>NZ_JANZYO010000004.1 GCF_025506335.1 Mumia quercus
AGCATGGATCCACCACTACAACCACCACAGGCCCCACTCAGCAATCGGCAAAGCCGCACCCATCACCAGACTGACCAACCTGCCTGGACATCACAACTAGACCGGCTCGGCGAGGAGGACCGGGATCTCCCGGTCCGTGCGCCTGCGGTACTCCGCGTACGGCGGGTAGGCCTCGACCGCGCGCTTCCACCACTGCGCACGCTCGTCGCCGTGCAGCTCGCGGACCCGCATGGCGTGCTTCTCCGTCCCGTCCAGAAGGTCGATCTCGGGATGCACGGTGAGAGCGTGGTACCACTGCGGATGCTGCGGCGCCCCTCCCTTGGAGGCGACCAGCGCATAGGCGCCGTCGTGCTCGACGCGCATGACGGCGGTCTTGTGGACCTTGCGCGACCGGCGGCTGTGGAACGTGAGGACGACGATCGGCTTGTCGAGCGGCGTGCCCGTCGCCGTACCGGTCGTCTCCATCTCCGCCACGTGCTTGCGCACCCGCGCCGAAGGGCTCGGCTCGTACTCTCCGGTGACTGACATCTGCTCAGTCAAGCACCGGTCGCGGGCTCCAGCACGAGGACAGGGATCTCGCGGGTGGTCTTCTCCTGGTAGCCGGCGTACGTCGGGAACGCCTCGACGGCACGCTCCCACCACAGCGCCTTCTCGTCGCCGTGCACCTCGCGCGCGACGAAGTCCTGCGGCTCCGGCCCGTCCTGGAGCATCACGTGCGGGGCGGCGACGATGCTGGCGTACCACTGCGGATTCGTCGGTGCACCACCCATCGAGGCCACCATGGCGTACACGCCGTCGTGCTCCACCCGCATCACCGGCGTCTTGCGCACCTTGCCGGTCCGGTGCCCGCGGTAGGTCACGATGACGACCGGTCGCCCGACGATCGTGGCATGCGTGCGGCCGCCCGACGCCTCGTACCCCGCGACCTGGTCGCGCGACATCTTCCACGCGCTCGGGACGTACTCTCCGCTGATCGGCATGGGCGCCAGTCTGCCCGCGCCCGGGCGGTCAGACCAGGGCAGCCTTGGCGGCGATGTCGCGGCGCGAGAAGCCACCGTCGATGTGGATCAGGTCCACGGCCTCGTACGCCCGCCGGCGCGCGTCGGCGAGATCGGTGCCGCGGGCGGTGACGGTGAGCACGCGCCCTCCTGCGGTGACGAGGTTGCCCGCCTCGTCGCGTGCGGTGCCGGCGTGGATCACGTCGACGCCCTCGACCGCGTCCGCAGCCTCGACGCCGGTGATGACGTCACCCTTGCGCGGTGACGCCGGGTAGCCCTCGGCGGCGACGACCACCGTGACCGCCGCACCGTCGCGCCAGCGAGGGGCCGGCACCTCGGCGAGCGTGCCGTCGGCGGCGCCTGCGAGCAGCGCACCCAGCGGCGAGTCGAGCAGCGCCATCAGCGCCTGCGTCTCGGGGTCGCCGAAGCGCGCGTTGAACTCGACGACCCGCAGGCCGCGCGAGGTCAGGGCCAGGCCTGCGTACAGCAAGCCGGTGAACGGACGGCCGCGCTTCGCCATCTCGTCGACCGTCGGCTGGAGCACGCGGCGCGTCACCTCGTCGACAAGGTCGTCCGGGGCCCACGGGAGCGGGGTGTACGCCCCCATGCCGCCAGTGTTCGGGCCGGCGTCGTCGTCGTACGCGCGCTTGAAGTCCTGTGCCGGCTGGAGCGGCACGACGGTGGCGCCGTCGGACTCGGTGTAGCTGCACAGGGCGAACAGCGACACCTCGGGACCGTCGAGGTACTCCTCGATCACCACGCGCTCGCACTGCGCGGCGTGCGCGGCCGCCGCCTCGCGGTCGTCGGTGACCACGACGCCCTTGCCGGCGGCGAGGCCGTCGTCCTTGACCACGTACGGGGCGCCGAAGGCGTCGAGCGCAGCGGCCACCTCCTCGGCGGTCTCGCAGACGTGCGCCATGGCGGTCGGCACCTCGGCCGCGGCCATGACGTCCTTCGCGAACGCCTTCGAGCCCTCGAGCGCCGCTGCCTCTCCGGACGGGCCGAAGACCGCGATCCCCCGGGCGCGGACCGCGTCGGCGACGCCCGCGACCAGCGGGGCCTCGGGTCCGACCACGACGAGATCGACGGCGAGCGACGCCGCGAGGTCGGCCACCGCCGCGCCGTCGAGCGGGTCCACCTCGTGGAGCGTCGCGACCTGCGCGATGCCGGGGTTGCCGGGCGCGGCGTGCACCTCGGTGACGGAGGGGTCGCGGGAGAGCGCGAGCGCGAGCGTGTGCTCGCGACCGCCGGTGCCGATGACGAGGGTCTTCACGGGCGCCCAGCCTAGTCGGCCGCGGTGAACCAGGTCCCACCCGCACGGCCGCGGTGGGACCAGGCTCACCGCCGCCGGCTCACCGTGGTGCCCTCAGAGCAGGTCGTGGCAGACGATCGCCTGGTCGCGTCCCGGGCCGACCCCGATGACCGACATGCGCGCGCCCGACAGCTCCTCGACGCGACGGACGTACGCCTGCGCGTTCGCCGGCAGCTCCTCGAAGGAGCGGGCGCCCGAGATGTCCTCGGACCAGCCCGGCAGCTCCTCGTACACCGGGACGGCGTGGTGGAAGTCGGTCTGGTTCACCGGCATCTCGTCGTGCCGGACACCGTCGACGTCATACGCCACGCAGACCGGGATCGTCTCCAGGCCGGTGAGCACGTCCAGCTTCGTGAGGACGAAGTCGGTGACGCCGTTGACGCGGGCGGCGTAACGGGCGACGACCGAGTCGTACCAGCCGCAGCGGCGCGGGCGGCCCGTCGTCGTGCCGAACTCGCCGCCCTGCTCGCGCAGGAAGTCGCCCGAGTCGTCGTGCAGCTCCGTCGGGAACGGTCCCTCACCGACGCGCGTCGTGTACGCCTTGACGATGCCGATGACGCGCTCGATGCGCGTCGGGGCGATGCCCGAACCGGTCGCGGCTCCGCCGGAGGTCGCGGAGGACGACGTGACGAACGGGTACGTCCCGTGGTCGACGTCGAGCATCGTGGCCTGGCCGGCCTCGAGGAGGACCGTCTTGCCCTCAGCGACCGCGCGGTCGAGCAGCAGCGTGGTGTCCGTGACGTACGGGGCCAGCCGGTCGGCGTACGCCCGGAGCTCGTCGACGACCTCGTCGACGGTCACGGCACGACGGTTGTAGACCTTGGTCAGGATCTGGTTCTTGAGCTCGAGCGCACCCTCGACCTTCTGGGTCAGGATCTTCTCGTCGAAGATGTCCTGCACGCGGATGCCCTGACGGTTCATCTTGTCGGCGTACGTGGGGCCGATCCCGCGACCGGTCGTGCCGATCTTGCGGGAGCCGAGGAACCGCTCGGTGACCTTGTCGAGGACCTTGTTGTACTCCGGGATGACGTGCGCGCTGGCGCTCACCTGGAGGGCCGAGGTGTCCACCCCTCGCGCCTCGAGGCCGTCGATCTCCTCGAACAGCACGCCGATGTCGACGACGACGCCGTTGCCGATGACCGGGACGCAGCCCGGCGTGAGGATGCCGCTGGGCAGAAGGTGCAGCGCGTACTTCTCGCTGCCGATGACCACCGTGTGGCCGGCGTTGTTGCCACCGTTGAACTTGACGACGTAGTCGACGCGGCTTCCGAGCAGGTCGGTCGCCTTGCCCTTCCCCTCGTCTCCCCACTGGGCTCCGACGATCACGACTGCGGGCATGGGCCTGCACCACCTGAGACATGCGACAAGCCCCGTCCGACGGGGCTCTTACGGTGGGAGTCTACCGGGCCGCGCCCACCGGCCGTGCCCCGCGAGGTGGTAGACCGTCTCCATGACCTCCGCACTCCTCATCGCGAACGCCTCTGCCGGCAGCGCCGACGACCAGGTCCTCGACGAGGTGGTCGACGCGCTGCGCACGGCCTGGGAGGTCGAGATCGCCCGGACGTCGGGGTCGGACGAGCTGCGGGAGGTGCTCGCCGCCCACCCCGACGTCGACGTGGTGGTCGCGGCCGGTGGAGACGGGTCCTGGCACGTGGTGGTGCAGGAGCTGTACGGCCTCGATCGTCTCCCCAAGCAGCTCATGGCCCTGGTCCCGATGGGCACGGGCAACGACTTCGCGCGGACGCTCGAGCTCGCCGAGGACCCGGTCGAGGTGGCCCGCGGGCTGCTCAAGGCCGAGCCGCAGCACCTCGACCTCGCCGTCGACGAGGACGGTGGCGTCGTCGTGAACGCGGTCCACGTGGGCGTCGGGGCGATGGCGGGCCAGGAGGCGGGACCGTGGAAGCGCCGGCTCGGGCCCCTGGGCTATGCCGTAGGCGCGTTCAAGGCCGGCCTCGTCGGCACGGCCGAACGCCTGCACGTCGTCGTCGACGGCGAGCTGGTCGCGCACGGCGACGACGTCATCCAGGCGGCGGTCGGGATCGGCCGGTACGTCGGTGGAGGCGCTCCGCTGCTCCCGGAAGCCGACCCGAGCGACGGGCTCCTCGACATCACCGTCTCCCACGCCGACGCCCTCCCCCGCAGGCTCGCGTACGGGTTGCGGCTCCTGCGGGGGCGGCACGGGGACAGCGCCGACGTCGTGACCGTACGAGGACGCGAGGTCACGATCTCGGGTGACGCCATGACCTGGAACGCCGACGGCGAGCTCGGAGAGGGCCTCCAGAGGCGGACCTGGCGGGTCGAGCCGTCCGGCTACCGCGTCCTGGTCCCGGCATCTGACACGCCGTCAGAACAACCGTAAGAACTCGGTCGAACTGGACATATTGCGTTGTGACCCCTTCGGGGTCACAATGGTTCTAGTGGCAGTGGCCGCGACGGAGTCTACCGGGGGATGGCTCCAGTCCGCGGCCACTGTTACGCCTTTCCAGGGGCCCCTACTCCGTGCCCGCGCGGCCGCCGCTGACGAGCGTGTCGTACGCCTCCTGGCTCGACTCCCGCAGGAACTCCCGGCAGCGGTGCGCCTCCTCGAGGTCGCCGATGCGCTCCGAGGCCTCCGCGAGGTCGGCCAGCGCCCGCAGGAAGCCCTGGTTGCCAGGGTGTCCCCACGGCACCGGGCCGTGGCCCTTCCAGCCGTTGCGGCGCAGTGCGTCCAGCCCGCGGTGGTAGCCCGTACGGGCGAACGCGTACGCCGCGACGTCGTCGTCAGCGGCCAGCGCCTCCTCGGCGCACAGCGCCCACGCGAGGCTCGACGCCGGGTAGGCACGTGCGATCTCCTGCGGCGTGCCGTCGGCGGTCGCAGCGGGATCGTCCGGGAGCAGGGTCTCCGGCGGCTCGCCGAGGAGGTTCGTCACGGCCGCCGCCTCAGATCCGGGTGCCGGTCGACGACAGGTGCTGGCAGGCCTCGACGACACGCGCCGCCATGCCGGCCTCGGCAGCCTTGCCCCACGAGCGCGGGTCGTAGGTCTTCTTGTTGCCGACCTCGCCGTCGACCTTGAGGACGCCGTCGTAGTTGCGGAACATGTGGTCGGCCACCGGGCGCGAGAAGGCGTACTGGGTGTCGGTGTCGATGTTCATCTTGATGACGCCGTACGAGACGGCCTCGGCGATCTCCTCGGCCGTCGAGCCCGAGCCGCCGTGGAAGACGAAGTCGAACGCGCGCTCGACGCCGTACTTCTCCTGGACCGCCTTCTGGGCGGCGTCGAGGACGGAGGGACGGAGCTTGACGTTGCCCGGCTTGTAGACGCCGTGGACGTTGCCGAAGGTCAGCGCGGTGAGGTAGCGCCCCTTCTCGCCCGTGCCGAGCGCGGCGACGGTGGCGAGCGCGTCCTCGGGGGTCGTGTAGAGCTTGTCGTCGATCGCGCCGACGACACCGTCCTCCTCGCCGCCGACGACGCCGACCTCGATCTCGAGGACCACGTTGGCCGCGGCGCAGGCGGCGAGCAGGTCCTCGGCGATCTGGAGGTTCTCGTCGAGCGGCACGGCCGAGCCGTCCCACATGTGCGACTGGAAGTAGGGCAGCCCGCCCTGCTTCACGCGCTCGGTCGAGGCGGCCAGCAGCGGACGGACGAAGCCGTCGAGCTTGTCCTTGGGGCAGTGGTCGGTGTGCAGCGCCACGTTGACGGGGTACTTCTTGGCGACCTCGTGCGCGTACGCGGCGAAGGCCAGCGACCCGGTGACCATGTCCTTGACGGTCGGGCCGGAGAGGTACTCGGCGCCGCCTGTCGAGATCTGGATGATGCCGTCGCTCTCGGCCTCGGCGAAGCCGGCGAGCGCGGCGTTGAGCGTCTGGGACGAGCTGACGTTGATCGCGGGGTAGGCGAACGCGTCGCGCTTCGCCTTGTCGAGCATCTCGGCGTAGACCTCGGGCGTTGCGACGGGCATGGATGTCTCCTCATCGACCTCGGGACGGCGGTCCGGCCATTATCGCAGGGGCGGCCCGAGCCTCGACACCGCGGCGCGTGCGGCCTGCTGGACGGGATCCCAGACCGACGCGAACGGCGGGGCGTACCCGAGGTCGGTCATCATCAGCTCGTCCACCGTCATCTCGTTCCACAGCGCGAGCGCGAACGAGTCGATCCGCAGCGCCGCCCCCTCGCGCCCGACGATCTGGGCGCCGAGCAGCCGCCGGCTCGGACGGTCGACGACGACCTTGACCGTCATCGAGCGGGCGTGCGGCATGTAGCCGGCCACCGTCGTCGCGTCGATCTGGACCGCGAGCGGGTCGAACCCGGCATCGAGGGCGTGCTGCTCCCCCAGCCCCGTACGGGCGATCTCCAGCGTGACGACCTTCGTCATGGCGGTCCCGACGATGCCGGGGAACCGCGCGTCGCCGCCGGCCAGGTTGCGCCCGACGACCCAGCCCTGCTTGTTGGCGTGCGTACCGAGCGGGACGTAGACCTGGTGGCCGCTCACGCGGTGCCGCGACTCGACGCAGTCACCGGCCGCCCAGACGTTCCGGTCGGCGTCGAGCAGCCCCCGGTCGTCGACCGGGAGTGCCCCCTTGACGCCGGTCGGCAGCCCGGCACCTGCAGCCAGCTCCGTACGGGCCCGCACCCCCGTGCCGAGGACGACCAGGTCGGTCTCGATCGTGCCGTGGTCGGTCACCACCGCCCGTACGTGGTTGTCGGCGTCGGTCTCGAACCCTGTCACGGTGACGCCCGTCCGTACGTCGATGCCGTCCTCGCGCATCTCGGCCGCGATCTGCTCGCCGAGGTCGGAGTCGATCGTCGGCATCGGTGTCGGGTGGGTGCCGACGACGACCGTCTCCAGCCCGCGGCGTACGCACGCCTCGGCCATCTCGACGCCGATGTAGCCCGCGCCGACGATGACGACGTGCTGCGGGTCCTGCTGGAGGGCCTCCAGCAGCCGCTGGCCGTCGGCGAGCGTCTGGACGCCGTAGATCCCCCGCGCGTCCGCTCCGGGGACGTCGGGGCTTACCGGCTCGGCGCCGGTGGCGATCACGAGCTCGTCGTACCCGAACGTCTCGGTCCCCGAGGGCGTGCGCGCGACGACCTTGCCGGCGTCGAGGTCGAGCTCGGTGGCCGTCGTGCCCGTACGGACGTCGATGCCGTTGGCGCGGTGCTGCTCGGGCGTCCGGGCCACGAGGTCGTCGAGGGCGGGGACGTCGCCGGCGACCCAGTACGGGATGCCGCACGCGGAGTAGGAGGTCCAGCGCTGGCGTTCGAGCACGACGACCTCGAGGGCGTCACCGAGTGCGCGCTTGGCGGTGGAGGCGGCGGACATGCCGGCGGCGTCTCCGCCGACGACGAGCAGTCTTCGGGCCATGCGTCGAGCCTAGGGCCTGACCGCGCCGAGGCTTCCCCGCGCAGCCTCCACCGCCCGCGCAGGGTTTGCCACGCTGGCGCGGCAAACCCCGGTTGGCGCACACGGTTTGCCACGCTGGCGCGGCAAACCCCGGTTGGCGGGGCGTACTTGCCCCGCTAACCGGAGCTCGCCACGTTGGCGTGGCAAACCGGGCGGAGGCGGGGGCGGGGCGGGGCGGGGCGGGCGGGGACGGCCCAGGCGGAGGGGCCAGGGCGGGCGCCGGGGGGGTCAGCGAGGGAGGTCGGCGTGCTGGACGACCCAGGAGTGCATGGCGATCGCCGCAGCCGCGCCCACGTTGAGGGAGCGGGTCGAGCCGAACTGCGCGATCTCCAGGACCACGTCGACCGCCGCGAGCATCTCGTCGGAGAGCCCCGGCCCCTCCTGGCCGAACACCAGTGCGCACTCCCTCGGCAGGCTCTCGCGCTCGAGCGGGCGTGAGCCCGGCACGTTGTCGATCGCGACCAGCGCCACCCCTGCCGTACGCGCCCAGGCGACGAAGTCCTCGACGCTCGGGTGGTGGCGTACGTGCTGGTAGCGGTCGGTGACCATGGCGCCGCGGCGGTTCCAGCGGCGCCGCCCGACGATGTGCACCTCGGCCGCGAGGAATGCGTTGGCGGACCGGACGATCGAGCCGATGTTGTGGTCGTGCTGCCAGTTCTCGACGACGACGTGGAACGGGTGACGACGCGCGTCGAGGTCGGCGACGATCGCGTCCATCGACCAGTAGCGGTAGGCATCGACCACGTTGCGGCGGTCCCCCTCGCGCAGCAGCTCAGGGTCCAGCCGCGGGTCGTCGGGCCAGGCGCCCTCCCAGGGACCGACCCCGACCTCCGCCTGCGGCTCTTCGTCCTCGCCCACGGCCCGAGCGTACGGGCTGGCGGGCGCCGGCCCGTACGGCGAGCCGAGCAGGTGCTGCTTGCCGACCGGGCGTAGCCTCGGACCCGCTATGTCTGGACCGGTCGTGATCGCGCACCGTGGCGCCTCGGGCTACCGCCCGGAGCACACGCTCGCCTCCTACCTGCTCGGCGTCGCGCTCGGCGCGGACGTCATCGAACCCGACCTCGTCAGCACCGCGGACGGCGTCCTCGTCGCCCGGCACGAGAACGAGATCGGGGGCACCACCGACGTTGCGCAGCGCCCCGAGTTCGCCGACCGCCGCACCACCACCTGCGTGGACGGCCACGAGGTGACCGGCTGGTTCACCGAGGACTTCACGCTCGCCGAGCTCAAGACGCTGCGCGCCCGTGAGCGCATCCCCGAGCTGAGGCCGAGCAACACCGCGTACGACGGCTGGTACGAGGTGCCGACCCTCGACGAGATCCTCGGGCTCGCCGAGCTCGCCAGCATCCAGTTCGGCCGGCACGTCGGCGTCGTCCCCGAGCTCAAGACCTCGACGTACTTCCGCGAGCGCGACCTGCCCCTCGAGGAGCCGCTCCTGCGGACGGTGCGCGAGTGGGGTCTCGACTCCGCCGACTCCGGGTTCGCGGTGCAGTCGTACGAGGTGGCGAACCTCCAGCGGCTGGCGGCCGAGTCGCAGCTGCGGCTGGTCCAGCTCGTGGACCCGACGGGCGCCCCGTACGACCGGGTGCGCGCCGGCGACCCGCTGACGTACGACGAGATGGTGCGGCCTCCCGGCCTGGCGCGGATCGCCGAGTACGCCCACGTGCTCGGCGCGCCGAAGGCGCGGCTGCTCCCCCGTACCCCTGCGGGCGGGCTCGGCACCGCGAGCACCCTCGCCGACGATGCGCACGCCGCCGGCCTCGAGGTGTACGTGTGGACCGTGCGGCGCGAGAACGCGTTCCTGCCGCTCGACCTGCGCTCCAGCGACATCGGGGGCGACAGCGGCGACGTGGCCCGCGAGCTCGACGCGCTGCTGGCGCTCGGGGTCGACGGGGTGTTCGCCGACCAGCCGGACGTGGCCGTCGCGGCGGTGGCGGCGCGGGCGGCGCGCTACAGCCCGAGGTCGGACTTCGAGATCGCGAAGCGGTAGTCGAGACCCTCGGACCGTACGCGGTCGGCCGCGTCGGTCTCGCGGTCCACGATCACCGCGACCGCCACGACCTCGGCGCCTGCCTCGCGCAACGCCTCGACGGCGGTCAGCACCGAGCCTCCGGTCGTGGAGGTGTCCTCGACGGCCACGACGCGGCGCCCGGCCACGTCGGGACCCTCGATCCGGCGCTGGAGGCCGTGCGCCTTCTCGGCCTTGCGGACGACGAACGCGTCGAGGGCACGCCCCTGGGCGGCCGCCTGGTGCAGCATCGCTGCGGCGACCGGGTCCGCACCCATCGTCAGACCTCCGACCGCGTCGTACTCCAGGTCGTCGAGGAGATCGAGCATCACGCGTCCGACCAGCGGCGCTGCCTCGTGGTCGAGCGTCACGCGGCGCAGGTCGACGTAGTAGTCCGCCTCCTTGCCCGAGGAGAGCGTGACCTTGCCGTGGATGACGGCCTTGTCCTTGACCTGGTCGATGAGGGCGTCGCGATCGCTCATGGCCCGAGGGTATCGAGCCGTGCCCTCTCACTTCTCGACGGCCGACGCCAGCTCGCCGAAGACCACTGAGCGCGTGTCGGTGTGGAACAGCTCCGCGCACGTGACCAGGGTGATCAGCCGCTCGGTCGGAGTCGCGCCCGGCTGCCCGGGGACGGGGTCGAGCACCCAGCCCTCGGAGAAGTCGACCTCGCGGTCCGTGCCGTCGTCGCGCAGCACGTAGGTGTAGACGTGCGTCCGCGTCTCGACGAGCACCTTGTCGCCCGCCCGCAGCTCGAGGAAGTCGCGGAACGGCTCGCCGTGGGTCACCCGGTGGCCGGCGAGGACGAAGTTCCCGATCGCTCCCGGTCCTGCGCTCTCGGGGAACCACCCCACCCCGCGCGCAAGAGACCGGTCGTCGACGCCCTTGACGACCGGCACCTCGTCGTCGCCGAACCGCGGCACCCGCAGCAGCGCGACCGGGTCGCCCGCTGCTGGGGCCTTCTGCTTGCCCGAGCTGTCCCACGAACGGACGAGGTCCTTGCGCAGCTGCTCGTGCTGCTGCTTGGAGACGATGTTCGTGCCGAAGTACTGCCAGCCGACGTAGCCGAGCAGCCCTATCCCGACGAGCACCAGAGCCACGCCGAGGACGGTGAGCGCGGTCCCGAGCGGCGTCCGGCGCGCGCGTCCGCGCCGGGGCGCGGGAGGTGCGGCGGTCGTCGACACCGCACCAGTCTCCCACCGCGAGGCCGGTCGTACCGGGTCGTAGCGGGTCATAGGGGTTGATTCCGACGGGCGGGTCGCGCCCACCGGAGTTAGCGTGCCAGGACCATGCGCCGTGTCCCTGCTCTCGTCGTCGTCACGACCGCCAGCGCCTTCGTGGTCTCGCTCGCGACGCCGTCCACCGCCTCGGCGGCCTCGCTGCCCGCCCCGAGACCCCAGGCGAGCGAGGTCCTCGCGGTGCCGTCGTCCGGCACGTTCTCCGTGCACGGCCGGGGATGGGGTCACGGCATCGGCATGAGCCAGGAGGGCGCGATCGGCGCGGCACGCGCCGGCGTCGGCTACCGGGCGATCCTCCAGCACTACTACCCCGGCACGCGGCTCGCCTCGACCGCTCAGCAGCGGCTCAAGGTGCGGCTCTCGTCGGTCCGCAGCACGTCGGTCGTGGTCCGGGCGTCGACGGACCTTCGGGTCCGCGCCGACGGCACCACGGTCCGTCTCCCGGCCACGGTGCGCCGCTGGCGGGTGACTCCCGCAGCAGGGCTGCAGGCCCGGGTCGGCGGGCGCTGGGTCGCAGCGCAGACCGTGGGCGTCACCGTGCCGCACCGGTTCCCGATGCGGTTTGCCGCCCGAGGGCGGGTGCGGGTGGTCACGGCTGCCGGGACGACCCGCGCGTACGACGGGACGCTCGTGCTCAGGCGGGTCGGAAAACAGCTGCGGACACGCAACGTCGTCCCCGTGGACCGTTACGTCTCCGCCGTCGTGGCCCGAGAGATCTCGGCCGGCGCTCCCGCCCACGCCCTGCGGGCCCAGGCGGTGGCCGCCCGCAGCTACGCCCTGCAGGCGGCAGGCCCGGGCGCGCGCCGCCTTCTCTGCGACACCACCGCCTGCCAGGTCTACGGCGGAGCGTGGGAGCGCGGGCGCGACGGACGGCGCACCACGTACGCGACACCCGCCGTCCGCGCGGCCGCGGAGGCGTCGCCCGCCCACGGCGGCACCGCAGGTCAGGTGCTCACCTGGAAGGGTTCCGTGATCTCGGCGATGTTCTCTGCCGCGAACGGCGGCTGGACCGTCTCGGCCGACGAGAAGTACGGCCAACCGCGCGGCACCCATCCGTACCTCCCCGCGCAGGCCGACCCGTACGACCGCCTGACCGGTTCACGCTCCCACGCGTGGACCGCACACCTACCGGTGTCCGCGCTCGTCCGCCGCTTCGCCCCGGCAGCGAAGGCCCGACTGGTCCGCGTCCAGGTGCTGGGGCGCGACGGGCGTGGGGCGTTCGGCGGCAGACCGAGATCGGTCCTGCTGGAGTGGACGGTCGCCGGTCGTTACCGCACGACGACCGTCTCGGCGTCCGCGCTCGCGGCCGCGTACGCCTGGCCGGCCCACGCCCACGGCCTGCGCAGCCCCTGGTGGCGCCTAGAGTCGGGACGGTGAAGACCAGCAGCGCACGCGTGGCCGGGCTCGGTACGACGATCTTCGCCGAGATGTCGGCGCTCGCCGTCCGTACGGGCGCCGTCAACCTGGGCCAGGGATTCCCCGACACCGACGGGCCGGACGACGTCATCGACGCGGCGGTCCAGGCGATGCGGTCCGGCGCCAACCAGTACGCCCCCGGCATCGGCGTCCCCGCCCTCCGGAAAGCGATCGCCGTGCACCAGAAGCGGTGGTACGGCCTCGAGCTCGACCCCGACTCGGAGCTCGCGGTGTCGACAGGGGCGACCGAGGCCATCGCGGCGGCGATCCTCGGACTGGTCGACCCCGGCGACGAGATCGTCGTCCTCGAGCCGTACTACGACTCGTACGTGGCCGTGCTGGAGTTCGCCGGCGGCGTCCGCAAGCCCGTGACGCTGCGCGCGCCCGACTTCCGGCTCGACCTCGACACGTTGCGTGCCGCCGTGGGGCCGCGCACGACCGCGATGCTGCTCAACAGCCCGCACAACCCGACCGGCATGGTGCTGAACGCGCAGGAGCGCGAGGCGGTCCGCGACCTCGCCGTCGAGCACGACCTCGTCGTGGTGACCGACGAGGTCTACGAGCACCTCACCTTCGACGGCGTCAGGCACGTGCCCCTCGCGACGCTGCCCGGCATGCGCGAGCGCACGCTGACGATCTCGAGCGCCGGCAAGTCGTTCTCGTTCACCGGCTGGAAGGTCGGCTGGATGAGCGGGCCCGCCCCGCTCGTCCGCGCCGCCGTCGGCGCCAAGCAGTTCCTGACGTACACGTCCGGCTCGCCGTTCCAGCCCGCCATCGCGCACGCCCTCGGGCACGACGCCGCGTACTTCGAAGGGTTCGCCGCGACGCTGCAGGCCCGCCGCGACCAGCTCTGCGCCGGGCTGGAGGAGATCGGCTTCACCACGTACGTGCCGGAGGGGACGTACTTCACGACGACCGACATCCGCCCGCTCGGCTACGACGACGGCATCGCGTTCTGCCGCGCGCTGCCCGAGCTCGCCGGCGTGGTGGCGGTGCCGACCCAGGTGTTCTACGACGACGAGGAGGCCGGCCGGCCGCTCGTACGCTGGGCGTTCTGCAAGCAGGAGGCGGTGATCGCCGAGGCCCTGCGCCGCCTCGAGGCCCTCCGTCCCCCGCGCTGAGTGGCAGCCGCCCGAGGGGTGACTCGCGGGTCAGGGGCGGGCGCGTGCGGCGGTCTCGATGTCCTTCGCCGGCGCGAACGTCCGGGCGACGAAGAGGATCGTCGGCACCAGGACGAGCGGCACCACGAAGACCCAGCGCCACAGGTCGGCCGTCGCCAGGGATCCGAGCAGTGCGGCACCGAGGATCGTCCCGACGTAGTTGAAGACGTTGAGGCGCGCGATCGCGACGTCGGCGTCCGTGCCGGGGATGCTGCCGGCTGCGGCGAAGGCCAGCGGCACGACAACCGGCAGCCCGAGACCCATCACGAGGAAGGCGACGATCGCGACGGCGGGAGTCGGCGAGAGGACGACACCGAGCAGGCCGACGGTGCCGAGGAGCGTGCCCGCCTTGACCACGGCGACGGCGCCGTAGCGGACGACGAACCGGTCGCCGAGCACGCGAGAAGTGATGGCACCGACCTGGTACGCCGCGTAGCCGAGCGCGGCCACGCTCGCCGTCGCGCCCAGCGCGTTGGTGAGGAACAGCGTGCCCCAGCTCGCCACGCCGGTGTCGGCGAGGTAGAAGACGACGATCACGAGCCCGAGCGCCACCACGGGCCGCCACGGGACACGGATCGCCGGGCCCGCGGCCTCGCTCTGCGCCGTGGCGACGTGCTCGAGGCTCGGGCGCACGTACGCCGGGCCGGCGACGAGCGCGAGCAGCAGGCACACCACCCCCGCCGCGAGAAGCGAAGGACCGACCTCGATGTCGAGCGCGGCGGTCCCGGACGCGTAGAGCGCGCCGCAGATCGCGCCGATGCTCCACGCGCCGTGGAAGCCGGTCATGATGCTGCGCCCGTACAGACGCTGGATCGTCACGCCCTGCATGTTCATCGAGGCGTCGACGGCGCCGACCCCGATCCCGTACACCCCGAAGGCGACCATCATCGCCACCCCCGCGGGCGCGAATCCCGCCACCGGCGCCATGACCGCGATCATCACCAGCGCCAGCCGCAGCGCGAGCGCGCTCGAACGGCGCACCGCCACCTGCTCGGCCAGCAAGGAGCCGACCCCGGCCAGCACGGACGCGAGCAGCAGGAGCACGGTCACGTCGGCCTCGGTGATGCCGCGCTCCTCTTCGAACGCCGGCAGGCGCGTCAGGATCGTCGCGAACAGCAGACCCTGGAGGAAGAACGCGACGAACGTCGCCAGTCGCGCACGCCGCGCCGCCGCCGTGGGGGCTTGCGTGATCTTGGACACGCGCCCAGTATGTGCCCATGACCGGCGACGTGACCAGACCTGCGCCCGACTTCTGGTGGGGAGCGGCCACCGCCGCCTACCAGGTCGAGGGCGCCGTCGACGAGGACGGCCGAGGCCCGAGCATCTGGGACACCTTCACCGCGGAGCCCGGCAGGATCACCGACGGCTCCACGGGCGCCGTCGCCTGCGACTCGTACCACCGCTGGCGCGAGGACCTCGACCTCCTCAACGGTCTCGGCGCGAACGCGTACCGGTTCTCGATCGCCTGGCCCCGCGTCCAGCCCTTCGGGAGCGGAGCTGTGAACGCGGCCGGGCTCGCGTACTACGACCGCCTCGTCGACGGCCTCCTCGAGCGCGGCATCGCGCCGTTCCCCACGCTGTTTCACTGGGACCTTCCCCAGGCGCTGCAGGACGCCGGCGGGTGGCTCTCGCGCGACACGGCCGAGCGCTTCGCCGAGTACGCGGGCGTGGTCGGCGACGCGCTCGGCGACCGGGTCGCGTGCTGGGGAACGCTCAACGAGCCGTTCGTCCACATGGCGCTCAGCTACGCGTTCGGCACCCACGCTCCGGGCGAGGTGCTGCTGCTCGACGCGTTCGCGGCAGGCCACCACCAGCTCCTCGGGCACGGCCTCGCCACGCAGGCGCTGCGGGCGGCGAGCAGCGCTGCGGTGATGCTGGTGAACAACCTGACCCCCGTACGCGCGGCGTCGGCAGAGCCGGACGACGTTGCCGCGGCTCGCGTGTACGACGCCTTCCACAACCGGATGTTCCTCGACACCGTCCTCCTCGGCACGTATCCCGAGGAGCTCGCCGACGCTGAGGTGGTGCGCGAGGGCGACCTCGCGACGATCGCCCAGCCTCTCGACCTGCTCGGCGTCAACTACTACAACCCGACGCAGGTGAAGGCGCCCGGACCGGACAACCCGCTGCCGTTCGAGATCGTGCCGCTCGAGGGCTACCCTCGTACGGGCTTCGACTGGCCCGTGGTCCCCCAGGGCCTCACCGAGCTGCTCGTCGGGCTGCGCGACTCATACGCCGACGCGCTCCCACCCCTCGTCGTCACCGAGAACGGGTGCGCCTACCCCGACGAGCCGGCGCCGGACGGCACGGTCGACGACCCCGACCGCATCGCCTACCTCGACGCACACATCCGCGCCGTCGGGGCCGCACGTGAAGCCGGGGTGGACGTGCGCGGCTACCTCGTGTGGTCGCTGCTCGACAACTTCGAGTGGGCCGAGGGCTACACGCAACGCTTCGGGATCACCCGCGTCGACTTCGCCACCGGCGAGCGCACCCCGAAGGCCTCGTACGGGTGGTACCGCAACCGCATCTCCCGCGACTGGGCCCCGGATCTCCCCTAACCGGGCATTTCTGCACAAACTGAGTTTCCAGGGCACGATCATGTCGTGATCGAGCCGAACCACACCGAGCGGCGCCTTTCCGGCGTGGCCGTTCGCGTCGCCGCCCTGTTCTTCCTCGGCACCGCCGGCGCAGTCGTGCCGTCAGTCGCATCTGCCGAGGCGCCACCGCGACTCTCCCAACCCGTCACCGACCATGCCGGTGTCCTCTCCGGAGACGACGGCGAGGACATCGAGGAAGCCTTCGCGCGTCTGGCCGACGACACCGACCTGCAGATGTTCGTGGTCTACGTCGACAGCTTCGAGGGCGCCGACCCCCAGGACTGGGCGAAGGACACCGCGACCCGCTCAGGCCTCGGCACCGACGACATCCTCCTCACGGTCGCCACGGACGACCGCGCGTACGCGATCTCGGTCGACGACGCGATCCCCCTGAACGACAAGGAGCTCGACGCGGTCCGCAAGGGCGACATTCGCCCTGCGCTGGCCGACGGCGACTGGGCCCGGGCCGCGATCGACGGCGCCGATGGCTACCGCGACGCGGCCACCTCCGGCGGATTCCCCGTCGTCCCGGTCGTCATCGGCGGGGTCGCCGTCGTCGGCGGGGGCGCCTACCTGGTCGCGCGGTCTCGGCGACGGTCCCGCGGACGGTCCGACGAGTTCGTCCTGGACGAGAACGGCCAACCGGTCGACCCCCTCGCGGGTCTCGGCACCGACGAGCTCGTGACACGGGCCGGCTCGGCGCTCGTCGCGATCGACGACGCCCTCAAGACGTCGGCGCAGGAGCTCGGCTACGCAGAAGCACAGTTCGGTAGCGAGGCGACGGCGGGTTTCCGGGCGACGCTGGCCGACGGGCGCGCGAAGGCCGCCGAGGCGTTCGCGCTCCGCCAACGGCTGGACGACGCCGAGCCCGAGACCGAGGCCGAGGTTCGGACGATGTCGCGGCAGATCCTCGCGCTGTGCGACGAGGTCGACGATGCGCTCGACGAGCAGGTCGAGGAGTTCGACACGCTGCGCGACCTCCACGCGAGCGCCCCTGCCGTGCTCGGCGCGCTCGCCGAGCGGGCGGCGCAGGCCGAGGCCCGCCTCTCGACCGCACGCGTCCAGGTCGAGCACCTGGCCGCGAAGTACCCGACGTCGGCCCTCGCCTCGGTCGCGCAGAACCCTGATGCCGCAGAGCGGATCCTCACCGAGGCGCGTGCCACGATCGTCGCCGGCCAGGAGGTCGTCGAATCCGACCGCGCCACCGCCGTCGCCCACCTCCGGGCGGCCGAGGACGCCGTCGGGCAGGCCGTCCTCCTGCTCGACGCCGTCGCCGGCGCCGACGAGGCGCTCAGCCGGGCAGCGGAGGCGATCACCGACGGCGTCGCCTCCCTCTCTCTCGACATCGCCGACGCCGACCGTCTGGCGCCGGAGGACGCCGCGATCCGCGAAGCGCGAGCCGCAGCCGCACAGGCGGTCGCGCTCGGACGCGCAGCCTCGAACGGCGACCCGCTCGCCGCTGTCCGCGCGCTCGAGGAGGCCGAGGTCGCGCTCGACACGCTCCTGGCGCCGGTCCGTGCCGAGGCCGCCGAGGCGGAGAAGGCGCGCAAGGTGCTGGAGGAGTCGCTCGGCCGCGTGACGTCACAGGTGGACGCGGTCAGCGCCTTCGTCGAGACACGGCGAGGTGCCGTCGGCGCGGAGGCCCGCACCCGTCTGTCCGAGGCGGCACGCCATCTCGACCTCGCCATCCGCGCCGGCGCCGGCGACCCGCCGTACGCGCTCTCCGAGATCCAGCAGGCCGAGGAGATGGCAGCGCGGGCCCAGCGGCTGGCGGAGGACGACGTAGCCGCGTGGGAGCGCAGCCGGCAACCGCAGTCCAGCGGCACCGACCTCACGTCGATGATCCTCGGCGGCATCCTCATCAACTCCACGCTCGGAAGCCGCGGAGGCGGAGACGTGAGGCGTTCCCCTGGAAGCTTCGGCGGCGGAAGCACCCGCGGCCGACGCGGAGGTGGCGGTCGCTTCTGACCGTTCGGCCTCCGGCTCGATGGCACCACCACACCTGAAGTCCAGAAAGGACCGCCACGATGGCAAAGAAGCAGTCGATCTTGGGGCGTATCACGCAGCTTGCCAAGGCCAACGTGAACTCGTTGCTCGACCGGGCCGAGGATCCCGAGAAGATGCTCGACCAGCTCATCCGGGACTACACCAACAACATCGCCGAGGCGGAGGACGCCGTCGCGCAGACGATCGGCAACCTCCGTCTCCTCGAGCAGGACCACGCTGAGGATGTCGCAACAGCACAGGAGTGGGGTCAGAAGGCACTCGCCGCCTCCGAGAAGGCCGACCAGCTGCGAGCCGCCGGCCAGTCCGCCGAGGCCGACAAGTTCGACAACCTGGCGAAGGTGGCGCTCGGCAAGCAGATCGACGCCGAGAGCGAGGCGAAGACCGCCGCCCCGATGATCGCGTCGCAGACCGAGGTCGTCGACAAGCTCAAGTCGGGCCTGACGGCGATGAAGTCCAAGCTCGAGGACCTGCGGAACAAGCGCGACGAGCTCGTGGCGCGTGCCAAGTCTGCTCAGGCGCAGGCGGGGGTGCAGGACGCGATCCAGTCGATCGACGTCCTGGACCCGACGAGCGAGGTCTCGCGCTTCGAGGAGAAGGTCCGCCGTGAGGAGGCCAAGGCCGCCGGCCAGGCCGAGGTGGCCGCGTCGTCGCTCGACGCGCAGTTCGAAGAGCTCGCCGCCTCCGACACCCAGGTCGAGATCGAGGCACGTCTGGCCGAGCTGAAGGGCGTGGGCGCCGGCACCTCGGCACGAGAGCTGGGCTCGAGCCTGGCCTGAGTGGCACCGCCAGCAGACGACCGCGCCTCGGCCCGTGGGCCGAGGCGCGGTCTCGTGTCTTCGAGCCCGTACGGGTCAGGAGGCGAAGAGGCGCTCCGGGCCGAACTGGAACCAGATGACCGTCGCCACCGCGACGTACCAGAGCAGGACGATGAGCAGCGACCAGTTCGACACGAGCCTGGTGAAGCCCGAGGCCGGCGCCCACGACCGCAGGTTGCGGGCGGTCACGGCGACGAACAGCGGGATCGTGACCGTCCAGACGACCATGCAGTAGGGGCACAGCCGTTCGAGCGTGAAGATGCTCGTGTACTGCAGGAACGTGATCAGCGCGACGGCGAGCACGACGCCGACCTGCAGGCCGCCCCAGATCCACTCCTGAAGGCGGGCGCCGGAGAGCAGCACGACGCCGAGCGTGACGACGACGGCGAACCCGACGAGACCGAGGAAGGTGTTGGGGAACCCCAGCAGCGACGACTGCGAGCTGGACACGACTCCGCCGCAGTCGACCCAGGCGTTGAGCGCGCAGGCGAGCTGGGCGTCGGGGTTCTGGAGGAGCTTGATCTTGTCGTAGGTGAGGATCCCGGAGGCCAGGACGCCGATGGCGCCGCCCACGACCATGAGCCAGGCCAGCACGCTGCGCGTCCCGGTCGCGTCCACGGCCACGTCGCGCGGGGCCACCTGCTCGTCGATGTCGATCACCAGGCCATCGTAGGCGCGTCACCCACCGCCGCGGAGCCGGACGTCGTGATGCGTCTCACTCGCAGCCGAGGAAACATGGAGAGACCGAGACCTCGTTGTCTTGTTGTAGGCGATTTGCGCCGCGCGAACGTGGGGAGGGAGCGCATGAGCATGAGCACCGACGGACGGGCCTCCTGGCCGATGATGGCCGGTTTGGCGACGACCACCGGAGCCGCGGTGGTCCTGCTCCTGCTGTCGTGGACCGGCCTTCCGGACGCACTCGTCGTCCCCGTGCTGGCCCTCCTCATGGCCGTGATGGTGGCAGGTGTGGTCGCCGACGTCCTCGTACGGCGCGACCTGCGGCGGGCTGTCGCCGAGCAGCGTCGCTGGCTCGCGGGCCTCGGCAAGGACCTCCCGACGTACCGCCACCGCGTCGACGAGCGTGAACGACGGCTCTTCGCGTGGGAGAGCAGCTGGCACCGCCCTCTCGGGACCGTGTTCTTGGTCGGCCTGGCCGCCGCGCTCGTGCCGTTCAACCTCATCCTGCCCCTGGCCCCGAACGACGGCGTCGAGGCCATGGTCACCGTCTGGGTCGTCGCCTCGCTGCTGCTGACCGGGGCGCTGGTCGTACGGACGGTGACCGCGGCCCGCAAGGACAGCCGCGGTCTCGTCCTCCCGGGTCCTGTCCGTCCAGCGCCGGCGCCGCCCCAGCCGCGCGACCCTGCGGAGGTGGCGCGCGAGGAGAGCGTCGCGAAGTATCTCGTCGTGGAGGACGACGCCGCACCCGAGGTGCGGGTCTCGAGGGAGATCGAGCGCATGACCTCGATCCTCGACAGCCCGGACGCCCCGCGTCCCGTGCTGCCGGTTCCCGCCGACTGGGTGCCGAAGCCCGCGAGCCCTCACGCAGAGCCCGCCACAGAGCCCGCCGCCGAGCCCGCCGTCGAGGACGTCGTGGCTGAGGAGGACGAAGGCGAGGACGACGACTCGGAGCCGAGGGGTGACGCGCCGGCCGAGCCGGAGGGCGAGCTCGACAAGCTCGCCCGGCTCTTCCACAGCGCCGCCTGAGCGACGACGGACTACTTGGGCTCTTCGGAGTCCTCTGCTCCCTGCTCCATCTCGTACCCGCGCTGCCACTGCGCGCGAGCCTGCTCGGCCGCGGAGTCCTCGGCCTCCTGAGCCGCACGGAGCGCCACCAGGGCCGAGGCGACCGCGCCCGTCTCCGCGGGCTCGTACGGCGTGCCGCCGATCGTCACGTGCAGCGGCGCCGGCTCGCACGCCCGGGCGAAGTCCTCCAACGCGCGGCCGAGCCCGGCGCCGCCGGCCCCGAGATGGTAGGAACCCACGGACAGCACGGACGCGTCGGGAAGCGACTCGAGCCGCTTGTCGAGCACCTCGTAGCCGATGTCGTGCTTCTCGAGGACGCTCGTGAACGCCCCTGCGGCGTCCTCGGAGACGGCGACCTCCACCGTCTGGGTCCCGGCCAGCCCTCCGCTGACACGCAGTTCGACGTCGGTCGGTGCCGTCATCGCTCGCCCCTCTCGTCCGCGTC
This sequence comes from Mumia quercus, assembly GCF_025506335.1. Taxonomy (GTDB): domain Bacteria; phylum Actinomycetota; class Actinomycetes; order Propionibacteriales; family Nocardioidaceae; genus Mumia; species Mumia quercus. The sequence goes on from NZ_JANZYO010000004.1 coordinate 21,125, forward strand.
GCGTCCGTTCATCATGGCGTGGAGGGGCGTCCACCGCCATCGCTCGTGCACGGGGAGAACCGGCTGCTCAGGCGTCGCCCGTAGGACCGAACCTCTCGGTGCGGATCCGACGAGGGTCGTGCCCGAGCGCCACCAGCATGTCGGCGACGGTCTCGACGAATCCCGTCGGCCCGCAGACGTAGCAGGTGGGGGCGAAGTCCGGCGGCCACCCGCCGGTGTTGACGTCGGCGACCGACAGCCGACCCGCCGGCCGCGGGGATCCTTCCGGGGCCTGTCGGGTGTAGGCGATCGTGACGTCGAGACCCGGATCAGGCGCCCGCAGCTCGGAGCGGTAGAAGACCTCGGCGCGCGAGCGTACCGAGTAGATGAGCCGGAACGGCGCCTTGCTCCCGGCGTCGCGGCGGGCCCGGACCATCGCCATCAGGGGCACCACCCCAGAACCGCCCGCGACGAGCAGCACCGGCTCCGTCTGCTCCGGCCGCCACACGAACCAGCCGCCGATCGGCCCGCGCACCTCGAGCTCGGTCCCGACCTCGATCTCGTCGACGAGGAAGGGCGAGACCTCTCCCCCGTCGATCGCCTGCACCGTGATCTCCGCCCGCTCAGGATCACCGGCGCGCGCGAGCGAGTACTCCCGGTCGGCGGTGTAGCCGTCCTCGGCGGTCAGCCGGAGCTCGATCCGCTGTCCAGCGACCGACGGGCGCTCCCCGCCGACGTGCAGCAGGAGCGTGGCAGCCGTCGGTGTCTCCTCGCGACGCGCAAGCACCACGGCCCGCCGCCAGGGCATCCCCACCATCAGTCGCCCGCGTAGCGCTGCTCGCGCCACGGGTCGCCGTAGTCGTGGTAGCCGGCGCGTTCCCAGAACCCTGGCGCGTCCTGCGTCATCAGCTCCAGCCCACGCACCCACTTCGCCGACTTCCAGAAGTAGAGGTGCGGGACGAGCAGGCGTGCGGGCCCTCCGTGCTCGGGACGCAGCGGCTTGTCGTCGTACGCGAACGCCACCCACGCCTGCCCGTCCCGCAGGTCGGCCAACGGCATGTTGGTGGTGTACCCGCCGTACGAGTGCGCCATCGCGTACGACGCCCGCGTCTCGACCCCCTCGAGGAGCACGTCGACGCTGACGCCGCGCCAGCGGGTGCCGAGCTTGGACCACTTCGTCACGCAGTGGATGTCGGTGGTCACGTCCTCGGTCGGCAGGGACCGCAGCTCCTCCCAGCTCCACCGACGCTGGGCGCCGGACTCGGTCGTCACCGTGAACGACCATGCGCCGGGGGCGATCTGCGGGGTGGGCCCCGCCGACAGGACGGGGAACCCCCGCTCGAGGTACTGACCTGGCGGCAGCACGACCTCCTCGCGGTCGCGTCGCCCACGAAAGCCTCGCGTCACGATGCCCATCGCCGCTCCCTTCGGTCCAGGGTGCGAGCGTACGGGCCGCGCGGGGCTGTCGCTCAGCTGTTGCGCAGGGCGGAGATCAGCTCCTTCTTGCTCATCGACGACCGCCCGTCGATCCCGACCTCCTTCGCCCGCGTGTACAGGTCGGACTTGGACCAGTCCTCGTAGTCGCCCGACTTCCCACCCTTGCGCCCCACGTTGGAGCGCCCGCGTGCCGCGGCGGCGTTGGCGATGCGCGCCGACTTCTGCTTCGAGTTGCCCTCGTCGCGCAGCTCCTCGTACAGCTTCTTGTCCTTGACGCTCGGTCCCGGTGACTTGCGAGCAGGCATGGTGCTCTCCTCTCTTGCGCCTTCGTCCTCGGAGTACCCGGGTGGCCCCGCGGACATGCGCGGCCACACTGGTGCCATGACGACGACCGTCCTGCACGACCTCGACGGCGCGGTGGCGCGCGCACGAGATCTCGTCGCCGCCGGCGGGCGCATGCTCGGGATCGCCGGTGCGCCCGGTGCGGGCAAGTCGTGGCTCGTCGACGAGCTGCTCGTACGACTTGTCGACCTCGCGCCTGCCCACGTCCCGATGGACGGCTTCCACCTCGCGGACGTCACGCTCGACCGGCTCGGGCTGCGCAACGTCAAGGGCGCTCCGGAGACGTTCGACGTCGGGGGCTACGTGGCGACGCTGCGGCGGATCGTGTCCCGCGCGGAGGGGCGCGTGTACGTCCCCGGGTTCTCGCGGGACCTCGAGGAGCCGCTCGCCGCCGCGCTCGAGGTCTCTCGCGAGGCGGGGCTGGTGGTGACGGAGGGGAACTACCTGCTGCTCGACGAGCCCGGCTGGCGCGAGGCGCGCGGGCTGCTCGACGAGGTCTGGTACGTGAACGTCCCCGACGACGTGCGCGTACGACGGTTGGTGGAGCGCCACGTTACGTTCGGCAAGGCGCGGGAGGAGGCAGCGGCCTGGGTACGCCGCAGCGACGAGGCGAACGCCCGACGCGTCGTCGCCGTACGAGGGCGCGCCGACGTCGAGGTCCACCTCGGCTGATCAGCGTCGCGCGCGCCGGACCAGGTTCGAGCCGATGATGAGACGCTGGATCTCGCTGGTGCCCTCGTAGAGCCGCAGCAGGCGGACGTCGCGGTAGATCCGCTCGACCGTGCTCTCACGCATGTAGCCCGATCCCCCGTGGACCTGGACGGCGAGATCGGCGACCTTGCCCGCCATCTCGGTGCAGTAGAGCTTCGCGACCGACGGCGCGACCCGCCGGTCCTCGCCGCTGACGTAGGCACGGGCCGCCTCGCGCACCAGTGCACGTCCGGCCATCACACCGGTCTGCTGGTCGGCGAGCATCGCCTGCACCAGCTGGAAGTCCCCGAGCAGCGTCCCGCCCTGCGTCGCCGTCGCGGCGTAGGCGACCGACTCGTCGAGCGCCCGCTGCGCCTGCCCGACGGCGAGGGCGGCGATGTGGACGCGCCCCTTCGCCAACGAGGTCATCGCCGCGCGGTAGCCGACCTCGACCGCCCCGCCGACCAGCGCGTCGTCGTCCACCCGCACGTCCTCGAGGTGGACGTCGGCGGTCCAGGCACCCTCCTGGCCCATCTTCTGGTCGTGCGGGCCGATCGACAGCCCGGGCGCGTCACCGGGAACGAGGAAGACTGCGATCTGGCCGTCCTCCGCCTCGCCGCCCTCGACCCGCGCGAAGACCATGAAGAGGCCCGCCAGCGGCGCGTTCGTGATGAACCGCTTCTCACCGCTGAGCACCCACCCTCCGTCGACGCGACGCGCTCGGGTGCGTAGGCCCGCGGGGTTGGAGCCCGCGCCTGCCTCGGTCAGCGCGAAGGAGGCGACGACCTCGCCGCTGGCGACCCGCCCGAGCCATGCCGACTTCTGGGCGTCCGTGCCGAAGTTCACCAGCACCTGGCCGGCGATCCCGTTGTTCGTCCCGAACATGGAGCGGAACGCGAGCGTCGTGTAGCCCAGCTCCATCGCGAGCTCGACCTCCTGGGCGAGGTCGAGACCGAGCCCGCCCCACTCCTGGTCGATCGCGTAGCCGAACAGCCCCATCTCGCGGGCCCTGGCCCGGAGGTCGTCGGGGATCGCGTCCGTGTCGACGATCTCCCGCTCGCGCGGCACGACCTCCTTGCGGACGAACCGACGGACCTGGTCGAGGACGTCGGCGAGCTCGTCGTCTCCCACCTGCTGGCTCACGAGGTCACTCCCACGCGATGCGACGACCGCTGACCTCGCTGGGCGTGAGCGAGATCCAGAGGATGCGGGTCCCGTCGGCCCACGGTGTCGCGCGGTCGGGCCCCCACAGCTGGCTGAGCACCGCCGGGTCGGTCTCGTGCTGCCCGGTGCCGCTGAGCAGGACCGACCACCCCGTCTGGTTGGGGTGGTCGATCATGTCCACCTCGAACGCGATCGGTGCGTCGGTCACGGCCTGCGCCACCGCCCCGTACGGGGTCGTCCGGAAGAGCACGCGTCCCTCGTGCACCTGGAAGTTGACGGGGAAGATCTGCGGCGTGCCGTGATGGATGAACCCGACCCGTCCCACCTCCTGCGTCGCCAGCAGCTCCCAGCAGTCGGCCTCCGACAGCTGGAGCAGCTGACGGTGGGGTCCTCGTTCGTCGAGCGGGCTCATCGGTCGTCCTCTCAGCTCGGGCGTTCCTTCGGCGCGTTCTGCGCCGTCATCGCGGGATCGCGGACGACCACGTCCCCGAGGACGTCGTCGATGGCGGTCATGATCTCGGGCTCCAGCGTGACGCCGCTCGCCGCGACGTTGTCGGAGACCTGCTCGGGTCGCGACGCGCCGATGATGGCGGCCGAGACGTTGCGGTTCTGAAGGACCCAAGCCACGGCCAGCTGCGCCATCGACAGCCCTGTGTCGGCGGCGATCGGCGCGAGGCGCGCCACCCGCTCGAGCACCGGCTCGTTGAGCCAGCGGGCGATCATGTCGGCTCCGCCCTTGGCGTCGGTGGCCCGCGAGCCGGGTGGCAGCGCGGCGCCGGGCTTGTACTTGCCGGTGAGGACGCCCTGCGCGATCGGCGACCAGACGATCTGTCCGATGCCGAGCTCTTCGCTGGCGGGGACGACCTCCTCCTCGATGACCCGCCAGAGCATCGAGTACTGCGGCTGGCTGGAGATCAGGGAGATGCCGAGGTCCTTCGCGAGGGCCGCACCCGCGCGCAGCTGGTCGGCGGTCCACTCCGAGACGCCGATGTAGAGCGCCTTGCCGGAGCGTACGACGTCGGCGAACGCCTGCATCGTCTCCTCCAGCGGCGTCTCCACGTCGTAGCGGTGGGCCTGGTAGAGGTCGACGTAGTCGGTCTGAAGGCGACGCAGCGAGCCGTTGATCGACTCCATGATGTGCTTGCGCGAGAGCCCGCTGTCGTTGTGACCGCGAGGCCCGGTCGGCCAGTAGACCTTGGTGAAGATCTCGAGCGACTCCCGCCGCTGGCCGGCGAGCGCGTCACCGAGGACGGACTCCGCTGCCGTGTTGGCGTAGACGTCGGCGGTGTCGAAGGTCGTGATGCCCTCGTCCAGCGCGCGGCGTACGCACGCGGTCGCGACGTCGGCCTCGACCTGCGAGCCGTGGGTGAGCCAGTTGCCGTACGCGATCTCGCTGATCTTCAGACCACTCGCGCCGAGGTAGCGGAACTCCATGACCCCACGTTAGTGCGACCTGCCTGGCACCGGGTCCCGGCCACGGGCCGGTCGCACGGCAGGATGTGCTGCGTGACGACGTTCGACGACGTTCCCGAGGGCAGCACGACCGGCACCGCGCGCTGGACGACGCGGGTCACGCTCGTGGCGCTCCTCGTCGTCGTGATCGCCGGGGCCACCGGCCTGCTCGGCGTCCGCAACCTGACGGCGACCGCCGAGGAAAGCGGTTGGAAGCTCTCCGTCGACTACCCGAGGCTGGCGCGCGCCGGGCTCGACACTCCGCTGTCGATCACCGTCTCGAACCCCGACGGTGTCGGCGAGGAGGTCGTGGTGGCGATCTCGCAGGAGTACCTCACGATCTTCGAGCACCAGGGGATCTTCCCCGACCCCAGCGACACGACCACCGACGGCGACCTGCTCTACCTCACGATCGCGGCCGAGCCCGGCGCGACGAAGGTGCGGGTCGACTTCGACGTGTACATCCAGCCTTCCGCCCAGGAGGGCGAGCAGGCGACCGTCGCGGTGGTCGAGGGCGGTCGACCCGTGGTCTCGACCGAGATCCGCACCAGCCTCGTCCCCTGACCCGACCGACCACGCCCCTGCGGCAGAACGGAGGACCGCGATGGAGATCGTCGTCCGCGCGATCGTCGTGTTCGCGTTCCTGTGGCTCATCACCCGTGCTGTGGGACGCTCCACGCTGGGCGAGCTGAGCACGTTCGAGCTGGTGCTCTTCATCGTCATGGGCGACCTCGTGCAGGGCGCGGTGACCCAGCAGGACACCTCCGTCACCGGGGCCGTCCTGGCCGTCGGCACGTTCACCCTCCTGACGGTCGCCCTCTCGTGGCTTTCCTGGCGATGGCCGAAGCGGTTGCGCTTCATCCGCGGTGAGCCAGTGGTGGTACTGCGCGACGGCGAGCCACGGATGAAGGTGCTCGCCGACCAGCGCCTCGCCCTGGCCGACCTCGTGACCTCCGCCCGACAGCAGGGGGTGCGCCGGCTGAGCGACGTCGAGATCGCCGTCCTGGAGACCGACGGGCGGATCTCGTTCTTCACGTACGAGGACGAGGGCGGGGACGACGGCGAGGACGACGGCGCCCCCGAGAGCGGGCCGCAGGCGGCGTGAGGCCGCCTCAGTCGTTCGCCCTCGCCGCGATCAGCGCGGCCCCGATGATGCCGGCGGCGTTGCCGAGCCGAGCGGCGACGATCGGGGCCCGCAGGTGCAGCAGGGGCAGGTACTTGTCGGCGTGCTTGGCCACCCCACCGCCGACGATGATGAGGTCCGGCCAGAGCAGGTCCTCCAGACGCGCGTAGTACGTCTGGAGCCGCTCGGCCCACTCCTCCCACGAGAGGTCCTCGTTCTCGCGGGCCGCCGACGACGCCGTCAGCTCGGCGTCCTCCCCGTCGATCCGCAGGTGGCCGAGCTCGCTGTTGGGGACGAGGACGCCGTCGTTGATGAGCGCGGTGCCGATCCCGGTGCCGAGCGTCGTCATCAGCACCAGCCCGGACGTCCCACGCCCCGCCCCGTACTCCAGCTCGGCGATGCCCGCCGCGTCGGCGTCGTTGGTGACGACGGCGGGACGCTCGAGCCGCTCGGAGAGCAGGCGCTCGGCATCGGTGCCGATCCAGCTGCGGTCGATGTTGGCCGCGGTGCGGACGAGTCCGCGCGTGACGACGGCCGGGACGGTGACCCCGACGGGAGCCCCCTTCGCGGGCGCGAAGTGGTCGACGATCTCGGCGACGACGTCGGCGACCGCGTCTGGCGTCGACGGCTGCGGGGTCTCGATGCGCAGCCGCTCGTCGGCGAACACACCCTTCTTCAGGTCGACGGGCGCGCCCTTGATGCCGCTGCCGCCGATGTCGACCCCGATCGGACGCGAATGCTTGGCCATGGGACCAAAGGTGCCACCGTGCGGCGTCTGGTGCTGGCTCAGACGTTGCCGCGACGCTCCTGCTCGCGCTCGATGGCCTCGAACAGCGCCTTGAAGTTCCCCTTGCCGAACCCCAGGGACCCGTGCCGCTCGATCAGCTCGAAGAACACCGTCGGGCGGTCGCCGACCGGCTTGGTGAAGATCTGCAGAAGGTAGCCGTCCTCGTCGCGGTCGACCAGGATCCCGCGCGCCTGCAGCTCCTCGATCGGCACCCGGACCTCGCCGATGCGCTCGCGCAGCTCCGGATCGGTGTAGTACGAGTCCGGGGTGTCGAGGAACTCCACGCCCTCGGCGCGCAGCACGTCCACGGCCGCGAGGATGTCGTTCGTGGCCAGCGCGAGGTGCTGGGCCCCAGGCCCTCCATAGAACTCGAGGTACTCGTCGATCTGCGACTTCCGCTTCCCCGGGGCCGGCTCGTTGAGCGGGAACTTCACGCGGTGGTTGCCGCTGGCGACGACCTTGCTCATCAGGGCGGAGTAGTCCGTCGCGATGTCGTCCCCGATGAACTCGGCCATGTTCGTGAAGCCCATGACGCGGTGGTAGAAGTCCACCCACTCGTCCATGCGGCCGAGCTCGACGTTGCCGACGACGTGGTCGAGAGCCTGGAAGACGCGCTTCGGGGCGCCGGCACGCTTCTGGAAGGTGCCCGTACGGGCGACGTACCCCGGAAGGTACGGCCCGTCGTAGCGGGACCGGTCGACCAGGGTGTGGCGCGTGTCGCCGTACGTGGCGATCGCGCCGAGCCGGATCGTGCCGTGCTCGTCGGTGACGTCGTGCGGCTCCTCGAGCACGGTCGCGCCCTGCGCGCGGGCATGCGCGACGCAGCGGTCGACGTCGGGCACCTCGAGCGCGATGTCGACGATGCCGTCGCCGTGCGCCGCATGGTGGGCGACCAACGGGCTGTCAGGAGCGACGGCACCCTTGAGGACGAAGCGAACGCCCCCGCTGCGCAGGACGTACGAGGCGTGGTCGCGGTTGCCCGTCTCGGGCCCGGAGTAGGCGACGAGCTCCATGCCGTACGCGGACTGGAAGTAGTGCGCGGTCTGCGCGGCGTTGCCCACGACCCACACCACCGCGTCCCAGCCGGTCACCGGGAAGGGGTCGTTCTGCTCGTCGTACTCCACCAGGCCGACGAGCTGCTTGAGCTGGTCGACGTCGAGTCCGGCGAGGGCTTCCTCACTGGTCAGCGTGTGCTCGATGGTCATCTCAGATCCTCCTGGGCGGCTGTGGGCCCGATCACAGCGCGTCCGCAGGTGGCTGTGCAACTCGCAAGGTCCGCGCTGGTCAGAATGCGCAGATCGACCAGCCGATCCCGTGGGCCAGTAGACGCTCAGTCCAGTTCGTACGATCGTGGAGGGATGAACCTGGACGCACTGGACCTTGCCCTCGTCCGCGCGATGCGCGAGCACCCCCGCGCCGGCGCGCTGGAGCTGTCCCGGACGGTCTCGGTCGCCCGCGGGACGGTCCAGGCACGCCTGAAGCGCCTGGAGGACGCGGGCGTCATCACCGGCTACGGCCCCGACGTCGACCTGCGGCGCGCCGGCTTCCCGGTCCAGGCGTACGTGACGCTCGAGATCGCGCAGGGCGCGCTCGACGAGGTCCGCGAGGCGCTGGACGCGATCCCCCAGGTGGTCGAGGCGGTCGTGACGACCGGCTCGTTCGACGTGCTGTGCCTCGTCGCGACCGCGTCGCACGAAGAGCTCCAGGAGACGCTCCTGCGACTGGACCAGTCCCCGAGCATCGTCCGGTCGACCAGCATCGTCGTGCTGTCGGTGCTCATCGGACGGCGGGTGCAGCCGTTGCTCGAAGCCGCCCCGCACGCGCAGACGCACCGCGCCCCCGCGTACCGGGCTCGCTGAGCGTCAGCGCGCCCGGGACCGGCGTACGACAAACGTCGGCGCCTCGGTGAACCGCACCGGCAGATTGCGCACCCGCGGCACCGACGAGTCGCGCGCCTCCAGCTCGGCCTCCAGCTCGGCGACACGCGACTGGAGGGCCATCACCTGGTTCTCGAGCTCGAGGACACGCTTGACGCCCTCGAGCCCGAGCCCCTCGGCAGTGAGCTGGGCGACCGAGCGCAGCAGCTCGATGTCGCGCAGCGAGTAGCGGCGGCCACCGCCGCCGGTCCGGGCGGGGCTGACCAGCCCGAGCCGGTCGTACGTGCGCAGCGTCTGCGGGTGCAGCCCTGAGAGCTCGGCGGCGACGCTGATCACGAAGACCTTCGCCTCCGGGCCCGGCGGGACGAACTCCTTACCGCGCGACATGGTCAGGCACCTCCTGCGAAGAGCGCCGCCCGCGGGTCGGCGCCGTCACGGGCGGAACGGTACGACTCCACGGCCGCGCGCTCGTCCTCGGTCGGAGCGGTGGGAACCTGCACCTCGACCGTGACGAGCAGGTCGGCCTTGGTGCCGTCCTTGCGCGGAGCGCCCTTGCCCCGCGCCCGGAAGGTACGCCCGTTCGGCGTGCCGGCCGGGACCTTGATCCTCACCGGCGCCCCGTTGAGCGTCGGAACGGCGATCTCAGCACCGAGCACAGCCTCGTCGAAGGTGACGGGCACCGTGATGGTGAGGTTGTCGCCCTTGCGCCCGAAGACGCGGTGCGGCCGGACGTGGACGGTGACGTACAGGTCGCCGTTCGGCCCGCCGTTCTCACCCTTGGCACCCTTGCCCTTCAGCCGGATGCGCTGGCCGTCCTTCACGCCGGCAGGGATGCGGACCTGCATGGTCCGCGCGGACGCAGCGCGGCCCGACCCGTGGCAGGTGTCGCACGCCTCGTCGACCACGAGCCCGCGGCCGCGGCACACGTCGCACGGCTCGGTCATCGTGAAGACGCCGCCCGAGGCGCTCGTCTGCATGCCGCTGCCCTCGCAACGGGGGCAGACACGCGGGACGGTGCCGGCCTTGGCGCCCGTGCCGTGGCACGTCGGGCACGGCTCGTCGCTGGACATCCGCAGCGAGACCGTCGTCCCCGAGATCGCGTCGTCGAACGACAACGTCGTCTCGGACTCGAGGTCGGCACCGCGGCGCGCCGGCGCCGAACGCGTCCGCGTCCCGGCACCGCCGCCGAACATGCCGCCGAGCAGGTCGGAGAAGTCGAACCCCCCGCCGCCGCCCTGGCCGTAGCCGAAGCCGCCGCCGCTCGTACGCCCGCCGCCGAAGCCTCCACCGAAGGCGCCGGAGGAGAACATCGCCCGCTGCTCGTCGTACTCCTTGCGCTTGTCCGCGTTCGAGAGCACACCGTAGGCCTCGGAGATCTCCTTGAACTTCTCCTCGGCCGCCTTGTCACCGGGCTTGGCATCAGGGTGGTGGTCTCGCGCGAGCTTGCGGTACGCCTTCTTGATGTCGGACGCGCTCGCGTCCTTCGAGACTCCCAGGATCTTGTAGAAGTCCTTCTCGAACCACTCGTTGTTCACGAGACCACCTCCCTACTTCTGCTCGATCGCACGGACGTGCGTGTCACTCTGCCGTGGACTCGGACTCATCGTCGACCTCCGGCTCGGCCTCCTCGTGCTCGACGACCGACACCCGCGCGGGGCGCAGGATCTTGTCACCGATCCGGTAGCCGACCTGCATGATCGCGTCGACCGTCGGCTCGCCCTCGGGCGCGTCGGCGTCGAGGCGGTGCATGAGCGCCTCGTGGAGCATCGGGTCGAACACGTCCCCGCGCTCGCCGAATGCCTCCAGACCGTGCGCGCTCGTGGCCTGGACGAGCGAGTCGGCGACGGCCTTGAAGCCGCCCTCGAGCTCGCCGTGGTCGCGAGCGCGGCCGATGTCGTCGAGCACCGGGAGGAACGAGGCGAGCACTGCCGCGGTGGCGTTCACCCGCTGCGCCTCGCGGTCACGGTCGACGCGCCGCTTGTAGTTGACGTACTCGGCCTGGAGGCGCTGGAGGTCGGCCGTCCGCTCGGCAAGCTGCCGGGCGAGGTCAGAGACGGCGAGCTCCTCCTCCTGGGCCGTGGCCTCGGGGGCCGGAGCAGCCTCCTGCTCCGGCACCCCCTCGGCCTCGGACGTGAAGTCGCGGTCCGACGTCACTTCGTCTCACCCTCGTCGTCGACGATCTCGGCCTCGACGACGTCGTCCTCCTCGGCCTGGGCCTGGCCCTCACCGGAGCCGGCCGCGTTGGCCTGGGCGGACGCCGCCTCGTACATCGCCGTGCCCATCTTCTGGCTCGACTCACCGAGCTTGGCGATCGCCGCCTTGATGGCGTCGGTGTCGTCGCCGTTCAGCGTCTCCTTGAGGGCGTCGACATCGGCCTGGACCTCGGCCTTGACGTCGTCACCGACCTTGTCACCGTTCTCGGCGAGGAACTTCTCGGTCGAGTGGACGAGCGTCTCACCCTGGTTGCGGACCTCGACGGCCTCCTTGGCCTTGCGGTCCTCCTCGGCGTACTGCTCGGCCTCGCGGACCATGCGGTCGATGTCGTCCTTGGAGAGGGCCGACCCGCCGGTGATGGTCATCGACTGCTCCTTGCCGGTGCCCCGGTCCTTCGCGGAGACGTTGACGATGCCGTTGGCATCGATGTCGAAGGTGACCTCGATCTGCGGCACGCCGCGCGGCGCCGGCGCGATGCCCGTCAGCTCGAACGTGCCGAGCATCTGGTTGTGTGCCGCGATCTCGCGCTCCCCCTGGTAGACCTGGATCGCGACGGACGGCTGGTTGTCGTCGGCGGTCGTGAAGACCTCCGAGCGCCGCGTCGGGATCGTGGTGTTGCGCTCGATGAGCTTGGTCATCACGCCGCCCTTGGTCTCGATGCCCAGCGACAGCGGGGTGACGTCGAGCAGGAGGACGTCCTTGACCTCGCCCTTCAGGACGCCGGCCTGGAGGCTGGCGCCGACGGCGACGACCTCGTCCGGGTTCACGCCCTTGTTGGGCTCCTTGCCACCGAGCAGCTCACGGACCAGGTCGGAGACGGCCGGCATGCGGGTCGAGCCACCGACGAGGACGACGTGGTCGATGTCGGCGACCTTGATGCCCGCGTCCTTGATGACGTGCTCGAAGGGGGCGCGGGTGCGCTGGAGCAGGTCGGCGGTGATCTTCTGGAACTCCGCACGGGTCAGCGTCTCGTCGAGGAACACGGGGTTCTTCTCGGCGTCGACGGTGATGTACGGGAGGTTGATCGAGGTCGACTGCGAGCTGGAGAGCTCGATCTTGGCGCGCTCGGCGGCCTCACGGACACGCGGCATCGCCATCTTGTCCTTGGTGAGGTCGAGGCCGGTGCTCGCCTTGAACTTGTCGACGATCCAGTCGACGACCTTCTGGTCCCAGTCGTCGCCGCCGAGGTGGTTGTCACCGCTGGTGGCCTTCACCTCGATGACGCCGTCACCGATCTCCAGCAGGGACACGTCGAACGTGCCGCCGCCGAGGTCGAAGACGAGGATCGTCTGGTCGTCGCCCTTGTCGAGGCCGTACGCGAGCGCAGCCGCGGTCGGCTCGTTGATGATGCGGCTCACGTTGAGGCCGGCGATCTCGCCTGCCTCCTTGGTGGCCTGACGCTGGGCGTCGTTGAAGTACGCCGGAACGGTGATCACCGCGTCGGTGACCGGCTCGCCCAGGTACGCCTCGGCGTCGCGCTTGAGCTTCTGCAGCACGAACGCCGAGATCTGCTGCGGGGTGAACGTCTTGTCGTCGATCTTGACCGACCAGTCGGTGCCCATGTGACGCTTCACGGACCGGATCGTCCGGTCGACGTTGGTCACACCCTGACGCTTGGCGACCTCGCCGGTCAGCACCTCGCCGTTCTTGGCGAACGCGACGACGGACGGGGTCGTACGGGCACCCTCGGCGTTAGCGATGACGGTGGGCTCGCCACCCTCCAGGACGGCGACGACAGAGTTGGTCGTGCCGAGATCGATTCCGACCGCACGGGCCATGAGTTCCTCCTGATGGATCGCGGTACGGGGCGCGTCATGGGTTCGACGCGGACCCGCTTTGCCAGCACTCTTGTTAATTGAGTCTGATGTTATCAACTTATGTGAGCGCGACTTCATTCCACCGTAGCGGCAACGATTTTCGCCTCCGCCCCGGGGCAGAGGAGGGCGCTGCGGCCGGCGGACGCCCGCCGGGAGCGGCTCAGAGGACGAGCTCGGGCTGCAGCTGCTTGGGCGTCCAGACCTTCTGCCGTCGGGCCGCCAGCGCGGTCAGCAGGATCGCGACGACGAACACGGCGACCAGCACCGAGAGGTCCCGGGCGACGATCCACGCCTCGCCCCCGTAGAGCGTCTGCCGGAGCCCGTTGACCGCGTAGGACATGGGCAGGAGCCAGTGCAGCGACCGCAGCGGCTCCGGGATCGTCTCCCACGGGAAGGTGCCGCCCGCCGTGACCAGCTGGACGAGCATGAGGACGAGCCCCAGGAACTCGCCCACCTCGCCGAGCCAGGCGTTGAGCGCCTGCAGGATCGCGACGAAGGCCATCGACGAGATCACGAGCACCGCGGCCGTCGCGACCTCGTAGACCGGATCGATGTCGAGAGCGAACCGGACGATCGTGAACATGACCGCGACCTGGACCAGCCCGACGACCGCCGGCGGGGCCCACCCGCCGAGCGCCGTCCGGGTCGCCGGACCGTTCGCCGCGAGGGCACGCGCCGACAACGGCCGCACGAGCAGGAAGAGCACGTACGCCCCGATCCATGCCGCGAGCGACATGAAGAACGGGGCGAGGCCGGCACCGTACGACCCGGCGCGCGCGAGCGTGTCCTCCTTGACGGCCACCGGGTCACCGATCGTCTCCGCGGTGTCACGTGCGGTCGTCTTGTCCAGGTCGGGGACTTTGCGCAGCCCGTCCTGCAGCCCGTTCCGGAGCTCGCCGGTCCCGGTCTCGAGCCTCGCGCTGCCCTTGCGCAGCGCCGTGCTCGAGGTGGCGAGCCGCTCAGCGCCGTTCGCCACCTTCTCCGTCCCGTCCGCCAGCGTGCCGGTGCCACGCGCGAGGGTCTGGGCGCCGCGGTCGACGCGCGCCGATCCCGAGGCGAGCTCGGCTCCGCCCGACGCGGCCTTCCTGATGCCCCGCGTGAGCACGGGGGCGGCGGCCGCGAGCTTCTCGGTGCCCGCGGCGACCTCGGAGGAGCCCTTGCTCAGCGCGTCCAGCCGGTCCGCGGCGCTCTCGATCTGCGCCGCCACCGCATCGACCGGGACCTCGGCGTCGGCGAACAACGCCATCAGGGCGTCTCTCTCGGCGTCGGTCATCCTCCCCTGCGCGACGAGCGCGTCGAGGCCCTCGTCGAGCGAGGCTCGCGCGGCCCGGAACTGGTCGACGACCACGCCTGCCACCTCGGCCGCGTCGTCACCGACGGCGGCGACCTTCGCGTTTCCTGCGGCGACCTCCTGCGCGCCGTTCGCGAGCGTGCGCGTGTCCGACGGCAGGCTCCCCGTGCGGCGCTTCAGCTCGTCGAGCCCGTTCGACAGCGTGCTCGCGCCGCCCGCGATCCGACGCGTCCCGCTCGCCAGCTCGTCGGCGCCAGACTCGAGACGGGCGGCTCCGTCCGCCGCCTCCTCGGCGCCACGCGCGAGGGTCGCCGTCCCGTCGACGAGCTCGGCGGTCCCGCTGGTGAGCCGGCTGGAGCCGGTGACGAGCTCCTGAGCGCCCTTCACCCCCTTGGTGAGATCGGTGTGCACGACGGAGAGGCCGTCGAGGAAGCTGCTCGCGGCCACGGTGCCGACCTGTGTCGCGATCGTGTCCCGCACATCGCCCACGATCGTCTCGGCGACCCGGGTGACGAGGTAGTTGTTCGCGTCGTTGGTGATGAGGGTGAGCCCTGCTCGCTCCGGCTCGAACCGGGCGGACGACGTCAGCTCCTCGGAGAACTGGGGACCGATGATGAGCGCGGCGTCATAGCGTCCGTTCCGCACGCCGGACTCCGCCTCTCCCTCCGTCGTCTCGACCCAGCCGAACCCGCCGTCGCCTCGCAAGAGGCGGTCGGCGACCTCGCCGCCGTAGTCGACCTTCTCGGTCGTCCCGTCGATCGCGTCGGTCAGGGTCGCGCCACGGTCCTGCACGACGAGGGCCGCCGGGACGCGGTCGAGCTCGCCGTAAGGGTCTTCGTTGGCGAACAGGTAGAGCCCTGCGTACAACGAAGGGATCACGACCATGGCGAGGATCGCCAGCTTGGGCAGGGTTCCGGCGCTGATGCGCCGGATCTCCGAGACGGCCAGCCGGATCGCGATCATCGATCCTCCTCCTTCGCACGGGGAGCACCGGGCTCGTGCTGGTCGTCGGCAGGAACCTCGCCGAAGAGCCATGCGGTGTCGAGCGACTGGTCGGGGGCCGGACGCTCGGCGTCGCCTGTGGTCGGTCTCGGCGCGGACGGCGGCCGGGTACGGAGCGCCTCCAGCGGTGTCGCGCGGCGTGCGCTGTCCCCGTGGGCCGGCGGGATGTCGGCACCGAGGTCGCGCGCCGAGGAGCGGCCGCACTGGACGACCACCCCGTACCCGAACGACGCGTACGCCTGCGCGATCTCCCACCAGTCCGCCGGCTCACCACCATGCCTGTCGGGCAGGGAGAGCACGAGGAAGCGGACCCCCTTCCGCTCGGCGGCCAGCGCAGTCAGCAGCGCCGTACGGACGGCCCCCCCGACCTCGTCGACCCGGACGGTGCGCAGCGCACCCATGTCGTGCCGCTCCAGCCAGCGCGTCGGCTCACCCGGCACGGCACCCCGGCGGGCCAGGGCGAGGCCTTCGGCGGTGACGGTCCCCACCGGGACCGCGTCGTCGGGCTCGGAGACGGCGGGGAGGTCGACGACGGCGGTGAGGCGTCGGCGCTCCTTCCGGTCCTCGGTCGTCGACCCGTCGTCCCTGACGAGCCGCACCCGACCCGAGAACGGGGAGAGGCGACCGGTCGCGACGAGGGCCATGGCTGTGTGGCCCTGCCCGGGTTCCCCGGCCATGAGCACGCACTCACCCGTCGAGACGGTGAACCGGTCGAGCTCGAGCAGCGGGCCGCGCCGCCCGTAGACGGTGATGTCCTCCAGCACGAGCTGCACGTCGGCACTCCCTCGGTCAGCGACCGCGTGGGCGTCGTCGTCGCGGCTGGCGCGCGCGTCCGCCCTGCGGCGTCATGGGCGTTTGAGCACCGGGATGAACCCCGCGACGACCAGCAGCACCCAGGTGGTGAGGATGTAGGGCCACGTGTAGTGCGGCTGATCGGTGAGGTCGGTCATGACGAGGGTCGTCACCGCCGTGATCGCCGCACCGACCCCGGCGTACACCCACGAGGCAGTGCTGCTCCTGAGGAACACGACCGAGAGCGCGATCGCCGTCAGGACGCCGGAGTAGCCGGCCAGGCCCTCCGCGATGGTGGCGTCGGTCTCCCCGAGGGCGAGCGCACAGAGGCTGCCGATCACGCTGCCCATCACAGCGGCGACGCCGACCTTCCAGGAGGCGATGAAGAGTCCGAGCAGGATCAGCGCGCCGGCCCACACGCTGTTGACCAGGACGACCTCGGAGACGTTGGCCAGCAGCGAGCGCAGCACGGACTCTCCCGTGCCGTCCGTGGTGTGCACGGGCGACGAGCTGACGTGCAGGCTGGTCGTGGAGACGTAGATGATCCCTGCGACCGCGCAGAACGGCGCCGTGGTGGAGGGCAGTCCGAACCGCTCCAGCGGCCGTCTCCCGAAGAGCCAGACCAGGAACCAGGCCACCGGTGCGGTCAGGATGCCGCCGACGATGGTGAGGACGTACGACCAGCCCTGCCCGCCCATCGCGGTGTAGACCGCCGCACCGATGAGCGCCCCGTTGAAGCCCTGCATCCCGATCCTGATGCTGTCGGCGCCTACCTTCAGCGCCGCGCCCGCAAGGGTCGAGGCGATGGTCCCGAGCAGCGCCAGGACCGCCATCTCCCAGTCGGCGACGACGAAGGCGGCCAGGATCAGCAGCCCCGTCCAGACGTTGCTCTGGAAGAAGATCTCGGACATGCCCCGCGGCAGCGCGGCGAGCCACGTCACCCAGGTGTTGGGGGGTGCCGCGGCCGTGGCTCCGGTTGCCGACATGACAGCTCCTAGCTCTTGCGAACGACGGGGGCTTCGATGCCGGTGAGGAGACCTCGCAGCGCCCGCCACGCCTGCGTGACGGCGTCGAGGACCAGGTGGGTGTCGTCGCTCAGCAGGCGTACCCACACGCCGGCGTCCCTGGGGAGCGCACTCACTCCCAGGACGACGCCGGCCTCGACCGACGGGGCGAGCGCCTGGTGCAGGAGCTCGCTGATCTCGGCCACCGACGCGCGGGGCGTCAGCACGTAGAGCATCGACAGGACGTCGTGGTCGTCGAGGACCGCCAGTCCCCCGGTGTCACGGTCGGTGGGGGTGAGGCGCACACGGTCGAGGGCGACGACCGAGCCGTCCGGACGGCGCACCTCCAGGTCCGCCGCGAGCGCGGTGTACTGGTGGCGCTCGTCGCTGGCGAGCCGCCCCGCGACCAGCGTCTCGCCGATCACCAGCGTGGCCGACGGCGCGAGCGTGACGTGGGTGCGTTGGTAGAGACGGGCGTCGGCGAAGGCGATCACCGGGTCCGGGAGGTACTCGACGTACGCGTCGTCGTCGACGCGGACGTTGACCTGCGCCACCGCGTAGTCGTGCTCCATCCGCAGCACCTTCGTGTACGCCGACGTGGTCACGTACGCGGACGTGCCCGGGCCGAACGTGAGGTCCGTACGGAGGCGGTCGCCCTGCAGGATGCCGGCCCCGGTGGACATGAGGTACGTGTACGGCATGTCCGGCCGCGCGGTGTCGTAGTAGAGCGGGTGCATGATCTGCAGCGGCGACTTCTGGTAGTGCTGGACCAGCTCGGTCCCGTTCCCGGTGCGCGCGAACTCGAGCTCGAGGACGCCGATCTTGCCCGGGCTCCCGGTCGGGAGCGTGTCGGGCACCCCGCTGAAGCGGGCCACCTCGTGCGGGACCCGGACCGGCTCGTAGTACGCCGGCTCGAGCCGGTGCCCCCCGTACCCCGTCGACGGCGCGCCCACCTTCGGCACCGCGGACGCCGGCGGCGCGTCGTGGAGGGTGACGGTCTTCATCGCGACAGCACCGCCGGCCGGGCGTGCCAGGCGGCGAGGATCTGGTCCTGGAGCTCGTCGACACCGTCGCCCGTCAGCGAGTTCGTGAGGACGACCGGCTTGCCGTCACGGACGCGTCGCGCATCGGACTCCATGACGGAGAGATCGGTCCGGACGTACTGGGCGATGTCGATCTTGTTGATCACGAGGATGTCGGACTCCGTGATGCCGGGGCCACGCTTGCGCGGCATCTTCTCCCCTTCGGAGGTGTCGAGGACGAACACGAAGACGTCGGCGAGCGACGGCGAGAAGGTGAGCGTGAGGTTGTCGCCGCCCGACTCGTACACCAGGGTGTCGACCTCCGGGTACCGCTCGAGCATCTCCGCACCCGCCGCAAGGTTCATCGTGGGGTCGTCACGGACCGCGGTGTGGGGACACGCGCCGGTCTCCACCCCGACCACCCGCTCCGGGTCGAGGATGCCGGCGAGCTCTCGTCGCACGTGCTGGGCGTCCTCCTGCGTGTAGATGTCGTTGGTGATGACCGCAGGCTGGCGCCCGGCGGCGAAGAGCCGGGGCACGAGGGCCTCCGTCAGTGCCGTCTTGCCCGAGCCCACCGGTCCTCCGATGCCGATCCGCAGCACGTCGTTGCTCATCCGTCCCCCTCGTTGTCGTCGGTCGGGCACCGCTGGGGTGCCGTCAGCTCGCGAAGAGTCGTGCCTCCGCGCGCTCGTGCTGGGCAGACATGACGTCCGCCATCGGGACGCACCCGCCCATGTCCTCGAGGTCACGGCCGACCGCCTCGGCAGCCTCCTCGGCGATGACAGGTCCGACGGCGTGCAGCACGACCTGCACGTGCCGGTGGTCGGAGAGACGCAGCCGCAGTGCCGCCCCGAGGAAGCTCACCGCGAACGCGAACAGGTCCGAGGCGACCGCCTGCTCCGTTCCCACGCCGGCCGCCGCGTACGCGACCGCGGTCGCGACCGGCTGACAGCCCGGCGTCTCCTTCGCGGCGACGGCCCGCTTCCACTCCTCGAGCTCCGGCCCACCGATCGCCTCGAGCGCGATGTCGGTGAGCTGGTGGCCGCTGCGCACCGACGCTCTGCGCATCTCTGCGTTGAGCTTCGCGGCGAACAGCATCTCGTCGACCCGGCGCACGCGCTCCCAGTCACCGTCCTCGACCGCGTCGTGCGCCCGGGCGAGCGCCGTGGCGTCCCCCGGGCCGACGGAGTGCCGCAGCAGTCCGGTGAGCAGCCCCTCGATCCCGTCCTGGTCGACCGCACCCGCCTGGCTGAACCCCTCCAACCCGTGCGACATCGTGTAGAAGCCGCTCGGGAACGCGGAGTCCGAGAGCTGGAGGCTCACGAGGAGGTCCCGCACGGTGGTCGACGTCATGGTGCTCAGGCGAGGAAGAAGAGCTGGGTCAGCGGCAAGGACTGCGCCGGCTCGATGTGCGCCGGCTTCCCGTCGTACGTCACCTTGTAGGTCTCAGGGTCGACCTCGATGACGGGAGCCTGATCGTTGTACAGCATGTGCTGCTTGCCAATGGACCGGCACCGCCGTACGGGCAGCACCTGACTCTCGAGCCCCAGCTGCTCCGGGACGCCGAGATCGATGGCGGCCTGGGACATGAAGGTCACCCGGGTCTTCTGCTGCGCCTTGCCGTACCCGCCGAACATCGGCCGGTAGTAGACCGGCTGAGGCGTCGGCAGGGACGCGTTGGGATCACCCATGATCGCCCAGTTGATCAGGCCACCCTTGACGATCATCCGTGGCTTCGCGGCGAAGGCGTCCACCGTCCAGACCACGATGTCGGCGATCTTGCCGGCCTCGAGCGACCCGATGTAGTCGGACACCCCCTGGGTGATGGCCGGGTTGATCGTCACCTTGGCGAGGTAGCGCAGGACGCGGAAGTTGTCGTTGCCCGTGCCCTCGTCCTCCGGCAGCGCTCCGCGCATCTCCTTGTTGTGGTGCGCGGTCTGGAACGCGCGCGTCACGGACTCGCCGATCCGGCCCATGGCCTGGGAGTCCGACGAGAACATCGAGAGGACGCCCTCGTCGTGCAGCACCGTCTCCGCCGAGATGGTCTCGGCACGCACCCTCGAGTCCGCGAACGCCACGTCCTCGGGGATGTCGTGCGACAGGTGGTGGCACACCATCACCATGTCGAGCAGCTCATCGACCGAGTTGGCGGTGTAGGGCAGCGTCGGGTTGGTCGACGACGGCAGGATGTTCGGGTAGCCCGCCGCCTTCATGATGTCCGGCGCGTGACCGCCGCCGGCGCCCTCGGTGTGGTACGTGTGGATCGTCCGACCGTTGATGGCAGAGATCGTGTCCTCCACGAAGCCCGCCTCGTTGAGGCTGTCGGTGTGGATCGACACCTGGATGTCGTACTCGTCGGCGACCGACAGTGCGTTGTCGATGACCGCCGGCGTCGAGCCCCAGTCCTCGTGGACCTTGAGCGACGACGCACCGGCCTCGATCTGCTCGATGAGGGCCGCGGGGAGGGAGCCGTTTCCCTTGCCGTGGAAGCCCATGTTGACGCCGACGTCCTCGGCCGCCTGGATCATGCGGTGAAGGTGCCACGCTCCCGGCGTGGTCGTGACCCCGTTGGTGGCGTCCGTGGGTCCGGTGCCACCACCGAACAGTGTGGTGATGCCGTTCGAGAGAGCCGCCAGCGCCTGCTGCGGAGAGATGTAGTGCACGTGAGTGTCGATCGCCCCGGCGGTCACGATGCAGTGCTCTCCCGCGAGGACCTCGGTGGTCGCGCCGACCACGAGTCGCGGGTCGACTCCGTCCTGCAGCGCCGGGTTCCCGGACTTGCCGACACCCGCGATCTTGCCGTCCTTGACACCGATGTCGCCCTTGACCACGCCGAGGACGGGATCGAGGATGATCGCGTTGGTGATGACGAGGTCGAGCGCGCCCTGGGCGCTGGTCGCCTGCGGGTCTGCCGCCATGCCGTCGCGTGCTGTCTTGCCGCCGCCGTAGACGACCTCGTCGCCGTAGTGCCCCTCGTTGAAGTCCTTCTCGATCTCGATGACGAGGTTGGTGTCGGCGAGCTGGACCCGGTCGCCCCTCGTCGGCCCGAAGAGATCGGTGTACTGCTTGCGCGAGACGGTTGCCATCAGCTCTTCCTCTTCCTCGTGGACCCTGCGGACTTCTTCACCGGGCTCGACTTCTTCGCCGCGCTCGACTTCTTCGCCGGGCTCGACTTCTTCGCCTTGGCCGCTGGCTTGCCGTTCTTGAAGTCGCCCTCGGTCATCCTGGCCATCGCGTCGATCTGCGTCTGCCTCGCGTCGAGACCGCCGTCGACGAGGTTGTTGAACCCGTAGACGCGGCGCGCGCCTGCGTACGCCGTCAGGACGACGTCGCGGGTGTCACCGGGCTCGATGCGGACACCGGTCCCGGCGGGGATGTCCAGGTGCATCCCGAAGGCCCTCTCCCGCTCGAAGAGGAGGGCACGGTTGACCTCGAAGAAATGGAAGTGCGACCCGACCTGCACCGCACGGTCGCCCGTGTTGCTCACCGTGAGCGTGACGCTCTCGCGTCCGGCGTTGATCTCGATCTCGTCGTCGAGGTGGTGGTACTTGGGACTTCCCAGCATGTGGTTCCCTCCGCATCTGTGCGGGCCGCGCGCGTGCACGCGGCCCGGATGGCTCAGTGGTGGGGCGAGGTGAGGACCTCGTCGTGGGAGGCGCCACGTTCGACGGGCGTCTCGTGTGGAACGTGGTGCGGGTGGACGTGCGGGTGCACATGGCCACCGTGTCCGGGAGCAGCACCGTCCTCGAACGCGTGCGAGTGCGCATACCCGTGACCGTGGTCGGCAAGCAGCCCGGCAGCGATCCCGTCCCGCCCGTGGCCCAGCTCGTGCTGCGCTTCGCTCACCCGTCGGCGCACG
Organism: Mumia quercus; assembly: GCF_025506335.1. Classification (GTDB taxonomy): domain Bacteria; phylum Actinomycetota; class Actinomycetes; order Propionibacteriales; family Nocardioidaceae; genus Mumia; species Mumia quercus. The sequence continues at coordinate 42,977 of NZ_JANZYO010000004.1, forward strand.
ATGTCGAGCACTGCCGCCTCGGAGAGCAGCGGCCCGAAGAAGGTCGCGTGCTCGCCGGGCAGTCCTGGCGGCGGTCCCTTGCCGAATCCCGCCGGCACCACGACGACGTCGTCGGAGCCGAGCAGCAGTGCTCGTTCGACGGCGCGCCCGAGATCCGAGGGTTCAGCGACGCATGCGACCTCGACCTGAACCCCCGCACCGTGCGTGCGCACGAGATGAGCGATGCGGTGGAGCTCCGCGTCGTCGAACGGGTTGGACGACGGCGCTGTCACCAGCACGCCGGCTCCCGGCCGCTGACGTGCCGTCTCCGTCGCGGCGCGGCGCAGCCACGCGACCAGGTGGTCCACAGTCCCGAAGCTCGGTGTCAGGGCAAGGCGCCCACCGGCGTCGGAGGCGAGCCAGCTCAGCGTCTTCGCGACGTCGGCGACCATGACGGGATCGCGACCCCAGGTCATGGTGACGACGACGACGGTCTCGCCCGCGGCGAGGGACGGGGCGACGGTGTTGTGCAGCGCTCGTCCTGCAGGGGTGACGACGGCGTCGGGGAGCAGGTCGAGGAGGGGAAGCAGGTCACTCCCGTACGCGCTCTCGTGGCCACCGACGAGCACCGTCGTGACCGCGCTGTGCTCCCCCGTCGGCATCTGTCAGGCCGCCACAGGGTCGTGACAGGAGACGAGCTTGCTGCCGTCGATGAAGGTGGCCTCCACCTGGAGCAGGGCCAGGCGTTCACGGACCCCCGCCATGCAGTCGGCCTCGGAGACCACGTGCTTGCCGAGCTCCATGCACTCGGCCACGGACTTGCCGTCGCGGGCCGCCTCCAGGATCGCCTCGGAGATCAGCGCCTGGGCCTCGCTGAGATTGAGCTTGGTGCCGCGATCGCGACGCCGCCGGGCGAGGTCTGCGACCTGGTAGACGTAGAGCTTGTCGATCTCCCGCGGAGTGAGGTTCATCGCCTCGACCCACCTTTCGGAGCTCGCGGCTGGCGATCATGGGACACCAACCTGGGTGTGTCGTACGTTCCCTAGATCGTTTGCCTGGCCGGAAACAACCGCAAGTCGAAACAGACAAAGCAGAAATAGTTCGCAAAGCGCATCCCGGCCGCGCGACTAGCCTTGCACGGGTGGACATCGTCTGGATCGCCCTGGGAGCCGTCATCCTGGGCGCGACTCTGCTCGACGTGTTCCTTACGGCGCTGAACTACGACGAGGCGGGAATCTTCAGCGGTGCTGCGACGCGCTGGCAGTGGCGGATCCTGCGCCGGATCACCCGGCGCCTGTCTCGGCGGTGGCGACCGGTCGGGCTCCGGCAGGTCACCGGGATCCAGATCATCACCGTCATCGTCCTCTGGGTGTTCGGGATCATCACCGGGTTCGGGCTCATCTACTACGGCCTGATGTCGCGGTCCAGCTTCTCGGTGTCGGGCGAAGGCGCCGGGCTCACCCTCTTCGACGCGTTCTACTTCAGCGCCGCCCAGCTGTCGACCGTGGGCGGCTCGTCCCTGACGGCGGAGACCGACCTCCTGCGGTTCCTCAGCATCGCGGAGACGCTCTCCGGCGTCGTCCTGATCTCCCTGATCCTCACGTTCCTGCTGGCCATCTACTCGGTCTTCAGCGACCTGAACGGGCTGTGCCGGTACTTCTTCACCGCGGAGCGAGGAGCCGGCTCCACCGTCGCCACCCTCACCCCCTTCTTCAGGAACGGTCAGCCGAACGGGCTGGACACCCACCTCGACGGCATCTCCGGCTCGTTCGCCTCGTACACCGACGGAGTGCGTCTGCACCATGCCGCCTACTACTTCCAGAGCGGACGCGACCAGTTCGCGCTGCCGTACGCGATCCGGATGCTGGCGGGAACGCTCGGCGCGCTGCGGTGGGGTCTCCCGACTGGGCACCCGGCCGCCGCCGACCCCAGCCTGATCTCGCTCACCTTCCAGTTCCTCCAGTTCGGCGAGTACCTGCAGCGCAGCGTGGGATGGCGGAGCCGCGACGTGCCCGAGGTCGTGAGTGCCGAGACCTTCGCGAAGCTCGCCCGCGATCCCCGAGGCAAGCGCGAGAACGAGTGGGTCGCCCAGTTCCTCGACCTGGACGCCGCGATGGCGCGACTGGCCGAGGTCGAGCCGCTGGCCGACATGGACGACACGTATCGGCGGTACAGCGAATGGCTGCCGTTCGCCTACCGGGCGCAGCAGATCACCCTCGGTGTGAGCGCCGACCTCGACTACCAGCCCGCCATCGTCTCGGACGAGCCCGTCTCCATGCTCCACGACCACGACACCATCGCTCTGGAGAACGTCGCGGAGATCACGCCGCTCGTCGGGAGGAGCACCCCTAAGACGGTCGCCGGTTCCCACGGCTCGCACCTCGGCCGCTGGTGGGCGAGGCGCGACCTCCGGCACTCGCAGGTCGACCCCGGATACTCACGGTTCCGCGCGGCGGCGCGGTCGGTCCTCGCGGCGGCCACCGCCGCGCTCCTCCTCTACGGCATCTTCGAGGCGACCGGTCGCAGCTCGCTGTCGCCGGCCATCTTCGGCGGCTTCGTCGGCATGCTGAGCGCCGGGATATCGGCGGACAGGACACCGCGTGCCGCGCGTCTCACGAGCGCGCTGATCATCGTGCCGGTCGCCGTGGTCGTGATGCTCGGCGCACTCGTGTCGGGCTCCGTCGTGCTGACCGGGGTCTTCGTCGTCGTGGTGGCGATGGTCGGCGTCTGGGCCGGGCGGTTCGGTCCGCGCTGGGCGGCGCTCGGCCAGGTGACCTTCATGGCGTACTACTTCGCGCTGATCCTGCGCCTGCAGCTCACCGACGTCGCGCTCTACCTCACCGCCGCGGCGGTCGGGGTCGCGTCGGCGTACCTGTTCACCCACGTGCTCCTGCGGCAACAGCCGCTGCGTGCACTGCGCAGCGGGTTGAGCGGGTTCGCGCAGCGCCTGGTGTCGTCGATGGACACCCTCTTCGACGCGGTGTCAGCGGCTCGCTGGGATCCCGACATCCGCAGGAACGTCTCCGCCGACATCAGGCAGCTCCGCAGCGATGCGGCGTTCGTCGCCGGCCAGGTCAGCGGCGACGAGACCCTGACCGGTGTCAGCGCCCACCGTGCGACGGCGCTGAGGCTCCGCCTGTTCGACACCGAGCTGGCGGCCATGAACCTGGTGGCGGCGGCGCACAGCGTCACAGGCACCATGATCTCGCTCGAGCTTCGCGCCCGGCTCGCCGGCCGGGTGGAGCTGCTGCAGGCGCACCTCGCACAGATGGCCGTGATCCCGGGTGACGCTGCCTCGCAGGTGGTTCCCTCGGACGCCCAGCTCGCCCCGTGGAGAGATGACGAGCCGGCGGCTGACTGGCCGCGCGCCGCCCGCCTCGTGTTCCAGGCGGCCAACGAGCTTCACGGCGCCGCGTCCGAGTTCCGGGCCACCGCCGTCGCCGCCCTCGATCCGAGCGCGCCGGTCGCCGTCCCGCTGGACGACGAGGAGGACACGAGTGGTGACGTCGACCGCTCCGTCGCGACCCCACCATCCGAAGACCCCCCGCGTGGCCGATGGCCGCTGTCCCCGCCCACCCGTCGAGCGATCCAGACGGCGGTCGCGACCGGCGCCGCACTGACGATCGGCGAGGTGGTCTCGGCCTCCCACCAGTACTGGGCGGCGCTCGCCGCCTACCAGGTGCTGGGCGGCACCAACGGAGAGACGTTCCTCAAGGGCGCGCAGCGGGTCGCGGGCACCGTCGCCGGTGCCGCGGTCGGGTTCGGGTTGGCGCTCTCGACGGGAGCGGACCCGAGGGTGGTCCTCCCCCTCCTCGCCGTCGCGGTCTTCGGCTCGACCTACTACCGCCCGGTCGCACCGGCGGTGTCGACGTTCTGGACGACGATGATCTTCGCCGTCCTCTACGAGTTCCTCGGCCGCCTGACCACCCTCGCACTGGAGATGCGGATCCTGGAGACGCTCTTCGGTGCGGCGATCGCCCTGGTCGTCGCCGCGCTGGTCCTGCCGACGCGCACCCGCAACGTGCTAAGCAAGGACGCGACCACCGTCGTGAAGGACGTCGACGCGATCACCTCCGCCAGCCTGGGCCGACTGGCCGGGAACCACTCGATCTCGAAGGCGGCGATCCGTCAGCGGCTCCTCGCCGCCGAGCAGCACGTCCGCGCACTCGAGTCGGCGTTCGCGCCGCTCCGACTGGCACCCGGTGCGGTCCAGGTCGGTGGCGTCGAGGCCCGGCTCACCGCGGTGTGGGCGTTGATGTTCCACACCCGCCAGCTCGTCGCTGCCGTCGAGAGCGCCATCGACGCCGGCGTCGACGGCTCCTCGGAAGACTGGGACGGGCTGAGCCGTACGTTGAGCAAGAACGCCACCGCCCTGACCACGGCGTTGGACGGCAAGCTCCCCGGCCCCGTCGACCCGGACGTGGGTGGGGACGACACGGACCCGTCGAGCGCGACCGCCGCCCGTGAGCAGAGTGCCGTCCTGCGCGAGCTCGGGCTGGTCAACGACACGCTGCTGGTCATGATCGAGGACGTGTCGCCCGGCGCGGTGAACGATCCGAACACGCGTGAGCCGGTGTCGGCGTGACCTCGCAGTCGCCCCGTCCGGCGACGACGAGGCGGCGTCCGGCGCGCGGTCGGGAATCAGCGGACCTACCGTCGAACCAGGACCACCGGCACCGTGCGGCGCCGGGTGACGCGCGAGAACGACTCGGCTGAGAGGCTTGCTGATGACGACGACAACGGGCCGACCAGCCTACCTGCGCGCGGCGTCGATCGCCCTCGTCTTCGCCGGAGGAGTCGTCGGCGTGGCAGCCCGCGAGGGTTTCATGCTCGCCGTCCCGAACGAGGACAACATCCCGATCGTGGTGCCGATCGTGAACCTGCTCGGCGCGTTCATCCTCGGGTACCTGTACGAGGGCCTCACCCGCACCGCTCCCGCTCCGCAGACGACCGCGCGGCTGAAGCTCCTCGTCGGTACGGGGTTCTGCGGAGGCCTCACGACGTACAGCTCGCTGGCGACCGACACCGCCGTGCTCGTCGACGACGCGCGGATCGGCATCGCCCTCACGTACGCGCTGGGCACCGTCATCATCGGTGCCTGCGCCACGATGCTCGGCATCGTGCTGGCGTCGAGGCTCCACGAACGCAAGCACGAGGACAAGGGAGCGGGCTCATGACGTTCCCCCTGTTCCTGCTGATGATCGTGGCCGGCGGCGCGGGCGCCAGCGTGCGCTACGTCGTCGACGGGATGATCAAGGCCAAGACCTCCCGCTCGGCCTTCCCGTGGTCGACCGCGATCATCAACATGACCGGTTCGCTCGTGCTCGGCTTCCTCACCGGCCTGGTGGTCGGCGACCTGGCCTCGTCGGACGTCAGCGCGGTGATCGGGACAGGGTTCCTCGGCGGCTACACCACCTTCAGCACTGCCAGCTACGAGGCCGTCACCCTGGTCCGCGAGAGGCGCTACGGTCTCGCCGCGGCGTACGGGTTCGGCGTGCTGGCCGCCACGATCGCCCTCGCCCTGCTCGGGTACGTGTGGGGCAAGAGCCTCTGACGGCGGGCCGTCCCGGCGGCTACTCCGCGAAGATCGCGAGCGTGCGCGCGACGCACACCGGCTTGTCGACGCCCTCTGCCTCGACCGTGAACTCGACGGTGACGCGCTGGCCGAGCGCGACCGGGACGACCTCGACGAGCTTCGCCCGCCCGCGGACGCGTGAGCCGACGGGCAACGGCGCAGGGAAGCGCACCTTGTCGGACCCGTAGTTGACGCCCATCCTGACGCTCTCGACCTTGTACGTCTCGGCCGACAGCATGGGGATCAGCGACACCGTGAGGTAACCGTGCGCGATCGTGCGACCGAAGGGCCCGTGGGCAGCCTTCTCCGGGTCGACATGGATCCACTGGTGGTCACCGGTCGCCTCGGCGAAGAGGTTCACCTGCTCCTGCGTGACCTCGTGCCAGTCGCTGACGCCGAGCTCCTCGCCCGTGCAGGACGCGAGCTCGGCAAGGTTCTTGAAGGTGCGCATCGGGGCCTCCGTACTAAGCGATCGCTTACTGCGCCCCGATCCTAGAGGGCGACCGTGACGCGCGGCACACCGGCCGTCTCACCGTACGAGCCAAGGGACCGCGGCGAGGACGACTCCGAGGGCGAGCAGGCCGGTGTCCGCCCGGGTCCACGGCGCCGGTTCCGCCCATGTCCGGGTCTGCGCCCCGGCAAAACCTCGCGCGTCCATCGCGACCGACATCCGCGCCGCGTCGCGCAGCGCGCTGACCAGCAGCGCGAACGCGAGCGAGGCCGCGTGCCGTCCGCGCGAGAGCGGGTTGCGTGTCGGTCCGTAGCCACGCGCTCGCCGGGTTCGGTCGAGCTGCCCCCAGGTCTCCCGCAGGGCACCGAAGCGCTGCATCGCCGCGGCGAACGCGACGACGGGTCGTGCCGGCAGACGAAGCCGCTGGCCGAGCTGGTCAGCGAGCCGTGACGGGTCGACGAACGCGGCCAGCACGGCTCCGGGCAGGGCGAGGACGACGATCCGCAGACCCGCCGTCAGCGCGACCTCGAGGTCACGCCCGCCGAGCCACCACGTCGACGAGACCAGGGACACCGACGCCACCGCGATCGCCGCGAACCGCGCCAGCGCGAACCGTGGGGACGGCAGCAGCAGCGCACCGGCAAGCACGTACGCTCCCAGCGCGACAGCGGCGGTCCTCAGGTCGCGCACCGCGAAGGACGCGACGATCGCGAGCGTCCCCATGGCCAGCAGCACCAACGGGTTCGCAGCGGGGACGAGGCGCCTCATCGTGCCCCCTCGACGCGCGGCGCGGGTACAGCGTTGCGTCCGTCCGCGAGGCGCACCACATGGTCGGCGCAGCTCACCAGCGCACTGTCGTGGCTCGCTGCGGCGACCGCGGCACCGCCGTGCGCGGCCGCGCGCATCCACCCCGCGACCGCCGCCCAGGTGCCGCGGTCCTGGCCGACCGTGGGCTCGTCGAGGAGCAGCACGGACGGGCGGTGTGCGAGCGCGGCGCCGAGGGCGAGCCGGCGCTGCTCGCCGCCGGAGAGCCGGTACGGGTTGGCGTCGGCGAGCCGGTCGAGCCCCAGGTGCGCGAGCACCGCGTCGACGTCGACGACGACCCCGACCCGCCGGGAGGTCGCCGCGACCTCGTCGCGGACGCGGGTCGTCAGGAACCCGTGCTCAGGATTCTGGGGGACCCACCCGACGACCGCCGCCAGCGCACGCGAACGCATCCGGTGCGGCGGCATGCCCAGGCCACGCACCTCCCCCGCGGTGGGACGCTGCAGTCCGCCGAGGGTCGCCAGCAGAGTCGACTTGCCGGCGCCGCTCGGCCCGCCGAGGACCGTGACCGCGTCGGGTGTGAGCGTGGCGTCGACCTCCCGGAGCGCGGCCGCGACGACCGTCCCGCGCATGTCGGTGCGGCGGAGGTCGACGCTCAGCGCGACGGCCTCGAGGGTCGGCGCGGGCCGACGATGCGGCACGACGAGCGCGGCGGGAGGCTCGACGGGTTCGGGCGCGGGCACGCCCGGCATCCAGACGCCCGCGGAGGCAAGGTCGTCGCGCATCGTGGCCGCGAACGTCGCCGGGTCCGTGTCGGCGACCACCTCGCCGTCGCGCCCGAGCACGACGACCCGGTCGACGTGGTCGAGCCACGGCGCGAGCCGGTGCTCGACCACCACGAGCGTCGCCCCGCTCTCGGCCACGACGTCGGTGATGCACCGGCGCACGCCCTCGGCGTTCGCGTCGTCGAGCATCGAGGTCGGTTCGTCGAGGAGCAGGACGTCGGCCCGCGACGCGAGGACCCCGGCGAGCGCCGCACGCTGGAGCTCACCTCCCGAGAGCGCCGCCGTCGGGTGCTGCACCCCGTACGGGAGTCGGACGGCCTCCAGCGCGGCACGGACACGGGGCCACATCGCATCCGGGGCGACGCGCGCGTTCTCGAGACCGAACGCGACGTCACGCCCGATCCGCTCAGCGACGACGGCGTCACCCGGGTTCTGCAGGAGCAGACCGATCCGGCCTTCGGTCTCGACCTCGCCGAGCAGGTCGCCGTCACCGGCGGTCGCGAGCACCCCGGCGACGGCGCGGAGCACGGTCGACTTGCCGGCACCGGAGGGACCGGCGAGCAGGACGCGCTCACCGGGCTCGACCCGCAGGTCGAGTCCGGCGACGACCGGGGCCCGCCGACCGAGCGGACGCCAGCCGAAGCCGCGGAGCGTGATCGAGCCGGTCACGCCTGATCGTGGTCCGCAGACACCGCCGTGCGTGCGTGGTAGTCGCGTCCCGGCCCGAACGCGTCGAGCGCCCCGGTCGACGCGAGCGCACGGACGAGGGCCCAGCCGCCGACCCCAGCGACGAGCGCGCCGGAGACCACGAAGAACGCGAGGTAGACGAGCTGGTAGCCGAACGACCAGTCCGCGTAGTAGGCGAACCACTCGTACACGGCCTCACCAGCGCCCGCCAGCGCACCGGCCAGCGCGGCAACGACGACGCCCCACCGCCGGTAGAGGAACACGGCGAAGACGAGCTCGGCGCCGAACCCCTGGATCAGTCCCGAGACGACGACGGACATCCCCCACTGGTTGCCGAGCAGCGCCGACACCGTGGCCGCGACCAGCTCCGTGCCGACCGCGGCACCGGGCTTGCGGACGACGAGACCGCCGACGACACCGCCGAGCAGCCAGACGCCGCAGATGAGCCCGGAGCTCGGCGGGAAGGCGAACAGCGCAGTGCCGCTCACCACGGCGAACAGCTGGTTCCAGCCCCAGAAGACGACACCGAGCGCGACCCCCAGCATCGCGACGGTGACGAGGTCGACCGTGCGGTAACGGGTGGTCGCGGACGTGCGAGAACGAATGGCCTCAGCCATGGGTGACTCCCTTCGCCGGTGCTAACCGGTGCAGGTTCGGAGGGTCTGCGGGCTTTCCGCACTCTCAGCGCACCGTGCCCGTGGGCACCCGCGCTCCCCTGTCGTGGGATCGACTGTAGCGCCTCGCTGCCGCGACGGACGAGGTGTCCGCCGTGGGTCGTCAGGTCAGCAGGTTGTCCCGGCCGAACATCGCGGCCGTCGCCCGGGCCGACGGCGTCCCCAGGTCCGGGTCGGCCCCGGCGCCGATGAGCAGCGACACCACGAGGTCCTCCCCCTTGAAGACGGCGCCCGCGAGCGGGCTCTGACCGCGGTCGTTGAGCCGGTCGACGTCCGCGCCGGCATCGAGCAGACGCTGCACCACGTCGGCATGGCCGTGGTACGCCGCGAGCATCAGCAGCGTGTTGCCGTCGGGGTCGGTCATCTCCAGGGGTACGCCGGCGTCGACGTACGCGAGCAGGCTGTCGGCGTCACCGTCGCGCGCCAGGTCGAACATCCGGTGCGCGAGCTCGACCACCTCGGGGTCGGGAGGCTCGTTCCGCTCCATGCACGGACCTTACGCGCCGAGAACCTCCAGGCGCGTCGCGACGAAGTCGCCGAACGCGCGGTGGCCCTCCGGCGACAGGTGCAGCCCGTCCTCGAGGTATGGAAGGTCGAGACCGAGCGTCGAGACGTAGGCGGCACCGTGGGCTTCCGCGAGATCGGCGAGGAGCGTGTCGACCTCGGGCGCACCCCCGGCGCGCGACGGCGCGGACGCGGGTCCGACCACGACGACCGGCAGCTCCCCCACCGCACGCATCACCCGCGCGAAGCCCGCTCGGACGGCACCCACCGGCTGGTCGACGTCGTTGAGACCTCCTGCCACCACGACCAGGTCCGCGCCCCCGGCCACGGCACGGCCGGCACGGGCGCCGAACCACGAGCCGTCGCACGGGCTCGCCGACCGACTGAACCCCGAACCGGAGAATGCGTCGACGTGCACCTGCCCGGACAGCCGCGAGGTCCAGGCGTCGCCGGCATCGTCCAGGCCGAGGCCCGCGGACCAGGAGTCGCCGATCACGACGACCCGCTTCCCGAGGGCGGGGGCGACGACCGCACGGCGTGCCTCGGACTGCGACGTGAACCGCTCGCACCGCACGGCGTCGGCACGGCTCTGCCCGAGGTCGGTGAGGAACGCCGCGCTGAGCGTCAGAAGCAGCAGGACCACCGCCAGACGTGCCCGCCACGACGCGTCCGCACGTCGCGGTCGGGGCGTGCCGAAGGCGCTCACCCCTTCATGATCCCTCGTGCGTGGGCCCGGCGGGTCGGAACCGGGACGGATCAGGCCAGGTAGACCTTGCGCAGGGTCTCGCGAACCTCCCACACCGTACGGTCGCCGGCGCGCAGGCGTACGGCGACGCCGGGCCGCAGCGAAAGCGTGCTGCCGTCCTCGAAGCGCACGGTCGCGTCCCCGGACAGCACGACGAAGACCTCGTCGATCTCGGTGTCGCGGACCGTGCCGGCGGTGATCTCCCAAAGTCCGACGGACGCGCCGTCGAGCGCCGCGAGCTCGGTGGACGCCGTGCTCGGCGAGCCGTCGACGACGTCCGTCGGGTCGAGCGTTCCTGGCTCGAGCGGATGGGTTCCGGTTGCGGCCGACAGAAGCCGCTCACGTGCCTTTGTCATTCGTGCTCATCCTCCGGTAAAGGTCGAGGCGACCGAGGCGTTGTCGTCCCCGGACCGCCGCAGCACTGCCCACACGACGGCGAGCGCCGCGAGCGTCAGCAGCAGCATCACGGTCGACACGGCAGCGATCTCCGGGCGCAGGCCCACCTTGAGCGATCCGAACACGTAGACCGGCCACGGGGTGTAGCCCGGTACCTGGACGAACGACGCGACGATCGTGTTGTCGAGGCTCAGCGTGAACGCCATCAGCGCACCGGCGAAGATGCCGGGCGAGGCCAACGGAAGCGTGATCTGACGGAACCTGTTCCACGGAGCCGCGTAGAGGTCGGCGGCCGCCTCCTCGATCTGCTCGTCCATCCCTCGCATCCGCGCACGCACGATGAACGTGACCACGGCGACCGCGAGCGAGGTGTGCACGATCACCAGGCGCACCATGCCGTTGTTGACGACCGCGAGGCCGCCGTCCGTCCCGAGGGTGACGAGCCACGGCAGGATCGCGATGCCGTCGATGACCTCCGGCGTGATCAGCGTGACCGCGAGCAGTGCCGTCAGGATGCCGGCCCAGCGCGCCCCGGCACGGGCACGCGCGAGGGCGACTCCGCCGATCGTGCCGAGCACGGTGGACACCATCGACGCGAGCACGCCGGCGACCAGCGACGTACGGACCGTGTCACCGATGACGGGGTTGTTCCAGGCCCGGGTGTACGCGTCGAACCCGAAGCTGTCCCACGCGCCGAGCAGCCGGCCCGTGTTGAACGAGTAGACGACGATCACCAGGATCGGCAGGAAGAGGAACACGAAGACCAGCACGCCCAGGACCGTGAGCGCACGGCTCAGCGGATCCCGAGGCCGACGGGTACGCGCGGCGCTCATGGCGTCACCTCCAGGTCAAGGTGGCGGGCTCGCCGGACGATCGTCCGGACCAGCAGGAAGACGGCGGCGGCGAGCACGACGGTCAGCAGCACGAACGCCATCAGCGTCACCGCCATGGCCGAGCCGAGCGCCCAGTTCTGGGCCGACGTGAACTGGCGGGCGACGACCTGGCCGATCATCGTCCCGCGCGCACCGCCGAGCACCGACGCGGTGAGGTAGTCGCCCATCAGCGGGATGAACACCAGGAGACATCCCGACGCGATGCCGGGGAGCGCCTCGGGCACCGTGACGGAGAAGAAGGTCTTCCACCGTCCGGCACCGAGGTCGCGGCTCGCCTCGCGCTGGCTCGGGTCGAGGCGCTCGAACACCACGTAGAGCGGCAGGATCATCAGCGGCAGGTAGTTGTAGACGACGCCGAGCTGGACGGCTCCCCGCGTGTAGAGGATGTCGAGCGGACCGTTCAGGACACCCAGCCACTGGAGCGCGTCGGACGCCATGCCGTTGGGCGCCAGGAAGATCTGCCACCCGAGGGTCCGGACGAGGAAGTTCGTCCAGAAGGGCACCAGCACGAGAGCGAGGAGGAGCGGACGCCACCGCGGGTCCACCTTGACCGCCATCCAGTACGCGAACGGGACGCCGACCAGCAGGCAGAGCAGCGTCCCTGCTCCGGCGATCCGCAACGTCGCCCAGAACGTGGACATGAAGACGCCGTCGAGGACCTCGCCGTACCGATCGAACGAGAGCTGGTCGTTCGAGACCGCAGTGAAGAGATCAGGCTTCTCGCCGAAGGAGTACCAGACGACGAGCGCGAGCGGCATGAACACGAAGAACGCCAGCCACGCCCACAGCGGGAAGGACAGCCACGCGCTGGTCGCGCGGATTCGGAGCCGCGACACGTCGTCACCCCGCCTTCGACTGGACGTGCTCGAGGATCGCGGTGAGGCGGTCCTGAGCGTCGGTCAGCTCGGCCGGAGTGAGCCGCGCAACCACGTCGTCCGGCGGGAAGATGAGGTCGAGCATGTCCAGCTCCCACTCCTCGGCGAGCGCGCGCTGACCGGCGATCCCGGTGGGGTAGCCGTTCCAGTCCACCTCGCCGATGGCGGTCTCGGGGCCGAGCATGAAGTTGATGAACGCGTGCGCGGCGTCGACGTGCTGCGCACCGCGCGCGATGGCCCACGTGTCGACCCACAGGTTCGCGGTCGGTGTCGGGTAGACGAAGCGCCAGCGGTCGGGATCGTCGGACTCGGTGATCGCAAGCCGGGCGTCACCGTTGTACATCTGTAGCAGCGCGAGCTCGTTCTGCACGATGCTCTGGGTCGGCGCCGAGCTGAAGGTACGCACGTGCGGGGCGAGCTCGGTCGTCAGGTACGCCTCTGCCGCGTCGAGCGCCGTCGGATCGGTCGTGTTCGGGTCGATTCCCTCCGCACCGAAGTAGATCGACGACACCTCCCACGGATCGTCGAGGAGCGAGACGGAGCCGCTCGCCTGGCCAGCAGCGAGCTCGAGGAAGTCGCGCCAGGACTCGGGACGACCGTCGATCTTGGTCGTGTCGTACGCGAACCCGGTCGTCCCCCACGCCTTCGGGACGGCGTGCGTGTTGCCCGGGTCCCACGGCTGGTCGGTGAACGCCGGCTCCAGGCGGGAGATGTTGGGGATAAGACTGTGGTCGAGCGGCGACAGGAGGTCGTTCGCCACCATCATCGGGACGAACTGGCCGGAGGGGACCAGCACGTCGTACCCGCTCGTCCCCCTGCTGGCGCCGATCTTGGCGATCATCTCCTCGTTGGACGCGAAGCTGTCGACCTGGACGGTCAGGTTGTGGGCGTCCCGGAACGCGCGGACGTTGTCCGGGCTCTCGTAGTCGCCCCACGAGTACACGTTGAGGCGGTCCTCGAGCGTGCCGTCGGGCTTGGCGGTGGTCGCCACCGTGCGGCTGCCACCGCAGCCGAGCAGCGTCGCCGTCCCGATCGCCCCGAAGGCGCCCAGCAGCGCGCGTCTGCTGATCCGTCCCGCTTCGGAGCGCGGCGCGAGGACGCGCACGGTCTCGGGCGGACGCCTGCGCGTCATCCCTGGCCCTCCGGGAAGACGTGGACCGCGGACGGCTCCCACGTCGCCCAGACCGTCGTGCCGGTGGCAAGCGCCCGCGAGGCCGTCGCCGGCGTCCTCGCCAGGACCTCGCGACCGTCCTCAGCGAGCACGACGTGCTGAACGACGTCGCCGAGGAACGAGGTGCTGGCGAGCGTGCCGGCGACGGCGTTCGCCGCGCCCACCTCCGGCGCCTGCGGCGTCACGCTCACCGCCTCGGCGCGCACCGCGACGCGTGCCGCGACTCCCTCCGGGACCTCGTCGAGCACGGTCGTCTCGGGCGCGAAGGTGACGCCGCCGGCCACCACGGCTCCGTCCTTCACGACGCCCTCGGCGAAGTTCTGAGTGCCGATGAAGCCCGCGACGAACGCCGTCGCCGGTGCGCCGTACACCTCCTCGGGCGTCCCGACCTGCTCGATCCGGCCGGCGTTCATCACCACGACCCGGTCGCTCATCGACAGTGCCTCAGCCTGGTCGTGGGTGACGAAGACGAACGTGATGCCGACCTGACGCTGGATCAGCTTCAGCTCGACCTGCATCTGCTCGCGGAGGTTGCGGTCCAGGGCGGACAACGGCTCGTCGAGCAGAAGCACGTCGGGGCGGTTCACGATCGCGCGGGCGAGGGCCACACGCTGCTGCTGCCCGCCGGACAGCTTCTTGGGGCGCCGCTCGGCGTACTCGCTCATCCGGACCAGCGCGAGCGCCTCGCGGACACGCTCGGAGATCTCGCTCTTGCTCGGGCGCGGCTGCCCTGCCCGCCGCTGGCGCAGGCCGTAGGCGACGTTCTCGGCGACGGTCATGTGCGGGAACAGGGCGTACGCCTGGAAGACCGTGTTGACGGCACGCCGGTTCGGCGGCACGCCGACGACCGACGTCCCGGAAAGGAGGACGTCCCCGTCGTCAGGCTCCTCGAAACCGCCGATCATCCGCAGGAGCGTCGTCTTGCCGCAGCCGGACGGTCCGAGCAGGGAGAGGAACTCCCCTTCGGCGATGTCGAGGTCCACCCCGTCGACGGCAGTCGCCGCCCCGTAGGACTTGCGGATCCCGCGAAGCGAGACCGTGGTCGTGGTCGTGGTCGTGGTCGTGGTCATCGGCTACCTTCCGTTGCCCGGTGACGTACCTGCTGGTCCTGCTCCGGGGCGCTCACGAGTCGAACCCGAGCCCGACGGCGTCGAGCGCGCGCAGCCAGGCGTTGCGGGCGCCGCCACGGTGGTCGGCGCGGTCGAGCGACCACCGCGTCAGGTTGATGCCGACGGCCGCGGCCGGCTCCGGCGGGAACGGCAGCGGCTTCTTGCGCACCATCTCCACCTCGGTGCGCGGCGTCCGCTCGCCGGAGAGCCGGTCGAGCATCACGTCGGCTGCGAAGTGGGTGGCGCTGACACCGAGGCCGGTGAACCCCGCCGCGTACGCGACCCGCCCCTGCTTCGCCAGCCCGAAGAACGCGCAGAACCGCGTCGACGTGTCGATGGCACCTGCCCACCGGTGCGTGAACCCGATGCCCTCCAGCTGCGGGAACGTGGTGAGGAAGTGCGACGCGAGCGTCCGGTACGTCGCCGGCCGGTGCTCGTACGCCGAGCGGACCTTCCCGCCGTAGTGGTAGACGGCGTCGTACCCGCCGAACAGGATCCGCCCGTCCGCGGACTGGCGGTAGTAGTGGAACTGGTTCGCCATGTCGCCGACGCCTTGACGGTTGTCCCAGCCGATCGCCTGACGCTGGGCAGCGGTGAGCGGCTCGGTCATCAGCGCGTAGTCGTAGACCGGCACGGTGAACAGGTCGTAGCGCGGAAGCAGCGACGGGAACACGTTCGTCGCGAGGACGACCCGGTCGGCGCGGACGGAGCCTCGCGGCGTCCGTACCAGCACCGGCCCGCGACGCCCGGAGGACTCCAGCGACTCGGCCGCGCTGTGCTCGAAGATCTCGACGCCCAGTCCCGCGGCCACCCGGGCCAGCTCCTTGGCGAGCTTCGCCGGGTGCAGCATCGCGGTGGAGTCGCGGTGCCACACCCCTGCGAGGTACGTGGGGCTGTTCACCTGCGCCCGTACGGCGGCGGTGTCGAGCACCTCGCCCGCACCCTCCTCGAGCCACGCGACCTGGTGCGGCTCCACGGCGACGTCGAGGGTGCCGGTGCGTTCGAGCTCGCAGTCGATGCCGAGCGCGTCGACGGCCTTGCACAACGCCTCGAGGTTGTCCTGCCCGAGGCGTTCGAGCGTCTCGTACTCGTCGGGCCAGCGCGACCGGCCGTTGTCCTCGCCGTGCGTGAGGCTCGCGTCGCAGAAACCGCCGTTGCGCCCGGATGCCGCCCAGCCCACGGTCTGCGCCTCCAGGACCACGACACGTGTCCCCGGGTTGCGCAGCTTGGCCTTCACCGCCGTCCACAGTCCGGTGTAGCCGCCTCCGACGACGAGCAGGTCGGTGGAGTGGGCACCGGCCAGCGCCGGGTACTGGGTGGCGTCATCGACGTCGTCCAGCCAGAAGCAGCCGTCGCGCGTCGCGGACAGCGACGCGTCGACGACCGCTGCGGGCGGCGCCAGCCGCTCGAAGACGGTGCGGGTCATGGCGACCTACCGCGCCACGTGGGCGTCGCCGAGGGACAGCGCCTCGTCGAGGATCTCCAGCCCCTGGCGCGCCTCGTCGTGCGCGATGTTGAGAGCCGGCACGACGTGGATGCGGTGGTAGTTCGCGAACGGGAGGAGCCCGTTCTTCTTGCACGCGCCGACGATCTCGTTCATCGCCGGGCTCGACCCGCCGTACGGCGCGAGCGGCTCCCGGGTCTGCGGGTCGGCCACCAGGTCCAGCGCCCAGAACGCACCGACGCCACGGACCTCGCCGACGCAGGGGTGCTTCGCCGCGATGTCGGCGAGGCCGGGGCCGAGCACGTCGGACCCGAGGGTCGCCGCCGCCTCGACGATCCGCTCGTCCTTCATCGTCTCGATCGTCGCGACCGCGGCGGCGCAGGCGAGGGGGTGCCCCGAGTACGTGAGCCCGCCGGGGTAGACGCGGTCGGCGAACGTCGCGTAGATCGGCTCGGAGATGATCACGCCTCCGAGCGGGACGTACCCGGACGTGACGCCCTTCGCGAAGGTGATGAGGTCCGGCTTCGCGTCGTACAGGTCGAGCGCGAACCACGTGCCCGTACGCCCGAACCCGGCCATGACCTCGTCGGCGATCCACACGATGCCGTAGCGGTCGCACAGCGCGCGGACTCCCTCGAGGTAGCCCGGCGGCGGCGGCATGATGCCCGCGGTGCCGGGGATCGTCTCGAGGATGATCGCCGCGATCGTGTCGGGACCCTCCATCACGATCGTGCGCTCGAGGTGCTCGAGCGCACGCTCGCACTCCTCCTGCTCCGTCGTCGCGTGGAACTCCGAGCGGTACAGGAACGGGCCGAAGAAGTGCACGACGCCCTCGGAGCCGTAGTCGTTCGGCCACCGCCGCGGGTCACCTGTGAGGTTGACCGCGGTCTGCGTGCCCCCGTGGTACGACCGGTAACGGCTGAGCACCTTCCGGCGCCCGGTGTGCAGCCGGGCCATGCGGACCGCGTGCTCGACCGCGTCGGCGCCACCGTTGGTGAAGAAGACGTGGTCCATCCCCTCGGGCGCGAGCTCGGCGACGAGCCGGGCGGCCTCCGACCGGGCGGCGTTGGCGTGCTGCGGCGCGATCGTGCACAGGGTCGCCGCCTGGTCCTGGATCGCCTTGACGACGCGGGGGTGCTGGTGCCCGATGTTGGTGTAGACCAGCTGCGAGGAGAAGTCGAGGTAGCGCTGACCCTGGTCGTCGACGACGTAGCTGCCCTCGGCGCTCTCGATCACCATCGGGGTGAGGGAGGCCTGCGCGGACCACGAGTGGAAGACGTGCGCGCGGTCGAGGTCGTAGGTGCGGTTGCTCATCGACGCTCCTCAGCTGTTCTTCGGGAAGGCGAGCTCGAGCCCGCCCACGGGCTTGACGGCCGGGTCGCCCCAGCGCGAGGTGACCACCTTGCCACGGGTGAAGAAGTGGACGCCCTCGGTCCCGTGCGCGTGGCTGTCGCCGAACAGCGAGCTCTTCCAGCCGCCGAAGGAGTAGTACGCCATCGGCACCGGGATCGGGACGTTGATGCCGATCATGCCGACCTCGACGTCGAACTCGAACTTGCGCGCCGCCCCGCCGTTGCTGGTGAACAGAGCCACACCGTTGCCGTACTGGTTGGCGTTGATGAGCGCGACGGCCTCGTCGTAGGTGTCGACGCGCACGACGGAGAGCACCGGGCCGAAGATCTCGTCGGTGTACACGCTCATGTCGGGCGTGACGTTGTCGAGCAGCGTCGGGCCGAGCCAGAAGCCGTCCGCACCGCCGTCGGCCACCACCTCACGTCCGTCGACGACGAGCTTGGCGCCCGCCGCCTCACCGGCGTCGACGTACGAGGCGACCTTGTCGCGGTGCGCCTTGGTCACCAGCGGGCCCATGTCGGCACCCTTGGTCCCGTCACCGGTGCGCAGCGTGCGCGTGCGGTCGGCGATCTTGGCGACCAGCTCGTCGCCGACGCCACCGACGGCGACGACGACGCTGATGGCCATGCAGCGCTCGCCGGCGGAGCCGTAGCCGGCGTTCACGGCCTGGTCGGCCGCGAGGTCGAGGTCGGCGTCGGGGAGCACGACCATGTGGTTCTTGGCGCCGCCGAGTGCCTGGACGCGCTTGCCGGACTGGCTGGCGCGCTCGTAGACGTAGCGGGCGATCGGCGTGGAGCCGACGAAGCTGATGGCCTTCACGTCGGGGCTGTCGAGCAGCGCGTCGACGGCGACCTTGTCACCCTGGAGCACGTTGAAGACACCGTCGGGCAGACCGGCCTCCTTCCAGCGCTCGGCGATCCAGATCGCGGCCGACGGGTCCTTCTCGCTCGGCTTGAGCACGACGGTGTTGCCCGCCGCGATCGCGATCGGGAAGAACCACATCGGCACCATGGCCGGGAAGTTGAAGGGGCTGATGATGCCCACGACGCCGAGCGGCTGACGCTTGGAGTGGACGTCGACGCCGCCGGAGACGCCCTCGGAGTAGCCGCCCTTGAGGAGGTGCGGGATGCCGCACGCGAACTCGACGACCTCGAGCCCGCGGGTGACCTCGCCGAGCGCGTCGTCGAGCACCTTGCCGTGCTCGGAGGTGATGATCGCGGCGAGCTCCTCCTTGCGGGCGTTGAGGATCTCGCGGAACGCGAAGACGACCTGGGTCCGCTTGGTGAGCGAGGTCTCGCCCCAGGCCCGCGCGGCGGCCGCAGCGGCGCCGATGACACGCTCGGCGTCGGCCTCGTCGGCGAACGCGACCTGTGCGCTCACGGCGCCGGTGGCGGGGTTGGTGACGTCGCCGGTACGGGCGGAGGCTCCCTCGGCGCTGCCGGTGTACGGGGCGCCGTCGAGCCAGTGCGGGATCAGGGTCGGAGTGGTCATGGGACGAGCGTGCGCCCTGCGGCGCCACCCTGGCAACGGACGACCTGTCACCTGCACGGCCCCGAGCGCGACGATTCGTCAAGCGACCGTACCCTGATCCCGTGGCACTCCCGACCCTCCGCGCCGTCCTCGCCTCGGACGCCGTCCGCGCTGCCGAGCCCGAGGTGCTCGCCGGCTCCGACCGGCTCGACCGACCGGTCCGCTGGGTCCACGTCAGCGAGGTGCGCGAGGTCACCGGTCTCCTGACCGGCGGGGAGCTGCTGCTGTCGACCGGCCTCGCGATGCGGGGCGGCGCCCGCGACGCTGCGGCGTACGTCTCCGAGCTCGTCGACGCCGGAGCGACGGGCCTGATCGTCGAGACCGGCGACGGGTTCCTCGAGGTGCCGCCGGCAGCGCTGCGGGTGGCACGCGAGCGCCGCTTCCCCGTGATCGCCCTGCGCCGCAAGACCCGCTTCGTCGAGATCACCGAGCAGGTCCACCGAGCGATCGTCGCCGAGCAGTACGAGCGGGTCGACTTCTCGCGACGGGTCCACGAACGGTTCACCGCGCTCAGCCTCGAAGGCGCAGGCGCGCAGGCCATCGTCGAGGCGACCGGGGAGCTCGCCGGCTCCTCCGTCGTGCTCGAGGACCTGTCCCGCCACGTCGTCGCGTACGCCGCGGTGGGCCGCCCCGCCAGCGGGCTGCTCAAGGACTGGGCGAAGCGGTCGCGCCTGGCCGCACCCACCGGGGCCGCGGGCCTGACCGGCCCCGAGGGCTGGATGGTGACGCCCGTGGGCCTCCAGCAGCGCTGGGGACGGCTCGTCGTCGTGAACCCTGCCTCCGACCAGGCGAGGTTGGCGATGGTGCTCGAGCGGGCCGCGCAGGCGCTGGAGCTCGGCCGGATGGCCGAGAGCGACCGGTTCGGCATCACCTACCAGGCGCAAGGCGGGTTCCTCACCGAGCTCGCCGAGGGACGGGTCCGCGACGACGCCGAGGCCGACGCCCGGGCGCGGTCGCTCGGTCTGCCGCTGGCACCCCCATACGTGGCCGTGGTGGTCCGGGCCGCGCCCCGCGGGACGGGCCCGTCCGACCCGGTCGCCCAGCACCGCCGCGCCCGAGGGCTCGTCGAGAGGGTCGCCCAGGCGTCGCGCAGCGCCCGGGTCCCGGTCCTGCTCGGCTCGCTGGGGCCGTACGAGGTCGCCGTCCTCATCGCGGCCGGCGGCCGTGCCGAGGACGCCGCGCTCGAGGCGTTCGCCGAGGTCCTCCACACGCAGGTGGTCCGCCAGCCCGAGCTCGACGAGGTCGCCGTCGGCGCGGGCGAGCAGGCCTCCTCCCTCCGCGCCGCGGGGGCGAGGCTGCGTCACGCCCAGCACGTCGCCGAGGTGGCGCACGCCCTGCCCGCCGGACGGCGACGCATCTTCTTCCGCGCCCGCGACGTGCGGCTGCGTGGGCTGATCGCCCTGCTGCACGACGACCCGCGGGTGCAGGCGTTCGCCGAGTCCGAGCTCGATCGGCTGCTCGTCCACGAGGCCACGCACGACGACGGCATGCTCGCCCTGCTCCGGCAGTACCTCGCGGTCGGCGGCAACAAGACCGAGCTCGCCCGGGTGAGCCACCGCAGCCGCCCGGCGCTCTACAAGCGGCTCCACCGTCTCGAGCAGATCCTCGACGTCGACCTCGACGACCCGGACTCCCGGCTCGCGCTCGGCGTCGCCTTGATGGTGCACGACCAGCGGCGCTGACGGCTAGGTTGGTCTCAGCCGAGCAAAGGGGCCGTGATGTCGACCTGGGTTCAGATCGCTGTCTTCACCGTGGTGGCGGGCGTCGGGATGCTGCCGATGGTGGTGGACCGCTCCACGTCGTCGAAGCTCGTGGGCTCCGCGGTGGCCTGCGTGGTGCTGGCGTTCTTCGCCGGCCTGCTGGTGATCGCCCTGCCCAAGACCATCGCCTGAGGCGACACCTCGTCACCGCGACGACCCTTCCGGTGACAGGGCGGGTGTTGTCCCGGCGCGAGGCGCGTGCTGGAATCGCGCCATGAGCGCACCTGCCAGCCGCCCGTTCGATCCCGCCTCCTTCCCCGCCGGCCAGTACGTCGGAGGACGTTTCACCGACGGCTCGGGCCCGGAGGACGTCGTGGTCACGAATCCGGCGACCGGCGAGGTCGTCCGTACCTTCGCCTCGGCCACGCCCGACGACGTGCGGGCAGCGGTGAAGGTCGCCGAGGCGGCGTACGCGGAGTGGTCCGGGGCGACCCCGGGCGAGCGCAGCGCAGCGATGCACGCCCTGGCCGCACGGCTGGAGGAGATCGCCGGCGAGCTCGCGGCCGCCGAGACGCTCCAGACCGGCAAGTCGATCCGGATGTCGACGGAGTTCGACGTCCCCGGCACCATCGACAACACCGCCTTCTTCGCCGGCGCGGCGCGCAACCTCGAAGGCAAGGCCTCGGGGCGCTACTCCCCCGATCACACCTCGTCCATCCGGCGCGAGCCGCTCGGCGTCGTGGGTTCCGTCGCCCCGTGGAACTACCCCCTCCAGATGGCGGCCTGGAAGGTGCTCCCCGCGATCGCGGCCGGCAACACGATCGTCCTGAAGCCCGCCGAGATCACGCCGCTGACCTCGCTGATGTTCGCCCGCGCGGCCACCGAGGCCGGGATCCCGGACGGCGTCGTCAACGTCGTCAACGGGCCCGGCGTCTCGACCGGGACCGCGCTCGTCGGCGACCCCGGGGTCCGCATGGTCTCCTTCACAGGGTCGACCGCGGTCGGCAAGCAGATCGCGACCACGGCGGCAGCCTCGGTCAAGCGCGTGCACCTCGAGCTCGGCGGCAAGGCGCCGTTCGTGGTGTTCGACGACGCCGACCTCGAGGCCGCGATCCGGGGCGCCGTCGCGGGCTCGCTCATCAACGGGGGCCAGGACTGCACCGCGGCGACCCGTGCGTACGTCCACGCGAGCCGCTTCGACGAGTTCGTCAGCGGCGTCGCCGAGCTGATGGGCAAGGTCGTGGTCGGCGACCCGACCGATCCGGCAACCGACCTCGGCGCGCTGAGCTCGGCCGCGCACCGCGACAAGGTGGCCGCGATGGTCGACCGTGCACGGGCCGCGGGCGCCGACGTCGTGTGCGGCGGGCGGGCCCCGGAGCGTCCGGGCTTCTTCTACGAGCCGACCCTGCTCACCGGGCTGCCCCAGGACGCGGAGGCCGTGCAGGACGAGATCTTCGGACCCGTCCTCGTCGCCCTGCCGTTCGAGTCCGACGACGAGGCGCTGCGCCTGGCGAACGACACCCCGTACGGGCTTGCCGCCTCGGCATGGACGCGTGACGTCTACCGGGCTCAGCGCGCGTCGGCGGAGATCCAGGCCGGCTGCGTGTGGATCAACGACCACATCTCGATCGTGTCGGAGATGCCGCACGGCGGGTACAAGCAGTCGGGCTACGGCAAGGACATGAGCACCTACTCGTTCGAGGAGTACACGCAGGTCAAGCACGTGATGCACGACCTCACCGGCGAGCCGCGCAAGGGATGGCACAGCACGGTCATCAGCGCCTGACTCCTCGCTGACGACCCAAGCCCGACTGAGTTAGATAGATAATCTACGGGTATTATCCCGTAGCATGATCTCGTGGACCCCATGCCTGCGTTCGACCGGACCGACGTCCGCTTCCAGGTCGGGATGCAGCTGCGCGAGCTGCTCCGACTCGCTCCGTCGGTCCACTCGCGCCTCGCCTCCGACATCGGCATCGGAGTCACCGACGCGCAGGCGCTGGACCACGCCATGGCCGCGCTCCCTGAGCCGCTGGGCGTCGGCGACCTCGCCCACAACCTCGGCATCCGCTCGGCGTCGGCGACCGTCGCGGTCGACCGCCTCGTGTCCTCGGGCCACATGCAGCGCGCGGCCCACCCGACCGACAAGCGCCGGACGAGCCTCGTGCCGACCGAGTCCGCGTACGCAGACGCCCGCCGCGCCGCCGCGCCGCTCGTCGGCGCCATCCGCGGCCTCACCGCAGATCTCGACGACCCCACGGCCGAACGCATCCACACGTTCCTGGCCGAGGCGATCGACGTGCTGCGTGCCTTCGCCGACCACGCGGACGCAGAAGAGTCCTCCGAGGACCCATCCAGCGCCCCCTGACCTACGAACCCCCTCCGTGGGACGACGCAGGGAGGCCGCATGAGACGACGCGCAGCGGTGATCGGAGCGGGCGTGTCCGGCCTGACGGCCGCGTACCTGCTCCAGCGGGCGTACGACGTGACGGTCTACGAGGCCGACGACCGCCTCGGCGGCCACGCGCACACGCACGACCTCCTCGACACCCACGGTCGTACGGTCGGCGTCGACAGCGGCTTCATCGTCCACAACCGCAGGACGTACCCCCACCTCATCCGGCTGTTCGACGAGCTGGGCGTCGCGACCCAGGACTCCGAGATGAGCATGTCGGTGCGTTGCGACGGCTGCGGACTCGAGTACGCCGGGGCCCGTGGGTTGCCGGGACTCTTCCCGTCCGCGGGGCACGTCGCCCGGCCCGCCTACCTGCGGATGCTCGCCGACGTCCCCCGCTTCCACCGCGCGGCGCGCGCCCACCTCGCGCACGACGGCGCTGACGAGACCCTCACGCTGGGCGCGTTCCTCGACCGGCACCGCTTCGGCGCCTACACGCGTCAGCACTTCGTGGTGCCGCTGGTGTCCGCCGTGTGGTCCTGCGACGCCGAGACGGCCGCCGCGTACCCCGCCCGCTACCTCTTCCAGTTCCTGGCCCACCACGGGATGCTCTCGGTCACGGGGTCGCCCACCTGGCGGACCGTCGTCGGCGGCTCGGCCCGCTACGTCGAGCGGCTCGCCAAGGGGCTCACCGCCACCCACACCGGCCTTCCGGTACGCGCCGTGGCGCGCGTGCACGACGGAGTCGTCGTGCACGACGGCGACGGGGACAGCCGGCACTTCGACGCGGCCGTGGTGGCGACGCACGCCGACGACGCGCTCCGGCTGCTCGCCGACCCGACGCCCGCGCAGATGGCCGCACTGGGCCCCTGGCGCTACTCGCGCAACGCGACTGTCCTGCACACCGACGACCGCGTCATGCCGAGGCACCCGCGGGCGGCCGCCTCGTGGAACTATCGGATGCCCTCCTGCGACGCGCGCTCGTCCGCCGTGCGCGTCAGCTACGACATGAACCGTCTGCAGCGGCTCGCCACCGACCGTCGCTGGTTCGTCACGCTGAACCACGACGGTGACGTCCCGGCCGACCGGGTCCTCGCGCGGATGGACTACGCGCACCCCGTGTTCACCCCGGAGTCCGTCCGGACCCAGGAGCTGCTCCCCGCGCTCAACGACGGCGTGCTCGCCTTCGCGGGCGCCTACCATGGGTGGGGGTTCCACGAGGACGGGTGCCGCTCCGGGGTCGAGGCGGCCGCGAGCCTGGGGGTCGAGTGGTGACCGCACGCTACGACGTCGTCGTCCGCCATCAACGGCGCGACCCGGTCCGCTACGGCCTGCGCGCACGGCAGGCGGTGTGGCTCGTCGACCTCGACGACCTGCCGCGGCTCCCGCGCGGGATGCGTTGGCTCACCGGCTTCCATGCCGGCGACCACCTCGGCGACCCTCGGCGCAGCATCCGCGAGAACCTCGATGCCTGGCTGGCCGAGTCCGGCGTCGCCCCTCCCCACCAGGTGCGGATGCTGGCGCAGCCACGCGTGCTCGGCCACGCGTTCGACCCGCTGACGGTGTTCTGGTGCGAGGACGCCGACGGCGAGGTCAGCCACGTCGTCGCCGAGGTCCGCAACACCTACGGCGGACGCCACTGCTACCTGCTCCGCCCCGACCCGGACGGCCGTGCGCAGACCGACAAGGCGTTCTACGTGTCACCGTTCCACCCCGTCGACGGCCACTACACCCTCCGCGTGCCCGAGCCGGGATCCACGCTCAGCGTGGTCGTGACCCTGCACCGTCCCGGAAGCGCGCCCTTCACAGCGACGATGGCCGGCACCCGGAGCGCGAGCGCCTCGTTGTGGCGCGCCGCGCTCCCCCCGTGGCGCACCCGCGCCGTCAGCACGGCGATCCGCTGGCACGGCATCCGCCTCTACCTGAAGGGCCTGCGCCCCTTCCCGCGAGGAGAACACGCATGATCACGCTCCACTCGTCCCCGCCCCGCAAGGGCGCCGAGGAGACCGCCCCGGCCATCGACCCCGTGCGGTGGCCGTACGTCGCCGAGGTCCCGTCCCACCGCGGGCGGGCGCTCGCCGCGCGCGCTCTCGTACGGACCGTCGTTCGCCGGCTCCCGATGCGGCTGATCTGGCCTGACGGGACGGTCCGCGGCGCGGGCGGGCCGGACTCCCCCGAGCTCCGCCTCGTACGGCCCGACGCCTTCCACGAGCGGCTCGGCTCGCGAGGACTCATCGGGTTCGGCGAGGCGTACATGGCCGGTGACTGGGAGACGGACGACCTCTCGGGCGTCCTGACGGTCCTCGCCGAGCGTGCCGCGACGCTCGTCCCGGCCCCGCTCCAACGGCTGCGTCGCATCGCGGTGCCGCGCAGGCCCGACGGGGACGCCAACACGCGCGACGGGTCGCGCGCCAACATCGCGCACCACTACGACCTGTCCAACGACCTCTTCCGCACCTTCCTCGACCCGACGCTCTCCTACTCCTCCGCCCTCTTCTCCGACGACCCGGCCCACCTCCTCGACGGTCCGGCCGACCTCGGCGACGAGTCTCTCGCCGACGCGCAGCGCCACAAGGTCGCGCGTGTACTCGACGTGGCGGGCGTCGGTGCGGGCACCCGGCTCCTCGAGATCGGCACCGGGTGGGGGGAGCTCGCGCTCGAGGCCGCCGACCGTGGCGCCGACGTCACCACGATCACGCTGTCGCAGGAGCAGGCGACCCTCGCGCGCTGCCGGCTCCTCGACGCGGGCCTCGGCGACCAGGTGCGGGTGCTCCTGCAGGACTACCGCGACACCCAGGGCGCGTACGACGCGATCGTCAGCGTGGAGATGATCGAGGCGGTCGGCGCCGAGCACTGGGACGAGTACTTCGCCACGCTCTCGGACCTGCTCGTCCCAGGCGGCCGGGTCGGCCTCCAGGCCATCACGATGCCGCACGACCGGATGCTCGCCAGCCGCGACACCGGCACGTGGGTGCTCGCCTACATCTTCCCCGGCGGGGCCCTCCCGTCGAAGGAGGTCGTCGCCGAGCAGACGGCGGCGGTCGGTCTGCACATCGAGACCGAGCTCTCCATTGGCCTGCACTACGCGGAGACGCTGCGGCGGTGGCGGGCCCGCTTCGAGGCCCGTGCCGACGAGGTGGCGACGCTCGGGTTCGACGAGGTCTTCCGGCGCATGTGGTCGTTCTACCTCGCATACTCCGAGGCCGGCTTCCGCTCTGGGTACCTCGACGTCGTCCAGTACGGGTTCGTCAAGCCGACCACCGACCAGCAGGGGGATCCGACCGTATGACCGAGACCGACGCGTACGGGGCCGCGCACCGCCTCCTCGACCTCGTCACCCCGTTCCTCGGCACGGCGCCGCCCGTACGGGTCCGGGCCTGGGACGGGAGCACCGCGGGCCCGCCCGACGCCCCGCTGGTCGAGGTCCGCTCACGGCGCGCGCTGCGCCAGCTCCTCTGGTCTCCCGGCGAGCTCGGCCTCGCACGGGCGTACATCACCGGGGACCTCGAGGTGCCTGGCGGCGCGGAGGCGCTGGCCGACGGCCTGCGCACCGTCTGGGAGGGGTTCAGCCAGCGCCCTGCTCCGGAGGCACCGACCTGGCGCACCTGGGCGGGAGCAGTGCCGACCGCCCTTCGCCTGGGCGCGCTCGGACCCCGCCCGCGACCGCCGGCCGGCGAGATCCGGCTCGGCGGCCGGCGGCACACCCGTCGCCGTGACGCCAACGTCATCGCCGCCCACTACGACCTCTCCAACGCCTTCTACGGGCTGTTCCTCGACCCGACGATGGCGTACTCGAGCGCCTACTACCGCGCCGAGGACGTCACCCTCGCGCAGGCGCAGACGGCCAAGCTCGACCTGGTCTGCGACAAGCTCGGGCTCACCACGGGGTCGACGCTCCTCGACGTCGGCTGCGGGTGGGGCTCCCTCGCCCTGCACGCCGCGGAGCACCGCGGCGCGCGCGTCGTCGGCATCACGCTGTCGGCGCAGCAGCACGCGTACGTGACGGCGCGCGCGCAGGAGCGCGGCCTGAGCGAGCTCGTCGAGGTGCGCCTCCAGGACTACCGCGCGCTCGACGCCCTGGACCGCACGCCCGGAGGCCGCGGCTTCGACGCCGTCGCGTCGATCGAGATGGGCGAGCACGTGGGCGAGGAGAACTACGCCACCTACCTCTCGGTGCTGCGCCACCACGTACGCCCCGGCGGGCGTGTCCTCGTCCAGCAGATGTCGCGACGCGCCGACGCGGCGCCGGGCGGCGGGGCGTTCATCGAGACCTACATCGCGCCGGACATGCACATGCGTCCGCTGCCGCAGACGCTCGCGTACGTCGAGGCCGGCGGCTTCGAGGTGCTCGGGGTCGAGGGGATGCGGACGCACTACGTCCGCACGGTCGCCGACTGGCAGGCGGCGTACGAGAAGCGCTTCGACGAGGCGGTCGCGCTGGTCGGCGAGGAGCAGGCCCGGATGTGGCGGCTCTACCTCGTCGGTGGCGGACTGGCCTTCGCGCAGGGCCGCATGGGCGTCGACCAGGTGCTCGCGACGAGGACGGACGCATGACGTCCTCGCTCGACTCCGCGTTCTGGGGTGCCCTGCCGTGGACCGCGCTCGGGGTCGTGGCCGTCCTGGCGGTCA
Source organism: Mumia quercus (assembly GCF_025506335.1). Classification (GTDB taxonomy): domain Bacteria; phylum Actinomycetota; class Actinomycetes; order Propionibacteriales; family Nocardioidaceae; genus Mumia; species Mumia quercus. The sequence continues at coordinate 70,637 of NZ_JANZYO010000004.1, forward strand.
CGTACGTGAGCGCGAAGATCGCGGGCAAGCACGCGGTGATCGACGTGGCCTGGGGCTTGCTGTTCTGCGCGGTCGCCGTCGTCGCGTTCGCCCTCTCGGCGGGGCACGGCGACGACGCGCGCCGGTGGCTGCTGCTGGTCCTCGTCCTCGTCTGGGGCCTGCGCCTGGCGGTGCACATCGGCCGCCGCAGCCGCGGCTCGGGCGAAGACCCGCGGTACGAGGAGTTCCTGCGCGACCGCGGCGAGCTCGGGATCGTCGCGGCCGTGTACGGGCTGCAGGGCGTGCTCGCCTGGGTGATCTCGGCGCCGGTCCAGGTCGGGATGTTCCTCGAGGGTCCGCTCGGCGTCCTCGCGTACGTCGGCGTGGTGGTGTGGCTCGTGGGGATCGTCTTCGAGGCCGTCGGCGACTGGCAGCTCGACCGCTACAAGGCGCAGCCGAAGGAGTCGCGGCCCCCGGTGATGGACCGCGGCCTGTGGGCCTGGACGCGGCACCCGAACTACTTCGGTGACGCGTGCGTCTGGGTCGGGCTGTTCCTGGTGGCCGCCGACCGCTGGCCCGGTGCGCTGACCGTCTTCGCGCCGGCGATCATGATCTACCTGCTGGCGTTCGGCTCCGGCAAGCGCGTCCTCGAGCGACGGATGTCGCAGCGCCCGGCGTACCGCGAGTACATGCGCCGCACCTCCGGGTTCGTCCCGCTGCCCCCGAAGCGCTGAGGGCCTCACGGCAGGACGGCGAGCGCGTTCCTCACCAGGGCGTCGTCGCGACGACGCAGGGCCACGGCAGCCGCCTTGCTGCCGTGGGCCCCGCCGGGGCCCCCCGGCGGGCCCACGCCCGGGGAGGTCAGCGGCGGAGCCCCCAGGCGTGCGCAGAGCGTCTCGACGACGTCCGGGTCGAAGCGCAGGGCCCCGGTGAGCGTGTCCGTCGTGACCTCGACGTGCGTACGGTCGCGCTGCGCGCGTCCGCGGGCGGCGGTGACGACCGCATCCGCCAAGGCGTCGCGCTCCGCCTCCGTCACCGCCCGGAGGTCCAGGACCGCGGTGACCCGCGCCGCGGTGACGCCGACCGCCGGGGCCTGCGCGACGAGCTCGCCGAAGGTCGCCAACGCCCCGTGCACCCTCGCCTGCTTCGCCGCGGCGAGCACCGTCATCGACGCCGTGAGGAGCGGGTCGGCACGGACGCCCATCGGCGCCTCGTACGGCGCAGCGGTCCCGGTGAACGTGAACGTCCACCGCCCGCGCGGCCAGCCGGCGGCGACCACCGCCACGTCCACACCCTCGGGGAGCACATCCGCGAGGTCGTCGCACGTCTCGACCCACGTCCCGCCCGGCGTGCGCCACAGCGTCCACCCCGGCCCGGACTCGACCATCGACGGCTCCATGCGCGTCATCCTGCCCTGCCGGTGGGCGGCGCGCCCCGGGGCGCAGGTGATACTGGCAGCATGCGCATCACGCGGGACGAGGCCGATGCCGTCGAGGAGTCCGCCCTCTCGGCGCGCGAGAAGGCCGAGAAGCTGATCGAGTACGCGACGTCCGACGCCTACGAGCTCGTCGACGACGTCAACCCGCGCTCGCTGCTCGTCGCCGCGTCAGAGTTCCTCGGGTACGCCGGCGCCTACGAGCGTCAGGAGGAGGTCCTCGCTCAGGCCGACGTCGCTGACGGCGTCTCCGCGATCCACCCGGACGTGGTGCGCGTCGGTGCCGCACTGAGCCGCGGGCTCGATCCGTCGCCGTACGCCGACCGCTACCGCAAGTCCGGCCACATCACGCCGCTGTCGGCCCACTACATGGCCGACCTCTTCGACGAGGGGGGCGAGCCGCTCGCTGCCGAGCGGTGGCTCAACATCGGCATCCGCGCGCTCGAGCACCTCGACCCGGACATGGTCGACACCGGAACGTGGGACCTCCTGCTGATCTCGCGACGCAACCTGCGCGCCCGCCTCGGCAGGCCCAAGGACGGGTACGACGAGGAGGCCGAGGCCGCCGACGTGCACCTGGCGCCCGGGGCCTGAGGTGGAGCTCCGCGAGGTCGTCCGCCGCCGGCGGATGGTCCGCGCGTACGACTCGCGCCCGGTGCCGCGCGAGGTCGTCGACCGGATGCTGGAGCACGCCACCCGCGCACCGAGCGCCGGGTTCAGCCAGGGGTGGGCGTTCCTCGTGCTCGACACCCCCGAGGACGTCACACGGTTCTGGGAGGCCACGACCCCGCCCGAGCGCGCGGCCTCCCCCTCACGCTGGCTGCGCGGCATGCGCGACGCGCCGGTGGTGATCGTCCCGTTCGCGCACAAGGGCGCCTACCTCGACCGCTACGCCGAGCCCGACAAGGGATGGACCGACCGCGACGAGTCGCGGTGGGTTGCCCCCTACTGGTACGTCGACACCGGCATGGCCTCGCTGCTCATCCTTCTCACCGCGGTCGACGAAGGCCTGGGCGCGTGCTTCTTCGGCGTCCCGCCGTCGCGCCTCTCCTCGCTGCGGACGACCTTCGGGGTGCCCGACGGGTACGACCCGGTCGGGGCGATCACGGTCGGGTACCGTGCGGCCGACGACCTCGAGGGCTCTCGTGCGCGTGGACGCCGCCCGCTCTCGGAGGTCGTGCACCGCGGCAGCTGGGGGCGGGCCGGGACCTAAGACCCTGGTCTGTGAGCAAGATCACGAGTAGCCTCGCCGCATGCTGGTCGCCGAGGAACTCGCTCTGCTCGCGCTCGATCCCGAGACCGGGAGGACGCGCGCCAACCCGTCCACCGTCAACCGGGCGCTCGCGGGTGCGCTCCTGCTCGACCTCGCCCACGCCGGGCATCTGCGCCTCGACGCGTCGGGGTCGCTCGGCCTGGTCAACACCGCGCCGACCCACCCCGTCCTGGGCTGCGGGCTCTCGCGCCTCACGGGGCAGATCCCGCTGCAGGTCCGCGATGCGATCCACCACCTCGCGCCCGGCCTCACCGAGACGGTCCTCGACACGATGGCGGCGCGCGGCCTCGTACGCCGCGACGAGCACCGCACGCTCGTCCTCAAGATCCTCGTGCGCTGGCACATGACCGCCCCGGCGATGGCGGAGGCGACGCGCGCCGACCTCACGAGCATCCTGGCGACGTCGTCCGGCACGCACGCCTCGTCCTCCGATCCCGTGCTCGGGCCGCGCGAGACGGCGCTGCTCACCGTCCTCGGCGGCGCCGACCTGCTCTCCCTCGCCGAGACGTCGCCCGACGCCGCCGCCGTCGAGCGGATGCGCACGTGGTGCACCGACGTCGCGTACGGACGCAACTGCCTGCACAGCGTCCCCGACGACGTCCTGGCCTTCCAGCGCGCCGTGCACGGGGCGCTCAGCACGTCGGCGTCCAGCCCGACGGTGTCGACCGAGACCGTCACGGCTTAGGGGTCGGCGCCTCGTTCGGGTAGGGACGCGGCCCGGCGAGGTCGCAGCCCGGCTGCTCCTCGACCGGGATGCCGTGCGTGCGCGGCCGGTCGCGGACGGTCGTCCACGCGAGGACGCCTCCGACGACCAGCAGCCCGGCGCAGACGAGCATCGCCTGGTCGAAGCCGTCGTCGAAGAGCACCGGGTCGGACAGCGCACCGCCCACCACCCCGACCAGCGGCGGGAGCGCGGCGACGGCGAGGAGCTGCGCCGTACGGGCGACCGCGTTGTTGACCCCGGACGCGGTCCCCGCAAGGTGGTCCGGCGCGGCAGCGAGGACCGCGGTGGTCAGCGGCGACACCAGGATCGTGAGGCCGACTCCGAAGACGACGACACCAGGGGCGACGTCGACGAGGTACGACGCATCCTCCCCGACGCGGAGCAGGAGCACGAGCCCGACCGCCGCGACCAGCGGGCCGACGGTCATCGGCAGGCGGGGGCCGATCGTGGTGCCGAGCCGCCCCGCCGCCGGCGAGAACAGCAGCATCAGCACGGTGACCGGCAACGTCGCGGCACCGGCCGCCAGCGGGGAGTAGCCCGCCACGACCTGGAGCTGGACGACGAGGAAGAAGAAGACCGCCCCCAGCGCCGCGTACACCGCGAACGTCACGAGGTTCGCGCCGGCGAACACGCGGTCGGCGAACAGTCCCAGCGGCACCAGCGGGTTCGGGCTGCGACGCTCCTGCGCCACGAACAGCAGGAGAACCACGAGCCCGGCCACCGCGATCCAGGTCGTCGAGCCGATGAGCCCGTACGTGAGCGCGGCGAGACCGCCGGCGGTGAGGGCCACGCCGAGCAGGTCGAAGCGTGCCGGCGCGTCTGGGTCCCTGCTCTCCGGGACGTGGCGGGCGCAGATCCAGACGATCGCGACGGCGAAGGGCAGGTTGAGCAGGAACACCGCGCGCCAGCTCACCGCCTCGACGAGCCAGCCGCCGAGGAGCGGGCCGAGCGCCGTCGCGACGCCACCGAGGCCCGACCAGGCGCCGATCGCGGCTCCTCGGTCGTCGGGGTCGAACGACGCCGAGATGAGCGCGAGGCTGCCCGGCGTCAGCAGCGCTCCGCCGATCCCCTGGAGGACCCGCGCGGCGACGAGCATCTCCACGTTCGGGGCGATCCCGCACAGCAGCGACGCCACCGCGAACCACACCACCCCGACGACGTAGACGCGCCGCCTCCCCCACCGGTCGCCGAGGGCACCGCCGAGGAGGATCAGTGAGGCCAGTGCGAGCGTGTAGCCGTTGACCACCCACTGGAGCCCGCCGACGTCGGCGCCCAGGTCTTCGCCGATGGTCGGCAGCGCGACGTTGACCACCGTGCCGTCGAGCATCGCCATGCTCGAACCCAGCACGGTCGCGACCAGGAGCCAGCGCCCCGGTGCGCTGCGGAGGCGAACGACGGCGTCCACCTCGCCACCGTACGCACGGCGGCGGGCGCATGGGTAAGGATGGACCGCATGACGGTACGCACGCCCGACCCGAACCCCGGCTGGCTGTCCGAGCACGACCTCGACGAGACCCGCAAGCGCGTCCCGATGCTCTACGTCGAGGCGGTCCCCGTACGGACGGACCCCGACGGGCTCGTGACCGAGGTCGGTCTGCTGCTGCGCGGCGCCCAGCACACCGGCACCATCGCGCGCTCGTTCGTCAGCGGTCGGGTGATGCACGGCGAGCGTGTGCGCGACGCCCTGATGCGTCACCTCGAGAAGGACCTGGGCCCGACCGCCTTCCCCGTGCTGCCGGTGAGCACGGTGCCCTTCGCGGTCACCGAGTACTTCCCGTACCCCGGCGCGTCGCAGTTCTCCGACCCACGCCAGCACGCGGTCGCGCTGGCGTACGTCGTACCGGTCTCCGGCGAGTGCCAGCCTCGGCAGGACGCGCTCGAGCTCACCTGGTTCACGCCCGAGGAGGCCGCGAGCGACGCGGTCGCCGCGGAGATGGAGGGCGGCCGGGGCGCGCTGCTGCGTCAGGCCCTCGGCCACCTCGGACTGCTCGGCGGCTGAGCCGGCCGGGACGACCGGCGGCTGCTCAGTCCACGGCCTTCAGGCCGATCACGCCTCCGACGATCATCGCGAGGAAGAGGATGCGCAGCGCCGACACGGGCTCGCCACCGGCGACCATCCCGTAGGCCACGGTCAGCGAGGCGCCGATCCCGACCCACACGGCGTACGCGGTGCCGGTCGGCAGGCTGCGCATCGCGTACGCCAGGCCGACCATGCTGAGCACGACGGTGACGCCGAAGACGGCGGTGGGGACGACCTTGGTGAGGCCGTCGGAGCGGCCGAGCGCGGTGGCCCAGACGGCTTCGAGGACGCCGGAGACGACGAGGACGAGCCATGCCATGACGAGAGCTCCTTGATCGCGGACGAGCAGAACGCGACGTCTTCGCATCACCGGGTACGTCACCCTCGTCCGGAGCCTCACGGCTGCCCTCAGCCTACGCGAGCGGTGAGCCTGGTCCCACCCGAACGCGCCCGATGGGACCAGAGTCACCGCCGAGGCGGTGGCCCCGGAGGGCGCGAGATGTTACCGGCGGGTAGTGTTTGGGAAGCCTTACCCGTAGGATCACGGCCTCTGGGGCTAAGGTTCGCTTGACCGTACTACTCCCGGCAGGAGAAGAGCATGCAGGTCGTCGCGATCATCGTGTCGCTGGCCATCACCGCCGTCGCCGTCGCACTGGCCGCCAAGGCGGTCACGCAGATGGTGCGCGTGGTCCGGATGGGTGGCCCGACGCGTGGCGTGCGCACCGACAACAAGGGTGCCCGCTGGAAGAACATGCTGGTCGAGACCATCGGCCACACGCGGATGCTCCAGTGGAGCTGGATCGGTGTCATGCACTGGTTCGTCTTCGCGGGCTTCATCCTGCTGAGCTCGATGGTCGCCGCGGCGTACTTCCAGATCTTCGACGCCCACGCGGTGCTGCCGATCATCGGCCACTGGGTCGTCTACCAGTGGGTCGCCGACCTGTTCTCGTGGCTGACCCTGATCGGCATCCTCTACCTGATCTTCGTCCGCCAGCGGAACAAGCCGAACCAGCTCGGACGCCAGTCCCGCTTCTTCGGCTCGACGTTCTGGCAGGCCTACTTCGTCGAGGCGGTCATCCTCGCCGTCGTCGTCTGCGGCTTCCTGCTCCGCGGCCTCGAGTACGCGCTGTTCAGCATCGACGACCCGTCCAAGGCGACGTTCGCGCACTTCCCCGGCACGTTCTGGCTCGGGGAGATCTTCTCCGGCATGTCCGCGAGCGCGCTGGAGACGACCATCTACGCGGTCGCGATGGTCAAGATCGCCATCTCGATGACCTGGCTGATCACCATCTCGCTCAACATCACGATGGGCGTCGCGTGGCACCGCTTCACCGCGTGGGTCAACATCTGGTTCAAGCGCGAGTCGTCGGGCCGTACGGCGCTGGGCGGCCTGCAGCCGATCTACATCAAGGGCGAGCCGCTCGACCTCGAGAAGATGGAGGACCTCGAGGAGGAGGACTTCAACAAGCTCGGCGTCGGGGCGGTCGAGGACTTCTCCTGGAAGGGCATCCTCGACTTCACCACCTGCACCGAGTGCGGCCGCTGCCAGAGCCAGTGCCCTGCGTGGAACACCGACAAGCCGCTCTCCCCGAAGCTGCTCGTGATGGGCCTGCGTGAGCACGCGTACGCGAAGTCCCCGTACGTGCTGGCCGGCGAGGACGGCCGCGAGGGCCTGCCCGAGGAGGTCGTCAAGGAGGCCGAGCGCCCGCTGATCGGCGACGAGTCGATGTACGGCGTGATCGACCCCGACGTGCTCTGGTCCTGCACCAACTGCGGCGCGTGCGTCCAGCAGTGCCCGGTCGACATCGAGCACGTCGACCACATCCTCGACATGCGCCGCTACCAGGTGCTCGTCGAGTCGAACTTCCCCACCGAGCTCAACAACATCTTCAAGGGCCTTGAGCGCAAGGGGAACCCCTGGGGCATGTCCCCCAAGAACCGCATGGACTGGGCCAAGGACCTCGACTTCGAGGTCAAGCAGGTCGGGGTGGACGTCGAGGACCTCGACGAGGTCGAGTGGCTGTTCTGGGTCGGCTGCGCCGGCGCCTACGAGGACCGCGCCAAGAAGACGACGCAGGCGGTCGCCGAGCTGCTCGACACCGCGGGCGTGAGCTTCGCCGTCCTGGGCGACGGCGAGACCTGCACCGGTGACCCCGCGCGACGTGCGGGCAACGAGATCGTCTTCGCCCAGCTCGCCATGCAGAACGCCGAGGTCTTCAAGGAGACCAAGGTCAAGAAGGTCGTCTCGACCTGCGCCCACTGCTTCAACACGCTCAAGAACGAGTACGCCGACTTCGGTGTCGAGCTCGAGGTCGTCCACCACACCCAGCTGCTCAACCGCCTCGTGCGCGAGGGCAAGCTCACCCCGGTGGCGCCGGCCGAGAGCGGCGTGGCCGGCAAGACGATCACGTACCACGACCCGTGCTTCCTCGGCCGCCACAACCAGGTGTACGAGGCGCCGCGCGAGCTGCTCAACGTCATCCCGAACGCCGAGCTCAAGGAGATGCCGCGCAACTCCGAGCGGTCGTTCTGCTGCGGCGCCGGCGGCGCCCGCATGTGGATGGAGGAGACGCTCGGCGAGCGGATCAACCTCAACCGCACCCAGGAGGCGATCGACACCGGTGCCGACCAGATCGCCGTGGGCTGCCCGTTCTGCCGCGTGATGCTCGCCGACGGCCTCACCGCCAAGCAGGCCGACGGCGCGGCGCGCGAGGAGGTCGAGGTTCTCGACGTCGCGCAGCTGCTCCTCGCCGGCGTCAAGCGCGGCAAGGACACGGCCGAGGCGACCGAGCCGGGTCCGGACGCGACCGCCGCCGACGCCGGCATGGCGGCCACCGCGACCGCCGTCCTCGAGCGCCCGGAGGGCCAGGGCGAGAAGCTCGACGAGCCGCAGCCCGGGACCGCCGCCGAGAACGAGGCGATCGCCGAGGAGTCCAACGTCCACGTCGACGACGAGGGCCACGGGCACCCGAAGGCCTGAGAGCACGACCTGCAGCAACGACGAGGCGTTCCGACCCCCCGTGGGTCGGAACGCCGCGTTCGTCTTTCAGGCGTCGCGGCGGCGCACCGCGACGGCAGCTGCCGCGAGCAGCACCGCGACCTCCGCGGCGAAGATCGCGAAGCTCGGCCACGCGTCGAGCAGGTTCGGGTTGAACGTCTCCGGCGTCGCGATCACCGTGCCGGCGTTGCCCGGCATGACCCGCTCGAGGAAGAGGCCGACGTCGCCGGGGATCAGCATCACCATGTTGCTCACCACGAAGCACACCGCGATCGTGATCGTGATCGCCGCCGCCGTGTGGCGCAGCAGGGTGCCGACGGCGACAGCGAAGAGCCCGAGCCCGGCCATGTAGAGGCCGCTGCCGTACATCGCGCGCAGCACGTCGCCCTCGAGCGCCAAGCCGATGCCCTCGCGGTCGAGGAAGTAGTTGCCCCCGAGGTAGCCGACCAGCGCCGTCAGCGTCCCGGTGACGAACAGCAGGACCGCGACGAGCAGCGCCTTCGCGGCGAACACCCTTCCCCGCCGGGGGACGGCGGCGAACGTCGCCCTGATCATCCCCGTGCCGTACTCGCTGGTCACCGCGAGCACGCCGAGCACGATGGCCGTGACCTGGGCGATCATCATGCCCCAGGTGAGGAACGCGCCGGGAGGCTCGTCGGCCTCGGCGCTGGCCAGCCACTCGGCGTTGCCCCAGCACACCGCGACCGTGAGGCCGGCTCCGAGGCCGACCAGAGCAGCGAGGGTCCACCACGTGGAGCGGACCGACCGCAGCTTGATCCACTCGGCGCTGAGCACGTCACCGAAGCCTTGGCGGTGGAGCACCTGCTCCGGCGCCGCCGGGACGCTCTGGGTCACGGTACTCATGCCGCCACCTCCTCTCGGGCCTTCGACGTGTACTCGACGTGCGAGGCGGTCAGGGTCATGAACGCGTCCTCGAGCGAGGACCGTACGAGGGTCAGCTCGTGCAGACCGAGGCCCTTCGCGTGGATCAGGTCGCCGATCGCCGCAGCCTCGGTGCCCTGGACGTGCAGCGCGTCGTCCACGACCGTGACCTCCAGGCCTGCGCGCTCGAGCAGCGCACCGACCTCGGCGCGCGCGGGCGACTTCACCCGGACGTACGAGGCTGCGTGGCGCGCGATGAAGTCCTCCGTCGAGCAGTCGGCCAGGATCTGGCCTCGGCCGATCACGATGAGGTGGTCCGCCGTGAGCGCCATCTCCGTCATGAGGTGGCTCGAGATGAAGACCGTCCGCCCCTCGTCGGCGAGGCGGCGGGCGAGCGAGCGGACCCAGCGGATGCCTTCGGGGTCGAGGCCGTTGACCGGCTCGTCGAGGACGACCACCGGAGGATCCCCGATGAGCGCAGCCGCGATGCCGAGCCGCTGGCCCATGCCGAGCGAGTAGCGGCCGGCCCGCTGGCCCGCGACGTTCTCGAGGCCCACCAGCTCGAGCACCTCTCCCACGCGGGTGGTCGGGATGCCGTTGCTCGCCGCGAGCCAGCGCAGGTGGTCGCGAGCGCTGCGTCCGGGGTGGAACCCCTGGGCCTCGATCAGGGCGCCGATCGAGCGCAGGGGTGCCGGCGAGGCGAGGTGCCGGTGCCCGTTCACGGTCACCGAGCCCGCCGTCGGGGCGTCCAGGCCGAGGATCATCCTCATGGTGGTCGACTTGCCGGCGCCGTTCGGCCCGAGGAACCCGGTGACCCTGCCCGGCTTGACCGTGAAGTCGATGGCGTCGACCGCGGTCTTGTCTCCGTACGTCTTCGTGAGTGCCTGGGCGCGGATCATACGATCGCCGCCCCGCTGCCTGAGCTGTTCATGGCTCCACGGTGCCGGTGGCGCACCGCGCTCGGCATCGGGGAACGACCCGGGGCGAGCCCTGACTCGGCCCTGGCGCAGGCGAGGGACCATCCCCTGGTCACGTTGCTGTCACAGCGCCGAGCGGGCCTCGCCGAGCACCGGCCGCGCGCCCGTACGGGAGACGGCGATCGCGGCGGTCTCCGCGCCGCGGCGCAGCGCGTGCTGCGGGTCGAGGCCGTCGGCGCTGGCCGCGATGTAGCCGGCGGCGAACGCGTCACCGGCACCGGTGAGGTCCTCGACGTCGGCGGGCTCGGCACGCTGGCGTACGAGGAAGCCGTCGGGCGTCATCTGGACCGCCCCGACGTCGCCGAGCGTCGCGACGACCGTCGGATACCAGCGCGACAGCTCCAGCACCGCACGGTCGGGGACATCCTCCCCGGTCATGCAGCGCAGCTCGTCGAGGTTCGGCAGCACGACGTCGACCCCAGACGTCCACCGCGCGAACTCCTCGACCCCCGCCTCGCGGAGGAACGCGACCGACCCCGGGTCGAGCGACACCGTCACGCCCCGGTCGCGGGCCCGGAGCACGAGCTCCTGCGCCATCGGGCGGGTCGCCGGGTCGAAGAAGGTGTAGCCGGTGAGGTGGAGCCAGCGGAGGTCCTTCCACGCCGACAACGGCACGTCCTTCATGGCGAGCGCGCTGTTGGCGGCCCGGTCGACGTACATGGTCCGCTCGCCACGCCCGTCCAGCGTGATCACGATCGTGGCGGTGTCGTGCTCCCCGTCGGCGGCGATACGCGCCTCGACGCCGAACCGGGACAGGGCCTCGGCGTGGCGCTGCGCGCCGTCGCGCCCCGCGCGTCCCACGAACATGACGTCGGCGCCCTGCCAGCCGAGCCAGGCCGCGACGTTGGCGGCCGAGCCCCCGTCGCGGCGGCGGATCGCCGCCGGCGTGTCGCTCGCCGGAGTGACGGAGGTGAGGGGACGGACGATGACGTCGTCGACCACGTCACCGACCACGAGGATGCGCGCCATGGTCGGAACGCTACCGGCGAATATTCGGATGCGGACCATGCGACCCGCCCTCTAGGCTCGAGTCCGTTGCACGACGAGAGTCAGAAGGAGGCGAAAGATGGACGACTACACGCACGAGATCCTCATGCGTCAGCGTGAGGCAAGGCTGCGTAGCCTCGACGGCTGCGCGCGAGCCGGCGACGTCCGCCGCGCCTCCTGGCGTGGACGCGCCGCGAGCGCGCTCCGCACGCTCGCTGACACGGTGGACGTCGATCCCCGAGGGACGACCGCTCCCGCCCGTCCGATGTGACCGAGGCTCGCCCAGCCGCATCGCACCCCGCTGCCGCGCAGCGGTGACCTACGGCCTCCTCGAGGTCTGCGCACTTCTTTCGCCCGGGTCGTCCGACGCACCCGGGTCTTCGCACCACCCGATGACGGGGGCACAGCCATGACCGAGTACACCCATCTCTTCCTCGAGCACGCGCGCGAGAAAGAGTTCTACCGCACCCTCGAGCAGCGACAGCGTCAGCAGACGATGCCGCGCCCGACCTGGCGAGCGAGTCTCGCCCGGACGCTGCGCAGCAGCGCCGACCGGATCGACGGCGAGCACCGCGCGCACGCGCGGGGCTACGCCCCGACCCGGTGAGCCACGACCGTACGGCTCGCACTACCGAAGACCGGTGACACCTGCAGGGGAGGTGTCACCGGTCTTTCGCGTACGGGCGCCGGGCGCTCAGCCGCGCGCACTCCACGCACGGGCGATCTGCGCACCGACCGCGATGTTGTTCGCCGCGATGTCGAGGTTGACCTCGAGGCTCGAGCCGCGGGTGAGCTCGACGATGCGCGAGAGCAGGTACGGGCTCACGTCTTTGCCGGTGATGCCTTCGCGGTCGGCCTCGGCGAGCGCCTGCGTCAGGGCGTCGTGGTGAAGCTGGGGGTCGAGCTGCTTGTCGTACGGCAGCGGGTTGGCGACGAGGACCGCGCTGCTGCGCCCGAGGACGTCGTTGGCCGCCATCACCGCCGCGACGCCGTCGGCGTCGGGCACGGCCCAGTCGAGGGTCTCGCCGGACTCGGTCAGCCAGAAGCTCGGAAACTGGTCGGTCCCGTAACCGACGACCGTGACGCTGAGCGTCTCGAGCCGCTCCAGCGTCGCCGGGATGTCGAGGATCGACTTCACACCCGCCGAGACGACGGTGACCGGGGTGTGCGCGAGGACGGTGAGGTCGGCCGACTCGTCGAAGGTCGTGGTGGCGCCGCGGTGCACGCCCCCGAGCCCCCCGGTCGAGAAGACGCGGACGCCGGCCTTGGCGGCGAGGTACGCCGTCGCCGCCACCGTGGTCGCGCCGCACGCGCCGGTCGCCATCGCCACCGGCAGGTCGCGCACGCTGACCTTCACGACTGACTCGTCGAGGGCGACCCTCTCCAGCGCCGCGTCGTCCAGCCCCACGCAGGGCTCCCCGTCGACGACCGCGATCGTGGCCGGGACGACGTCGCGGTCCCGAAGGATCTGCTCGAAGTCGCGCGCGGCCTCGAGGTTGCGCGGACGCGGGAGACCGTGGGAGATGATCGTGGACTCGAGCGCGACGACGGGACGGCCGGCGGCGAGAGCGTCGGCTACCTCAGGAAGGATGTGCATCCCCCCAGTCTGGCCTCAGATCTGGGTGCGGTGAAAGTTCGCGTACGAGCGCGAGGGCGTCGGGCCGCGCTGCCCCTGGTAGCGCGAGCCGTACCTCTCCGAGCCGTACGGGTGCTCGGCCGGCGAGGAGAGCCGGAAGAAGCAGAGCTGGCCGATCTTCATGCCCGGGTAGAGCTTGATCGGCAGCGTCGCGACGTTGGCGAGCTCCAACGTCACGTGCCCGTTGAACCCGGGGTCGACGAACCCTGCGGTGGCGTGGGTGAGCAGGCCGAGGCGCCCCAGCGAGGACTTCCCCTCGACCCGGGCGGCCACGTCCACGGGCAGCGCCACACGCTCGTACGTCGACCCGAGGACGAACTCCCCCGGGTGCAGGATGAACGGCCCACCGTCGGCCGCAGTGACCTCCTTGGTGAGGTCGGACTGGTCCTCGGCGGGGTCGATGTGCGGGTAGCGATGGTTCTCGAAGACCCGGAAGTACTTGTCGAGACGCACGTCGATGCTGGACGGCTGCATCATCGCGTCGTCGTAGGGATCGAGCTCGATCCGGCCGTTGTCGAGCTCGGCGCGGATGTCGCGGTCGGAGAGCAGCACAGAACCGAAACTAGCGTACGAAACCCCCAGACGGTCTGTCGCACTCCTTGGCCCGGTTGGGGAAGTGTGCTTGACTGCCCAAGTCCCTCGTCCTCGTTGGAAGGTGAATCTTGTGGCTACCCCCGGCCGCAGGAAGGCGCACCGCGCCCCGCGCAAGCGGGCGCTGCGCCCCGCGTCGCGTCTCTCCGTGAGGTCCCGCCGCACCCCCGCGGCCCTGGCAGGCCTGGTCCTCGCCGGCGTCGCCACCGTGGGTGCGTCCGCACCGCAGGTCCTCACCACCGCAGCCGTCGGCACGCAGCCGGCGACCAGTGCGTCCTCGTCCGAGCAGGCGCTCGCCTCGGCGCCGAGCCTGGAGCAGCACATCGCCGAGCGCCGCGAGGTGGCGGTCAGCCGCTCGAGCGAGCGTCAGGCGCTCCCGACCGCACGCGCCTCACTCGTCGCCGGCATGGCCGAGGCCACCGCCGAGCCCGAGGAGGTCGACGAGGCCGAGGGTGGCGACAGCAGCGACTCCGACTCCCCGAGCACCTCCGTGTCGGGCAAGCCCTGCGCGAGCGGGTCGTCGGTCGAGAGCGGGCTCTCCTCCAACGCGGTGAAGGTCCACCGCGCGGTGTGCGCGCAGTTCCCCAGCGTCACCTCGTACGGCGGGGTCCGCGCGGGCGACGGCGGCGAGCACGGCACCGGCAACGCGCTCGACATCATGGTCTCCGGCTCGACCGGTGACCAGATCGCCGACTACGTCCGCGCGAACGCCTCTCGACTGGGCGTCTCCGAGGTGATCTGGGCCCAGAAGATCTGGACCACCGAGCGGTCCTCGGAGGGCTGGCGGTTCATGGAGGACCGGGGCTCGACGACGGCCAACCACTACGACCACGTCCACGTGACGGTGCACTGACGCCGGACCTGTCAGACCCTCCTGCGAGTGTCGGCGGTGGACACCACACCGCTTCCAGGAGGTCGACGTGCGTTGGAGCGATCTCGTCTCCCGCCAGCCGCGGCTGGCCGACGCCGCGCGGCGTCGGCTCCTCGACCCCGGAGTCGTGCTCCTCGCCAGCGTGCGGCGTGACGGCACTCCTCGCGTGAGCCCTGTCGAGCCCTTCGTCCTCGGCGACGACCTGCTCCTCTCGATGCTGTGGGGCTCGACGAAGGCCAAGGACGTGTCCCACGACCCACGCATCCTGGTCCACAGCATCGTCACCGGCCCCGAGGGTACGGACGGCGAGCTCAAGCTCCGTGGACGCGCTGTGCCGGTCGACGACCGCGACGTGCAGAGCCGCTATGCGGAAGCCGTCGGCGAGGCCCTCGGGTGGCGCCCGCAACCGGGACGCTTCCACCTGTTCCGCGTGGACGTCGAGCACGTCGCGTTCGTGCGCTGGGACTCCTCGGCCAACGACCAGCTCGTCACCACGTGGCCACCGGGGAAGGAGTACGTACGCCGCGGGACGTCGGCGACGAGCGTCGGGCCGCGCGAGCCGTACACGGAGCTGCTGGTCGCGGAATGACCCGTCCTCTGCTCGGCCGATCGCGGACGGGGTGGGCGCGCGCACGCGTCGACGGTGCTCGTATAGAGTGGTCCGCGTCGCCTCGGCGACGACGCCTCGCGGGCGTAGTTCAATGGCAGAACATCAGCTTCCCAAGCTGATAGTGCGGGTTCGATTCCCGTCGCCCGCTCGCTCACGAAGGCCCCGGACCCAGCGGTCCGGGGCCTTCGTCGTGGGGAAGGTCGGCAGTACCCGTCACGGCGAGGGTCATGCGGCGGTGTCCCCGATCCGTCACGCCACCGCACCTCTCGTTCGGCACCTCCCCGTCAATTCACGTCACCTCTGGCATGTGACCCACGTCTCACCTAGGTTGAGGCGGGTCCGACAGACACAACGAGGAGGTCCGACGTGCGAAAAGCACTCACCGGAGCCCTGGGAGCAGTGGTCGCCGCCACCATGGTCACCACCGCCGCACCCGCAGGCGCCATCGACGACGTCAACACGACGCAGCTCCGCAAGGCTGTCACCGTCGACGGGATCCTGAAGCATGCGCGCGCGCTGCAGGTGATCGCCAACCAGAACGACGGCACGCGCGCCTCCGGGCTCCCCGGGTACGAGGCATCCGTCGACTACGTCACCCGGCAGCTGCGCCGCTCCGGCTACACCGTCCGCCGGCAGGCGTTCAGCTTCCCCTTCTTCCAGTCGCTCTCTGCGCCGACCCTCTCGCAGGTCTCCCCGACGCCGACCGACTACGAGACGGACGTCTACCAGTACTCCGGTGACGGCGACGTCACCGGCGTCGTGGTCCCCGCGAACAACAATGTCATCCCCGCGACGCCGGAGCCCAGCAGCACCGCAGGCTGCGAGCCCGGCGACTTCGACGCCGCGCCTGCTGAGCCTGCGGTCGCGCTCGTCCAGCGCGGCGGCTGCGACTTCGCCGTGAAGGCCGACAACGCTGCCGCTGCCGGCTACGACGCGCTCATCATCTTCAACGAGGGCAACCCGGGCCGTACCGAGCTGTCGGTCGGGACGCTCGGTGGAGAGAAGCCGATCCCCGTCGTCGGCCTCTCGTACGCCGACGCCGTGGCGATCCTCGACCAGCTCGAGAACGGCCCGGTCACCCTGAGCGTGAGCACCGACGTCCTGAACGACCCGGACCGCACCACCTGGAACGTGATCGCCGACCTGCCGGCCAAGCAGCTCAAGAAGATCAAGAACAAGGACCAGGTCGTGGTCGTCGGGGCGCACCTCGACTCGGTCGCGGAAGGCCCGGGGATCAACGACAACGGCAGCGGGTCTGCCGGCATCCTGACGATCGCGCAGGAGATGGCCGACCTGAAGCTGACCAAGAAGCTCGCCCGCCCGGTGCGCTTCGCGTTCTGGGGTGCTGAGGAGTCCGGTCTGCTGGGCGCCGAGCACTACGTGAACACGCTGTCGGAGAACCAGCGCTCGAAGATCTACGCGAACCTGAACTTCGACATGATCGGCTCGCCGAACTACGTCCGGTTCGTCTACGACGGTGACGGCTCCGATGGTGGTCCGTCCGGTCCTCCGGGGTCCGACGTGATCGAGTCGGTGTTCACCGACTACTTCGAGAGCAAGGGTCTCGCCAGCGAGCCGACGGACTTCGACGGCCGGTCCGACTACGGTCCGTTCATCGCCGCCGGGATCCCCGCCGGTGGTCTCTTCTCCGGCGCCGAGGGCGTGAAGACCGAGGAGCAGGCCGCGGTGTACGGCGGCACGGCCGGTGAGTGGTACGACCCGTGCTACCACCAGGCGTGCGACGACATCACCAACCTCAGCGTCAAGGCGCTCGACGAGCTCGGCGACGCCGCCGCGCACGCGACGCTCACGCTGACGAAGTCGAAGTCGGGTCTGTACCCCGACGGCAGCCGCAAGGCCAAGGCGGCGGCCGCTGCCAAGGCACAGGCGCTGTCCGCGCCGGCCGCGGCCGTGCGCGGCGGGCACGCAGCGACCCGCTGACCCGTCTCGGAGGGAGCCGACGCCCCTGCACCCCACCCGGGTGCAGGGGCGTCGGTGCGCTCGGCTCGGCTACTCCTCGCCGACGCGCTTGACCTGGAGCAGCGCCTCACCGAGCTCGTTGACCCCGTCCTCGCCGAGGACGTCGCCGAGCAGGCCGACGAACGCTCCGTCGAGCGCACGCTCGGCGTCTCGCCACCGGGCGGCGTCACCGGGCCGCTGGCTCGACTTCACCTCGTCGATCTCCTCCTCGTTCCAACCGAGCGAGGCCATCCCCTCCGGGCCCGCGTGGGGGTCGACGAGCATCGCACGCGGCACCGGGAGCCCGACGAGCGCGAGCGCCGCGAAGTAGAGGCCTCCGCGGATCTCGCGTACCGCCATCGTGGCCTGCGCCAGCCGTGCCGGGACGTCGTCGGCACGCGGGGCGCGCTGCCACCCCTGCGCGAGCACCATCGGCGCGAGGGCGGCCTCGTCCAGCACGCGCTCGAGGAGCTCGGTCGCCCGGGTCGCCGCCGCGTCCTCCACGAGATGGTCACGGCCCCATCCGCGGCAGGCGTCGAGGTAGAGCTCGACCGCCTTCTCCGGGGTCACGTCGGCGCTGCGCTCCCACATCGAGTCGACGACCCGCCGCGAGAAGATCGCCATCACGTCGTACGCCGCCTCGGCGGAGACGTCACCGAGGACGCCGGCCCTCCCGCGGAAGTAGAGAGCAGAGCCAGGCATGCCCGCGTCCTTCGACGTCGAGCGGATGAGAGTCGAGGTCATGAAGGTGCTGCCGAGGCTGTTGAGCGCGTCGCGCCAGGGGTTCGCGGTCGTCGTCATGCAAGCAACCTAGCCGCCCCGGCGCACGGTGCGAAGAGACGCACCACTAGGCTCGGGAAGACCCCTTCCCCCGAGGAGGTCTTGTGCTCGTCCTCCGCATCTTGGCGGCCCACGTCGCCCTGGTCGCGGCGTGGTCAGGAACCCTCGCTCTGCTGGGCTTCCGTCCGATCCCGCTGCAGATCGGCCTGCTCGTGCTCGGCCTCGTCACGTCGTCCGTGCTGGTGACCCGGACGCTCCTCGAACGCGAGCGCGAGCGGACCGCCGAGCTTCCCCTCGTGCTGGAGGACCGGGTCACCCCGGAGGGTTGAGACCCGCGACGCCGTCCGAGCCCTCGAGCCGTCAGTGCGGCTGCCAGGCGTCGTCGTCCTTGGTGAGCGCCTCCACCGCGTCGGGGAGCACACCGTCCGCGAGGTGCTGGATGGTGACGGTCTCGAACACGTCACGCAGACTCGCCCGCGCCGCGATCCAGACGTGCTGCAGGACCTCGGCCCCGCCCTGGTACGAGACAGCCTCGGGGCGCAGACCGTACACGCTCACGAGCGGCCCGTCGACGGCCCTGATGACGTCGGCGACGGTGATGTCGTCGGCGGCGCGGGCCAGGCGCCAGCCGCCGGACTGCCCGCGCTGGCTCACCACGATCCCCGCCCGGCGCAGGTCGGCGAGGATCGCCTGCAAGAAGCCGTGCGGGATGTCCTGCTTGCGGCCGATCTCCTCTGCAGAGACGGGACCGGCGTCGTCGCGGCTCGTGATCTCGATCAGGCCGCGGAGGGCGTAGTCGGACTTGGTGGAAACCCGCATGCGAGAAGTCTCCCAGATCCGTACGGGAACTCGGGTTGGCCGCCCCGGGCTTGCGCCGGTTACCGGCGGGTAGGACACTGGTGTTACCGACCAGTAAGTGCGCTTGCCTCCCGAGGCAGCACCAACCACGAAGGAACACGTCGCCGTGAGCCACTACAAGAGCAACCTTCGCGACATCGAGTTCAACCTCTTCGAGGTCTTCGGCCGCGACGAAGTCCTCGGGACCGGCCTCTTCGAGGACCTCGACGTCGACACCGCGAAGAGCATCCTGAGCGAGATCGACCGGATGGCGCGCGAGGACCTGGCCGAGTCGTTCGCCGACGCGGACCGCAACCCGCCGGTGTACGACCCGGAGGCCTGCACGGTGACGATGCCCGCAGGCTTCGCCAAGAGCTACAAGACGTGGATGGACTCCGAGTGGTTCCGCCTGCAGCTCCCCGTCGAGCTCGGCGGCCAGCCTGCTCCGGCGTCGCTCGTGTGGTCGACCGCCGAGCTCGTGCTCGGTGCGAACCCGCCGGTGTGGATGTACTCCGCCGGCCCCAACTTCGGCTACATCGTGCACCGCAACGGCACCGATCGTGACAAGAAGATCGCGCAGCACATGGTCGACCGCAAGTGGGGCGCCACGATGGTGCTGACCGAGCCCGACGCCGGCTCCGACGTCGGCGCCGGCCGCACCAAGGCGTACCTCCAGGAGGACGGCACCTGGCACATCGAGGGTGTCAAGCGCTTCATCACCTCGGCCGAGCACGACATGAGCGAGAACATCATCCACCTGGTGCTCGCGCGTCCGGTCGGCATCGAGGGCGTCGGCGGCCCCGGCACCAAGGGCCTCTCGCTCTTCATCGTCCCGAAGTACGGCTTCGACCTGGAGACCGGCGAGCTCGACGGCACGCGCAACGGCGCCTACGTCACCAACGTCGAGAAGAAGATGGGCATCAAGGTCTCGACGACCTGCGAGGTGACCTTCGGCGACCCGTCCGTCGGCAACGGCGCCCCGGCGAAGGGCTGGCTGCTCGGCGAGGTCCACGACGGCATCGCCCAGATGTTCCAGGTGATCGAGAACGCGCGCATGCTCGTCGGCACGAAGGCCATCGCGACGCTGTCGACCGGCTACCTCAACGCGCTCGAGTACGCCAAGGAGCGCGTCCAGGGCGCCGACATGCTCAACCCGGCCAAGGACGCACCGCGCGTGACCATCACGCACCACCCGGACGTGCGCCGCTCGTTGATGACGCAGAAGGCGTTCGCCGAGGCGCTGCGCTCGCTGGTGATCTACACGGCGAGCTGGCAGGACCGCGTCATGCAGGCCGAGGCCGCCGGCGAGGAGGACAAGCTCGCCGAGCGCGTCAACGACCTCCTGCTGCCGATCGTCAAGGGCTACGGCTCGGAGCGTTCGTGGGTGCTGCTCGGCACGGAGTCGCTGCAGACCCTCGGTGGTTCGGGCTTCCTGCAGGACTACCCGATCGAGCAGTACGTCCGCGACGCCAAGATCGACACCCTGTACGAGGGCACGACGGCGATCCAGGGCCAGGACCTGTTCTTCCGCAAGATCGTGAAGGACCAGGGTCAGGCCATCGCGCACGTCGCGCAGGAGATCCAGGCGTTCATCGGCTCCGAGGCGGGCAACGGCCGTCTCAAGGTCGAGCGCGAGCTCCTCGCCAAGGGCCTCGAGGACGCGCAGGGCATCCTCGGCGCGGTGTTCGGCCAGATGATGTCGGCCAACCCGGCCGACGGCGGCGACCCGAAGAACGTCTACAAGGTCGGGCTCAACTCGACCCGCCTCCTCATGGCGCTCGGCGACGTCGTCTGCGCCTGGCTGCTGCTGCGCGGCGCCGAGGTCGCGCTCAAGGCGCTCGAGGGTGACGTCTCCGCATCGGACAAGCACTTCTACGAGGGCAAGGTCGCCGCGGCGCAGTTCTTCGCGCGCCAGGTCCTCCCGAAGCTGGCTGCCGAGAAGGCCATCGCCGAGGCGATCGACCTCGACGTCATGGAGCTCGACGAGGCTGCCTTCTAAGGACTGAAGCACCGCACGACAGAAGGACCCGACGTTCCCCTCATGCGGGGTGGAACGTCGGGTCCTTCTGTCGGTCCTGCGTCAGGAGCAGGTGGACGCGCTGATCGCGCCGTCGGCCTTCGCCAGCTCGCAGAGGTCCCAGCTGCGGTCGTCCGTACGGGTGGTGCCCGGGCTCGCGCTGATCCCACCCCCGTCCTCCTGCTCGCCGGGCGCGCCCAGCAGGTTGCCGTCGTGGTCCAGCACCTGCGTCTCGAGCGTCAGCGCCGCCGCTCCGTCGAGGGCACGCTCGCTCACCCGCGCCTGCAGGAAGACGTAGCCGTCGACAGCCGGCGCCACGTGCCACGGTCCGGCCTCCCCGTCGACGACGAAGCGCCGGCGCATGGACGCCACCCGCTCGTCGACCTGGTAGGTGTCCCCCGCGTACCCGAGGGCGTAGCCGCCCGGGCCGTCGATCGGGATCGCCGGATGTGTCGCGTCGTTGGCGTTCGTGGTCGACTTGCTCCCCCTCCCGGCAAGCAGCGCGGCGCTGCGCACCTCCGGCGGACGACCGGACCGCACGGCGACCTCGCACCCGACACGCTCTCCGGTCGTCGCGTCCTCCGCGACGACGACGGCCACGGGACCCGGCCCGTTCAGCGCGCGCTGCACCTGCGCGGACAGCACTTCCCTCGTCTCGAACACCGACCGCGTGCTCCCCATCCCGGAGCCGCAGACGGTGGCGAGGGTCGCGGCCTCGTCCTGCGGGAGGTCGCGCAGCCAGAGCTCGACCTCGGGCACCACCGGCTCGGGCGGAGCCGCCGGCGACGCCGCGACCTGCGGGCCGAGCGTTGCGGGCGACGGGGTGGGAGCGTCCTCACCGGCGACGACCACCCCGAGCCCGACGACGGTCGCTGCCGCCGCGGCCGCCGCGACCGGGACGGCCCACCCCCGCGTACGTGTGCCGCGACCCCGAGATGCCGCAGCCACGATCAGCGCCACGCGCTCGTCCTTGTCGTGGAGCACCCGTTCGGGTGGAAGGTCGATCCTCATGCCAGCTCCTCTCGTCCGACTGTCACCGTGTGCTCCCCCAGGCGTGCGCGTGCGCGGGAGAGGCGAGACTTCACCGTCCCGACCGGGACCGACAGCGCGTCGGCCGCCTCCTGCATCGAGCAGCCCGACCACCAGACGAGCTCGACGACCTCGCGCTGGGACGCCGGGAGCCGGTCGACGACCTCCCGGACACGGCGCATCTGGCGCTCGCTGTCGATGCCGGCGGCGACCCGGTCGGCGTGGTCGGGGTCGACCTCCTCGACGGAGACCTTGCGCTTGAGCGCCGTGAGCCGACGCAGCCCGCGCAGCGTGTTCGCGCTCTCGTGCCCTGCCATGGCCAGGAGCACCGCACGCGCGGAGTCGTGCCGGAGCACGTCCGTGCGACCCGCCAGCGCCCGACGCCAGAGCGTGACGAACGTGGCCTGGGTGATGTCCTCGGCCGTGGCCCAGCAGGCGGTCCGGCGGAACGCGAAGTTGTAGACGGCGTCGCTGTGACGGGTGAAGATCTCGGCGAACGCCGATTCGCTCCCCGTACGAAGCCGTTCCCACACCTCGCGGTCCGTCTGGGGTCGCGGACCGTCGTCGTCGAAGCTGCTCACACCCTGAAGAGTCCTCCTCAGCGACTCAGGTTCCCTCCACGCCCTGGCTGCTTCCCAGCGCGAGGAGACCGAGCGCCCGCGCGTGCACGTCCGCGCTGTCGACGAGCGGCAGCGGGGAGTCGGCGGGTCCGACCAGCAGCCCGACCTCCGTGCAGGCGAGGACGACGGCGTCGGCCCCCTGGTCACCGAGCCGCCGGATGATGTCGACGTAACGCGTACGCGAGGGGTCGCGCACGATCCCACGGGTCAGCTCGTCGAAGACGATGGTGTCGGCCGCTTCACGGTCGGCGGCGTCGGGGACCACCGCACCGACGCCTTGACGCGCCAGCCGCTCCGCGTAGAAGTCCTCCTCCATCACCCAGCGCGTGCCCAGGATGCCGAGGGTGCCCCAGCCGTTGCGGGCCGCTTCCGCCGCGACCGCGTCACCGATGTGGAGGAGCGGGACGTCGATGCCCGCCTCGACCGCAGGAGCGACCTTGTGCATCAGGTTCGTGCAGATCGCGACCGTCGTGGCCCCTCCTCCCACGCAGCGCTGCCCTGCCTCGGTCAGCAGCGCCGCCGCGGCGTCCCAGTCGTCACGGAGCTGGCACTGCCGGACCTCCTCGAAGTCCAACGACTGCAGGGCGATCTTCGCGGAGGCGTGACCTCCCCTCGCCGAGGCGACGACCTCGTTGATGATCCGGTAGTAGGTCGCGGTCGAGTGCCAGCTCATGCCGCCGATCAGTCCCAACGTCTCCATGGCTCCATGCTCGCGTCGAGGCGGACGCCGCAGTAGCCCGTGCTTGACGAGAGCGGGTCTTAGCAGATCTGATGGTTGACGATGGACCCACGACGTGTGCTGGTATTCCGAACCGTCGCCCGGTCGGGCTCGCTCAGCGCCGCCGCCCGCGAGCTGGGGACGACGCAGTCGGCCGTGAGCCAGCAGCTGAGGCAGCTGGAGCGCGAGGCCGGCGGACCGTTGCTGCTGCGGACCGCGCGCGGGACCCAGCTCACCGAAGCCGGCGTCGCCCTCCTGGCGCACGCCGACACCATCCACGGCGCGTTGCACCTCGCCCGGGGTGAGCTCGACGCGCTGGCCGAGGCGCGCGGGGGCGTCGTACGCCTCGTCTCCTTCCCGTCGGGCGCCGCGACCCTCGTCCCGCCTGCCCTGCGCGCGCTGCGCGAGGAGCGGCCGGAGGTGGAGGTCACTCTCGTCGAGACCGAGCCGCCCGAGGCGTGGGCATCCGTCCTCGCCGGGGAGGCCGACGTGGCCCTGGTCTTCGGGTACGACGGTCCGCCGGCCGAGGACGGCGCGCTCGCCTGGGTCCCGCTGGGCGTGGAGCCGCTGTCGCTCGTCGTGCCTCCTGGGTCCGCGCCGGACGACGTCGACGCCTCGTGGCTCGCCGCCCAGGACTGGGTCGCGGGCTGCGAACGATGCCGCCAGCACCTGGTGTCCTGCTGCCGGACGGCCGGCTTCGAGCCCCGGCTGCTCCACGAGAGCGACGACTACGTCGCGGTGCAGAACCTGGTCGCTCACGGGTTCGGAGTGACCGTGCTCCCCCACCTCGCTCTGTCCGCGTTCCGACACCCTGACGTCGAGCTGCGTCGGTCGGACCTGTTCGGTGCGCGGCACGTCGGCATGGTGCACCGCAGAGGGGCGGAGGCGGTCCCCGCCGTGCGCGCGCTCATGGAGCGCATGCAGACCGCCGCCAAGGCGGTGCTCGGCCGTCGCCGGCGCCGCGCCGCCGGTGACGGCTGACAGCAGATACGCTCGCGCCATGTCCCCGCCCGTCCCCCTCAACGAGCCACGCCGGCCGCGCAGGGTGTCGGGCGGCTGGTACGCGGTCGGCGCGGTGATCGCCGTGATCGGCCTCGTGGGCGCCCTCCTCCTCGGGCTCGCATCTGCCGGGCTGGCCCGCGACGCGAAGGTCACGCGTCTGCCGAGCGACGGCGCGATGACGGTCCCCGAGCACCGGTTCGCCGTGTGGGTCGACGCCGACGTCCCGTCAGGGAGCACAGGTGAGGACCTCGGCGTCACGTGCACCCTCACCCCGCAGGGCGGTCCGGCGATCGACGTCCCTGCGCTCCGCAACCAGAGTGCGGCCGTGACGGGATGGCACCTGGTCGCCCTGTCGGCCGACGGCGCGACGCGCGACTGGGTCGGCGCGCCGGCGACGCTCTCCTGCCGCTCGACCGACCCGGAGCTGGCGCAGGCCGGCTGGGGCACCGGCAAGCAGCCGCAGGTCCTCGGCGTCATCGTCCTGGCCGTCGCCGCCCTCGTGGTGGGCACGGGCGGCGTCGTCCTCGGAGCCCTCGCGGCGCTGCTGGTGTTGTTCCTGCGGCGCCGGGCCGCGCGACACAGCGCCACCGCCTGACCTCGCGCGGCCCGCGACGCGGCGTCCGTTTCCCGCCGGTACCGCCCGGCTCGCGCTGCTGGGATGGAGGAACCGCCGCGGACGAGCCGGCGGCTCCGCCTCAGGAAGGGACCACATGAAGATCGCACTCGTCACCGGCGCCACCCGAGGGATCGGGCTCGCCGTGGCGCAACGGCTCGCCAAGGACGACCACCACGTCGTCGTCGCCGCGCGCGACGCCGCGGGCGGCGCCGAGGTCGCGCGGCGTCTGACCGAGGAAGGGTACGCGGCGAGCAGCGTCACCCTGGACGTGACCGACCGCGCGCAGGTCCGGGAAGCAGCCTCGTACGTCGCCGACCAGCTGGGCCGGCTCGACGTCCTCGTCAACAACGCCGGCATCCTGCCCGAGGCAGGTGCGGCCGACGCAGACGGCGTCGTGGACATCGCGCTGTTCGAGCAGACCTTCGCCACGAACCTGTTCGGGGCGGTCGCCGTCTCGTCGGCGTTCCTCCCGTTGCTCCGCACGAGCGCGGCCGGCCGCATCGTCAACGTCTCGAGCACGATGGGGTCGTTGGCGGACCAGACGAACCCCGACTCGCCGTACTACCCGATGGGCGTGCCGGCGTACCGGGCGTCGAAGGCCGCCTTGAACAGCGTCACGATCGCGCTGAGCAAGGCGCTGGCAGACACCCCCATCAAGGTGACCTCCGTGTGCCCCGGCTGGGTCCAGACCGATCTCGCGCCGGGCGCTCGTGAGCAGGCACCGACGACACCTGAGGCAGCGGCCGAGGTGGTCGTCGCGGCCGCCACGCTCGCCGACGACGTCCCGTCCGGCACCTTCATGAGCACCGAAGGGACCGTCCCGTGGTGAGCGCCTAGGCGGAAGGGGCGCCGCCCAGAGGCAGGTCGATGCGCATGGCGCCGTCGGGCGTGAGGCGTACGGGCACGCCCCAGTCCTGCTGGTGGACGTGGCACGCAGCACCGACCTCGTCACCGTCGTCACACGAGGCCGCCATCGCCGCGACGTGCAGCACCCCGTCACCGACGGCCGCGTCGAGCACGAGTCGCCGTACGAGGCCGGTGCCGCGCCCTTCGCCCTCGCGCAGCAGCGCAGGAGGCGTGGCCGTGACCACCAGGCGGGTCGCCGGGCCGTACCGCTCGTCCAGGTGCTGGCCCGGCGGCGGCGTGAAGGCGACCGCGAGCTCGACCTCCCCGGCGCGGACCTCCGTGGTCGGTCGGCCGGTGGTGTGGCTCGCCCCGGTAGCCCGGGCCGAGGCGCCGAGAGGGACCCGTGAGAGACGGTGCGCGGCCGACTCCACCACGAGCAGCTCGTCTCCGTCGAGGAGCAGACCCGACGGCTCGGCGAGACCGGTCGCCAGCGTGCCC
Organism: Mumia quercus; assembly: GCF_025506335.1. Lineage (GTDB taxonomy): Bacteria > Actinomycetota > Actinomycetes > Propionibacteriales > Nocardioidaceae > Mumia > Mumia quercus. The sequence continues at coordinate 96,542 of NZ_JANZYO010000004.1, forward strand.
AGCCGGGCGGCGGCGGGGTCGAAGAGGCGGACGGCGCCGTTGTAGGTGTCGGCCACGGCGACCGAGCCGTCGGGCAGGACGGCGAGCCCGAGCGGGTGCTGCAGCAACGCCTCGTCCGCAGGACCGTCGACGAAGCCGAAGTCGAACAGTCCCTTGCCGACCAGCGTCTCGACGACCAGCGACCCGTCGCGTTCCACGACCCTCCGCAGCGCGCTCGTCTCGGGGTCGGCGAGCCACAGCGTGTCCCCGTCGGGGGCCAGACGCGACGGCTGGGCGAACCACGCGTCAGGCAGCGGCCCGTCGACGAGACCTTCGTTCGTCGTCCCCGCCGCGACGGCGACCTCGTGCGACACCGGGTCGTACGTCCACAGCTGGTGGATGCCTGCCATGGCGATCCAGACCCGGTCGCGCCACCAGGTGACGTCCCACGGCGAGGAGAGCGAGCGCGTCCCGTCGCCCTGCATCCACTGCCGACCGTCGCCGGCGAGGACCTGGAGGGCGCCGTCGGCGAGGTTCAGCCCGAGGAGCCGGTGCGCGACCGTGTCGGCGACGACGACGTCGTAGCCGGTGAGGTCGCGCAGGTCGTCGGGGAGCAGGAGGAGGCCGTTGGGCTCACGGAACCCTTCGTACCGGCGCACCACCGTCGACGCGTCGGCGGCCAGGTGGACCAGGCTCCCGCTGCCCGCGTCCGCGACCAGGACCCCGCCGGACGGGAGCCGGATCGCGTTCGCGGGGAAGCGCAGGTCGCCCGGCTCGGCCGCCGGCGCCACGTACGGGGAGCGTCCTCGCGTGAGCGTGCCGCGCGCCTCGTACTCCGGCACCAGCCGTGCCAGCACCGCGTCGAGCGCGTGGACGTGCCCCTCCCCCGCGTACTGGGCGATCACGTAGCCCTCGGGGTCGATGAGCACGAGCGTCGGCCACGCGCGGGCGGTGTACGCCTGCCAGGTGGTGAGCTCGGGGTCGTCGAGCACAGGGTGCGTGATGCCGTTGCGCGCGACCGCGGCTGCGAGGGCGTCGGCGTCGGCCTCGTGGGCGAACTTCGGCGAGTGGACGCTGACGACCACGAGGGCGTCGTCGTAGCGCTCCTCCAGCGGCCGCATCTCGTCGAGGACGTGCAGGCAGTTCACGCACCCGGCAGTCCAGAAGTCCAGGAGGACGAAGCGTCCTCGGAGGTCGGCCAGCGTCAGGGGTGCGCCGCCGGTGCCGAGCCAACCGCGTCCGCGGAGCTCGGGCGCGCGTACGCGGGGCTTGAGTCCGTCTGTCACGCCTCCAGTGTCGCGCGCAGACGGGCCTCCGGGACCATCGCGTCCCCTAGGCTTCCGCGCATGGACCTCTCCTTGTACGTCGACGCCTGGGCCGAGTCGGCCGAGCGGACACTCTCCCTGCTCGCCAACCTGCCCGCGGAGGCGTGGGAGACACCGACCGGCTGCCCGGGGTGGAAGGTGCGCGACGTGGTCGCCCACCTCGCCGCGATCGAGGCCGAGCTGTCCCACACCGGGCGAGGGGGGCCGACCGGGCTCGACGTCGGCAGCGGCGAGGTGGAGTCGGCTTACACCGAGGCCGGGATCCGGCAGCGCGAGGACATGACGACCGACGCGCTCGTCGACGAGCTGCGCATCGCGGTGGCCGTCCGCCGCGACGTGCTCGCCACGCTCCCCGAGGACCCCCGCGCGCTGGCGGAGGACACCCCTGGTGGCATCGCCTGGACCAACGAGGTGGTCCTGCGCAACCGGATGATCGACATGTGGATCCACGAGCAGGACATCCGTACGGCGACGGGAGTGCCCGGTGGGTACGACGGCAAGGCCGCCGTCCTCGTGGTCAGCGGGTTCCTCCTGGCGCTCCCGTACGTGCTCGCCAAGAAGCTCAAGGCCGACCGCGGCACCAGCCTGGTCCTCGACGTCTCCGGACCGGTCACCCGGACGGTCACCGTGGAGGTCGGTGACGACGGCCGCGGGCGTCTCCGCGACGGGGCGAGCACGGACCCGCACGTAAGGGTCTCCATGTCGACGGACACGTTCGTCACGCTCGTCGCCGGCCGTGACGCGCTCCAGCCGCTCAGCATCACCTGGACCGGCGACTCCACCCTCGTCGGCGACCTGCTGGCCGAGATCGCGGTGACCCCGTGAGCGGACGTCCCGCAGCCACCTGGACCACCGAGGACATCCCCGACCTCTCGGGCTCGACCGTCGTCCTCACGGGCGTGACCGGCGGCCTCGGCACCGAGGCCGCCTACCAGCTCGCCCACCACGGCGCCCGCATCATCGCGACCGGCCGTGACCTCGACAAGGTCGAGGCTGCGCTCACGGCCCTCCGCCACGGGATCCACGACCTCGACGCGACCGCCGTACGCCTCGACCTGGCCGACCTCGACTCCGTGCGGGAGGGCGCCGAGGCGATCCTCGCGCTGGGCGGGAGCGTCGACGTCCTCCTCAACAACGCCGGTGTCATGGCCACGCCACGTCGCACCTCTGCCCAGGGCTTCGAGCTCCAGATGGCGACCAACCACCTCGGGCACTTCGCCCTCACCGCGCACCTCTGGCCGACTCTGGTCGCGAGCAGCGCGCGCGTGGTGACGGTCTCCTCGCTGATGCACTCCTTCGCCCGTGACGTCGACCTGCGGACCCTGGAGCCGCACGCCGATCTCGGGCGGTACGACCGCTGGTCCGCCTACTGCCAGTCCAAGCTCGCGAACCTGCTCTTCATGCGTGAGCTCGACCGCCGCGTCCGGGCCGCCGGTCTGGACGTCACCAGCGTCGCGGCGCATCCCGGCTACGCGATCACCCACCTCCAACGTTCTGGTCTGGAGCTGGGGGGACGCTCGTTCCAGGGCGTCTTCGTGCACCAGATCACACGCGCGGTCGGCCAGTCGGCCGCCGCCGGGGCCTGGCCGCTGGAGCGTGCCGCGACCGAGCCGGGCCTTCCGGGCGGCTCGTACGTCGGGCCGTCGGGGCTGCGCCAGCTGCGCGGCCGCCCCCGGCTCGTCGGGATGACGAAGACCGCGCGAGACCCCCAGCTGGCCGCGCGGCTGTGGGCCGCGTCCGAAGCTGCAGCGGGCCTCACGTTCGACGTCGCCTGACGACGAACGGTCGGCTTCCCTCCCACGGAAGGCGTGGGAGGGTTAGGCTCCGCCCATGCTGGTACGACGGATGGAAGACTCCGACCTCGACGCGGTCCTCGCCCTCAACCAGGGCGCGCTGGACGGCGTCGGGACGCTGACGGCCGACAGGCTCGAAGAGATCGTCGGGTACGCCGAGCAGTCGGTGGTGAGCACCGACGCCGAAGGCGTGCTCTCCGGGTTCGCGCTGACGCTGCCGCCCGGCACGCCCTACGACAGTCTCAACTATCGCTGGTACGAGGAGCAGTTCGACGCCGACGACTTCGCCTACCTGGACCGGGTGGTGGTGGCGCCGGAGTTCCGGCGGCGCGGGGTCGGCACCCTCCTCTACAACGTGCTCGAGGAGCGCGCCCGCGCGCGGGAGCTGATGGCGCTCGAGGTCTACGTCGACCCGCCGAACGAGCCCTCGCTCGCGTTCCACCGTGCGCGGGGCTACACCGAGGTCGGCCGCCTCGACCAGCCGAACGGCAAGAAGGTCGCGATGCTCGTCAAGCGCGTCGGCGGACCCCGCTGACCGCCCGGCGGGTCGTCAGACCGTGACCGACTCGCCGCGACGCATCGCCTCCAGCAGCTCCGGCGCCGTGGCTGCCAGCTTGCGCCGGATCGCGCCGCGGTGCCGCAGGATCATGACGATGCCGAGCACCCACGGCACGACCTGCACCGCCATCGCCCAGCCGAACGCCTCCGACGGGTAGGTGTCGGCGCCCGCGGGCGTCAGCACGTCGAGCACCACGCCGATCCCCAGCATCGTGCACAGCGAGGCGATGAACCCGCCCGTGTTCACCAGCGACGTCGCCAGCCCCGCACGCTCCGCGCTGCCGAAGGTCCGGACGAAGTCGAAACCGACCATCGACGCCGGGCCACCGACCGCCGTGACGACGACCATGACGACGAGCAGCCAGGACGGGGCGTCGCCGGGCCACAGCAGGACCGCCCCCCACGACAGCGCGATCGCGGCGATGATCGCCACCGTCGTGGACGAGCGGTGGTACGGCCGGTGGGAGGTGAGCCAGGCCAGAAACGGACCGGACGCCATCGTCGCCAGCGTCAGGAGGGTCAGGAGGAACGCAGCGAACGCCGGGGAGGCGTGCTCGCCCCGCACGAAGAACGGGTAGCCCCACAGGATGCCGAGCACGGTCGCGCTGAACTGGGTGGAGAAGTGCGTCCAGAACCCCAGCCTCGTGCCGTCGTCGGCCCATGCCTCCCGCACGCGACGTCCCAGGCCGCGGACCTCCAGCGGGGGCCCGAGGTGACGCCGCAGCCCTGGCCTGTCGTGCACGACCACGACCAGCGCGAACGCCAGGACCAGTCCGACCGCTGCGGTCACGAGGTACGCCGTGGTCCACCCGACGTGGTGCAAAGCCCACGTCATCGGGACCGCGGCCAGGATCATGCCGGCCTGTCCGCTGATCCCGGTGAGCTGCGTCATCAGGGGCACCTTGCGCGGCGCGAACCAGTTGGCGACCAGCCGCAGCACGCACACGAACACCATCGCGTCACCGGCGCCGACCGCGACCCGGGCGGCGAGCGCCACCGGGTACGAGGTCGCGAACGCGAACCCGACCTGCGCGACGCTCAGCGTCAGCACGCCGGTGAGGATGACGGCCCGAGGACCGAACCGGTCGAGCGCCAGGCCGACAGGGATCTGCATCCCGGCGTAGACGACGAGCTGCAGCACGGTGAAGGTCGAGAGCTGCGCTGCGCCGATGCCGAACCGTTCGGTGGCCTCCAGACCGGCCACGGCGAGGGAGGACCGGTGGAAGACCGCGAGGACGTAGACGAGCAGCGCGACGACCCACACGGCGTAGGCGCCCCGCCGCAGACCGAGGCGCCGCGAGACGGTGGCGATCACGCGTCCACCGCCAGGTCTCCCCGTGCGGCGTGGCGCGCCGTCGCGAGGTGCCGGTCGTTCGCGGCGACGAACGCGTCGAGGTCGTCGCCGGCGATGAGGGCGGCCAGCTCTCGGTGGTCGCGGATCGCGCGGTCCATCCGGGCGGGCGAGGGGCCCATCGCGGTCGCGTTGATCATCATCTGCCGCTCCCGCAGGCTGCGGTAGAAGCGTGACAGGTGGGGGTTGGCGGCAGCGTCGACGACGACCTCGTGGAAGAGGCGGTCGGACTCGGTGAACGCGGCGAGGTCGTCGTCGCCGCGGTGCTTCTCCATCGCGTCCACGAGCGCGTCCATCTCGGGACGGACCCGGGCTCCCTCGGCGAAGGCGCGCGGCGCCGCCCACTGCTCCACCAGAGCACGCGCCTCCCACATCGCGTCCGCCTCGGCGCTGGTCACCGGGAGGACGATCGCGCCCCGCTTCGGGTAGATCCGCACCAGTCCCTCGGTCTGGAGCCGCAGCAGGGCCTCGCGGACCGGGGTGCGCGAGCAGCCCAGGCGCTCGGCGAGCGCGACCTCGCCGAGCTCGTCACCGCCCGGCAGATCGCCGACGAGGATGGCGCGCTTGATCGCCGCGTACGTCCGCTCGGTGGCGGACGTACGGACAGGGGCGGTGGGCCCGGACCCGGGCGAGGCTGGAGATGCACACATGTTGCATACATGATGCCAGAACGGGCGCTGCCAGGCGCGCGCGGACCGGGTTGGCACCATTCGCCGTACGGACGCACGCCCGCAGGTGTGACGATGGACGGGCCCCGTGACCCCGAACCCTGGAGCCGTGATGCTGTCCGACATCGTCGTCGTCGATCTCACCCGCGCCCTCGCCGGCCCGCACGCCGCGATGATGCTCGGTGACCTGGGAGCGACGGTGATCAAGGTCGAGTCGCCCGCCGGAGACGACACCCGCCAGTGGGGCCCGCCGTTCGTCACCGGCAGCGAGGGCGACGAGCAGTCCACGTACTACCTCTCCTGCAACCGCAACAAGCTCTCGATCACTGCCGACCTCAAGAGCGACGACGGTCGCCGCACGCTGGAGCGGCTCGTGCAGCAGGCCGACGTCCTCCTCGAGAACTTCCGCCCGGGGGTGCTCGAGCGCCTCGGGTTCGGCTACGAACGACTGCAGGCGCTCAACCCGCGGCTCGTGATCTGCCAGATCACCGGGTTCGGGCACGACGGCCCGGAGTCGGCACGCGCGGGCTACGACCAGATCGCGCAGGGCGAGGGCGGCCTGATGAGCATGACCGGTCCCGACGCCGAGCACCCGACGAAGGTCGGCGTCCCGATCGCGGACCTCCTCGCCGGCATGAACGCCGCGTACGGCATCGCCTCCGCGCTGCACGAGCGGTCGCGTACCGGGCGCGGGCGCGTCGTGCGCACCAGCCTCCTCGCGGGCATGGTCGGCGTGCACGCGTTCCAAGGCACCCGGTGGACCGTCGCCCACGAGCGGCCGAGCGCGGCCGGCAACCACCACCCGTCGATCTCCCCGTACGGCCTCTTCCGGACCGCCGACGCGCCGGTCCAGCTCTCGGTGGGCTCCGAAGGGCTGTGGCACCGGTTCGCACCGCTGGTCGGCATCGACGTCGAGGACCCCGCGTACGCGTCCAACCCGCTGCGCGTGCGCAACCGCGACTCGCTGACCGCACGGATCGAGGAGGCGTTCGCGGTCGCCGGCGCGGAGGTGTGGCTCGAGCGGCTCGCCGAGGCCGGCGTCCCCGCCGGCAAGGTGCGGACGCTCGACGACGTCTACGCCTGGGACCAGACCCGGTCGCAGGGACTCCTCGTCGAGGTCGACCACGAGACGCTCGGCCCGATCGAGATTCCCGGGCCCGTCCTCCGGCTCGACGACCTCCCGTACGCGGGGGCGCGCGAGAAGAACCTCGCCCCTCCCCGGCTCGGGCAGCACAACGACCACGTCGCGGCGTGGCTCGACGCCCGCGAAGCCGAGGCGGCGAGCTAGCGCGCCCGGCGGGCCGTGAGGACCGCGATCACCCGCTCGCTCCACGCGAGGTTCTCGCGCTCGAACGCGAGGCCGCGCTCGAGGGTGAGGAAGGGCCCCACACGGTCCGACTCGCGCAGGTAGGTCTCCTCGTCACGCCCGTCGAGCATCCGCTCGCGGACGCGCTCGAAGAGGCGAAGCTTGGCGCGGAACTCGTCTGCCTGCTGCGTCACCGTCGCGAGAAGGTCGTCGATGTCGGCGACGTCGGCCGCCTGCACCTTCACCATGAGGTCGCTGCGGATCGCCTGCGCCCGGGCCGGTGCCGACGCGTACGCGCGCAGCGCCGCACGTCCGGCCTCGTTGAGCGACAGCACCTTCTTCGTCGGCCGACGCTCCTGCGGCACGACCTCGACGTCCACCAGCCCGTCGCGCTCCAAGCGGTCGAGCTCGCGGTAGAGCTGCTGTGGCGTGCCCGACCAGAAGTGGGCCGACGACACGTCGAACACCTTGCTCAGCTCGTACCCCGAGGCGTCACCCTCGAGCAGGGCGGCCAGCAGCGCGAACCTCAACGACACGACGCCAACCTAGCCGCTGCCACGGGCGACGCGCCGGAGGGCGAAGAGGCTCAGGTGACGCGGGCGTCGTCGATGCGTCCGCCGTGCTCGAGCCACCAGCGCGCCCCGGCCCGCATCTCGAGCGAGCGCCGGCGGTCGCGCGCCAGCCGCGCGAGGACAGGGTCCTGCTGCATCCCTGCCGCGAAGAGCGCCGCGTGCGCGACCCCCTGGTCGTCGTGCGCGAGCAGCGGCGCGACCCCGGCGACAGGGCCCCCCGGCACGTGCGCGAGGGTCACCAGGGTCTGCCGCACGTCGGCGCCGGGCTCGTCGAGACGGGAGATGAGTGCGTCACGCTCGGCCTTGCCCACGACGTACGGCAGCACGCCCGGCGCGCCGTCGAAGCAGCGGTTGGGCTGGGTCTGCTCGATGAGCACCTCGGCGAGCAGGGACGCGTACGGGCTGCGCGCGAGCAGCATCGCCGACTGGTGGCGGACGTCGTGGCTCGTGGCGCTGTACGCGTCCTCGATGATCGCGCGTCCGACGGCGTCGACCTCGCGGCCGGTCACCGACTCGATGCGGGCCGTCGCCCCGCGCACCGCGGTCGCGAGCATGGTCGCGCGGCTCGTCGCCGACGCCGCGACGCCGCGCGGGCGTGCAGGGAACAGCTGCGGCCGCAGCCGCCGCAGCCGCTCGGCCGTCGGCGGAGGGAGCACGTCGAACAGAGGCACGATCCGGACGAGGGCGTTCTCGTTCGAGCCGTCGAACAGGATCTGGGCGAGCTGCGCCTCCAAGGCTGCCATCGAGGCCGGCGTGACCTCGTGCCGCGTGAGCTTGCGGTGCAGACCCCACGTCGCGCCGAGCTGCAGCTGCGCGGACGGCTGGCCCAGCAGGGAGATGAGGGTGTTGACCGCCTTCTCGGCGCGGACGTCGGCGATGAGGACGACCGGGATCAGCGTCGCCTGGGCCGTGGGGTCGATCACCTGCGCACCGACCGTCCGCATGACGCGCGCCTGGTGGACCGGGGACTCGATCAAGCGTCGCAATGCCTCGTAACGGGTGACGAGCGCGAGACCGTTGGCCCGGGAGGCCTCGCTCACCAGACGGGCCACGAGCGGCTCGGTCGCGGCGAGCAGGTCGTCGTCGAGCGAGTGGCGCGCAGCGACGCAGCCGGCCCACTCGAACCAGTCGACGCCCTCGACGACGTCGCCCTGGACCACGGCGAACGCCTCGTGGAGCGCCTCGTCGGTCACCTCCGTCGTACGGGTGGGCGGCCGCGCGCCCCACGAGCGCGCCATGCCTTCGCACAGGGCCGAGAGCCCGGCACGGGGGATCCCGAGGATCTCCTCGTACGACCGGAGCACCGACTCCGGCACGCGCAGGCGGCCGGACTCCCACCGTGAGATGCGTGAGGCGTCGGCGCGGTGCCCGTGCTGCGCCAGCACCTCTGCGTAGGGCTGCAGCTTGCGCAGGGTGGTGTCAGCCGACATGAGCCGCCATTGACGCAGCAGCCAGCCGACGCGTTCGTACGCGCTGACGTCGCGAGTTTCGCCCGTCACCGGATCACCCCTTCGCCCCCCGGCCCCGGTTGTCCTCATGCAACGTAACGATTAGGCGGTTCACGAGTGGGTAAAACGGCAGAACTGGCGTTTTCACGCCAGTACGATGGCGGGTCGGCGCCGTCCCGGACCCGCCATCGCGCTGGTCAGAGGGTCATCGCCTGTGCGGGATCCTCCAAGAGGGTGCCCACGTCGGCAAGGAAGCGCGAGCCCTGAGCCCCGTCGACGACCCGGTGGTCGAACGAGACGGCCAAGGTCGTGACCCATCGAGGGACGATGTCGTCGCCGACCACCCAGGGGCGGCGGTTGATGGCGCCCACCGCCAGGATCCCCGTCTGACCCGGGACGAGGATCGGCGTGCCGGCGTCGACGCCGAAGACGCCGACGTTGGTGATACTGAACGTCCCTCCGGCGAGCGCCTCGGGCTGGGTCTTCCCCTCGCGGGCCGTCGAGACCACGTCGGCGATCCGGGACGCGACCTCGGGCATCGGCAGGCGGTCGCAGTCACGGACGACGGGGACGAGGAGCCCACGGGGCGTCGCGGTCGCGATGCCGAGGTGGACGTCGTGCTTGAGCACGATCTCCTGCGCGTCCGCGTCGAACGTCGCGTTCATCTCCGGCGTCCGCCGCAGCGCCAGGCACACCGCCCGGACGACGAGCAGGAGCGGTGAGACCTTGACCTCCGCCAGGTCGGGGTCGCGTCGCATCCGGTCGAGCAGCTCCATCGACGCGGACACGTCGACGGTGAGCCACTCGGTGACGTGCGGCGCAGTGAACGCCGAGGCGACCATCGCCTCCGCGGTCGCCTTGCGGACGCCCTTCACCGGGACGCGGGTCTCGCGCCCTCCCGGCGACGCGACGACCGGCACGGAGGACTCGTCGGCCTCGGCGGACGTCGTGGACGCGGGGCTCACCGTCGTCTCGAGCGTCCGCATGTAGGCCTCGACGTCGGCCCTGCGTACGATCCCGCCCTCGCCGGGCGGGATCTCGCGGAGGTCGACGCCGAGGTCCTTCGCGAGCTTGCGGACCGGAGGCTTGGCGAGCGTACGGATCGGGCGGTCGGGAGCCCCGTCACCGTCGGCCGAGGCGGGGGTGGCCCGACGACGGCGGCGTACCGACTGGCGCTCGCGCGGGCCGTACCCGACCAAGGTGGCGACAGGCTCGTGCTCCTCGGCGGGCGCCTGCTCCGGCGCCTGCTCCGGCGGCTGCTCCTGCGCCGCCACCGCGTCCCCGACGGCGAGGATCGGGGTCCCGACGGCCACCGTCTCGCCCGCTGCGACGAGCAGCGCGACGACCGTGCCGGCGTACGGGGTGGGCAGCTCGACGACCGACTTCGCGGTCTCGACCTCGCAGACGATGTCGTTGACCTTCACCGTGTCGCCGACGGCGACGTGCCACGTGAGGATCTCCGCCTCGGTCAGACCTTCACCGGGATCGGGCAGCTTGTACTCGTTCGTGGTCACCGGCCTCACCACGCCAGGCTTCGGTCGACGGCGTCGAGCACCTGGTCGAGGTCGGGGAGGTACGACTCCTCCACCCTGCTGGGCGGGTACGGGATGTCGTACGCGCCGACGCGCAGGACCGGGGCCTCCAGCGAGTAGAAGCACTCCTCGCTGATCCGGGCTGCGAGCTCGGCACCCAGCCCGAGGTTGCGGTGGGCCTCATGGACCACGACCGCGCGCCCGGTCTTGCGCACCGACTCGTGCACCGGTCCCATGTCGAGCGGCGACAGCGTGCGCAGGTCGATGACCTCGAGGTCGAGCCCGTCCTCGACGCCTGCCTCGGCAGCACCCATCGCGACCGACACCGACGGCCCGTACGCGAGGACCGTCGCCGTGCTCCCCGGCCGGACGACGCGCGAGCTGAACAGCGGCGGAGGTGTGGCGTCGAGGTCGATCTCGGCCTTCGTCGAGTGGTAGAGCCGCTTGGGCTCGAGGAAGATCACCGGGTCCGGCGACGCGACCGCCTGCTGGATCATCGCGTAGGCGTCGCGCGGGTTGGAGCACGCGACGACCTTGAGACCGGGCGTGTGGGCGAACTGCGCCTCGGGGCTCTCGGAGTGGTGCTCGACAGCGCCGATGCCACCGCCGAACGGGATGCGGACGACCAGGGGCATCGAGAGCCGCCCGCCCGAGCGGTAGCGGTACTTGGCGACCTGGCTCACGATCTGGTCGTACGCGGGATAGACGAAGCCGTCGAACTGGATCTCGACGACGGGGCGGTAGCCGCGCAGCGCGAGACCCACGGCCGTGCCGAGGATGCCGGCCTCGGCCAGCGGGGTGTCGATCACGCGGTCCTCGCCGAAGTCCTTCTGGAGGCCGTCGGTGATGCGGAAGACGCCGCCCAGCTTGCCGATGTCCTCCCCCATCAGCACGACCTTGGAGTCACGGTCCATCGCGGCGCGCAGTCCGGCGTTGAGCGCCTTGGCCATCGTCATCGTCACGGTGCGGCTCATCGCGCGACCTCCTCCAGGCTCGCCGACCACGTACGGAACTCGTCGCGCTCGGCGGCGATCTCGGGCGTCTGCTCGACGAAGACCTGGTCGAACAGGGTGGTCGGATCGGGGTCGGCGAGCGCGCGCACCTGCTCGCGCAGCGTCTCGCCCAGGCGTTCGGCCTCGTCCTCGACGTCGGTGAAGAACTGCTCGTCGACCGCGTTGACGCGGCGCAGGTAGGCGCGGACCCGTTCGAGCGGGTCGCGCAGCTTCCAGCTCTCGACCTCGTCGGAGTGGCGGTAGCGCGTCGGATCGTCCGTCGTGGTGTGCGCGCCCATGCGGTACGTGAAGGCCTCGATGAGGCTCGGCCCGCTCCCCTCCCGCGCCCGCTGGAGCGCCTCCGTCGTCACCGCGTGCACGGCGAGGACGTCGTTGCCGTCGACCCGTACGCCGGGGAAGCCGAAGCCGGCAGCGCGCTGGTAGAGCGGGACCCGGGTCTGCCTGGTCGTGGGCTCGGAGATCGCCCACTGGTTGTTCTGGCAGAAGAAGACGACCGGCGCGTTGGTCACCGCGGCGTACACGAACGCCTCGTTCACGTCGCCCTGGCTCGTCGCGCCGTCACCGAAGTAGGCGACGACCGCCGCGTCACGACCGGGCTCGCCGGTGCCGACCGCGCCGTCGCGCTGGACACCCATCGCGTACCCGGTCGCGTGGAGGGTCTGAGCGCCGATGACGATCGTGTAGAGGCCGAAGTTGTGCTCGTCGGGGTCCCAGGTGCCCTGGTCGGTGCCGCGGAAGAGGCGCAGGAGCGCGATCGGGTCGACTCCCCGGCACCATGCGACGCCGTGCTCGCGGTACGTCGGGAAGACGTAGTCCTGAGGGGCAAGCGCGCGACCCGAGCCGACCTGCGCGGCCTCTTGGCCCAGCAGCGACGCCCAGATGCCGAGCTCACCGTGCCGCTGGAGGGCGGTGGCCTCTGTGTCGATGCGCCGGGTGAGGACGAGGTCGCGGTAGAGGCCCGCGATGACGTCGTCGTCTCCGTCGAAGTGGTAGTCGGGGTGCTCGACGCGCTCTCCCTCAGGGGTGAGCAGCTGGACGAGCGAAGGGTCGACAGGGTCGGCCATGCGGCACTCCTCGCGTTCGGCGGCCCCGGGATCACCGGGCCGGCGGATGTGAGATGCGGGACGCCACTCGAACGGTGGTTGGGCAGACGCCCCACAGGTGTGAGCGGGCTCACACCGTGCAGTCAGGCTAGCACCGCGAGCGCCGCACGGACCGGCCCCGTCGTCAGGCGGTCGCGCTGGTCACCGTCACCGCAGGGTCGGAGGCGTCGCCGGTGGAGAAGACGTAGTCGGCGGCCGCACCGTCACCGAGCTGCGCCTTGAGGAACAGCGCCGCCCAGCGGGCCGACGTCGCGATGCTCGAAGCCTGCGAGATCGGCTGGACGCTGGCGTCAGGATCGGCTCCCGCGGGGTTCTGCGTGTTGGTGATCCCGTAGTGGTTGGCCCCGGCGACGCGGACGATCTGCTTCGGTCCGTTCTCGAGGCTCGCGTACGAGGTCTCCGCGTCCTGCGGCAGCGCCACGCCGTCGACCGTGCCCTGGACGAGCTGCACGGGGATCTGGTTGTCGATGCGGGCGGAGGTGCCGAGCAGCGGAGAGATGTTGTTGGTGCCGAACAGCGACGCTGCCTTCACCTCGTCGGGCAGCGTGTAGCCGAGGGTCGTGCAGAACGGGATGCCGCAGGTCTCACCCGCGACGTTGAGTGCGGCGGCACCGCCGAAGGAGTGGCCGAGCAGAACCAGCGTGTCGGTGTCGATCTTGCCGGCGAGCGGGGAGGCGGGATCGACGTTCTCGTCGTCCATCCACTCGATCGCCTCCGCAGGCATCTTCTGGGACGGGTAGTAGTCGTGGTCGAAGAACACCAGGCGCTTGTGGTTCGGCACCACGACGACGAACCCGTACGACGCGACCGTGCGCGCGTACTCCGCGTAGTGCATGCGGTGGACCTGGGCCCCCTGCATGAGCAGCGCGACGGGGAGGTCCCCTCGGGCGTCGGCCGGGTAGTAGACGTCGGCACCGTCGTTGACGACCTGCGACGAGTAGTGGGCGACGGCAGGCGCGGGGTCGGCCGACGCGGTGGACGGGGTGAAGGCAAGCGCGCCGAGGGCGAGGACGGCAGCGGCGGCGAGCCGGGCGGGACGAGCACGATGCATGAGTGATCCCTTCAAAATCGGAACAGCGTTCCATTGATGGGGTACCCTTCCGCGCCAGGGTCGCTGCCGTCAAGGGGCACGAAGACACGCGACATGGGCGTACGGTCGTGCCATGCCGTCGGAATGGATCGCGCCGATGCTCGCGACCCTCTCGTCGCGACGCTTCGACGACCCGGCGTGGGTCTTCGAGCGCAAGCTCGACGGCGAGCGGCTGATGGCGGTCCGCGACGGCGCCGACGTCCGGCTCTGGACCCGCAACCGTCTCGACGTGAGCGCCAGCTATCCGGAGGTCATCCGCGCACTGAAGGCCCTGCGGGGCCCGAAGAGCTGGGTGATCGACGGCGAGCTGTGCGCGATGCGCGGCGACCAGACGAGCTTCGAGGACCTGCAGAAGCGGATGCACGTCACCGACCGGCGCGCCATCGCGAACGCCGGCGTGACGCTGGCGTACTGGGTGTTCGACCTCCCACGCTTCGACGGTCACGACCTGTGCCCGCTGCCGCTGACCGCCCGCAAGGACGCGCTGCGCGACGCGTTCGCATACGACGACACGATCCGACTGAGCACGCACGAGGCCGAGCGCGGGCTCGCGCTCTTCCACCACGCCCAGGACGCAGGCTGGGAGGGAGTGATGGCCAAGCGGGCCGCGTCGACCTACCAGCCCGGGAGGCGGTCCCCGGACTGGCTCAAGTTCAAGGTCGTCCGCGGCCAGGAGCTCGTGGTCGGCGGGTGGACCGATCCTCAAGGATCGCGCTCGGGCCTGGGCGCCCTGCTGCTCGGCTACTACGACGGGGACGTGCTGCGCTACGCCGGCAAGGTCGGTACCGGCTTCGACGCCCGTACCCTGGCACACCTCGGCTCGCTGCTGGGACCCCTGGCCAGCGACACCAACCCGTTCGCCGAGTCCGCGGCCGAGATCCGCAAGGCGAGCCGCTCGAGCCCGTCGCAGACGCACTGGGTGGAGCCGAGCCTCGTCGTCGAGATCGGCTTCAGCGAGTGGACGGGGGCCGGCCGCCTGCGCCACCCGCGCTACCAGGGCCTGCGCGACGACAAGGACCCGCGCGAGGTCGTCCGCGAGGAGCCCCGGCCGATCGGGCCCTGACTCAGCGGGCCGCGGACACCAGCGTGGAGACGCCGAGGGTCGCGATGACGCCGGCCGTGCCGCGGTCGATCGCGCGCTCCACGCGCGGACGCCGCAGCCAGGTGAGCGCGCGGCCGGCGAGCGCAGCGATCCCCGCGAAGTAGACGAATCCGATCGCGGCGAAGATCGCTCCGAGCACCATCGTCGCGCCGAGCGAGGCCTCGTGGCCCGGCAGGAACTGCGGCACGACGGCGACGAAGAACAGTCCGACCTTCGGGTTGAGGACGTTGGAGATCAGGCCCGCCCGCATCGCGGCGCGCGCCCGCACCCCGTACGCGCCCTCCACGTCACCGATCCCCTTGCCGCGGCGCAGCAGCGCGCGCAGGCCGAGCCAGACCAGGTAGAGCCCGCCCGCGATCTTGACCGCGCGGTACGCCTCGGCCGACTGCTCGAGCAGCGTCGCGAGCCCGGCGGCGACGGCCAGCGCCCACAGGAGCGAGCCGGTTGCCGACCCGAGCGCGGCCGCCAGCCCCGTACGCGTGCCTCCGAGGCTGAAACGCAGCACGAGGAAGGTGTCGGGGCCGGGAGTGAGCGCGAGCAGGACGCACAGGCCTGCGAAGCCGAGGAGAAGCGAGAGGTCCATTTTTCCTGGGAAACAACGAAATTGGCAAGATGAAGGTGACGACGCCGATCAGCATAGCAATATGTCCACGCCGCACGCAGACCGGTCGGCAACATGCGAACGCAGATCCCACTTTGGCTGCCCGTTCCGCCCTCCTCCGCCCACCGAACGCGCGCACCGACCGTCCCGCGCCACCTACCCTCGTCCTGTGCCTACCCTCGACGACCTCCAGGTCTCCACCCTCGGCCCCTGCACGTACGAGTCGCCGCTGAGCAGCTACGTCGCGGGACGCAAGACCAACGAGTACTACGTGTCGGAGGGCGACCGAGTCCTCTACGACGACACGATCTCGCTCCTGGAGCAGCGCAACGAGCCGATCGAACGCTGGCCGTCCTTCGAGCCTGGAGGGCCTCGTCCCGCGATCTTCCACGACCCGGCGACCACCCACGTCGGCGTCGTCACCTGCGGCGGCCTGTGCCCCGGCCTCAACGACGTGATCCGCGCCGTCACGCTGGAGCTCTACACGCACTACGGCGTGACCCGCGTGACCGGCTTCCGCAACGGGTACGCCGGGCTGGTCCCCGAGCTCGGTCTCGAGCCGATCGACCTGACCCCGCAGCTGGTGGGCTCGATCAACGAGCGCGGCGGCACCATCCTCGGCACCTCCCGCGGCGCGCAGGACCCGGCCGTGATCGTCGACCGGCTCGTCGAGCTCGGCATCGACGCCCTCCTGGTCATCGGCGGCGACGGGTCGATGCACGGCGCCCACCGCATCGTCGAGGAGATCACCCGCCGCGACCTCCCGATCGGCGTCGTCGGCATCCCCAAGACGATCGACAACGACATCCCGCACATCGGCCAGAGCTTCGGCTTCGCCACGGCTTTCGGCGAGGCGTCGCGCGCGATCTCCGCGGCCCACATCGAGGCCGAGTCCGCCTACAACGGCGTCGGGCTCGTCAGGGTCATGGGCCGCCACGCGGGCTTCATCGCCTGCTACGCGGCGCTCGCCAACCACGACGCCGACTTCGTCCTGATCCCCGAGGTGCCCTTCAGCCTCGAGGGCGAGAACGGCCTGCTGCGCTCGCTCGAGCGGCGGGTGCGCGACTACGGCAGCGCCGTCATCGTCCTCGCCGAGGGAGCAGGCCAGGACCTCACCGGCGCGACCGGCCGCTCCGACGCGTCAGGCAACAGCGAGCTGGGCGACATCGCGACCGTCGTCCGCGAGGCCATCGAGAACGACTTCCGCGACCGGGGCGAGCCTCTGACGCTGAAGTTCCTCGACCCCGGCTACGGCATCCGCGCGATCCCGGCCGACCCGTCCGACTCCGTGTACTGCGCCCGGCTGGCGCAGGTCGCCGTGCACGCCGCGATGGCCGGGCGTACGGACATGGTCGTCGGCCGGCGACGCCACCGCTTCGTGCACGTGCCGATCCCGCTGGTGATCGAACGCCGGCACTCGGTCTCGCCCGACGGCGACCTGTGGCTCTCGGTGCTGGAGTCGACGTCGCAGCCGGTCGACATGCGCTGAGCGGGGTCAGCCGGCCAGGCGCCGGAGGACCTCGATCACACGGTTGTTGGCCTCCGGCTCCCCCACGGTGATCCGGATGCCGTCGCCGGCGAAGGGGCGGACGGACAGGCCGTCGCGCCCGAACACCTCGGCCACCTCGGTCGTACGCTCGCCCGTGGGCAGCCAGAAGAAGTTGGCCTGGGCGTCCGGGACCGACCAGCCGAGGTCACGCACGGCCGAGACCGTCCGGTCGCGCTCGGCGACCAGCGACTCGACACGGGCCAGGAGCTCCTTCTCCGCCTCCAGGGAGGCGACGGCCGCCGTCTGCGCGAGCGCGGACACGCCGAACGGCAGCGCGACCTTCCGCACGGCCGTCGCGATCCGGGCGGGCGCCACGGCGTACCCGACCCGCAGACCCGCCAACCCGTACGCCTTCGAGAACGTCCGCAGCACCACCACGTTGTCGCGGGCACGGGAGAGCTCCAGCGCACCCGTGGGCGTCGCCGCGAACTCTACGTACGCCTCGTCCACGACGACGAGGACGTCTTCAGGCACCTGAGCGACGAAGGCCGCGAGCGCCTCGGCGTCGACCGCGGTCCCCGTGGGGTTGTTGGGCGTGCACACGATCACGACCCGCGTGCGGTCGGTGAGCGCGGCGAGCATGGCGTCGAGGTCGTGCTCGGCGGTCGGCGTCAACGGGACCTCGACCGGTGTCGCGCCGACCAGACGGACCGCGATCGGGTAGGCCTCGAACGACCGCCACGCGTAGACGACCTCGTCGCCGCTCTCGCAGGTCGACTGGAGCAGGTGGTAGAGCACGGCCACCGACCCGGTCGCGGCCGCGAGGTCGGTCACCGGCACCTGGTGGTGCCGCGACAGGGCCGCGTACAGCTCTGTGGCTCCCATGTCGGGATAGCGGTTGATGGTGCCGGCTGCGTCCTGCACGGCCGCGAGCACGCCCGGCAGCGGCGGGAAGGGGTTCTCGTTGCTCGACAGCTTGTACGGCACTCGGTCGTCGGCGGCGTTCGGCGGTCGTCCCGGTCGGTATTCCGGCACGCCGTCGAGCGCCTCTCTGATGCGGGGTTCGCCCATGCCCGCACCCTAGGCCCGTCGTCGTCCAGGGTCGAGCGGGCAGCGGCTGCTAGCCTCGCCGACGTGCCCTCCACGACCTTCCTCGTCGGAGTCGCCGTCTTCTTGGTGCTGCTCTGGCTGGACCAGCGGCGACGACAGGCGGCGGCGCGACGCCGGGCCGAGCGTGGCGAGAAGCCCCGAGGCGGCGGGGCCGAGGAGTGGCTGGCGACCCGTCTGGTCCTCGAGACCGACCGCGACACCGCCGACGCGGTCGTCGCGAAGGTGGCGCAGGCGACGATGTCGAGGCCGGTCGCCCCTGGTCGCTGGTCGCTGCTGACCGGCTTCGACCGGTACGAGGCGACGGCCGGCTTCGTCCGTACGGACCCCGGGGCGGTCACGTTGGCGCCGCTGAGCGCTCCCGACGACGACGGCGCACCCGACGGGGCCGCCTGGCTCGACTTCCGCGACCGCGTCGCGAAGGCGGCACGCAGGTCGGGTGTCGTCGCCCGCACCGAGCCGTCGCCGCCCTTCGTGGTGAGCACCGGCGCAGCAGCCGGGCGGACGTGGGTGCCGCAGAAGTAGCCGTTGCTCCGTGAGAGCATCCCGAGGTGGCACGCACCGAGTCGTCGGCAGGAATCGGGTACGGGCTCGTCGTCGGCGGCGCAGTCCTCTTCGTCGTCAACGCCGGCGTCTCCCGGGTCGCCCTGCGCGCCGGGGTCGACCCGGCGCTGCTCACCTCGTTGCGCACGACCGGTTCGGCGCTCCTCTTCCTCGCTTTCGCCGCGCTCACCGACCGCTCCGCGCTGCGCCTGCCGCGCGGGCGCGAGCTCGTGATGCTGCTGCTCCTCGGCATCGTCGGTGTCGCTGGCGTGCAGTGGACCTACAACATCGCCATCGACCGCATCCCGGTCGGGATGGCGCTGCTCCTCGAGTACCTCGCCCCCGTGCTCGTCGTGCTGTGGGCGCGCTTCGTCCAACGGCAGCAGGTCCGGCGCACGATGTGGGTCGCCGTCGCCATGACCCTGCTCGGGCTGGCGCTCGTCGCCCAGATCGCCGAAGGGCTCGCCTTCGACGGGCTCGGGATGCTCGCTGGGCTCGCGGCCGCGGTCTGCTTCGCGGTGTACTTCCTCGTCGGCGAGCACGGCGTGCGCGAGGCCGACCCGATCCGGGTCGTGGTGTGGGCCTTCGGCTTCGCCGCGCTCGCGATGAACCTCGTCCGCCCGGTGTGGACCGCTGACGGCCTCGACGCTTCCGCCAACCTGCTCGGCGCGCTCGACGCGTACGAGGTGCCGCTCTGGGCCGTCCTCGCCTGGATCGTCGTGCTCGGCACGCTCGCGCCGTTCTTCATGGAGCTCAGTGCCCTGCAGTACCTGCCCGCGACCGTCGTGACCATGGTCGCGACGCTCGAGCCGGTCGGTGCGTCTGCGCTCGGATGGGTGTGGTTCGGGGAGTCTCTCGACGCCGTGCAGATCCTCGGCGGCCTGCTCGTCGTCGCCGGCATCGCCCTCGCGCAGCTGTCGCGCCCCTCCCCGACCCCCGCCTCGCCGGTGCCCGAGGTCGCGGGCTGAGCACCGGGCGGGTACGGCGGGTCCGTCTGCTTGGATGGACGCATGAAGCTCGTCCTCACCTGGTTGTGCAACGCTGCCGCGATCGCCGTGGCGGCCTGGATCTTCAGCGGCATCAGCATCGGCGACGCCGGACAGGACGGCTGGGAGAAGGCCGGCGCCCTGCTCATCGTCGCCGCGGTGTTCACCGCGATCAACCTGACGGTCGGCCGGGTCCTGAAGTTCCTCTCCATCCCGTTCATCGTGCTGACGCTCGGCATCCTGCTGCTCGTCCTCAACGCGCTCCTGCTGCGGCTCACCGCGTGGATCACGCAGGCGCTGCCGGTCGAGTTCCACGTCGAGGGCTTCTGGGTCGCGCTCTGGGGCTCGATCGTCATCTCGCTCGTCAACATGGCGCTGCGTCTCTTCGTCGATGCGGACTAGCGTCGACGCGAACTAGCGCCGACGCGCACGAGCACGGGCGCGGACTAGCGTGGGGGCATGACCGACACCGAGCCCGGACACCCGCTGCGGATCGCCGTCGTCTGCCTCGGCAACATCTGCCGCTCACCGATGGCCGACGTGGTGCTGGAGCAGAAGCTCGACGACGCCGGCCTCTCCGACGAGGTCCGCGTGGACTCCGCAGGGACCGGTGGCTGGCATCGTGGTGAGCCGATGGACCCCCGCGCGGCCGCCGTCCTCACCGAGCACGGGTACGACCCCACCCGCCACCGCGCGCAGCAGATCACGAGCGAGTGGTTCGCCGACCACGACCTCATCCTGACCATGGACGCGTCGAACTACGACGACGTCGCCGCGCTCGCCCGCACCCCCTCGGACCGCGCGAAGATCGCGATGTTCCGGTCGTACGACCCTGTGGCGACGCCGGGAGACGACGAGGTCCCCGACCCCTGGTACGGAGGCCCCGAAGGCTTCGAGCACGTGCTCGGCCTGATCGAGCGCACCGCGGACGCGATCGTCGCGCACGCGCCGCAGCTCGTGCGCGAGCTCACGCAGTGATCCCGGCGGGAACCCTCGCGCGTGTGTAGCGTCAGCACATGGCGCGCATGGGGGGCATTGCAGCGAAGGCGGAGGCCCTGCTCGGGGCAGGTGTCGTCGCCACCACACCGGTAGCCGGCGGTGACACCAACACGGCGATCAGGCTTCGGCTCACCGACGGACGCAGTGCGGTGCTCAAGACGCGACCGCACGCGCCGCACGACTTCTACACCGCGGAGGCCGACGGGCTCCGCTGGCTCGCGGAGGCCGGTGGGGTCGCGGTGCCCGAGGTGCTCGGGGTCTCCGAGGACTGCCTCATCGTGTCGTGGATCGAGCCGGCCAAGGCGACCGCCGACGCCGCCGAGGCGTTCGGCCGGGCGTTGGCCCAGACCCATGCGGCCGGCGCCGAGGAGTTCGGCTTCGTTCGCGACGGCTACATCGGCCTCGCTCCCCTTCCCAACAAGCCGGCGGCGACCTGGACCGAGTTCTACGCGACCCGCCGCGTGCTCCCGTACCTCAAGGTCGCCGTGGACCGCGGCGCGATGACGAGCGAGGACGCGGCACCGGTCGAGGAGGTGGTCCGCCGCCTCGACGAGCTCGCGGGGCCGGCCGAGCCACCGGCGCGCCTGCACGGCGACCTGTGGTCGGGCAACGTCGTCTGGTCGACCGAGGACCGGGCCTTCCTCATCGACCCCGCCGCGTACGGAGGCCACCGCGAGACCGACCTCGCGATGCTCGCGCTCTTCGGGATCCAGCACCTCCAACGGATCGTGGACAGCTACGACGAGGCCTCGCCGCTCGCGGACGGGTGGCGCGAACGGGTGCCGCTCCACCAGCTCCATCCGCTGCTCGTGCACGCGGCCCTCTTCGGCGGCACGTACGGCGCGCGGGCCAGTGCCGCGGCCGAGCAGCTGCTCGCCGGGTCGGCCTCTACGACGACCTGACGCGCCCCCGACTCGCCGGTGGGGCTGGGCGCGACCTGGCACGCTGTCCCCATGCGCATCCTCGTGGTCGACGACGACCGGGCGGTCCGTGACTCGCTCCGGCGCTCGTTGGAGTTCAACGGCTACACGGTCGACGTCGCCTCCGACGGCGCCGAGGCGCTCGCCCGCGTACCGATGATCCACCCCGACGCGATCATCATGGACGTGATGATGCCGCGCCTGGACGGTCTCGAGACGACCCGGGCGCTGCGCACCGCCGGCAACGACGTCCCGATCCTGGTCCTGACCGCGAAGGACGCGGTCGACGAGCGGGTCGACGGTCTCGACGCAGGGGCGGACGACTACCTCACCAAGCCCTTCGCCCTCGCCGAGCTGCTGGCGCGCGTCCGCGCCCTGCTGCGTCGGTCGGCGCGCTCGGGCTCGGCCGAGGAGGACGCGGACGTCGTGCTCGAGTTCGCCGACCTCACGATGAACACCGCCACCCGCGAGGTCACCCGCGGGGAGCGGCACATCTCGCTCACCCGTACGGAGTTCGCGCTGCTCGAGCTGTTCATGGAGCGACCGAAGCGGGTCCTGGAGCGCTCGTTCATCCTCGAGGAGGTCTGGGGCTTCGACTTCCCCACCACGGCCAACTCGCTCGAGGTCTACGTCGGGTACGTACGCCGCAAGCTCGAGGCCGACGGCGAACCCCGCCTGCTCCACACCGTACGAGGCGTCGGGTACGTCCTGCGCGAGACCGCGCCGTGAGAGCGGAGCCCTGGTGATGGGCCGCGACGTCGCGTCGTTCCGCCGCTGGCTGCACGACCGGGCCGAGGGCCTCCCTCTCGCCACCCGCATCTCGTTGCTGACGACGGCGGCCGTCGGCATCACCCTCGCGTTCGTGAGCGTGATCGTGTACGTCAGCGTCAAGGCCGAGTTCACCTCCAGCCTCGACGAGAACCTCCAGCGCCGTGCCGTCGCCGCCGTCCAGGCAGGCATCGCCACCGAGTGGGACATCCGCGGCATCCCCCAGACGGCGCTCATCGCCAGCGACGTCAAGATGACCGTCATCCGGTCCGGCGAACCCGACCCGCGCCTCGCCGACTACGTCGGTCCCGACGAGGAGGAGGTCGCCTCGGGCGAACGCACGCACTCGCTGCGCACGGCCGACATCGACGGCACCTCGTACCGGGTGGTCGCCGTGTACGCCGGATCCGGACGCGCACTGGTCGTCGCCCAGTCGATGGCGAGCATGGACGCCGCGCTGGACCGGCTCGGGTTCGTCCTGTGGGCGGTCGGGATCTTCGGCGTGCTCGTGGCGGGGCTGCTCGGCTCGGTGGTCGCCACGGGCGGGCTGCGCCCCGTCCGACGTCTCACCACCGCGGTCGAGCACGTCGCCCGGACCGGTGAGCTGCGCCCGATCGCCGTCCACGGCACGGACGACCTCGGACGGCTCACGACGGCGTACAACCAGATGATGGTGGCCCTCGACGCCTCCCGACAGCGTGAGCGCCAGCTCGTCGCCGACGCCGGGCACGAGCTCCGTACGCCGCTGACCTCGCTCAAGACCAACATCGAGCTCCTCGGCCAGGCGGAGGAGCGCGGCGGGATGCCACAGCAGGCGCGCCTCGAGCTCATCTCCGACGTCGGAGCCCAGGTCGACGAGCTCGCGACGCTGGTCGGCGACCTCGTCGAGCTCGCCCGCGACGAGGGCGCGCCCGACCCCGAGCCGATCGACCTCTCGGAGGTGGTGGCGACCGCGGTCGAGCGCGTCCAGCGCCGCGCCCCCGGGATCGCCTTCGAGGTCGACACCGAGCCCTGGATCGTGGTCGGCGAATCCCGCACGCTCGAGCGCGCCGTCACCAACCTTCTCGACAACGCCGCGAAGTGGAGCCCGCCTCTCGGCGAGGTCCGCGTGCGGCTGCACGACGGCACGCTCACCGTCGAGGACGCCGGCCCGGGGATCAGCGACGAGGACCTCCCGCACGTCTTCGAGCGCTTCTACCGCTCGCGCGACGCGAGGCGTCTGCCGGGCTCGGGCCTCGGGCTCGCGATCGTGGCGCAGGCCGCGCACCGCCACCGCGGGCAGGTCACGGCCGGCCGAGCGGCGTCGGGCGGCGCGCTGATGACGATGCGCATCCCCGGTCAGCCGGCGCGACCACAGGATGGGCCCGAGCTCTCAGCAGATCCCCAGTAACCTCTTCCGATCGTCCCAGAACCGTCTCAGCGGCCTCTTAGTCGTACGCGTCATGCTGGAGGCATGAACGATCAGTCCCGTCCTACAGACCCGCAGGGTTCGGCCCCGCAGCAGGCGCCGCAGCCCTCCACCCCGTTTGCGGCGACCGGCAGCGGCGCCAGCACGGGATACCCGAGCAGCACGCCGTACACGCACCGGTACGGTGCCGCGTCCGACCCGAGCGAGAACGCCGGCGAGCGGACGCAGCCCTACCCCTTCGGCTTCACGCCGCAGGAGTCCCGTACGCCCGCGCCCAAGAAGGAGCGCGGCGGGGGCTTCGCCGCGGCGGTCGTCGCGGGTGCCCTCGTCGCCGGCCTCGTGGGAGGCATCGGCGGTGCGGCCGGCTACCAGGCGCTCAACGACGACAGCTCCGGCCCGTCGTCCTCGACCTCCTCGCTCGACAACACCTCCAACGCCTCGAGCGCCTCGATCAGCCAGGGTGAGATCGAGAAGGTCGCCCAGAAGGTGCTCCCCTCCACCGTCCAGCTGAACGTCCGCGGCGGCGACAGCGGCGGCAGCGGCACGGGCATCATCATCAGCTCCGACGGCGAGATCCTCACCAACAACCACGTGGTCGAGACTGCTGCCGACGGCGGCGAGATCACCGTCTCCTTCAGCGACGGCTCGATCGCCCGCGCCCAGATCGTCGGTCGCGACCCGGTCACCGACCTCGCGGTCGTCAAGGCCGAGGGCAAGAGCGACCTCACCCCGGCGACGCTGGGCAACTCCGCCGACCTGCGCGTCGGCCAGGACGTCGTCGCCATCGGCTCGCCGTACGGGCTGGAGAGCACGGTGACGTCCGGCATCGTGTCGGCGCTCAACCGGCCGGTGACCGCGGGCGAGACCGCCGAGTCGCGCAACGTGTTCCCCGCGATCCAGACCGACGCGGCGATCAACCCCGGCAACTCCGGCGGCCCGCTCGTCGACCTCAACGGCGCCGTGATCGGCATCAACACCGCGATCCGCACCAGCGGCGGCAGCGAGTCCGGCTCGATCGGCCTCGGCTTCGCCATCCCGGTCGACCTCGCCAAGAACGTCGCGTCCCAGCTGGTCAAGGGCGACACCGTCGCCCACGCCCGCATCGGCGTGACCGTGTCCGACGCGGTCGAGTCCGACGGCATGACCACCATCGGCGCCGAGGTGAAGTCGGTGTCGAACGACAGCGCCGCCGCGAAGGCCGGTCTCAAGACCGGTGACGTGATCATCCGGGTCGGCGACCAGCCGGTCGCCAGCTCGGACGCCCTGGTGGCGACGATCCGCGGCTACCAGCCGGGCGAGAAGGTGAAGATCACCTACACCCGTGGGGGCGAGCAGCACACGGCCGACGTGACGCTCGACTCCGACGGCGGCTCGCTCGGGTCCTGAGTCACCTGGGCCCCTCCAGAGAAGAGGGCCACGCGCACCGGGGGTGCGCGTGGCCCTTCTGCTTTCCCGGTGCCGGCGCTCAGCCCAGCAGCTCGGCGACGAGGTCGCCGATGATGCGGTCGCCGTGCTGGGTGAGGATGGACTCGGCGTGGAACTGGATCCCCCGGAAGCCCGGACCCGCGACCGTGTGCACGTCACCGGACTCCGCGTCAGTCTCGACCGTCACTCCTTCGGGCAGCCCCGCGTCGGGCACCCGGGCGACGAAGGTGTTGTAGAACCCGACGGTCTCGGTCCGTCCGCGCAGCGGGAGCGCGCTCTGCGTCCCCTGGAACACGATGTCCTTGTACGCGAGGTCGAGGCCGAGCGCCCCGCACAGGACCTGGTGGCCGAGGCAGACGGCGAGGAACGGGCGCCCCGCCGCGAGCAGGTCGTCCACCGCGCGGCGTACGGTCGCGATCTTCGGGTCCTCCAGCGTCCGCGGGTCGCCCGGACCCGGGCCGACGATCACGAGGTCGTACCCGTCGAACGCCTGCGGGCCGGCGTACTCCTCGTGACGGAGCACGTCGGTCGTGATCCCGAGGACGCCGAGGACGTGCGCCAGCATGTTGACGAAGTCGTCCTCGTTGTCGAGGACGACCGCGCGCTTGCCGGCCAGCAGCGCGGCGGGAGCGGCCCCCGACTGGTCGGACAACCAGAACTGGCTGAGCCGCTGGTTGCGCGAGCCGAGCGCGATCAGCACCTCGTCGTCGTGCGCGAACGCGTCGAACCCCTCCGACGGAGCCGGTGCGGCCGGCACGAGACCGAACGCGCTGAGCACCCCGGCAGCCTTCGCGTGGGTCTCCGCCGTCTCGTAGTCGGGGTCGGAGTCGCGGACGAGCGTCGCCCCCGCGGTCACCAGGAGGTTGCCGTCGAGGTCGACGTCGGCCGTCCGGATGAGGATCGGCGAGTCGGCAGTGGGTCGGCCCTCGTCGTCGCGGCCGAGCAGCGCGGCGGCTGCCGCGTAGTAGCCGCGGCCGTGCGTCTCGTACTTCTTGATGAGCCGGCACGCGTTCTCGACCGGGCTCCCCGTGACGGTCGCGGCGAACATCGAGTCGCGCAGCACCTCGCGTACGTCGCGGTGGGTGCGTCCGGCGAGGAGGTACTCGGTGTGCACGAGGTGCGTCATCGGCTTGAGGTACGGACCGAGCACCAGGCCGCCCTCGGAGCAGATGTCGCACATCATCTTCAGCTCCTCGTCGACGACCATGAAGAGCTCGTAGATCTCCTTCTCGTCGTCGAGGAACCTCAGGAGCTCGCGCTTGCGGTCCGCCTGCGTCTCGAGCCCGCGCAGCCGGAACGTGCCCGAGATGGGGTTCATCCGGACCTGGCCCGCGTCGACACTCACGTGGCGCTCCGGGCTCGCGCCGATCAGGTAGCGCTCGCCGGTGAAGACCAGGAACGTCCAGTGCGCACCCCGCTCGCGCTCGAGCAGCCGCCGCAGGACGGTCAGCGCCCCGGTCGCGCCCCAGTCGGCGAGCCGGGCACGGTAGTGGCGTCCGATCACGAGGTTCGCGCCCTCGCCCTGACCGATCTCGGTGTCGATCACCTCGCGCACCAGCTGCGCGTACGTCGCGTCGTCGGTCTCGAAGCCACCCTTGTCGGCCAGCGCGACCTCGCCGTCCGGCAGCACCTCGAGCAGCGCGTCGAGGGGCACCTCCAGCGACGTCTCGGCCGCGATCACCGACAGCGGCGTGCCGTCGTCGTGCGCCTCGAAGCCCCGCTCGCGGACCTGCCGGAACGGCACCAGGACGAGGTTGTCGTACGAGGCCGGTGCGCCCGGCACCGGATCGGGCACAGGGACGTCCATGAGCGAGTCCACGTCCGTGCGGGTCCCCCCGAGGAGGATGACACGGTCGGAGTCCCGCACGCGGACGAGCGCGTACGAGGGGAGCGTGACGAGGTGCGCGAGCGCCGCAGCGACATCAGGTGAGGTCATCGTCGGTCCTTCGTGGTCGTCGGCCGACGGGTTGCCCAGACCGGCCGAGTGGCGGGTCTGGGGGAAAGCACGAGACGCCGCCTACAGGCGGCGCCACCAACCGAGCGTGGTGTGTGCGTTCATGGGCGCGAGCGTAGCGCACCGTGGGGGCACGGCCTCACGCTGACCGGCCTCTGCCGGCGTCGCGCCGCGCGAGAGGCGAGCCCGCGGGCAGCGGGAGCCGCAACGACGTGAGTGGGGCGAGGCCGAGGAGCAGCAAGGACGCTGCGAACGGCGTGAGGTCGGCGTTCGCGGCCACGAGGAACGCGCCGGTGACGACGCAGGCGGGGCTCCACCACGCCAGCTCGCCGTGCTCGACGAGGAGGAGCAGCAACGTCGCCAGGCCTGCGACGAGCAGGGCGGGCGCCGCCTCGGCGACCACCTCGGGGCGAGACGCTGCCGGACCGTCCACCCACAGCGCGCCCGCCGAGGCCCACATCGACCCGGCCGCACCGAGCAGGCCCGCCGCGACCGCCACCTCTGTCACCCCGCGACCCGACCCGGTGATGGGAGGAACGCTGCGGGCGAGCCCGACGACCAGGACCGCGAGCAGGAGCGCCGCGAACAGGAGCGCGGCATGACCCAGGTCCCCGGCGGTCCCCCCGCCGTACCCGCCGTCCATCGCGTCGACGAGGCGCAGCAGGCCCGCGACGAGGATCAGCAGCGGCGCGACGAGCGCCGGGCCGACGACGAGCGGGTGGCGCGGGCCGAGAGGAGCCATGGGTGTCATGCTCTCCACGGTGCACCGTACGGCGCCGGTGCGCCCATCGGTGAGACCACCGAGAGGACCCCGGAAGGTCCCGGAGGCCCCTACTCGCCTGCCGTCTCCGGTGTGCTCGTCGAGGGCGTCGTGGTGGGGGCGTCGGCCGGCGAGGCCTCGGTCGCCAGGTCGAACGCGACGTACTCGGCGACCGCGATCGTCCCGTCGGGGTTGAAGTTCACCGGCTGGAGCCCGACCGGGCGACCGTCCTTGTAGGTGATCAGCGTGGCCTGCGCCTGCCGCCGCAGCTTGCTGCCCAGCGCGAACGCGAACGCGGCGCCACCGGTGCTCGCGTTCGTGTACGAGACGGTCTGGCGGCCGTTCGGAGCCGTGGTCACCGTGGGACCCCGCTGGACGTGGAGGTGACCGGAGAGGACGAGGTCGACGCACCCGGACGCCGCGACCTCCTCGCCCGTCGTCGGGCTGTGCACGACGACCGTGCTGACCCCTCCGTCCTCGCACGCGGTCTCCGTGAGCGCCTGGCCCTGCTCCCGGATCGAGGTGGAGCCCTGCTCCCACCCGGCCGTCAGCCCCGAGCTGCGCGGATCGCTGTAGCCGAGAAAGCTGATGCCCTCGACGTCGGTCGGGTCGCCGTCGAGGACCGTGAAGCCCTCGTCCTTCATCTGCTCGGTGACGAAGTCGCCCTCGTCATGGTTGCCGGCGACCGCGACGGTCGGGATGTCGCGGAACTGGCGCGCGAGCGAGCGGATGCTGAAGCCTTCCCACGACCCCCCGGTCGAGGTGTCGTCGCCGGCGTCGATGAGCAGCGACGCGCTGACCTCGTCGGCCACCGCCCGAACCACCGAGTCCATGCCCACGTTGTCGTGCCGGTCCGCCACGAGGACGGCGACGATCTCGCCCTCGGCCGGCTGGCGCAGCTCGGCCGCGATCTCCGGCACTCGGTCTGCCATCGCGCCGTAGAACTTCACCGACGTGCCGTACGTGGAGATCGCCGACTCGACGATCGCACGGCTCGCGTCGGTCGCACTGCCCGAGGAGATCTGGACCGCGCTGAGGTCGAGGTCGTCGGGGATCTCGGGGTACACCTCGCCGATCGGCCGCCAGCGCTTGTCCGCGACCTCCTGGACCGCCGGTTGCGGCCACGCCAGCAGGGCGACGGCGAGCACGGTCGCGAGGGCCAGGGCGACGAGAGCTCGTGCAGGTCCGTGCGGCAGCCGGCGACGGTGCCACGCGGCCCCCACCCGCTCGCCGAGCTCGTGGCGCCGGCGACGCCCGACCAGCATCCACACCGCGACGAGCGCCAGGACCGTCAGGAGCCCGACCCCGAGCCCGCGCAGCGCCGACGCGATGGCGATGTCGCGGACGACCGTGCTGATCTGCTCGATCTCCGCCTCGGGCTGGGAGGCGATGACCGCGTCGCGCGCGACCAGCTCGTCGAGGCTGTCGGCCTCTGTGTCACCGATGTCGATCGAGACGCCGATGCCGAGGGGCGCGTCGATCGGCATCCGGACCTGGGGCAGGACGGAGCCGAAGTCGAGCGTCGCGTGCCCGTCGAACGTCGGGGTCACGACGCCGGAGTGCGCGCCGACGAGCACCGGGCGGTGCGCGTTCGTGAAGATCGTCAGCGCGACGACGCACGACACGGCGAGGCCGAGGACGACGAGCAGCATGACAGGGATCCACCGGCGCCGGCCACGTCGAGCAGCGACGGGCACGGGATCGGCAGCAGCGGGGGTCTCGTTCGACTGAGGCATCCCCTCCAGTCTGGCGTACGGGACCGAGCGACGGCTGCGGCGTGTCTCACTCTCGGACACCTGCACAACTTGGACTGGCGTACAAGATGTGACGCACCTAACATTCACGTCCAAGTGGCGGGCGAGCGGAGGCGGGCGTGATGAGAGCGAGCAGCGGTCGAGGACGAGGACGCAGAGCACGGGCGGTCGGCGTGGTGGCGGCCGCGCTCGGGCTCCTGGTGGCGGCGACGGCGGGCGGTCCGGCCGCCGCGCAAGGCCAGTGGTGGGAGCCCACGAACCCGCCGGCGGTCGAGTCCGAGGTCAACGTGACGGGGGCGCCGTTCACCGGCACCGCGCCGAGCGGCGACGTCCGCGGCTACGTCGACGCGCACACTCACATGTTCTCGGACGAGGGCTTCGGCGGGCACGCCGTCTGCGGGGAGACGTTCAACCCCGACGGCATCGCGAAGGCGCTCCAGGACTGCGACGGCCACGGCGTCTCCTTGCTGGAGAACCTCACCAACTCCGCCAAGGGAGCCGGACCCCTCGACAAGCACGACACGACGGGCTGGCCGACGTTCCCCGAGTGGCCGACGTACTCGTCGTTCACGCACCAGCAGATGTACTACAAGTGGGTCGAGCGGGCGTGGCGCGGCGGCCAGCGGATCATGGTCAACGACCTCGTCTCCAACACGGGCCTCTGCACGATCCTCGGCCTGGTCGCCGGGCCGAACGAGGCACCGTGCGACGACATGGACGCCGTACGCAGGCAGGCCCGCAAGACGTACGAGCTCCAGTCGTACATCGACGCGCAGTACGGCGGTGCCGGCAAGGGCTGGTTCCGTGTCGTCACCACCCCGCAGCAGGCGCGCAGCGTCGTCGAGCAGGGCAAGCTGGCCGTGGTCCTCGGCGTCGAGGTCTCGGAGCCGTTCGGGTGCAAGCAGGTCCTCGGCGTCGCGCAGTGCAGCAAGGCTGACATCGACCGCGGTCTGGACGAGCTGAAGAGCCTCGGCGTCAGCAGCATGTTCCTCTGCCACAAGTTCGACAACGCGCTCTGCGGCGTGCGCTACGACGCCGGGACCACCGGGCTCATCGTCAACATCGGCCAGTTCCTCACCACCGGCACCTGGTGGAACCCGCAGCCCTGCAAGCCGGGCCAGACCCCGGACAACACGGTGATCGGCGGCGTCATCCCGAAGGAGCTCGCCGTGATCCCGGGCCTTCCCGCGGTGCTCCCGGTCTACCCGACCGGCCCGCACTGCAACCCGCGAGGGCTGAGCGACCTGGGCGAGTACGCCCTGAAGGGCATGCTGCAGCGCAACATGATGGTCGAGCTGGACCACATGAGCGCCAAGGCCGCCGACCGCGCGTTCGAGGTCATGGAGGCGTCGGGCTACCCCGGCGCGCTCTCCAGCCACAGCTGGCTCGCCGGCACCTCGACGGAGCGCCTCTACAAGCTCGGCGGGTTCGCGACGCAGTACGGCCACTCCGTCGGCGAGTTCGTCGCCGACTGGCAGGCGACGCGCCCGCTGCGCCAGAAGTACGGCGTCGCGTACGGGTACGGGACGGACATGAACGGGTTCGGCGGGACCCCCGCTCCCCCGGCGGACGACGCCCAGAAGATCACGTACCCCTTCACCTCCGTCGACGGTGGGGCGGTGCTCGACCGGCAGCGTACGGGCGAGCGCGTGTGGGACTACAACACCGAGGGCGTCGCGCACTACGGGATGGTCCCGGACTGGATCGAGAGCCTGCGTCGTACGGCCGGGTCGGCGCTCACCGACGACCTGATGGCCGGCGCGCAGTCGTACCTCGACACGTGGACCGCGGCCGCTGCTTGGGCCCCGGGCCTCAACCTGGCGCGCGGCGCGGCGGCGAGCGCAAGCTCCACCGAGTGGACGCTGCTGGGGCGGCTCAAGCCGGCGCAGGCGGTCGACGGCTCGTTGTCGACGCGCTGGGCAAGCCGGTGGGGACACGACGACGAGTGGTTCCAGGTCGATCTCAACACCGCGCGGCAGGTCTCGCGGGTGACGATCGACTGGGAGGCGGCGTATGCGTCCCGGTACCGCGTCGAGGTCTCGACCGACGGCAAGACGTGGAGCACGGCAGCGACGGTCGACTCCTCCAACGGCGGCTCGGACACGGCGACGTTCCCCCCACGCTCGGCACGGTACGTACGGGTGCAGGGCGTCGACCGGGCGACGGACTACGGCATCTCGATCCGCGAGCTCGGCGTCTTCAGCTGACCCCGCGAGTCACCGCCACCGCGGTCGCGAGTCACGTTGCACGTGGCTCGCGACCCCGGTGCGGGTGCCCTAGCGTGACCACAGGGGGTGCGTGCGATGGCGCGAGCAGAGGTCGTGTACGAGTCGATCTGGGGGAACACCGAGGCGGTCGCCCGCGCGGTCGCGGAGGGCATCGCCTCCCGGCTCGGCGAGGCGGAGGTCTCCGTACGAGCGGCGTCGGACGAGACCGGTCCGGATCCGTCGACGCAGCTCCTGGTCGTGGGCGGACCGACGCACGCGTTCGGCATGTCGCGACCCGCGACGCGAGAGAGCGCGAAGGAACGCGGCGCCACGACGATCCCCGCCCGCGGGATCCGCGAGTGGATCGACGCGCTAGGCGCGCCGCGTACGAGGGTCGCCGTCGCGACGTTCGACACGAGGACGGTCTCGCCACGCTTGCCGGGGTCGGCCGCGAAGAAGGCCCTGAAGCGGCTCGTCTCCCTCGGGTACGAGCCCGCCGCGAAGGCCGAGACCTTCGGCGTGCACGGGTACGAGGGTCCGCTCGCGGACGGCGAGCTCGAGCGTGCGCGCGCGTGGGGCGCGCAGCTCGCCGACCGCGCGCGGTGACTCGCGGGCACGCACACGGTGACTCGCGGGCTCAGTGGCCGATGCGGTCCAGCCAGTCGCGCGTCGAGCCGACCGTCAGCAGCAGCTGCGTCGCACGGGTGAGCACGACGTAGAGCGTGCGCCAGCCTGCGTCGGACTCCGCGACGATCTGGTCCGGCTCCACCACGAGCACGGCGTCGAACTCCAGCCCCTTGGTGTCGAGACCGTCGAGCACGCGCAGGCGGTCGAACTCCTCCCGCTCCTCGGCGAGGGCGTCCGCGATCTCGTCACGGCGGGCCGCCGGGACGACGACGGCGACCGTGCCCTCCACCGCGGCGAGCAGGTCGCGCACGCCGCTGCGCACCTCGGCGTGCACGAGGTCGGGCGCGACGAGCACGTGGCGCGGCTCCTGCCCCGTGCGGCGCACGGCGTCAGGGGTGTCAGCACCCGGGATCGTCGCGTGGGCGACCTCGGCCGCCAGGTCGTAGATCTCGGCGGAGTTGCGGTAGTTGGTCGACAGCCGGAAGAAGTGCTCGTCCTTCCCGTCGAGCGCGGCAGCGCGGGCGGCCGCCGCCTCGTCCGGGTACGGCCACGAGGACTGCGCCGGGTCGCCGACGATCGTCCAGCTCGCGTACTTGCCGCGCCGGCCCAGCATGCGCCACTGCATCGGCGAGAGGTCCTGGGCCTCGTCGACCAGCACGTGCGCGTACGAGTCGTCCTCGATCGACTGCGTCGCACGCTGCTTGCGCGACGCCTGCTCCTCGCGCTCGAACGACATCAGCTGCTTGACGTCGAACGGGTCGTCGTCCTCGTCGGCCGGCGGGACCTCACCGAGGAGGTAGCGCAGCTCGTCGATCAGCGGCACGTCCTCGATCGAGGGGACGCCCCCAGCCTCCTGCCACGCTGCGGCGAGCAGCTCGATCTCGCGACGCTTGAGAACGCCCTCGGCGTAGCGGCGCAGCACCTCGACGTCGGCGAGGGACTCCCACACGTCGACCGGGTCGAGCGGCGGCCACCACGCGGCGGCGAAGTCGAGGAACGCGTCGTCGCCCGTGAGGACCTTGTCGAACTCGTCGCGCTCCTTCTCGAGCGCACGCTCGCCCTCGACCTGCGCCCACAGCGCGTCGAGGAGGGTCTTCTGGACGCGCCCGTACGCACGGTTGCGCTGCTGTCCCGAGACGAGCTGGCGACGCAGCCGGTCGAGCGCGGCGGCATCGAGGCGCAGGACGTCGTCGCGGTAGAAGTAGCGGAACTCGGTCGGCTCGCCCGGCTGGGCGGCGCGGGCGGCGCGGGTCAGCACCTCGACCATGCGCGCCGAGCCCTTGACGGCGGCGACGTCGGCGCGGTCGTGCGCGCCGGCGGAGACGCCGTCGACGACCTCGCCAAGCGAGCGCAGCGTCACCGAGGTCTCGCCGAGGCTCGGGAGGACGCGCTCGATGTAGTTCATGAAGACGCCCGACGGCCCGACGACGAGCACGCCTCCGCTCTCGAAGCGGCGACGGTCGACGTACAGGAGGTACGCGGCGCGGTGCAGGGCGACGACGGTCTTGCCTGTGCCCGGGCCGCCCCCGATGGTGGTGGCACCGCGGCTGGGTGCGCGAATCGCCTCGTCCTGCTCCTTCTGGATCGTGGCGACGACCGAGTGCATGGACGCGTCGCGGGCGCGCGACAGGCTGGCGAGCAGCGCGCCCTCGCCGACGACCACCATGTCGTCGGGGGCGTGCTCGCCGTCGAGGAGGTCGTCCTCGACACCGACCACCGTGGAACCGCGGCTGCGGAGCACCCGGCGACGCACGACGCCGGCCGGGTCCTGCGCCGTGGCCTGGTAGAACACCGCCGCCGCGGGAGCGCGCCAGTCGATGAGCAGCACCTCGCGCTCGGCGTCGCGGACCCCGATGCGGCCGATGTAGCGTCGGTCGCCGTCACGAAGGTCGAGGCGGCCGAAGACGAGCCCCTCGTGCGCGGCGTTCAGCGCGGCGATGCGCTTGGAGGCCTGGTAGACCATCGCGTCCCGCTCCACGAGACCGCCCTCGTGACCGACGTGCCCGCGCGCGTAGCCCTCACGGGCCAGCGCCTGGGCCGCCTTCGTCGACTCCTCGAGACGTCCGTAGACGACGTCGACGTACGCCTGCTCGGCAGCGATCTCTCGCTGCTCGGCCGACGGCTGGCTGGGGTGGTCTGCCACGTTGCTCCTCGTTCGCGACACCAGGGACAGAACTGTCAAGTGTATCTGGACCGTCCGGCATTCCCGCCGTCGTCCCGGCACTGCGTCCCGCCGTGCTCGCAGGCACCGACTCTGCCACGGTGGAGCCATGGTCGAGCTGCTGACGGACACCGCCGTGCTGGCGACCTTGCGTGCCCGTGACGCGGTCCAGTGGATGAAGGACGCAGCCGTCGCCGCGCACCGCGGGCAGCTCCACGCCCCCGCCCGCATCCGCGCCGACATCGGGGCCGGTTCGCTGGTCGTGACGGCAGGCCACCTGGACGGCCGGTGGTACGGCTACCGGGCGTACGACACGTTCGGGCTGGTCGCCGGTGAGCAGGTCGTGGTGGTCCACGACGCGGAGCTCGGCCGCGTCCACGCGATGGCCGTCGGCGCCGAGCTCGGCCCTCGCCGCACGGGCGCGCTCGGTGGCGCCGCGGCCGACGTCCTCGCGACGGCCGACGCCTCGCGTCTCGCGCTGATCGGGGCGGGCACCCAGGCGTGGACGCAGCTGTGGGCGATCGATGCCGTACGCGACCTGGCGGAGGTGCGCGTCTTCACCCGCGACCCTGCCCACGCCGACGGCTTCGCCCGACGCGCCCGCGAACAGCTGGGCGTCGCCTGCGTTCCGAGCCGCTCGGCGCGCGACGCCGTCGACGGAGCGGACCTGGTCGTGTGCGCGACGCCGAGCACCGAGCCGGTGCTGTCGTACGACTGGCTGGCCCCCGGCGCGTACGTCGCGACCCTCGGCCCGAAGCAGATGGGCCGTCACGAGATCGGGATCGACCTCCTCGAGGCCGCAGACGTGGTGGTCACCGACTCGCTTGCGCAGGCGCTGGAGCAGGAACCGCCCAGCACCGTCGTCGGGACACGCGTCGAGGACCACCTCCACGAGCTCGGCGCCGTCCTGGACGGCGCGGCCACCGGACGGACGTCGCACGACCAGGTCTGCGTCTTCTACTCCGTCGGCCTCGCGGGGACCGAGCCGTACCTCCTGGCGAAGCTCACCAGCCTGGGCTGACCGTCGAGCTGACGTCCGGGCAGGCGCCGGTCACGCCTCCACGGGCACGTTGAGCAGCGCCAGGAGCCGACGCCGCAGCGCACCGAACTGCGGATCGTCGACCGCACGCGGGTGCGGCATCGGCACCACGATCTCCTCGACGAGCCGCCCCCCGTCGAGCACGAGGAGGCGGTCGGCGAGGAGGACGGCCTCGTCGACGTCGTGCGTCACCAGCAGCGCCGCGAAGTCGTGGGCCGACTGGAGCTCACGGAACAGTCGCTGCATCTTGAGCCGGTTGAGGGCGTCGAGCGCGCCGAAGGGCTCGTCGAGCAGCAGCAGCTCGGGACGTCGTACGAGCGCGCGGGCGATCGCGACGCGCTGCGACTGACCGCCGGAGAGCTCGCCCGGCCACGCCCGCCCGCGATCGGCGAGTCCGACCTCGCCCAACGCGGCCGAGACCCGCCCGGCCACGTCGGCCCCTCGTACGCCGAGCGCGACGTTGCCCGCGACCCGCTTCCACGGGAGCAGCCGGTGCTCCTGGAAGACGACGGCGGACGACGCCGAGACCTCGACCTCGCCCGTCGCCTCGTGGTCGAGGCCGGCGAGGATCCGTAGCAGGGTGCTCTTGCCCGAGCCGCTCGCACCGAGCAGCGCGACGACCTCGCCGCGCTCGAGGTGGAGGTCGATGCCGTCGAGCACGACCGTGTCGCCGAAGGACCGGCGCACGTCGCGCGCGGCTACGACGCCTGCAGTCCGCGTCGCCACGAGAGCGCCCTCCTCTCTGCCGCGCGCAGCGCGATGTCGGACAGCAGCCCCAGCACCGCGTACGAGAGGAGACCGAGGAGCACGATCTCGGTCTGGGAGAACTCGCGTGCCTCCATCATCATGAAGCCGAGCCCCGAGTCGGTGTTCACCTGCTCCCCCACCACGAGGCTCAGCCAGCCTGCCGCGAAGGCGAGCCGCACGCCGAGGAACAGCGACGGCATCGCGCCGGGGACGACCACGTGCCGGACGCGCTCGAGCGCCGACAACCCGCAGGTCCGTGCCGCCTCGACGAGGCGTTCGTCGATGTTGCGGATGCCGGCGTAGAGGTTCAGGTAGATCGGGAAGAACGCGCCGAGAGCGACCAGGGTGATCTTGAGCGGCTCCCCGATGCCCAGCCAGATGATGAGCAGCGGGACGAGGCCGAGGTGCGGGAGCATGCGCGCCATCTGGACGGTGGGGTCGACCAACGCGTCGCCGACGCGGAGCAGTCCCGCGAACGCGCCCAGGACGAGCGCGAGCCCGCCCCCGATCGCCAGCCCGACGACCGCGCGGGTCAGCGACTCGTACACGTGGGCGGGGAGGCTCCCGTCCTGCGTCAGCCGCCAGCCGGCGGCGAGCACCTCGCTGGGTGGCGGCAGCTTGTCCGGTGACAGGACGCCCACCCGGGCGAGGACTTCCCACGCGCCGAGAAGCACCACCGGCGTCATCAGCCGGACACGGCGCAGCCGCACGTCCGCTCGGGAGCGGAGACGGCCGGACCGCGGGCGCGCGCTCGTCGCCGTCGGCGGACCGGTCGCGGCGGGAGCCAGCCGTACGTCGCTCACTCGAGGATGTCCGAGTAGCGGTCGTCGACGCGGCCGGCGATGTCGACCGGCTCCGGGATCAGCTCGAGGTCGGCGAAGCCGTCGGCGATCTCCTGCAGCTCGGCAGCGATCTCGGGAGTGAGCGCGGCGAGCGGCTGCGCGCTTCGCTCCAGGGCGCGCGTGGTCGTGTCGAGCGGGATCTTGAGCTCGGGCGCGAGGAGCGTGGCTCGCTCCTGCGGGTGGGCAATCCCCCAGTCGGTGACCTCGCGGTACTCCTTCAGGAACGCCTCCACCTTCTCCGGCTTCTCCTCCAGCGCCTCCGGGGTGACCAGCACGTACTCACGGTTGTGCGCGAGCCCGGTGGCGTCGACGAGCACCTTCACGCCGGGCTGCTCGGCGAGCGCGAAGTAGGGGTCCCAGATGATCCACGCGTCGACCTGGTCGTTGTCGAAGGCGGGTCGTGCCTCGGCGGGCTTGAGGTACTTGACGTCGATGTCGTCGATCGTCATGTCGTTCGCCTCGAGCAGCTTCACGAGCAGCCAGTTGACGTTCGAGCCTTTGTTGAGCGCCACGGTCTTGCCCTTGAGGTCGGTGAAGGACGTGAAGCCGCTCTTCTCCTTCACCAGGACGGCCTCCCCCTTGGGGACGGGCGCCGACGTCGCGACGATCCGGAAGTCCGTCTTGCCCGCCGCAGCGAAGATCGGCGGCGCCTCGCCGGTCTGGCCGATGTCGATGGCGCCGGCCTTGAGCGCCTCGGTGAGTGCCGGGCCGCTCTCGAACAAGGACCACTCGGCGTCGGGTGCGGCCTCCTTCGCCTTGACGAGGCTCAGGCCGCCGAAGCGCTGGTAGCCGATCTTGAGCGGCTCGTACGCGTCGGCCTCCCCCTCACCACCGCAGGCCGACAGCCAGCTCGCCATCAGGAGGGCGACAGCGGCGGTCAGGGTGGCGGTGGTGCGGCGCATGGAGAGTCCTCAGAGGTCGACCGGAGCAACGGCGGCCAGTCTTCCGAGGGGGGTGAGGGCCAGCCAGGGTTGCGCTCGTGCCGAGGGAAACGCTCCGCCGCGGGCGCGGTGGCCGGATCCGGACAAAGGGCCGAATTTACGTTCTTGACACACAGCCGTCTTCATTCATGCGACGACGAATTTTAGCGTCCTTCGCGGGAGCCGAACCTGTGCTCCGCGGTTTAGCGTCTGCCCTCACAGACGCCCGAGCTGGAGTCCTTTGTGAAGAGAACAACCACTACCCGGCGGCTGGTGCACGGCCTGCTCGCCGCGGGTCTGACCGCAAGCGTCATCGCCGCCTCACCGCTCGCCGCGCAGGCCGACGACGGCGCGCTCCGCAGCGGTGACGGGTTCACCGTCACCGACCTCGGCGGCGCGTACCAAGTGACCGTCGAGCTCGACGAGCCCCTGCCGATGAAGTCCGACGCTCCGACGATCGAGGCCGACGGCCACAGCATCGGCCTCGCGGCCGAGTCGGTCGACGGCACCACACTGACCACCGTCACCTCCGACGCCTCCGTCCTCACCGCGACGTCGCTCGAGCCTGGCTGGTCGAGCATCGAGAGCGCCGCCGTCGACGCCGCCGCGAAGGCACGCGGTGCCGTCGCCGCGACGGCACCGGACCTCGACGACGCGCAGGCCACGATCGACGAGGACCCGGGGTCGCGCGGCTCGTACGCGTGGGACGAGGACATCTACGACTTCGGCGACCAGGCCATCGACCTCACCTCGATCGGCGGCATCCGGGGCGAGGTCCGCGGCAAGGTCTACCTGCCCCGTACGGGCGGAGCGCGCCCGGTCGTGATCTTCATGCACGGCCGCCACACCTCCTGCTCGCAGGGCACCGCCAACCCGAACCGCTGGCCCTGCGGCCCGAACCAGGTGCGGATCCCCAGCTACCAGGGGTACGACGACGCCGCCCGCGCGCTGGCCAGCCACGGCTACGCGGTCGTGTCGATCTCGGCCAACGCGATCAACGCCAACGACAACCAGCTGTCGATCGACTACGGCCAGCTGACCCGCGGCCAGCTCACGCTCGACACCCTGTCGCTGCTCAAGGACGCGAACGAGGGCAAGGCGATCTCGCTGTACGACGCCGACCTCGACCGTGACGTCACGCTCGACCAGGCGCTGGCCGAGACCGACGACGAGATGCTCGACGCCGAGCACGAGGCGGCGCTGACCGCGGCGGACCTCGAGGGCCGCTTCGACTTCTCGAGCATCGGACTCATGGGCCACTCCCGCGGTGGTGAAGGCGTCGCCTCCGCCGCCGTGCTCAACGCGGCGCTGGACGAGCCGTGGGCGATCAAGTCCGTGCTGCCGCTCGCGCCGGTCGACTTCAACCGTTTCACGATCCCCGACGTCACGATGATGACGTTGCTGCCGTACTGCGACGGCGACGTCTCCAACCAGCAGGGCCAGCACATGTTCGACGACTCGCGCTACGCGTTCGACGACGACGTGCTCCGCTCGGCGATGTGGGTGATGGGCGCCAACCACAACTTCTTCAACACGGTCTGGACCCCGGGCGTCTACCCGTACTCGGTCTCCGACGACTGGAGCCGCTCGACCGACCCGGTCTGCGGCACCGCCGAATCCGTCGCAAGCACCTCGATCCGCATGTCGCCGTCGGAGCAGTACGACGTGGGCACCGCTCTCGTCGCCGGCTTCTTCCGCCTCACCCTGGGCGAGGAGGAGCAGCTGCTGCCGATCTTCGACGGCACGGGCGCCGTCGCCGGCAGCCTCGTCGGCAAGGACATCCGCACGACCGCCGTCCAGGCGCCGTCGGCCCGTACCGACATCGAGACGTTCACCGAGGCGGGCAACAACCTGCGCCCGTACGGCACCGCGACGGTCGCGGTCTGCGCCAGCCAGTCGGGCCGTCCCGTCTCGCAGAAGCTGCCCGGGTGCGCAACCACCGCGCTCGCCAGCGCGCAGGTGCCGCACTGGGCCGCGATGCGCTGGAGCGAGGACGTCCCCGCCTCGCCGATGGGTGCGTTCTCGTGGACGACCGCGACCGGCGAGGTCCGCCTCACCGTCCCGCGCGAGGCACGCGACGCCTCCTCGTACGAGCGCCTCGCGCTGAAGGTCGCCGCGGGCGAGTCCGTGGCCACGGGCACCGACATGGCGATCACGCTCGTCGACGGCTCCGGCGCCTCCGTCACCAAGAAGGTCTCGGAGCTCAACCCGCTGGCGCTCCAGCGGATGCCGATCAGCACCGGCACGGGTGCCGCCATGCTCGGCAAGATCGTGCTCCAGCAGGTGAACCTGCCGCTGGAGGGCCTGGGCCTCGACCTCACGGACCTGCGTGAGGTCCGCTTCGGGGCGGGTACGGCCGAGGCCGGGGCGGTCTTCCTCTCCGATCTCGCGCTGGAGTCGCCGACGCTGGGCAACCCGGAGTCAGTCACCCGCTCGTCGGTCAACGTCGGTGCGCAGAACGTCGACGAGGGCCGTGGGCCGGGCACGGTCGACGTCGCCGTGACCCTCGACCGTCCGTCGGACGAGCCCGTGGTCGCCTATGCCTCGGTGCTCGGCACGGCCAGCGCCACAGCGAAGGTCGGCCGCGCGATGCAGAAGGTGACCTTCGCGCCCGGCGAGGTGTGCAAGGTCGTCTCCGCCCCGACGTACGGCGACGCCGACCCGTCGGCGTCCCCGTCCGTGACGTTCCGCGCCACGGTCACGAACACCAGCAACGGTGTCATGGGCACCGGCGCGCTCGACTGGCTGACGGTCCGTGAGGACGACAACGACGCGTCGACCTCTGCACCTGCCGTCGGCACGCCGGGCGACCCGTGCGCGGAGCTGGCGGCCCGCGGCACCACCGCAGAGCTGGAGGCGAGCGACCCGACGCCGGGACCGGGCGAGACCACCACGCTGACCGCGGGCGGCTTCCGCGCCGGCGAGTCGGTCACTGTCACCCTGGGAGACGACACGGTCGGGTCCGCGGTGGCCGACACCGCCGGACTCGTCTCGTACGACCTGGTCGTGCCGGCGGACGCCGAGACCGGTCCGGTCTCGGTGACGGCGAAGGGCGCCGGCTCGCTGCGTACGGCGGCCACCGAGCTCACCGTCCTCGGCACCACCACGACGGCGCTCACGATCGACCCGGCCCTGCCGGCGGTCGGCCAGCCCGTGACCCTGACGGCGACGGTCTCCGGCGCCACCACGGGGACGGTGACGTTCACCGACGGCTCGACCACGCTCGGCACGGCCGAGGTCGTCGACGGTGTCGCGACGCTCGAGCTCGCCGGCCTCAAGGCCGGCAAGCACGCGCTCACGGCCTCGTACGCCGCCACCGCGACCACCGACGCGTCGGTCTCGGAGACGACGACGCTGACGCTCGAGAAGGGCAGCTCCACCGTCGCGCTGACGCTGTCGACGACGGCCAGCACCTTCGGGTCGCGGGTCAGCGGCACGGTCGCGGTCGAGGGTTCGGCTTCCGGCCCGGTCGAGATCCGCTACGGCACCGCGACCGCACAGGTGACGGCGAAGGGCGGCAAGGCGACGTTCACCCTGCCGGCGACGCTCGCCCCCGGGACGTACGCGGTCCGGGCGACCTTCCTCGGGACCGACGAGGTGGCGCCGAGCGGCACCGCCACGGTGACCCTCAAGGTCGCCAAGAAGGCCACCACCACGGCGGTCTCGACCAAGGCGTCGGTCAAGCGCGGCAAGAAGCTGACGGTCAGCACGAAGGTGCGCGGCGCTGTCGCCGGGACCCAGCCGACCGGCACGGTGACGGTGTACGTCAAGAAGGACGGCGGGACGTACAAGGCCGTCAAGAGCGTCCGCCTCGCCGCCGCCCAGAAGGGCACGGTGAAGGTCTCGTCCACGGCGCCGAGCGCGAAGAAGCTGCGCGTGAAGGTCGTCTACAGCGGTGACGCCCGCTACGGCAAGAGCACCTCGGCCGTGAAGGTGGTGACCGTGAAGCGCTGACGCGCACGGCCGACGCGGAGGGGCGGCACCTGCTTCGGCAGGGTCCGCCCCTTCTCGTGTCACGGTTCGGAAAACAGCGTTTCGCGCGAGCTGTGGCGCCCTCTAGTCTGAGCGCGCACGCCGACCCCGGCGAGCCTGACTCCGACCGAGGTCCCGTATGCGTCGCACTCTCGCCCCTGCTCTCGTGCTCGCCCTCATGCCGTTCGTGGCGGCGTCACCGGCCGATGCCGGTCCCTCGACCCCGTCGGTCGTGACGCCGACGAGCGGCCCGGTGACCTTCTCCTTCACCCTGCCCGAGGCGTTGAACGCCGTGGTGCTCGAGATCCGTCGAACCGGCACCACCACAGTCGTGGCCTCCGCCGACCTCGGAGACCTCCTGCCGGGCGCGGCCAGCGCCACCTGGGACGCGCGGACGGCCACCGGCATGCCTGTGCCGGACGGCACGTACGTCGCCACCCTTCGCGCCGCGGGGAGCGAGACGCCGCTCGCCGACACGTCGAACGTCCGTGTCAACCTCGTCGCGCCCCGCGCCACCGTGGCCCCGGCGGTCTCCGCGACCAGCGTGTTCCCGTGGACCGACGGCTACCGAGACGCCGTGACCATCACGGGCCCTGCCCCGGTGACGGAGACCGGGGCCAACGCCTCGATCCAGGTGCTCAACGCCGCAGGCACCGTGGTGTGGTCCGCGGCCGGCTCGTCTGCGCGATGGACCGGGCGCACCAGCAACGGCTCGATCGCGCCCGCCGGG
This sequence comes from Mumia quercus, assembly GCF_025506335.1. Taxonomy (GTDB): domain Bacteria; phylum Actinomycetota; class Actinomycetes; order Propionibacteriales; family Nocardioidaceae; genus Mumia; species Mumia quercus. The sequence goes on from NZ_JANZYO010000004.1 coordinate 139,341, forward strand.
ACGTACCGGGTGCGCTCGCGCTTCGTCGACTCCGACGGGCTCGTCGGTTACAGCCCCACGCGGGCGCTCACCGTCTCGGCGAAGCGGTTGGTGACCCGGAAGATGGTCGAGAAGGTCTCGCCGCGCAGGTACGCCACGGGCGTTTACACCGGCAAGTGCGGCAAGACGTTCGCGCCCGCACGCAAGGGCAAGGCATGGAAGAAGTCGGTGGGGATCGCGAGCCGCCACAAGTGCAAGGGCGGGAAGTACTCCGGCCTCGTCGAGGCGCAGTTCGGCGCGTGGTGGCCCGAGGCGTACGACGTCCGTTCGCTGAAGCTCGAGGTGACTGGCGCCGGGCACACGAAGAGCAAGCGCAACTGGGCCATCGGCTACAGCAGGAAGAAGAACGGCACGCTCGGCAAGGACCGCCGGCTCTCGCACCGCTCGGGCACGCGGACGATGCTCTCGCTCTCGGCCGCAGGAGCGCGCGCGTACCTCACCAACCGCCACGAGCTCTACTGGGGCGTGGCTGCGCTCGAAGGAAGTCGCTACGACATTAAGGCGTTCCGGATCACGATCACGTACCGCACGCTGGTCGACCCGAACGCGCGCGGCGCACACGCCGTGCCCAGCAGCGTCCAGCCCGTCGGCTGAGTCGCGCGATCTGGCGCACGCGCGACCGATGTCGCTAGTGTGTCGGACTCGACCGCCGACCCCGCGGCGGTCTCGTGACCAAGGGAGACCTCGTGGTACGTACGTCCAGGAAAGCCTCCACCCGTCAAGTCGTCACCGTCATCGTCGTGGTGTGGCTCGTGATCGGCGCCCTCGCTGCAGCCCAGCGCGGCTACTTCAAGGGCTCGGACGCGACCTGTGCCAAGCTCGGGACGATCACGGTGACGATCATCGCCGGCCCGCTCAACTACGTCGGCGCGAACCCGAAGATCGACTGCGACATCGAGCCCAGCAAGTAGGCGACGCGACGGCGACCCGCACCCGAGGACGGGGCGGGTCGCCGTCGTCGTGTCAGCGTCGCAGGACGCGGCGGGCGAGCGCGTTCCCGCCGAACTGCACGACCTGGACGAGGATCACGATCATGATCACCGCGGTCCAGGTGACGACCGTGTCGAACTGGCGGTAGCCGTACTGCAGGGCGAAGTTGCCCAGCCCGCCGCCGCCGATGACACCGGCGATCGCCGACATGTCCACGATCGCGACGAAGGCGAACGTGTAGCCGAGGATCAACGGGCCGAGCGCCTCGGGGACCAGCACCGTACGCACGATGCGCATCCGGCTCGCTCCCATCGAGCGTGCCGCCTCGATGACGCCGGGATCGACGGTGACGAGGTTCTGCTCGACGATGCGCGAGATCCCGAACGCCGCCGCGAACGTCATCGCGAAGATGATCGCCTTGTTGCCGATCCCGATGCCGACGACCAGGCGCGCCATCGGCTGCAGCGCCGCGATGAGGATGACGAACGGGATCGGACGGAAGAAGTTCACGAACACGTTCAGGACGACGCTCACGATGCGGTTCGGGTAGAGACCCGAGGGACGCGTCACGTACAGGGCGAGCCCGAGACCCATCCCGATGAGCCCACCGAGCGTCAGCGCGATCGCGACGATGTAGAGCGTCTGCCACGTCGCCTCCCAGAACAACGGCCACAGCTCGCCCATCTGGGTGTCGGCCGCCAGCACCTCGGTGGCTGCGAGGTCGAACGACGGGCTCATCGCAGCTCCCTCGTCTCGAGACGCGCGCCGATCGCGCGCAGCGCCGCGTCGACGTCGGTGTCGGCGCCCCGCAGCGACAGCGTGAGGTTGCCGAACGTACGGCCGCCGATGTCCTCCATCCCGCCGTGGACCAGCTCGAACGTCACGTCGCGCGCGATCAGCTCCGCGAAGACCTCGGCCTGCCGCACGCCCTCGTCACGGAAGGCGAGCCGCACGAAGCGGCCGGGGTGCCGTTCGCGCAGCGCGCCCAGCGCCTCGGGGTCGGGCAGGTCGTCGATGATCGTCGACACGAAGCGACGGGTCACCGGCTGCTGCGGGTCGGAGAACACGTCGAACACCGGACCGCGCTCGACGATCCGGCCGGCCTCCATCACCGCGACCTTGTGGGCGATCGACTTCACGACGTCCATCTCGTGGGTGATGACCATGATCGTGAGGCCGAGCTCCTCGTTGACCCGACGCAGCAGACCGAGGACCTCCTGCGTCGTCTCCGGGTCCAGGGCGCTCGTCGACTCGTCGGCGAGCAGCAGCTTGGGTGAGGTCGCGAGCGCACGGGCGATGCCGACACGCTGCTTCTGTCCACCGGAGAGCTGGTCGGTGTAGGTGTGCGCCTTCTCGGCGAGCCCGACGAACTGGAGCAGCTCGGCGACCCGCGCGTGCGCCTCCGCCTTGCCGACCCCCGCGACCTGGAGCGGATAGATCACGTTGCCGTAGACGGTGCGCGACCGCAGGAGGTTGAACTGCTGGAAGATCATGCCGATCCCCAGCCGTACCTTCTGCAGCTGCCGCTCACGGAGCCCGGTGATCTCCGTGCCGTCGACCCTGATCGACCCGGCCGTCGCGCTCTCGAGCGCGTTGACCAGGCGGATCAGGGTCGACTTCCCGGCGCCGGAGTAGCCGACGATCCCGTAGATCTCCCCCGCCTCGACGTCCAGATCGACGTCGTCGATCGCATGGACGGGCGAGCCGTCACGCGACGCAGCGGGGAAGACCTTCGAGACGCCGCGCATCTCGACGAGAGCCATGCGGACCTACTGCTCCCGGATCTTCGACTGGACGTCCTCGAGCGTGCCGGCGAGCTCGTCGCCCGACAGCTTGACGACCTCCGCCGTGTCACCCGAGACCTCCTGCAGACCGTCGATGACGGGCTGGCTGTTCTGGAAGATCTCGACGAGCTTGAGGTAGGTCTCGTTGTCCTTGTCCTCTGCGCGGACCGCGAAGATGTTGACGTACGGCTGCGCGCTCGGGTCGCTCGCGTCATCCGTGACCAGCGCGTCGGAGAACGTGAGACCGGCCTTCTCGACGAAGTCGTTGTTGATGACGGCCGCGGCGACGTCCGGCAGGGAGGTCGGCGTCAGGTCGGCCTTGATCGCCTGGACCTTGACGCGCGAGGACTCCTCGACGTCGTTGAGCGTGGAGAACGGGCTGCCGCCGTCCTTCAGCGAGATGAGACCGGCCGACTGAAGGAGCAGCAGGGCGCGCGCCTGGTTGGTGTCGTCGTCGGGCACGACGACCGTGTCGCCGTCCTTGATCGCCTCGACCGAGTCGACCTTCTGCGAGTAGAGACCGAGCGGGTAGATCGCCGTCGACCCGATCGGGTAGAGGTCGTCGTCGTTCTTCACGTTGTAGTCGGCGAGGTAGATGATGTGCTGGAACTGGTTGATGTCGATCTCACCCTCGCTGACCGACGGGTTCGGCTGCGCGTAGTCGGCGAAGTCGATGACCTCGACGTCGATGTCCTCCTTGGCAGCCTCCTCCTTGAACGTCTTCCAGTACGGGTCGCTCGCTCCGACCACGCCGAGCTTGACCTTGGTCATCCCCGCGGCTGCGTCGTCTCCCCCACGTACGGCGAAGAAGACGCCGACGGCCACGGCGAGCGCGACGACGGCGGCGACGATCCACACCCCCTTGCGGGACTTCGGCGGTGCGACCTGGGGGACCTGCTCAGACATCATGGCTCCTCGTATGGATGGTTTCGGAATGTTCGCCCGCCATCGAGACTGCGTCGCGATCCCGCATTCTGACCAGTCGTCTCACGATCTGAGATCCAGGACGAGTCGGAAATCCCCGGGAAACATGGGGATCGACGAGAAGCCGCGTGACGGACACCACGAAACCGGCACCCCACCGCAGAGTGCGTGCCCCACTGGAAGCAACCAGTGGGGCACGCACGCTGCGTGGGGCCGACGAAGAGCCCGCCGCCGCTACTGCAAGTCGTCGATCGCGCGCTGCGAGCCCGGGTGGACCGGGATCGGGTCGGACGAGGCGGCGTCCTCGAGGCGGATGTCCTTCGCCGCCGGGTGCACGGCGGTCAACGCGTCGGTCTCCTCGAAGACGATCGTCGTCAGCGCGCAGGCCACGTTGTCGGCCATGTCGTTGCGCGCGAGCAGGACGTTCGGGACGACGACCGTCGGCACGTCGGCGTCGAGCTCGTACGTCGCCGCCGGGATGCTGCCCTCCTCGTACACGGGGTTGATCTCCTGGAGGGCCGGGAGCTCGGTCGTGATGTCGAGGAACGTCACCTTGTCGCCCATCGACGTGAAGAGGTCGGTGATGGCCGGCGTCGGGAGGCCACCGGACCACACGAGTCCGTCGATCGAGCCGTCCTTCATGCCGTCGACGGTCTTGGTGAGGTCGAGGCGCTGCGCCGACACGTCCTCCTGGGACAGGCCGGCCGCCTCGATGAGCCGCTGGGCGATGACCTCCGTGCCCGACTTCGGCGAGCCGGTCGAGATCCGCTTGCCCTTGAAGTCCGCGATCGACGAGATGCCGGAGTCGGTACGGACGATGACCTGCGTGTAGTTGGGGTAGATGCGCCCGATCGAGGAGACCTCCTGCTTCTCCGTGAACGAGCCGGTCCCCGCCACCGCGTCGGCGGCGGTGTCAGCGAGGGAGAATGCGAGGTCGTAGTCGCCGGCGACGAGCTGCTGCACGTTCTGCACCGACGCCCCGGTCTCGGCCGCGGTGGCCTTGAGGTCGGTCTCGTCGCTGATGATCTTCGCGAGACCACCGCCGACCACGTAGTAGACGCCGGTCGAGTTGCCGGTCGCGATGCCGATGCGTCCGGATCCGGCGTCGCAGCTGTCGGCGTCGCCGCCGGACTGGTTGTCGTCCTGCTGTCCCCCGCACGCCGCGAGGGCGAGGGAGGCGGTGAGCGCGCCGACGGCGAGCAGCGTACGGGTCTGTCTCATGGGTTCTTCACTCCTGGGTGGTGGGTGTGGCGGACGGTGTCGTGGTGGGTGGGTTCGTACGGCGGCCGACGACGTGGAGCGCCACCGCCGCGGCGAGGAGCGCGAGCCCGATCGCGATCGAGAGCGGGACGAGGTAGAGGAGGAGCAAAGCGGCGGGGATGCAGAGCAGCCGCTCCGGGCGCCGCGTCGGTCCGAACATCCAGCCCGAGGTCGCGACGGCGAGCGCAGCGACGGCAAGACCGGCGACGACGGTGGTCCACACGACGTCGATCAGCGCGCCCTGACCCAGCAGGTGCTCGCCGTTGTCGGTCATGAGGAAGGCCATCGGCGCGAGGAAGGCAGGCAGCGTGTACTTGCACGCCTGCCACATCGTCGGGATGACCTTGCCGCCGGTGATCGCCGCCGAGGCGACCGCCGCCAGCGCGGTCGGCGGCGACACCTCCGACAGGACGGCGTAGTAGAAGATGAACATCGCGACCTCGGGGCCGCCCGCACCGAGGCTGATCAGCGCCGGGCCGATGATGATCCAGCTGAGGATGAAGGACGCGGTCACCGGGACGGCGAGCCCGAGGACGATGATCGCGACGGCCGAGAACAACGCGCTCAGCACGACGAGCGACGCGTCGTTGGGCGCGAGGGCGTCCGCGGCGTCGACGAGGAGCGACGAGAGCACCTGCCCGAGGCCGGTCTTGGCGATCGTGGAGGTGATGACACCTGCCGCCGCGCACACCGCGATGACGGGCACCGCGGCGCGGATCCCCGTCGCGAGCGCCACGTACAGCCGGTGCACGTAGTCGCTCAGCGACTCCCGCAGCGGCAGGCGCTCGGCGTCCTCAGGCCGCTCGTCGATGCCGCCGACGAAGCGGCGACGCGACAGCAGCGCCTCCAGCAGTCCGAAGAAGGCCGCGACCCCGGTCGCGTACACGACGGCCTTGAACGGCGGGACGTCCATGGCGAGGAAGACGACGATGACGCCCAGGCTGACGAAGTGGTAGCCGAACCGCCCGAGGAGCGCCCACGGGCTGTTCACGTCGACGTCGACGCGACGCGCTCCGAACCGGCGAGCGTCGATCTCGACGGCGAGGAAGATGCCGAGGTAGTAGAGCAGGGTGGGGACGAGCGCCCAGCCGAGCACCTGGAGGTACGAGACGCCGAGGTACTCCGCGATGATGAACGCGGCCGCACCCAGGGTCGGCGGAGACAGGATCGCCCCGATGCCGGAGGCCGCGAGCATGCCGCCCGCCGCCTCGCGCGGGTAGCCGGCCCGCTTGAGGATCGGCCACGCGAACGACCCGAGCGTCACTGCGGTGGCGGTGCCCGACCCGGATACGGTTCCTAACAAGAAGCCCGAGGTCGCGACCGTACGCCCCGGCGCCGTGCCCGACTTCCGGAACAGCGAGAAGCTGAACTCCACGAAGAAGCGCCCGGCCCCCATCCGGTCGAGGACAGCACCGTAGATCGTGAACAGCACGATGTAGGTCGCGGCGACGTCCAGCGGCACCCCGAAGAAGCCGCTCGCCTCGTTGTAGAGGGCGTTGACGATCTGGTCGATGTCCTCGCCGCGGTGCGAGATCGCCCACGAGAGCGGCAGCAGCCCGCCGTAGTACGCGTACGCGAGGAACACCGCGCAGACGATCGGCAGCACCCAGCCGGTCGTACGGCGGGTCGCCTCGAGGACGAGCACCAGAAGGAGAAGGCCGGCCGCGACGTCGATCGCACCGAGGGCGCCCTGCCGGTCCAGGAAGGCGGAGAACCCTCCTCCCCCTTGCTCCCACTCCGGGAGCGGGAGGACCGGGTAGAGGCCGACGACGAGCGCCGCGAGCGCGAGCGCCCAGTCGACGGGACCCGGGTCGTCGCGGCCGTACTTGCTCCGTCGGGCGCGACCGCGGTAGAGGAGGAACGCCAGCGGCAGAGTGACACCCAGGAACACCACGAGGTAGTACTGGTTGCCCTCCCGCAGAGGGAAGAACACCTGGCGCAGCACGAACACCGCGACCACGAAGCACCAGAGCGTGATCAGGCGCTCCCAGCGAGGAGACAGTCGCCGGGACGGGCGCTCCTCGTCGTACTCGGCGGCGAGGTGGTCGAGGTCGGTCTGGTCGACCGGGGTGTCGGAGGTTGCCCTGGGCATGACGGGTAACGTAACCGTGAGCCACGTCACACCCGTGCACGCGGGCTCGAGGCTTTACACAGGCTTGACGTCCGCACGGACACCCCCGGGAGGACCCTCGTGCGCGTGCTGCTCGTCGAGGACGACGACGCGGTGGCTGGTGCGCTCGGAGCAGCCCTTCAGCGGGTCGGTCTGGCCGTCGACCGCGCCGCTGACGCCGAGGAGGGATGGCGCAAGCACACCCAGGCGTCGCTCGTCCTGCTGGACATGGGGCTTCCGGACTCCGACGGCCTCGCGCTGGCGCGCCGGATCCGTTCCGCGAGCGAGGTCCCGATCATCGCGGTCACCGCACGCCGCGCCGAGGCGTCGGTGGTGGCGGCGCTGCAGGCCGGCGTCGACGACTACGTCACCAAGCCGTACAGCACCCAGGTGCTGCTCGCCCGGATCGATGCCGTCATGCGGAGGAGCGGTCGCGGTGTCGCCGTGGGCGAGGTTCGGGTCGGTGCTCTCGCGCTGGAGCCGCAGGAGCAGCGGGCGACGTACGGCGGCGAGCTGCTCGACCTCACGAGGAAGGAGTTCGCCCTGCTGCTCGTCCTCGCGCAGAACGCCGGCCACGTCGTCACGCGCGCGGAGCTGATGGAGCGGATCTGGCAGACCACCTGGGTCGGCGGTTCGCGGACCCTCGACGTCCACGTCGCGAGCCTGCGCGCCAAGCTCGGCGACGGCGACCTCGTCGAGACCATCAGGGGGACCGGCTACCGCCTCCGCGCCCCGGGGTGATCGTGCGCCGTCGCCTCCTCACGCTCTCGACGATCGCCCTGTCGGCCCTGCTCGCGGCGATGATCGTCCCGCTGATCGGCACGTACGCGTCGGACCGCACGCAGGAGCTGTTCGTCACCCGGCAGGCCGACGTCAACCGCTTCGCGGTGGTCGCCGGGACCGCGCTCGAGACGGGGTCGGTCGCCTCGTTGCGCGCGGAGCTCGATCGGTACGAGGAGGTGCACGGCGCGCGCGTCGTCGTGGTCGACGCCGACCGCCAGACGGTCGCGACGTCGCCTGGCGACCTCGACCCAGGGACGGTCGCCCGGCCGGTGGCACGGGCACTCGCCGGCAACAGCGCCGAGAAGCCCGATCCCGTCTGGCCCTGGTCGGACGACACGTTCGTGATCGCGTCGCCGATCGGGCGCGACGCCCACGTGCTGGGCGCCGTGGTCATGGAGACGCCCACGGCGGCGGCGCGCCACGACGTCGCGATGCGGCTCGCCCTGCTCGTCGCGGCCGGGTTCGCGGTGCTGCTGGCCGCGGCGGCGGGAGTGGCCGTCCCGCTCGTGCGGTGGATCTTGCGTCCCGTCGGCGATCTCGACGACGCCGCCCGCCGCGTGGCTCACGGCGAGCTCACGACCCGCGTGCCGGAGAGCACCGGGCCGCCCGAGCTGCGCCGGCTCGCGACGTCGTTCAACGACATGGCCAACCACGTCCAGCTCGCCCAGCGCCAGCAGAGCGACCTCGTCGCCGACGCGTCCCACCAGCTCGGCAACCCGCTGACCGCGCTGCGCCTGCGGGTCGAGACGCTGTCGGCCGACGCCTCGCCGGAGGACGCCGCCCAGCTCGACCTCGTGCTCGCCGAGACGGACCGGCTCACCCGGATCGTGGACTCGCTGCTCGACCTCGGGCAGGTCGGTGCCGATCCGCCGCCGGTGAAGGAGGTCGACCTCGTCGTCGCCGTCCGGGAGCGCTGCCGGATGTGGGAGCCCGCCCTGCCCGGCCTCGTCGTCGACGCTCCGGCGGAGGCGGTCGCGCTCGCGAGCGACGAGGTCGTCGACGTCTTCCTCGACGCCGCGCTCGACAACGCGGCGAAGTTCGCGCCCGGCTCGCCGGTCGAGGTGACGGTGGCCCGCCCTCTCGACGGCGTGTCCGTCGCGGTCAGGGACCACGGCGAGGGGATCCGGGGCGACGACCTCGAGAAGGTCGGATCGCGGTTCTTCCGCAGCGCCCAGCACCAGAACGTCCGGGGCACCGGACTCGGCCTGGCGATCGTGCGCGCCCACGTCGTACGGGTCGGGGGGACCTTCTCCGTCGCCGGACCTCCTGATGGGGGCTTCGAGGTGCGGGTCACGCTGCCCCACCCGTGCCGCCGCCCGTCCCCAGGTCAGGCGTAGAAGCCCTCGCGCAGGTTGATGCCGTGCTCGAGCCACACCTTGAGCGCGGCGAGCATGCCCGTCCATCCGGCGCAGTTGCCGAACGCGTTCTCCGCGCCGGCCTCCGTCGCTCGCCATGACGACTCGGTGATCGTCACGAGCGTGCGGGTGTCGCCGTCGACGGGGTCGAGCGTGAAGGTGGTGGTGGTCTTGCCGTCGTCGGCAGCCGACTCCTGACCGTCCCAGCGGATCACGAGCCGCCGCGGCGGGTCGGCCTCGACGACCACCACAGGGAACTCGCCCGGGAAGTCGTGGAAGTCCCAGGTGACGGTGCTGCCCGCCTCGAGCCGACCGCGAGCACCTCCCGTCGTGAAGTAGCGAGAGAGCTGCTCCGGGTCGGCGATCGCCTCGTACACCTCGGCGCACGGCCTCGCGACGTGACCGGACACGGTGAACCGGAGCTCGTGAAGGGCGCTGTCGTTCATGTGATATTTTTACAACATGTCGCCCGGTGCCCACAACCCCACGGACGACGACCTCGTCTTCAAGGCGCTCGCGTCGCCGACCCGACGCAGGATGCTCGACCTCCTCCGCGAGGACACCCGGACCACGGGCGAGCTCTGCGCGCTCCTCCCCGACCTCGACCGGACCACCGTGCTGCAGCACCTGCGCGTGCTGGAGCGCGCCGCCCTGGTCACCGGGCGCAAGGTGGGCAGGGAGCGTCGGCTCGCGCTCGCCCCGCTCCCGATCAAACGCATCCACGACCGGTGGATCAGCGACTACACGCGGGCCGCGGTCGACCTGCTCGCAGGCCTGGACTCCGACGTTCCCGACGACCCCGCTCGATGACGCTCAGCCGCTCCGCTCACGGTAGTAGCGCAGCGCACCGGGGTGCAGAGCCAGCGGCGACGTGAAGATCGCCGCTCCGAGCGTCGGCTGCCCTACCCCGGGCTCGAGGCGCTCGATCTCGTCCTGCCGCTCGAACGCGACCCGCGTGACGGCGTACGCCAGCGGCTCCGGCATCGCCGGGCTGGCGATCAGGTAGTTCTTGACGCTGAGCGTGCTCACCGCGTCGCGCAGGCCGTACGCCGAAGGCGGGATCGGCGCGCGGACGTACTGCGGGCCGTGCGCGGCGACCATCGGCTCGACGGTGCCGCCGAGCTCGAGGAGCCGCAGCGGGACGTCGCGCGCCAGCGCCGCGATCGCCTGGTTGGGGAGCCCACTCACGAAGAAGAACGCGTCCAGCCGACCCGCCCGCAACGCCTCTGCCGACGTCTCGAGCGCAGTGTCGACGAACGTCGCAGCCGGCGCCCGGACGTCGTGGACCTCGAGGATGCGCGTCGCGATCACCTGCGTCCCGGAGCCGTCGGCACCGACACCGATCCGAGCGCGCGCGAGGTCCGCGACCTCGCGGTGAGGCGAGTCCTCGCGGACGACCAGGTGGACGAAGCTGTCGTACATCCGGGCGAGCGCGACCAGCTCGTACGCGCGCGCCGTCGCCGCGGACGTCGGCGGGACGACCGCCTGGGCCGCAGCGTCGCCGAGCGAGAACCCGAGGTCGCACGCGCCGTCCGCGACGAGGCGGAGGTTCTCGAGGGAGGCGTTCGTCGTACGTGTCCGCACGCGCGCGCCGTCGAGCTCGCGCTCGAGCACTGCCGCGAGCGCCCGGCCGTAACGGACGAAGACGCCGCCCGGGTTGCCCGTCGCGACCGAGAGCTCGGCGCCGTCGACGGCGTCCCAGCGCGGTCCGACACAGCCGGTCAGGCCGGCGAGCAGAGGCAGGCCGAGAGCAGCCAGGGCGCGACGGCGGCTCAGCTCGGGCACAGGGGGATCCTAGCCGCTTGCAGCTCGTACAGATGTTCGGATACGCTGCAGGTCCGGGGGAAGCAAGAAGGCCCGTGGGCACGACCGGACGGGGGACCGATCGTGCCCACGGGCGCTTGCGCGTCAGCCCTTCTTGCGGTTGAGGAACGCCAGCATCGCCGTGCGCGCCTCGTCCGAGCCGAAGAGCCGGCCCGACAGCTCCGCGACCTCGTCACCGAGGCGGTCGATCCGCGCCACGAGGTCGGCATTGAGGAGCGCCTTGGTCTCGCGCAGGCCCTGCGGGTACGCCTTGCGGAGCTCGTCGAGGACCTGACCGAGCGCCGCGTCGAGCGCGTCGGGCGCCACCGCCTCGGTGACCAGCCCGTACTCGACGGCCTGGGCCGCCGTGAACTTCGCGCCCGTGAGGAACGTCCGTGCCGCAGCACGGGGTGTCATCCTCTCCAGCGCGGTCAACGAGATCACCGCAGGCGCGAGCGCCAGGCGGACCTCGGTGAAGGCGAACGTCACGTCGTCGGAGCAGACGACGACGTCGGCAGCACCCACGATCCCGAGCCCTCCTGCGCGGACCGGCCCGTGGAGGCGGACCACGACCGGCTTGGACAGGGTGGCGATGAGGCGCTGGAGGGCGACCAGCCCCTTCGCGCCCTCGACCATCCCGCCGCCCGCCGCCTCGGAGAGATCGGCGCCGGAGCAGAACACCGGACCGGCCGCGGCGATCACGACGACGAGCGCGTCGGGATCGGCCGCCGCGGTCTCGAGGTGGCCGACGAGCTCGGTCACGAGCTGCGCCGACAAGGCGTTGCGGTTGTGCTGGCTGTCGAGTGTGATCGTGGCGACCTGGTCGGCGACCTCGAGGCGGACGAGCTCGGTCATGCGGTGACTCCTTCGACGTGGGTGCGGGTCGGGGCGGGCATCAGTACGACTTCGGCAGGCCGAGCGAGAACTGCGCGATGAAGTTGAGCACCATCTCACGGCTGACCGGCGCGATGCGCGACAGCCGCGACGCCGCAAGCATCTGCACCAGCCCGTACTCCTCCGCCAGTCCGTTGCCGCCATGCGTCTGGATCGCCCGGTCCACGGCGTTGCACACGACCTCGCCGGCCGCGTACTTCGCCATGTTCGCCGCTTCGCCTGCCCCCATGTGGTCACCGGCCGCGTAGAGCGCGGCGGCCTTCTGCGTCATCAGGCGGGCGAGCTCGATCTCGATGTGCGTCTGCGCGAGCGGGTGGGCGACCGCCTGGTGGGCACCGATCGGCGCCTTCCAGACCTGCCGGGTCTTGGCGTACTCGGTCGCGATCTCGAGCGCGAGCCGCGCCGTGCCGGTCGCGAACGAAGCCGCCATGATGCGCTCGGGGTTGAGGCCCGCGAAGAGCTGTTCGATCCCGGCGTCCTCGCTGCCGATGAGCGCGTCGTACGGCAGGGCGACGTCGTCGAAGAACAGCGTGAACTGCTTCTCCGGGCTCACGATCCCCATCGGGATCTCCTGGTACGTGAACCCCGGCGTGTCGGTCGGCACGAGGAACAGCGCCGGCTTGAGGTTGCCGGTCTTGTGGTCCTCGGTCCGCGCGACGACCAGGACGTGGCTCGCCTCGTCGACACCGGAGATGTACGTCTTGCCGCCGGTCAGACGCCAGCCGCCGTCCTCCTCGCGGTAGGCGGTGGTGATGATCTTGTGCGAGTTCGAGCCCGCGTCGGGCTCGGTGATCGAGAACGCGAACGTGCTCGTCCCGTCGGCCAGGCCCGGCAGCCAGCGCTGCTTCTGCTCGTCGGTGCCGTACTGGGCGATGATCGTGCCGACGATCGCCGGCGACACGACCATGAGCAGGAGCGGGCTGCCGGTGGCGGCCAGCTCCTCGCAGACCGCGGCGAGGTCACCGATCTCGCCGCCGCCGCCCCCGTACTCCTCGGGCACGGCGACACCGAGGTAGCCGAGCTTGCCGGCCTCCTCCCAGAGCTCGGTGGTCTTGCGACCCTCGGCAGCGGCCCGGTTGAAGTAGTCACGGCCGTACTTGCGTCCCAGGTCGCGGACCGCCTTGCGCAGGGCCTGACGCTCCTCGGACTCGGAGAATGCGGTGGTGGTCATGCGGGGTCTCCTTCGACGTTCTCCTGAGCGGCGGCTTCCTCGATCACGGCGAGGACGGCACCGGACTCGACCTGGCTGCCGGCCGCGACCGCGAGCTCGGCGACGACACCGTCGGTCGGCGCGGTGATGGTGTGCTGCATCTTCATGGCCTCGAGGACGAGGACGACGTCGCCCTTCGCCACGCTCTGGCCCTGCTCGACCGCCACCGACACCACGGATCCGGGCATCGGGGCCAGCAGCGAGCCCTCGGCCACCTGGTCGGCCGGGTCGACGAAACGCGGGACGACCGCGAGGTCCAGCGGACCCTGCGGCCCGTCGACATCGACGAAGCCCGCACCGAGGGTGACCGCGTACGACTCCTCCACGCCGTCGTGGACGAGGACGACCCGGTCGGCAGCGACGCTCGCCGCCGTGGTGGCCTCGTCCTCGCCGACCGGCACGAGCCGGCCGCGCTGGGACGCGTACGCGACCGTCAGCTCCTCGCCGCCGACGGCGTACGAGGCGGTGAGGGGCTGGGACGGCACGTTGCGGAAGCCGGCGGGGATGCGCGAGAGCACTCGCGCCCCCTGCGCCGCGGCGGTGGCCGAGGCGAGCGCCGCGGCGACCGCGTACCGGCGGACGACGGAAGCGTCGCCGCGCGGCTGCGACCAGTCCGCGAGCTTCTCCTCCAGGAGCAGCGTGCTCAGCGCGGCGGGGTCGGAGAACTCCCCCGCCCCGAGGATCCCGCGGAGCAGGTCGAGGTTGGTCGCGACGCCGTGGATCCGCGTCCGGTCGAGCGCGCCGCGCAGCGCGCGCGTCGCCGTCGCGCGGTCCGGCCCGTACGCGATGATCTTGGCGAGCATCGCGTCGTAGTGGATGCCGACCTCGCTGCCGCCCTCGATGCCGGAGTCGAGACGAAGCCCGTGCCCCGTGAGCGTCCCGAAGCGTGTCGTCGCGCCCGGCACCTCGAACGCCCGCACGGTGCCCGTCTGGGGAGCGAACCCGTCGGCCGGGTCCTCCGCGTAGAGACGGACCTCGATCGCGTGACCCCGTGACACCGGCGGCTCGGCGAGCCCGGTGACCTCGTGCAGCGCCCGCCCCTCGGCGACGGCGATCTGCAGCGCTACCAGGTCGAGCCCGGTGACGGCCTCGGTCACGGGGTGCTCCACCTGCAGGCGGGTGTTCATCTCCAGGAACGACACCAGGGCATCGCGGTCGTCGCGCTCGGCGACGAGGAACTCGACGGTGCCGGCGCCGGTGTAGCCGACCTGCTTGACCAGGGCACGCGCTGCGTCGTGCAGCGTGGTGCGGGTGGCCTCGGAGAGGCCGGGCGCCGGCGCCTCCTCGACGACCTTCTGGTGACGGCGCTGCAGCGAGCAGTCGCGGTCGCCGACGACCCAGCAGGTGCCGTGGACGTCGGCCATCACCTGGACCTCGACGTGCCGCGCGTGCTCGAGGTAGTGCTCCACGAACACCGTGGCGTCACCGAACGCCGAGCCGGCCTCGGCCGCTGCCTGCTCGAGCGCCGCAGGAAGGGCGTCCAGCTCGCGCACGACACGCATGCCGCGCCCGCCGCCGCCGGACGACGCCTTCACCACCAGCGGCAGGTCGGCCTCGGTCATCGCCTCCGGCTCGAGCATGCCCGCCACGGGCCCACCGGCCTGGGCCATGAGCTCCTTGGAGCGGACCTTCGAGCCCATCGCCTCGATCGCCTCGGGGTCCGGACCGATCCAGACCAGGCCCGCCTCGCGTACGGCCGCGGCGAACTCGGCGTTCTCGGAGAGGAAGCCGTAGCCGGGGTGGATCGCGTCGGCGCCGGTGGCCTTCGCTGCCGCGATGACGAGGTCACCACGCAGGTACGTCTCGGCGGGCGCGTTGCCCGGGAGGCGTACGGCCGCGTCGGCGTCGGTCACGAACGGCGCGTCCGCGTCGGCGTCGGAGTGCACCGCCACGGTCGCGATGCCGAGCGCACGGCACGTCGCGAACACACGGCGTGCGATCTCGCCGCGGTTGGCGACGAGCACCTTCTGGATCATCTTGCTCTCTCCGTTGGTAGAAACCGTCACAGCCGGAACACCCCGTAGCCACGGGCCCCTTCGATCGGGGCGTTCGCGATCGCGCTCAGGCAGATGCCGAGCACGGTGCGCGTGTCGCGCGGGTCGATGACACCGTCGTCGTACAGCAGCCCGGACGTGAAGTACGCCAGCGACTGCTCCTCGATCTGCTTCTCGATGAACGCGCGCATCTGCTTGTCGCCGTCCTCGTCGTACGGCATGCCCTTGGCCTCGGCCGCTCCGCGGGCGACGATCGAGATCACGCCGGCCAGCTGAGCCGGACCCATGACGGCCGACTTGGCGTTGGGCCAGCTGAACATGAACCGCGGGTCGTACGCACGACCGCTCATGCCGTAGTGCCCGGCACCGTACGAGGCGCCCATGACGACCGAGATGTGCGGCACCGTCGAGTTGGAGACCGCGTTGATCATCTGCGCGCCGTGCTTGATGATGCCGCCCTGCTCGTACTCCGCGCCCACCATGTAGCCGGTGGTGTTGTGGAGGAACAGCAGCGGGGTGTCCGTCTGGTTGGCCAGCTGGATGAACTGCGCCGCCTTCTGCGCCTCCTCGCTGAACAGGACGCCCTGCGCGTTGGCCAGGATGCCGATCGGGTAGCCGTGGATCTGGGCGAACCCCGTGACCAGCGACGACCCGTACAGCGGCTTGAACTCGTCGAAGCCCGTCCCACCGTCGACCTCCGGGCCGTCCACGATGCGCGCGATCACCTCGCGCGGGTCGAACGGGACCTTCAGGTCGCTCGGGACGATCCCGAGCAGCTCCTCGGGGTCGTACGCCGGCTCGGCGTACGACGCCTTCGGCGTCGGACCCTGCTTGCGCCAGTTGAGGCGGCGCACGATCTGGCGGCCGAGGCGGATCGCGTCGCGCTCGTCCACCGCGAGGTAGTCGGCGAGACCCGAGACGCGGGCGTGCATCTCCGCACCGCCCAGCGACTCGTCGTCGGACTCCTCGCCGGTGGCCATCTTCACCAGCGGCGGGCCGCCGAGGAAGACCTTGGCGCCCTCCTTGACCATGACGACGTAGTCGCTCATGCCCGGGACGTACGCGCCACCGGCGGTCGAGTTGCCGAAGACGAGCGCCACGGTCGGTACGCGCGCGGCGCTCGACTGCGTGATGTTGCGGAACGTCGCGCCGCCGGGGATGAAGATGTCCTTCTGCGTCGGCAGGTCGGCGCCGCCGGACTCGACGAGGTTGATCGTCGGGAGCCGGTTCTCGGCGGCGATCTGCGCGGCGCGCAGGCCCTTCTTGACGGTGAGGGGGTTGCTGGAGCCGCCCTTCACCGTCGGGTCGTTCGCGATGATCATGCACTCGACGCCCTCGACGACGCCGATGCCGGAGATCAGCGAGCCGCCGACCGGGAAGTCGGTGCCCCACGCGGCCAGCGTGGACAGCTCCAGGAACGGCGCGCCTTCGTCGAGCAGCAGCTCGATGCGCTCGCGCGCGAGCAGCTTCCCACGCTTGTGGTGGCGGGCGACGTACTTCTCACCGCCTCCCGCGAGCGCCTTCGCGTGCTGCTCGGCGAGGTCGTCGATCTTCTCGAGCAACGCCTCGCGGTTCTCGTGGTACGTGGGTGACGCGGTGTCCACCGTCGTCGTCATCGTGGTGCCTCCATGATCAGCTCGACCCGGGTGTCGAGGTAGTGGGAGAAGCGGTCGGCCTGCTCCGCGAACCTGTCGCGGACGGCCGAGGTCGTGTCGGTGAGGAGCGTCAGGCTGACGCTCGCGGGATCGTTCTTGCGGGTGGGGCGCGTCCACTTCCAGCCGCCGACGACGCGCCCTTCGTCGACGGCGAGGCCCCAGAAGAAGAGGCCTTCGATCGGCTCGCGCACGTAGTCCGTGCTCGCGTCGACGGCCTGGCGGTTCTTGTAGGCGATGAGGTACTCGTCGTACGGCGGCAGCAGCCGGCTGGTCGAGCCCTCCACGCTGGTCGAGTAGGCCGAGCCGCTAGGCGAGGCCGTATCGAGACCCTCCACGCTGGTCGAGTAGGCCGAGCCGCTAGGCGAGGCCGTATCGAGACCCCCCACGCTGGTCGAGTAGGCCGAGCCGCTAGGCGAGGCCGTATCGAGACCCTCCAGGTCCCAGTACGTCAGCCCCTCGCGCTCGTACGAGACCGCGCCGGCCGCCTCGTACCCGCGCCGCGCGTCGCCGACCGTGATGCCGCCCCACCAGGAGAGGTCGTGCGGCGTCGCCGGGCCGTGGCCGCGGAGGTAGCACTCCGCCAGCCGGGCGACCGCCTCGTCGTGGTCGACGGGGTCGGCGGCCGGCACCCGGTCGTCGAAGGCGGCGAAGGTCTGCTGCTTGCCCTGCGGCGCACCGCTGATCGCGACCCGGTCGAGCTCGGCGGCGAGGGTGAGGAAGCCTGCGCGTTTCGTCGTGTCGACGCCGCGCGCCTCGAGCCGCTCCGCGATCTGCTTGCGGGTGAGGTGCTCGCCGTCGGCGAGGATCTCACCGACGGCGTCGAGGATCCGGGCCCGCTCGTGCGGGTCGTCGAGCCCGTTCGCCCGCCACGCCGACGCCAAGGAGCGCACGATGCGTGGCCCGGTGAGCTCCAGCATCCAGCGCGCATCCGCGGGACGCACGAAGTGCCAGGTCGGGCGCAGCACGTGGGTGCGCAGGATCTCTCCGGCCGCCACCAGCGCCTCGACCTCGGCCGCCGTCGGGGCGCCCTCGCTGCGTTGCGAGAGCGCCCACCCGGCGTCGACGTACTCCTGCGCCTGCACCGCGCCGAGCCGCTCGACCACGTCGACCGGGGAGGCGAACGGCTCGCCGACGAGCCGCTGCCGGCTCAGGCGGGCGCTGCGCAGCGGCGACCAGTCACCGTCTGCGGGCTCGGAGTACGTGGCGACCATGGAGAACTCCTCAGAACCCCAGGATCTTGGCGACCAGGTCGTTCATCACCTCGGTGGCGCCGCCACCGATGCCGAGGATGCGCGCGTCACGGTAGTGGCGCTCGACCTCCGTCTCGCGCATGTATCCGGCGCCGCCGAAGATCTGCACTGCCTCGTTCACGACGAACTCGCAGGCCGCGACCGCGTCGTTCTTCGCCACAGCGGCGTCAGCGGCCAGACGCATCTGGTCGATGTCGGCACCTGCGGAGGCCGCAGCCGCGCGCTCGACGACCTGCCGCGTGAACGCGCGCGCCGTCGTGGTCGCCCGGTGCATCTCGACCAGCTTGTGCCGGATCACCTGGCGGCTCGCGAGCGGCCGCCCGAACGTCTCGCGCTCCTTGGTGTAGCCGGCGGCGAGGTCGAGAGCACGCTGCGCGGTCGCGTACGCCTGGACCGCGAGGCTCAGCCGCTCGTTCACGAACTGCTGCATGACGAGGACGAAGCCGCCGTTCTCCTCGCCGACGAGGTTCTCGGCAGGCACGCGGACGTCGTCGAAGGCGAGCTCGGCGGTGTCCGAGCAGTGCCACCCCATCTTGCGCAACGGGCGTTGGACGGCGAAGCCCGGCGTCCCCTTGTCGACGACGAGCAGCGAGATGCCTCCGAAGCCGTCGCCACCGGTGCGCACCGCGGTCGTCACGAAGTCGGCGCGGACGCCGGAGGTGATGAAGGTCTTCGCGCCGTTGACGACGTACGCGTCGCCGTCGCGCGCCGCGCGGGTGCGCAGGTTGGCGACGTCGGAGCCGCCGCTCGGCTCGGTCACGCCGAGCGAGCCGATCATCTCGCCGGCCAGCGTCGGGCGGACGTACCGCTCGACCAGCGCCTCGGTGCGCTCGGTCGGCGCCATCCGGTGGGCGCTGACCAGGTGCGGCAGCGCGATGCCGTGCGTGAAGAGCGCCGCGATCAGTCCGGAGGAGCCGCCGGCCTCGATGATCGCCTCGCTGACGACCGAGATGTCGACGATGTCACCACCCTGGCCGCCGACCTCCTCGGGAAAGGCGATGCCGAGGATCCCCGCGGCGGCTGCCTTCTTGTGCAGCTCGCGCGGGATCTCGCCGTCGTCCTCCCAGCCGGCGAGGAACGGGGTGATCTCCGTGGTCGTGAAGCGGGTGACGGCCTCGCGCAGCGCCGTGCGCTCGGGCGTCGACCAGGCGTCGTACGGGGCGGACACGGTCATGGGAGGAGCTCCTCGGGGACGTCGACGACACGGGCACGGAGCCACTCGCCCAGCGCCTTGGCCTGGGGGTCGAAGCGGGTGGATGCGGCAACCCCGTCACCGAGGAAGCCGTGCGCGACCACGTTGACGGCGCGCAGGTTGGGCAGCGGGTGGATCTCGAGGTCGAGGTCGGCCGCCTCGGGGATCAATGTCCTGAAGGTCTCGGCGTCGAGCAGCTCGACCAGCCACGCGTACGCCGCGTCGGGGTCGGCGACGTCGCTGCGGACCCAGACGCCGACGTTGGCGTCGCCGCCCTTGTCGCCGCTGCGGGTGTGGACCACCCGCCCCAGCGGCACCGCTCGCGAGTCACCGCGTGCGGGGTCGCGAGTCACCGCGGGTGCGGAATCCTCTCGCGAGTGTGCGCGAGGTGACTCGCGAGTGTGCGCGGGGTGACTCGCGAGCGTGGAAGTGGGGGCGGGGATGTCGAGGCGGGTGCCGTCGGCGAGCACCACGGTGTGCGGGACGACCTCCTGCGGGACGTAGGCCGGGGTGTAGACCCCGTACGGCGTCCCCGCCGCGGGCGGCCGGGTGACGGTGAAGCCGGGGTACGACGCGAGGGCGAGCTCGACCGCCGCGGAGGAGAACGCGCGCCCGACCGGGTCGGGAGACATCGCCTTCACGTGGCAGCGCAGGAGCGCGGTCGCGCGTCCCTGCGTCTCGGGGTCCTCGACGTCGGTGCGGTCGAGGTCCCAGACGACCTCGTCGGGTATCCCCGCCGGCGACTGCGCGAGGGCGTCCTCGACCTGCAGCCGCACCAGCGCGGCCTTCTCCTCGATGTCGAGCCCGGTCAGCACGAACTCGACGCTGTTGCGGAAACCGCCGAAGGAGTTGAGCGCGACCTTCGTCGTCGCCGGCGGAGCGGACCCGCGCACTCCGGACACCGCCACCCTGTCCTCGCCGTCCTGCGTGAGGACGACCGAGTCCAGGTGGGTGACGACGTCAGGGCCGGCGTACGCGGGGCCGCCGATCTCGTACACGAGCTGCGCCGTGACGGTGTCGACGGAGACGACGCCTCCGGTCCCCTCGTGCTTGGTGATGACGCTGCTGCCGTCGGCGGCGATCTCGGCGATCGGGAAGCCGGGGTGCAGCATCGTCTTGGGGTCGAGCGTCGCGAATCCGGAGAAGTTGCCGCCGGTCGCCTGCGCCCCGCACTCGACGACGTGACCGGCGACGACGGCGCCGGCGAGGGCGTCGTAGTCCTCGCGCCCCCACCCGTACGCGTGGATCGCCGGTCCGACGACGACCGAGGCGTCGGTGACGCGGCCGGTCACGACGACGTCCGCACCGGCGTCGAGGGCGGCGGCGATGCCGAACGCGCCCAGGTAGGCGTTGGCGGTGATCGGCGGCTGCCCGCCGTGGCCGACGAGGCCGAGCTCGTCGGCCCGCGGCCGCAGGTCGTCGCCCTCGACGTGGGCGACGACGATGTCGAGACCCTGCTCGGAGGCGATCTCGCGCAGCTTCTCGGCGAGGCCTGCCGGGTTGAGGCCGCCGGCGTTGGTGACGATCCGGACGCCGCGCTCCTTCGCCAGGCCCATGCAGTCGGTCATCTGGCGGACGAACGTCTTGGCGTAGCCGAGCGAGGCGTCCTTCATCCGGTCGCGGCCGAGGATGAGCATCGTGAGCTCGGCAAGGTAGTCGCCGGTCAGGTAGTCGAGGTCGCCGTCGGTCAGCATCTCCCGCATGGCGGCGAGACGGTCACCGTAGAAGCCGGAGCAGTTGCCGATGCGGATCATGCCGCGCCCTCCCCGGTCTGCTTGCTTCCGCGCGGCTGCGGGTCGGGACCCGGGAGCCCGGCGAAGGCCTGGATGATGTCGAGCCACTCGTCGGCGGCGTCGCCGTGGGCGACGACGTCGACGTCGTCGCGGGTACGGCGGCGGGTGGCGAGCAGCGCGAAGTCGTAGCCGTCACCGGTCACGCGGTCGGTCGCGTCCTCCGGCCCCCAGGCCCAGGTCTCGCCGTCGGTCCCGACGAGCTCGACGCGCACGGGCGTGGACGGGATCTCCCGACCGCGGACGAGGTAGGCGAAGCCGCGGGTACGGAAGCCGAGGTTGGCGACGTGCTTGGCCCGCGCCGTGCGCGGGAGCTCGATGCCGAACGCCTCGGCGACGTCGCGGCCGTGGGCCCAGGTCTCCATGAGGCGCGCGGTCGCCATCGACGCCGGGCTCATCGGCGGGCCGAACCACGCGATCTTCTCGCCCGCGGGCACCGCACGCAGCGCGTCGGCGAGCGCGCGGCGTCCCTCGCGCCACGTGGCGAGGAGCTCCTGGGGGGTGAGCGCGGCGAGGCGGTCGGCCTCGGCGTCGACGTAGCCGGTCGGGTTGTCGACCGCGTTCTTGATCAGCGTCGCGAACGCCTCGCCACCCTCGATCGCCGCCAGCGAGGCGCTGTCGGTCCAGTGGAGGTGCGCGATCTGGTGCGCGACGTCCCAGCCTGGCGCGGGCGTCGGGGTGGCCCAGCCGTCGTCGTCGAGGCCGGCCACGATCGCGTCGAGCTCCTGGCTCTCGGCGTCGAGGTCGGCGAGCACGGACTCGAGGACCGCGGAGCGGCTCGGGTCGGCGGTCGGGTCGGGCGAGTTTTCGGTGCTCATCAGCGTTCCAGCTCCGTGTCGAGGGTGATCGCCCACGCGTCGAGGATCGACGTGCGGCGTGCGGTGTCGTCTGAGAGAGAGGCGGCGAGCCCGAGCCCGCGCATGAGGTCGAGCGTCGCCTGCACGAGCTGCCGGTTGCGGCCGCGGTTGTCGTCGATGCCCAGCAGGTCGACGGCGTACGCGTGCACCTCGCGGCCGACGCGGCGCTCCAGCGGACCGACCGCGGCGCGCAGCTCGTCGTCGGTGCGCGCGGCGACCCACAGCTCGAGCGCGGCGAAGAAGACCGGGGAGACGAACTGGGCGGCGAGGACGTCGAGGACCGCCCGCGTACGCCCCTGGGCGGGCAGGGCCTGGACAGCGGCGGCGAGCTCCTCGCGGCGTCGCTCGGTCAGGTGCTCGACCGCGGCGATGACGAGGGCCTGCTTGCTCGGGAAGTGGTGCAGCTGGGCGCCTCGGGAGACACCCGCGCGTTGGGAGACGACGGTCGTGCTCGTCCCGGACCAGCCGAGCTCGACGAGCGAGTCGACGGTCGCCTCGAGCAGCCGCTGGCGCATCAGCCGGCTGCGTTCACCCTGCGGGGTCCGTGTGGTCGCCGTCACCGTGCCATCATCACTCGCCAACTAACAAACAGTCAACCCTGTCTTTTTCTGCGAGACGGCAAAAGCCGGTCGAGCCGCCGCGTCGCTCCCCCTACGCTGACCCCGTGCGCATCGCGTCTCTGCACCTCTATCCCGTCAAGTCCACCGCCGCCCACGACGTGGACCGCGCCACGGTCGAGCCGTGGGGACTGGCCGGCGACAGACGGTGGCTCGTGGTGGGTCCGGACGGACACAAGGTCGACGCCATCGCACACCCCCGGATCCTGTCGGTGCGTGCGACCCCCACGGTCGACGGGCTTCTCCTGCGGGCCGACGGGCTCGCCGAGCTGGCGGTCGCCCGACCGGTCCACGGCACGCCGGTGCCCGTCGGCGTGTCCCGGCTCGAGACCCTGCGGTACGCGGGGCGCCACGCCGAGGCCTGGATGTCCAAGGCGATCGGCACGCCCGCACGACTCGTGTGGCTGGACGATCCGCAGCGGCGTCCGATGTCGCTGTCCCACGGGGGGACGGGCAGCGAGCCGCTGTCGCTCGCCGACACCGCACCGATCCTGCTCACCACCACGCCCTCGCTCGCCCGGCTCGACGAGTGGATCGCCGAGACGTCGGACCACGCCCCGCTCGCGATGGCCCGCTTCCGCCCCAACGTCGTCGTCGAGGCGGACCCCGACGAGCTCGCGCCGTTCGCGGAGGACCGGTGGCGGACCGTTCTGCTGGGCGACGTGCCCTTCCGCTTCGCCGAGCTGTGCGACCGCTGCGCGATCACGCTCGTCGATCCGCAGACCCTCGAACGCGGGCACGAGCCCATCCGTACCTTGGCCCGCCGGCGCAAGTGGGACGGAGTCACGTGGTTCGGCGTGCGGATGGCGCCGACGGCCATCGGCACCCTCGAGGTCGGCGCCCCGGTGACGGTGACCCGCGCACTACCGTGACCGCATGCGCGAGCGCGAGATCACCACGCCTGTCGACCTCTGCCGTCCCGACGGGCGCCTGAACCCCGACGCGGTCGGCTGGACGCGCCGGCCGCTGCACCGCGCGAACCTCCGCGGCTGGGGCCGGACGAAGCGGTGGGAGTACTGGGGAGTCGTCTCCCCCACGCACGTGATCGGTCTCCAGGTGGCGTCGCTGGACTACGCGGCGGTGCACGGCCTGTACGTCCTCGACCGCCGCAGCGGCGAGGAGTGGCGTCACGACGCGACGGTCCCGCTCGGCCGCGGCGTCGTCCTTCCCGACCGCGCCGGCAGCGGGCGCGTCGCCGTCGTCGCCGGCGACCTGACGGTCGACATCGAGCAGCCGACCGCGGGGACGACCGGGCCGACGACGATCCGCGCGACCGCGCCTCGGATCTCCGTGGCGCTCACCGTCGATCAGCCCGAGGGCCACGAGTCGATGGGGGTCGTGGTGCCGTGGAGCCGGCGGCGGTTCCAATACACGGTGAAGGACCTCGCCCGCCCTGCCCGCGGCACGCTCGGGATCGACGGCGTCGCCCACCCGGTCACCGACGCGTACGCCGTGCTCGACCACGGACGCGGCGTGTGGCCGTACCGGATGACGTGGAACTGGGGCGCCGGATCCGGCCCCGGAGGCGACGCCGTCCAGCTCGGCGGCCGCTGGACCGACGGCACCGGCTCGACCGAGAACGCCCTCGTCGTCGGCGGCACTGTCCACAAGATCGGCGCGCCGCTCACCTGGTCGTACGACCGCGACGACTGGCGGGCGCCGTGGCGCGTCACGGGCGACGGCGCCCGCCGCGACCTTCCTCCCCGAGCACGTCCGCGTGGCTCGTACGGAGCTCGTCGTCCTCGGCAGCTCCACCCACCAGGCCTTCGGCACCTGGACGGGGTCCGCACGGGCCGACGACGGGACCACGCTGGCTCTCGACGGCCTCGTCGGGTGGGCGGAGGAGGCCCGTAACCGCTGGTGAGCGCGGGTGTCCTGCGCGAACCCCCTCGCGTGGTTACAGTCACCGCAGATTCACATGGCGATCGGGGGAACGATGTCAGGGGACGATTCAGCAGGAGCGGCGGACTCCGCCGCACGGCTGACCCTGGAGCAGAAGGCGTCGCTGACGTCCGGCAGCGACTTCTGGCACACGCAGCCGGTCGAGGAGGCCGACGTCCCGGCGATCATGATGGCCGACGGGCCGACAGGGCTGCGCAAGCAGGCAGGTGAACCCGGTCTCTCGCTCGGGATGGGGAAGAGCGTGCCCGCGACCTGCTTCCCCACGGCGACGTCGCTGGGCTCCTCGTGGGACCCCGACCTCGTCGAGCGCGTGGCCGCCGCGATCGCGCGCGAGGCCCGCGCCGAGGGCGTCTCGGTCATCCTCGCGCCGGGGGTCAACATCAAGCGATCGCCGCTGTGCGGCCGCAACTTCGAGTACCTCTCGGAGGACCCGTACCTCTCGGGCGAGCTCGGACTGGCGTTCGTGCGTGGCCTGCAGGCCGAAGGCGTCGGCGCCTCGGTCAAGCACTTCGCCGCCAACAACGCCGAGACCGACCGCATGAGGGTGTCGGCCGACGTCGACGAGCGGACGCTCCACGAGATCTACCTCGCCGCGTTCGAACGGGTCGTCACCGCAGGCGACCCGTGGACGGTGATGGCCTCGTACAACAAGGTCAACGGCACCTATGCCACCGAGAACGCCTGGCTGCTGCGCGAGGTGCTGCGCGACACGTGGGGGTTCGACGGCGTGGTGGTCTCCGACTGGGGTGCCGTGCACGACCGCGTCGCCGCGCTGCGCGGAGGCACCGACCTCGCGATGCCGCCCTTCGGCGACGACGAGGTGGTCGTCGAGGCGGTACGCGGCGGGACGCTCGAGGAGGGCGTCCTCGACGAGGCCGTACGCCGAGTGCTGGCGCTGGTCGACCGCGCCGGCGAGGCGGCCGAGGCCAACACCCACACGCTGGACCCGCACGCGCTCGCCCGTGAGGCAGCCGTCGCCGGATCGGTGCTGCTCAAGAACGAGCCCGTCGGTGGCGCACCGCTGCTGCCCTTGAGCGAGTCGGCGGAGGTGGTGGTCGTCGGCGAGCTCGCCCGTACCCCTCGCTTCCAAGGCTCCGGCTCGTCGCGGGTGAACCCGACGCGCGTCGACGTCCCGCTCGACGCGCTGCGCGAGACCTGGGGCGACGACGTGCCGTTCGCCGCCGGCTACACGCTCGACGGGAGCCCGGAGGAGGACCGCGCGTTGCGCGCCGAGGCCGTCGAGGCCGCGCGAGGCGGGCGTACGGTCGTCTGCCTGCTGGGCCTGCCGGAGTCGTACGAGTCGGAGGGGTACGACCGGAACCACCTCGACCTGCCGCCCGCGCAGGTCGAGCTCGTCCAAGAGCTCGTGGCGGTGAACCCGCGGGTCGTCGTGGTGCTCGCCAACGGCGGCATCGTCACGCCCGTCGCCTGGTCGCGCGAGGTCCCTGCGCTGCTCGAGACGTGGCTGGCCGGGCAGGCCGTCGGGTCGGCGATCGCCGAGGTGCTCAGCGGGCGCGCCGAGCCGACCGGCAGGCTGGCCGAGACGATCCCGTTCCGGCTGGAGGACACGCCTGCGTTCCTCGACTTCCCTGGCCACCTCGGACACTCGCGGTACGGGGAGGGTGTCTTCGTCGGCTACCGGTACTACGACGTGAAGCGCATCCCGCCGGCCTACCCGTTCGGCCACGGCCTGGGCTACACGACGTTCTCGCAGGGTGACCTCTCGGTCGAGGTCACCGGCAGCGGGGACGAGGTGCGGGCGAGCGTCTCGGTGACGGTGACGAACACCGGCGGGCGTACGGGCACGGACGTCGTGCAGGTCTACGTCAGCGACCTGGACTCCCCCGTCGCGCGCCCCGAGCGGGAGCTGAAGGGCTTCGCGAAGGTGACGCTCGAGCCCGGGGCCTCCGAGCGCGTCGAGCTGGAGCTCGGACCACGCGCGTTCGCGTACTGGCACCCTGTCCTGCGCCGCTGGGTCGTCGAGCCCGGCACGTTCACCGTCTCGGTCGGCGCCTCGGCCGCCGACCTGCGCCGCAGCGTGACGGTCACGGTGGAGGGGACCGAGATCCGTACGCCGCTGACCCCGCAGTCGACGGTGGCCGAGTGGGAGGCCGACCCTGTCGGCGGACCGCTCCTCGCGAGCGCGTTCGGCGCGCGGGGCGCCGAGCTGAAGGCCAACCCGATGGCGGCAGAGGTGCCGCTCGACGTCCTCGTGGGCCTGGCCGGCTTCCCGCGCGAGAACATCGACGCCCTCGTCGAGGCGGCGGGCGGCGCCGACACCTCAGACGACGACGCCCAGGACGACGGGGCCCAGGACGACGGGGCCTGACCTACTCGCTGATGTCGGCGCGCTCGGCCCCGAGGGCCTCGGCCAGCGCGTCGGCGTCGACGGTGAGACCGACGCCGTGGCCG
This sequence comes from Mumia quercus, assembly GCF_025506335.1. Taxonomy (GTDB): domain Bacteria; phylum Actinomycetota; class Actinomycetes; order Propionibacteriales; family Nocardioidaceae; genus Mumia; species Mumia quercus. The sequence continues at coordinate 166,102 of NZ_JANZYO010000004.1, forward strand.
CCGCCACCGACGGAGATCGGGCCCGCGATGCTCGCATCCATCACGACAGGCCAGGCTGTGGTGCTGCCCAGGGGCGTGATCGTGCCGCGCTCGTACCCCGTGACCTCCTGCGCGGTGGCGGCGTCGGGCATCGACACGCGGTTGACGCCGAGCAGCGCGCGCAGCTTGGGCCAGGAGAACTCGCGGTCGCCCGGCACCATGACGAAGCGGTAGTCGCCGTCGCGCACCCGCACCACGAGCGTCTTGAGCAGCGCACGCGGCGCGATGCCCCGTGCGGCCGCAGCCTCCTCGAGGGAGCGGGCGCGTCCGTGGCGCGTGACGGCGTGGTCGAGCCCGAGAGCCTCGGCAGCGGCGATCGCACGCGCCGAGCGGTCGGAGGGATCAGCAGTCATGCCGCCATCGAATCACGACGGCGGAGCGGGCATCGGCCGTTCCGCCAACGCCTTCGCCACTGCCACCAGGTTGGCGGCCATCGCGCGCCCCGTCCGGTACGACCACTCGCGTCCTTCCGAGGTCTCGCTGAAGGTGGGGCCTGGCCCGGGGCCGCGGTTCCAGTACGTCCACGCCTGGCCCGGGATCGTGAACCCGATGTCGACCAACGCCCCGGCGACCTCGGAGATGACGTGGTGCGCGCCGTCCTCGTTGCCGGTGACCACGACTCCGGCCACCTTGTCGTACGCGACCGGGCGGCCGTCGTCCCCGGTCTCGGAGATCATCGCGTCCATCCGCTCGATCGCCTGCTGGGCGAGCGAGCTGGGGTGCCCGACCCAGGTCGGCGTGGCGACGACGAGGATCTGGCTGGCCAGGATCGACTGGTGGACCCGCGGCCACTCGTCGCCCTCGCCGAGTTCCGTCGCGACCCCGTGCGCCAGCCGCAGGTCGGCGAGGCGGTACGAGGTGGTCTCGACGCCCCAGCCCTTCATCACTGCGACGACGGAGTCCGCGAGCATCTGGGTGTTCGACGGCTCGGGCGAGCGCTTCAACGAGCAGTTGAGCAGCGTGGCGTGCACGGGTCCTCCTCGGTTCGCTACCTCGAGGCGTACCCGTCCCGGCTCAGACCATGCGGCGGACGATCCCCAGCGGCGCGTGGCGCAGCACGAACGACACGGGGCGCCACGGCCACGCGGGCACGATGCGCTCGGGCTTCTCGGTCTCGATCGCGGCCACCAGCGCACGGGACCCGGTCTCGTTGTCGACCATGCCCTTCGGCTTCTGCTCGACCTTCTCGTTCATCTCCGACGCGATGTATCCCGGGTAGACGGTGGTCACCGCGATGTCGTGCCCCTTGCGGTTGACGAGGTCCGACCGGATCCCCTCCGCGAGCGCGGCGAGCCCCGCCTTGGTCGCCGCGTAGGTCGTCATCGAGCTGGGCATCCCCCGCATCGCCGAGACGGAGGACACGACGACGAGGTGGCCCGCGCGGCGCTCGTAGAAGTGCTCCATCGCGGCCTCGCACTGCGCGAGCGCGGCGACGAAGTTGGTCTCCGCGGTCTCGCGGTTGGCCTCGAACTTCCCGGTGCCGATCCGCCCGCCCTTGCCCAGACCGGCGTTGACGACGACGCGGTCGAGGCCACCGAGGTCCTGCGCGGCACGGGCGAAGACGCGGAAGACCTCCGCGTGGTCGGTGACGTCGAGCGCGTGCACGACCACCCTGATCGACGGGTGCGCCGCCTCGAGCTCGGCCTTGAGCGCCTCGAGCCGCTCGACGCGCCGCGCGGTCAGCGCGAGGTCGTGGCCCTGGGCGGCCCAGACGCGGGCCATGCCGGCACCGAGGCCGGAGCTGGCACCGGTGATGAGGATCGTCTTGCGCACGGGGGGCTCCTTGGTGGTCAGCGGTAGGTCACGAGGTCGTACGGGAGGTGGGTGTGCTCGTTGAACGACAGCAGCGTGCGTCCGGACGACCCGGTGACGACGGTCGTCACCCCCGCGTTGATCGTCACGGTGTTGAGGCGAGGCCAGATCGCCTGCGCCTGCGGCGTCCACCGCGGGGCGTCTCCGGCCAGCAGGTGGGCGGCGACGACGGCGAGCGGCCCGCCCGAGGTGAAGACGACGGCGCTCTCGCCTCGCCCGAGCGAGGCGGTCAGCCGGTCGAACGCGCCGAGGACGCGGGCGGTGAAGTGCGGGTACGGCTCCGCGTACTCGTCGTCGTGCTCGCCGCCGGCCCAGCGCCCGACCGCCGAGACGAAGATCTTCTGGAACTCCTTCGGGTCGTCGGTCACCAGCCCGGGCGCGTACGCCTCCACGACCGACTCGTGGGGGAACTCGTCCCACCCCTCGTCCACGTCGTAGCCGTCGGAGGGTCCTGCGGCGTCGAGAGCGGCGATCGCGGTCTGCGCGTGCCGCTTCATCGAGCCCGCGACCGCGTGCGTCGGCAGGAACCCCGAGGCCTCCCACGACTGACCCAGGGCCGACGCCTGCGCGTACCCGAGGTCGGACAGCTGGTCGTACTCGTCGGCACCGAACGACGCCTGGCCGTGCCGCACCAGGTAGAGCGCGCTCACCGAGTCACCTGCGCGCCGGCGGTCCGGGCGCCACCGGCGGCGGCCTCCTCGGCCGCGGCCTTGCGGGCGGCGCGTCGCATCGCCGCCGCGTACAGCCGCGGGGCGAACCGCTTTGCCGCGTACGCCGCGCGGGCCTCGCGGTCGGGCAGGACGAGGAACGTGCCGGCGTCGACCTGCCGGAGGACCTCGCGTGCGACCGTGTCGGCGCTGCGCTTGGCTCCGTCGATGAGCGTGCGCGCGGACTCCTGCGCGCTCGGGTCGGCGCTGCGGATCGAGTCGGCCAGGTTGGTCTTGAAGAAGCTGGGGCAGATCACCGAGACGGCGACGCCGTACGGCTCGAGCTCCCACCGCAGAGTCTCGCTCAGGGCGACCACGCCGGCCTTCACGGCGTTGTACTCGCTCATCCGGGGCGGGTGCACGAGCCCCGCGGCCGAGGCGGTGTTGACGATCCGCCCCGTGCGCTGCGCCTTGAGCACCGGCGCGAAGGTCCGGCAGCCGCGGGCGACGCCGAGCAGGTTGATCTGGGTGATCCACTCCCACTCGTCGGGCGTGGTGAGCTCGATCCGGCCACCCGACGCGACGCCGGCATTGTTGACGACGAGGTCGACGCCCTTCCAGGTCTCCTCCACCCAGGCCCGGGCGTCGTCCCAGTCGGCGTCGCTGCGGACGTCGAGGTGCCGGTACGTGACGTCGCCGGCGACCGCGCCCACCGGCCCGGGCGTCTGCGCGTGGACATCGGTGGCGAGGACCCGGCAGCCCCGCTCCGCGAGCCTGGCCACGAGGGCGAGGCCCAGCCCGGAGGCGGCACCGGTGACGAGGACGCGGTCACCCGTACGTACAGTCATGCGCCGAAGCGTACCGAGCGCTCGCTTACCTCGGGCCCGGCTCGGGGAGAGGGCCACGAAGCGACGGCTTCCGGTACCAAGCGCGCCTTGTACGTGTGGCTTCGTCCCAGAAACCGTGGCTTCGTCGCGGCACGTGCTGTGGGACGACGCGTGTCACGTTTGTGTAACGAGGCATGGGAGCGCTCCCATCCCCTCTTGACCGTAGCGTGTGAGCCAGGCCACAGTGCATGGGAGCGCTCCCACCGGCGGGAGCGGCGAAGGAGAGGGTCACCGTGTCACACACACGCCGTTCGCGCTGGCTGGCTGGAGCAGCCGCGCTCGCCAGCTTGTCGTTGCTGGCCACCGCCTGTGGCGGTTCGGACTCCGACAGCGGGTCCGGGGACGACGTCACGCTCCGCGTGAACCTGTTCGGGAAGTTCGGGTACACCGAGCTCTACAAGCAGTTCGAGAAGGAGCACCCGGGCGTCAAGATCGTCGAGACCGCCGAGGGCGACCTCGGCAAGTACAACACCGTGCTCACCCAGCGCATCGCCGCCGGCTCGGGCGCCGGTGACGTCGTCGCGATCGAGGAGGGCCAGGCGGTCAACTTCCTCGCGAGCGCGGACAAGTTCGTCAACCTGCAGGACCACGGGGCGAACGACCTCAAGGACCAGTACCTCCCGTGGAAGTTCGAGGGCGCCACGACCGCCGACGGCTCGACGACCATCGGGCTCGGGACCGACGTCGGCGGCCTCGCGATGTGCTACCGGCGCGACCTCTTCGAGAAGGCCGGCCTGCCGACCGACCGTGAGGCCGTAGCCGCGCTGTGGCCGACCTGGGACGACTTCATCGCCACCGGCGAGAAGTTCCAGGACGGGATCGGCAACGGCAAGGCGAAGTTCATCGACAGCGCCACCAACACGTACAACTCGATCCTCATGCAGAGCGCCGACCACACGTACTTCGACCGCGAGGACAACCTCGTGATCGAGTCGAACCCGGCCGTCAAGGCGGCGTGGGACAAGGCGCTGGAGATGGACGAGAAGGGCATCTCCGCAGAGCTGAAGTCGTTCTCGCCGGAGTGGAACGCCGGCTTCAAGAACGGCGACTTCGCCACCATCGCGTGCCCCGCGTGGATGACCGGCTACATCAAGGACCAGGCCGGCGAGCAGAACGCCGGCAAGTGGGACATCGCCACTGTTCCCGGCGGCGGCGGCAACTGGGGCGGCTCCTGGCTCGCGGTCCCCGCAGCCAGCAAGAACCAGGACGTCGCGATCGAGCTCGTGAAGTTCCTCAGCAGCGCCGACGGCCAGCTCGCGGCGTTCAAGGAGGTCGGCAACCTCCCGTCCAACCCCAACCTGTACGAGGACCCGGCGCTCCAGGAGGCCACGAACCCGTACTTCAACGACGCGCCCGTCGGACAGCTCTTCATCGCCGGCGCCTCGCAGCTCGAGCCGGTCTTCCTCGGTGCGAAGAACCAGCCCGTCCGCGACGCCGTCGAGAACGCCATGCGGTCGGTCGAGAACGGCCAGCGCAACGCGTCGGAGGGCTGGTCGACCGCGGTCAAGGACGCCGAGAAGGCGGCAGGCTAGGTCGAGAGGTCTCGCGGAGACCCTGAACCCGTGGTGCCCGCGCCGCGCCCCCTACCGCGGCGCGGGCACCACGCGCCACCCGTCCGCCCCCTCGACCTCGGGAGCACCTCATGCACCTGCGCGACCGGCTCGCCCGGCTCGAGATCAGCAGCGCGCCCTACCTGTTCATCGCCCCCTTCTTCGTGCTCTTCGGCATCTTCGGGCTCTTCCCGCTCGGCTACACCCTCTGGGTGTCGCTGCACGACTGGAGCCTGCTGGGCGGCAACGAAGGCTGGGTCGGGTTCGCCAACTACACCGAGCTGGTCAGCGACGACTACTTCTGGAACAGCCTGCTCAACACGTTCGCGATCTTCCTCATCGCGACCATCCCGCAGATCCTGGCGGCGCTCGCGCTCGCCCAGGTCCTCAACAGCAGCCTGCGGGCGCTGACGTTCTGGCGGATCGGCGTCATCATCCCTACCGCCACGTCGATCGCGGCCGTCGGCATCATCTTCGCGATGATGTTCTCCCGGGACTTCGGGATCGTGAACTGGTTCATCGGGCTCTTCGGCGTCGAGCCGATCGCCTGGAACCAGGAACGCCTCCCGTCGTGGCTGGCGATCGCGACGATGGTCGACTGGCGCTGGACCGGCTACAACGCCCTGATCCTGCTCGCCGCCCTCCAGGCGGTGCCCAAGGAGCTCTACGAGTCCGCACGGCTCGACGGGGCGTCGGCGCTGCGGCAGTTCCGCTCGATCACGATCCCGATGCTGCGACCGACGCTGATGTTCGTGGTCACGGTCGCGACGATCGGCGGCATCCAGCTCTTCACCGAGCCGCTGCTGTTCAACCCCGGGGCCAACGCGATCACCGGCGGCGACACCCGGCAGTTCCAGACGAGCGCGATGTACCTCGTCGAGCAGGCGTTCACCGGTCAGCGGTTCGGGTACGCCGCGACGGTGGCCTGGATCCTGTTCGCGGTCATCGTCGTCGTCTCGATCGTGAACTCCCTGCTCGTACGCCGCATCCGCTCGGTCGACTGAGGAGCCTCGCATGACCACACCTCTCATCCCCGTGGCCACGGTCGCGCAGGACCTCGACGAGCCGGAGCCCGTACGCCGCCGCCGTCGGCGGGTGCGCAGCCGCAAGGCGTCGCCGCTGACGTACCTCGTCCTCGTCTTCGTGGTCCTCGCCTCGATCGGGCCGCTCTACTACATGCTGGTGATGGCCTCGCGGCCCAACAGCGACATCACGTCCAACCCACCGCCGCTCACCCCGGGCGACCAGCTCGGCGAGAACGTCACGCGGGTCTTCGACAACCCCGACGTGGTCTTCGCGCAGGCGCTGCTCAACTCGCTGATGGTCTCGGCCGTCGCGACGCTCACGGTGGTGACGCTCTCGTCGCTCGCCGGGTTCGCGTTCGCGAAGCTGCGCTTCCGCGGCAAGAACATCTTCCTGCTGGCGGTGATCGGCACGATGATGGTGCCGGTCCAGCTGGGGCTCGTCCCTCTCTACATGCTGATGGGCTGGCTCGGTCTGGCCGGCAGCCTCTGGTCGGCGGTGCTGCCGTTCCTCGTGACGGGCTTCGGCGTGTTCTTCATGCGCCAGTACGTCAGCCAGGCGATCCCGGACGAGCTGATCGAGGCCGCCCGCGTCGACGGCGCGTCGACCTTCCGCATCTTCGCGCAGGTCGTCTTCCCCGCGCTGCGACCGGCGGTCGCCGTCCTCGGGCTGCTCACGTTCATGGAGCGGTGGAACGACTTCATGTGGCCCTACCTCACGCTCGCGCCCGAGAACCCGACCGTCCAGGTCGCCCTCTCTCGGCTGTCGGGCGGCTACTACACCGACCAGGCGCTGGTGATGGCGGGCACGCTGCTCGCCACCGTCCCGCTCGTCCTGGTCTTCATCCTCTTCGGTCGCCGCATCGTCGGCGGAATCATGGAAGGTGGGCTCAAGGGATGACCGACGTCGTCACCGATCCCCTCACCACGCTCGCAGCGTCGTTCCCGTCCGACTTCGTCTTCGGCGCCGCCACCGCGGCGTACCAGGTCGAAGGCGCCGTCCGCGAGGACGGCCGGACCCCGTCGATCTGGGACGCCTTCTCCCACGAGCCCGGACGCGTCGCCAACGGCGACACGGGCGACGTCGCCGTCGACCACTACCACCGGATGACCTCCGACGTGGAGCTGATGAGCGACCTCGGCCTCGGGGCGTACCGGTTCTCGATCTCGTGGCCGCGGCTGCAGCCCGGCGGCTCCGGACCCGTCAACACGAAGGGGCTCGCCTTCTACGACCGCCTGGTCGACACGCTGCTCGACCGGGGCGTCGCGCCCTGGGCGACGCTCTACCACTGGGACCTTCCCGTGGAGCTGGAGGAGGCGGGCGGCTGGCCGGCGCGCGACACGGCGGAGCGGTTCGCCGAGTACGCCGGGATCGTCGCGGACGCGCTCGGCGACCGGCTCCACGGCCTCATCACGCTCAACGAGCCGTGGTGCTCGGCGTTCCTCGGCTACGGCAACGGGATCCACGCCCCGGGACGCACCGACGGCGCAGCCGCGCTCGCCGCGTCGCACCACCTGCTCCTCGGGCACGGTCTGGCCGCGCAGGCGATCCGGGCAGCGGCCCCGGAGACCCCGCTCGGGATCACGCTCAACCTCTACCCGACGTCTCCGGCGCTGCCGGAGGGGTACGACGGCCCGGACCGCGCCGCGTACGACGACGCGGTCCGCCGTGTCGACGGGCTGTGCAACCGCTGGTTCCTCGACCCCGTCTTCGGCCGCGGCTACCCCGCCGACGTCGTCGAGGACGTTCGCCCCACGTCGTCGCTGGAGTTCGTCCACGACGGCGACACCGAACTCATCGCGGCACCGCTGGACTTCCTCGGCGTGAACTACTACACGCGCCACATGGTCGCCCCGGGCGCGTACCCCGGCACCGCGTCGGTGGAGTTCCGCAAGCGGGGCTGGCCGACGACGGCGATGGGGTGGGAGGTCGACCCCGACGGGCTGTACGACGTCGTGCGCCGGGTCCACGACGAGTACCCGGCCCTGCCGATCTACCTCACCGAGAACGGCGCCGCGTACGAGGACGTCGTGTCGGCCGACGGGCAGGTGCACGACGTCGAACGGCTCGCCTACCTCAAGTCCCACCTCGAGGCGATGGCGCGGCTGGCCGCCGACGACGTCGCCGTCGCGGGCTACTTCGCGTGGTCGCTGGTCGACAACTTCGAGTGGGCCGAGGGCTACGCGAAGCGGTTCGGCCTCGTCCATGTCGACTACGACACGCAGCTGCGGACGCCCAAGGACAGCGCGCGGTGGTACGCATCGCTCATGGCGGCGCACCGGAGCGGGATACTGGGCGCATGACGGGTGGGGCGGAGACGGGTCGGCGTCCGACGCTCGAGCAGGTGGCGGCGCTTGCCGGCGTCGGACGGGGTACCGCCTCGCGGGTCATCAACGGCTCGCCCTCGGTCGCGCCGCAGACGCGGGACGCCGTCATGAAGGCGGTCGCCGAGCTCGGGTACGTCCCCAACCAGGCGGCGCGCTCGCTGGTGACCCGTCGCACGGGGGCGATCGCGCTGGTGATCTCCGAGCCCGAGGAGCGACTGTTCAGCGAGCCGTTCTTCGCGGGGGTCGTCCGCGGGATCTCGCAGGTGATGGACGAGCGCGACCGCCAGCTGGTCCTCGTCCTCGTCCACGGAGCCGAACAACGGCGTGACGAGCCGGCGGCGTACCTGAGTCCCCAGCACGTCGACGGTGCGCTGCTGCTCTCCCAGCACGAGGGCGACGACCTGCCCCAGCAGCTGCGCGAGCGCGGGCTGGTGCTCGTGCACGGTGGCCGGCCGCCGGGCGTGGAGAACGCCAGCTACGTGGACGTCGACAACGTCGGCGGAGCGCGCGCGGCCCTGCACCACCTCCTTGAGCGCGGGAGCCGGACCGTGGCGACGATCGCCGGCCCTCCGGACATGCAGGCCGGTCGCGACCGTCTTCAGGGCTACCGGGAGGCGCTCGCCGCCGCCGGCGTCGCGTACGACCCGAGCCTGGTCGAGGAGGGCGACTTCACCGAGCCCGGCGGCTGGCAGGCGATGCGTCGGCTGCTGGCGCGCAGGCCGGACGTGGACGCGGTGTTCGCGGCGTCCGACCCGATGGCGCTCGGGGCCCTGCGGGCGCTGCGCGAGTCAGGGTGCGCCGTTCCGAGCGACGTCGCGGTCGTCGGCTTCGACGACTCCCCGATGGCGGCGATGAGCGACCCGCCGCTGACGACCATCAACCAGCCGGCCGACCGGCTCGGTCGCGAGATGGCGGAGATGCTCCTGGCCGCGCTGGCCGAGCCGGAGGGCGAGGAGACCCGCAGCGTGGTCCTGCCGACCAGCCTGGTCGTGCGCGGCACGACCTGAGGTCCGTCCTGAGGGTGGCCCGCCGGTGGCGGGCCACCCTCAGGACGTGTATGCCTTACCCGTGTCCCCCGTCACGGGTGAGGCAGTCTGTGGCGCCGTCGCGGGCGCGAGGATGCCCGTGCACGCCGCGGCGGCAGCGTCGGGATCCCCGCGGACGACGGCGACGGCGAGGTCGTCCAGGCGCGAGCGCAGGCCCGACGTCTCCTCAGGGTCGGCGCACTGCGCCGCGAGCACGTCGTCAAGCTCGACGAGGAGGCTCTTGCCGGCGAGGCGGCGCACGCAGCGCCAGACCTCGTCGAAGGTCGGGATCGTTCCGTCGTCGCCGAGCATCGCGATCCGCATGCCCTTGTGAGGGTGGCTCGCGGCGGCGCGCGCGACACCGACCATGACCGCCTCGCGGGCGACCGCCACCTCGGACGTGGGGTGGGCCGCGATACGGCCGGTGAGGTCACCGGGTGGCGGCGCCTGACGGACGAGGGCACCGACGCCGTGACGGACCTCGACCCGACCCTGGGTCTCGAGGGCTGCGAGCGCCCGCGTGAGCGTGGCGCGGCTGACGCCGAGGTCACGAGCGAGCTGCCGCTCGGGAGGAAGTCGGTCGCCAGCGACGAGGCCCTGCGCTTCGATGAAGGACGCGATGTGCTGCGCGAGGTGCTCGTAGAGCCGAGGACGCTGCACGGGCCGCGGCCCGCGCTGTTCGTCGGACTGGCGCATGGTGGGAGAATACGTGAGATCCAGGCCTTTGGCTCAGAGGCCAGGCCACTGAGCCTGTGGTCTCCCCCACATCGAAGACTCCCGGTTCGAAAGGTGACGGGCGTGCCCCCCGAAGTCATTGCGCTGGCCGTGCTCGCACTGGTCTTCCTGGTCGCGACCCTGCGCAGCATCAACATGGGCGCGCTCGCGCTCGTGGCGGCCTTCGTCGTCGGGCTGAGCGTCTTCGGTGAGGACGCCGACGCGATCGTCGCCGGCTTCCCCGGTGACCTGTTCGTCATCCTCGTCGGCGTCACCTACCTCTTCGCGCTCGCGAAGAACAACGGCACCGTGGACTGGATCGTCCAGGGCGCCGTACGCGCGGTCCGCGGGCGCGTCGCTCTCGTGCCGTGGGCGATGTTCTTCGTCTGCGCGGCCGTCACCAGCATCGGCGCCGTCAGCCCTGCCGCGGTCGCGATCGTCGCTCCGGTGGCGACGGGCTTCGCCCACCGCTACCGCATCCACCCCGTCATGATGGGGATGATGGTGGTCCAGGGGGCGACCGGTGGCAGCTTCTCGCCGATCGGCATCTTCGGCAGCATCACCAACGGCGTCGTCGAGGCGAACCATCTCGACAGCAGCCCGACCTTCCTCTTCCTCTCCGCGATGGCGGCGGCGCTCCTGATCGCCCTGGCCACCTACGTCGCCTTCGGAGGGCACGAGCTGATCCGGCGCGGCAAGGATGAGCGTGCACTCAGAGGGCTCGGGACGGCCGCCACCGCCGCGAGCCGGACCGCGACCCAGCGCCCCGTCCCCGCGGCTTCCAGCAGCGGCCCTGCCACGGACGACGGTCGGCTCAACGCGGAGCGGTCGACCACCCTCGTCGGCCTCGTCGCCCTCATCGTCGGCGCCCTCGCCTTCGACCTCGACGTCGGCTTCACCGCACTGACCGTCGCCGTCGCGCTGACACTTGTCTTCCCACCCTCGGCCAGAGGCGCGGTCGAGAAGATCGGCTGGGGCACGATCCTGCTGGTCGGCGGCATCGTCACCTACGTCAACCTCCTCCAGAGCCACGGTGTCGTCACCTGGCTGGGGGACCGCGTCGCCGAGGTCGGGGCCCCGCTCCTCGCCGCCCTCCTCATCTGCGTGATCGGCGCGGTCGTCTCGGCGTTCGCGTCGACGACCGGCATCATCGGGGCCCTCATCCCGCTGGCGGTCCCCTTCCTGCTCATCGACGAGGTCAGCGCCGTCGGTCTCGTCGCGGCGCTCGCGATCTCGAGCTCCGTCGTCGACTGCAGCCCGTTCTCCACCAACGGGGCGCTGATCGTGGCCAACGCCGACGAGGACGACCGCGAGCTGGTCTTCACACGCCTCATGCGGTGGGGCATGTCCCTCGTCGTGCTCGCCCCGCTGACGACATGGGCGGTCCTCGTGCTCCCCACGACCTGAGGCGGTGCGGGTCACCCCTCGCCGGGAGCGGGAAAGGCGGACACGAGTCGACGGTGCCGGTGGGAGAAGAGCGCCGACACGAGGCGGGTCGCGAGAGCGTCGGCACCCGGGAGCGCGGCCAGACCCCGCCGTACGGTGAAGGTCAGGACGTCGCGCAGCTCGCACGCCTCGTCGGTGAGCGGTCGCACGGAGCGCTCGTGCTCCCAGCGCGCCAGGGTGAGCATCCGGGAGCGCTCGTGGAAGCAGGTCTCCTCGACGTCGACGAGCGTCATGTCGTCGTACTCGACGGGGAGCACGCCTCCGAGGAGCACCCACGCCTTGCCCAGCGGCCCGCCGACGACCGCATCACGGTCGGCGAGGGTCTTGCCGCGCAGCCCGGGCGGCACCGTCATCGACAGCCAAGGCGCGAGCTCGTCGGCGATCCCTTCGGGCGTGGTGACGCGGGCCCACACCTGCTCCGCCGGGGCCGAGAGAACGGCACGGCGGTCGACGACGGGCATCGGCTACCTCCGAGGAAGCGTGAGGACGGGGACCGGGACGTGACTCATGATCCTCGGCGCGTTCGACCCGAGGAAGATCCGGCGGACCGGTCCTTCGCGGCTCGACGTCATCACGAGAAGGTCGCCCTCACGCCAGTGGAGCTTGTCGACCGCACCTCGCCAGGAGTCGGCGACCGCGACGATCCGGTCGGTGACGGGGACGCCGGTCTCCACCACGAGCGACGCCGCCCGCGCCTGGAGAACGTCGATGTCCTCGCGCCACGCCTCGTACACGGCGTCGTCGGCCCGACGGCCCCCTCCGTCCGGCAGCGCCGGCAGCCGCCGGACCCCGAACGTCGCGAGCCCGATGCCCACACCGGCCCGACGCGCCAACCAGGTGGTGGCATCGAGCGCGGAGTCGACGGCGGCGTCGGAGTCGACGGCCAGGACGAGCCGTTCGAGGCGGTCGTCCGGCTCCGACCAGAACGACCGCGGGGCGAGGACCACCGGCAGCGGCGCACGGTGGAGCAGCCACGTGCTCACGTTGCCGAGCGCGACGTGGCCCATGAGTGCGTCCCCGGCCGAGCCGACCACCAGCATCGACGCCTCGACCCGCTCGGACTCGGCGACCAGCTCGCGCGGCACGGAGCGCGACGTGCGCACGACCGCGTCCACCCGTACGTCCGGCGGCGGGATGTCACGTGCCTCCGCGACGGCGTCGCTCGCCATCGCCTCCAGGTGACGGCGCCAGTCGGCGTCGGGCCCCGACACCGCCGTCCCCCTGCCCCACGCGTCCGAGACGACGCAGCACAGGAGGAGGTCCTCGCCCGTCGACGCGGCGATGCGACCGGCAAGGTGGACGGCGTGCGTCCCCCTGCCGTCCGGGCCGATCCCCGCCACGACGGTCATGGCGCCCGTCCTTCGTCGCCGCTCCCCGCCCCTGCCCGCAAGGTCGAACGCCGGAACCCGTACGCGAAGTAGAACGCCAGGACGACCGCGACCCACACGAGGAACACCACCCAGGTGACCAGCGCGAGGCCTGTGAGCACGTAGAGGCAGGCGGCGATCGACAGCAGCGGCAGGACCGGATACAGGGGCACCTTGAAGGTGCGCTCGAGGTCGGGCGCGCGGCGGCGCAGGATGATGACGCCCAGCGACACGACCATGAAGGCGACGAGCGTGCCGATGCTGACGGTGTCGAGCAGCCAGTTCAGCGGGATGAACCCTGCGATGAGCGCCACCACCACCGCCACGATGATCGTGTTGGGGATCGGGGTCAGCGTGCGAGGGTTCACCCGCGCGAAGATCGGGGGCAGCATCCGGTCGCGCCCCATCGTGAAGAGGATGCGTGTCTGCCCGTACATCACGACGAGCGTGATGCTGAAGATCGAGATGACCGCGCCGGCGGCGAGCACGGTGCTCGGCCAGGTCGAGCCGGTGACGTTCTCCAGGATCTGCGCCAGCCCGGCCTGCTGGCCCTCGAAGTCCTGCCAGGGCTGCGCAGCGACCGCGGTGAGGGCGACCGCGACGTACAGGGTGGAGACGATGATCAGCGAGAGGATGATCGCCTTCGGCATCGTCCTCGCCGGGTCCTTCACCTCGTCCCCGGCCGTCGAGACCGCGTCGAGCCCGATGTAGGAGAAGAAGATCGTTGCCGACGCCGCCTGGATGCCGGCGACGCCGAACGGGGCGAAGTCGGCCAGGTTGTCGCTGTTCCAGCCGGTCGCCGCGATCGCGATGAAGAGGAGGAGCACCCCGACCTTGATGGCGACCATGATCGTGTTCACGGTCGCGGACTCGCTCGCGCCGCGGATGAGCAGCAGGGCGCAGAGGGCGACGAGCACCATCGCCGGGAGGTTGACGACGCCACCGGCCTCGGGCGCGTACGACAGCGCGTGCGGGATCTCGACACCGAAGAGGTTGTCGAGGAGCTGGTTCAGGTACTCCGACCACCCGACCGCGACGGCCGACGCGGACACGCCGTACTCGAGCAGGAGGCAGGCGGCGACGACCATCGCCACGACCTCGCCGAGCGTCGCGTAGGCGTAGGAGTACGACGACCCCGACACGGGGACGCTGCCGGCGAGCTCGGCGTAGCAGAGCGCGGTCAGGCCGGCGGTGACGGCAGCGATGACGAACGAGACCACGACCCCCGGACCCGCGTCCGGCACGGCCTCGGTCAGGACGAAGAAGATGCCGGTGCCGACGGTGGCGCCGACGCCGAAGCCGACCAGCTGGACCAGACCGATGCTGCGCTTGAGCCCTTCCTCGGTGTGCGGACGCCGACCTACCGGCATGCGTCGGAAGATCTGCGCGGCGAACGACGTCGGGTGCTCGGCCATGACCGATCAAACGCACGCCGGTGTCGATGGCGCAAGTCGGAAGCCGGCGCGGGAGCGGTACCGCGCTAGCGGCGGGCGCCCGGCTGGCTGGTCACGGCGTGGACGACCGAGCCCCGGGCGTGCGCCTCGACGAGCGCGACCGCGCCCTCGACGTCGGCCGCCACCAGCGCCGCGTACAAGGCCTCGTGCTCCGCGTGGATCGGCGCCGGGTCGGTGTGCTGACGCATCAGCCAGCGCCGCCGCTCGCCGATCGTGGTGAGCACCTCCCCCACGATCGTTCCGCGGCCGAGCTCCTGGAGGACCTCGTGGAAGCGCGCGTTCGCGGCCACCGCCGCCGGCACGTCGCCGGCACCGATGACGAACGCGGCCTCGTCGAGGACGTCGCGAAGCGGCGCGAGGTCCGACGGCCGCGCATAGGTGGCGAGCCGGCGGACGAGGACCGCTTCGAGCGCACCGCCGACCTGAGCGAGGTCGGCGATCTGCGCGGCGTCGTAGCTGCGCACCGCGATGCCCCTCGTCAGACGGTCCTCCGCGAACCCCTCGAGGACGAGAGCCTGCAGCGCCTCCCGTACGGGCACGCGCGAGACGCCGAGCTCGCTGGCGATCGTCCGTTCGACCAGGCGTGTGCCGGGAGCATAGGTGCCGCTCGTGATGCGTGACCGGAGCTCGTCGCGCACCTCCTCGCGCAGCGGCCGGAAGTGGGCGAGACCGGACATATAGCCGAGGGTATACCGGCACGCGCCTCTCGGCGCGGGAAATCGCGGTGCATGACGAGGCACAAGCACGGGTACTAGCCGTCCGTCGGAGGGAGGAGCATGACCACGTCCGCAGCGACGCGCGAGTACGCACGGTCGGCGCACCCCCCTCCCTCCGGCTTCCCGGCCTCGTCCTGGGAGTCGGGCTCGGCGGCTTCGTCGACGGGATCCTGCTGCACCAGATCCTGCAGTGGCACCACATGCTGACGTCGACCGGCAGCGACAACGTCGGCATCCCGACGTATCCGGCCGACACCGTCCATGGCCTGCGGATGAACACGGTCTGGGACGGCGTCTTCCACACGTTCACCTGGGTGATGGTGCTCCTCGGCCTGGCGCTCCTCTACTCGCGCATCCAGCACTCGCGCGGACGCGTGTGGGCCTCGCGCGCGCTGTGGGGGTGGGTGCTCGCGGGATGGGGCGTCTTCAACCTCGTCGAAGGGATCGTCGACCACCACATCCTCGGCATCCACCACGTCCGCAGCGGCCCGAACGAGCTGGCGTGGGACCTCGGCTTCCTGGCGCTCGGCGCCGTGCTCGTCGTCGCCGGGTACCTCCTGCAACGGGGCGCGACGTACACCGACGCCACGCGTGACCGCGGCGAGGCATGAGGCTACCGCTGACGTCGCACGGCGTCCTGGTCGCGCACGGCCCCGGTGACAGCGACGGGACGTTCGCGCGGGCGTTCGACCTCCTGCTGGCGACGGTGCCGTTGGCCGTCGTCGCGATCGCCGTGACGGCGTACGTCGCGGCGGCCGTCGCCGAGCGCCGCGGGCGCGGATGGCCGACCGCCCGCACCCTCGCGTTCGTCGGTGGAGGCCTCGTGCTCGCACTGTCGCTCTCACCTCCGATGGAGCGGCTCTCGGACGAGAGCTTCTCCGGGCACGCCGCGCAGCACCTCCTGCTCGCCATGCTCGCTCCGCTCCTCCTGGTACTCGGCGCACCGGTGACCCTGGCGCTCCGGGCGCTGCCGCGCCGACGCGCGCTGGCCCTGGGCCACGTGCTGCGCTCACGCCCGGTCGCCCTGCTCAGCCGGCCGTCCGTCGCGCTCCTGCTCAACAGCGGCGGGCTGCTCGTCCTCTACCTCACCCCGCTGTACGCGTGGAGCACGCAGAGCACGGCGGTCCACGCCCTCGTGCACGTGCACCTGCTGCTCGCGGGGCTGCTGTTCGCGTGGGTCATCGCCGGGCCGGACCCGGCACCCGGCCGACCCTCCGTACGCGTGCGCCTCGTTGTCCTCGGCGTGGCCATCGCGCTGCACGCCACCGTGTCGCAGCTCCTGTACGCCGGCCTCTTCGTCCAGGTCGACGCACCGGCCGACGAGCTGCGCGCCGCCGGCAGCCTCATGTACTTCGGCGGCGACATCGTCGAGCTGATGCTCGCCCTCGCACTGCTGCTCACCTGGCGGCCCGACGTGCGCCGGACGCGCGAAGGCCCCGAGACCGTACGGTCCCGGGGCCTCGCAGCGTCGATCGGCTCGCGGTGGCCGATCAGAAGAACTTCTCGTCCTTCGACGCCTTCTCGAGCAGCAGCGCCGGCGGAGTGAAGCGCTCGCCGTAACGCTCCGCGAGCTCCTGAGCACGCTCGGTGAACGCCTTCACGCCGATGCGGCCGTCAGCGGCCTCGTACCCGTTGATGTACTGCAGCGCGCCGCCGTACAGCGGGGGGAAGCCGATGCCGAAGATCGAGCCGATGTTGGCGTCGGCGACCGTGCGCAGCACGCCCTCCTCGAGGCAGCGGACCGTCTCGAGGGCCATGATGAACGTGTACCGCTCCTGCATGTCCT
The DNA here is from genome assembly GCF_025506335.1 of Mumia quercus. Lineage (GTDB taxonomy): Bacteria > Actinomycetota > Actinomycetes > Propionibacteriales > Nocardioidaceae > Mumia > Mumia quercus. The sequence goes on from NZ_JANZYO010000004.1 coordinate 182,895, forward strand.
CCCACGGGATCTCCGCGCCTTCCTTGCGGAACTGCGAGAGGCCGTCCCAGAGACGCTTCTTGGCGTCGGCGGGGTACTCGTAGAACCCGGCACCGGCCGCCTTGCCCTTGCGGTCCTGGTCGACGAGCGCGTTGATGACGTCCATCGCCGCGCTGTCGGGGAACGCCTTGCCCTCGCCCTCCGCGGCCGCCTTGGCCTCCGCGTTGATCTTCTGCGGGAGCGTCAGGGTGACCTCGTCGATCATCGCCAGCGGCGGGGCCGGGAAGCCCTTGGTCGTCGCGGCGCGCTCGATCGCCACCGGATCGAGACCCTCGGCGAGCATCTCGACACCCTCCATCGTCAGGGTGCCGAAGACGCGGCTGGTGAAGAAGCCGCGGCTGTCGTTGACGACGATCGGGGTCTTCTTGATCTGCTTGACGTAGTCCAGCGCACGCGCAATGGCCTCGTCCGAGGTCTTTTCGCCCACGATGATCTCGACCAGCGGCATCTTGTCGACCGGCGAGAAGAAGTGGATCCCGATGAAGTCCTCAGGACGCTTCACGCCCTCGGCGAGGATCGTGATCGGCAGCGTCGACGTGTTGGAGCCGAGCAGCGCGTCCGGCTTCACGACCGGCTCGAGGTCGCCGAAGACCTGCTTCTTGAGGTCGACCGACTCGAAGACGGCCTCGATGACGAAGTCGCAGCCCTCGAGGTCGGCGTAGTCGGCGGTCGGGTGGATGCGGGCGAGGATCTCGTCGCGCTTCTCCGGCGTCAGGCGGCCCTTCTCGACCTGCTTGTCGAGCAGCTTGGTGCTGTAGGACTTGCCCTTCTCGGCGGCCTCGAGCGAGACGTCCTTCAGGACGACGTCGATGCCGGCGCGCGCCGACACGTACGCCACGCCGGCGCCCATCATGCCCGCGCCGAGGATGGCGAGCTTGGTCGCCTTCGTCTTCTCGATGCCGGCCGGACGCGAGCCGCCCGCGTTGATGGCACCGAGGTCGAAGAAGAACGCCTGGGTCATGTTCTTGAACTGCTGGCCGGTGACCAGGTCCACGAAGTAGCGCGACTCGATCCGCGAGGCGGTGTCGAAGTCGACCTGCGCACCCTCGACGGCTGCCGACATGATGTTGCGCGGTGCCTTCATCGGCGCGCCCTTGGTCTGCTTGCGCAGGTTCGAGGGGAACGCGGGGAGGAACTGCGCGAGCTTCGGCGAGGACGGCGTGCCGCCCGGCATCCGGTAGCCCTTCTTGTCCCAGGGCTGGGTGAAGGCGTCGGCATCGTCCTTGTTGGCGAGGATCCACGCCTTGGCGGCCGGGACGAGCTCGTCCTGCGTCGCGACGATCTCGTCGATCAGACCGGTCTCCTTGGCGCGGGCCGGCTTCATGCGCGGGCCCTGGAGGAGCACCTCCATGAGCGCCTTCTGGAGGCCGAACATGCGGACCGTACGCGTGACGCCGCCGCCTGCGGGCAGCAGACCGAGGGTGACCTCGGGGAGGCCGATCTCGTAGCGGCCGTCGACTGCGATGCGGCGGTGCGCGGCGAGCGCGATCTCGAGCCCGCCACCGAGGGCGGCCCCGTTGATCGCGGCGACCACGGGCTTGCCGAGGGTCTCCAGCGTGCGCAGCGTCGCCTTCATCGACTCGACCTCGGTGAAGACGGCCTCGGCGTCCGCCGGGGTCATCTGCGTCATGAGCTTGAGGTCGCCACCGGCGAAGAAGGTGCTCTTGGCGCTGGCGATGACGACGCCGACGACGTCGTCGCGCTCGGCGACCAGACGCTCGACGGCCTTGGCCATCGAGGCCTGGTAGGCCGCGTTCATCGTGTTGGCGCTCTGGTTGGGGTCGTCGAGGACCAGGGTGACGATGCCGTCCTCGTCACGCTCGTAGCGGACGGCCTCGGCCGCCGACGGCACAGTGTTGTCAGTCATGAAAATCTGCTCCGTGTGTGAGTCGGTGGGCGAGGGTCAGAGACGCTCGACGACGGTGGCGATGCCCATGCCGCCGCCGACGCACAGCGTGGCGACGCCGTAGCGCTGGTCGCGACGCTCGAGCTCGTCGACGAGGGTGCCGAGGATCATCGCGCCGGTGGCACCGAGGGGGTGGCCGAGGGCGATGGCGCCGCCGTTGACGTTGACGATGTCGTGCGGGACCGACATGTCCTTCATGAAGCGCAGGACGACCGCGGCGAACGCCTCGTTCATCTCGTACAGGTCGATGTCGCTCGCCTCGAGGCCGGCCTTGGCCAGCGCCTTGCGGGTCGCCGGCGCCGGGCCGGTGAGCATGATGGTCGGCTCGGAGCCGGAGACGGCCGTCGCCAGGATCCGCGCGCGGGGGGTCAGGCCGTTGCGCTTGCCGGCCTCCTCGCTGCCGATGACGACGATCGCGGCGCCGTCCACGATGCCCGAGCTGTTGCCGGCGTGGTGGACGTGGTTGATCTTCTCGACGTGGCGGTACTTCTCGAGGGCCACCGAGTCGAAGCCGCCGAAGTCGCCGATCGCCTCGAAGGACGGCGGCAGGCTGCTGAGCGACTCGACGGTCGTGCCGGGACGGACGAACTCGTCGTGGTCGAGGATCGTGAGGCCGTTGATGTCGGTCACCGGCACGACGGACTTGGCGAAGTAGCCGTTGGCGATCGCCTTGGCGGCACGCGCCTGCGACTCGGCGGCGTACGTGTCGACGTCGGTGCGCGTGAAGCCCTCGATGGTCGCGATGAGGTCGGCGCCGATGCCCTGGGGCACGAAGTCGGTGTCGAACGCGGTCTGCGGGTCCATGGCCCACGCGCCGCCGTCGCTGGCCATCGGGACGCGGCTCATCGACTCGACACCGCCGGCGAGGATCAGGTCCTCCCAGCCGGAGCGCACGCGCTGCGCGGCCTGGTTGACGGCCTCGAGACCCGAGGCGCAGAAGCGGTTGAGCTGGACACCGGCGACGGTGTCGGGGAGGCCGGCGGCGAGCGCGGCGGTCTTCGCGATGTCGGCACCCTGGTCGCCGACGGGCGTGACGCACCCGAGGACGACGTCCTCGACCTGCCCCGCGTCCAGCGTCGGGTTGCGCTTCTGGACCTCCTCGAGGAGGCCGGTCACGAGGCTGATGGGCTTCACCTCGTGCAGGGATCCGGTCTTCTTGCCGCGCCCGCGGGGGGTGCGGATCGCGTCGTAGATGAATGCCTCAGTCATGGCGGTCCTTCGTTCGTTGACGACCCGGCAAAAGTTACTTGCGAGTAACGAGTAAGTCAATGATACCGACATCACTATGACAGCAGCACTGTCACAGTGCCAAGCGGCCCTTGGGCTACCCAGACGGGCGACGCCACTCCCCGACGAGCGCCTGCAGCGAGGCGATCAGCGCCACCGGCTGGTCGAGCATGATGTGGTGCCCGGCGTCGGGGATCACGGTGACGGGGACGTGACCGCCGAGCCGTTCGGCGACGGTCGAGGTGATGTCGGTGGTCGCCAGCCCGCGCTCGCCTCGGATCAGCGCCGCCGGGCAGACCGACTCGGCGAGCTCCTCCGGCTCCATCGCGGAACCGAAGAAGATGGCAGGGTCGAACTTCCAGGACCAGCCTCCCTCGACCTCGCGGACCGAGGCGGCCGCGACGTGGTCCTTCACGTACGGCAGGACCGGGCCGTCGTTCGGGAGCGGGCGGAACCGCGCGAGGACAGCCTCGCGCGACGGGTAGACCTTGTTGTCGGGCGGGCGCTGACCGGACTCGCGCCAGGCACGTGCCTCGGGAGACATCTGCCGCACCGGCGAGTCGATCGCGCACACCCCCGCCAGGCGCGCCCCGTGGTCACGAGCCGCCGTGAGCGCGACGAACCCGCCCATGCTGTGGCCGATCACGCAGGGGTTCTCCTCCCCGGAGGACGCCTCCGCCTCCGCGACCGCAAGCACCTCGGCGGCGTACGTCTCGAGGTCGTACGCCGGGCGCCGGCCGGAGTCGCCGTGGCCTGACAGGTCCAGCGCGACCACGCGGTGAGCGGTGGCCAGGAACGGCGCCACGTGGTCCCACCAACCGGCATGGGCGGCACCCCCGTGGACGAGGACGACGACGGGCGCCCCCGCCGCCCCCCACGTGCGGTACGTGATGCGGGCGCCCTGGACCTCGACCTCGCGGCGGTCGTACGGGGTCTCCACGGCGTGTGTGAACCAGGCGGGCACGTCGGACACGGCGCCTCCTCCGGGACGGACAGCGAACGGCGCTGACACCCTACGTGCGGCGGCGCACGGTCTCTCGCTTGGTCTCGTTGACGGCGCTCTCGTACGCGGTGACCAGCGCCTGCACCGTCAGCGGCTTGAACCGCTCGACCATCGCGGTGATCGCCTCGGCGGACTCCCCGCTCGCGCGGTAGTGCGGCAGGACCTTCTGCCGGAAGATGTCGGTCAGCTCGCGGGCGATCGCGCGCGCGTGGGACTCGAAGAGGCGCTCGGCCTCGACGGCGGCGTCCAGCGGCAGGCCGAGGTCGATCATCGCCACCCCGACGGACAGGTGCGCAGGCGACACCCGGAAGACGTCCTCGTCCGGCGTCGGCTCGACGACGCGGAGGGCCACGAGCAGCTCGACGTCGTCGTCACTGAGCGAACGCCCTGCCCGGATCTCCAGCACGTCGCGGGCGACGGTCTCGGGGAGGTCGGAGAGCCACGGCGCGAGCATCGTGCGCTGGAGCGCGACGTCGGCGGGCGACGCCGTGGCCGGGAGGCGCTCGAGGTAGCCCTCGATGGCCGAGAGGGTGAACCCGTGCGCCTGCAGCTCACGCACCAGCTCGAGGCGGGCGAGGTGGTCGGGGCCGTAGAAGCCGTTGCGCCCCTCTCGCACGGGCGGCGGGATGAGGCCGCGCCCGGCGTAGAAGCGGATCGTCCGGACGGTCATCCCGACGCGCTCGGCGAGCTGCTCGACCGTCATCCGCTCGGACGACGTCGGCATGCCCGCACGGGGGTCGCTCACGCGGCACCCATCGGGAGGATGACGACCGGGCACGGCGCCGTCCGGGCGAGCACGTCGCTGACCGACCCGAGCGCGTTGTGGCGGATCGAGGAGGTGCCGTGGCTGCCGATGACGAGCATCTGCGCGCCGGCCGCCTCCGAGAGGAGCACGTCCACCGGCAGCCCCTCGTGGACTCCGACGGTGACCTCGGTGTCACCGCCGTGCAGCGTCGCCGCCTCGGTGGTCTCGGCGGCGATCCGCTCACCCTCGGCCACCGACGTGACCGAGGACCGCTCCGGGTCGACGGTGACGACGACGCGCACGGCCGCGCGGCGCAGGTCCGCCTCGGTCATCGCCCAGTGCAGCGCGCGCCGGGCCCCTGCCGAGCCGTCGCTGCCGACGAGGATCGTGCCGGTCTTCTGGGGAGATTCGCTCATGGCGCCATCCTGTCGGGTCTGCGAGCCGCAAGCGACCAGGGCTCGGTCAGATCCCCATCGTGCGGCCGATGATCTCCTTCATGATCTCGGTCGTGCCGCCGTAGATCGTCTGGATGCGGGTGTCCGCGTACGCCTTCGAGATCGGGTACTCCGACATGAACCCGTACCCGCCGAACAGCTGCAGGCACTTGTCGACCGTCTTCTTCTGGAGCTCGGTCGTCCACCACTTGCCCATCGCGGCGTCGGCGACCGACAGGGTGCCGGCGTTGAGCTCGGTGATCGAGCGGTCGACGAAGACCTGGGCGATCTGCGCCTCGGTCTCGAGCTCGGCGAGCACGAAGCGGCTGTTCTGGAAGGAGCCGATCGGCCGGCCGAAGGCCTTGCGCTCCTTGACGTACTCGAGCGTGAGGTCGATGACGGCACGGCATGCGGCCGCGGCGGCGACGGAGATCGCGAGGCGCTCCTGCGGCAGCTTCTCCATGAGGTAGATGAAGCCCTTGCCCTCCTCGCCAAGGAGGTTCTCCTTGGGCACCTTGACGTCGGTGAAGAAGAGCTCTGCGGTGTCCTGCGCCTTGAGGCCGAGCTTGTCGAGGTTGCGTCCGCGCTCGAAGCCCTCCATCCCCCGCTCGAGGACGATCAACGAGACGCCGCGTGCGCCGGCGTCGGGGTCCGTCTTGACCGCGACGACGACGAGGTCGGCGAGGATGCCGTTGGAGATGAACGTCTTCTGCCCGTTCACCAGGTAGTGGTCGCCCTGGTCGATCGCCGTGGTCGCGATCGACTGCAGGTCGGAGCCGGTGCCGGGCTCGGTCATCGCGATCGCGGCGATCGACTCGCCGGTGCAGAACTTCGGCAGCCAACGCGCCTTCTGCTCCTCGGTCGCGTACGACAGCAGGTAGCCGGACACGAGGTCCACGTGCAGCGGGAAGCCGACGCCGCTGGCGTGCGCACGCGCCAGCTCCTCGTCGATGATCGCGTTGAAGCGGAAGTCGGAGACGCCGCCGCCCCCGTACTCCTCGGGCATCATGAAGCCGAGGAACCCCTGCTTGCCGGCGGCGCGCCACATGTCGCGCGAGACGATCCCGTCCTTCTCCCACTGGTCGTGGTACGGCCGGATCTCCTTGTCCACGAACGTGCGGAAGGCGTCTCGGAACGCGTCGTGCTCGGGGGTGAAGATCGTGCGCTTCATGGTGCTCCTCGTGAGGCGGGCGTACGGGTCAGTCGGCGTCGCGCTGCACGGCGGCGCCGGAGTCGATGAGGGCGTCGACGTCCTCGATGCCCCACGCGGCGAGCGCCTCGCGGGTGTCGGCACCGGGCTTGGACGGCGCACGGCCCAGGGAGGCAGGCGTACGGGAGAACCGGGGTGCGGGTGCCGCCTGGACGACGCCGTCGTGCTCGACGTACGTGCCGCGGGCGACGAGGTGCGGGTGCTTCGGCGCGTCGCGCATCGGCACCACGGGCGCCACGCACGCGTCCGTGCCTTCGAACACCGCCGCCCACTCGGCCTGCGTGCGCTCGGCGAAGCGTGCCGCGAACCGCTCGCGCAGCCGGGGCCACTGCGTGACGTCGAAGCGGTCGGGAAGGTCCTCGAGCTCGAGCAGCGTGACCATCTCGTCGTAGAACTGCGGCTCGAGCGCGCCGACCGACATCCACAGCCCGTCGGCGGTCTCGTAGACGTCGTAGAAGGGCGACCCGCTGTCGAGCAGGTTGGTCCCCCGGGCGTCGCTCCACGCCCCCACCTGCTGGAGGTTCGAGATCATCGTCAGCAGGTGCGCGGTGCCGTCGACGATCGCGGCGTCGACCACCTGGCCGCGACCGGACTCGCGGGCCTCGACGAGCGCGGCCAGCACGCCGACGACGAGGTACATCGAGCCGCCGGCGAAGTCGCCGAGCAGGTTCATCGGGATCTGCGGGGGTCCGCCTGCGCGCCCGATCGGGTCCAGCGCGCCCGCCACCGAGACGTAGTTGATGTCGTGGCCCGCACTGGGAGCCAGCGGTCCCTCCTGGCCCCAGCCGGTCATCCGCCCGTACACGAGTCGCGGGTTGATCCCGAGGCACACGTCGGGACCGAACCCGAGGCGCTCGGCCACCCCAGGACGGAAGCCCTCGACGAGCACGTCGGCCCGCCCGACCAGGTCGAGCAGCACGGCGACGCCCGCGGGGCGCTTGAGGTCGAGGGCGACCGACCGCCGCCCTCGCGCGAGGAGGTCCTTGTCCTGCGGGATCACGGCAAGTCCGCCTGGGGTCACCCGGTCGACGCGGATCACGTCGGCCCCGAGGTCCGCGAGCAGCATCGCGGCAAAGGGGCCGGGACCGATCCCGGCGATCTCGACGACACGGACACCGGAGAGCGGGCCGCCAGCGGGGGCCGCCGGCGAGGACGTGGTGTGGGTCACGCTCCGATTCTGACAGTAGGACTGTCATGGTTGTCAACCCGCAGGTGAGCTATTCTGCCGCCAGGACGTGACATGCCGCATGTCACATCATGGGTGACAGGAGTCTCCGATGGGCGACATCGTGTACAGCCGCCGGGGTTCGGGCGAGCCGCTGGTCCTCATCCACGGCATCGGCCACCGCAAGGAGGCGTGGGGGCCGGTCGCGGACCGGCTGGCCGCGCACCACGACCTCATCGCGCTCGACCTGCCCGGGTTCGGCGCGTCCGGGCAGCTGCCCCGGCAGGGCCGCGACCGGATGGACCACCTCACCGAGGCGCTGGAGGGGTTCTTCCGCGATCTCGGCCTGGATCGTCCGCACGTGGCGGGCAACTCCCTCGGCGGCGCGATCGCGCTGGAGCTGGCCGCCCGCAGCTCGGTCCGAAGCGCCACCGCCCTCTCCCCCGCCGGCTTCTGGACCGAGCGCGAGCGTCTGTGGGCGTTCACGGTGCTCATGTCGATCCGCGCCTCCTCGTACCTGCCGAACCCGGTCACCCAGCAGGTGGCCCAGCGCGACTGGGCACGCGGGATCGCCATGGCGAGCCTGCACGCGCACGGAGGACGTCTCGCGTCGGACGCGTTCCTCGGCGACCTGCGTGCGCTGCGCGGCTGCACGGCCTTCAACCGGGTGCTGCGCGCCGGCGCGCGCTACGCCTACCGCTCCCAGCCGTCCGTCCCCGCGACGATCGCCTGGGGCACGAAGGACCGCATCCTCCTGCCCGTCCAGGCCGAGCGTGCCCGTGCGCAGCTGCCCGGGCTCACCCACGTACTGCTGCCCGGCGCAGGGCACGTGCCGATGATCGACGAGCCCGAGCTCGTGACCCAGGTGATCCTCGACCAAGTCCGCGCCGCCTAGGTGGCCTTGCGGCGACCGCCAGGACGCTCGCGCAGGCCGAACACGGTGTACAGGAGCACGAGCGCCGCACTGAGGCACAGCAGCAGGAGTCCGGTCGTGTACGTGTGGTCCTGCTCGTTGTACGTCGCGCCCATGACCAGCGGCGGGAAGAACCCGCCGAGCCCGCCGGCCGCACCGACGATGCCGGTCACCGAGCCGGTCTTGTCCGCAGGCGCTCGCAGCGCGACCCAGGCGAAGACCGAGCCGGCACCCAGCCCGAGGAACGTCGCCATCAGCACGAACGAGATACCGGCCGGCCACTCCGGCTCCGGCCTCAGCGCCAGCACGACCGCCATCACGGCGGTGCCCGCGAGCGAGATCATCGTGACCAGCCGCGGTCCGAGCTTGTCGGAGAGCGTCCCGCCGATCGGACGGGCGACCACCGCCGCGATCGCGAAGCCCGCGGTCCGCTCGCCGGCCGCCGTCAGGTCGTAGTCGTACGTGAGGACGTCGCCGAGGTAGGTCGGCAGGTACGTCGAGAACGCCACGAAGCCGCCGAACGCGATCGCGTACAGCAACGACATCTGCCACGTGACCGGCTCCTTGAGGGCCGCGACCAGCTTGGGCGTCGCCGGCTGGGAGGACGGCGACCAGCGCGGCGAGTCCCGCATCAAGAACCAGCACAGCGCCGCGGTCACGAGCAGCGCGACCGCGATGATCACGTGCGTCACGGTGTAGCCGAACCAGTCGACGAAGCGCGGCGTGAAGAAGGACGACAGCGCGGTGCCGCCCATGCCCGCGCCGAACAGCCCGGTCGCGAACCCCTGCCGCGGCTTCTCGTACCACGCCTTCACCATCGGGATGCCGACGGCGAACGTCGTGCCTGCGATGCCGAGGAAGAACCCGAAGACCACCAGCATCGCGTACGAGTCGGCGTTGCCGGCGACCGCGACGAGGATGACGAACGGCGCCGACAGCACCAGCAGCACGGTGAACATGAGGCGTCCGCCGTACTTGTCGGTGAGGGTCCCGGCGGCGATCCGCCCCAGCGCACCGACGATCACCGGGACGGCGACGGCGAACGACTTCTGCGTCGACGAGAGGTCCATCTCGGTCGCGTACCGCGCAGCGAGGGGGCCGATGAGGTTCCACGCCCAGAAGCTGATCGCGAACGCCCAGGTGGCGAGAATCAGGTTGCGGGTCTGCGCGGCCTTCGGAAGCGCCGGCAGTGTGGTGGCTTCGGTGCTCATGATGGGCCCTCTCGACCTCAGGTCAGCGGTCGCGGTCGCGGGTGCCGACGGGATCCCAGCCCGGCCGCGGGGCCCGGGTCGCAGGGACGGCGTCGCGGCTGCGGTAGACGATGTAGGGGCGGAACAAGTAGTGCAGCGGCGCGGTGAACGCGTGCACCAGCCGCGTGAACGGCCAGATCGCGAACAGCGCGAGACCGACCAGCGTGTGGACCTGGAACGACGTGGAGGCCGCGGCCATCGCGTCGACGTCGGGCTGCAGCACGAACAACGAGCGGAACCACGGCGAGACGGTGTGCCGGTAGTCGGTGACGTTGGTGTCGAAAACGCTGATGACGGTCGTCGCGAGCCCGGCGACGATCGCGGCAACCAGCACCACGTACATCGTCTTGTCGTTCTTGGTCGTCGCCATGAAGACAGGACCAGTCTTGCGACGGCGGTAGATCAGCAGCCCCACGCCGACGAGCGTGGCGAAGCCGGCGATCGCTCCCAGGCTCAGCGCCAGCGCGTGGTACTGCGACTCGCTGACGCCCATCGCGTCGGTCCACGACTCCGGGATCACGAGCCCGATCACGTGCCCGATGACGACCACCAGGATGCCGAAGTGGAACAGCGGGGACGCGATCCGCAGGAGCTGCGACTCGTACAGCTGCGACGAGCGGGTGGTCCAGCCGAACTGGTCGTAGCGGTAGCGCCAGATCAGCCCGCCCACGAAGACCGCGATGACGAGGTACGGGATCACTCCCCACAGCACCGTGCTCATCGTGAGCCTCCGCTCGTCTCGTGCATCGGCAGCAGGCGGGGGTCGTACGCGTCGAGGCCGACGGTCTCGGTCGGCGGCCCGGCCATCGCCATCGCCGCCGCCTTGTCGCGCGGCCCGGGGCCGTCGTACGTCGCGCAGACGCCACGCAGCACGTGCGCCCACGGCGTCGGCGCCTTCGTCTCGGCGGCCTCGAGCGCCAGCCGCAGCAGCTCGACGCTGGGGCGGTACTGCTCCAGGAGCGCCCGACCCCGCTCAGGATCGTGCGCGGCGAGCTCGAGGACCATCGGCAGGTAGTCGGGCAGCTCGCCGTGGGTGTCGACGACGAGGCCGGAGTCGCGGTACGCCTGCTTGATGCCGGCGAGCACCTCGCCACGCCGCCGCGTGTCGCCGTCGGTGAAGTAGGACAGGTAGAGAGGGTGCTTGCGGTCGAGGTCGAACACCTCGACGTAGCGCCGGGCGAGCGTCTCCTGCGGCGTGGTCTCGGCCGCGTCGACGAAGGCAAGCAGGTCTCGACCACCCTTCGGCGCGCTCTCCTCCAGGGCGCTGCGGACCAGCGGGAGGCGGGCGTACGTCTCGTCGTCGGGGTAGGCCAGCAGGATCGCCGCGGCGCGGTGCACGACCCGGTGGTCCTTCATCAGCCGTCACCCCTCCCCGGGAAGACCCCGTCGGCGGTGCCTCGCGCGTCCCAGTTGAGGAGGTTCACCTGGCCGCTGCGCTGCGGGTCGGGAGCGGCGATCGTGTCGGACTCCTGGCGTTGGCGCAGCGCGTGGAACGTCTCGACGGCGACCGGTACGGGACGTCCGCTCGCCTCTCCGACCGGCCCGGACTCGTACATGCCCGGCCCTTCCTCGAAGTCGAGGGAGCAGCCCATCTCCTCCAGGTCGTGCGCCTGCTCGGTGTGCGCCGTCGGGATCACGTACCGCTCGTCGTACTTCGCCAGCGCCATGAGGCGGTACATCTCGTACATCGCCTCCTCGGTCATCCCGACCGACTCGGGGATGGAGGCGTCGGGCTCCTTGCCGAGGTTGAGGCCGCGCATGTACGACCGCATCGCGGCCAGCTTGCGCAGCACGTCGGTCACGATGTCGGTGTCGCCGGCGGTGAACAGCTCGGCGAGGTACTCGACGGGGATGCGCAGCGCCTCGATCGCCCCGAAGAGCGTGCCGGCATCCTCCGCGTCGTGGCCCTGTCCGGCGAGCAGGTCGACGATCGGCGACAGCGGCGGGACGTACCAGACCATCGGCATCGTCCGGTACTCCGGATGCAGCGGCAGCGCGATCCGGTACTTCTTCGCCAGCGCGTAGACCGGCGACCGCTGCGCCCCGTTGATCCAGTCCTCCGGGATCCCCTGGGCCCGGGCCTCCGCCACGACCCGCGGGTCGTCGGGGTCGAGCATCAGGTCGAGCTGCGCCTCGTACAGGTCGCGTTCGTCCTCCACCGCCGCCGCCTCGGCGACCCGGTCGGCGTCGTACAGGAAGACCCCGATGTAACGCAGCCGCCCGACGCACGTCTCCGCGCACACCGTCGGGATGCCGACCTCGACCCTCGGGTAGCAGAACGTGCACTTCTCGGCCTTGCCCGACTTGTGGTTGAAGTACATCTTCTTGTACGGGCAGCCGGTGATGCACTGCCGCCAGCCGCGGCACCGGTCCTGGTCGACGAGCACGATGCCGTCCTCGGAGCGCTTGTAGATCGCCCCGCTCGGGCACGACGCCATGCACGACGGGTTGAGACAGTGCTCGCAGATCCGCGGCAGGTAGAACATGAAGGTGCTCTCGAGGTCGGTGCGGATCTTCTCCTCCGACTCGCGTCGCACCTTCTCGACGATCGGGTCCTGCGCGATCGCCGACGGACCTCCGCCGAGGTTGTCGTCCCAGTTCGCCGACCAGGTGATCGCCATGTCGTCGCCGGTGATCAGCGACTTCGGGCGCGCCACGGGGAAGTCGTCGCCGAGCGGCGCGCGGGTGAGGTTCTCGTAGTCGTACGTCCACGGCTCGTAGTAGTCCGACAGCTCCGGCTGGACCGGGCTCGCGAAGATCGTCATCAGGCGCCGGGCGCGGCTGCCCGTGCGCAGCGAGATCCGCCCGCGCCGGTTGCGGACCCACCCGCCGCGCCACTTCTCCTGGTCCTCGTAGCGGCGCGGATAGCCCTGACCGGGCCGCGTCTCGACGTTGTTGAACCACACGTACTCGACGCCGGCGCGGTTGGTCCACGCCTGCTTGCAGGTCACCGAGCACGTGTGGCACCCGATGCACTTGTCGAGGTTCATCACCATCGCGACCTGTGCCATGACCTTCATGTCGTCGCCACCTCCTCAGTACCTGACGGGAGCGGTCCGCTTGCGCACCGTGCAGACGATGTCGCGCTGGTTGCCGGTGGGGCCGAGGTAGTTGAACGTGTACGACAGCTGGGCGTACCCGCCGATCATGTGCGTCGGTTTGACCAGCAGGCGCGTGACCGAGTTGTGGATGCCGCCGCGCCGGCCCGTCTTCTGCGACTTGGGGACGTCGATCGTCCGCTCCTGCGCGTGGTGGACGTAGACCACGCCTTCGGGCATCCGGTGGCTGACGATCGCGCGGCCGACGAAGACGCCGTTGGCGTTGTCGCACTCGACCCAGTCGTTGTCGACGACCGCGATCTTGTCCGCGTCGGCGATGCTCATCCACACCGTCGGGCCGCCGCGCGACAGGGAGAGCATCAGCAGGTTGTCCTGGTACTCGGAGTGGATCGACCACTTGTTGTGCGGCGTCAGGTAGCGGACCGCGATCTGCACCGAGCCACCCTCACCCTGGCCGGTCGAGTAGTCCGAGCCGCCCCCTTGGCCGGTCGAGTAGTCCGAGCCGCTAGGCGAGGACGTATCGAGACCCGAGGTCTCGATACGAGCTCCGCTGGCGCTCCGCTCTACTCGACCACCTGGGGCATGGCCGTCCGGGAGCCGTGCGTCGCCGTACATGAGGTGCATGTCCAGCGGCGGCCGGTACGTCGGGAGCTGCTCGCCGTAGTCGCGCATCCAGTCGTGGTCGAGGAAGAAGTGCATGCGGCCCGTGAGCGTACGGAACGGCATGAGCCGCTCGATGTTGACCGTGAACGGCGCGTACCGTCGCCCTCCGGTCTCCGAGCCCGACCACTCCGGCGAGGTGATCACCGGCTGCGGGGAGTCCTGGGTCATCGCGAAGGTGATCTTCTTCTCCTCCGCACCCTCGGCAAGGTCCACGAGCCGCCTGCCCGTACGACGCTCGAGGTCGCGGAATCCCTGGACGGCGAGGGCGCCGTTGGTCGTCCCCGAGAAGGTGAGGACCGCCTCCGCCAGCCGGGCGTCCGTGTCGATCGCCGGCCGGCCGGCCGCCGGGCCCGACGACATCACGCCGTGCTTGGCCGCGAGGGACCGCACCGCCTCGTCGAGCTGGTACGTGACGTTCTTGACGGCGAAGCCGAGCTGCTCGGCCTTCGGACCGACGGTGACGAGCTTGTCGGCGATCGCCGTGTAGTCCCGCTCGACGACCGCGACCGCCGGCATCGTCTTGCCCGCGACCGGCTCCACCTCGCCCTCGCGCCAGTCGAGGTCACGTCCGCCCCGCTGGGCGATCTCACCCGGGGTGTCGTGCTGCAGCGGCACGGTGACGAGGTCCTTGCGGGTCCCGAGGTGCGTCTTCGCCAGCTCGGAGAGACGACGGGCGAGGGCGACGAACATGTCGTAGTCGCTGCGCGCCTCCCACGGCGGGTCGATCGCCGGCGTGAACGCGTGGACGTACGGGTGCATGTCGGTCGAGCTCAGGTCGTACTTCTCGTACCAGGTCGCGGCGGGGAAGACGATGTCGCTCAGCAGGGTCGTCGACGTCATGCGGAAGTCGGCCGACACGAGGAGGTCGAGCTTGCCCTGCGGCGCCTCGGGGCGCATGCGGATCGTCTTGGGCGCCTCGGCGGCGTCCGGCGCGTCGACGTTGGACTGGGTGCCGAGGAGGTACTGGAGGAAGTACTCGTTGCCCTTGGCCGAGCTGCCGAAGAGGTTCGAGCGCCACAGCACCAGCGTGCGCGGCCAGTTCTCAGGCGCGTCGACGTCGTCGATCGCGGCGTTCAGGCTGCCGTCGCGCAGGCGGTCGGCGACCCACGCCCCCGCATCGGCGGCGCTGCCGTCGGCGGTGGCCGCGCTCGCCTCGTCGGCCAGGTCGAGCGGGTTGCGGTCGAACTGCGGGTAGAACGGCATCCAGCCCTGCCGCGCCGACTTCGCGATCACGTCGGCGGTGTGCAGGCCCGCGAGGTGCCCCTCCGCGAGCGGCGACGTGAGCACGTCCTGGTGGGAGCCGTCGGAGCGCCACTGGTCGGTGTGCATGTACCAGTACGAGGTGCCGGTCATCGTCCGCGGCGGCCGCGTCCAGTCCAGGGCGTTCGCCAGCGAGATCCAGCCGGTGATCGGGCGGCACTTCTCCTGCCCCACGTAGTGCGCCCAGCCACCGCCGTTGCGTCCCATCGCTCCTGTCGCCATGAGGAGCGTGAGGATCGCCCGGTAGCTGACGTCGCCGTGGAACCACTGGCACACGCCGGCGCCCATGATGATCATCGAGCGGCCTCCGGACTCCTCGGAGTTGCGGGCCAGCTCGCGCGCGATCCGGATGCACTGCTCCGCGGGGACGGAGGTGATCTCCTCCTGCCAGGCGGGCGTGTAAGGGGTGGAGGCGTCGTCGTACCCCGTCGGCCACTCTCCCGGAAGGCCGTCACGGCCCACCCCGTACTGGGCGAGCATGAGGTCCAGGACCGTCGTCACCGCGTGGCCGGCGACCTGACGGACCGGGATGCCGCGGCGCACCAGCGAACCCGAGCCGTCCGGCGTGTCGAACGTCGCCATCAGGACCTCACCGGGTCGCGCGTCGGGGCCGATCACCGACAGCGCCGGGTCCACCTCGCCGAGATCGAGGTTCCACCGGCCCTCACCGGTCTCGCCGTAGCGGAAGCCCATCGACCCGTTCGGGACGACGGTGTCGTTCGTGGTCGCGTCGAGGACGACTGTCTTCGACTCCGCGTTCTCCGACGTCCCGCCGAGGTCGGCCTCGGTGAGGAACTTCTCCGGCACCCACGCCCCGTCCTCGCTCTGCGAGAGCCGCACGAGGAACGGCAGGTCGGTGTACTGCTTCACGTAGTCGGTGAAGAACGGCACCTGCCGCTCGAGGTAGAACTCCTTGAAGATCACGTGCCCCATCGCCATCGCGAGTGCGGCGTCGGTCCCGGCCTGGGCTGGCATCCACTCGTCGGCGAACTTCGTGTTGTCCGCGTAGTCGGGCGACACCGCGACCACCTTGGTGCCTCGGTAGCGCACCTCCGCCATCCAGTGCGCGTCCGGCGTGCGGGTCACGGGCACGTTGGAGCCCCACATCATCAGGTACGAGGCGTCCCACCAGTCTCCGGACTCCGGGACGTCCGTCTGGTCGCCGAAGACCTGCGGGCTCGCGACCGGCAGGTCCGCGTACCAGTCGTAGAACGAGGTCATCACGCCGCCGATGAGCTGGATGAACCGCGTGCCCACGCAGTGGGACACGATCGACATCGCCGGGATCGGGGAGAACCCCGCGCAGCGGTCGGGTCCGTACGTCTTGATGGTGTTGACGTGAGCGGCGGCGGCGATCTCGATCGCCTCGTCCCAGGAGATCCGGACGAGACCGCCCTTGCCGCGGGCGCTCTGGTAGCGGCGCCGCTTCTCCGGGTCGGCGGCGATCTCGGCGAACGCGAGCACCGGGTCGCCCAGGCGCTTCTTCGCCTCGCGGTACATCTCGATGAGCGTCCCCCGCCCGTACGGGTAGCGGACGCGGGTCGGCGAGTACGTGTACCAAGAGAACGCGGCCCCTCGCGGGCACCCCCGCGGCTCGTACTCCGGCCGGTCGGGACCGGTGCTCGGGTAGTCGGTCTGCTGGGCCTCCCACGTGATGATGCCGTCCTTGACGTACACCTTCCACGAGCAGGACCCGGTGCAGTTCACCCCGTGCGTCGAGCGGACGACCTTGTCGTGGCTCCAGCGATCGCGGTAGAAGACGTCGCCGCTGCGCCCGCCCTCGCGGTAGACGGAGCGTCGGTCGGGGCTCTCGTCCCAGCGGGTGAAGAAGTCTCCCAGCGCGAGCAGCGCCTCGGACGCGGGGCCGTCGGTCCCCGGCGTCGCGCCTCGGCGTCGCGATCGTGCGCGTCCCTCACGGGTCGTCTCGGTCATCGCAGACCTCCTTCGGGTCAACGTAGGTCCGGCGCGCCGGACCCGCACCCGGAAGCCGCGGACGCCGACCCGCGCTACGCTCGCCGGGACCCAGGGCCTCGCAGGAGGGAGACGCGATGCGTGACATCGCCGCGCTGACCGAGGAGTACGTGGAGGCGGCCAGCAGCTCGCCGCACGGCCGCAGCGCCGAGCTGGTCCTCCAGGACGGGCCGCTGCGCCAGAGCGTGCTGGGGCTCGCGGAGGGGGCCGAGCTCGCCGAGCACGACGCCCCGCCTGCCGCCAGCGTGCTCGTGCTCAAGGGCTCGATCGAGATCGTGAGCGCGTCCGGGACGCTCGCGCTCGAGACGGGGATGATCACCGAGGTCCCGCGGGAGCGTCACTCGGTACGCGCGCTCGTCCCCTCGGCGTTCCTGCTCACCGCCGTCACCGACATCTGAGGCGCGGAGCGTCTGACGGCGCGGCTATCCCGTCCTCGCGTGGGTACCGGCCGGACATGGCCAAAGACATCGCTGCTACCACGACCCCGGAGCACAAGGCCGTGCAGACGGTCCGCGCGATGGCGACCGTCGTCGCCGCCGCGTTCGTGCTGGCGGGCATCCTCGGGTTCGTCCCCGGAGTGACGACCGATCTCGGCAGCCTCACCTGGGCCGGGCACGAGAGCGGTGCCCAGCTGTTCGGGGTCTTCCAGGTCTCGGTCCTGCACAACCTCCTCCACCTCGCGTTCGGCGTGGTGGGGCTCGTGCTCGCGAGGAGCGTCGTGGGCTCCCTGCGCTTCCTGCTGTGGGGCGGCGTCGCGTACCTGGTGCTCTGGGCCTACGGGGTCATCGTCGACCACGACCACGGTGCCAACATCGTGCCCGTCGACGAGGCCGACGACTGGCTGCACCTGGGCCTCGCCACCGTGATGATGCTGCTCGCCGCAGTCGGTCGCGGCCTGCTCACGCCGCGCGCCGCCGCGCGCGCACCCGGATACCCGACCGACTGAGTCGTCGGACCTCTCGCGGCCTCAGACGAGGAACTGGAACGCCGGGTCGTCCGGTGACAGCTTCTGCGCCCGCAGCGGCGAGTCGTCGAGCCGCTCGAGCAGTCCGGGAAGGTTCGCCGGCGCGCCCAGCTCGATCCCGACCAGCGCCGGGCCGGTCTCGCGGTTGTGCCGCTTCACGTACTCGAACAGCGTGATGTCGTCGTCCGGGCCGAGCACCACGTCGAGGAACCGGCGCAGCGCGCCGGGCTCCTGCGGGAAGTCGACGAGCCAGTAGTGCTTCAGCCCCTTCGACACCAGCGCACGCTCGATCACCTCGGCGTAGCGGCTGACGTCGTGGTTGCCACCGGAGACCACGACGACCGCGGTCTCGCCCGGGAGCACGATCCCCGGCAGCCGGAGGGCGGCTGCCGCCAGCGCACCCGCGGGCTCCGCGATCACGCCGTCGACCTCGAAGAGGTCCAGCATCTCCTCGCTGACGCGCCCGGGGTCGACGGTGACGAGCTCGACGGGGCGTCCCGCCGCCTCCAGCGCGGCCAGCGTCGCGTACGTGTGCGCGCCGGCACGCCGCACCGCGGCACCGTCGACGAAGGCGTCCACCTCGTCGAGGGTGACGGGAGCGCCGTGCTTGAGGGCCGCCGCCATGCTCGCCGCCCCGGACGGCTCCACGCCCACGACCCTGGTCTGCGGGTGGTGCGCGGCGAGCCACGTCGCCATCCCGGCGATCAGCCCACCACCACCGACCGGCACCACCACGACGTCGGGGACGCAGTCCCCCAGCTGCTCGCTGACCTCGCGTGCCACGGTGCCCTGCCCCGCGATCACGTCGGGGTGGTCGAACGCGGGCACGACCGTGGCGCCGGTCCGCGCCGCGTCGGCGGAGGCGGCCGCGCTGGCGGCGTCGTACGTGTCGCCCCCGACGATGACCTCGACGTGCTCGCCGCCCAGCACGGCGATCCGCTCGCGCTTCTGGCGCGGAGTCGTCCGCGGCAGGTAGATCCGCGCGGTGGTCCCCAGCGCCCGCGCCGCGTACGCGACGCCCTGCGCGTGGTTGCCTGCGCTGGCGGCGACGAGGCCGCGCCCGCGCTCCTCGGCGGTGAGCCGCGAGATCATGTGGAAGGCACCGCGCAGCTTGTACGAACGTACGGCCTGCAGGTCCTCGCGCTTGAGCCACACGTCCGCGCCGGTGCGCTCGCTCAGCCGCGCGGCGCGCTCCAGCGGCGTACGGGTCGCGACGCGCGAGACGGGCTCGTACGCGGCGTCGATGGAGTCGGCGTTCACAGGCACGTCCTCCAGAGTAAGCAGAGACCGCAGCGCGCCTCGACGCCGCCCGTCAAGATCGCGTCAAGGCCGGTCAAGGTCGCGTCAAGGACGCCCCGATCGCCGAGAACGCGGCGAAGACTCGAGACATGAGTCTTGACACCGGCCTCCTGATCCTCCTGGTGGCCCTCCTGATCGGCTACCTGGTCGCCTCCCTCGTCCACCCGGAGCGGTTCTGATGAGCGATGCTGTCGCAGGCGTCCTGAGCCTGCTCGCCCTGGTCGGCCTGCTGGCCCTCGCCTACCGTCCCCTCGGCGACTTCATCGCCGGTACCCTCGAGAGCCCGCGCCACAGCCGTCTCGAACGCCCGCTCTACCGGCTCGCCGGCGTCAACCCCGACGCCGCGCAGAGCACACGCTCGTACGCGCTCGCCGTCGTCGGGTTCTCCGTCGTCAGCCTCGCGCTCCTCTTCCTCCTGCTCGTCCTGCAGTCGTTCCTGCCGTACGCGCGGGGACAGGCGGGCATGCCGTGGGACATGGCCCTCAACACCGCCGTGTCGTTCGTGACCAACACCAACTGGCAGTCGTACGCAGGCGAGTCGACGCTGGGGTGGACGGCGCAGGCGGCAGGTCTCGCCGTCCAGAACTTCGTCTCGGCGGCCGTCGGCATCTCCGTCGCCGTGGCGCTCATCCGTGGCTTCACGAGAAACCGGACCGACCAGCTCGGCAACTTCTGGGTCGACCTCGTCCGCGTGACCCTGCGGGTCCTCCTCCCGATCGCCTTCGTCGGTGCGGTGCTCCTCGTCGTCGCCGGGACCGTGCAGAGCTTCTCGTCCGACCAGGTCGTGGACACGCTGACCGGCGGCCAGCAGACGATCACGACCGGCCCGGCGGCGAGCCAGGAGGCGATCAAGGAGCTGGGCACCAACGGCGGAGGCTTCTACAACGCCAACTCGGCCCACCCGTTCGAGAACCCGAACGGCTTCTCGAACCTGCTCGAGATCTTCCTCATCCTCCTCATCCCCGTCGCGCTCACCCGCACGCTCGGGACCATGCTGGGCAACCGCCGGCAGGGGTACGCGGTGCTGGGCGCGATGACGGCGCTGATCGTGACGTCGCTGGCGATCACCACCTGGGCCGAGGTCGGGGCCCACGGGCAGGCAGCGCAGGCGGCCGGCGCGGCGATGGAGGGCAAGGAGACACGGTTCGGCGAGTGGGCCTCCGCCCTCTTCGCGACGGCGACCACCGGCACCTCGACCGGTGCGGTCAACTCGGCGCACGACTCCTTCACCCCGGCCGGCGGCGGCGCCGTCCTCGTCAACATGATGCTCGGCGAGGTGTCGCCGGGCGGTGTCGGCGCGGGCATCTACGGGATCCTCGTCATGGCGATCCTCGCCGTGTTCGTCGCGGGGCTCATGGTCGGGCGCACGCCGGAGCTGCTCGGCAAGAAGATCCGCTCGACCGAGATGCGCTACGTGGCGCTCTACACCCTGACGACTCCCGCGCTCGTGCTCGTCGGGGTCGGGATCGCGATCGCCCTGCCGAGCACCGCCGACGCGATGGGCAACCCGGGCGGCCACGGCTTCACGGAGGTCGTCTACGCGTTCACCTCCGCGGCGAACAACAACGGCAGCGCGTTCGGCGGGATCACCGTCACCTCGACCTTCTTCCAGCTCATGCTGGCCGGCGCGATGCTCCTCGGCAGGTTCGTCCCGATCCTGTTCGTCCTGGCGCTCGCGGGCTCGCTGGCACGGCAGGGCAAGGTCCCGGCCACCACCGGGACGCTGCCCACCCACACTCCCCTGTTCGCGGGCCTGCTGGTCGGGGTCATCCTCGTGATGACCGGCCTGACCTACTTCCCCGCGCTCGCTCTCGGTCCGATCGCGGAGGCCCTCGCATGACCCTCTCCCTGCTCGTGCGCCAGCTGCCGACGGCGCTGGCCAAGCTCGACCCGCGCCACATGTGGCGCAACCCGGTGATGTTCGTGGTCCTCGTCGGGTCGGTCCTCACCACGGTCCTCGCGGTCGCCGACCCCGACGGCTTCACGGTCGCGATCGCGGCCTGGCTGTGGCTGACCGTCCTCTTCGGCAACCTCGCCGAGGCGGTCGCCGAAGGCCGCGGCAAGGCGCAGGCCGCCTCGCTGCGTGCCGCGCGCAAGGACACGGTCGCGCGTCGCCTCGAGCGCGACGGCTCCGTGACGGAGGTGCCGGGCACCGACCTCGTGGTCGGCGACCGGGTCGTCGTGGAGGCCGGCGAGGTGATCCCCGGTGACGGCGACGTCGTCGAGGGCATCGCCTCGGTCGACGAGTCGGCGATCACGGGCGAGTCGGCACCGGTGATCCGCGAGGCCGGCGGCGACCGGTCCGCCGTGACGGGCGGCACCACCGTGCTCTCGGACCGGATCGTCGTGAAGATCACCGCCGCCCCCGGCAGCACGTTCCTCGACACGATGATCGCGCTGGTCGAGGGCACCTCCCGGCGCAAGACCCCCAACGAGAACGCGCTGACGATCCTCCTGTCCAGCCTCACGATCGTCTTCCTCCTCGCCGTGGCGACGCTGGCTCCGATGGCCGACTACGCCGGCGCCCCGCAGCGCACGGTCGTCCTGGTGGCGCTTCTGGTGTGCCTGATCCCGACCACGATCGGCGCGCTGCTCTCGGCGATCGGCATCGCCGGCATGGACCGCCTGGTCAGGGTGAACGTCCTCGCGATGTCGGGCCGGGCCGTCGAGGCGGCCGGTGACGTCGGCACGCTGCTGCTCGACAAGACGGGCACGATCACGTACGGCAACCGTCGCGCCACGTCGTTCGTCGCCCAGGCGGGCGTCGACCCGGAGCTGCTGCGCGACACCGCCCGGCTGTCCAGCCTGGCCGACCCCACGCCCGAGGGCCGCTCGATCGTCGAGCTCGCGCTGGAGCAGGGCGCACCCGACGTACCGCTGCCGGCGGGCGCGGAGATCGTCGCGTTCTCCGCGACGACGCGGATGTCCGGACTGGATCTGGCAGACGGGACGGTGGTGCGCAAGGGCGCCGCGTCGGCGGTCCTCGCGTGGCTCGACCGGACCTCGCTGCCGCCGAGCGTCGAGTCCGCCGTCGCGCACATCAGCGCGGACGGGGGCACGCCGCTGGTGGTGGCCGTACGACGCCCCGGCGAGGCCGGGCAGATCCTCGGCGTGGTCCACCTCAAGGACGTCGTCAAGCCGGGCATGGCCGAACGGTTCGCCGAGCTGCGGCGGATGGGTATCCGCACCGTCATGGTGACCGGCGACAACGCGATCACCGCCAAGGCGATCGCGGCCGAGGCCGGGGTCGACGACGTCCTCGCCGAGGCGACGCCCGAGGAGAAGATGGCCTTCATCCGCCAGGAGCAGGCCGGCGGGCGGCTCGTCGCGATGACCGGAGACGGCACGAACGACGCCCCCGCGCTCGCGGCGGCCGACGTCGGCGTCGCGATGAGCTCGGGTACGTCGGCGGCGAAGGAGGCCGGCAACATGGTCGACCTCGACTCCGACCCGACGAAGCTCATCGACATCGTCGAGATCGGCAAGCAGCTGCTCATCACCCGGGGAGCGCTGACGACGTTCTCGGTCGCGAACGACGTCGCCAAGTACTTCGCGATCATCCCCGCGATGCTCGTCGCCGCGTACCCGAGCCTGGAGGCGCTGGACGTCATGCGGCTGCACAGCCCGGAGTCCGCGATCCTCTCGGCCGTCATCTTCAACGCGCTCGTCATCGTCGCGCTGATCCCGCTGTCGCTGCGGGGCGTCGCGTACCGGGTCGCCACGGCGGCCGGCCTGCTGCGGCGCAACCTCCTGGTCTACGGGCTGGGCGGTCTCGTCGTGCCCTTCGTCGGGATCAAGCTCGTCGACCTCCTCCTCTCCAGCCTGTTCGGCTCCGCGCTGTGAGCCACACGGAAGGCACCCGCATGAACACCACCACCTCCGCCCCCACCGACCACGACTCCAGCCCCGTCCTCTCGCGGACCCCGTTCGCCACCGGGCTGCTGCGGCAGACCGCGACCGGCCTGCGGATCCTCCTCGTCCTCACGGTGATCCTGGGGATCGGCTACCCCGCCGCCGTCTGGGCCGTCGGCCAGGTCGTCGCGGCCGACCGCGCGAACGGACAGATCGTCGAGGTCGACGGGCAGCCGGTCGGCTCTGCCCTCCTCGGTCAGACCTTCGACGACCCCGGGCTCTTCCACACCCGCCCCTCGGCCGCGGAGTACGACGGCCTGGCGAGCGCCGCGTCCAACCTGGGACCGTCGAACCCCGACCTCCTCGCGGCGATCGAGGAGCGCCGGGCGGCGGTGGCCGAAGAGGAGGGCGTCGACCCCACCGACGTCCCTGCCGACGCACTCACCGCCTCAGGCTCCGGCCTCGACCCGCACATCTCGCCGGCGTACGCCGATCTCCAGGTCGCCCGTGTCGCGCGGGCCCAGGGCCTGGACCCGTCCGCCGTGCGGGAGCTGGTCGCCGAGCACACCGATGGGCGGACGCTGGGGTTCCTCGGTGAGGAGGGTGTGAACGTGCTGCTGCTCAACATCGCGGTCCTCGACGCCGTGCAGGGCTGACAGGATGGCGGGCATGGACCACCCGCCCGTCCGTCGGGGGCGGCTCCGGGTCTATCTCGGAGCCGCCCCCGGCGTGGGGAAGACGTACAAGATGCTCGACGAAGGGCGGCGTCGTGCCGAACGCGGCACCGACGTCGTCGTCGGGTACGTCGACACGCACGGGCGGGTCCACACCGCAGAGCAGCTCGAGGGTCTCGAGATCGTGCCCCGGCAGCGGCTGGAGTACCGCGGGTCCACGTATGAGGAGATGGACCTCGCCGCGGTGCTCGCCCGGCGGCCGGAGGTGGCGCTGGTCGACGAGCTCGCCCACACCAACGTCGTGGGGGCCGGCTACACGAAACGGTGGGAAGACGTCGAGGCGCTCCTCGACGCCGGCATCGACGTCGTCACCACGGTGAACGTCCAGCACCTCGAGTCGCTCAACGACGTCGTGGAGTCGATCACCGGCATCCGCCAGCGCGAGACCGTGCCCGACCAGGTCGTGCGGGACGCCGACGCGGTCGAGCTCGTCGACATGAGCCCTCAGGCGCTGCGTCGCCGTCTCGCCCACGGCAACGTCTACGCCGCGGACAAGGTCGACGCCGCGCTCGCCCGCTACTTCCGCGAGGGCAACCTGTCGGCGCTGCGCGAGCTCGCGCTGCTGTGGGTCGCCGACCGGGTCGACGAAGGGTTGGCCCGCTACCGCCAGCAGCACCGCATCGACGCGACGTGGGCCACCCGGGAGCGGATCGTCGTCGCGGTGACGGGCGGCCCGGAGTCGGCCACGCTGCTGCGCAGGGCCGCGCTCATCGCGGGCCGGACGACAGGGGGCGAGTGGATGGCGGTCTACGTGACCCGCCGCGACGGACTGTCAGGGACCTCGCCCGACCAGCTCGCCGAGCAGCACGCCATGGTGCGCGACATGGGCGGCAGCTTCCACACCGTCGTCGCGGACGACGTCGCGGCGGGTCTCCTCGCGTTCGCCCGCGCCGAGAACGCCTCCCAGATCCTCATCGGCGCGTCGCGGCGCCCCCGATGGTCGGCGGCGCTGCGCCCGGGCGTCGGGGAGCGCGTGATCGCGGGCTCCGGCGACATCGACGTGCACATCGTGAGCCACGACCAGGCGCGCCGCGGGTCGCGCGAGCGGGAGAGACGTCCCGACCTCGGCCGCGGCCGTACCGTGCTCGGGTACGTCCTCGGCGTGCTCGCCCCCGTCGTCACCGCGCTGGTGCTCGACGCGACCGGCGACGTCCACGACCTCACGCTCGAGTCGATGCTCATGCTGAGCGTGGTCGTCGTGGTCGCCCTGGTGGGCGGGCTGGTCCCGGCCATGGTCGCCGCGGTGCTGTCCGCACTCCTCCTCAACTGGTTCTTCGTCGCTCCCGTGCAGACCCTCACGATCGCGCAGGGACAGTACGTCCTCGTGATCGCCGTCTTCGTCGTCGTCGGCCTCGCGGTCGCGTCGGTCGTCGACCTGGCCGCCGGGCGCGCCGCGCAGGCCCGCCGCGCCTCGGCAGAGGCTGACGCCCTCTCGGTCCTCTCGCACAGCCTGCTCCAGGCCGGGGAGAGCCTGCCCGAGCTCCTGTCCCAGGCGACCGAGGTGTTCGGGATGCGGGGAGCGGCCATCCTCACCCGGACGAACGGCGGTTGGACGACGTCGGTCGCGTACGGCGACGCCCCGCGGAGCGTCGGGGACGCCGACGTCGACGTGCCGATCGACGAGACGACGCTGCTCGTCCTTCGGGGGCGCACGCTGGACGCCTCCGACCGCCGGCTCGTCACCGCGTACGCGGCGCACGCGGGCGTCGTCATCGAGCGGACGGCCGCGGCCGAGGAGCATGCGAGGGCCCACGAGCTGGCCGAGGCCGACCGGACCCGTACGGCGCTGCTGGCCGCCGTCTCGCACGACCTGCGCAGCCCGCTGGCCGCGATCAAGGCGGCCGTCACGAGCCTGCGCAACGACGCGATCACCTGGTCCGAGGAGGACGAGGCCGAGCTGCTGATGACGATCGAGGAGTCGGCCGACCGCCTGGACGCGCTGGTCGCGAACCTCCTCGACATGAGCCGCCTGCGCACCGGGGCGCTCAGCGTGCACGCCACCGACGTCGACGTGGTCGAGCTGGCGCGCCTGGCGGTCGCCCCGCTCACCGACGCCGAGCGGGTGGAGGTGCGCGGTGAGCACGACGTCCCGCCGGCGCACGCGGACCCGGGTCTGCTCGAACGCGTCCTGGCCAACCTGTGCGAGAACGCGCTGAAGCACACCTCGAGCCGTGTCCTGGTCCAGGTCTCGAGCTACGTCGAGGCGGACGGGGACCCGCGGACCTGTGTCCGTGTCGTCGACCACGGGCCCGGAGTGGCCGATGCCGACCTCGCCCGGCTCTTCGCGCCCTTCCAACGGCTCGGCGATGTGCCGCAGGGAGACGGCGTCGGGCTCGGCCTCGCTGTCGCGCGCGGTCTCACCGAGGCCATGTCCGGTCGGCTGGACGCCGAGGAGACGCCCGGTGGCGGGCTCACGTTCGTGCTGACCCTGCCCCAGGCCGTCACAGGGACGACGGCGCCACCGGAGGAGAGACGATGACGTTCGTGCTGGTGGTCGACGACGACCCCGCGATCCTGCGGACCCTGCGGATCAACCTGCGTGCGCGCGACTACGAGGTCGAGACCGCCGGCGACGGCCGGTCGGCGCTGCAGGTCGTGGCCGAGCGGGAGCCCGACGCCGTCCTCCTGGACCTCGGGCTCCCCGACCTCGGTGGTGTCGCCGTGATCCGCCGGATCCGTCAGAGCAGCGCGGTGCCGATCGTGGTGCTGTCGGCCCGCCACGAGTCCGACGACAAGGTCGAGGCCCTCGACGCAGGCGCCGACGACTACGTCACGAAGCCCTTCGGCATGGAGGAGCTGCTGGCCCGCCTGCGCGCCGCCGTGCGCCGCGGCGCTCCTGCCGCGTCGGCGACCGAGCGCGTCGTCGTCGGCGACCTCGTCCTCGACGTCGACGACAGCACGGCGACGAAGGACGGTGCGGAGGTCCACCTGACGCCGACCGAGTGGCGGATCGTCGGCGCGCTGGTCCGACGGCGCGGGCGGCTCGTCCGGCAGGCCGAGCTGCTCCGCGAGGTGTGGGGCCCCGCGTACGAGCGCGAGACCCACTACCTGCGGGTCTATCTCGCGCAGATCCGCCGCAAGCTGGAGGACGACCCGGCCCGCCCGGCGTACTTCGTCACCGAGCCGGGACTGGGCTACCGCTTCGTCGGGTGAGCCTCACCGCACGCTCGGCCTGTCGATGATCCATCGCCACGTGCCGTCGGGCTGACGGCGGGCGACCTCGCAGGTCGCGCTGCCGGCGCCGGCGCTGCGCGGGAGCACCGTCGTGGTGAGCGCGAGGTCACCCTGGACCAGCGGTCGGCGCTGCACCCCCGTCGGCATCGCGGCCTCCCGCGCGAGGACGCGCTCGTAGAAGTCGCGGATCTGCGCGTGCCCCGTCGCCACGGACCCGTCGGGGAGCTCGAGCACGGCGGACGGCTCGTACAGCGCCACCAGGCCGTCGAGGTCGCCAGCGTGCAGCCGGTCGGCGAGCGCGGCACCGAGCGCGTCGGGCGTGCGGGGATCGGGAGGAGTCGTCGTGAGGGGCTGCCGAGACGCGGTGGACATGTGTTCGAGACTAGGTCGGGCGGCTGACACTTGTCGGTGCCCAGGTCTAGCGTGACGGCCATGACGGAGATCGTGCTCTTCCACCACGCGCAGGGTCAGACCGAGGGCTTCCACGCGTTCGCCGACGAGCTGCGTGCCGCCGGCCACGTCGTTCACACGCCCGACTACTACGCGGGGCGGACGTTCCCCAGCGTCGAGGAGGGCGTCGGTCACCGCGACGAGCTCGGCCACCAGGAGATGATGCGGCGCGCCGCCGCGGGCGTCGAAGGGCTTCCGTCGGAGGTCGTCTG
Source organism: Mumia quercus (assembly GCF_025506335.1). Taxonomy (GTDB): domain Bacteria; phylum Actinomycetota; class Actinomycetes; order Propionibacteriales; family Nocardioidaceae; genus Mumia; species Mumia quercus. The sequence goes on from NZ_JANZYO010000004.1 coordinate 210,425, forward strand.
GATGGGGATGTCGCTCGGCGTCGTCTTCGCCCAGCTCTACGCCCAGACCAGGCCAGGGGCGCTCGGCGGCCTCTTCCTCTACGGTGCGCTCCCGCCCGACGAGCTCGGCTCGGCCTGGCCCGAGGGCCTGCCTGCGCAGGTCCACGGCATGGTCGACGACCCGTGGATGGACTGGGACGCCGAGGTCGCGACCTTCGCGGACGCCTCCGGCGCAGAGGTGTTCCGCTACCCCGGCTCCGGCCACCTGTTCGGCGAGGTCGGCAACGCCGACTACGACGCCGAGGCCGCAGGGCTCCTGCGCGAGCGGGTCCTCGCCTTCCTCGCCGAGCGCGAGCACCGGTGAGCACGTTCGGCGACGCGCCGCGGCTGCCGGTCGACTCGGCCGAGCAGTGGCGCGCGTGGCTGGCCGAGCACCATGACGACGCCGAGCCGGGTGTGTGGATCGTGTGGCGGCGCCGTGAGAGCGAGCGCCCCGCGCTGTCGTACGAGGCGTTGATCGAAGAGGCGCTGGCGTTCGGGTGGATCGACGGCCAGGCCAAGGGGCTCGACGACGACCACTCCATGCTCTGGATGACGCGGCGTCGTCCGGGGTCGGTCTGGAGCCGGCTGTCCAAGGAGCGCGTCACCCGCGTGGTGGAGTCTGGTCGGATGACGCCCGCGGGGCAGGCGGCGATCGACCGCGCGAAGGCCGACGGGTCGTGGACGATCCTCGACTCCGTCGAGGCGATGGAGGTCCCCGACGACCTGGCTGCGGCGCTCGACGCCGACCCGCAGGCGCGTCGCCACTTCGACGCGTTCACGGCGGGCAGACGCAAGCAGATCCTGCGCTGGCTGGTCGATGCGAAGCGTCCCAGCACCCGCGAGAAGCGCATCGCGGAGGTGGTCCGGCTCGCGGCCCAGGGGGTCGCCGCGAACGACCGCTAGTTGTGCGGCTGCAAGAACTCCAGCCGGTTGCCGAACGGGTCCGCAGCGTAGAAGCGACGGTGCCCCGGGAAGGTGTCGTCCCACGTCACCTCGACGCCCGAAGCGACCAGCCGTGCGGCGACATCGTCGATGCGGGCCACGAGGATGCCCGGGTGCGCCTTGCGCGCGGGCGCGAAGTCGTCCTCGACCCCGAGGTGGATCTCGAACCCGCCGGACCGGAACCAGCAGCCACCGCGCGCCGCGAGGACGGGCGGCTTCTCGAGCTCGTGCATCCCGAGGACGTCACCCCAGAAGGCACGGCACTCCTCCTCCCCGCCCGGCGGGATCGCGAGCTGCACGTGGTGGAGGTGCACGAACGCGAGGTGCCCCGGGTCGGAATGGTCGGTCATGCCGCTCACGCTAGTGGCGGAACAGGTCGGCGGCGGAGGCGGTTGAGAAGGACGTGAGCACTCCTGCCCCGGTGGACGACGTCGACGTCGTCGTCATCGGCGCAGGCCAGGCCGGCCTCTCGGCGGCGTACCACCTGGCGCGGCTGGGGGCTCGCTTCGTGGTCCTCGATGCGAACAGCGCTCCCGGCGGCGCCTGGCAGCACCGCTGGCGCACGCTCACGATGCGTGACGTCCACGGCATCGCCATGCTGCCCGGTCTCGACGTTCCCGACGTCGACGACGAGGCGCTCGCGCGGGAGTTCGTGCCGGCCTACTACGCGGCGTACGAGGAGCGCTTCGCGCTGCCCGTCGTACGACCGGTGCGGGTGCGCGCGGTCCGCGACGCCGTTCCCGGTGAGACGGAGGGCGACCTGCTCGTCGAGACCGACGCCGGCGCGTGGCGTACGGCCGCGGTCGTCAACGCCACCGGGACCTGGGAACGCCCGTTCTGGCCCCGCTATCCCGGCGCGAGCGCATTCCGTGGCCGGCAGCTCCACACCGTCGACTACGAGGGCCCGGAGGACATGGCCGGGCTCGACGTGGTCGTCGTCGGCGGCGGGGCGTCGGCGGTGCAGATCCTCGGGGAGGTCGCCCCGCTGGCCGCCTCCACGACGTGGGTGACCCGGCGGGAGCCGGTGTGGCGGACCGACGACTTCGACCCGGACGCCGGACGGGCCGCCGTCGCGCAGGTCGAGGAGCGGGTGACCCGCGGGCTCCCTCCGCAGAGCGTCGTGAGCGTCACCGGTCTGATGCTCCGCCCGCAGGAGCAACGCGCGGCCACCCTCGGGGCGTACGAGCGGCACCCGATGTTCACGCGCATCGAGCCGGACGGCGTCCGCATGGCCGACGGGTCGTACCAGCACGCCGACGTCATCGTGTGGGCGACAGGGTTCCGCGCGGCGCTCGGCCACCTCGCGCCGCTCCGGCTCCGCGAGGAGTCCGGCGGCGTCAGGCTCGTCGCCCGCGAGGACGCCCACACCCCGACGACCGCAGCGCGCGACCACCGCGTGCAGCTCGTCGGGTACGGCCCGAGCGCCTCGACGATCGGGGCGAATCGCGCCGGCCGCGTCGCTGCCCGCGCCGCCCTCCGCACCGCGTCCGCGTCCTGATGTGACACTGCATCTCGACGCAGTGCATCGAGATGCATATACTCCTCGGCATGGCTTTGGAGCACGCGATCCTCGTCTCGCTCGCCGAGCGTTCGGCGAGCGGGTACGACCTGACGCGCCGCTTCGACAAGTCGATCGGCCACTTCTGGAAGGCGAGCCACCAGCAGATCTACAAGGTGCTCGGCCGGATGGAGACCGCCGGCCTCGTCGCGTCGACCGCGGTCCCGCAGGAGGGACGGCCCGACAAAAAGGTCTACGTCATCACCGACGAGGGGTACGACGCGCTTCGCGAGTGGTCGCGCGAGCCGAGCCCGATCGAGCCCGCCCGCAGCGACTTCGCCGTGAAGGTGCGGGGACTCCCGTACGGCGACCGCGACGCGATCCTCGCAGACGTCGCCCGTCGCGCTGAGGCGCACCGCGAGCGGCTCGCGTACTACCGCGCCGACGCCGCCCGCACGTTCCCCGACGTCGAGGCGCTCGACGAGGGCCAGCGCGCGAAGTACGCGGTGCTCCGCGGCGGCATCCTCCTCGAGGAGTCCGGGCTCGCCTGGTGCGAAGAGGTGCTGGAGCTGCTCGGGGCTACTCCGTGGTCGGACGGCGACGCCGGGAGCGCAGCGCCGTGAACGCCACCCACAGGACGCCGATCGCGATCGTGACCGCCGAGACGATCAGCACCGCGTGCACCCACAAGAACCCCGTCGGCGTGCTGTCGCCGACCGCTCCCTGCCACGCGCGCTCGTCGTCCCAGACCGCCATCCCGAACCGCGGCCAGATGGCGATGTTGAAGACCCCGGCGAGCACCAGGAACCACGCAGCACGTCGAGAGATCACCCTTCCAGTAGACACCAGAGGTCCTCATGCCTGACCCGACCCCCTCCCCGTACCCGCACCTCCTCCGACCGCTCGAGGTGGCCGGATTCACGCTGCGCAACCGCGTGATGATGGGCTCGATGCACACCAAGCTCGAGGACCGGGCCGGTGACATCCCCAAGCTTGCGGCGTACTTCGCCGAGCGGGCGAAGGGTGGAGCGGCCCTCCTCGTCACGGGCGGGTACGCCCCGAGCTGGCGCGGGTGGCTCTCGCCGATGGGGTCGACGATGGCGAGCCGGCGGATGGCGGACAAGCACCGGACGGTGACCGAGGCGGTGCACGAGCACGACAGCCGCATCCTCATGCAGGTGCTGCACGCCGGCCGCTACGGCTACTCGCCGTTCTCCAAGGGTGTCTCCTCGAAGCAGTCACCGATCACGCCGTTCAAGCCGAGCGCGATGAGCAGCCGCGAGGTGGAGGAGACGATCGGCGACTTCGTCCGCGCCGCGAGGCTCGCCCAGCGCGCGGGGTACGACGGGGTGGAGGTGATGGGGTCCGAGGGGTACCTCATCAACCAGTTCCTCGCCGCGCGCACCAACGACCGTACGGATGCGTGGGGCGGCAGCGCGGAGAAGCGGATGCGCTTCCCCGTCGAGGTCGTGCGCCGCATCCGGGAGGAGCTCGGCCAGCACTTCATCGTCCAGTACCGCATCTCGCTCCTGGACCTCGTCGACGACTCCCAGACCTGGGACGAGACGGTCGAGCTCGCGCGCAAGATCGAGGCGGCGGGTGCGTCGATGCTCAACACCGGCATCGGGTGGCACGAGGCGCGCGTCCCCACGATCGTCACGTCCGTCCCCCGCGCCGCGTTCGCCTGGGTCACCGGCAAGCTTCGGCCCGAGGTCGACATCCCCGTGATCGCCTCGAACCGCATCAACACTCCCGAGGTGGCCGAGCAGATCCTCGCCGACGGCCAGGCCGACATGGTCTCCCTCGCACGGCCGATGCTCGCCGACCCCGAGTTCGTCAACAAGGCGGCACAGGGCCGTGCCGACGAGATCAACACCTGCATCGGCTGCAACCAGGCGTGCCTCGACCACACCTTCAAGAACCAGCGCTGCACGTGCCTGGTCAACCCGCGCGCCGGGTATGAGACAGAGCTGCGCCTCCTCCCGGTCCCGCGGACGCGCCGCAAGCAGGTCGCGGTGGTCGGCGCCGGTCCGGCCGGGCTCGCCGCCGCGACCGAGCTCGCCGGCCGCGGCCACTCCGTCACCTTGTACGAGGCCGACGCGCAGCTCGGCGGCCAGTTCCGGCTGGCACGGCTGATCCCGGGCAAGGAGGAGTTCGCCGAGACGCTGCGCTACTACACGCGCAGGCTCGAGATCACCGGCGTCGACGTCCGCCTCTCCACGCGCGCGGACGCCGACGAGCTGCGCGCGTACGACGAGGTCGTGGTCGCGACCGGCGTGGTTCCCCGCGTACCGGAGATCAAGGGCATGGACCACGCCAGCGTCGCCTCGTACGCCGACGTCATCGACGGACGGGTCGAGGCAGGCAAGAAGGTCGCGATCATCGGCGCCGGCGGCATCGGCTTCGACGTCGCCGAGTTCCTCCTGCACGAGCCAGACGAACCGCTCGACGCCTGGCTGGCACGCTGGGGCGTCACCGACCCGGCGCTCGCGCAAGGTGGTCTCGGCACGAAGGTCACGACCGTCCCGCCGCGCGAGGTCTGGCTGCTCCAGCGCAAGCCCGCCCCGCTCGGCAAGGGCCTCGGCAAGACGTCGGGGTGGGTCCACCGCGCCACGCTCAAGGACGCGGGCGTGCACATGCTCGGCGGCATCACGTACGAGTTCGTCGACGACGCCGGTCTGCACATCCGTGACGAGCACGGCACCGCGCACGTCCTGGAGGTCGACACCGTCGTCGTCTGCGCTGGACAGGAGTCGGTCACCGACCTCGCGGAGCCGCTGCGCGCAGCGGGCGTGCCCGTGCACGTCATCGGCGGGGCCGACGTCGCCGCGGAGCTCGACGCGAAGCGCGCGATCCGCCAGGCCACGGAGCTGGCCGCCCGGCTGTGACTTGACCTCGAGCGCGCTTGAGCTCCTAGCGTGACGGCATGACGAGCACCGCAGAGCACCTGAAGGACTACCCCGCCGACGTGATCGCGGCGCAGCCGATCGGGGCGTGGACGGGCGACGCGTACCGCCGCGTCGTCGGCGCGATCCGCGACGCCCTCGCCGTCGAGGACCTCACCCAGCCGCACTGGTGGACGCTGAACCACGCCGCCGGCGCCCCGGGCCGCTGGGGGCGCGACGAGCTGACCGCGCGTCTCGCCCCGTACGAGGATCTCGGGATCGACTTCGACGACGTGTACGACGACCTGGTCGCGCGCGGCTGGCTCCGCGAGGATAACGGCACCATGACCCTCACCGACGCCGGAGCGGCCGGGCTCGAGCGCGTCCGCGAGCGCAGCGCGCGCGTCCACCGCCAGACGCTCGACGGCATCTCGGACGACGACTTCGTCACGACCATCAACACGCTGCGTCGCATCGTCGCGAACCTGGGCGGCGACCCCAACATCGCGGAGTGACGCGCCGCCGGGACAACTCGGCGAAGATGGCGGCATGAGACTCGCCTACGGCTGCATGGGGCTCGCCGACGTCGCGCGTGCCGAGGCTGCGGTCGTGGCCGCGTACGAGAGCGGCATCCGGCTCTTCGACCACGCCGACATCTACGGGGGCGGCGTGGCCGAGTCGGTCTTCGGGGAGGTGCTCGCGCGCCACCCGGGGCTGCGCGAGGAGATCGCGATCCAGACCAAGTGCGGGATCGTGCTCGGCGGCGCCGAGGGCGGCAACGCGTACGACCTGTCGCGCGAGCACCTTCTCCGCTCGGTGGACGGCAGCCTCGAACGCCTCGGCGTCGACCACGTCGACCGGCTGCTGCTGCACCGACCCGACCCGCTCGCGCACCCGGACGAGATCGCGGCGGCGTTCGACACCCTGAGCGCGGCCGGCAAGGTCGCGAGCTTCGGCGTCTCCAACATGGACGCCGCGCAGATCGCTCACCTGCACGCCGTCGTACGGCAGCCCTTGGACGCCAACCAGGTCGAGCTCGGCCTCGGCCACCGCGACCTCATCGAGGCAGGCGTCCTGGTCAACCATCCCGACGGGCGCACGTACGCGGCCGCGCCGGGCCTGCTCGAGTTCTGCACCGACCACGACATCGCGGTGCAGGCGTACGGCGCGCTCGCCCAGGGCCGCTTCACCGGCCGCCCGAGGAGCCCGGAGGACGAGGCAGCGGGGCTGCTCGTCACCCGGTACGCCGCCGAGCTCGGCACGACCCCCGAGGCGGTTGTGCTCGGCTGGCTCCTCAAGCACCCCGCGCAGATCGTCGCAGTGATCGGCACGACCGACCCCGCGCGCATCCGCGCCTGCGCAGACTCCGAGGAGGTCGCCGAGGCGATGACCCGCACCCAGTGGTGGTCCCTGTGGACCGCCGCGCGTGGGGTCTCGGTCCCGTGACCGCCGTCCCGCGGCTGCTGCAGCCGAACCTCGTGCACCACTTCTACGCCGGAGGCGCGCGCATCGCCGAGCTCCGCGGGCTCCCGCCGGTCGAACGCTGCCCGGAGGAATGGGTGGGGGCGACCGTCACGCGCGCCGACTCCGCGGACGTCGGGCTCGCCCGCACGGCCGACGGCGCCCTCGTACGGGACCTCGTCGCGGCCGACCCGCTCGCCTGGGTCGGCGCGGCGAGCACGAGCGGCGACACCGGCGTCCTCCTCAAGCTCCTCGACGCCGCCCAGCGCCTGCCCGTCCACGCGCACCCCGATCGCGCGTTCGCCGCACGCCACCTCGCCTGTCCCTACGGCAAGACCGAGGCCTGGCTCGTGCTCGACGCCGACGACGGTGCCGTCGTCTACCTCGGATGGAGGTCCGACGTCGATCCGGTCGAGCTCGCGCAGCGGCGCGACGCGCAGGACAGCGACTGGATGCTGGAGCAGCTGCACCGCATCCCAGTCCGACCCGGCGACGGGTTCCTCGTCCCGGCGGGCACCCCGCACGCCATCGGGGCGGGCGTGTTCGTCGCCGAGGTCCAGGAGCCGACCGACTTCTCCCTCCTGCTCGAGTGGTCGGTCACGACCGCGACACGAGACGAGTCGCACCTCGGGCTCGGGTTCGACCTCGCGATGGACGCGGTGTCGACGACCGCGCTCGGGACAGAAGCCTTGGCAGGCTTCACCGTCCACCACGACCTGACCACGCGTACGGGCGCTGCCGTGCCGCTGCTGCCGGAGGCCGGCGACCCATACTTCCGGCTCGATCTCCTCGCGCCGCCGCCGGGCCAGGAGACCGTGCTGCCGGCGGGCTTCGCCGTGCTCGTCGTGCTGTCTGGAACCGGCGTCATCGAGGGCACCGACGCAGTCCCCGTCGGTGGCGGGCAGTCGTTCGTCGTGCCGGCCGCCTTCGGCTCCTGGCGCCTGGTCGGTGACGCACGGGTGCTGGCAGCCCGGCCCGGCGAAGGGTGGCGCGGCTCGCCCGACGGGCGCATCGTGGGGTGATGCTGACTCGTACGGCCGGGCTCGCCGCCGCTGTCGCCCTCGTCGCGGGGGCGGTGCCGACGGCCGTAGCTGCCACCTCGACGGACACCGTGCGGCTCGACGGCGTGACGGTGCGGCTGCGCGCGGGGACCAGCCAGGTCGTGACCGTCAACCGCACCCGCTCGTACCGCGCGCGCGTCGTCTTCTGGGTCAAGCGCGACGGCCGGTGGGTCGCGAAGCGGCGCACGAACGACGGCCGGATCGGGTACGGCGGGCTGGTCAAGGCGAGCAAACGCAAGCAGTCGACAGGGACGACGCCGCTCGGCACATTCACGATGACCGAGGCGTTCGGGCTCCGCGCGAAGCCGAAGGGCACCCGCCTGCCGTACCGGAAGGTGCGGCGCGGCGACTACTGGGTGCAGGACAACCGCTCGGCGCACTACAACACGCTGCGCAACAAGTCGGCCGGCGGCTTCCGCTGGTGGTTGCCCGCCTCGCACCGCAACGCGTCCGAGCGGCTGCGCGACTACCGCACCCAGTACGTGTGGTCGGTGGTCATCGACTTCAACCGTCCGCCGGGCGCGGTCCGCTACCGCGGCTCCGGCATCTTCCTCCACGCGAACGGCAAGGGCGCCACCGCAGGATGCGTCTCGGCGCCTGCCTCTTTCGTCCGGTATGTCCTCAGAAGGCTGAAATCTCAGCGAAAACCTGTGATCTCGATCGCAAAATAGCGGCGTTTGAGCGCGCAGAGCCGGGGCACCTCCTCTAGCGTCACGAACTAACGTGTGTCGCCCAGCCATGGGCTAACGAACCCGGGCCCCCCGCCCGGAGAACGGAGTGAAGCATGGCCTTCTTGCTCTGGATCCTCGCTGTCATCCTCGTTGTCGCAGGTATCGTCGCCCTCGTTCGGCGCCAGTTCCTGTGGGGCGCGGTTCTCATCATCGTCGGTCTCCTCGTGGGTCCCGGTGGTGTGAGCGTGTTCAACGTCTAGGAGTTCCACGTAGGCTGACGACATGGAGCTCGTGATCCTTGTCGTCATCGCCGCGATCGCCCTCTACCTGGTCAGCGACCGTCGAAAGACGAAGGCCCGTGAACAGGCCGAGCTCGCTGGCCAGGTAGAGGCCGTTCGCAAGACAGCTTTCGAGGACGTCACCGCCCTCGGCGAGGAGCTCCAGAAGCTCGATGCCGATCTGGTGGGGGCTCCGCTCGACGAGGGCGCGCAGGCCGACTACCAGCGCGCTCTCGATGCTTATGAGTCGGCCAAGTCCGCCGTCGATGCCCTCGAGAAGCCCGAGGACGTCCGGCACGTCACCGAGATCCTCGAGGACGGGCGCTACGCGATCGCCTGCGTGGAGGCCCGCGTGACCAACAGCCCGCTTCCTGCGAAGCGGGCCATGTGCTTCTTCGACCCACGGCACGGCCTCTCCGTCGAGGATGTCCCGTACTCCCCCGACGGCGGCACCCTCCGAGACGTCCCCGCATGCGCGCTCGACGCCCAGCGGGTGAGGGCCGGCGCCGAGCCCGACACCCGCAAGGTGATGGTCGGCCCCCAGCGCGTGCCGTACTGGCAGGCCGGACCCGCCTACGCCCCCTACGCCGCCGGCTACTTCTCGGCCTTCGCCTTCATGCCCGCACTCTTCATGGGCACGATGCTCGGCGGCATGTTCGCCAGCGACGCGGGGCTCAACCCGGCCGAGTACGGCGACGGCTCCGAGGGCAGCGACTTCGGTGACGGCGGAGGTGACGGCGGCGGCGACATGGGCGGCGACGCCGGTGGCGACGGGGGCGGGTTCGACTTCGGTGGTGGCGGCGACGGCGGAGGATTCGACTTCGGTGGCGGCTTCGACTTCTGAGAAGGTCGCCTACCTCCTGCGCGCGGTCAACGTCGGCGGCAACAAGGTGCCGATGGCGCAGCTGCGCACGCTCGCGTCCGACCTCGGCGCGGACGACGTCGCGACCTACGTCGCCTCCGGCAACCTCGTCTGCACCCCGCCAGGCGACCCCCAGGACTTCGGCACCGCGCTCGCTGCGGGGATCGCTGAGCGCATGGGCGTGACCACCGACGCCATCGGACGTACGGGGTCTGAGCTGCAGGCCGCTCTCGAGGCGTACCCGCACGAGATCCACGACCCGAAGTTCTGCCACGTCTGGTTCTTCGCCTCCGAGCCCACGCGCGAGGGCGCCGGGGCCGTCGAGGCCTACGACTTCGGAGACGACCGCGTGCGCGTCATCGGGCGCGAGCTCCACATCTGGTACGCCGACGGCGCCGGGCGCAGCAGCATCACCGCGCCACGCCTCCTCAGGCTCGCTGGCGTGGCGGGGACGGGCCGCAACCTGCGTACGGTCGAGAAGCTCGCCGCGATGACGCGCTGAGCGCCGGTCAGCTCAGCTGGCGCAGCCGGATCGTCTCGGGAAGCGTGCCGAGCGCGGCCAGCGTCTCCGGCTCCAGCTCCTTGTCGATGTCGGTCAGCACGTACCCGATGTCGCCGCGAGTCCCCAGCGTCTGCCCGTCGATGTTCACGCCGTGGTCGCCGAGGATCACGTTGATCGACGACAGGACCCCGGGCACGTTGTGGTGCAGGTGCGCGAGTCGGTGGTGCTCCCCGTACGAGGGGAGCTGAAGGTGCGGCAGGTTCGGGGAGAGGTCGGTCGAGCCCTCGGTGAGGTAGGTGTGCAGCTTGCCCGAGACGAAGCGACCGATGTCCTGCTGGGCCTCCATCGTCGAGCCTCCGACGTGCGGCGTGAGGATGACGTTGGGCAGACCGCGCAGGTCCGACTCGAACGGGTCGCCCTGCTTCTTGGGCTCCACGGGGAAGACGTCGACCGCGGCACCGGCGATGTGACCCGACTCGAGGTGGGTGCGCAGCGCCTTGGTGTCCACGAGGATGCCGCGCGAGAGGTTGAGGAACAGCGAGCGCGGGCGCATCCGGGCGAACTCCGACGCACCGAACAGCCCCGCGTTGCCGGGGCGGCCGTCGACGTGCAGCGTGACGACGTCGACGGTCTCGAGCAGCTCCTCGAGGGTCGTGCAGCGCTTGGCGTTGCCGAGCGCGAGCTTGTCGGCGACGTCGTAGTAGAAGACCTGCATGCCCAGCGCCTCGGCGATCACCGAGAGCTGGCTGCCGATGTTGCCGTAGCCGACGATGCCGAGCTTGCGTCCGCGGATCTCGTGGCTGCCCTGGGCGGACTTGTTCCAGATGCCCGCGTGCATGTCGTTCGTCTTCTCGTTGAGCCGGCGGGCCAGCGAGATGATCTCGCCGATCGCGAGCTCCACGACCGAGCGGGTGTTGGAGTACGGCGCGTTGAAGACCGCGACGCCGCGCTGGGCTGCGGCCTTGAGGTCGATCTGGTTCGTGCCGATGCAGAACGCACCGATCGAGAGCAGGTCGGGCGCGTGGGCGAGCACGCGCTCGGTGACGTACGTGGTCGAACGGATGCCGAGCAGGTGCACGCCCTGGACGGCCTCGATGAGCTCGTCCTCGCCGAGCGCGCCGGGGCGCGTCTCGACCTGGTAGCCCTGGGCGCGCAGGAAGTCGGCGCCGTCGGAGTGGATGTTCTCCAGGAGCAGGACGCGGATGTCGCCGTCGTCAAGCCGCGGCGTGGTCACGGGAAGGTCAGCAGTCATCGTGTAGAGCGTCTGTGTCGTCACGGGCAACGTCCTCCTGGTCAGGTCGTCCCACCGGCTGGTGGCGGTCGACCCAGGGCCCAGGCGAACGGTCCCGCGGTCTTCGCTGTCGTGTCGCTCCCTGGTGGTCGACCCACCTGAACGCCAGTCGCGACCTGCCCAGTGTAGGCCGAACCCGCAACGCGTCAGACCCGGTTCCGCGGGACGGACCGCGTGTCGTCGGTCAGGACCCGCCGAACGCGGCGAGGAACTCGGCCGGAGGCGTGCCGTCCAGGTGCGCGAGACGGACCTGGCCGCGCGAGACGAGCTTGTCCTCCGCGTTGGTCGTCGTGATCTCCCACAGCTGCGAGGTGCGGCCCCGGTGGATCGGCGTGGCGACGGTGCGCAGCACGTCGCCGACCTTGCTCTGGCGGAGGAAGTCGGTGTTGTTGTTGACGCCGACGACGATGCCCTTGTCCTGCAGCCAGGCCTGACCGGCCGTGCTCGCGGCACTCTCGTGGACGGCGCAGTAGACGCCGCCGTGGACGATGCCGAAGGGCTGGAGGTGCTGGGGGCCCACGGTCCAGGACATCACCACGCGGTCGCCGCTGACCTCGTCGTACGTGAAGCCGAGGACGCCGCCGAGGCCGGGCTCTACGGTGGATGCATCAGTCATCCGCCGATTGTGCTCTGGTCCAGGGTTGAACCTGATACCCCCTAGGGGTATGGTTCGTCTCATGAGCACGCACGCACCCGGTTACAGCGCCGACAAGGACGCCGTCCTCAAGCGGCTGCGCCGCATCGAGGGCCAGGTCCGCGGCCTGCAGCGCATGGTCGAGGAGGACACCTACTGCATCGACGTCCTCACCCAGGTCTCCGCGGCGACCAAGGCGCTGGAGTCGGTCGCGCTCAGCCTGCTCGATGAGCACCTGAGCCACTGCGTCCAGGACGCGATCGCCACTGGCGAGGGCGCCGAGGCCAAGATCGCCGAGGCGTCGGCCGCCATCGCTCGGCTCGTCCGTTCCTGACCGCGCCCGACCGCGTGGTCGCGGCGCGTCCGCATACCCCTACCCCGTACTGGTAACCGCTCCGAAGGAGAAGACCATGAAGAAGACCTACTCCGTCACCGGGATGACCTGCGGCCACTGCGCCGGCGCCGTCAGCGAGGAGATCGGCGCGCTCGACGGCGTCGAGTCCGTCGAGGTCGATCTCGTCGCGGGCGGGACGTCCGCCGTGCACGTGACCAGCTCTGCTCCGTTGGACGACGCCGCCGTCGCGGCCGCGGTCGACGAGGCAGGGAACTACCAGGTCGTCTCGTGAGCGGCGGCGCGACCGAGCTCGTCCCGTACGAGCTCGAGATCGGCGGCATGACCTGCGCGTCGTGCGCCGCTCGCGTCGAGAAGAAGCTCAACAAGCTCGACGGCGTCGAGGCGACGGTCAACTTCGCGACCGAGAAGGCGTACGTGTCCGCGCCCGCCTTCCTCGACGTCGCCGACCTGATCGCGACGGTCGAGAAGACCGGCTACACCGCGGAGCCCGTGCGCGCGGATCCCGAGCCCAGCAGCGACGACAGCGCTGCGCGAGACGACGACCCCGACCTCGGCGCCCTGCGGCAGCGACTGGTCGTCTCCGCGCTGCTGTCCGCCCCGGTGCTCGTGCTGTCGATGATCCCCGCCTGGCAGTTCGACAACTGGCAGTGGCTGGTGCTCACGCTCGCCGCGCCCGTCGCGGTCTGGGGCGCCTGGCCCTTCCACCGGGCCGCCTTCGTCAACGCCCGCCACGGGGCGGCGACCATGGACACGCTGATCTCGCTCGGAGTGAGCGCGGCGTTCCTGTGGTCGCTCTACGCGCTGTTCTTCGGCGACGCCGGGATGACCGGCATGCGCATGGAGATCAGCTGGTTCGCCCAGGGCTCGGGTGACGAGCTCTATCTCGAGGTGGCCAGCGTGGTCACCGTCTTCCTCCTGCTCGGGCGCTACCTCGAGCACCGCGCCAAGCGCGACTCCGGCGCGGCTCTGCGCGCGCTCCTGTCGCTCGGCGCGAAGAACGTGACGGTGCTGCGCGGCGGCCGAGAGGTCGACGTCCCGATCGGCGAGCTCGTCGTCGGAGACACCTTCGTCGTCCGTCCCGGTGAGAAGGTCGCCACGGACGGCGAGGTCGTCTCCGGGGCCGCGACGATCGACGCGTCGATGCTGACCGGCGAGAGCGTGCCGGTCGAGACCGGACCCGGCGACCGGGTCGTCGGCGGCACGGTCGCCGCCGGCGGGCGGCTCGTCGTCCGCGCCACCGCTGTCGGCGAGGGCACCCAGCTCGCGCAGATGGCGCGCCTCGTCGAGAGCGCGCAGAGCGGCAAGGCGCCGGTCCAGCGGCTCGCCGACCGCGTCTCCGCGGTGTTCGTGCCGATCGTCATCGTGCTGGCTCTCGGTACCTGGGTGGGCTGGCTGCTGGCAGGCGGGACCGTCAACGAGGCGTTCACCGCCGCGGTCGCGGTCCTCATCATCGCCTGCCCGTGCGCGCTGGGCCTCGCCACGCCGACCGCCCTGCTCGCCGGCACCGGCCGAGGGGCGCAGCGCGGCATCCTGGTCAAGGGGCCGGAGATCCTCGAATCGACCCGCAAGGTCGACACGATCGTGCTCGACAAGACCGGGACGGTCACCGAGGGCGCGATGCACGTCGTCGCGGTCGCCGCCGTCCCCGGCACGGAGGAGGCGGAAGTGCTGCGCCTGGCCGCAGCGGTCGAGGCCGCGTCCGAGCACCCGCTCGCCCGCGCCGTCACCGCGGCGGGGCGCGACAAGGGTGACCTGCCGGAGGTGCACGACTTCGTCACCACCACCGGCCTCGGGGTCGCCGGGGTGGTCGAGGACCACAAGGTGCTCGTCGGTCGTCTGCCCTGGCTGGTCGAGCAGGGTGCGCAGGTCCCGGACGACCTTCCCGAGGTCGACCCCGCGACCACGCCCGTCCACGTGGGGGTCGACGGGACCGTACGCGGGGTGGTCGCGGTCGCGGACCGGGTCAAGCCCACGTCGGCACAGGCCGTCGCGGAGCTCCGGGCGCTGGGACTCGACCCCGTGCTGCTCACCGGAGACCGTCGTTCGGTGGCCGACGCGGTGGCCGCGGAGGTCGGCATCACCGAGGTCGTCGCCGAGGTGATGCCCGAAGACAAGGTGCGCGTGGTCGCGGACCTGCAGGCGCGGGGCCGTACGGTCGCGATGGTCGGCGACGGCATCAACGACGCCCCGGCGCTCGCCACGGCCGACCTCGGCATCGCGATGGGCACGGGAACCGACGTGGCGATCGAGGCGTCCGACCTGACCCTCGTACGCGGTGACCTGCGGCTGGCTCCTCAAGCGATCGAGCTGTCCCGCGCGACGCTGCGCACGATCAAGCAGAACCTCGTGTGGGCGTTCGGCTACAACGTCGCGGCGATCCCGCTCGCGGCGGCGGGGCTCCTCAACCCGCTGATCGCCGGCGCGGCGATGGCGGCCAGCTCCGTCCTGGTCGTCACCAACTCGCTACGCCTGCGCCGCCTCTGACGACCTCCCCGCCCGCCGAGCGAAGCGCCTGTCGGCGGGCGGGGCGCGCGTCAGACGGTCGCGAAGGTCTTGCGGTACTCCCCCGGGGTGACGCCGACGAGGCGCCGGAAGTGGTGACGCAGCAGCGTCGCCGAGGAGAAGCCGCACCGGTGCGCGACATGGTCGACGTCGAGGTCGGTCGACTCGAGCAGGGTGCGCGCCGCGAAGATCCGCTGCTGGACGAGCCACTGGACGGGCGTCGTCCCGGTCTCCGCGGAGAAGCGACGGGCGAAGGTGCGCGTCGACATCCCCGCCAGCTCGGCCAGCCGCGCCACGGACTGCTGCTCCTCGAGGTGCTCCACCATCCAGTCGAGGACCTCGGCGAACATGTCGTCGCTGCAGGTCGGCACGGGCCGCTGGATGAACTGGCGCTGGCCTCCGTCGCGCTGCGGGGGCACGACCATCCGTCGCGCGATCGTGTTGGCCGCGTCGCTGCCGATCTCGCGGCGTACGAGGTGGAGCGCGGCGTCGATGCCGGCCGCGGTGCCCGCACTGGTCACCACGTCACCGTCGTCGACGAAGAGGACGTCCTCGTCGACCTTGGCCACGGGGTACATCTCGCGCAGCTGCGCCGCGTGCCGCCAGTGGGTGGTGCAGGGGCGGCCGTCGAGCAGGCCGGCGGCGGCCAGGATGAACGCGCCGCTGCACATGCTGAGCATGATCGCGCCGTCGGCGTGCACGCCGCGCAGCGCCTCCAGGATGTCGGGAGCCATCTCGGTGAGCTCTTCCCCGGTCCGGCGCCACGACGGGACGACGATCACGAGGTCTGCTCCGCGCAGGCCCTCGAGGCCGTACTCGGGGATGACCGACGAGCCGACGGAGAGCCGCAGCGGGACCCCGGCCTCGGGACCGCAGATGCGGAAGTCGAAGGCAGGGACACCCTCCTCCGTCCGGTCGATCCCGAAGACCTCGCACGCGACCCCGAGCTCGAACGTCGCGACGTCGTCGAGGAGAAGGGCAGCCACTGTCCGGATCATCCCCCCACCGTAAGTGGCAGGATCTTCACGGTCAATGGCTTTTCCGCCACTCGTGGCAGGATCACGCCCGTCGCAAAATGAATGCCATGAGGTTCATGAAGAAGCACACCAGCAGCCCCCACACCCGTTTCCCCGCCTTCCGGACCGGCAACAGCAACCGGGATCGCCAGCGTGTCGGCGCCGAGCTCGACGCGATGCGCGCCCACAGCGCGCGCTGACTCCGCGTGGCACGATCGCCCCATGACGACCTTGCGGGCGATCACCGGCGCGAGCGGTCGGATCGGCGCGATGACCGCGCGCCACCTCGCCGACGCCGGTCTGCCGACCCGGCTCGTCGTCCGCGACGCGAGCCGGGCGCCGACCCTCCCGGGCGCAGAGGTCGCGGTCGCCACGTACGACGCCCGGGACGCGTGCCGCCGGGCCTTCGACGGCGTGGACACGCTGTTCCTCGTGTCCGCGGCCGAGTCGGCCGACCGGGTGCAGCAGCACCGGACGGCGATCGACGCCGCCACGGACGCCGGCGTCCGGCAAGTCGTCTACCTCTCGTTCGCCGGTGCCGGGGCTGACGCGACGTTCCTGCTGGCGCGCGACCACGGCGCCACCGAGGCCCACCTGCAGAGCAGCCCCATGACCTGGACCTTCCTACGGGACAACCTCTACGCCGAGGCGCTGCGCGAGTTCGCGACGGACGGGGTGATCCGCGGGCCTGCCGGCGAAGGGCGTGTCGCAGCGGTGAGCCTCGTCGACGTCGCGGCCGTCGCGGCTCACGTCCTCGAGGACCCGACCGCCCACGCCGGCCACGCGTACACGCTGACCGGCCCGGAGGCGCTCACGCTCCGCGAGGTCGCCGCACGGCTCGGCGCCGCGATCGGCACCCCGGTCTCGTACGTGGACGAGACGGTCGAGGAGGCGTTCGCCTCGCGGGCTCACTACGGGGCGCCGCGCTGGATGGTCGAGGCGTGGATCAGCACCTACACCGCGATCCGCGACGGCGAGCTCGAGCAGGTCACCTCAGACGTCCCCGACCTGCTGGGGCGTCCCGCCCTGAGCGTCACCGAGGTGTTCACCGGGAGGCGCTGACGGCCTGCGTGCTGACGGCGTCCAGGATGCGCAGCGCGTTGCCGCCGGCCACCGCGGCGATCTCCTCGGAGCTCCAGCCACGGGCGGCGAGCGCCTCGAGGATCCGGGGATAGCCCGAGACATCCTCGATCCCGCGGGGGAACACCGCGAACCCGTCGTAGTCGCCGCCGAGCCCGAGGTGCTCCACGCCCATCACCTCGCGTCCGTGCTCGAGGTGCGCCACGACGGCGTCGACGCCGACCTCCGGCTCCGGCCCCACCTCTCCGGCGTGACGCCACTGCGCCCACTCCTCGCTGAGGAAGCTCGGCACGAACGCGACCATGAGCACGCCGCCGTTCTCGCGGAGCCGGACGAGGACGTCGTCGGGCACGTTGCGCGGGTGCTCCGTGACGGCACGGCACCCCGAGTGGCTGAAGACGACCGGGGCCGTCGACACGTCCAAGGCGTCGTGCATCGTCGACGTCGCCACGTGCGAGAGGTCGACGAGCATCCCGAGACGGTTCATCTCGCGGACGACCTCTCGCCCTTCGTCGGTAAGCCCGCCGTGGGTCGGCTCGTCGGTAGCCGAGTCCGCCCACGGGGTGTTGTCGTTGTGGGTCAAGGTCATGTAGGCCACGCCCAGGCGCGCGAAGGTCCGCAGGACAGCGAGCGAACCGTCGATGCTGTGGCCGCCCTCGGCTCCGAGGAGGGACGCGATCTTGCCCCCCGCCCAGGCCGCCCGGACGTCGGCCCCGGTGCGGGCGAGCGCCAGGTCGTCGGGGTACGCCGCGACCAGGCGGTGCACGAAGTCGATCTGCTCGAGCGTGGCCGCAACCGCGTCCGCGCCCTCCAGGTCGGTCGGGACGAACACCGACCAGAACTGCGCCCCCACACCGCCGCGCCGCAGCCGCGGCACGTCGGTGTGGAAGCGGCCGTGCGGAGCGTCCGCGCCAAGCCCGTCGGTCGCGTACGCGGCCGAGGTGCGCGACTCCCACGCGAGGTCGTTGTGCCCGTCGAAGACGAGGGCGGCGCGGAGGGCGTCGCGCACGGTCTCGTCCGTCGTGTCGGCGAGGTCGGCTGCGGGGAGGGAGGACGTCACGTGCCTACCCTCTCGCACGCGGGGAGCGCGGGAGCGGGAGAAGGTGCCACGCGCGGGCCTCGTGCGTGAGCGTGTCGCACACGGGGCCCGCGCGAGGGTCAGATGACGGCGAGAACGCGGTCGATCTCGCCGAGGAAGGCGTCGAGGTCCTTCGGGGTCCGGGAGGTGATGAACAAGGGTGCCCGCGAGGTGTCGCTGACGACTGCCTCGTCGACCCACGCCCCACCGGCGTTGAGGATGTCGGTCGACACCGACGCGTACGAGGTGAGGCGTCGCCCCTCGACGACACCGGCCTCGACGAGGACCCACGGGCCGTGGCAGATCGCCGCGACCGGACGCCCGCTGGACGTGAACGCGCTGACGATGCCGAGCGCATCGTCCTCCAGGCGCAGCGAGTCGGCGTTGATCGTGCCGCCGGGGATGAGCAGGAGGTCGTACTCTCCCGCGTCCACGTCCCCGAGCGTCGTGGTCGGAGCCACCGACTTGCCCGGGTCCTTGTCACCCACGAGCGTCTCGATCGGTGCGTCGGAGACGGCCGCGATATCGACCCGTGCCCCCTTTTCCCGCAGATGCTCGACGGGAACGACGATCTCATCCTGCTCGACGCCGTAGTTCGTGGCGATCACCAGGACACGGCAACCGCTCAGATCCGATTCGGACATGTGCGCCTCCTCACGAACCATGTGACCAATCTGTCCCACCGGTACCCCGACTGACCGGTTTCACACCCCGCATCCGGGGGCGGCGAGACCTAGGCTCGACCCATGACGTCAGAGATGGAGGAAACCACCCGGGCAGTACGCCGGGCCGAGGCCCGCGCGGATGCGTCCCGGGTCCTGCCCCGGATCGCCCAGGTGCTCTCCCCGTACAAGTCCCAGATGCTCCTCGTCGCGCTCGCGGTCGTGACGGGAGCGGTCCTCAGCTCGCTCGCTCCGTTCCTCACCAAGGCCGTCTTCGACGACGCGCTCTTCCCCGTCGACGGCGGCGGCCAGGACCTCGGGCTGCTCGGCTGGCTGGTCGCCGGCTTGTGCCTCATCCCGATCCTCACCGCGCTGATCGGGATCGGGCAGAACTACCTCACCTCGACGATCGGCAACTCGGCGATGGCCGACCTGCGGGGCCGGCTGTTCGCCCACCTCCAGACGATGGAGCTGGGGTTCTTCACCGCCACGAAGACCGGGGCGATCCAGTCCCGTCTGGCCAACGACGTCAGCGGCGTCCGTACGGTGCTCACCGACACCGCCACGACGATCCTCCAGAACGTGGTCACCGTGAGCTCGGCGCTCGTCGCGATGCTCATCCTGTCCTGGCAGCTGACGCTCATCACGCTGGTCCTGATGCCGTTGTTCGTGGTGATCCAGGTCCGCGTGGGTCGGCGCCGGCAGCGCCTGGCCCGCAAGACCCAGGAGTCGCTGTCGGAGATGACCGCGATCACCGAGGAGGCGCTGTCGGTCTCGGGCATCCTGCTGGCGAAGGTGTTCAACCGCGCCGAGAGCGAGACCCTGCGCTACCGCGAGGAGAACCAGCGTCAGACGCACCTGCAGGTCACGGCAGCGATGACCGGCCGCACGTTCTTCGCGATGGTGCAGACGTTCTTCGCCATCACCCCGGCGATCATCTACCTCGTCGCGGGCTTCATGCTCACCGGCAAGCTGGACTTCTCCGGGGGCGGCGCCCTCACCGCAGGGACCCTCGTCGCCTTCACGACGCTGCAGGCGCGGTTGCAGATGCCGCTGATCCAGCTCATGCGGGTCACGCTCGACGTCCAGACCTCGCTGGCGCTGTTCCGCCGGATCTTCGAGTACCTCGACCTCGAGCCCGCGATCGTCGAGCGGCCCGACGCGCGCCCGCTCCCCGACACCGGTGTGGGCGGGCGGGTCGAGTTCCGCGGGGTGTCGTTCCGCTACCCGCCCCCGCGGCTCCTCGGCGTCGCACCGCGCGACACCGACGAGAGCGACCCGGTCACCGAGGAGCGCTGGACCCTGCGGGACGTCTCGCTCACCGTCGAGCCCGGTCAGCTCGCGGCCATCGTCGGGCCCTCGGGCTCAGGCAAGACGACGATGACGTACCTCGTCCCGCGCTTCTACGACGTCATCGAAGGTGCCGTGCTGATCGACGGCGTGGACGTCCGCGAGGCCACCGGCCACTCGCTCGCGTCGACCGTCGGCATGGTCACCCAGGAGCCGTACCTCTTCCACGGGACGATCTTCGCCAACATCGCGTACGCGAAGGAGGGCGCGACGCCGGAGGAGGTCGAGCAAGCGGCCCGTGACGCCAACATCCACGACAGGATCATGAGCTTCGCGGAAGGGTACGAGACGATCACCGGCGAGCGGGGCTACCGCCTGTCGGGTGGCGAGAAGCAGCGCATCGCGATCGCCCGGGTGTTTCTCATGAACCCGCGGGTGCTCATCCTCGACGAGGCCACCTCGGCGCTGGACACCGAGACGGAACGGCTGGTGCAGGACGCCCTCGAGCGGGCGACCGTCGGCCGGACCACCATCGCCATCGCGCACCGGCTGTCGACGATCCAGAACGCCGACGTCATCTTCGGTCTCGAGGACGGGCGGCTGGTGGAGCAGGGCACGCACGCGGAGCTGCTCGCCGAGGGCGGGCTGTACTCGCGGCTCTACATCGAGCAGTTCGGCGGCGGCGAGGTGGAGGGGCGCTTCCGCGACGGCGTGCTGTTCCGCGACGGGACCTGCATCCGCGACTACGACGACCACGTCCGCGCCGACGTCCCCCTCTAGCCCGCGAGCGACCGTGCGCGCACCCGAGCGCGGAGCGTGACTCGCGAGCGGGCGGAGCGTGACTCGCGAGCTATTGCTGGATCACGGACATGACGTTGCCGGCAGGGTCGGTGAACCACGCGATCAGCGGCCCGCCGCCGCGGAATACGCCCTTGTCGTCGGTCGCCGTCGGCGTGCCCTCGTACCGCTCGAAGACGACGCCGCGCTCGGTGAGCGCGTCGACGGCGGCCTCGACGTCGGGCACCGGGAAGTTGAGGATCGTGTACGAGGCGGGCTGGTGCTGGTCGCCCTTGGGGTAGACGAGGACGTCGCGGCCACCGGCGAGGTGCATCCGCAGCATCCCGTTCTCCTCGTCGACGTCGAGGCCGAGCACGTCGACGTAGAAGTCGCGCGCGGCCTTGGTGTCGTCGACCGAGAAGCCCTGGAAGGCAGGTGATTCGGCGAGCATGGGTCCCTCCTTGTCAGGGCCCACGGCGGGCCCCTCTCAGGTGGACCGCTCGCGCGGCTCGAACTCAGCGCCGACGCAGCGGGCGGGTCGCCGGCCCCTCGATCACCGCACCGTCCTCGGCGAACCGCGACCCGTGCAGGGGGCAGTCCCACGTCCGCTCGGCGTCGTTCCACTCGACGACACCGCCCAGGTGGGTGCAGACGCCGCTCACCTTCGTCCCGTCACCGGACTCCGCGCACGGCGGGAACCCCCGTACGGCCGGCGGCTCGTCGTCGCGCGAGAGGGCAGCCGAGACCCAGCCCTTGCCCATCTCGACACCGACGGTGGCGTTGACGGCCGCCGCGGCCCCGGCGTCGCGCAGCGCGGGCCGACTCCATGCCTGGACGGCCTCGCGCCACGTGGCCTCCTCGCCGAGGAGGTCGTCGGCGAGCGCGAGCCCGGCCGCCGCGCCCATCGCCATGCCCCACTTGTTGAACCCGGTCGCGACGTGCAGGTGCTGCTCCATCGGGAGCACCCGCCCGACGTACGGCAGCCCGCGCGTCGGGCCGTAGTCCTGCGCCGACCAGGCGGCGAGCGGCTCCCCGACGTGGAAGGTCTGGCGTGCCCAGGCGACGAGGTCCTCGACCTTCTCCCGCTCCGAGCGGGCGCGGCCGGTCGTGTGCCCGTTGCCACCGACGAGGAGCACCGAGGTGTCCGGAGTAGAGGTCCGCAGCGAGCGGGTCGGCGAGTCGACGGAGAGGTGCATCGCGTCGACCGCCGGGCCGTCGGTACGGAACGCGACCGCGTACGAGCGCTCGGGGGTGAGCCGGGCGAAGAAACCCCCGCGGTCGAGGATCGGCGTCCCGGTCGCGAGGACGACGTCCTGCGCGTCGACGGTCGCCTGCTCCGTGCGCACGCGCGGACGTGACCCACCGTCGACCTTGAGCACCCGGGTGTCCTGGAAGATGCGCGCCCCGGCCGCGACGGCGTCCGCCGCGATGCGGTCCGTCAGGGCGACGGCGTCGATCTGACCCTGCCCTGCCAGCCGGAGCGCGCCGCGCACCGCGTACGGCAGGCCGGGGTCGGTGTCCCACACGACGGGAAGCCCCGCCTCCTGGCACGCTTCCTGCTCCTGGCGCAGCTTCTTCTCGCCCTGCGCGGTCGTCGCGTACGTGACCGCGTCGCGGACGTCGTACGTCACGCCGCTGGCCTCGCAGTAGGCGCGGATCCAGTCCTGCCCGGCGCGGTTCGCGTCGACGTACCCGCGCAGGTGCTCGGAGTGGTGCCGTCGGATCGTCGACAGCCGCGACCCCTGCAGCAGACTGACCTTGCCCGTCGTCCCGCCGGTGGTCCCGGCCGCGACGGAGCGCCCCTCGAGGACCACCACCGACTTGCCGGCGCGCGCGAGCATCAGCGCGGTGGTCGCTCCCACCAGGCCGGCTCCGACGACGACCACGTCGCAGGAGAGGTCCTCGGCGAGAAAGGGATACACGGGTCGGGCGGGATTCTGGTCGTACCACCAGGACTGCATCGGGCTCCTTCCGTCGCACCTCCGGTACCCAGCGACGCGGCGGACAGTCGCCGTTTCGGGGCGTACGGCCGCGGGTACCGCCCTGGCACCGTTCCCTACGAGCGCACGAGGAGTCGATGTGCCCACGTCCACGTACGACGTCGTGGTCGTCGGCGCCGGTCCCAACGGCCTGGTCGCGGCGAACCTGCTCGCCGACGCGGGCCTCGACGTGGTCCTGCTCGAGGCGCAGGCGGAGGTGGGAGGCGCGGTGCGCAGCGCACGCGACGTCCATCCCGACTTCGTGCACGACACGTTCAGCTCCTTCTACCCGCTGGCCGCGGCGTCACGGACGATGCGGGGGCTGGACCTCGAACGTCACGGGCTCGAGTGGAGCCACGCCCCGGCGGTGCTCGGGCACCCGCTGCCCGACGGGTCGTGGGCGATGCTGCACCGCGACGTCGACCACACGGCGCGCTCGCTCGAGGCGCTCGGCGCCGGTGACGGCGACCTCTGGCGAGCGTGGGTCGACGACTGGGAGCACGTCGGCAACGCCGTGGTGGACGCGCTGACGTCCCCGTTCCCCCCGGTACGGGCGGGGTTGCGGACGCTGTGGGCGCTGCGCTCGGTCGGCGGCCTCGACTACGTACGACGTCTGCTGGAGCCCGCGAGCACGCTCGGCCGCGACGGCTTCCGAGGCCCAGGGGCCGCGCTGCTGATCGCCGGCAACGCGGGCCACGCCGACATCCCCACCGACGCCGCGGGGTCAGGGTTGATGGGCCTGCTGATGACCATGCTCGGCCAGACCGTCGGTTTCCCCGTCCCGCGCGGCGGTGCCGGGATGCTCGCGTCCGCGCTCGCCTCACGGTTCGCGTCGCTCGGCGGCGAGATCCGCACCTCGGCAGGCGTGGACCGGGTGCTGCAGGAGGACGGCCAGGCCGTCGGCGTCCGGCTCGCCGACGGGGAGGTCGTCCGCGCCGAGCGGGCGGTCGTCGCCGACGTGGTCGCGTCGTCGTTGTACGGAGAGCTGATCCCGGACGACGAGCTCCCCGAGCGGTTGCGCCAGCGGATGCGTCACTTCACGCTCGACCCGGGAACGGTCAAGATCGACTGGGCGCTGGACGGCCCGGTCCCGTGGTCCTCGCCCCCCCCGACCGCTCCCGGGACGGTGCACGTCGCCGACTCGGTGGCCGCGATCGCGCAGGCGCATGCGCAGATCTCGGCCTCGGCGATCCCGGCGGAGCCGTTCCTCGTCGTCGGCCAGATGACCACGTCCGACCCGACCCGCTCCGCGCCCGGCACCGAAGCGCTGTGGGCGTACACCCACGTCCCCCAGGAGGTCCGTCAGGACGCCGGCGGCGAAGGCCTCAAGGGCCGGTGGGACCGCGACGAGTGCGAGCGGTTCGCCGACCGGGCTCAGCGCCGCCTCGAGGCGTACGCGCCCGACCTCGCCACCCGTGTGGTCGCCCGCCGCGTCCTCGGCCCGCACGAGATGCAGGCCCGCGACGCGAACCTGGTCGGCGGCGCCCTCAACGGCGGCACCTCCGCGATCCACCAGCAGCTGGTCTTCCGCCCGGTCCCGGGCAACGGCCGGGCGAGCACACCGGTGCCGGGGCTGTTCCTCGCCTCGGCGTCGGCGCACCCCGGTGGCGGGGTCCACGGCGCGCCCGGGGCGAACGCAGCCCGCGCCGTCCTCGCCGAGCCGGCGCCGCTTCGGCGTTGGCGGTCCTCGAGAAGGAGCACACGATGACCCTCGTCTCCCGCGACATCCACGCCACGGCGGACCAGGTGTTCGCCGTCCTCGCCGACGGGTGGACGTACGCCTCCTGGGTGGTCGGCGCCTCGCGGATCCGTGAGGTCGACGCCGACTTCCCCGCGCCCGGAGCCCGGATCCACCACTCGGTCGGTACGTGGCCGCTGCTCATCGACGACACGACGTCGGTCCTCGCGTGCGAGCCCGGCAAGAAGCTGGAGCTGAAAGTACGCGCATGGCCGTTCGGCGAGGGCTACGTCGGTCTCACGCTGCACGAGCAGGACGGGACGACCACCGTCGAGATGGAGGAGCACACGCTCAGCGGTCCGGCCAAGCTGCTTCCCGGACCGGTGGAGGCGCTGAGCCTGCGGGCACGCAACGACGAGGCGTTGCGCCGGCTGGCGTACCTCGCCGAAGGGCGCAGCCGCTGACGCCTGACTGCCGTCAGTGGTGGAACCCCGGGTGCTGCCCCTCGGTCGGCATCGGGGCCGACAACGCGTCGAGGTAGTCCACCTCGGCACGGAGGTCGGCGATCAGGGCGTAGGCAAGGTCCATGCTCAGCCCGTTGCGGACGACGACACGCTGGACCGTGAGGTCCGTGAGGTCGGCGGGCATCGGGTACGCCGGGACGAGCCAGCCCTTGACCCGCAGGCGGTCCGAGAGGTGGTAGAGGTTCCAGTTCTCGGTGTGGCCCTTCTTCAGGCTCCAGGCGAAGACCGGGATGTCGCTGCCGTCGTTCCACAGGTCGAAGGCGGGCATCTTCGCGATCTCCCCCGACAGGTAGAGCGCGACGTCCTGGGCCGCCTGCTGCACCCGGCGGTAGCCTGCCCAGCCCAGCCGCAGGAACTGGTAGTACTGCAGGAGCACCTGGGCGCCGGGACGCGAGAAGTTGAGCGCGAACGTCGGCATCTGGCCGCCGAGATAGCTCACGTAGAAGATGAGGTCGCCGGGCAGCGCGGAGGTGTCACGCCAGACCACCCACCCGAGCCCGGGGTAGACCAGGCCGTACTTGTGGCCCGAGGTGTTGATCGAGGCGACGCGCGGGTTCCGGAAGTCCCACGGGAGGTCGGGCTGCAGGAAGGGGGGCGATCATCGCGCCCGAGGCCCCGTCGACTCCGGGATCGTGTCCAGCGCCGCGGCGATCTTGTCGACCGGCTCGTACATCCCGGTGTAGGTGACGCCGAGGATCGCCACCACCCCGATGGTGTTCTCGTCGACGTACTGATCGAGGCCGTCGCCGTCGAGGACCTTGTGCTCCATGGAGATCGGGACGTAACGGGGCGCGACGTCCCAGTAGTTGCAGAACTTCTCCCAGCAGACCTGGACGGCGCTGGACATCACGAGGTTCGGCTTCTCGGTCGACTCGCCGGCGGCACGGCGCGCCTGCTGCCAGCGGCGCTTGAGCGCGAGGCCGCCGAGCATCGCGGCCTCGGACGATCCGATCGTCGAGGTCCCGATGGTGGTGGCCGGATCCGGCGCGTTCCACAGCTTGCCGAGCATCGTCCAGCAACGCGTCTCGATCGCCGCGGTCGCTGGGTACTCGTCCTTGTCGATCATGTTCTTGTCGGTCGACTCGGCGTACAGCTTCTGGGCGAACCCGTCCATCCACGTCCCCACGAACGTGGCGAGGTTGAGCCGGGCGTTCCCGTCGAACATCGCCTCGTCGTGGACGATCTGGTACGCCGTCTCCGGCAGCGACTCGTCGGGCGGGATCGAGTGGCGCGGGAGCTCCGACGACTCCCCCCGGGCGCGCGAAGAGCGGGTTGAGCTCGACGACGTCGCGCTGCTCCGACGCCTTGTCTGGACCGCGGGCCGATGCTGGCACGGGATCCTCCTTCGTTCGGTGGCGATCACCGATCGCGCACGCCTTCTAGCGTCCGATGCACCGCGGAACGTGGCAAGCGCAAGCGGGAGCGGCGACGCTCAGCCGAGCTCCGCCGCCTTGGCAACGTAGACGGCGCGCTCCCTGGCGTTGGCCGACAGCGCAGCCGCCCGTTCGTACGCCTCGCGGGCCTCGCTCGTCCGGCCCAGGCGGGCGAGCAGGTCGGCCCGCACGGCGGGCAGCTGCGGGTACGAGGCCAGCGCCGGCGCGGCGCTGACCGCGTCCACGACCGCAAGGCCGTGTTCGGGACCTTCGGCGAATCCCACGGCCACCGCGCGGTTCAGCTCGACCACCGGCGACGGCCACGCGTGGCGCAGCAGGACGTAAAGTGCCGCGATCCGGCCCCAGTCGGTGTCGCCCGGCGTGGCTGCCCGCACGTGGCAGGCGGCGATCTCGGCCTGGATCGCGTACGGGCCGAGGGCCGGTCCGCGTCCCTCCGGTCCTGGAGCGCTGGCGATCTCCTCGGCCCGAGCGAGCGCCTCGAGCCCGCGCCGCAGCAGCGTCCGGTCCCACCGTCGACGGTCCTGGTCGAGCAGGAGCACAGGCTGTCCGTCGGCGGTGGTCCGGGCGGGGATGCGCGACGCCTGGAGCTCGAGCAGCGCCACGAATCCGTGCACCTCCGGGTCCTCCGGCACGAGGGTCGCCAGCAGTCGTGCGAGGCGCAGCGCCTCCTGGCACAGCGCCGGACGCGTCCAGTCCTCGCCCGCCTGCGCGGCGTACCCCTCGTTGAAGATGAGGTAGACGACCTCCATCACCGAGCGCAGCCGCGCCGCACGCTCACTCGCGTCGGGCATGGCGAAGACGACTCCGCGGTCGGCCAGCGTCTTCTTCGCCCGCGAGATCCGCTGGCCCGCGGTCTTCTCCGGGATCAGGAAGCCGCGCGCGATCTCCGTCGTGCTGAGGCCCCCCACGCAGCGCAGGGTGAGTGCCACCCGCGACTCCACCGAGAGCAGGGGGTGGCACGCCGTGAAGACGAGGCGGAGCAGGTCGTCGCCGATGTCGTCGTCGAGCGCGTCCTCGATCTCGTCGCTCGGTCGCGTCTCGGTCTCGGTGTCGCGCCCGATCTGCTCGAGCTTGCGCTGGTACGTCGCGCGGCGCCGGGCGCCGTCGATCGCGCGGTTCTTCGCCGTCGTCATCAGCCAGCCGGCCGGGTTCGGCGGGATGCCGGTGCTCGGCCACTGCTCGAGCGCGACGACCAGGGCGTCCTGAGCGAGCTCCTCGGCGAGACCGACGTCCCCGGTGACGCGTGCGAGCCCGGCGACGAGCCGACCCGCCTCGATCCGCCACACCGCCTCGACCGCCGCGCGCGCCTCCGTCATCTCGCCGATCCAAGCACACGCGCGGGCCCCGTCCCCGATGTGGGCACTGGTCCACCGTTTCCGAGGGAAGAACGGTGGCTAAGTGCCCACATCGGGGACGGGGCGCGCGGGCGGAGCGGTCAGGGTGCGGCAGCGAAGTCCGCGGGGTCGAAGAGCTTCACGACGCGAGCGCTCCCCTCCCATGCGGGCCAGTGCTCCTGGTGGAGGGCGAGGAAGCGGCGGGCCCACTCGACGGCCTCCTCCTTCGTCCGGACCTCGTACAGCGCGTAGCTGATGAGCTCCTTCGACTCGGCGAACGGGCCGTCCGAGACGCTGAGCTCGCCGCCGCTCAGGTCGACGCGAGCACCGAACGCGCTCGGGGCGAGGCCGGCGTTGTCGAGCATCGCGCCCGAGCTGGTCGCCTCGGCGCCGAGGGCCATGATCGCGTCCATGAGCTCGGGCGGCGGGGCGCCTTCGGGCGGGGTGCCCTCGAGGATGACGAGGTAGCGCATGAGGTTCTCCTTCGCTTCAGGCCGGGGATCGGGGCGGGATCGGGTCAGGACGGCAGGCCGACGCTGCGGTAGCGGTCCGCCGCAACGGCGGTGATCCAGCCGAAGACGACGACCACGGCAGCGATGAACGCGAGGTTAGCGGCGGGTGCGCCCGCGCCGACAGCGACAGCGCCGAACCCGGCGAGGAAGACGACGCCCACGAGGCGAGAGACCACGACCCACGACCGACGCCCCTCACCGGCATAGCGGCGCGCGATCACGAAGCAGGCGACGGCCAGACAGGTGAAGCCGACCGCCCCCGCAGCCAGGTGCAGCATCCCGTGCCACGAGACCGTCCCCGGGCCTTCGGGGGTGCCGAGCGGGAACCCGTACGCCGCGTCGGCGGGGAACGCGGCTGCGGCCACCATCGAGAGCCCGTGCGCCGCGACGAGCCGCGGGGCCCAGCGCGCGCCGCGCCCCGGTGCGAACGCCCGGCGCATACCCACCGCGAAGGCGACGAGCATGAGCCCGGTGAGGGCGAGGTTCGCGACCTGGATCCAGCCGTGCTCGCCGAGCGCGAGCATGCTCCACGCGTGGACGGTGGGGTCGAAGCCGTCACGGGTGAACGCCTGGGCGAGCGCCACGCCCACGTAGAACGGGCCGGCGAGGACGCCGTACCCGAGCAGGGACTTCGTCACGCGGGACGCCGGGTCGCAGGCGGTGTGCGGACGGCCGGTACGGGCGGTGGTGCGGGTGGTGTCGATCGTGCTCATGAGGTGCTCCTGGCGGTCGTCGGCCGCCGCCCCTCGCGTCGGCCTCTCACGACCTCCACGAACGACGGCGACCGGTTTCTACACGACCGCCAAGAGTTTTTTCTGCGCGTCAGAGCGCGAGGCCCACGTACTTCACCTCGAGGTACTCGTCGATGCCCTCCGCGCCGCCTTCGCGCCCGAAGCCCGAGGCCTTCACACCGCCGAACGGCGCGGCCGGGTTGGACACCACGCCCTGGTTGATGCCGACCATCCCGGTCTGCAGCCCTTCGTAGACCCGCACCGCCCGCTCGAGGCTCTCGGTGAAGGCGTACGCGACCAGGCCGTACTCGGTGTCGTTGGCCATCCGCAGCGCCTCCTCGTCCGAGGAGAACGTGAACACCGGCGCGACCGGCCCGAAGATCTCCTCCCGGAACACCTGCGCGTCGCGGGAGACCCCGGCGAGCACCGTCGGCGGGTAGAACCAGCCGGGACCTTCGGGCACCTCGCCGCCGGTGAGCACGTCCGCACCGGAGCCGACGGCGTCGGCGACGAGCTCGGCGACCTTGTCGCGTGCCTTCTCCTCGACCAGCGGGCCGACCTCGATCCCTTCCTCGGAGCCGCGCCCCACCGACATCGCGCCCATCCGCTCCGCGAGCCGGCGCGAGAACTCGTCGGCCACCGACTCGTGGACCAGGAAGCGGTTGGCAGCCGTGCACGCCTCGCCGATGTTGCGCATCTTCGCCAGCATCGCCCCGTCGACCGCCTTGTCGAGGTCGGCGTCCTCGAAGACGAGGAAGGGCGCGTTGCCTCCCAGCTCCATCGAGACGCGCAGGACGCCCTCGGCGCTCTGCTCGATGAGCCGGCGCCCGACCTCGGTGGAGCCGGTGAAGGTGAGCTTGCGCAGCCGCGGGTCGCGGATCAGCGGCTCCATCACCTCGCCGGTCGACTTCGTCGTGACGACGTTGAGCACGCCCTCGGGCAGCCCCGCCTCCACGAGAAGGTCGGCGAGCGCGAGCATCGTGAGCGGGGTCAGCGCGGCGGGCTTGACGACCATCGTGCAGCCCGCGGCGATCGCCGGGCCGATCTTGCGGGTGCCCATGGCCAGCGGGAAGTTCCAGGGCGTGATCATCAGGCACGGGCCGACCGGCTGCTTGAGCGTGAGCAGACGCGTGGCCCCGTTGGGCGCGACCGCGTAACGGCCGTTGATCCGCACGGCCTCCTCGGAGAACCAGCGGAAGAACTCCGCCCCGTACGCGATCTCGGCCTTGGACTCCGACAGCGGCTTGCCCATCTCCAGCGTCATGAGCAGCGCGAGGTCGTCGGCGCGTTCGGTGATGAGCTCGAAAGCCTTGCGGAGGATCTCACCGCGGTCGCGCGGCGGCGTCTTGGCCCAGTCGTCCTGCGCGGCGACGGCGGCGTCGAGCGCAGCCTTGCCGTCGGCCACGGAGGCGTTCGCGACCTCGGCGATCGTCTCGCCGGTCGAGGGGTCCTCGACGGCGAACGTCCGGCCTCCCTCGGCGTCGCTCCACTTCCCTCCGACGAACAGCTGGGTGGGCACCCCGGCGACGACCTCGGCTTCGCGACCCTGCAACGGCATGACGACCTCCTCGTTGTGGCGTTCCCTGCGATCCTCCCCCGCGACGCCCTCAGATGCCAGGCCGCCCCGTCTCGTCCGGGGGGTGGAAGACCCAGGGCGTACGAGGCAGGGACGCCGGGTCGAACTCCGCGAGCATCCCGGCGGCGTCGCGCGCAGCCATGCCGAGCGAGTCCGCGATCGTCGCGACGACGTCGGCGGTGCTCCAGCCCCGCGCGTGCAGGTCGGCGAGCGTGACAGCGCCGTCGCGCTTGGCGAGGCGTTTGCCGTCGGCGTTCAGCGCCAGCGGCACGTGGGCGTAGACCGGCGGCGCGAGGCCCAGGAGCGTGGCGAGATACGCCTGCCGCGGAGCCGACGCGAGCAGGTCGTCGCCCCGGACGACCTGGTCGACGCCCATGGCGCCGTCGTCGACGACCACCGCGAGGTTGTACGCGGGGACGCCGTCGTTGCGGACGAGGACGAGGTCGTCGACCGGGCCGGTGTACGCACCGTGGAGGAGGTCGCGCACGGTGTACTGCGCGACCCCTGCTGCGAGCCGCAGGGCGGCTGGCCGCTCGGCACGCCGCTGCGCGCGCTCGGCGTCACTGAGCCTTCGGCACGTCCCCGGGTACAGCCCCGGGGTGCCGTGGGGAGCCGAGGCCGCTTCCGCGATCTCGCGACGCGTGCAGAAGCACTCGTACGTCAGGCCGCGCGCGACCAGCCCGGCCACCGCCTCCTTGTAGACGGCCCGGCGCTCCGACTGCCGTACGACCGGAGGGTCCCAGTCGATGCCGAGCGCGGCGAGGTCGGCGAGCTGACGCTCTTCGGCGCCCTCGCGCACCCGGTCGAGGTCCTCCACCCGCATCAGGAAGCCGCGGTTGCTCGCGCGGGCGAACATCCAGGCCAGCAGGGCCGTACGGAGGTTTCCGACGTGCAGGTCTCCCGAGGGGCTCGGAGCGTACCGACCGCTGCTCACGCCACCCGCCGCACTCCGGCGTGCGTGCCGACCACGTCGCCGTGCAGCACGGACGCCAGCGCCTCCACACCGTCGACGAGCCCCGGCCCCGGGCGTACGACGAGGGCGTCCGCGTCGACCGCCCACACCGGCTCCGGGCCGACGAGCTCCGAGACGCGGGCGGCGACCTCCTCGGCCTGCTTCGCCGCACCGTCGAGGTCGTAGCCGCACGGCGCCACGACGACCACGTCGGGCCGCGCCGTCCGCAGCGTCTCCCAGCCGGTCGGGTGTGAGCGCTGTCCGGGATGTCCGCCGGCGCTCGTCCCGCCGGCGAGGCTGACGAGGTCGGGGATCCAGTGGCCGCCGAGGTAGAGCGGATCGGTCCACTCCACGACCGCGACCCGCGGACGGGTGCGCCCCTCCACCGCCAGGCAGACGTCGGCCAGCCGGCTGCGCAGACGTGCGACGAGGGACTCGCCACGCTCCGGGACACCGGCGCGCTCGGCGACCTCGGCGATGCCGACGAGGACGTCGGCGAGCGAGTGCGGGTCGAGCGTCACCACGTCGGGGTCGCCGCCCAGGCGCTCCCGTGCGCGCTCGACCTCCCCCGCGGGGACCGCGCACACCGCGCACAGGTCCTGGGTGAGGATCAGCTCCGGCGCGAGCGTGGCCAGCGCGTCCACGTCGAGCGCCGAGCCCTCAGGGCCCGAGCGGACGACGACCTGGCGGCCGGCCCGCGCCTGCGCGTCGCAGGCGTCGGTGACCGCGACGAGGTCGTCGTCCAGGTCGAGCGCGAGCACGATGTCGGTGGCGGCCGGCAGGAGGGACACGATTCCGCTCATGTGGCGGCATCCTACGCACGTCGCCTCCGACGCAGACAGCCACGAAGGGGCCGCGTGACCCATCCCACAACCGGCCGCGCTGTCAGGATCGCGTGCCACGATCGAAGGGTGAGCACGTCCGGTCCGACACCCCCCGACGCCGTCCGCACCTGGCGTCCGGACGCGCCGGTCGACGTGCGCCGCACCCTGGCGATGCTCGCCAAGGGCCCGTACGACCCTGCGCACCACGTGTCCCCCGACGGCGCGGTGTGGCGGGCGAGCAGGATGACCGACGGCGCGGTCACGTACCGCGTGACCTCGGTCGACGGCGAGGTTCTCGTCGAAGCCTGGGGTCCGGGTGCCGAGACGCTGGTCGCAGACGCCCCGACGCTCCTCGGCGCCGGTGACGACTGGACGGGCTTCGACCCGCGGATCCCCCTCGTCGCCCGGGCCCGCCAGCGGCACCCGGGTCTGCGGTTCCCCCGCCAGCGGCGCATCCTCGAGGTGCTCGTGCCGGCGATCCTCGAGCAGCGGGTGCCGGGTGTCGACGCGTTCGCCGCGTGGCGGCGCTTGCTGCGCGCGTACGGGGAGCCCGCGCCCGGGCCGACCCCGCGCCCCATGTCCGTCCCGCTGCCGGCAGAGCAGTGGCGGATGCTGCCCTCGTGGGCGTGGCACCGTGCGGGCGTCGACCCCGCCCGCTCACGGACCGTCGTCCGGGTCGCCGAGCGCGCCGCCGCGCTCGAGCGCCTCGTCGACCGCCCGTACGAGGAGGTCGCCCTCGCCCTGCGCACCCTCCCCGGCGTCGGCGTGTGGACGGCCGCCGAGGTGACGGTACGCCTCGGCGACCCCGACGCGGTGTCGGTCGGCGACTACAACCTCGCCAAGGACGTCGGCACCGCCTTCGACGGTGTCCCGGTCGACGACGACAGGATGCTCGAGATCCTGGAGCCGTGGCGCGGTCATCGGGGCCGCGTGGTGCACCTGCTGTACGCCGACGGCGCGCTCGCGCGACCGCGTCGCGGGCCGCGGATCACTCGCATGGACCACCGCGCACGCTGAGGCGAGTCGGCCGACCTGCCGACTTCGCTCGTACGGGGGATGATGGCGCCATGCGACGCCTGGGGGACGTCGCGTGGAGGGTAGTCGTCCTCGTGGCGGTCTGGGTCGTCCTCGGACGGGCGGTCGGGCTGCTGGCCGGCGACACCCCCGACGCGACGATCGCAACCGCAGTCGTGACCACGGCGCTGTGGTACGCGACGGCGGGCGTCGTCGCGCTCCGAGACGGGCGCCGCCACGCGCTCGCTCACCCCTACCCGGTGTGGGCGCTCGTCGGTCTCCTCGCCTCGCTCGTGTGCGTGGTCTGGCAGTGGGCGGCCCGCTCGCTCAGCGAGGGCGCCGCGGACCTCGTCGTGCTGCGCGACGAGCTGCCGCTCCTCGCCCCCGGCCTCGCGGTCGGCGTGTGGGCGTGCGCCGCAGCGGGCCTGGCGCTCGGGCGGCACGACGCCGCCGTACGGGAACGGGCTGCCGCGCCCGTCCCGGCAGCTCAGCGCCCGCTGACGACGTCGGCGACGCGCGCGATCCAGGACGTCCTCCCGCCGCGCGTGTCCTCGCGGCGGTCGGCTGCACGATAGGCCGCGTACATCGCCTGCACCCCCAGCCACCGCAGCGGCTCCGGCTCCCACTTGCGCGTCCGGTGGCCGACCCACGGCAGCGCCGTGAGCGCGGTCGTCTCGCCGAGGACGAGGTCGCGCAGCGTCCGCCCGGCGAGGTTGGTGGTCGTCACCCCGTGCCCGGTGTAGCCGCCTGCTGCGGCCAGCCCGGTCGTACGGTCGAGCGTCACCGTCGCGCACCAGTCGCGGGGGACGCCGAGCACTCCCGCCCAGGCGTGGTCGAGCCGCGCTCCGGCCGCCTGCGGGAACCGCTGGGCGAGGATGGCCCGGAGGCTGTCGATGGTGGCCTGCTGGGTGGCGCCGTCGTGGTCGGTGCGCGAGCCGTAGCGGTACGGGACGCCGCGTCCGCCGATCGCGATCCGGCCGTCGGCGGTCCGCTGCGCGTACATGTACGCGTGCGCCATGTCGCCCACGGTCTCGTACCCGTCCCACCCGATCGCGTCCCACACCGCGTCGCTGAGCGGCTCGGTGACGACCATCGCCGAGTTCATCGGGAGCCACGTACGGCGCAGGCCCGGCAGGCGCGGAGTGAACCCCTCGGTCGCCCGGACCACCCAGGTGGCGTCGACGCGGCCGTCGCGCAGGACGGCGCGCCGGGGCTCGATCGCCACGACCTCCGTCTCTTCGTAGATTTCCACGCCGAGCGCCTCGACCACGTCGGCGAGACCGGTGACGAGCTTGGCCGGGTGGAGGCGCGCGCAGTGCGGGGTCCAGAGCGCGCTCACGGCGTCGGCGACCCGGATCCGCTCGGAGAGCTGGGTGGCGTCCAGCAGCTGGTGGTCGTGGTCCCCCCACGACTGCGCGTACGCGTGCTCGGCCCGCAGCCGCTCGTCCTGCGCGGGGCTGCACGCGACCGTCAGCTCCCCGCCCTTGACGAGGTCGGCGTCGATCCCCTCCGCCTGCGCGACGGCGATCACCTCGTCGACCGAGGCCTTCATCGCGTCGGCGAGCGCGACGACGGCGTCCCGGCCGCGGCTGCGCGCGTACCTCTCGGGCGACCCGGCCATCGCCGCCGTCAGCCACCCGCCGTTGCGGCCGGAGGCCCCGTAGCCGCACATCTCCTTCTCGAGCACCGCGATCCGCAGGCTCGGGTCGGCTTTGGCGAGGTAGTACGCCGTCCACAGACCGGTGAGGCCACCGCCGACGATCGCGACGTCGACGCGGTGCTCCCCGGTGAGCGAGCGACGCGTGGGGGTGGTGCGCCCCAGGCTGTCCATCCAGAACGAGACGCGGCCGTTGACGCGTGGCCCCGAGGCGTCTGGGTTCACAGCGCGACCGCCTTGCCGCTGACCCGCACGCGCGGGGAGTCGGCGCTCAGGCTCACCTGGATCAGGCTCGGACGCCCCATGTCGACTCCCTGCTCGATCGAGAAGGCCGCGTCCGGGGCGACCAGACCGTGGTGGGCGAGGTAGGCCCCGAGCGCGGCCGCCGCAGCACCGGTCGCCGGGTCCTCGAAGACGCCGCCGACCGGGAAGGGGTTGCGCGACTGGAACGTCCCGTAGTGGTCGGGCCAGACGAGCTGGAGCGTGGTCAGGTCGGCCTCGCGCATCAGGTCCGCCAGCGCAGGCTGGTCGTACGCCAGCCGGGCGAGGCGCTCGCGGGTGCGCGTGACCAGCACGAGGTGCCAGACGCCTGCGTTGGCCAGCGAGAGCGGATAGCCGGGATCGAGGTCGTCGCGCTCCCAGCCGAGGGTGGCGAGGACGGCGTCGACGAGGTCGGCCGGTGCCGGGACGACCTGCGGCTCGACGCTCGTCAGCGTGGCCCACAGCTGCCCGTCGCGCTCGGTGGTGTCGACCGCGATCTCACCCGCCGGGGTGTGGAACGTCAGCGGCCCGGCACCGACGCGCTCGGCGAGCGCCACGCCGCTCGCGACCGTGGCGTGCCCGCAGAAGGCGACCTCGGCCTCGGGCGCGAAGTAGCGCACGTCGTACGTCCGGTCGCTGTCGCGCGCCACGAGGAAGGCCGTCTCGGAGTAGCCCACGTCTGCCGCTGTCTGCAGCATGGCGTCGGCGCTCATGCCGCTGGCATCGAGCACCACACCTGCAGGGTTGCCGCCGTCGGGGTCGTCGGAGAACGCGGTGTAGCGGAGGATCTCGGGCATGAGACCCACGCTAGTCGGCCCGAGGGCAGGCTAAGGACGCCGCCCGAGGAACGCGACGAGCTGCTCGGTCGGCGTGGCGTCCGGCCCCACCTCGACCTCGGCCCCGATCTGGCCGCTCGTGCGCATGAGGTCGCCGAGCTGGTCGGTCCGCGTGCGGATCCAGGCGATGTCGGTGTCGGAGATCGTGTCGTCGACGCCGACGGCGTGCGCCAGGTCCCACCCGTGGACGACGAGGTCGAAGCTCAAGAAGCCGTCCACCATCGCCTCGAACGTCGTCGGCCCGAAGATCGGGCTCTCGTACGGCGCGGTCGCCGCCTCGGGGTCGCGCAGGTGGCCGAGGACGACCCCGGTGGCGTGGTCGAACGCGGAGGCCGGGTCGTCCGCAGGCGCAGCGGGCATCTCCCGGCCGACCATCGACACGAACTGGCCCTGGGTGTCGACCACGTGCTGGACGAGATCGCGTACGGTCCAGTCCTCGCACGGCGTCGTGCCGTCCCAGCCGTCCTCGGGCACGGCACTCAGCGTGGTGAGGAACCGCTCGCGCAGGCGCGCGTAGCGCTCCGCCGGAGTCTCGTCAGTCATGGCAGCGACCGTAGGGCACCACCCTGACGCTCTGTCAACGCACCACGGTCAACGCGGCACGTGCGCCATCCAGTCGGGCGGCACCCGTCCGGCGGGGCCGGGCGCCGGCTGGTCCGCGGGGTGGGCGGTGGGCGGCGCGAGATCAGGGCCCGTCGCCAACGTCTCGTCCTGGTAGTCGTAGTACCAGTCCTCCCCCGGCTCGAACGACTGCACGTAGCGGTGCCCGGTCGCCTTCCAGTGCGCGGTCGCGTGGCGGCCGGGCGAGGAGTCGCAGCACCCGACGTGCCCGCACTGCGCGCAGCGCCGCAGGTGGAACCACCATCCCGCCGGCTCCGCGGAGTCGCACTCGACGCATCCCGGACCGCTCGGCGGCACGTCCACGTCGATCCCCTCGGTCATCACGTCCCCTCCCGTCGCAGCGGTCTCGCCAGGCTACGCCGGTCGACGCTGCCGGGCCCGCCGAAGCCGTGCCACCATGGAGAGCATGGCACCGGAGCAGCCGCGCGACGCCCACGAGCCGCACGTCCACGAGCAGCCTGAGGACGGCCACCCGCTGGGGACCGAGGCCGACGGCACGGCGAGCGAGGAGTTCGCCGAGCGCTGGTCGTACGGCAACCCGGAGGCCCCGCACACGATCGTGGAGTTCGGTGACTTCGAGTGCCCGTACTGCGGGGCGGCCAAGCCCGTCCTCCACGAGCTCGTCTCGTCGTCGGACGGCCAGGTACGCCTGGTGTGGCGCCACTTCCCGCTCTACACCGTGCACCCGTTCGCGCTCACGGCGGCGCTGGCCGCCGAGGCGGCCGGCCAGCAGGGGGCGTTCTGGCCGATGGCGGGGCAGCTGTTCAAGCACCAGGACCGGCTCGACGACGCCTCGATCATCGCGTACGGAGACGCGCTCGACCTCGACACCAGCACGCTGGTCGGTGAACCCGCCCAGCAGTTCGCCGACGCGGTCCGGC
Source organism: Mumia quercus (assembly GCF_025506335.1). Taxonomy (GTDB): domain Bacteria; phylum Actinomycetota; class Actinomycetes; order Propionibacteriales; family Nocardioidaceae; genus Mumia; species Mumia quercus. The sequence continues at coordinate 248,065 of NZ_JANZYO010000004.1, forward strand.
GGGACTACGCCGACGGCATCGCGATGGGGGTGCACGGCACGCCGACGCTCTTCGTCGACGGCGAGCCGTACCTGGACGGGGTCAGCGTCCCCGACCTGCGCAAGGCCCTCGGCCTGTCACGCCGGGGCACGCCACGGACCTTCCGGTAGCGGCGGCGGGCCCTCCTCCTCGTCCGGCGAGCACAAGGACATCCGCTCGCCGAAGAACCGCAGGATCAGCGCACCCACGAGGGCGGACGTGAGCGAACCGACGAGGATCCCGATCTTGGCCTCGTTGCGCAGGGCCTCGTCGGCGAAGGCGAGCTCGCTGACGAAGAGCGCGATCGTGAAGCCGATGCCGCACAGGAACGCCCCTCCGAGCAGGTGCCCGTACCTGACGCGGCCCGGCAGGGTGCCCAGCCCCGTCTGCAGGGCGAGCGCCGCGCCCGCGACCACGCCCAGCGCCTTGCCCACGAGCAGGCCGAGCACCACACCGAGCGTCACCGGGCTCCCGAGGGCGTCGCCGAGCGCCTCACCGCTGAGCACGCCGCCGGCGTGGGCGAGCCCTACCGCCGGGACGACGTGTTTGGAGCTGATCGGGTGCAGCGCGTCCTGGAGCCGGTCGGCGGTCGGCACCGCCGACCGGACGGCACTGACCGCGAGCCGCGAACGCGTCGCGTCGCGGTCCTCGATGAGTGCGCGCCCGTAGAACAGCAGCCGCAGCCGCACCTCCTCGGTGCGTGACGTGTGGCGTACGGGGACGCACAGGCCCACCGCGACCCCGGCCAGCGTCGGATGCAGTCCCGACTCGAGGACCGAGACCCACAGCGCGACGCCGACGAAGAGGTACGGAGCGACCTGCCAGATACCCACCCACCGCATCGCGACGAGCACGGCGATCAGCGCGCCACTGGTCGCTAACGCCGTGAACGACACGTCCTCGGAGTAGAAGAGGCCGAGCAGCGCGATGGCGCCGATGTCGTCGAAGATCGCGAGCGTCAGCAGGAAGACGCGCAGCTGGTCGGGGCACCGCGGCCCGACCAGCGCCAGCACGCCGACGACGAACGCCGTGTCGGTCGACATCGGCACTCCCCAGCCGTCGAGGTCCGGACCGGACGGGTTGACGAGGAGGTACAGGCCGATCGGGACCGCAAGCCCGCCGATCGCGCCGAACAGCGGCACGGACGCCGCCCGGAAGCTGCGCAGCTCGCCGACGGTGAGCTCGCGGTTCACCTCGAGGCCGACGACGAGGAAGAAGATCGCCATCGCGGCGTCGTTGATCCAGTGGTGGAGCGTGAGGTCGATGCTGCCGTCGCCGACCGCGATGCTGGCCGGGGTCGACCAGAACTCCTCGTACGAGTGGCCGGCGAGGTTCGCCCAGACGAGAGCCGTCGCAGACATCAGGAGCAGCAGCGTCGCGCCGCCAGACTCCGTCGAGAGGTAGCGCCGCAGACCGGCCGACAGACGGGGGTACGGGACGACGACGCGAGGCTTGGGTCCTGGCCTGGTGGGGACTCCGGTGGGGATCGGATCGGTCACGTGACAAGCGTGGCAGAGCGGACGGGTCGACGGGTGGCGCGATCTCTGTCCGTGAGTGGCCGTTATCGCGTGGCGAAGTGTCAGATGCGCTCCGTAACGTCATCCCGTGACCACCTCGACCGACCAGACGTCGACCCAGACCCCCGTCGTCCGCGACCTCTCGCTCGCCGCACTCGGGGTGACGGTCCTGCTGTGGGCGTCCGCGTTCGTCGGGATCCGCGCGGTCGGCGAGACGTTCTCCCCAGGCGCGCTCTCGCTCGGACGTCTGCTGGTCGCGGCTCTCGCGCTGTCGCTCCTGTACGTCCCGCGCCAGCTCGGCGCGCGACGCGAGCCGCTGCCCCGCGGGAGGACGGCCGCGCTGATCCTCGCGTACGGCGTGCTGTGGTTCGGCGCCTACAACGTCGCGCTGAACGCCGGCGAGCTCCACGTCGACGCCGGCACCGCCGCGATGCTCGTGCAGCTCGGCCCGATCCTCATCGCGGTGATCGCCGGGCTGTTCCTCGGCGAGGGGTTCCCGGCGACGCTCGTCGCCGGCCTCGCCGTGGCCTTCACAGGCGTCACGCTCATCGCGCTCGGCGGGGACGGCTCCGACAACGACCTCAAGGGCGTGCTGCTGTGCGTCCTCGCCGCCGTCCTGTACGCCGCCGGGGTGCTGCTCCAGAAGCCCGTGATGGGGTCGGTCTCCCCGCTGCAAGTGACCTGGCTCGGCTGCGTGATCGGCGTGGTGGCCTGCCTGCCGTTCGCCGGCCAGCTCGTGAGCGAGGTCCGCGACGCCTCCGCCGGCGCGATCCTGGGCGTCGTCTACCTCGGTGTCTTCCCGACCGCGCTGGCGTTCACGACCTGGGCGTACGCGTTGCGCCGCGTCGGCGCCGGGCCTGCGAGCGCCACGACCTACCTGGTCCCCGCGATCGCGATCGTCCTCTCGTGGATCCTCCTCGCGGAGGTCCCGACCGCCCTCGGTCTCGTCGGAGGCGTGCTCTGCCTCGTCGGCGTCGCGCTCACGCGCATGCGGCGGCGGGCACCGCGCTGACGGCACCGCGCTGACGGGGCGTCAGACCAGCAGCCCGCCGATCAGCCGGACGAGCACCTCGGAGGACTCGTCCCTGACGCGGGCGCGGTCCTGCGGCGAGGCGGCGGCGATCGCCATCCCGCAGCCCCCGAGCATCGAGAACGTGATGCTGGCGGTCGTCGCGATCGGGAGCGGAGGCAGCCGTCCGGCCGAGACCAGCGCGGTGATGATCTGCTCGATCAGGCCGGCCGCGAACTGCTCCTCGCACGCCTTCCAGTCCTCCCATCCGAGCGCGATGGGCCCCTGGCGTAGCACGATCTCCGCGTAGTGGGAGTCGACCACACGGTCGAGGTAGGCGTTCATGGCCGCGAGCGCGCCCGCGACCGGGTCCTCGTGCACGAGGTAGGCCTCCTGGATCGCCGCCATCGACTCGGTCTCGGTGCGCTCCAGGACGGCACGGAAAAGGTCCTGCTTGTCCTTGAAGTGGTGGTAGACCGCACCGCGCGTCAGCTGCGCGGCGGACGCCACCTCCGAGAGGGCCGTCTTGGCGTAACCACGCTCGGCGAACATCGCGGCAGCGGTTGTGAGCAAGGCCTCACGGGTCTCCTCGGAGTACTGCTCGCGTCTGCTGCGGGGGCGTGACATACTTCCAGCATAAGACATACACTGTGTATGTGACCGACATGGCGCACGTCACAAGCACTGCGTCGGTCGGACCCGAGCTTTCACGGGAGGAGACCCAGATGACGAGCTCCACGACCACCCGCTCCGCCTGGGAGCGGACCACCCGGACCCAACGCGCGCTGCGCGACCTGACCTCGGCCGTCGAGCAGGACCCGACCTCGCTGCACGAGGCCGTCCGCCGCGCCCGCACCGAGACCTTCGGCACGCTCGACATGCTCCTGCGCGAGGCGCACGCGCAGTGGGTGCGAACCTTCGACGCCCGCCTCGACGCCCTCATGGAGAACGGTGCGTACGGCGATCAGGAGGCCGTCGACGCCCTGTGGACGGAGACGTCGCAGGCGCTGCCGGGCACAGCACGCCTGCTCGACGCGTACGCCGACCACCCAGCGCTGGTGCTGGCTCACGCCCAGCACGCGCAGCGCACCCGCCACTCGATGGCGACCGAGCTCCCGTCGCGGTGGACGACCGTGTCCCTGCCGCGCCACCGCACGAACGAGCCGGGCCGGTGGCGCCGGCGCGCGCTGGCCCTGCTGCCCCACTGACCCGAGGCTCAGGTGACGTCGCGCAGCTTGTCGGGGTTGCGGACGATGTCGACGGCCGCGATCCGGCCTGAGCCGTCGACGACGAACGACGTCACCGACCACGCGCCCAACGCGTCGCGCATCACGATGCCGTAGGACCCGTTGACGAGTGCGGGCCGCACCTCCAGGGGCGGCCTTCGCAGGAACCCCAGCAGGATGCGCGCGACCTGCTCCGCGCCGACCTGGACGTCCCGCACCGCCGGGACCTTGCCTCCCCCGTCCGAACGCATCACCACCTCCGGGTCGAGCAGCGCGACCAGCGCTGCGAGGTCGCCGCCCGCGCACGCGGCCACGAACGCTTCGACCACCTCGCGCTGCTGCGCGAGAGACGGTGTCGAGCGCGGCGCGTGCGCGCGTACGTCCTTGCGGGCACGCGCGGCGAGCTGGCGTACGGCGACAGGTGTCCGCCCTACGACCTCGGCCACCTCCTCGAAGGGCATGCCGAACACGTCGTGCAGCAGGTAGGCGACCCGCTGCGCCGGCGAGAGGCGTTCGAGGACGACGAGCAGCGCCATGCTCAGCGACTCGTCGAGCGTCACCCGGTCTGCCGGGTCCGTGCCGAGCGGCTGCACCACCGGCTCGGGCAGCCAGGTCCCCACGTACCGCTCGCGGCGTACGCGCGCGCTGCCGAGGTGGTCCAGAGCCAGGTGGGCCACGGCGGTCGTCGCCCACGCGCGGAGGTCGAGGACCGCGTCGGCGTCCGCGCGCTGGAGCCGCAGCCACGCCTCCTGCACGCAGTCCTCCGCCGCGGCCCACGAGCCGGTCACCGCGTACGCCACGTGCTGGAGGTGCGCGCGGTGCTCCTCGAACTCCTCGGCGAGCGCGTCGAGCCTCACGCGTAGGTCCGCTCGAGCCAGGAGCCGAAGTCCACCTTGCCCCGGGCGTACGGCGCCGCCGAGACCAGGGCCCCTTCACGCAGCGCCCGTCCCGTCGGGCCCCAGGTGGGGACTCGCAGCGGCACCCGCCCCCGACCCGTCGCGCGGTGCCACGCGCGCGCCAGGTCGCGGATCGGCACCGCGTCCGGCCCGGCGATGTCGAGGGTCCGCCCCTCGCCAGGGCCCTCCGTCACCTCGGCGAGGGCGTCGCAGACCTCGCGCACGTCGACCGGTGCCAACGCGACGCCGGACGAGAGACGGAGGCCGGCCTTGGCCACCGCACCGAACACCATGTCGACGAACCCGTGGAACTGCGTCGCCCGCACGACCGTCCACGGGACCTCCCCCGTACGGACGGTCCCTTCCTGCGCCACCTTGGCGCGGTAGTAGCTGAAGGACGGCACCTGGTCGCAGCCGACGATCGAGACCACGACGTGGTGGCGGATGCCTTCAGCGGCCTCCGCCTCCACCAGCCGGCGCGAGCCGTCGACCAGCACGGTCTGCGCGGCCCGGCCTCGGCCGTTGCTCGCGTCCACGACCGCGTCGCACCCTGCGAGGGCGTCGCGGAGACCCGCCCCCGTGCTCAGGTCGACCGGGAAGGTGGTGCTCGAGCGGCTGAGCGCCCGCACCTCGTGCCCCCGCGCCGCGAGCACCTCGCACAGCGGGACACCCAGCATCCCGGTCCCTCCGATGACAGCGACTCTCATGACAGGTCCTTCCGTGGTCTACGTCGTCTCCCCCCGGACGACGCAGGCCACGCAAACGTGACATCGGCTCACTGCGGAGGTGCGTCAGGCAGTCCGAGCAGCGTGAAGAGCGCGGTGTCGAGGAAGACCGAGATGTTGGTGACCTGGTGGTTCTTGATGTCCAGCGCGAAGAGCGCCCACGGGACGAAGCCGCCCTCGGGGGTCGGCCGCCACTGAGCGAAGCCCGGCGACCCGTTGATCGTGAGGGGCACGAGCCGAGAACCCCGGCACTCCGAGCCGGGGCCGAGCATCCAGGACCGGATGTCGTCGCGTCCCTGGATCCACATCTCGTACGGGGGCATGCTCTGGGTCGCGTCCTCGCGCAGCAGCGTGACGAGCGTGTCGATGTCGTACGCCTCGAACGCCTCGACGTACTTGTCGAGGAGCTCTTGCTGGCCGGCGTCCAGCGGGTCGTACAGCTCGCCGGACTCGCCCTGCGTCTCAGAGAGGGTCGCACGGGCACGCTGCAGGGCGCTGTTGACCGAGGCGACGGTGGTGTCGAGGAGCTCGGCGACCTCAGCGGCGCGCCAGCGGAGCACCTCGCGGAGCACCAGCACGGCGCGCTGGCGCGGGGGCAGGTGCTGGAGCGCGGCGACGAAGGCGAGGCGGATCGACTCCCGTCCGGCGGCGATCTCGGCAGGGTCGGCGGTGTCGGGGAGGATGCGCTCGTCGGTCATCGGCTCCATCCACGCCTCGTTGGCGCGCTGCGCGGCGAGGGAGTCGACGACCGGCTGCCACGCGGTCGCGGAGAGATCCATCGGGCGTGCCCGACGCTGCCCCGCGCCCAGCGCGTCCATGCAGACGTTCGTGGCGATCCGGTAGAGCCACGACCGCAAGGAGGAGCGCCCCTCGAACTTGTCGAGGCTGCGCCACGCGCGGACCATCGTCTCCTGCACCGCGTCCTCGGCGTCGAACGCGGATCCGAGCATCCGGTAGCAGTAGCCCGTGAGCTCGCGTCGGTGTCCTTCGAGATCGAGCTCGGTCGTCGCGACGGCCGTCATGGCGCCCCCTCGGCACGTGGCAGCAGCGGATCTCGCTGCAGACCCTCAGGAAACCGTACGCATCCGACAGTTCTCTCGACAACGGACTTCACGTGCGCTCTCCCCTCCCGCGCGGCGTGACCGAAAGCGGTCACGGGCGTAGCGGTGTGATGCGCATCACTCTACCGTCGGGTTTGAAACGTTCCAAACGCCTGCCTGTGCCGAAGGAGCCGTCGTGCCCGTTCGCTCTCGCCCCCTCGTCCTCATCGCCGCCGCGGCGATGGTGGTCGGCCTCCAAGCCCCCGCCGCCGTCGCCGCGCCCGTCCCCGCCACCGTCTCCACCGCCGCCTCCGATCCGCCGACGGTCGCGAAGCTGCGGGTCAACAGCACCGAGAACCCGCTCGGCATCGACGGTGACGCTCCGCGCCTCGGCTGGCAGATCGCCGCCGACCGCCGGGGGGTCACCCAGTCCGCCTACCAGGTCCGCGTCGCGAGCAGCGAGTCGCGCCTCGACGACCCCGACGTCTGGGACAGCGGCAAGGTCACCTCGCGCGACTCCGTGGAGGTCGCGTACGGCGGGCCGGCCCTGACCTCGCAGACTCGCTACGTGTGGTCGGTGCGCGTCTGGGACGACACCGGCGCCGCCTCGGGATGGAGCGAGCCAGCCACCTTCGAGACCGGCGTGCTCGACTCCGACGAGTGGGCGGCCGACTGGGTCGGCGCCCCGGTCGAGCGGCTCGGGGCGGAGTGGACCGACTACGCGATCGAGTTCACCGCGTCGCGGATCTCCGGCGCGCTCGGCGTGTACTTCCGCGGGCGCGACACCGAGCACGCCTACATGTGGCAGCTCAGCCAGGCAGAGCGGTCCCTGCGCCCCCACGTCAAGGACGGCGGGTACCGCGTCCTCCCGGCGAAGGCGTTCCCCGCCGGGTTCGACTTCGCCGCCGAGCACCGCTACCGGATCGAGGTCGACGGCACCACGATCCGCACCTCGGTCGACGGCACGCTGCTCGACGAGCGGACCGACGCGACGTTCGCCGGGCCCGGCCTGATGGGATTTCGCACCAGCGGCCCCGAGACCGGCCGCGTCCACGACGTCGTCGTGACCTCCAAGGGCGGCGAGACGCTGGTCGACACCACGTTCCCGACCGGCGACCGTACGTTCGCCGCGGGCACCGTCGCCGGAGGCGCACTCACCGTCGACGCCGCCGGACCCGAGGCGTGGCTGCGCCGCGACGACCCGGTCCCGCTCCTGCGCAAGGAGTTCGACCTCGCCGACAAGGAGGTGGAGCGCGCCCGCGTCTACTCCTCCGCGCGAGGCATCTACCGGCTCCACCTCAACGGCGAGCGCGTCGGCGACGACGAGCTCGCGCCCGGCTGGACCGCGTACGACAAGCGCATCGACGCGCAGACGTACGACGTCACCGACCTCGTTCGCAGCGGCGGCGCCAACGCCTTCGGTGCCGAGCTCGCCAACGGCTGGTACACCGGCAGCATCGCGATGTTCGGACCCGACACGTACGGCACCGAGACCTCCCTGATCGCCCAGCTGCGGGTCGACTACACCGACGGCACCTCCGAGGTGATCGGCACGGACGGCACGTGGCGCACCACCGACGGCCCCGTCCGCGAGGCCGACCTGCTGCACGGCGAGACGTACGACCAGCGCCGCGCGAACGCGGTCGGCGACTGGCAGAAGGCCTCGTACGAGGCCGACGGCTGGGACCCGGTGGTCGTGCGCAACGAGCCGAAGACCACGCTCGAGCCGCAGACGACCGTCCCGGTCCGCGTCACCCAAGAGCTCACCGACGCGAAGCAGATCGACTCGCCGACCGAAGGTGTCTACCTGTACGACCTCGGACAGAACATGGTCGGCCACGTCCGTGTGACGCTCGACGGGGACAAGGGCGACACGGTCAAGATCCGCCACGGCGAGGTCCTCAACCCCGACGGCACGCTCTACACCGCGAACCTCCGCAGTGCGAAGGCCACCGACTACTACACCCTCGGCTCGGACGAGCCCGAGACGTACGAGCCGGCCTTCACGTTCCACGGGTTCCGCTACGTCGAGATCAGCGGCGTCGAGGAGGCACCCGACGCCGAGGATCTCGTGGGAGTCGTCGTGGGCACCGACGGCGAGCTCACCTCCGAGCTCGACACGTCGTCCGACCTCGTGGACCAGCTCCACAGCAACATCGTGTGGGGCATGCGGGGCAACTTCCTGTCGGTGCCGACGGACACCCCGGCCCGTGACGAGCGGCTCGGATGGACCGGCGACATCAACGTGTTCGCCCGCACCGCCGTCTACGACATGGACGCGCAGACGTTCCTCGACAAGTGGCTCCAGGACCTGCGCGACACGCAGCGTCCGAACGGCGCCCTGCCGGGGATCGCGCCGGTCGTGCCCGGCCGCTTCGACGGCGGGTACGAGTCCGCAGGCTGGATGGACGCCGGCGTGCACGTGCCGTGGACCCTCTGGCAGGCGTACGGGGACACCGACGTCATCCGCGAGAACTGGACGATGATGCGCAAGTACGTCGACTTCCTCGCGGCGGACTCGACGAACCACATCCGCTCCGCCGGCGGCTACCTCGACTGGCTCAACCTCGACGACCCGACCCCGGCCGACGTGCTGGACACGGCGTTCGTCGCCAAGAGCACCCGCGAGCTGGCGCAGATGGCCGCGGCGATCGGCAAGGACGCCGACGCCGCGGAGCTGCAGGAGCGGTACGAGGCGATCCGCGCCGCGTACGAGGACGCGTTCATCGGCGCAGACGGCTCGGTGAAGGGAGACAGCCAGACCTCGTACATCCTCACGCTCACCAACGACCTCGCGCCCGCGGCGCTGCGCGACAAGGTCGTGGACCAGTTCGTGGAGACGCTCGAACGCCGTGACTACCACCTCTCCACCGGGTTCCTCGGTGTCGACGGGCTGCTGCCCGCGCTCACGAAGGCCGGCCGCTCCGACATCGCGTACCGCCTGCTCCAGAGCGAGGACTATCCGTCCTGGGGGTACGAGATCGGCTGGGGCGCCACCACCATCTGGGAGCGGTGGAACTCGATCAACCCCGACGGGTCCTTCAACGACGTCGGCATGAACTCGTTCAACCACTACGCGTACGGCGCGGTGGGCGAGTGGATGTACCGCACGATGGCCGGCGTCTCCGCGCTCGAGCCGGGCTACCGCAAGGTGCTCGTCGCGCCGGAGCCTGGTGACGGGATCGACCACGTCACGTTCGGGGTGGAGACGCGCTACGGCAAGGTCCGCAGCGCGTGGAAGAAGGTCTCGGGCGGCCTCGACCTCGAGGTGTCCGTCCCGGCGAACGCCACCGCCGAGGTCCGCGTCCCGGCGCCCAGCCGGTGGGCGGTCACCGAGGGCGATGCTGCCGCCGAGGCGGCCGACGGCGTGCGGTTCGTGTCGTACAAGGACGGCGTCGCCGTGTACGAGGTCGGGTCGGGCGACTACGCCTTCGGCATCGACCGTGCGCTCGGCGAGCTGGGCGAGGCCGCTGCGGACGTCGACGTCCTCGCCGGTCAGATCGACGCGCTGGCCACGAAGGGCATCCTGACGACGCTGCTCAAGCGCCACCTGCAGAACGAGGTCGCCACGCTGGACCGTCAGGTGGAGCAGGCGCGGGCGGCGCGGGCCGCCGGTGACCGTGACGGCGCCGCCGCCCGTACGCACCAGGCGCTGGCGACGGTGTCCGCGCTCGAGCGGTGGGTGGACCTCCAGCGCGTGCTGCGACTCGTCGACAAGCCGACGGCCGAGGCGCTGAAGGCGACGCTGGCGAAGATCGACCGTCACCTGTCGGTGGCGTCGGGCGTCATCGTCGGCGCCGTCGCGAAGGCCGAGCCGCAGGGCACCGTCCATCTCGCCGGCGAGTCCGTACGGGTCGCGGTGACGCTGGAGAACAGCGGCTCCAAGACCTTGCCGGACGTGCGCAGCACGCTCACGTCGGCGTCGGGCTGGTCGGTGAAGTCGGTCGGCGCACGGCCCGGCTCGGTCGGCGCGGGCAAGACGGTCACGCACCTGTACGACGTGACGGTCCCGGACGGCACCCCGGTCGGGACCGAGACGCTCAGCGGCACGGTCTCGTACCGCCAGAGCTGGGGCACCGCGACGCTGCCGGTCGCGGCGGACGTGGTCGTCTCGCCGACGCTCACGCTCGACTCGGCCGCCGTGGCGCCGGGGTCGGCGACGGCGGGTGACGAGGTGACGGTCACGGCGGTGGTGCGCAACCACAGCACGCGGACGGCGTCGGGTGCGCTGACGGTCTCCGGCCCGGGGTTGCCGGCGTCCGCGCCGGTGGCGTACTCGGTGCCTGCCGGTGGCACCGCTGAAGTGCCGGTGAGCGTCGTCGTGCCGACCACCGTCGTCGCGGGGCCGTTCGCGCTCACGGCGTCGACGGGCGCGACTGAGGCGGAGAAGGCGTCGACGACGCTCGCCGTCACGCTCGCGACGCCGCCGCAGGGTGCCGTCGACCACGTCGACGTCGGGCTCGGCTCGTCGGAGCAGGCGCACCGGCTGACGGCGTCGCAGCACTCCGGCACGAACGTCGAGGCGGGGCTCACGCGGCGCTACACGCACTCGTCGTACCCGGGCGGCTGGTTCGAGATGGACATCGCCGTCCCGGCCGGGGAGGCGTTCGTGCTCCGGGCGATCGAGACGTACGACGGCGCGCGTCGCAAGACGTACGACATCGTCGTCGACGGCGAGGTCGTGCACTCCCACGACGCGCGGCGTACGGAGGGCGGCGCGGGCACGCAGACGTACCAGGTGCTCGTCGACCGGCCCGACCTAACCGCCGACGGTGTCGTCCGCGTGCGGTTCCAGGACACCGGCGCCGACTACGACCCGTCGATCGCCGACGTCTGGTCGCTGCCCGTGTCCTGACCGCCGGGCGGCTTGGGTTTGCCACGCCAGCGTGGGCGCCTCTGGTTGGCGCGGCGTACTTGCCGCGCCAACCAGGGTTTGCCGCGCCAGCGTGGCAAACCCTCGCGCGGTGGCCGGATGCGGACAGCCCCCTTCACCGTGTGAGCCGGCCGCGCCAACCGGGGTGTCTCGCGGGCGCGCGCGGGGTGACTCGCGGGCTAGATGAGGTCGCGGCGGACGGCCCAGACGACGGCCTCGATGGGCGTGGAGACCTCGAGGGCGGAGCAGACGGTACGGAGCCGCCGCCGCACCGTCCGTTCCGAGAGGAGCATCCGCCGGCCGACCGCCTCCACGGTCAGACCTTGCGCGACGAGCGCGAGGAGCGCGAGGTCGTCCTGCTCCAGCGGTCCTGACACGTCCGACCTTCGCCGTTGGATGCCGCGCGTCATCGTTCCCCCCATCCCCCTCATGTGTGCGTCCTACCTCCTGGGCACCAGCCGCTCGAGCTGGGTGACGTGCTCCGGGTGCAGCTCGTCGAGGGTGCTGACGCCCAGCAGCCGCATGGTGCGCTCGATCTCGGTCCGCAGGATGTCGATCGCCTTGTCGACGCCTTCGCGACCGCCGGCCATGAGGCCGTACAGGTACGCGCGGCCGATCAGCGTGAAGCGCGCGCCCTGCGCGACGGCGGCGACGATGTCGGCGCCAGACATGATGCCGGTGTCCAGGTGGACCTCGGTGGAGTCACCGACCTCGCGGACCACCTCGGGCAGCAGGTGGAACGGGATCGGCGCACGGTCGAGCTGGCGGCCGCCGTGGTTCGACAAGACGATGGCGTCGACGCCGAGCTCGGCGAGCCGCGAGGCGTCCTCGACGCTCTGGACGCCCTTGACGACGAGCTTCCCCTTCCACTGGTCCTTGATCCAGGCGAGGTCGGCGTAGTCGACCGTCGGGTCGAACATCGTGTCGAGCAGCTCGGCAACGGTGCCGGACCAGCGGTCGAGCGAGGCGAAGGCCAGCGGCTCCGTCGTGAGGAAGTTGATCCACCACGCCGGGCGCGGGATCGCGTTGACGACCGTGCGCGGCGTCAGGGTGGGCGGGATCGTCATGCCGTTGCGGGTGTCGCGCAGCCGCGCGCCCGCCACCGGCACGTCGACGGTCACGACGAGCGCCTCGTAGCCCGCGGCCGCCGCGCGGTCGACGAGCGCCATCGACCGGTCGCGGTCCTTCCACATGTACAGCTGGAACCAGTTGCGCCCGTTCGGGTTGACGTCGCGGACGTCCTCGATCGAGGCGGTGCCCATCGTCGAGAGGGTGTACGGGATGCCCGCCGCACCTGCCGCCGACGCCCCGGCGTACTCGCCCTCGGTCTGCATCATGCGTGTGAACCCGGTCGGCGCGATGCCGAAGGGCAGCGCCGACGTCGCGCCCAGCACCGTACGAGAGGTGTCGACCGCGGAGACGTCACGCAGGATGCGGGGGTGGAACGTCACGTCCCGGAACGCCTGCCGGGCGCGGGCGAGCGACAGCTCCTGCTCGGCGGCGCCGTCGGTGTAGTCGAAGGCGGCCTTCGGCGTACGACGCTTCGCGATCGCCCGCAGGTCCTCGATGGTCAGCGCCGCGGCGAGACGGCGCTCCTTCGGCGAGAGAGTCGGCTTCTTGAACTTCAGCAGCGGCCGAAGATCGCGAGGGCGAGGTGCGCGACGTTCCATCATGAGACCTTTCGCGGAGCGAGCGGAGCGGTGCTCCGGAGTGGGCGGGGGGTGTAGTGCTGCTGGTCGAGCGTCGCGCCGACGAGCGCCCGCAGCACCTCGAGGTCGCCTGTCACGGCCCCGAGCGTGCGTGCCTGGACGAGGGCGTTGCCGAGCGCCGTCGCCTCGACCGGGCCGGCCAGCACCTCGAGACCGGAGCGGTCTGCGGTGAGCTGGCACAGCAGCGTGTTGAGCGCGCCGCCTCCGACGATCTGGATGCGGCGGATGTGCCGGCCCGCGAGGTCGGCTGCGCGGTGGAGCGTCGTCGCGAACGCCTCGGCCAGGCTCTCGAGGATGGTGCGCGTGATCTGCGCGCGTCCCTCGGGCGCAGGCAGGCCGTGCTCGGCGGCGTACGCATGGATCCGTGCCGGGATGTCGCCGGGCGCAAGGAACCGCGGGTCGTCGACGTCGAAGAGCAGCGGCGCCTCGGCGTCGGCGGCGGCCGCCAGCAGCGTCGTGAGGTCGAGGGCGTGACCGTCCTCGCGCTCCCACGTGCGGATCGACTCGCTCAGCAGCCACAGACCCATGACGTTGTGCAGGAACCGGATGCGCCCGTCGACGCCGCCCTCGTTGGTGAAGCCGGCCAGGCGCGCGTCCTCGGTGAGGACGGGCGTCTCGAGCTCGAGGCCGGCCAGACCCCACGTCCCGCAGGAGACGTACGCGTCGTCCGGGCCGAGGACCGTGCCGGCGACGGCCGACGCGGTGTCGTGCGACCCGACCGTCGTCACCGTGAGGTCGTGACCGCCGAGCTCCTCGCGCACGTGCGGGAGGAGACCGCCGAGCACGGTGCCGGGTGGCGTGAGCGTCGGCAGGATCCCCGCCGGGATGCCGAGGGTGGACGCGAGCTCGGCGTCCCACACGCCGGTGGACACGTCGAGCAGGCCGGTCGTCGACGCGTTGGTGACCTCGGCGCCGACCGCGCCGTTCAGCCAGTGGCTGATCAGATCGGGGACGAGCAGCAGCGAGTCGGCGTGCTCGAGGTGCGCCCCGTCGGCGGCCAGCTGGAAGACCGTGTTGAACGGCAGGTGCTGCAGGCCGTTGCGGGCGTAGAGCGCGGCCGGGTCGACGGCCGCGTGGACCTGCTCCACCGCCGCCACGTTGCGGGCGTCGCGGTAGTGGAACGGCGTCGAGACCATCCGGCCGTCGCGCATCAACGCGTAGTCGACCGCCCAGCTGTCGACGGCGAGCCCCGCCAGCGCGGGCGTCGCACGGACGGCCGTACGCAGTCCGGTGACGATCTCTCGGAACAGACCGACCACGTCCCAGTGGAGCCCGTCGGGCAACCGCACCGGGGTGTTGGCGAACCGGTGCACGACGTCGAGCCGCACGCCGGCGGGGCCGACCTCGGCCACCACCACGCGTCCGCTGGTGGCACCGAGGTCGACCGCTGCGACGTGCACGGGTTCAGCCATGCCCCGCCCTCAGCGCAGGAACGCGGCGGCGACGCCCGCGTCGACGGGGATGTGGAGCCCGGTCGTGTGGCTGAGCTCGTCGCTGCACAGGACGAAGACCGCGTTGGCGATGTGCGACGGCAGCACCTCGCGCTTGAGGATCGTGCGCTGCGCGTAGAACTTGCCGAGGTCCTTCTCCTCCACGCCGTAGACCGCGGCACGGTTGGCGCCCCAGCCGCTGGCGAAGATGCCCGAGCCCTGGACGACACCGTCGGGGTTCACGCCGTTGACCTTGATGCCGTGCTCGCCGAGCTCGGCGGCCAGCAGCCGCACCTGGTGGGCCTGGTCGGCCTTCGCCGCGCCGTACGCGACGTTGTTCGGGCCGGCGAAGATCGAGTTCTTCGAGGAGATGTAGACGATGTCGCCGCCCATCCCCTGCTCGATCATCACCTTCGCCGTCGCCTGCGAGACGAGGAACGAGCCCTTGGCCATGACGTCGTGCTGGAGGTCCCAGTCCTTCTCGGTGGTCTCCAGCAGCGAGCGCGACAGCGAGAGCCCGGCGTTGTTGACGACGAGGTCCACGCCACCGAAGGCGAGCACCGCCGCGTCGACGGCCGCCTGGACGGCCTCGGCGCTGGAGACGTCGACCTGGACGCCGACGGCGACGTCGGTGCTGCCGATCTCGGCCGCGGCCTCCTGGGCCTTCTCCAGCGAGAGGTCGGCGATGACGACGCAGGCGCCCTCGGCCGCGAGCTTCTGCGCGGTCGCCTTGCCGATGCCGGAGGCGGCACCGGTCACGAGCGCGACGCGGGTGGCCAGCGGCTTGGGCTTGGGCATCCGCTGGAGCTTGGCCTCCTCCAGCGCCCAGTACTCGATCCGGAACTTCTCCGACTCGTCGATCGGGGCGTACGTGGACAGGCCCTCGGCGCCGCGCATGACGTTGATCGCGTTGACGTAGAACTCGCCGGCGACACGGGCGGTCTGCTTGTCCTTGCCGAAGCTGAACATGCCGACGCCGGGCACGAGCACGATCAGCGGGTCGGCACCACGGATGGCGGGGCTGTCCGCGGTCGCGTGCCGGTCGTAGTAGGCCTGGTAGTCCTCGCGGTAGGACACCGCGAGCTCCTTGAGCCGGGCGATCGAGTCCTCGACCGACGCGTCCGCGGGGAGGTCGAGCACCAGCGGCTTGACCTTCGTACGGAGGAAGTGGTCAGGGCAGGACGTGCCGAGCTCGGCGAGCCGCGGGTGCTCGGCGTGCGCGAGGAAGTCCAGCACGACGTCGGAGTCCGTGAAGTGGCCGACCATCGGCCGGTCCTGCGAGGCGATGCCACGGATCGTCGGGGCCAGCGCGGCCGCCTTGGCGCGACGCTCGGCCTCCGGCAGCGCGGCGTAACCGTCGAGCGCCGGCCCGAACGGCTCGGCCTTGCTGTGCTCCTCGATGTACGCCGCGGCCGTGCGAATGATCCACAGCGAGTTCAGCTCGGCCTCTTCGGACGTGTCACCCCACGCGGTGATGCCATGACCACCGAGGATGCAGCCGACCGCCTGCGGGTTCTTCGCCTTGATGTCGGCGATGTCGAGGCCGAGCTGGAAGCCGGGACGACGCCACGGGACCCACACGACCTTGTCGCCGAAGATCGTCTCGGTCAGCTTCTCGCCGTCGGCGGCGGTCGCGATCGCGATGCCGGAGTCGGGGTGGAGGTGGTCGACGTGGGCGGCGTCCACGAGACCGTGCATCGCCGTGTCGATCGACGGCGCCGCACCGCCCTTGCCGTGGAGGCAGTAGTCGAACGCGGCGACCATCTCGTCCTCACGCTCGACGCCCGGGTAGACGTCGACGAGCGCGCGCATGCGGTCCAGTCGCAGGACGGCCAGACCCGACTCCTTGAGCGTGCCGAGGTCTCCGCCGGAGCCCTTGACCCACAGGAGCTCGACGTCCTCGCCGGTCACCGGGTCGGTCTCGGTGCCCTTCGCGGAGGTGTTGCCGCCGGCGTAGTTGGTGTTGCGCGGATCGGCACCCAGGCGGTTCGAGCGCTCGATCAGCGCCTTGGCCGTGGGGTTCGTGCCGTTCGCGGAAGTGGTGTCGGACATCGTGGTCATCAGCTCCATCCAGCCTGGGTCCCGCCGACCCGCTCGGCCTCGATCTGTTCCTGGTAGCCGCTGGCGAGGTAGGCCTCCATCGGGTTCGCCGGGAGGCCCTGCGTCTCACGCCACGCGGCGAGGTCCGCGCGCACGTCGGTGTAGAAGGCGTCCATGAAGATCTCGTTCGCCCGCAGGACGTCGCCGTCCTCCTGTGCCGCCGTCAGGGCGTCGGTGTCCACGAGCAGCGCGCGCGCCGTCATCTCCTGGACGTTGAGCACCGAGCGGATCTGGCCCGGGATCTTCTTCTCGATGTTGTGGCACTGGTCGAGCATGAACGCGGTGTCGCCGTCCTTGCCGTACCCGCCACCGCGGACGACCTCGTAGAGGATCCGGAACAGCTGGTACGGGTCGGCCGCACCCACGATCAGGTCGTCGTCGGCGTAGAAGCGCGAGTTGAAGTCGAACGAGCCGAGCTTCCCGAGCCGCAGCAGCTGCGCGACGATGAACTCGATGTTGGTGCCGGGCGCGTGGTGGCCGGTGTCGAGGCAGACGACGGCGTTGTCACCGAGCGCGGCGACGTGCGTGTACGCCGTACCCCAGTCGGGGACGTCGGTGTGGTAGAAGGACGGCTCGAAGAACTTGTACTCGAGCACGAGACGCTGGTCAGCCGACAGCCGCTCGTAGATCGTGGCCAGCGACTCGGCGAGCCGGTCCTGGCGGCCGTGCATGTCGTTCTGGCCGGGGTAGTTGCTTCCCTCGGCGAGCCAGATCTTGAGGTCGCGCGACCCGGTCGCGTTCATCACGTCGATGCACGCGAAGTGGTGGTCGATCGCCTTCTGGCGGATCTTGGGGTCGGTGTGCGTCAGGGCGCCGAGCTTGTAGTCGTCGTCCTGGAACGTGTTGCTGTTGATCGTCCCGAGGCCGATGCCCTGGTCCTCGGCGAAGCGGCGCAGCGCCGCGTAGTCGTCGACCTCGTCCCACGGGATGTGCAGCGCGACGCGCGGCGCGAGCCCGGTGAAGCGGTGCACGGCAGCGGCGTCGGCGATCTTCTCCTCGACCGTCCGAGGCGTGCCGGGCGAGCCGAAGACCTTGAACCGCGTACCGGAGTTGCCGTAGGCCCACGAGGGGACCTCGATCTCCTGCTCCGCGAGTCGCGACGCGATGTCAGCGAAAGTCGTCATGTCAGTTGCTCTCTCCATGCGCACGGGTCTCGTACGCGCTCGTCTGTGCCAGCTGGTCTTCGAGGTGGAAGATCTCCTCGAGCTCGAGGAAGCCTTCGTCCGGTGCTCCGTCGAGGTCCTCGAAGAGCTCGGCCATCTCGGACTGCCAGCGACGGTTCACGTCGGTGGCAGCCATCTGTCGTCGGGCTTCCTCGAGCGACTCGGTCTCGAGGTAGCCGATCAGGAGCCCGTCGGGCCGGAGGAACAGCGAGTAGTTGTGCCAGCCGGCGGCGTGCAGGGCCTCGAGCATCTCGGGCCAGACCGCGGCGTGGCGACGCTTGTACTCGTCGATCCGGTCGGGCCGGACCTGCAGCTGGAAGCAGACGCGACGCATCGTTCCTCCGAGATTCGATGGTGGGTGGTGGGTCCCGGCCTCCCCAGGCCGCCGGGGAGGCCGGGAACCACGTCTCAGGTGCCAGGCGCGAACGACCTGGCGGACTTCACTTCGACCGTGAGATCAGAAGTTGAAGTCGTCGATGTTGTCCTTGTTGAACTCCAGCGGCTCGCCGAGGACCACGACGCCGTTCTCGCCGACGGTGTACTCACCGAGCTTGCCGGCCTCGAACTTGTCGCCTTCCTTGCCCTCGATCTCGCCCTCGATGAGCGCCTTCGCGGCGAAGGCGGTCAGGTAGCCGAGGTCCTCGGGGCTCCACAGCGCGAACGAGCCGACGGTGCCGTTCTTGACGTACTCACGCATCTGGTCCGGGGTGCCCAGACCGGTCAGCGCGACCTTGCCCTTGTACTGCGAGTCCGACAGGTAGCGGGCCGCCGCGGCGATGCCGACGGTGGTCGGAGAGACGATGCCCTTGAGGTCGGAGTGCTTCTGCAGGAGCGCGGCGGTCTTGTCGAACGACGTCTGGTCGTCGTCGTCGCCGTAGACCGTCTCGACGAGCTCGATGTTCGGGTGGTTCGCCTTGAGCTCCTCCTCCATGAGCTTGATCCACTCGTTCTGGTTCGTCGCGTTCGCCGACGCCGAGAGGATGGCGATCTTGCCCTGGTCGCCGATGGCCTTGGCGATGAGCTCGACCTGCTTGGAGGCGATGCCCTTGGCGTCGGCCTGGCTCACGAAGAGGTCGCGGTACTCCGGATCGGTGTCGGAGTCGAAGGTCACGACCTTGGTGCCGGCGTCACGCGCCTCCTGGAGGGCGTCGCCGATGGCCTTCGGGTCGTTCGCCGAGATGGCGATCGCGCCGGTGCCCTGCTGGGTCAGCGTGTTGATGTAGCTGACCTGCGAGTCGGGCGTCGCCTCGGACGGGCCGACCTCCTTGAAGGTGCCACCGAACTCCTCGACGGCCGCCTTGCCGCCGGTCGAGGAGGCGTCGAAGTACGGGTTGCCGAGGTTCTTCGGGAGGAACGTCACCGACAGGTCGCCGCTGCCGCCGTCGCCGGAACCGCCCTCGTCATCGCTTCCGCCGCAGGCGGTGAGCACCAGGCTCAGGCCGAGCGCAGCGGCGACGGCCGGGACGAACCGGCCAAGGCCGCGACGCCTCGTCGTTGCTGTGGTCATCGGTCTTCTCTCTCTCGCTCGCCGACCGGGGTGTCCGTGTCGGACTGGGGTACGCCGGGCGCGGAGGTGCCTGGCGATGTAGCGCTTGACTGCGCTCCGGGGCCGCCTCGCCGTCGTCGCTTGCTGCTGACCCAGCCGAGGACGCTCGAGCCCACGACGGAGACGACCAGCAGAAGGCCGGTGACGATGTTGATGACGTCGGCGGTCTGGTCGGCAAGGCGCAACGCGCTGCCGATCGCCCCGATGAGGAGCACACCGGCGATCACGCCGGGAAGTGCCCCTCGTCCGCCGAAGATCGAGACGCCGCCGAGGAGGACTGCGGCGATGACCTGCAGCTCCATCCCGTTGGCGTTGTCGCCGCGGGCACTTCCGTACCGCAGCGTGTAGTAGATGCCTGCGAGCGCGGAGACCACGCCCGTGAGCACGAACAGGAGCAGCTTGGTCCGCTCCACGCGGATGCCGGAGAAGCGCGCGGCGCCCTCGTTGAGGCCGATCGCGTACACGCCTCGACCGAACGCGGTGAAGTGGAGCAGGACGATGAAGAGGATCGCGAGCACCGCGAACGGGATCATGATCGACGGAATGTCCGACTCGCCGATGCGCCCGCGCGCCCAGTCGGTCCACGTGTCCGGGAAGTCCGTGACGGCCGTGGTCCCGAGCAGACCCACGGCGATGCCGCGGTAGAGGGCGAGCGTGCCGATCGTGACGGCGAGCGACGGGAGGCCGACCGTCGTCACGAGGAACCCGTTGAACGCGCCGCACACGACGCCGACCAGCAGCGCGGCCAGGGCCGCGACGAGGATCGGGGTGCCCTTGTCGTACAGGACACCGAACGAGACGCTCGCGAGCGCGACCGTGCTCGCGACCGACAGGTCGATCTCACCGGTGATGATCACCAGCGTCATCGGCAGCGCGATCAGGAGGATCGGCGCGACGTCGAGGAGCAGGTACGTGATCGTGATCGGCCGGTCGAAGAACGGCACCGTCGCCGACGCGTACAGGTAGACGACGACCAGCGCTGCCCAGACCGCGACGTCACGGCTGAAGAGGATCCGCTGCCACAGCGGCCGCTGGTGGTCGCGGTAGGTGCGAGCGACCTGCTTCGTCTCGCTGTCGGAGGGGTGGATGAGGCTGGTCATGCGGCGTCCCTCTCTGCCAGCAGCTTCTTGTGCTGACGCTCGCGCAGCACCTTGTCGAGGACGATCGCGGCGATGATGAGGATGCCGACCACGGCGCGCTGCCAGAAGTCCTGGATGCCGAGGATCGGGAGGCCGCGGTTGATCGTCATGAGGAGGTAGGCGCCGACTGCGGCACCGAAGAGGGTGCCGCTGCCGCCGAAGATCGCGACGCCGCCGATGACCGCCGCACCGACCGCCTCGAACTCGATGCCGAGCCCGGCGCCGGAGCTGATGGTGCCGTAGCGCGCGACGTACAGGACGCCTGCGAGACCGGCGAGGCCACCGGAGGCGGCGAACGCCAGCAGGGTGCGCTTGGTCTTCTTCAGGCCGTAGAGGGTCGCCGCGTCTGGGTCGGACCCGATCGCGTACATCTCGCGGCCCCCGCGCGTGCGTCCCATGACGTACGCGCCGATGCCGAGGACGAGGAAGGAGATCCAGGCCAGCGACGGGATCCCGAGGATCGACGACGTGCCGAAGGAGAGCAGGTCGCGCGGGATGTCGGAAGCGTTGATCCGGTCCGAGCCGGCCCACGACATCATGATGCCGCGGTAGATGTAGAGCGTGCCGAGCGTGATGACGAGCGCCGGGACCTTCGCGAACGCGACGAGCACGCCGTTGACCAGGCCCAGGACGACGCCGAGCAGGACCGCCAGCAGGAGCACGACCGGGACCGGGAGGCCGGTGTCGACGAAGAGACGCCCGGTCGCGTACGCCACGAGCCCGAGGATCGAGCCTACGGAGAGATCGACGTTGCGGGTGATGATGACGATCGCCTGGCCGACCGCGAGGACCACCAGGATCGACGGCGTCAGGAAGAGGTCGCGCCACCCGTCCTTGCTGAAGAGGAACGACGGGTTGATGGCGGTCGTGACCGCGAGGACCACCAGGAACGCGAGGATGATGCCGGTCTCGCGGGCCTGCACGATCTTGCGGAGCCGGTCGCCGGTCGACGGCTTCGGCGCCGCGTGGGCGGCGGGGGCTGCGGTGCTCATGCGGACGCTCCCTGGGTGTTCGTGGCCGCAAACATGACCGCCTCGGGGGTGGCCTCGTCGCGGCTGAGCTCGGCGGTGATGCGACCCTCGTGGACGACGACGACCCGGTCGGCCATCCCGAGGACCTCGGGGAGCTCCGACGAGATCATGACGACGGCCATGCCTTCGCCGGCGAGGGCGGACAGCAGGCGGTGGACCTCGGCCTTCGTGCCGACGTCGATGCCGCGGGTGGGCTCGTCGACGATCAGGACGTCAGGCTTGGTGCTGAGCCACTTGGCGAGGACGACCTTCTGCTGGTTGCCGCCGCTCAGGGTGCCCGCGAGCGTGTCGAGCGTGCTCGTCTTGACCTCCAGGCGCGAGGCCCAGTCACGGGCGGTGGCGTTCTCGGCGCGCGCCGAGAGCAGGCCCGCGCGGCTCAGGCGGCCACGGATCGCCATGGTGATGTTGCGCGTGATGGTCGACTCGAGGACGAGCCCGTGCTTGCGGCGGTCCTCGGGGACGAGGGCCATGCCGAGCCGGATCGCAGCGGCCGGGTCGTTCGGCGGCACGACCTTGCCCGAGACCTTGACGGTGCCGGAGTCGTACGGGTCGACGCCGAAGGCGGCCTGCATGATCTCGCTGCGCCCGGCGCCGACGAGACCGGCGAGGCCGACGATCTCCCCGCGACGGACCTGGAGGTCGACGTCGTGGAACACGCCGGCGCGGTTCAGCCCCTCGATCTCGAGGACGACCTCGCCGATCGCGGCAGGCTGCTTCGGGTAGAGCTCACCGACCTCGCGGCCGACGAGCCGTCGCACGACGTCGTCGACCGTGACGTCCGCGATGCGGTCGGTCGAGATGTACGCGCCGTCGCGCATCACCGTGATGGTGTCGCAGAGGGCGAAGACCTCGTCGAAGCGGTGGGAGATGAAGACGAGGGCGCGACCTTCGTCGCGCAGCGCACGGGCGATCGTCATCAGGCGCTCGACCTCGACGCCGGACAGCGCGGCCGTCGGCTCGTCCATGATGAGGACGCGGGCGTCGAGGGAGATGGCCTTGGCGATCTCGATGATCTGCTGGTCGGCGATCGAGAGGCCGTCAGCGGGGCGCTCGGGGTCGATGGCGACGCCGAGCCGGTCGAAGAGGGCGCGGGCCTCGGTGTCCATGGCCTTGCGGTCGATCCGGCCGAAACGGTTGCGCGGCTGGCGGCCCATGAAGAGGTTCTCGGTGACGCTGAGATCCGGGAAGAGCGTCGGCTCCTGGTAGATGACGGCGATGCCGGCGTCCTTCGCCTCGGCCGTGCTGCGGAAGTCGACCGGCTCCCCGAAGAGCTCGTACGAGCCCGAGTCCGCGCGGTACAGCCCCGCGATGATCTTGACCATCGTCGACTTGCCGGCGCCGTTCTCACCGACGAGCGCGTGGATCGACCCGGTGGTGACGGTCAGGCTGCCCGAGCGCAGGGCGACCACCTGCCCGAAGGTCTTCGAGACGTCGCGCAGTTCGAGCGCAACCGTCCCGGGGGCGGCTGTGGCCATCGACTTCCTCACCGACTTCCGTACACGCCGTTAACCAGGTGTGCATGTTTGAATCGTTTCAATTAACGTGGCGTTCACAAGGTATAGGAGGCCCTTGACCCGGTCAAGGGGTAGTTTGAAACGATTCAGTGGCAGACTGCACACCCTGTGCGTCAGACTGCCTCGCACACATCCCAGCGAGACCGAGGAGCCGCCGTGGTCGAGACCCCGTCCGCGCCCACGCCCGCGTCCAGCCTTCGTGACGTGGCGGCGCTCGCTGGGGTCTCTGTCGGAACTGTCTCAAACGTCCTCAATCATCCCACCAAGGTGTCGGCGCAGACCGCCGAGCGTGTCTTCGCCGCCATCCAGCAGCTCGGATTCGTCCGAAACGAGGCGGCCCGCCAGCTCCGCCAGGGCCACAGCCGCTCGGTCGGCCTGATCGTCCTCGACATCCGCAACCCGTTCTTCACCGACGTCGCCCAAGGCGTCGAGGACGAGGTCACCGCGCGGTCGCGCAGCGTGCTCCTCGCCAACTGCGCCGAGGACGCCGCCCGTGAGAGCGCGTACCTCGACCTCTTCGAGGAGCAGCGGGTCGACGGCCTGCTGATCTCGCCCGTCGGCGACGTGCTCGAGCGCCTCGACCGGCTGCGCGCACGTGGCATGGCCGTGATCCTCGTCGACCGGCTCGCGTCGACGGAGTCGTACAGCTCGGTGTCCGTCGACGACGTGCGCGGTGGGCGGATCGCCACGGAGCACCTGCTCTCCCTCGGGCGCCGTCGGATCACCTTCGTCGGGGCATCGACCGACATCGAGCAGGTGCGTGACCGGCTGGCCGGCGCGAAGGCAGCGGTGGCCGAGGTTCCCGACGCCACCCTCGAGCACCGCGAGATCGCCGGGATGAACGTCGCCCCCGCACTCGCTGAGGGCGAGCGCATCGTCGCGCTGCCGCCTGGGGAGCGCCCGGACGCCGTGTTCGCCGCCAACGACCTGATCGCCATGGGCATGCTCCAGGCGTTCACGCTGGGCGGGCTGCGCGTCCCCGACGACGTCGCTCTGATCGGCTACGACGACATCGACTACGCGGCGTCGGCGGCCATCCCGCTGTCGTCGATCCGTCAGCCTTCGCGCGAGATGGGCCGTCGCGCCGCCGAGCTGCTGCTGACCGAGATCGAGGCCGGCAGCAGGAACGCCGAGCACCAGCACATCGTGTTCGAGCCCGAGCTGGTCGCCCGCGCCTCGACGCTGGGCTGACGCTCCGGCCGAGCATCACGCCGGCGCCGGCACCTCGTACGGGATGCGGACGGTGAACCGGGTGTCACCGGGCTCGGACTCCACACGCAGGTCGCCGTGGTGCTTCTTCACGACGATGCGCCAGGAGATGTCGAGGCCCAGGCCGGTCCCCTCGCCGACCGGCTTCGTGGTGAAGAACGGCTCGAAGATGCGCCCCCGTACGTCGGCGGGGATGCCGGGTCCGGTGTCGGCGACCTCGACCTCGCACCAGTCCTCGACCCGGCGCGTGCTGATCGTGAGCGTGCCCGAGCCTTTCATCGCCTGGACCGCGTTGACGATCAGGTTGGTCCAGACCTGGTTCATCTCCGCGGCGTACATCGGCACCGGGGCGATCGTCCGGTCGTAGCGCTTGACGACCTCGATCCCACCCAGCTTCTTCTGGAGCATCACCAAGGTCGCGTCGATCAGCTCGTGCACGTCGGTGCGCACGAACGGCGCCCGGTCGAGCTGCGAGTACTGCTTGGCAGCGTCGACCAGGGTCGACACCCGGGTCGTCGCGTCCTCGATCTCGGCCATCAGCTCCTCGGTCTCGAGCGCGTACGCGAGCCAGCGCACCGCGCCGGGAAGCACCTCAGCATCGACCTGGGACGCGGCGTGGTCCAGCCAGGTCTCGTCGATCCCGGCGGAGACGAGGACCGCCGCGACCTCCCACCCCCGCTCGACGTCGTGGTCGTCGAGCCAGTCGGTGATCCGGTCCTCGAGGTCGGACGACTCGAGCGCGCCCAGCGCGTCGGCAGCGACCGCCTGCCCCCGCCGGGTCAGTGCGTCTTCCTGGAGCTGCATCAAGGTCGCGATCGTCGCGCGGTCGTACGGCCCCTCGGCGATCAGGGCGAGCTTGTGGCGCATGGCCGCGACCCGCTCGCGCAGGGTCGCCGTCGCACGCACCGCGGCCGACGCGGGGTTGTTGAGCTCGTGGGTGAGGCCGGCCGAGAGCTGGCCGAGGGCCTGGAGCCGCTCCCGCTGGCCGATCGCGGCCTGGGTGTTGCGCTGCCCGAAGAAGAGGCCCTCGAGAAGGTGGACCGCCATCGGGAACCACTCGTTCATGAGCTTGGCGAAGTCTGCCGCATCGAGCACGAAGAACCGCGACGGCTGCAGGACCCGCGTCGAGCCGCCGTACCCCTCGGGGGCACGGTCGCCGAGGTACGCCGACCACGCGCCGGTGTAGACGCCGGGCTGCGAGGTCCGCGAGATCTCGACGTCGTCGCCACCGACGGTCCGGAAGAGGGCGATCTCACCCTCCAGCATCACGTAGAAGCACGTAGCCGGGTCGCCCTCGCGGGTCAGCCAGCCGGGCTCGGCGTGCTCGACGTACCCGTGCTCGCACAGCCAGGCGAGCTGCCAGTCCTCGAGGTGCTCGAAGAGAAACATCGTGCGCAGCTCGGCCACCTCGCACGGGAGGCGTTCGGGGGCGCTCACAGCTGCTCCAGGTAGCGGTGCACGAGCATCACGGCCATCGCGCCCTCGCCGACCGCGGACGCCACCCGCTTGGCCGACTCGGCACGGACGTCGCCGGCGGCGAAGATCCCGGGGACGCTGCTCTCCAGGTGGTACGGCGGGCGGTCGAGCGGCCAGCCCGGCGGCGGCGCACCGTCGCGCAGCAGGTCGGGACCGGTGGTCACGAACCCGTACGGGTCACGGACGACGACGCCGTCGAGCCACTCGGTGCGCGGTACCGCGCCGATGAAGACGAACAGCCAGCCGCAGGGGACGGTGGTGGTCTCGTCGGTCGCGACGTCGCGCAGCACGATGCCCTCGAGGTGACCCTCCCCGCAGGCCTCGGCGACGACGGTCGACGTCCTCACGCTGATCCGCGGGTGCGCCTCGACCTGCTCGACGAGGTACGCCGACATCGACTGCGTCAGCGACGTCCCCCGGACGAGGATCGTCACGCTGCGCGCCTCGCGCGCGAGCGCGAGCGCGGCCTGACCTGCAGAGTTGGCGCCTCCCACGACGTACACGTCCTGGTCCGCGCACGCTGCGGCGTTCGTGAGCGCCGACCCGTAGTAGAGGCCACGTCCCGACATCGCGTCGAGCCGCGGCCCTTCGAGGCGCCGGTACGACACCCCGCCGGCGAGGATCACCGTCTGCGCGTCGATGCTGCTGCCGTCGGCGAAGCGTACGGAGCGGGCCGCGCCGTTGACCTCCAGTCCGACCGCGTCACGCGTGGTGACGAGCTCGGCGCCGAACTTCAGCGCCTGGCGCCGCGCACGCTCGGTCAGCTGCGCGCCCGAGACGCCGTCGGGGAACCCGAGGTAGTTCTCGATGCGTGAGCTCTGGCCCGCCTGGCCGCCTGTCGCCGTCCGCTCGACGAGCACCGTCCGCAGGCCCTCGGACGCCCCGTACAGAGCGGCGCTGAGACCCGCCGGTCCCCCGCCCACGACGACGACGTCGTAGAAGTCCTCGCTGGGCCGGGTCACGAGTCCCACCCGCTCGCCGAGGACCGCGTCGGTCGGCGCGACGAGGACGTCTCCGGCCGGGGTGACGACGACGGGCAGCTCCGGCTCGTCGAGCTCGGCAGCCTTGAGCAGCGCCCGGGCCTCCGACGAGTCGGTGGAGAACCACCGGTACGCCACCTGGTTGCGCGCCAGGAACTCCCGCACCGCCGACGAGCGCGCGGACCAGCGGTGGCCGATCAGCTTGGTCTCGGCGACCGGGTGGCGCTCGACCCTCGACCAGGCGTCGAGCTGGTCGTCGATCACCGGGTAGAGCTTCTCCTCGGGCGGGTCCCACGGCTTGAGGAGGTAGTGGTCGAGGTCGACGAGGTTGATCGCGTCGATGGCCGCGTCGGTGTCGGCGTACGCGGTGACGAGCACGCGCCGCGCGACCGGGAACAGGTCTATCGCCTGCTCCAGGAACTCGATGCCGGTCATCAGGGGCATGCGGTGGTCGGCGAGGATCACGGCGACCTCCTCACCGCGCAGCCGGAGCTCTTTGAGCGCGTCGAGCGCGGCCGGACCCGACTCCGCACGCACGATGCGGTAGTCGTCGCCGTACCTTCGCCGCAGGTCGCGGGCGAGCGCACGGGAGACGGCAGGGTCGTCGTCGACGGTCAGGAGTGCGGCGCGGGCGGACTGGTCTCGCGCGGCCGGAGACTGCACCATGCGACGACAGTACGCCGCCGCTGGTCACGCGCGCGCGGGTTCAGGCGTTGGTGCATGGGTGGTCACGGCGAGCCGCTCGGTGACCACCCACGTACCGATGCGTCGGGCCCGGGTCGCGCGCGGCCCCCTTCCGGCGCGCCGACGGTGGTCCCCGGTGAGGCCATCGAGCGTTCACCGCGTGTTCGTGTCACCGTCGGGGCGCTGTCGCTCCGGATTCCTAGCGTGCCACCGTCCGACATCGACGACGCCAGGAGCACACGTGCCTTCACTGCTTCCGTTCCTCAGCCCCGGCCGCTCCGGATCGCCGTGCGCGTCCGGGCGCGCGGCCCTGACCTGCCGCATGCGCTGCGGCGACGCCTGCGCCCACGACGCGCCCAACACCTCCGACAACGCGTACTTCGGTGACGTCGCCACCGCGATGTCGCGCCGCGGCCTGCTGCGCACCGGAGCGGTGGTCGGTGCCGGCGCCGCGGCTGCCGGCCTCGCGCTCGCGACGGCCGCCCCTGCTGCGGCTGCCCCTGCCGTACCCGCGAAGGGCCGGCCGGGCGGCCCGGGCGCCGGGACCGGCAAGGGTCTCGACTTCGTCCCCGTCGCGCCGAACACCCGGGACCAGGTCACCGTCCCGCCGGGGTACGCCCAGGCCGTCGTGATGGCGTGGGGAGACCCGCTCTTCCGCGGCACGCCGGCGTTCGACGTGGACCGCCAGAGCGCGGCCGCGCAGAAGAAGCAGTTCGGCTACAACAACGACTTCCTCGGCCTGCTGCCGCTGGGGCGCGGGCAGTACCTCATGGTCGTCAACCACGAGTACACCAGCGAGCAGCTGATGCACCGCGGGTACGACGCCGCGCACCCGACGCGCGAACAGGTCGAGATCGGCTGGGCCGCGCACGGTCTGAGCGTGGTCGTCGTGGAGGAGGAGCGCGGAACCGGCGCGCTCAAGCCCGTCGTCGGCCACCGGCTGAACCGACGCCTGCACACCCAGAGCACCTTCGAGCTGACGGGCCCGGTCGCCGGGCACGCGCTCGTGCGCACGAAGGCCGACCCGCGGGGCCGCACCGTGCTCGGCACGCTCAACAACTGCGGCGGCGGGCTCACCCCGTGGGGCACGTGGCTGACGGCGGAGGAGAACTTCAACCAGTACTTCGCCAACGGCTCGTCGGTCACCGACGCCACCGTGCTCGCCCGGCTCAAGCGGTACGGCGCGGCCGGCTCCGCGACCGAGCGCAAGTGGGAACGCTTCGACGACCGCTTCGACCTCACCAAGGAGCCGAACGAGATCAACCGCTTCGGATGGATCGTCGAGGTCGACCCGTACGACCCGACGTCGACGCCGAAGAAGCGCACCGCGCTCGGTCGCTTCAAGCACGAGGCCGCGGAGCCACAGCTCACCAAGGACGGCCGCGTCGCGATGTACATGGGCGACGACGAGCGCTTCGACTACCTCTACAAGTTCGTCTCCGACGGCAAGGTGGCACGCGGGGCGGACGACGCCGCGCGACGCCGCAACCGCGACGTGCTCGACAGCGGCACGCTGTACGTCGCCCGCTTCCTCGGCAACTCCTCGGTGGCCGAGATCGACGGTACGGGCGCGTTGCCGAGCGACGGTGCGTTCGACGGCGCCGGCGTGTGGGTGCCCCTCGTCAGCGGCACCACCTCGTACGTGAAGGGCATGACCGCCGAGGAGGTGCTGCTGTTCACCCGCCAGGCGGCCGACATCGTGGGCGCGACCAAGATGGACCGTCCCGAGGACGTCGAGCCGAGCCCCCAGACGGGCAAGGTCTACGTCGCGCTGACGAACAACTCCAACCGCGGGGCGGCCGGGCAGACCCCCGCCGACGAGACGAACCCGCGCAACGCCAACAAGCACGGGCACGTCCTGGAGCTGACCGAGCTCGACGACGACGGGGCGTCGACGGCGTTCACGTGGAACCTGCTCCTCGTCTGCGGGGACCCGAAGGACCCGAACACCTACTGGGGCGGCTTCGACCCGCGGCGCGTCTCGCCGATCTCGTGCCCCGACAACGTCGCGTTCGACCCGCACGGCAACCTGTGGATCTCGACCGACGGCAACGCGCTGGGCTCGCACGACGGCCTGTTCGCAGTGCCGCTGGAGGGCAGGAACCGCGGCCAGGTCAAGCAGTTCCTCACCGTCCCGACGGGCGCCGAGACGTGCGGGCCGTGGATCGACTCCGACCGCGTGATGGTGTGCGTCCAGCACCCGGGTGAGAAGGACGGCGCGAGCGTCGACGCGCCGGCCTCGCAGTGGCCCGACGGCCCCGGCTCGGTGCCGCGCCCCGGCGTCGTGGCCGTCTGGCCGAGGCGGCGCTGAGCACCCTCCCGTTTGCGGAGGCGGGGTCGGTTGACCGGCGGTTCGGTCAGCCGACCCCGACGAGCGCGACGCTCCACGCGAACCCGGCGACCACCGGCAGCGCGCACAGCACGCCCAGCCGCGCGTAGGAGGTCGGGACGAGGTGCGCGACGATGTCGGAGAGGACGACACCGGCGGCCAGCGACAGGAAGACCGCGACGAGGTTGCCGGCCGTCGACGACACGATCAGGTGAGCCACCACGGCCACCAGCGCGCCGTACCCGATGAGCGCGGTCCAGGTCTGCATCACCCGCCGCCGGCGTACGCCCTCCTCGCGCAGCACCGCGGTGGCGACGGCACCCTCGGGGATGCCGCAGAGGAACACGGCGACGATCACCGCGAGGCTCACGCCGTGCCCGTGCAGCGCGCCGACGATGACCACGACCTCCGAGGCCACCGCGAGCAGCAGCGTCGCGAACCGGTGCTGCACCGGAGGAGGGCCGGTGGCGGAGTCAGCCATCGCCTGGCGGAGGCCGCCACGCCCGGCGAGCACGCTGCCCGCGAGCACCGCCCCCGCGAACAGGCCTCCGGCGACGAAGAACGGGCGGCCGGCGTGCGCCCCGGCCTCGTCCACCAGCTCGTACGCGACCGCGCCGATCAGCGCTCCAGCACCGAAACCAGCGCCCAGGGCCACCCACGCGGGACGCGGGTGACGGACGACCGCCAGCAGGCCACCGATCAGGAAGGACGACGAGGCGACCGCACCCCAGAGCACCGCTACGAGCATGGTGCGACAGTCCCACATCCGGGGGCCCTCCGCCGCCGGTCGGCCACCTTCCCCCTACCAAAGGCGGAGGCGGCCCTGGACGTCGGACGGATGCGGCGCCGGCAGCCGCGCGGCGACGCTGGAGCGGTGACACTCACGCTCGCCGGTCTCCTGCTCGTGCTGGCGCTGGTCGACAGCACCAGCATCGGCACGCTGATCGTTCCCATGTGGCTCCTCCTCGCGACCGGCCGTAGGGGCGTGGGGAAGGTCGTGCTCTACCTGGTGACGATCGGTGCCTTCTACCTCGCGCTCGGGCTCGTCCTCGCTGCCGGGGCCCGGGCCGCGTTCGTCGCGCTCGGGGACGCCCTCGACTCGCCTGCCGTGTCCGTCGCCGCGGTGGTCGTCGGCGTCGCCCTCGTGTGGTGGAGCTACCGGATCGACCCCAAGACCAAGGCGAAGCGGGGCGAGGATCCGCACGCCGCAGCCAGGCGGTGGCACGCCCGGATCTCGACGGCCCTCGGCTCGACCCGCGGCGTCGTGGTGCTCGCCCTGGTGGCGGGCCTGCTCGAGGCAGCCAGCATGGTGCCGTACCTCGCCGCGATCGGTGCGCTGTCGGCCGCCGACCTCGGCGTGGCGAGCACCGTGACGGCCCTGACGGCCTACTGCCTGGTGATGATCGCACCCGCGCTGGTGCTGGTGGTGCTGCGCGTCCTCGCTGCGCGGTGGGTGGACCGGCCGCTGGAGCGGCTCGCCGCCTGGGCCGAGCGCAGCGCGGCCTCCGCGACGGCCTGGACGGTCGGGATCGTCGGCGTGCTGATCGGTCTCCAAGGGCTGGGCGGGCTGGCCGGATGAGCGCCCGCGATCTGCGGGCGGACTAGCCTGTGCCCATGGAGCAGCCCCACGACCCTGCCTCGCGGATGCGGGTCTCCGACGCCGACCGCGAGCAGGTGGCCGAGATGCTGCGGACCGCCGCCGGTGAGGGACGCATCGACACCGACGAGCTCGACGAACGCCTCGGCGCCGCGTACTCCGCGAAGACCTTCGCCGACCTCGCGCCGCTGGTCGAGGACCTGCCGGGGACCCCTCCGTACGCGCCACCGTTGCCCGTGTCTCCCGCGCCCACCACGCAGCCTGCCCAGCGGACCAACGCCATCGACCCGAGGGGCGGGCGGCAGAGCGAGACCGGCGTCGCGATCATGAGCGGCTACGAGCGGCGCGGCGACTGGCTCGTCCCGCAGCACCTCACCGTGACCGCGGTGATGGGAGGTGCCCACCTCGACACCCGCCGCGCGCGCTTCAGCGGACCCGAGGTGACGATCACGGTCAACGCGGTGATGGGCGGCGCGGAGATCGTCGTCGCCCCTACTACCCGCGTGGTGATGGAGGGCATCGGCATCATGGGCGGCTTCTCCGGCCCGAGGGACGACAGCGAGGTCCGTCCCGACGCGCCGACCCTGCGGGTCAAGGGGGTGGCGTTCTGGGGCGGCGTCACCGTCTCTCGCAAGGAGTAGCGTCCTTCGGTCCCGAAAACCGGTTGACCCGTGTGACATCCTGGACGGGCGATGAAGAACTGACACCGACCCTGCTCGCGTCCGAGGCCATCCGCCCGGCGAGCCCCTCCGGACCCCACGAGGTCTTTCGGTGTCTTCTTCCCACGCAGCTTCCACCTCCGCCCCGACCACGCGCTCGCTGGTCGCCCGCGGCATCACCGTCGCGTACGGGTTGCGCACGGTGCTCGACGCCGTCGACCTCACCGCCTCGCCCGGCGAGCGCCTCGGGCTCGTCGGCGAGAACGGCGCCGGCAAGTCGACGCTCCTGCGCGTCCTCGCCGGGACCCAGGCGCCCGACGACGGAACGGTGACGCGGCCAGCCCACGTGACGTACCTCGGCCAGGTCCCCGACCTTCCGGACGACGGGACGCTCCGTGACGCGGTCGACGCGGCGCTCGCCGACTTCCGCGTGCTCGAGGCGCGGATGCGTGAGCTCGAGCAGGCGATGACCGATGGCGACGAGGGGGCGCTCGCGCCGTACGGGGAGGTCCTCGACGCGTACGAACGACGCGACGGCTGGTCCGCCGACGCCCGCGCCGCGCGCGCGATCGCCGGGCTGGGCCTGGGCGACGTCGCCGAGGACCGCCGCCTCGCGACGCTGTCGGGTGGGCAGCGCTCGCGCCTGGCTCTCGCGCTCGCGCTCGTCGTGTCGGCAGACCTCATGCTGCTCGACGAGCCGACGAACCACCTCGACGACTCCGCGGTGTCCTACCTGGAGCGGGCGCTCGCCGAGCAGCACGGCGCCGTGGTGGTGGTCTCGCACGACCGCGCCTTCCTCGACGCGACCTGCACCGGCATCCTCGACCTGGACCCGTCGCTGCACGTGCACCCCGACGGGCTCACCTCCACCGGTCCGGCGCGCTACACCGGCGACTACACCGCGTACCTCGCGGCGAAGGCGTCGGCGCGTGTGCGCTGGGCCCAGGCGCGGACCGCGTGGGAGGACGCGCACGCCGAGGCGAAGGCGGTGCTCCAGAACGGCAGCCGGCAGGTCGGTCACCAGGGCTACCGCCCTCCGCGCGACAACGACAAGTTCATCGGGCACTTCCTCGGCGAGCGCAAGGACGCGGCCGTGTCGCGCCGCGTGCGTGACGCGGAGAACCGCCTCGCGAAGCTCGAGGAGCACCCCGTGCCTCCGCCGCCGGAGAAGCGGGCCTTCGCCGGACTCGCCGAGGTCTCGCCTGCCGACGGCGTCCTGGTCGCCGTACGCGGGGTGGAGGTGGCCGACCGGCTTCGCCTCGACGCGCTCGACGTCTCCGCCGACAGCCGGCTGCTGGTCGTCGGCCCGAACGGCGCCGGCAAGTCGACGCTGCTCGCGGTCCTGGCCGGAGCCCTCGAGCCCGACGCCGGCACCGTACGACGGCAGCGCCGGCTGCGGATCGGCTACCTCCCGCAGGAGGACTCGTACGCCGACCCCGGCGCGAGCGCGCTGGCCGTGTTCGCCGACGGCCGCGAGGGTCCTGCCGAGGAGTGGCGCGGCGCGCTGCGCAAGACCGGTCTGCTGCACCCGCGCGACCTCGACAAGCCGGTGGGCGAGCTGTCGATCGGCCAGCAGCGACGGCTCTCGCTGGCTCGTGTCGTGAGCGAGCGTCCGCAGCTGCTGCTCCTCGACGAGCCCACCAACCACCTGTCGGTTGCGCTGGTCGAGGAGCTCCAGGAGGCGCTCACGTCCAGCTCCGTCCCGGTCGTGCTCGTCACGCACGACCGGTGGTGGCGTCGCCAGTGGGACGGGCAGACGCTCGCGCTCCAGCCCGCGTGAGCCTCCGGTCCGTTCAGGGCAGCTCGACGACCAGCTCGACAACCTCGAAACGGCCGTCCGGATGGCGGCGCACGTCGAGCCATCCATCAGGGACGCAGCGGCGCCTGCGCGTGTCCAGCCTGCGCAGCGCTACGTCGGTCCCGGCGGGAACCACCGTCGTCCCGGCCCGACGCGCACCGAGCATGACGGCGGCCGTCTCCGTCCCGGCGGTGACGTCGAGCCACACCGGCACCTCGTCGTCGTCGTCGAGGTCGGCGGGGTCGTGGGCGAGGGTCCACGCCCACGCCAGCACGGCCTGGGTGCCCGCCTCGTCGTGGAATTGGAGGGCGACCTCGTGGTCCGTGTCGTCGTCGTGGCTCTCACCCACCTTGCGCAGTCCTGACGGGAGACGGAGCTTCTTCGGCGTCCGGAGCATCCGAGCGAGCATCCGCCACATTGCGAACACCCCGACGACCTGCACCCGCATCAGTGGTCGCCACAGGCGCTCGGGCGGGATACCGCGGTCCCATGCCCGGACCAGCAGTCGCACCATCTTCTGCGTGGCCTCGTCGAGCGGCCGGTCCTCCGTCAGCACCCGGTCGATCTCGCGCCGGAGCACCCACGACGAGGCGTCTCCGGTCGTCTGCCGATGCTGCCAGGCAGCCGTGTACGCCCGGACAAGTGCCTCACCGTCCGTCACACGTCCTCCTCGGTCCGCGCCTCCGACCGGAGTATGACGTGCGCTCGGCACGTCCGTCCCTCAGACCGACGAAAAAGCACTTCCCGATTCCTAGTGTGGCGGGCATGAACGCTCCGCTCGTCGCCACCGACCTCGTCCAGACCTATGGCGAAGGTCCCACCGCCACGCACGCGCTCGCGGGCGTCTCCCTCACCGTCGCGCCCGGGGAGTCTCTCGCGATCATGGGCCCCAGCGGCTCCGGCAAGACCACGCTGCTGCACTGCCTCGCAGGCGTGATCCGCCCGACATCAGGGTCGGTGACCTGGCAGGGCTCCGACCTCGCGGCACTGTCGGACCGCCGTCGTACGGCGTTGCGGCGCAGCGACTTCGGTTTCGTCTTCCAGTCCGGCCAGCTCCTCCCCGAGCTGCCGGCCGTCGAGAACGCGGCCCTCCCCCTGATGCTCGCCGGGACGTCGCGGGCAGAGGCGACCCGCGCGGCTGCCGCGTGGCTCGGCCACCTCGGGCTGGCCGGGATGGAGAACCGGCGCCCGGGCGAGCTGTCCGGTGGTCAGGCGCAGCGGGTCGCGATCGCTCGCGCGCTCGCCGGAGCGCCGGGCGTGGTGTTCGCCGACGAGCCGACGGGCGCCCTCGACCAGGCGACGGGGGCGGAGGTTCTGTCGGTCCTCACGTCGGCGACGCGCAGCACAGGGGCCGCGCTGGTCGTCGTCACCCACGACGCCGGGGTGGCGCGGCACTGCTCGCGCACCGTCACGATGCGCGACGGTCGCGTCACCGGCGAGTACGTCGCGGAGGCCGCGCGATGACGACGCTGCGCCTGTGGTCGCTGCTACGTGCACGCAGCGCCGGTGACACCGACCCCCGACGGCTCACCGCCGTCCTCGCCGTCACCGCGTTCGCCGCGACGACCGCCGTGCTCCTCGTGGTCGTCGGCGGCGTCGGCGCCTTCTGGGACCGGGCCGGCGGGGCCGACGGCATCCGGGCCGGGATGGACGCCCCTCAGACCCCGTACGCCATCCAGTACCCCTTCCTCGCCGGCATCGCCGCCCTCCTCCTCCTGGTGCCGCTGGTCACCTTGGGCGCCGCGGCTGCGCGGATGGCGGCGGCACGGCGCGACGCCCGTCTCGCGACACTGCGCCTGTGCGGTGCCACCCGGAGCCAGGTCGCCGGCCTCACCGTCCTCGACGCCGCGTCGCAGGCCGCGCTGGGCGCAGCGCTGGGACTCGTGGGGTACGCGGCCCTCGTGCCTGCGGTCGCTCGGCTGCGCTTCCAGGGGCGGTCCTTCGACATGTCCGAGCTCTGGGTCGGCGTGCCCGTCCTGCTCAGCGTGGTCGTCGCCGTCCTTGTCGTCGCCGTGCTGTCGGCGGTCGCCAGCCTTCGCCGCGTCGCCATCACCCCGCTCGGGGTCGCCAACCGCGTCACGCCGCCGGGCATGCGGGCGGTCCGGATCCTCTCGACGCTCGGCGGTGCCGGCGCTCTCCTGGTCGCACCTCAGCTCGTCGGGGGCTCGGCCGGCGTGGCCTTCACCGTCCTCGTCGTGCTGCTCCTCCTCACCTTCGCGACCCTCAACGTCGTCGGACCGTTCGTCCTCTGGATCGTCGGACGCATGACTGCGGCTGCAGCGCGTTCCGTACCGACCCTTCTCGCGGGACGCAGGATCGCAGACTCCCCCAAGTCGGCGTGGCGCTCGGTCGGCGGCATCGGGCTCGCGGCGTTCATCGCCGGGCTGACGAGCACCTTCTCGCTCCTCGACCCCGGCGAGAGCGGACGGGTGGACGAGGCGCTGTTCATCGCCGACCTCAAGACGGGCGGGTTCCTCACGCTGGCGATCTCCGGGGTGCTCGCCGCGGTGTCCACCGGGGTCATGCAGGCGGGCAGGGTGATCGAGCAGCACGCCGAGTACCGAGCACTCACCCTGGCCGGTACCGACTCCCGCACCCTCGACCGTGCGCGGATGCGCGAGACCGTCGTCCCCCTCGCCGTGAGCGTCGGCGTCGCCACGGTCACGGCACTCATGGTGATGATCCCGGTCGTCGGGCTGCAACCGGTGGCTCAACCGTCCGTCGTCGTCCAGTACCTGCTGTGCGTGGTGGTCGCGACGGCCCTTGTCCTCGCCGGAGCCGGCGCGTCACGTCGGGTCGCCCGCGCGGTGGCGTGACGGACTTCCCCCGCCGACGCCGTGATCTCCCCCGTACGGAGGAGACCTGCGGCGGACGCCGTGACGAGGCTGAAGGAGTCAGCACCCGCTCCAGGAGGTCCTCATGCTCCGTGCCCTCGGCGCTCGCGCGCGTACACCGTTCGTCCTCGCCCTCACCTCGACCCTCGTGGCCGCACTGGCCACCTGGTGGCTCGTCGAGCCCAGCACGGACCCTTTCGGTGACACCGCCGGAAGCGTCTCCGTCCTGGCTCTGCTCCCCGACCCGCTTCCGGCGACGCTGTTGCTGCTCGCCGGACTGCTCGGACTCACGGTCGCCCTGTCCCTG
Source organism: Mumia quercus (assembly GCF_025506335.1). Taxonomy (GTDB): domain Bacteria; phylum Actinomycetota; class Actinomycetes; order Propionibacteriales; family Nocardioidaceae; genus Mumia; species Mumia quercus. Next base: position 284,874 of record NZ_JANZYO010000004.1, read on the forward strand.
CACGTCGTCGTGCGCACACCGGCCCACCGGCGGCGGCTCCTCGTCCCCGCCGCGACGGTCACGGTCGTGCTGGCGCTCGCGTGCATGGACACCCAGCTGATCTCCTTCACCGGCTACCTGGTCGCGATGACGATCCCCTTCGTGGCGATCGCACTCCTCGTCGCGGCCCTGCGCCGCTTGACGGCCGCGCGTGCGACGGCTGTCGTGGTGGCGGGCCTGGTCGCGTGGTGGGGAGCCACCTCGGGATCGCTCACGCCCGCAGCGGTCACGGAGATGGTCCGCGAGCTCGGCGGCGGCTTCGCCCGTGTGGGCGCACGTCCGTGGATCCTCGCGGGCCTCGCGCTCGCGACCGTCCAGTGGTGGACGGCAGTGCTCTCCTCGGCCACGCCGCTCACCGCTCGGATGCGGCTCCCGTCCGCGCGACTCGACCGGCTCACGACCGCCGCCACCGTGGTCGCCGTCCTCGGCCCGCTGCCGTACGTCGCCGTCCGCGCCACCTGGCTCCTCCCGGACGCCGTGTTCGTCGGCCCGATCAGGCCGGAGGACCTCGACCCGTCGATGCGGCTGTGGGGGCTGATGCTCGGCGCGGCCGCGCTCGGCGGTGCGGTCCTGACCCTGGGGCTGATCCGCCCGTGGGGCCGGGTGTTCCCCGCCTGGATGCCGTACATGAGTGGTCGGGCCGTCCCCGTCGCGGCAGCCGCGGTGCCCGGGTACGCGGTCGCCTTCGTCCTCACCGCATCCGCACCGTCGATCGCGCTGCTGTCGGTCGAGCAGGCCGCCGACGGTGACACCGGCGCCCTGTGGATGCTGCTGCTCCTCCCGTTCTGGCTGTGGGGTCCGGCGCTGGCCGCCGCGGTCTGGGGGTACGTCCGGCGGCGGCGCCTGGAGGACTCGCCCGCCCCGCGTACGGCCTTCACACCCGGCAGGATGGCGGCATGAGCACAGCCGGTGCGATCAGGACGGCGCTGCTCCGTACGGTCTTCCTCCTCATCGGTGCGGCGCTGTTCCTGGCGTTCGGCATGCTCGGCCTCAGCCTCACCGCGGTCGGGCGCACGACCGCCAACCCGGTGGTGGGTGTCGCCGGAGCGCTCCTGGTGGTCGCGCTGCTCGTCGCCACCTCGCTCTTCCCCGGCGTGCGCGACGTCGAGGTCGCGGCGGCCCGCATCCTCCTCGTCCCCGACGGGGAGCTGGTCGACGCCCCTGCCGAGCCACGCCGACACCGCTGGCGGACGACGTGGTTCGTGCTCGCGCACGTCGTGCTCGGCGGACTCGTCGGGACGGCCCTCGTCGTGGGTGTCCCCCTCGCGGCCAGCGAGCTGCCCTGGTACGCAGCGCCGGTCGCGGTCGTCGGCATCCTCGCCGTGGTCGTCCTCCTCGGCCCTCTCGTCGCGCGGCTCGCGGTGGTCTGCCTCGGGCCGACCGACACCGACCGGCTCGCGGTCGCCGAGCAGCGGATCGCGCGCGAGCATGGTCAACGCCTCCTCGCCCGAGACCTGCACGACGGGATCGGGCACGCGCTGAGCGTGATCTCGCTGCAGGCGGTCGCCGGCCGACGCGTCGTGGACCGCGACCCCGACCACGCGGCGGAGTCGCTGGAGATCATCGCCGCGACCGCGCGGGAGGCGCTCGAGGAACTCGACCACGCCCTCGGCATGCTGCGCGACGAGCCCACCGCGCGTACGCCCGACCAGCGGCTCACCGACGTGCCGGCGCTCGTGGCGTCGTACCGGTCCGCGGGTGCGGACGTCCGTGCCGACCTCGACGAGCCCGCCGGCGTGGCGCCCCTCGTGTCGCGCGAGGCGTACCGGATCGTCCAGGAGGCGCTCACCAACGCGTACCGCCACGGTGACGGCTCGCCGATCTCGCTCGCGACCCGCGTCGGTCACGAGCTCGTCGTCGAGGTCCGCAACGGGATCGCCCCACGCCGTGGCACGGACCGGCACGCGCGTACGGGCCACGGTCTCGCCGGTCTGCGCGAGCGGGTCGCACTGCTCGGCGGCGACCTCGAGGTCGGGGCGCCCGACACCGTGACCTGGGTGCTCGTCGCCCGCATCCCCCTCGCCCGGGAGGGGCTATGAGTCCGATCCGCGTCTTGCTGGTCGACGACGAACCCCTCGTACGACGGGGTCTGCGGGCGATCCTGGAGAGCGATCCCGACCTCGTGGTGGTCGGCGAGGCGGGTGACGGTGCGGCCGCTCTCACCGCCGCCCGCGCGCTCGCCCCCGACGTGGTCTGCATGGACGTGCGGATGCCGGACGTCGACGGGATCCGCGCGACCGAGCTCCTGCTCGCACTCGAGCGGGCACCGCGGGTGCTGGTCGTGACGACGTTCGAGAGCGACGACCACGTCTTCGACGCGCTGCGTGCCGGCGCCTCCGGCTTCCTCCTGAAGCGTGCCGACGCCGACGAGGTCGTGGCCGCGGTCCGTGCCGTCGCCGCCGGAGAGAGCCTCCTCTTCCCCGAGTCCGTGCGCCGGATGGCGCTGCAGCGCCGCAGCTCCCGGGCGTCGTACGACGGACCCGCGTTGACACCGCGCGAGACCGAGGTGCTGGCCCTGGTGGCGCGGGGAATGTCCAATCCTGAGATCGCCGAGACGCTCGTGGTCGGCGTCGAGACGGTCCGCACGCACGTGGCCAACGTCTTGGGCAAGCTCGGCGCTCGCGACCGTACGCAGGCGGTCGTCATCGCGTACGAGACGGGCTTGGTCACTGCCGGTGGCACGGGAAGGTGATCTGACAGAACCGTTGACACCGTGCCCCCGCACTGCAACATTTTCGGCAATACGTGTCGGTCAAGACACGCACTGGCCCCGTGGAGGCACAGCATGAGACGTCCTGCAGCGATCGTGTTCACCGCCGCACTTGTCGGAGGGCTCCTGGGAGCGGTCCCTGCGACCGCCTCACCTCCCAAGGCGCCGACGGACGGGGCACCGCCAGGCAGTCTCGAGGTCTACACCGCGACGGTCGACGCGCAGGAGCTCGAGCTCCTTGGTGAGGCGGGCGTCGACCGGGGTCACGACGTGCTCGGCCCGGCCAAGGACGGCAAGGCGAAGGTCGAGGTCGTCCTGCCGACCAAGGAGGCCGCCAAGCTCCGCGAGAAGGGCGTGCCGCTCCAGCTCAAGGAGGTCGACGGCGTCAAGTCCAGCACGCTGATGGCGCGTCAGGCCGCCGCCGGGTACGAGGTGTTCCAGACCTACAGCGAGGCAGGCGGCATCCGCGACGACATGGTCGCGACCACCCGCGCGTACCCGAAGCTCACCAAGCTCGTGAAGGCCGGCAAGTCCGGCCAGGGTCAGGACATCCTCGCCGTCAAGGTCGGCAAGAACGCCTCGAAGAGCAAGGACGGCAGCAAGCCCGCCGTCCTCTACGGCGGCACCCAGCACGCGCGCGAGTGGATCACCCCGGAGATGGTCCAGCGCCTCATGCACTACGTCCTCGAGCAGTACGGGAAGGACCGGCGGATCACCAAGATCCTCGACACCACCGAGCTGTGGTTCCTTCCGGTGCAGAACCCGGACGGGTACGACTTCACCTTCACCGAGGGCAACCGGATGTGGCGCAAGACGCTGCGCGACAACAACGGTGACGGTCAGATCACCACGGGCGACGGCGTCGACATGAACCGCAACTTCCCCTTCAAGTGGGGCTACGACAACGAGGGCAGCTCGCCGCAGACGTTCAGCGAGACGTACCGCGGCCCGTCGCCCGCCTCCGAGCCGGAGACCCGCGCCACGATCGACCTCGTCGACAAGGTCGGCTTCCAGTTCTTCATCAACTACCACTCGGCCGCCGAGCTGCTGCTCTACGGCACGGGCTGGCAGGTGGACACGCCGACGCCGGACGACGAGGTCTACGTCGCCCTCGCCGGCAACGACGCCAAGCCGGCGGTCCCGGGCTACGACCCCGACCTCTCCGCCGAGCTCTACACCACCAACGGTGACACCGACGGCCACACCCACGAGGTCCAGGACACGCTGGCCTTCACGCCGGAGATGGCCACCTGTGCCACCGCCAGCGCGGCCGACCCCGACGACGAGTGGGAGCCCTCGGCGTGCACCAGCGTCTTCGCGTTCCCCGACGACGAGGAGCTCGTCCAGGCCGAGTTCGAGAAGAACATCCCGTTCGCGCTCTCCGTCGCCGAGTCGGCTCAAGACCCCGACGACCCGAAGTCGTCCGTCGGGTTCAAGGCGAAGGACATCCGCGCCGACGCGTTCACGACCTCGTACGGCAAGAAGCAGACCGTCGCGGTCACGGCCAAGCGCAAGCTCAAGGGCCTGCTGATGACGTACAAGATCAACGGGCGCATCCGCGGCATCACGCCGATGAAGGTGTGGAAGGGCGGCGACCGCTACGGCGGTGAGAACGACCTGCACTACGCCGAGTACCGCGCCGACGTGAAGGGGCAGAAGCCGGGCGACAAGGTCGAGGTGATCTTCACCGGTCTCAACACGAAGCCTCTGCGTACCGCGAAGGAGTCGTTCTCCTACACGGTGGCCGACGACATCGGCGGTGACGTGCTGATCCTGGCCGCCGAGGACTACACCGGGCTCTCGCCGGCACAGGGCGTCACCGCGCCGAAGTACGTCGAGGCGTACGCCGAGGCCCTGGCCGACGCGGGCTACTCGACCGACGTCTACGACATCGACGCGAACGGCCGCAAGGCGCCGCACGACCTCGGGGTGCTCTCGCACTACGACGCGGTGGTCTGGGAGACCGGCGACGACATCATCCCGCGCAACCCCGGGCAGGTCGCCGGGACGGCCGCGAAGTGGGGCTACGACACCGAGCTCCGCGTCCGCGACTACCTCAACGAGGGTGGCCGGGTGCTGATCGCGGGCAAGTACGGGCTGTACGCGCAGGCCGCGGACGGCAGCTACTACTACCAGCCGGAGGAGGAGACCGCCGGCTCGTGCACGACGGCCGGCGCGTACCCGTGCTTGCCGATGGGCAACGACTTCCTGCAGTACTGGCTGGGCTCCTACCAGTACGTGGACGACGGCGGCACGCGCGAGGACGGGACGACGTTCCCGCTCTCCGGTGACGAGGACGGTCCGTTCGACGGCTTCGCCGCGCAGCTCGACGAGAGCCAGGACCACACCGGCGCGTACGTCTCGACGTCGTCGTTCCTGCCGCCCGAGGAGTTCCCGCAGTTCGCCTCGAGCGCACCGATCAGCTGGGCCCGCGGGTTCGGCGACCCGTACTCGCCGTTCACCGGTGACTGGTTCATGAGCGCAGGCTCGGCCGACCAGTCGTACAAGCGGCTCGCGACCACCGTCGACCTGACCGGCGCGACGTCGGGCTCGCTGGACTTCAAGTTCAGCGCCGACGTCGAGGAGCACTGGGACGCGCTGTTCGTCGAGGTGCGGCCGGTCGGGACGGACGACTGGACGACGCTGCCGGACGTGGGAGGCACGCCGAACACCACCCAGGACACCGGTGACAGCTGTGTCTCTGGCTGGGCGACGGAGATCCACCCGCAGCTGCAGCACTACGTGAACGCAGCCTGCGAGCCGACGGGCTCGACGGGCGAGTGGAACGCGTTCAGCGGCAACTCCGCCGGCTGGCAGGACTGGTCGGCCGACCTCTCGGCGTACGCCGGCCAGGAGGTCGAGGTGGCGATCGTCTACGCGACCGACTGGGCCACGACCAACCTGGGCGTCTGGATCGACGACGCGAAGGTGACGGTCGACGGGGCCACGGCGAGCGAGACGTCGTTCGAGTCCGACCTGGGTGACTGGTCGGTGCCGGGTGCACCGGAGACGTCGCCGGGCAACCCGAACGACTGGGAGCGCGCGCAGCAGACGGTCGACGAAGGTGCTGCCGTCATGACCGACCGGTCGGTGCTGTTCGGCTTCGGGCTCGAGGGCCTCGACGCCGACGCGCGGAGCGACCTCATCGGGAGGTCCCTGGACGCGCTGCTGGAGTAGGCGGCTCCGCAGCGCGAACGGGCGGTGGGTCGGCTGTACCGATTATTCGGTGGCCGGCTCACCGCCCGTCTCGTCTTTCAGACGACGCCCTCAGTGGGCAAGCAGTGCACCGTCGCGGCGGGCGGCGGCTGCGAGCGTGGTCGCGGGTCGACCGAGCACGCGCGCGACCGTGTCGGTGGTGGCGACGTTGCGGCCGTCGAGGACCTCGCCGAACAGCTCCACCAGCCCGTACGCGAGCTCGGCGGGCTCACCTGCAGCCACGACGTCACCGATGAACTGCTCGGCGGTGATCGCGCGGAACGTCACCGGGCGGCCGAGCGAGGCGCCCAAGGTCTTGCACGCCTCGGCGAACGTCAGCGCCTCCGGTCCGGTGAGCTCGAGCACCTGCCCGGCGTACGCGTCGTCGCGCAGCGCGGCGACGGCGATGTCGGCGACGTCCTCGAGGTCGACGAACGGCTCGGGCACGTCGGTCGGGACCGGCAACGCGAGCTCGCCGGCGCCCACACCCTCGGCGAAGACGCCCTCTGTGAAGTTCTGGGTGAAGAAGGAGCACCGGACGACCCGTGCGGTGGGGACGGCGTCCAGCAGCGCGACCTCGGCCGCGCGGGCACCGGCCTCACCCCGGCCGGAGAGGAGCACGACGCGCTCGATCCCCCGATCGGCGAGCCGGCCTGCGAGCTCGGCCACCTGCTCGGCCGCCCCGGGGAAGGCGAGGTCGGGGGCGTACGACAGGTAGGCGGCCGCGATGCCGTCGAGCGCGCCGTCCCACGTCGACGTGTCACCCCAGTCGAACGGGACCGGGGTCGTACGGGAGACGGGGCGGACCGAGACGCCGAGGGCATCGAGGCGGGCCGTGACGCGGCGGCCGGACTTGCCGGCTCCGCCGACGACGAGGACGGGTCCTTCGAGTGTGCGGGACATGGGTTCCTCCTGAGGTCTTCTGGCTGATGAGGACTCCATCTCACCGCGAGAATGCGAGACGATCCATGGTCCAAGCGACGCGTTCCATACGTGAGCGTCTCTATTCACGTAGTCTTGCGGGATGGACATCCTCAGCGGTCTCCTCGACGGACCACGGGCCGACGGCGCGTTCCTGCTCCGCTCGGTCTTCGCTCCGCCCTGGTCGCTGCGCATCCGCGACCGCGCGCCGCTGTCGGTCGTCGTGGTCGCCGAGGGCTCGGCGTGGGTGGTGCCGGACGGAGGCCCCTCGACGCTTCTCGAGCCGGGCGACCTCGCTCTGCTGCGCGGCCCCGACCCGTACACGGTGGCCGACCTCCCCGACACGCCTCACCAGGTCTTCGTCGAGCCGGGCCAGCACTGCGTCGACGCCTCCGGACGGTCCCTGTCGGAGGAGATGCTGCTCGGCCTGCGGACCTGGGGCAACGCCGCGGACGGCGCGACGATGCTCGTCACCGGGACGTACGAGCGCGCGTCGGCGGTGAGCGAGCGACTGCTGCGCGCCCTCCCGCCCGTGGTGGTGCTGCGTCGCGACGACTGGAGCTCCGACCTCGTGACGCTGCTCTGCACGGAGATGCAGCGCGACGCCGCGGGTCAGGAGGTGTTCCTCGACCGGCTCCTGGACCTGGTCGTGCTCGCGGCCGTCCGCTCGTGGCTCGCCGATCAGGAGGAGTCCGCGCCGGGGTGGTATCGCGCCGCCGCCGACCCCGTCGTCGGCCCCGCGTTGTCCGCGCTCCACAGCCTGGTCGCCGAGCCATGGACCGTCGGGTCTCTCGCCACCCGCGCGGGGGTCTCTCGCGCCGTGCTCGCGCGACGGTTCGCCGCGGTCGTCGGGGAGCCGCCGATGGCCTACCTGACGAGCCTGCGACTCGCGCTCGCCGCCGATCTCCTCGAGCGGACCGACCGCACGCTCTCCTCGATCGCCCGCGAGGTCGGCTACGCGAGTCCGTTCGCGCTCAGCGCGGCCTTCTCACGCGAGCGCGGCGTCAGCCCGACCGAGCACCGGGCGCGCACGCGGGCCGCGTGAGCGGAGGGACCAGGCTCACCCGTCCCCGCGGCCGAACCACGGGCCTCGCGCGGGCGCGAGCATGAAGTCGAGCGTGCGGTCCAGGCGTACGGCCGAGGTCGCGGCGAACGCGTCGGGGACCTCGTCGACGTCGAACCACGCGACCTCGAGCGACTCGTCGTCGGCGGCGTACGCACGCTGCGCCGCCTCGGCGTCGGCTGGCCGGCAGACGAAGCACAGGTCGAGGTACTGCGAGAGGTCGCCGTTGGGGTAGCGCACCTGCTCCGTGACAGTCACCGCCGCGAGAGCCTCGACGACGACGTCGACACCGGTCTCCTCACGGACCTCACGGACGATCCCTGCAGCCGGCTCCTCGCCGGGGTCGAGGATGCCGCTCAGCAGCGCCCACTCTCCGGTGTCCGCACGGCGCCCCAGCAGGATCCGTTCGCCGTCGGCGTCGAGCACCACCGCCGTCACGCCGGGGAGCCAGAGCAGATCGGTCCCGATGCGGGTACGGAGCGCGGAGACGTACGGAGGGATCGCCACCTTCCGAGGGTACGAGGTCGCGCCGGTACGGTGGCGGGCATGGACCGCATCGACCCCCGCGACATGCGTGCCGGTGACCCCGACCGTGAGCAGGTCGCCGAGATCTTGCGTGACGCCGCCGGAGAAGGGCGGATCGACATGGAGGAGCTCGAGGACCGACTCGAGCGCGCGTACGGTGCGAAGACCTTCCGCGAGCTGGACGTCCTGGTCGCCGACCTGCCGACCGACCGGCCTCTCCCGGTGTCGCCGGCGGCTGGTCCCTCCGTGCCTGCGCAGGTCGCCGACGAGCTCGTCCTGACGGCGGGGATGAGCGACGTCCGGCGCGGAGGCGCCTGGCAGGTCCCTGCGCGGATCGTGGCCGCGCCGGCGATGGGCAACGTGAAGCTCGACTTCCGCGAGGCGAAGAGCCCGCACCGCGTGGTCGAGATCGAGGTCAGGGGCGGGGCCGGCAACCTCGTCCTGATCGTGCCGCCGGGGTGGGCGGTCGACACCGACGACCTCCGCTCGGGCTGGGGTGCGGTGAAGAACAGACGCGGCGGCGACCCGGCACCCGACGGCGTGCTGATCCGCGTCACCGGTGGCATCGGCATGGGGACGCTGATCGCCCGCGACGCCCGCTTCTACGACAAAGGCTGACCTTCGGGCAGCACCCGGAGCCGCTCCATCACGACGAGCGTGTCGTCGTCGACGCGGAAGCCGTCGTCGCCCAGGTACGCCCGCATGTCGGCGCTGTTCCAGAAGCCCTCGTGACTCGCCCGCCACTGCGCGAGCGTCTCGTCGCCCTCACCCTCGTCGAGCGCGTGGCGCAGGTCCACCTCGCTCAGCGGCGCGATGCGGAGGTCCACCGTCTCGACCACGCAGCGAGTCGCGCCCGCGGAGTCGACGACACGCCACCGCTCGCCCACCGCGGGCATGCCCTCGGGCTCCTCGCTGGGCTCCGGGCCATGACCTTGGCCCACGAACAGCTCTGCCACCAGCGACGTCGTCGTGGTCTTCTTCCCTGCGACGACGAGGTCGGCGAGCCGGTCGCGCAGCGGCCCGGAAAACGCGAACTCCAGCGGCGGCAGCTCCGCCACCGCGAGGTCGTGTCGTACGGGCACACCGGCGACGACCGCCGTCCCGATCTCCTCGTCGTGGTCGGCCACGTACGGGTGCAGTCCGTGTCGTGCGAGCGCGAGCGCCGTCCACGGGACCTGGGACGTGCTCGCCTCGAGGAGCAGCCGACCGCTCGGCGCGAGCCAGTCGCGCGCCTGCGCCGCGACTCGTCGGTGCACGTCGACGCCGTCGGCTCCCCCGTCGAGCGCGAGCCGCGGCTCGTGGTCGCGAGCCTCAGGGGGCATCGAGGCGATCGCGTCGGTCGGGACGTACGGGGCGTTCACCGCGACCACGTCGAGGCGTCCCCGCAGGTCGTCGGGAAGCGCACCGAACAGGGCACCCTCGAACACGTCACCGGGAGGCATGTTGCGTCGCGCGCACGCCACCGCGGCGGGGTCGAGGTCGGCGGCCACCACGCGTACGTCGGAACGCAGCTCGGCGACCAGCGCACCCACTGCCCCGGAGCCGCAGCAGAGGTCGAGCACCGTCCCGCCCTCCGGCGCCAGCGCGGCCGCGCGTCGCGCGAGCGCCTCCGTCCGCGCGCGGGGCACGAAGACCCCCGGTCCGACCGCGACCTTCAGCCCGCCGAACTCCGCCCACCCGACGACGTGCTCGAGCGGCTCACCGGCGAGGCGGCGCTGGGTCCACCCCTCGAGCTGCGCCGGTGTGGAGGCGGACGCGGCCAGGACGCGGGCCTCCTCCTCGGCGAAGACCGAGCCCGCAGCGCGCAGCCGGGCGACCAGGGTGGGATCGGGGGCGTCCATCTCCCGATCCTCTCAGCTCAGACCGCGACGCGAGACGCACCGCGGAGGACGTCGCGCACGGCTGCCTCTCTGGCGGGTCGGTCGAGCATCGTGGCGGCGACGAAGTCGGCAGTGAGTCCTTCGAACTCACCGCGCCGGCGGAGCATCCCGTGGGTGCCGTCCGCCACCAGCACCAGGCCGGTTCGGGCCGACTGACGGAGGGTGTCGACGACGCGCTCGGTGCGGGCGAGGCTGGAGACGCGGTCCGCCGTGCCGTGGACGACGAGGATGCGACGACCGGTGGGATCCACCCGTGCGCCGTCGTTCGCGTACACCCACGGGGCCAGCGCGACGACCGACTCGACCCCTGGCTCGCCGGCGGCGAGGAGCGCCGCGCGGCCACCCAAAGAGTGCCCGACGAGCCCGACCGGGTGGTCGCCGTGGCGCTCGCGCAGCTGGTCGAGCGCCCACCTCACGTCGTCGAGCGGGCTCAGGCCGTCGTCCCAACCGCGCTGGGAGTTGAGGAGGCGGTAGACCGCGAGCCTGCGGCGTCCGACCCTCGCCAGCCGCCACGCGACCGGGACCATCCGCAGCACGGACGGCTGGAGGCGGCTGACGGCCGCGCCGTCGTCGCGCCCGCCCCCGCCGTGGAGCACGAGCACGGAGCCGACCGGGGCGCGCGGGACCTGGACCGAGAGGAGGCGCGCGTGCACGCCGTCGGCGACCATGGGACCGACGGTAATCTGCCCACGCAAATCGCGCGGACCCGCAAGGTACGGTCGCGTGCATGACCTTCGTGATCCGGGACGCGTCCAGCGAGGACGGCGCCGCGTGCGCGGCGATCTACGCCCCGTACGTCCGCGACACGTCGATCACCTTCGAGACGGAGCCACCGAGCGCGACAGCCATGGCCTCGCGGATCGCCGCCGCTCAGGAGCGCCACGCCTGGCTCGTGCTGTGCGAGGACGGCGAGGTGACCGGCTACGCGTACGGGACCGAGTTCAAGACGCGCGCCGCGTACGCGTGGTCGTGCGAGGTCAGCGTCTACCTCACCCGTGAGCACGCGCCGCGTTCGGGAGCCGGCCGCGCCCTGTACGAGGCGCTGCTGCCGAGGCTTGCCGACCGCGGGTTCCGGACGCTCCTGGCCGGGATCACGCTGCCGAACGCGGCCAGCCTCGGGCTGCACTCCGCGCTCGGCTTCCAGCCGGTCGGCACGCTGCGCCGGATCGGCTGGAAGCACGGCACGTGGCACGACGTCGCGTGGATGCAGCGATGGGTGGGCGACGACTCTGCTCCCCTGCCGGAGCCGTCGTCGACCTGAGTCTGGCCTCCGGCCGACCACGAGCGCGCAGATGACGCCGGCACCTGCGACGATGGGCCCTGAGCATGTCGGCATGCTCGCTCGCGCTGATGCGGGCGGTCAGCCAGACATCTGCCCCGATGGTGGTGCTAGGACCACCGTGGTTCGGGCCCCAGCACCCTCGTCGTGCCGCTTCTCCGTTTCTAACGTCGAAGAACGGGCACAAGTGGTGCTCATCGATCTCACGGAACGAGTCCTCCATGAGCAGCGTCCAGATCGCCCCCCTTCCCTCGACCCCCCACTCCAACTCCTACACCGGCCGATTCTCCAAGCTCCTCGAGGAGGTCCGCGCGCGCGGGCTGCTGCGCCGCCGACGCGGCTGGTACCTCACGCAGATCGCCCTCGCGGTCGGCGCGTTCGTCGGTCTGTGGATCGCGTTCTTCGCCCTCGGTGCCTCGTGGTGGCAGCTGGCCGTGGCGGCGGCGATGGGCGCCGTGCTCACGCAGTTCGGGTTCCTCGGGCACGACGCCGCGCACCGTCAGATCTTCACCTCGGGATCGGCGAACGCGTGGGCGGCTCGCCTGCTGTCCGGCCCGTTCGCCGGGCTGAGCTACGGCTGGTGGCGAGCCAAGCACAACAAGCACCACCAGGGCCCGAATCAGGAGGAGGTCGACCCCGACATCGCGCCGGGCGCGCTTGCGTTCACTCCGGCGATCGTGCAGCAGCGGCGTACGGCGTTCGGGCGGTGGTTCGCCGACCACCAGGGCTGGTTCTTCTTCCCGCTGCTCACGCTCGAGGGACTCAACCTCCACTACGCGAGCGTCCGATCCACCATGGACAAGACCTCGCGTCAGCCGTGGCGTCGCCTCGAGCTGGCGATGATCCTCACGCGGCTCGTCGGGTACGTCGTGGTGCTGCTCGTCGCCCTCCCGCTCGGCATGGCGCTCGCCTTCTTCGCCGTGCAGATGGCGGTCTTCGGCGTCCTGCTCGGGATGTCCTTCGCGCCGAACCACAAGGGCATGCCGATCGTGCCGTCCGACATGCGCCTCGACTTCCTGCGCCGCCAGGTGCTCGTCTCGCGCAACGTGCGCGGTGGTCCGCTGACGGACGTGATGATGGGTGGGCTGAACTACCAGATCGAGCACCACCTGTTCCCGAGCATGGCGCGCCCGCACCTGAAGAAGGCGCAGCCGCTCGTTCGCGCCTACTGCGAGCGGGCCGGGATCCCGTACACCGAGGTCGGCCTGCGGGAGTCGTACGGGATCGTCGTCGACTACCTCAACCACGTGGGGCTGCGCGCCCGGGACCCGTTCGACTGCCCGCTCGCGGCGCAGCTGCGGGCACCGGGAGGCGCCGAGCTCAGGTGAGCCGTTGCTCCAGGTGGACGGTGACCAGCTCGCCGGCCTGGTCCTTGCTGATGCCTTATAGGGAGGTCGACCTGAGGACCGTCAGGAACTCATCGGCTTGCCGGGGCTGCGGCGGGTGATGCAGTACGTCCGGCCGTACGGGTCGCGCAGCGTGACCCACCACGTGGAGTGCCACCGCTCCTCTGCGCCGAGCGCGAGATGACGCGCAACCTCGGCGTCGGCACCGTCCCAGCCGGCGGCGAAGTCGAGGTGAGCGGAGACGGCGCCCTCGACCGGCGCGTCGTCGAGGCGCTGCAGCAGGAGGCCCAGCGGCAGCTCGGCGGGGCGCAGCAGTCGCATGAACTCGGGGCTGTCCTCGTCGCGCAGCGTCCATCCGGTGAGCCCCTCCCAGAACGCGCACTCCCGCACGTACGCGGCCGGCGGGATGTCGAGCGAGACCTGGTCGACGGCGCTGGCGCGCCCGCCGGCCCCGCGCATCGGCAGTGCAACCTCACGCTCGCCCTCGTACGGGACGAGGCAGAACGGCATCCCGCCCGGGGAGGCGAGCACGACGTACGACTCGGGCTCCGCGACGACCTGCGCACCTAGCCTCTGCGCCTCGAGCGCAGCCGCCTTCACGTCGTCCACGTGGAGGTCGAGGTGCAGCCGCGGGTCTCCGTCCCCGACGACCTGGAACCTGAGCGCGGCGTCGCCGTGCGGCGGGACGAGCGTGCGGAACTCGTCGTGCTCGCCGCGGGGCGTGGAGGCGCGAGTGCCGGTGAGCGCCTCCCAGTACGCCAAGGCGTCGGCAGCGCTCGCCGCTGGCTGGTCGAGGTAGGCCGTGATCCAACGCAACGAGACGGGCATGCGCGCCATTCAACCCTGCCGGCGGGGCAGGCGGAGCTCGACGTCGTCGAGCCCGACCTCGTGCCCCTCGGCGCAGCGCACCTCGACGTCGACAGGGGCTCCGCAGCCGTGGTGCGCCAGCTCCAGGACGGTGTCCGACGGCAGGTGCTTGCGCCCCCACTGGAACAGCGCCCACACCACCGGCATCAGGTCCGTGCCCGCCTCGGTCAGGACGTACTCCTTGCGGGTGCGCTGCCCCTCCTCGCGGTAGTCGCGCTGCTCGAGCAGGCCCGCGTCGACGAGCGCCGACAGGCGCGCCGCGGTCGCCGCCTTCGTCATGCCGACGCGTTCAGCGAAGTCGTCGAAGCGCGTCGTCCCGTAGTAGGCCTCACGCATCACCAGCATCGCCGTGCGCGTGCCGACGACAGCGACGGCCTTCTCGATGGAGCAACGCCCGACGGCGCTCCACGCGTCACGGTCGCTCAGCACGCCTTGGAGGATCACCCGCTCATCCTCGCACCGCCTCTGGGTCTGTTCAAGTGAACTCAGGCCTGCTAGCGTCCCTGGGTACAGATCACTGAACTCAGGCCAGGAGGGCCCGCATGTCCACGTCGCTCCGTACCGCCGTCATCGTCGACGCCGTCCGCACACCGGTGGCCAAGGGCAAGCCGACCGGCGCGTACGCGTCGGTCCACCCCGTCGACCTTCATGCCCACGTCCTGCGCACCCTCGTCGAACGCACCGGGATCGACCCGGCCGTCGTCGACGACGTCATCGGCGGCACGGTGGGGCAGGTCGGCGAGCAGAGCGGCAACAACGCCCGCTGGGCTCTGCTGGCCGCCGGCTTCCCGGAGACCGTCCCGGGCGTGACCATCGACCGGCAGTGCGGCAGCAGCCAGCAGGCGCTGCATTTCGCCGCCCAGGGCGTGATGAGCGGCGCGTACGACGTCGTCATCGCCTCCGGGGTCGAGTCGATGAGCCGCGTGCCGATCGGGAGCCAGACCCTGGGTCGCGACTTCGCCGGCCCGCAGGTCGCCGAGCGGTACCCCGCCGGGCTCGTGCCGCAGGGCATCAGCGCCGAGCTGATCGCGCAGAGGTGGGGACTGAGTCGCGCACAGCTCGACGAGTTCTCGGCGCAGAGCCACCAGCGCGCAGCGCAGGCGCACGACCATGGCCTGTTCACGCGCGAGCTCGCGCCGGTGAAGGTCACCCGCGACGACGGCTCGGTGCACGAGATCTACGACGACGAGACGGTACGGCCGGGCACCACGGTCGACACCCTGGCCGGCCTGCGGCTCGCGTTCAAGGACGACTACTGGGTCGAGCGCTTCCCGGACCTCGACTTCAAGGTCACCGCCGGCAACTCCTCCCCCGTGAACGACGGCGCTGCGGCGCTGCTCGTCACCAGCGAGGAGGCCGCCGCCCGGCTCGGCCTCACCCCGCGCGCCCGCCTGCACGCGTTCGCAGTGACGGGCGACGACCCGATGATGATGCTCACGGGGATCATCCCCGCCACCGCGAAGGTGCTGGAGAAGGCCGGGCTGACGATCGACGACATCGGGGCGTTCGAGGTCAACGAGGCGTTCTCGAGCGTGGTGCTCGCGTGGCTGGCCGAGACCGGGGCCGACCCGGCGAAGGTCAACGTCAACGGTGGCGCGCTGGCGATCGGCCATCCGCTCGGAGCCAGCGGCGCCCGCCTGATGACGACGCTGCTGTCCGTCCTCGACCAGCGCGGTGGACGTTACGGCCTCCAGGTGATGTGCGAGGGCGGCGGGATGGCCAACGCCACGATCATCGAGCGGCTGTGAGCGCCTAGCCTGCTGAGCGCAGCATCGCCGTCACGTCCCGCTCGTACGCGGCGCCGAGGGTGTCCCACGCCCGGACGGCCTCTTCCCGCGTGGCTGCGTCGCCGTCGCGTCGCGCGCGGGCGCGCAGGACCGCCGCCGCGACCCAGGAATGGTGCGTCGTGAAGCTCCCGGCACGAGCGAGGAGCTCGTCGGCCTCTGCCGAGCCCAGGACGACCGCGAGCTCGGCCGCCATCGCGGCCGCGTAACCGTCGAACCTGCCCGGGACGAACGGAGCGGACACCGCGACGAAGGCCGCCTCCAGGTCACCGCCGGTCGCGAGAGCGACACGGGCGCGGACGAACGCCGCCCACGGCGCGAGGTTCGGGGAGCGGTCCAGCAGCGTCGGCGCGGCGACCTGTCGAGCACGCTCCCACCAGAGGTCGTGCGCGGCGGCGTCCTGCCTCAGGCCGGCCGCGAGCGCCGCACCGAGCAGCGGGCCGGCGAGCGAGACGTTCGCGAACCGCCGCGTGGCGACGACGTTCTCCCAGACGTCGACCGCACACTCCTCGGCGGCGTCGAAGTCGCCGGCGAGCGCGAGCGGCGCGATCGCACTTCCCTTGGCCCAGCACGGGTGCGGCTCGAGCGCGGGGTTCTCGGTGCCCCGACGCGTGGCCTCGAGGGCATCGGAGAGTCGCCCGGTCGCGACCGCGTACGAGGCGACCGCCCGCAGCGCGTCGACCACCTCGATCGTCCCGCGCGGGTGTCGCTCGGCAGCGGCGTCGCTCAGCAGGGTGAGGCGCTCGGTGGAGAGGCGCAACGAATGGTCCGGTCGACCCGACAGCGCCGCTGCGGTGGAGGACGCATCGAGCGCGGCGCTGAGAAGAAGCGGGTCGCGCACCTGCCTCGCGCTCGCGACCGCCTCGTCGGCCGCCGCCGGCTCCACGACCTGATGGTCGTCACCAGACGACCAGGCCCGTGCCGTGGCGAGGTGCGCAGCGACGGTGTCTGTGCCGTCCGTCAGCGCCTCCGCCTCGGCGAGCATCGCGCGCAGCGTGGCCGCGTCCGGGTCGTCGAGGAAGCCGGCCCCTCGGAACCGCTCGGCCACCGTGACGGCCGATGCCAGCGCGACCGCGGCCTTCGTGGGCGCGTCCGTACGAGCGAGATCGGCCGCTTCACGCAGGAGCGCGTAGGCCTCCCGGGCGTCGGAGACCAGGTGCACGCAGGCGGCGGCGTCGGTGAGGTCGGCGGCCGCGTCCCCTCCGGTGGTCGCCAGCGCAGCAGCGGTACGGAGATGCCGGCCCGCCTCGGCGACGAACCCGCGCGCGTACGCGAGGGTCGCGACGTCGCGGGCGAACCGGTGCGACTCCGCGTCGGGCGTCACTGTGCAGCCAGGCCCCGGGAGCAGCGTCCGCAGGTCGTCCATGACCGCGTCGACCTCGGCCGTCCAGCCGTCCACCGCGACGTACGGGCGGCGCTCGACGAGGTCCCGCGCCCGCGCTCGCGCCCACGCTCCGTACCGCTGGCGGGTTGCCCCTGCGTCGTCTGAGGCGTCGAGGTGCTCGCGGGCAAGCTCGCGGACGCCGACGAGGAGCGACCAGCGGTCGGCGCCGTCGGAGCCCACCACCCGGCGGACAAGGCTCTTGTCCGCGAGCCGGCCGAGCAGGTCTGCGGCACCCGCGCCACCCTGCCCGGGCAGCACGGCGGCCGCCGCGTCGAGATCGAAGGCCCCGGCGAACACGGCCACGGTGTGCAGCGCCGCGCGCTCGGCGTCGGTGAGACCGGCGTGGCTCCACTCCACCACTGCGCGCAGCGACCGGTGACGGCGGTCCGCCGACCGACTCGTCGTCAGGAGCCGGAGGACGTCGTCGAGTCCGGCCTCGACCCCACCGAGCCCCATCGAGGCCACCCGGGCCGCGGCGAGCTCGATCGCCAGGGGCGAGCCGTCGAGCCGCCGGCCCAGCCTCGCCGCGACGTCCGGGCTGATCGCCACGGTCGGGTCCGCAGCGGCCGAACGCTCACGGAAGAGCGCCGCCGCCTCGTCCTCGACCAGCGGTCCGAGGTGGAAGACGACCTCACCGGGGACACCGAGCCGCTCGCGGCTGGTGACGAGCACGCGCAGGTCCGGCAGTGCGTCGACCAGGTGGACGACGAGATCGGCGACGTCGTCCGTCACGTGCTCGGCGTTGTCGAGGACCAGCAGCGTCCGTCCCCGCAGGGCGGCGGCGAGTGCATCGGCAAGGCTCACCTGCGGCCGCTGGGCGACACCGACGACGGCGGCCACCGCGACGTCCACGCCGCCGGGCGCCACGGGCACGAGGTCCACGTAGGCGCCGCCCGAGGCGAACCACGGCCATGCGCGCTCGGCCGCCCCGACAACCACCCGGGTCTTGCCCGCACCGCCCGGGCCGAGGACGGTTGTGAGACGACTCTCGGCGACCAGCCGGGCGACCGCCTCGACCTCGGACGTACGACCGACGAGGGAGGTGCGTGGCCGCGGGAGTCCGACGAGGCCGGAGGGGTCGCCGAGCGCGTCGGAGCGCGCCGCCGTCCCGGCCGCCAGCACCGCGAGCTCACGACGGTCGCGAGCCCCCAGCTTGCGCAGGAGCGACGAGACGTGGCTCTCGACCGTCCGGACCGACAGGTGCAGGCGGCGCGCGATCTCCGCGTTGGTCAGGTGCTCGGCGACGGCGCTCAAGACGTCGCGCTCGCGGGGCGACACGGCGTCGAGAGGGAGGTCGGGCACGCGCTCAGTATGCCGCCATGTCGGGGTACGACCCGTGCCGATTCCGTGGCAGATCCGTGCTCAGCACGGATCCGCGTCACCGCCCTCCCCGCCGACGATCGAGTCATCGACCACGCCGAAGACCTCCGAAGGAGCACTCCATGCTGATCGTCGCGAAGGAAGCCGACCTGCGAATCCCGGGCAGCCGCACCGCACGCTTCGAAGGAGCGGCGTACGGGTCCGGCGTCTCGTTCTTCCACGTCGAGAACGCGCCAGGGAAGGGCCCTGACGCGCACGTCCACCCGTACTCCGAGACGTGGGTCGTTCTCGCCGGCACCGCGCACATCCGCACCGCCGACGGCGAGACGTACGGCGAGCCGGGCGACGTGGTCGTCGTGGGTCCGGGGACCCCGCACGCGTTCCGCGCCGTCGGTCCGCAGACCCTGCGCATGCTGTGCATCCACGCGTCCCCGCGGATCGAGCAGGAGTTCCTCGAGGACGCGCGTGCCGCCGAGCTGGCCGTCGCGTTCGAGCCGGAGAGCGTCGGATGAGCACGGCGACCGTGGCGCACGAGATGGAACGCTACCGCGGCGAGCTCAAGGGCTACTGCGCCCGTCGACTCGGCTCGGAGTCGGAGGCGGACGACGCGGTGCAGGAGACGCTCATCCGCGCGTGGCGCAGCGGTGACACGTTCGAGGGACGCGCCTCCGTACGGTCGTGGCTCTACCGGATCGCGACGAACGTCTGCCACGACGCGTCCGGGTCCCGGCGCCGCCGGCCCGAGCCACGCGACCCCCACGCGGCCGAGCACGCGGCGCACCCGACCGTCGCGCTCGTCGCGCCCGACCCGGCGGAGGTGTCGGAGCAGCGCGAGGCGGTACGCGACGCCTTCGCCACCGCCGTACGGGTCCTCCCGCCCCGTCAGCGCGCGGTGCTGGTGCTGCGTGACGTGCTGCGGTGGCGCGCCGCCGAGGTCGCTGCTCTCCTCGGCACCTCGACGGTGTCGGTCAACAGCGCGCTGCAGCGGGCGCGGGCGACGCTGCGGGAGGCAGAGACCGGCGCCAAGGTCGCCCTCGCAGCCGCGCCGCAGGTGGAGCGGTACGTCGCCGCCTTCGTGGCGTACGACGTCGACGCGCTGGTCGCCCTGCTGCGCACCGACGCACTCAGCGCCGTGCGTAGGTGAGGACGGCGCAGCCGCTGTCGAACGTGCTCACCTCCTCGAGCGCCAGCTGGGTCGGCCGGAAGTCGGCCGTGAACGCCGGGATGCCGGCTCCGGCGACGACGGGGTACTTCTTGACGACCATCCGGTCGATCTCGTCGAGCAGGGCGCCCGCGAGCACGCCACCCCCGGCGAGGTAGATCCCGTAGGGCGACTCCTCGGCCTTGAGCGCGCGGACCCGCGTCACGGGATCGGCAGCAGTGACCTCGACCTTGGGGTCCGCAGACTCGCCCAGCGACCGGCTGAACACGACCGTCCGCAGGTGCGCGTACGGATTGGTGATGCCCACCTCGAGGGCAGGGTCGTACGTGCGGCGCCCCATGACCACGGTGTCGAAGTGGCGGTGGGGCGCGTCGGCGACACCCATCGCCTGCCGCGCGTGGGTCGGGAGCACCTCCGGGTAGCGGTCCTTCATGTGCTGCGTGTGGTCGTCGGAGACCGGGAGGAAGTCGACCTCGTCGCCGGGTCCGGCGATGAAGCCGTCGAGGGTCATGCCGATGTAGTAGGTCATCTCTCGCATGGCCAGGACTCAACCACGACAGATGAAGTACGTCAACCGTAGTTGTTAATCGCGGTCGTCCACGGCAGGATGCTCTCCATGGTCAGCAACCCCGGACGCCGTACGGCCCTGCTCGACGCCGGTATCGAGGTGATCGCGCACCTGGGGGCCCGCGGGCTCACCTTCCGGGCCGTCGACAAGGAGGCCGGCGTCCCGACGGGCACCACGTCCAACTACTTCGCCAACCGCGACGCGCTGCTGCGCGCGCTCAGCGACCATGTCTTCGTACGCCTGGCGCCCGACCCGGAGGTGGTGGCAGAGCGGCTGTCCGGGGAGCCGTCACGCGAGCTCGAGGTCGTCCTGATGCAGGACATCGTCGACCGGGCGCGCGCCGACCGCGCCGGCTACCTGGCGATGTTCGAGCTCCGCATCGAGGCCGCCCGGGACCCGGAGCTGCAGGAGGCGTTCACCGCGCGCTACCGCGCCAACCTGCAGGAGATCACCTCTGCGCACGTCGAGGGCGGCTTCCCTGGTGACGCCACGAACGCGCTCCTGCTCTACCTCGCGATGAGCGGGCTGCTTCTCGAGCACCTCACCCTGCCAGGGGTCGTCGACCGCGACGAGGACGGGCTCCGGCAGCTGGTCCGCGACCTGGTCGTCGCCCTCGTCCCGCCTCGCTGACGCCGCAGTCCGTCTCGTCAGCCGCGGTGGCGGGCGGTGCGCGAGAGCGCGCGCCGGCGGAGACCGGCGAACGCCACGGCGGCAGCCAGCAGCGCAGCGACACCCACGGCCGCGACGACAAGCGGATCGACCGCGCGGCCCGGTGCCGTGTCTGCCGCGACCTCGGTCACCGCGTCGTCGCCGGGCCCGTCACCGGTCACGCCTGCGACTGCGTCGTCGGTCTGACTGGCGGTCGCGGTCGGCGTCGGAGTCGGCGTGGTCGTACGCGTCGGGGTCGGGGTCGCCGTCGTCGGCGAGGGCTTCGGAGTACGGCTCGCGGCGGGCGTACGCGGGGTGCTCGCCGGCTTCCGTACGGTCGCAGTCGCCGACGGCTTCGACCGGGACGGCTCGGTGGTCCTCGTCGCCGTCGGCGCAGGAGCGGGACGCGCACCGGAGCCGTTCGGATAGCTCGCGAACACCTGGACGCCCCACGTTGTCCCGCCCGACTCGAGGAACGCCACCCCGATGTCGGTGAAGTCCCCCAGGATGTTGGCGCGATGACCCGACGAGCCCATCCAGCCCGAGTGCATCTGCGCACCCGTCCGATAGCCCTGCGCGACGTTCTCGCCGACCCGCCGCCAGCCGGACGGGATCTGGTTGGCGAGGTCAGGGTTGTGCCAGAGCCGGCCGTCGGCGGCCATCCGGCGCGCCCATGCACGGGCGACGGCGTCGAGGTTCGCGTTCCGCGCGAGCGGCGCCTTGCCCGCCGCGGAGCGCGCCTCGTTGGCGAGGTCGGTGATCGTGTCCGCGGGGGATGCTGAGGCGGCCGGGGCCGACACGAGCATCGCCGCGGAGACGGCGACGAGCGCCGAGGCGAGTGCCAGCACGAGGGCCTTCGGGCTCGCGGTCAGACGGGTGCGGGGTCGTCCGTTCGCTGCGATCACCCGGCGAGACTAGCGGTACGGTCACGAGATGGTCACGTCCGTCGCGGTCCTGTCCGACATCCACGGAGTCCTCCCCGTCCTCGACGCGGTCCTCGACGAGCCTGACGTCGCGACGGCAGACCTGGTCGTCATCACCGGCGACCACGCCGCGGGGCCGATGCCGGTCGAGGTGCTGGACCGGCTCACGTCGCTCGGTGAACGATGCGTGCTCGTCCGTGGCAACGCCGACCGGGAGCTCGTCGACGTCGCACGCGGCGGCGACTCGCCTCACGCCGAAACACGCTGGGCAGGCGCGCAGCTGCGCCACGACCAGGTCGCGCTGCTCGCGTCGCTGCCCCACCCGGTCACCCTCGACGTGGAGGGATTCGGGCCGGTCGTCTTCTGCCACGGCACCCCGCGCGACGACGACGAGGTCGTGCTCGTCGACACGCGGATGGCACGGTGGGCGGAGGTGTTCGCCGACCTTCCCGACGTCGTACGGACGGTGGTGTGCGGGCACACCCACATGCCCTTCGTACGCCTCGTCGACCGCCGGCTCGTCGTCAACCCCGGCAGCATCGGGATGCCGTACGGCCGGTCCGGCGGCGCGTGGGTGCTGCTGCGCGACGGGCAGGTCTCACTCCGCCACACGGCGGTCGACGTCGACGCCGTGGTCGCGGAGATCGTCGCGCGCTCGACGTACCCCGACCGCGCGGCGTGGGCCGACGAGTACGTCAGGTCCCGCAACGGCGACGTCGACGCGCTCGTCGCCTTCGGCCCTCGCGACGGTCGCTGACGCGACCGTTCAGGCGAAGAGGCGGCGGTAGTGGTCCTGCTGGTCGGCCAGGTACGCCTCGAAGTCCACGGCTGCCACGTCGGCTCCGGTCTCGGCAGCGACGAGCCTGTCGAGGTAGTACTCCCAGCCCGGGCCGAGGCTCGCCGCGGTCTCCGCGTCCGCCATCGCCTGCGCGAACGTCAGACGCGTCCCCTCCTCGTGGTCGGCGAGGTCGAGGGTGAGGACCCAGTCCTCCCCTGTGGCGTCGGGTGAATCAGCGCGGGTCACGAGACGTCGGGGCGGCTCGCACACCTCGATCCCGTACTTCTCCACCGGCACGTCCTCCCCCTCGGCGGTCATCCGGAACTCGACGGCGCCGCTCGCGGGGTCGCCCGTCCAGGTCCCGATCCAGCGGGAGAGCCGCTCGGGCTCTGTCACCGCCGCCCACACCTCCTCGACCGGAGCCGCGAAGTCGCGCTCGATCACGAGGTGGTCGACGCCGTCTCGCGTCTCACGTCTGCCTGTCGCCACGATGCTCATGCTCCAGCCTGGCACATCTCCCGGGCAGGGAGGGCCGCTCACCACTACGGTCAGGCGCATGGACAACGAGCTGTCGATCGGTCACCTCGTCGACTCGGTGGACGGGCCCCCCGCCACCCTCGACCCGACCCGGTTCAACCGCCACACGTTCTGGTGCGGCCAGAGCGGCTCGGGCAAGACGTACGCGCTCGGGGTCGTCCTCGAGCAGATCCTCCTGCAGACCCAGCTGCCGCTGCTCGTCATGGACCCGAACGCCGACTTCGTCCGGCTCGGGGACGTGCGTGAGGAGACCGCGCCCGACGTCGCAGAGCGCCTCGCGGCGGTGCGCCCTCGCGTCTTCCGTCCCCGCAAGAACGGCGCCGAGCAGCTCACGGTGAAGTTCGTCGACCTGAGCCTGCGCTCGCGCGCCGCGATCTTGCGCCTCGACCCGCTCCGGGACGCCGAGGAGTACAACCTCCTCCTCCACCTCGAGGCCGAGTCCGGACCGGAGACGTTCGACCGGTCCACGTTCGTGCACCGCTTGAGGGAGTCCGACGACCCCGGCATGCGCAGGCTCCTCCTGCGGCTGGAGAACCTCGGGGTGCTCGAGTGGGACGTCTGGGCGTGGGGCGGCGACTCGACCCAGACCGTCATCGACGAACGCCCCCGGGCGACCGTGCTCGACCTCGGCGGCTTCAAGACGCCCGACGAGTCGAAGGTCGCCGCGCTCGCCATCCTCGACCATCTCTGGGCGAACCGCGAGAGCCGCAAACCTGTGCTGATCGTCATCGACGAGGCGCACAACCTCTGTTCTGCCGAGCCCGTCCTCCCGGTCGAGGTGGCCCTCACCGAGCGCATCGTGCAGATCGCGGCCGAGGGACGCAAGTACGGACTCTGGTTGCTCCTCTCCACGCAGCGCCCCTCGAAGATCCATCCCAACGCGCTCTCGCAGTGCGACAACCTCGCGCTGATGAAGATGTCGTCGCCGCGCGACCTCGACGAGCTCGGTCAGTCCTTCGGGTACGCCCCGCACGAGCTCCTGTCGAGGACGGGCTCGTTCGTCCAGGGACAGGCGTTGTTCGCCGGTGGGTTCATCACGGCGCCGGCCGTCGTCCAGATGGCCAGCCGGCTCACCTACGAGGGCGGGTCGGACGTACGCGTGCCGCTCTGACGAGCAAGTCCTCCGAGGAGACTTCCAATTCCCCGTCCGGTGACCCTCGCGGCCTTGATGCTGGACCGCGAAGGGAGAGTGAATGAACCTCAGCATCCGCGTGACCGGCACTCTGGCCGGCACCGCACTCGTCGCAGGCACACTGGCTGCGAGCGGACCGAGCGCCGCGGCCGACGACGTCAACGTCGCCCCCGTCCGCACGATCCAGGGCCCGACCCACACCCAGCTCCGACAGCCGTTAGGCATGTACGTCCGCGGTGGTCAGATCCACGTCAGCAACTTCGGGGCCTCGTCGATCCTCGTCTTCGACCTCAACGCCGACGGTGACGTGCCACCGAAGCGGCGGATCGCCGGCGCCACCTCGCTGGTCTCGTCGCCACGGACCGTCGCGGCGGACAGTGCCGGCTTCACGTGGGTCACGAGCGCCTCCTCGGCGCCCGCCGGCAACCGCGTCCTCTCGTTCCGAGCGACCGCCACCGGCAACGTCGCTCCCGCCTCGAGGTTCGATCCCGGCTTCGTCCCGTTCGGCGTCGCGATCGACAAGAACGACAAGGTGAACGTCTCGAACGAGGCCGACACGATCAAGGTGTTCTCGCGATCGGCAACCGGCACGCCTGCGGCCGAGCGCACGATCAAGAGCACACACCTCAGCAACGCCCGTGGCCTCGCAGTCGACGCGGCGAACCGTCTCTGGGTCGCCAACGGCGACGGTGACTCCGTGGTCGCGTTCGCTCCCGGCGCCACCGGCAACGCGGCACCTGCGCGCGTGATCAAGGGGTCGCAGACGCAGATCCAGTTCGCGACCGACGTCGCGCTCGACGCGTCCGGACGTGTGTACGTCGCCGACCACCGGGCCCGCGACGTGAAGGTCTTCGCCGCACACGCGAACGGCAACGTCGCGCCGATCAAGGTCCTCGGTGGAGCGGCCGCAGCCCTGACGTCGCCCGCGGGTGTGGCGGTCGCGCCCGACGGGACGGTCGTCGTGGCTGACTACGACGGGCACGACGTCTCGTCGTTCGCACCGCTCTTCGCCCCGCCGAAGCCCGCCGTGAAGGTCCCGAGCAAGCCGCGCGCGCTGAAGGTCTCGGGCACGGCACGTGCGAAGACGCGCAAGGTCTCGTGGCGGCCGCCATCGAACAAGGGAGGCGCGAAGATCACCGGCTACCGGCTGGTGGTCAAGAAGGGCAACAAGGTCCTCCTGAGGAAGAACGTCGGCGCGAGCAAGCGGTCGTACAAGATCAAGCGGGCCAAGCTGCGCAAGGGCAAGCTCACGGTGTACGTCAAGGCGAAGAACAGCAAGGGCTACGGCAAGAACGCCAAGGCGACGTTCCGAGTCCGGAAGTAGACCGACCCCCACTGGCGAGAGCGGGCGCGGTGGTCAGCGCCCGCTCTCGCTGAAGTGCTGGTAGTCCTTCAGGTTCTTCCAGGCTCCGCCCCAGCCCCACCCGATCGCCGTGAACGCCCGGACCACGGGACCGTCGGCGGTGATCATCCCCGGCCGGACGTTGCCGCGGTCGACGTACGCCGAGGCGAGCTCGGGGAGGACGACGTCGCCCTTCACGTACGGGTTCTGGAACGGGTTGATGTCGACGGCGAGACCGTACGCGTGCTCGGAGTACGTCGTCGCGCCGCGGGTCGGACGGCACGCGAACGCCACGGTGTTGTTTCCGTCCCCGGTGGGGGCGGCCTTCGCCTCGCCAGCCTTCGGGATCCGCATCTCCTCGAGGGGGAAGCGGGCCTCGTACAGACGCCGGAACGCCTCGACCAGGTCCTTGACCGCGCGTCCGTTCACCAACAGCTCGCCCGTGTGCCGGGCGCCGTCGAAGCCCCAGAACGTCAGCCGCACCCACGCGAGGTCGCGCCGCCCCACGGGACATCCCCGCTTCCACGTCGAGCGGGCGATCACGCGGGCCGGCGCAGGATCGGCGACGCGGCTGGCGAACCCGTCCCCCGGCAGCGCAGGCAACGAGTCCGGGAGTGTGAAGCGGCGGTTGCGCAGCTCGGGAGGTGTCGGCTGGGCCTCCGCGTAGCCGGCGTCCGTACGTGGCAGCTCCCGGGTGCCGAGCCAGTTCGGCGGGACGGTGCCTGGCTCCGGGACCACCGTCGGGCTCGCAGGTGCCGGAGAGGGCGGGTCGGTCGTCTCGGTCGTCTCGGGCGCCGACGTCGCGTCGTCCGGGCGGTCGTCTCCTCCGCCCCCGCAGCCGCTCACCACGACCGCGGCGAGGACCGCCGCGACGATGCCAGTACGAGACCCCATCTCCTCGAGTCTAGGTCGACCTCCGCCTTCGGTCGCGTCGTGCGAGACCAAAGGCGGATGCCTCCCTCGTCCTGCCGCCCTAGAGTCGGCCCGTGAGCGTCGAAACCCCCACCACGGTGCTGGGCTACACACGAGGCGACAAGATCGCGACCGCGGTCCTCTTCGGCGCAGGTGGCCTGGTGCTCTTCCTCCTCGCACCGCTGCTGGCGGCCTGGCTCGCCGACGTGCCGGTGGTCCCCTTCAAGGGTCCGCTGGAGTGGATCGGCTCGTTCGACCAGCCGTGGGCGTGGGTGGCGCGGCCGGCCATCGGGCTGGTGGTGGGCGTGGTCGCCGCCGTCCTCATCCTTGCCGACGAGTACCGCCTCGAGGTCGGCGACGATGCGGTCGTCGTCCACCACGGTGAGGACCGCCGCCGGATCGCGCGCGACCACGTCGTCGCCGTCTACCGGGACGGCAAGAAGGTGGTCATCGACGGGACCGACGGACGACGCCTCTTCGAGCACGAGGTCGAGGCAGGACGCGACCAGGTCGCCGAGGCGTTCACGCGGCACGGCTACCCGTGGGAAGGCCTCTGACCTCGCGCCCCGACCAGCGGCGGGAGGTCCGCCGCCGGGGCGCGGCGCGCCAGTGCGCCGGGGACGACGGGCCGTTCGGCGGTGAAGAGCCAGGTGTCGAACAGCGCGTCGAGCTGCTGGCCCGACACCCGCTCGGCGTAGGCGATGAACTGTGGTGTCGTCACGTTGCGACCCTCGTATCGTGCCGCCCACCCGCGCAGGATCGCGAAGAAGTCGTCGTCACCCACCGCGAGCCGCAGCTGGTGCAGCGTCATCGCGCCCCGGTCGTACACGGGCCCCGCGAACAGGTTCTCCGGTCCCGGGTCGCCGATGACGACGTCCCAGAACGGGTCGTCGGCGGGGTGCGAGCCGTACGTGGAGTCGAAGATCTCCTGCGCGGTGGCGACCCCCTTGTCCTCCCACCACAGCCACTCCGCGTACGAGGCGAAGCCCTCGTTGAGCCAGATGTCGCTCCATCGCTCCATCGCCAGGCTGTCGCCGTACCACTGGTGCGCCAGCTCGTGCACGATCACGCCCTCGGCGGTCTCGTCGGAGCCACCGAACCACTCCTGCGCGTAGATCGGACGCGTCTGGTTCTCCAGCGCGAACCCCAGCCCTGCGAACGCGTCCACGAGACCACCCGACGCCGAGAACGGGTAGTCGCCGAAGCTGGCCTGCAGGAAGTCGAGGATCTGCGGATGCTTCGTGAACGCGGCCTCCGCCTTCTCGCCGAGCGTCGCCGGCCCGTCGTCGGGCGTGCCGGCGATCCAGTCGTTCGGGTTCGGGGCGCTTCCGGCCGGGGCGCCCGTCACCGCCCAGCCGTCGAGGGTGTCGCCGTCGTCCTCGAAGGACGTGCTTCCTGCCCCCGTCGGGGTGGTGACGTCGTCGACGAAGACGCCGCGGGCCTGCACGAGGTCGTCGCTGGCGTACGTGATCGCGACCTCGACCGGGCCGTCGGCCCACGCGCCCAGGTCGACGCGCCACTGCTCGTACCCGTCCGAGCTCCCCGTGGCGGCGTTCCACGTCCCGCTCGTGCCGGTCGGCGTGCAGGCACCCTCGGCGTCGACGCTCTGGTAGTGCCTGAGGAACGGGTGCAGGCCCAGCCAGTACGGGCACGAGTCGCCGGTGCTGGTGCTGGTGGCACCTCCGAGGTCGGGGAGCGTGGTCCAGTCGTCCTGACCCGGCGTCCGCGCCTCGACGAAGAGGAAGTCCCAGTCGGACTCGGTCGCACGATCCACCCAGAAGCCCAGCTCCCCGCCACCCGCGGGGACGTCGATCGTGCGGCTCAGCCGCTTGTACGACGCTGCGTCGCCGGTGGCCTGCGAGATCGCGTACCGGTCGCCCGTATGTGGTTGCACCGGCACGTACAGCTTCGGGTCGATCGCCTCGACCATCCGGATGCCGTCGTACCGGTAGTCCTTGAGCCTGAACTCTCCGATCGTGGCCGTCGTGAGGTACGAGGCCATCGGCTCGCGCGCCTCCCACGCCCACGTCGTCCAGCCCTTGTGCGTACGGTGCCCGCGCGGGACGCCGTTCGCGACGGCCTCGAGGCCCTTCGGCACGGTGACGCGGAACGAGTACGACGCCTTGTCGCTCGGGTGGTCGTTGACGGGGTACCAGGTGTCGGCCACGTGAGGCTGGCCGACGACCAGTGCGCCGTCGTCGGTGTGGATGAACCCTGAGCCGTCCTCCAAGGTCTGCGGCACCCCGCCGTACGTGACCTCCGTCGTGAACGAGGTCCGCTTGCGCAGCCCGCGCGCCGGGATCACGGTGAGCTCGCCGTCGCGGTGGCGCCAGGACGCGCGCCTGCCGTCGACGCGCACCGAGCGCACGGTCAGTCCGTCGAGGTCGAGGTTGAACCGTGACAAGTTCTGCGTCGCCGTGGCCCGGATCCGTGCCGTGCCCGTCAACCGGTCGGTCGCCGGGTCGTACCGGACGTCGAGCGCGTAGTGCCGGGCGTCGTACCCGCCGTTGCCGTCGGTCGGGAAGTACGGGTCACCGATGCCGGCCGCGCCGGGGGTGAAGTGCGGGCGCGGGCCCGGGCGGGCGTCTGCCGGAGCGGCGAGCACGGCGGCTGCGAGCGCGACACCGCAGAGCGAGGAGACGAGGACGAGGGCAGGACGACGCATGGGGAACCTCCAGAGGATCCAGGTCGTCTCTCACTGTGCGCCTGGGTGCCGACGCCGGCAACCGGGCCGGGTCAGCGGCGCCGCGGACGGTCGCGCCATGCGGCCGTCGCCCACAGCGCCCACAGCACGAGGAGCGGCTGGAACAGCAGCCGGATCGCCCGCGCGCGGTCGGTGTCGAGGCCGAAGGCGTCGGTGTGCGTCACGTACTGCGAGATGTTGCCGGGGAAGACCGCCACGAAGAACGCGGCGGTGAGCCACCCCACAGCCACGCGCTTGCCGGGGAGCCCGAGCAGCGCGCCTCCCAGGCCGATCTCGACGAAGCCTGAAGCGATCACCACCGTGTCCCCGTCGAGCGGGACCCAGTCGGGGACCTGCGCAAGGAACTCGCGACGCGCGAACGTCAGGTGGCTGATCCCGGCGAAGAGCAGGAAGGCGCCGAGCGCGAGCCTCCCGATCGTGCGGGGTGCCGACACCGTCGGCGCCGTCGTGCCATCGTCACTCATCGTGCCAACCTACGGGCACAGGCGCGGGAGGAGCGCTGCGCACTCGCGCCGCAGGAACGCGAGCGCTTCACGGTCCCCGGCGAGGAAGTCGATGAGCGCCCGCAGGAAGAGCCCGTCGTACAGCGAGTACGCGACCGTGGGCTCGACGAGCGGCGAGCTCTCGGCCAGCTCGGCGTACCGCGTGACCACCCGCCAGATCATCTGCTCGAGCAGGAGGTCGATCTCCTTGATGACCTCCACGAGCTCGGTCGTGAACATGCTCTGGTTGCGCAGGTCGTACCACATGCGGTGGAGGGTGCTCTCCTCGCGGAGCGTTGCCGCCATCGCGACGGCGAAGCCCTCGCGCAGCTCGTCGGGTGTCGTGGCGCTCTCGAGGATGCCGTCGTACTGCCTCACGCAGTCCTGTTTGTACTGCCGGATGCAGTGCTGCATCAGGTCGAGCTTGTCGCTGAAGTAGTAGTGGACGACGCCGTGGGAGAAGTCGGAGTTCTGAGCGATGTCTCGCAAGCCGGTGTTGGCGTAGCCGTTGGCCGCGAGGGTGACGAGCGCGGAGTCGGCGATCTCGCTGCGACGGCGCTCGAACTTGTCGACGGCCGCACGCTCGGCGCGTGCGCGGTGTCGACCTCTCGGGCCCTCGGTGACGCTCATCTCTGTCATCGTACGGGCGCCCGGCGTGAGCCGTTACAACTTTTTTGGACGAATGGCTACAAAATTCTTGTCAGGTGTCAAGATTTCTGGTGTGCTTAGTCCGTCATCGGTTCGCGGCCTGTGACAGAGAGGCTCGGCGTCGGCGGGGGCGGCACCGGGCCTCTCTAGTTTTTCCCCGTGCAACGGCCACCACGGGGCGCCATGTTCGGGTCATCCTGAGGAGTCGACGGCCGAACCGAGAGGTGTCCCGATGAGCGACGCACCCGCACCGACGCCCGACACGATCGTCCTCGTCCACGGGCTCTGGATGACCCCGCGGAGCTGGGAAGGGTGGGTGGACTACTACGGCGCCCAGGGCTACACCGTCCTGACTCCCGGCTACCCCGGCTTCGAGATCGAGGTCGAGGCGCTGCGCGAGAACCCCGACGTGATCGCGAACCTCACCGTCCCCGAGACGGTCGACCACCTGGCCTCGGTGGTGGAGGCGCTCGACGCGCCGCCGATCATCATGGGGCACTCCTTCGGCGGCACGCTGACGCAGCTGCTCCTGGCCCGCGGCCTCGGGTGCGCAGGTGTCGTCATCGACTCGGCCCCGACCGAAGGTGTCCACGTCACCCCGCTGTCTCAGGTGAAGTCGCTCTTCCCGGCGCTGAAGAACCCCGCCAACCGGCACAAGGCCGTGGGCTTCACCCCCGAGGAGTTCCACTACGCCTTCACCAACACGCTCCCCCGGGACGAGTCCGACCGGGTGTGGGAGCGCTACGCCATCCCGGCGCCGGGGAGCTGGATCTGGGCGTACGGGCTCTTCGCGAACCTCAAGCCGGGCCACCAGGAGACCTGGGTCGACTACGACAACGACGACCGCGCCCCGCTGCTCTTCCTCGCCGGCAGCGAGGACCACATCATGCCGCCGTCGGTGAACCGGTCGAACGCGAAGCACTACGAGGGCTCGGCCTCGCTCACGGAGTACGAAGAGCTCGAGGGTCGCGACCACTGGACGTGCGCCGCACCAGGGTGGGAGGCCGTCGCCGACCGTGCGCTCGAGTGGGCGCTGGCCCACGCGCGGAGCACTCCGGGAGCGACGTCCAGCAGCTGAGCGCCGCTCGGGGAGAGGCTCAGGCGGAGGCGAGCCGCTCGACCAGCGCAGCCTCGTCCTCGACGAACCACGTGTGCAACCCGCGGTTCGCCTCACGGACGTAGTCGCGGAACGCATCGCTGGCGGCCACGTGGTCGGTGACGTCACCGACCACCGCCAGCCGCAGCCGGTAGTTCACAAGCTTCTGCGTGACCTCGCCCAGCAGTCCCGAGCGGAGTCGGAAGAACTCCGGTGACAGCCGCGACGCCGGCACCGCCACCAGCTCCGCCTCGCACCCGAACGCCTCACCGACGAGGTCGAGCGCGTCCTGGGTGGACGCGATCTGGGGACCGTCGGGGTCGACGAAAAGGACGCGGACGTCGTGGTGCTCGGCGGTGCGCATGTCCAGACCGTACTCGGTCTCAGCCTCGGTCCTGCCACGTGCAGAAGCAGACCTTGTTGCCCTCGGGGTCGGCGAGGACCCAGAAGCTGGGCGCTTCGGAGTCGCTGACGAGCGTCCCACCCGCAGCGACCGCGGCGTCGATCCTCGGCTGGACCTGCGAAGGCTCGATCCACACGTCGAGGTGCCAGCGCTGCCGTGGCTCGTCGCTGCTGGACGGCTGGAACCAGATCGTCGGCAGCGTCCCGTACGCGTCGCTGACCTCGTTGCCGGCTTCGCGAGCCGCGTCGTCCTCCATCGCGAGCGCGGCCCGCCAGAAAGGCAGCACCTGCTCGTACGACGGGGTGTCGAGCGCGAGCTCGAGCCGCGAGACGGTCGCGCACTCCATGGAGACGTCGGAGCCGGCGGCGGCGTCAGCTACGAGCCCGCTGATCGTCCGCGCGAGCCGGACGTCGCGCTCGGTGATGCCGCCGGCGTCGTGGCTCGCGAGCCGGACGTCGACGTGGGTGTAGCGAAGGTCGAGGTCAGGATGGTGGCCCATCTCCTCGGCGGCGGCCCCGATGGCGTTCACGAGCGCCAGCCCGGTCGCGAAGTCGGGGGTGCGGATCCGGGTCTGGAGGCCACCGATGAGGTTCGCCCACCCATCGAGGCGCTCGTCTGCGATCTGCGGGCCGGTCAACGTCTGCGTCGTCATCGCCCCATGCTTGCGCGAGCAGGCCGTGCTGTCACCCGCGTGCGTCACTCCCAGCGGAAGAACCTCGAGGCGATGCCCACGCCGACGACGAGGGCCGCGACGAGGCTGGTCGGCCCAGGACGCCGAGACGACCTGCACCGACGCCCCGAACGGCAGCCCTCCGGACAGGGGTGATCGGCTGAACCGTCGACAATACGACCGATCGGTCGTATTGTTTGCCGCATGACACTTACGAACGAGAAGAACGCTGCCCTGGACGAGCCGTCGTACGGGGTGGTCGTGCCCGTCCGCGTCTACCTCGACGACCTCGACGGCTTCGGGATGCTCAACCACGTCGAGTACGCGCGGTTGTTCGACCACGCCGTCATCGACTTCTGGACCGACGCCGGCTGGGTCCTCGACCCGACGAGGTCCGTCCAGGCGATCCGCGAGGTCCACCTGACCTTCCACCAGCCCATCACCGCGACCGGTGACGTCGCCGTCCACCTGTGGGTGGACGAGGCAGGCCGCACAAGCGTGAACTACCGCTTCCGGATCCTGTCCACCGACCACACCACCCTGCACGCCGAAGGGTCGCGCCGCCTGGTGAACCTCGACCCCGCGACGCTGCGGCCGACGCCGTTGACCGACGAGCAGTGGACGTACGCCGCACCGTTGCTGGCCGATCACGTCAAGCGCCCGACGGCCTGAGCCCGGCGCCCGTCAGTCGAGGCCCGCGATCACCTCGAGTGCGCACGAGAGAGCGAGCGCGAGCTCGGCGTCTGCGTCGAAGAGGACGAAGCGCGTGATGCCGGCGGCGAGGAACGCGTCGAGCTGGAACGCGACCGTGCGTCCGTCGCCGCCGGCCTCCTCGGCCTCCGAGGCGAGGAGGTCGAGCCACTCCTGCTTGAGGGCACGGACCGCATCGGCCACGGGCCCGACCTGCGCGCCGTACTCCGCCGCCGACGTGACCAGGAAGCACCCGCCAGGGAACACCCGCCGACGCGCGTACGCCGCCCAGCTCTCGACGAGCGCACGCAGCCGCGGCGCACCGGGCTGTGCCGACCACACCGGCGCGACCACCTCGGCGACGAAGACCCGGCGGGCCTCGGAGATGGCGGCGAGCTGGATCGACTCCCGGTTGGTGAAGACGGTGAGGATGCCGCTCTTGCTCAGCCCGGTGGCGGTGGCCAGGCCGCCGACGGACAGCGACTCGAGGCCATGGAGCGTCGCGGCGTCGGCGGCCTCACGGGCCACCTTCCTGCGTGTCGCGTCGCCGCGCGCCCGTCGTCCGTCGGTCCTGGTGGTCATCGACCGAGTCTAGGTTCGGCGCCGTTGGCCGCGCAGGAGCAGGAAGGCGTTCACCGACACGATCACGACGGCGGACACGGCCGCGGTCAGCACCAGGGCGTCCGAGGTGTCACGGACGGCCACCATCGCGCCGACCAGGGCCCACGCCAGCGCGGCCGCGTACGCCCACGAACCGCCGATCAGCACGCTGAACCCGACCGCGAGGAGGGCGATCACGGCGATCGCCCAGATCTGCCACCCGACCTCGGAGCCGTCGAGGTCACCGTCGGCCACCAGCGCCGAGCAGACGTTGAGTCCACCTGCGGCCGTCACCCAGCCCGCGTACAGGCCGGTGGTGACCCGGGCGAGAAGCGTCAGCCAGGCCGGCGAGCCGGCCTCGGGCGGGCTCGCCGCCGCGACGTGCGCGGCGTCGACCGCGATCACCACCATCACCAGGAGGATCACGGCCGTCACCCACGACCACTCGAGCGCGGAGGCGACGATCCACAGCGACGCGCCGAGGTACAGGAGCGCCAGGTCCCCGAGGAGCCGGGCTGAGGCGACGGTCCCGGTCGAACGCTTGACGACCACCGCCACCCCGTACGCGAGCGTCAGGAGGTAGATCAGGCTCCAGATCGAGAACGTGTAGCCGGAAGGGGTGATGAGGAGGTCGTCGCCCTGACTGCTCGGCGGCGCTCCCAGGTCACCCAGGGCTTGGACGGCCGGGGTCACCACCTGCACCACGGCCGCGGCGAGCGCGACCCAGGCGAGGGCGGGCGAGGGACGGGTTGGGGTTCTGCTCGTCGTGGAGGTCGTCATCCCTTCTCACGCTACCGGGGGAAGCCAGGGTCCACAGCCCGCGACGCAGGTCTTGCGGGCGCTCGCCGCGCGTGGTGACATGTCCGCCATGTCCACCCGCGTGCTCGCGCCAGGCGACGCGATGGTGGCTGCCCGCCGCTGGTTCCTCGACGGCCGGCCGCTCGACATGCAGTCTCTCGCCGACGAGCTGGCGGTCGGCCGAGCGACGCTCTACCGCGTCGTCGGCAGCAGGGACCGGCTGCTCGGGGACGTCCTCGTGTCGTTCGCGCGACCGACGATCGCCGCCTCACTCGGGCGAGCACGTGAGCGCGGGACGGCTCCAGGCGTGGATCGTCTCGTCGACGCCGCGAAGATCATGAACCGCGCCGTCATCGACTTCGTCCCGCTGCGGACGTTCGTCGCCGCCGACCCCGAGACGGCCTTCCGCGTGCTCTTCATGCCGACCGCCGGCGTCCACCTGCGCATCGTCGCGGCCTGGCAACAGGTCTTGGGCGACGCGCTCGCGTGCGGCGAGATCCGACCGACCGCCGACGTCGAGCGGCTGGCGTACCTGTTCGTCAGGATCGGCGAGTCGATGATCCACGCCGACCTTCTCGCCGGCCGCGAACCCGATCTCGACCTCGCCGCCGACCTTCAGCGCTCGCTGCTGCTCACCTGACGGAGCCGAGAGTCGCCCAGAACCCGCAGCGGCTCGCCTCGGCGACGTCCTCGGTCGCGATCCCGCCGCTGCCGGGCAGATCGAGGGCCAGCACGTCACCGGGCCCCTCGTACGCCGGCCAGCGCGGGAGCCCGCGTCCGTGCGGCCTCCCCGTCGCCGCGAAGCTCGTCCAGTACGCCACCATCGCGTCGGACAGCTCCTCCTGCTCCGGTGTCAGCCCGTCGCCGAAGAGCCCCGGGAAGAGGAACGGCAGCTCGGTCGCGTGCGCGGCACCGTCCTGACCCGCGAGGAGCGGGATGAGCGGGTCGGCGGTCCGGTCCTGGAACTGGTACGCGTAGACGCGGACCCCTCGACGTTCGCTCGCGAGGTCGTACGCACGCACGTGCGTGCAGGTCGACAGCGGCGAGCCGGCATCGCTGAACACGGTGGCGAGGGCGATGATCGGTGACGGGTACGCCTCTGCGGGATAGCGCGCGAGCACCGCAGGTGCGGCCGGGCCGAAGATCGCCCCGAGCGTCGCGGGGTACTGCGCGGCGGTCAGAGAGGTGCCGTACTGGAGCGGCACGAACAGGCGGTTCTCGTCGAGGGTGTTGCCGTGGATGAGGTCGACCCGGTGAGCGGTCCCGTCGCGCAGCGCCGCGCCGGGCTGCTGCGGGAGGATCCCATCGCCGACGACCGGGCCACCACCGGGCCAGGCGCGAAGCAGCGTCTCCGCGTCGACCTCGCGCAGGCACGCCGGCACGTCGCTCGCGTCCGCGCACCCGACCTCCCGAGCGACCTCCTCACCCGACTCCTCCGCCACCGCGCGTACCGTCAGGTCGCTCGCGCACGAGTAGCTCTGGGCGATCGCGCGGCGGAACAGGCCGCGTGCCTGCGGCGACGCGAGGTGCGCGCACACCGAGGCGCTGCCGGCCGACTCACCGAAGACGGTGACGTTGCGCGGGTTGCCTCCGAACGCCCGGGCGTTCTGCTGCACCCACCGCAGGGCCGCCTGCTGGTCGAGGATCCCGGCATTGCCGGACCCGCGTCGTCGGTCCTCTGCGCTCAGACCTGGGTGGGCGAGGAAGCCGAGCGCGCCCAAGCGGTAGTTCACCGTGACGACCACGACGTCGCCGTCCACCGCCAGGCGGGACGCGTCGTAGCTGCTGCCCGCGCCGGTGAGGAACGACCCGCCGTGGATCCACACCATCACCGGCAGGCCGGCACGTCGTGCCGATCGACCGGCCGGTGTGGTGACGTTGAGGGTCAGGCAGTCCTCGCCGAAGGTCGTCGGGTTGCCGGTCCCGTTCGACAGCTGGGCGCACTGAGGACCCGGCACGGTCGCGTCCCGGACACCGCGCCACGGCGTCGGTGGCACCGGGGCTCGGAAGCGACGCTCACCCACCGGCGGGGCCGCGTACGGAATGCCCTCGAACGTACGGAACCCGGGATGCGCCTCCCCCCTGACGGCACCGTCGACTGTGCGGACGACGAGGTCCGTGCGCGGGCTCGGGGAGCTCGCGTCGGCGGGACCCGCCAGGCTCGCGGCCACGACGGCGACGGCGAGCGCGCACGCCACCCGGAGCGGGCGGCGAAGAACACGGCGTCGGTGAAGAACGTGCACGGGGGCTCCTGGGGGTCGGATGCGCCGCTCTCACCTCGGCCGCGTTGCGACGCTAGCCATCCCTTGCCGAAGGGCGCCAGGGTGCGCGGTCAACGTGAGACCGCGTCCCAGTGCGGGCGCTATCCCGTGCGTTGCTGCGCGCGGTCGAACTCCGCGCGAGCCTCGACGATCTCCTCCTGGTGCTCCTCCGTCCACCGCACCAGCGACTGGATCGTCCCGAGGAGGGTGCGGCCCAGCGGCGAGAGACAGTACTCCACGCGGGGAGGGACCTCGGCGTACACGGTGCGGCAGACGAGACCGTCACGCTCGAGGTTGCGCAGCGTCACCGTCAGCATCCGCTGGCTGATCCCGTCGATCTCGCGGCGCAGCTCGTTGAAGCGCATCGTCCGCTCCTCGAGGAGGGAGACGACGAGGAGCGACCACTTGTCGGCGATCCGGTCGAGGATCTGGCGGACCTCGCAGTTCTCACGGGCGTCCCACTGGAACGCTGCCCAGCGAGCGTCGTCGTCGCTCACGTGAGAAGGCTCGGTCACTTCCAGAGAACCTGGTGACGTCGAAGTGCGTACTTCCGCCATGCGGCCATCCTCGCTGAGACTGGCTCCAGTTACAAGAAGTAACCAGGATCCCTTTCGTCACCAGGAGCCGCTCGTGACCGCCACACCTGCCCTCGACTCACGCCCCCAGCGGATGACGCGGCGCGCGTGGGCGCTGCTTCTCGTCCTCTGCGGGGCCCTCTTCCTCGAAGGCATCGACATCGCGATGCTCAACGTCGCCGTCCCGGCGATCGCCGCCGACCTCGACCTCCAGGCCGGGTCGGCGCACTGGATCATCAGCGCGTACGTCCTGGGCTACGGCGGATTCATGCTGCTCGGCGGACGCTCGGCCGACCTCTTCGGGCGGCGCCGCGTCTTCCTGGTCGGACTCGCCGTCTTCGTCGCCTTCTCCGGTGTCGGCGGCCTCGCCGACGCCGGGTGGGTGCTCGTGGTCGCTCGCTTCGTCACCGGGGTCTCCGCGGGATTCATGACGCCGGCCGGGTTCAGCATCGTGACCTCGACCTTCCCGGAGGGACCGCTGCGCAACCGCGCGCTCGTCGTCTACGGGGCGGTCGGTGCGGGCGGCTTCAGCCTCGGGATGGTCGTCGGCGGCCTCCTCACGACCGTGAGCTGGCGGTGGGTCTTCTTCGCGCCTGTCGTCCTCGGCCTCCTCCTGCTCCTCGCCGGACGCGCCCTGATCCGTCCCGACCAGCCGCGCACCGCGCCCGCCGAGGGGTTCGACGTCGTGGGAGCGGTGGCCGTGACCGCGGCGATGGTGGCGACCGTGCTCGGGATCGTGAACCTCGGCGAGGGCCACACCGGCCCGGCCGTGCTCGCGATGGCTGGTGCTGCGGTCCTGCTCGTCGCCTTCGTCGCGTGGGAGCGCCGCTCCCCCGCGCCCCTGGTGCGTCTGAGCATCCTCCGCGACGGCATGCTGCTCTCCAGCAGCACTGCGGGCCTGCTCTTCATGGGCGCGTTCTTCGGGTTCCAGCTGCTCGTGACGCTCTACCTCCAGGACCTCCGCGGCTGGAGCGCCCTGGAGACGGGTCTGACGTTCGCGATCATGGGGGCGGACATGGTGATCGCCCCGCTGCTGACGCCCCTCCTGGTGGCACGGTTGGGCAACGCCGCGGTGATGACCGCCGGGTTCGCCAGCGCGACCGCCGCGTTCGCCCTGACCCTCCGCCTCGACGACGACTGGGTCTACGTCGACCTGCTCCCGACCCTCCTGCTGGTCTCGCTCGCGTTCGCCTTCGCGTACGGGCCGCTCACCGCCGCCGCCACCGAAGGCCTCGACGAGTCCGAGCACGGCATCGCAGGCGGGATCGTCTACACGGCCTTCCAGTTCGGTGCGGCTCTCGGGCTGTCGGCCGTGACGATCGTCCTGGTCGGAGGAAGCGCCGAGGAGGCGACGCTCGCGGACTACCGACGCGCGCTGGTCGTCCCGACGGCGGCCGCCGCGCTCGCCGTCGTCATCGGCACCACGGCATGGGCACGGCGCAGGGGCGGCGCCCTTCAGCGGAACTGAGCGAGCGCCTGCCGCAAGTCGTCGACGGCGGCCGAGACCTCGTCCAGCTTCTCGGCCGCCTCCGCCCGCGCCCGTACGGCGGGGGTCGCGTCGTCTGCACCGGCACCGTCGTACGTCCGCGCGAACGCGAGGGTGTCCCGGACGTCACCGAGGATGTCGTGGATCCGCTCCGCACCGGACGCGACCGCCTCGGCCTTCGCCCCGAAGACCCCGACCGGTGGGCGCGTCACCGACTCGACCGCGTAGCGCAGCCGCCGCGCCGCCTTGCGCAGCTCGTGCACCGCCTCCTCGTCGTCCGGCGACGCAGTCGCGACCTCGGCGCGCGCCAGCACGCGGTCCCCCTCCTTGGCGATCCGGCGCCGCAACCCGCGCTTCGTACGCCGACCCGCCTTGGGAGTGCGGGGCGGTGCCTCGAGGAACACCGCCAGCTCGTGGCGTCGCTCCTGCGCCGCCTTGGTGACACCGCGGCGTGCGACGCCCCGGTGGGCAGCGTCGTACGCTGCGCGGAGCTCGTCGAGCAGCTGCGCCCCAGCGGGATCGTCGGAGTCGACGAAGCGCTCGGCGACCGCGATCCGGACCTCAAGGTCCCGCGCCTCCCCGAGCTCGCGTCCCCACTCGCGATAGGCGTGGTGGAGCCGGCGGACGGTGTCGTCGTCGAAGAACGGGCGGTACGCCGCGAGCGTGCTCCGCAGCCGGCGCACCGCCTTGCGGTGGGCATGGACACCGTCCGGCCGGTCGAGCAGCGCAGGTCCGAGCGTGGCGTCGAGCTGGTCAGCGACCGCGCGCAGGCTCTCGACCACCGCCTCACCGGCATCCAGGGGCCGGACCGCACCCTCGCTCATGAAGGGACCGTACTCCCCCGCAGGCGGCAGCGGCATGCGCAAGACTGCGCACGTGCTGCATCTCCGCATCGTCACGCCGTCGGACCTGACCGACGACGTGGCCGGCCTGCTCGACGCCGACGTGTCGGTCAGCAGCGTCGTCGTCCTCCGCGGCGCTGCCGTCAAGCCGGTCGGCGACGTCGTCGAGGCGGACGTCGCCCGCGAGGGAGCCAACGAGATCGTCGACCGTCTGCGGGAGCTCGGTGTCCATCGACGAGGGACCGTCCAGGTCGTCCCTGTCGAGACGTGGCTGTCCCAGGCCGGCTACGAGGCCGACGCGCGCACCCCCGGCAGCAGTGCCGACGCCGTCGTGTGGGCGGAGGTCACCCAGCGGGCGTACGAGGACTCCGAGGCCAACTGGACCTACATGTCGTTCATGGTCCTCGCGACGCTCCTGGCCTCGATCGCGATCGTCGTGGACTCGATGATCCTCGTGATCGGTGCGATGGTGCTCGGGCCGGAGTTCGGCGCGATCGCCGCGCTGGGCGTCGCCCTGGTGCGTCGCCGCTACCAGCTGCTCGCGCTTGCGACCCGTACCCTCGTGGCGGGATTCGTCGTGGCGATCCTGCTCACCACGTGTCTCGTCCTGGTGGCGCGCCTGGCGGGATGGATCACGTCTGACCTCCTGGCCGAGCCGCGCTCGGACACCGCGTTCATCTACACACCGGACCGGTGGTCGTTCGTCGTCGCGGTGATCGCCGCCTCCGCCGGCGTCCTCTCACTGACCTCGGCCCGCATCGGAGGACTGTCGGGCGTCTTCATCTCGGTGACGACGATCCCCGCCGCCGGCAACGTCGCCCTGGGGCTCGCCTTCGCCCACTGGGACGAGGTCTGGGGCAGCACGCTCCAGCTCCTCGTCAACATCTCGGGGATGGCGCTCGCAGGCTGGATCACGCTGGCGCTGCAGCAGAGCGTGTGGGCGAGAGTCTCTCACCACCGAGCACGGCTGATGGGACGCAGAGCGCGGCCCTAGCCGTTCATGCCGCGCGCGGCGACCGACCAGGTCCCCCGCTCGTCACCGTCGCGGACGTGCACACGGTCGGCCAGGTTGATCGCGGTGCAGGCGTGGTTCGGCAGCACGGCGACGCGATCGCCTGTCCGAGGGACGTCCGAGGGGTCGACGCCACTGACGTCGACCACGCCGTGGTGCTCCCAGATCCGGTCGACCCGCGCGCCGGGGACGCCCAGGAGCATCCCGTGCCCGTCGACGTACGCCGGCCGGTCCGCAGCGAGCACCTTGGAGCCGGCGTCGAGGACAAGACGGTCCGGTGCCGGTGTGCTCACGACGGTGGTGACGACGGCCAGCGCGACGTCGGAGGTCGCCGCAGTGCCGAGGGCGACCTGCTGCGCGTCCTGGAAGGCGTACACGCCGGGGCGGGTCTCGGTGACGACCGTCGTGTCGGTGGCCTCGTACGACGGGGTGGCGCCGCCGCTGCGGACCGGGCAGGGCAGGCCGACGGCCGTGAACGCCTCGGCGGCACGCGACAAAGCACGTGCCTCGTCCTCGGCGGCGGGCTTGCCCGCCCCCACGGCGTACGCCTGGCCCGGGAACGTGAAGACACCGCCGACGGTGAGCCCGTGCTCGGCGGCGTACGCCGCGAGCGTGCCCGCCTCCTCCGGCGCGACCCCCGTCCGGCGCAGCCCGCACTCGACCTCGACCAGCACCGACAGTCGGGGATGAGTGGCGAGCCCGTGGCGTACGAGGGCGTCGACTCCATCACGGGAGTCGACGCCGAGGATGACGTCGGCCGTCTCGAGCAGCCGCTGCACACGAGTCCCGACGTCGGGGGTGGCGAGGACGGGGTAGGCGATGAAGAGGTCGTCGAAGCCGACATCGGCGAAGCACTCCGCCTCGCCCACCGTCGCGAGCGTCAGCCCGCGGGCACCGGCGTCGACCTGCAGGCGCGCGACCTCGGGGATCTTGTGGGTCTTGACGTGCGGGCGCAGCCGCACGCCGCCGTCGTCGCAGAGCGCCTGCGCGCGGGCGACGTTGCGCCGCAGCGTCGGGAGGTCGACGGCGAGGAACGGCGTCGCGATGTCCTGCCACCGGTCGGCGGACCACCGCTCGTCAGCCACGACGCTGTCACTCATGACCTCACCCTAGGGCGGCTCAGCTCGTCGCGACGAAGAACGTCGCCACCGCCAGCACCACGCAGGTCGGTGTCATCGTGTAGCGCTCGGGCCTGCTGCGCGAAAGCGCGTTGACGACCACGCTGAGGACAGCGAAGACGAACACGACCCACGCTCCGACGGAGGCGACCCCGTCGGCGAGCGCGTCGATCTCACCTGATCGGTCGAGCACGACGACGGCGAACGCGGCGTACAGCACGATCGAGAGTGCGCTCCCCACCCGGAGCGACGCGGGCAGCACGCGCGCCTGCCCTCCCCAGGCGAAGGCGCCCCACGGCGCACCGCACGCGAGTGCGAGCTGGAAGGCGGCGAGAAGAGCGAGGACAGCGACGACGATCCAGGCGGCGAGCACGGACGCAGGCTATCGGGGACGTCAGTCCAGGCAGAACACGTTGCCTTCCGGGTCCTCCATGACGAGGTGACCGGCGCCCATCGGAGGCTCCGGGTCGTGTCGCTCGATCCTGGTGGCCCCCAGCGCGACGAGGCGCTCGCACTCCGCCTCCAGCGCCGCCATCCGCTCTTCACCCTGCAGTCCCGGGGCGGCCCGGACGTCGAGGTGGACGCGGTTCTTGGCGACCTTGTCCTCGGGAACCTGCTGGAAGAACAGCCGTGGGCCGTCCCCGTCCGGGTCCTCGATCGCGGAGCGGGAGTTGCGGGCGGCCTCCGGGACACCGATCTGCGCGAGGAAGTCGTCCCACGCGGCGAGCGGGTCGGCGCCCTCGGGCAGCTCGACACCGGGAGGGCCGGGGTGGACGTACCCCAGGACGTCGCGCCAGAAGGTCGACAACGTCCTGGGGTCGTGTGCGTCGAAGGTGACTTGTACGTGTCGGCTCATCTCGTCACTGTCCCACCGCTTGCGGACAGAGAGCGTCCGCAATGCACCGCGTCATCGCCGATCAGCCTGCCGCGCGCTTGACGAGCTCCTCGATCGTCTTGGCGTCGGCGTCCGTGATCTCGTTCAGCCCGTACGACGTCGGCCACATGCTGCCTTCGTCGATCTTCGCCGCCTCCTCGAAACCCAGCGTCGCGTAGCGGCTGTCGAACTTGTCCGCCGCCTTGAAGAACACCACGACCTTGCCCTTGTCGTCGGTGTAGGCCGGCATGCCGTACCAGGTCTTCGCGTTGAGCTGAGGGGCGACGCGGGTGACGATCGCGTGGATCCGCTCGGCCATCACGCGGTCGGAGTCGGGCATGTCGGCGATCTTGGAGAGCACGTCCTTGAGGTTGTCGGCCTTCTTCTTGCCTCCGCGCCCCTCGGCCTTGAGCTCCTCGGCGCGCTCCTTCATCGCGGCGCGCTCCTCGTCGGTGAAGCCGGGGGCGGTGCTGGTCGTCTCGGTGTTCTTCGTGGCCATCGTGGGCTCCTCGGTCGTGTGGCGTGCTGTGTGCCCCCTACGATTCCCGAGCCGCCGAGGCCGTGCTTCTCGATTCGTGATCGATCACGGCGCGAGGTAGAGGTCGACCGCACGGTGGGCCCTCGCGCGGGCGGCGGGCCGGTCGAGGAGCAGCGCGTCGACCAGCAGAGGCGACACGATCGCCGCGACCGCGTCCTCGCTCTCTTGGCGCGTCAGCTCGGCCCCCTTGAGCGCGTGGCGGAACGGCGCGACCAGGTCGTCGAGGTAGCGCTGACGCAGCGCCACTGCCGCGGGGTCGCTCGCGGCCACCGCGACGAGCGCCTGGAGGAACGCGCCGACCGGCTTGTCACGAAGACGGTCGCAGAGGGCGTCGACCTCGGCGTGGACGTCACGCACCACGTCCCCCGTCAGCGTCCGCTCTGCACCCGGCGCGACATCGATGAGCGCAGCGAGGACGTCGGTCGGCGTCGGCCAGTGGCGGTAGATGGTCGAGCGGGAGACACCAGTGACCTGGTGGAGCCGTTGCGCCGTCAGCGCCGAACCCCCCTCGGCGAGGAGAAGGTCGAGGGCAGCGGTCAGCACCACAACGGCGGTCTCGGCAGCGGGTCCCACGGGGCGGCCAACTCTGCTCACGAAATTAACGATACATCTTGCATCGGATTACGCGAGTCGCTACCGTCTGCCTCACCACATTACCGATACAGAATGTATCGAGAACCTGAGGAGGTCGACATGCGTCCCCATGTCGAGATGATTTACGAGGCCGACTACGTCTGGCACCCTGCCGAGCTCCCCGGCGGCCACGGCGAGGTGCTGGAGCAGCGGTTCTCCGTCGACGAGGAGGACGGCTCGTCCTCGCTCATGCTGTCGTTCGCCACCGACTGGAGCCGCGGGGCGGGCGTGCCGCACGCCGACACCGAGTTCTTCGTCGTCGAGGGCTCGATGGAGTACGACGGCCAGACCATGGGCGCCTGGGAGTACCTCCACGTCCCCAAGGGCGTGCCGATGGCGGAGCTGAAGGTCGCCGCAGGCTCCCGTCTGCTGCACTGGCGCGAGTACGGCCCGAGCACGTTCGACCTCGGCGGCGAGCGTACGACCGACGCGCGCGGCGACGTCACGCTCACGAACCCGGCCGACCTCGAGTGGACCTCGACGATCGAGCGCACCCCGGGTCCGCTCAAGCCGCTCTACATCAAGATGCTCCACCACGACAAGGAGACCGACTTCTACACGCGCCTGATCAAGGCCCCGAAGGGCTGGACCGAGCCGCGACTCCCCCACCACCCGGTCTTCGAGGAGTTCTTCACCCTCGAGGGCAGGACGGCGTCGATCCACGGCGACTCCACCGCCGGCACGTACGCGTTCCGTCCCGC
This sequence comes from Mumia quercus, assembly GCF_025506335.1. GTDB lineage: Bacteria > Actinomycetota > Actinomycetes > Propionibacteriales > Nocardioidaceae > Mumia > Mumia quercus. Next base: position 329,320 of record NZ_JANZYO010000004.1, read on the forward strand.
ATGGATCAAGCACGGTCACTACGAGACCCTCGAGGACACCGTCTGGATCCTGCGGTGCGACGGCGTCCTCGTGAACCTCTACTCGACCGACACGTGGATCGACTGGGGCGGGACGGCAGAGAACTACGACCCCGAGACGCAGGCGCCGATCCCGTCCACCCTCCCCGTACGGTCGGCCAGGACGGGCCCTTGGGACCCGAAGCTGGCCTGAGCCCTCAGACGAAAGACTCGGGCCCGAAGCGTCCCCACGCGACGAAGACGGCCAACGAGAGGTAGACCAGGTCGAGCACGGCGTGGGCACGCTCCTTGCGGCGGACGGTGACGGCCACGGCACCGACCATGATCGTCCCGACGCCGACGGCGGCCAGCGGGACCAGCACCGGCACGATGTCGAGCGCCGCCGGGAGGATCAGGCCGATCGCCCCGAGGATCTCGAGCAGACCGAGGGTCTTCACGAAGCGCGGGCTGAAGTCACCGACCCAGCCGGCTCCCGGCGCCCGGCGGAGCTTCTCGTACGGGATGAACAGCTTGTTCGCGCCGGCCACCAAGAAGATCAGCGCGAGCAGCCCCGCGACGATCCAGAGTGCGAGGTCCATGGGGATCCCCTTCCTTGTGTTGTCACGTTTTCTCGTGCGGTGTCGTCTCCTTCATGACGGCCGGCGACCGCAGGAGGTAACACGATGGGGACGACGGACTCGCACCTGGAGCGAGGGACGACCGCAGTCTTCGAGGAGGAGCGCGGTCGCCTCCTCTCCCTCGCCACCCGGATGCTCGGCACCCGCGCGGACGCCGAGGATGCTGTCCAGGAGGCGTGGCTGCGGCTGCAACGGCAGGATCCTGGCGCGATCGACAACGTGCGGGGATGGCTCACCACGGTGGTCAGCCGGATCTGCCTCGACGTGCTGCGCGCACGCAAGAACCGCCCCGAGACCTCGTACGGGGACGCGGACGCGCCGCTGCGCCTCCACGTCACCGACGACGCACCGACGCCGGAGGACGATGCCGTCCTCGCCGACGCGGTCGGGGCGGCGATGACCGTCGTCCTCGACACGCTCCTCCCCGCCGAGCGTCTCGCCCTGGTGCTGCACGACGTGTTCGCGGTGCCGTACGCCGAGGTCGCGCGCATCCTCGACCGCTCCTCGGACGCGACGAAGATGCTGGCGAGCCGTGCGCGGAGGAAGGTCCGCGGAGCCGCACCCGCGGTCGCCGAGCGGCGCCGGCAACGCGAGGTGGTCGACGCCTTCCTCGCCGCAGCGCGCAGCGGCGACTTCGAGGCGCTGCTGCGCGTGCTCCACCCGGACGTGACCTGGCGGATCGAGACGGCCCGCGGCGTGATCGTCAAGGAAGGTGTCGACGCCGTCGTCGACAAGGCGCGCAGGGGCGTCTCCCACGTCGAGGCGGTGGCACATCCGGTGCGGGTGGACGGCGAGGCCGGGATAGTGGTCTGGAGGCCGTCCGGCCGCCCGGTCAGCGTCATGGCGTGCACGGTCGCCGAGGGGAGGATCGTCGCGATGCGGTCGGTCACCGACCCCGAGCGGCTGGCCGCCGTCGACCTGCCCGGCTCCCCGACCGCGAGAGGACACTGATGACCGTCGACCCTGGACCCTTCTTCCACGGCACGAAGGTGCCGCTTCAGCCCGGAGACCTGCTCGAGGCCGGCTACCGCTCCAACTACGGAGAGCGGCGGACGGCGAACTTCCTCTACTTCACGGCCACCCTCGATGCTGCCACTTGGGGCGCCGAGCTGGCGGTCGGCGACGGCCCGGGTCGCATCTACGAGGTCGAGCCGACGGGGCCGTTCGAGGACGATCCCAACCTCACCGACAAGCGGTTCCCTGGGAACCCGACGAGGTCGTACCGCACCCGCGACCCGCTTCGTGTCACCGGCGAGGTCACGGACTGGGAGCCGCACACGGCCGACCAGCTCCAGCACATGCGCGACAGCCTCGCCGAGCTCGAGCGTCAGGGCGTCGAGGCGATCAACGACTGATGGCGACGATCGACGACGTCCGGCCCCTGGGGTCAGAGCTGGAGCGCTCGTAAGAGGTGTACGTCCGGGGGCGACTCAAGTTCCGGGTGAAGCAGATCGTGTACGTGGCGTTCTCGCCCGACGAGACGGTCATGGAGTTCGCCTATCCCAAGGAGGAGCGAGCGGCGCTCGTCGCCAGCGACCCGGGCAAGTTCTCGCTGCCGGCCGAGTCGGACCTGCGCTTCAGCTGGGCGCGGTCGCAGCTCGGCGCCCTGGACGCGACCGAGGCACGGGAGCTCGTCGTGGACGCCTGGCGGATGGTCGTGCCGCAGAAGCTGTCGCGCGCGTACGACCTCACGCATCCCGACGGACCCGGGTGATACCGGTCTGCAAGGATCAGCCGGGTGTCGGCGAGCGGATCCCTCTTCTTCGGACTGTTGCCCCTCGTCATCGTCTTGAGCATTCCGCTGGGAGTCGCGGCAGCGATGCAGACGGCCCTTCCGAGGCCGATCCGCAAGGTGTTCGGTGCAGCGACCGCCGCGATGGTCCTCGCGGCGGCGGCTGTGGGCGTCTGGTGGTTCGGCCCATGGGACCCGTCGGTCAGGAACGAGGACACCTTCGTGCCGTACCTCTCCTGGACGCTCGTGTACGGCGTGCTGCTGATCCTCACCAGCGCCGTCGCGCTCACGTCAGTCCTGCTCGAGTACGTAGCGTCGCGCCTTCGTCGCTAGGAGCCGCACCGCGGTGACCCTTCCGGACGGTTGTGGCGCTCGGGTTCTGCGTTTCCCGCCATGGAGTCGAGGCTGGCGGGGAAGAAGGAGGGGACGGACGCCGGCTCAGCCGAACTCCTTCGGCATGTCGATGAACCGCGAGTAGTGGCCCTGGAACGTGACGGTCGCCGTGCCGGGCTGGCCGGAGCGGTTCTTCGCGACGATGAAGTCCGCCTCGCCGAGGCGCTCGGACTCCTGCTCGTACATGTCCGGGCGGTGCAGGAGCACCACGATGTCGGCGTCCTGCTCGATCGAGCCCGACTCACGGAGGTCGGACAGCATCGGCCGCTTGTCGGTGCGCTGCTCCGAGCCACGGTTGAGCTGGCTGATCGCGATGATCGGGACCTCGAGCTCCTTGGCGAGCAGCTTGATCTGACGCGAGAACTCCGAGACCTCGACCTGACGGTTCTCGACCTTCTTGCCTGACGTCATCAGCTGGAGGTAGTCGATGACGATCATCTTGAGGTCGTGCCGCTGCTTCAGGCGACGGGCCTTCGCACGGATCTCCATCATCGTCATGTTGGGCGAGTCGTCGATGAACATCGGAGCGCTCGACACCTCGCCCATCCGGCGGGCGAGCTTGGCCCACTGGTCGTCGCTGAGCGAGCCGGACCGCATCTCGTGCAGACCGACGCGTGCCTCGGCCGACAGCAGACGCATCGTGATCTCGATGCGGCTCATCTCCAAGGAGAAGATGGCCGTGGTCAGGCCGTGCTTGATGGCGGCCGAGCGGCACACGTCGAGGCCGAGCGTCGACTTGCCGACACCGGGTCGGGCGGCGACGACGATCATCTGACCGGGGTGGAACCCGTTGGTCAGCCGGTCGAGGTCGGCGAACCCCGTCGGCACGCCCGCCATCTGGCCGTCGCGCGCGGCGATCGCCTCGAGCTCGTCGAACGTCGCCTCCATGAGGTCGTTGAGGACCGAGTAGTCCTCCGACGTCCGCTGCTCGGTGACTCCGAAGACCTCGCTCTGCGCGGTGTCGACGATGTCGTCGATCTCGCCCTCGCCGGCGTAGCCGAGCTGGGCGATCTTGGTGCCGGCCGAGATCAGCCGCCGCAGGATCGCCTTCTCGCGGACGATGTCGGCGTAGTACGAGGCGTTGGCCGCGATCGGCACGTTCGCGACGAGCGTGTGCAGGTACGGGGCGCCGCCGATCTTCGCAAGCTCGCCCCGCCGCTGGAGCGCGGCCGACACCGTCACCGCGTCTGCCGGCTCACCGCGCCCGTACAGGTCGAGGATCGCGTCGAAGATCTCCTCGTGCGCCGGCCGGTAGAAGTCGACGGACTTGACGGACTCGAGGACATCGGCGATCGCGTCCTTGGAGAGCATCATCGCGCCGAGCACCGACTGCTCCGCGTTGATGTCTTGCGGTGGGGTCCGGTCGACCTGGCTGCCGCCGTACTCGTAGTCGTCCGGCGGCTCCGGCACCGACCCCAGCTCGGCAACGCTCACCCGCGCCACTCCTCCACGCTCGACCCCGACTGCGAACCCCGACCACCCCGCGACGGCACGCCGTGAATCACAGGGCTGTCATTCACTTTCGAGCGTACGGGGGAGCACCGACGAAGCTTCGACCGCCACCCGGACCCGCCCCGGGAGCCTTGAGAAAACCTCCGTCGAACGAGAAGAAAACTACGCGCATCGCGTGGCCGGTTGCCAGTTGCGTGCAGCGGTGGATGCACACCCCTTGTGGATCACCACAGCTTTCGTGTGGATAACCGGGGGGATACATGTGCACAGGCTGTGCGTATCTGTGTGGATTATGTCGTGCGGTTCTCCACACCTGTGGGCTGACCTGGGGAAACGATGTCCCCCGTGTGTGGATCCAAACTCGCTGACGGGCGTGTCTTCCGGAGTTGCACACATGCGGAAAGCCACTTACGGTTGGCCGCTGCTCCCGTCCCGGAAGGACTCCCAGCGGGCGAGCATGCCGGGTAACTCCTGCGCCATGAAGGCGAAGAACCGAGCGCCGAGCTGCAGCGGTTCACCGTGGTCCTCCTGCTGGTCGCCGAGGTCCTGCGCCGCCTGCCCGAGGCTCTCGTACCACCGCACGAGGATCGCCTGGCGCCGCGCGATCATCGAGGCCCAGGGGTCCCCCGGCGGGAGCTCGTAGTGGTGCCGGCGGTCGCTCCCCCGACGGCGCTCGAGCATGCCCACGCCGATCAGGTAGTTCACCGCACCGGAGATGGCCGCCGGGCTCGCCCCGGTGGCGTCCGCGAGCTCGGCCGCGGTGTAGCTGCGCCGCCCCAGCCCGAGGACGTACGCGAAGGTCCGCGCCGGCATCGGCGGCAGCCCGGAGTCGCGAAGGATCGCCGAGAACCGGTCCACAAAGTCGTCCAGGGCTTCGCCCGCCACGCTCTCACCTCCCTCCCCACGGTCCCCGATCCGGCGCCGATCATACTTCACATACTTCTGAATCATCTGTAGCGTCGAGAACGTGACTCACGCGATCGAGATCGCCGGGCTCCGTAAGAGCTTCGGGACCACGCACGCCCTCGACGGGCTCGACCTCACGGTGACTACCGGTGAGGTCCACGGCTTCCTCGGCCCCAACGGCTCGGGCAAGTCCACGACCATCCGCGTCCTCCTCGGGCTCCTGCGCAAGGACTCCGGCACCGTCCGGCTCCTCGACGCCGACCCCTGGACGGACGCCACCGCCCTGCACCGCCGGCTCGCGTACGTCCCGGGCGACGTGACGCTGTGGCCCAACCTCTCCGGCGGCGAGGTCATCGACCTCCTCGCCCGTCTGCGCGGCGGTGTCGACCGCACGCGGCGCGACGACCTGCTCGAACGCTTCCAGCTCGACCCCACCAAACGCGGACGCACGTACTCGAAGGGCAACCGGCAGAAGGTCGCGCTGGTCGCCGGTCTCGCGTCGGACGCCGAGCTGCTCCTCCTCGACGAGCCGACCTCGGGCCTCGACCCGTTGATGGAGGAGGTGTTCCGCGAGACGGTCGACGAGGTGCGTGCGGAGGGACGCACGATCTTGCTCTCCAGCCACATCCTGAGCGAGGTCGAGGCGTTGTGCGACCGGGTCACGATCATCCGCGAGGGCCGGACGGTCGAGTCCGGGACGCTCGAGGAGATGCGCCACCTCACGCGTACCTCGATCGACGTCTCGACCGAGCGCCCCATCGACGGGCTGACGCAGAGCGCCGGCATCCACGACCTCGTCATCGACGACGGCGGGACCCGCGCGCGTTTCGACGTGGACACCCACCTCATCGGCGACGTACTGGCGCGGCTCGGCGACTTCGGCATCACCGGGCTCACCAGTGCGCCACCGACGCTGGAGGAGATGTTCCTTCGCCACTACGGCGACGAGCCGGTCGAGGCGAGCGAGCCCGCTGCGGAGCAGGCGTCGTGAGAGACAGCTACGCAGGCACCGGCACCCTGGTGCGGTTCGCGCTGCGTCGCTCGCGGCTGGCACTCGTCTGGTGGATCCTCGGCATCACCGCGCTCTATCCGATCCAGGCGCTCGCGCTGGAGGCCACCTACCCGACGCAGGCCGACCTCGACCAGCTCGCCGCGAGCCTCTCGGGCAACGCCGCGATCATCGCGATCGCGGGACCCGAGTACGCGCTCAACACCATCGGCGGCCAGACCGCGTGGCAGACGTCGGCTTTCGGCGCGATCCTGGCCGGCCTGATGAGCACCTTCCTGATCGTGCGCCAGACCCGGGCCGGGGAGGAGAACGGCGCCGACGAGCTCATCCGCGCCGGTGTCGTCGGGCGCGCGGCCACCAACGCCGCGGCCGTCCTCGTCACCACCGCGGCGAACGTCGCCCTGATCGTCGCGATCGCCGTCTCGCTCATCGCCTGCGGGCTGCCGGTCGAGGGCTCGTGGGCGCTGGGGTGCGCGTGCGGTTTCACCGGCATGGTGTTCATGGCTCTCGCGCTGGTCTTCACGCAGGTCAGCAGCACGACACGTGGCGCCTGGGGCATGAGCGGCGCGGCCATCGGCGTCGCGTACGCGCTGCGCGCTGCGGGTGACGTCGGCGAGAACGCCCTGACGTGGCTCTCCCCGATCGGCTGGGGCCAGCAGATGCGCGCGTACGCGGACGAACGGTGGTGGCCGGCGCTGCTGCTCCTCGGTGCGACGGCCGTCCTCCTCGCCGTCGCCCGGGCGCTCCACGTGCGCCGCGACTTCGGGGCGGGCCTCGTCGCCCCCCGGCGTGGTCCTGCGACCCGGGACTGGCGCGGCGGCGCGTACGAGCTGGCGTGGCGGCTGCAGCGTCCGACCGTGATCGGCTGGTGGGTCGGGCTTGCGTTCGGCGGAGCCGCGTACGGCACGATCGGCGACGACGTCGGGGACCTGGTCGGCGAAGGCAACTTCTCCGACCCCCTGACGGGCGGTCAGACCTCGGGCGAGACCTTGGTCGACGGGTTCTACGGGAGCGCGATGCTCATGCTCGCGATCATCACCGCGGCGTTCGGGGTGGCGGTGACGCTCCGCGCCCGGGCCGAGGAGTCCTCGGGTCGTGCGGAGCCGCTGCTCGCGACCGCCCTGCGCCGCCGCAGCTTCCTCGCGAGCCACGTCGTGCTCGCGCTCCTCGCCACCACCGCCGCCATCGCCGTCGCGGGCGCCGCGACGGGTTGGATGTACGGGGTGGTGTCGGGCTCGTACGACCGCATGGGGCAGCTCACCTGGGCCGGGCTCACGTACGCACCCGCGATCTGGGTGATCATCGGGCTCACCGTCGTCCTCGTGGGCCTCGTCCCGCGCCGCGCGTCACTGGGGTGGCTCGGCGTCGGGTTCGCGGCGGTCGTGATGTTCTTCGGGCCGCTCCTGAAGTTCCCGGACTGGATCATGAACCTCTCGCCGTTCACGCACCCCGCCCTCGTCCCCCTCGAGGACGTCGCGTGGGCGCCGCTCGCCTGGCTCACCGCGATCGCCGCCGTCCTGCTGGCCGTCGGCTTCGCCGGTTTCGGGAGGCGCGACCTGCAGACCTGATCTATGAATGAGGCATGCATTCCTCGAACGTCTGGGCGGCGTCCGTCCTCGCCGCGGCCGATCGGCTTGCCGCCGGACTGCCCGCCGGCCTCGGCATGCGTGACCTCGAGGCGCTGACGCTCGTCGCCACCCATCCCGGGGCGACCTCCGACTGGTTGCGCACCCGCATCGCTCTCACCCAGTCCGGCACCGTCCGTCTCGTCGACCGGCTCGAGCGCCTCGGGCTGGTCCGGCGACAGCGCGAGGGGCGCCAGGTCGGTCTCACGGTGACGCCGGCCGGACGACGACGCCTCGCCGCCTGGGACCGGGCGCGTGACGACGCGATGGCCGACGCGGTCGCCGGCCTCGACGGCGAGGAGCGCGAGGCACTGGTGACGTTGCTGTCGAAGGCACTGCTCCGGGTCCCCCGCGTACGCGCGGACGCCGACCGCGCGTGCCGTACGTGCACGTGGCCGCGATGCGAGCCCGCGTGTCCCGTCGACGCCTCCGTGACGGACTGACGGACACGCTGTGGACCCGGCACGCACCGCCGCCCGTACGCGCCTCCGTCCGGCCATGCGGGCCGCCGCGGGAGCGTGGATGCTCTCGTCGAGCGCGGACGTCTTCCTCGTCTTCGCGCTGCTGTGGCTGGCGGAGCCGCAGGGGTGGTCCGGCGCCCAGACCGCGCTGCTGATCCTCGCGACGCGGCTCCCGCTCCTGGTGGGGGGCGTCGTCGGCGGCCGCGCGGTCGACCGGTTCGGTCCACGGGCGATGATCCTGGTCGACGGCGTCGTCCGTACGGCGGTGCTCGGCGTCCTGGCGCTCAGCGCGCGCGACGGGTCGCTCGAGCTGCGCCTCGTCATCCTGCTGACTGCGCTCGCAGGGATCACCCAGCCCTTGTCGTACGCGGGGGCGCGCACGCTCGTCGTCCGTTACGAGCCGCCGCACCTTCGCGCCCGCGCCAACGCCCTCCTCGCCCTCGGCGACCAGCTGCCGCTCGTGCTGGCCGCGGCGTTCCTGGGCGCGGCGCTCACCGCGTTCGGGGTCAGCGCCACCATGGCCGTCCCGGCAGCACTGATGCTGGGCGTGGCGGCCATCGCCGTGCTCCTCCCCCGCGGCGATGGGCAAGACCACCGGGCCAGGGCAGACTCCGCGGGCACCGCGTCGCCGGCCCCGAAGACGGGCAGCTCGCCGTGGCGCGTCCCCGGCGTCAAGGCGCTGGTCGCTCTGTCAGTCGCGTACTACGCCGCGTACGGGCCGTTCGAGCCTGCGCTCCCGTCGTTCGTCCGAGACGACCTCGGCGGCGAGGCGGACGCATACGGGGTGGTGTGGACCGCCTTCGGCATCGGCGCGCTCGCGACGGTGGTCCTGGCCCCACGCCTGTCCCGGTGGCGCCCCGGTGTCGTCAACGCCGTCGGGGCGGCCGTGTGGGGACTGGTCACGCTTCCGCTCGTCCTGCTCGACAGCGTCCCCGCCGCTGCCGCCCTGATGCTGGTGTCAGGAGCCGTGTGGGGCCCGTACGCAGCGATCGAAGCGACGGCGCTGCAGCAGTGGACGCCGCCAGAACGGCACGGGCGCCTGTTCGGGACGCAGCGCGCCCTGCTCGCGACCGCCGCACCGCTCGGCGCGGCGGTCGGCGCCCTGGCGCTCAACGTGACCGAGCCCGCCGTGGTGCTCGCGGTGTCCGCGCTCGCCTGCACCGCAGCCGGGCTGGTGACGCTCACCCGACCCGGCATCCAGCGTCGCGCCGCACCCGTCGCCCCGCCGTCCAGGTCGCGGTCCGCTGAGCGAGACTTGAGCACGTGAGGCTGGCCCTGGACGCGCGCGACCGCGAGATCTTCCGCATCGCCGTCCCCGCGTTCGCCGCCCTCGTCTCGGAGCCGCTGATGCTGGCTGCCGACACCGCGATCATCGGCCACCTCGGCACCGACCCGCTCGCGGGCCTCGCGATCGCCTCGACCGTCCTCCAGACCTTCGTCGGGCTCTGCGTGTTCCTCGCGTACGGCACCACGGCGTCGGTCAGCCGCCACCTCGGCGCTGACGACGTCCGAGGCGCGATGGCGGCGGGGATGAGCGGCCTCTGGCTCGCGGTGCTCCTCGGTGCGCTGGCCGCTGTTCTCGCGGGCGCGGGCGCGGCGCTGATCGTGGGCGCGTTCGGTCCGTCGGACGCGGTCGGCGACCAGGCCGTCACGTACCTCGTCTGGGCCGCACCCGGCATCCCCGCGATGCTCCTGGTGCTCGCGGCCACGGGCGTGCTCCGAGGGATGCAGGACCTCAAGACGCCGCTCTACACCGTCATCGTCGCGAACCTCGCCAACGTGGTCCTCAACCTCGTGCTCGTCTACGGGCTGGACATGGGCATCCGCGGCGCGGCCATCGGGACCACCGTGGCGCAGCTTGGCTCCGGGCTCTTCCTCGGGTACGTGGTGGTCCGGGCGGTGCGACGCGAACGCGCCCCCGTACGCCCCGACCGCACTGGGATCCGCGAGTCCGCGCGCGCCGGCGTCGCGCTCGTCGTCCGTACGCTCACCCTGCGCGCCGCCCTCCTGATCGCCACCGTGGTCGCCACCACCCAGGGGTCCGCGGCGCTCGCCGCGCACCAGGTCGCGGTCACGATCGTGTCGATCCTCGCGTTCGCGCTGGACGCGATCGCGATCGCCGGGCAGACGCTCACCGGTCGCTCGCTCGGTGCCGGTGACGTCGAGGGCACCCGCTCGACCACCCGACGGATGATCGGCTGGGGCGTCGCCTCGGGGGTGGTCGCGGCCGTGCTGCTGCTCGTCTCCGTGCCCTGGCTGCCCGGCCTGTTCACCTCGGACGAGGCCGTGCGTCATCTCCTGGTCGGGGCGCTGGTCGTCGTCGCGCTGACCCAGCCGATCTCGGGCGTCGTGTTCGTGCTGGACGGGGTGCTGATCGGGGCCGGCGACGGCACGTACCTCGCGTGGGCGGGCGTGATCACGCTCGTCGCGTACGCCCCGCTCGCGCTGGCCGTGTGGCTGCTGGACGCCGGGTTGACGTGGTTGTGGATCGCCTATGCAGGATTCATGCTGGCGCGGATGGTCACGCTCGTGCTCCGCGAGCGGACGGATCGCTGGCTCGTCGTCGGGACTCCGTGAGCGCTGCCTGCCCGGTCGCGCGTCGGCGCGCGAGGGTACTGCGCGCCGGCGCGCCCGGGGTCAGGCCGCCTGATAGTCCTCACGGAGAGCACGACGCAGGTCGGCGCCCTCGTCGTCGCACAGGAAGCAGCCGAGCACGTACGCGGCGTGGCCGCCGGCACCGTGGTCCTCGAGGACGACGCAGCACATCGCGCAACGATCGCCCCAGCCGTCGGCTTCGGAGAACTCCGTGCCGCAGTCGACGCAGATCGTCACCAGCTCCGACATCGAGCACCTCGTCTTCCGGGGTCGGGTGTTCCTTCACGACCCAGTGTGCGCGCGTGGTCCGACAAGACCGTCGAGGTGCCTCGGCGTGTCGTGCTCACATCGTCAGCGCGGTCCTTTGGTGCCAGGAGATGACACCAAAGGACCGCACTGACCTGTGCACGTCCGACACTGAGACGTGCGCGCAGGGACGTGGTGGGGGCGATGGCTCGGTGTCATCATCGTCGGGTACGTCCTAGCCCCGGCGTTCCTCGTCCTCGGCGGCAATCTGCTCCTGCCGGAGCACAACTCGTCTGGTCAGTGCGAAGGCCTCGGTTTCGGATGCGTTCTGGCACCGAACGACGGCATCCTGCTCCTCGGACTGTTGTGGGTGTACGCGGTGCCGGTCGTGCTCGCCGTGACGTTCGTCGTGCTGGCCCTGCTCTGGGCAGCGATACCTCACGGAACAGGTCGCCCGCTTCCGCCGGCATGGCGTTGGCTGGTGGGGACCCTGGCGCTCGCGGTGATCCTCGGTCCGACAGCGTTCGGCACCTGGGCCATCGTGTCGTCCCTCTGATCCTCAGGACGCCTTCTTCGCCGCCTTCTTCGTCGTCCCCTTCTTCGCCGCCGACTTCTTGGCGGTCTTCTTCGCGGGGGCCTTCTTCGCCGTCTTCTTGGCCGCCGTCTTCTTGGCGGGCTTCTCCTCCGGCTCGTCCTCGCTGGGGCTCTCGCCCTTCTTCGCGCGGTCGATCGACGCCTGGAGCGCGGACATCAGGTCGACGACGTTGTCCTTCTCCTCCGCGCCCTCACCGACCGCGGGCGAGACGACCTCGTTGCCCTCGAGCTTGGCCTCGACGAGCTCGTCGAGCGCCTTCTCGTACTCGTCGCTGAACTCGTCGGGATCGAAGTCGCTCTCCATGCTCGCGACCAGCGACTGCGCCATCTTGACCTCTTGCGGGCGCAGCTCCAGGTCCTCGCCGAGGAAGCCGAACTCGGGCTTGCGGATCTCGTCGGACCACAGCAGCGTGCTCATCGTGAGGACGCCCTCGCGTACGCGGATCGTCGCCATCTGCTCGCGTGTCCCGATCGTCACCTTGACCACCGCGACCATCTCGGAGGACTCCAGCGCCTCGCGGAGGAGGAGGTACGGCTTGAGGCCCGCGTTCGTGTCCGGCTCGAGGTAATAGCTCTTGTTGTAGAAGATCGGGTCGACCTGGTCGAGAGGGACGAACTCCAGCACCTCGACGGTCTTCTTGGTCGGCAGCGGCAGCTGCTCCATGTCCTCGTCGGTCAAGACGACCATCCGGCCGTCGGGGAGCTCGTACCCCTTGGCGATGTCGGAGTACTCGACGACCTCACCGTCGGCCTCGGCGACCCGCTTGTACTTGACCCGCGACCCGTCGGTGCGCCTGACCTGGCGGAACGAGATGTCGTGGGTCGACGTCGCGCCATACATCTTCACCGGGATGCTGACCAGGCCGAACGAGATCGAGCCCTTCCACATCGCGCGCATCTTCACACCCCCTCGAGGGCCAAGCGAACCGTCCCTGGGCGGCGCTGTCAACGTGAATGGCGTCCGATTGCCGTTCCGAGCCGCGTCGCGCAGGGTCTAACCATGGCGACCAACAGGTTAAGGATCGGGTTCAAGCTCATGGCGGAGGGGTTCCCGCCGAAGGAGATCGTCGAGCAGGCGGTCGCCGCAGAGGCTGCTGGTTTCGACTTCGTCGAGGTGAGCGACCACTACCACCCTTGGCTGTACTCCCAGCAGCACTCGGGCTTCGCGTTCTCGATGCTCGCCGCCATCGCCGCACGGACGACCACCCTCGGTCTCGCGACGGGCGTGACGTGCCCGATCATCCGATACCACCCGGCGATCGTGGCGCAGATGGCCGCGACCACCGGCGTGCTCAGCGACGGGCGCTTCACCCTGGGTGTCGGCTCCGGCGAGCGCCTCAACGAGCACGTCGTCGGGATCGGCTGGCCGTCGGTGTCCGTGCGGCACGAGATGCTCACCGAGGCCCTCGAGATCATCAGGCTGCTGTTCACCGGGGGCTACCACTCGTACTCCGGCACCTACTTCGACCTCGACGACGCGCGGGTGTTCGACCTGCCCGACGTCCCGCCGCGCCTCGTCGTGGCTGCGGGAGGCGACGACGCCGCACGGCTCGCGGCCGAGCTGGGCGACGGCCTGTTCGCCACCGAGCCGCGCGACGAGCTGGTCGAAGCCTACACGTCGGCAGGCGGCACGGGTCCCCGCTACGCCGAGGTCCCGCTCGCCTACTCCGCGGACCCGGTCGCCGCCGCCGAGGCGGCCCACCGGACGATGCGCTTCGGCGTCGCCGGCTGGAAAGTCCAGTCGGAGCTGCCGAACCCGATCAACTTCGAGGCCGCGACGGCCCACGTCCGCGTCGACGACATGCGTGAGGCGTTCGGCTGTGGCCCGGACGTCGAGCGGCACGTCGAGGTCGCCAGCCGGTTCCTCGACGCCGGCTTCGACCACCTCGTCCTGATGAACGCGGGCCCGCCGGACGAGATGGACGCGTTCTTCTCCCACGTCCAGACCACGCTGCGTCCCCGCCTCGACGAGATCGCCGCCGTATGAGGACGCTCGGGATCGAGGAGGAGATGCTCCTCGTCGACCCGTCGACAGGAGAGACCATCGCCGTCGCACAGCGCGCGGTGCAACGGCACGACGGCGAGTCCTCGATCGAGCACGAGCTGTTCCTCGAGCAGGTCGAGACGATGACCGAGCCCCACGAGCAGCTCGACGACCTGGCAGCCGACCTGACCCAGGCCCGGCGCGACGCCGTGGCCGCGGCACACGCTGCGGGCGCCGCGCTCATCGCCTCGGGGACGGCACCGCTGCCGAGCGCGCCGTCGCAGATCACTCCCAAACGGCGATACGAGGAGATGGCGTCGGAGTTCGGGGCGATCGGCCGTACGGCCGCCGTCTGCGGCATGCACGTCCACGTCCACGTCGCCGAGGACGAGGAGGCCGTCGCCGTGATCGACCGCGTACGCCCGTGGTTGCCGACGCTGATCGCGCTCGCCTCCAACTCCCCGTACGAGGCGGGCAAGGACTCCGGGCACGCGAGCTGGCGGTCGCGTCGCTGGACCGAGTGGCCGACTGCGGGTCCGGTCGAGCCGTTCGGCGACGCCGCCACCTACCGACGCGCGGTCGCCGCGCTCATCGAGTCCGGTGCCGCGCTCGACGAGGGCATGATCTACTTCGACGTCCGCCGTGCCCGCGCATTCCCGACGGTCGAGGTGCGGGTCGCCGACGTCTGCACCGACCTGCGCGACGCGCTCGCGCTCGCTGCCCTCATCCGCGCGCTCGTGGAGACCGAGGCGCAGGCGTGGAAGGCAGGGCGGCCGCTCGAGGTCTGGCGGGTCGAGCTCTTGCGCGGGGCGCGCTGGCAAGCCGCCCGGTACGGCGTGACGGACATGCTGTTCGACCCGGCCACCCGGACGCAGCAGCCCGCGTCGGACGTCGTCGCCGGCCTGGTCCGGCACGTCCGCGACGCCCTGATCGACGCCGGCGACCTCGACAGGGTCCACGAGGGCACCGCCCGGATCCTGCGCGAGGGCAGCGGCGCCGACCACCAGCGCCGTGCTGCCTCCGAGGGCGACCTGCGGACCGTGGTCGCCGACCTCGCCCGGCGTACCGACCCGGACACGTGAAAGGCCGCCCGGTGCGTAACCGGGCGGCCTCTCTTCCCGAGACGTTCGACTCCGGGTCACCGGAGAGCGGGGTACTTCTGCACCAGCTCCAGCGAGCCCCACCAGCGTCCGAGTCCCCAGGTGTCGCCAGCGAGGGCGAGTCCGACCACCAGGACGCCGAGTGCACCGAGCAGGTGCTCGTCGAGGACGGGGTTGTTCGCCGGCGGAAGGGCGACCGTCCACATCATCACGTAGAGCAGGACGCCGACGGCGGCGCCGAGACGGATGCCGATGCCGAGGGTCAGGGTCACCCCCACCGCTAGCAGACCCGCCATGAACAGCACGTCGACCCACCACTGGCCGGCGAGAGCGTGGTAGAAGCCCGCGAACGGACCGGTCGGTGCGTTGGACAGGTAACCCTCGGTCGGGCTCCCGCCGTTGATCCACGACGCTTCGCTCGGCGTCGCGTACCCGAGTCCGAACAGCTTGTCGACGAAGGCCCACAGGAAGGTGAGCCCGAAGCCGATGCGCATCGCGGCCAGGCCCCTGGCGACGGCGCTCGAAGTGACGGCGTGCTCCTCGTCGCGTGCGGCGAAGACCTTGGTGCGGCCGGCGAGACCGGCTCCGATGGTGGCGCTCATGGTGTCCTCCCTGGATCGTTTCTGACACCTCCATCGTCGAGCTCGGCGGCAGGGCACGGTCAGTGCCGAGGGTCCCCACCTTCCGGGACCTTGGTCACTGGTCGCCGGCCCTGGTCGCGCCGCACGCTGAGGAGGTAGACGCGAGCGCCGGAGGGGGCGAGGACGATGGGTGCAGGGCCGCGAACCAACCCCGCCGCCTGGGACTGGGTCCCCGCCACCGAGATGCTCACCGAGCCGGAGTGCTGGCGCCGTGTCGCCCGCGCGGAACTCGGCCGCATCGCATTCCTCACCGACGACGCGATCCGCGTCTACCCGGTCGCGTACGCCACCCGTGACCAGCGGGTCTACCTCCGCACCTCCCCGTACTCCGAGCTCGCGCTCCAGCGCGACGGCCGGGTGACGTTCGAGGTGGAGGAAGTCGACTCCGCCACCAGGTCGGGATGGACCGTCTTGCTGACCGGCTCGCTGGCTGCCGTCGCCGACCCGTACGAGATCGCGTCGGTGTGGACGGCGTCCTCGGTCCGTCCCTGGGCCGACGGCTGGCGCGAGCACACCTTGCGACTGACTCCGGAGAGCGTCTCCGGGGTCGTCGTCCACGGAACCCCCACCACCCAGGAGAGGTGAGAACGATGGGCACGACCGTACGAGCACCGCACCCCGTCACCGTCGGGATCGACTCCAGCCCCTCGAGAACGGAGACGGGCCTGCGCTACGGGATCGCCCAGGCGAGGATGCTCGACGTGCCGCTGGCGCTCGTCCACGCCTCAGCGCTGCCGTTCGAGGGCGCCACATTCACTCCGTACGAGGTCAAGGCCGCGCGTGAAGAGGCGACCGAGGTGCTCGAACGGGCAGCGATGCGCGCCCGCTACCTCGCTCCCGACCTCCGGGTGACGGTCCGGCCGGTCCTCGGCTCGGCGCCGGTCGCGCTCGAGTCGGTCTCGAAGGAGTCGTCGCTCCTCGTCGTGGTCCGGCGCGACGCCGGCGTCGCCGACCGGTTGCTCACCGGGAGCACCAGCTCGCGCATCGCCACCCGTGCCAGCTGCCCGGTCATGGTCGTCCCGTGCGACACCGAGCCGTCGAAGCGCGGCCCGGTCGTGGTGGCCATCGACGCGGACTCCCCGTCGCACGGTGCGTTGACGTTCGCGTTCGCCACCGCGCGCCGCGCAGGCGCCGACCTCGTCGTCCTCCACGCCACCGCCCGAGGCGGCTTCGAGCAGGGACGCCGCGCCGTCGGCGAGACGATCGCCGGGTGGCGGGAGGACTACCCAGAAGTCGAGGTGACGACGCGGACGGTCGAGGCGACGGCTCCGGCGGCGTGCGCGGACGCGACGCAGGGCGCACGGCTTCTCGTCCTCGGCCGTCACCGCACGACCGGGCGGCGCCTGCCGTGGACGCGCTCGGTCGCCAAGGCCGTGCTCGCCCAGACGACCTGCCCGGTCGTGACGGTCCCGCACGACGAGATCGACCTCGCGTACCACCCGCGTCCACGCGCGATGCAGGCACCGGTGGGGCCGGTCTACTGAGCGCCCGTCAGGGGTGACGCTGCTCGTCACCCTCCGTACGGCGGACCTCGGCGCCGAACACGGCCGCCTGGGTCCGCCGCTGCATGCCGAGCTTCGCCAACACGTTGGTGACGTAGTTCTTCACCGTCTTCTCGGCGACGAAGAGCCGCTCGCCGATCTCCCGGTTGCTGAGCCCGTCCGTGATCAGCATCAGCACCTCCCGCTCGCGCTCGGTCAGCCCGTCGAGCCTCGGGTCGCGCTGAGGTGACTCCCGGTCGCGCAGGCGACGCATGAGCTGGGCGACCACCTGCGGGTCGAGCAGCGACCGGCCCGCCGCCACCTCACGCACCGACTCGATGAGCCGCGACCCCAGGACCTCCTTGAGCAGGTAGCCCGAAGCACCCGCGAGGATCGCCGCGTAGACAGCCTCGTCGTCGTCGTACGAGGTGAGCATCAGCGTACGCGTGGCGGGCAGCGAGTCCTGGAGCTCGCGACAGACGTCGATCCCGCTGCCATCGGGCAACCGTACGTCGAGGACCGCGACGTCGGGTGCGACCGACGGGATGCGCGCGAGCGCCTGCGCGACGTCCGCAGCCTCTCCGACGACGCGGATGTCGTCAGCGGTCTCAAGGAGGTCGGCGACCCCCCTCCGGACGATCTCATGGTCGTCGACCACGAAGACCCGGATCATGCGTCGCCTCCTTCGTCGGGCAGCGGCGACCGCCACCGCAACGTCGTCCCACCGGGCCCGCTCGTCACGTGGCACGAGCCCGAGCGTGCGTCGGCACGCCGTACGAGGTTGTCGAGCCCACGACGCGCAGCGCCCTCCGGGATGCCCTGCCCGTCGTCGCTGACCGTGACGACGACCTCCCCACCACGCACCACGCAGCGCAGCTCGATGCGTCCGGCGTGGGCGTGCCTTCGCGCGTTCGAGACGCCTTCGCGCGCCACGGCGATGACGTCGTCGGCGAGCGCGTCGTCGAGCGCGAGGTCTACCGGGCCGTCGATCTGGAGCGTGACCGCTGGTCCCCCGTCGCCGGGCGCGGAGGCGATCCGGCGGAGCCTGCGCCGTACGCCGCCCTGTCCGGGGTCGGTGTCGTGGAGCTCGAAGATGGTGCGGCGGATCTGCCGGATCGTCTCGTCCATCTCCGCGACCTGAGCCGCGAGCCGGTCGCGCGGGGGCCCGTCGGGGATGGTGGCGTGGACGCTCTGGAGGGTGAGCCCGCTGGCGAACAGGCGCTGGATCACGTGGTCGTGGAGGTCGCGGGCGATGCGGTCGCGATCCTCCAGGACGAGCATCGCCTCGTGCGCGCGTCGGACGTCGCGCTTGCCGAGCGCCAGGGCAGCCTGCCCGGCGAACGCCTCCGCGAGCGAGAGGTCGGTGTCGTCGAAGCGCGGCGGGCCGTCACGCAGCACCAGCAGGAGGCCGCGTGGGTCGTCGGCGTCGACCAGCGGCACGAGCAACGCCTGCGAGGCCGCGATGTCCGGCAGGTCCAGGCCCAGCGGACCGCACACCTGCGCGACGGGGCCGGTCGTCGGCTCGACCGGGGCCGGCTTCTCGTTCGCCGCCGTCCGTACGCCGACCAGGTCCTGGCCGTACGCCCCGGCCGCGCGGGCCACCGTGTAGGTGCCGCCGTCGGAGGGCAGGAGCACGGCGACGAGCGACGCCCGCGTGATCTCCTGGACCCGGACGGCCACCAGGTCCAGCGCGTCGACGCCGTCGGGAGACAGGAGCTCGCGGGTCACCTCCGCGGACGCCGACGACCACGCCTCCCGCCGGCGGCTCTCGTCGTACAGGCGGGCGTTCGCGATCGCCACGCCCGCGGTCTCTCCCAGCGCACGCGCGAGCTCGGCGTCCTCCTCGCTGAACGCCCCGCGCCCGCTGTCGGTGAGGTAGAGGTTGCCGTAGACCCGGCCGCGCACCTCGAGGCCGAGACCGAGGAACGACTGCATCGGCGGGTGCTCGGGCGGGAAGCCTGTGTAGTGCGGGTGGGTCGTCACGTCGTCGAGGCGGACCGCGGGACCACCGTCGAGGAGGTCGCCGAGCAGCCCACGTCCGCGGGGCAGGTGACCGATCCGTGCCGCCGTCTCCTCGTCGATGCCCGCGTGGATGAAGACCTCGAGCTGACCGTCGTCGTCGAACACGCCGATCGCGCCGTACCGCGCCCCGACGAGGTCGATCGCGACCCTCACGATGCGACGCAGGACCTCCGGGAGGTCGAGCTCCTCGACCAGCGTCCGGTTGGCGTCGAGCAGCAGCCGCAGACGGTCGGCGGCGTCTCCTGCACCCTCGGCTCGCCTCGTCACCCCGTGTCCTCCGCTCGTGCTCGCCCTGATTCTAGGGGCCAATCCCCGGCGTGTGGCCAGGGAACGACGAAAGGACCCGCCGCCCTGGGAGAAGGGCGACGGGTCCTCGCGACTCGCGGGCGGCCTGGATCAGGCAGCGACCACGTTGATCGTGACCTTGGCGGTCACCTCGGGGTGGACGCGCACCTGCACGTCGTACGACCCGAGGGCCTTGATCGGGTTGCCGATCTCGATGCGTCGCTTGTCGACGTCGGCGCCTGCGCCCTCGAGCGCGGAAGCGATGTCGGACACGGTGACCGCACCGAACAGGCGACCCTCTTCACCAGCGCGGACCTTCACCTTGACGGCGTTGGACTCGAGCTTCTGCTTGAGGGCGTTGGCGTCGTCGAGGTCGTGGATCGCCCGGGCGTCGCGCGCCTTCTTGATCGACTCCACCTGACGGCCGGCGCCACGCGTCCAACGGATCGCGTACTTGCGAGGCAGCAGGTAGTTACGGCCGTAGCCGTCCTTGACCTCGACGATGTCGCCGGGGGCACCGAGACCGGTGACCTCGTGGGTGAGGATGAGCTTCATGATTAGTCCCTTCCCCTTCGATCAGCGACCGGTCGAGGTGTAGGGAAGCAGCGCCATCTCACGGGCGTTCTTGATCGCGGTCGCGATCTTGCGCTGCTCCTGGACGGACACACCCGTGACGCGGCGAGCGCGGATCTTGCCGCGGTCGGAGATGAACTTCCGCAGCAGGGTGGTGTCCTTGTAGTCGATGTACGTGATCTTCGCAGCCTTGAGCGGATTGCTCTTCTTCTTCGGCTTACGAACAACGGGCTTGGCAGCCATTGTGGTGCTCCCTTCCGGTGAGCCCGACCCGCAGCACGGGTCGGAATGACGCGGCGATCATCGATCGCCTTCGGTTGTCGTTCAGACGCGCAGGCTCAGAACGGCGGCTCGTCGCTCGAGCCGGCCGGAGAGGCCCACGGGTCATTGCCAGCGCTGCCACCCTGCGGAGCAGGCGAGGACCACGGGTCGTTGGCCGGGGCGGCCTGCTGGCCCCCACCGAACCCGCCCTGCTGGCCGCCACCTTGCTGGTAGCCACCGCCCCCACCGCCAGAGCGGGAGGCCTTGGTGACCTTCGCGGTGGCGCTGCGCAGGCTCGGACCGACCTCGTCGACGTCGATCTCGAACACGGTGCGCTTCTCGCCCTCACGCGTCTCGTACTGGCGCGACTTGAGGCGCCCCTGCACGATCACGCGCATGCCCTTCTGGAGGGACTCGGCCACGTTCTCCGCGGCCTGCCGCCACACGGCGCACCCGAGGAACAGCGTGTCTCCGTCGCGCCACTCGCCGCTCTGCCGGTCGAACGTACGCGGCGTCGAGGCGATGCGGAAGTTCGCGACGGCCGCGCCGGACGGCGTGAACCGCAGCTCGGGCTCGTCCACGAGGTTGCCGACGACGGTGATGACGGTCTCGCCTGCCATGTCTCTACTCCAACGGGTCGCGGGATGTCTGCTGGCTAGCAGTCAACATCAAGAGTCCGACACAAGCGACCCCTTGCGACGCCCCGTGGAAAACCACGGACGCCCGTACAGGGGACGACGTGTCGTCGTCCGTCACTTCTCGGGCCGGATGACCTTCGTACGCATGACGGACTCGTTCAGCGTGAGCTGACGGTCGAGCTCCTTGACGGTCGCGGGCGTCGCGGTCAGGTCGACCACGGCGTAGATCCCCTCGGACCGCTTGTTGATCTCGTAGGCAAGACGACGCTTGCCCCAGATGTCGACGTTGTCGACGGTGCCACCGTCCTGACGCACCACGTTGAGGTACGTGTCCAGGCTCGGGGCCACCGTGCGCTCGTCGAGGTCGGGATCGAGGATCACCATGACTTCGTAGTGACGCAAGGCAACTCCACCTCCTTCGGTCTGTACGGTCACGGTCCTTCCGTGACAGGAGGGCTCTGCATCGCGCTGCCCGGGCACCGTGACTCCGGCATGGGCCGGCGGTGGCCAGGCAACCGACTCAGTCTATCGGGCCCCCTCACGGCGTCCCAAATCGCTGTCCGCTCCGGGGGCGCGCATGATCACGGGGTGGGCACGGTCTGGCTCTGGGGCGCGGTCGCGGCGTCGTCGTTGATGATAGGAGCGGTCCTCGGGGTCGCGCGCCGGTGGAGCGACGGCCTCGTCGGGACCGTGCTGGGCTTCGGGGCAGGCGCGCTCCTGGCCAGCATCTCGTTCGAGCTGTTCCCTGACGGGTTCGAGGTCGGGGGTGCGGTCGCGCTCGCGCTCGGGCTCGCGTTCGGGGCCTGCGTGTTCTACGTCGCCGACCGCTGGGTCGAGCGGATCGGCGGGCGTACGCGCGAGGGCGCCGCCGGGCTGCCGCTCGCGCTCGGAGCGTTCCTCGACGGCATCCCGGAGCAGGCTGCGCTGGGCATCGGGATCGCCAAGTCCGGTGGGGTGAGCGTGGCGCTCCTCGTCGCCATCTTCGTCTCGAACCTGCCGGAGGCGATCGGTTCGGCATCGGACATGCGCGAGGCGGGGTCGCCCTCGCGTCGCGTCCTCGGCCTCTGGGCCGCGGTGTCTGTCGTCTGCCTGCTCGGCACGGTCGCCGGCTACCTCGCGGCGCAGGTCATCGCCGACCGTTTCATCGGCGGGATCGACGGCTTCGCCGCCGGCGCGCTGCTCGTCATGCTGGTCGGCGCGATGATCCCCGAGGCCCAGGAGAAGATCCACGAGAAGGCCGGCCTCGCGGCCGTGCTCGGGTTCGCCGTCGCCGCCGGTCTCTCCGCCTTCTCCTGACCGCCGCGCCCCCGCCACCTCGCGTCCGCTCCCGCTCCCGCGGTTTGCCACGCCAGCGTGGGAAACCCTGGTTGGCGCGGCAAGCCTGCCACGCCAATCGGAACTCGCCACGTTGGCGTGGCAAACCTTGTGACGCCCGCGATGGAGGGCCGTCCACAGGCCGACAACGGTCCACAGTGATCGCACGCCCGCCCTCGTCGCGGCGCGAGATCGACGACGGTGGACCCATGGACGATGTGACCGCTCTCGCCGAGAGCCAGGGCGGGTACGTGACGCGCGGGCAGCTGCGCTCGCTCGGCTCGAGCGACTTCGGCATCGCCAAGGCCGTCCGTGCCGGCCTCCTTCGCAAGGTCCGCCACGGGACGTACGCGCCAGCAGCGACGTACGACCGGCTGGAGGGCGACGACCGATACCGGGTCAACGTGAGGGCCGTCCTCGACAAGCTCGGTCCGGAGTACGTCGCGAGCCACCGCTCGTCGTGCGCGGTCCACCGCTTCGGCACGTTCCGTGTCACCAACGACGAGGTGGACGTGACCCGGCGCGGAGGCACGCGCGGGCGCATCGAGGCCGGCGTCCGTTTCCACCATGGGACCGTGCGCGACGAAGACGTCATCGTCGTCGACGGATTGCCGGTGACCGAGCCGCTCCGAGCCTCGATCGAGACCACGACTCTGCCGACGCTGCGCCGCGATGTCGAGGCGGGGGTGGTCCTGCTGTCAGAGGGCATGCGTCTCAGCGGAACGACCCGCGAGCAGGTCGTCACGCTGCTGGACGACCGCTTCGGCTCGTGGCCGAGCACCAGCCTCGCGCGTATCGCTGTCACGATCGCGGACGGGCGCTGCGAGACCGTGGGCGAGTCGCGCTCGCTCTATCTGTTCGCCCGTCACAAGCTGCCCGTGCCGGAGCTCCAGGTCTGGGTCCGGCTTCCGGACGGGACGCTCGCGCGCGTCGACTTCCTGTGGCTCCAGCACCGAACGTTCGGGGAGTTCGACGGGGCGGTGAAGTACGCCCTGGGCGACGCGGCCGAGCCGCGTCGCGCGTTGTACGACGAGAAGCTGCGTGAGGATGCGCTCCGCAGTTACGCCATGGGGGCGGCACGGTGGGGATGGGTGGACCTGGACGGCTCTCGCTCAGCGTCGACCGCACGTCGAATTGCGGCGACTCTGGAGCAGTCGGTTCGGTTGTACGGGAAGAGCCGCATCGAGATTCCCGTCGTCGACCCCGCCGCCCTCGATCAGAGCGTCGTGTCGGCAGAGGTGCTCGCCGCCACGCGTCGACTCGAGTCGCTCACCGCCGGCTGAGACCGGACCACCCGCCGTGGTTCCGCAGCGGCGCTCTCGGCGCGCGGGGTTTGCCACGCTGGCGTGGCAAACCGTGGTTGGCGCGGCAAGCATGCCGCGCCAATCGGAACGCACCACGCTGGCGTGGCAAACCACGAAGCCCCGCGAGGGAGGCACGAAGGTCGCCACGCTGGCGTGGCAAACCGCGGAGCGGAGCGGCGCGGGCGGGCGGGCGGAGCAGGCGCGGAGCGGCGCGGGCGGAGCAGGCGCGGGGCGGCCGGCGGGGCGGCCGGGGACGCCCCGCCCGCGTCGGTCACTCCGTGGCGATCGCCCTCAGGACGTTGAGGCGCGAGGCCCGCAGCGCCGGGAAGAGCGCGGCGAGGACGCCGACCACCGCCGCGATCAGGACGTAGACGAGCAGCGTCCCGTACGGGATCGACAGCTCGGTGATGCCTTCGTCCTGCAGGACGCGCTGCAGCACCACGCCGAACACCAGCCCCATCGCGATGCCGAGCACGGCTCCGAGCACCGCGATCGCGACCGCCTCGAGCCGCACCATCCGGCGCAGCTGACGCCGGCTCATGCCGACCGCCCGCAGCAGCCCGACCTCACGCGTGCGCTCGATCACGCTGAGCGCGAGCGTGTTGACGATGCCGAGCGCCGCGATGATGATCGCGAGACCGAGCAGCGCGTTGATCAGCATGAGGATGCCGTTGATCTGGTCGCGCTGGGACTCGATGAACTCGTCCTGGGTCTGCACCACGACGGTCGGGATGTCGGCCACCACGTCGCGTACGGGCTGCTCGATGTCGGCGCCCGTCACGCCCTGAGCCGCATCGACGGCCACGAACGAGTCCTGACGAGCCATGCTCACCTGGTCGACGAAGTCGAAGCTCGTCACGTACTCCGAGACCACGTTGGACGCGGGGAACGTCCCGACGATCCGCAGGTCGTGGTCACCGGACTGCGTGCTGAACGTCAGCGTGTCCCCGACCTCG
Source organism: Mumia quercus (assembly GCF_025506335.1). Lineage (GTDB taxonomy): Bacteria > Actinomycetota > Actinomycetes > Propionibacteriales > Nocardioidaceae > Mumia > Mumia quercus. The sequence goes on from NZ_JANZYO010000004.1 coordinate 353,527, forward strand.
AGGCCGCGGTCCTCCAGTGTGTCCTCCCGAACGGCTACCTCGCCGGCGCCGATCGTGTCGACGCTGGCGTCCAGCTCGAACATCGAGAAGAGCGCACCGGGATCGGTGGCCGTCACCCCCGCCCACGAGCCGTCGAGCCGCGTCGGCACGAACTGTGCCTCGACGACGTCGCCGACCCCGTCGATCTCACGGATGTCCTCGGCGATGGTCGGCGAGAACGGAGCCCCGACAGGGTTCGTGAGCAGGAAGTCGGTCGTGAACTCCTCCTTGACGCTGACGTCGACAGACTTGTTGACCGACGACCCGAGGATGCTCATGGTCGTCACCAGCGTCAGGCCGATCATCAGCGCGGACGCGGTCGCCGCCGTACGACGAGGGTTGCGCAGGGCGTTCTGGGTGGCCATCCGGCCGACCATGCCGAACGGACGGTAGAGCCCGCCGAGCGCGATGAGCACGGGGTGGCTGAGGAGCGGACTCATCAGCGAGACGCCGAGGAGGATCGCGAACGCTCCGCCGCCGACGTACCAGGCGCCGCTGTCGACACCGCCCAGGCCCAGCCAGACCAGGCCGGCACCGATCACGACGAGGATCGCTCCGAAGAGCATGCGCATCCGCATCGACGACTCGGGGAGCGCCACGTCGTCGCGCATCGCGGCCACCGGCGCGACCCGCGACGCCCGGCGCGCCGGAAGGTACGCCGCGACCAGCGTCACGAGCACACCCACCACGTAGCCAACCACCCACGTACGCGGGGCGATCACGAGCGGGGTGTCGCTGACGTCGAGCCCGAACGTACGGAACAGCGCGGACAGGCCGAACGCCAGCAGGATGCCGAGCAGGACGCCGAGCGTCGACCCGACGAGCCCGACGACCAGCGCCTCCAGCAGCACCGAGCGGCTGACCTGGCGCCGCGACGCCCCGAGGGCGCGCAGCAGCGCGAGCTCGCGGCTGCGCTGCGCGACGAGGATCGAGAAGGTGTTCACGATGAGGAAGGTGCCGACGATGATCGCGATCGCGGCGAACACGAGCAGGATCGTCGTGAGGAACCCGAGGATCTCCCCGATCGTGTCCTCGGCCTCCGCCGCCGCCGCGTCGCCGGTGACGGCCTCGAACCCGTCGGGCAGCACCTTGCTGGCCTCGTACGCGAGCTCCTGCTGCGTGACGTCGTCCTGGGTCGTCAGCGACACCTGGTTGAAGGCGTCCTCGCCGTCGAGGAAGAGCTCTTGGGCGTACGAGGTGTCGAACAGCACCAACGACGCGCCGGCCATCGAGCCGCCGCCGAACTGCGCGAGGCCGACGAGCTCGACGTCGAGCTGCGGCTGGTCGCCGCTGGAGACGAGCCGGACGGTGTCGCCGATCTCGTACCCGCCCTTCTCGGCGCTGTCGGCATCGATCGCCACCTCACCGGCAGCCGTCGGCGGACGCCCCTCTGAGATCACGACGGCGGGCTCCCCCGTCATCGCGGGGGCGTCGTCGTAGTTGAACGACAGCGTCGGCGGACCGAACCCGGTCACGAGCTTGCCGTCGCTGCCGACCAGGGTCAGGCCCTGGCTCGACACCGTGCCGTCGACGCGAGCGGCGCCCGGCAGCTCGCGCAGCTCGTCGACCACCTTGGCCGAGACCGTACGGGTGTCGCCGCCGGTCCCGTCCTCCCAGCCGCCGAGCCCGGCCGGGCGTACGACGACGTCAGGGGTCGATCCCTTGACAATGCCGTCGAAGGACTTGCTCATCGTGTCGGTGAAGATGAGCGTGCCCGCCACGAACGCGATGCCGAGGACGATCGCGAAGGCGCTCATCAGCAGGCGCACCTTGCGCGCCAGCAGGTTGCGCAGGGTCACCCGCAGCATCAGGCGGCCCCACCCTCGGGCGCGACGGTCTCGAGGGCGCGGACCTGGATGCGTGCCATCCGCTCGAGGATCGTGTCCGGCCTCGGGTCGCGCATCTCGTCGACGACCTTGCCGTCGGCGAGGAACACCACACGGTCGGTGTACGACGCCGCGACCGGGTCGTGGGTCACCATCACGATGGTCTGGCCGAGCTCGCGGACGCTGTGCTGGAGGAACTTCAGGACCTCGGCACCGGAGGTGGAGTCGAGGTTGCCGGTGGGCTCGTCGGCGAAGACGATCGTCGGCCGGCCGACGAGCGCGCGGGCGCACGCGACCCGCTGCTGCTGCCCGCCGGACATCTCGTTGGGCCGGTGGTCGAGGCGGTCACGCAGACCGACGGTGTCGATCACCTCGTCGTACCAGGCCTCGTCGGGCTTGCGCCCAGCGATCGACAGCGGGAGCAGGATGTTCTCCTTGGCCGTCAGGGTCGGCACCAGGTTGAACGCCTGGAAGACGAAGCCGACGTCGTCACGGCGCAGCTTTGTCAGCTGCTTGTCGTTGAGCGTGGACAGCTCGGTGTCGCCGATGAAGACGGTGCCGCTGGTCGCGGTGTCGAGCGCCGCGAGCAGGTGCATGAGTGTCGACTTGCCGGAGCCCGACGGCCCCATCACGGCGGTGAACTCCCCTGCGTACACGTCGATGCTCACACCGTCGAGGGCACGCACCTCCGCCTCTTGCTTGCCGTAGGTCTTGTGAAGATCCACCGCGCGGGCGGCGACGGTACGGGAGGTGGGCACGGCGTCGGGCATGGAGCAACTCCTGATCAGGGCGGGTGTCGTGTCCACGCTAGGCCCATGCGGGGACAGGGCGACATCGGTTTTGCCCCTGGCGAACGCCCCGGGGCATGGGGGATCACCCTGATACTGGTGGCATGAGCGACCTCGAGCGCGACCCGCAGGAGATCACGTGCCCGCCCCGAGGCGGCGGAGCGCCCGAAGTGCTGGAGCCGCGGCTGGTCCCGCTCGGCGGCCCGCGCGCGATGACGGTACGCCGGACGTTGCCGCAGCGACTCCGCTCCCTGATCGGCGCCTGGTGCTTCGTGGACCACTACGGCCCCGACGACGTCCGAGAGACCGGCGGCATGGTCGTGCCCGGACACCCGCACACCGGACTGCAGACCGTGACCTGGCTGTTCTCCGGCGAGGTCGACCACGCCGACACGGTCGGGTCCGTCCAGCGCGTACGGCCCGGGGAGGTCAACCTGATGACCGCCGGGCGCGGGATCGCCCACTCGGAGTACTCCACCCCCGAGACCACCCTCCTGCAGGGCGTCCAGCTGTGGACGGCGCTGCCGGACTCCGCCCGCTTCACGGGTCGCGCGTTCGAGCACCACGTCACGGAGGCCGTCGCGCACGGGCCCGCGACCGTCCGTACGTTCGTCGGCTCGTTCGCCGGATCCTCCTCGCCGGTCACCACCTACACGCCGCTCGTCGCCGCCGAGATCGTGCTCCCGGCCGGCGCCGAGGTGCGGTTCGCGGTCGACCCCTCGTACGAGCACGGGGTGCTCGTGGACCTCGGGCCCGTGGACGTGGACGGGACGACCGTCGCCCCGGCGGCGCTCGCGTATCGGCCCGTCGGCGCGACGACGCTCGTCCTGCGCACGGGCGAGAGCGAGGGGCGCGTGGTCCTCATCGGCGGCGAGCCGCTGGAGGAGGAGATCGTCATGTGGTGGAACTTCCTCGGCCGCGACCACGACGAGATCGTCCGGTTCCGCGAGGAGTGGCAGGCGCAGGTCCACGGTGCGGCCGACGGCGACGCGTACGGACCGTTCCCCGACGCCTGGGGCGGGGTCGTCCTCCCGGCGCCCGAGCTGCCGCACACGCGCCTCAAGCCGCGCAAGCAACCGCCACGCTGAGCGACGGCGCGCACGCGAGAGGGCGACTCGCCTACGATGCGGGCGCTAGGCTGATCGCACGCGGACTGGACGAGTGCGGCCAGAGAGGCGGTGACCATGACAGCTGTCGCCGAGCCCGTGGTGGTGACCCACCACGTCGTACGCACGCGCCACCGCCGCACCGTCCTCGTGCTCAACGCGAGCTACGAGCCGTTGCAGAGGGTGTCGCTCCGGCACGCGATCCGGATGCTCGTACGCGAGGTCGCCGTGGTCGAGGAGGCGCACCCCGAGGACCGTTTCGGCCCGTTCCCGGTCCCGAAGGTGCTGCGGCTGGTGCGCTACGTCGTGATGCGCTGGCTGCACGGTCGGGACCCGCTCTGCACCAAGGCGGCCGTGAAGGCGCGCGACGAGCGCTGCGGCTACTGCGGTGGTCCGGCCGAGACGGTCGACCACATCCTTCCCCGCTCGCGCGGCGGCCTGCTCACCTGGGAGAACTCCGTCGCCGCCTGCCTGCGGTGCAACCACCGCAAGGGCGACCGTACGCCGACGGAGGCGGGGATGACCCTGCTGGTCACCCCCGCCGTTCCGCGTCGGTCTCCGCTGACGGTGCGCTGACCTGAAGCCGGTGCCCGCTCGCCGCGCCGAGGTCGTGCCGACGCGCTCCGGTAGCCTCGGGGCCGTGTCTCTCACCGTCCGTACGATCAGCAGCGCCGACCACCTGGCGTACCTGAAGTCACTCCCCTCCGCGAGCTTTCTCCAGACTCCTGCCTGGGCGGCGGTGAAGTCGGAGTGGAGAGGCGAGTCGATCGGCTGGTTCGACGGGCCGCAGATGGTCGGTGCGGGCCTGGTGCTCTACCGCAAGCTGCCGAAGGTCGCGAAGTACCTCGCGTACCTCCCCGAGGGACCGAGCATCGACTTCACGTCGATCGTCGACAAGCCCGGCGGGCTCTCGGCCTGGCTCGACCCGATGATCGCCCACCTCACGGCCGCGGGCGCGTTCGGCGTCCGCATGGGCCCGCCGGTGGTCCTGCGCGCCTGGGACGCCGCGACGGTGAAGAAGGCCGTCGCCGACCCCGCGCTCCGCACGCTCGGTGACGCACCGGCGACCACGTCCAACGGCCGCGCGATCGCCGTGACCGCGGAGCTGCACCGGCTCGGCTGGCGCGAGCAGGTCGGCGAGGGCGGGTTCGGAGCCGGGCAGCCCAAGTACAACTTCTGGGTGCCGCTGGTCGACGACGACGGCACCCCGCGGACCGAGGAAGCCGTGCTGCGCGGCATGAACCAGCTCTGGCGCCGCAACATCAAGAAGGCCGAGAAGTCCGGCGTCGAGGTGACCCTCGGCGGTGCGGACGACCTGCCGGCCTTCCACGCCGTCTACGCCGAGACCGCGGAGCGCGACCACTTCACGCCGCGGCCGCTGCCGTACTTCCAGAAGATGTGGGAAGCGCTCAACGGCGAGGACCCCGACCGCATGCGGCTCTACCTCGCGCACCACGAGGGTGACCTGGTCGCCGCGACCACGCTCGTGAAGGTGGGGCGGCACGCCTGGTACTCGTACGGCGCCTCGACCACGGCGAAGCGGGAGGTCCGCGGGTCGAACGCCATCCAGTGGCAGATGATCCGCGACGCGATGGCTGCCGGCTGCAGCGTGTACGACATGCGCGGGATCACCGACACGCTCGACCCCGAGGACAGCCACGTCGGCTTGATCCAGTTCAAGGTGGGCACCGGCGGTCTTGCGGTCGAGTACGCGGGCGAGTGGGACCTGCCCATCAACCGCCTGCTCTACGTGGCGTTCCAGCAGTACATGAAGCGACGCTGACTTCACCGTCTCGAGGAAGGCTGACCATGACACTCACGCTCCACGTCGACGGCGAGCGCTGGCGGGCGCACCTGCGCGGCACCGCAGAGCTGTACGAAGGCCTCATCCCGGTCATCAAGGGCAACGGGTACGGGTTCGGCAACCGCACCCTCGCCCGCCGTGCGGACTGGCTCGAGGTCGACACCGTCGCCGTCGGCACGTACGCCGAGCTGATGGACGTCCTCCCGCGGTTCGGCGGTGACATCCACGTGCTCACCCCGTGGCGCCCGTTCTGGGCGGACTCTGTGCGCCCGGAGCGCATGTACGACCCGCGCGTCGTCCACACGGTCAGCCGGATCGAGGACCTCGCCGCACTGCGCGACGAGGCACCCGAAGGGACGCGCATCCTCATCGAGGGCGAGACGGCGATGGCCCGCCACGGCGTCGACCGGCATGCCCTCACCGCCGCTGCCGACGCGCTCGGGCGGCTCCGCCTGATCGGCTTCTCGATCCACCTCCCGCTCTCCGACGACAACCTCGCCGAGGCCGACCGCTGGGCCGCGGCGTTCGAGGCGTCGAAGCTCGCACCGGCCGTCGCCGGCACCCCGCTGTTCACCGTCTCGCACCTGTCCGACCGCGAGGTCCGCGCGCTGGCCGAGCGCCGGCCCGGCCTGTCCGTACGCCCCCGCGTCGGCACCGCCCTGTGGCTGGGCGACCGCGGCGCGTTCCGGGTGACGGGGCTGGTCCTGGACTCGCACGTCGTCGAGCGTGGCGAGCGGATCGGCTACCGCCAGCGCCCGCTGCCCGTGGGCGGCACCGTCCTGATCGTGTCGGGCGGCACCGCCCACGGCATCGGGCTGGAGGCACCGACCGCGGCGACGACGCTCAAGCAGCGCGCCACCTCGGTCGCGAAGGGCGGGCTCGGCGCGGCCGGGCTCGCGCTGTCGCCCTTCGTCGTGGGAGGCAAGCAGCGGTGGTTCGTCGAGCCTCCGCACATGCAGGCGAGCATGATCCTGCTCCCCTCCGGCGTCGCGGTGCCGGAGGTCGGCGAGGAGGTCGAGCTCGAGGTGCGCATGACGACCACGACCTTCGACGCGGTCGACCTCCCCTAGCCCGTACCCGCGTCCTCGCCGCACCCGGTTCGCCGGCCCCCGCCGTACGTGGGGTTTGCCACGCTGGCGTGGGCGCCTCCGGTTGGCGCGGCGAGCCTCCCGCGCCAACCAGCGTCCGCCACGCTGGCGTGGCAAACTCCGCCAAGCGAACGGGCGGGGTCAGCTGGTGGCGAAGAACGTACGGAGGTCGGCGACGAGCTCCTGCGGCTTCTCGAGCATCGCGTAGTGACCGCCCTCGGCGAACTCGCTCCAGTGGACGATGTTGTCGTTGTCGCGGTCGGCGAACGCCCTGATCGTCTTGAAGTCGTCGGCGAAGACCGCGACCCCCGTACGGGCGTGGTTGACCTGCGGCTCCACGTCGCGGCGGGCCTCCTCGTAGTGGTAGCGGCCGGCCGTCGCCGACGTGTTCGTCAGCCACTCCAGCGTCACCTCGGCGAGGATCTGGTCGGTCGTCAGCAGGCTCGTCCCGTTGCCGAACGACTGGAACAGCTCGTTCCACGCCAGCTGCCCGACGGGCGAGTCCGAGACCCCGACGGCGACGGTCTGCGGCCGCGACGCGTTGATCGCGTTGTAGCCGCCGACCGACTGGAACCACTGGAGGTGCTCCAGCGCCGCGAACTCCTTCGGCCCGAACCCGTCCATCTCGCCGGGCGCGCCCGTCGGGAACGAGAACAGCTGCAGGACGTGCATCCCGAGGAAGCCCTCCGGCTCCCTCAGCCCGAGCTCGCGCGAGACCATCGCGCCGCCGTCACTGCCGTGCGAGCCGTACGACTCGTAGCCCAGCCGCCGCATGAGCGTGTCGTACGCCTGCGCCACCCGCGCCATCGTCCACCCGCGGTCGACGACCGGGATGCTGAAACCGAAGCCCGGCATCGACGGCACCACGACATCGAAGGCGTCCTCCGCGCGGCCACCGTGCGCGACAGGGTCGACGAGCGGGTCGATCATGTCGAGGAAGTCGATCACCGAACCCGGGTAGGAGTGTGCGAGGAGGAGTGGCGTCGCGTCGTTCTCGGCCGACCGCACGTGCAGGAAGTGGATCGTCTGCCCGTCGATCTCGGTGACGAACTGGTCGTACGCGTTGAGCCGCGCCTCGACCTCGCGCCAGTCGAAGCCGTGGCGCCAGTGCTCGACGACCTCGCCGAGGTACGAGTTCGGCACGCCGTACGTCCAGTCGTCACCAGGAGCGGCGGCGGGAAGGCGCGTACGGGCGAGGCGGGCGTCGAGGTCGTCCAGGTCGGCCTGCGGGACCTCGATGCGGAAGGGGCGGATGCTGGTGCTCTCGTGTGCGCTCATGGAAAGACTGTAGGAAGCATTCCGGCACGGACCGTTCCTCATCTCTGCGATGATCTGAAGAATGTTGGACACGTCGGCACGACTGCTCGCCCTGCTCGGCCTCCTCCAGTCCCGGCCCGGCTGGGCGGGCTCCGAGCTGGCCGAGCGGCTCCAGGTCACCGCCCGCACCATCCGCAACGACGTCGAGCGCCTGCGCGACCTCGGCTACCCGATCGACGGGGTACGAGGCCCGGCGGGCGGCTACCGGCTCGGACCGGGCGCCAAGCTCCCACCTCTGCTGCTCGACGACCCGGAGGCGGTCGCCGTGGCGATCGGGCTGCGCGCGGTCCACGGGATCGCCGGCGTGGAGGAGAGCGCAGCGAGCGCCCTCACGAAGCTGGAGCAGGTCCTCCCGCACCGCCTCCGGCGCCGCGTCGAGGCGATCGCCCAGACCGTCGGCGCCGGCCCGGTCAACACCGACAGCAACGTGGAGGACCCCGAGATCGCGCCCGAGACGCTCGCGCGCATCGTCGACGCGGTCCGTGACACCGAGCGTCTGCGTCTCACGTACGACGGCGCGCGCCTCGACGTCGAGCCGTACCGTCTGATCACCTGGCAGCGCCGCTGGTACCTCGTCGCACGCGAGGTGGCGACCGGAGACTGGCGCGCGCTGCGCGTGGACTGGGCGGAGATCAGCCCGATGCCCCAGCCGCGCTTCACACCCCGACCCATGGCCGTCGAGGACTACACGACGTTCGTCGTCCGCGAGATCGCGTCGGCGGGGTGGTCGGTCCATGCCCGCGTCACCGTCCTCGCGCCCGCCGAGGAGGTGCGCGCGCGCATCAACGACGCCGTCGGGGTGGTGGAGGCGGTCGACGAGTCGACGTGCGTGCTGGTCACCGGCGCCGACAGCATCGAGATCCTCGCCGTGTACGTCGGGATGCTCGGCCTCGACTTCCGCGTCGAGTCACCGCCCGAGCTGGTCGACCACGTACGGCTGCTCGGGCGCCGGTACGGGGCGGCGGGCGGCTGAGAGCTGCATCCGGGCCGCGAGCCACACCGTCGCCACCACGTGCAGCGCGATCGCCACCACGTACACGACGTCGGCGCCGTCTCCCGGAGGCTTGGTGACGTCGCCGAGGTGCCACCAGGTCGCGACGACGAGGAAGACCTCCGCCGCCTGCCACCACAGCAGGTCGCGCCACACCGGGTGGGCGAGCACCGCCAACGGCAGGAGCCACAGCGCGTAGCCCGGCGCGTACGTCGTGCCGGTCAGCAGCAGCGCCGCGAGCAGGACGAACGCGTAGCGTGCCGTCTGCGTCACGTCGGCCGAACGCGCCGCGTAGAGGAACGTCACCGAGGCCACGAACGCCCACAGGCCGATCACCGTCGGCACGACGACCTTGGACGGCACGTCGAGGCCGAGCTCGGCCATGACCGCCCAGAGCGAGCCCGTGCCGCCCTCGTGCGCGAGCCACCGGCGTACGGGCTCGGTGACCGCGTCGCCCGTCGCGACCGCCAGCGCCGCGACGCCGCCGAACGCGAGCGTGAGCCCCGCGGAGGCGACGAGGCGCCCCACGGCGGCGCCGTGCCGTACCAACGCCGTGGCGGCAAGGGCGACGAGAACGGTTGCCGGCCACCACGCCGTGAGCACGGCGACGCCGAGCACCACGCCGGCGACGCGTGCCCGCCCTGCGGTCCAGGCCGCCAGCCCTGCAGCGACGAGCGCGACGCCGACGAGGTCCCAGCCGACACCGATGAGGAGCACCACCAAGGGCGAGGCCGCCAACGGCATGAGCGCCGCGACCGGCCGCGCCCAGGCCGGCCACGGGCGCAGCGCGTTCGAGGCGAGCGAGGCGCGGGCGAGGGCCAGGAGTGCGAGAAGCAGGAGCAGGAGACTCCCGAGCGCGACCAGCCCGGTGTACGCGACGGCCTCGCGGTGGACCGCGCGGTCGTGCTCGACCGCTGTCGCGTCACGCGCCGCGCGCGCATCCAGGTCGGCTCCCCCGACGGCGTGGACGACCGCCGCCGTCGCGGACTGGAGCGCCCCGACGGGCAAGGAGACGGCGTTGACCGGCCACCGTCCGTCCGCGTCGGACCAGGGGGTGACCGCCTCGGCGAGACCAGTCGTCGCGTACTCCGACGGGAGCTCGCTGGCGCACAGCCGCGCGTACGAGGCGCCGCCGTCGACCGGCTTCTCGCTGAACCAGCGGTCACCGGCGTCGACGGCGCACGGAGCTTTGACGACGAGCCCGAGCGTGGCGACGATCGCCGCCGTCGCCAAGAGGATGCGGACCGGTGTCCACCACGGACTGGGTCGGGCCCGGTCCCCCACCGGCCCCGCCATCGTCAGGGACCCCAGCCGTTGCCCGGGCCGTCGGTCTCCTCGGTGGGCTCCGTCGGTCCTGGCTCGGTCGGGAACGTCGGGCGCGTCGGGCGGGTCGGCGTCGGCTCCGGATCCGTCGGCTCGGTCGGCTGCGTCGGCTCCGTCGGGAACGACGGACGGTTCGGCCGGCTCGGACGCGACGGGCGGTCGGGGCGACCCTCGTCCGGCCGCTTCGTCTCCTTGGTCTCGGTCGGCTTCGGGACGAACGTCTTGCCCTTGGTCGACTTGATGTTGGCCGGCGGCGGGAACTCGCCGCAGTCGCCGCCGTCGAGGACCTTGTTCATGAAGCTGCTGAACGTCTTCGCGGGGTACTGCCCACCGTAGAACGTCGGCATGTAGCCGTTGAGCGCCTCGTTGCCGTTCTTGCCGCGGACGTACATGACCGCTGTCGACAACCGGGGCGTGTAGCCGACGAACCACGAGCTGGAGACGTGCGGGCTGCCGACCTCCTTGCCGTCCTCGACCTTCTGGAACGTCGCGGTGCCGGTCTTGCCGGCGGTCGGGCACATGGTGCTGGCGTTGGTGCCGCTGCCCGAACGTACGACGTCCTGGAGCGCCTTGGTGACGTCGGCGGCGACTGCCTTCGAGAAGGCCTCCTTGGAGCGGACCGTGTGCTTGTGCAGGTCCTCGCCGGCCCGGTCACGGACGCGCTCGATGATGTACCAGTCGTTCTGCTTGCCCTGGTTGGCGAAGGTCGCGTACGCCGCGGCCATCTCGACGTTCGGCACCGGCGCGTAGCCGAGCGACACGACGGCGACGCTCGGGTCGTACCGCTTGACGGAGGTCGCGGAGAGACCGGCACGACGGGCGGCCTCGAGGGTCTTCTCGCCGCCGTCGTCCATCAGGTCGTACGTGAGGTCGACGAAGGCGGTGTTGACCGACTCCTGCGTCGCGTACTCCAAGGAGACGGGGCCGAACGACCGGCCCCCCGAGTCGCCCTGGTTCTCGATCTCGGCGCCGCCCTTGAGCCGCAACGGCGAGGAGCCGTTCAGCTGCGTCTTGAGGCCGTAGCCGTCGCTCAGCGCGGCCGCGACGGCGAACGGCTTGAACGACGAGCCCGGCTGCGACCCGAGCGTCGCCCAGTTCAGCTGGCTCTTGAGGTAGTTGGCGCCGCCGTACATGGCCCGCACCGCACCGGTCTCGGGGTCGACCGCCGACAGCGCGACGTTCAGCTCCTTGAGGCCGTCCGGCTTCATCTCCTTGACCGTCTCGACGGCGGCCTTCTGGGCCTCGTAGTCGAACGTCGTGACGACCTTGAGCCCGCCGCCGTTGATCTGCGAGTCGTCGAAGCCTTCCTTGCGCAGCTGCTGCTCGGTCAGGCGCAGGAGGTAGCCCTTGGCACCGCCGAAGCGGTTGGACTGGCGCTGCTTCTGGACCTTCGGCAGCTTCGCGGAGTACTTCGCGAACTCCTCCTCGGTGATGTTGCCCGCCTTGCGCATGCCGTCGATGACGTAGGTGTAGCGACCCATGAGGCGTTCCTGGTCGCTCTCGTCGTACGGGTCGAAGGCGCTCGGGTTGTTGATCACCGAGGAGAGCATCGCCGCCTGCGGGGCGGTGAGCTTCGCGGCCTTGTGGCCGAAGTAGGTCTGGGACGCAGCCTCGATCCCGTACGCACCGTTGCCGAAGTAGATCGTGTTGAGGTAGCCCTCGAGGATCTCCTCCTTCGACATCTGGTTGTGGACCTTGATCGAGAGGATCGCCTCCTTGGCCTTGCGGCTCCAGGTGCGGTCCTGCGTGAGGTAGAGCACCTTCACGTACTGCTGCGTGATCGTCGAGCCGCCGGAGGTGCCGCTCGTGGTGGCGTTGTCGCGCAGGGCGCGGGCGATGCCCTTGAAGTCGAGACCCTGGTTCGTGTAGAAGCTGCGGTCCTCGGCGGCGATGACCGCGTCCTTGATCGTCTGCGGCATCTCGTCGAAGCCGATCGAGGTCCGGTTCTGAGTCTGGAAGTCGCCGATCTTGTGCTTGCCGTCGGAGTAGTAGACCCGCGTCGTCTGGGTGAGGAACTCGGCGTTCGCGTCGGGGATGGACACCGCGCGGTAGGCGAAGAAGAGGCCCGCGATCCCGAGGACGAACATCACGACGCCGGTGATGAGACCCCACTTGACCAGTCGCCGCCAGAGTGGCTTGCGAGGCTTCTCGTCTTCGCCGTCGCCGCCCCTGCGGGGCTTCGTGGCCTTACGAGACCGGGCGCCGGCCCGGGAGGCGGGCTCAGCCCTCCTCGAGCGGGGGTTCACGGGTCCGCCGTGCGACTGGTTCGCCACGCGTCGTACTCCTCTGGATTGCTGCCGGGGGAACGCCTGACCCTTCCCAGGGCAGGCCGGAGGACGTGCCGAGGCACGGCCCATCGGGCAAGTGTGCCGAACTTCGAGGACGAACCAAAACCCCCACGCGGGGACCCCGTGTCCGGCAAGCGCGTTGACATCTGGTTCGATGTATCGCAACGATATATCTCATCGGCAGTCACGAGTGGCTGCCGACGAAGGACGTGGAGGGGGTCGACATGGCCAGGCGCGGTGCCGCACTCGAGTTCGCCGTGCTCGGGCTGCTCCACGACACCCCGATGCACGGGTACGAGCTGCGCAAAGAGCTCAACGCGCTGCTCGGGTGGTCGCGCGTGCTGTCGTACGGCACGCTCTACCCCTGCCTGAAGGCGCTCGGCAAGAAGGGCTACATCGTGGCCGACGACCCTGCCGAGACGGCTGTGACGGCACGCGGGCGCAGAGGCAAGATCGTCTACCGCCTCACGGCGGAGGGCAAGGAGCACTTCAGCGAGCTGCTGTCGGCGCCGGGCCCGTCGTCGTGGGAGGACGAGAGCTTCGGCATCCACTTCGCGTTCTTCTCGCGCACCGATTCCCGCACTCGTGTGCGCATCCTCGAGGGACGAAGGAGTCGCCTCGAGGAGCGGCTCGAACGCGTACGCAGCACGGCACAACGCAACCGTGAACGGCTAGACGCCTACACGTTGGAGCTGCAGCGCCACGGCCTCGAGTCAGTCGAGCGCGAGGTGCGCTGGCTGACGGGTCTGATCGATGCGGAGCGCTCCGGCCAGAAGCCGGGCGAGCCGCGCGACCAGGCGTGATCGAAGACATCGCCGCCGGACAACGGTGGCTAGGACGAGCGGGGGCCACCGGCCCCCAAGGAGGAGGACCCCATGGGTTCGGTACGCGTAGCGATCGTGGGCGTCGGCAACTGCGCCACGTCGCTGATCCAGGGCGTCGAGTACTACAAGGACGCTGATCCAGAGGGCACCGTTCCTGGCCTCATGCACGTGCAGTTCGGTGACTACCACGTCAAGGACATCGAGTTCGTCGCCGCGTTCGACGTCGATGCCAAGAAGGTCGGGTTCGACCTCGCCGAGGCCACCCGCGCCAGCGAGAACAACACCATCAAGATCTGCGACATCCCGCCGACCGGCGTGACCGTCCAGCGGGGCCACACCCTCGACGGGCTCGGCAAGTACTACCTCGAGACCATCGACCAGTCCGACGCCGACCCGGTCGACGTCGTCCAGGTCCTCAAGGACACGCAGGCCGACGTGCTGGTCTCGTACCTCCCCGTGGGCTCGGAGGAGGCCGACAAGTTCTACGCGCAGTGCGCGATCGACGCGGGCGTCGCCTTCGTCAACGCCCTGCCGGTCTTCATCGCCTCCGACCCCGAGTGGGCGAAGAAGTTCGAGGACGCCGGCGTCCCGATCATCGGTGACGACATCAAGAGCCAGGTCGGCGCGACCATCACCCACCGCGTGATGGCCAAGCTGTTCGAGGACCGCGGTGTGACGCTGGACCGCACGTACCAGCTCAACGTCGGCGGCAACATGGACTTCAAGAACATGCTCGAGCGTGACCGTCTGGAGTCCAAGAAGGTCTCCAAGACGCAGGCCGTGACCTCGAACCTCAACGGCCCGCTCGCCGGCAAGATCGAGGACAAGAACGTCCACATCGGCCCTTCGGACTACGTCCAGTGGCTCGACGACCGCAAGTGGGCGTACGTGCGCCTCGAGGGCCGCGCGTTCGGCGACGTCCCCCTCAGCCTGGAGTACAAGCTCGAGGTCTGGGACTCCCCGAACTCCGCCGGCATCATCATCGACGCGATCCGGGCGGCCAAGATCGCCAAGGACCGCGGCATCGGCGGCGCGCTGATCTCGGCGTCGTCGTACCTGATGAAGTCCCCGCCGGTGCAGCGCCCCGACGACCTCGGTCGCGCGAAGCTCGAGGCCTTCATCCAGGGCACCGAAGAGCGCTGACCCACGCCACGAACGGCGCGGACCCCCTGGTCGGGGTCCGCGCCGTTCGGCGTGTCCAGACCCGACCCTGCTCCGAGAGTGACCGCCGTGCGCACCCGCCTGAGAAACCCCGCTTTCGCGAGGCTCCTCCTCGTCCGCGTCGCGAGCCAGGCAGCCGACGGGCTCTTCCAGGCGGGCCTGGCGTGGCTCGTGCTGCTCTCGCCGGAGGCGCAGCGCTCGCCGGGCCGCTTCGTGCTCGTGCTCGCTCTCGTGCTGCTGCCGTTCAGCGTGCTCGCCCCGTTCGTCGCCCTCGTGCTCGACCGGTGGCTGCGCCGCAACGTCCTCGTCACGGCCCAGGCCGTACGGGCGGGGGTCATGGCCACCGTCGCCGTCGACGCGTGGCTGTCGGCCGAGCGCGCCGGATGGCCCGTGTACGTCCTGGTCCTCGTGGCGCTGGGCTTCGCCCGGCTGCTGCTCGCGTGCCTGTCGGCGAGCGTCCCGTACGTGGTGCCGGCCGACCGGCTCGTGGACGCCAACACCGCGGGCCCGACCCTCGGGGCGACGGCGCATGCCGGCGGGCTCGGCGCGGGCGCGCTCCTGCTGGCCTCCGGCCTCGGCTCCCCCGTCGTGCTGGCCGCCGCCATGCTCCTCAGCGTCACAGCCTCCCTCGTCGCGCGTGGGTTCACCTCACCGCAGCTCGGCCCCGACGTGGGCACCCGCCCCCCGTACCCCCGCGACGTCCTGCACGACCTCGGCGACGCCCTCGACCACCTGCGCCGGCACGTCGCAGCGAGCAGCGCCCTGCTCACCTTCGGCACGCTGCGGGTCGCCTACGGGGCGTTCACCCTGCTGGCGTTCGCCGCGACCGCCGGCCGTGGCGACGACGCGGAGGCAGCCGTGACCGCCGTCGGTGTCGCCGCGGGCTTCGCGCTGGGCGCCGTCAGCACACCGTTGCTCGCGCGGACGCTCGGGCTCGACCGGTGGGCCGCGGTGGTGGGAGGGTGCGGGCTGGTCCTCGTCGTGGCGGCCGCGCTCGGGATCGACGCCCCGGTGACGGCGTGGTTCGTCGCGGCCTTCGCGTTCGGCGTCGTCCACCAGGTCTGGAAGGTACGTACGGACACCATCGTGCAGCGCGGCGTCGACGAGGCGTACCTCGGCAGGGTCTTCCTCCTGTACGACGTCCTCAACAACGTCACGTACGTCGCCGGCGCGGCCGTGGCGGCTCTGCTCCTGACGTGAGGGCGCTCAGGACACGCGGTCGCCGGAGGCCACGTACTCCCAGTGCCAGGGCTCCGGTCGCGAGCCGCCCGGCCGCGCCCAGTACGGGATGTCCCACCCGTAGTCCGAGGCGTGCGCGTCCATCCACGCCCACGCACTCGTGCCGGCGCGCCCGTCGCTGTTCGTGCACAGGTCGAGCGCAAGCCCCAGCCCGTGGTTGCTGGTGCCGGGTGGTGCGACCATCCCGGGGTTGCCGGCGTGCATCTTGGCCTGCTGCGCGTAGCTGCGATAGCCGTTGTTGACGCACGGGTACCGTCCGAGCGCCTCCTTGAACGCCTCCTGCAGACTCGCCCAAGCCTCGGCGGCATCGGCACGCAGCTGGACGCTGGACGGAGGCACCGTGCACAACGCGGAGGACGGGAGCCGTCCGTTGGGACCCGAAGGCTGCGCTCCGGTCGACGCGCACGACGACAAGATCAGCATCCGGTCGGCGACCGCACGACCGGCCTGGGACATCCCGCGGCTCGTGCGGACCACCGTCTGCTCGTGAGTGGTGCGCTTGTCGACCTCGGCAGCGATCGTACGGGCCACCGCAGCCTCGTGCGCGGCGCGCTCGCGCTCGTCGAGCACGTGACGCACGGCCGGCACAGCGACCGCGACGGCGAGCACCAGCACACCTAGGCGGCGTACCCGACGGAACGCCTTGCGGCGCGGTGGTCTCGTACGCCGCTCGGCGCGGCGCCCCCTCGCCGGTGTCGTAGGCACGGCGACGTCCGTGCCGGCGTGCGGGGTCGCAGGCTCGGCACGGCTCGGAGCAGCATGCCGTCCGGCCACCGTGGTCCTTTCACGCGTCCCCCGCGCACGTCAGACTAGCGAGGCGCCACCTGGAAGTGCCATGGTCTTGACGTGGACGGTCGAACCGTGAGGAACGTGACCTGGACCGGAGCCGCCGACGACCCCGAGCGGGTCGAGGCGGCGACACTCGTGCGGGAAGGGCGCCGACTCAGCGCCCACGGGACCTCCCGGGCCCCGTCCTACGTGGCCGCGTGGTCGTTGACCACCGGCGACGACTGGGTGACGCGCCGACTCGATGTGAGCGTGCTCGGCGCCGGATGGTCGCGCACCCTCGCCCTCGTCCGCGAGGACGACGGATGGGCGGCGTTCGCCGCGGGGCACGGAGAAGGTGGACCTGCCGGAGCCCCCGGCCTCGTCGACCCCGAGTCTGTCGCGGAGGCGCTGGACTGCGACATCGCGCTGTGCCCGGTCACGAACACGATGCCGATCCTGCGTCACGACCTGGTGACCTCGCCGCCCGGCCCGCCGATCCCGCACGTGATGGCCTGGGTGGACGTGCCGTCGCTGCAGGTGATCCGCAGCGACCAGCTCTACCAGGCGGTCGCGCCGTACTCCGACGACGCCGGGCACGCCGTCGTCCGGTACGCGAGCGCGAGCCGCGACTTCGTCGGTGAGCTGACGGTCGACCGGGACGGCGTCGTCATCGACTACCCGGAGCTGGCGTACCGGGCCACGCTCGGCTGACGCCTACCCGTCGTCGCGCGCGGCCCACCAGGCGAGAAGCGCCTCGCGCGCCGCGTCCTCACCGAGCGGACCGCGGTCGAGGCGCAGGTCCATGAGGAACCGGTACGCCTCTCCGACCACCTTGCCGGGTCCGATGCCCAGGATGCTCATGATCGCGTTGCCGTCGAGGTCGGGGCGGATCTTCTCCAGCTCCTCGGCCTCGGCCAGGACCGCGATGCGTCGCTCGAGGTCGTCGTACGTCCGTTGGAGGCGCTCGGCCTTGCGCCGGTTGCGGGTCGTGGAGTCCGCACGGGTGAGGACGTGCAGCCGCGCGAGCTGGTCGCCGGCGTCGCGGACGTAGCGGCGTACGGCCGAGTCGGTCCACTCGCCGGTGCCGTACCCGTGGAAGCGCAGGTGCAGCTCGACGAGCTTGGTGACCTCGTCGACGACGTCGTTGGAGTAGCGCAGCGCGCGCAGCCGCTTGCGGGCGAGCTTGGCCCCGACGACGTCGTGGTGGTGGAACGTGACCGTCCCGTCGTCGGCGAAGCGGCGCGTCTTCGGCTTGCCGATGTCGTGCAGCAGCGCCGCGAGACGGATGACCAGGTCGGGCCCACCGTCGGGGAGGCGGTCCTCGAGCGCGATCGCCTGCTCGAGGACGGTGAGCGAGTGGTCGTACACGTCCTTGTGGCGGTGGTGCTCGTCGCGCTCGAGGCGCAGCGCGGGGAGCTCAGGAAGCACGTACGCCGCGATCCCGGTGTCGACCAGCAGCGTGAGACCCGCGCGCGGGTGGTCGGCGAGCAGGGTCTTGTCGAGCTCGTCGCGGACGCGCTCGGCCGACACGATGGTGATGCGCTCGGCCATGGCGGTCATGGCGGCGACGACCTCCTCCACCGGGGTGAAGCCCAGCTGCGCGACGAAGCGGGCCGCCCGCATCATCCGCAGCGGGTCGTCGTCGAACGACTGGGTCGGCGACACCGGCGTCCGGAGAAGGCCTGCGTCGAGGTCGGCGAGCCCTCCGAAAGGGTCGACGAAGGTCGCCGAGTCCAGGAGGTACGCCATGGCGTTCACCGTGAAGTCGCGGCGAGAGAGGTCACCCTCGAGCGAGTCGCCGTACGAGACCTGCGGCTTGCGCGAGGACGCGTCGTACTCCTCGCTGCGATAGGTGGTGACCTCGATCTGCAGGTCGCCCTTGCGTGCGGCGATGGTGCCGTAGTCGCGGCCGACGTCCCACGTCGCGTCGGCCCAGGCGTCGAGGATGCGCTCGCTGTCGTCGGGACGGGCGGACGTGGTCACGTCCCAGTCGTGGGTCGGTCGGCCGAGGACGGCGTCGCGCACAGGGCCGCCGACGAGGGCCAGCGTGTGGCCGGCGTCACCGAAACGACGGGCGAGCTCGAGCACCTCGGGCGCCGCGTCGAGTCGGTCGGCGAGTGCTGCCCCGGGATCGTGCAGGGCGGGGGAAGGGGACGCGGTGGCCATGACCCACCACTCTACGGGGCGGCCTCGACCGTGGCTGGGTCCGCCGATTCGACCGCTCGCTCTAGCATTGCCCCGATGACACGCGCCGAAGTCCGCTCCTCCCGTCCCGCGCACCGCGGCGCCGTACGGGGGCTGCTGGCGACCGCGCTGGTCGCCCTGATGGCGGCGCTGCTGGCGGCGCCCCCGTCCGTCGCGCCCGCCCGCGCCGCGGACGCCGACCGCCTTGCCGTCGCGATCGACGCGTTGTCACCGGCGACGCTGAGCAAGGGTGACACGCTGACGATCAGCGGCCGCGTCACCAACCCGTCGTCCCAGGCATGGAGCCGCCTGCGCGTCCACCTCGTGATGCCGGCCGTACCGCTCGGCGACGCCGCCGCTCTGGACGAGGCACTCGCGAACCCCTCCGCGGAGGTCACCGGGACCCGGTTCACCACGGGTGGCGCCGTGGTGGCTGCCGGTGACCTGGCCCCTGGCGACACGACGACCTTCCAGCTCCAGGTGCCGTTCTCCCAGCTGCGGGTGACGACCGAGGGCGTCTATCCCGTCGGCGTCCACGTGCTGGCCACCGGGCCCGACGGCAACCGCTCGCCGGACGCCGTGGGGCGTGGCTACACGAGCATCCCCTTCGTCGGGAAGAAACCCTCCAAGACCGCGCAGGTGTCGATCGTCTGGCCGTTCATCGCACCGGTGCAGCGCGACGACCGCAACCGCTACGCCGACACCACGGGCCTCGTCCAGTCCGTGTCGCCCGGCGGTCGCCTCAGGCGCCTGCTCGACCTCGCCCGTTCTGACGAGTCGTCGCCGTCCACGGTGCTGCTCGACCCGGCCCTGCTCGACGCGCTGCGTGACATCGCTGCCGACTCCTACGGCCCCAACCGCCAGGGCGGACCCGGGGGCACCGCCACCTTCGTCCCCGAGGGTGAGCCGACGCCGGCGCCTGCCGACCCCGACGAGGCCGACCCCGACGAGGCGCCGACCGAGCCCAGCGATGCGCGCGCACGCGTCGCGACGTTCCTCACCGACCTCGTGGCCTACGCCAAGACCCATCCGGTGTGGGCCGTGCCGTACGGGCGACCCGACGCGTTCGCGATCACCCGACGCAGCGCCGGAGAGGCCGGCGCAACCGTGGTCGAGGCGGCCAAGACGGCGACCGAGGCGACGCTCGCGCAGTTCGGGCTGAGCGCACGGACGGTCCTGTGGCCCCCCAACGGGATCACCAACGCCGGCAGGCTCGCAGGCTCGCGCCAGCTCGGGACCGAGATCGCGGTCCTGTCCCCCGAGGTGCTGCCCGAGTGGACCCCCGCCGACGGGACAGGGCTGCGCGCCGAGGTCCGCGGCGCCCCGATGGACGTCGTGGTCGTCGACCCCGGGCTCCAGGCGGACTCGTCGGCCACGAGCCCGGCGCTCGCCCTGCGCCAGCGCATCGCCTCGCGCGCGGCGCTCGGCCTCACCGGGGGTGGCGCGCGCAGGATCGTGGTGCTCCCGTCGGCCACGTTCGACCCGGGCAACGAGTGGGCTCGCGCCCAGTTCCACGACGTGTTCGACGCCCCCTGGGTACGCCCGGTGACCGCCGACGCCGTCCTCGCGAAGGCGCGCCGCTGGACCGGCCGCATCGCGCTGCCCCCGCGGGCTAACCAGCGCCCGATCACGGCCGAGCAGGTCGAGGCGGCAGCACGGATCGTCGACGGCGGGCGCGTCGTCAGCGAGCTGCTCGGCGACGACGAGGGGCGCGACATCTTCTACGCGCAGAGCGCGTCGCTGGCGGCGTCGCAGGAGTGGCGTGCCGCGCGCACCCGAGGCGTCCAGCACGCCGAGGCGCAGGCGGACGCGGTCGAACGGATCCTCGACCGGGTGAGCGTGTCGGCCTCGTCTTTCGTCACGCTCTCCGGCTCGTCGGGCCGGTTCCCGATCACGATCACCAACAGCCTGTCGACCCCGGTCACGGTCGGCGTCCGGTTCACCGCGGACGACTCGAGCTCACGCATCGCCGACATCGAGCCGCAGCAGATCTCGGCACGACAGAGCGTCACGATCACCGTCTCGGCCGACGTGGGTCAGGCGACGACGACGACGTTCACGGCCGCGCTCGTCACCGTGAGCGGCAGCGAGCTCAGCGAGCCGGCACGCTTCACCGTCCGCTCGAGCGTGGTGGGTCGCGTGATCTGGCTCTTCCTGGGACTCACGCTGCTGCTCGTCGTGTTCGCCGTGGTCCGCCGGGTGATCACGGGCCGCAAGGTCGAGACGCTCCACGACGAGGAAGAAGAGAACGACGACGTGAACGACGAAGCCCGTGCGCGCGAAGCCGTCGAGTCCGGCGAGGCGGGCGCATGAGCAAGCACCGGCTCTCCCGGCGCGAACGCCGTTCGGCCCAGCCCGGCCCCGCCCCCGCGGAGGCGGCGACCGCGGAAGAGGCTCCCTTCCTCGCCACGGAGGCCGACGCGGTCGAGGAGGTGACGCAGACCAGCGAAGCCGTCGCTGAGGCCGAGCGGCGGACGTCGACGGGACTGCTCTCGGCGAGCGTCCTCATGGCGGCCGGCACGATCGTGTCTCGTCTGTCGGGTTTTGTCCGCTCAGCGCTGATCTTCGCGGCCATCGGCAGCAGCCTGAACGCCGACATCTTCACGGGCGCGAACACGATCCCCAACGCGCTCTACATCCTGCTGGCCGGCGGCATCTTCAACGTCGTCCTCGTCCCTCAGCTGGTCCGCGCGATGAAGTACGACGCGGACGGCGGCGAGGCGTACGCGCAACGCATCGTCACGCTGGGACTCCTCGTCCTCGGGATCGCCACCGTCGTCCTGGTCGTGCTCGCACCGCTGCTGGTCAGGCTCGTCTTCGACAGCAGGCTCTTCGACCCCGGCAACGAGGACGCGCTCTCGTCGGCGTACGCGCTGATGCGCTACTGCCTGCCGCAGATCTTCTTCTACGGCGCCTTCGTGCTCGTCGGCCAGATCCTCAACTCGCGCGGTCGGTTCGGGCCGATGATGTGGGCGCCGATCGCCAACAACGTGATCTCGTGCGCCGTCCTCGGCACGTACCTGGTCGTCTACGGCGGCAGCAACGGCTCCGACGGGTTCACCGGCGGTCAGGAGCTGCTCCTCGGCGTCGGTTCGACCGTCGGCATCGCCGTCCAGGCGCTGATCCTCGTGCCGTACCTGAGGGCAGCCGGATTCCGCTACCGCCCGCGGTTCGACTTCCGAGGCGTCGGGCTCGGCCACACGCTCAAGCTCGGCGCGTGGACGCTTGCCTTCATCCTCGTCAACCAGGTGATGTTCGTCGTCATCACCCGCATCGGGACGAGCGCGGGTCTGCTCGCGGTCGCCAACGGCGACCCGGATCCGGCCGGGACGACGGTGTACGCCAGCGCGTTCCTCATCACCCAGGTCCCGCACGGTGTCATCACCGTCTCTCTGGTCACCGCGACCATGCCGTTGATCTCGCGGCTGGCCGCGGAGGGCGACTTCGCCCGGATGCGCGCGGAGATCCGCAACAACATCCGGCTCGTCCTCGCGCTGATCGCCCCGATCGCGGTCGCGGTCTTCGCGTTGTCGGGGCCGCTCGGCACCGTCGTGGCGTCGTGGGGCGCCATGGCGGGCCGGACAGAGACCGTCTCGGTGACGATCGCGGCGTTCGCGCCGGCGATCATCTTCTTCTCGCTGCACTACATGAGCCTGCGCGGGTTCTACGCCCTCGAGGACACCCGGACACCGTTCTTCCTGCAGATCGTCCTGGCCACCGTCAACATCGGCCTGGCGATCACCCTCGCCTCCCAGGTCGAGCCGAACGCGATCTCGTCGGTGCTCGCCCTGGCCTACGGCGCCGCGTACCTCGTCGGCTCGCTGCTGGCGATCACCGTCCTGTCGCGTCGGATCGGCACCGTCGTCGACTGGAGCGCCATCGGGTTCCTGCTGCGCCTGGTCTTCGCGTGCCTGCTGGCGGGCGGGGCGATCCTCGGGTCGGCCGCACTGCTCGCCGGCCCCCTCGGGATCGACGGCGACGGCAAGCTCGACGCCCTGCTGGCCCTCGTCCTGTT
This sequence comes from Mumia quercus, assembly GCF_025506335.1. Taxonomy (GTDB): domain Bacteria; phylum Actinomycetota; class Actinomycetes; order Propionibacteriales; family Nocardioidaceae; genus Mumia; species Mumia quercus. The sequence continues at coordinate 376,288 of NZ_JANZYO010000004.1, forward strand.
CGGCGGACTCGGCGCGGCGACCTATCTCGTCGCCGCCTGGCTGCTGCGGATCGGCGAGGTGACGTCGGTCGTGAAGACGGTTCTGCGTCGTTGAGCGCGCGGTGGTGCCGGCGCCGCCGCGGACCTCGATAGCATGAAGCGTGGACCAGACTGCGGCACTGAGCTCCGGGACCCTGCTCTCGGGTCGCTACCGCCTCGACGACCTGATCAAGGAGTCGGGCGGTGCCGTCACCTGGAAGGCCTACGACACCGTCCTCGACCGTAACGTCGGCATCCAGGCGCTGCGTGCCGACGACCGTCGCGCGACCGCGTTCGTGCTGGCCGCCGGGCGGTCGACCGCAGTCTCCGACCCGCGGTTCCTGCGGGTCCTCGACATCGTCGAGGACGACCACGGGCACACCTACCTCGTACGCGAGTGGGCGCGTGCCGTCTCCCTCGACCACGTCCTCGGTCCGTCCACGCTGACCAACGCGCGCTCGACGACCGTCGCGCTCGAGCTCGCCGACGCGTTCGCGCACGCCCACGACGCGGGCGTCTACCACCGCCACCTGCGGCCGGCGACGGTGCTGCTCAAGGAGAACGGCGGCATCCGCATCATCGGGCTCGCCACGGACCACGCGCTGCGGTCGGCCCACCACGACGTCGACGACGCAGACGTCGGCTACGCCGAGCAGCTCGACGTCGAGGCACTGGGCAAGATCCTGTACGCCTGCCTCACCGGTCGCTACCCCGGTGGCGACGAGCTGCTCGCTCCGGCCCCGCGCGAGCACGGACGCATCCTCCGTCCTCGGCAGGTCAGGGCCGGTGTCTCCCACGACGTCGACACGATCTGCGACCGGATCCTCGGGCGCCCTCCCCGCCACCACCGGCCCCCGCTCCGTACGGCGCGCGACGTCGCCCTCGAGCTGGCGATCACCGGCGAGGAGGAGCCTCTCGACCCGGACGTGACCCCCGGTTCGTCGCCCGACCTCTTCCGGCACGACCCCGTCCGTACGGGCGCGGGCGAGCCGCCCCCGGCCGTCAACCCGCCGAAGCCGCGGCCCGCCGCGCTGGCCCCACCGCCTCCGACGCCGATCGAGCGCGGCATCTCGAAGGTCGTCCGTTCCACGAAGGGTGAGCGTGGTCTGATCTGGATCGCCCTCGCGGTGATCGTCGTCCTCGCGGCGGTGCTCACCTTCATCCTCGGGCGCGTCTCTGCCCCGAGCGACCCGACAACCCGGGCCACGGAGCCTCCGGCGGAGGCGAGCCGCGCGGTCGTCGACCTCGGCATCAAGAGCGTCGAGGCCTTCGATCCCCCGCCGGACGGCGACGGGCAGGAGAGCCCGAATACGGTCGAGTTCGCGACCGACGGCGATCCCTCGACGTCGTGGATCACGATGGAGTACTACCGCCGCAACGACCTCGGCGGGCTCAAGGACGGCGTCGGGCTCCTCCTCGACCTGGGGCGCCCGCGGGACGTGACCGCGATGCAGGTGCTGTTCGGGGCCGCCCCGACCTCGTTCCGCGTGTACGCCGCGCCGGGTCGCAACCAGCCTCCGACCGAGGTCAGCCAGATGGAACGCGTCGGCGGGTACGCCGACGCCCCGACGGGCGCCTCCGTGTCGTTCTCCCAACCCGTGAAGACCCGCTACCTGCTGCTCTGGCTGACACGCCTCCCCGAGCGCGAGAACGACATCTTCCAGGGCGTGGTGTCCGAGGTCACGGTGCGTGGCCTGGAGTGAGCACGTCCGTCGCGGACCCGGAATGCCCCCGGCCTAGGATGCGTTGTGTGGAGTGCGGTCGACGCCGCACGAACAGCAGACCGATAGGCGGAGCATGTCCACTGACGTACGCAACGTGATCATCATCGGGTCGGGCCCCGCGGGCTACACCGCGGCGGTGTACACGGCTCGCGCGAACCTCGCCCCGCTCGTCTTCGAGGGGTCCGTCACCGCTGGTGGCGCCCTGATGAACACGACCGACGTCGAGAACTTCCCCGGTTTCCCCGAGGGCATCGAGGGTCCCGCGCTCATGGACAACATGCGCCAGCAGGCCGAGCGCTTCGGCGCGGAGCTGGTCGCCGACGACGTCGTCGAGGTGGACCTGACGGGTGACGTGAAGATCGTCCGTACGGCTACCGGCGAGCACCACGCCCGCACGGTGATCCTCGCGATGGGTTCCGGCTACCGCAAGCTCGGCATCGACGGCGAGGACCGGCTCTCCGGTCGCGGCGTCAGCTGGTGCGCGACCTGTGACGGCTTCTTCTTCCGCAAGCAGGAGATCATCGTCGTCGGTGGCGGCGACTCCGCCGTCGAGGAGGCGACCTTCCTCACCCGCTTCGCGGACAAGGTCACGCTGGTCCACCGCCGTGACGAGCTGCGCGCCAGCAAGATCATGCAGGAGCGCGCCTTCAAGAACGACAAGATCGAGTTCGCCTGGAACTCTGCCGTCAAGGAGATCCGAGGCGAGCTGTCGCTCGAGGGCGTCGTCCTCGAGGACACGGTGACCGGCGAGGAGCGCTTCGTCCCGGCGACCGGACTGTTCATCGCGATCGGCCACGATCCCCGCTCGGAGCTGCTGACCGGCCAGGTCGAGCTCGACGCCGAGGGCTACGTGCTCGTCCAGCCAGGATCGACGCGGACGAACGTCCCCGGCGTCTTCGCCTCCGGCGACCTCGTCGACCACACGTACCGGCAGGCGATCACGGCGGCCGGGACCGGCTGCTCCGCTGCTCTCGACGCCGAGCGCTACATCGCCGATCTTGAGCACGCGGCGCTCGCGACCGCGTGAGACACGCCCCCGGGAATCGACTCGATCCTGGGGGCGTTCCACCCCACACACGTATCGACCCGCCGTCCGACAACCCGAAGGGAAGCAACCGTGGGAAACATCCAGGCCGTCACCGACGCCGAGTTCCCGACCACCGTGCTGGGCTCCGAGAAGCCCGTGCTCGTCGACTTCTGGGCGGAGTGGTGCGGTCCGTGCCGCCAGGTCTCCCCGATCCTCGAGGAGATCGCCGCTGAGCACGGCGACAAGATCACGATCGTCAAGATGAACGTCGACGAGAACCCGCAGACGCCTGCGTCGTACCGCGTGACGTCCATCCCCACGCTGAACGTCTACCAGAACGGCGAGATCGTCCAGTCGATCGTCGGCGCCAAGCCCAAGAGCGTCCTGCTCAAGGAGCTCGACGCGTTCGTCGGCTGAGCCGGCACCCCTCGTCGGCTCGACCGACGACCTCGCAGAAGCCGAAGGGCCCGACACCATCCATACCGGTGTCGGGCCCTTCGGCTTTGTCCTCGATCCTGCGATTCAGCGGTTAAACGATTTGTCGACAAATTGATTTGTCGCTATGTCCATCGTCTAGGCGGAGCGGTCTTCGTCCTCGGCTGCCTGCTGCTTCGCCGGATCCATCAAGGTCACGATGCGCTCGAGGTCGTCGATCGAGGCGAACTCGACGGTGATCTTGCCCTTGGTCTTCCCCAGGTCGACCTTCACCCTGGTGTCGAAGCGATCGGCGAGACGGTCAGCAAGGTCGGTCAGGCGAGGGGCGACGATTCGGCGGGGGCGCTGACGACGCTCCGGCTTCTCCGCCAGGTCGTCACCCATCGCGACGATCTCCTCGAGCGCACGGACGGACAGGCCTTCGGCCACCACACGCTGAGCGAGCTGGTCCTGACGCGCGCTGTCGACGACCGAGACCAGGGCGCGCGCGTGCCCCGCGCTCAGCACGCCCGCGGCCACGCGACGCTGGACCGCCGGCGTCAGGCGGAGCAGACGAAGCGTGTTGCTGATCTGCGGCCGCGAACGCCCGATGCGGGTCGCGAGCTCGTCGTGGGTGCAACCGAAGTCGTCAAGGAGCTGTTGGTATGCCGCCGCCTCTTCGAGCGGGTTCAGCTGCGACCGGTGCAGGTTTTCGAGGAGGGCGTCCCGAAGGAGGTCCTCGTCTGAGGTGTCGCGGACGATCGACGGGATCGTCTCGAGGCCTGCCTCCTTGGAGGCGCGCCACCGGCGTTCGCCCATGACGAGCTCGTAGGCATCCTTGCCCACGGTGCGTACGACGATCGGCTGGAGCAGCCCCACCTCGCGAATGGAGTGGACCAGCTCGGCCATCGCCTCCTCGTCGAAGACCTCGCGCGGCTGGCGTGGGTTCGGGGAGACCTGGCCTACGGGGATCTCGGCGAACCGTGCTCCCTCGACGGGCCGGAGTCCGTCGTCGGTGGCGGAGGTCGTGGGCTCCGTCGTCACGCCTCCCGCGTTCGCCTGTGCTGCGGGCTGCACTGCGGGCTGCGCCGGTGCCTCCTTGCCCTCGCTCCCCTGCTCGACCTTCGCGGTTTCACGTGAAACCTCCGCGGGCGCGGTGGGGATCAAGGCACCCAGACCGCGGCCGAGTCCACGACGCTGGCTCATGACTGACTCTCCGTCTCCTTCATCGTCGCCGCTTCGGCGATCTCACGTGCTGCCTCGAGGTAGGACAACGAGCCCGGCGAGCTGGCGTCGTAGGTGATGACGGTCTGCTGGTAGCTCGGCGCCTCCGAGATGCGCACCGACCGCGGGATCGCCGTCTTGAGCACCCGGTCGGAGAAGTACGACCGGACCTCGTCCGCGACCCCCGCGCTCAGGCGCGTCCGGGCGTCGTACATCGTCAGGAGGATCGTGCTCAGGTTCAACGACGGGTTGAGCTGGTCCTGGACCATGTCCACGGTCTTGATGAGCTGCGACAGACCCTCGAGCGCGTAGTACTCGCACTGGATCGGGATCATCACCTCGCGCGCTGCGGCGAGCGCGTTCACCGTGAGCAGTCCCAACGACGGCGGGCAGTCGACGAACACGTAGTCGTAAGGCCGATCCGCCTGGGCGTTCCGCTCCAGGAACTCGTCAAGGGCCCGGCGTAGACGCGTCTCACGAGCCACCATCGGCACCAGCTCGATCTCCGCGCCCGCGAGCGCGATGGAGGCCGGCAGTACGTCGAGGTTCTCCACGTCCGGGCAAGGCTGGACCAGCTCGTCGATCTTCTGACCGTCGACGAGGACCTCGTAGACGCCCGGCGTGTCAGCGCTGTGCTCGACGTTGAGTGCCGTGGAGGCGTTGCCCTGCGGATCCAGATCGATCACCAGCACCCGCAGGCCGTGCGTCGCCATTGCCGCGGCGATGTTGACGGTGGTCGTCGTCTTGCCCACCCCGCCCTTCTGGTTCGCCACGATCATCACGCGGGTGCTCGCCGGACGCGGCATCGGCTCGGCCGACTCCACGTTCTGCTGACGCTGGAGGGAGTCGGCCACCTCGCGCGCGAGTGGCGTGTCGGCGAGGACGTCTCCGGAGTGCGCGAGGTCGGAAGCACGCGGAACTGTCGGGGGTACGAAGGGCTCGCTCACGCAGCCATCTCCTCAGGGGTCTTTGTTTCACGTGAAACCGGCGGTCGCTGCCACCCGACCGGTGTCTTCACGACATCCTCGGGGAGCGGATCCGTCTTGGGGGAAAGCCACGGATAGCCAAGACCGTGGGCAATGTGGAGGACTGGCATTCAACCCGCCTTGTCGATGATGACGATGGTCGTAGGCGTCTCGACGACTCCCTCACCGTACGACGCCACGCGTGGGTTTGTCCCACCCGCCGCGCGGATAGCGGCGAGTGACTCAGCAATCTCCTCTTCAGCGGACGATCCTTTGATCGCCCACATCTGTCCGCCGCTGCGCACCAGCGGCAGCGACCACCGGGCGAGCTTGCCGAGGGAGGCCACCGCGCGCGAGGTCACGACGTCGTACTCCCCTGCAACCTCCTCCGCACGGCCTCTCGCGACCTCCACGTTGGACAGTCCGAGCTGGTCGACCGCCTCCGACAGGAACGTGGTGCGGCGGAGCAAGGGTTCGATGAGGGTCAGACGGACGTCCGGCCGCGCGATCGCCCAGACCAAGCCCGGCAGACCCGCGCCGCTTCCCACATCTGCGACCGAGATGCCGGTCGGCAGGCCAGCTGCGGGGAGAGCGCAGTTGATGAGGTGACGCGTCCAGATCCGCGGGACCTCGCGCGGGCCGATCAGCCCTCGGACCACCCCTTCTGTCGCCAGAAGATCTGCATACCGCCGAGCCACATCGAGGCGGCCGCCGAAGATGGCGGCCGCCTCGGGTGGGGGCGATGTTTCACGTGAAACATCCATCAGCAGGGATCAGTCAGGAAGGATGACGACGCGGCGGTGAGGCTCCTGGCCCTCGGACTCGCTCGTGAGCCCGGCCGCCGCGACAGCGTCGTGAACGACCTTGCGCTCGAACGGCGACATCGGGTCGAGGCGAAGCTCTTCGCCAGACTCGCGGACCTTCGCGATGCTCTCCTCAGCGAGCCGGGTGAGGACGTCCCGCCGGCGTGCACGGAAGCCGTCGACGTCCAGCATCAAGCGGCTGCGCTCACCAGTCTCGCGGTAGACAGCGAGACGAGTGAGCTCTTGGAGCGCCTCGAGGACCTCACCGTCGCGGCCGACCAGCATCCCCAGGTCGCCACCGACGAGAGACACCGCGGCGCGGTTGCCCTCGACGTCCATGTCCAGGTCGCCGTCGAGGTCGGCGATGTCGAGGAGCTCCTCGAGGAAGTCCGCGGCGATGTCACCCTCGTTCTCGAGGCGCTCGATGCGCTTGCTGCGCGAGGCCGCGCTCTCGTTGCTCGTCTCCGCCTCACTCAGGGCGTCGACAGTCGCGTCGCCGTCCGGGTCCGAGGCCGGGGCGTTCGTGTCGTGTGACGTCTCAGTCACCGCTTCCACCTCCCTCTCCGGACGCGGAGTCCGAGGAGTTGTCGTTCGTCGATGAGTCAGGGCCTGCGGACTGGTTCTGCTGCCCGCGGGGAGCGGAACCCTTCTTGCGCTGCTCCCGCGTCTGCTTCTTCGGCTGCTGGCGGCGAGGAGTGGGCGTGGGGGTCTCGGTGACCTCGGGCGCCGGCTCCTCCTTCAGCTTGCCGCGCTTCTTGTCACGCTCGCGCTTCGCCTCGAACGCCGGGGTTCCCGGTGCCGGGTTGTTGCGGATGACGTAGAACTGCTGCCCCATGGTCCACGCGTTCGACGTCGTCCAGTACAGCAGGACGCCGACGGGGAACGCGATACCGCCGATGGCGAAGACGAACGGGAGCACGTAGAGGAGGAGCTTCTGCTGCTGCGCGTACGGGCCGGACAGGGCGTCCTTCGGCATGTTCTTCATCATCAGCTGGCGCTGCGTGAGGAACGTCGTGGCCGTCATCAAGATGACGAGGATCGCCGTCACGACCTTGACGTGCATGTTGTCGTCGGTGAACCGGCTCGCGATCTGGACGCCGAGGAAGGTGGCGTTCTGGATCGACTCCGCCTGCGCGTCGGTGAGCACGCCGTACGCGTTGCCCCGGGCGGCGTGATCGATCACCCGGAAGAGCGCGAAGAAGATCGGCATCTGCAAGATCAGCGGCAGGCACGACGCGAACGGGTTGGTGTTCGCCTCGCGGAACAGCTTCATCTGCTCCTGGGCCATGCGCTCGCGGTCGTGCCCGTACTTCTTCTGGAGCTCGCGGATCTTGGGCTGCAGCAGCTGCATGTTGCGGCTGGCTTTGATCTGCTTGACGAAGAGCGGGATGAGCAGCATCCGGATCGTGATCGTCAGACCGATGATCGAGAGCGCCCACGTCCAGCCGGAGTCAGGGTCGAGCCCCAGCTTGGTGAACACCCAGTGCCACGCCACCATGATCGCCGAGACCACGTAGTACAGCGGCTGCATGATGGTGTCGAAGAAGTTGCCGATCGCGTCGAACATCAAACCCCTCGCGGTGGAGTCGGGGAGGATCCGCCTGCTGCGGATCGGGGGGGAACGGGGTCGTAGCCGCCGGCGGCCCACGGGTGGCACCGGCCGATACGTCGTACTGCCATCCAGCTTCCTCGGAGCGCTCCGTGCTCCTCGACCGCGCCGAGCGCGTAGGCCGAGCACGAGGGGTAGTAGCGGCACACCTGCCCGTACAACGGGCTGATCGCAAACCGGTACGCCTTCAGGAGGGCGATGAGGAGGAACTTCATGTCAGGAAGGAGTCCTCGTCTGACTCAGACGCTCGAGGACCAGGTCGAGATCGTGCCCGAGCTCGACACTCGAACGCCGTGCCGCGGGCGGGAGCGCGCGCAGCACGACGTCGGATCCACCAGGCAGCGCGCTCAGACGTGAGGCCATCAAGGCCCGCAGGCGCCGCTTGACCGTGTTGCGCGTGACGGCGTTCCCGACCTGCTTGCCCACGACGAACGCCACCCGAGTCGCGTCTTCCGACGAACGGGCCCTCAAACGACCATGGGCGAGGACGGTGCGGGATCCCGCACGGCGTCCCCGCCTGATGGTGGTCCGGATGTCGTCGCTCGTGCGCAGGCGATGGGCTGCGCTCAGCACCGCACGGCCAGCACGGCTCAGGCCGACAGGCGTGCGCGGCCCTTGCGACGACGATCGCCGAGGATCGCGCGGCCGGCGCGGGTGCGCATACGCAGGCGGAAGCCGTGCTTGCGGGCGCGGCGGCGGTTGTTCGGCTGGAAGGTGCGCTTCGTCACGGGAGTGCTCCCCATCGTGTCTCGGACCGCAAAGGATCACGGTCATCGGGTACTGGGCGGTCTCTGGCTCGACGGCCACCGCCCGCCTGCGTACGCGCGCGAAAGCGGCCCGTACGTAGGCATGCGGCAGGTGTCGAGAACCCTCGACCTCTCAACGGTACGTGGTCGCTCCTCAGGTGGTCAAACCGGCCTTACACCCGTGACGCCTCACACGTCCAGAGCCCACGCCGCGAGCCCCAGGTTGCGGACGGCTCCGAGGCCTGTGGACAATCGGTTGCCGCTGACCATTTGTACTGTTAGCGTCCCCGGGATACCACGATATCCACAGGCCGAGCCCGTCGTGCGCGAGGTCGCACGATCACTGATATCGCGGGGATCTCGTCACGGGGAGCGGTAAGTCCACAGATTGTGGATAACGATGTGGACGTGCCTTCCGCACAGGGAGCCGGAGATTGGGGCCAACATGAGCGACGACCAGCCGATGCCTTCCTCGGAGGTGATCGACAGCGCAACGCTCCACCGGCGGTGGAACGCCATCACCGAGATCCTCCCGGTCACCACCCGAGCGTGGGTGACGAGCTCCGTGCCGATCACGCTGCACGAGAGCACCCTCCTCGTGGGGGTGCCGAACGACTTCACGCGGACGCAGATGGAGGTCCGCCTCCGGCCCCAGCTCGAGCAGGCGCTCTCGGACTCCTTCGGCCGGCCGATCCGCATCGCCGTGACGGTCGACCCGAACGTCCTGCCTGCGTCGAGCCAGGAACCGCAGGCCCAGGAAGACATCGATTTGTCGACAAATCGAGAAGTGGCTCAGTCGACGAACGACTCTGCGTCTCTCCCCTCGGAGCCCGCTGATCCCGCGACCACCGCCGCCTACCAGGACGACAGCGCGCCCGTGAGCTTCGACGCGTCGCCTGCGTTCGTGCCCACCACGAGCCGCGCCCGGCCGCCGCACCACGTCCGCGCCGCCGAGACCCGCCTCAACCCGCGCTACCACTTCGAGAACTTCGTCATCGGCTCGTCCAACCGGTTCGCGCACGCCGCGGCCGTCGCCGTGGCCGAGGCGCCGGGTCGCGCGTACAACCCGCTGATGATCTACGGCGAGTCAGGCCTCGGCAAGACGCACCTCTTGCACGCGATCGGTCACTACGTGCGCAGCCTGTACGCCAACGCGCGGGTGCGCTACGTGAGCACCGAGGAGTTCACGAACGACTTCATCAACGCGATCCGCGACGACCGGATGCCGGCCCTGCAGCGGCGCTACCGTGACACCGACGTCCTGCTCATCGACGACATCCAGTTCCTCGAGGGCAAGATCCAGACGCAAGAAGAGTTCTTCCACACCTTCAACACGCTCCACGGCTCCAACAAGCAGATCGTCATCACCTCCGACCGGCCACCGCGCGGGCTCGAGTCCCTCGAGGACAGGCTTCGTAGCCGGTTCGAGTGGGGACTGACGACCGACGTCCAGCCGCCCGACCTCGAGACACGGATCGCGATCCTCAGCAAGAAGGCCGAGATCGAGAAGCTCACCGTGCCGCCCGAGGTCCTCGAGTTCATCGCCAGCCGGATCCAGACCAACATCCGCGAGCTCGAGGGTGCGCTCATCCGCGCCACCGCCTTCGCCAGCCTCAACCACCAGGCGGTCGACCTCCCGCTCGCCGAGATCGTCCTGAAGGACCTCATCCCCGAGGGCGGGGAGCCGGAGATCACGGCCGGCCTGATCATCGCCCAGACCGCGTCCTACCTCGAGTACTCCATCGAGGAGATCTGCGGCGCCAGCCGCTCGCGAGGTCTGGTGCAGGCCCGCCAGATCGCGATGTACCTCTGCCGCGAGCTCACCGAGCTCTCGCTCCCCAAGATCGGGCAGCACTTCGGCGGCCGCGACCACACCACCGTGATGCACGCCGACCGCAAGATCCGGACCCTCATGGCGGAGCGGCGCACGGTCTACAACCACGTCACGGAGCTCACCAACAGGATCAAGCAGCAGGCCCGTCAGGTCGGCTGAACACGCTCCGAGGGGCGGTACGACATCCGTCGTACCGCCCCTTTCTTGTGATTCCTGACTACCCACATCTGGGGAAACCCCTGGGGATAACAGCCCCAGTTCATCCACAGGACCCCGTGAGCTTCGTGCACGACCGGTGGAGGAAGTGGCGTTCCTCCACTGCCCCGCACAGACCACAAGGGCTCCATCCACACCGCGTGAACATGGTGATTTGCGCTCTGACCTGCAACAACCAAAGTTGTCCACCGAATCAACAGCCCCTACTACTGAGGTGAGAACTACAAGATCCACTCGTTCGTCCGAAGTCGTCCACAGGCCAAACCTGGGGACGACGAATGACAACCTCCCTGACTGGTCGCTCCGGCCGAAGCCGTGGCAGGATTCCAGGAAACATGTCATTCACCGGCCCCAGTCGTGGCCGGCCCCACCCGTCCGGAGGCACATCGCTGTGAAGTTCCGCATCGACCGCGACGCCTTGGCCGACGCAGTCGCCTGGACGGCCCGGAGCCTGCCGACGCGTCCGACCGTCCCCGTGCTCGCCGGCCTCATGGTCGAGAGCACCGACGGCGGCATCGCCCTGTCGGGCTTCGACTACGAGACCTCGGCGCGTTCGACCGTCGACGCCGACGTCGCCGACGAGGGTCGCGCGCTCGTCTCGGGCAGGCTCCTCGCCGACATCTGCAAGTCCCTCCCGTCTCGGCCCGTCGACGTCTCCGTCGACGGCACCAAGGTGTCGCTGGTGTGCGGCAGCAGCCGGTTCAGCCTCCAGACCATGCCCGTCGAGGACTACCCGCAGCTCCCGGCGATGCCGACCGCCTCAGGGACGGTGAGCTCGGACGCCTTCGCGACCGCGGTCGCCCAGGCGGTCGCCGCGGCCGGCCGCGACGACGTGCTGCAGCTCCTCACCGGCGTCCGCATCGAGCTCGACGGCTCCACCATCTCGCTCCTCGCCACGGACCGCTTCCGGGCGAGCCTGCGCGAGCTCTCGTGGTTCCCCGAGAACCCCGACACGTCGGCGACGGCCGTGGTGCCTGCGCGCTCGCTCTCGGAGATCGCGAAGTCGTTCACGTCCGGCGGCGAGCTCACCATGGCGATCGCCACCGGCGACCAGGGCCCCGGCCTCATCGGCTTCGAGGGATCCACGAGCAGCGGCACCCGGCGTACGACGACCCGCATGCTCGAGGGCGAGTTCCCGAAGGTCCGGCAGCTGTTCGCCGCCAACGCGCAGACCGTGGCGTTCGTCGGCCGCCAGGAGCTGATCGACGCGGTCCGCCGCGTCTCGCTGGTCGCCGAGCGCAACACGCCGGTGCGGCTGACGTTCTCCGACGGCCAGGTGCTCCTCGAGTCGGGCAGCGGTGACGACGCTCAGGCACAGGAGACCCTGCAGGCCCAGGTCGAGGGCGACGAGATCGTCGTGGGGTTCAACCCGACGTTCCTCCTCGAAGGCCTCCAGGTCATGACCGACCCGGTCGTCCACCTGTCCTTCACGCAGGCGAGCCGGCCCGCGACCCTGGCAGGGGTGCAGGAGCTCGGCGGCGAGCCCGACACGTCGTTCCGCTACCTCATCATGCCGATGCGCCTCCCGGGCTGACCCGGGTTCACGCCTGCTCCCGTTCCTGCCCCCACGACTCCAAGGAGTGCCATGGACATCGGACTGATCGGCCTCGGCAAGATGGGCGGCAACATGCGCGAGCGCCTGCGTCGCGCCGGCATCAACGTCGTCGGCTACGACCGCAACCCCGAGCTCGCCGACGTCTCGTCGCTCGGGGCCCTGGTCGAGGCGCTCCCCGTGCCCCGCGTGGTGTGGGTCATGGTGCCCGCCGGTGCGCCGACGCACGAGACGGTCGCCCAGCTGCGCGACCTGCTGTCGCCGGGCGACGTCGTGGTCGACGGCGGCAACTCGCGGTGGACCGACGACCTCCGGCACGCCGGCGAGCTGGCGGAGAAGGGCATCGGCTTCGTCGACTGCGGTGTCAGCGGCGGAGTCTGGGGCCTCGAGGAGGGGTACGCCTTGATGGTTGGCGGCGCCCCCGACGACATCGCCAAGGTGACGCCCGCGTTCGACGCGCTGCGTCCCGGTCCCGACAGCGGCTACGTCCGTGCCGGTGGCGTGGGCGCAGGGCACTTCTCCAAGATGGTCCACAACGGCATCGAGTACGCGATGATGCAGGCCTACGCCGAGGGCTACGAGCTCCTCGACAAGGTCGACCTCGTCGACGACGTGACCGAGGTGTTCGCGTCGTGGCGCGAGGGGACGGTCGTCCGCTCGTGGCTCCTCGACCTCATGGTCAAGGCGCTCCAGGAGGACCCGGGTCTGTCGCGCATCCGCGGCTACGCCGAGGACTCCGGCGAGGGCCGGTGGACGGTCGAGGCGGCGATCGACAACGCGGTCCCGGTCCCGGCGATCTCCGCGTCGCTGTTCGCCCGGTTCGTCTCGCGCCAGGAGGACTCCCCGGCGATGAAGGCGATCGCGGCGATGCGCAACCAGTTCGGCGGCCACGCGGTGAAGCCGGAGTAGCCGCAGGCGTGCACGTCACCCATCTCTCCCTGCACGACTTCCGTTCGTACGCTGAGCTCGAGCTCGACCTCGAGCCCGGCGCGTCCGCGTTCATCGGGGCCAACGGGCAGGGCAAGACCAACCTCGTCGAGGCGATCGACTACCTCGCTACCCTCGGCTCGCACCGCGTCGCCAGCGACGCACCGCTGGTCAGGATCGGCGCCGAGCGGGCCGTCGTGCGCGCCAACGTCGTACGCGACGACCGCTCCGCGCTGCTCGAGATCGAGATCACGCCGGGGCGCTCCAACCGCGCACGGGTGAACCGCGGTCCCCTCCCCCGGCCCCGCGACCTCCTCGGATGGCTCCGGTCGGTGGTGTTCTCGCCCGAGGACCTCACGCTGGTCAAGGGCGATCCGAGCGACCGCCGTCACTTCCTCGACGCTCTCCTCGTCCTGCGGTCGCCGCGGTTCGCCGGGGTCCGTGCGGACTACGAGCGGGCGTTGCGGCAGCGCAACTCGTTGCTCAAGACGGCACGGCACGCCGGACGCGGAGCGAACCTCGACACGCTCGGGGTGTGGGACGGCCAGCTCGCGGCGTTCGGCGGCGAGCTGCTCGCGGCCCGGCTGGCGCTCCTCGACGCGCTCGGCCCGTACCTCGCCGAGGCGTACCGCGCGGTCGCGGCGTCCGCGGCCGCCGAGCGCACGGAGGCCGCGGCCACGTACAAGCCGTCCTTCACGCTCCCCGACAGCCGCGACCGTGAGGTGCTGCGGGAGGCGATGGTCGAAGAGATGAGCCGCCGGCGACGCGACGAGCTCGAGCGAGGGATCAGCCTCGTCGGTCCGCACCGCGACGACGTCGTCCTGTCGCTCGGGGCGATGCCGGCCAAAGGGTACGCGAGCCACGGCGAGTCGTGGTCCTTCGCGCTCGCGTTGCGCCTCGCGTCGTACGACCTCTTGCGCGCCGACGGCGACGACCCGATCCTGATCCTCGACGACGTCTTCGCCGAGCTCGACCGCGACCGTCGCACGCACCTGGCCGAGCGGGTCGCCGACGCGGAGCAGGTCTTGGTGACCGCTGCGGTCGCCGAGGACGTCCCCGAAGGACTCCGGGGGCGGCGCTACGACGTGGCGGCAGGCGAGGTCGTGTGGGAGAAGGAGAGTGCCGATGGCTGACGACCCCGAACAGCCGGCCGACCCGCCCACGCCCGAGCAGGAGCACCAGAGCGACGGGCTCGAGCTCGCCCGGAGCATCGCGCGTGCGTACCGCTCGGTCGGGCCCGCCGCCGCTCCCCGGTCGAAGAAGTCGCGCCCGCGCCGTCGCCGCCCGACCGTTCCCGGGGCGAGCGGTGCGCACCCGGACGACCGTGACCCCCAGACCCTCGAGGCGACGCTCGACCGTCTGGTCACCGAGCACGGGTGGGACACCGAGGTGGCCGTGCACGGGCTGTTCGGGCGGTGGGCCGAGATCGTCGGCGCGGAGATCGCTGAGCACTGCCGACCTGACCGTTACGCCGACGGCCAGCTCTGGGTGCGGGCCGACTCCACGGCGTGGGCGACACAGCTGCGGATGCTCGCCCCCAACGTCGTCGGCAAGCTCAACGAGCGCCTCGGCGACGGGACGGTCACGCGGATCAACGTGCGCGGCCCGCAGGGCCCGAGCTGGGCGAAGGGCTCGCTGCGCGTCAAGGGCCGCGGACCCCGCGACACGTACGGGTGAGGGCGCCTCAGCGCGCGAAGACCGACGAGATCCGGTCGAAGACCGTCACGACGAGCGCGACGGCGAGGCCGATGATGACCATGACGACCGCGGCCGGGCCGACGCCGTCCCACCCGCCGTACGGGCGGACGCCGACGAGGACGAGGAAGACGCCGCCCGCCGCGCCGCCGAGCAGGGACCAGCCCAGGGAGCCCATGAAGCTCCCGGTCGGCGGGCCCGCGCGACGCAGCGCGAGGACGAACACCGCACCTGCGCCCCAGAGCAGCCCCACGGCGAGCGCAGCGACCACGTCTGACGGGCGGTGCCAGCCAG
This sequence comes from Mumia quercus, assembly GCF_025506335.1. Classification (GTDB taxonomy): domain Bacteria; phylum Actinomycetota; class Actinomycetes; order Propionibacteriales; family Nocardioidaceae; genus Mumia; species Mumia quercus. Next base: position 391,336 of record NZ_JANZYO010000004.1, read on the forward strand.
CCACGACAGTGGAGACGCCGGTGAGGACGACCGCGGCCGAGCCCAGCAGGCAGCCGAGCCCTCGCAGCGCGGCAGGAGCGACGAGGAGGGCGGCGATCACCAGCGAGATCGCGGCGGTGGTGTGACCGCTGGGGAGGCTGTTGACGTGCCAGCCGTACCCGTGGTCCGGACGGTCGAGGATGACCCGCTTGAGCAGCTGGGTGGTGACGTTCGCGCCCAGGACCACGATCACCGCGGCAACGGCGGCGGCGAACCGCTGCCGGAGCGCCGCCATCGCCAGCAGCACGATCATGGTCAGGCCCATCGTCCCGATCGAGAGGTAGCCGAGGGCGGACAGGAGCTGGTCGAGCGTGTCCCGCCGCGCGTACACCGCCTCCATCGCCTGCTGGTCGAGCCGTTGCCCGCGCGGGTTGTCGAGGAGGTACGACACCATGAGCACCAGCGCGCCGAAGGAGACCACGAAGAGGCCGAAGGCGGACGCGAGGGTCCGTCCGCGGTAGTGCTTCTGTCCCGCGGACGGTGCGCGAGCGACCGTCGGAGATGCCATGCCCCCAACCTTGCCTCATCGCGCAACGAGGTTCGACACCGTCTCCGGAGGTCGGGCGCACGCAGGCCCCGTACAGGCGTTCGAGGGGGGTCGCCGCCCATACGGGGCATCATCGATGGGGTCCCGATCCCTCACAGAGGGCACCTGAGGCCTCTCAGAGGGGTCGCAGCGTCCCCGCGGCCCGCTCGCGGACGCGCTCTGGCTCGTCTGACGCGCTCTGCCGGGTACACTGGACCGGTTGTGTCCCGTCTGTTCTCGCCACCCGGCGACCACGCAGGTCGGGACGCCTGCGAGTTCGCGACCTGAGTTCTCGAGACGATGGAGGCCACCCACCTGTGAGCGAGTCGATCCCCACTCCACAGACCCGCCCGACAGACTCCTCGGCGTCGTACGACGCCGGAGACATCCAGGTTCTCGAAGGCCTCGATGCCGTCCGCAAGCGCCCCGGCATGTACATCGGCTCCACCGGGGAGCGCGGACTCCACCACCTGGTCTACGAGGTCGTCGACAACTCCGTCGACGAGGCGCTCGCCGGCTTCTGCGACACCATCGAGGTCACGCTCCTCGCCGACGGTGGCATCAAGGTCGTCGACAACGGTCGAGGCATCCCGGTCAAGGACCACCCCGTCGAGAAGATCCCGACGTTGACGCTGGTCCTCACCTCTCTCCACGCGGGCGGCAAGTTCGGCGGCGGTGGCTACAAGGTGTCCGGCGGTCTGCACGGCGTCGGCGTCTCGGTGGTCAACGCGCTCTCGACCAAGCTGTACGCCGAGGTCCGCCGCGAGGGCTTCGTCTGGCGGCAGTCGTTCACGTACGGTGTGCCCGACGGCCCGCTCGAGCAGGGTGAGGAGACCGACGAGACCGGGACGACGATCACGTTCTACGCCAGCGACGAGATCTTCGAGACGACGACCTACTCGTTCGAGACGCTGGCGACGCGCTTCCGCGAGATGGCGTTCCTGAACAAGGGCCTCCAGATCAACGTGCGCGACGAGCGCGAGTCGGCCGGTGACGTCGCCGAGGCCCTCCAGAGCGCGGAGGCGGCCCACGACATCTCGGCTGCCGACAGTGCGACCGGCGGCAAGGACGAGGGGGCGATGGAGCGCCGCTTCAAGTACGAGAACGGCCTCATCGACTACGTCCACCACATCAACACGGGCAACCGGGCCCCGCTCAACCGCGAGGTCATCGCGTTCGAGTCCGAGAACCCGGACGCCGGTCTCAGCCTCGAGCTGGCGATGCAGTGGAACGTGTCCTTCTCCGAGTCGGTCCACACGTTCGCCAACACCATCAACACCCACGAGGGCGGCACGCACGAGGAGGGGTTCCGGTCGGCGCTGACGTACACGGTCAACAAGTTCGCCGAGGACCAGGGCCTCATCAAGAAGAAGGAAGACCGGCTCTCCGGCGACGACATCCGTGAGGGGCTCACCGCGATCATCTCGGTGAAGCTCTCCGAGCCGCAGTTCGAGGGCCAGACCAAGACGAAGCTCGGCAACACCGAGGCGCGGTCGTACGTCCAGACCGTCACCAACGACCACCTCGGTGCGTGGTTCGAGCAGAACCCTGCCGAGGGCAAGCTGATCGTCCGCAAGAGCATCGACGCCGCCGCCGCACGGATGGCAGCGCGCAAGGCGCGCGACCTCGCCCGCAACCGCAAGAGCCTCCTGGGCGGCGCGGGCCTGCCGGGCAAGCTCGCCGACTGCTCTTCGCGCAACCCGGAGGAGTGCGAGCTCTTCATCGTCGAGGGCAACTCCGCCGGTGGCTCCGCCAAGGGCGGTCGCGACCCGCGGATCCAGGCGATCCTCCCGCTGCGCGGCAAGATCCTCAACGTCGAGAAGGCGCGGATCGACAAGATCCTCCAGAACGCCGAGGTCCAGGCGATCATCTCCGCCCTCGGCACCGGTGTCACCGACGACTTCGACATCGACAAGCTGCGCTACCACAAGATCGTCCTGATGGCCGACGCCGACGTCGACGGTCAGCACATCTCGACGCTCCTCCTCACCCTGCTCTTCCGCTTCATGAAGCCGCTCATCGACGGTGGCTACGTCTATCTCGCGCAGCCGCCGCTGTTCAAGATCAAGTGGAGCAACGCGCCGGCCGAGCTCGCGTACTCCGACCGTGAGCGCGACGTGCTGCTCGAGGCCGGCAAGGAGGCCGGTCGACGCCTGCCCAAGGAGGCGCCGGTGCAGCGCTACAAGGGTCTCGGTGAGATGAACGACCACGAGCTGTGGGAGACCACGATGGATCCGGCGCAGCGCATCCTGCGCCAGGTCACCCTCGACGACGCGGCCAACGCTGACGAGATCTTCACCGTGCTGATGGGCGAGGACGTCGAGCAGCGGCGCGCGTTCATCCAGCGCAACGCCAAGGACGTCCGTTTCCTGGACATCTGACGGACGGCACCCGTTGTTTCACGTGAATCCACCGACTGACCCGTACGAAGGAATCCTTTCGTGACCGAGACCCCCACTCCACCGGAGCGGATCGAGCGCGTCGAGCTGCAGACCGAGATGCAGCGGTCGTACATCGACTACGCGATGAGCGTCATCGTCGCGCGCGCCCTGCCCGATGTGCGCGACGGCCTCAAGCCGGTCCACCGCCGCGTCCTGTACGCGATGTACGACGGTGGCTACCGGCCCGACCGCGGCTACAGCAAGTGCTCCCGCGTCGTCGGTGACGTGATGGGTCAGTACCACCCGCACGGTGACACGGCGATCTACGACACCCTCGTACGTCTCGCCCAGACCTGGGTGCTGCGCTACCCGATGGTCGACGGCCAGGGCAACTTCGGCTCGCCCGGCAACGACGACGCCGCCGCGATGCGGTACACCGAGTGCCGGATGGCGCCGATCGCGATGGAGATGGTCCGCGACATCGAAGAGGAGACCGTCGACTTCACGCCGAACTACGACGGTCGTTCGCTCGAGCCGACGGTGCTGCCGGCGCGCATCCCGAACCTCCTCGTCAACGGCTCGGCCGGCATCGCGGTCGGGATGGCGACGAACATCCCGCCGCACAACCTCCGCGAGGTCGCCGACGGCGCCATCTGGTCGCTGGAGCACCCTGACGCCTCCCGCGAGGAGCTGCTCGAGGCGCTCATGGAGCGGATCAAGGGTCCCGACTTCCCCACCCACGGGCTGATCGTGGGGACGAAGGGGATCGAGGACGTCTACCGCACCGGCCGCGGCTCGGTCACGATGCGCGCGGTCGTCGAGATCGAGGAAGACAGCAAGGGGCGGATCCAGCTCGTCGTCAAGGAGCTCCCGTACCAGGTCAACCCGGACAACCTTCTCCAGAAGATCGCCGATCTGGTCAACTCCGGCCGCGTCCAGGGCATCTCCGACGTGCGCGACGAGTCCAGCTCGCGCGTGGGACGTCGCCTCGTGGTCGAGCTCAAGCGCGACGCCATCGCACGGGTCGTCCTCAACAACCTCTACAAGCACACCGAGCTCCAGACCAACTTCTCGGCCAACATGCTCGCCCTCGTCGACGAGGTGCCGCGCACCCTCACGCTCGACCAGTTCGTGAGCAACTGGGTCGAGCACCAGGTCGAGGTCATCAGGCGCCGGACCGAGTACCGGCTCCGCAAGGCCGAGGAGCGCGCGCACATCCTGCGCGGGCTCGTCAAGGCGCTGGACATGCTGGACGAGGTCATCGCCCTCATCCGAAGGAGCCAGACCGTCGAGGAGGCCCGCGACGGCCTGATCGGGCTGCTCGAGATCGACGAGATCCAGGCCCGCGCCATCCTCGAGATGCAGCTGCGGCGCCTGGCGGCCCTCGAGCGCCAGAAGATCATCGACGAGCTCGCCGAGATCGAGGCCGAGATCGCCGACTACAAGGACATCCTCGCCAACGTCACGCGCCAGCGCAGGATCGTCGCCGAGGAGCTCACTGCGATCGTCGACAAGTTCGGTGACGACCGTCGTACGCGCATCATCCCCGCCGACGGCGACCTGTCGATGGAGGACCTGATCCCCGACGAGGACGTGGTCGTGACGATCACCCGCGGCGGGTACGTCAAGCGCACCAAGACCGACCTCTACCGCGTCCAGCGTCGAGGCGGCAAGGGCGTGCGAGGGGCCACCCTGCGCGGGGACGACGTGGTGGACCACCTCTTCTCCACGACGACCCACCAGTGGATCCTCTTCTTCACCACCGCCGGCCGGGTCTACCGCGAGAAGGCCTACAACCTTCCCGAGGCGGGGCGTGACGCGAAGGGCGGGCACGTGGCCGGACTGCTGCAGTTCCAGCCCGACGAGCAGATCGCGCAGGTGCTGGCGATCCGCGACTACTACCAGTCGCCCTACCTCGTGCTGGCGACGAAGCACGGCCTGGTCAAGAAGACGCGGCTCGCCGACTACAACAGCCCTCGGCAGGCGGGTGTCATCGCGATCAACTTCCGCGATCCCGACGACGAGCTCGTGGGCGCGGAGCTGGTCAGCCCCGACGACGACCTCGTGCTGTTCTCCCGCCGTGCGCAGTCGATCCGCTTCACCGCGGACGACGAGACCCTGCGGCCGATGGGGCGGGCGACCTCGGGCGTCACCGGCATGAAGTTCCGCGACGCCGACGAGCTCCTCTCGATGTCGGTGATCCGCAGCGACGCCGACGAGGAAGACCAGTTCGTCTTCACCGCCACCAACGGTGGCTACGCCAAGAAGACCGCGGTCGCTCAGTACCGTGTGCAGGGTCGCGGGGGCCTCGGCATCAAGGCGATGAAGCTCCAGGACGAGCGCGGGACGCTGGTCGGGGCGCTCGTGGTCGACGACGACGACGAGATCATCGCGATCAAGGCCAGCGGCCAGGTCACCCGGTCCCGAGTCGCTGACGTGACTCAGACCGGACGTGACACCATGGGCGTGAAGTTCGTCGGTGTGAGGGGGGACGACGAAGTGGTCGCCCTTGCGCGCAACGAGGAGAACTCCACACTGTTGGATACAGTCGACGAGTCCGACGCCGAGGAGACGGTCGAGGCAACGGCGCCTGAGACCACACCCCCCGACGCCCAGGAGGAAGAATGACGGACCGCAAGCCGAACCCCGCGGCTCCGCAGCGGCCGAGGCAGAGTGCGCCCGACACAAGTGCCGTCAACGGCGGCACGCGGCGACCTGCCCAGCCGACTCCGGGGAGCCTGAACGGGGGGCAGACGAGCGCGAAGCCGTCGGAGACCTCCCCCCGCCCCCAGTCCGGGGCGCAGTCGACGCCTTCCGGTGAGCCGCCTGCACGCTCGGGGCAGCAGCCGCTCGGCGGCTCGCAGCGTCCTGCCGCGACGCCGCCCAGCCGTCCCGGCGCGCCGGCCCCACGTGACCGGCAGGCCGCCAACGGTCAGCCCGCTGCGCCGAACCCGCAGAGCAGGCCGGCCGGACCTGCACAGTCCCCTGCGCCGCCCGCGGCACCTGCGGCACCTCCGATGGGAGCGGGGCGGCAGCAGCCGACCGCACCGGCGAAGGACGCCCCTGCGGCAAAGCCCTCGACGCCGACCACAACGCCGACCAGTCCGTCGGCCAAGCCTGCGGTGACGCCTGCGGCGAAGGACTCGACCTCCGCCCCGACGTCGGCCGCCGGCAAGTCGGCTGCGCCCGTCACGAAGCCGACGGCCTCGCCGACGAGCGACGCGACGACCCGACCGGCAGCGAAGACGACGCCGCCGCCCGTCACGAAGCCGGCCACCAAGCCGGCCCCGAGCGGGTCGCCCAGTCCGAAGGCCCCGGTGCCGACGGCCGGTGCGATCGCCGAGGCCGAGGCGCGTGCGTCCGAGACGAAGCGCCAGCCCGCCGTCGCCCCGGTCGACACCGAGGCGCGCCCGCGCAAGCGTCGTCCGAAGCCGTACGAGGAGGCGCCCAAGGACGAGGCCAAGAAGCCGGCCACGTCGGCCACGCGGCGGGCCCGCCTGCGCGTCTACCGGGTCGATCCGTGGTCGGTCATGAAGATGTCGTTCGCCCTGGCGATCGCCATCGGCATCGTCTCGGTCGTGGCCGTCGTCCTGGTGTGGGCGGTGCTCGGCGCAGCCGGCGTCTGGGACGCGATCAACCAGAGCGTCGCGACCGTGCTGAACGACAACGCGAACGCTTTCGACATCAGCGAGTACGTCGGGTTCGGCCGGATCATCGGCCTGACCATCGTGATCGCGGCGATCGACGTCATCCTGATCACCGCGCTCGCGACCGTGGGCGCGTTCCTCTACAACCTCGCCGCGCAGCTGCTCGGCGGGTTCGAGGTCACGCTCGCCGAGGACGACTGAGCCTGCAGGGCCTGGTGGCCTACCCCGGTTTGGGATGGCCGCCAGGCACCAGGTAAAGTCTCCGTCGGCTCACCGGTTCGGTGAGAAGGGGCCTATAGCTCAGCTTGGTTAGAGCGCTTCCCTGATAAGGAAGAGGTCACAGGTTCAAGTCCTGTTAGGCCCACGTACCCCACCCTGAGGAGAGTCGGATGAAGAAGCTCGTGATCGCAGCCATCGCCGCAGCAGGTCTCTTCGCGGTGGTCAACAAGAAGAAGAAGGCCGGCCGCAACGAGCAGCAGCTCTGGGCCGAGGCCACGGACAAGGTCTGACCAGCTCCCGGGCGTCCCACGCCCGCGGTCTGCGGGGCTGTGGCGCAATTGGTAGCGCACCTGCTTTGCAAGCAGGGGGTTAGGGGTTCGAGTCCCCTCAGCTCCACCACATGACGATGCAAGGTTCTTTCCGTTACCGGTCCCGTTCGCGGGTCACCACCCAGGTAGCGGCGAGCGCCAGACCGAGGCCGAGGCCGGTCAGGACCGTGAACGGTTCGCCGAACATGACCGCTCCCCACACCGTGGTGACCGGGGGGACCAGGAAGAGGAGCGCGTTGCCGGCGGTGACGTCGGTACGCGCGAGCAGGTACCAGTAGAGGCCGTACCCGCCGAAGGTCGGCAGGACGACGAGCCAGGCGGTCGCCAGCCAGAACTGCGCAGACGCCGGCGGAGCCGCCGTCCCGGTGCCCACCGCGAGCGCGGCGAAGACGGCGGCGCTGGTGACGCAGTGGACGGCCAGCGCGGTCAGCGGAGTGGGTCGGTCGGTCGTACGGCGGTCGAGGACGGTCGCCGCGACGAGCGACAGCATCCCCGCGAACGGCACGGCGTACGCCCAGGCCGGCGCGTCGGTGATCGGGGCGGAGGCGTCGGCGAGGATGACGACGAGGACGCCTACGAGGCCGACGCCCATCCCCAGCCACTGCCGCGTGGTCACGACCATCCCGAGGAGCGGGCCGACGAGCGCAGCGATCACCAAGGGCTGCATGCCGTCGATCAGTGCGGTCGTCCCCGTGCTCACCCCGAGCGCCACGGCGGCGTACACCGCCAGCAGGTAGCCGGACTGCGACAGCGCACCGATCAGCACCTGGCGGCCCCACCCCACCGGGTGCGCATCGCGCCGGCCTTGCCGCAGGAGCAGCGGGGCGAGCAGCACGGCCAGCGGGAGGAAGCGCCACAGGAGCACGGTGGTCGCAGGGGCGTCCGAGGCGCCAAGCTTCGCGCCGATGAAGCCGGACGACCAGCAGACCACGAACACCGCTCCCCACACGACGGTGACGACGGTCGAACGTCGAGGTAGACCGATCGGTATAGCCATCCGACCCGACTATACCGAACTGTATAGTCGAGGGGTGGACGAGACGGTCGAGTGGACGCCCAAGGCGCGCGCGGTGCTGGACGCCGCCGACGCGCTGTTCTACGCGCACGGGATCCACGCCGTCGGGGTCGACACGATCGCCCGGAGCGCGGGCGTGACCAAGAAGACGCTCTACGACCGCTTCGGGTCGAAGGACCGGCTGGTCGCCGCGTACCTCACCGACCGGGACCGCCGGTGGCGCGGCTTCCTCGCGCCGATGCTCGACGCCGCCGGCCCCGCGCCCGCCGACCGCCTGCAGGCGGTGTTCGACGCCTCCGCCCGATGGGCCGACGAGCGAGGCGGCAAGGGCTGCTCCGTGATCAACGCGCACGCCGAGATCAGCGATCCCGACCACCCGGCGTACGCGGTGATCCGCGGCCAGAAGCAGTGGATGCTCGACCTGTTCACCCAGATCGCCGCCGACGCGGGCGCCGCCTCGCCGCTCGACACCGCGCGGAGCCTGATGCTCGTGCACGAAGGCGCCCTCGTGACGGTCGGCATGCACGTCGTCGACGACGCCTTCGCGCGCGCGAGCGAGCTGGCGCGCGGCATCCTCGCCGCGGGCTAGTCCTCTCGCGCGAAGGGGCCCAGCTCGGGTCGCTTGGCCCCACGCCCGTCGCCCGACGAGCGGCCGGTGATCCGTCGTCCGAGCCACGGTCCGACGTGGGTGCCGTACCACGCGGCCTCCGTCGCCAAGCGTTCGCGACGCCCGCGGAGAGGACGCGGAGGCAGCGCGTCGCGCCACGACTCGTCGACGCCTGCGAGCCCCGCCGTCGCCGCCATCGCGCGGGCGAGGAGCGCATGCCCCTCAGGGTTGAGGTGCAACCGGTCGTCGGCCCACACCCGGGGATCGCCGGCGGACGGCACCGTCGCGATGTCGAGCACACGCGCCCCGTGACGGGCCCCGACCGCCCGGAAGCCACGGTTGAGCGCGCTCACCCGCCCGCGTACGAGGTGGCCGACCGGCGAGACGCCGGAGAGGTCGGGGAACGTCATCAGGAGCACGGTCGCGCCCTGCCGGCGCAGCGCTCCCACCATGGCGTCGACGTGACCGACGACGGCGTCGGCGCTGAAGCGCGGCCGGATCAGGTCGTTCATCGCGACGAGGATGCTGACCAAGTCCGGCTCGAGCGCGAGCGCGGGCGCCAGCTGCTCCTCGTGGACCTCATGCGTGACCTTGCCGCGCACGGCCAGGTTCGCGTACGTGGCGTCCGGCGAGCGCTCGGCGAGAAGCGCGGCGAACCGGTCGGCCCACCCGCGCGGGCTGCCGTCGGCGTACGGGGTGTCGCCGATCCCCTCGGTCGTGCTGTCGCCAAGGGCGACGAAGCGCTGGTACGTGCTCATCACCCGAGCGTAGAGGGAGGCCGACCCGTCCCCCTGCGGGTCGACCTCCCGGCTCTACTCCGCGTCGGCGAGGAGCGCTCCTCGTGCCTCGCGCCGACGGCGCTGCTCGGCAGGGTCCGGGACCGGGACCGCGGCGATGAGCTGGCGGGTGTACTCCGCCTGCGGGGCGCGCAGCACCTCGTCGCGGGTGCCCTCCTCGACGATCCGCCCGTGCCGCATCACCGCGACCCGGTTCGCCAGGGCGTCGACGACGGCGAGGTCGTGCGTGATGAACAGGCACGCGAACTGCAGCTCCCGCTGGAGCTCGGCGAAGAGCTCGAGGACCTTGGCCTGCACCGACACGTCGAGCGCGGACGTGGGCTCGTCCGCGATGAGCAGGTCGGGGTCGAGCGCGAGCGCCCGGGCGAGACTGACCCGCTGGCGCTGTCCGCCCGACAGCTCGTGCGGGTAGCGTCCCGCGTACGCCGAGGGCAGCTGCACACGGTCCAGGAGCGTCGCGACCTTGGCGCGCTGGTCGGCCGCCGACAGGTCGCTCTGGACCTTCAGGGGCTCGGCGACGCACTCGCTGATCGTCATGTGCGGGTTCAGTGAGGCAGCCGGGTCCTGGAAGACGAAGCCGAACCGACCCCGGTGCGACCGGAGGCGGCGGTCCGACAGGGTGGTGATGTCCTGGTCACCGATGAGGACGGTGCCCTCGGTCGTCTTCTGGAGGCCGACGGCGACACGACCGAGGGTCGACTTGCCGCTGCCGGACTCCCCCACCAGGCCGAGAACCTCGCCCCGCCGGATCAGGAGGTCCACATCGTCGACCGCCCGGAACGACGGCTGACCGAGACGGCCGGCGAACTCGACGGTGACCCCCTGCAGCGTGAGCACCGGAGGTGCGTCGTCTGCCACCGCCGGCGCTCCCGCGCCCTGGCCGAGGTGGGGGACGGCCTCGAGGAGCCGTCGGGTGTACGGATGCCGAGGCGCACGGAACAACCGCTCCACCGGCGCCTGCTCCACGATCTCGCCGCGGTACATCACGACGGCGCGGTCCGCCACGTCCGCGACGACGCCCATGTTGTGGGTGATGAGCACGATCGCCGTGCCGAGCCGGTCGCGCAGGTCCAGCAGCAGCTCGATGATCGCCGCCTGGACCGTCACGTCGAGGGCGGTCGTCGGCTCGTCGGCGACGATGACGTCGGGCTCCAGCGCGATCGCCATCGCGATCATCACGCGCTGCTTCTGCCCGCCCGACAGCTGGTGCGGGTAGAAGTCGACGCGCCGCTCCGGATCCGGCAGCCCGACCAGCTCGAGGAGCTCCACGGCACGGCGGCGCGCGTCCTTCTTCGAGATGTCTCGGTGCGTGCGCAGCATCTCCACGATCTGCCACCCCACGGTGTAGACGGGGTCCAGCGCCGTCCCCGGCTCCTGGAAGATCATCGACACCTCGTCACCGCGGACGAAGCGCAGGCGGCGCTCGGGCATCCCGATCAGCTCGCGCGACTCGTCGCCGCCCGTGCGCAGCAGCGCCGACCCCGACACGTTCGCGGTGTCGGGCAGCAGGCCCATCACCGCCCGCGACGTCACGGACTTCCCGGAGCCGGACTCACCGACGACCGCGACGACCTCGCCCGGCGCCACGTCGAAGCTGACGCCCTTGACGGCTCGGACCGAAGAGCCGCTGGTCTGGAACGTGACGGCCAGGTCGGTGAGACTGAGCGTCGCCACGCGGCGTACGTCGGCGTCGACGGCGGCGGCCTCCTCGGCGACGTCCTCGTCGAGACCCTCGGAGGCGACGGCCTCGGCGTACTCGGCGCTGATCTCCTCCTCGTCGGAGGTGGTGGTGTCTGCGCCGCGCGCCTTGAGGAGCGGGTTGAGGACGTCGTTGAGGCTCTCGCCCACCAGCGTCACGCCCATCACCATGAGCACGATCGCCATGCCGGGGAAGACGCCGGTCCACCAGATGCCGTTGGTCGCGTCGGACATCGCCTTGTTGAGGTCGTAACCCCACTCGGCCGCCGACGACGGCTCGATCCCGAACCCGAGGAACCCGAGCGCGGCGAGCGTCAGGATCGCCTCGGAGGCGTTGAGCGTCGCGATGACCGGCACCGACTGGCGGACGTTGGCGAGGATGTGGCGGAACAGGATGCGCGGCGTCCGCGTCCCGACGACGCGCGCGGCGTCGACGTACGGCTCGACCTTGACGGCGAGCGTGGCGTTGCGGACGACGCGGAAGTACTGCGGGATGAACACGACCGTGAGCGCGATCGCCGCCGCGAGGACGCCGCCGACGACCCCGGACGAACCGCCGCCCACCACGATCGCGACGACGATCGCGAGCAGCAGCGACGGGAAGGCGTACAGCGCGTCCATCACGAGGACGAGCATCCGGTCGACCGGACCGGCGAGGAAGCCGGACAGCAGGCCGAGCGGGACGCCGATCACGAGCGAGAAGAGCACGGCGAGCACGATCACCACGACGGCCGTGCGCGCACCGTAGATCACGCGGGACAGCACGTCCTGGCCGCCGACCGTGGTCCCCCACCAGTGCTCGGCCGACGGGGGCTGCTGCGTGCCGAACGGCACGCCGTCGACGCGGGTCTCGTTGAACCCGTACGGCGCGAGCCACGGGGCGAAGACGGCGAGGATCAGGAAGACCGCGACCAGCACCATGCCGGCGACGAGCATGCCGCGCTGGAGACCGCGGGTGGACTTGAGCAGAGAGAACATCAGGGCCTCCTCAGAACCGCACACGGGGGTCGACGAACGCGACGATGACGTCGATCAGCAGGCTGGAGACCGCGACGACGAGCGCGATGACGGTGACGATGCCCTGGACGGCGATGAAGTCCCGCTTCACCAGGTAGTCGGCGAGGGTGTAGCCGAGACCCTGCCACTCGAACGTGGTCTCGGTGAGGACGGCGCCACCGAGCAGCAGCGCCACCTGAAGGCCCATGACGGTGACGACCGGCACGAGAGCGTTGCGGTACGCGTGCTTGCGGACCACGCGCCGCTCGGCGATGCCGCGGGCCCGGGTCGCCGTGACGTAGTCGGTGCGCAGCGTCTGGATCAGGTTGACCCGGACCAGCCGCAGGAAGACACCGCCGGTGAGGAGTCCGAGCGCGATCGCAGGGAGGATCGCGTGCTTGAGCACGTCCCACACGTACGCGGGGTCGCCCCACAGGATCGCGTCGATGATCATGATGTGCGTCTGCGGCTCGACGTCTTGCAGCGCCAGCTCGACGGACGTGCTCGCGCGCCCGGCGACGGGCAGCCCCAGCGGCACGAACGCCAGCTTGAGCAGCAGGCCCACGAAGAACACCGGGGCCGCGTAGACGAGGATCGAGAAGATGCGCAGGACGGCGTCCGGCCAGGCGTCGCGGTGCCGCGCTGCGAGGCGGCCGAGCGGGATGCCGAGCGAGAACGCCACGAGCAGCGCCCAGAACGCCAGCTCGAGAGTGGCGGCGCCGTTGACGACGAGGACGTCGGAGATCGGGCGCCCGTCGGTCATCGCCGTGCCGAAGTCTCCGCGCAGGATGCCGGTGAGGTAGTCCCAGTACTGCTGGAGGAGCGGGGCGTCGAGACCCGCGGCCGCCTTGCGCTCCGCGATCTGCTCGGGCGTCAGCCGTCCGCCCTGCGCGGCACTGATCGGATCACCGATCACCCGCATCAAGAAGAACACGAACGTCACGAGGATCCACATCATCGGGATCACCAGGGCGACCCGGACGAGGAGGTAGCGGGTCAGCGGGCTCATGCCTCCGGACCGGCGCGGGGCGCTGGGCGCCTCCGGCTGCTCGGACCCGGTGAGGAGCTCGGTCGTCGCCATCAGGCTCAACCTTCCAAGAGTGTCTGTGGTGGTGCGAGAGAGACGAGCGGGGGCGAGACCCGGTCACGACCGGGACCCGCCCCCTGCTCAGTCGGTGGTGCTCAGACCGCGGGTCCGGTCACTTCGACAGCGACGTCAGCCGGAACTTGAACGCCGCGTCGAGGGTGTTCTCCACGCCCTTCACGTCGTCGGTCGCGACGGCGACCTGCGCTCCGGTCAGCAGCGGCAGCGTCGAGATCTCCTCGGCGGCGAGCTGCTGGACCTGGCCGAGGAGCTCCTCACGCTTGGCCTTGTCGGGCTCGGTGCGCTCGGCCGCGAGAAGGGCGGTCATCTCCGGGTTCTCGTAGTGGTTCCCGATGAAGTTGCCCTTGTCGAAGAACGGCGTCACGTAGTTGTCCGCGTCCGGGAAGTCCGGGAACCAGCCGAGCTGGTAGACGGGGTACGCGTCGTTCACCCGCTCCTCGTTGTAGGTCGTCCACTCGGCCGACTGGAGGTCGACCTTGAAGAGACCCGTGTCCTCGAGCTGGCGCTTGACCTCGTTGTACTCCTGGTCCGAGCTGCCGCCGTAGTGGTCAGGGTTGTACTGGAGGTTGATCGTGACCGGCGTCTTCACGCCCGCGTCGCTGAGGAACTTCTGCGCGGCGGCCTTGTCCGGCTTGTCGCCGTAGACCTCCTTGAACGCCTCGGTGGCGCCGGGGAGACCCTCGGGGATCGGCGAGTACGCCGGGACGTACGTGCCCTTGTAGACCTGCTCCGAGATCGCGTCGCGGTCGATCGACGAGGCCACGGCCTTGCGGATCGCCAGCTTCTGCGCGTCGTTGTCGCCCGGCATCGTCTTGAGGTTGAACACGATGTAGCGCAGCTCGCCGCCGGCGCCCTTGTGGACGGTGACGCCGTCGGTGCCCTCGAGGCTCTCGATGTCGGTCGGGGTGAGCGAGCGCCACGCGACGTCGATGTTCTTCTTCTCGATGTCGAGCTTGAGGTTGTTGCTGTCGGTGTAGGTCTTCAGCGTGACCGAGCCGACCTTGGCGTCGTCGTACGCGCCGTCGTAGTCGTCGTTCGCCTTGAACTCCGCGAGCTGGCCCTTCTGGTACTTGCCGATCGTGAACGGGCCGGAGAAGCCCTGCGCCTCGACGGCCTCCTCATCGGTCAGCGCCTTGTCGGCCGGGTACGTCTTCTCGTCGACGATCGGGCCGGCCGAGGTCACGAGGACCTGCGGGAACGTCTGGTCGTTCGGCGTCTTGAGGGTGAAGACGACCGTCTTGTCGTCCTTCGCCTCGACGCTGGCCATGTTGACCAGGAGCGAGGCCGGGCCGTTCGGGTCCTCGATGTCGACGATGCGCTGGAAGGAGTGCGCGACCGACTGCGCCGTGAGCGGGTTGCCGTTGGCGAACTTCAGCCCCTCCTTCATGGTGCAGGTGTAGGTCGTCGGCGTGTCGAACTCGCACTTCTCCGCCGCGTCGGGCTGGGGCTCGGTCTCGCCCTCGGGGAAGTTCAGCAGGTACTGGTAGACCTGCGTCTGGACCATCAGCGAGCCGTTGTCGTACGACGCGGCGGGGTCGATCGAGACGACCTTGTCGGTGGTCCCGACGACCAGGCTGTCTCCCGAGCCGGAGCCCTCGTCGTCGCTGTTGTTGCCGGCGCCGCATGCCGATGCACCCAGGGCAAGAGCCGTGGCGCCCGCGAGAGCGGCTGCTGCTCTCAGCTTCTTCACGTCGTTCTCCTCGTTTCGCAGCGGCCGCACCGGAGGATCTCCGTCGTCCACGGCCTCGTCAGGGAGGTTGTCCGGATGGCGGACAGCCGCTGGGCACGCTACTCCTGGGTCCCGGTCAGCACCTAGGCGCGCTCCGCAACCTTCATGCGACTGTTACCAACCGCTTCGTCCCCCGGGCGTGGCCACGCGCACGATCTCGGTCTGGCCCCGCCGGTTACGCTTGACCGGGGCGACGACCGCCCCCAGCCCGTCGCCGCGCCGAGGAGTCCGCTCGATGACCACCACCCCGAACTCTCCGCTGAACCAGACTCTCGCCGAGTTCGATCCCGAGGTCGCCGCGGCGATCGACGCCGAGCTCGGGCGCCAGCGCGACACCCTCGAGATGATCGCCTCGGAGAACTTCGCTCCCCTCGCTGCGCTCCAGGCACAGGGCAGCGTCATGACCAACAAGTACGCCGAGGGCTACCCGGGCAAGCGCTACTACGGCGGTTGCGAGTTCGTCGACATCACCGAGAACCTCGCCATCGACCGGCTGAAGGCGCTCTTCGACGCGCAGTACGTCAACGTCCAGCCGCACTCCGGCGCCCAGGCCAACGCGGCCGCGATGCACGCGCTCATCAAGCCCGGTGACACGATCCTCGGCCTCGACCTCGCGCACGGCGGCCACCTCACGCACGGCATGCGGCTCAACTTCTCCGGCAAGCTCTACAACGTTGTCGCGTACCACGTGGACGAGACGTCGCACCGGGTCGACATGGACGAGGTGCGCCGCCTCGCGCAGGAGCACCGTCCGCAGCTCATCATCGCCGGCTGGTCGGCCTACCCGCGCCAGCTCGACTTCGCCGAGTTCCGCGCGATCGCCGACGAGGTCGGTGCCAAGCTCATGGTCGACATGGCCCACTTCGCCGGCCTGGTCGCCGCGGGCCTCCACCCGAGCCCGGTGCCGCACGCCCACGTCGTCACCTCGACGACCCATAAGACGCTGGGCGGGCCGCGCGGCGGCGTCATCCTCACCAACGACGAGGAGGTCGGCAAGAAGATCCGCTCGGCCGTCTTCCCCGGTCAGCAGGGTGGCCCGCTCGAGCACGTGATCGCCGCCAAGGCCGTCGCGTTCAAGATGGCCGCGCAGCCGGAGTTCAAGGAGCGCCAGGAGCGCACCATCGAGGGCGCGCAGATCGTGGCCGAGCGCCTCAACGCCGACGACATGCGTGAAGCCGGGGTCAGCGTGCTGACCGGCGGCACCGACGTACACCTCGTCCTCGTCGACCTGCGCCACTCCACGCTCGACGGCCAGCAGGCGGAGGACCGTCTCCACGAGGTCGGCATCACGGTGAACCGCAACGCCGTCCCGTTCGACCCCCGCCCGCCGATGGTGACCTCCGGCGTCCGCCTCGGCACGCCCGCGCTCGCCACGCGCGGGTTCGGTGCGGAGGAGTTCCGCGAGGTCGCCGACATCCTGGCCGAGGCGCTGAAGCCCGAGGTCGCCGACATCGAGGCGCTGCGCAAGCGCGTCGCCGTGCTCACCGACCGCTTCCCGCTCTACCCGTCGCTGGCACCGTTGGCATGACCTCCGGGTCCGCTGCCACCCGCCCCGCCGTGGGGTGGCTGTCACCACGCCTCTGGGGACTCCACGTCCTCGTCGTGGTGGCCGTCGCCTTCACGACGTTCATGGGGATGTGGCAGATCGGGGTCTACGACGACCGGCGCGACGAGGCGACGGCCAACCACACGTCCGCCGAGGCCGTCCCGCTGCAGGACGTGCTCGGCCCCGACGACCCGTACACGACGACGGCCGACTACCAGCGCGTCTCCGTACGCGGGACCTACGGCGAGACCGGCGAGCAGGTCTGGATCGAGGGTCGGGAGCACGACGGTCGGACCGGCTACTGGCTGGTCGCCCCGGTCGTCGTCGACGGCGCCGAGGGCGGGTCCGGTGCGCGTCCGCCGGCGCTGCTCGTGGTCCGCGGGTGGTCGCCCGACGCTGGCGAGCTCCCCCCGACGCCGGAGGGCGAGGTGACGGTCGAGGCCGTCCTGCAGGCCGGTGACCCGCGCGGGTCCGGCTTCGACCCCGAGACCCGGACCCTCGACGGCATCCGCATCCCGCGGCTGGTCAACGAGATGCCGTACGACCTGTACGGCGGCTACGGCGTGGTGACGGCCCAGGAGCCCGCCGACGCCGCCGGCCTGGAGCCCGCGACGGTGCCCGAGCCGACGAGCGACTCGACCGCCGGCATCCGCAACCTCTTCTACGCGATCGAGTGGTGGATCTTCGGCGCGTTCGCCCTCTTCATGTGGTGGCGGATGTGCCAGGACATCCGCCGCGAGTCCGCCGGGACGAGGACCCCACGGGTGCCCGCCGCCAAGCGCGCCGCAGAGGAGGCCGTGCGGGCCCGCAGGCGCGAGCGCGAGCGTCAGCCGGTGGACGACACGTCCCGCTCGGGGCGTTGACCGCCGAAGGTACCCTCGAAGACGTGCCCAAGACACTCGCCGCCTACCGCGTCCTCGCCCTCGTCGTCAGCTTCTTCGTGATCGCCGTCGTCGGCGGCTGGATCATCAAGATGGTCGTCCCCGAGGGCACGACGTGGCACGACATCGGCGAGTTCACGGCCTCGATCTCGCCGATCCACGGCGTCTTCTACATGGTGCTGCTGGTGATCACGGCCGTGCTCTCGCGGCAGGCCGGCTGGACGGTCGGCTTCACCGTCGCGACGATGGTGCTCGCGACGATCCCGTTCGTGTCGTTCTGGGCCGAGCACCGCGCCACCCAGCACACCCGTGAGCTGTGGGCCACGTACGAGGCCGAGGCCGAGGCGGCCGCCGCCAAGTAGGCGTGGCTGGGCGGCGAGGTCCTCAGCGACCGACGTACGACGCCTTGCCGGGACCGTCGGTCAGGAACGACCGGATCGCCGTCCGCATGTCCTCGGTCTCGTAGAGCGCTGCCGCGATCGCGGTGATCTCGGCGTCCGCCGCGGCGACGCCGCCGCGCTCCACCGCGCGGAGCACCTCCTTCGTGGCCGCGTGCGCACGCGTCGGTCCGGAGGCGAGCGAGTCCACCAGCGCCGTCACCGCCGCATCCAGCGCGTCGGCAGGGTGCACACGGTTGACGACACCCCACCGCTCGAGGGTCGGGGCGTCGTACAGCTCGCCGGTCATCACGAACTCCTTCGCGCGGCCGATCCCGGCACGTGCCGCGAGGCGCTGCGTGCCGCCCATGGTCGGCGTCAGGCCGACGACCTTCTCCACGAGACCGAACTTCGCGCGGTCCGACGCCACGATGATGTCGCACGCGAGCGCGACCTCCAGCGCCCACGTCAGGCAGAGGGCGTGCGCGGCGAACACGACCGGGTAGTCGAGGGCGGCGATGCGCAGCGGGAGGGCGAGCATGCGGTCGAACAATGCCTTGCCGTCGGCAGCGGAGGTCTGCGCGTCGAAGAGCGCGACATCGACACCGCCGGAGACGACCTTGCCCTCGGCCCGGATCAGCAGCGCTCGGGGTGGTTCTGACGCCAGCGTGTCGAGCGCCTCCTCGAAGGCGTCGTGCAGCTCGAGGGAGTAGAGATTGAGCGGCGGCGCCGCGAACGTGAGGATCGCGGCGCCGCTCGGCTCGTACGTGAGGGTGACGGTCACCCTCAGATCTTGTCCGACCCCGGACGCTGGTCGTCGCGCGGGTCGACGTCAGCACCTGCGAGCGCGTCCGCGTCCTGACCCTCTGGCGGCTGGGCCGCCGCGGGCGAAGCAGGCACCGTGGCCGGGCCCGTGGGCCGCACCGGCTCCGGCGGCGGAGGCGGCGGGGTGTAGCTGCCTCCTGACGGGGCCGACGTCAGCTTCTTGACCGCGAACGCGATCGCACCACCGATGGCGGCGACGAGGACGAGCTTGCGCAGACGGTGCGTCTTCTTCTTCTTCTTCGGCTGCTCGTCGTCGTGGGCGTGCTCCTCGGCCTTTGCCGCTGCGGCGGTCGCCGCGACGGCCGCGAGCGCAGCAGCACGCTTCTTGGCCTTCTTCGCCTTCCGCCGCGACAGCTCCGTCGCCACGACGGCACGCTCCTGAGCATCGGCAAGGACGGGGGCCGCCGCCACACGCGCGTCGTCGAGGCGAGGTCCGACCGTGCCCGCGACCGAACCAGCGGCATCGGCGACCGACTGGGACGCGCTCTCCCAGATCTCACTCGCGCGCTCGGCGAGCACCTCGCTCTTTGACTTCTTCTTGCGCAGCAACATGGTGAGCCCTTTCCCATGGTCAGCGTTCTCTTTGTCCACACCGTACCGACGCTGTGGTCACTGTGCCGGTGCCCGCGACCGCGGCGCTCACACGTGAGGCGTGCACCACTGCGCGTCGCGGTGTGGTGCTGCGTGGGAGGATGGAACGCAGAGACACCCGAACGAGAGGCAACCGTGGCTGACCAGTCGACCGTCACGCTCAAGACCAACCGTGGCGACATCACCCTCCGGCTCTTCCCGAACCACGCTCCCAAGACCGTGGAGAACTTCGTCGGGCTGGCGAAGGGCACCAAGACCTGGAAGGACCCCGAGACCGGGGCCGAGCGCAACGATCCCCTCTACGACGGGACGATCTTCCACCGCGTCATCGACCAGTTCATGATCCAGGGCGGTGACCCCAAGGGCAACGGCACCGGTGGCCCGGGCTACGAGTTCGAGGACGAGTTCCACCCCGAGCTGCAGTTCGACCGCCCGTACCTCCTCGCGATGGCGAACGCCGGCGCCAACACCAACGGCTCGCAGTTCTTCATCACGACCGTGCCCACGCCGCACCTCAACCGTCGGCACACGATCTTCGGTGAGGTCGTCGACGATGCGAGCAAGGCGGTCGTGGACGCCATCGGCAGCACGCCGACGGGTCGGCTCGACCGTCCTTCGGAGCCCGTCGTCATCGAGTCGGTCGTCTTCGACGAGGCCTGACCCGCCGTCGATGACCCACTCCCCGTACGACGCCGGGGCGGCACCTCAGCCGGTGCCGCCCCGCTGCTACCTCCACCCCGAGCGCGAGACCTACATCTCGTGCCAGCGGTGCGGTCGGCCGATCTGCCCTGACTGCATGCGCGACGCCGCGGTCGGCTACCAGTGCCCGCAGTGCCTGCGCGAGGGGCAGTCCCAGGTGCGTCAGGCCCGTACGGCCGGGGGTGGCCTGGTCCCGGGCAGGCCCGGCGTCGTGACGTTGAGCCTGATCGGCCTCAACGTCGTCGCCTTCCTTCTCACGTACGCCACCGGGGGGACCGGCCGCAGCGAGCTCGTCCTGTGGGGTGCGCTCCTCCCCTCCTCGGCCCCGCTCGAGCTGGGCGGCACCGTCTACACCGGCGTCGCCGACGGCGCGTACTGGCGGATGATCACCAGCGCCTTCCTGCACGACGGCATCTGGCACATCGCGTTCAACATGTACGCGCTCTACCTCTTCGGTCCCGTCCTCGAGCGCTACCTCGGCACGTGGCGCTTCCTGGCCGCCTACCTGACCTCCGCCGTCGGGGCCTCGGTCTTCGTCTACTTCCTCAGCGGTCCGTACTCGCTGACGCTGGGGGCCTCCGGAGCGGTCTTCGGGCTCTTCGCTATGGCGCTGGCGGTGATGTTCAAGCAGGGTCAGGACGTGCGCGGGCTCCTCGCGCTGGTCGCGATCAACGTGGCGATCACGTTCGTCTTCCCCAACATCAGCTGGCAGGGCCACCTGGGCGGCTTCCTCACCGGTCTGGTGCTCGGCATGGTCTTCGCCTACGCCCCTCGTGCGCACCGCACGCTGATCCAGTACGCGACGTTCGGCGCGCTCTGGGCCGCCATCATCGCGGGGACGGTGCTCCGGACGATGCAGCTCAGCTGAGGGTCAACCGAGCACCTCAGCGTGCTGCAGGTCGACCGACCCGGAGAACGCCGGCGCGACGACCTCGTCCTTCGCCGTGATCGCGAGCCCGAGCTGGTAGCGCTCCGCGTAGTCGCGGTAGGTCTGCACCGCCCCTGAGCGGGCAAGCCCCGCGTACAGGTCGTCGACGGGTCCCACGCCCTCGATGACGTACGGCGGTGAGTACGGCACGCCGTTGAGGATCACGGTGTTGCCGACGCACTTGATGCCCGTCGTCGAGATGAGCCGCTGGCCCTGGAGAGTGACCGCGGTGGCGCCGCCCTCCCAGAGGGCGTTGACGAACGCCTGGATGTCCTGCTGGTGCACGACCAGCAGGTTGGGGTCCAGACCCGGCTCGTCGACCTCGCGGGGTGCGTCCTCGAGGACGATCCGCAGGCCGGGCCCGCTCACC
Source organism: Mumia quercus (assembly GCF_025506335.1). Taxonomy (GTDB): domain Bacteria; phylum Actinomycetota; class Actinomycetes; order Propionibacteriales; family Nocardioidaceae; genus Mumia; species Mumia quercus. The sequence goes on from NZ_JANZYO010000004.1 coordinate 412,641, forward strand.
TCGGTGAACCCGGCGGGTGCCCGCAGTGCGCGGGTCTCCTTGCGGGCCTTCGCCACCTCGGCGTTGTCGACCTCGTCGGTGAGGGAGGCGATCTGCGCACTGAGGTCGTCGACGACCTGCTGCTGCGCGGCGACCTTCTCGCGACGCTGCTCCACGAGGGTGGGCAGGTCGGTCGTCTCCTGACGCAGGTCGTCGCCCTCGGAGCTGATCGCGCTCGTCACGAAGAGGACGCCCGCGAGCGCCGTCGTCACGGGAACGGCGACACGCCACGAGAGCGGTGTCCGCGCCTTGGCGGGCCCCTCGTCCTGGTCGGTCACGACGCTCTCCTTCTCTCCGTCGCGGTGCGCCGACTACGCTAGCCGACAGAACCAACTGCCCGATGCCGCCCCGACCCCGGGGCGCCTGTCTCTCTGAGGTGTCCTCGTGTCCGAAGCCGAGTCCAACAAGTCCGCTGCACGGTCGGGCAATCCTGCCAAGCGTGAGGCCGCGGCGGAGGCCGCCGCACCGGATCGTCGTACGCCCGTCAAGCCGGTGAAGATCGGCAACCGCTGGGCCGCACCGGCGATGATCGTCTGCGCCGTGATCGGCCTGATCTGGATCGTCGCGTTCTACACCGCCGGCAACGAGATCCCCCTGATGAAGGACTTCGGCAGCTGGAACCTCGTCGTCGGCATGGGCTTCATCGTGGCCGCGTTCGGCTTCGCGATGAAGTGGGAGTGAGCGTCGCCGCGCGCTAACTACACGGATGTAGTTCTCCACACTGGGGAAAACCCCTGTGGAGGAAGAAACCCCGGGTTCGTCGGAACCCGGGGTTTTTCGTGTCCCGAGCGGGTAGTCAAACGAGGAGGTATCGGGAGGAATCCGTCGTCTACATGCTGGGGAAAACGGGCTTGTGTGCGCTGACCTGCGTGATCCACACAGCTGTCCCCACCTTCGTCCACAGGCGTGGAGATCCCGAGAGGGCTGCCGGAAACGCACGAGGCCCCGAGTCCAGAAGGACTCGGGGCCTCATGAGCGGGAGGAAGCGCTAGCCGTCCTCACCGTTGGGGAACATCGGATCGTCAGGGTCACCGTCGGTCGGCGGGCTGCCCGGGCCGCCGGGGCCGCCCGGGTCGGGAGTCTGGGGACCACGCGAGACGGTCAGGACGATCTGCGTCCCGGGGTCCGCCTGGTCGCCCGAGCCTGGGATCTGCTCGAGGACGGTGCCGGCCGGCTGGTCGGAGTCGGTCTCGAAGACCCGGACCTCGAACCCGGCGTCGCGCAACAGCTTCTCGGCCTCGTCGCGCATCTTGCCGACGACGTTCGGGACCTCGGTCTTGCCCTTGGAGACGGTCAGCGTGACCGACGTGCCGGGATCGACCTCCTGACCCGGGACGGGGTCGGTCTTGAGGACCTCGTTCTTGGGCGAGTCGCTCTCCTGCTGGACCACCTCGGACTTCAGGCCCAGCGCCTCGAGCTCCGCTCGAGCCTCCTTGAGGCGCTTGCCGACGAGGTACGGCACCTCGACCCGCTCAGGACCCGCGCTGACGATGATCTCGACCTCGCTGCCCTTCTCGACCTCCTGCTCCGCGGCAGGGTTGGTCGCGATGACGTCACCTTCGTCCACGTCGGAGCTGGGCTGCGTGCTGACGGTGGTCTTGAACCCGTACGCCTCGCCCGTGAGCTCGCGCTCGGCGGCCTCCTGGGTCTTACCGGAGACGTCGGGGACAGTCACCAGGTCGACCGGCGGCTCGTCCTCCCCCATCAGCTTCGGGATGCCCCACGCGGCCAGACCGATGACGAGGAGGGCGGCGAGGGCGGAGACGACCCAGATCCAGCGCTTGCTCCGGCCCTCCTCCTCGTCCCTCGCGGGCGGGAGGTTGGCCGGCGGCAGCGCCTCGGTGGCAGGCGCCGGCGGGACCGGGGCGTACTGGGCGGTCGGCGCGGCCGCGGCGGCGGTCGGCTGACCCGCAAGGACGCGCTCGATGTCGGCTCGCATCGCGGCGGCGCTCTGGTAACGCTCGTCGGTGCGCTTGGCCAGCGCGGTCGCGACGACGCGGTCGACGGCCGGGCTGACCTCGGGGTTGAACGTGGACGGCGGCGGGGCGACCTCACGGACGTGCTGGTAGGCCACCGAGACCGGGCTGTCGCCCTGGAACGGCGGACGCCCCGTGAGCAGCTCGTACAGCAGGCAGCCGGTGGAGTAGATGTCGCTGCGCGCGTCGACGGTCTCGCCGCGAGCCTGCTCGGGCGAGAGGTACTGCGCGGTGCCGACGACGGCCGCGGTCTGCGTCATGGCTGACGACGAGTCGGCGACGGCTCGTGCGATGCCGAAGTCCATCACCTTGACCTGGCCCGACGGCGTCAGCATGACGTTGGCGGGCTTGATGTCACGGTGGATGATCCCGGCGCGGTGGCTGTAGTCGAGTGCCGCGAGGATGTCCGCGGTGATCTCGAGCGTCCGCTCGGGGAGGATCTTGCGACCCTCACGCTCCATCTCGCGCAGCAGGTCGCGCAGCGTGCGGCCCTCGACGTACTCCATGACGATGAACGGCACCGTGTGGCCGTCGGGCCCGGTGGCCTCGCCGGTGTCGTAGACGGCGACGATCGAGGGGTGGTTGAGGGCGGCCGCGGACTGCGCCTCGCGACGGAAGCGGGCGAGGAACGTGGGGTCGCTGGCCAGGTCGGTGCGCAGCCGCTTGATGGCGACCGTGCGGCCCAGGCGGAGGTCACGTCCGATGCGGACCTCGGCCATGCCACCACTGCCCAGCACGCCGCCGATCTCGTAGCGGTCGCCGAGGCGGCCGTACGCACCCGGCGGCCCTGCGTAGCCCTGACCTGGGCCGGTGGGCGTTTCGGTCATCGTCTCCTGCTTCCTTCAAGGCAACTGCTCAAAAATAGCGGCCCGGCGGTGAAGTCCCGAGCATCGGCGCTCATCTGTCGAGCACCGCCTGCATCACGGACCGGGCGATCGGACCTGCCAGGCGGCCACCCGAGATGTCGTCGCGGCCGGTGCTGGAGGACTCGACGACGACGGCGACCGCAACCTTGGGGTCGTCGGCGGGCGCGAACGACACGAACCACGCGTACGGGGGCCGGTCGGCGGTCGACTGGGCGGTGCCGGTCTTGCCTCCGACCTCGACCCCGGGGATCGCGGCAGAGCCGCCGGTGCCGTTCTCGACGACGTCGACGAGCATCTGGGACAGGCCTGCCGCGGTGCTTCCCGAGATCGCGTCGCGGATCTTCTCCGGCTTCGCGGTCTCGATCGTCTTGAGGTCCGGCGAGCGGACGGTCGAGACGAGGTAGGGCTTCATGAGGGCGCCGCCGTTGGCGATCGCCCCGGTGGCCATCGCCATCTGGAGCGGCGTCGCGGCCACCTCGTACTGGCCGATGCCGCTCTGGGCGAGCTGCGGCGCCTCCAGCTCCACATCGGGGTCGGAGGTGAACTGGCTCGGGTTCATGGGGAGCTGGTCGAGGTCGCGGGCGCCGAAGCCGAACGCGTCCGCCTGGCGTGCCATGTCTTCCTGGCCGACCTTCATGGCGAGGTCGCCGAAGGTGACGTTGCAGGAGACCTCGAGCGCCTGCGTCAGCGTGATGCGGTTGCCGCCGCAGTTGCCACCGCCCTGGTTGCGCAGCACGTACGACCCGAACCCGGGGGCGGTCAGGCCACGGCCACCCTTGACCTGGCTGTCCGGGCCGAGGTTGAGCTTCTCCATCGCCGCGGCGGCCGTGATGATCTTGAACGTCGACCCCGGCGGGAGGATCTGCTGCGTGCTCCGGTTGAGCATCGGCTTGTCCTTGTCGGCGTTGAGCCGCTTCCAGGCCTTCGCGACCTCGTCGAGGTTGTGGCTCGCGAGGAGGTTGGGGTTGTACGTGGGGCTGCCGGTCATCGCCAGGATCGCGCCCGTGCTGGGGTCCAGCGCGACCACGGCGCCCTTGGCGTCGCCGGGGAGGTTGTCGATCCCCTCGGCGGCCGCGCGCTGGGCGCGGCGGTTGATCGTCACCGAGACGCTGCCGCCACGGGGCTGGTTGGACCCGATGAGGTCGACGACGCGGTTGACGAACAGGCGGTTGTCGCTGCCCGACAGGATGTCGTTCTGCGACTGCTCGAGGCCGCTGCGGCCGTACGTGTAGCTGAAGTAGCCGGTGATGTCGGCGTACAGCTTGGCCTCGGGGTAGCGCCGCTGGAACTTCCACTGGTCGTCGACGGGCACGCTCTCGGCGATCGGACGGTCGCCGACGAGGATCGGGCCGCGCTCGCGCGCGAACTCCTCGTCGATGACGCGGCGGTTGCCGTTCTTGGCGTTCAGCGTGTCGGCGTCGACGAACTGGATGTAGTTCACGCCGATGAGCAGGGCGGTGAACAGCACCAGGCAGACGATGGACATCACGCGGATGGGGCGGTTCACAGCTTCACCACCTGCGTCGCGTCGTCCATCTGCATCGGCGCGGCCTCCGGCGGCGGGCGCCGGCTCTGGTCGCTGATGCGCAGCAGGAGCGCGATGATCGCCCAGTTGGCGAGGATCGACGAGCCGCCGTACGACATGAACGGCGTCGTGAGGCCCGTCAGCGGGATGATCCGGGTGATGCCCCCGACGACGACGAAGACCTGGAGCGCGAACGACACGGCGAGGCCGGTCGCGAGGAGCTTGCCGAAGGCGTCTCGGCAGAGCAGGGCGATGCGCAGCCCGCGCTCGACGATGAGCCCGTACATGAGCAGGATCGCCATGGAGCCGGCGAGACCGAGTTCTTCGGCGAACGAGGCGAAGATGAAGTCGGAGTAGGCGAACGGCGTCAGGTACGGATTGCCCTCGCCGAGCCCGCGCCCGAGCAGGCCGCCCCACGCCATGCCGTACAGGCCTTGGGTGAGCTGGAACGTGCCGTCGGTGACGGGGAACGGGCTGAGCCAGGCGTCGACACGGCTCTGGACGTGGCTGAACGTGGTCGCGGCGAAGAGCGCGCCGCCGAGGAAGAGCGAGGTGCCGACGACGAGCCACCCGGGACGCTCGGTGGCGACGTAGAGCATCACGACGAACAGGCCGAAGAACAGCAGCGACGAGCCGAGGTCGCGCTGGAAGATCAAGACGCCGAGGCTCACCAGCCAGGCCGCCAGGATCGGGCCGAGGTCGCGGCCGCGCGGGAAGTCGATGCCCATGAAGCGGCGGCCGGCGAGGGCGAGGGCGTCACGCTTCACGACGAGGTAGCCGGCGAAGAAGATCGCCAGGCAGATCTTTGCGAACTCGCCCGGCTGGAGGCTCATGCCGCCGATGTTGATCCAGATGCGTGCGCCGTTGATCTGGCGACCGACCACCGGCAGCAGCGGCAGGATCAGGAGCACGAGTGCGGCGAGCCCGAACGTGTACGTGTACGCCTGCAGCTTGCGGTGGTCGCGGACGACCAGCAGCACCGCCACGAACAGGAGGAGGCCGAGGGCCGTCCACATGACCTGGCGGCCGGCGAACTGCTTCGCCTCCTCGCCGAGGCTGTCCAGGCGTGCGAGGTCCAGGCGGTAGATCATCGCGATGCCGAGCCCGTTGAGGGCCACGACCAGCGGCACGAGGACCGGGTCGGCGTACGGCGCCACGAAGCGGACGACGAGGTGCGTGGCGACGGCGATCACGACGAGCAGCACCGCGAGACCGGCGACGAACCCCGGGACCTCGCCGCGCGCCCCGAGACCGACGGCGCAGAAGGCGAAGATGACGATCGCGAGCGCGAGCGCGATGAGGAGCGCCTCGGCGCCTCGGCGCTTGCGGTGGACGACCGCAGGTGTGGTGGCAGGGCTGCTCACTCGGCACCACCGCACTCGTTGCCGGGCAGGTTGGCCTGCGCGGGGTCCGCGCACAGCGCGGCGATCTCGCGCAGCGTGGTGACGGTGTCGCGCGCGTCGGTCAGCGAGGTGGAGGCGATGCCCTTCTTGACCTGGTTGGCGCGGAAGGTCGGGAGCGCGTCGACGCGGACATCGGTGACCTCCTCGACGCTGTCCACATCGATGAGCGGGAGGTCCGCCTGGATGCCGCGGTAGATCACGACGACGCCGTCCTCGGTGCCGACGTAGTACTGGCGCTGGGTCCAGTCCCAGGCGAGCTTGGCGGCGACGGCGAGGAGGCCGACCACGAGGGCGACGACGACGAGTCGCCGCAGCCAGATGTGGCGACGGGGGGCACGCGGGGCGTAGCGCAGGGCCTCGGGGTCGACGTCGCGCGTGACCGCGCCGCGCTCGCCGTTGTCCGACCCGTCGTCCGTCGCGAGCGGGATCGCGTCGAGGCTCGTGGAGGTCGTGGTCGTCCCGCCCCCGGGGCGAGCCTGCTCCGAGGCCGCACCGACGAGCATCGGCTGCCGGTCGGCGCTGGCGAGCGTCGGGTCGGCGGGCGCGTCGACGTCGACCATCTCGCAGAGGATCACGGTCACGTTGTCCGCGCCACCGCCGGCGAGCGCGCGCTGCACGAGGTCGACCGCCGCGACGTCGACGTTCGGTGCCGTACGGAGGACCTCCCCGATCGCGGCGTCGTCGACCATGTCGGACAGACCGTCGCTGCACAGCAGGAAGCGGTCTCCGATCCGCGGCTCGATGAGCGTGAGGTCCGGCTCGGACTCGTCGCGACCGAGGAGCACGCGCAGGATCAGGGACCGGTTCGGGTGGGTGCGGGCGCCCTCGCGGGTGAGGCGGCCCTCGTCGACGAGGCTCTGGACGAGCGTGTGGTCCTTGGTGATCTGGTGGAGCTGGCCGTCGCGCATGAGGTACGCGCGGGAGTCACCGATGTGTGCGAGCCCGAAGGTCGTGCCGTTCCACAGAAGGGCGGTGAGGGTCGTGCCCATGCCCTCGACGCTGGGGTCGTCCTCGATCACCTCGGCGAGGCGGTCGTTGGCGCGGTGCACGGCTCCCGCGAGCGCCTCGATCACGTCCCCCGGCGGCGGCCCGTCGAGCCTGCGCACCACGTGCATGACCTCGGACGACGCGAGGTCGCCCGCGGCCGCACCGCCCATGCCGTCGGCGATGACCAGGAGGTGAGGGCTCGCGTAGCCCGAGTCCTGGTTGGAGGAACGACGGCGGCCGACGTCGGAGAGCGCGACGTACGTGTAGCCGAGACGGTGCTGGTGCGAGGACACAGGCGTCGCCTACTTCCGGAGCTCGACCACGGTCTTGCCCAGACGGACGGGCACCCCGAGGTCGACCGGGACGGGGGTGGTCACGCGCTGGCTGCCGAGATAGGTGCCGTTGGTGGATCCGAGGTCCTCGACGTACCACTGCTCGCCGTTGGTGGAGAAGCGGGCGTGCCGGGTGGACACGTAGTCGTCGTCGAGCCGGATGGCGGCATCCGTCCCACGCCCGAGGAGGATGTCGGCTCCCGTCACGGGCACCAGCTGGCCCGCGTTGGGACCGTCGGTGACGACCAAGGTCGACGGCATGCCCCGCTTGGGCTTGCGACCCTTCGGTGGCTTGGGCGCGCGCTGCTTGGGCGCCTTCGGGGCGCGCGGCGACTCGACCTTGGCGCCGAAGATGTCCGAACGGATCACGGACACCGCCGAGAGCACGAACAGCCAGAGCACCGCGAGGAAGCCGAGCTTGATGAGGGTGAGGGTCAGCTCGGTCACCAGCGACCACCTTGCGGGCCGGCGTGAGGGGCGGGCGGGGACTGCGAGGGGCCACCGTACGCGCCGGGGCGGCCCTGGCCCGGCGGCGGTGAGGCGGACCCAGGCGGGGGGCCGGCAGGCGGCCCCGCGGACGGCGGGACGGGCCCGGTCGGGCCGACCGGCGGTCCGGGACGTGCGTGAGGGTTGCGGACGACGACGAGCGTGTTGCCGAGCTGCACCCGCGACCCGTCGGAGAGCACCGCGTGGGTCACGCGGCGGCCGTCGACGACGATGCCGTTGGTGGAGCCGAGGTCCTCGATCGCGACGCGGACGCTGTTGCCCTCCAGGAAGACCCGGACCTGCGCGTGCTTGCGCGAGACGCCGGGGTCGTTGATGCGCAGCTGGGCGTCGGTGCCGCGTCCGATGACGACGCCCGGGGGCTCGACGGGGTGGCGGACGCCGTTGACCTCGAGCACGACGGGCGCCTTGGCGACAGCTGTGTCGGTCATGCGGACGCCGGCGGCCGGGGTCACCGCCGCGGAGGCGCGTGAGCGGATGCGGAAGCGGCCGGTCGTGAGGTCGGGCTGGTGGACGAACTCGAGCTTGAGCGGGCCCGCGAGCGTGTAGTGCTGCTCCGCGACGTGCTCGTGGACCAGCTCCGACAGCTCGCCCGAGAGCGTGCCCCCGTACGGCGCGAGCCGCTCGAAGTCGGTCTGGGCCAGCTCGACCGTGAAGTCGTTGGGGACGAGGACGCGGTCACGGGACAAGATCTGCGCTCCGTTGTCGAGCTCGCGCTGCAGGGCGGCGGCGATCTCGACCGGCTGGACGGCGCTCTGGAACACGCGCGCGAACGCACCGGAGACGGCGTCTTCGAGACGCTGCTCGAAGCGCTGGAGCACTCCCATCGCTGCGACCTCCTCCTGTCCGGTCGTTCGGGGCCTCGTGACAGACACGCGTACTCTCTCGGAGAAGAGCCCCGCGCGTCCACTTGATCGTATCGGGCCCGGCGAACACCCCGCGTCCCTCACGGCGTACGCGCGTCGGTGGGCCACCCGCTCGCCTGGCCGGCTGGGGGTGGCTGTTAGACTCACCACGCAATCGCGCGAGTGGCGGAATGGCAGACGCGCTGGCTTCAGGTGCCAGTGTCCGCAAGGACGTGGGGGTTCAAATCCCCCCTCGCGCACAAGCGAAGGCTCCCGGTCGGATCTCCGACCGGGAGCCTTCTTGCTGGACGGGGTGCGCACGTCAGGTGCCCCGCACGCCGTGCAGCAGCGCGGCGAGCTGCTCGCGCCGAACCTCGGTCCGACTGCGCGACTCTCGCGCGATTCGTGCGGCAAGCTCGTCCAGCGTGTCGAAATCCAGTGTCTCGAGGAGAGAGCGGAGAGAGTCCTCGCGCCACGTGCTGCGGAGCTCACGACCGGCGCGGTACGGGCCGACGAGAACGTCGTCGTACTCCCATCTCTCGCATGATTCGTCGTCCCCCCACAGTGCGTCGGCGAAGGGGCCGTGGTGGGTGGCGTCCAGGAGGGGCCCGAGATCGCGCGCGTCCTTCAGGGTGGTCGCGCGTCGGTACGCCCACGCGATGACCTTGAGCCCGATCATCGAGGCGAGGGTGGGGATGAGAATGTTGCCCGTGCCGATCGGTACTTTCACTGCGTTCTCGACGGACTCTGCCACCCCGGTGACGTCCAGGGTGACGCCAGGAGCGGGCTCGATGATGCCGTCCACGGCGACGTCGCCGTACGGGAGCACGTCGACCGTATGTCCGTGGACCGAGAACGCCAGACCCGTCCCCCGGGGCCCGTCAAGGGTTCTCACCCGCTCCTGTACTCCTCCATCGAGCCGACGAGGATCGTGATGTCGACGTCCAACGTCAGAGCACCGGGGGCTAGTCCGGCCACCCCGTGCACCCAGTAGTCGCGAGCGAAAGAGCCGATCAATGCGAACCCGGTCACGTGCGCACACAGCTCGTCGAGGATGGAGACCGGGAGGACGTCCGCTGGGTCATCCATGGTGGACATCGTCGTTCACGTCCTGGGAGAAGGCGGCTCGTGCCACCTCGACCTCGCGTGGGTCGTCGCTTGCGAGCCCGTCGGCATAGGCGAGGAGCGAGGGCACGAACCGGTCGTCCGGCCGGAGCTCAGGTGACCAGAACCGCTCTCGAAGGATGACGTTGGGTGCCCCGTCCCGGCTCAGTCGCCCGACTCTCCGCGCCTCACGCCACGGCGGCTCGCCGTAGACCACCGTGCGTTCCGGACGCAGTGGGGCACCGAGATGCGCGAGTGCCGTGCCCCCTCCGACCACACCGTCGCGTGGCGCCAAGGGCGAGGTCGCCCACCACGACGGGTCTGGGCCGGCGACCTCAGTCTGCTCAAGTCGGGGCAGGAGGTCACGGGCGAAGTTGTCGACCCACGATCGCCGCAGTCGGGCGACATCCACGATGCGACGATCCGAGCGGTCGCCGACGAGGAACCCGAGATCGCGGAGATCGTCCATCGCGTTCGTCGCCGAACCCTTGGAGACCTGAGCCAGCGTCGCGATCCGCTCGTACGGCATCGCCGCGGTCCGGGGCGACACGAGCAGCACGAAGACGACCCGCAGCCCAGCGGCGTTGGTTGACGGCCGTTTGCCCCGGCGGCGGGGGCGTCCGTGGACGGTCGGCCGTCGACCCTCCACGTGCAGGTAGTAGCCGGGTTGCGAGAGATACGCGTTTCCTCCGCTGTCCACGTACTGGATTCCTGCGGCCCGATATCGCCGGCCCTGCTCGGGCGATACATAGGGAACGGCGAGGACGTAGGGACGTGGAACCTCCGTCTCCCAGCTGTGAATCTCCGCCAGCCCGATGGGGGTCGAGCGGTCCTTGACGTCGATCCAGAGCTCGGACTCACCGTGGGAGGTGGGAATTCGGACGACAAGATCGGGGTGGTCGGCGTCGGTTCCGTCGGGGAGGTCGACGACGAGGTCGACGTCGCGGAGGACGTCCACGATCCTTTCGGTCAAAGAATCCATACGGTCAATAGTAATGACCTGCGTCGATTCTTGACCAGATCGGCCGCTTCGGGACGTGCTCAGACCCCGGTGCCGGCGAAGACGTCGCGGCCCTTGCCGCCCTTGGCGAACCGCATCCCGAGCTCGAAGCTCCCGACGCGCTTGAGCGTGGCGCCGTGCTTGGGGTTGGCGAGGATCATGTCGACGATCGGCGGCACGGCGTCGTCGACGGGGTCGGCGAGGATGTTCATCGCCTTGCGGACCCGTGCGAAGCCCTCGGGCCCCAGCTCGTGCGCCTCGCGGATCATGCCGTCGGTGACGACGACGCCAGGGCTGACCGACGCGATGCGGACGGGGCCGCCGGAGGTCTCGCGGACCAGCGCGTCGGTGAACGCCCGCAGGCCGCGCTTGGTGGAGCCGTAGACCGTCATGCCGGGACGGATCTTGCCGTCGGACCCGCCGCCGAGGATGTTCACGAGCTGGCCGTGACCCTGGCTCGTCATCCCGCGGACGGCCACGCGGCTGCCGAGGATGGTGCCGACCATGTTCGAGGTGACCATCTCGACGATCCACTCGGGACGGAGGTCGACGACGGGGTGCACCGTGCGCGCGACGCCGGCGTTGTTGATCCAGAGGTCGACCGACCCGAGCTCGGTGGCGGCGACGTCCCACAGGCGCTGCACGGCGGCGGGGTCGGCGACGTCACAGGCGACCGGGACGACCTTCCCGGAGTCCGTCGACTCCTCGAGGCGTTTGGCGGCGTCGGTGACCGACGACTCGCCCCGCCCGCTGACCACGACGTCGAAGCCGCGAGACCGCAGCTCCTTCGCCAGGCCGAACCCGATACCCCTGCTGCTGCCGGTGATGACCGCGGTCTTCATGGCTAGCGAACATATATGATAGTGACGGCGTTTCGCTAGAGGGAACGCGAGCCGACCACGTCGTCCCAGAGGGTGTCGACGTCGGCCGGTGCGGTCTCGGGCCCGGCGACCTGGGCGACCAGCAGGCGTCCGGTCCGTACGAGGTGGGTGCGCATGGCCTCCTCGGCGGCGGGGCCGTCGTGACGCGCGAGCGCCTCGACGATCGGCGCGTGCTCGAGGCGGATCTCGCGCAGCGACCGCCCGGCGTGCGAGGTCGGGGGGCCGAGGAGGGCGGTGGTGGCGCGCAGCGAGGCCACGATGCTCGCGGCCCGCGCGTTGCCGGCGCCGCGCAGGATCGCGTCGTGAAGCGCCTGGTCGGCCTCCCAGAACGCCGGTTCGTCGGCACGGTCCTCGGCCGCGACCAGCACGGCGTACGGCTCGGCGAGGTCGACGCCCCTCTCGCCGCAGCGCCTGGCGGCGGCGGGCTCGAGAGCGAGCCGGACGGCGAAGATCTCGGCGACGTCGCGCGCCTGTGGCAGCACCACCCGGAACCCCCGGTTGCGGGCGATCTCGACCAGGCCCGCCTCCGACAGGCGCAGCATCGCCTCGCGCACGGGGCTGCGCGAGACACCGAGGGCGTCCGAGAGGCGGTAGACGGAGTAGATCTCCCCCGGCACGTACTGCCGGCGCCGGATCCCGTCGCGGACGTGCGCCACCACGGTGTCGGTCAAGGAGGTCACGCGTAACATGTTACTCGTGACGGTGACTGACACGCGGGACACCACGGCCGCCCTCCGCCGGGCCGGCCTCGAGGTGCACGACGACGACGGCACGAAGGCGATGTACTCTTCCGACGCCTCGCTCTACCGCATCCCACCGCTGGCGGTCGTACGCCCGCGTGACGCGGCCGACGTCGCGACGACGCTGGAGGTCGCGCGGGGACTGGGTGTCCCGCTGACCGCGCGCGGAGCCGGGACGTCGATCGCCGGCAACGCCATCGGGCGCGGTGTCGTCCTCGACTTCAGCCGCCACATGAACCGCGTCCTCGCCGTCGACCCCGACGCGCGCACCGCGGTGGTCGAGCCGGGCACCGTCCACGCCGTCCTCCAGAAGGCGGTGCTGCCGCACGGTCTGCGCTTCGGCCCCGATCCCTCGACGCACCCGCGCTGCACCATCGGCGGGATGATCGGCAACAACGCGTGCGGCAACCGCGCGCTCGGCTACGGCCGTACGTCGGACAACGTCCGTGGCACGACCCACCTCCTGGCCTCCGGCGAGACGCTCGTGACCGGGTACGACGAGGCGGGCGCGGCGTTCGCCCGCGGCCCCGAGCGCTTGCTGACCGACCTGCGCGCCGCCGCGGGACGCCACCTCTCGACCGCGCGGACCGAGTTCGACCGGTTCGGACGCCAGGTCAGCGGCTACGCCGTCCAGCACCTGCTGCCCGAGCGGTTCGACCTCACGCAGATGCTCGTGGGCTCGGAGGGGACGCTCGGCCTCCTCACCGAGGCGACGGTCCACCTCGTGACCGACCCCGCGCACCGGGTGCTCGTCGCGATCGGGTTCGACGACATCGTGAAGGCCGGCGAGGCGGCGCCGACGGTCAAGACGTTCGGCCCGACCGCCTGCGAGGGCATGGACCAGCGTCTCGTCGACGTGCTGCGCGCCCGCCGTGGCGACGCCGCGATCCCGCCGCTCCCGCGCGGCGCCGCGTGGTTGTTCGTGGAGATCGCCGGCGACGACCGTACGGAGGTGCTCGACCGCGCCCGCGCGCTCGCCGCTGCCGGCCTCGGGCTCGAGTCCCTGCTGGTCGACGACCCCGCGACCGCCGGCCGACTCTGGCGCATCCGTGAGGACGGTGCGGGTCTGGCCGGTCGTGCGCCCTCGGGCAAGCCCGCGTGGCCCGGCTGGGAGGACGCGGCGGTCCCGCCGGAGATGCTCGGCTCCTACCTCGCGCGCTTTGAGGAGCTCGTCGCCGAGCACGGTCTGACGTCCGCCCCGTACGGGCACTTCGCCGACGGCTGCATGCACGTGCGGCTCGACTACCCGCTCGACGAGGCGGACGGGCTGGTGCGTCTGCGCGGGTTCCTGACGGCTGCCGCGGGGCTCGTCGCGGAGTACGGCGGGTCGCTCTCCGGCGAGCACGGGGACGGTCGCGCACGCAGCGAGCTGCTGCCGACGATGTACTCCCCCGACGCCATCGCATTCTTCGCCGAGATCAAGCACGCCTTCGACCCGGACAACGTGCTCAACCCTGGGGTCCTCGTCGACCCCGACCCGTTCGACGCCGACGTCCGCGTGGCCGGCGTCGCTCCGTACCGCAAGCAGCTCGCCTTCGCGTACGAGACCGACCACGGCGACCTCGCGCAGGCGGTGCACCGCTGCACCGGCGTCGGCAAGTGCCGTGCCGACAACTCCGCGGCCGGGGGCGTGATGTGCCCGTCGTACCTCGCGACGCGGGAGGAGAAGGACAGCACGCGCGGTCGCGCGCGGGTGCTGCAGGACGTCGTACGGGGTGCGCTCGACTGGCGGGCGCCGGCGGTCGCGGACTCGCTCGACCTGTGCCTGGCGTGCAAGGGGTGCGCGTCGGACTGCCCGACGGGCATCGACATGGCGACGTACAAGGCGGAGGCGCTGCACCAGCGGTTCCGGCGGCGGCTGCGTCCGCGCTCGCACTACACGCTCGGACGGCTGCCGATGTGGAGCCGGCTGGCGGGGCGGATGCCGCGCCTGGCGAACCTGATGATGCGCCTGCCCGGCGTCGGTCGTCTCGCGCTCTTCCTCGCCGGCGTCGACGGGCGGCGCTCCGTCCCCGCCTTCGCGCGGACCACCTTCCGCCGCTGGTGGTCGTCGGAGGTCGTCGAGGAACCCTCCGGCGGCCGGCCGGTGATGCTCTTCGTCGACAGCTTCTCCAACTCCTTCTCCCCCGAGGTGGCGCAGGCGACCGTCCGCCTCCTGCGCGACGCCGGCTTCGAGCCCACGCTGCCCTCGTCGCAGCTGTGCTGCGGGCTGACCTGGATCACGACCGGGCAGCTCGACGCGGCGCGCCGCATCCTCGGCCGTACGGTCGCCGACCTGGCCGAGGCCGTACGCGCGGGCGTGCCGGTGGTGGGGATCGAGCCGTCGTGCACCGCGGTCCTGCGCAGCGACGCCGTCGAGCTCCTCGACAACGACGACGCCCGTCTGGTCGCGGGTGCCACGAAGACCGTCGCTGAGCTGCTCGCGACCGCCGAGGGGTGGACCCCGCCGGACCTGTCCGGCACCACGGTCGTCGCGCAGCCGCACTGCCACCACCACGCCGTGCTCGGCTGGGAGGCGGACAAGGCGCTCCTCGCCCGGACCGGCGCGACGGTGACGACGCTCGCGGGGTGCTGCGGGCTGGCCGGCAACTTCGGCGTGGAGCGCGGGCACTACGAGGTGTCGGTCGCGGTCGCCGAGCAGAACCTGCTCCCGGCGTTGGACGCGGCGCCCGACGCGATCGTGCTCGCGGACGGGTTCTCGTGCCGGACGCAGGTCGCCGACCTGCGCGACCGTCCCTCCGTGCACATGGCCGAGCTGCTGGCGGACCCTAGTCGCCCGGCTCGAGGGTGACGAGCCCGGCGACGACCACGTCGAGCAGGGCGTCGAAGCTCGTGTCGAGGTCGTCGGGGAGCCGGAACCCGAGGTCGAGCTCCAGGGTGACGAACCCGTGGACTGCCGAGCGCAGGATGCGGACGGCGTCGACGAGCCTGTCCTGCGGCACGCCTGCGCCGGCGACCACCGCCCCGAGGACCGCGACGGCGTCGGCACCGGCGGCCGCCAGCGGGGCGTCCTCGGGATCGTCGGGGTCGGCCGCCACCTGCGTCGCCGCGTAGCGTCCCGGGTGCGCACGGGCGTAGTCGCGGATCGCGTGACCGAGCGCGCGGATCGCGTCAGGTCCGGAGCGGCCGACGGTCGCGCGCGCCGTCGCGCGGACGAGCTCCTCCACCGCGCGTACGGCGATGTCGCGGCGCAGCGACGCGAGCGAGGCCACGTGCTTGTAGAGGCTGGGGGTCGAGACCCCCGCGGCCGAGGCGACCGCGGCGAGAGTGAGGTCGCCGAAGCCCGTGCGGCCGCCGACGTCGACCACGTCGAGCGCGACGTCCACGACCCGCTCGCGGTTGAGCCCGACCCTAGGCAACGTCGTCGCCCAGCGGGGCCGTCGTCGCCGCGAGGAACGGCAGGAGCGCGGCGAGCACCTCGTCGTGCGCCTGGAGGTGCGGGTAGTGCCCGACGTCGGTGAGGACCTCACCCTCCGCGCTGACGGCATCGCGGGCGAACGCGAGCTCGTCGTGCGCGTCGGAGAAGTCGGGGTCCTTGTCTCCGTAGAGCGCGAGCACGGGCGTACGGACGTCGGCGAGACGCTGGTCGACCTCGCGGTGGTCGAGCGCGAGGGTCAGCC
The DNA here is from genome assembly GCF_025506335.1 of Mumia quercus. Classification (GTDB taxonomy): domain Bacteria; phylum Actinomycetota; class Actinomycetes; order Propionibacteriales; family Nocardioidaceae; genus Mumia; species Mumia quercus. Next base: position 428,463 of record NZ_JANZYO010000004.1, read on the forward strand.
GACGGAACGCGCGCAGGTGCGCGGGGTCGGAGAGCGCGCCGCGCAGCGGCGCGATGCGGGCGTCGAGGCCGGGTGTCGGACGCCCCTTGCTCAGCTGGGTGCGGACGTACCAGGCCCACACCGCTGCGCCCCACGGGCGGGCGAAGAGGACCCGGTACGCGGTGCGGGCGACCGCCCCCATCGCCGGGGAGAGCGGGTCGCGAAGGAACCCGGCGAGGAGTGCGGTGCCGCGCACGAGGTCAGGCCGGTCGGCGGACGCGATCACGGCGGCGGACCCGCCCATCGAGCTCCCGACGACGACGGCAGGGCCGGCGTCGAGGTGTTCGACCAGAGCGACGAGGTCCGAGGCCGTCGCCGCGTCGCCGTACGACGTGAAGCCCGTGTCGGAGTCGCCGTGGCCGCGCAGGTCGGTGACGACCACGCGGTAGCCGGCCTCGGCGAGGGACGGTGCGAGCCGGTCGTACGTCGCGCGGAGGTCGCCCATTCCCGGAACGAGGACGACGAGCGGGCCGGTGCCGGTGTCGGTGTAGGCGATGCGGCCCTCGGGACGGGTCAGGAACTGAATGCTCATATCCCTAACCTTACGGCTAAGGCCATTAACTTTCAATCCCTGCCCGACGCGGAGGGGAGGGAGGTCAGTCGTCGACCCAGGTGGCGCCCTCCTGGAAGAGGAGCTCACCCTCCTCAACGCTGAGCGAGTCGTCCGGCCACGCGTCGGGGTCGCTGGGCAGCAGGCCCTCGTTGGCCACCGCCAGCGCCACGTGCGCGACGGGCTCGATGCCGCTGGTCTCGGCGAGGCGGTTCCAGCCGCCGAGGCCGTTGCTGTGCGCGAGCGCGTAGAGGGCCTCGCCGAGGCCGGTGATCGGTCCCTCGATCTCGCCGTCGGACAGCTGCTGGGCGACCTTGCCGGCGGCGACCACGGCGTGCGGGTCGGTGACCCGGTAGTCCATGCGCTGGAGGATCGTCACGCCCGACACGTCCTGGTCGGCGATCGCGTCGGCGCCGTGGTCGTGGTCGTGGTCGTGGCCGCCGTCCTCGTCGTCGTCCTCCTCGATGATGGCGAACGGCGGGAACGTGCCGCTGTAGTCGTACTGCGCCTCGTCGTACGCCTCGAGCGCGTCGGTGAGCGCATGCTTGGCGGCCTCGATGGTCGCGACGTCGGCGTCGGAACCCGCGGCGGCGACCGCGACGGCGTGGGTGCGGAGCGCGGAGCTCAGGGCGTCGGCGGCGCGGACGAAGGCGTCCTTGGCCTCGTCGGACCAGCGGTCGGGATCGGTGGTGTCCTCGGTCATGCCACGAGCCTAGGCCCGCAACGGACTCAATCGGTGTCGCGGACCCGCCCTCGACCGGCCTTCGTCTCCGAACGCCGTCGTTTGGCCTCGACCCGGCGGCGCTGCGACCCGCGGGTCGGCTTCGTCGCCACCCGTGGACGCGGCGGAGGGGCGAGCGCTGTCCGGAGACGGTCGGCGAGGCGCTCGCGAGCAGCCGCACGGTTGCGCAGCTGGGAGCGGTGCTCGGACGCCGTCACGCTCAACCGGGTCGTGCCGAGGGCCGCGACGACCCGCTCGCGCTGGCGTGCCGTGAGGACCTCCGACGCCTCGAGGTCGAACACGAGCTCGACGCGGCTGTCGGTGGTGTTCACCGACTGACCACCAGGCCCGGGCGAGCGCGAGAACCGCTCCTCGAGCTCGCTCTCGGGCACCACCAGGCCGCCGGGGATCCCCGGGCCCGCAGGCACGACGAGCGGGCCGGTGGCCTTGGGCGTCACGACGCCCGCTTCGCCCACTCGATCATCGGGCACGTGTCCATCACCATCGCGACTCCCGCCGCACGCGTGCGCGCGAACGCGTCCTCGTCGATCACGCCGAGCTGGAACCACACGGCCTTCGCCCCGATCGCGACGGCCTCGTCCGCGAACGGACCGGCCGCCTCCGAGCGCCGGAACACGTCGACGACGTCGATCGGGAACGGCACCTCGGACAGCGTGGCGTACCCCTGCTCACCGAGCACGACGGGTGCGTCGGGGTGGATGGGGACGATCTTCTTGCCGCGCGCCTGGAGGGCCTCGGCGATCCGGTACGCGGTGCGCGAGGTGTCGCCGGAGAGCCCGACGACGGCCCACGTCTGCAGGTCGTCGAGCATCAAGGAGACCGCGTCGGGATCGTGCCAGTCGCTGCTCATGGTGTCGACGGTAGCGCTGCCCGACCCGGGGTGGGCGGTGTCGGTGGCGACCGGTAGAACCGTCGGGTGACTCTCCGCGCACGACGACTCGTCCTAGCCGTGTCCGCCTCGCTCCTCGCCGTGTCGGCGTGCGGCCCGCTCGAGGGCGAGCAGCCCGCGCAGGCGGCGGGCGAGACGCCTGCGCCGCCCGCCGCCGTCAAGGACCAGGTCGCCAAGGCGCGGTCGATGCTCGACGGTCTCAAGGTCGCCGGACGCGCCCCGAAGACCGGGTACGACCGGGTGGGCCAGTACGGCCAGGCGTGGGCCGACGTGACGCGCTCGGGGTGCGGCACGCGCGACAACGTCCTCGCGCGCGACCTGCGTGACGTCGAGAAGCGCAACAAGTGCGTGGTCGTCGCCGGGACCCTCGACGACCCGTACACCGGCAGGTCGCTCACCTTCCGCAAGGAGGACGCGGCAGCCGTGCAGATCGACCATGTCGTGCCGCTGTCGCTGAGCTGGCAGCTCGGTGCCCAGCAGTGGCCGGTCGGTAAGCGGGTCGCCTTCGCCAACGACCCGCTCAACCTGCTCGCCGTCGACGGGCCGACCAACTCCAGCAAGTCCGACTCGGGTCCGGACGGGTGGCTTCCGCCGAGCAAGCCGTACCGCTGCACGTACGTCATCCGGTTCACCCGCGTCGCCCACGCATACGCGCTGCGCGTCACGGCTCCGATGAAGTCCGCGATCGCGCGCATCCTCGACGGGTGCACGCGTGTCCTCGGGGCACCGGCCGACCTGAAGCCCCTCCCTGAGTCGACCTGGGCGTACGCGGCCGGGTTCGCCAAGGGCGCCGCGCCCGCGACCGGGGGGTCGGGCAAGTCGGCGAAGCCGACGGGCAAGGACTGCCCGGCGGACGCGCCGGTCAAGGGCAACGTCCCCGAGGACGGCGGCGACCGCATCTTCCACGAGCCGGGCAGCCGCTCGTACGCCGTGACCGTCCCCGAGGAGTGCTTCGCGTCGGCCGCGGCCGCGAAGGCAGCGGGGTTCCGCGCGCCGCGCTGACCTGCCATGCTGCCGCGCATGGCTGTTGACCCCCGCGGTGCCGATCTGAAGCGCTACCTCGCCGAGGACCCAGGTGGTCCCGTCGTCATGCTCAACCTTCTCCGGTTCGCCGAGGGAGGCCGCGAGCGCTACGCGGAGTACGCGGCCGCGCTGGAGCAGACCTTCCTCCCGAAGTACGGCGCAGAGGTGGTCTTCGCCGGCAACGGGTCGACGGCGCTCGTGGCCGAGGACGGCCAGGCGTGGGACGCCGTGGTGCTGGTCCGCTACCCGTCGCGCGAGGCGTTCCTGACGATGGTCTCCGATCCTGCGTACCAGGAGGTGACCCACCTCCGGACCGAGGCGCTCGACGAGGCGGTGCTCCAGGCGACCGTGAAGTGGTCGCCGGTCTGACTCAGCCGTCCTGAGCGGCGAGCTCGGCGTCGCTGCGCAGGATGCAGAACTCGTTGCCCTCCGGGTCGGCGAGCACGACCCAGCCGCGCCCGTCAGGCGTCCGCCGGTCGTCGAGCACGGTGGCGCCGAGCTCGATGACGCGCTCCACCTCCTCTTCGCGCGAGCGGTCGGTGGGGCGGAGGTCGAGGTGGATGCGGTTCTTGAGGGTCTTGCCCTCAGGCACCTCGATGAACAGCAACGGGCCCGCGGCGCCGGCGGTGCCGTCGGCCGGGGGGACGATCATGCACTCCTCGTGCCCGGGCTCGTTCGGGTCACCCTCGACGTCGGTGTAGCCGACCAGCACCTTCTTCCACCACTCGGACTGGGCGTAGGCGTCGTGGGCGTCGAAGGTCGTGTGCGAGATGCGGGAGGCCATCTGGCGACCGTATCCACCGTTCGGCTCACGCCTCCTCGGCGCGACGCCGCTGCTCGAGCCCGTCGAGGATGAGGTCGAGACCGTACGCGTACTCGTCGCCGAAGTCGTACCCGGGCTTCATCACGTGCTCGACGGCGATCTCGGTGAGGTACGGGAGCTCGGTCGGGGCGGTCTCTCGGAGGACGCTCTCCGCGACCTCGGCCGCACCCTCGGACTCGGTGAAGGGCAGGCTGGTCTCCTGGAGGACCTGTCCGAAGAGCTGCGCGTCGAGCAGCGCGAACGCGTGCGCGGCGAGGACGACCGAGAGCCCTCCCTCGCGCAGGCAGGCGAGGACCGCCTCGTGGTGGCGCAGCGTCGCGGGGCCCGGCGACGAACGCGACTCGACGAACCCGACCGCCCAAGGGTGGCGAAGGAGCACCTCGCGGGCCGAGAGGCAGCGTCGACGGATCTCCGTACGCCAGTCCCGGCCGGCGACGGGAAGGTCGATCTCGGCGAAGACCAGGTCGACCATCCCGTCGAGGAGGGCGTCCTTGTTCGCGACGTGGTGGTACAGCGACATCGCCTCGATGCCGAGCTCGCGGGCCAGCGCGCGCATCGTGAGCGAGGTCGCGCCGGACTCGTCGGCGAGGGCGACGGCCGTCCTGAGGACGACCTCGCGTGTCAGGGGCGGACGTCGCGCCACGGGATCTCCCTGCAACGGGGCTTGCATGACCTTACTGCGTAAGGCTATCGTCCTCACGTCCCCCTTACGACGTAAGGTTGTGAGTCATGTGAAGGCAATCGTCCACGACGAGTACGGCGACGCCGACCGGCTGCAGCTGCGCGACGTCCCCGACCCGGTGCCGGGCAAGGGCGAGGTCGTGCTCGACGTCCACGCCTCAGGTCTGGAGCGAGGGGCGTGGCACCTCATGACGGGCCGGCCCCTCGTCGGGCGGGTCGCCTTCGGTGTTCGTCGGCCTCGGTGGCCCCTCGGGATCGAGGTGGCGGGCGTCGTGACCGCGGTCGGCGAGGGCGTGACCCGCTTCGCCGTCGGAGACGCCGTGCTCGGGTCGGGCGTCGCGACGTACGCCGAGCGGGCCCGCGCGAAGGTGAAGAACCTCGTGCCCAAGCCCGAGGCGCTGTCGTTCGTCGAGGCGGCCGCGCTACCGGTCTCGGCAGTGACGGCGCTCCAGGCGGTGCGTGACAAGGGCCGCGTGGCGCAGGGAGACCGCGTCCTCGTGATCGGGGCGTCCGGCGGTGTCGGGACGTACGTGGTCCAGGTGGCGCGGGCGTTCGGCGCCGAGGTGGCCGGTGTCTGCCGGACGGAGAAGGTCGCGGGCGTCCGCGCGCTGGGCGCCGACCCCGTCCTCGACTACACGCGTGACGACCTGTCGGGGCTCGAGGGTCGGTTCGACGTCGTGGTCGACATCGGCGGGCTGCGTCCGCTCGCCCAGCTGCGGCGGCTGCTGACCCCGCGCGGGACGCTGGTCCTCGCCGGCGGTGAGGGTGGCGGTCGCTGGCTCGGTGGGATGGAGCGACAGCTCCAGGCGCTCCTGTGGTCGCCGTTCGTCGGCCAGCGGCTGACGTCGCTCGTCTCGACGACGAAGACCGACGACCTCGCCACGGTGGCCGACCTCGCCGCCCGGGGCGACATCCGGCCCGTGCTCGACGCGACCTACCCGCTCGACGCCTTCCCGGACGCCATGCGCAGGCTCGTGGACGGCGACGTCCTCGGCAAGGTGGTCATCGCGGTGCGTGAGGGCTGATCACGCCCACGCTGCGCGCCAGAACGCCTCGAACACCGCCGTCGGCTCGGGCGAGGCCCACATCTGGTTGGTGAGCATCACGGCGACGACGTCGGTGACGGGGTCGATCCACAGGGTTGAGCCCGTCCCGCCGTCCCACCCGTACGAGCCCGCCCGTCGACCGTCAGAGTGGTCGGCCGTCGCCACCCCGAACCCGAGCCCCCAGCCCGACCGGCCGTCCTCATCGATCCGAGCGACGCGGGGGCGGGTCGCCTCGGCGAGGACCTCCCGCGACAGCACACGGGTCCCGTCGGCGGCGAGGCCACCTGCGCGGAGCATCCGACCGAACGCGGCGAGGTCCTCGACGGTCGAGACCAGGCCGTCGCCGGCGTTGGGGAAGGCGGGGGGCCGCGACCACTGGCCGTCCGCCGGGTCGTACGGGCGCAGCGGACCGCCGTCGTACGGGAGCCAGTGCGGGCCGAGCCGTCCTGCCACGTCGGCGGGAGCGCCGAACCCGGTGCTCGCCATACCCAGCGGTTCGAGCACGCGGTCCGCGAGCACCTGCGGCAGCGGTGCGCCGGCGGCCCGGGCGATCAGGACGCCGAGGACCTCGCTGCCCGTGTGGTAGAGCCAGCGCTCGCCGGGCTGGTACGAGAGCGGGACGGCGCCGACGGCACGCATCCAGGTGTCGGGGTCGGGGTTGACCTGCGGGGCGGGCGGTCCGGCCTGCAGCCCCGCCTCGGCGAGCGCCGAGAGCACCGGTCCGGGGAAGGGGCCGGTGAAGTCGAGCCCGATCCCCAGCCGCAGCTCGAGGACGTCGGCGACCGTAAGCGGGCGCGCCGCGGGGACGGTGTCGTCGAGCGGGCCCGCCGGGTCGCGCAGGACGCGCCGGTGGGCGAGCTCGGGGAGCCAGCGCTCGACGGGGGCGTCCAGCGTGAGTGTCCCGTCGTCGAGGAGCGACAGCGCGGCTGCGGCGACGACCGGCTTGGTCACCGACGAGAGCCGGAACGGGGTGTCGGGCCGTACGGGTGTGGGGTCGTCGGGTCCGTACGTCCCGTGGGCGCCGACGGCGACCTCGCCACCTCGGGCGACCACCCAGGCGAGGCCCGGCGGCGCTGAGGCCTCGGCGTACGGGGTGACGGCTCGGGCGACGTGGTGCTGCAGATCCATGGGTCTCCTCGGGGTCCCTGGATCGACCGGGCCGGGACACCGAACTCATCGGTGCCCCGGCCCGCAGGTGTGGCCGCGTCGGATCAGCGGGTGTGGCTCCAGATCCCGACCTTGTTGATCTCGAAGCTGGAGAACACGAGGTCGCTGTTCCCGTCGTGGTCGAGGTCGGCGATCTTCGCGCCGCCGGCCTGTCCCCAGCCCTCCGACTCCGGCAGCACGTGCTGGGCGAAGACTCCGGGGGCGGTCTGCTCGATCCAGTAGAGGCGGAAGGCGCCGTCGCCGGAGACGGCGAGGTCGAGATCGCCGTCGCCGTCGATGTCACCGAAGCCGGTCTTGCCGGGAGCCGCCTGTCCGGGGCGCGGGCTCGCGGTGAACTCGGCACCGGGGTCGACCGTCGAGGCGAGGGGGGCGACCGACCACGGCGCGCGCGGGTCGGCGCCCGGGGTCAGGAGGAACACGTCGGGCTCGGCGCGCAGGAACACCGGCGGACCCGGGTTGCCTGCGGTGGTGTTGGTGTGGTTGACGCCGACCCAGCGGTCCTCGCCGTCACCGAAGAGGTTGTCGACACGGTGGAGGCTGAACGACGGGCCCTGGCCGCGGCTGATCTCGTGCTTCTCGAAGTCGGAGGCCGTCACGCCGTCTGCGGCGGTGCCGACGCGCTCGAACCACACGAACGAGGCCTCGCCGGTGGGCGGTCCGACCACGACCGGGCTGACCCCGAAGTACTGAGCCGAGGCGATGTCGAGGTCGCCGTCACCGTCCACGTCGGTCACGACCGGGCTGCTGCCGCCACCGTCCGCGAGTGCGACCGGGGGCGCGAACCCACCCTTCCCGTCGCCCTTGAGGAACTGGAGCTCGACGACGTCGTCGGTGGTGTCCGACGGGTTGAAGCCCTGCTCGCCCACGGTGACGATGTCCTTGCGGCCGTCGCCGTCGAAGTCGACGAACTGGAGGTCGTGGTAGGAGAACGGGCTGTCGGTGATGACGTCGTGGCGCTTCCACTCACGCAGCTCGGCGAGACACTTCTTGAGCTGGGCGACGCCGCGAGAGGTCCGTGGGCACGTCGTGAGCGCGAGCAGCTCGCGCACGCTGCGGGGGTTGTCGCGGTTCTCCCACCAGGTCAGCGAGCCCCGGCTGAAGCCCATCCCCGAGTCCCAGAAGTAGCCGGCCGGCTGGATGATGTCGGTGTCGCCGTCCCGGTCCACGTCGGCCAGCGTCGGCTCGCTCGGGAAGATGATGCCGTCCGACGGCTCGACGACGGGCGTCGTGGTCCAGCGGTCGACCCCTCCGCCGCGCTTGCGGCCCGCGTTCTCGTACAGCGTCACGCTGCCCGGCTCGGGCAGGGCCGAGGGGCCCTGCATCGTGAGCTTGCCGTAGCGGGTCGAGACCAGCTCGGGGCGCGCGTCGCCGACGAGGTCGCCCACCGCGGTGAAGGCGGGGCCGACGGCGTCCTCGGCGATGACGGTCCGGGTGAAGTCGCCGACGTCCGCAGAGGCGGGGCCGGCGGCGGTGGTGACGGCGGCGGCGGTGGCGAACGCCAGCGCAGTCACGGTCGTGCGAGCGGGGGTACGCATGACGCTGCTCCTTTGAGCACGGCGTTCCGAAACGGAACGGTGTTTCACAAGTCGGAGCACTCTCGCACACGCATGGGTGCCGCGTCGAGGGTCGGGCAGATTCCGTCAGGCGTCCCAGGACTTCGCGACGAGCGTGAGGACGTCGTACGTGGCGACCGGTGCGCCCTCCGCGTTCGTGACGACGGCGTCCCAACGGACCTCGCCGTAGTCGGCGTTCGCGCGCGGCGTGACCTGCTTGACCGTCAGCGTCACGGCGATGGCGTCGTCGGCCTTGACCGGCGTGAGGAACCGCAGGTTGTCGACACCGAAGTTCGCGAGGACCGGTCCGGGGTCCGGATCGACGAAGAGCCCTGCGGCGAGCGAGACCACCAGGTAGCCGTGCGCGACGATGCCGCCGAAGAGCGGGTTCGCGGCTGCCGCCTCCTCGTCGGTGTGGGCGTAGAAGGTGTCGCCGGTCAGCGCGGCGAAGCGGTCGATGTCCTCGCGGGTGACCGTTCGGGGCTCGGAGGCGATCGTGTCGCCGATGTGCAGGTCCGCGAGGCTCTTGCGGAAGGGGTGGGTGCCGTCGTCGCGTCGGGCGGCCCCTGTCGTCCACCGCCCGGTGATCGCGGTGAGCATGTCCGGCGACGCCTGCACCGCCGTGCGCTGCATGTGGTGCAGCACGGCGCGGACGCCGCCGAGCTCCTCGCCGCCGCCGGCGCGGCCGGGGCCGCCGTGGACGAGGACGGGCAGCGGCGAGCCGTGGCCGGTGGACTCGCCGGCGTCGTCCCGGTCGAGCACGAGCAGGCGTCCGTGCCACGGCGCGAGCCCGAGCGTGAGCGTACGGGCGACGTCGGGGTCGTGCGTGACGATCGAGCCCGCGAGGCTGCCGCGTCCACGGGCGGCCAGCGCGACGGCGTCGTCGAGGTCGTCGTAGGTGAGGACCGTGCTGACCGGCCCGAACGGCTCGACGTCGTGCGGCTCGGTCGCGCCGCGACGGGCGTGCAGGAGCACCGGCCCCAGGAAGGCGCCGCGCTCGGCGTCCGCACCGGTGACCTCGGGGTGGTCCGGGTCGCCGAAGACGACGTCCGCGGTGCTGCGCAGCGCCTCCACCGCCTTGCGGACCTCGTCGCGCTGGGCGAGGCTCACCAGCGGTCCCATCCGTACGTCGGGGTCGGTGGGGTCGCCGACGCTCACGCGAGAGAGGCGCTCCCGCAGGGCCTCGACGACGGTCGCGGCCATCGGCTCCGGGACGAGGACCCGCCGGATGGCGGTGCACTTCTGGCCGGCCTTCGCCGTCATCTCGGTCACGACGCCCTTGACGAAGAGGTCGAGCTCGGGGGCGTCCTCGGTGACGTCCGGACCGAGGATCGAGCAGTTCAGCGAGTCGGCCTCGACGTTGAGCCGGACGCCGCCGGTCGCGATCGACGGATGGTCGCGCAGCACGTTCGCGGTGTGGGCCGAGCCGGTGAACGCGACCGAGTCCTGCGGCCCGAGCTCGTACAGAAGGGTGCCGGCGTCGCCGCAGACGAGCTGGAGCGCGCCCTCGGGGAGGAGCCCCGACTCGATGATCTGCCGTACGAGCGCCTCGGCCACGTACGCGGTCGGGCTGGCGGGCTTCACGACCGTCGGGAGCCCGGCGAGGAACGCCGGGGCGAGCTTCTCGAGCATCCCCCACGCCGGGAAGTTGAAGGCGTTGATCTGCACCGCGACACCCGGGCGGGACGTGAAGAGGTGCTGCCCGACGAAGGTCCCGCCCTTGCCGAGCGGCTCGGGCGGGCCGTCGAGGACGATCGTGTCGTTCGGCAGCTCGCGGGTGCCCTTGCTCGCGTAGGAGAAGAGCGTGCCGATGCCGCCGTCGACGTCGATCGCGGCGTCACGCCGGGTCGCCCCCGCCCGCGCCGACAGGTCGTACAGCAGGTCCTTCTCGGCGCCGAGGTGCTTGGCCAGCGCCTTGAGGAGGCCGGCGCGCTCGTGGAAGGTCAGCGAGCGGAGCGCCGGACCACCGACCTCGCGTGCGTACGCGACCATCGCGGGGACGTCCAGCCCGTTGCTCGAGACGCGGGCCACCTCGTCTCCTGTGGTCGCGTCGAGGAGCGGCCTCCCCTCGTCCGGGGCGGCGTGCCAGCGTCCGGCGACGTAGCTCTCCAGCAGTGTGCTCACGGGGCCCCCAGGTGTCGTTGCGCGTGGGCGATGACCCGTGTCACAGTATTACAGAACGATCGGTCAGTAAATCCCTGGAGGACGCCATGACTGCGACGGCGCAGGAGACCGAGCTCCTCGCGGACTTCGAGCAGACGCTCGCGCGCCACGACCGCATCGAGCCGCGTGACTGGATGCCCGAGCGCTACCGCAAGACGCTCGTCCGCCAGATCGCCCAGCACGCCCACTCCGAGATCATCGGGATGCAGCCCGAGGGCGCGTGGATCACGCGGGCGCCGTCACTGCGGCGCAAGGCGATCCTGCTCGCGAAGGTGCAGGACGAGGCCGGCCACGGGCTCTACCTCTACTCCGCCTGCGAGACCCTGGGCGTCTCGCGCCAGCAGCTGACCGAGCTGCTGCTCGCGGGCAAGCAGAAGTACTCCTCGATCTTCAACTACCCCACCCCCTCGTACGCCGACGTCGGCACCATCGGCTGGCTCGTCGACGGCGCGGCGATCTGCAACCAGGTGCCGCTGTGCCGCACCTCGTACGGGCCGTACGGGCGGGCGATGATCCGGATCTGCAAAGAGGAGTCGTTCCACCAGCGCCAGGGCTACGAGCTGCTGATGACGATGATGGGCGGCACCGACGAGCAGCGTGCGATGGTCCAGGAGTCCGTCGACCGGTTCTGGTGGCCGTCGCTGATGATGTTCGGGCCGCCGGACGCGCAGTCGCCGAACACCGCGCAGTCGATGGCGTGGGGCATCAAGCGCGACACCAACGACGAGCTGCGGCAGAAGTTCGTCGACATGACCGTCCCTCAGGCCGACGCGCTCGGTGTCACGCTGCCCGACCCCGCGCTCGCGTGGAACGAGGAGCGCGGGCACTACGACTTCGGCGAGCCCGACTGGGACGAGCTGACCGCCGTCATCAGCGGCGACGGCCCGTGCAACGCCCAGCGGATGGCGCATCGCCGCCGCGCGCACGACGACGGTGCGTGGGTCCGCGAGGCAGCGACCGCGTACGCGGCGGGCGGCGGTGACCGATGACCGACGTGAAGGCCGAGTGGCCGCTCTACGAGGTGTTCGTCCGCGGCAAGCGCGGGCTCAACCACGTCCACGTCGGCTCGCTGCACGCGGCCGACGACGCGATGGCGTTGCGGCACGCCCGCGACGTCTACACGCGCCGGAACGAGGGCGTGAGCATCTGGGTCGTCCGGTCCGACGCGATCACCGCTTCGAGCCCGGACGAGAAGGACCCGCTCTTCGCGCCCAGCGGGGACAAGGTCTACCGGCACCCGACGTTCTACGAGATCCCCGACGACGTCCCGCACATGTGAGGACCGCGACGTGACCGACACGACCGACAACCCGTACGAGGGCCTCTACGGCGGCGACGCCTCGCACTGGGCGTTCGGGACCGGGTTCGAGGACCCGCTCGCGACGCTCGGCGACACGCGCGTGCCGGAGGGCGTCGACCCGCGCGACCTGGCGGCGTACGCCGTGATGCTCGCCGACGACGCGCTCGTGCTGTCCCACCGCCTCTCCGAGTGGTGCAGCAACGCGCCCGACCTCGAGGAGGACGTGGCGCTCGCGAACGTGGCGCTGGACCTGCTCGGCCAGGCGCGCCTGCTCTACGCGCGGGCGGCGACCATCGACCCCGAGAGCGTCCCTGGCGTCCCGGACGGGTCGCCGGTGCCGGCCGAGGACGCGTACGCGTTCTTCCGCGACGCCGGTGAGTTCCGCAACGTCGGCCTGGTCGAGCGTTGCGACGAGGACTTCGCCGACGCCGTCGTCCGGCTCCTCCTGGTGGCGTCGTGGCGGCTTGCCGTCATGGAGCGCCTGCGCGCCGGCTCCGACCCCGTGCTGGCGGCGGTCGCGGCGAAGGCGGTCAAGGAGCTCGCCTACCACCGCGACTACGCCGGTCGTTGGGTCGTCACGCTCGCGCGCGGCACCGAGGAGTCACGACGACGCGTCCAGGCGGCGCGCGAGCGCGTGTGGCGGTGGCGTGCCGAGCTCGGCGCGACCCACCCGGTCGAGGAACGGGTCGCGCAGGCGGGGGCTGGTGTCGACCCGGCAGCCGTGGACGACGAGGTCGATGCGGTGCTCCGCCAGGTGTGGGACGCCGGCGACCTCGACGTCCCGCCGCGCGAGGCCGTACCGGCCCCCCGTGGTCGCGACGGGCACCACACCGACGCGCTGACGGACCTTCTCGAGGAGATGCAGAGCGTCGCGCGCGCCCATCCTCTGGGGAGGTGGTGACGGTGCGAACCCCGTACGAGGTGGCGGCCGCGGTCACCGACCCGGAGATGCCGATGCTCACCCTCGACGACCTCGGGGTGCTCCGCGACGTCGCGGACGACGGGGACAGCGTGGTCGTGACGATCACCCCCACGTACTCCGGTTGCCCGGCGGTGGCGGCGATGCGCGACGACCTCGTCCGCGTGCTCGACGAGGAAGGGTTCGACGACGTCCGGGTCGAGGTGGTGCTGGCTCCCGCGTGGTCGAGCGACTGGATCTCTGCGCGCGGTCGACGGGCGCTCGCCGCGCACGGCCTGTCGGCGCCCGGGCCGGCCCCGCGACGGGACGGGCCCGTGACCCTGGCACTCACGCCCACCCGCCGCGACGTGCGGTGCCCGCGGTGCCACTCGTCCGAGGTGGCGGTGACGTCGGAGTTCGGGCCGACGCCGTGCACGGCGCTCTACCGGTGCGCGACCTGCCTCGAGCCGTTCGAGCACGTCAAGGAGATCTGATGACGCTCGCCTCGCCCGAGTCCCGCACGCGCCGGTCGGCGTCGTTCCACGCGCTGACCGTCGCCGCGGTCGAGCGGCTGACCGACGACGCCGTGGCGGTGACCTTCGACGTCCCCGACGACCTGCGCGAGGAGTACGCGTTCGCCGCGGGTCAGTCCGTGACCCTGCGGCGGGTCGTCGACGGGCAGGAGCATCGTCGGTCGTACTCGATCTGCGCACCGGTCGGTTCCCCGCTGCGCATCGGGGTGCGCACGATCCCCGACGGGCTGTTCTCCCGGTGGCTCGCCGACGAGGTGGTGCCGGGGACGCGCGTCGAGGTGCTGCCTCCGACCGGAAGCTTCCGTGCCGACCCCGACGAGGGCGGCCGCCATCTCTGCATCGCCGCCGGCTCCGGCATCACACCGATGCTGTCGATCGCGAGCACGGTCCTCACCCACCCGGCCGCCGAGGTCACGCTCCTGTACGGCAACCGGACGGCCGCGAGCGTGATGTTCGCCGAGGAGCTCGCCGACCTGAAGAACCGCTACGGCCCGCGCTTCGACCTCGTGCACGTGCTGTCGCGCGAGCCGCGCGACGTCGAGCTCTTCTCCGGACGCCTCGACGCCGACCGGCTCCGCCGGCTGCTCACCGTCCTCGTCCCGGTCGCCGACGTCGACCACGTCTGGCTGTGCGGGCCCTTCGGGATGCTCAGCGAGGCGCGCACGGTCCTCTCCGAGCTCGGCGTGCCTGACGAGCGGGTCCACGTCGAGCTGTTCTACGTCGACGAACCGCCGCCGGAGGTCCGCCACGTCGATCCCGCGCTCGACGGGGTGACGAGCGACGTGACCGTCGTCCTCGACGGACGGAGCACGACCACGCCGATGCTGCGGGACGAGCCGATCCTCGACTCTGCGCAGCGCGGCCGCGCGGACCTGCCGTTCGCCTGCAAGGGCGGCGTCTGCGGGACCTGCCGCGCACACGTGAGCGAGGGCGAGGTGGACCTGCGACGCAACTACGCGTTGACCGAGGACGAGCTCGCCCGCGGGTTCGTCCTCACGTGCCAGTCGTACCCCGTCAGCGAGCGCCTCACCGTGGACTTCGACGCATGAGCGCTGACGGACCCGCCGCCATGTGGGCGGCCGACGCGGCCAGCAAGGCGCTCGGGATGGACTGCGAGCACGTCGCGCCCGGCGAGGCCAGGGTGTCGATGGTCGTGCGTGACGACATGGTGAACGGGCACGGGCTCTGTCACGGCGGCCTGGTGGCCGCGCTCGCCGACAGCACGTTCGCGCTCGCCTGCAACGGCTACGGGGAGGTGACCGTCGCCGCCGGGTTCGACATCACCTTCCTGGCGCCGGCACACCGAGGCGACACCCTCGTCGCGGAGGCGGTCGAGCGAGCACGGAGCGGGCGCTCGGGCGTGTACGACGTGACCGTACGCCGCCGGTCCGACGCGACGACGATCGCGGAGTTCCGTGGTCGCAGCCGCAGCGTCGGGTCGCTCAGCGCTCCCTGAGCGCCAGCCCGTCGAAGGCCAGCGTCGCCACGGCGTCGGCGAGCACGGCGGTGTCGACGGGGCCGCCGGGGCGGTACCACTCGACCAGCGAGTTGACCATGCCGAAGAGCAGGCGGCTGATGAGGTCCGGGTCGATGTCGGCACGCAGGGCGCCTTCGGCCACGGCGTCCTCGACGAGTCCGCTGAGCCGCTCGTCGATCGCGCGCCGCCGCGCCAGCGCGCGCTGCTCCACCTCGCTGTTGCCGTGCACGCGCAGCAGCAGCGTCACCGACGGCAGGTGAGCGACGAGCACCTCGACGCTCTGCTGTACCGCCGCCCGCAGGCGGTCGTACGCGCTCGTGCCGGGACGTTCCTGAACGGCCTCACCGATCACAGCTTCGAGTCCGTCGAGCGCCTCGTCCAGCGCGAGGGCCAGGAGGTGCTCCTTGCTGGGGACGTGGTGGTAGATCGCCGACTTGGTCAGGCCGAGCTCACGGGCGAGGTCGCCGACGCTGGTCGCGTCGTAGCCCTGACGGTTGAACAGGTCGACCGCACGGCGGAGCACCGTCTCCTGGTCGTACCCGGGGCGGCCGCGCCGCGCCGTACCTCCCGTCGAGCCGGTCACCATGGCCTCAGGCTCTCACAGACGACGAGAGGCAGTCACGACTCGGTGCAAGGTCTGGGGTCCGTGGAGGTGCCGCACTAGTCTCGGGGTCGACATGGACGAGAGCGACGTGCCCGACCGCGGCGAGACGGCGGAGCCGCCCCTGCGCCGTCGGCGGTGGTGGATCGCCGCGGCCGTCGGTGTCGTCGGGGTGTGCGTCGCGGTGGTCGCCGTCTTCCTGGTCCGTGGGCCGCTCGCCGGCGCCGACGAGGACGACCCGCGCGGCGACGCGTCCCCCGCGACCCAGGAGCCGATGACGTCGACCGCGTCGCCCTGCGTGACGATCCCCCGGCTCCGTACGCTCGCCGACCTGCAGAGCATCGTCGACACGACCCGCGGAGGACCGGCGCTCCAGGGCGCCGACGTGGGCGCCGACCTCGAGCTCGAGGACGGACGCCGGATCTGGGTGATGGGTGACACGCTGCGCGCGCCCGACTTCGAGGGTCAACGCTTTGTCCGCAACTCGATGCTGCTCATCTCCGACGGCTGTGCGCAGACGGTCCTCCCGGAGGACCGCGGCGCGCTGATCCCGGACCGCTCGGACGGGGTCGGCTACTGGCCCATGTCGATCGGGCGCGTCCACCGCAACGGCGTCGACGTGGTCGGTGTCGGGGTGCAACGGGTGCGCAGCAGCGGCGGCGTCGCGAGCACGGACTTCGAGAACCTCGGTCCCGCGATCGCCGTGTTCCACGTCGAGCCGGGCGGTGTCCCGCAGCTCGTCGAGGTGAAGGACCTCGGCCGCGACGACCCGAGCCGCAAGCGGCCCACGTGGGGCGCGGCCGTGGCGGTCTCGGACGAGTGGGTCTATCTGTACGGCACCGCCAACCCCGAGGTCGAGGGCGTCTTCGGCTACTCGCTGCGGGTGGCGCGCGTGCACATCGACCACCTGCGAGACCAGTCCATGTGGCGCTACTGGGACGGGTCGGAGTGGAGCCGCAGCGCCGACCGGGCGGTCGAGCTGATCCCCGCCCAGGGCGGCGTGTCCCAGACGCTCAGCGTGTTCGAGCAGGACGGGTCCTGGTACGCGGTGAGCAAGCAGGACGAGTTCCTCGGGCAGGACCTCGTGATCTGGAAGGCGCCCGCGCCGACGGGCCCGTTCACGCGGGCGTCCACGGTCGCGCGGATCCCGTCCAACGCGGTCACGGGCCAGCTCCGCTACATGCCGCTCGCCCATCCCGCGATCCTCCCCAAGGCGGGAACGGTCGTCGTCTCGTACAGCCGCAACAACACCGACGTCGGCAAGGTCGAGGCCAACCCGTTCCTCTACCGTCCGGCGTTCATCCGCGTACGCCTGCCTTGACGCGCGCCCGCGTGTCCTCGCACACCGGGCGCACAAGCACCCTTAGTGTGCGGAACAGGACGAACGAGGGGGCGCCATGACCGATCTTGCCGGGACCATCACGTCAGCCACGAGGTCTGCCTGGTGGATCGTGGTCCTCCGCGGTGTCATCGCGATCGCGTTCGGCATCCTCGCTCTCGTCTATCCCGAGACCACGGCCAAGGCGATCGTCATCGTCTTCGGCATCTGGGCGCTCGCCGACGGCGTCATGGCGCTGGTCAGCATCGTCACCGGTGGCGGGCGGGCGTGGGGATGGTTGCTGCTCGAAGGTGTCCTCGGCATCGCCGCCGGCGTCATCGCCTTCCGCGAGCCGGAGATCACCGTGTTCGCCCTCGTCCTCGTGATCGCGTTCTGGTCGCTGATGATCGGCGTGCTCGAGGTGTCGGGGTCCCTCCAGCTGCGCCAGGTGCCCGGCAGCGGATGGGGATGGCTTCTCGCCGCCGGCATCGCGTCGCTGCTCTTCGGCATCCTGCTGATCGCCAACCCGGGCATCGGTGCCGCGACCCTTCTCGTCCTCATCGGGATCTACGCGCTCGTGATCGGCGTCTTCTGGCTGATCAGCGCGTTCCTGTTCCGCAAGGCGGTCAACCAGCTCGCCTAAGGGCCACAGGCGCCAACGCCCCACGCTGCGACCAGGGCCGTGGGGCGTTGTGCTGCTGGTTTCGGTGCGCTCAGCCGTACAGGCGTACCGGCATGGCGTCGACCCCGTACACGATCGAGCGCTGGCGGAACGCGAGCTCGCTCGGGTCGACGGCGAGCGTCATGTCGGGGAAGCGGCGGAAGAGGCGCGGGTACGCGGCGCGCAGCTCCATGCGCGCCAGCTCGGCGCCGACGCAGCGGTGGAAGCCGTAGCCGAAGGTGATGTGGGAGACGGGCCAGTCGCGGTGCGGGTTGAAGTGCTCGAGGTCGGGGCCGCTGGTGCGGTGGTCGCGGTTGGCGCCCGACAGGGAGCAGACGACGACGTCGCCCTTCGCGATCTGCTGACCGAACAGCTGGTGGTCGACCTTGGCGAACCGCGGGAACGCGACCTGCACGACCGTGAGGTAGCGCAGCATCTCCTCCACGACCGGGTCGACGAACGTGTCGTCGGTGATGAGGCGGCGACGCGTCTCATGATCGTTCATCAGCACCATCGCCCCGAGGGCGATCGTGCTCGCGGTCGTCTCGTGGCCGCCGGTGAATGCGCCGTCGGCGAGGCCGCCGAGGTCGTAGTCGGAGATCTCGTCGCCGACCTCCTCGATGATCTTGCCGATCAGGCCGTCACCGGGGGCGTCGCGCTGCGCCTTGGTGGCGTTCATGAGGAAGGTGCGCGACTCCGAGATCGCGCCGAAGCTGGCGGCACCCCCGCCGGAGACGTCGAAGCGGGCCGAGCCGAGGGCGAAGAACTCCTCGCGAGATTCGTCGGGCAGGCCGAGCAGCTCGCAGATGACGAGGAACGGCACCGCGAACGCGAAGTCGGCCATCAGGTCGACCTCGGGGCCCTTCGCCTCCATCACCTCGAGCTGGCGCTCGATGATCTCGTCGATCTTCGGCGTGAGGCGGGCGAGCCGCCGCATCGTGAACTCGGGCGTGAGGAGCTTGCGCAGGCGCGTGTGCTCGGGCGGGTCGGTGAAGCCGAGACCACCGATGTCGCCGTCGGCGGCGCCGACCTCGCCGACGAGCGGGCGGATGTCGTTGCTGTACGACGTGCGGTCGGCCAGCACCGCCTGCGCCTCGGCGTAGCCTGTGACGAGCCAGATGTTCATGCCGAACAGGCTCGCGAGGCGCTTCACGGGGGCCTCCGCACGGGCCCTCGCCAAGGCGGGGACGGGGTCCAGCCCCTCGCGTCGCAGGGGCATCAGCCAGCGGTTCGGGACGAAGGTCAGCTTCGAGAGATCGATGCCGTCCTTCTGCGACCGCAGGACCGTCCGCTGCGCGACCCACGTGAGCAGGTCTGTCGTCATCTTGCGCATAGTCCGACAAGGTTAACGTCAGCGCAGGCCGATCCTGCCGCCGCTTGAGCCGATCTCAGGGATGACCCTGAGGACTTTCAGGGAGCATCTCGACCAGGACCGGTACGGCGCTGCGCTCGATCGGCTTCGTGGCCGTGACGAGGGTCAGGACAGCGCCGTCGCCGCGTGCGCGAAGGGCGGCGAGCGCGTCCCGTCCGGACGGTGTCTCGAGCTCTGACCGGTAGCGGCGGACGAACTCCTCGTACGGCAGGCCCTCGTGGTGCAGTGCGTTGCGGAGGTCGGTGCTCGGAGCGACGTCCTTGTCCCACGAGTCCAGGGCGAGCGCGTCCTTGCGGACCCCGCGTGGCCACAGGCGGTCGACAAGGACCCGTACGCCGTCGTCGTCCGACGGCGGGTCGTACGCGCGCTTGCCCTGGATCCGGAGCGGTCCCATGCCCCTAGTCAGCCACGGGACCGCTCCCGATGCTCGCCCAGCCGCTGCGCCCGCCCCGTGTCCCGCCCCGTGTCCCGCCCCCGAGGGTTTGCCACGCTGGCGCGGCAAACCCTCGGGGACGGGCCGTGGTTGCCGCGCCAACCAGGGTTTCCCACGCTGGCGTGGCAAACCGCACGAGGTACGGGGCGGGGCACGGGGCGGGCGCGGCGGGGGTCAGCGTCCGAAGACGCGCACCGTCACGGTGGCCTGCGACGCCGCGTGGGTGGCGTCGCCGGAGTAGCGGACCGTCAGCTCGTGCGTCCCCGGCGGGAGCGCCTTCACCGGCAGCGCGACGAGCGTCACCCCGAGGACGAGGCGCTGGCTCGCGAGAACGGTGTCACCCCTGAGGACGTCGACCGTCCCCGTGGCGCGCGGCTTGACCTGGGCTGCGACGAGCGGACCGAACAGCGGCGACACACCTGGCGTCGCGACCGCGCTGACCGTTGTCGGCGTGAGCTGCTCCTCCAGCGCGATCCCGACGAGTGCCGGGTCGTGGTCGCTCGAGCGGAACGGGCTCTCGTCGTAGAAGTCCGTCGCGTTGGCGTGGTAGCGGCTGTACTCGTACGCGATCGGCTCCATCGCGTTGATCGACCAGACGCCCATGCCCGTGATGTCCGGCGCCGCGGCCGGCGACGCGAACACGTGGTCGAGCGAGCCGATCTCACCCTCGAACTGGTACGTCTCCGCCGTCTTGTACTCCTCCTCGAGATCGACGTAGCCGGCCTCGCGCAGGACCGTGATCGGGTCCTCCTTCGAGTACGCGTTGAGGTCGCCCGTGAGGTAGACCTTCTCGGTCCCGGCCGCAGCCTTGACCTCGTCGGCGAAGGCGACGAGCGACTGGGCCTGCTGGACCCGCTCGGCGTTGCCGGCACCCTGGTCGGGATCGGGTGTGCCGGAGCGCTTCGACTTGAAGTGGTTGACGATCGCGACGAAGCGGTCGGCCTCCGTGCCGGCCACCGGCTGGAAGGCCTGCGCGAGCGGCTCACGGGCGTCGGCGAACGCAGGATCGCCCACGAGCACCGTCGACTCACCGACGGTCTCGACGACCGACGGCTTGTAGATGAACGCCGTACGGATGAAGTCCTGCTCGTCCAGCGGCGGCAGCGTGGCCGGCGACGGGACGTACGCCCAGGTCCCTGCACCGGCGTCGGCGTTGAGCGCCTCGGTCAGCGCGGCGAGCGCGGTGTCGCGCTCCTGGCCGTAGTACTTCGCGGAGTTCTCGATCTCCTCCAGCGACACGACGTCGGCGTCGAGGGTGTTGATGGCGGTGACGATCTTGGCCTGCTGCCGGGCGAAGCTCGCGTCGTCGGCCGCACCCCGCGGGCCGGCGTTCCCGGGGCACTCGTCGACCGTCGTCGGCAGGCCGTCGCGGTCGAGGAAGTAGACGCACTCGATGCCGGTGGCCGCCTTGTAGTCCTCGCCCGTCGTCGTGAAGTAGTTGAGGACGTTGAACGCCGCCAGCTTCACGTCACCGCCGACCTGCGGTGGCGAGGCGGGACGCTCGGCTCCGCTGAACGTGGCGGGGAGAACGTCGTTGGCGTCGTCCGCCGTCAGCTGTGCCGTCGGCTGGAGCTTCCAGGCGTTGTTGCGGTAGTCGAGCACGACGTCCTTCGTGAAGGTCGCCTTCGCTCCGACCCGGATCGTGGTGTCGGCGTCGATCCACGGCATCGGGGTGAACCGACCGCCGCCCGTGTAGTTGGTCGAGGAGCCGTCGTCCAGGGTGATCCGCTTGGTCGCGTTCGCCGCCTTCACCGCCTGCGACTCCGCGCCGGGTGCGGCGACCTCGGTCGGGACGTACAGCGGCGAGTCGCCGGCGGCGAGGCCGATCTCGGCGAAGGTGTTCGTCGTGTAGTTGTTCGTCACCGTGAAAGAGCCGGTCGGCGTGACGAGCATGCCCTCCAGCGCCTCGCGGTCAGCGTCCCCGAGCGGCAGCGCCAACGCCGACGACTTGACGGCCTCGGCAGGCTCGGCGAGCACCTCGACGTCAGCAGCCGACGGCGTGATCTGCGTGAGCCCGTTGAACTCGACGACGGGGCCGGTGATCTTCACGTGGTCGCCCTGAGCGACCTTGGCGACGGCGGCGCTGCCGAAGACGAAGAGTCCGTCCGAGGCGCCGGGTGTGGCGTCGTTCGCACCGCCGCTGCCCGCGGTCTGGAGGTAGAAACCGTTGAAGCCACCGGTCGGGTACGCCGCGGTGACGACGCCCTGCGTGATGACGGTGTCCCCCTCGTACGGACTGGCGGCACCGGTCCCCTGGATCTCGGCGATCGTCCGCTCGACGACCGGGTTCGGGGCGGGCACACAGGCTTCGCCGCACGCCGTCGGAGTTGGCGCGGCCGCCGTGAAGTCGGCGCTGTTGTCGTCGGTGTCCTCACCGTCCGTACGGTTGAGCGACGAGGTGACCGAGTAGCCGCTGGCCTTGGGCGCGGTCTCGTACGTGTTGGACACGCCGTACCCGAGCACGTCGACGACGGCCGGGTTCGCGAGCACCGTGGCACCGTCGCCGGTGAGGGTGGCGTCGGACGACGAGAGCGCGAGCGTGCCGCCGTTGGCGTTGCCGGAGAAGGCGATCGTGGACGCCACGTCGGGGGTCGGCAGCGGCGCGCCGTTGGTCGCGTTCGCGTTGCCGCTCACCAGGTAGTGGCCGCCGGGCGGGATGGTCCCCGAGAGGGCGATCTTGCCGGTGAAGCCGCTGGTGGACGAGTACGAGCGGTACTGCACCGTCCACCCGTCGACGTCGATCTCCTCGTCGGTCGGGTTGTGGAGCTCGACGAACTTGTTGAGGTAGGTCGCGCCGGCGCTGCCGCCGTTGAGGTACGCCTCGTTGATCACGAGGTGGTCGGCGGGTGCGGCGCTGGCGGGTGCGGCGAAGGCAGCCAGGCCGCCGGCCGCGAGGGCGCCTGCCGCGAGGAGCGACGTGACGCGTGAGCCGCGTCGTACGGAGAGAGACACCTTGATCCTCCTGGATCGGTGGGTGGAAGAGAACGGCCCGGGCACACGAGGGAGCGTGTGCCCGGGCCGAAGCGGCTCAGCGGCGCTTCTTGACGGTGACGGTCAGCGAGGTGCTGCCGCCCTTCACGGTGGACGAGCCCGCGTACGTGACGCGCAGCTTCTTCTTGCCCTTGCTCGTGAACTTCTTCAGCGTGACGGTGGCCTTGCCGTTGCGGGCCGTGGCGGTGCCGACCTTCTTGCCCTTGTACGTCACGGTGACCTTGCCGTTCGCCGGGACTCCGGCCGGGGTGTTCACCGTGACGGCGATCTTGGCCTTGGTCTTCTTGGCCCGGATCGTCTGCGTCTTCTTCTTCGCCTTCACCGCGGACGCCGACTTGGCCACGGTGAGCGCGACGGTCGTGCTCGAGGCGGCGACCTTCGCGTCACCGGAGTACGCGACGCTCAGCGTGTGCCGTCCCGGGGCGAGCGCCTTCTTCTTGATCGGGACGGTGACCTTCCCGTTCCGGACCGTCCCGGTGCCGAGCACCTTGGTCCCCGCCTTGACGGTCACCGTGCCGGTGGCCGTCGGCGGGGTGACGGTGACCTGCACCGCTGCGGCCTTGCCGTAGTCGGCGCCGCGCACGACGGCCTTGACCGACGACGACGCCTTGACCACCGTGACCGGGATGTGGACGACGGTGTTCGTGGGCTCCGCGGTCACGACGAGGTCGTACGTCCCGGGGGCGCCGGGCGCCTTGAAGGTGACCGTCGTCGTCCCGTTCGTGACGTCGAAGTCACCGAGCGGCGAGCCGTCCAGCGTGGCCGTCACCTTGGTGTTCTGCGGGCTGTCGAGCGACGTGAGGTCGAGCTTCTGCAGCGTGACGCTGCCGGCCGCGCCCGGGACGAGGCCGGAGGGAGCGGCGCCCGCGAGCCGGACCGAGCGGCGCGCGAACGACGGCTCGACGGGCGACTTCTCCTCCAGGTACGAGATCCAGGCGTCACGGTCGAGGAGCCCGGAGTCCTTCGGCGCCGTCCCGTCCGCGAGGACGTGGAAGTTGTCCTGGCCGGTGACGAGGAAGCTGAACGTCCCGATCCGGTAGTCCTTGTCGAGGTCGATCGGCTCGCCGTTGATCGTCACCGAGTCGATGACGCCCTTCTTGCGCGGGTTGCCCTGCGGGTCGGCGGGGACGGACGGGTCGTCGACCTCGTGGTAGGTGTACGAGACGTTGTCCGACAGGCCGAGCTGGAGGTACGCCCGCGACGGGACCCCGCCGTCGGCGTCGCGCTGCCACTGCTGCTCGAGCAGTGTGACGAACTGCGCGCCCGTCAGCGTGACGGACGAGAGGTTGTTGGCGAACGGGAGCACGCTGTTGGCCTCGGCGAACGTCACGACGCCGTCGGTGTTCGCCGGGTTGGTGCTGGTGTCACCGGCGTAGAGGAGCTCGGCGCGCAGACCGCCGGGGTTGGCCACGCCGATCTCGGCGTTGCCGCCCTGGGCGTCGTCGAGGCTCTCGCGCAGCGCGTTGGCAACGAGGTTGCCGAGGGTGGACTCAGAGCCGCGGTCGTCGCGTACGCCGGTCGCCGCCGGCGTCGGGTGCGTGTAGACGCCGTTCTCGTACGTGCCGCCGACGAGCGCGGTCGTGATGTCGTCGGCGATCGTCGCGACGGGCTGGTTGCCGACCTCAGCGGCGTTCTCGAGCGCAGCGTCGACGATCGTCTTCACCTCGGCGACCCGCGGGTACGTGTTGACCAGGTCGGTGTCGCTGGCCGTCGTACGCGCGACGACCGCACGCGTGGTGGCGACGACCTCGTCGGTCGCGGTGTCGTACGTGATCTCGACCTTCGCGACGCCCTCGCCGTAGTTGCCGGACTGCACCAGCGGACGGGTGCCCGTCTCGCCGGGGATCGGCGCGTCGTACGCGTAGCGCTGGTGGGTGTGGCCGGTGAAGATCGCGTCGACCGCTGCGGCGGTGTCGTTGACCATGTGCGCGAAGACCGGGCTGGCCGCGACCTGCTGCTGGAGCGTGGCGGCGGTGTCGGAGAGCGGGGCGCCCTCGTGGTAGCTCGCGATCACGAGGTCGGCCTCACCGTTGGCCTCATTGCCGTCCTTGAGCTCGCCCGCCACCCGGTTAACGGCCTCGACCGGGTCGCCGAAGTCGATGTCGGCGATCCCGGCGGCGCTGACGAGCGCCCGGGTCTCCTCTGTCACGACGCCGATGATGGCCACGTCGACACCCTTGACGGTGTACTCGGCGTACTCGGGGAGGACGGGATCCTCGGTGCCCTTGTCGTACACGTTCGCGCCCAGGAAGACCGGCTGGCCGAAGCGGTTCTCGCCCATCCGCGGGATCACGCGGTCGGTGAGGTCGGCGAAGCCCTGGTCGAACTCGTGGTTGCCGACGGCGGAGTTGTCGAGCTGCAGCGCCTTGAGGACGTCGATCGTGGGGTTGTCGTCGTCGACGGCGGAGGCGAAGAGCGAGCCGCCGATGTTGTCGCCCGCAGCGACGAAGACGGTGCTGTCCTCCCCGCCCGCGGCGCGCAGCTGCTCGACCGTGCCGGCGAACTTCACGGTGTTGGCGTCGATCCGGCCGTGGAAGTCGTTGATGCCGAGGAAGGTCAGCTTCACCTCGTCCTCGGGCGCCGCCGAGGCGGTGGGGGCGACGGACAGCGGCGCCGAGACGAGCGCGGCGGTGGCGGCGAAAAGGGTGGATCGCCGCAAGAGAGTACGGTGACTGGGGCGCATGAGGGGTCTCCTCGGGAGTGTCGTGATTCGCCGACCCTAGCGACCGGCAATGTCGAACGCTGCCCCAAAGGGTGACGTTTCAGCAACCAGCACATGGCGACAATTGACAATTCGGACAGCGTCGAAGGGGGTACGTGTGGGGCGCGACCACTACCTCGTGCCGGCGGGCGACGGTGACGCGACGATCGAGATCAAAGGGTCGCGCTTTCTCGGCTGGGTCCGCAGGGTCGACTCCGAAGAGGAGGCGCGGGCGTACGTGGCGCAGGCGCGGCGGGACTTCTTCGACGCGCGCCACCACTGCTCAGCGTTCGTGATCGGCGCCGACGGGGCGCTCCAGCGCAGCAACGACGACGGAGAGCCGAGCGGAACGGCCGGTGCACCGATGCTCGAGGTGCTCGTCCGCCGCGAGGTCCGCGACGTGGTCGCCGTGGTCACGCGCTGGTTCGGCGGCACGCTGCTGGGCGCCGGCGGCCTCGTCCGCGCCTACTCCGAGACGACGGCGGCCGCCCTCGATGCCGCGGGGGTGGTCCGCCGCGAGCGTCGCGTCCTGGTCTCCGTCGAAGTCGGCCACACCGACGCGGGCAAGGTCGAGAACGAGCTGCGTTCGCGTGGGGTGGAGGTGACCGGCGTCGCGTACGGGGCGCAGACCGTACGCCTCGACGTCGCGGCGTGGCCGGACGCGGTCGACTCCTTGCGCGAGCAGGTCGCGGTCCTCACCCGGGGCGCTGGGGATCTGCGGGTGGGCGAGTCGGTCTGGATGCCGTGAGTGGGTACGGTCAGGGCATGGCGAAGAAGCAGTGGTCCGACCTGTCCTCCACTCAGCAGCGTGCCGTCGTCGCGCTCGGAGCGGCCGAGGTCGTCCTCACGACGGCCGCGCTCGTGAGCCTGGCGCGCCGGCCCGCCGAGCGGGTGCGGGGGTCGAAGGCCGCCTGGGTCGCCGGCTGCTTCGTCCAGCCCGTCGGCCCGATCGCCTACTTCCTCCTCGGTCGCCGCTGAACCGAGGTCCGGCGGGTCACAGCGCGTCGAGGCGGTCCAGCACGTCGCGTACGTGGTCGAGGGACCGCGGATGGGCCAGCC
Organism: Mumia quercus; assembly: GCF_025506335.1. Taxonomy (GTDB): domain Bacteria; phylum Actinomycetota; class Actinomycetes; order Propionibacteriales; family Nocardioidaceae; genus Mumia; species Mumia quercus. The sequence continues at coordinate 454,483 of NZ_JANZYO010000004.1, forward strand.
CGGTGGTGTCGTCGAAGTAGAGCCCGTCGCCGATCAGCTGCACCGTACGGGCGAGCGCGTCGTCGCCGTAGTGCTCGGCGAGCACCGCGAACCAGCCGTTGCGCAGCTCCGCGAGCGTCTCGCGGGCCCGTACGTCGTCCTGCGCGACGCGTGAGGTGGCGATGAGACCGCGGTCGAAGGCCGAGCCGGTGTCGACCGAGGTCTCGAGGTAGTAGCGGACCGGTCCCTGCGGCGCGTCCTTCATCTTGACGACGTCGTCGCGGCCCTGCTCCTTGAGGCGGTCGAGCATGGCGTCGACCATCGCGTCCTTGCTGGGGAAGTGGTAGAGCAGCCCGCCCTTCGACACCTCGGCCCGCGCGGCGACGGCATCGAGCGTCGCGATCTTGCCGCCCCCCTCCACCAGGAGCATCTCGAAGGCGTCGAGGATGCGGTCGCGCGTCGCAGCGCCATCGGAGCGTACGGACATGCGTCACACCCTAGCCGTCGTGACGTCATGCGTTCCGCGGGTCGGCACCCGCAGAACGTATGACGTCGTGGCCCGGCCGCACGGGTGGCGCAGAACACCCCGAATTCGTTTGTCTGCACCGTCCGGACGGGAATACTCTGTACCGGCTGGACGGTTAACCCGACGTACGCATCGAGACCTCGAGGGAACAGAGATGAGCACCCGCACCACGCCACTCCAGGTGGCACCGACCCCTGCACGCGCCGGCTGGCGTCAGTGGGCGGCGCTGGGTGTCCTCATGCTCCCCGTCCTCATGGTCAGCATGGACAACACGGTGCTCAGCTTCGCGCTGCCCGACATCAGCTCGTCGCTGCACCCGTCCGGCACCGCGCTGCTGTGGGTCGTCGACATCTACGCGCTCATGCTCGCCGGCCTGCTCGTGGCGATGGGATCGCTGGGTGACCGGCTCGGTCGGCGACGCCTGCTCGTCATCGGCGCCGTCGGTTTCGCGGCCGTCTCGTACGCGGCCGCACAGTCGACCGACATCTCCCACCTGATCGTCGCGCGCGCCCTGCTCGGCGTCTTCGGAGCGACGCTGATGCCGTCCACGCTCTCGCTGCTGCGCAACATCTTCGTCGACCGCCAGCAGCGTCGGCTCGCGATCGCGGTCTGGGCTGCCGGGTTCTCGGCAGGTGCCGCCTTCGGCCCGATCATCGGCGGCTGGCTCCTCGAGCACTTCACCTGGGGGTCGGTCTTCTTGATCAACCTGCCGGTCGTGGCGCTCCTCGTCCCGCTCGCGCTGTGGCTCGTGCCCGAGTCGCGCGACCCGAACCCGGGTCCGATCGACGTCGTCAGCATCGTCTTGTCGATGACGACGATGCTGCCGATCGTGTACGCCATCAAGTCGTACGCCGAGCACGGACTCACGAGTGCCGTGACGTCGGCCGTCGTGATCGGCGTCGTCAGCCTCGTGGCGTTCGTGCGCCGTCAGCTGCGGCGTCCGACCCCGCTGGTCGACGTCCGGCTCTTCTCGAACCGCGTGTTCTCCGGAGCACTCGTCGCGAACCTGCTGAGCCTGATGGGCCTGACGGGTTTCCTCTACTTCGGTGCGCAGTTCCTGCAGCTCGTCGTCGGCCTCGACCCGCTCGACGCCGCGCTCGTCCTCATCCCAGGCCTGCTCGGCACGATCGTCGCCGGGCTCACGGCGGTCCGGCTCGTGCCGATCTTCGGCGTGCGGGCTGTGGTGAGCGCGAGCTTCGCGCTCTCGGCGGCGGGCTATGCGATCGCCGCATTCGTCGGGGAGGTCCCGACGGCGTGGTCGATCGCGGTCGCGTTCCTCGTCCTCGGGATCGGCATCGGCTTCGCCGAGACGTTGACCAACGACGTCGTGGTCTCGAGCGTGCCGGCCGAGAAAGCGGGCGCCGCGTCCGCGCTGTCGGAGACGGCGTACGAGATCGGTGCCGTGCTCGGCACCGCCGTGCTGGGCGGCATCCTCACCGCGACGTACCGCGCCCAGGTCGCCGTGCCGCCGCTGGCAGGGACCGAGGCGCAGCGCGAGGCCGCCGGCCAGACCCTCGGTGGCGCGATGGACCTCGCGGGGCAGATCCCGGAGCAGGTCGCCCACTGGCTCGTGTCGTCGGCGCACCTCGCGTTCGACCACGCCATCCAGACCACGACGTCCGTGGCGATCGTCATCGCCCTCGGCGCCGCCGTCGTCTCCTGGTTCACCCTCCGCGACGCCGACCGCTGACCCCCGCGGCGCCCGCCTCCCTTGCGGTTTGCCACGCCAGCGTGGGAAACCGTGGTTGGCGCGGCAAGCATGCCCCGCCAACCGGAGCTGCCCACGCTGGCGTGGCAAACCGCAGCGGAGGGGGCGGGAACGAGAGCGGGTCCCCGGGTACGAAACCCGGGGACCCGCCTCGTACGCGATCAGATCAGTTGATCTTGATCTTCATCGAGGTGCCCTTCTGCTGCAGCACCTTGACCTTCACGCCGACGGCCGGGAGCTTGACACCGTGGTTCGGCAGCTCCTCGTACCAGTATTTCTTGGTGTCGTTGAAGGTCGGCTGCGCCGGCTGCGCCCGGATGTAGCTGGGCTTGCCGTTCGTGTGCAGCGTCATCGAGTCGGCCTTGATGAGCCCGAACGGCGCGTCGTACACCTGGATGCGTGCACGCCACGGCGCCCCGGTCGCGATGTTGATGATCGGCTCCGGGTGGGCGTCGATCGGCAGGTTGCGTCCCTGACCGGGGTGGTCGGTGGTGTTGTTGTCACGCACCGACGTGTCCCAGTACGAGATGAGCAGGCCCTGGCCGTAACGGTAGTGCTCCACCCAGTCCGGCTTCGTGTTCATGAACCCGAAGTTGTACGGCCCGGTCTGGAGGTACTTGTCGTAGCCGACGTACGACCGGTGGCCCATGACGTAATAGTTGTCGTAGTCCCTGGCCGTGGTCGCCGCGACGATGCTGAACCCGTTGAACGTCCACGCCGCGCCGCCGTCCTCGGCGCCGTCGGACAGGACGGTGGCGCCGTCGGCGGTCACCGTGACGTCGTCGAGGAACAGGCCGGGCATCGCGAGCCCGCCATCGGTCTTGTAGTACGCACGGAAGAGGATCTTCTGGCCCGCGTACGCGTCGAGCGGGATCGCGAGGTCGCCCCACTCCGGGTGGTCGCCGTCGATCGCCGGCGTGCCCGAGGTGTCCTGACCGTAGTCCTCGCCGTCGATCGTGCCGGCCAGCGCCTTCCAGGTCGCGCCGCCGTCGGTCGAGACCTGGAAGTACGCGTAGTCGTACCCCTCCTCGATCGAGTAGCGCGCCTGCGCGGTCAGCGAAGCCGACGTCTTGCCCGTGAGGTCGAGCTCGGTCGTCATCGCGTTGGCCAGGTCGTCGCCGGAGCCGGAGTAGAACTGGTAGTCACCCGACGCCGGTGCTCCGTTGTCGTGCTCGACCGGCTTCTTCGGCAGCACGACGACCGCGCCCTGGGCCTTGTCGGAGTTCCACTCCTGCGGACCGAGCTCCAACTTCTTGGACTGCTTGTACGAGACGGCCTCGTAGTCGAGCCAGCCCAGCTGCAGCTTCTCCCACGCGCCGAGGTCACCCGGTCGCGTACCGAGCGGCTCGCCCTTGCCGTTGAGGCGGCTCTGCGCCATCAGGGTCCAGTACTCGTTGGAGTTGTCGCCCTTGCTGGTCGTGTCGTACGCGTCCGGCAGGCCGAGGTCGTGGCCGTACTCGTGGACGAACACCGAGAGCCCGCCGTTCTCCGGCTGGATCGTGTAGTCGCCGACCCACACCCCGGAGTCGCCGATCTCGGTGCCGCCGAGCGGGTTCTGCTGGGGGCCGGTGAGCCCGGCGTCGGTGATGAAGGCGTACCAGCGGTGCGACCAGATGGCGTCGCTGCCGTACAGCGGATCGCCGTCGGCCTCGTCACCGCCGGCGTGCACGATCTGGAAGTGGTCGATGTAGCCGTCCGGCTCGTTGAAGTTGCCGTCGCCGTCGTAGTCGTAGCGGTCGTACTCGTCGTACGTCTGCAGCGTCTTGGCGATCTGCTCGTCGGTCTGGCCGGCTTCCTTCTGGTCGGCCACCCAGGCGGTGAGCGCGTCGCGGATGAGGTCCCAGGTGGTGGCGTCCTCACGGCCGTAGCGGGCCTGGTTGTAGGGCACCTTCACCCAGTCCGAGACGGTGCCGTCGATGGTGTAGCGGCCTGACGACTGCGCCTCGTAGTACGTCTTGACGGACTCGACGCCCTTGCCGGTGCCGAAGTAGATGTCCTCGTAGTGCTCGCGGTTGTAGTCCGCCTGCCAGACCGTCGAGTTGTCCTTCGTACGGTCGGGCTCGGGGATCTGGTTGACCTGCGGGCCGTCGAAGCGCTGGGGCTCGACCGCGTTCGGATCGAAGTCGTCCCAGCCGTCGTCGGGGTAGTCCGGGTGACGCTGGTCGCCGAACTCGGCGAGGATCACGAAGACCTTGTCGGCGCGCTCCTGCGCGAGCTCGACGTACTGGTCCTGCTTCTGCGCCTTCTTGCCGCCGCGTGCCTCGAACGCCTTGCGTCCGCGCTTGGTGGCCTGGGCAGCGGCGTCGGCCGGCGCGTACGACGAGCCGACCTTGACGACCTCGGAGCCGTTCCTCGTGACGGGCTTCGCCTCGCCGTTGACGACGGAGGTGAGGGCCTCCTCGCGAAGTGCGCGTCGCTTGTCCTCGAGCGGGTTGGGGAGCTCGTGGGCCTTGGCGGCACGGTCGGCGGTGGTGACGGGTGGTGCGGGTTGTGCGGACCCTGGTGCGGCGTAGACGGCCCCGAACGAGGCCGCGACACCCAAGGTGATGAGTGCCGTGCTGAGACGTCTCAAGACTTCTCCCCTTCTGCAACGGATGGGACCCGGGCCGATCGGCCCGGCGGGTCCGCATCGCCCCCAGAGGCGCAGATGTAGTTGCGGCGAGGAACGAGGCGCACCGAACCCTCAACATAGAAGGCTTGAGGGGGTGCGTCTAGACCGAAAGTGCTGTTGATCTCGGAGGGTTTTGAAGAAGATCTTCGTGGGTACCGTGGTCGGTCTTTTGCCCTCCCCAGACGGACCCTCGGCGTGCCAGGATGCCTTCATGCACGAGGATGCGGCACGGACGGCCGCGCGCTGGATCGCCACGGCCAGCGATGTGCCCGTGCACCACGCGGTCGTCGTCCTCGGGTCCGGATGGGCTGGTGCGCAGCCGGCGATCGGCGAGCCGACGTGGGTCGTCCCGAGTGCGGACGTCCCTGGCTTCCTCGACCCCGTCGCGCCCGGCCACGCCGGCCGGATCGCCTCCGTCCCGTTGCGCACCGACCACGGTGCGACGGCCCGCGTCCTGGTGATCAGCGGCAGGACCCACCTGTACGAGGGGCACGGTGCCCGCGCGGTCGTCCACGGTGTCCGTACGGCTGCCGCGGCGGGCGCCCGCACCTGCGTCCTCACCAACGCCAACGGTTCCCTCTGGCCCCAGTGGCCGACCGGGACCGGGGTCCTCGTCGCCGACCACCTCGACCTCGCGGCGGCGTCGCCGGTGACCGGTGGCACCTTCGTCGACCTCACCGACTGCTGGTCCGCACGGTTGCGGGCGGTCGCGCGCAGCAGGGACATCGCGCTCGTCGAGGGCACGTACGCGATGCTGCGCGGCCCGGAGTACCAGACCACCGCGGAGCTGAGGGCGCTGCGCGCACTCGGCGCCCACGTCGTCGGCATGTCGTCCGTCTTGGAGGCGATCGCGGCGCGCTCGGCCGGGATGGAGGTGCTCGGCCTCTCCGTGGTGACGACCAACGAGCTCGACGACGACGGGAACCGCCTCGCCGTCACCGACCCCGAGAGCGTCGTTGCTGCCGCCGCACAGGCCGCGACCGGGCTCGGGAGCACGATCCACGGCGTTCTCGCGGCAACCCTTCTCGCGCCCGAGCCAGCCCTCCCGGAGGAAGTCCGATGACGATGCAGCCACCCCCGCCCCGCCGCGAGCCGCTCCCGGGCGCCGGTCCGGTCAGCGCCCCCACGAGCGCCATCGAGGCGAACGGGATCAACGTGATCGACGAGTCCGAGCGCAAGGGCACGCCCCGGTCGCTCTTCTGGCCGTGGTGCGCGTCCAACATCTCGGTCTTCGGCGTCGCGTACGGCGCGTACTTCCTCGACTTCGGCGTCTCGTTCTGGCAGGCGCTGGTCGCCGGGCTCCTCGGCACGGTGCTCTCGTTCCTGCTGGTCGGCATCGTCTCGATCGCCGGCAAGCGGGGCTCCGCGCCGACGATGGTGCTGTCGCGGGCCGCTTTCGGGATCCGCGGCAACGCGCTGCCGGCCGCGGTGTCGTACGTGCTGCTCGTCGGGTGGGAGACGGTCCTCGTCGCGCTCGCGGCGCTGGCGAGCGCGACGGTGATCACCGAGCTCGGAGGGGGCGGTGGCGACGGGGCGCGCATCCTCGGGTTCGCGCTGACGGCGGTGGTGGTGATCGTCGCGGGCATCCTCGGGTTCGACACGATCATGCGGCTGCAGCGGTGGATCACGATCGCCACGGCGGTGCTCACCGTCGGTTATGTCGCGCTCACGATCGACCACGTCGACTGGGACGCGGTGACGTCGCTGCCGTCGGGCGGTGCGGCCGCGGTCATCGGCCTCGCCGTGTTCGCGACGGCGGGCTTCGGCATCAGCTGGGTCAACTCCGGCGCGGACTACTCGCGCTACCTCCCCCGTACGGCGCCGGCGGGCGGCGTCGTCTTCTGGACCACGGTCGGCGGCGCCATCGCGCCGGTCTTCCTCGTCCTGTACGGCCTGCTGCTCGCCGGGTCGGACCCGGCGCTGTTCGCCGCGCTCAACGCCGACCCGATCGGCACGCTCGTGACGCTGCTGCCGACGTGGTACCTCGTCCCGTTCTTCCTGGTGGCGCTCGCCGGTCTCGTGGGCGGGGCGGTGCTCGACATCTACTCCTCGGGTCTGGCGCTGCTCACGCTCGGCCTGAAGACGCCGCGCTGGGTGGCCGCCGCGATCGACGGCGTGATCATGGTGGTCGGCGCGATCTACTTCCTGTGGTTCGCCGACGACTTCTTCGGCCCGTTCCAGGCGTTCCTCATCACGCTCGCGGTGCCCATCGCCGCGTGGGCCGGCATCTTCGTCGCCGACCTCGCGCTGCGCCGTCGCGACTATGCGGCGCTCGACCTGTACGACCCGCGCGGGCGCTACGGCGCGTGGAACGTGGCGACGGTGGCGTGGTTCGCGCTCGCGGTGTTCGTCGGGTGGGGCATGGTGACGAAGGCGTGGAACGCACCCGACTGGCTCGGCTGGCTGGGCTACCTCCTCGAGCCGCTCGGTCTCGGCGGCCGCAAGGGCGAGTGGGCCCTCGCGAACCTCGGCGTCGTCGCTGCCCTCGTGATCGGCTTCCTCGGCTACCTGCTCACCGGACGCCGCCAGGTCGCCCGCCAGGAGGCGGAGCGGTCCGTCCGCGCACGATGAGGATCGCGGTCACGGGTGCGTCCGGGAACGTCGGCGGCCAGGTCGTCTCGCTGCTCACCGCAGCCGGCGGGGACGAGGTGGTGGGGCTGTCACGGCGTGGGCCGGTGCCCGCGGACTACGACGACCCGGCCTCGTTGCGCGCCGCGCTGACGGGGATCGACACGCTCGTCCTCGTCACGAGCGACGGCGAGGCGGCGCGGGTCCTGACGCATCACGCGCACCTCGTGAGCGCTGTCGAGCAGACGGGTGTCGGCCACGTGGTCGCCCTGTCCGGTCTGGACACCGACCTCGCGTCGCCGTTCTGCTACGCCTACACCAACGGGGTCCTCGAAGCACAGCTCTCCCGTACGGGGTGCGCCGTGTCGGTCGTCCGCGCGTCGCTCTTCGCGGAGTTCTTCGCCGGGTTCCTCGATGCCGCACGAGCGACCGGCGAGCTGCGGTTGCCGGCCAGCGACGCACGCGTCTCGCTGGTGTCGCGTGCGGACGTCGCCCGGTGCCTCGCCGTACTGGCGCGCGCGGAGCCGACGGGACGCGCCCACGAGGTCACCGGACCGGCCGCGCTCTCGATGCACGACGTCGCCGCGGTCGCCGGACGGGCGTGGGACACCCCGGTCTCCTACGCCGACGTGGACGAGCCGACGTTCGTCGCGCAGACGGCACGCAGCGGCGAGTCGCCGTGGTGGACCTATGCTTACGCGTCGATGTTCGCGTCCATCCGCGAGCGTCGCTGGGACGCGGTGTCGGCCGAGGTCCGCACGCTCACCGGTCGCGACCCGGTCCCGTTCGACGCAGCGTGTGAATTCCGTGCCACCAGGTGACACCGAATCCACACGATCGCTCACCCCACGGCGTGCGTGACGTCCGCGGCGACGAGCCAGGCGACGCTCGCGTGGTCCGCGCGGAGGCCGGCGGTCGCGAGCCGGACATGACGGGGCCCCACGGTCGGTCCGGCGACGTCGGTCCCGGTCCTCGCCCGGATGCCGGCGCGCGCGAGGCGTCGTACGGTCACGTGCGCATCGGGCACCCGCACCCACATCGCCAGCCCGTCGACGCCTGGAACGGCGAGGCCGCGGCGCCGCAGCGCGCGGGCGAGCGTGTGCCAACGGCGCGCGTACCGCCAGCGCGCCTGCGCGACCATCGCCTGCACGACCGGGTCGCCCAGCATCAGCGCCAGCGTCCGCTGCGCCATCGCAGGCGGGAACGAGCCGGTGATGTTCTGCCGGGCTCGGAGCCGCTCGACGACCGCCGAGGCGCCCCCGACGAGGGCCATCCGCACCGTCGGGCCGTGCGAGCGCTGGTACCCGCGGACCAGCACGGTCTGCTCCGGCAGCCACCTACCGACCGACGCGGCCGTCTCGGTGGCGAGCCCGGCCGCGCTGTCCTCCTCGACCACGAGCACCTCCCGTTCGGCGAGCACGGAGGCGAGCGCGTGGGCGCGGTCCTCGGTCACGCGATGCGCCAGCGGGTCGGCCAGCCGGGGCTGCAGCACGACCATGACCGGCCGCGCGGCGAGGGCTGAGGCGAGCGCGTCCGGCACCATCCCGGCGCTGTCGCAGGCGACGTGCAGCACCTGGGCGCGCACTGCGGAGAGGACGGCGCGCGTCTCGGGCGAGCACGCCTCCTCCACGACGACGCGGTCGCCGGGGTGCACGACGAGCGCGGCGAGCTGGGCCAACGCGTCGGCGAAGCCCCACGCGACCGCCAGCCCGTCCGGCACGAACGGCCACGAGCCGTACGCGACCCGCGCGAGGTCGTCGTCGACGTCGCTGCTCTCCGAGTGCCGCCAGGCCAGACGCTCGGCTGCTGCCGCCAGGTGAGGGCCAGGGTCCGGGACGAGGTCGACGTCGTACGCCGAGGTCGCGAGGTCGATCCGCACCGGACGGTCGTGAACGTCGTACGGGTCAGGCCGCTCGTTCGAGGGAAGGCTGAGGTCGTGGACGAAGGTGCCGTTGCGGCCGTCGGAGCGGACGAGCCGCTCGTGGCGCAGCAGGGCCCACGCGGTGGCGACGGTGGTGGCGCCGACGTGCAGCGCGGCGGCCGTGGCGCGGACCGTGGGGAGCCGGGTGCCGTCACGGAGCGTCCCCTGCCGGATGAGGCGGGCGACGTGGTCGGCGATCCCTCGGGCGGACGGTTCGGCCACGCCGGCGGCGAGCCGCGCGGCAGGCATCGACGTGCTGGTGCGACCGGGCTCTCCCCCCATGACGAATTCTTAGCGGCGCCGCAGACGCGCCGCCACCCCACTGTCCGGATGCGGCCACGGCTACCGGCAAGTCCGCACAATCCGGAACAAGCGAGACGGTCCGACGCCCGTGAATGGTCCTTAACGTGAGGCAACCTCGCCGCGCACCCGCGGCGGGACCTCGTGGAAGGGCATCACATGGCACACAGACGAATGCTGTCCGCCGCCGTGGTCACGGCGTCGGTCGCCTTGCTCGGGACAAGCCTGGTCGCCTCCTCCGCCACCGCGGAGGCGCCGTACCGGGTCAACCTGCCGGCCGCTGTCGACGGCATCCCCACCCCGGAGGAGTTCTTCGGGTTCGAGATGGGGACGGAGGGGAAGCTCGCCGCCTACCCCGACGTCCTCGACTACATGAAGGACATCGCCAAGAAGTCCGACCGCGTCGACTACGAGACGGTCGGCGAGACGACGATGGGCAACGAGTACGCGACGGTCTTCATCAGCGCGCCGAAGAACCTCGAGCGCCTCGACGAGATCGTCGAGATGAACCAGAAGCTCTCCGACCCGCGCAACACCTCGCAGGCCGAGGCGAAGGCGCTCGCGCGCGAGAGCGTCCCGATCTACCACCTCGAGGCGACGATCCATTCCACCGAGGTCGGCAACGGCCAGGCGATCAACGACATCGTCCACCGCCTCGCGACCGAGGACTCCGCCTTCACCGACGAGGTCCTCAACAACGCGGTGATCATGCTCGTCCCGTCGCAGAACCCCGACGGCCAGCACCTCGTCGTCGACCACTTCAACCGCACGGCGGGCACGAACCTCGCGCGGACGTACCCGGACCTCTACCACAAGTACACCGGGCACGACGACAACCGTGACTGGACGATGTTCACGCAGGTCGAGGCGCAGTACCGGCTCGAGCTGGAGAAGAAGTTCCGCCCGGTGATGACGCACATCATGCACCAGCAGGGCAACTCCGGTGAGCGTCTCTTCGTCCCGCCGTACGGAGGCGTGACCAGCGCGAACGTGCCGCCGAACATGAACGCCTCCAGCTCGGCGATCGGGCAGCACGCGATGCGTCAGCTCGCCGCCGAGGGCAAGTCCGGCGTGGGCACGCAGGACTACCACATCTTCTGGACCCTGGAGCAGCCCGTCGGGTTCTTCCCGTTCACCGGCACCGGTGCGTTCCTCACCGAGATCGCGTCGGTCGTCGACCTCGCGTACCCGCAGAAGTCGAGCGACGGTAAGCCGCTCGGCCCGCAGGTGCCGACCCAGGCACTGATCGAGCCGTACGAGAAGGACACCTGGACGCTCAAGGACATCGTCGAGTACGCCAACACGGCCACGTACGCGGGCATGGAGTACGTCGCACAGAACGGCGAGAAGCTGCTGTACGACAACCTGTGGTCCGTCCCCGCGGAGTACATGGAGGACGGCGTGAAGTCGGGCGTCGAGGCGTACGTCGTCGAGGCCGACCAGCGCGACCCGTACGCGACGTACGAGATGCTCGAGCGGCTGGAGTGGACGCAGGTCGAGATCGACCGGGCAGCCGCGCCGTTCACCGCGGCAGGCAAGCAGTACGCCGCGGGGTCGTACGTGATCAAGACCAAGCAGCCGCGCGGCAACTGGGTCGACCAGGTGCTCGGCAAGGACTCCTACCCCACCGACGACCTCCCGTACGCCGAGGCGACCACGAGTCTGCCGCTCCAGATGGGCGTCGCGGTCGACGAGGTCAAGGAGGAGTTCGACGCCTCGCTCGAGCGCGTCGAGTCGGTCGAGGTGCCATCGGTGACGATGCCGGCAGCGCCGGGTGCCGCAGGGGCGTACCTGGTGCGGCCGGAGTCGTACGGCACGATCCAGGTCGTCGCCGCGCTGCAGAAGTCGAACATCACCACGTTCCGCGCCGGCAAGGAGTTCAAGGACGGCGGCACGACCTACCCGGCGGGCACGTACGTGATCCCGGCGACGCCGCAGGCGCGCTCGGTGCTCGCGACGGCGACGAAGAAGGTCGGCATCCCGGTCGCCGCGACGGCGTCCGCGCCGAAGGTCGAGGGCATCCAGCTCAAGCCGCGTACGCGGGTCGGCCTGCTGCGCGGGGCGAACAACATGCCCGGCGGTTGGGACATGTGGCTGATGGACCAGTACAAGGTCAACTACGAGGTCGTCGGGGCGCAGGACTTCCAGAGCGGCCGGCTCATCGACGTCTACGACACGATCGTGCTGCCGCAGGGCATCTCGACGGCGCGGATCGTCGACGGGCTCGACCAGAACCGGTACGACGAGGAGTTCGCATGGGCGTACGGCGTGGGTGAGAAGGGCTGGAAGAAGCTCCGCCAGTTCGTCCGGCAGGGCGGCACGCTGCTGGCGATCGGCAGCTCGGTCGCCACGGCGAAGGACCTGCTCGACCTGCCGATCGAGCCGGCGCTGCCGACCGACCGGAACGTGTTCGCCACCGGCGGCAGCCTGCTCAACCACGAGTTCGACAGCTCCGACATGGTCGCGTGGGGCATGCCGGACGAGTGGCCGGTGTGGCTCTACAACACGCAGGCCTGGACGCCGACCGGCAAGAAGGCCGACGTCGTGTCGACGTACCCGGAGTCGGACGTGCTGGCCAGCGGCTACCTCAAGGGTGAGGAGCACGTCGCGGGCGAGGCGAACGTGGTCTCGTTCGACATCGGCAAGGGCAAGGTGGTGACGTACGGGTCGGAGATCACGTTCCGCTCGCTGCCGCGCTCGTCGTTCAACCTGCTCTACAACGCGGTGTACGGCGGACCTGCGGCGGAGGTGAACAAGACCCAGCTCAAGAAGCTGAAGCCCGCCTTCGCACCGAACGGCACCCTGCTGCCGTAGCGCGCCACCCGCCCCGTCCCCGATTCGGGCACTTGTCCACCTTTCGCGTTGCCGAAAGCGTGGCGAACTGCCCGAATCGGGGACGGGTGCGTTACTGCGCGTCGCGGTGGAGGTCGGAGAGTGCGAGGTAGTTGCGGGCGTTGCGGGTGAGACCTTCGCGCTCCTCGGCGCTGAGCTCGCGGCGGACCTTGCCGGGGACCCCGGCGACCAGCGAGCCCGGCGGGATGTCGGCACCCTCGAGCACGACCGCCCCTGCGGCGACCATCGAACCCGCGCCGATCCGCGCGCCGTTGAGCACGACGGCGCCCATCCCGATGAGGGCGTCGTCCTCGACGGTGCACCCGTGGAGCACTGCGCGGTGGCCGACGGAGACACCGCTGCCCAGCGTCAGCGGCTTGTCGGTGTCGACGTGGAACACGCAGCCGTCTTGGACGTTGCTGCGCTCGCCGATGGTGATCGGGGCGTTGTCGGCGCGCAGCACCGCGCCGTACCAGACGCTCGCCTGCGGACCGAGGGTCACGGCGCCGGTCAGCACGGCGGTGGGAGCGACGTACGAGGTGGGGTCGAGGTCGGGGCTGGTCCCGGCGATGGTGCGGAGCAGAGGTGCGTCGGTCATGGAGCCGATCGTGCCACGGCTCACACGTCGCTCATCCGAGGAGTGCGCGCCGGGCCATCTGCGTGAGGAGCTCGGCCATCGCGTCCTCGGAGATGCGCGCACTGTGCGGCGTGGAGTTGAGGAGCCCGAAGGTGGCCTGGACAGCGGCGCGGGCCGTGCGCTGGTCCAGCTCGGGTCGCAGGGCGCGCAGGACCTCGACCCAGGCGTCGACGTAGTCGAGCTGCAGCGCGCGCACCGTCGCACGGCTGGCGGTGTCGAGGTTGGTCCACTCCCGCTCCTGCACCACGATCAGCGCCGGGTTGGTGAGCGCGAAGTCGATGTGGAACGCGACGAGCGAGTCGAGGGCGGCCTTGGGGTCGCCTGCCGAGGCCAGCCGTGCGCGGCCTCCGCTCTGCAGGGTCTGGCTGATCCCGACCAGCATGTCGGACAGGATCGCGTCCTTGCCGGCGAAGTGGCGGTAGAGCGCCGGACCCGAGATCCCGCACGCGGCACCGATGTCGTGGACCGAGACTCCGTGGAAGCCGCGCTCGGCGAAGAGCGAGGCGGCGGTGCGGAGGATCTGCTCCTGGCGAGTCGTGACCACGCAGTCATGCTAGGTCGCCGCAGGCGCGCAGGACGGGAGGGGCGACGGCGAAGTCCGGGGGCAGAGAAAAAGCGGCCGGCGGGGGTGCCGCCGGCCGCTGGTGCCCGTGAGCGGTCTCGGGTCCGCTCACGAACGGTTCTCCTCCGCGTCACGGGGGCCGCGCGGAGGAGATCGGGGTGCTACAGGAAGAAATCTGCCACGAATTCACCGAGATGGGAATGGCATAATGCTGCCGTGTCGCCAATACGACACCCTTCGGGCCGCGGAGAGCGCGGAACAGGAGGAATTCGCGCAAACCACTCCCTGCCCCCGCGTGCGGCGTGGAAAGATCCGCCAAGCGCCCGGACAGACAAGGAGGGGACGCGTGCTCGAGATCCTCGGCCTTGCCCCCGACGAGTACGACCTGTACCGGGTCCTCGTCGAGTCGGCGAGCGCGACCCCGTCGGAGCTCGCCTCGACCCTCGACGTGGACGTCGACGACGTGACTGCCTACCTCGAGTCGCTCGAGCAGCGAGGACTCGTCGGCCGGCACGTCAGCGGCGACCACGAGCACTTCACCGCCTCGCCCCCGAGCGTCGCGATCGGCTCCCTCATCGTGGAGCGCCAGCGCTGGCTGCGCCGCGCCGAGATCGAGCTCGAACGCCTCAACGAGCTCTACCGCAAGGCGGGCGACGAACGTACGGCCTCCGACCTCGTCGACCTCGTCCCCGGCCGCCAGGCGGGGATGCAGCGCGTGGCCCAGCTCCTGCGAGCCGCCCGGCGCGAGGTCAGGCTCACCGTGCGTACGACCAAGCTCACGACGGCGGAGTACGACTTCGCCGAGGAGCGCCGCGGCGTCGAGCGCGGGGTCCGCTTCCGGGTCCTCGCCGAGCGCGGGGTCCTCGACCGGCCCAACATGCTCACGGAGTTCCACGACGGCCAGGGCATCGACGTCCGCCTGGCGCCGTCGCTCCCGTCGCGGCTGCTCGTCGTGGACTCCGAGGTGGCGATGGTCCCGGTCATGGCGTCGCCTGACGACCTCTCCGGCGGTGCGCTGATCGTCCACCGCAGCGGCATCCTCGACAGCCTCATCGCTCTCTTCGAAGGGCTCTGGTCCCACGGCACCCCGCTCCTCCAGAGCTCGCCGTCGTCCCCGGACGACCTCGAGGAGACCGACGCGCGCATCCTCCGTCTGCTCAACGCCGGCCTGACGGATCACAAGGTCTCCAACCAGCTCGGGCTGTCGGCGCGGACGGTCCAGCGTCGGATGAGCCGCCTCATGGAGCGCGCCGGGGTCGAGACCCGGCTGCAGCTCGGGGTGGCGGCGAAGCAGCGCGGCTGGCTCTAGCGTCGTCCACCTCTCGGTCTGTGGCTGAGGTGTCGGCCGGTCACGAGGACGGCGAGCAGGAGGACCAGCTGGAACGCGGGCACCACCGGCCGCGCGAAGCTGACGAGCGCCGCACCTGCGGTGGCGCCGACGACGAGGGCGGCGAGGATGCGGGCGGACCGCGAGATGCCCCGAGGGTGCAGGTCGGCGGCGACCTTGGCGACCAAGGTCGTGAGCGTTCCTGTGAGGTACGTCGAGGACATGCCGCTGACGCCGAACCGCAGGATCGCGCTCGCCTGGATCCCCAGGGCCGTTGCGCTGAGCGCCAGCAGCGGCAGGACCCACACCTGCCGGGGCTCGCTGTCCAGCGCCCACCAGCCGACGGCGTACACGGCGAGGAGGACGAGCTCGAGCCCGAGTGCCACGTTGATGCGCGCCGGCCAGACGTTGTCCCCCGGGTGAGGGCGACCGGCCACCCTGGCGCCGACGGCGACGCCCACGACGTACGCCACCAGGGCGGTCGCCACCACGCCGAGCGCGGTGGCGTCGCGTGAGCCGGCCGCTACGCCGACGAGCACGAGGTTGCCGGTCATCACCGAGGTGAACGCGCTGCCGAGAGCGAGGAAGCTGATCGCGTCCGTGGCGCCGCTGAGGACGGCGAGCGCCGCGACTGCGCGGTCTCGTGCCAGGACTTCGGGGGCAGGATGCTCTGCCACGGCGACGACCGTACACGCGTCGAGGAGACTCCGCGGATCGCGCTTGACCTCAAGTCGACTTGAGCGTCGAGACTCGCAGCATTCCGTCCGACGAAGGAGATCCGATGCGCGCAGTGCAGGTCAGCGGGTACGGCGGCCCCGAGGTGCTGGAGGTCGTCGACCTCCCGGTTCCCTCGCCTGGTCCCGGTGAGGTCGGGATCGAGGTGGCGGTGGCGGACGTGATCTTCCTCGACACGCTGCTGCGCGGAGGCGGAGGTCAGCAGTGGGGGATGTCGGTGCCGTACGTCCCCGGCGGTGCCGTCGTCGGGACGGTGCGCGCGGTCGGCGACGGCGTGGCCGAGGCGTGGATCGGGCAGCGTGTGCTGGCCCGTACGGGGACCGCGGGCGCGTCCGCCGAGCACGCGGTGGCGTCGGTCGCGCTCGTCGTACCGCTCGACGCGGACCTCGACGACGGCGAGGCGGCCGCGCTGTCACGTGACGGCGTCACGTCGATCCGTCTGCTCGACGTCACCCGGGTGGATCGAGGCGACCGCGTGCTCATCAACGCCGCTGCGGGTGGTGCGGGGGCGCTGCTCGTGCAGGCGGCGCTCGCGCGCGGGGCGTCGGTGGTGGGGGCGGCTCGCGGGGAGCGCAAGCTCGCGCTCGTCCGTGAGCTCGGAGCCGAGGCCGTCGACTACTCGGAGCCGGGATGGACGGAGAAAGCCCTCGCCGCGTTCGGGGGGCGGCGGCCGACCGTGCTGCTGGAGGGTGCCGGTGGGACGCCAGGACAGGAGGCGTTCACGGTGCTCGCCGACGGCGGGCGGCTCGTCGCGTACGGGGCGGCGGGCGGGTTCTTGCAGCCCGACCCGGATGAGGTCCGCCGACGGGGGCTGGAGGTCGACGGCATCACCGGCGTCCAGCTCCCGGACAACCAGGTGCGCGCATTGATGGGCCATGCCCTGGAGCTGCTGCGCGAGGGGTTCTGGTCGCCGGTGATCCGGCAGCGGTACCCGCTCGAGCGGTTGGCCGACGCCCACCGCGGCCTCGAGGAGAGGACCGCGGTGGCGAAGACGCTGATCGACGTGCGTCCTTGACCGCTGAGTAAGCGCTCGCTTAGCGTCGTGGATCACATCGCACTCTCGACCGTACGAGTCAGGAGCCCTCGTGAAGCGAGCACTCAGCGTCGTTGTCGCCGCCCTCTTCCTCGTCCTCGGCACGCTCACGGCGCCGGCCGCCGCCGATCGGGGCTCAGGTGGGCGGCAACCCGATCCTCGACCGATCGTCTTCGTGCACGGGTCAGCGGGGTCGGCCAGCCAGTTCCAGACGCCGGCGCTGCGGTTCGCGAGCAACGGGTACGACGTCGCTGACATCGAGGCGGTCGAGTACGACACGCAGTTCCAGAGCAACTCGCTCGTCCAGGTGCACGAGCGGATCGACACTGCGGTCGCGGCGCTCCTGGAGCGGACCGGCGCCGACAGGGTCGACCTCGTCGGCCACTCCCTCGGCACGTACGTCTCGCAGCAGTACCTCGTCAGCTCCCCGGCTCGTGCGGCTCGGGTGGCGCACTACGTCAACGTCGACGGCGTGACGGCGTCGTCCCCGCCGGGAGGCGTCGACACCCTGGCGTTGTGGGCCGAGCCGTGGCGCTACCCCGGAGTCACCCGCGAGATCACCGGTGCCACGAACGTCGACCTCGGCGAGCAGGGACACACCGAGGCGGTCACCTCCGTGGAGAGCTTCCGTGCGATGTTCCGGTTCTTCAACGGTCGCGAGCCCACGACCGTCGAGGTCGAGCCGGAGCGCGGCCCGCGTGAGGTGTCCGGACGCGTGCACTTCTTCGTGAGCAACCTGCCGGTCGTCGACGGCACGCTGCGCGTCTTTCGGCTGAACCCGGCCACCGGCGCCCGTCTCGGGCGGCCCGTCGCCACGTTCGCGGTGACCGACGGAGCCTTCGGCCCGTTCCGTGCGACGCCCCAGACCCGCTACGAGCTCGAGCTCACGCGCGGCGAGATCACGCACCACTTCTACACCGAGCCGTTCACGCGGTCCGACCGGTTCGTCCGTCTTCTCACCGACCAGCCGGGCGGGATCGTCCGGAGCATCATGACGTCCTCGCCACGGCACACCAACCTCACGATCAGCCGCAACAAGGAGTGGTGGAGCGACCAGGCGGGGCGCAACGACACCCTTACCATCGACGGCGTCTCGGTGCTCGACGGCATCGCCCCACGCACGAAGCGGGCGATCGGCCTCGCCGTGGGCGACAAGGGCGCTGACGGCGTGAGCGTGCTCGGCCAGCCGATCGCCGAGTTCGCGGCGGTGCCCTTCATCACCGGCGTCGACTACGTCATGAAGGCGGGCGGTTCGACGCCGAGCGCGCGAGGGCTGCGGCTGCGCGTGGAGCCGCGAGACGGCACGCGGACGCACGCGCTGACCGTCCCGGCGTGGCCGTCGTCGGACCACTGGGTCTCGGTGCAGTTCGACGCGCACGACTGACGCTCTTGGTGGCGGGGGTTAACAACCGTTAACATCTCCCCATGCACCCCACCGGCATGCGTGAACTCGTCGCCGAGCTCCGCGAGCGCCTCGCCGTCGTGCGGACCGGCGGGTCCGCGCGCGCTCGCGAGAAGCACGAGAAGCGCGGCAAGCTCTTCGTCCGCGACCGCGTCGACCGGCTCCTCGACCCCGGCTCGCCGTTCCTCGAGATCGCGCCGCTCGCGGCGTACGGGATGTACGGGGCCGACGGTGACCCGTACGCGGTCCCGAGCGCCGGCGTGGTCGCCGGCATCGGGCGCGTATCGGGACGCGAGTGCGTGGTCGTGGCGAACGACGCGACCGTCAAGGGCGGCACGTACTACCCGCTGACGGTCAAGAAGCACCTGCGCGCCCAGACCATCGCGCAGGAGAACCGCCTTCCGTGCCTCTACCTCGTGGACTCCGGCGGCGCGTTCCTGCCGATGCAGGACGAGGTGTTCCCCGACCGCGAGCACTTCGGCCGCATCTTCTACAACCAGGCGCAGATGTCGGCGCAGGGCATCCCGCAGATCGCGGCCGTGATGGGATCGTGCACGGCCGGCGGCGCCTACGTGCCGGCGATGAGCGACGAAACCGTCATCGTCCGCGACCAGGGCACGATCTTCCTCGGTGGTCCTCCGCTCGTGAAGGCGGCCACGGGTGAGGTCGTCACCGCCGAGGAGCTCGGCGGCGGCGAGGTCCACGCGCGAAGGTCCGGCGTCGTCGACCACCTCGCCGACGACGACGCGCACGCGCTGGCGATCCTGCGCAGCATCGTCGCGACCTTCGAGCGCCGCACCCCGCCGAGCCTCGAGCGCGCCGAGGTCGTGGAGCCGCTGGAGGACCCGCAGAGCCTGTACGACGTCGTCCCGACCGACTCGCGCACCCCGTACGACGTCCGCGAGGTGATCCGCCGGGTGGTGGACGGCTCGTCGTTCCACGAGTTCAAGCCGCTGTACGGCGAGACGCTCGTGTGCGCGTTCGCCCGCATCTGGGGCTACCCGGTCGCGATCGTGGCCAACAACGGCATCCTCTTCTCGGAGTCGTCGCTCAAGGGCGCGCACTTCATCGAGCTCGCCAACCAGCGCGGCATCCCCTTGGTGTTCCTGCAGAACATCACCGGCTTCATGGTCGGACGCGAGTACGAGAACGGCGGTATCGCCAAGGACGGCGCCAAGCTCGTCACCGCGGTCGCATCGTCGGTCGTGCCGCGGTTCACCGTCGTCATCGGCGGGTCGTTCGGTGCGGGCAACTACGGCATGTCCGGGCGCGCGTACGACCCTCGCTTCCTGTGGATGTGGCCCAACGCCAAGATCTCGGTGATGGGCGGCGAGCAGGCGGCGTCGGTGCTCGCGACCGTGCGCGGATTCGACTCGGCCGAGGAGGAAGAGGCGTTCAAGGCGCCGATCCGGGCCCAGTACGAAGAGCAGGGCTCGGCGTACTACTCGACCGCGCGGCTGTGGGACGACGGCATCATCGACCCCGCCGACACCCGGCGTGTGCTCGGCATGGCGCTGCAGGCGTCGTCGCACGCGCCGATCCCCGAACCCCACTACGGCGTCTTCCGGATGTGAGCGCGATGACTGATCCGAATCCCCCCGCTGGTCGAGTAGCCGAGCCGCGCTCCTCCGCTGGTCGAGTAGCCGAGCCGCGCTCCTCCGCTGGTCGAGTAGCCGAGCCGCTAGGCGAGGCGTATCGAGACCCGGGTCTCGATACGCCCTCCGCTAGCGCTCCGGGCTACTCGACCAGCCAGGTGGGTGCTTCGGGCTACTCGACCAGCCAGGTGGGTGCTTCGGGCTACTCGACCAGCCAGGTGGGCGCTTCCCGATTCACGTCCGTCCTCGTCGCCAACCGCGGCGAGATCGCGGTCCGTGTCGTCCGTGCGGTGCAGGCCGCCGGCCTGCGCGCTGTCGCGGTCCATTCCGACCTCGACGCCACCGCGCCGCACGTGCGCCTCGCCGACCACGCCGAGCGCATCTCGTCGTACCTCGACGTGGACGCCGTCATCGACGCGGCGCGACGCAGCGGCGCCCAGGCGGTCCACCCGGGGTACGGGTTCCTGTCCGAGCGCGCCGACGCCGCCCGCGCGGTCGTCGACGCCGGGCTCGTCTGGATCGGGCCGAGCCCCGACGTCATCGACCTGATGGGCCGCAAGGACCGTGCCCGCGAGGTCGCCGAGCGTGCCGGGGTGCCCGTCACGCGTCGGTACGAGCCGGACGCGGTGCCCGCCGACGCGTACCCGGTCCTCGTCAAGGCCGCCGCCGGCGGCGGTGGCAAGGGCATGCGCGTCGTGCGTGACGCAGCCGACCTGACCGACGCGCTCGCGGCGGCCCGACGCGAGGCGGCGAGCGCGTTCGGCGACGACACCCTCCTCGTCGAGGAGTACGTCGAGCGCGGGCGTCACGTCGAGGTGCAGGTGATCGGCGACGAGCACGGCACCGTCTTGCACCTGTTCGAACGCGACTGCTCGGCGCAGCGTCGCCACCAGAAGGTCCTCGAGGAGGCGCCGGCGCCGACGATCTCCGACGCCACCCGCGCCCGTCTGACCGGCGCGGCCGTCGCGCTCGCGAGCGAGGTCGGCTACGTCAACGCGGGCACGGTCGAGTTCCTCGTGCACGGCGCGGACGACACCGAGGTCGCGTTCCTCGAGATGAACACGCGCCTTCAGGTCGAGCACCCCGTCACCGAGGCGATCACCGGGCTCGACCTCGTCGCGCTCCAGCTCCAGATCGCACAGGGGTTGCCGCTGCCCCTGGCTCAGGCCGACGTGACGGCGACCGGTCACGCCATCGAGGCCCGCGTCTACGCCGAGGACCCGTACGCGGGGTTCCTGCCGCAAGCGGGTCGTGCCACTCAGGTCGTGTGGCCCGACCACGTCCGCGTCGACGCGGCGCTCGAGTCCGGCGCGGAGGTGACCACCTCGTACGACCCGATGCTCGGCAAGGTGATCGCGCACGCGCCCGACCGGGACACGGCCCGCGCCGCGCTCGTCGACGCGCTGGACCGCACCGCCGTCTTCGGCATCACGACGAACACCGGCTTCCTGCGGCGCCTCGTCGCATCCGACGCGTTCGGGGACGCGGCGATCCACACCGCGTGGCTCGACTCGCCCGCGGCCGGCGAGCTGACGACGCGTCCGGAGGTCCCCGGCGCCGCCGTCGACACCGCGGCCCGCGCGTGGGCGCGCGCTCGCGTCGCCCCGGGCGATGACCCGTTCGGCGCTGCCGACGGCTGGCGCTCGGCGGGCGACGCGGCGCCGGTGCTGGTGTCGCTGGTGGATGCCGACGGCGTCGCGGTCGAGCGGGCGCTGCCCGCGGGGTCGTACGAGGCGCCCCTGGCCGACCTCGCGTCGGTCGACCACACCGGCGTGACCGTGGCGCACGAGGGACAGGCGTGGCGGTTCCGCCACCCCGACCCGGCACGCGACCGCGTGGCAGAAGGTGCCGGTGACGCGGACGTCGTCTCTCCCATGCCGGGCACGGTCCTCTCCGTCTCCGTGAAGGAAGGTGAGACGGTGGAGGAAGGTCAGGTCCTCGGCGTCGTGGAGGCGATGAAGATGGAGATCGCGCTCAAGGCCCCGTACGCGGGTGCCGTCGCCCACGTCGGCGTCCGCGCCGGTGACCAGGTCGCCCTGGGCGCGCTGCTGTTCTCGATGGAGGTCGACGCATGAGCCTGCCTGCCGTCCACCACGACCCTAGCCTTCCGGAGCGGGTGACGATCTACGAGGTCGGCGCGCGCGACGGTCTCCAAAACGAGTCGGGCGTGATCCCGCTCGCGACCAAGCGGGAGTTCGTGCAGCGGCTCACCGTGGCGGGTCTCCCGGTGGTCGAGGCGACCAGCTTCGTGCATCCGAAGTGGGTCCCGCAGCTGGCCGACGCCGCCGATCTCGTGGCCGCGCTCGACCTGCACGGCCCCACGCCGTACCCCGTCCTCGTCCCCAACGAACGCGGCCTCGACCGCGCGCTCGAAGCGGGCGTCACCCACGTCGCGATCTTCGGCAGCGCCACCGAGACGTTCGCGAGCAAGAACCTCAACAGCACGTACGAGGACCAGTTCGCGATGTTCGAGCCGGTCGTACGCCGCGCGCTCGACGCCGGTGTGAAGGTGCGGGCGTACCTCTCGATGTGCTTCGGAGACCCCTGGGAGGGCGAGGTCGCGCTCGACCGCGTCGTCACGGCCGGAGAGCGGCTGCTCGGCATGGGCGCGTACGAGCTGTCGCTCGGGGACACGATCGGCGTCGGCACCGCGCACCACGTCGAGGCACTGCTCGACGCCTTCGGGGAGGCCGGCGTGGGTGTCGACCGCCTCGCGATGCACTTCCACGACACGTACGGGCAGGCGCTCGCCAACACGTACGCGGCGCTGCGGCACGGGGTCACGACCTTCGACGCGTCCGCCGGCGGCCTCGGCGGCTGCCCGTACGCGAAGTCCGCGACCGGCAACCTCGCGACCGAGGACCTCGTGTGGATGCTCGACGGGCTCGGCATCGCGCACGGTGTCGACCTGCCCGCGTTGGCGCAGACCAGCGTGTGGATGGCCGAGCAGCTGGGATGTCCGTCGCCGTCTGCGGTCGTACGGGCGCTCACGGCCGGCTGAGCGCCTACGCTGCCGGGATGGCCGTCCGCACGCTCCCGCTGCTGCCCTGCTCCTCGATCGACGACATCACGGACTTCTACGAAGCGCTCGGCTTCACGACGACCTACCGCCAGACCCGACCCAACCCGTACGTCGCGGTCGAGCGTGACGGGCTGGAGCTCCACTACTTCGGCATGCCCGGGTTCGACCCGGCGGACTCGTACGGCTCGTGCGTCGTGCTCGTGGAGGACACAGAGCCGTGGTTCGAGGCGCTCGCCGTCGGCCTGCGCGCGCGTCACGGCAGGCTGCCGCTGACCGGCATCCCGCGCATCACCCGGCCGCGCCGCCGCAAGAACGCTGGCGGCCTCTCCGGCTTCAGCCTGATCGACCCCGGCGGCAACTGGGTCAGGTTCATGCGTGTCGCGAAGGCCGAGCCGGATCCCGCCCCCGCTGACGAGAGCCGCCTCGCCACGGCGTACGCGAACGCGGTCGTCCTCGCCGACTCGCACGGCGACCCGGCGCAGGCGGCGAAGATCCTCGCCGGCGCGCTCGCCCGTGACGACGCGGGTCCGAGCGGTGACCGTGACCAGGCGCTCGCGTACCTGGCGGAGCTCCAGCTGCGGACGGGCGACGGCGCAGCCGCCGCTGTCACGCTGGACGCGCTCAGCGACCGCCCCCTCGAGCCCGAGATCGAGGCGGCGGTCGCCGATCTGCGCGCGTCGCTCAGCCGCGCTTGACGTAGCGGCTGAAGCGCGTGACCTCGTCGTAGAAGTCGTGACCCGGCCCGACCCGAGCGAGGATCGCGGCCTTCGCCTTGACCCGCTTGCCTGTGGTCTTCGTCAGGCAGCGGACAGGGACGGAGATCGTGGTCTTCTTCCCCTTCCACGAGGTCTTGATGCCCGTGCACGGCAGCACCGTGAACGAGCTCGGGTCGTCACCGCGCTGCCACCCGAGGATCTTGTCGGTGACCTTGCCCGCGCTGTTGCGCTTGACGGCCACGATGTACTTCCACCGGCCGCTGTCCCGCGTCTTGATAATGAGGTCCGTGGACGCGAGCCTCTTCTTGTCGCCGTGCGGGATCGTGAGCACCCCGGACACGCGTGCGGTCCCGTTCTTCACCTTCAGCTGGGTGATGTCGGCGACGCGCGGAGCGTCGCCCCGCGGGTCCTTCACGACCGCCGAGGCGGCGTGCGCCGTGCCCGGGACCATGCCGACCGCGAGGACCGCGCCTGCGGTCACCGCGCCGATGCGTACGAGTCGTCTCGTCATGACGTACCCCCTTGTTCGTCAGTTCTCGGCCTCGTCCATGGCAGCACAGGCCGGGGGTCACCCCGAGTCGTTCGTCACCGAGCCCTTTTCTTGACTCATTCAAGAAACGCCGTCACACTGGAGACATGGAACCCACGCCCGATGCCGAGCAGATGCTGCGTGCGTCCTCGCTGCGCGTGACCCGCCCCCGGATCGCCGTCCTCGAGGCGGTGCACACCCACCCGCACGCCGACACCGACACCGTGATCGCTGCCGTGCGCGACGAGCTGCCGTCGGTCTCCCACCAGGCGGTCTACGACTCGCTGCACACGCTCACCGACCACGGGCTCGTCCGCCGCATCCAGCCGACCGGCTCGGTGGCCCGGTACGAGGCGCGTGTCGGTGACAACCACCACCACGTCGTCTGCCGCTCCTGCGGAGCCATCGCCGACGTGGACTGCGCCGTCGGCGAGGCGCCCTGCCTCCACGCCTCCGACGACAACGGCTTCGTCATCGACGAGGCCGAAGTCCTCTACTGGGGGACCTGCCCGGCCTGCACCCCGGCCTAGACCCCTGATCAGCCCTCCCAGCCCGTACCACCCTGGAAAGGAACACATGTCTGACAACCATGACGCCGTGATCGGTGAGGTCAACGAGGAGTCGCCCGCCGGCGGCTGCCCCGTGGCTCACGGCAAGACCACGCACCCCACCCAGGGTGGCAGCGGTAACCGCGCCTGGTGGCCGAACCAGCTCAACCTCAAGATCCTCGCGAAGAACCCCGCCGTCGCCAACCCGCTCGGCGAGGAGTTCGACTACGCCGAGGCCTTCAAGTCGCTCGACCTCGCGGCCGTCAAGCAGGACATCGCCCAGGTCCTGACGACCTCGCAGGACTGGTGGCCGGCCGACTTCGGCAACTACGGCCCGTTCATCATCCGCATGGCGTGGCACAGCGCGGGCACGTACCGCGTCAGCGACGGCCGCGGCGGCGCCGGTGCAGGGCAGCAGCGCTTCGCCCCGCTCAACAGCTGGCCGGACAACGTCAACCTCGACAAGGCCCGTCGTCTGCTGTGGCCGGTCAAGAAGAAGTACGGCCAGAGCATCTCGTGGGCCGACCTCATGATCCTCGCTGGCAACGTGGCGCTGGAGACGATGGGCTTCAAGACCTTCGGCTTCGCCGGTGGTCGCGAGGACGTGTGGGAGCCCGACGAGGACGTCTACTGGGGCCCCGAGACCGAGTGGCTCGGTGGTGACGAGGGTGGCGCGCCGCGCTACACCGGTGACCGCGACCTCGAGGACCCGCTCGCCGCGGTCCAGATGGGTCTCATCTACGTCAACCCCGAAGGCCCGGAGGGCAACCCCGACCCGCTGGCGTCCGCGCGCGACATCCGCGAGACGTTCGGCCGGATGGCGATGAACGACGAGGAGACCGTGGCGCTCATCGCCGGCGGTCACACGTTCGGCAAGACGCACGGTGCCGCCTCGGCGGACCTCGTCGGCCCCGAGCCCGAGGCCGCCCCCCTCGAGGAGCAGGGCTTCGGCTGGAAGCAGGGCTACGGCACCGGCAAGGGCGACGACGTCATCAGCTCCGGCCTGGAGGTCACCTGGACCTACCACCCGGTCCGCTGGGACAACGAGTTCTTCCACATCCTCTTCGCCTACGACTGGGAGCTCATGGAGTCCCCGGCCGGTGCGAAGCAGTGGCGTCCCAAGGACGGTGCCGGCGCCGACATGGTGCCGCTGGCCCACGACCCGTCGAAGCGTCGCGAGCCGCGCATGCTGACGTCCGACCTGGCGCTGCGCTTCGACCCGATCTACGAGAAGATCTCGCGCCGCTTCAAGGACGACCAGGCGGCCTTCGCCGACGCGTTCGCCCGCGCGTGGTTCAAGCTCACGCACCGCGACATGGGTCCGGTCGTGCGCTACCTCGGTCCTGAGGTCCCGAGCGAGAAGCTGCTCTGGCAAGACCCGCTGCCCGAGGCCACGTACGAGCAGATCGACGAGGCCGACGTCGCGGCGCTCAAGGAGCAGATCAAGGCCACCGGCCTGACGGTCTCGCAGCTGGTCACGACCGCGTGGGCGTCCGCGTCGTCGTTCCGCTCCAGCGACAAGCGCGGTGGCGCCAACGGCGCGCGCATCCGTCTCCAGCCGCAGGCCGGCTGGGAGGTCAACAACCCCGACGAGCTCGCGGGCGTGCTCCGTACGCTCGAGGGCGTCCAGTCGGCGTTCAACGAGGCGCAGACCGGCGGCAAGCAGGTCTCGCTGGCCGACGTCATCGTGCTCGCCGGCGGTGTCGGTGTCGAGCTGGCGGCGCAGGCCGCCGGGCACGACGTGACGGTGCCGTTCACGCCGGGTCGCGTCGACGCCTCGGAGGAGGACACGGACGTCGAGTCGTTCGCCTACCTCGAGCCGAAGGCCGACGGGTTCCGCAACTACCTCGGCAAGGCCACCCGCCTCCCCGCCGAGTACCTGCTCATCGACAAGGCGAACCTCCTCGGCCTCAGCGCGCCGGAGATGACCGTCCTCGTCGGTGGTCTGCGGACGATCGGGGCCAACTACGACGGGTCGTCGCTCGGCATCCTCACGGCCAACCCGGGCACGCTGACGAACGACTTCTTCGTCAACCTGCTCGAGCTCGGCACCACGTGGACGCCTGACGAGGCGGGCCAGACGTTCACCGGCACGACCGCGAACGGCCAGACCTGGACCGGCAGCCGTGTCGACTTGGTCTTCGGCTCGAACTCGGAGCTGCGCGCCCTCGCCGAGGTCTACGCCAGCGACGACGCCAAGGGCAAGTTCGTGAGCGACTTCGTCGCCGCGTGGGTCAAGGTCATGGAGGCCGACCGCTTCGATCTCGCCTGAGATCTGGCAGCCACCTGAACGACGAGGGCGCCCCGACCGGATGGTCGGGGCGCCCTTCTCGTACGTTCAGCGGGTCGTCAGCGCCGGTGGGTTCAGCGCTGGTGGGTTCAGCGCTGGGGCGGAAGGCGCCGGTCGCGCAGCTCCTTGCGGGCGTACGCGGCGAGCTGCGCCGTGTGACGGGCGTCGGCGACCGCGCCGACGCCTCCACCGAGGATCGGCACCTTGCGCAGGAAAACGCTCGCCCCCTGCTTGCCGCTGACCCGCCCGAACAGCGCGCTCGTGACCTCCCGCGCGATCCGCTCGTCGAGCGCCGGGTCGTGGACCGGGGAAGTCGCCAGGCCCATCGGCGTGGTCGGCAGGCGCCCGTCCTTGATCGCCTTCGCGACCTCGTCCTTGCCGAGCAGCGTGGCCATCACGGCGTTGCGGACGCGCGGGTCGTCGAGGTCGTACCCGCGCAGGTAGGCGATCGCGGCGACGAGGTGGCACTGGAGCAGCGCGAGCCCGGCCACGTTGGCGGGGATCGTCACCACCATCGAGGCCACGCCGCCGAGGTTCGTCAAGAACCCCTGCGCGCTCGCGTACCGGACATGGATGCCGACGACCTCTCCGATGGCGTCCTCGACGCGGCCTCCGGCGAGCGCGAGACGGGCGTCGCACGCGACTCGTACCGGCTTGAAGGGCCCGACGCCGTCGATCGCCCGGTCGAGCAGCACCCGGACGTAGCCCGCCGTCACCTTCGGGCCCGCCGACATGGCGACGCGCGGTGCGACGAACTTTGCGGTGCTCTTTGCGATCCCCACGGGGCCTCCTCGACGTTGCGCCCATCGTAGGTGAGACCCCCACAAGGCTGACTAGAGTCGAGCCGTGACGCCGAAGCCTCTCGGACCCAACCGCTGGGAGTTCGACCAGGACTCGTGGCCTGACGACGACTTCGTGGGTGTCGGCGCCGACCTCGCCCCGGAGACGCTCGTCGCGGCCTACGCCACCGGGCTCTTCCCGATGCCGGTCGAGCCGGGAGGCCCGATGGGGTGGTGGTCACCGCTGCGGCGCGGCGTCCTGCGCCTGGACCGGCTGCGTGTGACGCGTTCGTTGCGCAAGTCCGCCAAGAGGTTCACGATCACGATCGACACGGCTTTCGACGAGGTCGTCGCGGCCTGCGCCGACCCGGCTCGGGACGGGGCCTGGATCGACAGCCAGATCGGGCTCGCGTACAGCCGTCTGCACCGGCTGGGCTGGGCGCACTCGGTCGAGGCCCGCAACGCCGACGGGGTCCTCGTCGGTGGTCTGTACGGCGTCGCGATCGGCGGACTCTTCGCAGGTGAGAGCATGTTTCACCGGGAACGCGACGCCTCGAAGGCGGCCCTGGTCGGCCTGGTCGGGGTGCTGTCCGACGAGTACGGCGCGCAGAGGCTGGTCGACACCCAGTGGCAGACCCCGCACCTGGCGTCGCTGGGGGTCGAGGAGTGGCCGCGCGACGAGTATCTCGCCGCCCTCCCGAGGGTCCTCGACACTCCGCTTCCGGCCACGTGGCGCTGAAACGGACATGGCGGTGGGCTACTGTCGACACGCACCACACCGGCGTGGGGCGCTGGAAATCCGGGGATCTCGGGCATTTCTTCCTATGCTGGTGTGCGTCACAAGACAACTGACCACACGCACGTCGGAGGAATCCCGTGAACCGTACTGAACTCGTAGCCGCTGTCGCCGAGACTGCCGGCACCACCAAGGCCGACGCCGATGCGGTCCTCAGCGCCTTCGGCGACACGCTCATCGACGCCGTGGGCAAGGGTGAGAAGGTCCAGATCCCGGGCCTGCTGACCGTTGAGCGTGTCGAGCGCGCCGCGCGCACCGGCCGCAACCCCGCGACCGGCGAGACCCTGGAGATCCCCGCCGGCTACGGCGTCAAGGTCACCGCGGGCAGCAAGCTCAAGAGCGCCGTCAAGTAAGACGCACCGCGAAGGGGCCCGGCCACGCGACCAGCGGACCGGGCCCCTTCGCGTACCCTCCCGTCCCCGACTTGGGCAGTTCTCCCCCGATTTGCGGCCGGATTCGGTGGCGTACTGCCCAAATCGGGGACGAGGCGGCACACTGGGCACGTGCCGGAGCTGCCCGAGGTCGCCGCGCTGGTGGACGACCTGTCACGACGCCTGGGGGTCACCGAGGGTGAACCCCGCGCGATCGCGGCTGCCTACCCGGCGGCGATCAGCGCCCTCAAGACGTACGACCCGCCCGTCAGCGCGCTGTCGGGACTTCTGGTCGACGGCGTGACGCGCCGCGGCAAGTTCCTCGACATCGAAGCCGGCGGGCTCCACCTGATCATCCACCTCGCCCGGGCCGGCTGGCTGCGCTGGAAGGACGAGCAGCCGAAGGCGCCCCCGCGCCCCGGGGGCGGCAAGAACCCGCTCGCGTTCCGCATCGTGCTCGATGACGGCTCGGGCTTCGACCTCACCGAGGCGGGCACCAAGAAGGGCCTCGCCGTCTACCTCGTACGCGACCCCGCCGAGGTGCCCGGCATCGCGCGCCTGGGTCCGGAACCGCTCGACGAGGCGTTCACACGCGACGCGCTGCGCGACATCCTCACGGCAGCCGGACGCGCCCAGATCAAGGGCGTGCTGCGCGACCAGTCGCAGATCGCCGGCATCGGCAACGCGTACTCGGACGAGATCCTCCACGTCGCGAAGATGTCGCCGTTCAAGCCCGCGAGCACGGTCGCGGCCTCGGAGGAGGACCTGACGGCGCTGTACGAGGCGATCGGCAGCACGCTGCGCGACGCGATCGCACGCTCCGACGGGCTGGCCGCAGCGGAGCTCAAGAAGGAGAAGAAGTCGGGCATGCGCGTGCACGCCCGTACCGGCGAGAAGTGCGACGTCTGCGGCGACACGATCCGCGAGGTCTCGTTCGCGGACTCGTCGCTGCAGTACTGCCCCACGTGCCAGACCGGCGGCAAACCGCTGGCCGACCGCCGGATGTCGAAGCTGCTGCGCTGAGTCGGCTCAGACCAGCGGACGGCCGGCCTGGTGCCAGGAGATGACACCGCCGGCGAGGTTGACGGCGTCGACCCCGCGCTGCTGGAGGAACGCGGTCGCGCGCGCGGAGCGGCCCCCGGCGTGGCAGTAGACCAGCACCTGACCGTCCGCCGGCACCTCGTCGGCGCGCTCGGCGAGCTGACCGAGCGGGATGTGCAGCGCTCCGTCGATGTGGCCGGCGGCCCACTCGTCGTCCTCGCGCACGTCGAGCACGACCAGCTCTGCGGGCACGGGATCGGGTACGCCGGAGACCTCGACGGTCGGGATGCTGATGTCGTCCATGCGGGACATCCTCCCAGGGGCCGGCAAGCCGGGGCGACGCGAGCGGCCGCGTGCGCCGGGGCCAGGGCTCGGAGGGTCCCGTGTTGGCTAGGCTTGGCACGGCCGGTCGCACGTGGCTCACCGGTCCGAGGAGGGACACCATGTCGCAAGGCCCGCAGGACCCGTACGGCCGCCCGTACACGCAGCAGCAGCCGCACTGGTCGACGCCGCACGCGCCGCCCACCTCGAGCGGGCGTGACGTCGAGCAGCCCTCGCCGTGGGGCAAGGTCGCCGTGGTCGGCCTCGTGCTCGGCGCCCTGGCGGCGCTCGGGTACGGCGTGTACGCCCTCACGTCCCGCCGCGGGATCTTCGCCGACCTCGCGGACGACCCGTCCTTGGTGAGCCGCAGCGCCGCCGAGAACAGCGACTCGCTCAACACCATCCTGGCCGGCGTCGCCGTCGCCGTCCTCGTGGTCGCGTTCGTCCTGTGGATCCTCGCGATCGCGCAGGGTCGCGGTCGCACCGGACTCGGCTGGGCCGGCCTCGGCCTCGCCGTGCTCGGCGCCGTCGCGGCTGGCGTCGGCGCGTTCCTCACGGTCGGCGTCGAGGACGTCGACGACGTGGACACGGCCGTCCTCGGCTACCTCGTGGTCGGCATCGGCATGGTGGTCGTCGCCCTCGGCTTCGTCCTCGGTGTGCTCGCGCTGCTCGCGACCCGCGACTCGGGACCGTCCGCGCAGCGCCGCCCGGAGCCCAACCCGGCGTACGGCCAGCCGCCGCAGCAGCCGCAGCAGCAGCCCCGCCCGCAGCAGTACGGCCAGCCGGAGCCGACGCAGCAGTTCCCGCGCCCGCAGTACGGCCAGCCGGGGCAGCAGCCGCAGCAGCCCCCGTACGGCCACCCGCAGCAGCCTTCGTACGGCCAGCCCGGCCAGCCCGGCCAGCAGCCGCAGCAGCCTCCGTACGGCCAGCCGGGCCAGCAGCCCCCGTACGGGCAGCCGCCGCAGGGTCCGGGCCAGCAGTACGGGCACCCCGGCCAGCCGCCGTACCCGCAGCAGGGTCCGTCCGAGCGTCAGTGACCGCGCGGTCACTCTCACCGATCTCAGGAGTACAAGCATGGGCAAGCGTTCCCGCCGCCGGGTGAAGCCGGAGAAGGTCGAGCGGATGCCGTTCCGCGCCCGGACGTTCGAAGGACTTCCGGGTGAGTGCGACCTCGTCGCGCTGCGCGAGTTCGTCCCGGCGGCGACCGCGACCCTCGGGCTTCGCAAGGAGCTCGACACCGACCGGAGCGTCCGCTTCGTCACTCTCCTGCCGTCCGCGTCCGCGGGGCTGGTGCGACCCGACGGTGAGATCTGGGTGGGCCTGCAGGTCCAGCACAACTTCGGTGACGTGAGCCGTGACCTGGCCGCCGTCATCCAGCAGGGCCTGGAGATCCCGGCGGGCACCGAGATCGTCCTCACCGACCCGGGCGTGGGCGAGCGTCTCCAGGACGTCATCGACCCCGACTCCGAGATCGCGGTCGACGTCCAGGAGGGGTTCGACTTCTGGACCGCCGGCATCGACGACCCGACCGGTGACGTCGCGGCAGCGATCGAGCAGGCGAACGAGATCGTCTCGCCGACCGTGCGGCTGGAGGAGGTCGACGCGGCGTACTGGACGCAGCTGGGCGAGCGCCAGTTCCTCCGCTGGGTGATGCCGTACGAGGAGGACGCGCTCCTGACCGCGCTGGCACGGCTGCGGGCCGCCGGCGAGGACCGGCTCGGCGAGCACGTCCGGCTCATCGGCTCGTTCCGTGCGCACGGCCTCCTCGTCCCCGTGTGGGACATGGAGGAGCCGACCCCGGCGGTCGAGCTCGAGGGTCCGGCCGCAGCGTTTGAAGGCCGACTCAAGGAGGCGCTGGCCGATTCGACGCCTTTGACCACCGAGCAGCGCGGGGCGCGGAACGGTCTCGCAAACCGCCAGATCACTGTCCGCTGAGGGAGAAAACCCGCATTGTGAGCATCTCGTGACCCAGGTCACGAAGTCGCCACTTGTACGACTGTTCAGGATGGCTTAGGCTCATGGTCAGGCCCCGGTCGTTGCTGTATCCCCCGTCAGCAGCGGCTGGGGTTTCCCAATGCCCCGAGCAGCTGAGCCCGATGCCCCGGAGATCTTGCGGCCGCGGGCTGCGTGCTAGCCTCGTCCCCATGTTGAGCGGGCGATTTTATGGGCACGACGTGCTGGTGAAGCCAGCGGTCGGTGCCCACGGCTGAGTCCCCAGCACCCACCCGCACAGCTAGCCAGCACAGGCACGGACCACTCGGTCCGTGCCTTTCGTCATTCGTGGCGGTGCCGGCAAGGAAAGCGGCGCCGCCGAGAGGAAGCGCCAGATGTCTCCGAGCACCACCCCCGCCGTCCGTACGACCAGCGACCTGCGAGTGCGCACGCTCGAGCCGCTCGAGCCGCCGCGTGAGGTCGTCGCGTCCCGTCCGCTGAGCGCGTCCGCTGCGGCCCTGGTGACCCGCGCCCGTGAGGCCGCGGCGGCGATCATGGCCGGGCGCGACGACCGGCTCCTCGTCCTCGTCGGTCCTTGCTCCATCCACGACCCGAGCGCGGCCCTCGACTACGCGCACCGCCTCGCCCCGCTCCGGGAGGCGTACGCCGACGAGCTCGAGATCGTGATGCGGGTCTACTTCGAGAAGCCGCGGACCACGATCGGCTGGAAGGGCCTCATCAACGACCCCGGCATGGACGAGACGTACGACGTACGCCGCGGTCTGCGGCTCGCCCGCACGGTGCTCCTCGACGTCCTCGCGACAGGCCTGCCTGCGGGGACGGAGCTGCTGGAGCCCACGAGCCCGCAGTACCTCGCCGACGCGGTGTCGTGGGGTGCCATCGGAGCCCGTACGCCGGAGAGCCAGGTGCACCGGCAGATGGTGTCCGGCCTGTCGATGCCCGTCGGGTTCAAGAACGCGACGGACGGCTCGGTCCAGGCCGCGATCGACGGGTGCCGCGCGGCCGAGGCGGAGCAGACGTTCTTCGGGATCGACGACGAGGGACGTGCCTGTGCGGTCTCCACGAGCGGCAACCCCGACTGCCACGTGATCCTGCGCGGAGGCCACAGCGGCCCCAACTACGGGGCGGACTCGCGCCGGGCGGCCCTGGCGCTGCTCGAGAAGGCGGGGATGCCGCAGCGCCTGGTCGTCGACGCGAGCCACGGCAACTCCGGCAAGGACCACGTCCGTCAGGCTGCCGTGGTGCGCGAGATCGCCCACGACGTGGCTGCCGGTGATGCCGGGATCGGCGGCGTGATGCTGGAGAGCTTCCTCGTGCCGGGCAAGCAGTCCCCCGCCCCGAGCGGCCTCACGTACGGGCAGAGCGTCACCGACGCGTGCATCGGCTGGGACGTCACCGCCGACCTCCTCGAGGAGCTCGCGACTGCCTCGCAAGCCCGGCGCCAGCGCCGTGCTCTCGCCTAGGCTGAGCGTCCTACCCCCGGGTAGGGTTCTAAGCGGTCGCTTACCTAGAGTGAGCCCGCAACCGCCCACCACGTCGTACGCATCAGGGAGCGAACATGAGGCTCGCGCTGTCAGCGGAGGACGCGCAGCTCCAGCAGGAGCTGCGGGAGTTCTTCACCACCAAGGTCCCTCAGGAGATCCGTGACGCCGTCCGCAACGGCGAGGAGCTCACGAAGGAGCAGATCGTCGCCTCGCAGCAGGCGCTGAACGCCGGCGGCTACGCCGTCCCGAACTGGCCCGTGGAGTGGGGCGGCAAGGGCTGGACGCCGCTGCAGCGCCACATCTGGCTCGACGAGATGCAGACCGCTGGTGTCCCCGCGCCGCTGCCGTTCAACGCCGGCATGGTCGGGCCGGTCATCGCGACGTTCGGCTCGCAGGAGCAGAAGGAGCGGTTCCTCCCGGCGACGGCCAACCTGGACATCTGGTGGTGCCAGGGCTTCTCCGAGCCCGACGCCGGGTCCGACCTTGCGTCCCTGCGCACGACGGCGGTCCGCGACGGTGACGAGTGGGTCGTCAACGGCCAGAAGACGTGGACGACCCTCGGTCAGCACGCCGACTGGATCTTCT
Organism: Mumia quercus; assembly: GCF_025506335.1. Taxonomy (GTDB): domain Bacteria; phylum Actinomycetota; class Actinomycetes; order Propionibacteriales; family Nocardioidaceae; genus Mumia; species Mumia quercus. The sequence continues at coordinate 488,654 of NZ_JANZYO010000004.1, forward strand.
GCCTGGTCCGGACCAACCCGGAGGCGCCGAAGAAGCAGCAGGGCATCTCGTTCCTGCTCTTCGAGATGTCCACGCCGGGAGTGACCGTCCGCCCGATCAAGCTCATCGACGGCGGGTACGAGGTCAACGAGGTCTTCTTCGACAACGTCCGCGTGCCTGCCGACCAGCTCGTCGGCGAGGAGAACCGGGGCTGGGACTACGCGAAGTTCCTCCTCGGCAACGAGCGCGACGGCATCGGCGCGACCGGCAGCACCAAGCTGCGCCTCCAGGTGCTCAAGGAGCACGCGTCGGCGCCGCTGGCCGACGGCACCCGCCCGATCGACGACCCGGCGGTGGCGGCGAGGTTCGCGTCGCTCGAGAACCAGCTCCTGTCGCTGGAGCTGACGGCGCTGCGGGTTGCCGGAGCCTCGAAGAACGGCAAGCCGGACCCGGTCTCGTCGATTCTCAAGCTGACCGGCTCGCAGCTGCAGCAGGCGGTCTCCGAGCTCGCCGTCGACGTCGCGGGCGGGGACGTCCTCGCCGCGGGCGCCGGTGACGACTCCGACGTGCCGATGTGGGCGGGCCACTCGGTGCCGACCTACCTGAACCTCCGCAAGGTGTCGATCTACGGCGGGTCCAACGAGGTCCAGCGCCAGATCATCGCCGGCACGATCCTGGGACTGTGAGGGACTGACATGGATTTCACCTACGACACCGAGCAGGTCGCGCTGCGCGACGCGGTCCGGGGCATCCTCGGCCAGGCCGCCGGCAACCGCGAGAAGGTCACCGCCAACGAGCCCGGCTGGGACCGTGAGGTCTGGGGCAAGCTCGCCGAGATGGGGCTGCTGGGCCTCCCGTTCGACGAGGCGTACGACGGCGCGGGCGCGAGCGCGGTCGAGGTCGGGATCGTCGCGCAGGAGATCGGTCGCGTGCTGGCGCCGGAGCCGTTCATCGACGTCGTCGTCGGTGCCGGGCAGCTGATCGCCGACGCCGGCACGGAGCAGCAGAAGCAGGAGCTCTTGCCGAAGATCGCCGCGGGCGAGCTCGTCGCCGTCGTCGCGCACGCCGAGCCGCGTGCGCCGCACGGCACCGCTGCGTACGGGGTCACCGCGACGGCGGCCGGGGACGCGTGGACGCTCGACGGCGTCAAGGAGCCCGTACGCCACGGTGGCGCCGCGGACGTGCTGATCGTGAGCGCCAAGGACGGCGACGCGACGCGGCTGTTCGTCGTCGACGCGAACGCCGCAGGCGTCACGCGCACCACGTACGCGACGCCCGACGACTCGTACGCGGCCCGCATCGTGCTGTCCGGCGCTGCGGCGACCCCGCTGGGCGAGGGCGGCGAGGACGCGCTGGCGTCCGCGTTCGTCCGGCTGCAGACCGCGTACGGCGCCGAGGCGATCGGGGCGATGGAGGTCTCCGTCGAGACCACCGTCGGCTACCTCAAGACACGCAAGCAGTTCGGCGTGACGCTGTCGAAGTTCCAGGCGCTCACGTTCCGGGCGGCCGACATGTACACCTCGCTCGAGCTCGCCCGCTCGATCTCGATGTGGGCGACGATGTCGCTGGCCGAGAAGGGGCCTGACGCGCTGGTCGCGTCGCGCCTGCAGGCCGAGCTGGGTCGTACGGGGCGCCACATCAGCCAGGAGTCGATCCAGCTCCACGGTGGCATCGGCGTGACGGCGGAGTACTCGATCAGCCACTACGCCGCACGGCTGACGGTCCTCGACCGCACGCTCGGCAACCAGGCGTACCACCTCGCCCGCATCGCCGACGGCGTCGCCGACCGCGGCATCGTCGAGCTGCTGCGCTGACGTACGACCACCCGGTGAGCCACGTCCGCCACAGGTGAGCCACGACGACCGTCGCTCACGACCGGCAGACGTGGCTCACCGCTACTCTGCCGCCATGACGCGACTCCGTACGGCGTGGGCCGCCGCGCCGCTCGCGCTCCTGGTCGGCTGTGGCTCGGCGGTGGACGAGGGGGCGGCACGGGCCTGCACGATGATCGGCTCGTCCCCGGGCGTCACGGTGACGGTCGAGCCGCCGTTGGCAGCCGAGGCGACCGCCGTCCGTCTCCACGTCTGCTGGGGCGGGGACTGCGTAGTCGCGGAGTCCTCGCTGCAGCCCGGGCAGGAGGCGGTCGACGAGGGGTGCGACGGCGACGACGCCGACGCGGTCTGCAGCGCCCGCGCGACGCCGGACGGCACGATGCGCGGCTTCGTCGCGGTCGAGACGCTCCCGGCCCAGGAGGTCGAGCTGAACGCCGTCGTCCTCCGGCGCGACGGCACCGAGGCCCACCGCGCCGACACCCGCGTGACGCCGGCGGTCACCTACCCGAACGGCGAGCACTGCGACCCCGGCGGCATCCAGACGGCGCTCACGCTCCCCTGACGCCGCTTCCCCGCGGGCGGGAGCGATGAGTTCCGCCGCCGCGACCGGTCCGCGCTCCATGACGACCTTTCTGCTCATCCCCGGCGCCGGCGGGCACCCCGGCTACTGGTCCCGGCTCGTGCCTGAGCTCGAGCGCCGAGGCCACACGGCCATCCCCGTCGACATCCCGCAGCACGACGAGGCGACGGGCATCGAGGACCACGTCGAAGTCGTGCTGCAGGCAGCGAAGGCACCCGGTACACCCGCCGAACCGCCGGTCGTCGTCGCGCAGTCCATGGGCGCGTTCATCGGCCCGCTCGTGTGCGCACGCATCCCCGTGGCCCAGCTGGTCCTGCTCAACCCGATGATCCCGTCGCCAGGTGAGACTCCCGGCCAGTGGTGGGGAGCGACCGGCAGCTCCGCGGCGCGGCGCGAGGCCGGGTGGGAGGGGTTCGACGTGCAGCGCGACTTCTTCCACGACGTCCCCGACGACCTGACCGCGATGCTCCTCGAGGGCGAGGACCGAGAGCCGTCGGACCGCTCGTTCGCCGAGCCCTGGCCGGCGGAGCGCTGGCCGGACGTGCCGACGGTGGTGCTCGCCGGGACCGACGACCGGATCTTCCCGATCGCGTTCCAGCGTCGCGTCGCGCAGGAGCGACTCGGCCTCACGCCGTACGAGATGCCGGGTGGTCACCTGGTGGCGCTGAGCCGTCCGGTCGAGCTCGCCGACCAGCTGGAGGCGCTCGCCTCCGGACCCGCCTGAGGCCCACGCGGAAAGTTTCGTCCGCGCTGTCGAAAAGCGCAGCGCTCGTTCGGCGTACGGGTGAGAGACGTTTCGACACTAGGGTCGGGACGTCGACACCGAACAGGGAGAACGACATGCGAGTCATGGTCTTGATGCAGTCCACGCCGGAGTGGGAGACGCTGGGTCAGATGCCCACCACCGAGATGCTCGCGGCGATGGGCACGTACAACGAAGAGCTCGTCAAGGCGGGCATCATGCTCGACGGCGACGGGCTGAAGAACAGCAACGAGGGCGCTCGGATCGTGTTCGGCGGCGGTGAGCCTCGCGTCGTCGACGGGCCGTTCACCGAGAGCAAGGAGCTGCTCGCCGGCTACTGGATCTGGGAGGTCAAGTCCTTCGAGGAGGCCGTCGAGTGGGCGAAGCGGATCCCGCACGACCCCAGCGAGCCCGGTCAGGTCGAGCTGCGGCCGATCTTCGAGGCGGAGGACTTCGGCGCGGAGTACACGCCCGAGGTGAAGGAGCAGGAGGACCGGATCCGCGAGCAGCTCCAGCAGCAGCGCGGGTCCTGAGCCACCGCCGACTGGAGACGCGGATGCCCGGCGACGTCGGTCGCACGATCGACGCGATCTGGAGGATGGAGTCGGCGCGCGTGGTCGCCGGGCTCGTCCGCGTCGTCCACGACGTCGGGTACGCCGAGGACCTCGCTCAGGACGCGCTGGTCGTCGCGCTCGAGAAGTGGCCGCGCGACGGCGTCCCCGACAACCCCGGCGCCTGGCTGACGAAGGTCGCCCGCAACCTCGCCGTCGACAAGGTGCGGCGCGAGAAGCGAGGGCGGGAGAAGTACGCGGTCCTCGCACCGGAGCTCGAGGCACAGCGCCGCGCCGCCACGCCGGACCCGGAGGCCGTCGTCGAGGACCCCGTCGGTGACGACGTGCTCCGGCTCCTGTTCGTCGCCTGCCACCCGGTGCTCACGCGTGACGCGCAGGTCGCGTTGACCCTGCGGATGCTCGGCGGGTTGTCGACCGACGAGATCGCGCGCGCCTTCCTGGCGTCGTCGGCGACCGTCGGTCAGCGGATCTCCCGGGCGAAGCGCACGCTCTCCGAGGCGCAGGTCCCGTTCGAGGTGCCGCCGGCCGACGAGCTCCCCGCACGTCTCGCCGCGGTGCTCGAGGTCGTCTACCTGATCTTCAACGAGGGCTACTCCGCCAGCTCGGGCGACCGGCTCATCCGCGACGACCTGTGCGGAGAGGCGATGCGGCTGGGGCGGGTCCTCGCCGCGCTCCTGCCGCGCGAGCCCGAGCCGTACGGGCTGGTCGCGCTGATGGAGATCCAGGCGTCGCGCTTCGCGGCGCGGACCGACCGTCACGGCGCGCCGGTCCTCCTCGACGACCAGGACCGCTCGCGCTGGGACCGCACCCTGATCCGCCACGGGCTCGGGGCGCTCAACCGCGCGGTGGCGCTGCGACGTCCCCTCGGTCCGTACACGCTGCAGGCCGCCATCGCGGCCTGCCACGCCCGTGCCACGACGCCGCAGGAGACCGACTGGGAGCGGATCGTCGCCCTGTACGACGCCCTGGCCGCGCTCAACCCCTCGCCCGTGGTCGAGCTCAACCGTGCCGTCGCCGTCAGCCGGGCGTACGGGGCTGCCGAGGGCCTGACGGTCCTCGAGCCGCTGCGCCGCGACCCGCGCCTGGCGTCGTACCACCTCCTGCCGAGCGTGCGGGCGGACCTGCTGGTGCGCCTGGGGCGCGACGCCGAGGCGGCTGCGGAGTTCGAGGCCGCGGCAGCGCTGGCCGGCAACGCGCACGACCGGCGGGCGCTGCTCGAGCTCGCGGCCGCCGCGCAGGAGCGGGCCGGCGTGCCACGGCGGTGAGCGTCGGGCGCGGCGCCGTCAGGCAGGGAGGTCGCGGATCTTGGCTGCGAGCACGGCGCGGTCCGACGCGTTCTCGGTGAGCGAGGCGGCACGTTCGAGCTCGGCGCGCGCTTCCTCGTACCGTCCGGCAGTCGCCAGCAGCTCGCCACGGACGCTCGGCAGGAGGTGGTACGACGCCAGGCGCGCGTCGGCGCACAACGGCTCGAGCACGCGGAGCCCTGCCTCGGCCCCGTACGCGTGGCTGACCGCGACGGCACGGTTGACCTCGACGACGGGCGAGGGCGCGACGGCCGCCAGCTCGGCGTACAGGCGGGCCATCCCCTCCCAGTCTGTCTCCTCCGGCGTCATGGCACGGGCGTGGCAGGCGGCGATGGCGGCCTGCAGCGTGAAGACGCCGCCGCCGAGGCGCTGGGCGCGCTCCAGTGCCTCGAGTCCGCGCCGGATCAGCAGCCGGTCCCACCGGCGGCGGTCCTGGGCGAGCAGCAGCACGGGGTTGCCGTCGGCGTCGGTACGGGCACGCTGGCGAGACGCCTGGATCTCCATCAGCGCGACCAGGCCGTGGACCTCGGCCTCGTCGGGGGCGAGGGTCGCGAGCATCCGGCCGAGCCGCAGCGCCTCCTCGAGGAGTGCCGGCCGCATCCAGTCGTCGCCGGCGGTCGCCGCGTACCCCTCGTTGAAGATCAGGTAGACGACCTCGAGCACCGACGCGAGCCGGTCGGCGCGCTGCGCGGCGTCGGGGACCTCGAACGGCACGCCCGACTCCGACAGCGTCCGCTTGGCGCGCGAGACCCGCTGGCCGATCGTCGCGTCGGCGACGAGGAACGCGCGGGCGATCTCGTGCGTCGTGAGTCCGCCGAGCAGGCGGAGCGTGAGGGCGACCCGGGCGTCCGGGCCGAGGACCGGGTGGCAGCACACGAAGACGAGACGCAGCAGGCTGTCCTCGATCGGGGCGTCCACGAGGTCGTCCAGGTCCGCGGCGGCGGCTTCCCGGCTCGCGCTGAGCTGCGCGACCTCGGCGAGCGCCGAGCGCCGTGTGATCTCTCGTCGTACGTGGTCGATCGCGCGGCGGCGGACGACCGTCATGAGCCAGGCCCCAGGACGCCGCGGAACCCCGGACAGCGGCCACTGCTCGAGGGCGGCGACGAGTGCGTCCTGGGCGAGGTCCTCGGCGACGCCGAGGTCGTGGGTGATCCGGGCGGCGGACGCGACGAGCTTGGCCGCCTCCAGCCTCCAGACCGCCTCGACCTCGGCGACCTCCGGGCTCGGACTCAGGGGGTGTCACCGCCGTCGTCGGCGATCTGGCGGATCTCGACGCTGATGTCGCCGCCGGCGGCGTCGGCGAACTTGCGCGCCCAGCCCTTGGCTTCCTCCATCGAGCGAGCCTGGATGAGGGCGAACCCGCCGACGATCTCCTTCGCCTCCGCGAACGGGCCGTCGGTGACGGTGACCTCACCCGCGCGCGAGACCACGCGTGCGGCGAAGCGGGTGGGCAGCAGGCCCTCGGCCTGGAGGAGGGCTCCGGCTTGCGCCGCCTCCGCCATGAACGCGCCCATCCGCTCGAAGACCTCCGGTGCCGGCGGGATGCCGGCCTCGAACGTCGCGGCGTCGGTCTTGCTGGTCATCAGGTATCGCACGTGTGCCTCCTGTGTCGGGACCGGGCTCGATCGCCCGATGCTCTCACCTGTACGTCGGGCGAGGAGGCCGGTTTTCGACACGAGGTGGCGACGATCGTGGGACGCCGCCTCTACGGTGGTCGGCGTGGACGATCTCGAGATCATGCCGGTGGAGGTGGCCGACGAGGACGCAGCGCGAGAGGTGCTCACCGTGCAGCGGGCCGCGTACGCGATCGAGGCCGAGCTCATCGGCTTCCCCGACCTGCCGATGCTCCACGAGACGCTCGACGAGCTGCGGGCGAGCAAGGAGTCGTTCCTCGGCGCGTACGCGGGCGGGCGGCTGGTCGGGGTCGTGTCGTGGGACGTGCTCGAGGACGGCACCGTCGACGTGTTCCGTCTCGTGGTCGACCCCGCTGCACACCGCCGCGGTGTCGCCTCGCTGCTGCTCGAGTCGTTGGCGGCGTGGGAGCCGACGACCCGCACGATCGTCTCGACGGGGAGCGCGAACGCGCCGGCGCTCGCGCTGTACGCCCGTCACGGGTTCGTCCGGGTCGCAGAGCGCGAGGTGGCGCCGGGAGTCCGACTGACCGACCTGGAGCGCCGCGAGGTATTTTGAGGCATGACCACCAAGGAGATCGACTTCGACGGCGGGATCCTCGTCGGCCACGACGGATCCGACTTCTCCGACCAGGCGGTGCGCTGGGCCCTCGAGTACGGCAAGCTCACGGGCCAGCCCGTGACCGTGGTCCGCGCGTGGGTCCTCACGACGGCCCCGCGCCCGAAGACGTGGGAGCCCGGCTACATGCCGCCCCTCGAGGACTTCGCGGCGGCCGTGGTCGAGCGCCTCGAGGAGGACATCGCTCCGCTCCTCGCCGACTTCTCCGGTGTGGAGGTGCGCACGTGCGCCGTCCACGGCAAGCCTGCGCCGCGCCTCATCGAGGCCTCCGAGAAGGCGTCGACCGTGGTGGTGGGTCGTCGCGGTCTCGGCGGGTTCAAGGGCCTGGTGCTCGGCTCGGTCAGCGAGCAGGTCGTCCGGCACGCGAAGGCGACCGTCATCGTGGTCAACCCCGAGGGTGAGGACGAGACCCCGGACGCCCGCAACGTCTTGGACTCGAGCCTGTCCGACGACGCCTGAGCATGTGGGTCGGCACGATCGAGTTCGACCTGCTCCTCGGTGACGTCCACACCCTGAAGGAGAAGCGCGCCTTCGTACGCCCGCTGGTCGCCGACCTGCGGCGTACGTTCGACGTCGCGGTCGCCGAGACCGGGGAGCAGGACCTCTACCGGCGCGCTGCCGTCGGCGTGGCGGTCGTCGCCGGCGACAACGGTCACGTCATCGACGTGCTGGACCGCGTGGAGCAGTTCGTGGCGGCGCGGCCCGAGGTCGACCTGCTGGCGGCGCACCGCGCGTTCTTCAACACCGACGACTGACGCCGCGGGCCCTTGCGGACGCGGCGGCCTGCGGCGTACCGTCCTAAATACTCACTTTGTTGACTATGCAGGAGGGTCGCGATGGCGAACGCCGCCGAAGGGTTCCGGGCTGGCGGTCGAGGCGCGTGACGTCGACGCCTTCGACGCCGTGCTCGCGAGCGACGTCACGTTCCACAGCCCGGTGAAGTTCTCGCCGTTCCAGGGTCGCGACGTGGTCAAGCAGGTGCTCTCGCTCGTGATGGTCGTCTTCGAGGACTTCCGGTACGTGGGCGAGCTCGACGGTGCTGGGTCGCGTGCCGACGAGGGCGACGACGTGCCGGCCGAGATCCTCGTCTTCCGTGCGACGGTCGACGGCAAGGCGGTGCACGGCATCGACATGCTTCACCTCGGCGAGGACGGTCTCGTGGACGAGCTCACCGTCATGCTCCGCCCTCTCTCGGCGGTCGAGGCGATGCGCGACGCGATGAACCGCAAGATGGTCGAGGCCGGACTCGCGCCCGCCTCCATCCTGGTCTGAGGGCGGTCTAGCCTGCGGGTCGCGTCTCGCGCCGCAGGCCCCACCGCAGCGTGCTGGCCCCACCGGACGTTTCCGGTGGGGCGTGCACTTTCCAGTGGGCCCAACGGAAAGCGCAGCGGCGGTCACGCCACGCACGGCTCGGGTTCGCAGTCCTCGCAGTCCTCGCGGGGTGCGACCTTGCGCACCCGGGGGCGTCCGCGTCCACGCTTCGCGGCGACGGGGGTGCCCTTCACGAACACCTCGCCACCCCACACGCCCCACGGCTCACGGCGCTCGATCGCCGCCGTGAGGCACAGGTCGCGGATCGGGCACTCCAGGCACAGCGCCTTCGCTTGCTCGATCTCGTCGGTGTGCTCCGCGAACCACAGGTCGGGCCCGAGCACGCGGCACGGCACGTCAGGAGTGTCGAGCGCGACCCTCGCCACGGCGGTCATCCGATCAGCTCCTTGGCTCGTGCGCGGATCCCCATGGCGTCAAGCCCGTGGGCTGCCGCGTGGTCCTTGGGCGAGCCGTAGCGCCGCAGTTCGACGTCGCGCGGCACGCCCACGTACGCGACGCGGCTGGCGCGGTCGGAGAGCGCGGCGGCCACGGCGGCCGCGCTCGTCCCCTCGAGGTACGGCTCCACGACGGCGAGGACGGGGGCCGGGCCGGCGAGGGTCCGCAGGCCGGCGGTGTCGAGCGGGTGCGGGGTCGACGTGTACGCCACGCGTACGGGCAGGTCACGCGTCGCTTCGAGGACGGTGTCGAGCAGCGGGCCGACCGCGAGGACCAGCGGGCGTACGTGCGCGCCGCCACGGACGAGGTGCAGCAGGCCGTCCGCAGGGTGTGCGCGGGTGTTCTGCAGGGCCGACATCCGGATGTAGACGCGGTCGTCGGTGCCGGCCGCCCGGCGGAGCATGCGCGTGAGCTCGTCCGCGTGGCCGGGGACGTGCACCGTCCAGCCCGGCAGCGCCGAGACGAGCGCGACGTCCGCGGGCGCCTGGTGCGTACGGCCGGCAGTGCTGGCGTCGTACGACGCGCCGGTGCTGACGAGGACGGCGCCGACGTCCTGGTGCCCGAGGTCGAGCTTGATCTGCTCGTACGCGCGCTCCACGAGGAACGGGGCGTAGGTGTGGACGATCGGCCGGAGGCCGGTGAGGGCGAGTCCGCCGGCGACGCCGACCATGGCCTGTTCGCGGATCCCGACGTCGATGACGCGCTCCGGGTGGCGTGCGGACACGTCGCCGAGGCTTCCGGAGCCGATCACGGCCAGGACCAGCGCCGTACGGGGCTCGGCGTCGAGCAGCGGCCCGACGTCGGCGTAGAAGCGCTCGCGCATCGTCTGGCGAGTCATGCAGCGGTTCCCTTCGCGGTCGCGGTGGTGGTGTGTCCCAGGTCTGACTGGTGCGGGCGGCCGAACTCGTCGGTCGTGTGCGCGACGACGACCGAGGGCCGGTCGGGGTCGCTGCGGCGCAGGGCGGTACGCAGCGCCGCGTGGTCGTGCCCGTCGACGTCCGCGGTGGCCCAGCCCTCGACGGCGAAGCGGGCGGCGATCCCACCGGGCCAGCCGAGGTTGTCCGAGCGGTTGTCCACGACGACGCAGGTGAGGTTCGCCAGTCCGAACCGCCCGGCGACGGCGATCGCCTCGGCGTTGCTGCCCTCGTCGAGCTCGGCGTCGCCGACGAGGACGACGACGCGCGCGGGGTTGTCCTGGAGGCGCAGCCCGAGCGCGTTCCCGACGGCGAGGGGCAGGCCGTGGCCGAGCGACCCGCTGCCGATCTCGATGCCCGGCACGAGGGTGCGGTCGGGGTGGTGGCCGAGGCGCGAGTCCCACGCCGCGACGTCGTCGAGCCACGCGGCGGGGAAGAATCCCTTGGCCGCCAGCACGGCGTACGTGGAGGCCGGGCCGTGTCCCTTGGAGAGCAGGAAGCGGTCGCGGGCGGGGTCGTCGACACGGTCGGGGGCGACGTCGAGCACTCGGTCGTACAGCACCCAGACGACGTCGAGCGTCGAGTGGGAGCTGGGGTCGTGCTTCTCGTCACCGGTGACGCGAGACAGCAGGTCGAGAACGGGTGGAGGGACGGTCGTCGTGGCCATGCCGGTATCGTGCAAGTTCAAGTTGACTTGAGATCAAGTGTCGAACCGCACGTCCAGGAGGCACGGTGACGCCCGAGACCCACCTGACGATCGGCGAGCTCGCGGAGCGTAGCGGGGTGGCCGCCTCGGGGCTGCGCTACTACGAGTCGCTCGGGCTCATCACGTCCGAGCGCACCGCTGGCAACCAGCGCCGCTACCTCCGCAGCACGCTGCGCCGCGTGGCGTTCGTCCGGACGGCGTCGCGCATCGGGCTCACGCTCGACGAGATCCGGGAGGCGCTCGCCACGCTCCCGGACGGGCGTACGCCGACGAAGAAGGACTGGAGCCGGCTCTCGCGCGCGTGGCGTCCGCGCCTGGACGCCCGGATCGCCGAGCTCGAACGCCTGCGCGACGAGCTCGACTCGTGCATCGGCTGCGGGTGCCTCTCGCTCCAGCGGTGCGGGCTCTACAACCCCGGCGACCGGGCGTCGCGGCTCGGGCCGGGGCCGCGCTTCCTCGAGGGCGACACCCCGGCCGACGCCGCGCAGGCGTGACCCGTACGCCGGGCCGCGGCTACGCGAACGGCATGCCTGCGTAGTTCTCCGCGAGGCCCGTCGCGCCGGCCTCCGACGAGGTCACCCAGCGCAGCTGCGACAGCTGGAGCTGCTCGTCGAACGGGTCGCCGCTGCGGTGCAGCATCGTCGTCATCCACCACGAGAAGTGCGTGCACCGCCAGACCCGCCGCAGCGCGGTCTGCGAGTACGCGTCGGCGAGGCGTGCGTCCTTCTTGCGGACGAGGTCGGTGAGCGCCGGTGCGAGCAGCGCCACGTCGGCGATCGCGAGGTTGAGGCCCTTCGCGCCCGTCGGCGGGACGATGTGGGCGGCGTCGCCGGCGAGGAACAGCCTGCCGTGCTGCATCGGCGCGTGCACGTACGAGCGCATCGGCAGCACGCTCTTGTCCGTGACCGGGCCGGGCGTGAGCGTCCAGCCGTCCTGACCGTGGCCGAGACGCGTCGCCAGCTCGTCCCAGATCTGGTCGTCGGACCACGAGGCCGGGTCGGTGCCGGGCTCGACCTGGAGGTAGAGACGGCTCACGGACTCCGAGCGCATCGAGTGCAGCGCGAACCCGTTCGGGTGCCACGCGTAGATCAGCTCGTCGGTCGACGGCGCGACGTCGGCGAGGATGCCGAACCACGCGTACGGGTAGGTCTTCTCCCAGGTGCTTCCGCCCGGGATCGCACCGCGGCTCGGGCCGAAGGAGCCGTCGCACCCGGCGACCGCGACGGCCTCGACGCGGCGCGGTGCGCCCTCGGCGTCGGTGAAGGTGACGTACGGGCGGTCGGTGTCGACGTCGTGCAGCGCGGTATCGGAGATCGAGTAGAAGAACTGCTGGTCGTCGGCGTCGCGGGCGGCGACGAGGTCCGCGGTCACCTCCGTCTGGCCGTACACCCACACGCTGCGGCCGATCAGGTCCACGAAGTCGAGGTGGTGGCGCTCGTGCGGGAACTGCAGGTAGATCCCGCGGTGCTGGTCGCCCTCGCGCGCCAGCCGCTCTCCGAGCCCGGCCTCGGTCAGCAGGTCGACGCTGCTCTGCTCGAGGATCCCCGCGCGGATGCGCGCGGCGACGTAGTCGCGGGTGCGCGTCTCCAGCACCACCGACTCGACGCCCTGCGCGGCCAGCAGGTGGGAGAGGAGGAGGCCGGCGGGTCCGGCGCCGATGATGGCGACCTCGGTACGGAGGGTGTCGGTGCTCATGGCGTTCATTGGACCGTGTCCGGCGCCACACGGCGAACTCACCCCTTCCGCTGGGCGGAACCCCCGCCCCCGCGCCCGCCCGCCCGCGGTTTGCCACGCCAGCGTGGGAGCCCGCGCGGGGTTTGCCACGCCAGCGTGGGAAACCGTGGTTGGCGCGGCAAGCACGCCGCGCCAACAGGAACTTGCCACGCTGGCGTGGCAAACCCCAAGCGGGTCAGAGCTGGCGGCTGATGCCCTGGGCGGCGACCTCGAGGGCGGTGACGAGGCGGGAGCGGTCGCGCTTGAGGTTCGCGACGACGATGCCGATCGCTGCCACGACCTCGTCGCCCCGGCGTACGGGGACCGCGACCGAGCACGCGCCGAGCGTCATCTCCTCGTACGTGGTGGCGTACCCGTCGCGCCGGATCCGGGCGAGCTGCTCGTCGAGCAGGCCGGGCCGGGTCACCGTGTAGCGGGTCACGCGGGTGAGCGAGCCGAGGACGCGCGCCCGTACGGCGTCCGGCGCGTGCGCGAGCAGCACCTTGCCGACGCCGGTGGCGTGCATCGGCAGGGTCGAGCCGATGGAGCTGACGACGGGCACCGACGTACGACCGCGCATCCGCTCCAGGTAGAGCACCTCGTCCCCGTCGCGCACCGCGAGGTGCACGGTCGCCCGCGTGGCGGCGTACACGTCGTGCAGGAACGGCTCCGCGACCTGCCGCAGTCCCGTCTCGACAGGAGCGAGCAGCCCGACGTCCCAGATCATCCGACCCACCACGTACCGGCCGTCGCCACGCTTGGTCAGCGCGCCGGCGGCCACCAGCTCGCCGACGAGGCGGTGCGCCGTCGGCAGCGGCAGCCCGGCCCGCCGCGCGAGGTCCGTGAGCGTGAGCGCGCGGTGCTCCGCGTCGAACGCGGCGAGCAGCGCGAGCACCCGCGACGCGACCGTCGTCCCGGGCGCCGACGTGTTCCCGGCCATGCCCACTCCTTCCGCTCAGCGAAATCCTAGTCTCGCCCCGCGTGACCGCGATCACCTAGCGTGCACGCATGACCACTCCCGCCCCGAGCCCAGGCGGTCCACTCGCCAGCCAGGCCGACATCTCCGCGGAGATCGCCGGCATCGAGCAGGCATACCAGCGGGCAGGCACCGAGGAGACGCAGCCGCGGCTCGACTACCCGCCGTACCGCAGCAGCATCCTCCGCCACCCCACGAAGGACCTGCACCACGCCGACCCGGAGACCATCGAGCGCTGGGCCCCGTGCTTCGGCCACCGCGACGTCGACCCGCTCGAGGCCGACCTCACGATCCAGCACGGCGGCGAGCCGATCGGGGAGCGGATGGTCATCACGGGTCGTGTCCTCGACGGCGACGGACGCCCCGTACGCCATCAGCTCGTCGAGATCTGGCAGGCCAACGCGGGCGGCCGCTACGTCCACAAGCGCGACCAGCACCCGGCGCCGCTCGACCCGAACTTCACGGGGGTCGGACGGTGCCTCACCGACGCCAACGGGACGTACCGGTTCCAGACGATCAAGCCAGGCCCGTACCCGTGGAAGAACCACCACAACGCCTGGCGGCCGGCGCACATCCACTTCTCGTTGTTCGGGACGGACTTCACGCAGCGCATGGTCACGCAGATGTACTTCCCCGGCGACCCGCTGTTCGCCCTCGACCCGATCTACCAGTCGATCACCGACGCGAAAGCGCGTGAGCGGCTCGTCGCGACGTACGACCACGACCTCACCAGCCACGAGTGGGCGACCGGCTACCGCTGGGACATCGTGCTGACCGGCAGCCAGCGCACGTACATGGAGCCGGACGAAGACGAGGCGGACGCATGAGCACGCTGACCCCGACCCCAGGCCAGACCGTCGGCCCGTTCTTCCACTACGCCCTCCCGTACGACGGGGACCGTGACCTCGTGCCGCCGGGCACGGTGGGCGCGGTCCGCCTGCACGGCACGGTGTACGACGGGGCCGGCGACCCGATCCCGGACGCGCTGGTCGAGATCTGGCAGGCGGCCCCCGACGGCTCCGTCGTCCAGGAGCCGGGCTCGCTGCGGCGAGACGGGTGGACGTTCACCGGCTTCGGGCGGGCCTCGACGTCGCGGGACGGGACGTACTCCTTCTCCACGCTGACGCCTGGTCCGACCGAGGAGGGGGCGGCGGCCTTCTTCGCGGTGACGGTGTTCGCCCGGGGACTGCTCAACCGCCTGTTCACCCGCGCATACCTGCCCGACGACACCGACGCCCTGGCCGCGGACCCGCTGCTCGCGTCCCTGCCGGAGGAGCGCCGCGAGACGCTCGTGGCCACGCGGGACGCCCAGGGCCTGCGCTTCGACATCCGTCTCCAGGGCGAGGGGGAGACCGTCTTCCTGCGTTTTCCGGGACACTGACCTTATGGCGGACCTTCTCTGGCCCGGCGACGAGCGGGCCGGGTCGCTCGTGAGCGACGGGGCGCTCCTGGCGGCGATGGTGCAGGTCGAGCAGGCGTGGATCGACGCCCTCGCGTCCGAAGGCGTCGCCCCGAGCACCGCGGACCTCGGCGGCCTGGTCGGCGAGGACGACGTGCATGCGATCGCCGTCGGCGCCGAAGGCGGCGGCAACCCCGTGCTCGGCCTCGTCGCGCTCCTGCGCGAGCGGCTCGGCGACGCGTCGGCGGCGTCGTGGCTGCACCGCGGTCTCACGAGCCAGGACGTCGTCGACACCGCGCTGGTGCTGTGCGTGCGCGACGTGCTCGACCGGGTCCAGGCCGAGCTGCGGAGCCAGGTCGACTCCCTCGTACGCCTCGCCGGCGCGCACCGCGGCTCGCTCATGGTCGGTCGGACGCTGGCGCAGCACGCGGTCCCGACCACCTTCGGCCTCGTCGCCGCGATCTGGCTCGACGGCCTGGTCGACGCGGCCGAGGAGGTGGCACGCGTACGGGCAGGGTTGCCTGCCCAGCTCGGCGGTGCCGCCGGGACGCTCGCCGCCAGCACCGAGCTGGCCCGCCTGCGCGGGCTCGCCGACCCTGAGGCGGCGTCGTTGCTTCTCGTGCGTACGACCGCGGGCGCGCTCGGACTCGCGGACACCCTGCCCTGGCACGTCCGACGTACCCCGATCACCCGCATCGGTGACGCGCTCGTCACCTGCACCGACGCGTGGGGGCACCTCGCGACGGACGTCGTGATGCTGTGCCGTCCGGAGGTCGGCGAGCTCGCCGAGCCGGTGGCTGAAGGACGCGGCGGCTCGTCGACCATGCCGCACAAGCAGAATCCGGTGCTGTCGGTGCTCGTCCGGCGTGCGGCGATCGCGGCTCCCGCGCTCGCCGCGACGCTGCACACCGCGTCCGCGCTCGCGGTCGACCAGCGGCCCGACGGTGCGTGGCACGCCGAGTGGGACACCCTCCGCACGCTCGCGCGCCGCACGGTCGTGGCGGCGTCGCAGACCACGGAGCTGCTCGCGGGACTGCACGTGGACCACGAGCGGATGCGCCGCAACCTCGACGCCGCGGGGACGGACGTCCTCGCCGAGCGCGACACCATGCGACGCCTGCACCCCTCTGCGGTGGACGAGACTGCTGCGGCCGACGAGGCCGACGACGAGCCCGTGTCCTACCTCGGCGCGGCGCCGTTGTTCGTCGACGCCGCGCTCACCCGCGCCCGTACCTATCTGGAGTCCGCATGACCACCCCCCGCATCCTCGGCGTCGAGCTCTCCGGCGACGCCTCGCTCCCCCTGCTGCTCGTCGGGCCGTCGCTCGGGACGTCGGCGTCGACGTTGTGGGGTGCGGTCGCGGCCGACCTCGGCGACGCGTTCCACGTGGTCGGCTGGAACCTCCCCGGGCACGACGGCGGCCCGGTCGCCGACGGCTTCACGATGGCGGAGCTCGCCGAAGGGGTGCTCGCCTTCGCTCGGGGGGTCTGCGAGGCGCGCGGCGACGACGGGGCGCGGTTCGGGTACGCCGGCGACTCCGTCGGCGGTGCGGTCGGGCTCCAGCTCGCGCTCGACGCGCCCGACGCCGTGCGGTGGATGGTGCTGCTGTGCACGGGCGCCCAGATCGGCGACGAGACGATGTGGCGCGAGCGCGCGGCGACCGTACGGGCGTCCGGCACGCCGTCGATGGTCAGCGGCTCGGCGCAGCGGTGGTTCGCCGATGGCTTCCTCGAGCGTCGGCCCGACGTCGGCGCAGCGCTGCTCCACGTGCTGCAAGGTGCCGACGCCGAGGGGTACGCGCAGGTGTGCGAGGCGCTGGCCGCCTTCGACGTGCGCGAGCGCCTCGCCGAGGTGTCCGTACCGGTGCTCGCCGTCGCAGGTGCGCACGACGTGGCGACCCCGCCGGTGAAGCTCGAGGAGATCGCGCACGGCGTCCCGGACGCCCGGCTCCTCGTCCTCCCCGAGGCCGCGCACCTCGCTCCCGCTGAGTGCCCTGCGGAGGTCGCGTCCGCGATCCGTGGGGTGGCCGCAGCCGACTCCATGCCGACGGACGTGGCGGAGCGCGGCATGGCGGTTCGCCGGGCGGTGCTGGGTGATGCGCACGTCGACCGTGCGACCGCAGGTGCGGACGAGCTGACGCGCCCGTTCCAGGAGCTGATCACCCGGTACGCCTGGGGGGAGGTCTGGGGTCGCGACGTGCTCGACCGGCGGAGCCGCTCGATGATCACGCTGGCGCTGCTCGCCGCCCTCGGTCACGAGGGTGAGCTGGCGATGCACATCCGTGCGGCCCTGCGCAACGGCCTCTCCCGAGAGGAGATCGCCGAGGTGCTGATGCACACGGGCGTGTACGCCGGCGTGCCGGTCAGCAACTCCGCTCTCGCGGTGATGCAACGGGTCTTCGGAGACCCTCAACCGTGATAACCTGTTCACATTACGTACCGATGTTCGCACAGTGAACACGTCCCAGTGAGCACGCACTGCGAACGAACGGCCCAGAGGAGTGCGATGTCCGCGTACCTGTTCGACGCCGTCCGGACGCCGTTCGGCCGGTACGGTGGAGCGCTGTCCGGTGTCCGTCCCGACGACCTCGCCGCCACCGTGGTCTCCGCGACGCTGAAGCGCTCACCCGGGCTCGACCCGTCGGCGGTCGACGACGTGGTCTTCGGTGACGCGAACGGTGCGGGTGAGGACAACCGCAACGTCGCCCGCATGGCAGCCCTGCTCGCCGGCCTCCCGACGAGCGTCCCCGGTGTCACGGTCAACCGCCTCTGCGGCTCCAGCCTCGAGGCGGCGATCGTCGGCTCGCGCACGATCGAGTCCGGTGACGCCGACGTCGTGCTCACCGGCGGCGTCGAGTCCATGAGCCGTGCCCCCTGGGTGATGCCGAAACCGTCGCGCGCCTTCCCTGCCGCCAGCGTTGAGGCGGTGTCGACGACGCTGGGCTGGCGCCTCGTCAACCCGCGCATGCCGAAGGAGTGGACGACGTCCCTCGGGGAGTGCAACGAGCAGCTCCAGGAGCGCTTCGCCATCTCCCGCGAGCGTCAGGACGCCTTCGCCGCCACCTCGCACCAGCGCGCGCACGCCGCGTGGGAGGCGGGGCGCTACGACGACCTCGTCGTGCCCGTCGACGGCGTCGACCTC
This sequence comes from Mumia quercus, assembly GCF_025506335.1. GTDB lineage: Bacteria > Actinomycetota > Actinomycetes > Propionibacteriales > Nocardioidaceae > Mumia > Mumia quercus. Next base: position 506,529 of record NZ_JANZYO010000004.1, read on the forward strand.
GCGCGCGACGAGGGCATCCGCGCCGGCTCCACCCCTGAGGCACTCGCGAAGCTCAAGCCCGCGTTCCGCCCCGACGGCACCATCACCGCCGGCAACGCCTCGCCGCTCAACGACGGCGCCTCCGCCGTCCTCCTCGGCTCCGCGAGCGCCGCCGACCGCATCGGCCGCGACCCGCTCGCCCGCATCGCGGGCCGCGGCGTGATGGCGCTGGACCCGCAGGAGTTCGGGTACGCCCCGGTGGAGGCGGCCGACCGTGCGCTCGCCCGTGCCGGGATCGGCTGGGACCAGGTCGGTGCCGTCGAGCTCAACGAGGCGTTCGCCGTCCAGAGCCTCGCCTGCGTTGACGCGTGGCCCATCGATCCCGAGATCGTCAACCAGTGGGGCGGCGCGATCGCGATCGGGCACCCGCTCGGCGCGTCCGGCGGCCGCATCCTCGGCACCCTCGCCGCGGTGCTGCGTACCACCAACCAGCGTTGGGGCGTCGCGGCCATCTGCATCGGGGTCGGTCAGGGCCTCGCGGTCGTCCTCGAGAACGAGGCCGCCTCCTGATGCGTGTCCTCGACGCCGAGGAAGCCGTCGCCGACGTCGCGGACGGCTCGACCGTCCTCGTCGGAGGCTTCGGCACCGCCGGCATGCCGTTCACCCTCCTCGACGCCCTCGTCCGTCAGGGCGCGCGCGACCTGACGGTCGTCAGCAACAACGCCGGCAACGGCGAGACCGGCCTCGCCGCGCTGCTCGCCGCCGGTCAGGTCCGCAAGATGATCTGCTCGTTCCCGCGGCAGGCCGACTCGTACGTGTTCGACGCCCTCTACCGCGAGGGCAAGATCGAGCTCGAGGTCGTGCCGCAGGGCAACCTCGCCGAGCGGATGCGTGCGGCGGGCGCCGGGATCGGCGGCTTCTTCACGCCGACCGGGTACGGCACGATGCTCGCCGAGGGCAAGGAGACCCGCACCATCGACGGTCGCGACTACGTCCTCGAGGCGCCGCTGCGGGGCGACGTCGCCCTGATCGCCGCCCGGCGCGCCGACACGCTCGGCAACCTCGTCTACCACAAGACCGCCCGCAACTTCGGCCCCGTGATGGCGACGGCGGCGACCACGACGATCGTGGAGGTCGATGATGTCGTCGACGCCGGCGGGATCGACCCGGAGTGCGTCGTCACTCCCGGCATCTTCGTCGACCGCGTTGTCGCGGTTGGCGCCGAGCAGCGGGTGGCGGCCCGCGAAGGAGCGCGCGCATGAGCGTCGGCCAGACCGTACGAGACGCCACCACGGTGGAGCACACCGACCGCGAGCCGCTGTCGCGCGACGAGATGGCGCAGGTCGTCGCCCGTGACATCCCGGCCGGGGCGTACGTGAACCTCGGGATCGGCCAGCCCACGCGCGTCGCCGACCACCTCCCGGACGAGAAGGGCATCGTCCTGCACACCGAGAACGGCATGCTGCGGATGGGGCCTCGGGCCGAGGGCGACGCGGTCGACCCGGACCTCGTCAACGCCGGCAAGATCCCGGTGACCGAGCTGCCCGGTGCGGCGTACTTCCACCACGCCGACTCGTTCGCGATGATGCGCGGTGGGCACCTCGACGTCTGCGTGCTCGGTGCGTTCCAGGTCTCCCAGCACGGCGACCTCGCCAACTGGCACACCGGCGACCCCGACGCGATCCCCGCCGTCGGGGGTGCGATGGATCTCGCGGTCGGGGCGAAGGACGTCTTCGTGATGATGACGATGTTCGCCAAGGACGGGTCGAGCAAGCTCGTCGAGAGCCTCACCTACCCGGCGACGGGACTGGCGTGCGTGAGCCGTGTCTACACCGAGTACGGCGTGTTCGACGTCGGTGCGGACGGAGTCTCCGTCCGCGAGACGTACGGCATCACCGTCGACGCCCTGCGCAAGCGGCTGCCGGTCGCGCTGCGCCGCCTCGAGGACTGACCGCCCGGCACCACCCCGCGCCTCACGGCGCGAAGTGGGTGTCCTGCGCGACCGCGACCTCGACGACGAGCGGGCCGCCGGGCTCCTCGAGTCGCGCGGCGGCCCCGGCGAGCGTCGTCTCGAGCCCTTCCTGGTTGTCGACACGGATCACGCGGCAGCCCAGCGCGTCGGCGAGCCGTCCCACGGACAGCTCAGGGAACGACGGCCACGGCGGCTTGCCGTCGACACGCTCGGCGAGCCGGTCCATGACCGCGTACCCGCCGTTGGCCATCACCAGGAACAGCACGCCGACGTCCTCCCGCGCCGCCGTCCACAGGGACTGGATCGCGTACATCGCCGACCCGTCGCCGACCACGGTGACGACCGGCCGCTCGGGCATCGCCATCTTCAACCCGATCGACGCCGGCATCGCGAAGCCCAGGCCCCCCATCGCCGCGGAGACGAACCCGAGCGGCTCGCGGGCGGGCACCATTGCCTGGAGCAGCGGCCGTGACGACGGTGACTCCTCGACGAGGACGGTGTCGCGAGGGAGGACGTCGGCGAGGGTACGGAAGACGTCCGTGGCGGTGAGGGCCGACCTTTCGGTCTCGCCTCGCGTGGTGGGCGGCACCGGGGTCCGTACCGACGGCAGCGCCCCAGGCGGCGCCTCGAGCGCCTCCATCGCCACCAGCACGGGGTGCTTCAAGAGCGCCTCGAGCGCGACCGGCGGCGGCGCGATCACCGCCAGGTCGGCCGGTGAGCGGTACGCCTCCGCAGGGTCGGCGGTGACCACGGCCACCCGCGTGCCCTCCGGGACGAGACGCCCCTCGGCGTACGGGTACTGGCGGATCGCCGCCGCGCCGACCACGAGGAGCAGGTCCACGCCCTCGAGCGCCTCGCGGACGCGCGGCCGGTCTGCAGGCAGGTGCCCGGCGAAGAGCGGATGGTCCTGCGGGAACCCGGCGCGCGCACCGAACGGCTCCTGCCACACCGGCGCGCGGAGCCGCTCCGCGAGCGCCGTGAGCACTCGCCAGCCGGCCGCGTCGTCGTTGCCCGACCCGGCGACGATCGCCGTACGAGTGCTGCCCGCGACCAGCGCCGCGAGCGGGTCGACGTCCACCGCCAGCGGCCGTGACGCCTGGACCTCGCGGGCCGCCGAGAGGTCGTCAGCGTCGTACGGGGCCTCCCAGTCGTCCATCGGCACGATGACGAGGACCGGGCCCTGGTCGGTACGGGCACGGTGAGCGGCGCGCTCGATCGCCGAAGGGACGTCCTGCGCCCGTACGGGCGCGAGGACGTCGAGCGGGTAGTCACCGGCAAGCCCCTCGAGCCGTCCCGCGAGGAACGGCTCGAGGGCGAGGTGCCTGCGGTCCTGCTGCCCGACCACCACGACCATCGGGGCACGGTTGACCCGTGCGGTGGCGATCGCACCGACGGCGTTGCCGAGACCCGCAGTGGTGTGCAGGAGGACGAAGGCGGGCTCGCGGCGCGCGATCGCCCACCCGGACGCGATCCCGACGACCGAGCCCTCGTGCAGGGCGAGGACGAAGTCGAGGTCGTCGGGCAGGTCGACGAGAAACGCGACCTCCGTCGAGCCCGGGTTCGAGAAGATCGTCGTCATGTCCTGACGACGCATCACCTCGTACGTGGCCTCGCGGACCGTCCCCGCCGCTGAACCACTCACGCAGTGGCTCCGTTGCCTCGCTTGGCCTTCTGGATCTCCTCGTACACGTGCGCGCGCAGCTCGGTGAAGCGCGGCATCGACCGCGTGGTCAGCTGGTCGCGCTCGGCCGGCAGGTCGATCGTGAGGTCCTCCTGCACGACGGTGGGCGAGTTGCTGAGGATCAGCACGCGCTCGCCCAGGTACACCGACTCGTCGATGTCGTGGGTGACGAAGAGGACCGTGACCCCGAACTCCTTCCACACGGTGCGGATGAGGTCCTCGAGGTCCGCGCGGGTCTGCGCGTCGACGGCCGCGAACGGCTCGTCCATGAGCAGCACCTCGGGCTGGTACGCGACGGCCCGGGCGATGGCGACGCGCTGCTGCATGCCGCCCGACAGCTGCCACGGGTACGAGCCGGCCGCGTGGTCGAGGCCGACGGCGTGCAGGGCCTTGTCGACGGCGGCGGTCCGCTCGGCCTTGCCCATGCCGGCGTTCTTCAGCGGCAGCTCGACGTTCTGGCGCACCGTCATCCACGCGAACAGGCTGCGCCCGTACTCCTGGAAGACGACCGCCATCTTCTTGGGCGGCTCGGTCACCTGGGCGCCGTCCAGCTCCACGGTGCCCGCGGTGGGCTCCAGGAGGCCGGCGATGCAGCGCAGCAGCGTGGTCTTGCCGCAGCCGGACGGGCCGACCAGGCAGACCAGCTCGCCTTGGCGCAGCTCGAACGTGAGGTTGCGGACCGCCTCCACGTCACCGTTGTCGGACAGGTAGATCTTCTGCAGCCCGCGGACCGACAGGGTCACGGGGGCGTCGGTGCCCTTGCGGGCGTCGGACGCGGCGATGGCGCTGTCACCTGCCATGCTGCACCTCCTTCTGGCCGTAGTACCAATGCAGGATCCTGCGCTCGCAGAACTGGAAGACGATCGAGACGGCGACGCCGATGAGACCGAGCAGGATGATGCCGCTCCACATCTCCTGGATGGCGAACGACCGCTGGAAGACGACGATCGTGAAGCCGAGCCCGGACGAGGACGCGAACATCTCGGAGATCACCATGAGGATCAGACCGATCGCCAGCGACTGGCGTACGCCGGCCATGATCTGCGGGGCGGCGCTCGGCAGGGTCACGGTGCGCAGGCGTGCCCACCCCCGCAGCCCGTACGTACGGGCGGTGTCGAGGAGCACCGTGTCGACCGAGCGGACGCCCTCGATCGTGTTCAGCAGCACCGGCCAGATCGCACCGAAGATGATGACGATGACCTTCATGCGGTCGTTCGTCCCGATGAGCAGCGCCAGCACAGGCACGAGCACCGGCGGGGGGATGGCCCGGAAGAACTCGAGCATCGGCTCGAGCAGGCTGCGGACGCGGCGCACGGAGCCGATCCAGACCCCGGCGGCGATCCCGAGGGCGATCGCCAGGAGAGTGCCGACGGCGAACCGGCCGACGCTCGGCAGCACGTCGCTGCGGAACCGCCCTCCGAACCACGTGTCGACGAACGTCTGGATCATCGTGTCGGGCTTGGGCATGTAGAAGCTCGTGCTGTTGCGGGCAGCGAGCCACCACAGGCCGATCAGCAGGATCGGCAGCCCGAGCAGGTACGCGGTCTTCTTGAGCACGGTCATGCGACGGCCTCCCTGCGGACGGAGACGTGCCAACGCAGCGCGCGCTTCTCCACCGCGCGGGCCAGCAGGTTGATGGCGACGCCGATGAGGCCCGTGGCGACGACCAGGGCGTACATCTCGGTGACCGCGACACCCTGGGCGAGGGCGATCTGCGTGCCGAGACCGCCGCCGCCGATGACGAGCTCGCCGGTGACGGTGAGGATCAGCGCGACCGCTGCGCCGAGGCGCAGGCCGGTCATCACGTACGGCAGCGCCGACGGCCACACGAGGTAGCGCACCCGTGCCGTCCAGCCGAGGCCGTAGCTGCGGGCGGTGTCGTCGGCGACCGGGTCGACGTCGCCCGCGCCGTACAGGACCTGGATGAGGACCTGCCAGAACGCGGCGTACACGACGAGCAGCAGGGTGGCCTGCATGGAGGTGCCGTACAGCAGCACCGCCAGCGGGATCAGCGCGACCGACGGGATGGGGCGGAGGAACTCGATGGTCGAGTGTGTCGCCTGGCGCAGGAACCGGCTGGACCCGATGACGAGGCCGAGCACGATCGCGGCAACCCCGGCGACCGCGAGCCCGACGGCCCAGGTGCGGAGCGTGAGGCCGACCCACTCCCAGAAGGAGCCGGTCGCGGCGAGCGACGCGAGCTCGCCCAGCACAGAGCTCGCGGCGGGGAGGTACCGCGGCTCCACGAGCCCCGAGCGCACGACGAGCTCCCACGTCGCGAGGAAGCCGACGATGCCGAGCACCCCGAGCACGCCCGAGGGGACCGCCAACCCCCGGTGGCGGGGACGACCGGGGGGTGCGGCCGTCCCCGCCGCCGAGAGGGCGGAGTTCGCGGGGCTCATGGCAGGAGCGCGTCCAGGTCGGGCTCGGACTTCAGCGTGTCGTACGTGACCGCGGCGGCGCCGAGGGTCTCCATCGACGCGCGGTCGAACTCCGAGCGGAAGACCGGCAGGACCATCTTGGCGCGGGTGGCCTCGTCGATCTTGGTGTAGGTGCCGACGATGTCGCGCACCTCCTGGTCGTTCTCGCCGGCGTAGTCGAGCGACTTGTTCATCGCGCGGGTGAACCGCTCGACGACGTCCTTGTTCTCGGCGATGTACTGCTTGGTGGTGAAGTAGCCGGCGATGTCGAGCTGGGGCGACATCTCGACGTAGTTGTAGCTGACGACGCGGCCGCCGTCGGCGATCGCCTGCGACATGAAGGGCTCGAGGACCCAGATCGCGTCGACCTGCTTCTTGCTCAGCGCGGCAGGCGCGTCCGGGAACGGGACCTCGATGAAGTCGACGTCGTCGGGGTTGCCGCCGTCCTTCTCGATCGCGGCACGGACGGTGGTGTCGCCGATGTTCTTGAGGTTGTTGACGGAGACGGTCTTGCCCGTGAGGTCCTTGGCGGACTTGATCGGCGAGTCGGTCGGCACGATCACGGCGCCGAAGTCGGCGTCGGTCTGGCCGGAGGCCGACGTGCCGTTGGTGACGAACTCGACCGGGAGGCCCTGGTCGGCGGCCACCATCAGCGACATGACGTTCCCGAAGGCGAAGTCGAAGTCCCCGCTGACGACGCCGGGCACGGCAGCCGCACCGCCGGTCGTGGTGGTGATCTCGAGGTCGAGGCCCTCCTCCTCGAAGAAGCCCTTCTCCTTGCCGAGCCAGATCGGAGCGGTGTCGACGATGGGGATCACGCCGACCTTGATCTTGGTGTCGCCTTCGGCGTTGGTCTCCTCGGAGTCACCTCCGCCGCACGCGGCGACGAGGGTGAGAGCGGCAGCCGCGAGGACGGCTGTGGCGGTGCGACGCATGGTGGTTCTCCTAGCGCTCTTGCGGGGCGGGGGTTGCGGGGATCAGAAGGGGTAGCTGGCTGGCTCGTCGCGCAGCGTGACCCACCGGGTCTCGGTGAACGCCTCGATGTTGGCCTCGGCACCGCCGTGGCGGGAGCCGGTCCCGGACGCCTTCACCCCGCCGAAGGGGGCGTTGGCCTCGTCGTTGACCGTCTGGTCGTTGATGTGGACGATCCCGGTCGGGATGCGCGCCGCGACCTGCAGGCCGGCCGCCGCGTTGCTGGTGACGATGCCGAGGGACAGGCCGTAGCCGCTGGCGGAGGCGAGCTTGACCGCCTCGTCGACCGACGAGAACCGCACGACCGACGCGACCGGGCCGAAGACCTCCTCGGCGTACGCGGGGGCGTCCAGGGGCGAGTCCGCGAGGACCGTCGGGCGGTAGAAGAGGCCGTCGTACTCGCCGCCGGTGACCAGCCGCGCCCCTGCTTCGATGCTGCCGGTGACGAGCGCGTGGATCTTGTCGCGCTGGGCCTCGTCGATGATCGGGCCGAGGGCGACCTCGTCGGTCGCCGGGTTGCCGACGGGCAGGTGCGACGCCTTGTCGGCGAGCTTCGCGACGAAGTCGTCGTACAGGCTGTCGTGGACCAGGTGGCGGCCCACGGTCATGCAGATCTGGCCCTGGTGGAAGAACGCACCCCACGCTGCGAGGTTGACGGCCTTGTCGACGTCGGCGTCCTCCAGGACGACGAGAGCGGAGTTGCCGCCGAGCTCGAGGTGTGCCCGCTTGAGGTGCTTGCCGGCGGCCTCGCCGACCTTGCGGCCCGCCGCGGTCGAGCCGGTGAACGCGATGACCCGGACGTCCTCGTCGGTCGTGAGCGCCTCACCCACGTCCGCGCCGCCGGGGAGGACCTGGAGCACGCCGGCAGGCAGTCCGGCCTCCTCGAAGATCCGGGCGAGCACCACGCCGCCCGTGACGGCCGTACGCGGGTCCGGCTTGAGGATGACCGCGTTGCCGAGCGCGAGCGCGGGGGCGACGGCGCGGATGCCGAGGATGATCGGCACGTTGAACGGGGAGATCACCGCGACGACGCCGGCGGGCACGCGCTGGGTGAACGAGAGGCGCTGCTCCTCGGTCGCGAGGACCTGGCCGGTCGTGTGCGACGGGAGCGCGGCGGCCTCGTAGCACTCCTGAGCGCCGACCGACAGCGAGAACCCGGCCATGCCGGGGATCGCGCCGACCTCGCGGACGTTCCATCCCGTGATGGCGTCGGCGTGCGCGTGCCAGAGATCACCGGCACGCCGCAGCACGGCGGCGCGCTCGCTGTGCGGGAGGGCCGCCCACTCGCGCTGGGCAGCGGTCGCGTGCGCGGCGGCGCGGCGGACATCGTCCGCGCTCGCCCTGCCGACGCGGCCGAGCTCGTCACCGGTGGCTGGCTCGATGACCGGGTAGGTCTGCCCGTCGGACGGCTCGACCCACTCGCCTCCGAGGAAGATCTTGCCGGTCCAGATGGCGGGGTCGAGCATGAGCGGCTGCCTCCTTGGTCGTGGTAGCGTTCACGAAGCGTTCGCATAGTGAACGTCTGTGCAATATCCGAACATACCGTGACGCCCCTCACACGGCAACGGTGGGTTCGGCTTCCCTCAGGACGGTCCGCGAGGGCGCGTCGATCACGGATAAGGTGCGAGCGTGGCGATCACTGACGAGGGACGGCCGGTGGCGTCCGTGCAGTCGCTCCAACGAGGGCTGACCGTCATCCGCGCCTTCGACGCCGAGCACGCGCGCATGACGCTCTCGGAGGTGGCGAAGCAGACCGGCCTCACACGGGCGACGGCGAGGCGCTTCCTCCACACCCTTGTCGACCTCGGCTACACCGACACCGACGGCCGCGAGTTCTGGTTGCGACCGCGCGTGCTGGAGCTCGGGTACGCCTATCTGTCGAGCATCTCCCTGCCCGAGATCGCGACACCCCACCTCAAGAAGCTCACGGACCAGGTCAACGAGTCGTCCTCGGTGTCGGTGCTCGACGGCACCGAGATCGTGTACGTCGCGCGCGTCCCGACCCGCCGCCTGATGACCGTCGCGATCAGCGTGGGCACGCGCTTCCCGGCGTACGCCACCTCGATGGGGCGGGTGCTCCTCGCCGGTCTCGACCGTGCGGAGCGGAGCCGTGTGCTCGACGACAGCGAGCTGCAGGCGCTGACGCCGAGCACGACCACCTCGCGGGCCCGCCTCGACGAGATCCTCGACGCCGTCGCCGCGGACGGCTTCGCCCTGGTCGACCAGGAGCTGGAGGTCGGGCTGCGCTCGATCGCGGCGCCGATCCGCGATGCGCACGGCACGGTCATCGCCGCTGCGAACATCTCGATGAGCGCCACCCAGGGGACCGCCGACGAGGCACGCGACCGGCTGGTGCCGCCGCTGCTGGAGACAACGGCCCAGATCGGCCGTGACCTGCGGGTCAGCGCGCGCTGAGGCGGTCTCGCCAGGCCCTCCTCGACCCCTCGGTGACCTAGGCTTGCGCCGACCCGAGGAGGTCACGTGGTGGAGCCCCCGCTCGCGTGGCGCCGCGCCCGCGCCCACGCCTGGCTGCTGGTTGCCCTCGCCACGACGGCGACGGTGTTCGCGGTCCTCGTGGTCGGCCTCTCCTCGAGCAGCGCCGAGCAGGTCGAGGCGGAGGTCGCACGCGCCCTCTCCGACCCGCCGCCGCGCGGTGCCGCCCTGCGGGTGTCGGCGACGACGCGCCTCACCGACGAGGTCGACGCCGCTGCTGGCGTCGTCGAGCAGGCGCGGGAGGCCGGGCTGGACGTCACCGCCGGGACGCGGTCCGACGGCATCGAGGCGGGCGCGCGCACGTACGTGGTCGCCGACTACCCCGACCTCTCCCGGCTCGCGAGCCTGAGCAGCGGTCGCTGGGGAGCAGCCGACGACGAGGCCACGCTGCCCGTCGCCGCAGCCGAGCGCCTCGGCGTCGGGGTCGATGACCGACTCGACCTGGGCGCGACCGAGGTCGTCGTGGTGGGCACCTGGACGCCCGACGACCCCGCAGACCCGCGCTGGTTCGCCGACCCGGCGGTGGCCTCCGGGGCCGACTCCGGGAACGTCGGACCGGTGGTCGTGACGGCGACGACCCTCGAGCGACTCCCGGACTTCCGGACGTCGTCGTGGGTCCTGACCGTGCCGACCTCGCCGCGTCCCGACCTCGAGGCGCTGGCGACTGCGCTCCCGTCGCTCGTCCAGGCCGCGGACGACAGCCGGGTCACGCTCGAGGGTGGCCTCGGCGACCGCGTCCACGCGGTTGCCCGAGCAGAGGCCGCATCCTCGGCCGTCGCGAAGGTCGCGCTCGTGCTGGTCGGCGCCGTCGGTGCGCTGGTGCTGTGGCACGTCGCGGGCGCGCTGCGTGCCGCCCGGCGCAGCGAGGCGACGATCCTCGCCGCGCGGGGCGCCTCGCGCGCGCAGGTCCTGGTGTGGCATGGGGCGGACGCCGCCCTCGCCGGCCTCGTCGGAGCCTCGGTCGGAGTCGCTGTGACCGTGGCCGTGACCGGTACCCCCGCTCCGTACGCGCTCGTCCTCGCGTTGGCCCTCCCGGTCCTGGTCGCGCTGGTGCGGGCGTGGTCGCCGCCGACGTTGCGGCGCCGTACGGGACCACCGCCGGCGGGGACGGTCGCTGTGGCGCTGCTCCTGGCCGGCGCCGGCGTGATCCTGGCCGCGCGCACGGCCTGGCTGGGTGACGTCGTCGTAGTCTCTCCATCCGGCGAGGTACGGGTGGACGCGCTGACCGCCCTCGCACCGACGCTGCTCCTGATCGCCGCTGCCGTGCTCGTCGCCGCCGTCGCGCGCCCCCTCCTCGGGGCGGCCGCACGGTTCGTCGCGCGGCGAGACGACGGCCTCGCGCTGGTCCTCGGGCTGCGGCGGGCGGAGCGTCGTACGCGCGCGACAGCCGCCTCGTCGACGCTGGTTGCGCTCGTCGTCGGCACGGCGGTGGCCTCCGCCGTGGCCTCGGCATCTGCCGCGGCGCTCGTCGAGCAGACCCGGGCCAGCGCCGCTGGTGGCGACGTCCGCGTCTCGTTCGCCGTCGCGCCTCTGGTCGACGACCAGAACCCTCAGGTCGACCTACGGCCCTACGAGGACCTGCCAGGCGTGGAGCGCGTCCGAGCCGCCGTCGACGCGCCCGCGCGCATCGCCGACCTCCCGACGAGGCTGCTCGCGGTCGACGGTGGCGACGGCGCGGGCGACAGCAGCGGCGGGGAGGTGGCGGTCGCGATGACCTCGGGCCTGGCCGCCGACCTCGACGTCGAGGTCGGCGACACCATCGAGGTCCTCGTCCCCGCAGCCACCGCGACGTTCCCTGGTGTCGTGCGGCGGGTGTCTCGGTCGTTGCCCGGTCTCCCCGGCGCCGAAGGTCTGGTTGCCGACCGGGAGGCCGTCCAGGCCTCGCTCTCGTCGTCCGAGCGCGAGCTCGCCGTCAACACCTTGCTCGTCTCGAGCGCCGACCCGGCATCGACTGCCGAGGCCGTGCCCGCCGCCTCCGACCGTCCCGTCGCGGCCGTGACCGCACAGGGCGACTCCGGTGCGGTGTCGCCGCAGGTCGTGAGCGAGTCGTGGCGGTGGGCGGCGGTGGGCGTCGCCCTGCTCGGCGCGATCGGTCTCGCCGCCCTCGCGCTGGGCAGCTCCGGCGCCGACCGTCGGGAGTCGGCGGTCCTGCGGGCGCTCGGGGCGGGACGCGTGCTGCGACGGCGCGCGCGACGCGACGAGCGGGTCGCCGGTCTCGTCCTCGGCGTCGCCGCCGGGCTGGCCGGCGCCGCCGCGCTGACGGCGTCCGTGGTCCCGACGCTCTCGCGCGCGCTCGTCCCGGACGGGGCCCCCGACGTCGGACGTACGAGCGCGGTGGACGTGCCCGTCCTGGTGGTCGCGCTCGGGGTGTTCGCGGTCGTCTCGCTCGCCGCCGGTGCCGTGGTCTCTCGCGTCCACGACCGTCGGGCCGACGCCACGCTGCGCGAGGAGGACGTATGAGCGGACGGATAGGCCTGGGGCGACTGCTCCTCCGCTACCTCGTCGCGATGCGTGGGGTTCTCGGCCTGGTCGCCGCGGTCGTCGCCGCCCTCGCCTTCGTCGTGTCCGTCGCGCCGGCCGCGCTCGAGAGCTTCCTCACCGACACCCAGCGCCACTCTGTGGAAGCAGCGGCGCCAGGCTCGCTCGACCTGGTCACAGAGCAACGGCTGAGCCCGCCTCCGGCCGTCGTCGACGACGACTGGGCCCTGCTCCGCGACCGGCTCGCGCAGGCGCGCGAGGAGATGCCGGCCCGTCTGCGTGAGTTTGCTGCACCCGCGATGTTCACGGTGACCGTGGCGCCCCGGCAGGTCGCCGGCGCCCCGCCCGGTGCCCCGCAGCTGCCGAACTCCGTCCTCAACCTCAGCGCCAGCCCCGACCTGCAGCCGCACGTCACCCTGCGGGAGGGCACGCTCCCACGAGCGGCCACGGATGCGGGTTCGACGGCCGAGATCGTGCTGTCGCGTGAGACGGCCGAAGAGATGCGGTGGCCGGTGGGCGAGGCGCGCGGGCTCGCCGCTCCGGGCCAGCCCGAGCGCCGCTACCGGCTCAGCGGCACGTACGAGGCGCGCGATCCTGACGGTCCGTTCTGGCGCCAGACCTCGGGCGCGGTCGGTCCCGTCATCACCGACGACGGCAAGACCCGCACGGTCACCGCGACGGCGTGGGTGTCGGCGGAGAACCTCGACGCGCTCGCGCCCGTAGGCCCGTCGGACACCCGGCTCACGCTCTGGTACCCCCTCGCCCCGCAGAGCCTGACCTCCGCCGACGCCGCCCCGGTCATCGACGAGCTGTCCGAGCTCACCCGCACCTCGGTCGAGGTGATCCCCGAGTACGAGGTGGTGCTCGACGGCATGGGCATCCAGCGGGTGCCTGCCGCCCGCGCCAGCTTCTCCACCCAGCTCACCGGCCTGCTGCGCGAGACGCAGGTGACCGCAGGGTCGCTGACGTCGCTCACCGCGCTGCTCGCGTCCGGGCCCGCGGCGGCCGCCCTCTGCGTGCTGGTCCTCGCGACCGGGCTGGTGCGTGCCCGCAGCGGCACGCTGCTCGTGCTCACCCGTGCCCGCGGCGCGTCGAGGGGACAGGTGGCCTGCGCGGCGGCGGTCGTCGGGCTGCTCGTCGGGATCCCTGCGGCTGCGCTCGGCGCCGGCGTGGCCGCTGCCGTCGCACCCCCGTACGGGACCCCGCCCTGGTGGCTCGTCGCGTGCTGCGGGCTGCTCCCCGTCGTCACGGCCGTGCTGGCCGCGACGGACAACGGACCGCGCCGTGTCCCCCGGTGGGCGGTCGAGCTCGCCGTCGTCGCCCTGGCGGTCGCCGCGCTGGTCGCCGTCGCGCAACGCGGTCTCGGCGACCCGACCGCTGGTCTCGACCCCTTCCTGGTCGCCGCCCCCGTCCTCGTCTGCCTGGCGGGTGCGGTGCTCGCGCGGAGGCTCCTCCCCGTCGTGGCGCGTCGGGTCGCGGCGGTGCAGCGGCGGCGGACCGGGCTCGTCGGCCTCCTGGGTGCGTCACGGTCGCGCGCCGACCGCGTCTCCCCGGCGGCGGTCGTCGCGCTCGTCGCCGCGCTCGGCGTCACCACGTTCGCCGGGTGCGTGGTCGCCACCTTGGACGCGGGCCGCGCGTCGACCGCGACGGCCACCGCCGGAGCCGATCTGCGTGTCTCGGGCACGTCTCTCGACGCCGCCGCGGTCGACTCCCTCGCCGCGCTGCCCGGCGTCCGCGCGACCGCGCCGCTCGGCGACGGGGCCCGCGTCGACGTGGCGACCGTCAGCTCCACCTACGCGACACGCGTGCTCGCCGATGCGTCCGCCCTCGCCGAGGCCCAGGGCGACGGCGCCGGTTCCCTGCCGGGACTCAGCCGGCTCTCGTCGCGCGAGGACGACCGCGTCCCGGTGATCGTCTCGCCGGACGTGGCCGAAGCCCTCGGCGGTGAGCGCGACATCGAGGTCGACGGGGTCGAGTCGCGGGTCGTCGGCGTGGGGCCGGGCGTCCTCCCGGGCGTGCCCGTACGGCAGTGGCTGCTCGCCGACCCGGCCGCGCTGGGCGACGACGCGCCGTCGTACGCACCGGTGGTGAGCGTGCTGGTCGGGCTGGATGATCCCGCCTCCCCGTCACTGGTGCGTCGCGTCGAGGAGCAGTTCCCCGGTGCGGCCGTCACGACGCCGCAGCACGAGGCGCGTGTCCTCGACGCGGACCCCGTCGTCTCCGGCGTACGGGCGGTAGCGTGGTCCGCCGCAGCAGGCTCAGCCGTGCTCGTGGCTGCCACCGTCGTGCTCGCGCTGATCGCCGGCGCGGGGTCGCGTACGCGTGACCTCGCTGTGGTCCGCGCGCTCGGTCTGCCGCTGCGCCGCGCGAGCGGCCTCCCGCTCTGGGAGGTCGGCCTGCTGGTCGCGGTAGCCGGGGCGGTGGGCCTCGCCGTCGGCGCCGCGCTGCCGCTGACCGTGCTCGAGGCGGTCGACCTGCGGCCGTTCACCAGCGGCGACGACCAACCGGCGACGACCTTCCCGCTGCTGTGGGGAGTCGGCGTCGTCGCCTGCATGGCGGTCGTGACGGTCCTCGGGGCTCTGCTCGCGGCCCTCGGCCCGTCGCGCCGCGAGCTCACCACCGCGCTCAGGATGATGGAGGAGTGATCGACATGGCCGCAGCCGACGTCGAGGGAGCGATCGTGTGCTCCGACCTGGTCCGGGTGTTCTCCACCCGTGGCGTGGAGGTCCAGGCGCTGCAGGGTCTCAGCCTGCACGTCGATCCGGGCTCAGTGGTCGCCGTGGTGGGCGCGTCGGGCTCCGGGAAGTCCACCCTGCTGGGCATCCTGTCCGGGCAGGACGTCCCCACGGCCGGACGAGCGGAGGTCGCGGGGCACGACCTGCTGGCGATGGGCAGGCGCGAGCGCATCGAGTTCCGCCGGCACAGCGTCGGGTTCGTCTGGCAGCAGACCGCACGCAACCTGCTCCCGTACCTGACGGCCGGCGAGAACGTCGCCCTGGTCGGCGCGGTCGGACGGATGTCCGCGCGGCGGCGTGCGGCCAGGGTCGACGAGCTGCTCGAGCTCCTCGAGGTCGGGCACTGCCGCGACCGGCGTCCCTGGGAGCTGTCGGGCGGTCAGCAGCAGCGCGTCGCCATCGCGGTCGCGATGGTCAACGCACCACGGGTGCTCCTCGCGGACGAGCCGACCGGTGAGCTCGACGACGCGGCGAGCGCCGAGGTCCTCGCGGCCATGAACGACGTCAACCGCGAGCACGGGACCACCGTCCTCGTCGTCACCCACGACGCGACCGTGAGCGAGCACGTCAGCCGGACGGTGCAGATCCGTGACGGGCGGACCTCCACGGAGGTGCTGCGGCGCTCCGCGGTCGACGAGAGCGGCGAGGACACGGTGGTCGCGGAGGAGTACGCGGTGCTCGACCGGGTCGGCCGCCTCCAGCTCCCCGACGAGTTCACGCAGGCGCTCGACCTGCGCGACCGGGTCCGCCTCGCGCTCGAGAGCGACCACGTCGGGGTGTGGCCCGCGGACCGGGAGACGACCAACGGCGACGGGAGCAGGCGATGAGCGAGGTGGCGGAGCAGACCGTCGTGTCCCAGGCCGCGGTGCGCGCACAGGCCGCGGGCCGGGTCTTCCGTACGCCCGTCGGCGAGGTCCACGCGTGCCGAGCGGTGACGCTCGAGGCGCACGCCGGCGAGCTGGTCGTCGTCCGCGGGCCGTCGGGGTCGGGCAAGACCACGCTGCTCAACCTGCTCGGCGGCCTCGACCGTCCGACGTCGGGGCGGGTCGAGCTCGCCGGCACCGACACCGCGCACGCCTCGGAGGAGACGCTCCTCGCGCTGCGCCGCGACACGGTGGGCTTCGTCTTCCAGTCGTTCGGGCTGCTCCCCGTCCTCACGGCCGTCGAGAACGTGGAGGTGCCGCTGCGGATCCGGCGTACGGACGCCGACGAGCGCGCCCGCCGGGTCGCGGAGGCGCTGGAGGCCGTCGGCCTCGCCGACCACGGGCGCCAGCGACCCGACGAGCTGTCCGGTGGCCAGCAGCAGCGGGTCGCGATCGCCCGCGCCCTGGTCGCCGAGCCCGCGCTCCTGATCGCCGACGAGCCGACGGGGCAGCTCGACAGCCGGACGGCCGCTGCCGTCATGGACCTGATCGTCGAGATCGTGCACACCCGGGGCATCGCCGCCGTGGTCGCCACCCACGACCCGCTCCTCGTCGAGAGGGCGGACCGTGTGGTGGCGCTGCACGACGGCGCTGCCGTCGCCGAGCGGTAGCTCAGCGCACCGTGAAGCCGGCCGACCCCTTCCGTACGGTGAACGCGCCGCGCACCTTCACGACCTCGCGGCCCTTGCCCGCTCGGACCTTGAACCGGACGACGACGGCACCGCGGGCGTCCGCGCGCAGCGACTTCCGCGAGACGACCTTGCCGCGGTAGCGGACGACGACCTTCTCGCCCTTGACCAGGCCCTTGATGCGGACGACCTGGGTGGCGCCGCGGCGGACCTTCTTCGTCCCGACCGTGACCCGCAGCTTCTTGGCCTTGACGACGGTGACGGAGGTGCTCCCGGTCCGTCGCGCGTGCGCGCCGGTGACCGTCAGCGCGCGCGAGCCCTCGGCGACGCTGCGGGGGACGACGACCGACCGCGCGACGCGGCCGCGGGCGTCCGCCTTCCCGGTCGCGGCGAGCACCCCGCCGATCCGCACCTGGTACGACTCGGCGGGCAGGAGACCGCTCGCCGTCACCGGCACCGTACGACCGGCCAGGCGCGGGCCCGAGAGGCCGGCGACCGAGAGCTTCGCGGCGGCCGGTGTGACACGCCACGTGAACGTGTCGGCGAGGACAGCACCGTCGGGGTCGGCGATCCGCACCTCGACCTTGCGGTCCCCCGGTGTGTGCGGCACGTCGAAGGTGCCCTTGTCGAAGCACGGACGGTACGCGCCCGCCCCGTCGACACGGCACGTGACCTTGTAGCCGTGCGCGGAGTACGGCGTCTCGATCCACGCGCCGATGCTGGCCGCCTTCGGGTCGTAGAGCTCCAGCGAGAGCCGCTCGGTCAGGGCGGTGGGCTTGGCCGGGCCGACCCGCGTGAACTCGGGCTGGATGAAGGTGGCACGCACCTTCGCCTCGTACGGCGCTCCTGTCGCGCGCGGGCCGACGGCCCACACCTTGGCGTCGTAGTCGCCGAACCTGCGCTCCTTCGGCCACGGGAACGGCTTGCCCGCGGCGCACTCCTTGCTGAACACCACCGAGCCGTGGAGGCGCAGCTCGCACATGACCTTCAGGTCGGCGGTTGCCGGAGGCTGCTCGCCCCACTGCTCGCCCTGGAACGTCACGTCGACGAGGTAGCTCGGCCAGTCCGTCCGGTGGGCGTGGACTCCCCACGCGACGTTGGTCAGGTACGCCCGGTAGCCGGGCTCGACGTTCGGGCGGAGGTCGAGCGTCACGCGCGCCGGTGTCGCCCGTACGCCCGCGCCCTCAGGCTCCTGATCGACCGGGACCGCCAGCGTGTAGAGGCCCAGGTCGGCGCTCTCGGGCTTGCCGAAGACCTCGAGGTACGTACGGCCCTCGTCCTGCACGAGCTCCATCTGGAGCCCGGGCGGCAGCTGCCTCGTGAGCGCCTCGACGTACGGGCGGATCGTCAGGCGCTGGTCCGGGTACGTCGTCGCCGGCGTCACCTCGACAACCCGTGTGCGGGTGAACGTGCCGACCGGGATCTGGACGTACGGCGCGGGGTCGACGAAGCGGGGACGGTGGTCACCGACGATCGGGAAGACCCGCGTCACCTCCCGTCCGTGCGAGTTCGTGATCCGGACGGTCACGTGCGGGAGGAAGTCGTAGTCGTCGGGGATCCGGAACGACGGCGACTCCGACCAGTTGGCGTTGGTCGGTGCCGTCGGCGGACCCGCGTTGAGCGGGTCGGTCTCGCACGCGGTGGCGTTGAGCCGACGGCACACGACCGTGTAGCTCTTGACCAGCGGCTTGCCCGACAGGTCGTCCGCCCACTCGACCTCCACGTCGAACGTGTCGTTCGGGACGTCTTGGGTCAGGCGCAGGTCGAGCAGCAGCTTGCCGTCCAGCGTACGGTCGTCCTTGAGCGAGGCGGTCATGATCTCCGGCTCGGGCGCGACGATCGTGAAGTCGACCGAGCCGGCGACGTCGTACGCCGTGCCGTCGTTGCCGCGGAAGGAGGCGGTGGCCCGGTACGAGCCGACCGTGTCGAAGCGCTGCTGGAAGCCGGAGAGGTTCTCGGCCTCCGTGCGCGTCCAGGTCTGCGCGACCTCGCCGTCGGCGTCGAAGCGCTCGATCCGCCAGCTGTAGCGCCCGGACATCACCTCGCTCGGGCGTGAGCGGTTCGCCTGGAAGGTGAGGGTCCGGCCCGGCAGCATGTCGCCGACCACCGACGGCAGCACGGTCAGCTCCGGGAGCAGCGGGGTCTGGCTGACCAGCGTCGCCGTACGGGGCGTACGGCCGTCGGACAGGTACTCCCAGGTGTCGCTCACCTCCGAGCGGGTGCCGTCGGTGAGCAGGAACTTCCGCTGGAGGACGCCGTCGTCGTCGGCGTGGGCCACGACCGACATCTGCTTGTGCTTGCCGGCGTGGTCGAGGTAGCGCACGGAGAGCTTGGGCGTCGGACCCTGGTAGCCGCTCCCGGTGACGTACAGGTCGTCCATGAGCCAGCCCCGGCTGAAGTGGACGCGGTGACCGGAGAGCTTGCGCCCTTCCGTGTCGGTCTCGTCGCTGTACAGCGCGACGGAGTCCCGTAGTGCGCCGCCCACCCGGAACTTCTTGTCGGCCGGCGTGCTTGCCGCGTCGTACCCGTCGACCGGGTCCTTGACGAGGACCTTGCCGCCGGCGGTGAAGAGCATCGAGTCGGCGAGCATCGCCTGCATGGTGCTGCTGAACTCCGCCGACTGGTGGAGCGGGGTCGAGCCGTCGGCCGGCGTCTCGCGCGTCTCGTAGTCCAGATCCGCGTAGATCGGCTTGAGCGCCTCGATCCCGAGGGGGTCGTCGCTCGACCCCGCGTTCGCCGCACGTCGCTTGATCCGGCGGACACGGTTCTGCTCGTCGACCACCATCCAGATGGAGACGCCGGTCATGACGGCGCCCACGAGGATGATCCCGACCACCCCGGCGGCGGTGCCGGCCCCGATCGCCGTCGCCGCCGTGGTGCTGATCGTCGCGTGCGCGGCCGCGTGGGCAGCGACGCCGGTGACCGCGATGACCGAGGCGGCGACGCCCGGGACCGTGGCGGTCACGACGCCCGCCAGTGCGCCCGCGGCGACGGCGATGCCGACACCCGCCAGCGTCGCGTACGCGGCCGAGGTCCCCACGCTCATCGCCTTGAAGCTCGGGTCGGCGGCCACCGTCATCGTCGGGGTGGGGTTGCGGTAGCGCGCCCACGTCTCGAAGGTCTCCACCGGAGGCACGTCGTTGACGATCTGGAACGCGGTGGTGAGCTGGCTCCCTCGCTGGCAGCGCGGCAGCGTACGGACGGGGTTGGGGACGGGTTTGAGAGCGGAGGACGGCGGTGCCGGCGGGACGTATCCGCACGGATCGGCCTCCCACCGCTCGTACTCGGCGAGGGTCTGCTTGGCGTGGCTCGTCTCGCGCGTGTTGAGCGCCTGGATCACGGCGTCGTACGTGCCCCGCTCCCGTGGCGTGAGCGGGACGCCGTACAGCACGCGGTCGAGGATGTCGCGGATGCGCATGTGGACGTACGCACGGATCTCGGGCCGCGCGTACATGCGGATCATCGACTGGTCGGGCACGTCGTGGCTGGACGAGAGCGCGACGATCGCCTCCTCCACGATCCAGTCGTAGGCGCCGAGACGCGACAAGGTGTCGGCGTCGTGGAGGACGAGCTTGCCCTCGTCGGTCGGTGCACCCCCCACGGTCTGGTTGTGGGAGGTCCCGACGCACATCGTGTCGCCGAGGGTGAGGACAGCGGAGGTGACGTCGCTGACGGAGAAGCACTGCTCGGGGAGCGTCGTCGCCGCGCCGGGGTTGTTCACGACGAGGTTCGACCCGTCCAGGGTCACGGTGATCTGGCCGACGTCAGCGGTGATCACCGGCACCGGTGACTGCACGATGACGACCGGCTCGTCGGCCGCCGAGGTCGTGGCGCTGGCCGGCGGGGCGCTGAGCAGTACCGCGCCCATGGCGACCGAGACGGTGGCGACGAGCGAGCGGGTCAAGGTTCGTGAGATCGAGCGCACGTGGGTCCCTCCGGCCGAGGCGGGAGGGGGCCCTCCCGCTAAGCGGACGATAGTGTCCGCTTAACCGGCCGGGTGCGTGTTTTTCACAGGTCGGTCGCGTGGTCGTGCACCATGGCGTGGAGCTCGTCGACGTGCAGGCCCGCGCCGTCGAGCCCAGGCCGCGGAGCACCGCTCCTCCGCAGTCCGTCGATCAGGATGCCGCGCTGGCGCGCGAACACCGCGTGGCGCATCGGCTCCGGGAATGACGCGAGGCTGCCGAGCAGGTACGGCACGAGCGCGACGTCTGTCGGGCGGACGTCCGGCCGCAGCTGCTCCTCCGCGATCGCCGCGGCGACGTGCCGACGCAGCGGCTCCTCCCACCGGCGTCCGGGCCGGTAGCCCGGGTCGTTCTCCGCCTGCCGGTGCATGACTGCCGCCATCACGGGCGCGCCCATCATCACCTCGGCCGTGCCGTCGATGAAGGTGAGGACGGCGTCCCACCCGGTCGTCGCCTGCGCGCACCGGTCGGCGACCAGGTCGAGTCGTGCCACGAAGCGGTCGTACAGGCCGCGGACCAGAGCCGCGTGGGTCGGGAAGTGGCGGTAGAGCGTGCCGGCTCCGACGCCGGACCGCTCCGCGAGCCCGCGCAGCGGGGCGTCGATGCCGTGCTCGGCGAAGTACGCCTCTGCCGCGGTGAGGATCCGCTCGTGGTTGGCGACGGCGTCGCTGCGCTCGGCACGTCGTCGGCTCTGCGGACCAGGGTCCGAACGGGACATTCCGCCTCCTCCGACTCGCAGACTAGCCCGGCCCGGGTGCTCGCCCTGTGCACGACAAAGGGCCCCGGTCAGCGACAAGCCGACCGGGGCCCTCTGAGTCTGGCGGAGGTGGCGGGATTTGAACCCGCGAGAGGTTTCAACCTCAACCCGCTTAGCAGGCGGGCGCACTAGGCCACTATGCGACACCTCCAGGCGTGCCGCTCAAGGCTACAAGGTCGTACCGGGCCCGATCCAATCGGGGCACCGGCTCAGGCCGACGGCGGCAGCGGCCGGTAGCCGTGCGAGGTGTTGAGCCGCTCGCGGATCTCGCGCTGCAGCTCCAGCCCTCGGGCTCCGAAGAGCATCATCGGGAGCCGTGTCGTACGCCCGTGCTCGAGACCGATGACGAGCTCGGTCCCGCCGTCGGGGCCCGGCTTGTCGTCGACCCGCTCGACCTGCGCCCAGCTGCCCGAGCGCACTCCCGCCCCGCGGACGCGGTGGACGCGGTAACCGGTCTCGGTGAGCGTGAGCAGGCGCGGGGGCCAGCGCAGCCCGGCGATCGAGACCACCACCAGCAGGGCGACCAGGACGGCGACGACGATCCCCCAGACGACGGCGGAGCCCCCGACGGTGATCAGGACCGCGGCAACGACGGCCCCGACGGCGGCGACCATCATGCGGAGGCCGAACAACCTCAGCGCCAGGACGAGCGTCAGGCGGTACGTCGTGGGTTGCATGGTGTCACTCATCTGTTGCGTGGTGGACGGAGCAGAGGGGGCGGGATTCGAACCCGCGGCTGACATCTCTGCCAGCGACCGCTTTCAAGGCGGTTCCGATCGGCCACTCCGGCACCCCTCCTCGGGCGTCACGCGTGCGCCACGCCCGGACTCGATTGTCTCAGGCGTCCTGATGCGGACTACTTGAGGGCAGCGAAGCGCGGCGGCTCTGCGCGGACGAAGGCGTCGCCCTCCTCGCGACGCGCGGCGCGGCGGCCCGAGCGCGAGGTGGAGCCGGGGTCGAGCTTGCGGACGACCAGGCCGAGTCCGAGCCCGAGGATGGCCGAGTAGAGCGTCGACAGGGCGACGTACGTGACGTCGGCGTTCGGCGAGGCCAGGCCGCTGGCCATCACCGCGGTGCCGACGACGCCGAACGCGCACATCCACCAGCCCTGCCGGCGGTTCGAGCGTGTGCTGATGCCCCACACCAGTGCGGGGAAGCCGATCAGCACCTCGGTGGGTCGAGGGACGCCGCCGATGGTGTCGCGCAGCCACACGACGGTGTCGTCGATCGCGCTGACCAGCTCAGGAGACCCGTACGAGCGCACGAACGTGCTGTAGACGAGCAGGACCGCGAGGGCACCCGCGCCGCCCACGATCAGCGTGACGCCACGCCTGCCGAGCCCGTGGAGGCCGGCGCCGAGGCTCCACACGATCCCGAAGGTGGTCGCGAGCGCGGCCACCAGGACGAGCATGTAGTAGCGCTGCTGGACGACCGGTGCGTTCCACGCCGCGACGGCGACCGCCGCGCTGGTGGCCATCACGAGCGCGATCGCGTACTCGCGCAGCACGCCCGACAGCTTGTCGGCCGGTCTGGTGATGAGCACGGCGAGCACCGCGCCGAACGTCGCGGTGACCACCGAGGCACCGGCCATCGCCCACGACCACTCGCTGAGCAGGGCGATCGCGCTGAGGATCGCGACGAGGACCGACCACAGCGTGCTGCGGCCCCCGCTGCGCCGGGCGACGCCCGCGGTGAAGACGACGGCGAGCACGGCGGCGCCGTACCGGGCGTAGCGGTCGGGGAAGCCGACCGCCACCACGGACGTGATCGCGACCGCGAATCCTGCCAGCCAGGCCAGGAACAGCCCGCTGACGCCCGCCGCCCGCAGCGCCTTCATGCTGAAGCGCGGCTCGCGGATCGGCGGGATGTAGCTCAGGGTGTCGCTGGCGCGCCTGCGCGGCGCGGCACGACGGCCGCCGGAGGTCTCGCTCACGGGGCGACCACCTCTCCGGCGACCTCTCCCGCGACGCCGAGGCGGCGGTTGGCCAGCGACGGGTTGGTCGTACGGGCACGGGCGAGGCGCTCGGCCGACAGCGTCGCGCGCACGACCGCGGGCTCCTCGCCAGCGGAGGCCACGACGACGCCGAGCGGGTCGACCACCATGCTGTGTCCGACGTAGCCGCCGCACTGGTCGGCGGCGACGACGTCCACGGTGTTCTCGATCGCCCGCGCGCGCAGCAAGGTCGACCAGTGGTCCTCCTTGAGCGGCCCGCGGACCCACGCGGCGGGCACGCACAGGACGTCGGCGCCGGCGTCGACCAGCATCCGCGCCATCTCGGGGAACCGGAGGTCGTAGCAGGTCATCAGGCCCACCCGTCGCCCGGCGACGTCCACGACGGCGGGTGCGATCTCGCCGGGAGCGAGCCGCTCGGACTCGGCGTAGCCGAAGGAGTCGTAGAGGTGGATCTTGCGGTACGAGGCGGCGAGCGTGCCGTCGGGCGCGAACGCGAGGAGCACGTTGTACGGCAGGTCGGGCGCCCCGGCGGCGTCGTGGCGTCGCTCGAACCCGCCGGCGACGACGTGCGCGCCGAGGCGTACGGCGTGCTGCGCCAGCTGGCGGGCGAACGGGCCGTCGAGCGGCTCGGCGGCGTCCCGGAGGTCGTCCTCGGGGGTGCCGAAGTCGCGCATCGTCGCCTCGGGGAGGACGACGAGGTCGAGTCCGTCGTGCGGACCCAGGGTGCCGAGGACGTCGTCGACCAGCGCTCGGTTCGTGTCGGCGTCGGTCGTCGCGCTCAGCTGGACGAGGGCGACCTGCATACCTCCATCTTTGCAGGGCGCTCCAGCCTGCGGCAGGGTGAGGGCGTGCCCGTCTCACCGACTGTGCCGCCCGGCCACCCGCCGTACGACGTGATCGTTCTCGCGGGAGGGGCGTCTCGGCGGTTCGGGTCGGACAAGCTCGCGGCCCGGGTCGGTGGGGAGGCGCTCCTCGACCGCGTCCTCGCGGCGGCTTCCGGTGCCCGGCACGTGCACGCCGTCGGACCCCGGCGCCCGACCGTACGACCGGTGCAGTGGGCGCGCGAGGAGCCGCCGGGCGCGGGGCCCGCGGCCGCGGTCGTCGCCGGGCTCCGGGGCGCCGCCGACGGTCCTCCTGCCCCGTACGTGGCGCTGCTCGCGGGCGACCTGCCGTACGTGACCGGCGAGACGCTCGAACGCCTGGCCGCGGCCCTCGCGGAGGCGCCGACCTGCGACGGCGCCCTGCTCGTCGACGAGGGCGGCCGGGCCCAGTACCTGTGCAGCCTGTGGCGTCGCGAGGCGCTGGAGTCCGCCGCGTCGCGCCGTGACGACTGGCAGGGAGTGGCGCTCCGGGCGCTCCTCGAGCCGCTGCGCGCGCGGGAGGTCGCGCCGCGCGGGCGGGAGAGTCATGACGTGGACCGGCCGGAGGACCTACCGTCGGACGCATGAGCACTTCGACTGGACCCGAGCGCTCGCTCGCCGACTGGGGTGACGTCGTCTGCGCGACGCTCGGCATCGAGCCCGACTACGACCTCCACGCCATCCTCGACACGGCTCGCGAGGTCGCCCACGCGGTCGAGCGGCCTGCCGCCCCGCTGACGGCGTTCCTCGTCGGCTTCGCCGCTGCGCAGGCCGGCGGGAGCCAGGACGACCTCGACCAGGTCCTCGACCGCGTGACCGTGCTGGCCCAGGAGTGGGGCGCCTGACCCGACGGTACGGTGTGGCCATGCGTGCCGTGGTCGTGAAAGAGCCCGGAGGGCCCGAGGCGTTGAACGTGGTCGACCTCCCTGATCCGGTCGCCGGGCCAGGTGAGGTCGTGATCGACGTGGTGGCCGCAGGGGTCAACCGCGCCGACGTCCTGCAGCGGCAGGGCAACTACCCGCCACCGCCCGGTGCGAGCGAGATCCTCGGTCTCGAGTGCTCGGGGCTCGTCGCCTCGGTCGGCCCGGACGTCACCGCCTGGAAGGTGGGTGACCCGGTCGTCGCGCTGCTCGCGGGCGGCGGCTACGCCGAGAAGGTCGTCGTCCCGCAGGGACAGGTGGCGCCGCTGCCCGAGGGGATGGACCCGGTCGCCGCGGGCGGCCTGATGGAGGTGGCGGCCACGGTCTGGTCGAACGTCTTCATGACGGCCGACCTCCAGCCCGGGGAGCGCCTGCTCGTCCACGGCGGTGCCTCCGGGATCGGCACGATGGCGATCCAGATGGCCAAGGCCTTCGGGGCGTGGGTGGCCGTGACCGCGGGCTCCGAGGCGAAGCTGGAGGCGTGCCGCGACCTGGGCGCCGACGTCGCCATGAACTACCGCGAGATCGACTTCGTCGAGGGTCTGCGTGCCGCGACCGAGGGCCACGGCGCCGACGTCATCCTCGACAACATGGGTGCGGCCTACCTCCCGCGCAACGTCTCCGCGCTGGCGCACGACGGGCGGCTCGTGGTGATCGGTCTCCAGGGCGGGGCGAAGGGCGAGCTGAACCTCGGCGCGCTCCTCGCCAAGCGCGGCTCGGTCGCTGCCATCGGCCTGCGTGGCCGCCCGAAGGACCAGAAGGCCGAGATCGTGCGCGACCTGGTGTCGAGCACGTGGGCGCTGTTCGCCGACCAGACGCTCAACCCGGTCATCCACGCGACGTTCCCGTTGGAGCAGGTCGCCGAGGCCCACCGGGTGCTCGACGAGTCGACCAACGTCGGCAAGGTCGTGCTCACGCTGTGATCGCGCTCGCGCACGGCGCGTGGGCGGCGACCGTCAACCCGTACGGCGGCGGGCTCGCGACGCTCACCCACGACGGGGACGACGTCGTCGTCCCGCAGGACGGTGAGGGCGGCCACCCCACGTACCGGGGTGCGGTTCTCGCACCGTGGCCCAACCGCCTCGAGGACGGCCGCTACACGTTCGACGCCGTCACCCACCAGGTGGCGCTCAACGAGCCCGAGACGCGTACCGCGCTGCACGGTCTCGTCTTCGACGTCCCGTGGGAGGTCGTGGAGCAGACCGCCCGCTCCGTCCAGCTCGCGGTTGACGTGCCGCAGGAATCCGGGTATCCCTTCTCCGTCCGCCTCGACCTCGCGTACGCCCTGTCCGACGACGGTCTCGACGCCGCGCTCGTCGCCACCAACACCGGCGACAGCCCCGCCCCGTACGGAGGAGGCTTCCACCCGTACCTCGTGGCCGACCCCGCTGCCGACACGGTCCTCACCCTCGACGCCGGGTGCTTCGTGGAGACCTCTGCCGACCGCCACCTGCCCACGCGCACGGTCGAGGTCGCCGGGTCCCCGTACGACTTCCGCGCGCCGCGCCCGCTCGGGACGACGGTGCTCGACGTCCCCTACGGCGACCTCCGGTCCTCGCAGGTGCGCGTGGGGCGGACCGTCGTCGGGCTCGGCGAGGGCGTCCGGTGGATCCAGGCCTATACGCCACCCGACGGGCGCTCCGTCGCGATCGAGCCGTGCTCGTGCCCGGCCAACGCGCTGCGGTCGGGGGACGACCTGGTCGTGCTCGCACCGGGCGATCGTCACACCCTCGCGTTCACGCTGTCGCGCCCGGCTCCGGCGGCCCGCGACTAGAGTGGGCGCCATGGCAGGCGAACCCTTCGATCCCACCGGCAGCGAGCACCACCAGGTCATCGGACCCGACGGTCGACCCGTCGCAGAGCCCGAGCCCGAGGCCCCGACGGAGGCCGAGGACGACGTCCGCTCGGTCACCGAGCTGGTCGAGCAGCCGGCGAAGGTCATGCGGATCGGCAGCATGATCCGGCAGCTCCTCGAAGAGGTGAAGTCCGCCCCGCTCGACGAGGCCAGCCGTGCACGCCTGCGCGACATCCACCAGACCTCCATCAAGGAGCTCGAGGACGGGCTCGCTCCTGAGCTCGTGGAGGAGCTCGAGCGGCTGAGCCTGCCGTTCAACGAGACGACTCCGTCCGACGACGAGCTGCGGATCGCCCAGGCCCAGCTCGTGGGCTGGCTCGAAGGGCTGTTCCACGGGATCCAGACGGCGATCTACGCCCAGCAGATGGCCTCGCAGGCCCAGCTGCAGCAGATGCGCCGTGCGCTCCCGGGCGGTCAGCCCGTCCAGATCCAGGGGCGCCCCGGGATGCCGGCTCAGACCGCCGACGACGGTACTCAGCAGCGGCCGGGCATGTACCTCTGATCGCGTAACCCGCCTGACCTGTCAAGGATGCGTGACAGAAACCTGCTGTTGGCCCTCTCGGCAGCTACTGTGTGACACGTACGGCAGGTACTCGCCTGGCGATGAGTAGGCATTTATCAGCATCTGAGTACTTGCGCGCTGATTACTCTCTTGACACCGATGTTTGACTTTCTGCATCTCGAAGCACCCAAGGAGATGCAGAACCCATGTACTTCGTCTCGGACCGCCGCCAGGTCGACTCGCACACCGACGTCGTTCCTGCGTGCACGCGGATGCCCGATGTCTACGACACCCTGAGCGAGCCGCTCGAGGACCTCTCAAGGTCCGGGGCGAGCTGGGACGCGTGGTTGTCGGCCCACGCCCAGGCCCGCGAGGCCTGTGCCGCGTGCCCGCTCCTCACCCAGTGCCTCTACCGCGCCGTGGTCGACGGGGAGGTCGCCGGCTACGCCGCCTGCACCTCACCTGAGGACCGTGCGGAGATGCGCTCACGGCTCGGCATCACGCTCACCGCCCCCGACATCGACCGCATCGCCGGTGTCCGTGCGGCCGGCTCACCTGTCGACCACGACGCGATCCTCGCCGCACGCCGCCTCTACCCGCGCGACACCTTCGCCCAGCTCGCCGAGCGCCTCGGGTGCTCGTTGTCCACGGTCAAGCGCCACCTCCGCGAGGCGTCGTCGAACAAGAAGCCCGCCACCCCCGCCCGTACGCGGACGACGCGGCCGACGGTCGACGAGGTGCTCGACGTCTTCGACGAGGTCGTCTCGGCCCGCGTCACTTCCTGCCCCCTCAGCGCGTAGCCCTGAGTCCGACCGCGCACGGGGGCGGCCGGCCGAGGGGGTAGCCCCGGCGGAGCCGCCGGGGCAGAGCTCAGAGGTACTTCTCGAGCTCCCGGACGACCCCGTCGTTCTCCACGGTCTCGGTGACGTCGTCGGCCACGGACTGCACGTGCAGAGGGGCGTGGCCCATCGCGACCCCGCGCCCGGCCCACTCGAGCATCTCGACGTCGTTCGAGCCGTCGCCGATCGCCAGGACGTCCTTGCGGTCGACGCCCAGCTCCGCGCAGATCTTCTCCAGACCCGCCGCCTTGGACACGCCCTCGGGGGCGAGGTCGAGCCACGCGGTGTAGCCGACGTAGTAGTTCGTGCCCTCCAGCCCCAGCGAGTGGGCGAGCTCGGCGAACTCCTCGGCAGACGCGTCGGGGCTGCGGACGATCACGCGGCTCACCGGCTCGGCGATGAGGTCCTCGACGGGCTCGTGCGAGATGACGCCGCTCAGCTCACCGTCGGGGAACGCCTTGTTCATGCGGTAGCCGGTGCCGACGTTCTCCACCGCCACCGCGGCGTCCGGCACCGCCTCGAGCAGCGCGCGTACGGCCGGACCGGCGTCGAACGTCACGGTGTGCAGGATCTTCACCGGGTCGTACGAGAACACGACCGAGCCGTTGCTCGCCACCGCGAGACCGTCGCTGAACCCGAGCTTGGCGACCGCGTCCATCACCCCCGGCACCGCGCGGCCCGTGGAGATCACGCAGTGCATGCCGGCCTCGGCGGTGGCGCGGACCACCTGGCGTACGGCGTCGGTCATCTCGTTGGCGTAGTCGACGATCGTGCCGTCCACGTCGAGGGCCACGATGCGTGGCCTCCAGGTCGTGGCGGCCCCGTCGGTGGTGTGCGAGGTCAACGTCAAGACAGCGGCTCCAAGATCTCTCGTCCTGCGAGGTAGGGCTGCAGCGCCAGGGGGACCCGGACGGACCCGTCGGCCTGCTGGTGGTTTTCGAGGAGGGCGATGATCGTCCGGGTCGACGCCATCAACGTGCCGTTGAGGGTCGCCAGCGGGGTGACCTGGTCGCCGTCGCGCATGCGGATGCCCAGACGGCGCGCCTGGAAGCTGGTGCAGTTCGAGGTGGAGGTCAGCTCGCGGTACTTGCCCTGGGTGGGGATCCACGCCTCGCAGTCGAACTTGCGGATCGCGGAGAGGCCGAGGTCCCCGGCCGCCACGTCGATCACGCGGTACGGGAGCTCGAGCGCGTCGAGCCAGTCCTGCTCGTGGCGCAGCAGCTCCTCGTGGACCGCGTACGAGTCCTCGGGCGTGGCATAGACGAACATCTCCACCTTGTCGAACCAGTGCACCCGGAAGATGCCCCGGGTGTCCTTCCCGTACGAGCCTGCCTCGCGGCGATAGCACGGGCTGAACCCTGCGTAACGGCGCGGCAACGACTGGGCGTCGAGGATCTCGTCGGAGTGGTACGCCGCGAGCGGCACCTCCGACGTGCCGACGAGGTAGAGGTCGTCCTTCTCGAGGTGGTAGACGTCGTCGGCGGCCTGGCCGAGGAACCCGGTGCCCTCCATCGCCGATGGCTTCACCAGCGCCGGCGGGATCATGGGCGTGAAGCCCCACGCGGCCGCGCGGTCCATCGCCATCTGGACCAGCGCCATCTCGAGCTGGGCGCCGATACCGGTCAGGAAGTAGAAGCGGGCGCCGCTGACCTTCGCGCCCCGCTCGATGTCGAACGCGCCGAGGCGCTTGCCGATCTCGATGTGGTCGAGCGGCTCGAAGCCCTCGGCGGCGAAGTCGCGCGGCTCGCCCACGACCTCGCGGACGACGAAGTCCTCCTCGCCGCCCTCAGGAGCCTCCGGCGCCGCCAGGTTGGGGAGCGTGGCGAGCAGCGTGTCGAACGTCGATGCCGCCGCGTCGGAGGCCGCGCTGGCCTCCTTGACCTGAGCGGCGAGCTCCTTCGTACGGGCAAGGAGCGCAGCCTTCTCGTCGCCCGACGCCTTCGCGACCTGCTTGCCGAGCTGCTTCTGCTCGGCCCGCAGCGCCTCGTACCGGCCGATCGACGATCGACGTGCCTCGTCGGCGGAGACCAGCTCGTCGACGACAGCCTCGGACTCACCGCGGCGGCGCTGAGCAGCGCGGATCTCGTCAGGGTTGTCACGAAGGATACGAACGTCGATCATTCCCCCAGCCTATCGGCGTGGCTGACACGACTACCCTGTTCGGGTGCCGATCGACCTCCGCCGCGCACGTCCTGCGCGCCCTGCCCTCCTGCCCACGACGACCGGCGTCCTCTTCGTGCTCTTCGCTGCCCTCGCCGCTGCGGTGTGGTGGGAGTGGGCGCCGCTGACCGAGCTGGACCAGCAGGTGGCCGAGGCTGCGCACGGAGCGGTCGTGGGCAACCAGGTCCTCTCGGACGTCTTCTTGTGGATCGGCGACTGGCTCGGCCCGTGGATGCTGCGTCTGGTCCTGGGGGCCGTCGCCGTGTACGCGCTGCTGCGGCGGTCGTACCGTGTCGCGTTCTGGATCGCGCTGACGATGGCCGTCCAGTTTGCGGCCGTCTACGGGCTGAAGCGGTTCGTCGAGCGAGCCCGACCGTCCTTCGACGAGCCGATCCAGGTGCTGGACACGTTCTCGTTCCCCAGCGGGCACGCCACGGCCGGGGGCACGTTCGCGACGGTCATGGTCATCGTCACCCTGCTGCTCGTACGCCGTGGTGTCCTGCGGTTGCTGCTGATCCTGCTGTGGCTGGCCGTCGGCGTGCTCGTCGGCCTCGACCGCCTGTTCCTGGGCGTCCACTTCCTGTCCGATGTCGTCGGCGGCTGGATGCTCGGGACGGCGGTGGCGCTCTTCTTCTGGTGGCTGTTCACCCGGTCGCTCTTCGACGCCGAGGAACCCGCCCGTCCCGCCGTCGCCGGCACGGGACGCCGTCAGGTCGGTGTGGTGCTCAACCCGGTCAAGGTCGGTGACGTCGAGGCGTTCCGTACGAGGGTGCGCGAGGCCGCGGCCCGGCACGGCTGGGCGGAGCCGCAGTTCTTCGAGACCACGGTCGACGACCCCGGCGCGTCGCAGGCCGTGGAGGCGCTCGAGGGCGAGGCCGACCTCGTCATCGTGGCCGGTGGCGACGGGACCGTACGCGAGGTGTGCGGCGAGCTCGCGCGCAGCGGGATCGGCGTCGGCGTGGTGCCGCTCGGCACCGGCAACCTCCTCGCCCGCAACCTCTCGCTGCCGCTGCACACCGGCGACGCGATCGACAACGCGTTCGTGGGGCAGGACCGGGCGATCGACATCGTTCGGCTGTCGCTCGACGGGTCGGAGGAGTCGACCACGTTCCTGGTGATGGCCGGGCTCGGGTTCGACGCCGCGATCATGACCGGCACCAACGAGGACCTCAAGAAGCGGGTCGGCTGGCTGGCGTACGTGGTCTCGGGGGGCAAGCAGCTGTTGCGCTTCCCTCGGACGCGGGTGCAGATCTCGATCGACGACGGGCCGTTCGTCCGGCGCCGTGCGCTGACGGTAGTCGTCGGCAACGTCGGGTTCCTGCAGGGCGGTCTCCCGCTGCTGCCGGACGCGCAGATCGACGACGGCAAGATCGACGTGGTCGCGATCGCGCCGCCGCACAAGTTCGCCTTCCTTTCGGTGGGGCTGCGCCTGTTCACGCGCGGCAAGCGCACCGACGAGCGGCTCGACCGGATGACCGGGCGGACGGTGACGCTGCGGACCGACCGGCCCACGCCGATGCAGCTCGACGGCGACCCGATCGGCGATCACACCGAGCTTCGCGCTGTCGTCGAGCCGGGGGTCCTGCTGGTCCGCGTACCGCGCTGAGGGACGTCGTTTCGCCCCGTTGACGCCAATGTCACGGTTAGGTAACGGAACCCTGTGGCGTGTTCCTTTTGGGGTAACCGGGTGTTGAACTCGCTTTCGCATGTGGTGCAGATCGCACCGAATCCTCGGAGGGAGATCATCATGCTCCAGTCTCAGCCTGCCCGGACGAAACGCCGCACACGCCTTGCGGCCGCGTCCACGGGCGCCGCGCTGGTCGCCGGTGTCGGCGGCCTCGTCATCGCCGGTGCGCCGGCCGCCAACGCCGCGAACGTCAACCTCGACAAGCGGTTCAACTACACCTGCAAGGTCGACGCTGGCGCGCTTCCGCTCGGCAACCACGTCATCGGCGTCCGCGCCCAGGTGACGGTCCCGAGCGTGGTCTCGCGCAACCAGACGCTCCCGACCCGCAAGACCACGATCACGCTGACGCTCCCGGAGACGCTGCGCGACGCGACGTACAACCTGATCAACGGCCGCACGGCTGGGGGTGAGTCGAAGGACGCCAAGGTCACCATCTCGGCGCCTGGCGCTGCGGCGCTGACCGTTGGCATCGCCAACCTTCGGGCTCCGCAGGCGCCCGTCCCGGCGACGGCCGGCACTCCGTGGAACATCGCCACGGTCGGTGACGTCCCCGCGATCAAGGTCCCGGCACGCGCCCACACGCGCGCGTCGTTCAGCATGCCGGCGGCGTTCAGCATCGCGGCGACGGTCGTCAACTCCGGCGGCACCAGCATCCCGGTCTCGCTGGCGTGCAAGACCTCCGCCGCGCGTGTGATCGGCTCGGTCAGCATTCCGAAGAACGCCGCCAAGGTGACCGCCAAGGCGTCGCCGAAGAAGATCAAGGCCAAGAAGACCAAGGCCAAGCTGGCCGTCAAGGTCTCCGCCGGCAGCCCCGCCGCCACCGGCAAGGTCACCGCCAAGATCGGCAAGAAGACCGTCGGCAAGGCCACCGTCAAGAACGGCAAGGCGACGATCAAGCTCAAGAAGTTCAAGAAGAAGGGCACCTACAAGATCAAGGTGACCTACAGCGGCTCGGTCTACGCCAAGAGCGCGACCAAGACCATCAAGGTGAAGGTCCGGAAGTAACGACCGACCGCACCGACTCGCGAGCACGTCAACGGCCCCCGGCGCCGTACGACCCTCCGAGGGGACGAGTGCCCCGACCTGTCACGGGTCGGGGCACTCGCTCGTTCTCCCCCGCTCCGCGCCGGCCCCGCTCTGTGGTTTGCCACGTCAGCGTGGCGTGTTGTGGTTGGCGCGGCTTGCTTGCCGCGCCAACCAGGGTTTGCCACGTCAGCGTGGGAAACCTTGGTGCGGGTACGGGGGGTTGCGGCGGTCGGTCGGGTTGGTGGGGGTGCCCCGGGCTGTGGTTTGCCACGCCAGCGTGGCGTGTTGTGGTTGGCGCGGTTTGCTTGCCGCGCCAACCAGGGTTTCCCACGTCAGCGTGGCAAACCGCGGAGGCGCGAGCCGACGGGGGGTGACTGGGCGAGGGGTCAGGGGTGCGGGACGGTGGCGGTGATGACGGAGCCGTCGGCGCGGCGGACGCCCTCGAGCGGCCCGGGGCCCGGGGTGCCGGGCAGCAGCGGGCCCTGGTCCTCGAGCGGGACGACGACCGGCTCGGCAGCCGTGACGTGCACGATCTTGCCGCGTACGGAGAACTTCGCGCCGGCGCCTTCCTCGACGGTCAGCTCGACGGAGTCGGCGGTGACGCGAACGCGGATCCGGCTCTTCTTGATCGTCAGCCGGAAGACGAGCTCGTCCCACGCCGCGGGCAGCCGCGGGTCGATCGAGAACTCGCCGTTGTAGTCCCGGAAACCACCGAACCCGTTCGCCAGCGCACCCCACACCCCGCCGGTCGACGCGACGTGGACGCCGTCGGAGGCGTTGCCGTGCAGGTCGGCCAGGTCGACGTACAGCGCCTCGGTGAAGTACCGCACCGCGAGGTCCGAGTAGCCCACCTCCGCCGCGATCAGCGCCTGGACGACCGCCGACAGCGTGGAGTCACCGGTCGTGATCGGGTCGTAGTACTCGAAGTCGCTGCGCTTCTGCTCGGTCGTGAACTGGTCGCCCTGCAGATAGAGCGCGAGCACGACGTCGGCCTGCTTGAGCACCTGGAACCGGTAGATCACCAGCGGGTGGTAGTGCAGCAGCAGCGGCCGCTTGTCCCGCGGCGTGTGCGCGAGGTCCCACACCTCGCGCTCCAGGAAGTGCGAGTCCTGCGGGTGGATCCCGAGGTGCTCGTCGTACGGGATCGCCATCGCCTCGGCGGCGCGCTCCCACTCCTCGACCTCGTTGCTGTCGAGCCGCAGCCGCGCCACCATCCGGCTGTACGCCTGCGGCCACGCCCGCTCGAGCTCGCGTACGGCCCGCGCGGCGCGACGGAGGTTGAACCGCGCCATCACGTTCGTGAACAGGTTGTCGTTCACGACGGTCGTGTACTCGTCGGGTCCGGTGACGCCGTGGATGTGGAACGAGCCGCGCCCCTCGCTGCGCCAGAATCCGAGGTCGGTCCACAGGCGTGCCGTCTCGACGAGGATGTCGACCGCCTCGCGCATGAGGAAGTCGGTGTCGCCGGTCGCGTCCACGTAGCGGCTCAAGGCGTACGAGATGTCGGCGTCGATGTGGTACTGCGCCGTGCCGGCGGCGTAGTACGCCGACGCCTCCTCGCCGTTGATCGTCCGCCACGGGAAGAGCGCCCCGCGGTTGGAGAGGTCGCGCGCGCGACGCCTCGCGGCGGGCAGCATGTTGTAGCGGAAGCGCAACGCGGCTCGGGCGAGCTGCGGGTACACGTACGTGAGGAACGGCAGGACGTAGATCTCGGTGTCCCAGAAGTAGTGGCCGCCGTACCCGGAGCCGGTGACGCCCTTCGCCGGGATGCCTGCCCCCTCGGCGCGGGCCGACGCCTGCGCGACCTGGAAGAGGTTCCAGCGCATGGCCTGCTGCAGGGCGGGCTGTCCGCCGATGGTGACGTCGGCGCGTGCCCAGTAGTCGGCCAGCCACGACTTCTGGTCGTCGAACTGACGCTCGAGTCCTTCAGCCTTCACGCGGTCGAGGGTGCGGCGACACCGGTCGAGCAGCTCACGGGCAGGGACGCCGCGAGAGGTGTGGTACGAGGCGACCTTGGTGAGGCGGACGGGGTTCCCCGGCTGCGCGTCGATCTGGTACGCGACCTTCGCCATGTCCTCGTCGATGTGCACGCTGCGCTGGTGCGGGTCGACGGTCTCGAGGACGTGGTCGGCGGCGACGCCGAGCGTCATGCCGGACTCGGCGGCCTTGTAGCCGAGCATCACGCGACCGAGGTCCTCCACGGCCTCGTGGATCTGCGGCAGGAGCACGCGGCGCCCGAACCGCTCGGCCTTGCGCGGGTCCGCGCCTTCGCCCATGGCGGCCGAGCGGACGTGGTACTCGTCCTCGCCGTCCTGGCGGTTGAGGATCTGCGACGACAGCGTGATCGGTGCCGCGGCGTCGAGGAGCGTGACCTCGAACGTCATCACGGCGAGGTGGCGCTGGGTGAACGAGACCATGCGCTGGGACTTGATCCGTACGCGCTTGCCTGCAGGCGTGCGCCACACGATCTCTCGGCACAGCACCCCCGTACGGAAGTCGAGCGTGCGTTCGTAGTCGATGAGGTCGGCGACCGGCAGCAGCAGCGGCTCGTCGTCGATGTAGAGCCGGATGACCTTCACGTCGGGCGCGTTGACGATCGTCTGCCCGACCCGCGCGAAGCCGAACGCCTCCTCCGCGTGGTTGATCTTCCAGGTCTCGTGGAAGCCGTTCACGAACGTGCCGTGCGTGTGCGACTCGCGGCCTTCCTCGACGTTGCCCCGCATGCCGAGGTAGCCGTTGCCGACGGCGAACAACGTCTCCGTACGCCCGAGGTCCTCGGAGCTGAAGAACCGCTCGGACAGTCGCCACTCGTCGATCGGCCAGCGGTGCCGGTCGAGGTAGTCGGAGACCGGGCGGGGCGTGTCGCGAGGAACGGGGCTCATACGAGCTCACCCAGGTCGGCGACGACCACGTCGGCGCCGTGGTCGAGGAGGGTCTGGCGTCCGGCGCCGCGGTCGACGCCGATGACGAGCCCGAAGTCGCCCGCCGCGCCCGCCTGCACTCCCGACACCGCGTCCTCGATGACGATCGCGTGGGCGTCGTCGGTCCCGAGCTGCTTCGCGGCGAACGCGTACGTGTCGGGTGCGGGCTTGCCCGGGAGCCCGTGGTCGAGCGCGACGGCACCGTCGACGACGACCGGGAACCGGTCGGCGATGCCGGCTGCGGCCAGCACGGCGGGGGCGTTGACCGAGCTCGACACGACGGCGAGGCCGATCGGCAGGGTGGCGAGGTGGTCGAGGAGCGCGACGGAGCCCGGGTACGCGGCGACGCCGTGCGCGGCGAGCTCGTGCTCGAACTCGGCGTTCTTGCGGTTGCCGAGCCCGCACACCGTCTCGGCGGTCGGTGGGTCGCTCGGGTCGCCCTCGGGCAGCGTCACGCCCCGCGAGGCAAGGAGCGTGCGGACGCCGTCGTAGCGGGGCTTGCCGTCGACGTACGCGAAGTAGTCCGCGTCGGTGTAGGGAGGTGAGATCTGGTGCGCGCTCAGATAGGACGTGAAGAGCGCGGCCCAGGCGCGCATGTGCACCTCGGCAGTGGGGGTCAGAACCCCGTCGAGATCGAAGAGGGCAGCGTCGTAGTCGGCCCATCGGACCAGTGCGGACTCGGTCACCCTTCGAGGGTATGGGGTCGGCGCTCCAGGTGTGCGACGTGTCGGCCGAATCGGGGGGCCACGGAGAAATCTGTGGCCGATTCCGGCATCTCGGCCCATGCTGTATCGCTGCGTGTCACACTGAGTTAACTCGGTGTGATCTGAGATACACCTTTGCGATTCTCTGGAGGGAGAACGATGAAGCATGCCCCAGTGACGGCGAGAGGCCGTCGCGTGGTCGGCCCCGTCACCGCAGGAGCCCTCGTCGCCGGAACGCTGAGCGCGTTCGGCCTGGCGGCCGCAGCACCAGCAGCAGCGGCGACGGACCTGGCGAAGGACTACAACTACAAGTGCAACGTCGACGCGGCCGGCCTACCGCTGGGCGTGAAGGACGTCGGTGTCCACGCTGCGGTCGAGGTCCCTGACTCCGTCGCCCCTGGCGAGACGATCCCCGCGCGCAAGACCCAGATCACGCTGACGATGCCGGAGGACCTGCGCGCCCCCACCGTCGGCCTGCTCGGCGCGAAGACCGCGGGCGGCAAGTCGACGGACGCGTCGATCACGATCACCGCGCCAGGTGTGAGCGATCCGCTGGTCGTTCCGATCGGCAATCTGGCGGCGCCGCAGACGGACGTCCCGACGGCGCCCAACGCTCTGTGGAAGATCCCCACCGAGGGCGACGTCCCGGCGATCACTGTGCCCGCCGGCGCGACCGAGGCGGCCACGCTGCGGATGCCGACTCGTTTCAACATCGCCGCCACGCTCGTGCAGGCCAACGGCACCATCGTCGGCGGGGAGGGCGCGGTCAAGCTGGCCTGTGACCTCGACGCCGCTGGGCCGAACGGAGACGGCGTCTTCGGCGCCATCCCCATCGCTGCGCCTACCAACCAGCCGCCGGTCGCGCGCGACGTCACGGTGTCTACGGGCGCGGGCGAGGCCGTCGCCGTGACGCTCGACGCCTCCGACCCGGAGGGCGAGACGCTCACGTACACCACCACCAACCCGAGCAACGGCACGCTGAGCGGCGACGCTCCGAACCTCACGTACACGCCCGCCGACGGCTTCGTCGGGACCGACTCGTTCACCTACACCGTCAGCGACGGTGTAGGTGAGGCGACCGCGACCGTGACCGTGAACGTCGACGGCGGCGCAGGACCGGTCACCACCCAGGACATCGACTGGGAGGATCCGGTGCACCGCGGCACATTCGCGGACCTGACCAAGATCACGCTGGCCGGCAGTGGCGGCGAGGGCACCCTCACGTACAAGCTGGGTGCGCTCACCGGCCCGAACGGCGGCAGCAACGTGTGGTTGTCGGTCGCGGGCAAGGTCGCGACGATCCAGGTCTCGGAGGACGCTGGCGTCGGCGACTACAGCTTCAACTACACCGCGACCGACGAGGCCGGCCAGTCGAGCACCTCGACGGTGCGGTTCACCGTGGTCAACGCCGTCCCCCTCGTCGCGGATCGTACGTTCACCACGACGAAGGACAAGCCGTTCGACGGGTGGCCCTGGGCGCGGGACCTCGACTCCAACGGCCCGTTCGTCTGGAACACCCCCGAGACCCGGTTCACGTACGGGACGCCGCAGCACGGCACGATCAGGGACTTCTTCACCGCCGACGACAACCCGGCGAGCCCGGACTCCCAGTTCGCGGCGATCAAGCACAAGTACACCTACGTGCCGGACCCGGGCTTCGTCGGGACCGACTCCTTCACGGTGACGATGACCGACAAGACCGGGGACTCGACGACGGGGACGGTGACGATCAATGTCGTCGAGCCCCCGAAGCCTGCGGCGGGCGTCCTGAACGACGTCCGGTACCGGTGCGAGTACGCGATCCGCACCGGCCCCGACGGGATGCCGACGACCGATCCGTCGGCTCCGATCGACCCGTCGCTGAGCGATCTCGTCGGCGCCATCATGGGCGGCGACGCCACGTTCCGCGTGGACGTGAAGGCCCACATGCCCCAGCAGCTGAAGCCGGGCGAGAAGTTCACCGTTCCCGACACCGACATCACCCTGAAGATGGCCCAGCCGATGGCGGAACTTCTCGCGGGCACCGACTTCAGCACGTCGCAGCCCGGCGAGTACCCGCCTCTCGACGAGACAGGGTTCGGCCAGACGGCCGTTGCCGGTCAGGCGACCGCGACGGCGGTGTTCACCGAGACGGCGACCGGACGGACGTACGAGCTGCCGATGTCGGACCTCGAGTCCGCCGACGTGCCGATGTCGCTGCCGGTGCCCGCCGACGGCGTCGCGATCCCGGTGAAGGGCGGCCTGCCCGAGCTGACGGCACCGACGTCGGGTGCGCTCGAGGTCTCGATGCCGAAGAAGATGTTCATCAACTCCGTCCTCACGCCCGGCGTGCTCGGCGGGTTCATCCAGGCTGTCGGGCTCGACTGCACCGCGATGGACGGTGAGGCGCTGACGATCGGCAGCATCGAGGTCAGCGACGAGCCCAGCACGCCGGCGCCGGTGGCGTCGTCGGTCAAGGCGTCGGCGGCGACGGCACGCTACGGCATCTCGCCGCGCGTGAACGTCGTGGTCTCGCCCGGCAAGGCCGGAGGCAAGGTCGAGGTCCGTCAGGGCAGCAGGCTGCTCGCCCGTACGACGGTCGTCAACGGCCGCACCACGGTCACCCTGCCCCGTACGGCGCTGAAGCCGGGGACGCACACCCTGTCGGTGCGCTACCTCGGTGACGCGTCCACCAAGCCGTCGTCGACGTCGCTTCGCCTGAAGGTCGTCAAGGCGAAGGCATCCGTGGCCGCGAAGGTGACGACCAAGAAGGTCGTGGCCGGCAAGACGCGTGCCAAGGTGCGGGTGACGGTGAAGGCCAGCGGCTTCACGCCGTCCGGCAAGGTCGCGGTCTACCACCGCGGCAAGAAGGTCGGCACCGCGACGCTGCGTAAGAACGGCAGCGTGGTCGTCCGTCTCAAGAAGCTGCCGAAGGCAGGCAAGGGCACGCTGAAGGTGCGCTACCTCGGCAACGCCACGACCGGTGCTGCGACCAAGACCATCAAGGTCTCGGTGAAGCGGCGCTGATCAAGCGTCGGCGCCGCCCGTCCCCCGACGGGCGGCGCCGCACGAGGCGGTCACGGACTCACCCTCACGAGGCCGGGACCGCCGCCGCACAACGCTGAGGCCTCGGTCCCTCCCTCCGGGATCGAGGCCTCAGTCGTGCACGGGGACTAGCGGAACGCCGGCTGGCCCGTGAGCGCCTGGCCGAGCACCAGCGTGTGCATCTCGGTGGTCCCCTCGTACGTGAGGACGGACTCGAGGTTGTTCATGTGGCGGATGACGGGGTACTCCAGCGAGATGCCGTTGGCGCCCAGGATCGTACGGGCGGTGCGGCAGATCTCCAGCGCCTCACGGACGTTGTTGAGCTTGCCCATGCTCACCTGCTCGGGACGGAGCGTGCCGGCGTCCTTGCGTCGGCCGAGGTGCAGCGCGAGCAGGACACCCTTGGCGTACTCGAGCGCCATGTCGGCGAGCTTCTGCTGGGTCAGCTGGAACCCGCTGATGGGGCGGCCGAACTGCTCCCGCTCGCCTGCGTACGCGAGCGCGGCCTCGTACGAGGAGCGCGCCGCGCCCATCGCGCCCCAGACGATCCCGTATCGCGCCTCGTTGAGGCACGACAGCGGGCCACGGAGGCCGGTGGCTTCGGGCAGGACCGCGTCGCTGGGCAGGCGGACCTCGTCGAGCACGATCTCGCCCGTGACCGAGGCGCGCAGCGACAGCTTGTGCAGGATCTCGGGCGCGGAGAACCCGGGCGTACGGGTCGGGACGACGAACCCACGGACGTCCGCCGGGTCGTCGCTGGTCTGGGCCCACACGACGGCGACGTCGGCCACCGGCGCGTTCGTGATCCACATCTTGCGGCCGTTGAGGATCCAGTCGCCCCCGGCGTCGCGGCGGGCGCGGGTGCGCATGCTGCCGGGGTCGGAGCCGTGGTCGGGCTCGGTCAGGCCGAAGCAGCCGATCGCCTCGCCCGCGGCCATGCGCGGGAGCCACGTCTCCTTGTGCTCCTCGCTGCCGAAGCGCCAGATCGCGTACATCGCGAGCGAGCCCTGCACCGACACCAGCGAGCGAAGCCCGGAGTCGGACGCCTCGAGCTCGAGGCACGCGAGGCCGTACTCGGTCGCACTCATCCCGGCGCAGCCGTAGCCCTCGAGGTGCATCCCGAGGACGCCGAGCGCGCCGAGCTCCTTGGCGAGCCCGCGGATGTCAGGGATCGCGCCGCGCTCGAACCAGTCGGCGACGTACGGGTCGACCCGCTCGGCGCACAGGTGACGCACCGAGTCACGGACCGACAGCTCGTCCGCGCTCAGGAGGTCGTCGATCCCGGCCGGGTCGTGGGGGTTGAAGGCGGGGCGGGAGGAGGTGGCGGTCATGGACCTTCCTTCGTGGGCGGCTGCGCGTCGGTGGGCAGGGTGAGGCGTCCGTCGACACGGCGCGGGATGCCCCACGGGTTGTCGTCGCGCAGCGGAGCGGGCAGGGCCGACTCCGGGACGGACTGGTAGGTGACCGGGCGGGTGAACCGGCTGAGTGCGGCGGCACCGACCGACGTCGCCGTCGGGTCGGAGGTGGCGGGCCAGGGGCCGCCGTGGTGCTGGGCCCAGGTGTACGCGACGCCGGTCGGGAAGTCGCCGACGGTGACGCGTCCGGCCTTCGTCGTGAGCTGCGCGAGGACGCCCGGCAGGTCGGGATCGGACTCGTCGGCAGCCATCACGGCAGCGGCGAGGGTGCCCTGCAGGGACTCGACCGCACGCGCGAGCGCCTCGGTGTCGTCGTACTCGGCGACGAGCGCGACGGGGCCGAAGCACTCTTCGAGCAGGCGGCTGCCGGACTGCAGCGCGTCGAGCGGCACGGACAGGACGGTGGACGCGACGGACCAGCCGGCGTCGGGGCCGTCGACGGACGCGACGACCTCGGCACCGGCGTCGACGAGCTCGGCCACGCCCGTACGCGCCGCCTCGGCGATGCCTTCGGTGAGCGACCAGCCCTGGGGTGCCGCCTCGCGGAGCGCGTCGGCGACCGCACGGGCGGCGTCGGAGCCGCGCGGCGCGAGCATCAGGCCGGGCTTGGTGCAGAACTGGCCGGCGCCGAGCGTGAACGACCCGACGAACCCGGACGCGATCTCGGCGAGCCGCGCCTCGGCAGCGGCGCCGGTGACCACGACCGGGTTGACGGTGCCCATCTCGGCGAACACCGGGATCGGGACGGGGCGTCGTTCGGCCGCGTCGCGCAACGCCATGCCCGCGCGCTGCGAGCCGGTGAACGCGACGGCCGTGATCTGCGGCGCCTCGACGAGCCGTACGCCGGCGTCGAAGCCGTGCACGATCCCGAAGACGCCGTCCGGCGCACCGGCCTCGCGCAGCGCGTCGGTCGCCAGGGCCCCGAGCCGCTGGCTGAGCAGCGGGTGCGCGGGGTGCCCCTTGACGACGACCGGGCAGCCCGCGGCGAGGGCGGACGCGGTGTCGTTGCCCAGCACGCTGAAGGCGAACGGGAAGTTGCTCGCACCGAAGACCGCCACCGGTCCGCGCGGCACGTTGACGCGGGCGAGCGACGGGTTGGCGCCGGACGCGTGGTCGATCGTGGCGCCGAGGTACGAGCCCTCGACCGCCACGTCGGCGTAGAAGCGCAGCTGGCCCGCGGTCCGGGCGACCTCGCCCTCCAGACGAGGTCGCCCGAGCGCGGTCTCGGCGTCGGCGAGGTCGACGAGCTCGTCGCGTGCCGCCTCGAGGGCGTCGGCGATCGCGCCGGACCACCGCGCCCGCTCCGTCGGCGGCGTCGCGGCCACCTCCACCGCGCACGCCGCCGCAGCGGTGACGATCGCGTCCACCTCGGCCGTCGGCGTGACGGGCACCTCCCCGTTCGGACGCCCGGTACGCGGGTCGTACGAGACATCAACGCTCATCGGCTGTCCCCTCCCGTCCGCCCTGCCTCGTTGATCGAGTAGCCCGGAGCGCGAGCGGAGGGCGTATCGAGATCGGTCCTTGGTCTCGATACGCCGACTCCGCTAGCGCTCCGCCGGCTACTCGACCAGCCGAGGTTGGGGACGCTCATGCCAGGCTCCGTACGGCGGTGGCGAGGACGTCGAGGGCATCTTCGAGGAGCGCGTCGGAGATCACCAGCGGCGGCAGGAGCCGGATCACGTTGCCGTACGTCCCGCACACGAGGACGAGCACGCCCTCGCGGTGGCAGTGCGCGGCGACCTCCTGGGCGTACTGCGGTGCCGGGTTCGTCGTCCCGGGCTCCACGAGCTCGATCGCGAGCATCGCGCCCCGGCCCCGTACGTCGCCGATCCGCCCGCCGGACTCCGCCCGCATCGCTTCAAGCCGAGGCTTCACGAGCCGCTCGATCTCGGCGGCGCGCGCGACCAGCCCGTCGTCCTCGATGGTCTCGATCGCGCCGAGCGCCGCGGCGCACGCGACGGGGTTGCCGGCGTACGTCCCGCCGAGCCCGCCGGGCGCGACCGCGTCCATGACGTCCGCGCGCCCGGTGACCGCGGCCAGCGGCATGCCGCCCGCGAGGGCCTTCGCGGTCGTGATGAGGTCCGGCACGATCCCCTCGTGCTCGCAGGCGAACATGCGCCCCGTCCGCGCGAACCCGGTCTGGATCTCGTCGGCGACGAAGAGGATCCCGTGCTCGCGCGCGAACTCGACGACCCCCGGCAGGAACCCCTCGGCCGGGACGACGAACCCGCCCTCGCCCTGGATCGGCTCGGCCACGATCGCCGCCACGTTGTGCGCGCCGATCTGCGTGAGCACAAGGTCCTTCAGCTTCGCGAGCGCGTCGGCGGCGCACGCCTTCTCGTCGCCGTCGTAGCGGAACGGGTACGCCATCGGGGCGCGGTAGACCTCCGGCGCGTACGGCCCGAAGCCCTCCTTGTACGGCACGTTCTTCGCCGTCATCGTCATCGTCATCAACGTGCGCCCGTGGTACGCGTGGTCGAGCACGACGATCGCCGGACGGCCGGTGGCGGCGCGCGCGATCTTGACCGCGTTCTCGACCGCCTCGGCCCCGGTGGAGAAGAGCGCGGTCCGCTTCTCGTGGTCGCCCGGGGTCAGCCGGTTGAGCGCGGCCGCGACCTCGGTGAACCCCTCGTACTCGGTAACCATGAAGCAGGTGTGCGTGAACTTCGCCGCCTGCTCGGCGATCCGCTCCACGACCTGCGGCGCGGCGGCCCCGACGCTCGTGACGGCGATGCCGGAACCCATGTCGATGATCCGGTTGCCGTCGACGTCGACGAGCAAGGCACCGTCCGCGTGGTCGACGAACACCGGCATCGTGATCCCGAAGCCGCGCGCCACCTGCTGCGCGCGCGCCTCGTGCAGCGCGACCGAGCGTGGCCCCGGGATGGCGGTCTTGAGGAGTCGTGCCTGGTCGGTCATGGTCGTCATCCTTCGAGGTTGGCCATCACGTGCTTGATCCGCGTGTAGTCCTCCAGGCCGTACATCGACAGGTCCTTGCCGTACCCGGAGTCCTTGAACCCACCATGCGGCATCTCCGCGACGAGCGGGATGTGCGTGTTGATCCAGACGCAGCCGAAGTCGAGCGCGTTGGACATGCGCAGCCCGCGGCCGAGGTCCTTGGTCCACACCGACGAGGCGAGCGCGTACGGCACGCCGTTGGCCTTGGCGATGGCCTCGTCCTCGTGCTCGAAGGTCTGCACGGTGATGACCGGGCCGAAGATCTCGTTCTGGATGAGCGCGTCCTCCTGCGCCAGGCCGTCGATCACCGTCGGCTCGACGTAGAACCCGCGGTCACCCTGGCGTCCGCCGCCGGTGGTGACGGTCGCGTGGTCGGGCACCTGCGACAGGAAGCCGAGGACGCGCTCGAGCTGTTGGGCGTTGTTGACCGGAGGCACCCACGCGTCCTCGTCGTCGCTCCCGCGCCCGTACGAGGTGGTGGCGGCCTTCGCCTGCTCGGTGAGCGCCGCGACGAAGTCGCCGTGGACGCGCGGGTGGACGAGGACGCGCGTCGCCGCCGTGCAGTCCTGCCCGGCGTTGAAGTAGCCGGCCATGGCGATGCCCTCGGCGGCCGCGGCGACGTCGGCGTCGTCGAACACCACGACCGGGGCCTTGCCGCCGAGCTCGAGGTGCACGC
The DNA here is from genome assembly GCF_025506335.1 of Mumia quercus. Lineage (GTDB taxonomy): Bacteria > Actinomycetota > Actinomycetes > Propionibacteriales > Nocardioidaceae > Mumia > Mumia quercus. The sequence continues at coordinate 551,031 of NZ_JANZYO010000004.1, forward strand.
GCTTGAGGTCGTGCGAGGCCGCCTCGGCGACCTTCTTGCCCGCACCCACCGAGCCGGTGATCGAGACCATCGCGGGCGTCGGGTGGGAGACGACTGCGGCGCCGGTCGTACGGTCGCCGCAGACGACGTTGAGGGCACCCGGCGGGAGGAACTCCGCGGCGATCTGCGCCATCATCACCGTCGAGACCGGCGTGGTGTCGCTCGGCTTGAGGACGACCGTGTTGCCCGCGGCGAGCGCCGGGGCGAACTTCCAGACGGCCATCATCATCGGGTAGTTCCACGGCGCGACCTGCCCGACGACACCGACCGGCTCGCGGCGGATCCACGACGTGTGGCCGGCCATGTACTCCGCCGTCGCCCGCCCCTCCAGCACGCGCGCGGCACCGGCGAAGAACCGGATCTGGTCGACCATCGGCGGGATCTCCTCCGCCATGGTGACCGGCACGACCTTGCCGGTGTTGCGGCTCTCGGCGGCGACGAGCTCCTCGGCACGCTCCTCGATCGCGTCGGCGATCTTGAGCAGCGCCTGCTGGCGCTCCGACGGCGTGGTGCGCCGCCAGGTGTCGAACGCCTTGGCCGCCGACTCGTACGCGAGGTCGACGTCGGCCTGCCCGGACAGCGGCGCGTCGCCGTACGTCTCTCCGGTTGTGGGGTCGACGAGGTCGGTACGGCGTCCGTCGCGGGTGTCGACGAGCTGGCCGTCGACGAAGTTCTGGACGTGGACGGTGTCGGTCATGCGTTCTCTCCTGGATAGCGGGTGACGATGTTGATGGCGTCGCCGTGGGCGGCGTCGGAGTTCCGGTACGGGCGGGCGACGAGCATGTAGACGAGCCCGACGCCGAGGACGATCACGGCGCCGAGCGCGACGATCCAGTTGTCGTACCAGGGCGCGTCGGGCGTGCGCGGCCAGATCATGTTGAGCGAGGCCAGCAGCTGGTACGCCAGCGCGGCAACCGTCACGAGCAGGCCCCAGCGGCCGAGGGTGAACTTGCCGGACGGCTTCCAGCCGCGCAGGCGGGCGCGGAGCGCGGCGGCGACGACCATCATGAACGCGAGGTAGATGCCGAACGAGGCGAACGAGATGATCCGCACCAGCGCGTTGTCGGAGACCTGCGAGCCGAGGATGATCACGATCGGGATCGCGGCCGCCAGCGACAGCGCGTACGGCGGCACGTGGCGGGCCTGCGAGAACCGCTTGAGCAGCGTGCTGCCGGGCATCATGTCGTCGCGGGCGTAGGCGTAGATCATGCGGCTCGCGGCGGCCTGCAGGCTGAGCACGCACGACAGGAACGAGATCAGCACGATCACGAGCACGATGCGGAAGCCGACCGACCCGAAGGCGTTCTCGAGGACGGTGCTCACCGGGTCGGTGTCCTCGCCGGCGAACACGGCCTGGAAGCTCGGGACGCCGAGGATCAGCGCGAAGGTGATGAAGAACGCCGCGGCGCCGCCGATGTAGATCGTCATCCGCATCGCCTTGGGGATCTGGCGGCCCGGGTCGCGGACCTCCTCGGCGACGTCGCCGCACGCCTCGAACCCGTAGAAGAGGTAGAGGCCGATGAGCGCCGCAGCGGCGAACGCCGGGAAGTACGAGCCGTCGCCCTGGACGTCGTACGTGTCGAACAGCGCGGCGACGCTGTGGTGGCGCTCGGTGAGGAGCACCCACACGCCGACCACGATCGCCCCGACGAGCTCGGCGGCGAAGCCGAAGAACGCGATCTTGGCGAGCAGCTTCGTCCCGCCGAGGTTGAGCAGCGTCGTCAGCACGATCAGGCCGATGGCGCACCAGACGGTGACGGCGGTGGTGGCGTCGATCCCGAGCACGATCGCGACGAAGGGGCCCGCGCCGTACGAGACGGCGGCGATGGTCACGGTCAGCGCGATCATGTAGACCCAGCCGGTCGTCCACGCCCAGCGGCGGCCCCACAGGCGGCGCGCCCACGGGTAGACGCCGCCGGCTACGGGGTACTGCGCGACGATCTCGCCGTACACCAGCGCGACCAGCAGCTGGCCGAGCGCGGCGAGCACGATGGCCCAGATCATCGGCGGGCCGCCGCTGGCCAGCGAGGTGCCGAAGAGCGAGTAGACACCGACGACCGGCGAGAGGTACGTGAAGCCGAGGGCGAAGTTGCCCCAGAGGTTCATGTCCCGCTTGAAGTCGGAGGTGTAGCCGAGCGAGGCGAGGTGCGCGTCGTCGGAGTCGTGGTGCTGCGTGTGTCGTGCGGTGGGGTCGAGAGGCGAAGTCGTCACGGGATTCTCCCTGGGGGCGGGACGGTCGATGCTTCGCAGGCTAGAAGTGATGCGCACCACAGTGGCCCTGCCGAAACGGTGCGCCTGGCCTGCTCGACATGGACACTGTGTCCATGACCGCAGCGCCGACCAGCGAGCCTCAGGACGACCCGTACGGGGTCACGCTGGCGTGGCTCCTCGACCAGGAGGACCTCGGACTGCGCCTCGTCGAGCCCGAGGAGACCCCCGACGTCCGGCTGCGCTGGGCGCACGCGATCGAGGTGCTCGACCCGACGCCGTTCCTCGACGGCGGCGAGCTCGTCCTCACCACCGGCCTCCGGATGCCGCGGGCACGCGACGAGCAGACGGCGTACGTGGAGCGGCTCGCGGCGGCCGGCGTGGTGGGGCTGGCCTTCGGTGTCGGCGTCCGGTTCGCGACGATCCCCGTCGGCCTGCGCCAGGCGTGCCGTCGTGCGGGCCTGCCGTTGCTGGAGGTGCCCCTGCCGACGCCGTTCGTCGCGATCGCGCAGGCCGTGGCCGCGCACCGGGCGGAGCAGCAGAACGCGGTCATGCACCGTGCCGTCGCGTTCCAGCGCCAGATGACGCGGGCGGCGCTCGAGGGCGGGGTCGCGGGTCTGTCGGCGGCGCTGGCGCGGGAGCTGCGCGCCGCGGTCCTCGTCCTCGACGAGCTCGAGCACCCGGTGGCGTACGCCGGCGAGAGCCCGGGGTTGCGCGAACGCGTGGCCGCCGAGCTGGTCGCGCTCGCGGCGCGGCCGGGTCGGGCGAGCGTCGCGGTCGTGTCCGGCAGCGGCACTCTCGCCGTCCAGCGGCTGGGTGGGCGTGAGCGGCCGAGCGGGTGGCTCGCCGTGGAGGTGCCGGGCTCGCTGCCGGTCGGCGACCGGCTCCTGCTCAATCAGGCGGTCTCGCTCCTCACCCTCCAGCGCGACCGGCCGCGCGAGCTCGTCGACGCACGCCGGCGGCTCGGGGCGACGGTGCTCGAGCTGCTCCTCGACGACGACGCGGTGGCGCCCTCGCTGGTGCGGCACCTCGGCCACTTCGGGTTCGAGGCGGCCGACCGCGTACGGATGGTGGTCGCGGCGCCCGGCCACGGGCGTCCCTCCCCGCTCGACGTGGTGGCGCACGCGCTCGACGCCGCGTCGGTCGCGCACGTCGAGACGGACGCGGAGGAGGGCGTCCTCGCCGTGGTCCGGGACGCCGACGTGCACGCGAGCGTCGAGGCGGTCGCCGACGGGTTGGCCCGCGCGGGACGCCACGACGTCGTCGTCGGCGTCAGCGGCGCACTGGCCGCGGGCGGGGTCGCTGCGGGGCGAGCGGCAGCCGTCCACGCCGTTGCGTCGGCGCGGGCGTCGCACCAGCAGGTCGGCTGGTACGGCGCGCTGACGCTGGAGGCGATCCTCGCCGACGACGTCGTACGAGCGCGGGTGGCGACCCTCGCGGCGTCACCGCTGGCGCCGCTGCTCGAGGGTGGCTCGGCGCGGGAGCGCGTTCTGGTGGAGTCGCTGGAGGTGTTCCTGCGCCACAACGGCTCGTGGGAGACCGCGTCGCGGGCGCTCGGGGTGCACCGGCACACGCTGCGCAACCGGATGGCGCGCGTCGAGGAGCTGACCGGCGCCCGCCTCGACGTCGCCGAGGACCGCGTCGCGCTCCTCCTCGGACTGCTGGCCCGCGAGGGCTGATTGCACGCTCCGTCGCGCGCCGCGGGCCCGGCTCACCGAGACTGGTGACACCGCCGGCTCGCTGCTCGAGCCCTCTCGTCCGCTGACGAAAGGAACCCCCGTGGACTCCCCGGGACCCGAGCCGTGACTCCGCACCACAGGGCGACGACCGTCGGAGATCTCCTCCGGAGCCACCGCATCGAGCGTGACCTGACGCTGGAGCAGCTCGCCGAGCGGTCCGGGGTCAGCGACCGGGCGATCAGCGACATCGAACGCGGTGTGAGCCGGCGGCCCCGCACCACCACGGTGCGGCTCCTCGCCGATGCGCTCGCGCTCGGCACGGACGAGAGGGAGCGGGTCGTGGTCGCCGCTCGCGAGAGCCGCCACGGTCTCGTGCGCGTCGGAACGCACCCTCTCCCGCTGCCGCCTGCTGTCCGTCACTTCGTGGGCCGACGGGCCGAGGCCTCGGACCTCGTGCGCAGGCTCGGGCCCGGGTCCGGACATGACGACTCCCCGTCGATCGCGGTGGTCACCGGTGCTCCTGGGATCGGCAAGACGGCACTGGCGGCTCGTGCGGCGGGCAGCCTGGCGCACACGTACGACGGCACGCTCTTCCTCGACCTCGGAGCCCTCGGGTCCCGCCCGCTCGATCCGCAGCGAGCGTTGCGACACCTGATCGCTGCCGCGCGCCCGACCGACGGTCCGCTGCCCGACGGTCTCGCCGAGGTCCGCGCGCTGTGGGACGAGACGTTCGCCCGACGACAGCTCCTGGTGGTGCTCGACGACGCCCGTGACGAGTCGCAGGTCCGGCCGCTGCTGCCCCGCGCAGGGCCTGGCGCGGTCGCCGTCACCAGCCGCAGGTCGCTCGCGGGGCTCGAGGGGGTGCACCGTCTCGACCTCCCCGCCCTCGCCGAGAGGGAGTCCGTCGCCCTGCTCCAGCACATCGTCGAGGACGTCGGGCCCGGCCAGTCGCCGGGTGCGCGCCCCGCCGAGCTGGCGGCGCTCGCCCGCCTGTGCGAGCACACGCCGCTCGCCCTGCGCGCCGCCGGCAGCCGCCTCGCCGCGCGACGCGGAGGCACCGTGGCCGACCTGATCCGTCGGCTGCAGTCGCGTGACCGCCGCCTCTCCGTCCTGACCGCAGGCGACCTCGTCCCCGCTGCGGTCGTCGCGCCGTCGTACGACCAGCTCTCGCCGACCGCGCAGACGCTCCTGCGACGCCTGGGAGCGACGGAGGGGACGACCTTCTGCCCCAGCCTCGCGGCCGTGCTCCTCGACACCGACCTCTGGATCGCCGAGGACGCGGTCGACGAGCTCGTCGAGGTCGGGTTCGCCCGGCCTGCGGGCGGAGGTGCGTTCGAGATGCACGGTCTCGTGAAGCTGTTCGCGCACGCCCTGCACTCCGAGGAGGGCGGACCGCTCCACGAGCGCAGGGAGGTCGCCGCCCGCGCGCGCGAGTGGTTGCAGTTCGCGCGTCCCGAGTCGGCGCGAGGAGAGGCGCGTCTGGGGTGACGTGGCGCGCGAACTGCGTGTCTTCTTCGTGGTCTCCACGACCGGCCGCACGGTCGAATCGAGAGGGGGAGCGAGCAGGACCGGCCTGGTCGACCTCGACGACAGAGGAGCACGGATGCCGTACATCACTGCCGCGGACGGGGCGCAGATCTTCTATAAGGACTACGGGAGCGGACAGCCGATCATCTTCAGCCACGGCTGGCCGCTGTGCTCGGACGCCTGGGACCTCGAGCTCAAGCTGGCCGCGCAGGCGGGCTACCGCGCGATCGCGCACGACCGCCGAGGGCACGGGCGCTCGACCCAGACGTGGGACGGCAACGACATGGACACCTACGCCGCCGACGTCTCGACGCTCGTCGACGAGCTCGGCCTCGACGACATCATCGTGGTCGGGCACTCGACGGGAGGCGGCGAAGCCGTACGGTTCGCCGCTCAGCACGGGCGCGGTCGCGTGTCCAAGGTCGCGACCGCCGGCGCCATCCCGCCCGTCATGCTCAAGTCCGAGGCCAACCCCGAGGGGACGCCCATCGAGGCCTTCGACGAGATCAGAGCCGGGGTGCTCCACGATCGCTCGCAGTTCTACAAGGACCTGTCCGCGCCGTTCTTCGGCGCCAACCGTGAGGGGTCGACGATCTCGCAGGGACAGCGCGACGACTTCTGGCGTCAGTCGATGCTCGCCGGGCTGCACCAGGCGTACGAGTGCGTGGCGGTGTTCTCGGAGACGGACTTCACCGAGGACCTCAAGGCGATCGACGTCCCGATGTTCATCGCCCACGGCGAGGACGACCAGATCGTGCCGGTCGACGACGCGGCGCGCAAGGCCGTCGACCTCGTCAAGAACGCGACGCTCAAGGTCTATCCAGGAGCGCCGCACGGCATCGCCGGTGCGTACCAGGAGGAGCTCGACCGGGACCTCTTCGCGTTCTTCCGCAGCTGACCTCTCAGGCCGTACGCGAAGGAAGGATCGATGGCAGGACACGCACGAGGGCGAGGGCGGGCGGCGGTGGCGGCGCTCGTCGTCGTCCTCGCGCTGTGCGGCGAGGGAACGGCTTCGGCCGTTGCCTCGACCGCGGACCGCCAGGCTGCTCCGGCTGCCGTCGTACGCGCCGGCACTCCAGCGCCCTCACGCGCGCCGGCCGGTGCGGTGCGGACGGAGGCGCGGCTGCGGGCCGCCTGGGCCGACCCGATGCGGCGCCGGATCGACCTCGGCGCCGACATCGTGCTCCGTGACTGCGACCGCGGGGATCCCGTGCGGGAGTCCCCGCGCCCGCTGGTGCTCGACGGGCACGGGCACGCGATCCGGCAGTCCTGCTTCGAGAACCGCGTGCTGCGCCAGGACGGCACGGGCTACCTCGACCTCAGACGGGTGAGCCTCCTGCGCGGCGGATCGGACGGGCCGGGAGCCGCGCTGACCTCGCGCGGCGAGATCGCGATGTCGGACTGCTCGGTCAAGCAGAGCCTCGCCGAGGAGCCCGGCGGAGGAGTCTTCTCGATGCGCCGCGTCACCGTCCGCCGCTGCCACATCAACGGCAACCTCGCCAACGACGACGGTGGCGGGATCTACGCGCGCAGGGGCGGGGTCCAGGTGTACGACTCCGTGCTCAGCGCCAACCTCGTCGACGGGTCCGGAGGCGCGATCGGCTCGACCGGCGACATCCTCGTCGTCCGGTCGCACGTCGACGCGAACACCACCGACGGGGACGGTGGGGCTCTTTACGCCGACGAGGACGGGGACGTGACGGTGATCGACTCGCTCGTCGACGGAAGCGACGCCGACGGACCAGGGGGCGCGATCTTCACCCTCGACGGGGACGTCGCGGTCTTCGGCTCCACCCTCGTCGGGAACAGGGCTGACGACAGGGGCGGCGCGATCTCCGGAGAGGCCGACGTCCTGGTCGTGAACTCCACGGTGGCCAGGAACCTCGCCGTCGCCCACGTCGGCGGCGGCATCTGGGCGCGCGGTGACCTCGTGCTGGTCAATGCGACGGTGACGAACAACTACGCCGAGGGTGCGGGAGGTGGAGTGATGGCGGCGGGCGCGACCACGCTCGTGTCCTCGACGATCACGCGCAACATCGGCTCGGTGGCGGCGGATGTCGGAGCCGCAGGCCCGTTCGCGAGCGCGTCGTCGATCATCGGTCCCGCCGCTTGGGAAGGCGTCACCGGCGACACGATCCCCACACGGCGCAGCTGTCGCGTGTATCGCGTGCGCTCGTTCGGCCACAACCTCACCGCGGACCCGTCGTGCGTGCTGAACTCCGCCACGGACCACACCGCCGACCACCCGGACCTCGCGCAGCTCGAGGACGACCCTGCCGGGTTCGTCCTGGTCCCGCGCCCCACCAGCCCCGTACGCGGGAAGATCCCCGCCGGGGAGTGCCGTGGCCGCCTGCCGTCGCCGCTGCCCGCCGGCCAGCTCCTCGAGCGGTGGGTGACGTGGAGCAGGGTGCTCAGCCACGACGCCGTCGGCACGCCCAAGGGTGTCGCCGGCCGGCCGTGCGACATCGGTGCCGTGCAGGCCGCGGCAGCAGCAGGCTCCGCGCCGGCGTTGGCGCGCGTACCGGTGGCGAGGCCTGCGTCACCGACCACGACCGTCTCACCGCCTCGCACCCTCCGCCCCGCGCCTCCGGCTGCCCGCCGGGCTAGGGCCTCGCGACCGGCGACGTCGCTACGGGCGGCCCTCCGCCGGATGACCAAGCGTCTGCGCGCGCTCGACCGGGGGTCGGCGCGCTTCGACCGCCTGCTCGCGTGCACGAGGAAGGTCGGGATCGCGCGCGCAGGTGGACGGGGTCGCGGGTTCTCCTACGACGAACGCGACGGTACGGGCACGCAGACCCGGCGGGCGCTCGTACGCGAACGGGTGACGCCGAGGTGGAAGCTCCTGCGGCTGTCGCCGACCCGGCGATGCGCGAGCGCCGTGCCCGACCCCAACGGCTCGGGTGCCGACGCCAGGGTCGGACGCCCGCGTGTTCCCCGGGGCCTGGCTGCCCTCCGCAAGACGTTCCGACGGCTCGAGCGCATCGAGGAGCGGGTCGAGGAGCGTACGGAGCGGTTCGACGCCTGGGAGTCCTGCCTCGTGTGGCTGCCCGTCACCGAGCACGGCGACGCCGAACAGCGACTGGGCTACCGGGTCGATCCCCGGCTCTCGCCGGGGCGTCGGGCGTACTCGCCCGCCGTCGACATCGATCGGGGCCGGTGGGACGACCCGGACTACCAGCTCCTCGCGGTGCGCCCGAAGAAGCGGGGGTGCGGGCGCGGACCCGGCGAGTCCGCGGATCGACTGGCGCCGCGTCGCCGATCGGACGACTCCAGGGAGGACCTCCGTCAGGACCTCCGCTCGATGCGCGAGGACGTCGAGGACCTCGTGGAGCCGGTGGGTGACATCGTCCGTTTCGACGAGTGCGCGTACACCGTGGGCATGCGCCAGACCCGCGGCTACCTGCACAAGGGGGCGCGCGGCAAGGTGACCCGGCGCCCGGCACTGTCGTTCGACATGCGCGGGCACCGACTGCCGCGCCTCGACGTGCTCGCCTTCCCGGGCGAGGAGCCGCCGCAGATCGAGTGCAACGAGGACGCGGGCGGGCAGGAGACGGACGAGTAACGGCCTGCACGTCTCGGAGGGTCACAGGCCCAGGGCGCCCGCGAGACCGTTGAGCTGCAGCCGGATCCCTCCGCGGACGTGGGGAAGGTCGTGCTCGCCGTCGCCGGTCGGCGTCACGAACGCGACCTGCTCGGTCCACTGGAGGCGCGTGCCCTCGTCGCTCGGGTCGAGCACGACCGTCACGAGGGAGACCCATCGCAGGACCTCGTTCACGTGAGTGTCGTACGTCAGCACGATCCGTTGCGCAGGGACGACGTCGACGAACCGGGAGTCGTACGCGAGGTGCTCGATCGTCCCGTCGAACGCGCGGAACGTGCTCCGTGCCGACTCGCCGCCGCCGACGCGGAAGTCGTGCTCGTAGGTGGCGTCGCGACCGGGGAGCCTGAACCACCGGCGCCGTACGGCGGGGTCGGAGAAGGCCTCGTACACGCGTGCGGGTGGGGCCTCGAGATCCTGCGTCACGACGAAGGTGTCGTGCCGGACGTCGGCGAGCGTGGGTGTCGTCATGGCGAGTGCAACCACGACGGCGTTCGCGTTAGTCCTCGACGGGCGCGCCGCCGAGGCCGATCTCGTTGCCGTCGGGGTCGCGGTACGTGTGCTTGCGGACGCCGTTCCCGTACGTCTCGCGGGCCTGCGGCTCGATGCCACGGGCACGGGCGGCCTCGGTGAACGCGTCGAGGTCACCCACGAACAGCGTCTGCACGGCGTGGCCGGCGTGCTCAGGCTTGAGCTCGACGTAGAGGAAGCGGTGCTCGGCGAGCTCCCAGACCGCCTCGGTGTCGTTCGGCATGAACGCCGCGTCGTTGCCCAGCAGACGGCCGTACCAGTCCTTCGCGACGTCGAGGTCGCTCACGTACACGCCGGCGAAGAGGTCGATTTCCATCCCGACACGCTAGCGCGGTTGATCGGTGCCACCAGGTGACACCGATCCACCGCGTTGCGATGAGTTCGGCGATGCGGCGCGGTCAACACGGCATGACCGAGACACACATGCTGAAGACACCAGATGTCACGCTCGCGTACGACGTACGGGGGCCGATGCCGCCGACGGACGGGCGGCCTGTGCTGATGATGGTCGGCGCGCCGATGGACGCCAGCGGGTTCACGACGCTCGCGTCGCACTTCGCCGACCGCACCGTGGTCACGTACGACCCGCGCGGGCTCGGACGCAGCACCCGCCACGACGGATCGCTCGTCAACACGCCGGAGCAGAACGCTGAGGACATCCACCAGATCATCACCGAGCTCGGGGCGGGCCCGGTCGAGCTGTTCGGGAGCAGCGGCGGCGCCGTGAGTGGCCTCGAGCTGGTCGCCACGCACCCTGAGGACGTGGCGCTGCTGGTCGCGCACGAGCCGCCGCTGACCCCGTTGCTGCCCGATGCGGACAAGGTGAAGGCCGCGACGGACCGGATCCACAGCATCTACATGGAGAAGGGCTGGGGCCACGGCATGGCGGCCTTCATCGGGATGACGGAGTGGAAGGGGGAGATCACCGACGAGTACCTCGCGTCCCCGCCGCCGGACCCGGCCGCGTTCGGGATGCCGACCGAGGACGACGGGTCGCGCGACGACCCGCTGCTCTCCGGCGTCTCCGACGAGGTCACCGACAAGGTGCCCGACCTCGAGGCCGTGAAGGCTGCCCCGACGCGCGTCGTCATCGCGGTGGGCGAGGAGTCCGAGGGGCTGATGACCGGCCGTACGTCGGTCGCTGTCGCCGAGGCGCTCGGTCAGGACGCGGTGGTGTTCCCCAGCAACCATGGCGGGTTCCTCGGCGGAGAGTTCGGGCAGATGGGCAAGCCGGAGGAGTTCGCCACCAAGCTCCGCGAGGTCCTCGGCGGTTAGTTGGTCGAGTAGCGCCGAGCCGGGGATGTGGTTGGTCGAGTAGCGACGAGCCGCGGGGTTTGGTTGGTCGAGTAGCGACGAGCCGCTAGGCGAGGCGTGTATCGAGACCCGGGTCTCGATACGTCCTCCGCTAGCGCTCCCGCCTACTCGACCAGCGAGGGCACTCGCCTACTCGACCAGCGTCCGCTCGACGTCTTCCAGGCCCGCCAGCATCGCCCGCAGCACCCGGAGCGTGGCGTCGATGTCGGCGTCGGTGAGGTCGCCCGGGACATGGCTCATCAGCTCGTGCTCCCGAGCAAGGACGGCGTCGATCGCGCGCTCGCCGTCGGCGGTGATGCGGATCAGCGACGAGCGCCGGTGCGCCGGGTTGTCCACCGCCTCGACCCATCCGAGTGCGGCGGCATCGTTGACCATCCGCTGCACGAACTGCCGGCTGAGGTCCTGCTCGCGAGCCATCTGCGGCACCGTACGAGCGCCGTCGCGGTGCAGCTGGTCGAGCACGGCGCGGACGCCGACCGACATGCCCATCACGGGCTGGCGCTGCTCGACGACGCGAAGGACCTTGCGCGACAGCGGACCGACGACGAGGTAGACCTCTGCGAGCCGCTCGGCAAGACGGTCAGGATTCAGGGGGGATGACGTCACCCCGCCATAATGACACCTGGGTTGTCAACTCGCCAGACCTATGACACCTTGGTTGTCATGTTGACCGACACGGATGCCTTGACGTACCTCGAGATCGCCGACCTTCGCGTCGCCTTCCTGGACCGCGACCCTCGTACGGACGCCACGCCCCTCGTGCTCCTGCACGGCGGCGCGGTGGACCACCGCATGTGGGCGCCGCAGCTCGACGCGTTCCCTGAGCGCCGCGTGATCGCGCCCGACGCGCGGGGTCACGGGTGGTCGTCGCGCGCCACGGAGGCGCGGCTGTGCGACGACGTGGTGGCGCTGCTCGACGCCCTGGAGATCGACCGCGCCGTCGTCGCCGGGATCTCGATGGGCGGTGCGACCGCCGTCGACCTTGCCCTCGAGCACCCGGACCGCGTGGCGGGGGTCGTTGCCGGAGGCGTCGGGACGAGCGAGCCGGTGTTCGAGGACTCGTGGGCGCTCGATCTCTTCGCGCAGTGGCAGCGCGCGGAAGCGGCAGGCGACCCGCAGGCCTGGATGGCGGCGTTCATGGCGTTCGTACCGGGCCCGCACCGTACGCGCTCGGACGTCGATCCCGCCGTCTGGGACGCGGTCTCCGCGATGGCCGCGCACACCCTCAGCGCGCACGTCGTGGTCGATGCCGACGGCACGCCGCTGCCGCCCGCGAAGCCGACCGGGGTGACCGACACCTGGGCGCGGCTGCCTCACGTCTCCGTACCGGTGCTCGCCGTCGTTGGCGCGCTCGACGGCGACGATCACCGCGCCATGGCCGAGCGCCTGGCCACGCTCACGCCGCGCGGCGAGCTGGTCGTCGTCGAGGAGACGGCGCACTACCCGAACATGGAACGCCCGAAGGAGTTCAACCGCGTGATCGCCGACTTCCTCGCCTCGCACGCCCTCTGACCACGGTCACCCGCCCCTGGGCGGGAGCGACCGTACGTACGCGACGCCGCGCCGAACCCAGGATTCGAGCGCGGCGTCGTCCTGCACGGAGTCCGCCGCGACGCGCAGCCACCCGTGCATCTCTCGGCCGCGCATCACCATCGGCTCGACACCGTCGCCGTCCTCCAGCGCGGCGGACTCCTCGGGGTCGACCCGCACCATCAGACCGCCCTTGCTGCTCGCAGCGACGGCCATCTGACCTCCGACGAGGAACGCGAGCCCACCGAACATCTGCTGCTCGCTGAGTGCGTCCTCGCCGGCCACCACCTCGCGGATCCGCTCCGCCAGCTCCTCGTCGTACGCCATCTCCGCAGTGTCGCGCGCAGTGGTGACAATGCCGGGGGAATTGGGTGGTCGAGTAGCGGCGAGCCGCTAGGCAGGGAAGTGGGTGGTCGAGTAGCGGCGAGCCGCTGGGCGAGGCGTGTATCGAGACCCCGGGTCTCGATACGTCCTCCGCTAGCGCTCCGGACTACTCGACCAGCCAGGTGGCGGACTACTCGACCAGCCAGCGGGCTCACTTCACGACGTCGAAGACCTGCTTCTGAATGCCGTTGCCGTACGCGGCGTGGTCGACGAGCTTGAGCTTGGTCGTGTCCTTGTCGGCGTCGCTCCAGAGCCGCTTGCCGGCGCCGAGCAGCAGCGGGAAGACCAGCAGGTGGTACCGGTCGACCAGCCCCGCGTCCGCGAGGCTGCGGCCGAGCGTCGCGCTGCCGTGGACGGCGATCGGGCCGCCCTCGGTCTCCTTCAGCGCGGCGACCTCGTCGAGCGAGCGCAGGATGGTCGCGGGCCAGCGGTCGTCGTGGGACTCCAGCGTCGTCGACACGACGTAGCGCGGCATCTCGTTGTACTCCTTGAACTCCTCCATCGTCGGCCACACCGGCGCGAACGCCTCGTACGACTTCCGGCCGAGCAGCAGCGCCGTCGTCTCCTCCTGCTCGGTGCCCTTGAGCTCGTACGCGGCCTCGTCGAACTCGACGTCCTTGAACGTCCATCCGGCGTTGCGGTAGCCGGGCTCGCCGCCGGGCGCCTCCATGACGCCGTCGAGCGAGACGAATGCGGTGACGATGAGTGGGCGCATGATTCCTCCAGAGGTGTGGGTCGAAGCAGCCTTGCATCCCTACGCCGAACGAGCGAGCGCCCTTTCGACATCGAACCCGAGGATTCTTCATCGGTGTGACGAGGAACTCCCCCCTCCCACCAGTTCCCCTCAAGGAAGGTATGCCTTACCTTGGTCAGGTGGACAACAACCAGCGCAAGCCCGAGCTGACCGCCGAGCGCGTCTGCGCGGCGTACGGCTCGACGTTCGTGGTCGATGACGTGAGCCTCGCTCTCGTGCCCGGCCGCGTCACCGCGCTGATCGGCCCGAACGGCAGCGGCAAGTCGACGCTCCTGCGTGCGCTCGCCCACCTGCACAAGGCCACCGAGGGCCGCATCGAGCTGTGCGACGGCGAGTCCGTCGCCGACCTCAAGTCCAAGGAGCTCGCCACCCGCCTCACCCTTCTCTCGCAGTCGCGCTCGGCCCCCGGCGGCGTGACCGTACGGGAGGTCGTCGCGTACGGGCGGCACCCGCACCGTTCGCGGTGGGGTGGCGGTGATCCCGACGGCAAGGCGATCGTCGAGCGCGCGATGGCGATGACCGGCGTCACCGAGCTCGCCAGCCGCGGCGTCGACACCCTGTCGGGTGGCCAGGCGCAGCGCGTGTGGCTCGCGAGCTGCCTCGCGCAGGACACGCCCGTGCTGCTGCTCGACGAGCCGACGACGTACCTCGACCTGCGCTACCAGGTCGAGCTCCTCGACATCGTCCGCGACCTCGCCGACGAGCACGGCATCGCGGTCGGCATCGTCCTGCACGACCTGGACCAGGCGGCCGCCGTCGCCGACGAGGTCGTGCTGCTCGTCGAGGGCAAGGTGCGCGCGGTCGGTTCGCCGCAGGAGGTCCTCACCACCGAGCTGCTCTCACCCGCGTACGGGGTCACCGTCGACGTGCACGTCGATCCGCACGACGGCCACCTCCGTACCCGCGCCCGTGCGCGCCACCACGCTCGTCCCACCACCGACGCCGTCGCTTCCTGACGGCGCCACCCTCACAAGGAGAAGCCAGGCCGTGAAGCCCACCCGTACCCTGCTCGTCGCGTCCGCGGCGGCCCTCACCCTCGCGCTCGGTGCGTGCGGGACCACCGAGGACAGCGGCGACGACACGTCGTCGGACAGCAACGAGAAGATCACCATCACCGATGCCCGCGGCAAGGAGGTCACCCTCGACGGACCGGCCGAGCGCGTGGCGACGACCGAGTGGAACACGGTCGAGTACCTCATCTCGCTCGGCGTCCAGCCCGTCGGCGTCTCCGACATCAAGGGCTTCGAGGCGTGGAACCAGTCGGTGGAGCTCGACGACGACGCGACCGACATCGGTACGCGTGGTGAGCCGAGCCTCGACACGCTGGCGACGCTCGACCTGGACGTGGTCCTGGTGACCGACCAGCTCGTCGGCGACGCGATCGAGCAGATCGAGAAGACGACGCCGGTCATCGTCGTCCCCGGCGGCGACTCGAAGGACCCGCTCGGCCAGATGTGGAAGAACGTCGACCTCGTCGCGCAGGCCACCGGCACCGAGGACGAGGCGAAGGACGTCCAGAAGGAGTTCGACGAGACGCTCGCCGACGGCAAGAAGGCCGTCGAGGAGGCAGGCAAGTCGGGTGCGAAGGTCGCGTTCAACGACGCGTACGACGCGGGCGGCGCGGTCTCGGTACGTCCGTACACCGAGGGCTCGCTCGTCGGTGCGGTGCTCGGCGAGCTCGGCTTCGCCAACGCCTGGTCGGAGGTCGACGGCATCGAGGGCGACCCCGCGTACGGCCTGGGCCAGACCGACGTCGAGGGGCTGACGAAGCTCCCGGCGGACTCGCTCTACTGGTACATCGGCAACGACGTCGAGGCCGACCCGTACACCGACGCCCTCGCCAAGAACAAGGTCTGGACCGGCCTGCCCTTCGTGAAGTCCGGCAACGTCGAGCGCCTGCCCGACGGCATCTGGATGTTCGGTGGCCCGGCGTCGATGAGCGACTTCGTCGACGCGGCCGTGAAGACCGTCCAGGGGTCCTGATCCCTCGATGACCCTGACCGCCGAGCCCGCCGCCGCGGACTCTCCCGACCTCTCGAAGCTCGACGCCGAGCCGAAGGCGTCCCTGAGGCTCGTCCTCTCGGTCGTCGGCCTGCTCGTCCTCGTCGTCGCGCTCGCGGCCGTGCACGTCGTGCAGGGGACCGCGGCGGTCGGGCTCGGCGATCTCTGGGCGTGGGTGACCGGCTCGGCCGACGCGCAGGCGTCGGCGGTCATCCTCGACTCCCGCTTCCCCCGCGTCGCCGCCGCGCTGGTCGTCGGCGTCGCGCTCGGCGCAGCCGGCTGCGTGCTGCAGTCGATCTCGCGCAACATGCTCGCCTCGCCGGACACGCTCGCCGTCAACGCCGGCGCGTACCTCGCCCTGACGGTCGGGGCCACGGTCGGCCTGCCCGGGATGCTGCTCGGTGACCTCGTGCTCGCCTTCGCCGGCGGGCTGGTCGCGGCGGCGGTGGTGTTCGGGCTGGCGGGGACCGACTACGGGACCGTACGGCTGGTGCTGGCCGGCACCGTCGTCGCGATGGTGCTCATGTCGATCGCGACGACGCTGATCATCCTCAATCCGATGGAAGCTCGCGGGATCCAGGCGTGGGAGTCGGGGATCCTCAGCCAGAACGGGTTCGGCGGCGTCCGCATGATGACGCCGGTCGTCTTGGCGTGCCTGGTCGCGCTGATGTTCTACGCCCGGCGCCTCGACGTGATGGTGCTCGGCGACGACGCGGCGCGCTCGCTCGGTGTGCCCGTACGGCAGACGCAGCTCGTCGTGCTCGTCATCGCGGTGGTCCTGTCGGCCGCGGCGGTGACGATGACGGGGCCGATCGGGTTCGTGGGTCTGGCCGCGCCGGCCCTCGTACGGCTGGCCGCGCCGGTGGTTCCTGGCCTGCACCGGCACCGCGTCCTCATCCTCGTCTCCGGCATCGCCGGTGTGGCGATCGTGCTCGCGGCGGACGTGCTGATCCGCTGGCTGATCGGCGCGCAGCGTGCAGTCGAGGTGCCGACCGGCGTCGTGACGTCGCTGCTCGGCGCGATGGTGCTGGTGTGGTTCGCGTACCGGCTGCGCGCGTCGCGCCTCGACGACGCCTCGAACGCGCTGGACGTACGCGGGCTCGGCACGAAGCACCCGTGGGTGCTGGTCGGTGTGCTGTCGTTCGTGCTGTTCGCGCTGTGCGTGGCGGCGGTGCTGATCGGCGACCGGATGTTCCTGCTCGGCGACCTTGTCAACTGGGCGACCGGCAACGCAGGGCCGATCGTCACGAACGTGATGGGCGCCCGCGTGCCGCGCGTGGTCGCGGCGCTGCTGGCCGGTGTCGCGCTGGCGGTGGCCGGTGCGGCGATCCAGGGCGTGACGCGCAACCCGCTGGCCGACCCGACGATCATCGGTGTCGCCGGTGGCGCGTCTGTGGGTGCGGTCATCATCGTGACGCTCGTGCCGCTGGCGTCGTTCTGGGCGCTGGCCGGGGCGTCGGGCGTGGGTGCGCTGGTGGCGGCGGCGATCGTGTTCGGACTGTCGGCTCGGGGTGGTTTCGCGACGGACCGGCTGGTGCTGATCGGTGTCGGTGTGTCGTTCGCGGCGAAGGCGGTCGTGTCGCTGCTGATCGTGACGACCGATCCGTGGAACGCCTCGAAGGCGCTGACGTGGCTGGGCGGCTCGACGTACGGGCGGTCGTACGAGCACCTGGTGCCGATGATGATCGCGATCGCGGTGCTGGTGCCTGCGGTGATGGTCGGGTATCGCTATCTCGACCTGCTGTCGATCGACGAGGACACGCCTCGCGTCTTGGGCGTACGGCCGGGGGCGGCGCGGTTTGCGCTGCTGACCTCGGCGGTGTTGCTGACGGCGACGGCGGTGGCGGCGATCGGGCTGGTGGCGTTCGTGGGGCTGGTGGCTCCGCACGCGGCGCGGTCGCTGGTGGGGCGTCGGCATCTGCGGGTGATCCCGGTGGCGGCGCTGCTGGGCGCGATCCTGCTGGTGCTGGCGGACATGCTCGGCCGTACGGTCGCGGCGCCGACGCAGCTGCCGGCGGGGTTGCTCGCCGCGCTGGTGGGTGCGCCGTACTTCTTCTGGCTGCTCCGCAAGTCCCGCCGTAAGGTCTGACCGCTGGTCGAGTAGGGCGAGGAACGAGCCCGTATCGAGACCCCTCGGCTGGTCGAGTAGCCCGGAGCGCCAGCGGAGGGCGTATCGAGACCTCGCCCACTCGCCCACAGACCCTCCGCCGCCATGATGTACGAGCACCGCTTCTGAGAACGCCTCCCGGATACCTTCACACCCGGCGAACCGCGGCGTTTGGTGGAGGCCGCTTGAGAATCTGCTGTGGAGCCCGAAGAAATAGGATCGCGTGCTGACCAAGAGAAAGGTGCGGAAATGGCGACCCTAGTGCTGAGGCGAGGCTACGACTCGGGAGGTGTGCTTCGGCGGCTCAACTTTCGGCTAGATGGCAAGGTCGTTGCTCGACTTCGCCCGAACAGCGATGTGCGTATCACAGTGCCGGCCGGCGAGCACACACTCCAGGCTGCGATGGATTGGGCGAGAAGCGAGCCCGTTCGCGTCCTCGCCTTCTATCGACCCCGCACGGCGCTAAAGCTCACGGTCACCCAGCATTCGCGGAGATAGTCCCGCCGCAAGGCCTGACCGCTGGTCGAGTAGGGCGAGGAACGAGCGGCTGGATCATGGTGCGGGATTGGTGCCATATATGAGCACCAATCCCGCACCATCTCATCTGCATCGCGCCGGTAGAGCCGGGCCGGGACCACCCCCGTTGGCCCCGGCCCGCGTCGCTGTTCGTTCACTCAGGCGTGCGAGGTGTGGCGGCGCTGCGACCACTGCCAGATCAGCAGGGCGATGACTGCGCCGATGATCGAGCCGATGATGCCCGCCGGCTGGAAGAAGCCGTCGTCTCCGTCCTTGCCGAACAACAGGTAGCCGAGAAAGCCGCCGATGAACGAGCCGACGATCCCGAGCGCGATGGTCGCGACGATGGAGAGGTCTTGACGACCGGGCACGAGCAGTCGCGCCACGAAGCCGGCGATGGCGCCGACGATGAGGATGGTGAGGATGAGTCCGAGCATGGGTCTCCCTTTCTTCGAGAGGCCGACAGTTGCGTCCTCTGCTCACCACCAGACCACCCCTACGAGGGGTGTGGCACACCCCTAGGTGGGTTAGCGTGCGGTGGTGAGCACTCCCGGTCGTCCCATTCAGGTCGCGCTGGTGGACGACTATGACGTCGTGGTCATCGGCGTCGCCAACATGCTCGAGCCGTACCGCGACCGCATCGTGGTCGCCGAGCTGGACACGAACCAGTCCGTCGAGGACGGCGTCGACATCGCGCTGTACGACTCGTTCGCCCAGCCCGAGTCCGATCACGTGGAGATCAAGGCCCTCATCGACAACCCGCGGGCCCGGCGCGTCGTGGTCTACACCTGGAGCTTTCACCCTGACCTCCTCGCGGCGGCTCGCGATCTCGGAGTGCACGGCTACCTCTCCAAGGCACTCACGGCACGAGAGCTCGTCGCCGCGCTCGAGTCCGTACACGCGGGCGAGACCGTGGTCAGTCCTTCACCGGCCAAGGTCCGCACCCAGCGTGGTGACTGGCCCGGCCGCGGCGAAGGACTGACCGACCGTGAGGCGGAGATCCTCGCCCTCATCACCCAGGGCAAGAACAACGCCGACATCGCCGCGTTGACATACCTGAGTCCCAACACCGTGAAGTCCTACATCCGCGGGCTCTACCGCAAGATCGACGTCGAGAGCCGGACCCAGGCAGTCCTCTGGGGCGTGGACCACGGGTTCCTGCCCGACAAACGCCGGATCGAGCATTGGCGCGGCGGTCCCTGACGGAGCGTCACGCGCTCGGGCCGAGCATCCCTTCCCCGGTCGGCGCGGTCGAGTCCTTGAGCTCCACGAAGATCGCGTGCGTCGGGGTATCGCCGATGTTCTCCCCGTGGTGCTGCTGCGCCGGAAGCCAGCCGACCGTGCCCGCCTCGATCTCCACCTCGCGCTGTTCGTCCCCTTGGACGAGCCGACGCCGGAACGAGGACAGCGTGTACATCACGCTGTCGGGGTGTACGTGAGGGGTGGTGACCGTGCCGGGCTGATCGGCATACTCGAGCACGCGGACACGGTCGTTCTCGAAGATGACCTTGTAGTGATCAGGGTTCGTCTCGGCAGGATCAAGGCTCATCACTTGAGCATCGCACCGTGAGCGAGTACGAGCGCGACCGCGTGGGGTCGAGTAGCCCGGAGCGCTAGCGGAGGGCGTATCGAGACCCTGATAACCCTTCGCTCACACGCCCGCCCCGCCGCCATCATGTGCGGATGAAGTACGACCGCCTGTGGGAACACCTCCTCGAGTACCTCAACACCTGGGGCACTGCGACAGAGCTCGCGCCGGGACGCATCGGACTGTCGTACGACGACGCCGAAGGTGTGCGGCGGCAGGTCGAGATCGTCATGCGCCCCGACCAGTGGGACGACCTGGTGACCGTCATCTGGGGTGACTTCGACGATGCCGCGAAACACGCCCGACGGATGATCGTCGAGGCGTCGGCCGACATGCCGTTCCGCGTGTACGGCACGTACGAGCTGGTTCCTTCAGAGACGCCCGAGCTCCCGATCGACCCCGACGACCTCGAGTTGGAGGAACTGGCTCGCCAGCACCCCGAGGGCTTCGGGCGCTGGGTCGTGACGGACGCCGCGGGCAACCTCATCGACGAGCTCGGCCCCGAACCGGGCTAATCACCGAAGCGCAGCCACTGCCCCTCGGAGATCACCTCGACGGTGCCGTCGGCGACCTTGATGGCCGTCTGGTCGTCGATGGCGTACGCGGGGCCCGCGATGTCAGCCGCCCATCTCTCGGCGCACGCCGTCGTGTTGTCCGGCTCGATGCCGAGGTGCGGGAAGATCGAGAAGTCGACGACCCCGAGGGCGCGGTCGTCGGACGCGGACTGCCACGCGACGAACTCCTCACCAACCCGCGGCGTCAGCACCATGCTTCCCGCACTCAACCCCACCCAGACGGTGTCGGTCAGCGACGGTAGGAGGTCGGCCAGGCCGGAGTGCCGCATCCAGTGGGCGAGGTACGCCGTGTCTCCGCCGGACGCGAGGATGACATCAGCCTCCCGAACCCAGGGGATCCACCGTTCCTCGCCCACGCTGGGGAGCGCTGTCAGCTCGAGGACACCGAGTGACTTCCAACCCAGCCCGGACATGGGGAGCGGCGTCTGACCGGTGATGAAGCGCCAGGCAGACTCCGGCCCGGACATGGGGTTGCCGTAGATCCCCGTCGGGATGCAGAGAGCGCTCGAGTCGGCGATCGGCTTGCCCAGCAGGTCGACCAGGGCGTCGCGAATGCTCGGGTTCGTCACGCCTGCGGACGTGAGAAGAAGCTTCACGTGGGCCTCCGTTCAGCATCGGGTGTACGGGGACGCAGACTGAATACCGGCACGAAACTCATCGATCTCGACTGGGCACGAGACGTACCGGCCTACCGCTCGCGTGCTGAAGCTGTCAGGTTCGTGAGGCCGGTTTCGCCGGAACGGGCCGGTTCGGCACCCGAGAATCTCGATAGCGTCGTGACACAGTTCGCCGTTCCCGGACAGGAGCAGGGTATGGAGCCCCCGTCCTCGCCGTCGCAGCTGGCGCGTGAACAGCGCTTCCGCGGGGCCTACGACGCGGTCTACCTTGACCCGTCCCACGCGGAGGACATCACCGCAGACGTCATGCTGGTCGCCTGGCGACGCCTCGACGACCTCTCCGCGGAGCTGCCCGACGCTCGAGCATGGCTCTTCGGCGTCGCACGCCACACGATTCAGAACGCTCGCCGGGGCAGCGTCCGACGCGCTGCTCTCGCGGTACGGCTCGCCGAGGCGAGCACGTCCGACGGCGATGCGGAAAACCACTCCAAACTCGTCGCTCAACGGGTCGACATCGCCTCGGCCTGGACACGGCTCAGCGCCTCCCACCAGGAGGCGATCGCACTCACCGTCTTCGACGGTCTGACTGCGTCAGAAGCCGCAACGGTACTCGGCATCTCGTCCGCTGCCTATCGCCTGCGACTCTCCCGCGCGCGCCGCACCCTTCGAGATCACACCAGCTCTCATGGTCCTGACCTAGCTCAAGACGCCGTTTTCGGGTCGGCCTGCATGACGTCTGGACATGCTGCACTGCGGGCACGTCCGATGCCAGAGTCGCGTCATTCCGCCGCGAAGCGGCCACGTCGAACGACCGCGGGCCTGGCGCGCCGGAACGCACTCTCATGCCGATGAGCGGTCGGGCGCAAACCCCCGCGTGTCCGGAGGACGTGACCGTATGCTGCGGCGCGTGGTCCTTGACGCCGGTGACAGCGAGGTGATCTGCCAGTGCTTGGTCGCCGCCGCCGACGGTCCGTTCTTCCCGGACTGGGAGTTCCACACGCTCCTGGATTTCGAGCGCGATGAGATACGTCGCATCGCCCAGCGTTGGCCCAGGTGGGACAACGACGTCGAACAGTCAGACGCTGTGAACAACGTCCTCAACAACCTCCTCGGATACCCGCATGGTCGTTGGGACGTATGGCACGACTACATCGCGCCGACGTCAACGGATGTGGCTCGCATCTACGCGAGATGGCGTGCCGAGGATCAACTGGATGCCTCAGGCAAGGGCTACTTCGACTGTCTGAGGTAACGCACTCGCATGCCGCGATCCGACGCGGGTCGCGGAGCCGCGTCGCTTCGCCGCGATGTTGACCTGCCGCCTCTGTCCGGGGGCGTCAAAACCGCCGCGAAGCGGCCACCTCGAACCACCGCGCGCGGAGACGTACGATCTTGCCGATGAGCGCGCGACGGGACGCGCATTAGGGCAGAGTCGCGTACGTGCGCATCGACAGCTCGTTGCCCTTCCACGGGAATATGGTGTGGCTGACCCGCGAGCAGGGCGGCCGCGACACGGGGCCACCGCCGACACCTCCTGGCCAGGACTATGCGGCTACGGGCTTCGTGCCTCCTGCAAACGCAACCACCGGATTGGCGTCCATCGTCCTTTACTTCCACGTTGAACTTGTGGATCCCGTCGTCTGACGAACGCACTCCCCTGCCGCAGTCCGCGCGCTCGTGCCGATGAGCTGCCGCACCCACTACGGTCGAGATGTGCATGAGCGCGAGGCTGACGAGCGGTACGACAGGCTCATGGTCGACCTGGAGTCCACCTGCAAGTTGCTCATGAGGTACGGCGAGCGTCACTGGTCGGCGTGGATGGACAGTGTTCGCCGCGAGATCACGGCCCATGACGCGCATGGTCTGACCCGCCTGCTGCAGGCATATGGTGGGATGGGCAGTTTCAATGACGTGTACCTGCATCCACCCGACGCCCAGGGTGGCAGGGCGACCGAGCGTCTGGACAACGATCGACTCAAGGAGTTGAGGTCGCAGATGTGGGCGGATGCGGCGGCATTGCTGAAGGCGCTCGATCGCGACACGTGACCGTGCGTTCCGCGATGACGCGCCCACCGACATGCGTCTAACCGCCGCGAAGCGGCCACGTCTATCCGCCGCATAAGCAGCGTTACGTCGAGCGAATCCGACGACGCAGCTCGTCGTAGATGAAGGCGTGATCCGGGAAGTCTCCGCGGCCACGGCCCGGCCACGGATACCGCCACTCGCCGCGCAACCACTTCAGCACCCCGGATGGATCGGGGTGACAGCCCGTGAGGTGCGTTGCCTCGACGACTGCAGAAAGGTCGCTCTCACCGAGTCGTCGCCATCCGATGCCGCCGTCCTCGGTCGCGTAGATGAGCCAGACCGGTGAATCGTCCATCGTTTCGCAGGCACAGAGCTGGATCGCGTGCGTCGCCGCGACCTGATCGCCTGGCAGCGGCTGCTCGGCACCCGACCGGAAGGCGGCCTCCTCGAGGATCCTCTCGACCAGGGCGACGGCCGGGTCCTCGGAGGGCGGCGGACACTGACACGCGGACATCGCGCCATGGTAGGGCGACATTCCGCCCCCACGTCGAGGTCGTTTGCGCCGCGGGTTGGTTAGTGTCGCGGCGTGGGGATCAACGTGCACCGAGGCGGCGGGCCGGAGGCGCTCGCGCGCGCGTACGCCTCGATGCTGCGCGAGGCCCCCGCCGACGTCTTCACGCCCGAGGTCGTCGTCGTCCCGGCACGCGGCGTAGAGCGGTGGCTTGCCCAGCAGCTCTCGCACGAGCTCGGCGCCACCACCGGCGACGACGGGGTGGCCGCGGGCCTCGAGATCATGGCGCCGCAGTCGCTCATCAGCATGCTCCTCGGCCGCGACCGCGACGACCCTTGGCAGGCGGACCGCCTCGTCTGGCCCACCCTCGAAGCCATCGACGAGCTCGTCGGCTCACCCCACTTCGACGCACTCACCCACCACCTCGGCGCCGGACCCGAGATCACCGACAACCCGCGCGCCGAGTGGGAACGCATGGCTCGGCAGTCGCGCCGGTACGCCGTGGCGCGCCGGATCGCCGGACTGTTCGCCTCGTACGCGCGCGAGCGCCCGCAGCTGCTCGCCGACTGGGAAGCCGGCACCCCCACCGACGGTCAGGGCGAGACCCTGCCTGACGACTACCTCTGGCAGCCCATCCTCTGGCGGCGCACGGTCGAGCTCGTCCGCGAACGCCACGACGTCGACGAATCCGTCGTCGAACGCCACCGCCGCGTCGTCGACGCGCTGACCTCCGGCACGATCGACCTCGACCTCCCGCCACGCCTCTCCTTCTTCGGCTACACCCGCCTCGCCGAAGCCGAGCGCGAGCTGGTCGTCGCACTCGGCGCCTGCCGAGACCTCCACCTCTGGCTCCCGCACCCGTCGCCGCAGCTGTGGGCTGACCTCGACGGCCACACCACCGTCGGACCGCGCGCCGACGACCGTACGGCCCAGCACGCGCACCACCCGCTGCTCGCCACCCTCGGCCGCGACGTCCGCGAGCTCCAGGCGGTCCTCAGCACCGACGGCGTCACCGTCCACGAGCCCATCGCGGCCGCAGCCCCGAACGACCAAACACCAACCCGCCTCGCCCTCCTCCAGTCCGACATCCGCGCGAACCGCGCCCCCGACGAGACGCGCACGACCACCGCAGACGACTTCTCAATCCAGGTCCACGCCTGCCACGGCCCAGCCCGCCAGGTCGAGGTGCTCCGCGAGGTCCTCACCTCCCTGCTCGCCGACGGCGAGGGCGCACTGCAACCGCGCGACATCCTCGTGATGTGCCCGGACATCGAGACGTTCGCTCCGCTCATCCAGGCCACGTTCGGCCTCAGCCTCGTCCGCGCGCCGGGCACGCCCACGACCTCGTACCACCCCGGACAGCAGCTCCGCATCCAGCTCGCCGACCGCACGCTCGGCGCCACCAACCCCCTCATCGACCTCGCCCAGCGCGTCGTGCAGCTCATCGCGGGGCGGATGACCGTCTCCGAGGTGCTCGACCTCGCGAGCCACGACGCCGTACGGGCGCGGTTCGGGTTCGACGAGGAGTCCCTGGAGCGGGTCGGGCGGTGGGTCACCGACGCGAACGTGCGGTGGGGGTACGACGCGGGTCACCGCGGCGAGTACCAGCTCGCCGGCCTCGACGCGAACACCTGGACCCGCGGCATGGATCGGATCGCCCTGGGCGTCGCGGTCGCCGCCGACACCGACGGCCCGTCCGCGGCGCGCGTGCCCGTCGACGACATCGGCAGTCGCGACATCGAGGTCGTCGGCCGGTTCCTCGAGCTGATGGAGCGGCTCAAGCGCGCCGCCGACGCCGTACGCCGCAACCTCTCGGCGCGCGAGTGGATGCAGTGGCTGGACGAGACCATCGAAGCGCTCGCCGACACGCCGCCCGACGAGCGGTGGCAGCTCGCCCAGCTGCGGCGCGACCTGGCCGCGATCGGCGAGACGGCCGGTGACCGTACGACGCTGCGCCTCAACGACATCCGGGTGATGCTCGACCAGCGGTGGGGTGCACGCCCGACACGCGCGAACTTCCGCAGCGGCGCGATCACCGTCTGCACCATGGTGCCGATGCGCTCGGTGCCGCACAAGGCCGTCGTGGTGCTCGGGGTCGACGACGGCGTCTACCCGCGCTCGCCCGTGGTCGACGGGGACGACGTGCTGGCGCGCCGCCCCCGGGTCGGCGAGCGTGACGCCCGCAGCGAGGATCGTCAGCTCCTGCTCGACGCCGTGATGGCGGCGGGCGAGCGGTTCGTCGCGATCTACTCCGGCTTCGACGAGCACAACGGGCACCGCCGCCCGCCGGCCGTACCGCTCCAAGAGCTGATCGCCGCAGCCGCCCGTACGGCGACGGCGCCCGAGGACGCGGACCGCGACGCCGACGCCGACGCAGAGCCCACCTTCGTACGGCACCACCCGCTGCAGGCGTTCGACGAGCGCAACTTCCGCCCCGACGGTCCGGTCCCGGGCGGCACCTTCGACAGCGCCGCCCTCGCGGGAGCCGAGGCGTTGCGCGCCTTCCGCACCGAGCCGCCCGCCGCGCCGCGGCCGTTCCTCGACGGCCCCCTCCCGCTCCACCCCCTCACCGCGGTCACGGTCGACGAGCTGGTGGCGTTCCTGCAGAACCCGGCGCGCGAGTTCCTCAAGAACCGCCTCGAGGTGACGGTGCCGCGCGACGCGGACGAGACCGACGACTCGCTGCCGATCGCGCTCGGCGGCCTGGAGACGTGGGCGATCGGCGAGCGGGTGCTGCACGAGGTGCTCGACGGGACACCGCTCGAGGACGCGCTCGACCGGGAGGTCGTACGCGGCAGCTTTCCGCCCGGCGCGCGCGGCCGCGTCGTACGCGAGGACATCGCGGGGAACGTGCGGGCCATCGCGGCCGAACGCGGCGACGCCCGTCCGCGCTCGGTCGACGTACGGCTCGACCTGGCCGTGCCCGGCGACGGCGGCGCCGTACGCATGACCGGGGTGGTCGGCAACGTCAACGACGACGCCCTGTGGCTCCGGACGTACTCGACGATCAGCGCGAAGCACGTCGCGGCCGCGTGGGTACGTCTCCTCGCGCTCGCCGTCGCCGAACCCGACCGTCAGCACCGCGCCGAGCTGCTCGGCAAGAAGGGCGGCCTCCGGCTATCGTCGCCCAGCCCGGCCGACGCCGAGGCGCGGCTCGTCGAGCTCGTCCAGGCGCGGCAGTCGGGGATGCGCTTCCCGATGGGCGTCCCGCCGAAGACCGCGAGCGCCTTCGCCGCCGCGTACCGCAAGTCCCGCCCCGGCGACCCGTACGGGGTGACGCAGGCGCTCGACCGGGCGCGCAACGCCTGGGAGGGCGACCGCTTCTCCGGCGAGAACGACGACGCCTGGTGGCGCCTCATCCTCGGCAAGGAGGCGCCCATCGAAGCGCTCAACCGGCTCCGCAGCCTCGAGTACTTCGGGCCCCGCATCTGGAGCCCCATCCACGAGCACGGGGGCGAGGCATGACCGACGCCATGACCAGCTTCGACATCACCGCGCCGCTCCCGTCGGGGACCACGCTCATCGAGGCCAGCGCAGGTACGGGCAAGACGTGGACGCTGTCGGCGCTCGTGGTCCGCTACGTCGCGGAGCAGGGCCGGTCGCTCTCCGAGCTGCTGATCGTCACGTTCAGCCGCGCCGCGAGCCAGGAGCTGCGCGAACGCGTACGGGCGCGGATGGCCGAGACCCTCGCCGTCCTGCAGAGCGGCGACCCCAGCCATGATTCCCTCATAACCCACCTGCGCGACTGCTCTGCCGACGAGCTCGCGCGGCGTACCGAGCGGCTCGTCACCGCCGTCGCCGACTTCGACACGGCCACGATCGCGACCATCCACCAGTTCTGCCACTACGTGCTCAGGGGCCTGGGCGTCGCCGGCGACTCCGACTCGTACGCCACGCTGGCCGAGGACCTGACGGAGATGCAGGCCGACGTCGTCGACGACCTCTACCTGGCCGAGCACGTGGCGGGTTCGACCCTCGAGTACGCCCAGGCCAGGACCGACACGCAGATCGCGCTCGCCAACCCGAGCGCAGTGCTGTCGCCCACCGATCCCACCGGCCCGCTGGCGGCGCGGCTGGCCTTCATCGAGAAGGTCCGCGCCGAGGTGACTCGCCGCAAGCGCCGAGCGGCGCTGCTCGGCTACGACGACCTCCTCACCGAGCTCGCTGACGCGTTGGAGGCCGACGACAGCCCGGCCCGGCGGCGGATGCGCGAACGCTGGTCGATCGTGCTGGTCGACGAGTTCCAGGACACCGACCCGGTGCAGTGGCAGGTGTTCTCCCGCGCGTTCGCGACGGAGGACAAGACGCTCGTGCTGATCGGCGATCCGAAGCAGGCGATTTACGGGTTCCGCGGCGGTGACGTCGCCACGTACCTGCTCGCCGCGCAGACGGCGGCGACACGGACGTCGCTGCCGACGAACTACCGCAGCGATGCGCCGTTGGTGGACGCGCTGCAGCTGCTGATGGCGAACGTCCAGCTGTCGCCGGACATCGTCGCCCACCCGATCACCGCCCAGAACAAGGCGCATCGTCTGGAGGGAGCGCCGGACAACAGCCCTCTCCGGCTGCGGGCGATCCTGGGCAACAGCAGGCTCCCGATCGGGACCGTACGCGAGACCATCTGCGCCGACGCCGCTGCCGACATCGCGCGCCTGCTCACCTCGGGCGCCACGTTCGACGGCGCCCCGGTCCGGCCGCAGCACATCGCGGTCCTCGCGCACACGAACCGCGACCTGCACCTCATGCGTACGGCCCTGCGCAAGAACGGGATCCCGTCCGTCCTCGTCTCCAACGAGTCCGTCCTGCGTACGACCGCCGCCGAGTGGTGGCTGCACCTGATGATGGCGCTGGAGCAGCCGCACCGCCCCGACCGCCTTCGCCTGGCAGCGCTCACACCGTTCCTCGGCTGGACGGTCGAGCAGCTGGACGCCGAGGGCGAGAAGGGGACGGAAGAGATCTCCACGCAGGTACGCGCCCTGGTCGCGGCGTTCCACCGAGGCGCGATCGCCGCCGTACTGGATGTCGCGCGGAGCCAGGGTCTCGATGCCCGCGTGCTGTCGCAGGTGGGGGGTGAACGCGACCTGACCGACATCGAGCACTGCGCGCAGCTCGTGCAGGAACAGGTGCTCGGCGGGACCGGAGCGCTTCCGAGTCTGGTCGCCTGGCTGAGGCAGCAGAGCGCCGACGACACGTCGGCCACCGCGGCGTCGCGGATCATGCGGCTCGACTCCGATGCGCTGGCCGTCACGTTGTCGACGATCCATGGCAGCAAGGGCCTGCAGTACCCGATCGTCTACGCGCCGTTCCTGTTCGACCACTGGATGAGGGACGACTCGACGCCCGCGATCATCCACCGCGACGGGCAGCGGGTGCTCTCCTTCGACTCCGCGGAGGTGAACCAACCGGAGCACCGGTCGGAGGCGCTCGGGGAGAACATGCGCCTCGCGTACGTCGCGATGACGCGGGCACAGTCGCAGGTCGTCCTCTGGTGGGCGCCGACGCGGAACACCGGCAACTCGGCGCTGCACCGGCTCCTGTTCGGGCAGGCCGACTCCGCCGAGCAGCTCGAGGTGCTGCTCGCGGCCCGCGAACGGAGCGGGGGCGAGGGCGCGGTGGTGGTTCCCGCCGAGCGCGTGGCGGTGAAGAACGGGACGGCATCCGAGCAGATCCTCGAGACGTGGGCCGCTCACGGCGTGTTCAGCCTGGCCCAGGTCGATGGCCATCACAGCGCGCCGGAGGTCTCGGCCGAGCAGGCGACGACACCCCTGGCCGTACGCGCGTTCGACAGCTCCTGGGTCGAACAGGTCTGGCGCCGCACGTCGTACTCCTCGCTGACCGCCGCCTCGCACGACGCCGGTGCCGCGACGTCGGAGCCCGAGTCCGACGCGGTGGGGCGCGACGACGAGGAGCCCGTGGCGGCGCTGGGTGCGCGCGCGGCGGACGCGCTTGCTGAGATGCCGTCGCCGATGGCGCACCTGCCGGTCGGCACCACGTTCGGATCCTTGGTGCACGCGGTGCTGGAGGACGTCGACCTGCAGGCCGAGAGCCTGCACCGTGACCTCCTCGACCGGATCCACGAGCACCTGGCGTGGTGGCCGGTCGACGTGGACGCGGACGCGCTGGCCACGGCGCTCGAAGCCGTCTGTACGACGCCGCTGGGGCCGCTGGCGGACGACGTGACCTTGGTCGACCTGCCGCGTGCGGACCGGTTGGCGGAGATGGACTTCGAGCTGCCCCTGGCCGGGGGTGACCGCCCGCACGCGAGCGCGCGGCTGGGGGCGATGGCGCCGGTCCTGCGTCGTCACCTGCCGGACGACGATCCGCTGCGTGCGTACGCGGATGCCCTCGACGGAGACGAGCTCGGCGGGCAGGCGCTGCTGGGCTATCTGACGGGTTCGATCGACCTGACGTTCCGGCACCAGGGCAAGTTCTACGTCGTCGACTACAAGACCAACTGGCTCGGACCGTCCGACGCCGAGCTGACCCTCGCGGACTACGCACCCGCGCGGCTGGCCGAGGCGATGACCCACTCGACGTACCCGTTGCAGGCGATCCTGTACTCGGTCGTGCTTCACCGCTACCTGCGTTGGCGGCTCCCGGCGTACGACCCCGACGAGCACCTGGGCGGCGTGATGTACCTGTACCTGCGCGGCATGGCCGGCCCCGACACCCCACTGGTGGACGGGCACCCGTGCGGGGTGTTCTCGTGGCGTCCGCCGTCGGCGATGCTCGAGGACCTGTCGGCCGTGCTCGACGGCCGTACGCGCGAGAGGGCGCGATGACCGCCACGACCGGGGACTCGGCGCTCAGCGTCGTCGCCGAAGGGCGGCTACGGACGCTGAACGAGGCGGGTTTCCTCGACGGCAGCGACTGCGTGGTCACCGACCGCATCTGCCGCC
This sequence comes from Mumia quercus, assembly GCF_025506335.1. Taxonomy (GTDB): domain Bacteria; phylum Actinomycetota; class Actinomycetes; order Propionibacteriales; family Nocardioidaceae; genus Mumia; species Mumia quercus. Next base: position 581,434 of record NZ_JANZYO010000004.1, read on the forward strand.
AGCTCGGCGAAGACGTAACCGGGGATGCCGCGCTCGCGCTGGCGTTCGCCGTACGCGCGGTGCGGGACGGGTCGACGGCGCTCGCGCTCGACTCGGTTGCCGCGCTGACCGCGGATCTGGAGGACGAGGACGACGAGGGGGACGTCGACGGCGAGCCGCCGACCGTGGGTGGCACGGTCGCGCTGCCCGAGCCGGGGCTCTGGCTGGACACCGTACGTTCTTCTGCCTTGGTGGCCGCCGGCGTGCTGCGCGTCGATCTCGGCCTCGTGTACCTCGACCGCTATCACGCCGACGAGCGGCTCATCGCCGACGCGTTGTGGGCGCGGCGGACGGCGTCCGTACGGCCCGTGGATCCGGCCGCGGTTGAGGAGGTCATGCGCGAGCCCGGCCTGGACGACGCGCAGAAGGACGCCGTACGTGGCGTTGCCGAGCGCGCCACCACGGTGCTGACCGGCGGGCCGGGCATGGGCAAGACGCACACGATCGATCGCGTCCTCGGTGCGTTGGGGGCCGGTCGCGGTCAGGCTCTCCGCATCGGGCTGGCGGCTCCCACCGGCAAGGCCGCGGCCCGGATGAACGAGATGATCGAGGCCGATCCGACTCGTGCGTCGTCGGTCAGCCCGGCAGTGACCCTGCACCGCCTGCTGGGCAGCATCCCTGGCACCAGCCAGCGGTTCAGGCACGACGCCCGGAACCCGCTGCCGCACGACCTCGTCATCGTCGACGAGGCCTCGATGGTCTCGCTGAGCATGATGGCCCGGCTGATCGACGCGCTCGCGCCCGATGCCCGACTCCTCCTCGTCGGCGATCCTGACCAGCTGGCGTCCGTCGAGGCCGGTTCGGTCCTCGCCGACCTCGTACGCGGCCTGGAGGCTGACGGCAGCGTCGTCCGCCTGACGAAGAACCATCGTGTGGGAGGTGTGCGTGCCGACCTCGCCCTAGCGTTGCAGGCCGGTGATGCCGACGACGTGCTCAGCGCGGTCGACGTGGCGAGCACGGACGTCGCGTTTGTCGAGACCGACGCGCCCTCGCTCGAGCTGCTCCCGCAGGTTGTCGACCACGCCGTACGGCTCCGCGAGCTCGCGCTGAGCGGCGACGCGGACGCTGCTCTCGAGCACCTGGACACGCTCCGGGTGCTGTGCGCGCACCGTACGGGGCCCTTCGGCACCCGGCACTGGAACCAGCTCGTCGAACGGGCACTCGCCGAGCGGGCTCCCGAGGTGTCGCTGCAGGCGATGTACGTGGGGCGCCCCCTCCTGGTGACTCGGAACGACTACGGGCTCGGTGTCCGGAACGGCGATGCCGGCGTCATCGTGCGTGCTGAGGACGGCCCGGTGGCAGTCATTCAGACCGCGTCTGGTCCTCTGCGGCTCTCGCCGTGGCGCCTGTCCGACATCGAGACCATGCATGCGATGACCGTGCACAAGGCACAAGGGAGCCAGGCCGAGAACGTCGTCGTGATCGTTCCGCCGCCGCGTTCACGGCTGCTCACCCGCGAGATGCTCTATACCGCCGTCACTCGCGCGGCGGGGCACCTGACGATCGTCGGCAGCCGCGACGCCGTACGCCACGCAGTGGACACCACCGCCACGCGATCGTCTGGACTTGCTGAGCGACTCACCGATTGAGATCGATTGAGGGCTCCCGACGGCTCCCGCCTCTGGGCTGTCACGGACGCCGCTGGCGGCGCGTCAGTCGGTCCCCGACGCGCGGGCTTCCGTCGTGCGAGACTTTGGCGATGCTTTCTCCACTGTCCGGGAGGTGCGAAGCCAGATGGTTCGAGTAGACCCCATCGTTGAACGTTTCGAGCAGGCCCAAAACCGCCTAGTCCTGCAGGCGTCGGATCTCTCGCTGCGCACGATCGCAGATATGGTGAAGTCGGAAGCCATCGACGTCGCGCCTGAGTTTCAGCGTCGTGAGCGATGGGGACCCGAGAAGCGGTCCGCGCTGATCGAGTCCTTCCTGCTAAATATCCCGGTGCCACCCATCTATCTTGCCGAGGACGAGTTCGGTAGCTACTCCGTCATTGATGGCAAGCAACGCATCACGGCCATCGCTGACTTCATGAATGACGAGACTCCACTTACCCGGTTGGAACGCTTCACGGAGATCGAGGGCCTGTCGTTCTCGGCCCTGCCTCCACCTCTTCAGAATTTCCTTACCGTCCGGCCAGCGATCCGCGCAGTGTCGCTTCTACGCCAGTCCGACCCCAACTTGAAGTACGAGGTCTTCCACAGGCTCAACTCGGGCGGAGAACCTCTGAACGCCCAAGAGATCCGAAACGTGCTCTACCGTGGACCCCTGAATGAGCTGGTAGTGACCTTGGGAGGCGACGTGTTCCTTCGCGCGCAGCTCAAGATCCGAAACACGAAGTCTCCGAACTACCGGAAGATGCTCGACGCCGAGTGGGTGCTTCGTTTCCTGACCCTGAGCGACAGCTGGGACGACTTCTCGGGAGACCTCCGGGTTTCGATGGACGGCTTCATGGCTCACCACCAGTTCGCAGCCCCGGATGATCTGAAGGTGATGAGACGCGACTTCCGTGCCAGCCTCCAAGGATGTGCCCACCTATGGGGGGTGAACGCGTTCAAGCGCCCCGAAGGGGGCGGCTGGCGGGACCTCGCCCTCGCTGGCATGTTCGACGCCCAGATGATCGCGGTTCGCGAGGTCGGTTCTCGGGCAGTGATGAAGCTTGGTGATCAAGACGCGGCGGTCCTTGAGGCGACACGCGAGCTATTTGAAGATGAAGAGTTTGAGAGCTCGGTACGCACTGCGACGAATACGCCCAGCAGACTTCGCTACCGGGTCGTTCGGATGACCGAGATGCTGCGGGAGTTCGTCTAGTGTCGGCGGCGCGGGTGGCCTTTCTCCGCCGTCACGCCGCACAGGTCGTAGCTGCAAGTGATCCCGCCTTGCAGGGCTACGGACTAGCGGCGTCAATTGTCAACGAGGCCGCGCGCACGCTGCGGTGCGGTTTGATGGTGCAATCGTACGCGTCGCTCGAGACTTTCCTCCGAGTGCGCGTCGGGGAGGTCCTGGCGTATATCGCCGCCGGAACCGCAACCTTCAGCCGCCTACCGTCACGCCTTCAAGACATGTCGATTTTCGGAGCTCTCGAAGGCCTGCGATTCCGAGTCACGATGTGGGGTCCCGCCGACCCACGGTCCCGTCAGCTCGTGCAGGATGAGGCCGACGCAATCGCCAGCACTGCGCGCAATCCCTACGGCTTCTCAGGCGTCATGTTTGGTTATGACCGAAGTAATCTTTCGCCCGCCAACTTAAAAGACTTTCTGGAAGTAGTGGGGGTGGGAGGAGACCCGTGGCGCCATCTGACCATGATCGCTTCACGCGTCGGACTCGGCGGACTCCCCCTGAAGGACGGAGCCACGAATGGATACCAGCTGCGCAACTCGTGCGCGCACGATGCGGGAAGCCAGGTCACCCCTCAGCAGATAGAGGACTTTCTCCGCGACTCCCTGGCGACAGCGCTCGGATTCGATGCGCTCGTGAGCCGCGCAGGTCGGTTACTGCACGAAGGCAACGTGATCGATCTGGGCAGAGCTCGGAAGTTGCTGGATACCGACATCAAGTTCCGATTTCTTGATCCTCACCCAAAAGGTTGGCGAGAAGTTAAGGAGGGCGGTGTGCATGCTGCTGCGATTCACCGAGCTTCTGAACCCGACATGGCTGCGTGCCTAGCGCGTGCACGCGCAAACTACGAGGTGGTGGTCAGGCGCGACGCGAGGTCCTGGCCGACCGATTGGACCACAACCGAGTGTCCATAATTCCATTCAGACTATCGCGAGAGTGGCTACACTCCAGTTTCCGCATCGAGTATGCTATGGAACATATCAGCCCCGGCTTTCCCCTCGATTACCCTCCTGTGAGCCGATTGCGGATTCTCTCGCGAATGGCGTCGACTATGCGGTGTCGTCCTTCTCCGGGCTTGACGCATCATCACGACGAATAGCGGTCAGACGCACCAGGTACGCATCGCCCGCCGGAGTCAACCTCCAATAGACCGCCTTGTCTGAAACGGTTCTCCTTTTCGTGCCATTCGTGATCACCTTTAGTGCCCGAAGTTGTACGACGATCGTCCCCCAGGAGTCATGGTCGACTGTGATTCGCGGATGCAGGACAGTAGCCCAGTCGCCATCTGGGACCGTCAGGAGTTCGCGCCAGCACATATCGCCCAGCAGTTTTCGTAGTTGAACCTCCGATGCCTCATCGAGCATGGCCGGACCCAGGCCGCTGATAATTTCGTCCCACGTGAACTTCAGTTCAACTGTTTGCGATCCGTCGTAGCCATGTTCAACCGTGAAGCTGACGGACACCTCGTCATCGCCGTGCTCAAACCGGTCATCAATCTCAGCACCACCCTCTGTTGCGACCTGTTCCAGGCTGGCCCTCTCCGCTTCGGCGAGCGCCGCCCGGAGCTCCGCAATCTGAGTACGGGTTGCCTCGGTCATCGCCTGGTCGCCGCGAACCCAGCCCGGCCGATCATGCTGCTTCATTGCACGAATGAGGCCTCGAGAAACGACCGAGGCCAACTCGTCAGCTGTCGCGTAGTCCTTCACCATCCGCGACTTGACCTTCTTGCGGAACTCCTCCAGCCTCTCCCGAGCGTTCTCGTCGATTTCAGACATACCGACGGGGATCGAATTGGGGTCTGCATGGACGAATCCGAGGACAGGAATCCCACACTCGACTGCAAAGTCGTACTCCTTCTCGGTGAAACTGATGCCCTCAGGTGTGACAGACCCGTACCGGCCGCCCACGATCACCACATAATAGTCGCTCAGTCGAATGACCTCCTGGATCAAAGACCACTGGTCCTCGTTAGCAGCGGGAAACATCTCCATGCCTGCCGGAAAGCAGTCGAGTTCCAGCAGTGCCTGTATCACCGCGCGTCGCTCCTCCACCAGATCGATATAGGTGGAGCTGACAAAGACTTGATGCCGTGTGTCGTGCGCGATTGCCATAGTTGGATCGTACCGATAGCTGCGATCGGTACGAGTAGGGTCGAGATGCTTGGTGGGCCTCCGCCGGGTGCTGTCGGCGACCGGGCCGTTGCGCACTCCGTCGGGTGAAAAGGGACCTCGGACAGCGCCATTCCGTCGCGATCGAACGGCCGCCCATGCCGCTGACAGCGCTCACAGATCGCACCGACGCCGCCCGCGAGCCACGACCGTGGCGCTTGCGCACGCAGTCCGTGCTCTGGGAACATCCGCGCCCGACCATGGTCCTGACGCCTTCGTCCATGGGCTCTTCGGCCCCCTCAACGATCCAGCGATCTTCGACCAGTTGACCCCGGCCGGCTGCTCCGCCCCCGGTCCCCGACGGCTACGGCGGAGTCCACGCGACTCCGTCACCCTGGCAGGCCAAGTCTCGGCCCTCCACGCTCACATCGAGGACCGCCACAGCATGCGATCTGCAACGCTGATCGCACATTCGGTCGGTGAGACTATGCGTTCACCCTTGCGGCACCGTGCCCGGTCAAGTCCGCCGATGCACCCGGGAACTGAGCACCCCGCAGCAGCACCCCGCAGCACAGGCAGGTCGCCTTACTGAACCACCCCGGCGTGTCCGGAGACTCTGTTGCTTGGGAAGGATGGAGTCATGTCAGGGAGTACGTCGAAGAGGTACCCGGCTGAGCTGCGTGAGCGGGCGGTCCGGATGGTCGCTGAGCTTCGTC
>NZ_JANZYO010000005.1:0-340442 GCF_025506335.1 Mumia quercus
CACTCAAACGATGCTCGCGCGGCGACCTACGACACCTGGCTCCATCACTACAATCACCACCGACCCCACACCGGCATCGGAGGCCAAGTCCCCGCCGACCGCGTTCACAACCTCACGGGGAACTACAGCTAGGCGAGGGCGTATCGAGACCCGCTCGGTCTCGATACGGGCTCCGCTGGCGCTCCGCCCTACTCGACCAGCCAGGTCCGGGTGGTCGAGTAGCCCGAGCCGCTAGGCGAGGGCGTATCGAGACCACTCAGCGCCACTTCGACACACTCAGCGACGCGGCGAAGCGTCGCCGAGAGGTGCGAACTGGCGTCGAGTAGACCGCTCGGTCTCGATACGGGCTCCGCTGGCGCTCCGCGCTGCTCGGCCAGCCAGGTCCGGCTGCTCGACCAGCGGGCTAGGGTCCTGGCATGGAACGTGACATCGCCGCAGAGCGTGCCGCCGACCGGGCCGAGGCACTGGCCGAGGGTGTCCGCATCGACGTCGCGCACGTCGCCGACCTCGACGCCGACGGCGTGCCCGTACGCCTCTACCGCCCGGACGAGGACGTTCCGGTCCTCCTGTACGTCCACGGTGGCGGCTGGGTGTTCCACGACGTCGAGACCCACGACGCGTTCTGCCGCTACCTCGCCCACGCGACCGGCTGGGCGTTGCTGTCGGTCGACTACCGTCGCGCCCCGGAAGACCCCTACCCGGCGCCGCTCGACGACGTCGCGACCGCCGCCGCGTGGCTGCGAGAGCACGGCGACGAGCACGCCCTCGACACCTCGTTGATCGCGGGCATCGGTGACTCCTCCGGCGCCAACCTGGTGGCCGCCCTGTCCGTGCGCGAGCCGGACGCGTTGGCATACCAGGTCCTCGTCTACCCGCCGACGGACGCGCTCGCCGATACGGAGTCGCGCCGCACCGAGGGTGGCGGGGCGTACGACTTCGTCGTGGCGGACATGGACTGGTACTGGGACCAGTACGCCCCCACGGAGGAGGCGAAGCGGCTCCCCGAGGTGTCGCCGCTGAGGGCGCCCGACCTCAGCGGCCTCCCGCCCACGCTGGTGATCACCGCCGAGCACGACCTGCTGCGCGACGAAGGCGAGGCGTACGCGGTGCGGCTCGCCGAGGCCGGCGTGTCGGCGGTCGCGTGGCGGGCGCTCGGGATGGAGCACGGCTTCTGGCGACGGCCGTGGGACTACGCCGAGTCGCGCTCGGCCGTACGGCTGGTTGCCGGCACCCTGCGCGACCTCGCCGCCACACCGAGCGAAGGAGTGCTGGGAGAATGAGCCCATGCGCGTTCACATCGGTTGCGACCACGCCGGATTCGAGCTCAAGAACCACCTCCTGAACCACCTGCGCGAGCAGGGCCACGACGTCGTCGACCACGGGCCGTCGGAGTACGACGCCGAGGACGACTACCCGCCGTTCTGCTTCGCGACCGGTGAGGCCGTGGTCGCCGAGCCGGGCAGCCTCGGCATCGTGATCGGGGGCTCGGGCAACGGCGAGCAGATCGCGGCCAACAAGGTCGATGGCGTCCGCGCCGCCCTCGCGTGGTCGCTCGAGACCGCGCAGCTCGCGCGCGAGCACAACAACGCCAACGTCGTCGGCATCGGCGCCCGGATGCACTCCGCCGAGGAGGCGACCGCGATCGCCGAGGCGTTCCTCGCGACTCAGTTCAGCGGCGTCGAGCGCCACGCCCGCCGGATCTCGCTGCTCACCGCGTACGAGGAGTCACGCGGCACCGACCTCGCCGAGCGACGCGAGGACTTCTGAGGCGTGCCCGAGGGACACACCCTCCACCGGCTCGCGCTCGACCTCGACGCGGCCTTCGGTGGCGACAGGACCTGGTCGTCGAGCCCGCAGGGCCGCTTCTCCGAGGGCGCCGCGCGGATCGGCTCGCGGGTCATGGAGGGCGCGGAGGCGTACGGCAAGCAGCTCTTCGTCCGGTTCGCCGGGCTGGAGGAGCAGGTACGGATCCACCTCGGGCTGATCGGCGGGCTCGCGATCCACACCGGGCCCGCCGCGCCCGACGCGGTCGGTGACCTCGACGCGCGGCCGGTGGTGGGCCAGGTGCGCTGGCGCCTGGAGTCCGTACGGGCGTGGGCCGACCTGCGGGGTGCGACGGTGTGCACGCTCATCACGCCGGACGAGAAGGTCGACTACCTCGCCAAGCTGGGGCCGGACCCGTTGCGCGACGACGCCGACCCCGAGCGGGCCTGGCGCCGGATCAACCGCTCCCGGATCACGATCGCCGCCCTCCTCATGGACCAGGCGGTGCTCGCCGGGGTGGGCAACGTGTACCGCGCGGAGGTCCTGTTCCGGCACAACCTCGACCCGTTCATGGAGGGACGCTTCCTCCGCCGTGCCGAGTGGGACGCGATCTGGGGCGACCTCGTCGGCCTCATGGCGTACGGGGTGACGCACAACCGGATCGACACGGTCCGGCCGGAGCACGAGCCGGAGGCGATGGGGCGGGCGCCGCGCAAGGACGACCACGGGGGAGAGGTGTACGTCTACCGACGGACGCACATGCCCTGTCTCGTGTGCGGGACGCCGGTCCGTACGGAGGTGCTCGCGGGACGCAACCTCTTCTGGTGCCCTCGGTGCCAGCCGCGCAGCCGGCGCCGCACGCCGGTGCGCGGCTGAGCGTCAGGTCAGCTCGGGCAGCGCACGCGCGGCGAGCATCGCGCTGATCTCCTCGCGCTCGCGACGGGCGGCGGTCATCTCGTTCACGGAGTGGAGGGCGTTGGCGCACGACACGTCGCTCGAGGCGAGGCGGGCCAGGCCGGTGGCAGCGACCTGCCACGCGATGCTGAGCGGTCTCATCGAACCCCCTAGGTGTGCCGACGCGGCGCCTGGTCCGCCTTCCGTACCCAGACGGGCCAGGCGCCGCGTTGTGAGTGCGGCCCAGCGATGCGTGATCACCGACCGACGCTGCTCACGTTAGGCAGCCGACGAATCCGACGGGTTAGCCTCACATGACATGTGGGTTAACGGTGTCAATCCGGACATCGCGGGCCAACGGTTTCACGCGGCGTGAACGGCAATATTCGGTCGCAGCCACCCCGCCGTCGGCCGTAGCGTCGACTCCGTGAGCGACAGCGACGGATACTTCGGTGCCGAGGTGGCGGCCCGCTACGACGACGTCCACTCACCGATGTTCGAGCTCACGACCGTGACCGCGACCGTCGACGTCCTCGCGCGGCTGGCGGGGGACTCCGCCGTGCTGGAGCTCGGGATCGGGACCGGCCGCATCGCCCTCCCGCTCGCGGAGCGAGGAGTGAGCGTCCACGGGATCGAGCTCTCGCAGGCGATGGTCGACCAGCTGCGTGCGAAGCCGGGTGGCGAGGCGATCCCCGTCACCGTCGGCGACTTCGCCACGACCCGCGTCGACGCACCCCCGGGCGGGTTCGGGCTGGCGTACCTGGTGTTCAACACGATCAACAACCTGACCTCGCAGGACGACCAGGTCGCGTGCTTCCGTACGACGGCGGAGCACCTCGCGCCCGGTGGCCGCTTCGTCGTCGAGGTCGGCGTGCCCGAGCTCCGGAGGCTGCCGTACGGGGAGACCACCGTGATGTGGGGCGAGGGGCCGCCGGTGTGGTCGTACGACGTGTACGACACGGCGACGCAGGCGCTGTCGTCGAACTACGTCAGGATCGACGACGGACACGCGACGTTCCGCTCGATCCCGTTCCGGTACGTGTGGCCGGCGGAGCTGGACTTGATGGCGCGGCTGGCGGGTCTTCGGCTGCGCAGCCGCTGGGAGGACTGGGACGAGAGGCCGTTCACCCACGAGAGCAGACGGCACGTGTCGGTCTGGGAGAAGCCCACCGAGGGGCACGTGGAGCGGACGACGGGAATCGAACCCGCGTAATCAGTTTGGAAGACTCCGTGCCCGCGTTTGCAGTTCATGCAGGTCAGGTGCCAGGTTCTGGGCTCTGACCTGCGACGATGCTAGCAGGGTGAGGAGGCTACCCGGCGTTGCTGACTGTCGCTGGGGACTGCTCGTGCCCGACGATTGGGCACGATTGGGCACGGCCCGCCCCGTCACCACCTGCACAATCACCGACGGTCCGTGCGGTGCGGCGAACTCGGCAGCGAGGCTATCCCCGCCCGTGAATCCGCTCCCGTCGCGACGCTCGTACGCTGACCCCGTGACGACGCGTGCACCTGCCCCTTACCACTCGGCGCCGGACCCCCCGCCCGACCGATCGCATTGGCAGCAAGTGCGAAACGTGTCATGGCCGTTCGAGGATCGGGACGGCAACGGGCACGCCCGGGGCATCCCGTCCGAGTCTGAGCCTGTGCGTGTCATGGTGTGGCTCGACTTCGAGCGCGACGGGGTGTGTTGGCTCCCGGCGCGGGCGGTGCGGTGGCACGGGCGGCATGTGTGCGTGGCAGTCGCCGACGCGCGGTTGCAGGTGTCGTACGTGTGGGTCGACGCGACGGACGTGCAGAGGTTCTAGATCGAACTCGGATCGACGTCGGCGGCGATATCACGTGTGATGTCGCGGACTGCCTCACGCGTCTCGTTCAGCAGGAGGCCCATGAAGCCACCGATGCTCACATGTCTCAGCGCAGGTATGTCGAGCCTGCACGCGAAGGAGAGAGACACGCGCTCGGGGGCGCAGGCGTCGGAGACGCTAGCTACGTACTCCTCATGGTCAAACTCGAAGTTTAGGTCGGCCTCTGGGCCGTTCCAGATCGCTACGGTCGGAGACTTGTCCGTGACGATTATGACGTTCAGGCGGCGGTGCTTGTCACGGTTCGAGAGGTCGCGCAGATTCGGGAGCCATTGGGAGGTTGCTTGCACGTTCCAGATTCGTTCAATGAGCGCGGGGCCGACACTGCTGAGCGCTTCGCCCGGTTTCGCCAACCTGCCGAGGAAGGTTTCGAGCGATGTCGGCTTCTTGGGAATGGGAAAACCGAGGCGCTCTGTCTCCTCGTCGCTGAGGCGCCTTCCCTGCGAATAGTCTGCGAGCGCGACGACCAACAGGTCGAGCGCGGACCGGGTGTTGTGCAACGCGTCGCCAAGAACAAGCGCGGCATCCTGCGGTGGCTCTTCGAGAACGTGACGGCTGAACCAATAGCGGCCGTCGTGGTGGTCGTAGTTGACCTCCCACGGTGCACGTTCCTCGTAATCGTCGAGCATCTCCTGCAACGTCATCAGATGAGTTCGCGCCCACCGCAAGCGGCGCGCCACCGGATCAAGTTCGAGCACTCGACCTGACATCAAGTGCCGGTCTCGTACATCGCGCGGACCTCAACACCGAGAAGCTCTCGCGCGTCGATCATTGGTTGCTTGACCCGTTTCCACGTCGCGAGCACCTCCCGTTCGGTGTTGTCGCCGTTCATCTCAGCGCCAAGGTCCGCAACCCGTTGTAGAGCGTCCTTGACCGGCGAACCGGGCGCTTCGAGCACCGCGAGTCGGCGCACTCGAAACGTGGCCGCACCGAGGGTTCGCACGTAAGGCTCCCGCTGGGACCACCGATTCTCTTCGCTCTCGTGCGTGCCGTCTGTGGCGAGCGCGTCGGTGTTGAGGGAAATATCGGCGGCAGCGTTGTAGACCTCGTCGAGGGCGGTCAGGGCGTCCGTCAGATACGCACGGCGCCATGCGCGCCACTCCGCGCGAGTCGCTTTCCGGTCGGTGCGGCGCTCGCGGAGGTACGCGGCGCCCTCGCCGAGTCCGAGTCCGAGTATCAGGGTCACGACGGGTAGCCACACATCCATGCTCCGCATTCAACCCGAGGTCAGGGTCGGTCAGAGTGAGTCGTCGGTCAACACGCCGGTTGGTGCCGTCACGACGCGCGCGGAGCGCAGCGGGTTGCCGAACCAAGCCCGCACGTCGTGACAGCAGCCGGAATGCTCGGCGCGAGGTTGTCGAACTCGTTGAGCCACCCAACGCATGGTCGACGATTGTGCCCGTCCACCACGGCTCGGCGCGCCATTGACTCGGCGCTGTCGACGCGGCTCCATGTTCGGCGGCGGGATCAATACGCCGACACGTCGCACTCGGCCAGGAACGGGCCGCCCTCACCCGCTGTGACTACTGCACCGATCATGCGCGCGCTCACCGACGATGACACCGACACAACAGCGTTGCAATAGCCCTGCGCCTCAGCCTGATTCTCGGCCTTGTCGGCGAGGTCGGTCACTACTGTCACCCTTGACCCGTTGTCGTTGGTGAACTTTGTGATGTGTTCCCAGGTCGGGTCCTTCGGCCAGCCGTAACTGTCTGAGAATGCCTTCTGCACCTGCTGTGCCAGGTCGGGTTCTTCCGGCGTCGGTGGAGTCGTCGGCGTGGTCGCGGTGGTCCATTCGGTCGTCTCAGTTGCGGCCGGCGATTTGTCCCCGCCATCATCGTCATCGTCCCCGCAGCCCGACACGACGAAGAGCGCGGCCACGGTCAGTGCTGTCAGTGTTCGGGTCATATGGTCCAGTGCAAGCGCCGGGCGGCGTGTTCGCCACCCAGGAAACCGCAACCACGACGCCGGACAAACCGCAGCATCCGGCACCTGACCCGATCTACGCTCCCGTCATGGCGGACCAGGGTTGGTATCCAGACCCGCAGAACCCGACCGCGCAACGGTACTGGGACGGCGACAGTTGGACGGAGTACACCCGCGCCCTGCCGCCACCGGAACCGCGGAAGCGCAAACCGAACATCTTCGCGCTCATCCTCGCGTCCGTGCTCGGCCTCGCCGCGCTCGCTGGCGTCGTCAACCAGCTGGTGGAATCCACACCCAGTTCCAGCACCGACGAGTGCGTCATGAATGATCAGCCGACCAGCGCAACGAGCAGCATGACGACCGTGGAGTGCGAGGACCCCCGCGCAGACTTCAAGGTCGGCGACCAGGTCGACAGCTCAGACGAATGCAACTCTGTCGCTGGGGCGTCGTCCGACTTCTACATGACCAAGAAGACCGAGCTCACCGATCAGACGTACTGTCTGATGCCGGTTGACTGAACCATGGCCGCCATCGTCATCGCCATCGCCGCCCTGACCTTCACAATCGCGTCGTTCTGGTGGCTACATGCCCGCCGTGGGCGACTCATCTGTACCGAGCCGCACAGGTTCACCGCGATGGTCAACGAAGCGGTTGCCAGACTCCGCTTTCCGTTGGTGCTGGAGAACACTGGTCCACGTCCCGTCGTGATCCAGGACCTGCAACTCTCGTTCCCCAGTGACGAACAGACCGTTCTTCCTCTCCCATGGATGAGCGTCCACTCGACACTTTCCGCAGACCAAGCCGACGTCGTGGACCACCCGGTGCCCATCGTCGTGGACGGGTTCTCGGCGCAGCGCATCATCGTTCAGTTCGGTGCGCCCTTGCCAGGCGTAGTCCTGGTGGGGCGAAAGGTTGCCGTCCGCATTGACGCGCAGATGTCACTCAGCGACAAGTGGAAGGAGTTGGTCTCGTTCCCGCTACTTGCCCAGGGCATCGCCTACCCCGAGCGATACACGACCTACGCCAATCGAATCAACGACATCCCGCCCGACGCGTACAAGAAGGCATCAAAGGCGGCGAAGCGCCTTCTGGAAACAGTTCGCGACGAGTCGAATGGGGACTAGTTGATTATTCGGATGTGGCATCTGAGAGTGCGCGTTTTGGCTCGGATGACGGATTCGGCGGGCGTGTTCGCGCAAGTCAAGCCAGCGCCGAAGCTCGACCGAATGTCCTGTGCGCCCCGACATGTACGGACTCCGTGCTGTCGGGCCGTCGCGGTTTCACCTTCTCGCCACCGAATTCGCGCGGCGCCCGGAATATCTGCCTTCACCCCATGACCGCCGTAGGTCAAATGCCCAGTGCATCGACGGGGTGTACATTCACCGTCCGCGAAACTGTACCGGCCAGACGGTCCGGAACTTGTGGTCTTGCCCGGGGAGAAAACGGGGAGGTGCAGGGCTGCCCCACCAGGCATTTGTCAAAAAAAGACCTCAACCACACGCTGGGCTTCGGCGTCGTCAGGCTCCTTGAGCCGTTGCGGTCCACCGTCGCGGCCTCGCGCGCGCGGGTCCCCAGCCGGGGGCGCCAACGTCAAGCAGATGTGTCATCAATTTGTCCTCAATTGACTCCTTACTCCCTCCTCTTCTATAGGGACGACGGTTACCGCCGGGCCAACCCGACGCCAAGCGTCCGGTCATGGGCGACGCTTACCGGCCGATGACCCCGACCGATACCGTCGGAATCACGCCGGACGATTACCGTCGGGTCACCAGCTCGGCGCGACGCACCAGAGCCTCCTCGAACGCGATGTACCCGGCGGAGTCGCCGACCGATCGCAAGTGCTTGCGTACATGCTCCTCGTCGGACTCGCGAAGGACCACCATGTACGTAGCGCCCCTGCCCCGACCTCGGCCGGGGGGCGGTTCCGGATCCCGCACGATAAATGCCAGCTCGTGCAGCAGTCGCAGCGCGCGGTCGACGCTGCGGTGATCGTCGCGCCGTTCCCCAGTGGCGGTTGTCAGCTCATGGCCCAGTGCGGTGGCCAAGGCGGCATGTCCCCCAAACCACCGGGGCGGCGTGTCCTTATCGAGCGCGGTCAGACACATGACGGTTAACGCGGCGCGAGACGCATGGTGACGCCCAAGGTAGGGAAAGGCATGGGCGACCGCAGCGGACACCAACTCAGCGCCCATCGGTGGTCTGGGCCGGCGTAGGTGTCGGCGTGGGCTCGCATGATCGCGGTCACGTGCGGCGGCAGCGTCACCGTGCGCAGCGATGCCTGAGTCTTGGGCGGCCCGAAACCTGCCGGGCGACCCCGGCGCTCCAGCACCGCCCGCTCGACTCTCACCCGGCCGGTGTCCAGGTCGACGTGACGACGTGCGAGCGCGAACAGCTCTCCCGCGCGTAGCCCCGACCACGCGGCCACGTGCACGGCAGCGGCGTAGCGGGCGGGCATCGCGTCAGCGATTTGTGCCACCTGCTCGGCCGTGGCGGGGATTCGCTCAGGGGCGCGGTGCACGCCTGCGCGCGGGATCTGGCACGGGTTGGCCGCCACCTGGCCCTCGCGCACGGCTGCCTGCATGACTGTGCGCAGCAGCCGGTACGCCTGCGTCACCGGGGTCGGCACGCCGGGCGCGTGGTGGGGGGCCTCTGGGCCCGGCTCGGGCGCCGGGGGCACCGGGCTGCCGTGGGCCTGCCACGCGGCCAGCACGGCGGGGCTGAGACGGCCGGTGGGGGCGACGTGCAGCCCGTTCTCCCGCGCCCACGTGCGGGCTGCGTGCACGGCTCGGCGGCGGCGTCGCTCGTTGCCGCGCTCGGCGCGCTCAGCGGCTTCGGTTCGCCCGGTGTGGACGGCCGCGCTGTACCAGTCGCGCACCAGCGTCGTCGTCAGGTGGCGCAGCTCGACCTGGGCGAGCGTGATCGTGGACCCTCCCCGCGTGCCGTCGCGTCGGGTCAGCGGTCGGCTCAGCCACCGCGCAGTCACCTGCCCGTACAGGTCGACCGTGCGCGGCGCCAGATCTACACGCGAGTCCAGCCACGCCGCGAGGTAGTCGCCCAGCGATTCGGCGCCTGCCTCGGGGCTGCGCCACGCGCCGCGCACGATGTCGGTGCGGTTGCCCGCCAGCCAGTCCTGAGCCTCGGCGCGGGTGTCGAAGGTCTGCGGTGCGGTCCGGCGCTGACCGGTCGTGGGGTCGGTGTAGCGGACCTGGAACCGTCCGGACCCTGTGCGCCGAATCGAACCGTGGGCGCGCTTGCGAGCTCGGCGCGCTCGGGTAGCTGCTCGGGGAGGTTTCGTGGGCCGCGCTGCGGGGACCTCGGCGTCGGGCAACGTGCGTAGTTCGGCGTGCGTCGCGGCTCGGCCGGTGGTCGGCGTGGGGTGCTGGTCTGGCATCGGGAGGTGTCCTTACGGATCCGTCGCAGCGGCCGGAGCCGATGCGATTGGGCACGGTTGGGCACGAAACTGCCCAGGACCGCGCCGCTCTCCCAACGTCAGCAGGTGACGAAAACACTTGCTGACCGGCGGTGATGGTCGTGGAGCGGACGACGGGAATCGAACCCGCGTAATCAGTTTGGAAGACTGAGGCTCTACCATTGAGCTACGTCCGCGCGCTGCACCGCCTGGCCGTACGCCCTGCGGTCAACCGCGACCATGATGCCACACCCGCCCCACCCGTCCACGAAGGGGGCGACAGCGTGGGGTCGACGGTCACGACGGCCGCGATTCGGGGTCGTACGCGCTTGTCTACTACAGTGGTTCGGGCGCCCGCACCGCCTGAAACGGTGCGTACCGGGATGTAGCGCAGCTTGGTAGCGCATCCGCTTTGGGAGCGGAGGGTCGCAGGTTCAAATCCTGTCATCCCGACTGCCGACGACACGTCGCCGCAGCGGCGACGATCTTTGCACGACGACCAAGGAGAACGTACTCGTGAAGAGTGCCCAGGAGACACTGAGCCCGACCCGGGTCAAGCTGACCATCGAGGTGCCCTTCGATGAGCTGAAGCCGGCTCTCGACAAGGCGTACAAGACCGTGGGGGCGCAGATCTCCGTGCCGGGCTTCCGCCGCGGCAAGGTCCCCGCGAAGGTCGTCGACCAGCGCGTGGGGCGCGGGACGATCCTCGACCAGGCCATCAACGACGCGCTTCCGGGCATCTACTCGCAGGCGGTCGCCGAGGCCGAGATCCAGCCGCTCGGCCAGCCCGAGGTCGACGTGACCCGCCTCGAGGACGGTGACCTCGTCGAGTTCAGCGTCGAGGTGGACGTCCGGCCGCAGTTCGAGACGCCCGACCTCAGCGACATCGAGGTCACGGTCCCCGACGTCAAGGTCGAGGACTCCGACGTCGACGAGCAGATCCAGGCGCTGCGCGAGCGCTTCGCCACCCTCACCGAGGTCGAGCGCCCGGCTGCCGACGGCGACTTCGTGACGATCGACCTGTCCGCCAGCAAGGACGGCGAGAAGCTCGACGTCGCGCAGGCCACCGGCATCGTCTACCAGGTCGGCAAGGACTCGATGCTCGACGGTCTCGACGACGCCGTCACCGGCATGTCCGCCGGCGAGTCCAAGACGTTCCAGACCCAGCTCGCCGGCGGTGAGCTCAAGGGCGAGGATGTCGACGTCGAGGTCACCGTGACCACGGTCAAGGAGCAGGAGCTTCCCGAGCTCGACGACGACTTCGCGCAGACCGCGTCGGAGTTCGACACCGTCGACGAGCTGCGCGCCGACATCGCCGAGAAGCTGACCCGCGGCAAGCGGCTGGAGCAGGCCGCCGACGCGCGCGACTCCGTGCTCGAGGCCGCCATCGAGAAGCTCGACGTGCCGCTCCCCGAGACGGTCGTCGAGGCCGAGATCGCGAACCGTCGCCAGCAGATCGAGCAGCAGCTCGCGTACGCCGGCATGACGATGGACGCCTACCTCGACAGCGAGGAGCAGACCATCGACGAGTTCGAGGCCGACCTTGAGAAGCGTGTCCGCGACTCCCTCGTCGCGCAGTTCCTCCTCGACCAGATCGCGACCGACTCTGAGGTCGGGATCGAGCAGGACGAGCTGACCGAGCACATGCTGCGCCGCGCTCAGCAGTCCGGCGAGGACCCGCAGTCGTTCATGCAGCACATGGTCGAGCACAACCACATCCCCGAGCTGGTCGCGGAGGTCGTGCGCGGCAAGGCGCTGGCGTCGCTCGTCGAGGAGGCCACCGTCAAGGACGAGTCGGGCAACGTCCTCGACCTCAAGAACCTGCGTGGTGACGGCAGCATCGCCGAGGGCGACGAGGCCACCGAGGCCGAGTCCACCGAGTCCTGACCTGCCTGATCCCGTACGGAGGCCCCTGCTCGCTGCGGCGAGCGGGGGTCTTCGTCGTACGGGGCCGCCGGGGGTGGCGTCGACGCGCCGGATACCGTCAGTATGTGGAGGTCGCCCGTCCCCGACCCCACCCCGTCCCCCGAAGGAACCGTGATGACGACAGCCGCCACCGACCCGTACCTTCTCGAGGTCAGCACCGAGATCGACGCCCCGCCGCCCGAGGTGTGGCAGCTCGTCTCAGACCTGCGCCGGATGCCGGAGTGGAGCCCGCAGACCCGCAAGATGATCGTCCGCGGTCCGATCGGCGTCGGGACGAGGTCGCTCAACCTCAACAAGTACGGCTGGAAGGTGTGGCCGACGACGTCGGTCGTCGAGCGGTACGAGCCGCAGCGCGCGATCGCGTTCCGTGTCCCCGAGAACGGCATGGTGTGGACGTACGAGCTCGAGGACCTCGGCGACGGTCGTACGCGTCTGATCGAGCGTCGTGAGTCGCCGCGCGGGTCGACCCCGTTCTCGCGCCTGCTCGTCAAGACGTTCCTCGGCGGCATCGACGAGTTCTCCGAGCAGATCGAGCGCGACATGGTGTCCACGCTGGCGCGCATGAAGGCGCTCGTGGAGCGCACCGGCTGACTCGCGGCGGCCTTGTGCGCCCGTAGCGAAATCGGCCGGGTTCCCCTCCGGTTCGTCCGCACGCCCCGCTAGGGTCGAGGACGTGAACACAGAGATGACTCCTCGTATGGCGGGCGGCGACGTCGGCCCTAACGATCTCGACGGCCACATCTACCAGCGGCTCCTGCGTGAGCGCATCGTCTTCCTCGGCTCCGAGGTGCGCGACCAGAACGCCAACGCGATCTGCGCGCAGATGCTGCTCCTCAACGCCGAGGACCCGAAGGCCGACATCCGGCTCTACATCAACTCGCCCGGCGGGTCGGTGGACTCGGGCATGGCGATCTACGACACGATGCAGTTCATCTCCAACGACGTCGTCACGGTCGGCATGGGCCTCGCGGCATCGATGGGTCAGTTCCTGCTCGCCGCCGGCACCAAGGGCAAGCGGTACGCCCTCCCGCACGCGCGGATCATGATGCACCAGCCCTCGGGCGGTCTCGGTGGCTCCGCCTCCGACATCCGCATCCAGGCCGAGCAGAGCCTGCTCCTCAAGCAGCAGCTCAACGAGCTCCAGGCGTTCCACACCGGTCAGCCGCTCGAGGCCATCGAGCGCGACTCCGACCGTGACCGCTGGTTCACCGCCGAGCAGGCCAAGGAGTACGGCTTCATCGACCACGTGATCGCCCGTGAGAACGACGTGACGCGAGGCGAGGCGTCGTGACCGCGACCCCGCTGCCGCTGTCCCGTACGCCGCTGGGCGGCCCGACCCAAGGAGCCGACATGACCATGCCCCACCAGCAGTTCGCGCCCTCGATGAACTACTACATCCCCCAGTGGGAGGAGCGGACGTCGTACGGCTTCCGCCGCATCGACCCGTACGCGAAGCTCTTCGAGGACCGGATCATCTTTCTCGGCACGCCGATCTCTGACGACGTCGCCAACGCGGTCATGGCCCAGATGCTGTGCCTGCAGTCGATGGATCCCGACCGCGACATCTCGCTCTACATCAACTCGCCCGGTGGCTCGTTCACGGCACTCACGGCGATCTACGACACGATGCGCTACCTGAAGCCGGACGTGCAGACGGTGTGCCTCGGTCAGGCGGCCTCGGCTGCGGCGGTGCTGCTGGCGGCCGGGACACCGGGCAAGCGCCTCGCGCTCCCCAACAGCCGCATCCTCATCCACCAGCCGTACACCGAGGGCACGTACGGGCAGAGCTCCGACCTGGAGATCACCGCGAACGAGATCCTCCGCATGCGCGACCTGCTGGAGACGATGATCTCGGAGGCGTCCGGCAAGCCCAAGGAAGAGGTCAGCCGCGACGTCGAGCGCGACAAGATCCTGACGGCTGAGCAGGCCGTCGAGTACGGCCTGGTCGACCAGATCCTGGAGACCTTGAAGACCCCGGCGGTCTGACCAGCTTTGACACGCCCGGTGCCGGGTCGGCCGCACGGCGGCCCGGCACAGGGTACGGTCGAGGGAAACATCGAGCCGGGCGAGACCCGAGACGGCGGAGGGTGAGGAATCGGTGGCACGCATCGACGGCGGCGACCTTCTCAAGTGCTCGTTCTGCGGAAAGAGCCAGAAGCAGGTCAAGAAGCTGATCGCGGGTCCAGGTGTCTACATCTGTGACGAGTGCATCGAGCTCTGCAACGAGATCATCGAGGACGAGCTCCAGGAGACCTCGGAGGTCTCGCTCGAAGAGCTCCCGAAGCCGCGCGAGATCTACGAGTTCCTCAACCAGTACGTCATCGGTCAGGACGCCGCCAAGAAGTCGTTGGCCGTCGCCGTCTACAACCACTACAAGCGGGTCCAGGCGGGCGCTGCCGCCGGTCGCCACAAGGACGACCTGGTCGAGCTGGCCAAGTCGAACATCCTGCTGGTCGGGCCGACCGGATGCGGCAAGACCTATCTCGCCCAGACGCTCGCCCGGATGCTCAACGTCCCCTTCGCGATCGCCGACGCGACGGCGCTGACCGAGGCCGGCTACGTCGGCGAGGACGTCGAGAACATCCTCCTCAAGCTCATCCAGGCCGCCGACTATGACGTCAAGAAGGCCGAGACCGGCATCATCTACATCGACGAGGTCGACAAGATCGCCCGCAAGAGCGAGAACCCGTCGATCACGCGAGACGTCTCCGGCGAGGGCGTGCAGCAGGCGCTGCTGAAGATCCTCGAGGGGACCACCGCGTCGGTGCCGCCGCAGGGCGGGCGCAAGCACCCCCACCAGGAGTTCATCCAGATCGACACCACCAACATCCTCTTCATCGTGGGTGGTGCGTTCGCCGGCATCGAGCAGATCATCGAGAGCCGCAACGGCAAGATGTCGCTCGGGTTCAACACCCAGCGCGAGGAGCTCAGCGATGAGCGGACGGCCGGTCACGTCTTTACGCAGCTGATGCCCGAGGACCTGCTCAAGTTCGGTCTTATCCCCGAGTTCATCGGCCGCCTGCCGGTCATTGCGACCGTCGAGAACCTCGACAAGGAAGCCCTCGTCGAGATTCTCACGCAACCGAAGAACGCCTTGACAAAGCAGTACGCCAAGCTCTTCGAGATCGACCACGTCGAGCTGGAGTTCACCGACGACGCGATCGAGGCGATGGCCGACCTCGCGCTGCTCCGCGGCACCGGGGCTCGCGGCCTCCGCGCGATCATCGAAGAGGTCCTGCTCAACGTCATGTACGAGGTGCCGAGCCGCGACGACGTCGCCAAGGTCGTCGTGACCAAGGAGACGGTCCTCGACAACGTCAACCCGACGCTGGTCCCGCACCGTGACGAAGAGCGCCGCGACAAGGCCTCCTGACTCACGCAGGCACAGGTGGTCGAGTAGGCCGAAGGGGTCTCGATACGGGCTCCGCTGGCGCTCCGCCCTACTCGACCAGCCAGGTTCACGGTGGTCGAGTAGTCCGAGCCGCTAGGCGAGGGCGTATCGAGACCGGCTTGGTCTCGATACGGGGTCTCGGCTAGCGCCTCGCCCCCTACTCGACCAGCGGAGGGTTGGCTGGCTGCGTCAGACGACCAGGGCGGTGGTGAGGATCAGCGCCAGCGAGGTCGTCGCCGCCACGAGCGTGGACGCCGTCGCCAGCGCGACCGCTCGTACGGGGACGGGCCACAGCTCCCGCACCCGCAGGCCGAGTCCCAGGCCGAACATGCCGGCCGCCAGGAGCAGCGTCGCGAGCTGGTCGCCGACACCAAGGACGCTTCCACCGAGCACTCCGGAAGAGCGCAGAAGCACGGCCAGGAGGAACCCCACCACGAACCACGGCACGAGCGGAGCGCCCTTCGGGGCGACGTCGTCGGCTCCGTCGCGTCGGCCGGCCGCCACGTACACCCCGGCGAGGCTCACGACCCGCCCGAGCTTGACCGTCGTCGCCAGCGCGACGACGACCGGTCCGCCGATGAGCGAGGCCGCCGCGACGACCTGAGCGACCTCGTGGATGCTCGCGCCCGCCCACACCGCTGCCTGCTCCTTCGTCAGGCCGAGGAGGTCGGCGGCAGGAGGGAGGAGGACGATCATCGCCGTCCCGTACAGCGTGACGAGGGCGACGGCGAGGGCGACGTTGCGCCGACCCGCGCGTACGCCGTCCTGCACCGCGGCGATCGCTGCGGCCCCGCACACCGAGAACCCGGCCGCGATCAGCGTGACGAGGCTGCGGTCGAGACCCATCGCGTCACCGATCCGGCACGTCGCCGCGTACGTGACGGCGACGGTGGCGATGACGACGAGCGCGGCGTCCCAGCCGACGGCGAGCAGGTCGCTCACCGAGAGGCGCAGGCCGAGCAGGACGATTCCCAGACGGAGGCAGGTACGGGAGACGTCGGCGAGTGCCGCGGTGGTCTCCGCTGCGAGCACGGGGAGGTTCGCCAGGACCGCTCCCAGCACCAGCGCGAGGAGGAGCGGCCCGAGGAGCGGGACGATGTCGCTGAGAGTGGTGGCCACGAGCGCCGCGAGCAGGGGCGCTGCCACGACGAGCGGCCGGACGGGTGAAGCTTCCACGTCTCCAGCGTCCGACGCGACCGCTGTCCCGGGTAGACCACAGAACCGAGGCAGGTCATAAGGTGAGGTGATGACCCGAGACGTCGATGTGCAGACGCTCCGGCTCCTCGTCGCGGTGGCGGAGCGCGGCAGCATCGGGGCGGCGGCGCGCGAGAACGAGATGACCCAGCCCGCGGCCAGTGCGCGGCTGCGGGAGTTCGAAGCCCGCTGGAGGATCTCCGTTCTGGACCGCTCGCCCGGTGGGTCGCGCCTGACCGAGGACGGAGAGGCGGTCGTGTCGTGGGCGCGGACTCTGCTCCACGAGATCGACACCGTACGTTCGAGCCTGCTCGCGCTCGGTGAAGAGCGACGCGCCGGGGTCTCGGTGGCGGCGAGCCTCACGATCGCCGAGCTGATCCTGCCGCGGTGGTTGGCGGAGCTGCGTGCGCGCCGCCCGCAGGTCAGTCCGCGACTGTTCGTCGTGAACAGCGACACGGTGGCGGCGAAGGTCCGCGGCGACGAGGTCGACCTCGGTTTCGTGGAGACCACCGACGTGCCGGGGGACCTCGCACGGCAGGTCGTGGGGCACGACACGCTCGCCGTCGTCGTCGCGCCCGGCCACCCGTGGGCCCGCCGGCGCACGCCGCTGACCCGCGCGGAGCTGCAGGCGGGGGCGTACGTCCTGCGAGAGCCCGGGAGCGGGACCCGCAGCACCTTCGAGGCGGCTCTGCGGCAGCAGCCGCGGGTCGTCCTCGAGGCGAGCTCGACGAGCGCACTCGTCGGCGCCGCCGCCGCCGGAGTGGGCCCTGCGGTCGTCTCACGGCGGGCGGTCGCGGCCGACGTCGAGCAGGGACGTCTCGTGATCGTCCCGGCTGCGCTCGACATGCGCAGGCCGCTGACGGCGATCTGGAGGAGGGGCCGACGCCTCCCTGATGCGGCGTCGGACCTGGTGCTGATCGCCACGGAGGCCTCACGCCTAGACTCCCTCGGATGAGCTATGACTTCGTCCTCCTGGGTGCCACGGGATTCACCGGTGGGCTGACCGCCGCGCACCTCTCGACGCACGCACCGGCCGGTGGCCGGTGGGCGATCGCGGGACGCGACCGCGCCAAGCTGGAGACGGTCGCCTCGAGGCTCGCCGACTCGGGCGGATCGGCGCCTGCGATCGAGGTCGTCGACGTCACCGACGCTGCCGCGTTGCGGAAGGTCGCCGAGTCCACGAAGGTCCTGGCGACCACCGTCGGGCCGTACGCACAGCACGGCGCGCCGGTCGTCGCGGCCTGCGCCGAGGCCGGCACGGCGTACTGCGACCTCACCGGGGAGCCGGAGTTCGTCGACCGGATGTGGCTCGAGCACCACGAGACGGCCGAGCGTACGGGCGCGCGGCTCGTCCACGCGTGCGGGTTCGACTCGATCCCGCACGACATCGGAGTCCTGCACACGGTGCGGCAGCTGCCGTCGGACGTGCCGATCACCGTCCGTGGCTATGTGCAGGCGAGCGCGGACGTCTCGGCAGGCACCTACCACTCCGCGCTGGGCGCATTCGCCCAGTTCCGGTCCTCGCAGACGGCGGCGAAGGAGCGACGCCGCCGCGAGGGACGTCCAGCGGGCAGGCGCGTCCGCGGGCTCTCGCAGCGACCCGGGCGCGGTGAGTCGGGGACCGGCTGGGCCCTGCCGTTGCCGACGCTCGACCCGCAGGTCGTGCTCCGCTCCGCGCGGGCGCTGCCGTCGTACGGGCCCGACTTCTCGTACGGCCACTACGTGCAGTTCACTCGGCTCCCGGTGGCGGTCGGCGCCGCGATCGGCGTCGGTGCGCTCGTCGCCGGCGCCCAGGTGCCGCCCGTACGGAAGGCGCTGCTGCGGGTGAAGACGGCAGGGGAGGGGCCGAGCGAGGCCAAGCGGGCACGGTCGTGGTTCCGCGTGCGCTTCGAGGCCGAGGCCGACGGGAGGCGGCTGGTCACCGAGGCGGCGGGTGGCGATCCGGGATACACGGAGACGGCGCGGATGCTCGGCGAGTCGACGCTCGCGCTTGCGTACGACGACCTTCCCGACACCGCGGGGCAGGTCACCACGGCTGTCGCGATGGGCGACGCGCTGCTGGCCCGCCTCCCGTACTTCCGCACGCTCTGACGTACGCGACGAACGTCAGAGGGCGAGCTTGAAGCCGACGTGGCTCGCCGTGAAGCCGAGGCGCTCGTAGAAGCGGTGCGCACCCTCGCGGCTCGCGTCGGACGTGAGCTGGACCAGCGAGCAGCCCTGGCGGCGCGCCTCCTCGACGGCCCAACGGATCAGCTCCGAGCCGAGCCCGTCGCCGCGCAGGTCCGAGCGGACCCGTACGGCCTCGATCTGCGCGCGCGACGCTCCGCGACGCCCGAGCCCGCGGATGTACGTGAGCTGCATCGTCGCGACGACCTCACCGTCGCGCTCGGCGACCAGCACGCGGTTGTGCGGGTCGGCCGAGATCGCCTCGACGGCCTCGCGGTACGGCGTGAGGTCGTCCGGCGACTCGCGCGTGACGCCCAGCGGATCGTCGACGAGCATCGCGACGATCGCCGGGACGTCCTCCGCGGTGACGTCGCGGACGGCGAGGCCGCTCACTCGGAGACGGTCTCTGCTGGCTTCTCCGCCGCGGGCTTCTTGGGCTCCGGCTCCGCGAGCTCGGCCTCGACCGCGATCTCGCCGTCCTGCGACGGGTCGACCACGAACTCGACCTCGCCCGTGACGTTGCCGGCCGCACGGATGTCGCCGAGCGCGCGCTTGACGATCTCGAGCCGCTTCTCCGAGCCGCGCAGCACCAGACCGGTGACGGCCGTGCGCTGGCTCACCTTCGCGGTGGACTTGGCGCCGCGGATCCCGGCGAGCGCCTGACCAGCGGCGACGAGCACGGCCGGGTCCTGAGGCGTCGTCGTGATCTCGAGCTCGGCGCTCGGCCACTCCGCACGGTGGATCGAACCCTCCTGCCACCACGACCAGACCTCTTCGGTGACGTAGGGGAGGAACGGCGCGAGCAGCCGCAGCTGCACCGACAGCGCGATCGCGAACGCTGCCTTGGCCGACTCGGCGGCCTCGCCCTCGCCACGCGCACGGTCCTTGACGAGCTCGAGGTAGTCGTCACAGAAGCCCCAGAAGAACCGCTCGGTGACCTCGAGGGCGGTCGTGTAGTCGTACGCCTCGAACGCCTCGGTGGCCTCGTTGGTGACCTGGCGCAGACGGCGCAGCATCGACAGGTCCAGGAGCTCGGTCACGCGGTGCGGCTCGACGTACGAGGCGTCGACGCCCAGCCCGTACGCGTCGGGCGCGGCGAGGACGAACTTCGACGCGTTGAGCACCTTCATGGCGAGGCGGCGGCCGACCTTCATCTGCGCCTCGTCGAACGGGGAGTCGGCACCGGGACGGGCGCCGGCTGCGCGCCACCGCACGGCGTCGGCGCCGAACTTCTCGAGGATCTCGGTCGGGACGACGACGTTGCCCTTGGACTTCGACATCTTCTTGCGATCGGGGTCGACGACGAAGCCCGAGATCAGGGCGTGAGACCACGGCGCCGCGTGGTTCTCGAGGTGGGCGCGCACGACGCTCGAGAACAGCCAGGTACGGATGATGTCGTGGGCCTGCGGGCGCAGATCCATGGGGAACGTCTTCTCGAAGAGCTCCGGGTCGCGCTCCCAGCCGCACACGATCTGCGGCGTCAGCGACGAGGTCGCCCAGGTGTCGAAGATGTCGGGGTCGCCCATGAAGCCGCCCGGCTCCCCGCGCTGGCTCTCGTCGAAGCCCTTGGGCGCCTGCGCCTGCGGGTCGACCGGCAGATCGGCCTCGTCGGGCAGGATCGGGTTGTCGTAGTCGGGCTCGCCCTCGGCGTCGAGCGGGAACCACACGGGGATCGGCACGCCGAAGAAGCGCTGGCGGCTCACGAGCCAGTCGCTGTTGAGCCCGTCGATCCAGTTGGTGTAGCGCGACTGCATGTAGGGCGGGTACCAGGAGATCTCGTGGCCGCGGGCGACGAGCTGGCCGCGCAGCTCGGGCTCCTTGCCGCCGTTGGTGAGGTACCACTGGCGCGTGGACACGATCTCGAGGGGCTTGTCGCCCTTCTCGTAGAAGTTCGCGACACGGGTCGTCGGCTTCGGGTCGCCGTCGAGGTCGCCGGAGTCACGCAGCGCCTCGACGATCGCCTCTCGGGCGGAGAACACGGTCTTGCCGGCCAGCGCCTCGTACGCCGCGCGCCCCTCGTCGGAGGTGATCCACTCCGGGGTCTCGCGCAGGATCCGGCCGTCGCGGCCGACGACCGTACGGGTCGGCAGGTTGTACTCGCGCCACCACTGGACGTCGGTGAGATCACCGAACGTGCAGCAGTGGACGATGCCGGAGCCCTTCTCGGGATCGGCGGCGGTGTCGGCGAGGACCGGCAGCTCGACCCCGAAGAGGGGAGAGGTGGCCGTCGTGCCGAACAGGTGCTGGTAGCGCGGGTCGTCGGGGTGCGCGATGAGCGCGACCGCCGCGGGCGTCAGCTCGGGCCGCGTCGTCTCGACGTGCACCTTCGTGCCGTCGGCGAGCGTGTAGCCCACGCGGTAGTAGTGGCCGGGGTAGTCGCGAGCCTCGAGCTCGGCCTGGGCGACCGCGGTCTGGAACGTGACGTCCCAGAGGGTCGGCGCATCGGAGGTGTACGCCTCGCCGCGGGCGAGGTTGCGCAGGAACGCGCGCTGCGAGGCCGTCCGGGAGACCTCGCCGATGGTCGTGTAGGTCTGCTCCCAGTCCACCGACAGGCCGAGCGTGCGCCAGAGGTCCTCGAAGGCCTTCTCGTCGAGCGCCACCAGCTGCTCGCACAGCTCGATGAAGTTGCGGCGGCTGATCGCGATCTGCTTCTTCGGGTCCGGCTTCTCCGGAGGAGTGAAGTCAGGGTCGTACGGCAGGGACGGGTCGCAGCGCACGCCGAAGTAGTTCTGGACGCGACGCTCGGTGGGCAGGCCGTTGTCGTCCCAGCCCATCGGGTAGAAGACCTCCATGCCGCGCATCCGCTGGAAGCGGGCGATGAGGTCGCAGTGCGTGTAGGAGAAGACGTGGCCTACGTGCAGGGAGCCTGAGACGGTCGGCGGCGGGGTGTCGATCGAGTACACCTGGGCGCGCGTCTTGGAACGGTCGAACGCGTAGGTGCCACGCTCTTGCCACAGCGCGGACCACTTCTGCTCGAGCCCTTCCAGGGCAGGCTTCTCCGGCACGTTGCTCATGCGTCCAGTCTAGGAGGGGCCGCCCTCGTGCCGTGACCCGGTTATCGCCTGTCCTCACGGGCCGGGCGGGCCCGCGTCCGCCCCGGCCGGGACGACCTCCTCGTACGGGTCGCGAGGACCGGATCCGACGTCGACGTCCTCTTTGCGCCCGAGCGCGCTCGGCCACCACATGTGGCGTCCGACGTCGAGGTTCAGCGCGGTGACGAGCACCGACCGTACGACCAGGGTGTCGAGGAGCACACCGAACGCCACCGCGAACCCGATCTCGGCGAAGAACACCAGCGGCAGCGTGCCCAGCACCGCGAACGTGCCGGCCAGGACCAGCCCGGCGGAGGTGATCACCCCGCCGGTCGCGGCGAGGCCGATGAGCGCGCCACGGCGCGTGCCGAAGCGCTGCGCCTCCTCGCGCACACGGGTCATGAGGAAGATGTTGTAGTCGATCCCGAGGGCGACGAGGAACACGAACACGAACAGCGGGAACGACGTGTCCGTCCCGGCGAAGCCGAAGACGTGCCGGAACACCAGGGCGCTCACGCCCAGCGCGGCTCCGAACGACAGCACGACCGTGCCGAGGAGGATCAACGGTGCGGCGACGGCGCGCAGCAGCACCATGAGGATCAGCAGCACGACCACGAGCACCGCCGGGATGATGACGCGGTTGTCGCGCGCAGAGGCGTCCTGGATGTCGAGCGTGACCGCGGTCGTGCCTCCGACGAGAGCGTCGGGGTCGGCGGCGTCGAGCTCGCCGCGGAGGTCCTCGATCGTCGCGTACGCGGCGTCGCTGTCGGGCTCGCTCTCGAGCGTGCCCTCGAGGTAGGCCCAGTCACCCTTGACGCGGGGCTCGGTGACGCTCTGCGGGGCGATGCCGTCGTTCGCCTGGAACGTCGTACGCACCGCGTCGGCATTGTCCGGACGGGCGAGCACCACGACCGGTGCCCCTGCGCCGCCGGGGAAGTGCTCCGACAGGACCTGCTCGCCCTTGACCGAGTCGGGTGTGCCGAGGAACGCCTCCTCTGTGGTCAGGCCGGTCGCGTTCAGCTGGACGATGCCGATGCTGGCGATCGCCAAGATGAGCGACGTCGTGACCCAGACGCGCCGCGGCGCGCGGGCGATACGGCGCCCGACCCCGGCCCACAGGCCGTGCGTGGCCGGGTCCTCGTCGCCGTAGTGCGGGATGCGCGGCCAGAAGATCCAGCGTCCGAGGACGACCAGGAGCGCCGGGAGCAGCGTCAGCATGACGGCGAGGCCCGCCACGATGCCGATCGCAGCGACGGGGCCGAGGCCGCGGGTGGAGGTCATCTGGGCGAGGAGCAGGCAGAGCATGCCGATCGCGACCGTGGCGCCGCTGGCGATGATCGCGGGGCCCGCCCGGTGGAGGGCGACCGCCATCGCCTCCGGTCGGCGTTGGTGGCGCCGTAGCTCTTCCCGGTAGCGGGCGACCAGCAGCAGCGCGTAGTCCGTGCCCGCGCCGAAGACCAGGACGGTGAGGATGCTCGCGCTCTGGCCGTCGACCGTGAGGTTGGCGTGCTTGGCGAGCAGCACCACGACCGCCTGTGCGACCGTGAGCGCGACGCCCGCCGAGATCACCGGCAGAAGCCACAGGAGCGGACTGCGGTAGGTGAAGAGCAGCAGCACCGTGACCACGCCGGCGGCTGCGAGGAGCAGGGTGCTGTCGATGCCTTCGAAGACGGACGCCGAGTCCGCCGCCTGTCCGGCTGGTCCGGTGACGAACGCCTCGAGCCCGTCGGGACCGTCGCCCGCCTGGTCCTGGATCTCCTCCACGACGTCCGGCGCCTTGTTCCAGCCGTCTTCGCCGAGGTTGAGCGGGACGATGACCTCGAGCGCCTCGCCGTCCTCGGAGGGGATCGGGCCGACGACCTCGCCCTCGATGTCGTCACGCTGACCGAACGTCGCCACATCCTCCTGGGCCGCGGTCATGTCCGCGGGCCGCAGCCCGCCGTCGCGCTCGTACACGACCACGGCGGGGAGCATGTTGGGAGACGAGAACGTCTCGGCCGCCTCCAGCGCCTTCGTCGACTCCGCGCTGCTGGGGAGCCAGTTCTCGGCCTCGTTCTCCTGGACGTCCGTCAGCTGCCCGGCCGTCGAGCCGAGCAGCCCGATGACGACCACCCAGAAGACGATGGTGAGGACGGGCATGAAGCGGTGGTTGATCCAGCCGGCGATCGATCGGTGCATGACAGTCTCCCTGCGAGCGTTCTTCGACCGTACGACCGCGAGGGCGTCGCGAAGTCATCGCTTGCATCCCTGGAATACTGGACAGCGATGACGAATCCCACGTACGTCGAGGTCGAGCGTGCCCTGCTGGCCCGCTGGCCCGAGACGAAGCTCGAGCCGTCGCTGGACCGCATCCGTGCGCTGTGCCGGCTGATGGGCGACCCCCAGAACGCCTACCCGGTGATCCAGCTGACCGGCACCAACGGCAAGAGCTCGACCGCGCGGATGATCGACGCCCTGCTGCGCGAGCTGGCCGTACGGACCGGACGGTTCACGAGCCCGCACCTCGTCTCGATGACGGAGCGGGTCAGCATCGACGGAGCGCCGTTGAGCGAGGAGCTCTTCGTCGAGGCGTACGCCGACGTCGCCGCGTACGCGCAGGTCGTCGACGACACCCAGCCCGTCCCGCTGTCGTACTTCGAGATGATGGTCGGTCTCGCCTACGCCGCGTTCGCCGACGCCCCGGTCGACGTCGCCGTCGTCGAGGTCGGGATGGGAGGCGCCTGGGACGCCACCAACGTGGTGGACGCCGCCGTCGCGGTCCTCACCCCGATCGACGTCGACCACTCCCGCTACCTCGGAGACACACCGGGCGAGATCGCCGTCGAGAAGGCCGGGATCATCAAGAGCGGAGCGCAGGTCGTCACTGCGGCCCAGCCCGAGGACGCCGCGGCCGAGATCGCCGCGCGCGCGGCGGAGGTCGGCGCCACGCTCCACCGCGAGGGTGTCGACTTCGGGGTCGTCGAGCGGACGCCCGCGATGGGAGGCCAGCTCCTGACCCTGCAGGGGCTCAGCGCGCGGTACGACGAGGTCTTCCTCCCGCTGTTCGGTGAGCACCAGGCGCGCAACGCCTCGTACGCGCTGGCGGCCGTCGAGGCGTTCACGGGCAAGCGCGAGCTGGACGCCGAGATCGTGCGTACGGCGTTCGCGTCGGTGACCTCGCCCGGTCGGCTCGAGGTCGTACGCCGCAGCCCCACCGTCGTCCTCGACGCCGCGCACAACCCTGCAGGCGCCCGCGCGACGGCGGAGGCGGTGCAGGAGGCCTTCGCGTTCACGCCGCTCATCGGCGTCGTGGGTGTCATGGCCGACAAGGACGTCGACGAGATCCTGCTGGCCTTCGAGCCGGTGATGGCCGAGATCGTCTGCACCCAGAACGCGAGCGACCGTGCCATGCCGGCCGAGGAGCTGGCCGACGTCGCCGAGGGCATCTTCGGAGCGGACCGGGTGCACGTCGCCCGTAGCCTCCCCGACGCCCTCGAGAAGGCCGTCGCGCTGTCGGAGAGCGACCGCTACGGCGAAGGCGTCGGCGGCGGAGGTGTGCTCGTCACCGGATCGGTCGTGACGGCAGGTGAGGCGCGGGTGCTGCTCGCGCGTGAGGAGTCGGTGGACTGATGCGTGGCATGTGTGCCGGGGTGCTGTTCCTCGAGGCGATCGTGCTCGGGCTGGCGACGCCGGTGATGATCCAGGTCGAGGACGTGTCGCCGGCGCTCGCGCTGGTCGCCGGCCTCGGGCTCGCGTTCGTGGCCCTCGTGACGTCGGGCCTGCTGCGGCACTCCTGGGCCTACACGGTCGGATGGCTCGTCCAGGTCGGGGCGGTCGCGCTCGGGTTCCTGCTGCCGATCGCGTTCTTCGTCGGCGGGATGTTCGCCGTCCTGTGGGCGGCGGCGTACTTCCTCGGACGCAAGATCGAGGCCGACCGCGCGGCCAACCCGGAGTTCTACGCCCGCTGAGCGGGGGTGCGCAGGCCTCTCGCTAGGCTTCGGCTCATGTCCGAACGCACTCTGGTCCTGCTCAAGCCCGACGCCGTCCGCCGTGGACTGGTCGGTGAGATCCTCGGTCGTTACGAGGCCAAGGGCCTCTCGATCGTCGCGACCTGGTTCGGCACGATCGACGCTGCCCAGGCCGACGCGCACTACGCCGAGCACGTCGAGCGCGACTTCTACCCGCCGCTGCGCGCCTTCGTGACCTCCGGTCCGATGATGGCGCTGGTGCTCGAGGGCGACGCCGCGATCGACGTGGTGCGGCTGCTCAACGGCGCCACCGACGGCCGGATCGCCGCGCCGGGCACCATCCGTGGTGACCTGTCGCTCTCCAACCGGGAGAACCTCGTGCACGGGTCGGACTCGCCCGAGTCGGCCGCACGCGAGATCGCGCTCTGGTTCCCCGACCTGGGCTGAGTGCCCCGCTCCCGTGACGTACGACGAGCCCGATCCTTCGCTCCCCGAGACGCCGCTGGCCGGTGGGGACGTGACGGAGGGGCTCGTCCGCGTCGGTGAGACCGTCCGCCGGCCGACCGGTCCGCACAGCGCGCTGGTCGCCGACGTGCTGCGGCATCTCGAGGCCGTCGGATTCACCGGGGCACCGCGGTACCTCGGCGTCGACGCCGCCGGCCGGCAGGTCCTCTCGTACGTCCGCGGGGAGGTCGCCTCGCGTCCCCGCCCGGCCTGGATGGCCGACGATGACCGGATCGTCGGCGTCGCGCGGCTCCTGCGGGCGTACGACGACGCGGTGGCCCCGCTCGGCGTTCCTCCGTCGGTGATCGCGCAGCCGGAGCCGGACGGGTGCCCGGCGCGTGTCGCCGGGGCGCCGGAGCTGATCGGGCACCTCGACGTCACGCCCGACAACGTCGTGTTCGTCGACGGGCAGGCGCGTGCGCTGATCGACTTCGACCTGGCCCGCCCGGCGACCCGTACGGAGGAGGTCCAGAACCTCCTTCTGTGGTGGGCGCCGCTCGTCCCGCCCGCCGACCGGCCCGACGTGGTCCGCGACGTCGACGTCTTCGCGCGGGCGCGGCTGCTCGTCGACGCCTACGGCCTCGGCGCCACCGACCGGGCACGGCTGGTCGAGGTCGCCGAGAACACCGCCGCCCGGGCGTGGTTCCTCATGCGCGCGCGGGCCGAACGGCTCGGAGGCGGCTGGGCCCGGATGTGGGACGACGGAGTGGGCGAAGCCATCGAGCGTCGCCAGGCATGGCTCGCCGAGCACCGGGACGAGATCCGCCGCGCCGTCACCTGAGGGCCCGGCTGCGCTCAGCGCAGCAGCGAGCGGTCGGTCGGCACGAGCCGGAGCTCGTCGCGAACGCTCGCCCGCAGGGTGGCGAGGAGCTCGTCGGACGCCGCCGCCGCTTCCAGGCGGC
This sequence comes from Mumia quercus, assembly GCF_025506335.1. GTDB lineage: Bacteria > Actinomycetota > Actinomycetes > Propionibacteriales > Nocardioidaceae > Mumia > Mumia quercus. Next base: position 26,918 of record NZ_JANZYO010000005.1, read on the forward strand.
GCCGGTGGGCGGCGTGCTCCTGCGCCGACGCGAACCGCGCGATCCGGACGTAGACGGCGGCGTCGTCTCGCACGGGCAGCACGGGGAACGTGTTGACGACGTCGGCAGACACGTACGCCGCGGTGCGCCGCGCTCCCAGCTCCGTGAGTGCCTCCTCGCCGGCCTCGGCCATCAGTGCGGTGAACGCGTCGAGGTCGTCCGGCTGGTAGACGGTCGCCGCGACCAGGCCTCCCGACGGCGGGCCGCCGTCGGGGAGGGCGAGCGCGCCGTCCGGCGCCGGCCGCAGCAGGAGGACGTCGTCGAAGGCGGTCATCGTGGCGTTCGCCGCGTCACGGTGCTGCGCCCACGCCGGGCCCCCGTAGAACGCCTGCAGCGCCCTCCCGCGGCTCTCGGCGTCCTCGAAACCCCGCATCCACACGAACTGGTCGGGCCGGTCGAGGTCGCGGAACTGGCCGAGCACCGAGATGCCGACCGCCTCCTGCGTCTCGACGAGCTCGGCGTCGAACAACGAGATCAGCACCTCGCGCTGACCGGGGTGGAGGTCGTAACGGCGCAGCTCGACCAGCGCGGTGCGGGGAGTCATCCGGACAACGTGGCACGTCCCGCCGACAGAATCATCGAACGTCCGGGCGGCGCCGCGCTCTGGCGTGTCCTGCCGGGGAGCAGGGCCCACTCCACCTAGCCTGAGCGCATGTCCTTCCCCTTGCGCAGCCTGCTCGGGCGCGACATGGCGGTCGACCTGGGTACAGCCAACACCCTCGTCTACGTGCGAGGCAAGGGCGTCCTGCTCGACGAGCCATCGGTCGTCGCCCTGGCCGCGCAGACCCACGAGATCCTCGCGGTGGGGACCGAGGCCAAGCGCATGCACGGCCGTACGCCGGACGCGATCTCGGTGATCCGGCCGATGAAGGACGGGGTGATCGCCGACTTCGAGGCGTGCGAGCACATGCTCCGGCTGTTCATCCAGCAGGTCCACCGACGCCGTTACTTCACGAAGCCGCGCCTCGTCGTCTGCGTCCCGAGCGCGATCACGTCGGTCGAGCAGCGCGCGGTGCGCGAGGCCGGGTACCAGGCCGGCGCACGGCAGGTGTTCATCGTCGAGGAGCCGATGGCGGCTGCGCTCGGCGCAGGGCTGCCGGTGCACGAGCCGACCGGCAACATGATCGTGGACGTCGGCGGCGGCACCACCGAGGTCGCGGTGATCGCGCTCGGCGGGATCGTCGCGAGCCGGTCCATCCGCACCGCCGGCGACGACATGGACGAGGCGATCGTCGCGTGGTTCAAGAAGGAGCACGCGCTCCTGCTGGGCGACCGTACGGCCGAGGACCTCAAGGCCGAGGCCGGCTCGGCGTTCCCGATGCCCGACGAGCGCACGGTCCAGGTCCGCGGTCGCGACATGGTGGGCGGACTCCCTCGTACGGTCGAGGTCACCGCAGCCGAGGTCCGCCGCGCGCTCGAGGAGCCCGTCGCCCAGATCGTCGACGCTGTCCGCACCACGCTCGACCTCACGCCGCCGGAGCTGGCCGGCGACATCATGGACCGCGGCATCGTCCTCACCGGTGGGGGAGCGCTGCTGCGGGGGCTGGACGACCGCATCCGGCACGAGACCGAGATCCCCGTCCACGTCGTCGAGGACCCGTTGCACTCGGTCGCGCTCGGCGCCGGGAAGTGCGTCGAGGAGTTCGACGCCCTTCAGCAGGTCCTGACCTCCGAGCCGCGGAGGTGACCGCGTGGCCCGGACCCGTACCCGTCCCGACCCCGAGCCCCGCCGACCGCGCACGGTCCTGCTCGTCCTCCTGCTCGCCGCCGTCGCCCTGATCACCGTCGACCTGTCCGGTGCGGGATCCCCCGCCCGTACGGTCGCGTCCACCGTTCTCGGACCGCTGGAGTCTGGCGCCAACCGTCTGCTGAGCCCGTTCGGTGTCGACACATTCGCGACCCGCGACCGGCTCCGTGACGAGAACGCGGCCCTCGAGGAGGAGAACGCGCGGCTGCGCGGCCTCGTCGCGTCCAGCGGTGTCGACCGGAAGCGGCTCGCGGAGTACGACGCGCTCGCGCAGTACGCGCAGGCGGCCGGGCTGGAGACGGTGGACGCGCACGTCGTGGCCGTCGGCTCTGCCCAGTCGTTCCGCCGGACGGTCACGCTCGACGCCGGGACCGCGCGAGGGGTTCGCCAGGACATGACGGTGCTCGGGCCCGACGGCCTCGTCGGCCGCGTCCTCAGCGCGACGCGGACGAACGCCGTGGTCCTCCTGCTCGTCGACGCCGACTCCGTCGTCGGCGCCCGGGTCGGAGGTGACCACGAGCTCGGCATGGTCCGCGGCGACGGCAGCTTGTCCGGGTCGGGTCGGCTGACGCTCGACGTGCTCGACCGCGAGGCCGTCCCGAAAGAGGGCGACACCATCGTCTCGTGGGGCTCGCGCGACGGCGTCCCGTACATCGCCGGCGTCCCGATCGGGCGCGTGGAGAAGGTCGTGGAGTCCCCGCGCGACGAGACCGCCGAAGTGACCGTCGCGCCGTTCGTCGACTTCTCGGCGCTCGACGCGGTGTCCGTCGTGGTCGGCGCGCGGACGGGGTCGTGACGTGAGCGTCGGACGCGCGGCGCTGGTCGGCGCGCTGCTGGTCGCGGCGGTGGTCGTCCAGGTCAGCGTGCTCACGCCGCTGGTCCCGACCGGCGTCGCTCCCGACGTCGTCCTCGTGGTCGTCGTCGCGGTGGGGCTGTGCGCCGGAGCGGCCGACGGGGCCGTGGCGGGGTTCGTCGGTGGGCTGCTGCTCGACGCCGCACCGCCTTCCGACCACCTCCTCGGACAGTGGGCGCTGGCGTTGACGGTGGTCGGCTTCCTCGCCGGCACGGTGGACCGCGGGAGCAGGCCCTCGTGGTTCAGCGACGCGGTGACGGTCGCGGCCAGCGCGTTCGTCGGTACCTCGCTCTTCGCGCTGTCGGGACTGGCGCTCGACCAGCCGGGCGTCGCAGCCTCGTCGGTGCTCGGCGTGGTGGCGCTGGCGACCGTCTACGACGTCGTGCTCGGGCTCGCCGTGGTCCCGGCGGTCCGGGCCCTGCTGGCACGCCTCGAGCCCACGCCTCGGGTGAGGTGGTGACGATGAAGCGCAGCCACGCCAGGCTCGTCGTCGTACAGGTGCTCGTGGTCGCCCTGTTCGCGACGCTCGTCGCCCGCCTCTGGTACGTCCAGGTGGTCGGCGGCGAGGAGTACCAGGCACGCGCCGCGGACAACGCCACGCGTCAGGTCGTCGTCCAGCCGCAGCGCGGCCTCGTGCTCGACGCGATGGGCCGACCCCTGGTCGCCAACCGCTCGACGTGGATGGTGACCGTCGACCGGTCCCGGCTGACGCGGCTGGACGCCGCGGAGCAGGCCGACGTCCTGGGTCGCCTCGCCCGTCTGGTCGACCTCGACTACGACGCGCTGCTCGACCGCATCAAGCTGTGCGGGGAGGACGGGGCGCCCGAGCCGCCCGCCTGCTGGAACGGCTCGCCGTACGAGCCGGTCCCGGTCGCGCAGGACGTCCCCCGCGACGTCGCCCTGACGATCTCCGAGCGCGCGGAAGAGTTCCCCGCCGTCGCGGCGCAGCAGCGCTACCTCCGCGCGTACCCCGCCCCGGAGGGGGTCAACGCCGCCGCGCTCCTCGGCTACGTCAGCCCGATCACCGCGGACGAGTACGCGGCCGCCCGCGAGTCCGACGACGACACCCGCAGCGCCGCGTCGATGGTCGGCCGCGCGGGGATCGAGCGCGGATACGACGCCGACCTGAGGGGCGTCCCGGGGACCACGGGCAAGGCGGTGGACTCGCGAGGACGCGTGATCGCCGAGGGCACCGCGGTCGACCCTCAGGCAGGCAAGACGCTGGTGACCAGCATCGACGCGCGCGTCCAGGCCCTGGCCGAGACCCAGCTCGAGAAGGCGATCAAGAAGGCTCGCACGACGCACGACGACGTGACGGGGCGCACGTACGAGGCCACGGCGGGCGCCGTCGTCGTCCTCGACCCGGACGACGGGCGCGTGATCGCATCGGCGAGCTACCCGACGTACGACCCGGAGGTCTGGGTCGACGGCATCTCGGACCGCCGGCTCAAGGAGCTGTACGACGACGCGGCGGGCACCCCGCTGCTCTCGCGGGCGACGCAGGCGCAGCTGGCTCCCGGCTCGACCTGGAAGCCGTTCGTCGCCGCCGGTGCGCTCGAGGACCGCTGGGACACCGGGACGCGGCTCGACTGCTCGTCGGGCCTGCAGGTCGGCAACCGCTGGTTCAAGAACTACGAGTCCGCCTCGTACGGGCCGATCGGGTTCGACCGCGCGCTGTCCGTCTCCTGCGACACGTTCTTCTACCGGATCGCGTACGCGGCCTGGAGCGCTCAGGGCGGCGCAGACGCCGACGAGGACGTGCACGACCCGCTCGTGGAGATGGCGCGCGCGTTCGGGTTCGGCGCGCGGACCGGATTCGATGTGCCCGGGGAAGCGGCCGGCCGTCTCGGCGACCGTCCGTGGCGCCGCGACTACTGGGAAGCGAACAAGGACCGCTACTGCAAGATCGCCGAGAAGCCCGAGAAGGTCGACGGCGCGTACCTGCGGCTGTTCGCCCGGGAGTTCTGCGCCGACGGGTACGTCTACCGCGCCGGTGACGCGGTGAACTTCTCGATCGGTCAGGGCGAGACGCTCGTGACGCCCTTGCAGCTCGCCGTCGCGTACGGGGCGCTCGCGAACGGAGGGACCCTCTACGAGCCGCGCGCCGGCAAGGCCGTGCTGGACGCCGACGGCAAGGTCGTCCGGAAGATCGCGCCGAAGGAGGCTGGCCGCGTCCCCGTCTCGAAGGCCCACCTGCGCTACATCGACAAGGCACTCCTGGAGACCGCCAGGACCGGGACGATGGCCTGGAAGATGGGCGGGTTCCCGCTCGACGAGGTGAAGATCCGCTCCAAGACCGGCACGGCCGAGGTCACGGGCCGCCAGACCACGGGCTGGGTCGCCTCGTACGACGAGAACTACGTGGTCGTGATGATGATGGAGCAGGGCGGCACCGGGTCCGGCTCTTCAGGCGACGCCGTGCGGGCGATCTGGGAGGGCCTGTACGGGGTGAAGGGCGGGGAGGTTCGCCGGGACAAGGCCCTGCTGCCGCACGCGCGTCCGCCGAAGGACCTGCCCCGCGTCGCCGCCGACGGTCGGGTCCTGCCGCCGCGCAGTGCCGAGAAGGAAAAGAAGGGCGACGGCCGATGAGCATGCGTCCGACCGTCCGCCCTGCCCGACCGCCAGGTGCGCCCGTCCGCCGCTGGTGGGGAGACGTGGACCTCGCGCTCGTCGGCTCCGCGCTCGCGCTCGGGGTGATCGGCATGCTGCTCGTCTGGTCGGCGACCGCCTCGCGCGACGACCTGACCGGTGGCGACCCGACCGCGTACCTCGTCAAGCAGGGCACCAACGTCCTCATCGCCCTCGGGCTCGGTGCGGTGATCGCCGTGACCGACCGGCGGTGGATCCGGCTGTGGGCACCGGTCGTGTACGGGGCAGCGGTCATCGGGCTCGTCCTCGTCCTCGTCCCCGGGGTGGGGGCGGTCGTCAACGGGTCCCGCTCGTGGCTCCAGGTCGGCGGGCTCTCGTTCCAGCCCGCGGAGCTCGCGAAGCTCGGCGTGGTCCTCGTGATGGCGCTGCTCTTCGCCGAGCGGACCGAGGGGGCGATGCGGCGGGTGGTCCGCTCGTCCGACGTCGTGCTCGCGCTCGCGTGCGCGGCGGTCCCTGCCGCGCTGATCCTCGCGCAGCCCGACCTCGGCACGCTGATGGTGATGGTCGCGATCGTGCTCGGCGTCCTGGCGGTCGCCGGGGTCAGGCTCTCGTGGCTGGTCGGGCTCGTCGCCGCCGGGCTCGCCGCGGTCGTGCTGGCGGTGGCGATGGGCGTCATCGAGGAGTACCAGGTCCTGCGCTTCGAGGCGTTCACGAACCCCGACCTCGACCCGCGCGGCGCCGGCTACAACACCGTCCAGGCCAGGATCGCGATCGGCAACGGCGGGATCTGGGGGCAAGGGCTCTTCGACGGCACCCAGACCCAGGCGGGGTTCGTCCCAGAGCAGCACACCGACTTCGTGTTCACGGTGGCAGGGGAGGAGCTGGGTCTCCTGGGCGCCGGCCTGGTCGTCGTCCTCCTCGGGGTGGTCGTGTGGCGGTGCCTGAGGATCGCCCAGCGTGCCGACGACCTGTTCGACCGGCTGGCCGCGGCGGGGATCGCGTGCTGGTTCGGGTTCCAGGCGTTCCAGAACATCGGCATGTCGCTCGGCATCATGCCGGTGACCGGGGTGCCGCTGCCCTTCGTCTCGTACGGGGGGACGGCGATGTTCGCCTCGGCGATGGCCGTCGGGCTCCTCGTCGCGATCGACCGCCGCAGCGGCACGCCCGCCGTCGTCGTCCGCTCCCGCTCCGCCCGCTCCCGCTGACGGTTTGCCACGCTGGCGTGGCATACGCGGGTTGGCGTGGCGTGCTTGCCGCGCCAACCGGGGTTTGCTGCGTTGGCGTGGGAAACCCCAGGGCGGTACGTGGGAGGCGGTGGGAAGCCGTGGTCGGGTCGACGCGGGGCGCTTGAGTTTGCCACGCTGACTGGGCGTACGCGGGTTGGCGTGGCGTGCTTGCCGCGCCAACCACGACTCCCCACGCTGGCGTGGCAAACCGCGCAGGGAGCGGTGACGGATTCGGCTGGTGGGGAGCGGCTCGTTACCCTGGGGAGCATGTCCGTGCAGCACCTCGACGAGAGCAGCGTCGCGTCGGTCTTCGACCGCCTCGAGCCCCTCCTCCCGACCATCAGCAAGCCGATCCAGTACGTCGGCGGTGAGCTGAACTCGGTCGTGAAGGACTGGGACGCCGTCGACGTGCGCTGGGCACTGATGTACCCCGACGCGTACGAGGTCGGGCTCCCCAACCAGGGCGTCCAGATCCTGTACGAGGTCCTCAACGAGCGTGACTGGCTCCTGGCCGAGCGGACGTACGCGGTCTTCCCAGACATGGAAGCCCTGATGCGCGAGCACGACATCCCGCAGTTCACCGTCGACAGCCACCGCCCGGTGCGGGCGTTCGACCTCTTCGGCATCTCGTTCTCGACCGAGCTCGGCTACACCAACCTGCTCACCGCCCTCGACCTGGCCGGCATCCCGCTGCACGCCGTCGACCGGACCGACGCCGATCCGATCGTCCTCGCCGGCGGGCACGCGGCCTTCAACCCCGAGCCGATCGCCGACTTCGTCGACGCCGCCGTCCTCGGCGACGGCGAGGAGATCGTCCTCAAGATCAGCGACGTGGTCCGCGAGTGGAAGGCCGAGGGGCGTCCCGGCGGCCGCGACGAGGTGCTGATGCGTCTCGCCCGCTCGGGCAGCGTCTACGTGCCGAAGTTCTACGACGTCGCCTACCTGCCCGACGGCCGCATCCAGCGCGTCGCGCCGAACCGTCCGGGCGTCCCGTGGCGGGTCACGAAGCACACGCTGATGGACCTCGACCAGTGGCCGTACCCGAAGAACCCGCTCGTCCCGCTCGCCGAGACCGTCCACGAGCGCTACTCGGTCGAGATCTTCCGTGGCTGCACCCGCGGCTGCCGGTTCTGCCAGGCGGGCATGATCACCCGTCCCGTCCGTGAGCGCAGCCTGCAGACGATCGGCGAGATGGTCGACAACGGCCTGAAGAAGTCCGGCTTCGAGGAGGTCGGCCTCCTCTCGCTGTCGAGCGCCGACCACACCGAGATCGGCGAGGTCGCCAAGCAGCTCGGCGACCGGTACGAGGGCTCCAACACCTCGCTGTCGCTGCCGAGCACCCGTGTGGACGCCTTCAACATCACGTTGGCGAACGAGTTCAGCCGCAACGGCCGTCGTTCAGGCCTCACCTTCGCGCCGGAGGGCGGCTCAGAGCGGCTCCGCAAGGTGATCAACAAGATGGTCACCGAGGAGGACCTGATCCGTACGGTCTCGACCGCGTACTCGCACGGCTGGCGCCAGGTGAAGCTCTACTTCATGTGCGGCCTCCCGACGGAGACCGACGAGGACGTCCTCCAGATCGGCGAGCTCGCCAAGCGCGTCATCGAGACCGGTCGCGAGGTGTCCGGCCGCAAGGACATCCGCTGCACGGTGTCGATCGGCGGGTTCGTGCCCAAGCCGCACACGCCGTTCCAGTGGGCGGCGCAGCTCGACCACGAGACCACCGACGACCGGCTGCGCAAGCTCCGCGAGTCGGTGCAGTCGGACAAGCGTTTCGGACGCGCGATCGGCTTCCGCTACCACGACGGCAAGCCCGGCACGATCGAGGGCCTGCTCTCGCGCGGCGACCGCCGGGTCGGGCGCGTCATCGAGGCGGTCTGGCGCGACGGCGGCCGCTTCGACGGCTGGAGCGAGCACTTCTCGTACGACCGGTGGGAGCGCTGCACCGCCGAAGCCCTCGCGGACGAGCCCGTCGACCTCGACTGGTACACCACCCGCGAGCGCGAGTACGCCGAGGTCCTCCCGTGGGACCACCTCGACTCCGGCCTCGACCGTGACTGGCTCTGGGAGGACTGGCAGGACGCGATCGACCCCGACGGCGCGATCGAGGTCGAGGACTGCCGCTGGACGCCCTGCTTCGACTGCGGCGTCTGCCCTCAGATGGACACCGAGATCCAGATCGGCCCCACCGGCCAGAAGCTGCTGCCGCTCTCCGTCGTGTGATGCACGTACGCCGTGCGGAGGCCGCGGACACGCGGGCGCTGGCAGCCCTGCGGGTGCGGTGGACCGAGGAGCTGCGCGGTCCGGTCGACGACCCGACCTTCGACGACCGTTTCGCGGAGTGGTTCGCGCGGGAGTCGGCGCAGCGTGTCGCCTGGCTCGCGGAGACCGACGACGGCGCCCCGGTCGGCATGCTCAACGCGATGCTGTTCGAGCGGATGCCGCGGCCCGGTGCCTCGCCGAGCCGGTGGGGGTACGTCGCCAACGTCTACGTGGTCCCCGAGTGCCGCGACGCCGGTGTCGGGAGCCGGCTGATGGAGGCGCTGACGTCGTACGCGGACGAGGCCGGCCTCGTCAGGCTGGTGCTGAGCCCGACCGAACGGTCCGTCCCGTTCTACGAGCGGGCGGGGTTCACCGGGGACCACGACCTGCTGCTCCGCCGTCCAGCTGGTCCTCCAGCATGATCGGGCGGACGAGGGAGGCGCCGAGCACGCCGATCAGCGTCGCGAGCACGACGAGCATCACGATCGGCGCTCCCCAGCCGCCCGTGATGTCGTGGAGGGCGCCGGTGCCGAACGGGCCCAACGCGGCGACGAGGTAGCCGAACCCCTGGACGAAGCCCGAGAGGGCCACGGTGCCCTCGTGGGTGCGTGAGCGCTTCGCGATCATCATGAGGACCCACGGGAACGCGGCGCCGCCGACGCCGAGAAGGATCGCCCAGAGCCACGGCGCCTGCACGGGCCACCACAGCAGCCCGAGCCATCCGGCGACGGTGACGACGGCGAAGCCCCACGGCAGCCAGGCGCGGTCGCCGGTCCGCGCGATGAGCAGCGGCAGCAGGAGCGCGGGGGGGATCCCGATCCCGGTGATGATCGCGAGCATGCTGCCGGCGTAGCCGCTGCTGAGACCGGCATCTTCGAGGATCGCCGGGAACCAGCCGAACTGCGCGTACGCCTGGGCCGCCTGAGCGCCGAAGCACACCGCCATGGTCCACGCCAGCGGCGCCCGGACCAGCCTGCGGATCCCGACCCGACTCGCGTCGTCGGTCGTACGGACGTCGTGGCGCAGGAGGCGTAGCCACGGCACGACGGTGACGACCGCCAGCAGCGACCACGCGAACAGTCCCCACCGCCAGTCACCGGCCGCCTCTGAGAGCGGGACGGTCAGCGCGGAGGAGAGCGTCGCCCCGCCGACGATGGCGGCGCCGGCGATCGACGAGACGAAGGCGATCCGGTCGGGGAAGTGGACCTTCACCAGCGGCGGCAGGATGACGTTCCCGACCGCGCAGCCGGCGAGGGAGACCGCGGAGGCGACCAGGAAGAGCGTCGCGTCGTCGACGAAGGCGCGCACCCCCAGCCCTGCGGCGACAGCCGCCATCGACACCACGGCGGTGGTGTGCAGGCCGATCGCGCGCACGATCGTGTTGGCCAGGGAGCCGACCACGGCGAAGCACACGACGGGAAGTGTCGTGAGCACGCCGGCCGCCGTCGCGGACATCCCGAGGTCCTCGCGCACGGGGGAGAGGACCACGCCGATGCTCCCGACCGAGGCGCGGAGATTGAGCGCGAGCAGGACGAGGCACGCGAGGACGAACGCGCGCTTGCCGGCGGACTCGAGGGAGGGGGACGTCACCCGCCCAATGTTTCACGCACGTCACCGCAGGACGGTCGCGGGTGACGGGAGCGTGCCAGGTCTGAACGAGGCCTTGACCGGGAACGGGCCACCTGGCTAGCGTCCCTATATCGTATAGGTTAGCCGCTTCGGACCGCTGGGTCGTGGCGGCTTCGTCACGGAACGGTGGTACCCCATGCGCCTCTTCCCCAAGGTCGACGTCTCCCGGGCAGCGAGCGGGATCCGACGGCGAAGGAGGACTGCGCTGGTCGGGGCCGCCGTCGCCGCCCTCGCGCTCACCGCGTGCGGCGGCGGTGACGAGCCGGCCAGCGGAGAGGCCGTCGACGACGCGCACCTCACGCTTGCAAGCTCGGCGATCAGCAACAGCCTCGACCCGGCGGCGGCGCTCTCCTCGGTCGGCCGCACGTACACCAAGCAGGTCTTCGACCAGCTGGTGACGTTCGACGCCGACGGCGCGCTCCAGCCCGGTCTGGCCACCGAGTGGAAGCGCGTCGACGACACGTCGGTCGACTTCACCCTCCGCGAGGACGTGACCTTCAGCAGCGGAGCCGCGCTCGACGCCGAGGCGGTCGTCGCCAACGTCGAGCGCGTCCTGTCCGGCGACCCCGCGTACGCGACCGTGGCCGGGCGCATCGGGACCGTCAAGGAAGCGAAGGCCGTCTCGCCGCAGGTCGTTCGCATCATCACCTCCGGGCCCGACGCCGTCCTGCTCAACCGGATGACGCTGCTCGACATCGTCGACCCCGCGACCTTCGGCGACGACCGCCCGTCCGGGACCGGACCGTTCGAGGTGACCGCGTACGAGCCGGGCACCAAGATCGAGCTCACCCGCAACGACGACTCGTGGCGGGCGACGGAGACCGTCAAGGACATCACGATCCAGGCCATCCCCAACCCGACCACGCTCGCGAGCGCGCTGCGCACGGGTGAGGCCGACGTGGTCTTCGGGTTGCCGTCCGACATCGCCAAGCAGCTCGGGGGCAGCGGCTTCACGAACGTCCACGAGCCCGCCGGCTCGTCGGCCATCACGAGCCTCATCGCCGACGTGGAGCCGAAGCTCGCCGACGTCCGCGTGCGCCAGGCGATCAACCTCGCGATCAACCGCGAGGAGTTCGTCGAGGCCGCCCTCGGGGGGTTCGGCGCGCCGAACGGCAGCCAGCTGCTCCAGGAGGGCTACCTCGGCTACGACGAGTCCCTGCCCTCGTACGACTTCGACCTCGACCGCGCGAAGTCGCTCATCGCCGAGGCGGGTGCCGAGGGTCTGAAGCTCCCGATCGCGACCACGGCGATGTTCAAGTCGCAGGCAGAGGCGGTCGCGGGATACCTGAACACGATCGGCCTCGAGAGCGAGGTCGTCGTCCAGGACATCTCCGCGTTCATCCCGACGCTGCTCCAGAAGAGCGAGTACCCGCTGCTCTACTGGCAGACCGACTACTACGACCTGCGCGACATCTCGGCCGTCAGCCGCTTCGGGCCCACGGCGCCGGGTCAGCAGGCCCACATCCCGGTGAACGACTACCAGAAGCTGTTCGTGCAGCAGGCCGGCCAGCTCGACGAGTCGGCCCGTGAGGCGGACATCAAGCAGATGGCGAAGATCCTCAACGAGGAGGCGGGCATCCTCTTCCTCGCGTGGCCCGACAACCTCTACACGGTCGCGCCCCGGATCTCGGATCTCCCGCTGTCCGGTGACAGCCTGATCCAGGCCGAGGCGATCGTCGTCACCGAGTGAGCACGCACGGTCAAGGGGTGGCGACGGCTCCGGCCGTCGCCACCCCACCCCCTCGCACCGGCCGCCGAGGCCGCCGGGCTCGACGGATCGCGGGCACCCTGGCGCGGCTGGTCTTGACGCTCCTGGGCCTGCTGACGCTGCTCTTCTTCCTCGTCCGGCTCAGCGGCGACCCGGCCGGCGTCCTCGCCGGACCGTCCGCGACACCTGCGCAGCTCGACGCCGTACGCGCGGGGCTGGGGCTCGACGAGCCGCTGCCCGTCCAGTACGCGCAGTTCCTCGGCGACGTCGTCCGGCTCGACTTCGGGACGTCGGTGTTCACCGGCGAGTCGGCACTCGGCACAGCGCTCGGTGCCCTCCCGGCGACCCTGCTCCTGATCGTGAGCACCATGCTCACCTCGATCCTGGTCGGCGTCCCGTGCGGCGTGCTCCTCGACCGCGGCAGCCGCGTGACCCGCGCCCTGATCGGGTCGACGATGACGCTGGCGCAGGCCGTCCCGACCTTCGTCCTGGGGGTCCTCCTGAGCTACCTCTTCGCCGTCCGGCTCGGCGTGCTTCCGGCATTCGGCAGCGGCACCCCGGCGACGTTGGTGATGCCGACCTTGGCGCTCGCGTCGTTCGCCGTCGCGCGGACGGCGCGCATGGTCGCCGCCGAGCTGGAGCAGGTCGAGGACCAGGACTTCCTGCGTACGGCGTCGGCGAAGGGCGCGTCCTCGCGGCGGGTCCTGTGGCGCCACGCGCTCCCCAACGCGTTCCCTGCGGTCGCCGCGGCGCTCGTCGTCGAGATGTCCTTCCTGATCTCGGGAGCCGTCGTCGTCGAGGTCCTGTTCGCCTACGACGGCATCGGCAAGGAGCTCGTCGACGCGATCTTCGCCCGCGACTACCCGCTCGTCCAGGCCGCCGTCTTCGTCATCGGAGTCTTCGTCGTGACCGTCAACATCCTCGGCGACGCGCTCCTCGCCGTGCTGGACCCTCGGACCGCGAGGGACCGCGCATGAGGCGCCGCCGTCTCGACCTGCGCCTCTGGGCCCCGCTCGGGGTGCTCCTCGTCGTCGTGGTCGCCTGCTTCGCCGGGCCGGGCCTGCTCGGCCCGGAGGGTGCGCAGCAGGCCCTGGGGGAGCGGCTCGCGCCACCGGCGTGGCTGTCGGGGGCCGTCGACGGCAAACCGCTCGGGACCGACGCCTTCGGGCGCGACATGCTCAGCCGTACGCTCGAGGGTGGCCGCGTGTCCCTCCAGGTCGGGTTCGGGGCCGCGACGGGTGCCGTCGTCATCGGCCTGGTCCTCGGACTCGTCGCCGGCTACCGGGGCGGCTGGTGGGACCGGGCGATCATGACCGTCGCCGACGTGTGGCTCGCCTTCCCGTTCCTCGTGATCGCCCTGGCGGCGGTCGCCGTCGTCGGCTCCGACATCCCAGTCCTCGTGGCCCTGCTGACGCTCGGCGGCTGGGTCCTCCCGACGCGCGTGACGCGCACGATCGTCCAGCGGGTACGCAGCGAGGACTACGTCGTCGCCGCCGCGGGGGCAGGCGCGAGCGACCTCTACCTCGTACGGCGGCACGTGCTGCCGCAGGTGCTCCCGGCGAACCTCGTCGTGTGGTCCTTCACGGTCGGCGCGCTGGTCGTGATCGAGGGCGCGCTGTCGTTCCTGGGGCTCGGGGTGAAGCCGCCGACGCCGTCGTGGGGCAACATCATCTCCGACGGCACCCCTTTCCTGGAGACCGCGTGGTGGGTCGTCGCGTGGCCCGCGCTGATGATCGTCGTCACGGTCATGTGCGCCAACGCCCTCGGCACCGCGCTGCGCCGCCGGTGGCAGACCGGCTCCGGCGTCCTCGACACGTCCACGGCGCTCGACACGAGGGTGGCTCCATGACTGCGGCACTCCAGATCGAGAACCTCTGGATCGAGGCGGGGCCGGTGGACGACCCACTCGTCCTGGTCCGCGGCGTCGACCTGTCCGTCGAGCCGGGGACGGTCGTCGGTCTCGTCGGGGAGTCGGGATCGGGCAAGACCGTCACGTGCATGTCCGCGCTCGGCCTCGCGGGCGCGGGGGTGCGTATCACACGAGGCTCGGTCCGTGCTCAGGGCACGGAGCTGGTCGGAGCCGACGAGGCCACCATGCGGCGGGTCCGCGGTGGGGTGGTCGGCACCGTCTTCCAGGATCCGCTCAGCGCGCTGAACCCGCTCCAGCGCATCGGTGACCAGGTTGCCGAGGCGCTCGTCCTGCACCGTGGCGGACGACGTCGTGCACACCGCGAGCGCGTCGTCACCCTGCTCGCCCGGGTCGGCATCCCGGCGCCTGAGCAGCGGGCGCGAGCCTACCCGCACGAGCTCTCGGGCGGTCTGCGGCAGCGGGTGGCGATCGCGATGGCGCTGGCCAACGACCCGGCGGTCCTGGTGGCGGACGAGCCCACGACCGCCCTCGACGTCACCGTCCAGGCACAGGTGCTCGACGTCATCCGCGCCGCCACGCGCGACGAGGGCAGAGCCGCGCTGATCGTGACCCACGACCTCGGGCTCGTCGCGGAGGTCGCTGACCGCGTCGCCGTCATGTACGCCGGGGAGATCGTCGAAGAGGGTGCGGTGGGCTCCGTCTTCGCCGCGCCCCAGCACCCGTACACGCGGGGCCTGCTCGCCAGCCGTCCGCTTCTGGCACCTGGACGCCGGCGGCTCAGCGCGATGGCCGGGCGGCCGCCGCTCCCCGGTGCGTGGCCCGGAGGGTGCGCCTTCGCGGCACGGTGCCCGGACGCCCAGACCGCGTGTGCCGAGCCGCCGCCCGTGCGCCGCGGTGACGACGGCTGGTCCCGGTGCTGGTACCCGCCGACCGACGACCCGGGCCGTGACCCGGTCGAGCCTCAGGAGCGTGCTGGATGACTCCCGTGATCGAGCTCTCCGAGCTGGCCAAGCAGTACGCCCTCCCTGGCGGCGCCGGCCGCCTGACTGCGGTGGACGGGGTCAGTCTGAGCGTCGGCGCCGGCGAGACGTACGCCCTGGTCGGCGAGAGCGGCTGCGGGAAGTCGACCCTGGCGCGGATGGCGGCGATGCTCGTCGCGCGCGACTCCGGGGAGGTGAGGTGGTCGGGACAGCCCGTCTCGGGGATGAGCCGTCGCGCCCTGCGCAAGGTGCGCGACCACACGCAGATCGTCTTTCAGGACCCCGCTGCCGCGCTCTCGCCGCGACTGACGGTCACGCAGGCGATCGAGGAGCCTCTGCACATCCGTGGCCGTACGGGGTCGCGGTCCGTGGCCGAGCTCCTCGACGCCGTCGGGCTCGACGCGTCGATGGGCGCCCGCTACCCCCGTGAGCTGAGCGGCGGGCAGCGCCAGCGGGTCGTCGTCGCGCGGGCGCTGGCGCTCGACCCGAAGCTCCTGGTCCTCGACGAGCCGGTCGCGTCGCTCGACGTCTCCGTCCAGGCCCAGGTCCTGAACCTCCTCGCCGACCTGCAGGAGGCGCACGGCCTGGCGTACCTCCTGATCGCCCACGACCTCGCGGTGGTCAGCAGCGTGGCCGACCGGATCGGGGTCATGTACCTCGGCCGGATCGTGGAGGAGGGGCCGGCCGAGGAGATCGTCACACGCCCCCGCCACCCGTACACGCAGATGCTGATCGCCTCCGTCCCCGCCTTCGCGCCGGGGCAACGGACCGTGCGGCGGACGGTCCTGGGTGACCCACCGAGCCCCACAGAGCGTCTGGCGGGCTGCGCGTTCGCGTCCCGGTGCGCCTCGGCGACCGCGGTGTGCCGTGAGGAGGCGCCCGCCGCTCGCGCGGTGGGCAGCGTGGTCGTGCGCTGCCACCACCCGTCCGGTGCTGACGAGGCGGCTGAGCGCCTCGGTTAGGCTCGAAGGGTGACGATCCCCGACCCCGCGCCGGCGAATCCCGAGGCGCCCAACCCGCAGCTCCCGACGGTCCAGAAGCTCCGGATCCGGTACGCGAAGCGGGGCCGGCTGCGCTTCACCAGCCACCGGGACTTCGGCCGGGCCTTCGAGCGCGCCGTACGCCGGGCGGGGGTCCCGATCGCCCATTCCTCCGGATTCACGCCGCACCCGAAGATCTCCTACGCCGGCGCCTCTCCGACGGGGGCCGCGAGCGAGGCCGAGTACCTGGAGATCGGGGTCGTGCGTCCGCTCGAGCCGCAGAAGGTCGCCGCCGTCCTCGACGCCGCGCTCCCGCCAGGTCTGGACATCCTCGAGGTGGTCGCCGTCCGCGAGGGGAGCGGGTCGTTCGCCGACCGGCTGGAGGCCAGCCGTTGGCGCCTCGAGCTGCCCGGCGTGACGCTGGAGGAGGCCCAGCGCGCGGTCGAGGCGTTCCTCGCCGCCGACGAGGTCCAGGTGGAGCGGATGACCAAGAAGGGGCTCCGTACGTTCGACACCAGGAGCGCCGTCGTCCGCCTGGAGAGCCGGATGTCACCGGATGTTCAGGCGTCGTGTGCGATACTGGACCTGGTCGTACGTCACGGCACCCCGTCCGTACGACCCGACGATGTCCTCGCCGGACTCCGCGCCATCGCGGGTCTCGCGCCGTCGGGAGCCCCTGTGGCCACCCGGATGGCGCAGGGTCCACTTGATGCGCAGGCCGGCACGGTCGGCGATCCGTTCGCGCCCGACCGCGACGCGTCGTAGGTCCACCAGACCTGCGGCGGCGACCGCGGCGGCGGACGGGGCGCCAGTGACAGGCCGACAGCAACGGAGGGCGCCGTCGTAGCCCGGTCACCCGGGCCGACCGCAGGCTTGCGTCCGCGGTGCGACCGATGGTTGCACGCGGCGACGACATCGCCTCGCGCCAGCTTCGGCGGCCGCGAGGCCGAAGGAGCGCACCATGCTCGACGAGCAGAACCCCTCGGCATCCTCATCAGACGCTGAATCCAGCCCCGAGTCCGACGACGGCGCTGCGACGGTCACCACCCGTCGACGCCGCGCCGCCTCCAGGCCCGCCGGCCCGCCGACCGCCGCCGTCTTCTCCGAGGCCGCGCAGGCCGAGCCGACCAAGCCGGCCCGCGCCACCCGTACCCGCAAGGCGACCACGCGTACGGCGAAGGCCGACGAGGCGACCGAGACCCCGCCCGCGACCCCGGCCGAGAGCGCGCCCGCCGCCCCGACGGTGACGAAGACCACCCGTACCCGCAAGAAGGCGGCCTCGCGCTCGGCCGGGCCGGCCACGCCGGCCACGCCGGTCACCGAGCCCGCCGAGGACGCGGCGCCGGCCGAGGCCGTCGAGCCCGCTCCGGAGGCGACCCCGACCGACGAGGTGGCGCCCGAGGCCGAGGCTTCGACCGACGCCGTGACGCCCGAGGCGGACGAGGACGACGCCCAGGCTGTCGCCGACACCGCCCCGGCCCGCGCCCGTCGCGCCCCGATCGCCACCCCGCTCTTCCAGGCCCCCGAGCCCACGACGGCCCAGCGCCGCAGGCGCCTGCCCGAGCCGGAGGTCGACGTCGAGGACGACGAGCAGGAGGACGCTGCGGAGTCGGGGGACGAGAGCCCGCGCGGCCAGCGTGCCCGCAGCGACGCCGACGAGCGGGACGACGCCGAGCAGCGCGACGACTCCGACGAGCGCGACGAGCGCGACGACGACACCGACGAGAGCGGCGCCCCGACGCGCCGCCGCCGTCGGCGCGGAGGCCGCCGTCGCCGCAAGCCGAGCGCCGGTGACGACGTCGAGACCGACGACGAGGACGACACGCGCGACGCGGTGCAGGCCACCACGGACGCCGAGGACACCGACGACGCAGCCGCGCCCGCCGAGGACACCGAGGACGCCGACGACGACACCGATTCGACCAGCGGGTCGAGCCGTCGTCGCCGTCGCCGTCGCCGCCGTGGCGAGGACAGCGACACCGCCGCCGACGACCCCGAGAACACGGTCGTGCGGGTGCGCGAGCGCCGCAGCCCCGAGGACGAGATCACGAGCGTCTCCGGCTCGACCCGTCTCGAGGCCAAGAAGCAGCGCCGTCGCGAGGGCCGCGAGGCCGGCCGGCGGCGTACGCCGATCGTCTCCGAGGCCGAGTTCCTGGCGCGCCGGGAGTCGGTCAAGCGCGAGATGGTGATCCGCCAGCGCGACGAGCTGACCCAGATCGCGGTGCTCGAGGACGACGTCCTGGTCGAGCACTACGTGTCGCGCGAGTCCCAGAACTCGATGATCGGCAACGTCTACATCGGCCGCGTCCAGAACGTGCTGCCCTCGATGGAGGCGGCGTTCGTCGACATCGGCAAGGGCCGCAACGCGGTGCTGTACGCCGGCGAGGTCGACTGGAGCAAGCTGGGCGACGGCAAGCCCCGCAAGATCGAAGAGGTGCTCAAGTCGGGCCAGACCGTCCTCGTGCAGGTGACGAAGGACCCGGTCGGCCACAAGGGCGCCCGCCTGACCAGCCAGATCAGCCTGCCGGGCCGCTTCCTCGTGTACGTGCCCGGCGGTCAGAGCAGCGGGATCTCCCGCAAGCTGCCCGACACCGAGCGCAACCGCCTCAAGAACCTGCTCAAGGGCATCCTGCCCGAGGACGCGAGCGTCATCATCCGCACCGCGGCCGAGGGCGCGACCGAGGACCAGCTCACCCGTGACGTCGAGGCCCTCGACGCGCGCTGGAAGGACATCGAGAAGAAGGCGTCGTCGGGGACCGCGCCGCAGCTGCTGTACGGCGAGCCGGACCTCACGATCAAGGTCGTTCGCGACCTGTTCAACGAGGACTTCTCGCGCCTGGTCGTCGAGGGCGCCGACGCGTCGGAGCTGATCGAGGGCTACGTGAGCCACGTCGCCCCCGACCTCAAGGACCGCGTCGAGACGTGGAAGGGCTCGGAGTCCGGCGACGTCTTCTCCGCCTTCCGGATCGACGAGCAGATCGCGAAGGCCCTCGACCGCAAGGTCTGGCTGCCTTCGGGTGGCTCGCTCATCATCGACCGTACGGAAGCGATGACGGTCGTCGACGTGAACACCGGCAAGTTCACCGGTTCGGGCGGCAACCTCGAGGAGACCGTCACCAAGAACAACCTCGAGGCGGCCGAGGAGATCGTGCGCCAGCTCCGGCTGCGCGACATCGGCGGCATCATCGTCATCGACTTCATCGACATGGTGCTCGAGAGCAACCGTGACCTCGTCCTGCGCCGTCTGGTCGAGTGCCTCGGTCGCGACCGTACGCGCCACCAGGTCGCCGAGGTGACCTCGCTCGGCCTCGTGCAGATGACCCGCAAGCGCATCGGCACCGGGCTCCTCGAGGCGTTCAGCGAGCCCTGCGAGCACTGCTCCGGCCGCGGTCTGGTCCTCCACGAGCACCCGGTCGAGCCGAAGAAGTCCTCGGACGAGGGCCGGCGCGGGCGCGGCGGGCGAGGCAAGCGCAGCGACGCGGACCAGCAGAAGTCCGGCAAGGGCGGCGAGTCCCGGAACCGCTCCGGCCAGAAGGCGAAGGACGACAAGCCGGCGGCCGACGACGGCACCGAGGGCGGTGACACGGCCCCGGCCGAGGCCGCCCCGACCGAGGCGGCGACGACCGAGGCGGCGACGACCGAGCCGACGACCGACGCGACCGAGGCGGAGGCGAGCGGCCCCCGCAAGCGCCGCCGCCGGCGCTCGAGCGGGGGCGACAAGGCAGCGGACCAGCCGTCGCCGGAGTCCTCCGACACCGCCTCGCAGGCCGGTGTGGAGGCGCCCGGTACGCTTGACGGCGGAGTCCCCGACCCCGCTTTGACCGGCGACGGGGAGACTCCGTAGACTAGATGGTCGGCACGCCTCTGTGCGTGCCGGTCTGTGTGCCCGGGCACGTGCTTCGTGCCTGCCGGTGGCACCACCCCAGAGTTTTGGACAGCCCAGGCTCCGACAACGGAGCAGCAACGAGTGAGGATGTGAGTCGGCGGTGTACGCGATCGTGCGCAGTGGCGGCCAGCAGCAGAAGGTCGCGGTCGGCGACGTCATCGAGATCGACAAGGTCAAGAGCGCGGTCGGTGAGTCGGTCGAGCTCCCCGCCGTGCTGCTCGTCGACGGCGACGCCGTGACGGCGGACGCCGACTCGCTCGCGAAGGTCTCCGTGACCGCCGAGGTCGTCGGTGCGACCAAGGGTCCGAAGATCATCATCCAGAAGTACAAGAACAAGACCGGATACAAGAAGCGCCAGGGTCACCGCCAGCACTACACGCAGGTCAAGATCACCGGCATCTCGAAGTGACGCGAAAGTAGGCTCGAGCACATGGCACACAAGAAGGGCGCCGCTTCTACCAAGAACGGCCGTGACTCCAACGCACAGCGCCTCGGTGTGAAGCGCTTCGGTGGTCAGCAGGTGAGCGCCGGCGAGATCATCGTCCGCCAGCGTGGCACCCACTTCCACCCCGGGACCAACGTCGGCCGTGGTGGCGACGACACGCTGTTCGCTCTCGCCGCCGGTGCGGTCGAGTTCGGCACGCGCCGTGGTCGTCGTGTGGTCAACATCGTCCCGTCGGAGTGATCTGACGGACTTCGACGACGACGAGGGGCGGGTCCGCAGCACGCGGACCCGCCCCTCGTTCCGTCTCGTGAGGGTGCGCGCGCACCCGTACGAGAGACAATCCTGAGGAGGTGGCACGGATGGCAGTCCCGACGTTCGTCGACAAGGTGACCCTGCACGTCAAGGGCGGTGACGGCGGCAACGGCATCGCCTCGGTGCACCGAGAGAAGTTCAAGCCGCTCGGCGGGCCGGACGGCGGCAACGGAGGTCGCGGCGGCGACGTCGTCCTGAGGGTCGCTCCGGACGTGACGACGCTGGTCGACTACTACCACGAGCCGCACCGGCGCGGCGGCAAGGGCGCCCACGGCAGCGGCGGCAACCGCAACGGTTCCCAGGGTGCCGACCTCGTGCTCCCGGTGCCCGAAGGCACCGTCGTGCGCGACGCCGACGGTGAGCTGCTCGCCGACCTTGTCGGACCCGGCACCGAGCTCGTCGTCGCCCAGGGCGGCCGTGGCGGGCTCGGCAACGCGGCGCTGGCCTCGAGCAAGCGGAAGGCCCCCGGCTTCGCGCTCAAGGGTGAGCCGGGCGACGAGCGCTCGATCACGCTCGAGCTCAAGGTCGTGGCCGACATCGGCCTCGTCGGCTTCCCCAGTGCAGGCAAGTCCAGCCTGATCGCGGCGCTGTCGCGAGCCAGGCCCAAGATCGCTGACTACCCCTTCACCACGCTGGTCCCCAATCTCGGCGTGGTCGTCGCCGGCGACACCACGTACACGGTCGCGGACGTGCCCGGGCTCATCGAGGGTGCCGCTGACGGTCGCGGGCTCGGTCACGACTTCCTGCGGCACGTGGAGCGGTGCGCCGCGCTGGTGCACGTCATCGACTGCGCGACCATCGAGCCCGGTCGCGACCCCCTCACCGACCTCGACGTGATCGAGGGCGAGCTCAGCGCGTACGGCGGTCTGGAGGACCGCCCCCGGCTGGTGGCCCTCAACAAGGTCGATGTGCCGGACGCCAAGACGATCGCGGAGTTCGTCCGCGGTGAGCTCGAGGAGCGCGGCCTCGAGGTCTTCGAGATCTCGGCGGCCAGCCACGAGGGCCTGAAGGCGCTGTCGTACGCGATGGCGGAGGTCGTGGCCTCCTCGCGCAAGGCAGCTGCGCCTGCCCCGGCGACCCGGATCGTGCTGTCGCCGCGCTCGGTCGACGGCGGCGACGACTTCACCGTCACCCGTACCGGAGGTCAGTGGGTCGTGCGCGGCGAGAAGCCCGAGCGCTGGGTGCGCCAGACCGACTTCACCAACGACGAGGCCGTCGGCTTCCTCGCCGACCGCCTCAACCGGCTGGGAGTCGAGAACCGGCTGCTCGCGATGGGTGCCGAGGCCGGGGACGACGTGGTCATCGGCAGCGTCGACGACGCGGTGGTCTTCGACTTCGACCCGCAGGTCCAGGCCGGCGCCGAGCTCCTCGGGTCCCGCCGCGGCGAGGACGACCGGCTCATCGAGAACCACCGCCGTACGAACAAGCAGCGCCGCGACGACCTCGCTCGCAAGCGGGAGTACGAGCGGACGGCACGGGAGGCACGCGCCGAAGGCAGGGTCGCGCCCGAGAGCCTGTGGTCGGAGGACGACGAGGAGTGAGGATCGTCGTCAAGGTCGGCTCGTCGTCGCTCAGCTCGGCCGACGGCGGGCTGAACCTGTCCCGTCTGCACATGCTGGTCGACGCGCTGGCCGACGTGCGCGACCGGGGCGACGAGGTCGTCCTCGTGAGCTCCGGGGCGATCGCCACCGGGCTCTCTCCTCTGGGGCTCCCCGCCCGCCCGCGCGACCTGGCGACCCAGCAGGCGGCGGCCAGCGTGGGGCAGGGCCTCCTCGTGGCGCGCTACACCGAGCGGTTCGCACGCCACGACCTCGTGGTCGGCCAGGTGCTGCTGACCGTGGACGACGTGGTCCGCCGCACCCAGTACCGCAACGCGTACCGGACCCTCGCCCGCCTCCTCGACCTCGGTGTCGTCCCTGTCGTCAACGAGAACGACACCGTCGCGACGGGGGAGATCCGCTTCGGCGACAACGACCGGCTCGCGGCTCTCGTCGCCCACCTCGTGCACGCCGACCGGCTGGTGCTGCTGTCGGACGTCGACGGGTTGTACGACGGCAACCCGATGCTTCCGGGCACGTCGCTGATCCCGGACGTCCACGGCGACGCCGACCTCGAAGGACTCGACCTCGCGAAGCCGAGCGCCTCCAAGGTCGGCACGGGCGGGATGGTGACCAAGGTCGAGGCGGCCCGGATCGCCACCGGCGCCGGGATCCCCGTCCTGCTGACGAGCGCGGCGCAGGTCCGAGAGGCACTGGAGGGGCAGCCGGTCGGCACGACCTTCCACCCGACGGGTCGACGGCGGCCCACGCGTCTGCTGTGGCTCGCGCACGCGACCACCGGAAAGGGGACGCTCGTGCTCGACCCCGGGGCTGTGCGTGCCCTGGTCGAGCGGCGTGCATCGCTTCTCCCGGCGGGTGTCGTCGGGGTCGAGGGCATCTTCGAGTCCGGAGACCCGGTCGACCTCGCCGCCGAGGACGGGACAGTCGTGGCGCGGGGTCTGGTGAACTACGACGCCTCTGAGCTGCCGCGGATGATCGGGCGCTCGACCCACGACCTCGCGGCCGAGCTCGGTGCCGAGTACGAGCGCGAGCTGGTGCACCGCGACGACCTCGTGGTCCTCTGATCCGATCCGCGGAACTCGCCCACGCGGCAGGGTCGCGGCGGATAGGGTGAGGCGCGGACACACAGTGCCGAGGGAGGGCTCCGTGGTAGGCCAGCAGAAGCTGTGGCACGTCGCACTGACCGTGGCGGGGGCACCCCACGACGACGAGGCCGTCCGTACGGCGATGATGCGCCTGCGCGACGAGCACGCCTTCCTGCACTCCTTGCGGTACGCAACCGACCGCGCGGAGATCTGCTACTGGGAGCAGGCGCCGGAGATGCTCGACGCGGCGGCGATGGCGATGCGGGTCTGGGCGGAGCACCGCTGCTCGGCCGGGCTGCCACGCTGGGAGGTCGTCGGCCTCGAGGTCCTGGACCAGCCGACGTACCACCTCCGTACGCCCGCGGCCGACCCCTCCTCCTTCGACCCCGTTTCGAGCATGGTCGTCCCGACTCCGGTCCCCTTCTGAGTCACTATCCTGGAGTCGTGACCCACGACCTCGAACCCCACGTCCACGACGCGGCCCGTGCGGCCCGTTCGGCAGCCCTCGACCTGCGGGCGGCACCGCGCGCGGCGAAGGACGCGGCGCTCCATGCGATGGCCGACGCCCTCGTCGCGCACACCGACGAGATCCTCGACGCCAACGCACGCGACGTGGAGGACGGGCGCGCCGCCGGGCTCGGCGACCACATCATCGACCGGTTGCGCCTGGACGCGGACCGCGTCGCGGCGATGGCGCAGGGGATCCGTGACGTGGCCGCGCTCCCGGATCCCGTCGGCGAGGTGGTCCGCGGGTCGACGCTGGCCAACGGGCTCGAGCTGCGTCAGGTGCGCGTGCCGATCGGCGTGATCGGGATGATCTACGAGGGGCGCCCCAACGTGACGGCCGACGCGGCCGCGATCTGCCTCAAGGCGGGCAACGCGGTCCTCCTGCGCGGCTCCCGGTCGGCGAGCGCCTCCAACGCGGCGATCGCCGCGGTGCTGCGCGACGCGGTCGCGTCCACAGGGCTGCCGGCGGACGCGGTCCAGGCGATCGACCCCTCCGACCGGTCGAGCTCCACCGCGCTCCTGCGGGCCCGCGGCCTGGTCGACCTCGTGATCCCGCGCGGGGGAGCGGGTCTGATCCAGGCGGTCGTCCGCGACGCGCTCGTGCCGGTGATCGAGACGGGCACGGGCAACGTCCACGTGTACGTCGACGCCGACGCCGACCTCGACATGGCGCTCGACATCGTCGTCAACGCGAAGACGCAGCGCACGAGCGTCTGCAACGCGGCCGAGTCGCTGCTGGTCCACAAGGCGGTCGCCGACGACTTCCTGCCGCGCGTCGTGGCCGCGCTGCGTGAGCGGGAGGTGACGATCCACGGTGACGACGCGTTCCGCGCGACCGATGCCGAGGTCGTCGCCGCGACGGAGGAGGACTACTCGACCGAGTACCTCTCGCTCGACATCGCCGCGCGGGTCGTCGACTCCTTCGAGGACGCCGTCGCGCACATCCGGACGTACTCGTCGGGGCACACCGAGGCGATCGTGACCCGGTCCCTCCCGACCGCCCAGCGCTTCGTCGCATCCGTCGACGCAGCCGCGGTGATGATCAACGCCTCGACACGCTTCACCGACGGTGGCGAGCTCGGCATGGGTGCTGAGATCGGCATCTCCACCCAGAAGCTCCACGCCAGGGGGCCGATGGGCTTGCCCGAGATGACGACGACCACCTTCGTCGTCACCGGCGACGGCCACGTGCGTTGAGCCGGGGTCGTGCGCACCGCGATGAGGATCGGACGGTAGATTGGCCCCCATGTCGTTGACTGGATCCGTCTTCACCGAGGTTCTCGCGCAGACCGCCGAGAACGAGGAAGCCCTGTCGCCGTACGTCGTCGCCGGCGCGGTGCTTCTCGTGTTCATGCTTCTCCTCATCGGGCTCTTCGCCTTCGGCAAGGGGCGCGAGCACTCCTGATGAGCCTGCCGCTCGAGGTCGGCCGGCGCCCCCGTGTGGGGGTGATGGGCGGGACGTTCGACCCGATCCATCACGGTCACCTCGTGGCGGGCTCGGAGGTTCAGTCGTGGTTCGACCTCGACGAGGTCGTGTTCGTCCCCACGGGTGAGCCGTGGCAGAAGGCCGACCGGAAGGTCTCGCCGGGCGAGGACCGCTACCTCATGACGGTCATCGCCACCGCGTCGAACCCGAAGTTCTGGGTGAGCCGGGTCGATCTGGACCGCTCCGGGCCGACGTACACGATCGACACCCTGCGCGACCTCCGTGCGCACTACGGCGGCGACGTCGACCTCTTCTTCATCACCGGAGCCGACGCGCTCGCGCAGATCCTCACCTGGCGCAACGCCGAGGAGATGTTCGAGCTCGCCCAGTTCGTGGGCTGCACCCGACCGGGGCACGACATCGACATGCAGACGCTCGACGCCCTGCCGAAGGACCGCGTCACCATCGTCGAGATCCCCGCTCTGGCGATCTCCTCGACAGACTGCCGCGAGCGCGTCAGCGCGGGGGAGCCCGTCTGGTACCTCGTCCCGGACGGGGTCGTCCAGTACATCGGCAAGCACCGCCTCTACGTGGAGGCGTCCGGCTCGACCTCATCTCGCAAGCCACACCACCCGAACGGGAGACTGCCGTGACCGCATCGCCGCGGGCGCTGGAGCTGACGCAGGTGGCCGCCACGGCCGCCGCCGACAAGCTCGCGCACCAGATCATCGCCTTCGACGTCTCCGAGCACCTCGTCATCACCGACGTGTTCGTGATCGCGTCGGCGTCCAACGACCGCCAGGTACGCGCGGTCGTCGACGCCGTCCAGGAGAAGCTCCTCGAGCAGGGCGCCAAGGTCGTGCGCCGCGAGGGCGAGCGAGAGGGCCGGTGGGTCCTGCTCGACTACGCCGACATCGTCGTCCACGTCCAGCACGACGAGGACCGTTCTTTCTACGCGCTCGAGCGGCTGTGGGGCGACTGCCCGGTCATCCCGCTGGACGGGATCGGGGACGCCGCCGGCAAGGCACCTGCGACCTCGCAGAGCGTACGGGAGGGTGAGGACACCGACGAGGTGCCGCTGGCCGGCGAGCCGCCGGTCGCCGACGCATGAGTCGGCGCGTCATCGTCTGGCGCCACGGCCAGACCGACTGGAACGTGGCGGGGCGTCTGCAGGGTCAGACGGACACCATGCTCAACGCGACGGGGCGTGCACAGGCCGCCGAGATGGCTTCCCGGCTCGCCGTGCTCAACCCGACGCGCATCGTCAGCTCCGACCTCCAGAGGGCCAGCGCGACCGCGGGAGCGTTGTCGCGCATCGTCGACGTGCCCGTGGAGACCGACGTACGCCTGCGGGAGGTCGCGTTCGGGGAGCGCGAGGGGCTGACCCGCCACGAGATCCGCGAGCGCTACCCCGACCTGGAGGCGCGCTTCCGCCGGGGCGAGGAGGTCGTCTCGCCGGGTGGTGAGACGCACGTCGACGCTGCCGAGCGCTTCTGTGCCGTCCTTCGGGAGGTCGTGGCGGTCATGGACAAGGACGAGACTGCCGTCCTCGTGGCGCACGGCGCCGTGATCCGGGTCGGCATCTGTGCCTTCATCGGCCTGCCTCCGGAGCACTGGCGCTCGTTCGGCGGCTTCAGCAACGGCTGCTGGGCGGTGCTGCAGGAGGGCTTCGGGCGGTGGCAGGTCACCGAGTGGAACGCCGGCAACCTGCCGGTCCCGGAGATGAGCGACGACGCCGACGCCTCGGACGACGGGGCTCGGACG
Organism: Mumia quercus; assembly: GCF_025506335.1. Classification (GTDB taxonomy): domain Bacteria; phylum Actinomycetota; class Actinomycetes; order Propionibacteriales; family Nocardioidaceae; genus Mumia; species Mumia quercus. The sequence continues at coordinate 53,785 of NZ_JANZYO010000005.1, forward strand.
CGCGAAGGGGACCCCGATTTCGGCTCCCGTGGAGCGACCCGCTAAGATCGAGTCTGCTCGCTGAGTGAGGAACTGCTCAGCACGGGGCTATGGCGCAGTTGGTAGCGCGCTTCCATGGCATGGAAGAGGTCCGGGGTTCGAATCCCCGTAGCTCCACCGAAGACCCGCTCAAAACCCTGCTCCCACCTGGGAGCGGGGTTTTGTCGTCTTCCGATGGTCAGGCGCCGATGCGGTAGCGGAGCTGGAGGACGCCGTTCGCGAACCTGCGCTCCTCGAGGAGCGTGAGCTCGGTGCGCAGGCCGCTGGGCAGCGCCGACTTGCCGCCGCCGATGATCCAGGGCCAGACGAACAGGTGGCACTCGTCGACCAGCCCGGCTGCGAACGCCTGTGCGGCCAGGTCGGCCCCACCGACGGTCAGGTCGTTGGTCGCGGAGGCCACGATCTCGCGTACGGACGCCGCGTCGAAGCGTCGTTCGACCCGTGTCCGGGCGGTGGCCACCTCGGACAGGGTCGTGGAGTACACGACCTTGTCCGTGTCCTGCCAGACGGTCGCGAACTCGGCGGTGAGAGGTGACTGCGCGGCGAGGGAGGCGTCGGTCTCCCACGGCGCCATCGTCTCGTACAGGCGCCGCCCGTACAGGAACGTGCCCACCGACCCGACGAGGTCGGTGTAGGTCATGAAGACCTCGTCGTCGTGCGGGTAGAGGGCGAAGTCACCGTTCTCGTCCTCGATGTAGCCGTCGAGGGACATGTTCGTGACGTAGATCAGCGCGGCCATCTCACTCCACCTCCTTGCTCAGGGCGGTCAACGCCTCGTGCCACCCCTGCTCGGCGTTGCCCGTCTGCTCCGGCGGGAGCCACTGGCGGATCTCGAGCCTCGTCCGCCCGTCGGCCTCGTCGAAGAACTCGACCCGCAGCCGCGTCCGGAACGGCGCGATGCCGAGCGGGAGGCGGCCGGTGACGTGCATGAGGCCGTCGATGAGCTCGCCCTCGGTCACGTCGGTGAGGTCGACGTCGACCTGGACCTGTACGTCGGGATCCGCCGCGGAGACCTCGGTCCATCGCTGGTGTCCGCCCGGTCGGACGTCGAACTCGATCTCGGTCCGCGGCAGCGAGCTGCCGACCGGGCCCCACCAGGCCACGAAGTGGTCCGGATCGGTGAAGGCGCGGTAGACGAGCGCCCGTGGCGCGTCGACCACGCGCGAGATCTCGATCTGCGGGGCTTCTGCCTGCATCAGGGCTCCTTGTCGTCGGTGGCAGCGGCCTGCACCGCGGCGAGGTGGGTGTCGAGGCGCGTGAGGGAGGCGTCCCAGAACTCTCGGTAGCGGGCGATCCAGTCGGCGGCCTCGCGCAACGGGGCAGCCTCGAGGTGGCTCGCCCGCCACTTGCCTGAGCGCGCCCTCGAGATGAGCCCGGCGCGTTCGAGCACCTTCAGGTGTCGCGACACCGCCGGCATCGACACGGGGAGGGGCTCGGCGAGTGCGGTCACGGTGGCGTCGCCCTCTGCCAGGTCGGCCAGGATCGCGCGCCGTGTGGGGTCGGCGAGTGCCGAGAAGACGACGCTGAGCTGATCCGTGCCGGCCATGGCCACCTTCCTATATTTAACGAACTCGTTAAACGTACGGGAGCGTGCGAGCTCCGTCAACGGCTCGTGTCTCGACAAACTCCGTCGCCGCGGTCCCGGGCGCCACTAGCGTCGGACGCATGTCCGAGTCCGCTGCCGTGACCACCGCTGTCCCTCCGCGATCGAGCCTCCCGGCGGCCCCGCCCTCGTACGGTGCTGCGCTGGGGGAGACCCTCCGCGTGATCCTGCTCGCCGGGGCCTTCAGCGGCGTCGTGGTCGCCGGTGTCGGTGGCCGGCTGATCATGTTCGTGCTGCGCCTGACCTCGCCCGACGGCATCCGCGGGCTCCTGACCGACGACGGGTTCAGGATCGGCGAGTTCTCGTTCCTCGACACGCTCGGACTGGTCACGATCGGCGCCACGGCCGGCGTGATCGGCGCTGGCGCGTACCTCCTCGTCCGACCATGGCTGATCGGGCCGGTCTGGCTCCGCAGGGCCACGGTCACGCTCGCCGGCGGGGCGATCGGCGGAGCGCTGCTCGTGCAACCCGACGGTAACGACTTCCGGCTCCTGGAGCCGCGTTGGCTGGCCGTCGCGCTCTGCGTGGCTCTGGGCGCCACCTTCGCGTACGTCGTGGGTGTCGTCGCCGACCGCGTCGCCGCGCCCGGCTCGTGGACCCGGCGCGGGTGGTGGAGGTGGGTCCTCCCGGTCCTCGCCCTCGGCTCGTTGACCCTGGGCGTCGCCTTCTTCGCCGTCGTCGCCGTGGTGGCGGCCGTGGTCGTGGCGCTGAGGCCGTGGTACCCCGTGGTCAGGGGATCGGCTGCCGCGACGACCCTCGTACGCGCTGGCTTCCTCGCCGTCGCGATCGCGGGCGTCGTGGGCCTCGTCGTCGACATCGGCGCCGTCTCCGACCTCGATCCGTCACCGTTCTCCGAAGGCGGATGAGCCGTAGGGTGCTGGCGTGAGCACCCTGGCGGTCACGTGGTGGGGCCACTCGACCGCGACCGTCGAGCTGGGACCCACGCGCGTGCTCACTGATCCCGTGCTCGTCGACCGGTTCGTCCATCTCCGTCGGCACGCGACGTCACCGACGGCGGAGGCGGCGAACGCCGATCTCGTGCTGGTCTCCCACCTGCACATGGACCACTTCCACCTCCCGTCGCTGCGTCGCCTCCCGCGCGGGACCCACGTGGTCGTGCCTGCCGGCAGCCGGGACCTGCTGGCACGCGCCGACCTCGAGGTGCACGAGGCGAACCCAGGGGAGCGGCTCAGTGTCGCCCACGTCACCGTCGAGGTGCTGGCCGCAGACCATCCTGCGACGCGCCACCGCTGGTCGCGCCGAGAGGCGCAGCCGCTCGGCTTCCGCGTCGTCGGGGACGGCGCCTCCTTCTGGTACCCCGGCGACACCGGACCGGCCGCCGACGTCTCAGGGGTGGGGCCGGTCGACCTCGCCCTCGTCCCGGTCGGCGGCTGGGGGCCGACGCTCGGCGACGACCACCTCGGGCCTGGCGAGGCGGCCGCCCTCGTACGCCGGGTGGGGGCGCGCTGGGCGGTTCCCGTGCACTGGGGCACGTTCTGGCCGCTCGGCATGGGACGGGTTGCGCCGGGGGTGCGGCACCACCTGCTCGAGACGCCTGGCGAGCGCTTCCTCGACGCCGTCGAGAGCGACGACGTACGCGGGGTCCTCGCCGATCCTGGTCGGCGGATCGAGCTCGTCAGCTGAGGCCGGGCTCGATCCTGCGGACGGCAGCCTCGTGCTCGTCTCGCAGCCAGTCCTCGGCGTCGGTGAGACGCGGGTCGCCAGAGGCCGTCCCGTCGCGCAGGCCGCCGAGGTAGGCCCGATCGGCCGCGAGCCTGCGGACGAGCTCGTCGTGGTCGCCGACGCGTCCGTGCCCGGGGACGAGGACCGACACCTCGGGTGCGACGGTCTCGAACAGCGCGAGCGCGTCGGAGTAGTCGTCCCACGGGGTGTCCGCGTCGAGGTCGAGCAAGGGTGGCTCAACGTCCGACAGCATGTCGCCCGCCACGAGCACGCCGACGTCGTCGACGAGCAGCGCGGCGTGGCCGACGGCGTGCGCGCGGTGCTCCAGCACGCGGCAGGAGCGGCCGGGCCAGGGAAGCGTGTGCGTGCCCGGCGGGAGCGCGGTGACGCGGTCGAGCCACCTGCCGTCGACGCCGGGGAGCGCCTCGCGCGCTTTGCGAGCGTTGTCGTCAGCGACGACCCGGGCGCGCTGGGCCGCGGCGGCGGTCGCCCACCGCGGGGCGTCCCCCAACGCCGGCCGCCACAGCAGGTGGTCCCAGTGCGGATGGGTCGAGAACGCTCCCGTCACCGTCAGGCCGCGCGACGCCAGGTCAGCGGCGAGCGCGTCGATCTCGGCTGCCGTCACTGCGGGGTCGACGACCAGGCACTCGCGCCCGTCCGCGCCGACGACCACGGTCGTCGTGGTGGCGCAGAACGGGTGCGTCGCGACGAGGACGCCAGGGGCGACCTCGATCATCGGACCGTCGGCACCGCCGCCAGCGAGCGGGTGAGCGCCTCGTCGCTGAGGGGGTCGTCCTCCAACCGCCCGTGCAGGTACGAGTCGTACGCGCCGAGCTCGAGGAGCCCGTGACCCGACAGGCCGATGACGATGACGGGCGCGTCACCCGTCCGCGCCGCCTCCACCGCGGCGCGCCGGGCCTGCGCCAACGCGTGCGAGGACTCCGGCGCGGCGACGATGCCCTCCGTACGCGCGAACTCCGTCGCCGTCTCGAAGCACTCGCTCTGGTGGAGGGCGACCGCCTCGATCAACCCCTCGTGCGCGACGTGGGAGACCAGCGGCGCCATCGCGTGGTAGCGCAGACCGCCCGCGTGGATCGTCGAGGGTACGAAGTCGTGTCCGAGGGTGTACATCTTCATCAGCGGCGTCATGCCGCCGGTGTCGCCGAAGTCGTACCGGTACTCGCCGCGGGTCAGCGTCGGGCACGACGACGGCTCGACGGCGACGATCCGCGGCTGCTGGCGCCCCGCGAGCTTCTCACGCAGGAAGGGGAACGCCAGCCCGGCGAAGTTGGAGCCGCCACCGGCGCAGCCCACGACCAGGTCGGCACCGGACTCGCCGGCCTTCGCGAGCTGGAGGAGCGACTCCTCGCCGATCACCGTCTGGTGCAGGAGGACGTGGTTGAGGACCGAGCCGAGGGCGTACTTCGTCGTCTCGTCCTGGGCGGCGAGCTCGACGGCCTCGGTGATCGCGATGCCGAGCGAGCCCGGGTGGTCGGCGTCGAACCCCTTGCCGAACTCCGTCAGCGTGCTGGGCGAGCGGTGGACCTTGCCGCCGAACACCTCGATGAGCGTGCGGCGCTGCGGCTTGGTGTCGTACGAGGCACCGACCTGCCACACCTCGCACTCGAGCCCGAAGAGCGCGCACGCGTACGCCAGCGCGGTGCCCCACTGCCCGGCGCCGGTCTCGGTCGTCAGCCGCGTGATGCCGTTCTGCGCGTTGTAGTAGACCTGAGGCACCGAGGTGTTGGTCTTGTGGGAGCCGGCCGGCGAGACGCCCTCGTACTTGTAGTAGATCCGCGCGGACGTGCCGAGCTTCTTCTCCCAGCGCCGCGCGCGTACCAGCGGCGAGGGACGGTACTGGCGGTAGACGTCACGGACCGCCTCGGGGATCTCGACGTACCGCTCGGTCGTGACCTCCTGGGCGATGAGCTCTGGGGGGAAGAGCGGCGCGAGGTCGTCAGGTCCCACCGGCTCGTGCGTGGCCGGGTGCAGCGGCGGAGGGGGCGGCGTCGGGAGGTCCGCGACGACGTTGTACCAGTGGGTCGGCATCTCGGACTCGTCGAGCGTGATGCGGATGCGGTCGTCGGTCATCGTTCCTCCTGCATCGGTGTGTGGCACGAGCCGGGGCGGACTCAGTCGAAGAGGTCCGAGAGCCAGCTCTCCTTCTTCTTGCGCTTGGAGGAGCGGTCGTCGTAGCGGCGGTCGTCGTAGCGCTGCTGGGGGCGATCCTGGTAGGTCGGCGCCGGGGTCGCCTGCGTCCCCGCGCGGTCGATGATCTTGTCCAGCTCGCCACGGTCGAGCCAGACTCCGCGGCACTCGGGGCAGTAGTCGATCTCGATCCCGCTGCGCTCGCTCATCACGAGGGTGGTGTCGTCGTTGGGGCATCTCATGGGTTCATCCTGGGGGGTCCGAGGGGCACGGCCAAGCGGTCTGGGCCGCGGACTGCTCCTCAACGTGGGCGACGAACGCCGGATCGGTGGACGTCACCCGATCTACCTCCTCGCCACCGTCGCAGCGGCACAGCGCGACTGTGACACGGGCCTGCGAGCGGCTGACCACGTTCCACGTCCCTCCCGCACGTATCCAGCGCTCCAGGATCTCGAGATCGTCGGCCATCTCCCCATGATGGCGCGCGAGCGCGCGCGAGGGCGGTTAGCGTGCAGGGAGACCGGTCACGGGGGGCGCCGAGCGCGGGAGGTCTGCATGCATCGACTGACACCACTGAGTCGCGGGGCAGGTGCGGCTCTCCTGGCGTGCGCTGCCGTCCTTGCCGCCTGCGGAGAGGCAGGCGACGTCGATCCCGAGCCCACGGTGTCGACCACCGGCGAGATCTCTCCGGGGACGGACGGCTCCGCCACGCCGACCGACGGCGGCACCGGCACCGCGAGCCCGGGACCGGTGACGGTCGGCAAGGGGCAGGAGCACCGCGTGACCGAGGCGGGGACGGCTGTCGTCGTGTGCGAGAGCGGAGGCGACGTGACCGTCGAGGCGGCGGCGACCGTGACGGTGTCCGGCCCCTGCGACGACGTCGACGTCGACGGCAGCGGCGCCACGGTCACTTTCGAGACTGCCCGTGACCTGGGCGTCGACGGCTCCGACAACACCGTCACGGGCGTCCGGGTCCTCGAGCTCGACGTCGGCGGCGATCGCAACGAGATCACGGTCAAGCAGCTGCGCGCGGTCGACCTCGAGGGCGCGGACAACGTCATCACCCACGGCACGACGTTGACGCCGCAGGTCGACGACGAGGGCAAGGGCAACACCGTCGTCGAAGGGTGAGGGTTCAGCGCAGGTGGCGCCGTGCGCCCTCGCGTACCGCGTCCGACAGGAGCGCCAGCGCGGGGGAGTCGAGCTGGTACTGGTGCCAGTGGAGCCGTACGTCGATGCGCGCGCGGTCCCCGATCTCGCGCACCTCGCCCGAGGCGGCGAGCGACGTCGACTGCAGGTCGGGGAGCATGCCCCAGCCGAGTCCGAGACGGATCGCCTCGCGGAACGCCTCCGAGCCGGGCACGTAGTGGCGAGGGGGGTCGGCGTGCGGAGCGCCGAGGCGGGCGAGGAGCTGCCGCTGGAGCTCGTCGTCGCGGTCGAAGTCGACGACCGGCGCCTCGGCGAGCGCCTGGGCGGTCAGGCCGCCACGGAACCAGCGCGCCGCGAAGGCCGGGGCGGCCATCGCCCGGTAGCGCATCACGCCGAGGGTGCTCACCGAGCAGCCGGGAACCCGGTCCGCCACGGCGCTGACCGCAGCCAGCGCCGAGCCGTCACGCAGGCGCGCGAGGGCTTGGCGCTCGTCCTCACGCTGCACGTCGAGGAGCACGCGGTCGGTCACGCCGGCGACCGAGGGCAGGAACCAGGTCGCCAGGGAGTCGGCGTTGACGACGACCGGGACGACGACCCGTGCGACGTCCCCGTCGGACGGGGCGAGGTCGCGGACGAGGAGGTCGACCTGACGAGCGAGGCGCAGGATCTCGGCGCCGTGGCCGGTGACCGTCACCGGGCGGGTCCGTCGTACGAGGACGCGGCCGGTCGTGGCCTCGAGCGCCTTCATGCGCTGGCTGACCGCGGACGGCGTCACCTGGAGCCGGGCTGCGGCCGCTTCGAAGCTGCCCTCGGTCACCACGGCGACGAGCGTGCGGAGCTGGTCGAGAGCTAGGTCACCCTTCATGAAGCACTCCTTCATCTGCTGAAGAAACTTTAGCTGGATTCATGCCTGCGATCCGCTTACCGTCGTCGGTGTGAGCGACTCGCAGGTGGTGGCCGCCCTTCTGGCAGGGCTCGGGACGGGGCTGTCCCTGATCGTGGCGATCGGGGCGCAGAACGCCTTCGTCCTGCGCCAAGGCCTGCGCAGGGAGGCCGTCGGTCCGGTCGTGCTCGTCTGTGCGCTCTCCGACACCGTCCTGATCCTGGCGGGGGTCGGAGGCGTCGGGGCCCTTCTCGCGCGTGCGCCTGTGCTGGTCGAGGTGGTGCGGTGGGCAGGCGCGTTGTTCCTGGCGGTCTACGGGCTGCTGGCCGCACGGAGGGCCGTGGTCGGTGGGCGGCTCGACGTCGACGAGCGCGGGGGACGGACGTCGGTCTGGCCGGTGGTCGCCACGGCGCTCGCGCTGACGTGGCTCAACCCGCACGTCTACCTCGACACGGTGCTGCTGCTCGGCTCGGTGGCGACCTCGTACGGCGACGCGCGCGGGGCGTTCGCGGTCGGTGCTGTCGTCGGGAGCTGGATCTGGTTCGCCGGGTTGGGCTACGGGGCGCGCGCCCTGCGGCCGGTCTTCGCGCGGCCCGCGGCATGGCGGGTGCTCGACGCCGCGGTCGCGGTGGTGATGCTCGCCCTTGCGGTGCGGCTCACGCTCGGCGGGTGAGCGCGGGCCGCGTCGCCGGTGTCGCGGGCCCCTCGTTGTTAGGCTTCCCGGACGACCAGTTCTCCCGGAAGGGGCCTCCGTGGCGGCATCAGACGGCGCATCGCCGACGCGTGCGCTCCCGCTCGCGCGCCCGGACATCCCTCGCGTGGGGCCGTACACGTTGCACACGCTGCTGGGATCCGGGGGATTCGGGGCCGTCTACGTCGCGAGCACGCGCGGGGGCCCGCGCGTCGCGGTCAAGGTCCTCACGTTCGAGGGTCGCGGGGCGCGCGAGCGCTTCGCTGCCGAGGCCCGGCTGCTGGACGAGCTCGGCGGCCGCGGGTTCCCGGCGTACGTCACCGGGGACCTCGACGCGGCGCGCCCCTGGTTCGCGATGGAGCTGCTCGAGGGCATCACGGTCGACGAGGCCGTCTGTCACGCGGGCCCGATCGCGGTCCCGACGGTCGCAGCGGTCGCGCTCGACATCGGGCGGTCCCTCCACCGGCTGCACGGGCTCGGCTTCGTCCACCGCGACATCAAGCCCGCCAACGCCGTCCTCGCCGGCCGCCGCGCCACGCTCATCGACGTCGGCATCGCCAAGGGGGAGCACGGCCTCGACCTCACCAGGACCGGAGAGATGATCGGCTCGGCCGCGTGGGCGGCGCCCGAGCGTCTGCTGGGTGACCGGGCGACCGCGGCCAGCGACGTGTACGGGCTCGGTCTGCTGGTCGCGTACGCCTCCGCCGGCCAGCGTCCGCTTCCCAGCGGTGACGACGCCCGCACGGTGGCCGCCGTCGTCGACGGGCGACTCGACCTCTCGGGCGTTCCCGACCCGCTGCGCGACCTCGTCGTCGAGATGACCGCCCTCGATCCCGCCGACCGGCCGGAGATGCCTCGCGTGGCGTCTGCGCTGGTCGACCTGGCGCGTGAGGCGCCGAGGACGCCGTCGGCGGCACGGAGCGAGGCTTCACCCCGCCCTGTGCCGGTCCCGCCGCCCGTCCCGCCGGCGCCGCGACCTGCCCCGCCCGCTCCGCCCGCTCCAGCGATGCCGTCTGCCTCGGACACCGCGCCCACGCAGCCTGCGCCCGTGTCTCGGCCGCAACCGGCGCCGACCGGCGCCGAGGACGCCGTGCGGCGGCTGGCCGACAACCCCCGGGTCACGGCGTCGCTGAGGGCCGCGCACGAGCGCGGCTACGACCTCGCGGCGGTCGGGATCGTCGCCCGTGCCCAGCGGCGCTCGCACCGCCGGGCGGTGAAGGCGCTCGACCCCGCCCGCGTCAAGGCGACCGTGTGGCGGGCTCGCGGGTGGTACGACGGCCAGCACGCGTCGCGTCGCCGCTTCGCCGACACCGACGAAGGGTGGGCCAAGGAGCGTGCGCTCATCCGGCGCGGCTGGTGGCTCGACAAGGCGGGCGGCTTCGCGGCGATGCTCGCGATCCTGCTCGTCGTGGCGGCGGCCGCGAGCCCCAGCGGGTCAGGCGCCAGGGCGCCGTTCGCCTGGCTCGACGCGATCCTCCCGTTCGTCGCCGTGCGCGACGGGCGTGGGCTCGCGTGGGACCTGCTGGCGCTGCTCCTCGCGGTGGGGGCGCTGCTGTTCCTCGGCGTCAGATGGTCGGGAGAGGCGCGGATCGCACGTGGCGAGGGCCCGCCTCAGAGCATCCGGATCGGGCCTGGGCTGCTGGCGACGGCGTACGTGGTGGTGGCCGGCGCGCTCGTGCTCACCGTGCTCGGCGTCTTGAGCTGAGGACTCGCCCGCTCACGCGAGCGAGAGGAACACCCGCTCGAGCTTGTCGGCGTCGGCGTCCTCGCCCGCGACGACGCACTCCTTGAGGCCCGAGGCGATGAGGGCGAAGCCAGCGCGGTCGAGCGCCTTGCTCACGGCGGCGAGCTGCGTGACGACGTCCTCGCAGTCACGCTCCTCCTCGAGCATGCGGACGACCCCGGCGAGCTGGCCCTGGGCGCGCCGGAGCCGGTTGAGGACGGGCTGGGTGGTGTCGGTCGAGAGCTGCATGCCTTGAAGAATACCCCCCGGGGTGTAGGCTCGGCCGGGATCGACCGATACCCCCCTGGGTATACATGAAGGAGAACAAAAATGTGCCGACCAGTCGTGTGCAAGACGTGCAGCAAGACGACGTGGGCCGGGTGCGGCCAGCACGTGGCGAACGTGATGGGCCCGGTGCCGAAGGACCAGCGCTGCACCTGCGACCGTACGGCCGTCAAGCCCCGCTCGCTCGCGGACTGGCTGCCCTTCGGGCGGCGGTGAGGCCCGTGTCGCAGCAACGACGCACCGTCATCGTCGGAGGTGTCGCCGCGGGCATGTCCGCCGCGACCCGCCTGCGCCGCAACGACGAGCACCGCCACATCGTCGTGCTCGAGCGGGGTCCTCACGTCTCGTTCGCCAACTGTGGCCTGCCGTACCACGTCGGAGGCGTGATCGAGGAGCGCGACGAGCTCCTGCTCCAGACACCCGCCTCGCTGGCGGCACGCTTCGGACTCGACGTGCGCACGCGCCACGAGGTCGCCGCGATCGACCGCGAGCGGCGCGTGGTGTCCGTACGGGACCTCGAGAGCGGTGAGACCTACGAGGAGTCGTACGACGAGCTGGTGCTCGCGACCGGCGCGCGTGCCGTCCGGCCGCCGCTCCCGGGCATCGACCGCGCGCACACCCTGCGCGACCTCGACGACATGGACGCCATCCTGGCGCAGCTCGACGGGTCGTCCGGCGCGCGAGCCCGTACGGCGGCCGTGGTCGGCGCCGGCTTCATCGGGCTCGAGCTCGCGGAGAACCTCGCCCACCGTGGTCTCGACGTCGCCCTCGTCGAGCGCGAGGCGCAGGTGCTGCCACCTCTCGACGTCGAGATGGCCCTGCTCGTGGGCCAGCGACTGCGCGAGAACGGCATCGACGTCCGGACGAGCGCGGCGGTGACGCGGATCGACGACGCGAGCGTCAGGCTCGACGACGAGACCGTGCTGCCTGCCGACCTCGTGGTGACCGCCGTCGGCGTGGTGCCCGAGTCCGGGCTCGCCGCGCGGGCAGGGCTCGCGGTGAGCGAGCGAGGTGGCGTCGAGGTGGACAGCCAGCAACGGACGAACGACCCGGCGATCTTCGCCGTGGGCGACGTGGCCGTGAAGCGGGACGCGATGACCGGTGAAGGGACCCTCGTGCCGCTCGCGCAGACCGCCAACCGGCAGGGTCGTCTGGTCGCCGACGTCATCGCCGGGCGCGACGTCGTGGCGCCCCCGGTGCTCGGCACGGCCGTGGTCGGCGCGTTCGGGCTGACGGCGGCGATGGTCGGCTGGAGCGAGAAGCGGCTGCGTGCCGCCGGTCGGCCGGTACGGGTGATCCACACGCACCCGAGCGACCACGCCGGCTACTACCCGGGTGCGCGGGCGATGGCGCTCAAGCTCCTCGTCGATCCGACGACGGACGCGATCCTCGGCGCGCAGGGCGTGGGGGAGGCCGGGGTCGACAAGCGGATCGATGTGATCGCCACGGCGATGCGCGGTTGCCTGCGAGCGAGTGACCTGGCCGACCTCGAGCTGGCGTACGCCCCCCAGTACGGCTCCGCGAAGGACCCGGTCAACATGCTCGGGATGGTCGCCGACAACCTCGCTGCCGGTCTCACGGAGACCGTGCAGTGGCACGAGGTCGAGGCGGCGACGCGAGACGGCGCCACCGTGGTGGACGTCCGGACGCCGGGCGAGTACGCGTCGGGGTCGCTGCCCGGTGCGCTGAACGTGCCGCTCGACGAGCTGCGCGAGCGTCACGAGGAGCTGCCCGACGGCCGCCTCGTCGTGACGTGCGCCGTGGGGCAGCGCGGGCACACCGCCTCCCGGCTGCTGCGGCAGCTCGGGCGGGGCGACGTCGCGAACCTCGACGGCGGCTACCGGACGTGGAGCCAGGTGGCCGGGGTCTGAGGTCGCGGGCAGCGGATCAGTCGTCCGCGGCCAGCGCCTCTCGGCACTGAGGGTCGTCCTCGGCGGCACGCGTCAGCCGTGCCCCGAGGAGGGCGCCGGTCTCGGCCAGCTGCTCCACGCGGTCCGGGCCGAGCGTCTCGAGGACGAGCGCGCGCAAGGATGCTTCTCGGACCGCGCGCGCCCGCGCGGCTGCCGTACGCCCCTCCGGCGTGACCACGACGTCGGCGCTGCGCCCGTCCGCGACGCAGGTCTCCCGTGCGACGAGGCCGCGCTGCTCCATGCGGCGGATCTGGTGCGAGAGGCGGCTCTTCTCCCACTCCAGCGCGACTCGGAGGTCGCGCGAGCGTCGCCGCCCGGCCGGGGCGTCCGAGAGGGCCTCGAGGACGCAGTAGTCGGCGTCCGACAAGCCGGTCTCGCGCGTGATCTCACGGGCGAGGTGCCGCACCAGCCGCTCGTGCGCAGAGGCGTACGCGCGCCACGCGTCGAGCGGCGTCTCGGTCGTCGGGGTTGCGGTCACACGTCCACGGTACCTCGGAGGTTGATGTGTCATCCACTGCGCGCTACGGTTGACCTATCAACCAAAACCGGAGGACCCCATGCCCGACTACGGCCACGAGCTGAGATTCGGCACGTTCATCACCCCGCAGAACACCGCGCCCGACCAGGTCGTCGCGCTCGCCCGGCTGAGCGAAGATCTCGGGTTCGACCTGGTGACCTTCCAGGACCATCCGTACCAGCCGGCGTTCCTCGACACCTGGACGCTGCTCAGCTTCGTCGCCGCGCGCACCCAGCGCGTGCACTTGGCGCCGAACGTCCTCAACCTCCCGCTGCGCAACCCCGCCGTCACCGCCCGCTCGGTGGCGAGCCTCGACCTCCTCTCCGGCGGTCGCATCGACCTGGGTCTGGGGGCAGGCGCGTTCTGGGAGGCCATCGAGGCCATGGGCGGACCCCGGCTGACGCCGGGGCAGAGCGTCCAGGCGTTGAGCGAAGCCCTCGACGTCATCCGGGGGATCTGGGCGGCAGACGAGCGCGGCGGCGTGTTCGTCCAGGGTGAGTTCCACTCCGCCCACGGTGCCAAGCGCGGCCCGGCGCCGGCCCACGACGTGCCGATCTGGCTGGGTGCGTACAAGCCGCGGATGCAGCGGCTGATCGGCCAGAAGGCCGACGGCTGGCTGCCGAGCCTGAGCTACCTCCAGCCGGGGGACCTCGAGCGCGGCAACGCCGTGATCGACCAGGCGGCGCAGGCCGCCGGACGCGACCCGCGCGAGATCCGCCGGCTGCTGAACATCACGGGCGGTGGCACGGACCCGCGGGCCTGGGTCGACCAGCTCCTGCCGCTGGTGCTGGCCGACGGCGTCAGCACGCTCATCCTCCCGGCCGACGATCCGGAGACGATGCGCGCGTTCGCCGAGGAGGTGATCCCGGCGCTGCGCGAGGAGGTGGCCGCCGAACGCGCCGATTTCCCTTCCGCGGGGACAGGGCGTAGCGCACGCGCCCTGTCCCGCCGCGTGTCGGGCATCGACTACGACGCCGTTCCCGCCTCGCTCGCCGCCGACGCGGTCGAGCCCGGAGACCCCACGTACGCACGGGTCCGGCACAGCTACGTGCACCGCGGCAGCCCGGGTCTCGTGCTGCGCCCGGCCGACACCGCGCAGGTCGCCGAGGCGGTCGCGTACGCCCGCCGGCAGGACGTCCCGTTCGTGGCCCGCAGTGGGGGGCACGGCATCGGCGGACGCTCGACGAACGACGGCGGGATCGTCGTCGACCTCGGCCGCCTCAAGACCGTCGAGGTCCTGGACCGCGACCGCAGAATCGTCCGGCTCGGGGCAGGACTGCGGTGGCGCGAGGTCGCCGCCGCGCTCGCTCCGCACGGCCTGGCGGTCAGCTCGGGCGACTCCGGCGACGTCGGGGTCGGCGGGCTGGGCACGTCCGGAGGCATCGGTCTCCTCGCCCGCAGCTACGGGCTGACAGTCGACCACGTGGTCGGCGCGGAGGTCGTGCTCGCCGACGGGACGGTCGTCCGTGCCGACGCCGCGCACCACCCGGACCTCTTCTGGGCGGTGCGCGGGGGAGGGGAGTACGTCGGGATCGTGACCAGCCTCGACATCGAGGCGATGGAGCTCGGGGACATCGTCCTCGCGGTGATCGTGCACCAGGTCGACGACACAGCCGGTTACCTCGCCCGGCTGGGCGAGCTGGTCGAGCAGAGCCCGCGTGCGCTCACGCCGTTCACCACGGTGTTCCCCTCCGGCGACGGGCAGACGTTCGCGCGGGTCATGCTGGTCTGGGCGGGCGACGACACCGAAGCAGCGGTGGGCGCGATCGAGCGGTTCCTCCACCTCGCGCCGGTGCTCCAGCAGCAGGCGCAGGTCGCGCCGTACAAGGGGATCATCCGGTCCACCGGCGACCCCAGCGCCGGCCATGCCCAGCCCGCCACCCGGTCTGCGCTGGTCGCGCACCTCACCGACGAGCCCGTACGCACGGCCGGCCGGCTGATGGACACCGGCCGGCTGCAGCTGATCCAGGTGCGTGCCTTCCCTGGGGCCGCCGGCGAGGTGGATCCTGCCGAGACGGCATTCGCGCACCGCGACCGCGCGTACAGCGTCCTCGTCATGCCGGGCGACGATCCGGGGGTCGACGACGAGTGGGACCCCGTCGTCGACGCGCTCTACGGCAACTTCGAGACCGTCACGACGCCGGAGACGGTCGCGAAGGCTTTCCCGCCTGCGACGCTCTCGCGCCTGCGCGAGGTGAAGGCCACCTACGACCCCGACGGTGTGCTGGGACGCACATCGCTCGGGTGATTGATCCGAAAGTGCTCGGGCACCGAGTCCTTGAGTCGAAGAAGGAGGAGCTTTCATGAGCAAGACGACGAGTGACAAGCGCCGTACGGTCGAGGCGCCGTTCCGGGCCTCGCAGCAGATGGCCGACCACCTTCAGCAGATCCACGTGGACCTGATCGACCTCCACCTCATCGGCAAGCAGGCCCACTGGAACGTCGTCGGCAAGAACTTCCGCGACCTCCACCTCCAGCTCGACGAGATCGTCGACGCGGCACGTCAGTTCAGCGACGACGTCGCCGAGCGGATGCGCGCCGTCTACATCACGCCCGACGGGCGCGCGGCGACCGTCGCGAAGCACAGCAGCCTGCCGGAGTACCCGGCCGACGAGGTCGACACCGCCGAGACGGTCGACCTCGTCGCGAGCGCGCTGCACGCGGTCGCGGCGACGGCGCGTCGGATCCACGACGACGTGGACGAGGAGGACCCGACCACGGCAGACCTGCTGCACACCATCCTCGAGCGGATCGAGCAGCTGGCGTGGATGGTGGAGTCGGAGAACCGCATCGCCAACCGGAGCATCCCGCGCCCGGTCCACGAGTAGGCACTCACACGACGACGGCCGGTCCCGCAGGGACCGGCCGTCGTGCTGTTCCTCAGGTCAGCTGACGCCGGCCTTCTTCTTGAGGTCCTCGACGAACGTCGAGTTGTCCTCGAGCCACTGCTCGACCGCGTCCTCCTCGTCGACGTCGTCGCCCGAGTTGAACATCAGGTTCTCCAGCGAGAACAGCTGCTCGTCGTCCAGGGTGAACGCGCCGATCAGCTCCTCGAGGTCGCCGAAGCGCTCGCCGAAGTCCTTCGCGCCGTAGGCGTGGATCTCCTCAGCCGCTCCGAGCTTGCCCTCGGGGTCCTCGAGGTCGCGGATCGGGAACTCGTCGTACGCCCAGTGCGGACGCCACAGCGTGACGGCGATGTTGTCGCCCGAGGCGGTCGCGCTCTTCAGCTCGGCCAGCATCGCCGGCGTCGAGGAGATGACGTAGTCCATCTTCTCCAGGCCGTAGGTCGGGACGACCTCCTCCTGCGTGACCTTGGTGAGGCCCGCGCCCGCCTCGATGCCGACGAGGCGGTTGCCGTAGGCGTCGGCCATGCCGGCGAGATCCTCGAGGGACTTCGCCGGCGAGCTCTCGTTGACCGCGATCGTCAGCTTGGCGTTGTCGTACCAGGTGCCGAGGTCGGTGATGTCGTCACCGAACTTCTCGAGGTACGAGGCGTGCGTGAGCGGCAGCCAGGTGTCGAACGTGACGTCGAAGTCCCCGCCGGCCAGGCCGGTGAAGATGATCCCGATGTCAGCCGTCTCGGTCTCGACCTCGTAGCCCTCGTCCTCGAGGATCGCCTTCCACAGGTGAGAGACAGCGATGCCCTCGTCCCACCCTGAGGGGATGCCGATCGAGATCGTCTTCTCCTCGTCGCCGCTGGCCGAGTCGGACCCGCCGCAGGCGGCGAGCCCCATGCTCAGCACGAGCGCTGAGGAGGCAGCGGTGACGCCTCGGAGGAGTCGAGAGGTGCGTACGCGTGACATGTGTTCCTTCCTTCGGCGGACCCGGGGGACCACCTGGGTTGGGGTGGTGGTCGCTCAGACCAGGCCGGTGGCCAGAGACTTCGCGACCGGGGTGCGGGCGGACAGGCCCGCAGTGACGCGATCGAGGAAGATCGCGAGGATCACGACGGAGATGCCGGCTTCGAATCCCTTGCCGACATCCACGCTGCTGAGGGCGGCCACGACGTCGCGGCCGAGCCCGTCGGCGCCGACCATGCCCGAGATCACGACCATCGACAGCGCCAGCATGATGACCTGGTTGACGCCGGCCATGATCGTCGGCATCGCCAGGGGCAGCTGGACCTGTCGAAGGATGCGGCCCGGAGTCGCACCGAACGCCTGGCCCGCCTCGACGACCTCGGCGTCCACCTGGCGGATGCCGAGCTCGGTGAAGCGGACGCCCGGGGCGAGGGCGAAGATCACGGTCGCGACGATGCCCGGCACGACACCGGTGAGGAAGATGACGACCGTCGGGATCAGGTAGACGAAGGCAGGCATCGTCTGCATGAAGTCCAGCACCGGCTTGACGACCGTGGAGACGGTGTCGCTGCGGGCGCTCCAGATCCCGAGCGGCACCGCGATCGCGAGCGCGATCAAGGAGGCGAGGATGACCAGCGCGAGAGTCTTCATCGCGTTGTCCCACTGGTCGACGCTGGCGACGAGCGTGAACCCGGCCACGGTGACCAGAGCAAGCTTCCAACCCTTCGCGACGAGCGCGATCACGGCCAGCAGGGCGGTGACGACCCAGAACGGTGGGGCCAGGAGCAGCTCGCTCAGCACGTCGTACGCACCGGAGAGCACGTCCTTGACGAACCCGAACAACGGGCGGAAGGTCTCGGTCACCCAGTCGACACCGGTCTCGACCCACTCGCCGAGCGGCATCCGGGGGACAGTGCTGTCACTCATCGCCGTCTCCCATCGTCTTGTCCACCGGCGCCATCGCGGCCAGCAAGGTCACTCGTGGCACGACGCCCACGAGCCTCCCGTCCTCGTCGGTCACCGGGACCGGGAGCGCGTCCTCGGCGGCTGGCGCGAACACGTCCGCGAGCAGGGTCGTCGTCCGCACCGCAGTGACGCCCTCGCGGATCGCGCTGGCGATGGTGCTCTTGCCGTCACGGAGCGCGGCGACCGCGTCGACGTCGTGCACGACACCGCGGAGCACGCGTTGACGGTCGACGACGTAGGCAGCGCTCACCTGCGCCTCGCGCATCGTGCGGCTGGCCTGGCGAGGCCCACCGGAGGCGGGGACGACGGCGGCGGGTCTGACCATCACCGAGGACGCGGTCAGGACACGGCTGCGGTCGACGTCGGCGACGAACTGCGCGACGTAGTCGTTCGCGGGGTCGGACAGGATCTGCTCGGCGGTGCCGACCTGGGCGATCCGCCCGTCGCGCATGACCGCGATCCGGTCGCCGAGGTACATCGCCTCGTTCAGATCGTGGGTGATGAAGACGATCGTCTTGCCGAGGCGGCGCTGCAGGTCGAGCAGCTGCTCTTGCATCTCCCGCCGGATCAACGGGTCGAGCGCCGAGAACGCCTCGTCCATCAGGAGGATGTCGGTGTCGGCCGCCAGGGCACGCGCCAGTCCCACTCGTTGGCGCATGCCGCCCGACAGCTGCGACGGCAGCGAGGTCTCCCAGCCGTCGAGCCCGACCATCGCGAGGGCCTCGGCCGCCTTCGCCCGTCGTTCCTTCTTGCGCATCCCCTGGATCTCCAGCGGGTACGCGGCGTTGTCGAGGACCGTGCGATGGGGGAGCAGCGCGAAGTGCTGGAAGACCATGCTGAGGCGAGCCCGTCGCAGGGCGCGCAGCTCCTTCGCGTCCACCGCCGAGAGATCGTCGTCGCCGATCAGGACGCGTCCTGCGCTCGGACTCCACAGACCGTTGAGCATGCGGATGAGCGTCGACTTGCCCGAGCCCGACAGGCCCATGACGACGAAGATCTCTCCGGCGCGGATCTCGAGGCTGGCATCGATGACGGCAGCGGTCCCGTACGGCTTGACCTCGTCGCGGCTCGCCCCTGCCTCGAGGCGGCGCAGCGCCTCGGCGGGGCGGCGTCCGAAGACTTTGGAGACGTTCTCGACGCGCAGGGCGACCGGCGCTTCGCCGACGGTGGCCGCAGCAGCCTCCGGAGGCGGCACGAGCTCGGCATCGGTTACCGGATCTGCAGTGGGGGACGTCATGACGGACTTGTTCGCCACCTTTCGGTCGATCGCTGCGCGCGTCACGTCGGGGTCGACGCGAGAGGCGTAGGGGTGCAGCCTCGCTGTCTGGTCGCGACGTCGGCATCGTCGTGGATGCGCTGACCGGGACCCGCTGGTGGCGGGCGCGCCGTGCGGTGGGACGTCGCGCTTGTGCATCTTGCCTGGTCAAGGTCACGGAAGGTAACGGCAGGGGCGCTGGGTGGGCCTTACGGGGCGTGTGCAACGCGCGCGGGCCCTCGCTGAGCAGGGACGATCGGCGTAGGCCTTTGTTATTGCTTCGTGATCGGGCTGTCGTCGACCGCAGCCGCGAACGCCGCGAGGCGCGCCCTCGGGGCAAGGGTCGTCATGGTGGAGAAACCCCCACCCGAGAGCGACCGGACGACGCCGTCGGCCGCCTTCGGGCCGACCGAGCCTGACGGCGTCTCGTAGAACAGCCACAGGCTCCCTCCCCGGCGCAACACGCGACGCAGCTGAGCAGACAGGGCAGAGGCGTCGGTGGTCCAGAAGACGTTGACGTTCACGGCGAAGACGACGTCGTACGCGTGGTCGGGGAGCTCGGCGACGACGTCCTCGATCGCTCCCCGTACGACCTCCCAGCGCGCCGCGGACCCGACGTCGGTGCACCTCTGCCGGGTACGACGCTCGGCCACCTCAGAGCGGTCGACGCTCACGTACGATCCGCCGGCGCCAAGGCGAGCGAGCACGAGCTGCGCGGCGGCCCCCGAACCGCCGCCGATCTCGAGCACGGCGCTCGACGGCGTCAGAGGCAGCGCGTCCACGGCAGCGGCGACACGATCGGGCACCATGCCTCACCGTATGACGCACATCGGGTCGGCCTTGGGATGATCGGAGCATGAGCCTCAACCTCACCGGTGATGCTGACGCCGACCAGCTCCTCGACTCCGACCCGTTCGCACTTCTCGTCGGGATGCTGCTCGACCAGCAGTACCCGATGGAGGCGGCGTTCGCCGGCCCGCTCAAGATCGTGCAGCGCGTCGGCACCCTCGACGTCGCGACGATCGCCGAGTACGACCCGGAGGCGTTCGCCGCGCTCTGCGCGACCCCGCCCGCGGTGCACCGCTACCCGGGTTCGATGGCCAAGCGCATCCAGGAGCTCGCGTCGTACCTGATGAGCGAGTACGACGGCGATCCCACGCGGCTCTGGACCGACGGCGACCCGGACGGCAAGACCGTGCTCAAGCGCCTCAAGGCCCTGCCGGGGTACGGCGAGCAGAAGGCACGCATCTTCCTCGCGCTCCTCGGCAAGCAGCGCGGCATCGAGCCCCGCGGATGGCGCGATGCAGCCGGTGCGTACGGCGAGGACGGCTCTCGCCGTTCGATCGCCGACGTGGTCGACGCCCAGACCCTCCAGGAGGTGCGGACCTTCAAGAAGGAGCAGAAGGCAGCGGCGAAGGCGGCCAAGGCCAAGGGCTGACCCGACGCTGGTCGGCCTGCCCCACCCGCGTCGTACGCGGGCGGAGCAGGCCGGGTCCGGACGATGCCGTGGCTCAGGCTGCCGGCGGCATCAGCACCGAGTCGATGAGGTAGACGGTCGCGTTCTCCGTCTTCACGCCGCCGCAGATCACCGCGGCGTTCTCGGCGCCGACGGTCAGCGCATCAGGGTCGCCCTTGACCTCGAGGTCGGCGCCGTTCACGGTCTTGTGGGTGCCGACGACCTCGTTCGGGGCGAGCTGTCCCGGCACGACGTGGTAGGTGAGCACCGACGTCAGCGTCTCCGCGCCGGCCGGCTTCGACAGCTCGGTGACCGTCGCCTTCGGCAGCTTGGCGAACGCCTCGTCGACCGGGGCGAACACCGTGAACTCGTCACCGTTGAGGGTGTCGACGAGGTTCACGTCCGGGTTGAGCTGACCGCTCACCGCCGCCGTCAGGGTCTTGAGCAACGGGTTGTTGCTCGCCGCGGTCGCCACCGGCTCCTGCGCCATGCCCTCGATCGAGCCGGGCCCGTCGGGGACCTGCTCGGCATACGCGGCGCAGCCCGGGCCGACGAGGTCGGAGGACGCGTCGGACATCGCGTCGTCGGTCATCTCCGAGGTCATCTCCGAGGCGCTCGGCGTCGAGTCGTCCGAGCTCGAGCCCGAGTCGGAGTCGTCGCCGCCGCACGCCGAGGTGACGAGTGCCAGTGACGCCAGCATCGCGGCCGCAGCGAGGTGAGTCTTGCGAAGGGTCGTACGCATGATCGTGCCTTCCTGTCGTCGGTCAGTCCACCGAGAACCTGACGCTGTGCCAGCCGGTGGCACCGTCCGGGCGCGGTTCGGCCCGGTCGGAGGTCTGTGGGGTGCCGTCCGCGTCGATCGCGCGGACGGTGAGCGTGTGGTCGCCCGGCGTGGCGTCGCGCCAGTGCCAGGTCCACTGCCGCCAGGTGTCGAGGCCGTCCTGGGGGGCGAGGGTCGCGGTCTCCCACGTCCTGTCGTCGACCCGGACCTCGACGCTGCGTACGCCGACGTGCTGGGCCCACGCGACTCCGCCGACGCGCACGGCGTCCTGGTCGAACGACTGGAACGACCGAGGGACGTCGATGCGCGACGCGAGCTTGATCGGAGCCTGCTCGGCCCACCCGCGCTCGGTCCAGTACGCGTCGAGCTCGGAGAACCGCGTGACCTCCAGGTCCACCAGCCACTTGGTCGCCGACACGTACCCGTACAGGCCCGGGACGACCATCCGCGCAGGGAACCCGTGGTCCAGCGGCAGCGGCTCCCCGTTCATCGCGACCGCGACGAGCGCGTCCCGCCCGTCGAGCACGGCGTCGAGCGGGGTGCCGATCACCATCCCGTCGGCGCTCGTCGACTTGAGCGCGTCCGCGCCGTCGCGGACGCCCGCTCGCCGGAGCAGGTCGGCGAGCGGGACGCCGATCCAGGTGGCGTTGCCCGCGTACGGGCCGCCGACCTCGTTGGAGACGCAGGTGAGCGTGATGCGGCGTTCGACCAGGCGCATGTCGAGCAGGTCGGCGAAGGTCAGCTCGAGCTCCTCCTCCACGTCGCCGTGGATCCGTAGCCGCCAGGTGTCGGCAGGGACGTCTGGCACGATCAGCGCGGTGTCGACGCGGTAGAAGTCACGGTTCGGGGTCACGTACGAGGTGACGCCGGGCAGCGGGTCGAGCCCGGTCGGAAGGGCGGGCGCGGGACTGATCGGCGTCGGGATGCGCAGGCGCGAGCGGGACACCGCCGCCTCGGAGCCGCCCGCGACCCGCGTCACCGCACCGCCCGCGGCGGCGACGGCAGTGGTGCCGAGCACGGCGACGAGGAAGCGACGGCGGTCGAACCCCGAGGGCAGGTCGTCACCGGGGCGACGTGCAGGCTCGCTGCGGGCGGGCCCGGGAAGCACCCGCAGGAGGGCGAGGAGCGCACCGACCGCGACGGCGGTCGCCACGACGGGTGCGAAGAGGGCGACCGCGGGCCGGGCAGGCGTCGAGGTGTCCACCGCGGTCGCTCCCGCCGCGACCGCCCCCACGGCCACGACGAGGGCGACCGCGGCCCGGCGGTGCGTCACGCCGACCGCACCCGCCGCCGCGGCGAGCGCCACGAGCACCACCGTCATCCCACCCAGCAGCACCGCCTTGTCGGCCTCGCCGAAGGTCCGTACCGCGACGTCCTTCACGTACCCCGGCGTCACGGAGACCACGGCGTTGCCGACGGCGACCAGGGGTGACGGGCCCCCGACGACGGCCGCGACGGCGGTGCCGACCACGACGCCGGTGCCCGCGGCGAGCACGCCGCAACCGGCGGCGAGGAGACGGACACGGTTCGCGGTCATGTCCCTGTTTCGCGGCGAGGGGCGACACGGATGGGTCGCTCAGGAGACAATCGTCGGACGGGAGTTCCTACCCATCCGCGGGGCAGGCTGTGTCGAAGACCTGATGACAGTCCCTCGTACCAGGAGAGCCGATGCCAGACGCCGAGCGCAGCCGGGCCGCCCGCGACGAGAGTCCTCCCTTCGCGGAGGACGCGGTCGAGACGCTGATGGGTCGGGTCGCACGCGGCGACGAGCAGGCGTTCGCCGAGGTGTACGACGCGTTGGCCGGTGCTGTCTTCGGTCTGGTACGGAGGGTGCTGCGTGATCCGGTGCGTTCGGAGGAGGTGACGCAGGAGGTGTTCCTGCAGGTGTGGCAGACGGCTCCGCGCTTCGATGCGCGGCGTGGGCGTGCGAAGACGTGGGTGCTCACGCTGGCGCACCGCCGTGCCGTCGACGCGGTCCGTCACGACCAGGCGGCGGCGAACCGCGACGCGCGCTACGACTGGTCCGGGGGACCCGCGTACGACCAGGTCAGCGACGAGGTGACCGTACGCCTCGAGCACGAGCAGGTACGCCGATGCCTGGGCACGCTCACCGACCTGCAGCGCGAGGCGGTCGGTCTGGCGTACTACCAGGGGCACACCTACGCGGAGGTCGCCGTGATCCTCGAGGCCAACCCGGCGACGGTCAAGACCCGGCTGCGCGACGGGCTGATCCGTCTGCGTGACTGCCTGGGGGTGACGGCATGACCATCGATCCCCACATGCTCGCCGGCGCGTACGCCCTCGACGCCCTCGACAGCGACGAGCGCGCCTCGTACGAGGCCCATCTGGCCGAGTGCACCGACTGCGCGGCCGAGGTCGTCGGCTTCCGCGCGACGGCCGCGCGGCTCGGCGACGCGGAGGAGAGCGAGCCGCCGCCTCGCCTGCGTCGCGCGGTCCTGGACGCGGTGGCGCGCACCCCCCAGGAGCATCCCGTCGTCACCGACATCACCAGCGCCCGGTCGTGGCGCAGGGGTTGGCCGGCACGGATCATGCTCGCCGCGGCGGCGCTCGCCCTCGTCGTCGGCGCCGTCGGCTTCGGGTTGGCGCAGCGCGACCGTGCTGATCGTTACGAGGCTCAGCAGTCGGGCATCACCGCCGTGCTGTCAGCGCCCGACGCGGCGATGGCCACGGCCCCTGTCGAAGGCGGTGGGACGGTGCGCGTCGTCCAGTCGGCCGAGCTCGGCAAGGCCGTCATGGTCGTGTCCGACCTGCCGCGGCTCAGCGACGACCGCGACTACCAGATGTGGACCGAGTCCGACGGCACGATGCACAGTGCCGGCGTCCTGCCGCGAGACGAGCAGGGATCGCGGGGTGCGCACCTGATGGACGACGTCTCGGGGGTGACGGCGGTCGCGATCAGCGTCGAGCCCGCCGGCGGCTCCGAGGAGCCGACCAGCGACCCCATCGTGACGCTCAGGACGTCCTGAGCCTCACCCCAGGCCCGCGCGCTCGGCGATGCCGCGGACGTACGCCGCCTGGCCGAGGTGCTGGAGGCTGTCACCGAACATGCTCACGAGCCGCACCGCGGCGGTCACGGGCGGGTCCCAGCGTTCGTCGACGACGCGAGCGAGCTCGGGGACGTCCACGCCGTGCAGGTACGAGCGGAGCCGGCCGGTCACGTCGTGGTGGTAGCCGGCGAGCTTTTCGCCGCTGACCGCCACCGCTGCGACGTCGTCGGCGGACTGGCCGTAGCCGGTCGCGGACTTCGGGAAGGGAAGGCCGAGCTCGTCGTACCAGCCGCCGTCCGTCCATGCCTGGAGCGACCCGAGGAGGTCGGCGCCGTGGTCGTCGAGCACGCGGGACTGGTGCCACACGAGCCAGCAGATGCTGTTGGACTCGGCGTCGGGGCGGAACGTGCCGATCGGCAGGGGGAGGTCACGGGTGAGGTCGTCGACGAGCTCGTCGATGCGGTCGAGCTGGTCGAGGAGCATCGCTCGCAGGGCGTCGAGGGCAGCGGAGTCATTGCTCATGGGAAGCCACGTTAGTGCGAGAGGAATACGCGGGGTAGCAAGATAGTTGAAGGCTGTACTAGATTGGTTCCAGAGCGACCGCGGGAGCGGTCAGACAAGGGGACGAGCAGATGCAGTTCGGGATCTTCACCGTCGGTGACGTCACGACCGACCCGACGACGGGCCGCACGCCGACCGAGCACGAGCGGATCAAGGCCACGATCGCGATCGCGAAGAAGGCGGAGGAGGTGGGCCTCGACGTCTTCGCGACCGGGCAGCACCACAACCCGCCGTTCATCCCCTCGGCGCCGACCACCACGTTGGCCTACATCGCCGCCCAGACCGAGCGGATCATCCTCTCGACCTCGACGACGCTCATCACGACCACCGACCCCGTGCGCATCGCAGAGGACTACGCGACACTCCAGCACCTGTCGGACGGCCGCAACGACCTGATGATGGGTCGCGGCAACACCGGCCCGGTCTACCCGTGGTTCGGCAAGGACATCCGTCAGGGCATCGAGCTGGCGATCGAGAACTACCACCTGCTGCGCCGCCTCTGGACCGAGGACGTCGTCGACTGGGAGGGCAAGTTCCGTACGCCCCTGCAGGGGTTCACGTCGACACCGCGCCCGCTGGACGGCGTGCCGCCGTTCGTCTGGCACGGGTCGATCCGCAGCCCCGAGATCGCCGAGCAGGCGGCCTACTACGGAGACGGGTTCTTCTCGAACCACATCTTCTGGCCCGCGAGCCACACGCAGCGGATGGTCGCCTTCTACCGCCAGCGCTTCGAGCACTACGGCCATGGCGCCGCCGACCAGGCCATCGTCGGGCTCGGCGGTCAGGTCTTCATGCGCAAGAACAGCCAGGACGCCGTGAACGAGTTCCGTCCGTACTTCGACAACGCGCCGGTCTACGGCCACGGTCCGAGCCTCGAGGACTTCGCGCGGGAGACCCCGCTGACGGTCGGCAGCCCGCAGCAGGTCATCGAGCGGACGCTGGGCTTCCGGGACTACGTCGGCGACTACCAGCGTCAGCTCTGGCTGATGGACCATGCGGGGCTCCCCCTGAAGACGGTGCTCGAGCAGCTCGACCTCCTCGGTGAAGAGGTCGTCCCCGTGCTGCGCAAGGAGTTCGCGGCGCTCAAGCCCGCCCACGTCCCCGAGGCCCCGACCCACGCGTCCCTGGTCGCCGCCGCCGGCGGCGCCCGGGACACCACCGTCCACGCAGCCGGCGACGCCGTCACCGGCACCTCCGACCGCGAGACCACGAACGAGGTGAGCGCATGAGCACGGCCCGCAAGATCGCGGTCGTCAGCGCGGGGCTGAGCCAGCCGTCCTCGACGCGCCTGCTCGCCGACCGGCTGGCCCAAGCCGTCGGCGACGACCTCCTCACCCGTGGTGTCGAGGCGCAGGTCAGCGTCCACGAGCTGCGGCAGCACGCCCACGACATCACCAACGCGATGCTCACGGGCTTCGCCCCAGAGGGTCTGCAGGAGGTCGTCGACGACGTCGTCGCCGCCGACGGCCTGATCGTCGTGACGCCGATCTTCACCGCCTCGTACTCGGGGTTGTTCAA
Source organism: Mumia quercus (assembly GCF_025506335.1). Lineage (GTDB taxonomy): Bacteria > Actinomycetota > Actinomycetes > Propionibacteriales > Nocardioidaceae > Mumia > Mumia quercus. Next base: position 79,761 of record NZ_JANZYO010000005.1, read on the forward strand.
GTCGTTCTTCGACGTGCTGGAGAAGGACGCGCTCGCCGGCAAGCCGGTGCTGATCGCCGCGACGGCGGGAACGGCACGCCACTCCCTGGCGCTCGAGCACGCGCTGCGGCCGATGTTCGCCTACCTGCGGGTGGTCGTCGTGCCCACCGCGGTCTTCGCTGCGTCGGAGGACTGGGGAGGCGTCGACGGCGTCAGCGGTGCGCTCCAGTCGCGGGTCGAGCGTGCGGCCGGCGAGCTGGGCACGCTCGTCGCGGCGCGCGCGAGCGACCGGCCTGCGGACCCGTTCGCGTTGACGACCTCGTTCGAAGACCTGCTCTCGGGGTCCTGATCCGCGTGCCTTCGAGGTCCGCCCACCGCGGTGTGCTGTGATGCGGTCATGCGAACGCCCGTGACGTTGACGGAGCGGGCGAGGGGGTACGGGCTGTGGCCCGGCGACCTTCTCGCCCGCCTCCCTGGCGCGCACGTCGAGCACGTGACGCACCGCTATGACGAGGCTCGGCTCGTCGTGTCCCTCGCGCTGCCGGGGGATGCCTCACCCCTGGACGGCACCCCTCTGCAGGTCCTCCTGACCTTCGACGACGCGCGTCTGCGGACCCTTCGGTCCGGCTGGCGCGCGCGGCTCGGACGTTCCCGTACGTCTGCCGTGCCCGAGGTCGTCGAGCTCGTACGGGGCCGGCTCGGCGGGTACCGGTTGCTGCACACCACCGGACGCCTCGCCGTCCGTGCCTCGGGACTGGTCGTCGACGTCGTCCCGGTCGCCGTCCCCGATAGCATCCGCGCCGCCGCGCTCGCGTCCTAGCCGCTCGCTCCTGGCGCCGGTCGGGCTCGGTACGGTGACCCCTGTGATCCCACCCGCTCGCCCCCAGGTCGGTGTCGTCGTGCTCACCCAGGGCACCCGTCCCGACGACCTCGACGCCGCCCTCCGCTCGGTCCTCGCGCAGCGCGCCGTCGACGTGGACGTCGTCTGCGTCGGCAACGGGTGGGAGCCGACGGGGCTGCCCGAGGGCGTCCGTCCGCTGGCGCTGCCCGAGAACCTCGGCATCCCCGCCGGACGCAACGCGGGCGTCCCGCACGTACGGGGGGACCTGCTGCTCTTCGTCGACGACGACGCCCGGCTGGAGGGGGAGGACTTCCTCTCCCGCGCCGCCGCCCTCTTCGCCGCCGACACCGACCTCGGCGTCGTGCAGCCGCGTGTCGAGAGCCCCGGCGAGACCGCCCCGACGCGCTGGATCCCGCGGATGCGCAAGGGCGATCCCCGGCGTTCGTCTCCGGCCTTCTCGCTGTGGGAGGGCGTGCTCGTCGCGCGCCGGGCCGCCTTCGACGCGGCCGGCGGCTGGGGTGACGAGTTCTTCTACGCGCACGAGGGCATCGAGCTGGCGTGGCGGGTGTGGGACGCGGGGTACGAGGTCTGGTACCGCGGCGACCTCGCGTGCCTCCACCCGGCGATCGACCCCGCTCGGCACGACTTCTACTACCGGCTCAACGCACGGAACCGGGTGTGGCTGGCTCGCCGCAACCTCCGCTGGCCGTTCTCCTGGGCGTACGTGGCGACCTGGACGCTGGTGGCCCTGCTGCGGGGAGTGCGCTCGTCGGCGGGACGCCGCGCGCTGCGGCCGTGGTTCGCGGGATGGCGCGAGGGCTGGCGTACAGGCCCGGGGGAGCGGCGTCCGCTGAAGTGGCGCACGGTCCTCGCCATGACGCGGCGAGGGCGCCCTCCCGTCGTCTGACGCCGGGTCAGACGACGGAGCGGAGGCCGTCGGTGTCGTCGTCCTCGTCGTCCTCGTCGTCGTCCTCGTCACCGAGGAGCCCACGGCGGCGCATGCGCCGCATCCGGCGCTCGTGACGGCGACGCAGCGCAGCCTCGTCGCCCGACTCGCTGAAGTACTTCTCGACGACCTCGGCGATCGGGCCGTCGTGGACGAGCTGACCCTCGCGCAGGTAGAGGCCGCGGGTGCAGAAGCGCGTCAGGTTCGCCTCGCTGTGGGAGACCATGAACAGCGTCCGGCCCTCGCTGAGCATCTCGTCGATCCGCTCGAAGCACTTGTCGCGGAACGCCCGGTCGCCGACGGCCAGCACCTCGTCGACGAGCATGATCGGCTCGTTGAGCCGCGACACGACGCTGAAGGCGACACGGACCTTCATCCCGGACGAGAGGTGCTTGTACGGGGTGTCGACGAAGTCCTCGATCTCGGCGAACTCGACGATCTCGTCGAACGACGCCGCGATCTGCTTCTTGGACATGCCGTGGAGGCCGGCGGCGAGGTAGATGTTGTCCCGCACCGTCAGGTCCCCGACGAAACCGCCCGTGATCTCGATGAGCGGGGCGACCCCGCCGTTCACCACGGCACGGCCCTCGTCGGGGATGAGCACGCCGGCGATCGTCTTCAGCAGCGTCGATTTGCCCTGGCCGTTGCGGCCCACGACGCCGATCGCCTCGCCCGGCTGGACGTCGAAGGAGATGTGCCGCAGACCCCAGAACTCGCCCGCCCGGACGCCGCCCTGACCCCGGAAGACGAGGTCGCGGATGCTGCGGTGGCGTCGTGACCGGTGGAACCGGACCGAGACGTCCTGGACGGAGATGATGGGTTCGGACATGGGTCTAGAGCTCCTTGAGGACCGTGCGCTCGAGGCGGGCGAAGATCCACCACCCGAGGGCGAGGACGACCACGGAGACGGCTGCGGCGTAGCCGACGTGGAGCCAGTTGAGGTAGTGCGGGAAGATCCCCGAACGGAACAGCTGGAGGATGTCGGAGACCGGGTTCGCGACGTACACCCAGCGGATCTCCTCGGGCAGGCGCGTCGTCGAGTACAGCACCGGCGAAGCGTAGAAGAAGAGTCGGAGGAAGATCGCGACGACCCTGTTGAGGTCGGGCACCAGGACGGTGAGGACGCTCAGCGCGAGGCCGATGCCGCAGAGCAGCACGGCCATGATCACGAAGGCCAGCGGCAGCGTGTACAGCATGTTCCAGTGGAGCGGGACCTGGAACGCGATCAGGAAGCCGGCCAGCACGGGCAGCGCGAAGAGGTACTCGACGGCGTTGGAGGCCACCACCCGGAGGACCCAGATCTCTCGGGGCAGGTTCGTCGAGCGGATCAGCCGCGACGAGCTGCGCAGCGCCTTCGCGCTCTGCGAGACGGTCGAGTTGAACCACTGCCAGGGGAGCATGCCGGCCAGGAGGAAGACGATGTACGGATCGTCGCCGGGGACGTCCCTGGCGAAGAGCATCGTGAACACGGCCCAGTAGACGAGGCTCATCAGGAGCGGGTCGAGGACCGTCCACACATAGCCGAGGACGGAGTTGGCATACCGGACCTTCAGGTCCCTGCGGACCAGCAGGAGGAAGATCCGCCGCGCGCCCCAGATGGCGCGGACACGCGCCCAGGGCGAGCGGGTGTAGCTCGAGTCGACCATCGATCCCTCTCGTCAGGTGTCGCGTCCCCGCGGGGACGACCCCCGGCACAGCAGGCCTACTCTACGTGCGCCGCTCCTGGAACCCACGCCTACCCTCCGGCTCGGGGCTCGTGGCACAAGTTACTCTCTAGGTCGTGACTACGATAAGAAACGTGGCCGTGGTGCTGGCCGGCGGCACCGGCACCCGGGTCGGCCTGTCGATCCCGAAGCAGCTGATCAAGATCGCAGGCAAGCCGATCATCGAGCACACGATCGCGGTCATGCAGGCCTCACCGCTCATCGACGAGATCGTCGTGATGATGACGCCGGGCCACCTCGACCCCGTCCGCAGCATCGTCCGCAACGGCGGCTACGACAAGGTCACCCAGATCCTCGAGGGCGCCGACACCCGCAACGCCACCACCCAGCGGGCGCTGGACGCTCTCGGTGACGAGGAGTGCAACGTCCTCCTCCACGACGCCGTACGCCCGCTGGTCTCCCAGACGATCATCGAGGACGTCGTCGCCGCGCTCGGCACGTACGAGGCCGTGGACACGGTCATCCCGTCGGCCGACACGATCGTCGCCGTCCACGAGGACTCCGAGACCATCGCGGACGTGCTCCCGCGCCACCTGCTGCGCCGCGGGCAGACCCCGCAGGCGTTCCGGCTGTCGGTCATCCGCGCCGCGTACGCCAAGGCCGCCGAGGACCCCGACTTCGTGGCGACCGACGACTGCACCGTCGTCCTGCGCTACACGCCCGAGGTCCCCATCACGGTGGTCGACGGGCACGAGCGCAACATGAAGGTCACCGAGCCCATCGACGTCTACATCGCCGACAAGCTCTTCCAGCTGGCCTCCGCGGAGCGCCCCGAGGCGATGTCCGACACGCAGCACGCGGCCGTGCTCGAGGGCAAGACCGTCGTCGTCTTCGGCGGCTCGTACGGGATCGGCGGCGACATCGCGGCCCTCGCCGAGCGTGCAGGGGCGACCGTCTTCACGTTCGCGCGCTCGAGCACCGGGACGCACGTCGAGCGGCGTGCCGACGTCCGTGCCGCGGCAGAGACCGTCCTCGCGAAGACCGGCCGCGTGGACTACGTCGTCAACACGGCGGGAGTCCTCCCGATCGCGCCGCTGTCGGAGACCAGCGAAGAGACGATCTACAACGCGACCGAGGTGAACTACCTCGGGCCGATCTTCATCGCCCAGGAGTTCTACCCGCACCTCGCGGCGACCTCCGGCTCGCTCCTGCTCTTCACCTCGTCGTCGTACACGCGCGGCCGTTCGGGCTACTCGCTGTACTCCTCGGCGAAGGCGGCCGTCGTCAACCTCACGCAGGCGCTCGCCGACGAGTGGGCCGGCTCCGTCCGGGTGAACTGCGTCAACCCCGAGCGCACCGGTACGCCGATGCGCACCAAGGCGTTCGGTGAGGAGCCGGCGGGTACCCTGCTGTCCTCGGAGGAGGTCGCGCGCCAGTCGCTCGACGTGCTCCTGTCCTCGCAGACGGGACACGTCATCGACATCCGGCGAGAGAACGGCCCGGCTGCGATCACGAATGGCTGATCCAGGCCTGGCACCCCCGGAGGCCGCCCGCGTGATGGCGGCCCGTGCTGGCGACGCGGTGACGGCCCTCGGTGCCGCCGCAGCCGTCGCCCTGGCGGCCGCCGCGGCGCTTGCGGGCGTCGTCGAGCCGGTCGTCGTCACCGTCCTCCTCGTCGTCATCGCCGCGCTGGCCTACGACGGGTGGCGCTTCGTCCACCGTGACGACCTCCCGGTGAGCGTCGACCGTGTGCTCCTCGGGCACGGCGGGGCGCTGCGCGGCATGGTCGGCGCGGCCGTCACCGTCTGCTTCGTCGCGTGGAGCGACGCGTCCGCGTGGGTCGCGGCGCTGGCCGCGCTGATGAGCATCGGTGTGGTGGTGCTCGAGCCGGTGCTCGGCCAGGCGCGCCAGTACCGCGTGACCTTCGTGTCCAACGTCCCCGGCCTGACCCCGGCGCCGAAGCAGGTCGACCTCGAGGCTGCGGCGACCGGCGCGCACCTGGGGGCGCTCGCCTTCGGCGCCGTCACCGCAGGGGTCGGGCTGTCGCCGTGGTGGTGGGCCGCCGTCACGGTCGTCGCCGCGGGGCCCGACATCGTGATGGGCCTCAACGCCGTCGCCCGGATGCGTGCCGGCCGCAAGATCGAGGCCGACCTCCCCGGCGCCGTGGCGGCCCTCGCTCCCGACGCCCTCGTCTACACGGCGTGGCCCGAGGACGGCACGCACCAGGTCACGATGTGGCTCCCGTACCTCGAGCGGACCGGACGCCAGCTCCTCCTCGTCACCCGCCACAACTACCCGGCCGAGCTGCTCGCCGAGCGCACGGACCTCCCGATCGTGATGCGTCACGGGTCGCGCGACCTCGACGACGTGGTCGCTCCGTCGTTGACGACCGCGTTCTACGTCAACGCCTCGTCGGGCAACAGCATCTTCGTCCGCCACAACCAGCTGACCCACGTCTTCTTGGGCCACGGAGACTCCGACAAGCCGACGTCGTACAACCCGACGCACGCGATGTACGACCGGATCTTCGCGGCGGGGGAGGCGGCCGTCCGGCGCTACGCGGCCCACGGCGTCGCGATCCCGCGGGAGAAGTTCGACATCGTCGGCCGCCCGCAGGTCGAGGGCGTCGCACGCGTCGACGGCCCGGTCCCCGCAGAGCCGACGGTGCTGTACGCGCCGACGTGGCGCGGCCACGTCGACGAGACGGCGTACCACTCGCTGCCCATCGGCACCGCGATCGTCGGCGCGCTCCTCGAGCGGGGCGCGACGGTCGTCTTCCGGCCGCACCCGTTCAGCTACCAGTTCGAGACCGACACCGACACCATCCGCACCATCCACCAGATGCTGCGCGAGGACGCCGCGCGGACCGGACGGGCGCACGTCTTCGGCGAGCAGGCCGAGCGCGTGATGTCGATCTTCGACTGCATCAACGCCGCGGACGCGATGGTTTCGGACGTCTCGAGCGTCGTCGTCGACTGGCTGTTCTCCGGCAAGCCGTTCGCGATGACCGCGATGACCGAGAACGGGCGCGACTTCGTCGGGCACTACCCGATCGCGGCGGCCTCGTACGTGATCGAGGGCGACGCCTCCAACCTCTCGGCCGCGCTCGACTCGATGCTCGGCAGCGACCCTCTCGCGCTCGAGCGGCGCGCGGTCCGCAACGACTACCTGGGCGACTTCCCGGCCGAGGGGTACGCCGACGTCTTCGTCGACCGTGCACGCGAGATCATCGACCAGCGTCCCACCGGGGCACTCGTGAAGGAGACCGCTGCGGCGGAGACCGACGACGGCGGTGTGAAGCTGACCCTCGGCGCCGTGCGTCGCCAGCTGGCGGTCGCCGCGCGCGACGTCACGACCGGTGGTCTTGCGCTGCTGACGTTCGTGGCCGCGCTCCTCGGCGCCCCTCGCGGGCTGACGCTGGGCGGCGCGCTGCTGACGATGGCGCTGTTCGCCGTCCTCCACCGGCGCGCGCGCCCGGGCAACCGCAAGTTCCACCAGATCGCCGGGACGCTCCAGATGGCGCGCCTGCTGCTGGTGCTGGCGCTCGTCGTGGCGTGGTTCGACTGGCACGGGAGCTCCTGGGTGGTCGCTGCGGCCCTCGCGGTGCTGGCTGCCTCGACCGCTGCGGAGACGACGGTCTTCGACAGCTGGGAGCGGGTCGGTCTCGAGGCGCGCAACCTGCCGTCGTTGAACGTCGACGTCCGCGAGGTGGTGTCGCGCGGCACGGTCGGCGTCCTCAACGCGGGAGCGGTCGTCGCCGCGTGGCTGGCGGCGCTGGCCGGGCTCACGCCCGTGCTCGTCCTCGTGGCGGCGGCGTGCCTCGTGGCGAGCGCGGTGGCGCTCACGTACGGGCTGCGACGGGTGTACCGCTGCGTCGACGCAGAGGACCGGCTCTACGCGACGCTGGAGGAGCACGCCCCGGAGTTCACCGTCTACTTCGGGTCGAACGTCGGTGCGCGCTACCAGCTGGGCATGTGGATGCCGTACTTCGAGCGGCTCGGACGCCCGTTCGTCGTGGTGACGCGCAACCTCACGATGTTCCGCTCGATCGAGGGCATGACGTCGGCCCCGGTGATCCACCGTCCGTCGATCCGCAGTCTCCAAGAGGTCGTGGTGCCGAGCATGCGCGCGGCGTTCTACGTCAACAACGCGCCGAACAACACGCACTTCATCGAGCGTCGCCAGATGGTCCACGTCTGGCTCAACCACGGCGACTCCGAGAAGCCGGCCTGCTTCAACCCCGTCCACGCGATCTACGACCGGATCTTCGCCGCCGGCCAGGCCGGCATCGACCGCTACGCACGGCACGGCGTCGAGATCCCGCGGGAGAAGTTCGAGGTCGTCGGCCGCCCGCAGGTGGAGGACATCACGCCGGCACGGGGTCCGATCGGCGACCTGACCGACCGCACGGTGCTGTACGCGCCGACGTGGCGAGGGCCGTACGCGGACTCGGAGGTGTACTCGCTGCCGCGCGGCGAGGAGATCGTGAAGGCGCTGCTCAAGCGGGAGGTGCGGGTCATCTTCCGGTCGCACCCGTTCAACTACCGCTTCCCGGACGCGACCCGGATGGTCGCCCGGATCGGGGCCCTGCTCGATGCCGACCGTGCGCGGACCGGGCGCCAGCACCTGTGGGGCGACGCCGCCGAGGTCCGCATGTCGGTGGTCGACTGCTTCAACGCGTCCGACGCGATGGTCGCGGACGTGTCGGCGGTCGTGTCCGACTACCTCCAGTCGCAGAAGCCGTTCGCGATGATCGCCGTCGGTCGCACGCCGGAGGCACTCCGTGAGGAGGCGCCTGCCGCCCGTGCGGCGTACGTCGTCGACGGCGCGGTGAGCGACCTCGAGCCGGCGCTCGACGCGATGCTCGGAGAGGACCCGCTGGCCCACGAGCGGGCGCAGACGCGTGTGTACTACCTGGGTGACTTCCCCGCCGGTTCGTACGCCGACGGGTTCCTGACCGCCGGACGTCGCCTCATCGACGCCGGCCCGCTGGACGAAGGGCTGCGTTGATGAGCGAGGAGAGCACGATGCCGGTCACTGGGATGCCGCCGGTGTCGGTCTTCATGACCGTGCGCAACGAGGAGCGCGACCTCGCCGACTGCGTCGAGCGCATCCTGGACCAGGACTACGCCGGCGAGCTCGAGGTCGTCGTCGCTGTCGGTCCGTCGGAGGACCGCACGCGCGAGATCGCCGACGCGCTCGCGGCGGAGCACCCGACGGTCACGGTGGTCGACAACCCGACGGGCCTCACCCCGCACGGGCTCAACGCCGCGATCGCGGCCGCCCGCCACGACTTCCTCGTCCGTGCCGACGGGCACGCCCTCTTCCCGTCGCACTACCTGACCGCGGTGGTGACGGCGCTGATGGAGACGGGCGCCGCGAACGTCGGCGGGTGCATGGCGCCTCACGGGACGACGCCCTTCGGACGTGCTGTGGCGCGGACGATGTCGTCGCGGTTCGGCATCGGCGGCGCCGCGTTCCACACCGGCGGCGCCCCGGGTCCGCAGCTGACGGTCTACCTCGGTGCCTTCCGGCGCAGCGCGCTGGAGAAGGTCGGCGGCTACGACGAGCACTTCGTCCGGGCCCAGGACTGGGAGCTGAACCACCGCCTGCGCGAGGCGGGGGAGACCATCTGGTTCCTCCCTGACCTCGCCGTCACGTACCACCCGCGGGAGACGTGGAAGGCGTTCGCCACCCAGCAGTACCGGACGGGCGGGTGGCGCAGACGCGTCATCCGGCGGCACCCGGAGACGGCGTCCGTGCGCTACCTCGCTCCGCCCACGGTGGTGGTGGCCTCTGCCCTCGGGCTGGTCGCCGGCATCCTCGGTCTCTTCACGACGCCGTGGCTGCTGCTGGGCCTCCTTGCTCCTGTCGCGTACCTTGTCGGGGTGACGGCCGCCTCGCTGTGGGAGGGCCGTGACCTCGATGCAGCGGCGCGTGTCCGCCTCCCGGTGGCCATGGTGACGATGCACTTCGCGTGGGGGCTAGGCTTTCTCCTGAGTTAGTCAATCGTTCTAGGAGACTTTTGTGACGCAGGTCCTCCTCCGGGCCCACCGCAACCCGTTCACGACGCCGTCGGCCGACAGGGTGCTCGCACGCAACCTCATCGGCGACAACGTCGGCAACCTCGTGTTCAGCTACGCGGTGCAGCGGACGTTGGCGACGGCCGACACGACGATCCAGGTCGCGCGGCTCAACCACGCCCGGACCCTGCGGCCGGAGGAGATCGACGAGCGCTTCGACCACGTCGTCATCCCGCTCGCCAACGCGTTCCGCAAGCGGTTCCTCCCGAACCTCGACGCGATCAGCGAGACGATCGAGAAGCTCTCGATCCCCGTGACCGTCGTCGGCGTCGGGGTGCAGTCGGCGGTCGGAGAGGGCGTACGCGCGCCGCGGCAGGTCGGCGACTCGGTCACGCGCTTCATGCGTGCGGTCCTCGACCACTCGCCGTCGGTCGGCGTCCGTGGGGAGTGGACGGCGGAGTACCTCCGCGGACTCGGCTTCGGCGAGGACCACGTCGACGTGATCGGGTGCCCGTCGATGTTCCTGCACGGTGACACGCTCCCGCTGCGCGAGCCCGCGCGTCGCCTCGCTCCCAAGGGGCCGATCGCCTTCAACCTCTCGCCGTACCTCGACCAGATGGCCCCCGTCGTCGAGGAGCAGGCGGCGCGCTACCCCGGCCTGGTCTACTTCGCGCAGGACATCCGGACGCTCGCGCTCCTGCTCGAGGGCACCGACGCGCGCCCCGGGAGCGACCGGCGCCTTCCGGTGCACCCCGACCACCCGCTGATCGCCGAGGGGCGCACGCGCTTCCCGCTCGACGCCACGACGTGGATGGAGGCGCTCTCGCGCTTCCCGTTCTCGTTCGGCACCCGCATCCACGGCAACATCGCAGCGCTGCTCGCGGGGACCCCCGCGTACGTGCTCGCGCACGACGCCCGCACGCTCGAGCTCGCGCGCTACCACGAGATCCCGCACCGCCGCATCGACCGTGACGTCGACGGGGTGGATGCCCTCGCGCTCTACGCCGAGGCCGACTGGACTCCGACGGTCAACGGCCACGCCGAGCGCTTCCGGCGCTACTCCGCCTTCCTGGGCCGGCACGCGTTGAAGCACGTGTTCGAGCCGGGGGAGTCTGCGGACAAGTTCGACCGCCGGATCGCCCGCAAGTCCTTCGCCCCCCTGGTGGGTGCACCGGACGAGGCATCTGCGGTCCACGTCCGTAGCGTCAGCGGGCGGCTCCGGGGCCGTCTGAAGAAGCTCGTCCAAGGGGCACGGACGCGAGGCTGACCGCCTCCTTGAGGGCCGCGACGAGACGCACGGTGCTCGAGCCCGGGGTGGTGTCGCCGAAGTACGCGGCCGCCAGCTCGCGCATCCGCTCGCGCGGCCACGGCCGGTCGAGGACCTCGGCGGCCCGCGGTGCGTCGGCCGCCTCGAGGCGTGGCACCTCGTCGAGGAAGAGCGACGGAGGCAGGGCCGCCCTGGGCTCGGTGGGCACCGTCACGAGCATCGGCTTGGTGGTCGCGAGCCAGTCGTAGGCCACCGACGAGAGATCGGTGACGCACACATCGGCGAAGGCCCACTGCCACCCGTACGGGCCGGTGTCGACCAGGTGGTCGCGCCCGTGCTCGGCCAGCAGCGCACGGATCCGACGGTCCGCGGCCGCGTACGCCGGGTCCTGGACGCCCGTACGGGGGTGCGGGCGGTAGATGACGCGGTAGCGAGGGTCGCCGACGAGAGACCGGACCAGCGCCAGACCGTGCGAGGCGACCGAGCCGTACGCCATGCTCCGCCGGTCGCCCTCCCACGTCGGCGCGTAGAGGACGCGCGTGCGCCCGTCGTCGGGCCAGTCCGGCGCTCCGGGGTAGTCGAGGTCGAGCTGGGGCCGCCCGATCTCGCGCACGTGCGCGGCGTCGTCGAACTCGCGCAGCGCGCCGGCCATGCGCTGCCGCGCGGCGGGGCCTGCGACGAGCACCCGGTCGTACGCCTTGTTCTGGTTGGTGACGCTGGAGTCCTTGTCGCTCTCCCCGTGGCCGAGGTGCACGTGGACCGGGCTCGCGAACCGCAGCATGCGGAAGTTGAGGGGGAGGTGGTTGACGTAGGTGACGACGCGGAGGGCGCCGTGGCCCACGAGCGTCTCCAGGAAGGACGAGCCGGGGGCGAAGAAGACCGGCAGCGGCGTCTCGTCGAGCACCCGGCGCCCGGTGTCCGGACGCGAGACGATCACGACCACCGGCCAGGGGAGCGCGGCGAGGACGCGGTCCCACTGGTGGAGCTGGTAGAGGTTCTCAGGGCCGTCGGCGAAGTAGAGCGCCAGCGGAGCGTCCAGCGCGGCCGGGTTGCTGTTGCACCGTGCGGCGAACGAGCGGCGGTCGAGCCGGTTGCGGACGAGGGCGCCTCCTCGGCGCGCGACCTGGCCGAGGCGACGGATCCGGTGCACGCCGGACAGCCTACCGTCGTCCTCCGTCGTGCCGGCGCTCTCCTCAGGGAGTCGGCGCGCGCAGCCGCGACGACGCCATGATCGACAGGAAGTGGCCGACGACGGCCAGCAGGGCGAGCGGCAGCAGCGCGACGACGAGCGTACGCGTGCCGGCGAGGCCACCCCAGGCGTCTCCGGCGACGAGGTCGATGACGGCGGCGACGAGCGCGAACAGCGTGAGCTCGACGGAGTGGTAGAGCCGGTGGAAGGGGACGAACCGTGCCATCCGTCGCAGGGTCGCGACCAGGCCGGGCCGGGGCGCGGCGGCCTCGGCGCTGTCGGCGACGCGGGGGAGGCCCGAGAAGGCGCGCGAGACGTGGACGAAGTCGTTCAGGGACTTGTTGAGCAGGATCACCACGGCCAGCAGGGCGCCGAGCGTCGTCCAGCCGTAGTGGTCGGACATGTCCGGGAGCCCGCCGGCAGCACGGACGCCGAGCGCGATCGGGATCAGCGACTCGGTCGTGTAGTGACCGATCTTGTCGAGGAACGTCCCCGCAGGCGACAGCGTCCCGCGCCAGCGCGCGACCTCGCCGTCCGCACAGTCGAGCAGCATCTGCAGCTGCCCGAAGAAGACGGCCAGGAGGACCCCCACCAGGCCCGGCACCAGGAGCGACCCCGCCGCCAGCCACCCGCTCAGGATCATCAGACCCGTGACCGCGTTGGCGCTCAGGCCCAGCCTGACCAGCGGGCGGCTCACGTACGGCGAGATGTCGCGGAGGTAGAGGTCTGCGACCCAGTGCTCCGCGCTGCGGCGTGCCCGCACCTCCGGAGGCTGGGCGATCGCCCGGTACTCCGCGAGGGTCGGGCGGCTGGGACGTGAGGCTGCGGAGGCGGGCACGGCGGCTACCGTAGCAGCCGGACCCCCGCGCCCTTGGAGGTGAGCAGAGCGGGGTCCGGGGCCGTCCACCGCAGGACCTCTGGGCAGAACGGCTCGTGCCACTCACGGACCACCGTGCCCTCGGCGGTCGGCACGACCTCGGCCCACCACTTCGGGCAGTGCGGGCAGTCGGTGATCACGAGGTCGACCGGGTCGAACTCCACCGAGACCATCGGGCTGCTGCCTTCCGGGTGGCCGCCGGCCTGGCTGAGGTCCACGAGGAAGCCTTCGGTGATCAGTTCCTCACCGTCCGCCGCCTGGCGGTCGCTGCCGACGGCCACGACTTCGTGGACGAAGCCACGGGTGTCGACGATCCGGTGCTGGTAGCTGAACCCACGGCAGTCACCGCGCCCCCGCGTCGCCAGCAGTGCACGCGTGCGGCCGACGTCGTCCGGGTGCTGGTGGTCGAGGACGACCCCCGTGGTGATCGGCAACGTCTCCGGGAAACCGAAGATCCCACGAAGCTCCTCGGAGAAGTCCCACGCCTCCGTGCGTGGCCGGTACGTGAAGTGGCCGAGTGCGGGCGATGGCCCCCACGGCATGTCGTGCTTCATACGCGCTCCCCCGCGTTCGCGGCCGCCCCCCAGCGGCCTGAGGCACGACCGTAGGCGCCGAGAGGCCGCCCTGACAAGGGTTGCGGCCACGTTGCAGCCGCAATTCACCCCTCAGGTGGCAAGCGTGCCCGGGGGGAGCGCAGCGGGAGCGGTGCCGTCACCGAAGGGCGAGCCGCCCAGCTCTTCGCGTCCGTGCGGGGTGTGCCACCCCGACAGGTCCGGACCCTTCGGCACGATCTGCGTGGGGTTGATGTCGGCGTGCACGACGTAGTAGTGCGCCTTGATCTGGTCGAAGTCCGTGGTGTCGCCGAAGCCTGGCGTCTGGAAGAGGTCGCGCGCGTACGCCCAGAGCACGGGCATCTCGGTGAGCTTCTGGCGGTTGCACTTGAAGTGCCCGTGGTAGACGGCGTCGAAGCGCGCGAGCGTGGTGAACAGGCGCACGTCGGCCTCGGTGAGGGTGTCGCCCATGAGGTAGCGCCGGGTCGCGAGACGCTCCTCCAGCCAGTCGAGCGCGGTCCAGAGCCGGTCGTACGCCGCGTCGTACGCCTCCTGCGAGCCGGCGAAGCCGCACCGGTAGACCCCGTTGTTGACCTCGGTGAAGACCCGCTTCATCACGGTCTCCATCTCGTCGCGCAGGTGCTCGGGCCAGAGGTCCGGTGCGCCGTCGCGGTGGTAGTCGCGCCACTCGAAGAAGAGGTCGCGCGTGATCTGGTCGAAGTCGTTGGTCGCCACGGCCTTCGTCGGGACGTCGACCATCGCGGGGACGGTGATGCCGAGGGGGTACTCGGGGTCGCGGGCGAAGTACGCCTGCTGGAGCCGCTCGTACCCGAGGACGGGGTCGACGCCGCCGGGGTCGAGGTCGAACGTCCAGCTGCGGACGTCGTGCACCGGCCCGCAGAGGCCCATCGAGAGGACGTCCTCGAGGCCGAGGAGGCGACGGACGATCACGGCGCGGTTGGCCCAGGGGCACGCTCGAGCCGCGATCAGGCGGTAGCGGCCGGGCTCGACGGGGTAGCCGTCACGGCCGTCGCGGGTGATCCGTGTCGTCAGGTAGCGCATGTCGCGGCTGTAGTCCTCGCCGCTCTGCACGTAGGCGCCCTTGGTGGAGTGCGGGTCTTCGGTGGTCGAGGTCACGTGACCAGTCTGCCCCGCCGGCCCAGCCGGTGTCTCCCGGCCAGGACCATCCGGATCGCTGGGACCGTGAGGAAGGCCGCGACGAGGTTGAGGGGACCGAAGCCCCACGCGTTGATGATCACGCCCGCGAGGAGACCTCCCACGGCGCCGCCGAGGCTCATCAGGAAGTCCGACGTGCCCTGCACCGTCGGGCGTACCGGGGCGGGGACCGCCTGCGCGACCAGCGACGACCCGGCGATGGTCGAGGCCGACCACCCCAGCCCCAGCAAGGTGAGGCCGACGATCATGCGGGTCTCGGACTCGCCCGCCGTGCCGGCGACCAGCGCGGCGAGCAGGAGCAGCGCCTGCCCCAGGACGATCGTGCGTCCACGGCCCCAGCGGTCGGCGAGGATGCCCATCACCGGCGCCAGCGCGAACATCCCGGCGATGTGCAGGCTGATCGTCAGGCCGATGATCGTGAGCGTCGAGCCGTGGTCGGCCATGTGGACGGGGGTCATCGCCATCACGGCGACCATCAGCGCGTGCGCCCCCACGATCGTGACGACGCCCGTACGCGCGGCCGCGTTGGTGCGCAGCACCGGCCAGGCGTCGCGCATCCGCGGTCGGGTCGCGGCACCCTCGTCCACACGCGGTCGCAGGCTGTCGGCGACGCGCAGCGGGTCGGGGACGAGGGCGACGCCGGTGAGCACCGCGGTGAGCGCGAACCCGACGGCGGCGAGGGCGAACGGCCCCGCGAGGTCCGGGATGCCCAGGGCCTCGGCGGTGCGCGCGCCGAGGGCGGTGAGGTTCGGACCGATCACGGAGCCGATCGTCGTGGCCCAGACCACCAGCGAGAGGGCTCGCCCGACGTGCTGCGGCTCGGCGAGGTCGGTCGCGGCGTAGCGGGACTGGAGGTTGGTCGCGGTGCTGGCGCCGACGACGAACAGGCCCGCGAGCAGCAGCCACGCGGCGTCGAGCTCGGCGCCGGCGACCACGACGAGCGCCCCCACGGCCGCCAGCACCCAACCGACCGTGAGCGCCGGTCGCCGCCCCCGGGCCGAGGCCAGCGCCGCCAGCGGGAGCGCGATCAGGGCGGAGCCGAGCGTGAGCATCGTCGTGGCGAGCCCGGCCCAGGCCGACGACCCCGACACCTCCTTGACCAGGAGCGCGCCCACCGAGAGCGCAGCCCCCGCCCCGAGGCCGCCCACCACCTGCACGGCCGACAGGACGCCGACCGTACGGCGCTGGACGTGGGCGACGCCCTCGGGGGAGGGGACGGACGTGCTCACCAGATCGTCACGCGCTGGTCGACGTCCAGCCACAGGTCGTCGGTCTCGGCGAGCCCGAACGCGTCGTAGAAGGCGTCGATGTTGCGGACGACCTGGTTGCACCGGAACTCCGGCGGCGAGTGCGGGTCGATCGTGAGACGACGGACGACCTCGGTCGGACGGACCTTGCCGCGCCAGACCTGCGCCCACGACACGAAGAACCGTTGGATCCCGGTGAGGCCGTCGAGGACCGGCGGCTCGGCCCCGTCGAGCGAGAGGAGGTACGCCTTGAGCGCGATCCCGAGCCCACCGAGGTCACCGATGTTCTCGCCGATCGTGAGCGCCCCGTTGACCGTCTGCCCGTCGGCGCCGTCCGGCGAGAGGGCGTCGTACTGCGCGATCAGCGTGCCGGTCAGCTTGTCGAACGCAGCACGGTCGTCGTCGCTCCACCAGTTGCGCAGCGCGCCGGTGCCGTCGTACTGCGAGCCCTGGTCGTCGAAGCCGTGCCCGATCTCGTGGCCGATCACGCCGCCGATCCCGCCGTAGTTGACCGCGTCGTCGGCGTCGGCGTCGAAGAACGGGGGCTGCAGGATGGCAGCCGGGAAGACGATCTCGTTCATCGTCGGGTTGTAGTAGGCGTTGACCGTCTGGGGGGTCATCAGCCACTCGTCGCGGTCGATCGGCTGACCGATCTTGGCCAGCTCGCGGTCGGTCGCCACGTCGGAGGCGCGACGGACGTTGCCGAGGAGGTCGCGCGGGTCCGCGACCAGGGCCCCGTAGTCACGCCACTTCTTCGGGTAGCCGACCTTCGGCGTGAACGCGGCAAGCTTCTCGAGCGCGCGCTCCTTGGTGACCTCGCTCATCCACGGCAGCTCGCGGATGCTCTGCTCGTACGCCCGCACGAGGTTCGCGACGAGCTCGTCCATGCGCGCCGCCGCGACCGGCGGGAAGTGGCGCTCGACGTACAGGCGTCCGACGCCCTCGCCGATGGCGCCCTCGACGAACGCGACCGCGCGCTTCCAGCGTGCGCGCAGCTCGGTCGTGCCGGAGAGCGTCCGGCCGTAGAACGCGAAGTTCTCGTCGACGAAGGCGCTGGAGAGGTAGGGGGCGGCAGCGCTGACGAGACGGAACCGCAGCCAGTCCTTCCACGTGTCGACGTCCTCTTCGCGCAGGGCCTCGGAGAGCGTCTCGAACGCCGAGGGCTGCGACACGACGACCTCGGCGAGCACGTCGAGGTCGAAGCGCGCGGCCCGTGCCCACGCGCGCCAGTCGAGCGACGGGGTGAGGAGCTGCAGCTCGTCGAGCGTCGTGAGGTTGTACGTCTTGACGGCGTCGCGGCTCGCAACGCGGTCCCAGTGCCCGGCGGCGAGCCTCGACTCCAGCCCGTACACCCGGGTGGCGCGTTCCTGGCCGCCGTCGAACCCGGCGAGGGTGAGCATCGTGGCCACGTGCTCGCGGTACGCCGTGCGGACGGCCTCGAACTGGTCCTCGCGGTAGTAGGCCTCGTCGGGCAGGCCGAGGCCACCCTGGAGCATCGTCACGACGTAACGGTCGGGGTTGCCGCTGTCCGGGCCGACGTACATGCCGAAGACGCTCGACGCCGCCTTGCGCTCGAGCCCGCCGAGCGCCTCCACGACGTCGTGGAGGTCGGTGATCGCGTCGATCGCGGCGAGGTCGTCCGCGAGCGGTGCTGCGCCGAGGGCCTCGACGCGGTCGGTGTCCATGAAGCTGGTGTAGAGCGCGCCGATCTTGGCGGGCTCGTCCTCCACGGCGGATCCTGCGGGGTCGCCCGACGCCTGCTGGCACTCCTCGACGATCGCGCGGACGTGCTTCTCGGCCTCGTCGACGAGCGTGACGAAGGAGCCGGCGACGGCGCGGTCGGCCGGGATCTCGGCGGTCGAGAGCCACGCCCCGTTCACGTGTCGGAACAGGTCGTCCTGGACCCGGACGTCGTGGTCGATCCCGCTGCTGTCGATGCCTGATCTCATCCGGTCAGTCTAGGGAGCCCCGCCCTCTGCGGCGACGGAGTTCTCGTGCGGGGTGAGGATCACGAGGACGGCCTCGGCGGGCTCGTCGCCGAGGACCTCGTACGTGTGGGGGCGATCGGCGCCGAAGCGGCCGTGCTCGCCCCCGGCCGCCGTCCGGAGCTCGCCGGGTGTGCCGAAGCGCAGCCTCCCGCGGGTCACGACGAGGTGCTCGACGACGCCGTCCCCGTGCGCCGGAGAGCGCCGGATGCTGCCGGGCGCGAAGCGCATCGCGTACGTCTCGACCGTCGTGCCCTCGCTCGTGCGGACGTCGACCAGGTGGGCCGTGAGGCCCCCTCCGGAGACCTCGGCGCCGACGGCGTCGTCGAGCAGCGCGGCCAGCGGGACGTGGAGCGGACCGGCGAGGGCGTACAGGGTGGCGAGCGTCGGGTTGCGCTGGCCCGACTCCAGCTCGGACAGGGAGCCCTTGCCGACCCCTGCCGCACGCGCGAGCGCCGACTGGCTGAGCCCGCGCGCCACCCGCAGGTCGCGGACCCGTCCACCGATCCGGGCAGAGGCGTCGGGACTGGACATGGCCGCCACCCTAGCGTCTATCGTTCCGTATACAGAACGGTTGTGCCGAGATCGAGGGAGACCCATGGGGACGTCCGAGGCGAGCCGCCGCGCGGTCCTCGCGGGAGTGGTCGCGGCGCTGGTCGGGTTCACCAGCTCGTTCGCCGTCGTGCTCGCCGGCCTGCGCGCGGTCGGTGCCTCGGGGCCCGAGGCCGCGTCCGGGCTCCTCGTCCTGTGCGTCGCGCAGGCGGTCGGCATGATCGTGCTCTCGTGGCGCTACCGGATGCCGCTCACGCTGGCGTGGTCGACGCCGGGAGCGGCGATGCTCGCCGGTGCCGCCACGACCGACGGAGGCTGGCCGGCCGCCGTCGGCGCGTTCGCCGTGACCGGGCTGCTGATCGTGGCGACCGCGGCCTGGCCGGTGCTCGGCCGTCTGGTCGCCCGCATCCCGGCCCCGGTCGCGCACGCGATGCTCGCCGGGGTGCTGCTGCCGCTCTGCCTCGCACCGGTCCACGGGCTGGTCACGAGCCCGTGGATGGTCGCGCCGGTCGTGCTCACCTGGCTCGTGCTGCTGCGCGTCGCGCCGCGCTGGGCGGTCCCGGCGGCGTTCGTCGTCACGATGGCGGTGGTCGGCACCTGGCTCGCCCGGTACGGCGACGCCCTCGACGGGCCGCTCCTGCCGCACCTGGCCTGGACGACGCCGGCGCTGGAGTGGCAGGCCGTCGTGGGGATCGCGCTGCCCTTGTACGTGGTGACGATGGCCGCGCAGAACGTCCCGGGCGTGGCCGTGATGGCGTCGTACGGGTACGCCGTCCCGTGGCGCGCGACGATGGCGACGACCGGGGTCGGCACGCTCGCAGGTGCCGCGGCCGGTGGCCACGCGGTCAACCTGGCGGCGATCACCGCGGCGCTCGCCGCCGGGCCGGAGGCAGGCCCGGACCCGCGCCGGAGGTGGCTCGCCGCGCACACCGCCGGCTGGGCGTACCTCGTCATCGCCCTGCTCTCGACCGCACTCGCGACCGTCGTGGCCGCGGCGCCGTCCGGCGTCGTCGAGGCGGTCGCCGGCCTCGCGCTCGTCGGCACGCTGGGCGCGTCGCTGCACGCGGCGCTCACCGCACCCGGCGGCCGCGAGCCCGCGGTGGTCACGTTCGTCGTCGCCGCCAGCGGGGTCACGGTGCTGGGGATCGGCGCCGCCTTCTGGGCGCTCGTCGCCGGGGTGGTGGCCCACCTCGTCCTGGCACCCCGCACCCCCGCCCCCGAGCGGGCGGCTACTTCACCGAGCCGGAGACGAGTCCGTTGACGATGTAGCGCTGCAGCGCGAGGAAGACGACCATCACAGGGAGCGCGGCGAGGACGGCGCCGGCGGCGAAGATCGTCCAGTTCGTCGAGGTCTGCTCCGAGACGTAGCCGAAGAGACCGACCGCCAGCGTCTGCTGGTCCGGGTCGGTGAGGAACACGCTCGCGATCATGAACTCGCTCGTGGCGGTGATGAAGGCGAGCAGTCCCACGACCGCGAGGATCGGCGTGACGAGCCGCAGGATGATCCCGAAGAAGATCTGGACATGGCTCGCCCCGTCCAGGCGCGCCGCCTCGTCGATCGAGACCGGCACGGTGTTGAAGAACCCGTACATGAGGTACGTGTTCACCCCGAGCGCGCCGCCGAGGTAGACCATGATCAGGCCGGCGTGCGTGCCGATGCCGAGCGCGGGGAAGACGTCCCCGATCGTCGACATGAGGATGAAGATCGCGACGACGGCCAGCATCTGCGGGAACATCTGGATCAGCATCAGCGAGAGCAGACCGAAGCGGCGGCCGGTGAAGCGCATCCGGGAGAACGCGTAGGCGGCGAGCGCTCCGAGGAACACCGTGCCGACGGCCGTGACGCCACCGACGACCAGCGTGTTGAGGAACCACTTGCCGTACGGCCGGGACGGGTCGTCGAACAGCTCGCGGTAGTTCGTCAGGTCGAAGGTGCCGAACAGGCGGCTGCTGCCGGCCAGCGTGCCGGAGGGATCGAGCGACGCCGAGAGCACGTACAGCAGCGGGAAGGCGGCGTACACGGTGACGACCAGACCGACGAGGTGGCGCCATCCGAGCGTGGTGAACCAGCGACGGAAGCTGCGACGGCGGGGAGCGGGAGCGGTGCTCATCAGTGGATGTCCTCCAGTGCCTTCGTGCGCCGGAACAGCACCGCCGAGATGACGCCGATCACGACGAAGATGATGATCGCCAACGCGCTCGCGAGCCCGTAGTCGCGTCCGGTCCCGGTTCCGAACGCCACCTTGTAGACCATCGTGATCAGCAGGTCGGTCGCTCCGACGTCGTTGGCGGTGTCGTCGAAGCGCGGGCCGCCACGGGTGAGCATGTAGATCACGTTGAAGTTGTTGAAGTTGTAGGCGAACGTCGTGATCAGCAGCGGCGCCACCGAGACCAGCAGCAGGGGCAGCTTGACCGCGCGGAACGCCTTCCACGGTGACGCGCCGTCCATGCGGGCGGCCTCGCTCATCTCGTCGGGGATCGACTGGAGCGCGCCGGTGCAGACGAGGAACATGTACGGGAACCCGAGCCAGAGGTTCACGAAAAGGACGCTGAAGCGCGCCAGCCAGGGGTCGGTGAGCCACTCGATCTGGGCACCGCCGAAGAACACCTGGTTGATGAAGCCGAACTCCGCGTTGAGCATGCCCGACCAGACGAGTCCGGAGAGGAACGCCGGGAACGCGTACGGGAGGATCAGGATGACGCGGTAGAGCTTCTTGCCGCGCATGCGGGGCACGTTGAAGACGGTGGCCAGGAAGAGGCCGAGACCGAAGCAGAGCAGCACCGAGAGCGTCGAGAAGGCGAACGTCCACGCGATCACGGACACGAGAGAGTCGCGCAGCTGCGGCGTCTCCACCGCGCGGCGGAAGTTGTCGATCCCGACGTTGATCTGCCAGCCGGGTACGAGCGCGTCGCCGTCGGGGGAGACGAACTCACCGTTGCCCTCGTCGCGGTAGACCGTGCCGGTCGTGCTGTCGGTCACGGTGTCGGTCTCGGCGTCGTACGCGAGGTTCGAGCGGTACTCGTAGGCGCTGCTGCCGTCGGCGGTGCGCAGGCTGCCGTCGGCCGGGTCGTCGGAGACCGGGACGGCGACGGCGAGGATCTCGTCCTGGCGCTGGAGCAGCTCCTCGAACGACAGAGGGGTGTAGCCGTCGAGGCCGACGGCCTTGCCGGACCCGTCGGTCTGGGCGTCGTCGGCCGGCTCCTGCGGCTGGTCGGAGGTCCCGACCGTGACGTCGCCGTCGGGAGCGGTGAGGAGGAAGGCGAGCTCGCCGCGCCGCTCGAGCACGGAGAGCTGGTACTGCGGCGAGTCGGGGACGCGCTCCTGGCCCTTGGTGGAGATCGCGGTGATCGCGTCGTCCTTGTTCCCGAGGTGGCCGTCGCCGGCGTTGGTGAACGCGATGAAACCGGTGTAGACCATCACGAACACCTGGAAGACCAGGAGGAGGAGGACGCCGGGCGCCAGGTACTTCGCCGGCAACCCGTCGCGACGCAGGTAGATCACGTTCACGGCGACGGTGAGGACCACGCCGAGCGCCAGGACGAGCCACTCCTCCTGGGCGGCGAGCAGGAAGACGGCGTAGAGCGCGAAGGCGTCGACGACCGCGAGGACCACGATCTTGACGAGGATCCCAGCCAGGCTGTCGGTCTCACCAGGGCGGGTCAGACGCGCGCGCAGCCCGCGGCGGCGTGGTGCCGCGTCGGGGCCGTCCTCGGTCCGGGTGTCGTCGGTCAACGTCATGGGGTGCCCTCCTCGAGAGGGTCGGATTCGGCAGCAGGGCGGTGACGGAGTGCCGGCCGGGGAGCGGGTGAGGCTCCCCGGCCGGGACGGGTTCTCGCGTCAGCCGGCGACCTTCGCCTGGACGCTGGTGACCATCTTCGGCCAGGCCTGCGCCGGATCGGCCTTGCCCTTGATGATGTCGAGCTCGGTCGCGCCCCAGTCGGCCCAGACCGCGTCCATCTGCGGGATCGCGGGCATGGGGGAGCCGGTCTTGCCGATCTCGCCGAACGCGGCGACGACCGGGTCGGAGGCGGCCTTCTCGAACGACGCCTTCAGGGCCGGCGGACGACCGCCCTGGGCGAAGAGCGCGTCCTGCGCGTCCTCGGTGCTGAGGTAGTTGAGCACGAACTCGCTCGCCGCGAGCGCGTTCTTCGCCTTGGCGCTGATGAAGAAGCCGTTGACGCCGATGAACGGGCTCGCCGGCTGGTCACCGCCGGTCGGGATCGGGTCGATCGCGATCTTGAGACCGGCCTTCTCCATGTCCGGGATGTTCCACGGGCCGGTCAGGAAGTAGGGGGACTCGCCCTTGTTGAAGGAGTCCTTGGCGATGTCGCCGGTGATGTTGGGGTTGAGCGCACCGGCCTTCGCCCATGCGGCGAGGTCCTTGGCGAACTCCACGCCGCCGGGGTTGCCCAGACCGAGCTTGCTCGGGTCGTAGTCGCCCTCGGCGTTGCGCTCGAACACCGGGACGCCGTACGACGTCTGGATGCCGTAGAGGTGGTACGGGTCGCCCTGCTTGGGGTCCAGCCCGACGAGGAACGGGAACTTCGCCTTTCCGGCGTCCACGACCTTCTTGCCGGCAGCCACGACCTCGTCCATCGTCGCCGACGGCTCGGGGAGCAGCGCGGTGTTGCGCACCAGCGCGACGTTCTCGATGGCGTACGGCAGGCCGTACGTCTTGCCCTCGAACGTCATGGCCTGGACGGCCGCGTCCTCGAACTGCGAGGCCTTGTCGCCGAGCTCGAGCGGAGCGACGACGCCGTTCTGGACGAACTTGCCGACCCAGTCGTGCGGCCCGACGATCAGGTCGGGGCCTTCGCCGGCGGAGACCTGCGTGATGAAGTCGTCGCGCGCGGCCTGGAAGTCCTTGATGACGAGCTTGACCTCGACACCCTTGTCCTTCTTGAAGGACGCGACGGCGTCCTCGAGTGCGGGGGCGCGCTCAGCGTCGACCCACATGGAGAGGGTCGTGGAGGCGCCCTTGTCGCCCTTGGACGTGTCGTCGTCCTCTGCCGAGCCGCCGCACGCGCTCAGCAGGAGGGCGGAGGCCGCGGCGAGCACGCCCGCGGTCAATGCGCCCCTCGAGTTCACCAGCATGATGCTCCCTTCAAGGTCTGGAATCGCTTCCATTTCTAAGCGACGAGTCTGACCTACGGCAAGAGCCGCAGCGAAACCGGCTCGCAACGTTTCCGTAACGGGCGCGTCTTCCGGCCGCCGAGATCGCGGGATTCCGGGGTTGTGTGGCCAATATCGAGTGGAGCGGTGCCGATGACGTGTGCTGTAATCGCTTCCACTTTGAGGGACTCAGCCACGGAGGAGAGAGCCATGACGATCGAGGTCGCCCCTCGGACCGAGGGGACCGCGCCCGACGAGCGCCCGACCGACCAGGCCCGCTGGTGGCGCGACGCGGTCGTCTACCAGGTCTACCCGCGCGCGTTCGCCGACGCCGACGGTGACGGGACGGGCGACCTGCGGGGCATCACCGGGCGCCTGCCCGCGCTCGCCGAGCTGGGGGTGGACGCCGTCTGGCTCTCGCCGTTCTACCCCTCGCCGCAGCGCGACGGCGGCTACGACGTCAGCGACTACTGCGACGTCGACCCGATGTTCGGGACGCTCGACGACTTCGACGGCCTCGTCGCCCGGGCGCACGGGCTCGGCCTCCGGGTGATCGTGGACCTCGTCCCGAACCACGCCTCGAGCGAGCACCCGTTGTTCGCCGCCGCCCTTGCGGCGGGCCCGGGCAGCGCCGAGCGTGCCCGCTTCGTCTTCCGCGACGGCAGGGGCGAGACGGGTGAGCTCCCACCGAACAACTGGCAGTCGCACTTCGGCGGCCCGGCCTGGACGCGGGTCACCGAGTCCGACGGACGCCCCGGCCAGTGGTACCTCCACCTCTTCGACCCGACCCAGCCCGACTTCGACTGGGACAACGAGGAGGTGCTGGCGCTCTTCGACGACGTGCTCGACTTCTGGCTCGGCCGCGGGGTCGACGGCTTCCGCGTGGACGTCGCGCACGCCCTCGTCAAAGCTCCCGGCCTGCCGGACTGGGGAGGGCGGGCCGACGGGGCGAGCATCCCGGGCTTCCCTGGGGAGGACGCGCCGATGTTCGACCAGCCGGGCGTCCACCGGATCTTCGAGCGCTGGCGGGAGCGGCTCGAGTCGTGGGGTCCGGACCGGATCCTGTGCGCCGAGGCGAACGTCGCGCCGCTGAGCCGTGCCGCGAAGTGGGTCCGGCCGCGCGAGATGCACCAGGCGTTCAACTTCCCCTACCTCCACGCGCCGTGGGACGCCTCGGCGCTCCGCGCGGTGATCGACGAGTCCCTCGCCGCCTTCGGAGGTGTCGGCGCGGCCAGCACGTGGGTCCTCTCCAACCACGACGTGGTCCGCCCCGCGACCCGCTTCGCGCTGCTGGACCGTCCCGTCGAGATGGGGCACGGCATCGCCGAGGGGACAGGACTCGACCCCGCGCTCGGGGAACGCCGTGCTCGGGCCGCGGCGCTGCTGATGCTCGCGCTGCCCGGGGCGGCGTACGTCTACCAGGGTGAGGAGCTCGGTCTGCCGGAGGTGCTCGACATCCCGGCCGACCAGCGTCGCGACCCCTACTTCCTGCGCAGTGGGGGCGCGGTCGTCGGTCGTGACGGTTGCCGCGTCCCGCTCCCGTGGGAGGCCGACGCGCCGGCGTACGGGTTCAACGCGACCGGGCAGAGCTGGCTCCCGCAGCCGCCGCAGTGGGCCTCGTACGCCCGTGACGTGCAGCGCCAGGACCCGGCCTCGACGTTGTCCCTCTACACCGCCGCGCTGCAGCTGAGAAAGTCGCTCGGCCTGGGCGCGGGTTCGCTAGCGTGGGTCCGCACCGACGACGCGGTGCTCGGACTCGTCAACGGGGAGGTGCTCGTGCTGACCTGCTTCGCAGGAGCCCCGGTCCCGCTCGACGGCCAGGAGGTGCTGCTCGCCAGCGCGCCCGACGCGGTGGTGGACGGCCGCCTGACGGCCGACGCCACGGTCTGGGTGCGTGCCCGGCGCGCCGACGGCTCCGAGGGGGCGTGACGAGGTGTCCGTCAAGGCGGTGACGATCAAGGAGGTCGCCGAGCGTGCGGGTCTGTCCGTCGCCACCGTCTCCCGTGCGCTGAGCGGGCGCGGCCACGTGTCGACGACGGCGCGCACCCTCAGTGAGCAGGCGGCGCGCGAGCTCGGTTACGTCGCGTCGTACAACGCCGCCGGCCTGGCCTCTGGTCGCAGCAAGAACATCGGTCTCGTCGTCCCGTGGGTCAACCGCTGGTTCTTCAGCACGATCATCGAGACCGCGTCGACCGTGCTGGCCGCCGAGGGGTACGACCTCACGCTCTACTACCTTGGCGGCGGCAGGCGTGAGCGCGACCTCGTGTTCAGCGACTTCCTCCTCCGCAAGCGGGTCGACGGTCTGCTGGCCGTGTCGCTCGAGCTCGACGACTCTGAGCGTGCCGACCTGCTTCGCGTGGGGACCCCTCTGGTCGGCATCGGCGGCGTCCTGCCGGGGGTCTCGACGGTGAGCATCGACGACTTCGCGACGGCCCGGCTGGCGACCGAGCACCTCATCGCCCTCGGGCACGAGCGGATCGCCCACCTGGGGTGGGAGGGCTCGGGCGACTTCGACCTCGCGAACACCCGCCAGGGCGGCTACGCGCACGCGCTCGCCGAGGCCGGGATCGCCCTCGCTCCGGAGCTGCTCGTCCTCGGCGACTTCACGATGGCCGAGGGGTACGCCTCGGCCAAGCGGCTGCTCTCCGACCCGCGCCTGCGCCCCACGGCGATCTTCGCGGCGTCCGACGAGATGGCGATCGGTGCGATCATGGCTGCGCGCGACCTCGGTCTCGACGTGCCCCGGGACGTCTCGGTCGTGGGCATCGACGGGCACGACCTCGGTCCCGTCTTCGGGTTGACCACCGTCGACCAGCACGTACGCGCGCAGGCGACGCAGGCGGCGACGCTGCTCCTGGAGCTGGTCGACGCCGAGCCCGGCGACCGGGAGCCGGTGCAGTCGCAGCTGGAGGTGGACCTCGTCGTGCGGGGGAGCACGATGGTGCCGAACCCGGACAGACCTCCCAGCCGGTAGCGTCTGGCAGGTGGCCTTCTCCTCACGGCGGTCGCGCTGGTCGAACGTGCTGACGGCGCTGGCGCACCCCGTCCGCATCCTGCCGGTGACGTTCGTCGTCGGCAGCATCGTCGGCACCCTGATCCTGCTGCTGCCGGGGATGCGGTCCGAGGGTCACCGCGGCAGCGGGCTGCTCGAGGCGTCGTTCACGTCGGTCTCTGCCGTCACGGTGACCGGTCTGAGCACCGTAGACGTGTCGTCGTACTGGACGCCGCTCGGTCAGGTCGTCGTCCTCGTGCTCGTCCAGATCGGCGGCTTCGGCTTCGTCACGCTGGCAACGATCCTCGGTGTGGTCGTCGGCGGTCGCATCGGGCTGCGCTCACGCCTGGCCGCGCAGGCCGACCTCCACCTCGTGAACCTGGGGGAGGTCATCCCGCTCGTCCGGCGGATCCTGTTCACGATGCTCGCCTTCGAGGCGGCTGTCGCTGTCGTGCTGACGGTCGGCTTCGAGTCGCGGCACGGCGAGGGGTGGGGCGAGGCGGCCTGGCACGGCCTCTTCTACTCGGTGATGGCGTTCAACAACGCCGGGTTCGCGCTCGCGCCCGACAGCCTGGTCGGGTACGCGGGCGACGCTGCCCTGATCCTGCCGATCTCGTTCGCGGTCTTCGTCGGGGCGATGGGGTTCCCGGTGCTCGCCGAGCTCTCGAAGCGCTGGCGCCGGCCCGAGCGTTGGTCGATCCACACCCGCCTCACAGTGTGGGGGTCGTTCATCCTGCTCGGTGCGGGCACGCTCCTCTTCGGCCTGATCGAGTGGACGAACCCGGCGACGCTGGGGCCGATGTCGCTCGGCGAAAAGCTGGTGACGTCCGTCGAGGGTGGCGTGATGCCGCGCTCGGGAGGCTTCAACTCGATCGACTACGCCGACGCCACGTCCGAGACGACGCTGATCTCCACGATCATGATGTTCATCGGCGGCGGCTCCGCGAGCACCGCCGGCGGCATCAAGATCACCACCTTCTTCCTCCTCGGGTACGTGATCCTGGCTGAGGTCCGCGGTGACCCCGACGTCACGATCGGCGCGAGGCGGATCGGCGCGAGCACGTTGCGCCAGGCGCTGACGGTGGCGCTGATCGCGGTGATGCTCGTCGTCGTCGGCACGCTCGCCCTCCTGGCGCTGGCCGAGGTGAGCCTCGAGGAGGCGCTCTTCGAGGCGACGTCGGCCTTCGGTACCACCGGTCTGTCGATGGGGATCACCGGCTCGCTGCCCGGCGGCGCGCAGGTGGTGCTGATGGTCTTGATGCTGATCGGACGTGTCGGTACGGTCGCGACGGCGTCCGCTCTCGCGCTGCGCGCCCGGCCGCGTCGCTTCCACCTGCCCGAGGAACGACCGATCATCGGGTGAGCGCTCAGGGTCGCTGACCCGATGTCGCGCACGGTTGACCTACGAAGGAGACGAGCAGTGGTGAAGCAGGACGTCCCGGCGGACGCACCGGTCCTGGTGATCGGCCTCGGCCGGTTCGGCACGGCGGTCGCGGCGTCGCTGACCCGGCTCGGGCACGAGGTCCTCGCGATCGACGAGAGCATGGAGCTCGTGCAGAAGTGGGCCGCCGAGTTCACACACGTGGTGCAGGCCGACTCGACCGACGAGGAGGCGTTGCGGCAGATCGGGGCCGACCAGTTCGACCGTGCGGTGGTGGGGATCGGCACCGACATCGAGGCGAGCGTGCTCACCGTCCTCACGCTGAACGAGCTCGGCGTCCGCGAGGTGTGGGCGAAGGCCATCAACAAGAAGCACGGCAAGATCCTCGAGCGGGTCGGGGCGCGCCACGTCGTGTACCCCGAGTCGGCGATGGGCGAGCGCGTCGCGCACACCGTCACCGGCACGATGATCGACTTCATCGAGTTCGACGACGGGTTCGCGATCGCCCGCACGGCGGCACCCTCGGCGGCGGTCGGACGCACCCTCGCCGAGTCCGCGCTGCGCAGCCAGTACGGCATCACCGTCGTGGGGGTGAAGCGCCCCGGCGCCGACTTCACGTACGCGCGCCCGGAGACGCTGGTCGGCGAGTTCGACGAGCTGATCGTCTCGGGGGCGACCAAGAAGGTCGAGCGGTTCTCCGGGCTCGTCTGAGCTCCGGTCTCACTCCGGGAGGCGCTCGCGCCCCACGACGTGCATCCACGCACCCCACGCCGAGCGCACCATGTCGGTGAGGTCGTGACGCATGGCCCACTCGAGGTCACGCGCCGCCAGGTCACCCGACGCCACGATCCGCGCCGGGTCGCCGGGGCGACGGGGGCCGACGACGGGGGTGAAGTCGATCCCGGTCACGGCGGCGATGGTGTCCATGATCTGGCGTACGGACACGCCATCACCGCTGCCCAGGTTGTAGACGGGTTCGAGCGCGGCCTCGCGCGCGAGCGCCTGCGCCGCGACGACGTGGCTGTGCGCCAGGTCGGTGACGTGGACGTAGTCGCGCACGCACGTGCCGTCGGGGGTGGGGTAGTCGGCCCCGTTGATCTGCGGGACGCCGCCGTCGGTGAGCGTCTTGAACACCTTCGGGAAGAGGTTGTGCGGGCTCGCGTCGTAGAGGTCGTCGTATCCGGAGCCGACGACGTTGAAGTAGCGCAGCGAGGTCTGCCGCAGGCCGGTGGCGACCGCCTGGGCCCGCAGCACCCACTCGTCGACCAGCTTGCTCTCCCCGTACGGGGACTCCGGTGAGGTCGGCGTCTCCTCCGTGACGAGCTCCGTGCGCGGGGTGCCGTACACGGCGGCCGACGACGAGAACACGACCGCCTCGACCCCGACGTCGGCCATCGCCTCGAGCAGGTGGACGGTGCCGGTGACGTTCTGCTCGTACGTGTGGAGGGGCCGCTGCACGGAGACCCCGGCGTACTTGTAGCCCGCGACGTGGACGACCCCGCTCACGTCGTATGTGCGCAGGGTCGTACGGACGGCGTCGGTGTCGGTCACGTTGGCCTCGACGAACGGCACGCCGCCGGGGACGAACTCCCGGAACCCCGACTCCAGCGAGTCGAGGACGACGACCTCGATGCCGGCGTCGAGGAAGGCGCGGACGACGTGCGAGCCGATGTAGCCGGCGCCGCCGGTCACGAGCCAGGTCATGCCGTCGACCCTAACCGTTCGGCGGGGGCGAGGTCAGCCGAGCGAGACACGCAGGATCTGGTCGTCACCGTCGCGGGGCTCGCCTCGCCCGTCGGTGTTGCTCGTCGTGATCCAGAGCGACCCGTCGGGAGCCGCGACCGCACTGCGCAGGCGACCGAGATCCTCACCGGCCAGGCGCCGACGCGGGCGACCGGCGTCGCTGCCCGACAGCGGCACCGCCCAGACGCACTGGCCACGCAGGGCAGCGACGAAGGCGGTCCCGTACGCGATGCCGACGCCGGCGGGGGAGGCCTCGTCGGTGCTCCATGAGGCCTTCGGGCCGGTGACGCCGTCGGCGTCGGTCGGACCCTCGGTCTGCGGCCAGCCGTAGTTCGCGCCGCGCTCGATCAGGTTGAGCTCGTCGGTCCGCTGGTCGCCGAACTCCGTCGCCCACAGCCGGCCGTCCGCGTCGAACGCCAGACCCTCCACGTTGCGGTGACCGTACGACCACACACGGTTCTTGAAGGGGTTGCCGTCGGCGGCCTTGCCCTCGAGCGTCATCCTCAGGATCTTCCCGGCGAGGGAGTCGACGTCCTGGGCGCGGTCCCGCTCGCCGGCGTCGCCGGTGCTGGCGTAGAGCAGGCCGTCGGGGCCGAGGGCGAGCCGACCTCCGTTGTGGTTGAAGGCGCGGGGGATGCCGTCGACGAGCACCGTCGGGCGCCCGAGGCGCCGGCCGTCGTACGACATGCGCACGATCCGGTTGTCGTCCGACGAGGTGAGCATCGCGATCACTGCGTCCTCGCCGGGCAGGACGACGATCCCCATCAGGCCGCCCTCGCCGCTGTCGGTGTCGACGCCGGGCACCTCGCCGACCGTGGTCGTACGGCCGTCGGCGACACGGACGACGCGCGCGGTGTCGCGCTCGGTGACCAGCGCGCTCCCGCCGCGCAGGAACGCCAGGCCCCACGGGACCGTGAGGCCCTCGGCGACGGCGCGGTCGATGCGCAGCCGCGTCGGGTCGGCGGGCGTCGGGCGCGTCGCCGTCGCGCTGGTCGGCGGGCTGGTCGGCGGGGTCGTCGGCTCGGTCGTCGGTGCCGGGTCGGTGGCGTCGTCGCCGCTGCAGCCGGTGGCCAACCCCGCTCCGGCGGCGGCGAGCGCGACGAGGACCTCGCGTCGAGTCAGCGTCATGGGCCAAGTGTTCCGTACGGCCGAAGCGGCGCACAGGGCGTGCGCGACACGGGTACGGGCCCCTGCGTCTTGCGCTGCCGACCTGTCGACGGGGGAGTAACGTGCCGAGCGGGGCCAGGCCACTGACCCGACACGACCGGCGCAGGAGGGCGGATGGACGGCAACGTGGTCTGGGCGGCCGACGAGACGTTCCGGTTGGACGCCGGATTCTCGGACTACCTCATCATCGCGATCTACTTCGCGTTCGTGCTCGGCATCGGGATCCTCGCGAAGCGCCAGGTGTCCTCGAGCATCGACTTCTTCCTCTCGGGCCGGTCGCTGCCCGCCTGGGTGACGGGCCTCGCCTTCATCTCCGCCAACCTCGGTGCGGTCGAGATCATGGGCATGTCGGCCAACGGCGCCCAGTACGGCATGCCGACGATGCACTACTTCTGGATCGGCGCCGTCCCCGCGATGCTGTTCCTCGGCATCGTGATGATGCCCTTCTACTACGGCTCGAAGGTGCGCAGCGTCCCCGAGTTCATGCGGATGCGGTTCGGCACGGGTGCGCACCTCGTCAACGCGCTGAGCTTCGCGGTCGCCCAGCTGTTGATCGCCGGCGTCAACCTCTACCTGCTCGCCCGCATCGTCAACGTCATCCTCGGCTGGCCCCTGTGGGTGTCGCTGATCGTCGCGGCGATCGTGGTGCTCACCTACACGACCCTCGGCGGGCTCTCGGCCGCGATCTACAACGAGGTCCTCCAGTTCTTCGTGATCGTGGCGGCCCTGCTCCCGCTGACGTTGGTGGCGCTGCACAAGGTCGGCGGTGTCAGCGGTCTGACGGACAAGGTCGCCGACGGCCCGGGGGGCTCGCAGCAGCTGTCGTCGTGGCCCGGTACGGAGCTCACCGGCATCGAGGACCCCTTCTGGTCGGTCGTGGGCATCGTGTTCGGTCTCGGCTTCGTGCTGTCGTTCGGGTACTGGACGACCAACTTCGTCGAGGTCCAGCGCGCGATGGCGTCGAAGTCGATGTCGGCCGCCCGCAGCGCCCCCATCATCGGCACCTTCCCGAAGATGTTCGTGCCCTTCATCGTCGTGGTGCCCGGCATGATCTGTGCCGTCCTCATCCCGGAGATGATCGAGCTCAAGGCCGGCGACGACTCGTCCGGCGTCGCGTACAACGACGCGATCCTGCTGCTGATGCGTGACCTCCTGCCCAACGGCATGCTCGGCCTGGCCATCGCCGGTCTGCTGGCGTCCTTCATGGCCGGCATGGCCGCCAACATCTCCGCCTTCAACACCGTCTTCAGCGTCGACCTGTGGCAGCAGTACGTGCGCAAGGACCGGCCGGACGGCTACTACACGACGGTCGGGCGCTGGGCGACCGTCGGCGCCACGGTCATCGCGATCTTCACGGCCCTGATCGCGTCGGGCTACTCGAACCTCATGGACTACCTCCAGACGCTGTTCGGGTTCTTCAACGCCCCGCTCTTCGCGACGTTCATCCTCGGCATGTTCTGGAAGCGGATGACGGCCACGGCCGGCTGGGTCGGCCTGGTCTCCGGCACGGCGGCGGCGGTGCTCGTCGCCTTCCTGAGCGAGGACGCCTTCGGCACGGCCAGCATCGGGGTCATCCCGCTGTCCGGCCAGGGGGCGAGCTTCGTCGCGGCGAGCGCGGCGTTCGTCGTCGACATCGTGGTCAGCTACGTCGTGAGCCTGGCGACGCAGCCCAAGCCGGAGACCGCGCTGCGCGGCTTCGTCTACTCGCTGACACCGAAGGACCAGCTGCGCGACCCGCTCGCCCACCTGCTCCCGTGGTACCAGCGTCCGACCGTGCTCGCCTCGATCTCGCTGGTCCTGGTGATCGCCTTGAACATCATCTTCTGGTGAGAGGATCTGCCATGGCTGAGCGCAAGAGTCGCTTCAAGGTCGCGTCGGCGTTCGACATCAGGACGATCATCGGTGCCCTCCTGGGTATCTACGGCGTGATCCTGACGTTCCTCGGCCTCTTCAACGCCTCCGACGCCGAGCTCGAGAAGGCCGACGGCTTCAACGTGAACCTCGTGAACGGGCTGATCCTCCTCGGCGTCGCGGCGGTCTTCATCGCCTGGGCCGTCCTCAAGCCGCTCGTGGTCGAGGACGTTCCGCCCGAGGCGCTGGACGACCGCAAGGCCGGCCCCGAGTAACGCCTGGACGACGCCGCCGGCACCCGCGCTAGCATGGACTCCATGTACGGCGAACTCCTTGTCGAGCCGCGCTGACGACCACCCGGTCAGCGCGGCAGCCCCTCTGCGTGAGGGGCTGTTCTGTGTACGGGGCCGTACGAGAGATTTTCGGAGGAGACCCAGGTGAGCACCCAGCACGCGGAAGCGGCGTCGTACGACGTCCGCGCGACCCAGGACAAGTGGCGCGCGGTGTGGGAGGAGCTTCGGCCGTACGACGCCGACGGCACCGACTCCGGGCGTGAGCGCCGCTACGCGCTGACGATGTTCCCCTACCCGTCGGGCGACCTCCACATGGGGCACGGCGAGGTGTTCGCGCTGCACGACGTGCTCGCGCGCTACTGGCGCCTGAAGGGCTACGACGTCCTCAACCCGATCGGCTGGGACTCCTTCGGCCTGCCCGCGGAGAACGCGGCGATCAAGCGCAACGAGAACCCGGCCACCTACACGTACGACAACATCGAGACGCAGGCCGAGTCGATCCGCCGCTACGGCGTGAGCTTCGACTGGACGCGGCGCCTGCACACGTCCGACCCGGAGTACTACCGCTGGACGCAGTGGCTATTCCTGCGCCTGTTCGAGCGGGGCCTCGCCTACCGCAAGGCCTCGTACGTCAACTGGTGCCCGAACGACCAGACCGTGCTCGCCAACGAGCAGGTCGTGCAGGGGTTCTGCGAGCGCTGCGGCGCCGTCGTCACCAAGCGCGAGCTGACCCAGTGGTACTTCAAGATCACCGACTACGCCCAGCGCCTGCTCGACGACATGGACGACCTCGAGGGCACCTGGCCCGAGCGCGTCCTGACGATGCAGCGCAACTGGATCGGCCGCTCCGAGGGCGCGTGGGTCGACTTCGCGGTCGAGGGCCGTGAGGAGCCCGTCCGGGTCTTCACGACTCGCCCCGACACCCTGTACGGCGCGACGTTCATGGTGGTGGCGCCCGACGCGAAGCTGGCCGCCGAGATCGTCTCCGACGACCAGCGGGCCGCGTTCGAGGAGTACCTCGAGCGCACGAAGCAGGCGACCGAGATCGAGCGCCAGTCCACCGAGCGTCCGAAGACGGGCGTCTTCCTGGGCGTGCACGCCACCAACCCGCTGACTGGCGAGGCGATGCCGGTGTGGGCCGCTGACTACGTGCTGGCCGACTACGGCACGGGCGCCGTGATGGCCGTCCCGGCGCACGACCAGCGTGACCTCGACTTCGCCCGGACGTACGGCCTGCCCGTGCGCCGCGTCGTGGACGTGCCGGGGGAGGAGAACCCCGAGGAGAGCGGCGTCGCCACCACCGGTGACGGTGCGTACGTCAACTCGCCCGCGCTGGAGGGCATCAGCGACAAGGCCGAGGGCATCGCGGCGACCATCGCGAAGCTCGACGCGGACGGTGTCGGCGAGGGCACGGTCAACTACCGCCTGCGCGACTGGCTGCTCAGCCGCCAGCGCTACTGGGGCTGCCCGATCCCGATCGTGCACTGCCCGGACTGCGGCGAGGTCGCGGTGCCGGACGACCAGCTGCCGGTGGAGCTGCCGTACCTGACCGGCGCCGAGCTCGCGCCCAAGGGCACCTCGCCGCTGGCCGCGGCGACCGAGTGGGTCAACACCACCTGCCCCCAGTGCGGGGGAGCGGCCACGCGCGACACCGACACGATGGACACCTTCGTCGACTCCTCGTGGTACTTCCTGCGCTACACCTCGCCGGGACGCACCGACGTGCCGTTCGACACCGAGGACGTCAACGCGTGGATGCCGGCCGACATGTACGTCGGTGGCGTGGAGCACGCGATCCTGCACCTCCTCTACAGCCGCTTCTTCACCAAGGCGCTGTACGACATGGGGCTGGTCAACTTCGTCGAGCCGTTCAAGGCCTTGATCAACCAGGGACAGGTGATCAACGCGGGCAAGGCGATGAGCAAGTCGCTCGGCAACGGCGTCGACCTCGGTCAGCAGATCGAGGAGTTCGGCGTGGACGCGGTGCGCCTGACGCTGGTCTTCGCGGGCCCGCCCGAGGACGACATCGACTGGGCGGACGTGTCACCCGCCGGCTCGTCGAAGTTCCTCCAGCGGGCGTGGCGCGTCGCGCACGAGGTCGCGAGCGAGGCCGGCGCTGATCCCGCCGCGGGCGACGTCGCCCTGCGGAGGGTCACGCACAAGACGGTGGCCGAGTGCGAGCAGCTGTTCGACTCGAAGCGTTTCAACGTCGTCGTCGCGCGCGTGATGGAGCTGGTCAACGCCACCCGCAAGGCCATCGACTCCGGTGCCGGCGCGGCCGACCCGGCCGTGCGGGAGGCCGCGGAGGTCACCGCGATCCTGCTGAGCACGGTCGCGCCGTACGTCGCCGAGGAGATGTGGGCCGAGCTCGGCCACGCGCCGTCGGTGTCGCAGCAGGCGTGGCCTGCGGTGGATCCGGCGCTGCTGGTCGACGACGCGGTCACCTGTGTCATCCAGGTCAAGGGCAAGGTGCGCGGCAAGATCGAGGTGCCTCCGTCGATCTCCGACGAGGAGCTCGAGGCGCTGGCGCTGGCCGAGCCGAACGTGGCGCGTCACCTCGAGGGCGCGGAGATCCGCAAGGTGATCATCCGCGCCCCGAAGCTCGTCAACATCGTGATCTGATCCGCGCTCGCGCTCTCACGCGCTCGCGCCGGCCACCACGAGCCCGACTCCCGTGGTGGCCAGCCCGAGGGCGAGCACGGCGGCGCCTGCCCACACGAGCGTGATCAGGCGACCGGGTCGCTGCGGGTCGCGGCCCAGCGCCGACAGGAAGAAGCCGGCGGGCATCAGGATCGCCGCTGCCAGCACTCCGAGCGGGCCGACCCACTTCCAGGGGTCGGCGACGTCGCTCGCGTTCGTGAGCAGCAGGGTCACGAGACCGAGGATGACGAGCACGCCCGCGTGCGCGTGCCCGGCGCGGAAGAACGAGGTCTGCAGCGCGTTGGCCGGCTGCTTGCCGCGGACGACGCGCAAGAGGAACATGCCACCGGTCTCGATGGTGATCACCGTCAGCACGACGATGCCTGCGGTGAGGGTCGAAGCGGCGTCCATGAGTGCTCCTTCGGATTAGAGAGTAGAACTATCCAATATTAGATAGTGCTACTCTCCAGTTGGTCAAGGTCATTTCCCGAGGAGGGGCCATGCGGATCTCGGAGCTTGCCGGCGCCGCCGGCGTGCCGGTCGCCACGGTGAAGTACTACCTGCGCGACGGCCTCCTCCCGCCCGGCCAGGCGACCAGCGCGACCCAGGCGTCGTACGACCAGAGCCACCTCCGTCGGCTGCGGCTCATCCGCTCGCTCGTCGAGGTCGGCGGACTCCCGCTGGCGAAGGTCCGTCAGGTCCTCGCCGCGGTCGACGACCCGGACCCCGACCCGTACGAGGCGGTCGGCGCGGCGCTCGCGGCCCTGCCGCCGTACGTCCGGACCGAGCCGCCCTTCACGCGCGCGAGCGCCGCGCTGGACGCGATCGGTCTGGCCTACGAGCCCGATGCGGTGGCGGTCGCCCAGCTCGACGCAGCCCTGGCCGGCCTCGAGGCGGCGGGACGACCCCTGGACGTCGACGCGCTGCGCCGGTACGCCGACGACGTCGTCGGCCTCGCCCGCAGGGAGGTCGCGTCGATCAGGCACAGCCGCACACGACAACCGCAGCAGGTCGCGGACGTCGTCCAGGACGTGGTGCTCGGGACCGTGCTGCTGGAGCCGATCATCCTCGCCCTGCGGCGGCTCACCCACGCCGCGCTCTTCCGGGAGCGCGAAGAGCGCGGCGGCGACGGTCAGAAGCCGGCGGCCAACCGGTAGTACGCCTGGTTCCAGCGCAGCTCGTGGCGCAGCGCGCGGGTCGTCGTCGAGGCGTCGATGTGGACGATCTCGGTCCGCAGGATCTCGGCCAGGTCGTCGAACTCCTCGAAGCCGACGGCCGTGGTGAGGACGGTGTGGTGGGGGCCGCCGGTCATCAGCCACGCCTCCGCGGCCGTCGTGAGCGAGGGCTGCGCCTGCCACACGGCGCAGGCGACCGGCAGCGCAGGCAGCGGCTCGTCCGGCTCGACCAGCGTGACGTCGTTGGCGGTCAGGCGGAAACGGTCGCCCTGGTCGGAGAGCCCGACGACGAGGCCCGTCCCGGGATCGGCCACGAAACGCAGGCGTACGGGGTCCTCCCGTCCCCCCATCGACAGCGGGTGCACCTCGACGGTCGGACGCTGGGAGGTGATGCTCGGGCAGACCTCGAGCATGTGGGCTCCGAGAGACTTCATGTTCCCTGGCGCCAGGTGGTAGGTGTAGTCCTCCATGAACGACGTGCCGCCTGGCCGCCCCTCCGCCATGGTCTTCGTCGCGTGCACGAGTGCCGCCGTCTTCCAGTCGCCCTCGGCGCCGAAGCCGTAGCCCTCCGCCATCAGGCGCTGGACCGCGAGCCCCGGCAGCTGCCGCAACCCGCCGAGGTCCTCGAAGCTCGTCGTGAACGCTCCGAAGCCTCCCTGGACGAGGAATGCCCGCAACCCCGCCTCGAGGCGCGCTGCGTAGCGCAGCGCGTCGTGCCGGCCGCCGCCTGCGCGCAGCGAGGGCGAGACGTCGTACAGGTCTTCGTACTCCGCGACCAGCTTCGTGACGTCCTCCTCCGCGACATCGTCGACGACGGCGACGAGGTCGTTCACGCCGTACCCGTTCACCGAGACGCCCAGGCGCAGCTCGGCCTCGACCTTGTCACCCTCCGTGACGGCGACGTCCCGCATGTTGTCGCCGAAGCGAGCCACGCGCAGGGTGCGGAGCGCGGCCGCGCCTGCCGCCGCGCGTGCCCAGCTGGCCACCCGGCTGCGGACCCCGGGGTCCGTGACGTGACCGGCAACCGTCTTGCGCGCGACCCCGAGACGCGTCTGCACGAACCCGAACTCGCGGTCGCCGTGCGCGGCCTGGTTGAGGTTCATGAAGTCCATGTCCAAGGTGGCCCACGGGATCTCGACGTGGTGCTGGGTGTGCAGGTGCAGGAGCGGCTTCGCCAGGACGTCGAGACCGGAGATCCACATCTTGGCCGGCGAGAAGGTGTGCATCCACGCGACGACCCCGACGCACCCGTCGTCCGCGTTTGCCTCGAGGAGGAGACGACGGATCGCGTCGGACGACGTGAGGACGGGCTTCCACACGACGGGCAGCGCGAGATCCTCCGTCTCGTCGAGGAGGGCCGCGATCTCCCGCGACTGCACGGCGACCTGGTGGAGGGTCTCCTCGCCGTAGAGGGACTGGCTCCCGGTCAGGAACCACAGCACGCGGTCGGTCATCGGTGGTCTCGCTCTCGTGGGTCCTGGCCGTAGACGTTCTGGTAGCGCTCGTAGAGACGGTCGACGTCCTCGGCCGCGATCAGGGTGGGTTCGCCGACCTGCCGGCTGATGTGCACGGTGCGCGCGACGTCCTCGCACATCACCGCCGCCTTGACCGCCTCGGTGGCGGTGGCGCCGACGGCGAAGACGCCGTGGTTGCGCATGAGGACCGCGCGAGACCGGCTCCGTGCGAGCGTCTCGACGATGCCGCGCCCGATGGCGTCGTCACCGATCAGCGCGAACGGGCCGACGGGGATCTCGCCGCCGAACTCGTCGGCGATCATCGTCAGGGCGCACGGGATGGGCTCGCCCCGTGCGGCCCACGCGGTCGCGTAGGTCGAGTGGGTGTGGACGATGCCGCCGACGTCGGGTCGGTGCCGGTAGACGTACGCGTGCGCCGCGGTGTCGCTCGAGGGGAACAGGTCGCCCTCGAGGAGCCGTCCGTGCAGGTCGGTGACGACGAGCGACGCCGGCGTGAGGTCGTCGTACGCGACGCCGCTGGGCTTGATCACCAGCGCGTCCTCGCCCGGCACGCGGGCCGAGACGTTCCCCGCGGTCCACACGACCAGGTCGTACCGCGTGAGATGCGCGTGCAGCGCGCACACCTCCTCCCGGAGCCTTTCGATGGTGCGACGCACCTCGTCCACCACGGTCATCGATCCTCCCTCTCCTCGCGTGACGCCTCCGCGCGCAGCGCGCGCAGCCGGTGCATCACGTCGTTGCCGCCGCGACCGAAGTAGTCGTGCAGCGCGACGTACTCGGCGTACAGCCGGTCGTACGCGCGCGCACGCGCCTCGTCGGGGACGTAGACCGCCTTGCGCACCGACCCCATCGCCTTCGCAGCGGCACGTATGTCCGCGTACGCGCCGGCCGCGACGGCGGCATGGAGTGCGGCGCCCAAGGCGGGGCCTTGGGCCGACCCGACCACGGACAGCGGGAGCCGGGTCACGTCGGAGTAGATCTGCATGAGCAGGGAGTTGCGCGCCAGCCCGCCGGCGATCACCAGCTCTTCGACCGGAACCCCGCTGCCGACGAAGGCCTCGATGATGGTCCGGGTGCCGAACGCGGTCGCCTCGACGAGGGCACGGTAGACGTCCTCGGGGCGGGTCGCGAGGGTCTGTCCGACCACCACACCGGAGAGCCCGTGGTCCACGAGCACCGAGCGGTTGCCGTTGTGCCAGTCCAGCGCCACGAGGCCGTGCTCGCCGACCACCTGCTCCGCCGCGAGCCCGGAGAGGTAGTCGTGCACGCTCATCCCGCCCGCCGCGGCAGCCTCGTAGACGTACGCAGGCGCGGCGTGCTCGGCGAACCAGCCGAAGATGTCGCCGACCCCGCTCTGCCCCGCCTCGTACCCCCAGAGTCCCGGCACGATGCCTCCGTCGACGACACCACACATGCCCGGGACCTCGCGCAGGACCGACGAGCTCATCACGTGGCAGGTGGAGGTCCCCATGATCGCGACCATCTGGCCGTCGTCGACGGCCTGCGCGGCCGGTGCGCTCACGTGCGCGTCGACGTTGCCGACGGCGACAGGGATGCCCTCCGGCAGCCCGGTCCACGCGGCGGCCTCGCGGGTGAGGGTCCCGGCGCGGTCGCCGAGCTGCGCGACGGTCTGGGCGAGGCGGTCCTCGACGAAACCACCGAACGACGGG
This sequence comes from Mumia quercus, assembly GCF_025506335.1. Taxonomy (GTDB): domain Bacteria; phylum Actinomycetota; class Actinomycetes; order Propionibacteriales; family Nocardioidaceae; genus Mumia; species Mumia quercus. The sequence goes on from NZ_JANZYO010000005.1 coordinate 119,558, forward strand.
TGGAGGGCGGTGAGGAAGTCCGTGGCCGGGAAGCGGCCGTCCTGGTAGATCGCCTTGTAGCCGGTCGCGCACGCGTTGCGCACGTACGTGCCGCACAGCTGCCACACGATCCAGTCGGCGGCCTCCACCCAGCAGTCCATGGCGGCGTAGACCTCGGGAGCCTCCTCGAGGACCTGCAGCCCCTTGGCGAACTCCCACTCCGACGAGATGAGGCCGCCGTACCGACCGAGCCACGGCTCACCACGCTCGGCGGCGAGGGCGTTGATGCGGTCGGCCTGGGGCTGCGCGGCGTGGTGCTTCCAGAGCTTCACGTAGGCGTGCGGTTGGTCGGCGAAGGCGGGCAGCTCGCACAGCGGCGTGCCGTCGCGGGTCGTGGGGAGCACGGTGCACGCGGTGAAGTCCGTCCCGATCGCGATCACGTCCGCCGGGTCGATGCCGGCCTTGCGGACGGCCTCCGGGACGGCGTGGCGCAGGACGTCGACGTAGTCCGAGGGCACCTGCAGCGCCCAGTCGGCCGGCAGCCTCCGGCCGGCACGACCCGGCAGCGCGTCGGTCAGGACGCCATGGGCGTAGACCGACTCCGCGCTCGCGACCTCTGTGCCGTCCTCGACGGCGACCACGAGCGCGCGGCCGGAGAGCGTCCCGAAGTCGACGCCCACGACGTACTCGGCCCTGCTCATGCCGACACCTCCGGCCGGTAGGGGCGTGCGGTGCTCGAACGCAGGATCACGTCGGGCGGCACGAGCCGCTCCAGGTGCGGCTCCAGACCCTTGATGCTCGCGTCGAGGAACGCGATGGCCCGTCGGCCGACCTCGGCGAAGTCCTGGCGAACCGTCGTCAGAGGGGGCTGGAGGTACTCGGCCTCGGGGGTGTCGTCGAAGCCCACCACGCTCACGTGGCGCGGCGCAGGGCGGCCACCCTCGTGGTACGCGCGGAGCAGGCCGATCGCCATCTGGTCGTTGGCGACGAAGACGGCCGTGGTGTCCCCGTCGGCGACGAGGGTCCGCCCCGCCGCGTAGCCGCTGCGTGCCGACCAGTCGCCGTGCAGCAGCACGCCCGGCTCGAGACCGGCCGCCGCGAGGGCATCACGCCACCCCGACTCGCGCCCGTCGGCCTCGGTCCAGCTGCGCGGCCCGCGCACGTGGGCGATGCGGGTGTGCCCCAGCTCGACGAGATGGGTGGTCGCCGCGAACGCCCCCGCGTGCTGGTCGACCCCCACGACGTTCGACGCCTTGGAGAGGTCGCCCTCGACGACCACGAACGGGACGCCGAAGTCCTGGCGGCTCACGAGCTCCAGTGCCTCGACCTGTCCTGCGATCATGACGATCCCCTCGACGGCCTGGCGGAGCAGGTGGTCGATGGCGTCGGTGAGGGTCGACTCCGTGACGGTCGCGAGACTCACCGACCCCGCGAACCAGCCCGCGCTGCGCGCCGCGTCCTCGACCGTGCGCTGGATGCTCGCCGGCCCGTACAGCCCGCTCCCGGTGCTGATGATGCCGATCGTCGACGACCGGCGGGTCACCAGCGCGCGGGCGGCGGTGTTCGGGCGGTAGCCGAGTGCGCGGATGGCCGACTCGACGCGCTCGCGGGTCGACGGCCGGATGTTCGGTGATCCGTTGATGACGCGCGAGACCGTCTGGTGAGAGACGCCGGCCGCACGGGCGACGTCGGCCATCACGGGCGGTGTCTGACGGTCGGAACTCACGAGGCCCCCCGGCGGGTGAAGAAGCGTTGCAGGACGACGAAGACGAGCAGCAGCGCACCGATCGAGATCTTGGTCCACCACGAGCTCAGTGTCCCGTCGAAGGAGATGAAGGTCTGGATCGTGCCGAGGACCAGGACGCCGAGGAGCGAGCCGACGACCAGGCCGTACCCGCCGGTCAACAGCGTGCCCCCGATCACCACCGCGGCGATCGCGTCCAGCTCCATGCCGACGGCGTGGAGGCTGTAGCCCGAGAGCATGTAGAGGGAGAAGAGGAGCCCGCCGAGCGCGGAGCAGAACCCGCTGATGGCGTACACGCCCACCTGGACGCGCGCGACCGCCAGCCCCATGAGCATCGCCGAGGTCTCGCTCCCTCCGACCGCGTAGACGGTGCGGCCGAAGCGTGTCAGGTGCAGCACCCAGGCCGCGACGATCACCACCAGGAGGGCGATCAGCACGGTCGGTGTCACGTACAGCTCTCCGGGGAGTGTGATCGACGCGGCCGACAGCGACTGGAAGGTGTCGTCCTTGATCGGGATCGACTCGACGCTGATGAGGTAGCACAGGCCGCGGGCGAGGAACATGCCGGCGAGCGTCGCGATGAACGGCTGGACCTCGAAGTAGTGGATGACCAGGCCCATCGCCAGACCCAGCAAGGTCCCGGTGAGCAGCACGGCGAGGACCGCCAGCAGCGGTGGCCAGCCCGCGCGCAGCGTCGCCGCCGCGATCATCGTCGAGAGCGCCACCACGGAGCCGACCGAGAGGTCGATGCCGCCCGTGAGGATGACGAACGTCATCCCGACGGCGAGGACGATGAGGAAGGCGTTGTCGACGAAGAGGTTGAGGACGACCTGCGGCGACGCGAACCCCTCGTACCGGATCGACCCGACCCCGAACATCCCGACGAGCAGGGCGAAGGTCGCCAGCACGGGCATCACGGACGAGGGAGGGGAGTAGCCCTTCACGCGGTCCGCGAAGGAGCGCTGCGAGGTACGGGGCGTGGTGGCCGTGCTCATGCTCGCCCTGCTTTCACCGTCGACGGACGCCTGCGCCCGCGACGCCACACCGCCGCACGCGCCTTGGGCGACTGGAGGAGGCACACCGCGATCACGACGACGGCCTTGAAGAGGTAGTTGGTCTCTGACGGGATCCCGATCGTCGGGACGGTGGTCGCCAGCGTGGCGATGAAGAGCGCGCCGACGAGCGTCCCCGTGAGCGAGAAGCGGCCGCCGGCCAACGACGTGCCCCCGATCACCACGGCGAGGATCGCGTCGAGCTCGATCCACAGGCCGGCGTTGTTCGCGTCCGCGGCGCTGGTGTTGGCGGCGATCATCAGACCGGCGAGGCCCGCGCAGAAGGCGGAGAAGACGTACACGGTCCACAGGATGGTGCGCGAGCGTACGCCGGCGAGCCTGCTCGCCTCCGGGTTGATGCCGACCGCCTCGACCAGCATGCCGAGCGCCGTCCGGCGGGTGACCAGCGCCGTGACCGCGAGGACGCCGAGCGAGAGGAGGATCGCGACCGGCAGCGTGAAGACGTAGCCGGTGCCGACCGCCTTGAAGAAGGAGTTGTTCACCGTGGTGATCTGGCCGCCGGTCACCAGCATCGCCAGACCGCGTCCGGCGGTCATGAGGACCAGCGTCGCGATGATCGGCTGGATCCCCAGCACGGAGACGAGGAAGCCGTTCCAGAGACCGAGCAGGACGCACACCGCCAGCGCCAGCGCGATCGCGGTGATCGCCGTCCCCGCCGAGCCCGGGTCGCCGGACCCGGCGATGTGCACGCAGGCGACGGCCCCGGCGATCGCGGCGATCGCGCCGACGGACAGGTCGATGCCGCGCGTCGCGATCACCAGCGTCATCCCGAGCGCGACGAGAAGCACCGGGGCGCCGTTGCGCAGGATGTCGACGAGGCTCCCGTACAGGTGCCCGTCCTGCATCCGGACCTGCACGAAGGACGGCGTCGCGACGACGTTGACCACCAGCAGCAGGGTCAGGGCGAGGACCGGCCAGAAGAGGCGGTGCCGAGGCAGGTCACGCACGAGCGGCCTCCTCGTCACGGGCGATGATCGCCATCAGGTCCGACGTCGTGGTCTGGGTGTTCGCGAGCTCGTCGACCTTGTGACGGTCACGCATGACGACCAGCCGGTCGCTCAGGCGGAGCACCTCCTCCAGCTCGGCCGAGATGAAGACGACGCCCATCCCGGCGCGCGCGAGGTCGTCGACGACCTGCTGGATCTGCGCCTTCGCGCCGACGTCGATCCCGCGGGTGGGCTCGTCGAGGAGGAGCAGGTCGGGCTGCATGATCAGCCAGCGGGAGAGCAGCACCTTCTGCTGGTTGCCGCCGCTGAGGTTGCGCATGAGCGCCTGCGGGTCGGCCGGTCGGATGTCGAGCGCCTCGACGTACTTCGCCACGAGCTGCTCACGGGTGCGGGCCGGCACCGGTCGCAACCAGCCCCGGGCGGCCTGGAGGCTCAGCAGCATGTTCTCGGCCACGGTGAGGTCGCCGACCACACCCTCGGCGCGACGGTTCTCGCTGGAGAACCCGATCTTGTGGTCGACGGCCTTGCGCGGTGAACGCAGGTGCACACGATGCCCACGCACCTCGACCGTCCCGCTGTCCGCGGGGTCGGCGCCGAAGAGCAGCCGTGCGAGCTCGGTGCGGCCCGAGCCGAGGAGACCGGCGATGCCGATCACCTCGCCGTCGTAGACCTCGAGGTCGACGGGTGCCAGCGACCCTCGACGGCCGATCCCGCTCGCGCGCAGCACCGGCGTACGACGGTCGTCCGGTTGACGGGAGGGCTCACGGTCCAGGCGCTCGAGGACCTCCAGCTCACGGCCCAGCATCTCCTCGACGACCTCCAGGCGGGTGACGTCGCGTGCGAGGTGCTCGCCGACGAGCCGACCGTTGCGCAGCACCGTCATCCGGTCGGAGATCGCGAAGACCTGGTCGAGGAAGTGGGAGACGAAGAGGATCGCCACGCCCTGCGAACGGAGCGAGTCGATGACCTCGAAGAGCGTGGCGACCTCCTCGCTGTCGAGGCTGGCGGTCGGCTCGTCGAGGACGAGCACCCGGGCGTCGATGTCGACCGCGCGCCCGATCGCGACCAGCTGCTGCACGGCGATCGGGTGGTCTCCCAGCCGCGACCTGGGCGAGATGTCCAGGCCAAGACGGGCGAGCACGTCACCCGCGCGCCGGTACATCCGCCGGTGGTCGATCCGCCCGAGCCGCCGTGGTTCACGGCCGAGCAGCATGTTCTCGGCGACGGTGAGGTTCGTGCAGAGGTTGACCTCTTGGTAGACGGTGCTCACGCCCGCGTCCTGCGCAGCGGCCGTCCCCGTGAGCTGGCGTTCCTCGCCGTCGATCCGGATCGTGCCGGCGTCGATCGTGTAGACGCCTGTCAGCGCCTTGATGAGCGTGGACTTCCCGGCGCCGTTCTCGCCCATCAGAGCGTGGACCTCGCCGGGGTACATCCGGAACGAGACGTCGTCGAGCGCCGTGACGCCGGGGAAGGTGAGGGTGATCCCGGTCATCTCGACGACCGGCTCGCCGTGCCGTGCACCCTCGACCGACGGCCCGGGAGAGGGCTGGGCGTCGGCGGACATGTGGGTCATCTCGATCCCGTCCTCAGGGTCGGTGGAGCGCTGTCGGGGGAGTGGGCCGAGGGTGCCGGGGCGGTGTGACGCGGCCCGGCACCTCGGCCGTGCGAGTGCGGGGGAGCGACACTCAGTACTGGCGGTCGGGGAGTGCGGCCTTGGCCTGCTCCTGGTCGAAGGTCGTCTCCTCGGTGACGACCCGCTCAGGGACGTCCTCGCCGTTGACGACCTTCTTCGCCAGGTCCATCAGCTGCGGGCCGAGCAGCGGGTTGCACTCGACGATGAAGTTGATCTTCCCGGCGGCGAGCGCGGTCATCCCGTCCTTGACGGCGTCGACGGTGATGATCTTGATGTCGGTCCCGGGTGTCTTCCCGGCCGCCTCGATCGCCTCGATCGCGCCGAGCCCCATGTCGTCGTTGTGGGCGTAGACGACGTCGATGTCGGGCTGGGACTTCAGGAACGACTCCATGACCTTCTTGCCGCCGTCACGCGTGAAGTCGCCGGTCTGGGAGGCGGTGATCTCGATCCGCGGGTCGGCGGAGATCTTCTCCTTGAAGCCTTCCGCGCGGTCGATGGCCGGTGCGGCGCCGGTCGTTCCCTCCAGCTGGACGACCTTGACCGCGCCGTTCTTGTCGGTGTCGGCCTCGTCGGCGTTCTCGACCAGCCAGTCGCCGGCCTTCTCGCCCTCGAGGACGAAGTCGGAGCCGAGGAACGTCTCGTACAGCGAGGTGTCGTCGGAGTCGACGGAGCGGTCGGTGAGGATCACGGGGATCTTCGCCCGCTTGGCCTCCTGGAGGACGGTGTCCCAGCCGGTCTCGACCACGGGGCTGAAGGCGATCACGTCGACCTTCTGCTGGATGTAGGACCGGATGGCCTTGATCTGGTTCTCCTGCTTCTGCTGGGCGTCGGAGAACTTGAGGGTCACGCCCTCCTGCTTCGCGGTGTCCTTGATGGACTTGGTGTTGGCGGTCCGCCACCCGCTCTCTGCGCCGACCTGGGCGAAGCCCATGGTGATGCTGTCGTCGTCCGACGCGTCGCTGCTGCCGCCGCCCCCGCACGCGGCGAGGCTCCCGACGAGCACGGCGCCTACGGCGACTGCGCTCATTCTCCTGATCATGAGATTCCTCCGTCTACGGAGCCCGGCACCGTGTCCGGTGCGGGCGAGGGGGCAGGCGGACATCTGCTCCCGGCTCATTCATGTGATGGGCATCACATCGATGGAGAAGATTGTTAACGCTCACATTCGGAGCCGTCAAGGCCTGATCGATTCCTTCTCCTGCCGAGAGGCGGTCGCGGAGCGCGCGCTCGCGGCGCGGTACGACGGCGACGGTGCGGCAGAAGGGGTGCTGACCTGCGTAGATAGGTGGCCACGGACGTCCCCTCCGGTCGGGCGTCAGTGTGGATCTTCGGGCGTGGGGCCGTCTGTACGGCGAGCTTCCGGCGTGCAAGGAGGCGCGGGAGGGCGCTGCGGCTGTTAACGATCACATATCGGAAGCGCTCGCCAGCGATCGACTCGTCTGCGCACCCCGACCGTACGCTCGAGGGAGGGTTCTTCGGGAAGCCGCGTGGGCGCGCGGATTCCGACTACCCTCGCCCCATGACCCTCGCCATCGTCACCGACTCCACGGCGTCGCTGCCGGTCGACGTCGCGGCGGCCCACGATGTCACGGTCGTCCCGCTCGAGGTCGTCGTCGACGCCCGCTCGTACACGGAGGGCGTGGAGGTCGGCCCGGCGGACCTGGCGCGTGCCCTCCGCTCGGGGCGAGCGGTGAGCACGTCGAGGCCCGCTCCCGAGCGCTTCTCCCAGGTCTACGCCGACCTGGTCGAGCAGGGCGCGCAGGAGATCGTCTCCATCCACCTCAGCTCCCGTGTCTCCGCGACCCTCGAGTCGGCGCAGCTCGCCGCCCAGCAGTGCGCGGTGCCGGTGACCTGCGTCGACAGCCTTCAGGTCGGGATGGCGACGGGGTACGCCGTGCTGACGGCGGCGGCCGCCCGCGACGCCGGCCACTCGGCCGAGGACGTGGCGAAGGCAGCACGCGACCGGTCCGAGCGCGCGACGACGTACTTCTACGTCGCGACCCTCGAGCACCTCAGGAAGGGCGGCCGCATCGGCGCCGCCTCGGCCCTGCTCGGGTCGGCCCTGTCGGTCAAGCCCATCCTCGGGGTGGAGGACGGACGCGTGCGCCCGATCGAGAAGGTCCGTACGTCGGCGCGTGCGATCGCCCGGCTCGAGGAGCTCACGGCCGAGGCGGCAGCAGAGGCCGGCGACCAGGTCGACGTGGCGGTCCAGCACCTCGATGCCGCCGCAGAGGCGCAGGCGCTCGCGGACCGGCTGTCGGAGTCGCTGAACCTCCCGACCGTCGACCTGATGGAGGTCGGCGCCGTGATCGGCGCGCACGTCGGCCCCGGTCTGCTCGCGGTCACCGTCTCGGCCCGCGTCCCGATCGGCTGACCTCGTCCTCAGGTCCCGCCGACGGCGCTTGTCCACAGGCCGGCGATGGACGGCAGCGAGCCGGCGGCCGATCGCTCTAGCGTTCCTCAGGTGGACCGACGGGGAGCAGACAGGACGAGCGAGGCCGCACGCCGACGGCTCGAGCTGCTCGCGCGCGAGCTGAGCCGGCTCGACCCCCCGACGCGCCCGAGCGGCGAGCGGGACGAGGAGGTCGAGGACCTCTTCGACGACACCGGGCTCGACAACGCCGGGCTCGACGACAGGCGCCTGCCGGCCCGGCACCGCGCGGGTGCCGCCGTCACCGCTTCGCGGTGGGGATCCGACGCCGTGGACCGTCTCCCGAACCCGCTCCGTTCGGTGCTCGGGGACGGGACGACGCTGTCGCACGTCGTGGTGGTCGCCGCCGTGGTGCTGGTAGCCGGCGGAGCAGTGCTCTGGTGGGTCCAGAGAGCCCAGCCCGAGGTCGTGACGGCCGAGCCCGTGGCGCTGTCGAGCCCGGTCGCCGGATCCTCACCGACCGCGCCCGCCGAGCCGGGCGCGCCCGCCGCGCCGACGGCGGCGCCCTCCGAGGTCGTCGTCGACGTCGCCGGCAAGGTGCGTCGTCCGGGGATCGTCACGCTCCCCGTGGGCTCTCGGGTGGTGGACGCGCTCGAGGCGGCGGGCGGGGCGCGGCGAGGTGCGGAGCTGACCTCCCTCAACCTTGCGCGCGTCCTCGTGGACGGCGAGCAGATCGTCGTCGGCCTGCCGGCCGTCTCCGTGCCCTCCGGCCCCGCACCGGGCGGTGCCTCCCCAGGCGCTCCGGGCGGCGCCGTCGTCAACCTCAACACGGCGACCCTGGAGGAGCTGGACACCCTTCCCCAGGTCGGACCGGTGACCGCGCAGGCGATCCTGGCGTGGCGCACCGACCACGGACGGTTCACCTCGGTCGACGAGCTCCTCGAGGTCGACGGCATCGGCGAGGCGACCCTGGCCAAGCTGCGCGCCCTCGTCACGGTCTGACGTCGCGCGCGGTGCTCCGATCCGCGACGGGCCTCGCCGGACGCGGTGACCCCACCGACCTGCGCATGATCGCCCCGGCGGTCGCGGCGTGGGCCGGTGCCGTCGTCGCCGTACGGGTGCCGCTGCCGGTGGCGCTCCTCGCCTCGGCAGGCGCGGCGGCGGGGGCTGCGCTCGCGGTGCTCGGCGTGGCTCCCGCGCGGCGGCGGGCGGCCTGGGTCGCGCTGGTGCTCGTGCTCCTCGTCGCCGCGCTCCTGCTCGGTGCGTTCCGGGCGTCGAGCCACCGCTCCGGCGTGGTCCCCGACCTGGCCGCAGACGGGGCGACCGTCGAGGTCGAAGCGGTCGTCGCGTCCGATCCCCGGCAGGTGCGCGGGACGTTCGGCAGCTCGACCGTGCTTCGGCTGACGGTGCGGCACGTCGAGGCCCGCGGTGCGGCATGGCGCCTGCGCAGCCCCGTCACGGCCTGGATCCGTGGAGACCCGCCCGCGCTGAGGATCGGGCAGGAGGTCGAGGCGTCGGGGCGGTTGCAGGTCGCCGACGACTCGGCCACCTCGGCGACACTGTCGGTGAGCGCGATCTCCGGGCGTCCCGACGGCGACCCCGCGTGGTGGTGGGACGGCGCACAGCACCTGCGTGAGGCGATCAGCGCAGCGGTCGCCTACCGGTCACCCGACGTCGCCGCGCTCGTGCCCGCGTTGGTCCACGGTGACGACCACGCGCTGTCCGACGGGCTGCGCGACGACTTCCGTACGAGCGGGCTCACCCACCTGCTCGCGGTCTCGGGGACCAACCTCACCCTCTTGGTCGGCTTCCTCCTCGCGCTGGCGCGACCGCTGGGAGCCGGTCCGCGTGCCCGCGTCGTGCTCGCCGTCGTCGCGACCCTCGGCTACGTGCTCCTCGCCCGCCCGGAGCCGTCCGTCGTGCGCGCGGCGGTGATGGGGCTCGTCGGCGTCGCCGGCCTCAGCACCGGTGGGCGCCGACGCGGCGCGCGGTGCCTCGCCTTGGCGGTGGTCGTCGTCGTGCTGGTCGATCCCTGGCTCGCCACGTCGGCGGGCTTCCTGCTGTCCGCGCTCGCGACCGGCGGGATCATCCTCCTCGCGCCGGTGTGGCGCGACGCCCTCGCCCGTTGGATGCCTCGATGGCTGGCAGAGGCGATCGCCGTCCCGGCCGCGGCTCAGCTCGCCTGCACCGCACCGGTCGCGGCGCTGTCCGGTGAGGTCTCCCTGGTCGCGGTCGTCGCCAACCTCGTCGTCGCGCCTGCCGTCGGACCCGCGACCGTCCTCGGGCTCACGGGAGGGCTCGCCGGTCTCGCGTGGGCTCCGTTCGGCACCGGCGTGGGCTTCGTGACGGCGTTGCCTGCGGGCTGGATCGTGCTCGTCGGGAGGCGGGCGGCGGCTCTGCCGGGAGCGGCCGCGGTGGTCGGTGACGGACCCGTCGTCGTGGCCGCGCTGGTCGTCGCGTGCGCGGTGGTCGCGGTTTCAGGGCACCTGCTCCTGCGCCGCCCGCTGCCCGCCGTGCTCGCCGGCGCGCTCGTCACCGTCCTCGTCGTCGCGCCGCTGCGCCCGGGCTGGCCCCCACGGGGATGGGTGATGGTCGCGTGCGACGTCGGGCAGGGCGATGCGACCGTCCTGCGGACCGGGCCGTCGTCGGCCGTCGTCGTCGACGCCGGTCCCGATCCCGTCGCGGCCGGACGGTGCCTCGACGACCTCGGCGTACGCACGGTGCCGATGGTGGTCCTCACCCACGCCCACGCCGACCACGTGGACGGCCTCGCGGGGGTGCTCCGCGGACGCGAGGTCGGGTGGGTCGGGGTGGGCCCGAGCCGCCCGCCGCCCGGCACCGCCGAGGTCCGCCCACTCGCCGGCGGGGAGCGCTGGCGAGTCGGCGAGCTCACCCTCACCGTGCTGGCACCGGTGCGTGCCGAGGGACGCCCCACGGTCTCCGAGGACGAGGCGAACGACGCGAGCGTCGTGCTCCTCGCCGAGTCCCGCGGCGTGCGGATCCTCCTCACCGGCGACGTCGAGCCACCCGGTCAGGCTGCGCTCCGGCGGGCGTACCCGGACCTGCGCGTCGACGTCCTCAAGGTCCCGCACCACGGCAGCGCCCACCAGGACGACGCCTGGCTCGTCGGACTCGGTGCACGGTGGGCGACCGTGAGCGCGGGCCGCGACAACACGTACGGCCATCCCGCCCCGGGGACGCTCGAGGTGCTCACCGGGGCAGGCGCGACGGTCCTGAGGACAGATCTCGGGGGAGACGTCGCCGTGGTCGTCCGGGACGGCGAGGTCGGTGGCATCCGCCGGTGAACCGCCCGCCGCGACGTCTGCGACGCGTGGCATGCTGGCCTGCGATGGCGTCCTTGTTCAGCACCCTCGTCCTGGTGACCGGCGGAGTCGAGTTCCTCACCGACCGCGCGATGCGCCGTGCTCTCACGCAGATCCAGCAGGAGGACCCCGAGACCTCGGTCTCGGAGGTCGACGGCTCCGCGCTCGTGCCGGGGGAGCTCGCCGGCCTGACGAGCCCGTCGCTGTTCTCATCGCACAGCGCCGTCGTCGTCCGCGGCATCGAGTCGCTCGACGCGACGGTCGCCGACGAGCTCCTCGCGTACGCCGCCGCGCCTTCGGCCGAGGTGGCGGTCGTGCTGACGCACGGCGGTGGCCAGAAGGGCAAGGGGGTCCTCGACAAGCTCCGCAAGCTCGGGGCCGTCCAGGAGGTCACGACCACCGCGCCCAAGCCGTGGGAGGTGACGCGGTGGGTCTCGACCGAGGTGCGACAGCTCGGTGCCTCGATCACGGAGGAGGCCGCCGGCTACCTCGTCGCCGCCGTGGGGCACGACCTCCGTTCTCTCGCCGGCGCTGCCGACCAGCTGGTCGACGCCGCCACCCGGGCAGACGGTCGGCGGGACAAGATCTCGCTCGACCTCGTCCGCCAGTACTTCGGCGGGCGGGCGGAGGTGAAGGGCTTCGACATCGCCGACGCGGCGATCGACGGTGACGCCGCGCTCGCGCTCGAGCAGCTGCGGTGGGCGATCAACAACAACGTCGCGCCGGTGCTCATCACGTCGGCGTTAGCGTCCGGCCTGCGCTCCCTGGCGCGCTACGGGGTCGCGTCCAGCAAGGGGCTGCGCGAGGCCGAGCTCGCCCGCGAGGTGGGCGCGCCACCGTTCCGCCTCAAGCGGCTGCGCGCCCAGCTCAAGGGCTGGGACAGCACGGGCATCACGACCGCCATCGGCGCGGTCGCGCGCGCGGACCTCGACGTGAAGGGCGCGTCGGACCCGGAGTACGCGCTGGAGCGGATGGTGCTCGGCGTCGTCGCGGCCCGCGTGCGCTGACCACACGCACGAACGGCGCCTCTCGTCACGAGAGGCGCCGTTCGGAAGCGAAGGTCAGGTGCTCAGAGAGCGGCAGCCTTCTTCGAGATCGACGACTTGCGGTTCGCCGCCTGGTTCTTGTGGATGACGCCCTTGGAGGCAGCCTTGTCCAGCTTGCGGTTCGCCGCCTTGGCGAACTCCTTGGCGTCGTCGGTGTTGCCGGCCTCGACGGCCTCGGTGAAGCGGCGGACGGCGGTCTTCAGCTCGGACCGCACAGCCTTGTTGCGCTCGCGGGCACGCTCGTTCTGCCGGTTGCGCTTGATCTGCGACTTGATGTTTGCCACGGGGCAAGCCTCGTTGTTCTGTCGAAGTGGATAGGTGCGCGCGCGGACACGGACACGCGACCACCCACTGTAGCAGCGCGCCTGGTGCGGTCCAAAAGCGCTCCACCTGTCCGGGACACGAAGCGGCCCCGCCTGCGGTTCCGCAGGGCGAGGGCCGCTTCGTGCTGACTCGGTGACTTACCGCGGGGGCGGGTATCCACCGTCGCGGCGCTCCTCGACCACGTGGGTGGACCTGGAGCGCTGCTGGTTGACGATCAGCGAGACGACCACGGCGACGATGCCCGCGATGAGCAGGATCCAGCCGAGCGTCCCGGTGTCGATGAGGCTCGTGTCGATGTTGATGACGTCGAGCGCGAAGATGAGGCCGAGAACGATGAGAACGATGCCGAGTCCGATGACCACGACAGGTCCTTCCTGGTCGACGATGAGGGCATCCCTTCCGTACCCTCGCCGTCTTCGGCCCAAACCTCGGTTGTCCGGGATCTCAGCGCCCGTCCACGGGCACGATCCGGTAGCCGAGCGGCATCAGCGAGATCGGCACCATCTTGAAGTTGGCGATGCCGAGCGGGATGCCGATGATCGTCAGGCAGAGCGCGATCCCGCTCACGACGTGGCCGATCGCGAGCCAGATGCCCGCGAGCACCAGCCAGATCACGTTGCCGATCATCGACGGCACGCCCGCCTGAGGATTGGGCTCCGTGGTGCGGCCGAAGGGCCACAACGCGTACGAGGCGATCCGGAACGAGGCGATGCCCCAGGGGATGCCGATGATCGTGATGCAGAGCACCACCCCGGCGACCGCGTAGCCGATCGCGAGCCAGATCCCGCTGAGCACGAGCCAGATGATGTTGAGGATCACGTTCACCTCGCCATCGTAGGGACGGCGACCACGTACGCGTTCGGGAACGGGGCCGTGACATGGGAGGATGGGAGGCATCATGGCCAAGACCGCTGCTTCCTCGTCGGCACCCGCTCCGGGCGCGACCGACCCCGCGATCCTCCGCAACTTCTGCATCATCGCGCACATCGACCACGGCAAGTCCACGCTGGCCGACCGGATGCTGCAGCACACCGGGGTCGTCGACGACCGCGCGATGCGCGCGCAGTACCTCGACCGGATGGACATCGAGCGCGAGCGCGGGATCACCATCAAGAGCCAGGCCGTCCGGCTGCCGTTCACCAAGTCGACGGGCGAGGACGCCGGCACCACGTACGTCCTCAACCTCATCGACACCCCCGGGCACGTCGACTTCACGTACGAGGTGAGCCGCAGCCTCGCCGCCTGCGAGGGCGCGATCCTGCTCGTCGACGCCGCGCAGGGCATCGAGGCCCAGACGCTGGCCAACCTGTACCTCGCGCTCGACGCCGACCTGCACGTCATCCCGGTGCTCAACAAGATCGACCTCCCGAGCGCGCAGCCGGAGAAGTTCGCCGAGGAGCTGGCGCACCTGGTCGGTTGCGAGCCCGACGAGGTGCTGCGGGTCTCGGCCAAGACCGGCGTCGGCGTCGAGGACGTCCTCAACGCCGTCGTCGACCAGATCCCTGCTCCGGTCGGCGATCCCGACGCCTCGGCGCGCGCGATGATCTTCGACTCGGTGTACGACACCTACCGGGGCGTCGTCACGTACGTCCGCGTGATCGACGGCCACCTCTCGCACCGCGACAAGATCAAGATGATGTCGACGGGGGCCGTCCACGAGATGCTCGAGGTGGGCGTGATCTCGCCGGAGCCGAAGAAGGCCGACCGCATCGGCGTCGGCGAGGTCGGCTACCTCATCACGGGCGTGAAGGAGGTCCGCCAGTCGCGTGTCGGTGACACGGTGACGTCGGCGAGCAAGCCCGCGACGCAGGCGCTCGGGGGCTACCGCCACCCGAATCCGATGGTGTTCGCCGGCCTCTACCCGATGGACGGCGACGACTACCCGACGCTGCGCGACGCGCTCGACAAGCTCCAGCTCAACGACGCCGCGCTCCAGTACGAGCCCGAGACCTCCGGAGCGCTCGGGTTCGGCTTCCGCATCGGCTTCCTCGGCCTCCTCCACATGGAGATCGTGCGCGAGCGGCTCGAGCGCGAGTTCAACCTCGACCTGATCTCGACCACCCCCAACGTCGTCTACCGCGTCGTCATGGAGGACGGGTCCGAGCACCGGGTCACCAACCCGAGCGAGTACCCGACCGGCAAGATCTCCGAGGTGTACGAGCCTGTGGTGCGGGCGACCGTGCTGACGCCGACCGACTTCATCGGTCCGGTGATGGAGCTGTGCCAGACCCGCCGCGGGACCCTGCTCGGGATGGACTACCTCTCGTCGGACCGCGTCGAGATCCGCTACACGCTGCCGCTGGCCGAGATCGTCTTCGACTTCTTCGACCACCTCAAGAGCCGGACGAAGGGTTACGCCTCGCTCGACTACGAGACCACGGGCGAGCAGGCCGCCGACCTCGTGAAGGTCGACATCCTGCTGCAGGGAGACCCGGTCGACGCGTTCAGCGCCATCGTGCACCGCGACAACGCGTACTCCTACGGCGTCGCGCTCGCGCAGAAGCTCAAGGAGCTCATCCCGCGCCAGCAGTTCGAGGTGCCGATCCAGGCGGCCATCGGCGCGCGCGTCATCGCGCGCGAGACCATCCGCGCGATTCGCAAGGACGTGCTCGCCAAGTGCTACGGCGGCGACATCAGCCGTAAGCGCAAGCTGCTCGAGAAGCAGAAGGAAGGCAAGAAGCGGATGAAGATGGTCGGCCGGGTCGAGGTGCCTCAGGAGGCCTTCGTCGCCGCGCTCTCGACCGGCGACTCGGGGGACAAGGGCAAGAAGTAGGCGCCTCTCTCGTCGTGAGGGGGAGCGGTCGGTCGGGGCCCGTGTCGCGGAAAGGTCTCGATTGCCCCTGGAGTGTGCCCGCAGTCACAGCGATCGCGTACGATTCTGGCCATCCCGTGATCCCCATCACTCCTACCAACTCCCAGCGATGAGGTGCACTCCTGATGGCCAACGCCCCGACACCCGAGCAGATGAAAGTCGTCGACTCGCGTGCAAAGAACGTCGGCGAGCTGTTCTACTCCCGAGTCCGTGAGACCCCCAACCGTGAGGCCTACCGGCACCCTGTCGGCGAGAACTGGCGCTCCCTGACCTGGGGCGAGACCGGTGAGATCGTGTCGCGCATCGCGGCGGGTCTGATCTCGCTGGGGATCGAGCCCGAGGAGCGCGTCGCTATCGCCTCGGGGACCCGGTACGAGTGGATCCTCGCCGACCTCGCGATCATGGCGGCGGGCGCGGCGACCACCACGGTCTACCCGACGACGGCCTCGCCCGACGTCGCCTACATCCTCGCCGACTCCGCCAGCCGCGTCGTCTTCGCCGAAGACGCCACGCAGCTCGCGAAGCTGCAGGAGAAGCGCAGCGAGCTGCCCGACGTGATGAAGGTCGTGCTGTTCGACGGCGACGGCGACGGCGACTGGGTCATCTCGCTCGGCGAGCTCGAGGAGCTCGGTTCCAAGCTGCTGGCCGAGCAGCCGACGGCCGTCGAGGACCGTGTCGCAGGCATCCAGTCCGAGCACCTGGCGACGCTGATCTACACCTCCGGCACGACCGGCCGCCCGAAGGGTGTCCGGCTCACGCACGACTCCTGGACGTACGAGGGCGCGGCCGTCGCGGCGGGCGGCTACCTCACGATCGACGACCTCCAGTACCTCTGGCTGCCGATGGCGCACTCGTTCGGCAAGGTGCTGCTGTCGACGCAGCTGCGTGTCGGGTTCGCGACCGCCATCGACGGACGCATCCCCAAGATCGTCGACAACCTCGCCGTCGTGAAGCCGACGTTCATGGGTGCCGCGCCGCGCATCTTCGAGAAGGCGTACGGGCGCATCGTCGGCATGATGGAGGAGGAGGGCGGCGTCAAGCTCAAGCTCTTCACCTGGGCCACCAAGGTCGCCGCGCAGGTCAAGCAGCTCGAGCGCGAGGGCAAGCCCGTCCCGGCCGGCCTGCGCCTCCAGTACAAGATCGGCGACAAGATCGTCCTGTCCAAGGTGCGCGAGCGCTTCGGCGGACGCATCCGCTTCTTCATCTCCGGGGCGTCGGCGCTGTCGCAGGAGGTCGCGGAGTGGTTCGAGGCCGCCGGCATCCTCATCCTCGAGGGCTACGGCCTGACGGAGAGCGCGGCGGGCTCGTTCGTCAACCACCCCGACCAGTACAAGCTCGGGACGGTCGGCCTGCCGATGCCCGGCACCGAGGTCAAGATCGCCGACGACGGCGAGATCATGATCAAGGGCCCCGGCGTCATGCAGGGCTACCACAACCTCGAGACCGAGTCGGCGTCCGCGATCACCGAGGACGGGTGGCTGGCGACCGGTGACATCGGTGAGATCGACTCCGACGGGTTCCTCAAGATCACCGACCGCAAGAAGGACCTGTTCAAGACCTCGGGCGGCAAGTACGTGGCGCCGTCCTACATCGAGGGCATGTTCAAGGGAGTGTGCCCGCTGGCCAGCCAGATGGTGGTCTACGGCAACAACCGCAACTTCGTCTCGGCCCTGATCACGATCGATCCCGACGCCGCGACGCTGTTCGCCGAGAACCACGGTCTCGCCGGCAAGTCGTACGCCGAGATCGTGTCTTCGCCCGAGATGCGGAAGGCGATCGAGGGCTACGTCGACGAGCTCAACTCCAAGCTCAACCGCTGGGAGACGGTCAAGAAGTGGGTCGTGCTCGACCACGACCTCACGGTCGAGGAGGGCGAGCTGACGCCGAGCCTCAAGCTCAAGCGCAAGTACGTCGAGGACAAGTTCCAGCACGTGCTCGACGGGTTCTACGCCGAGGCCTGATCCCCACGCGCACGAGGAGGGGCCGTACCGCGACGCGGTGCGGCCCCTCCTCATGCTCCCGCGCAGTGGACCCCGGCAGGCGCACGCTGGGGTGCCCGACCGAAGCACCACCGACCCGACTCTGCACGCTCGGGTCGGTGCGGCTGCACTCGGGTACCCCAGCCTGTCGGAAGCGGGTGGTGCCCCCGGCTACGGCAGCAGGCGGCGTACGACCGCGTCGGCGAGCAGGCGCCCGGACAGCGTCAGGACGAGCGAGCCACGCTCGTCCAGCGGCGCGGGCTCGACGAGGCCTTCGGCCACGAGTCCGCCGACTGCGGCGCGCCCCGCCGCGTCGAGCCGCTCCAGCGGCATCCCGTCGCGCAGCCGTGACTCGAGCAGCACCTGCTCGACGCGTCGGGTCTCGGCGTCGAGCACCTCGCGACCGTGACCGGGCGAGACCCCTTCGGCGAGTCGCCTGGCGTACGCCGCAGGGTGCTTGACGTTCCACCAGCGGGTCCCGGCGACGTGGCTGTGCGCCCCCGGTCCGAAGCCCCACCAGTCCGCCCCGGTCCAGTAGAGCTCGTTGTGGCGGCAACGGGCCGCGTCGTCGCGCGCCCAGTTCGACAGCTCGTACCAGGAGAGCCCGGCGCCGCCGAGCTGCGCGTCCGCCGCGGCGTACATGTCGGCCATGAGGTCGTCGTCCGGCGCCGCGATCTCGCCACGTGCCACGCGGCGGGCGAGCGCGGTGCCGTCCTCGACGATCAGGGCGTACGCGCTGACGTGGTCCGGGTCGAGCGCGAGAGCGGTCTCGAGCGAGCGCTCCCAGTCCGCGAGCGACTCCCCGGGCGTGCCGTAGATGAGGTCCACGCTGACCTGCTCGAACCCCGCCTCGCGCGCCCACCGCACGACGTCGGGCAGCCGGGCGGGGTCGTGGGTGCGATCGAGGGTGGCGAGCACGTGCGGCACCGCGGACTGCATCCCGTACGAGACGCGGGTGAAGCCCCGCGCCCGCAGGGTCGCGAGCGACTCCGGAGTCACGCTGTCGGGGTTGGCCTCCGTCGTCGCCTCGTAGCCGTCGGCGAGGCCGAAGGTCTTGTCGAGCGCCTCCAGGATGCGTCCGAGGTCGTCGGAGGCGAGCAGCGTGGGCGTCCCGCCGCCGACGAACACCGTCTCGATCTCCGGCAGCGAGCGACCGGCACGCTCCAGGACCCGCGCCGCGAGATCGATCTCGGCGAGCACGGTGTCGGCGTACGACTCGTGCGAGGCGCCCGGGCCGAGCTCGGAGGACGTGTAGGTGTTGAAGTCGCAGTAGCCGCAGCGGGTGACGCAGAACGGCACGTGGACGTACGCGCCGAACGGCGCCTCTCCGAGCTTCTCCAGGGAGCGGGTGGGGAGAGAGCCGTCGGTGGGGACTGCTTCACCCTCGGGCAACGTCGACGGCATACCTCCAGTGTCGCAGCCGCGCCCCAACCGGCCGGGCGCGGCGGCTCAGGTGGTGACGAAGTCGATGAGCTCCTCGACCCGTCCGAGCAGCGCCGGCTCGAGGTCGGCGTACGAGCGGACCGAGCCGAGGATGCGCTTCCAGGCGTGGGCGATGTCGGCCTGGCTGCGGTGGGGCCAGCCGAGGGCCTGGCAGATCCCGTGCTTCCAGGACATCTGGCGGGGAATGACCGGCCACTTCTCCAGCCCGAGGCGTTCGGGCTTCACGCCTTGCCACACGTCGACGTACGGGTGGCCGACGACGAGCACGTGCTCCTTGTACGGGCCGCGCACGACCGAGGCGGCGATCCGGGACTCCTTCGAGCCGGGCACGAGGTGGTCGACGAGCACGCCGAGCCGGCGACCGGGTCCGGGCTTGAACTGCGCGACCACCGACGGGAGGTCGTCGACGCCCTCGAGGTACTCGACGGCGACACCCTCGATCCGCAGGTCGTCGCCCCACACCTTCTCGACGAGCTCGGCGTCGTGGCGGCCCTCGACGTAGATCCGGCTCGCGCGGGCGACACGGGCCTTCGCGTCGTGGACCGCGACCGAGCCCGATGCCGTCCGTGTCGCACGCGCGGGCGCCGCCGCGCGTGCGGGTGCGCTGAGGATGACCGGCTTGCCCTCGAGGAGGAAGCCTGGGCCCAGCGGGAACGTCCGCCGCTTGCCCCGCCGGTCCTCCAGCTCGACCGTCCCGAGGTCGCGGTCGGTGCGGGTGACCGCGCCGCAGAAGTCGGTGGTGACCTCCTCGAGCACCATCCCGACCTCCGCCTCGACCTCGGTGGAGCGACCCCGCTTGGGGACGCGCCAGTCGCCTGCGAGAACGTCGGAGCCGTAACGGTCGTGAGCCACGAGGAGCAACCTAGTCGAGGTGCTCGGCCCGGCGGGACGCCACACGCCGCCGGACCTCCACGATGCTGGCCGGGCTGGCTAGACTGGCACTCACGGCACACGAGTGCCAGGCGCGCGAGAAGGGACAAGGCGGTGGAGGTCGTGCTCGACGAACGCAAGCTGGCGGTCCTGCGCGCGATCGTCGAGGACTACGTGGCGACGCGCGAGCCCGTCGGCTCCAAGACGCTGGTCGACCGGCACCAGCTCGGGGTGTCTCCGGCGACGGTCCGCAACGACATGGCGGTCCTCGAGGAGCAGGGCTTCATCGCCCAGCCCCACACCAGTGCGGGCCGCATCCCGACCGACAAGGGCTATCGGCTCTTCGTCGACCGGCTCGCGTCCGTACGCCGCCTCAGCATCCCCGAGCGGCGCGCGATCGAGTCGTTCCTCGACGGCGCCGTGGACGTCGACGACGTGGTTCAGCGCAGCGTGCGGCTCTTGTCGCAGCTCACGCACCAGGTCGCCCTCGTCCAGTACCCGACCCTCACCCGCTCCACGGTGCGGCACGTCGAGCTCGTCCCGATGGACCGGGCGCGCGTCCTCGTCGTGCTCATCACCAGCTCGGGGCGCGTCGACCAGCGCATCGTCGAGCTGCCTGAGGAGCCCGGCGAGCACCTGCTCGGTGAGCTGCGCGGCAAGATCATCGCGGCCGCCGTCGGTCAGCGGCTCTCGGACGCCTCGACGACGGTCGCCGACCTCATCACGACCTTCCGCCCCGAGGAGCGCCCGATCGTGACCGCGGTGGTCGCCACGATGACGCGGGCGTTCTCCGACGAGCGCGCCGACGAGCGCGTCGCGGTCGGCGGCGCCGCCAACCTGGCGCGTTTCGGAGCCGACTTCGACACCTCCATCAAGCCGGTGCTCGAGGCGCTGGAGGAGCACGTGGTGCTGCTCAAACTCCTGGGCGAGGCGACGTCGCCGAGCCTGCTCACCGTGCGCATCGGCGCGGAGCAGCCGTACGAGGAGCTGTCGTCGACCTCGGTCGTCGCGACGGCGTACGGGAGCACGGACGAGCCGCTGGCGACCCTCGGCGTCGTCGGACCTACCCGCATGGACTATCCGGGCACCATGGCAGCCGTACGTGCCGTCGCCCGGTACGTCGGCCAGACCCTCAGCGATTGAGAACAGACAAGGACGCATGAGCCAGGACTACTACGGGACCCTCGGGGTGAGCCGCGACGCGACACCTGAGGAGATCAAGAAGGCGTACCGCAAGCTCGCACGCAGCCTGCACCCCGACGTCAACCCCGACCCGGAGGCGCAGGAGCGGTTCAAGACGGTCACCGTCGCGTACGAGGTGCTGTCCGACCCCGAGAAGCGCGCGTTCTACGACCGCGGTGGCGACCCCCTCGGCAACTCCGCCGGCGGCGGCTTCGGCGCCGGGTTCTCGTTCAGCGACATCATGGACGCGTTCTTCGGCCAGCAGGCCCAGCGCGGCCCGCGCGGGCGTACGCGCCGCGGCAGCGACGCGCTGATCCGCATCTCGGTGCCGCTGGCCGACGCCGCGTTCGGCACGACCCGCGAGCTCAAGGTCGACACGGCCGTCGTGTGCGGCACCTGCCACGGCAACGGCTCGGCCGACGGGGCCGACCCCGTCATGTGCCAGACCTGCCAGGGCCACGGCGAGGTGCAGCACGTGCAGCGCTCGTTCCTCGGCGACATCCGGACGGCCCGGCCGTGCCCGACCTGCGGGGGTTACGGCTCGGTCATCGTCAACCCGTGCGAGGAGTGCTCCGGCGACGGCCGGGTCCGCGCCCGCCGCACGCTCACGATCAAGGTGCCGGCCGGTGTCGACACCGGAACCCGCATCCAGCTCACCGGCGAGGGCGAGGTCGGCCCCGGAGGGGGACCTGCCGCGGACCTCTACGTCGAGATCGAGGTCGAGCCGCACCAGGTCTTCACCCGGTCCGACGACGACCTCTACTGCGACGTACGGGTGCCGATGACCGCGGCGGCGCTCGGCACGCAGATCGACCTGCCGACGCTCGAGGCCGATGCCGACGTCGAGGGCGCTGAGCGCACGATCGGCTTCGACATCGCGGCCGGCACACAGTCCGGTGAGACCGTGACGATCCGTGGCCGTGGCGTGCCGCACCTGCGGGGCGTCGGTCGCGGCGACCTCAAGGTGAGGGTCGTCGTGGAGACGCCCACCAAGCTCGACGAGGCGCAGCGCGAGCTCCTCACGCAGCTGGCCGTGGCACGCGGCGAGGAGCGGGTCGACGCGGAGTTCGCCGCGCCGCACCGCGGCGTGTTCGGCCGGATCCGGGACGCGTTCCGCTGAGGGCCGGTGAATTTCGTGGTCGCACGCGAGCCGCTGGGCCGCATACCATGGTCGGGTTCCGACCGAGCGAAGGAGAACTGCCCCCACGGGGGTGCCGATGAGTACGCCTGAACCCTTGCAGCACACCGTCACGATCCCGGCGAGCATCCCGATGGTGGCGCTGCTCGGCCCCGCCGACGAGTTCCTCCGTCTGATCGAGTCGAGCTTCGACGCCGACGTGCACGTCCGTGGCAACCAGGTCTCCATCCGTGCGACGGCGGCCGAGTCGGCGCTGGTCGAGCGGCTCCTCGAGGAGCTGGTGACGATGATCCGGACCGGCCAGGGCCTGACGCCCGAGACGATCGAGCGCAGCATCGCGATCTTGCGGACCGAGACCGAGGAGCGTCCCGCCGACGTCCTCAGCCTCAACATCCTGTCCAACCGGGGCCGCACGATCCGTCCGAAGACGCTCAACCAGAAGCGCTACGTCGACGCGATCGACAAGCACACGATCGTCTTCGGGATCGGACCCGCCGGCACCGGCAAGACGTACCTGGCCATGGCGAAGGCCGTCCAGGCGCTGCAGGCCAAGGACGTCAACCGGATCATCCTCACGCGCCCGGCGGTCGAGGCCGGCGAGAACCTCGGCTTCCTCCCTGGCACGCTCAGCGAGAAGATCGACCCTTACCTGCGGCCGCTCTACGACGCGCTCCACGACATGCTCGACCCCGAGACGATCCCCAAGCTGCTCGCCGCCGGGACGATCGAGGTCGCCCCGCTGGCGTACATGCGCGGGCGGACGCTCAACGACGCGTTCATCATCCTCGACGAGGCCCAGAACACCTCGCCCGAGCAGATGAAGATGTTCCTCACCCGGCTCGGCTTCGGGTCCAAGATGGTCGTCACCGGCGACATCACGCAGATCGACCTGCCGGGCGGCACCCGCAGCGGGCTGCGGGTCGTGCGCGAGATCCTCGACGGTGTCCGCGACATCTCCTTCCCGACGCTGACGTCGGCCGACGTGGTCCGTCACAAGCTGGTGGGCCGCATCGTGGCCGCCTACGACGAGTACGAGGACGAGGGTCGTGAACGTCGACGTACTCGATGAGTCGAGCTGGCGCGACGAGTCCGGGGAGCCGGTCGACGTCGAGCGCCTGACCCGCCTGTCGCGTTTCGTGATGACGCAGATGCGGCTGGCCCCCGCCACCGAGATGACGATGATCGTCGTCGACCCGGGCACGATGGCCGAGTACAACGAGAAGTGGATGGACAAGAAGGGACCGACCGACGTCCTGTCCTTCCCGATGGACGAGCTGCGGCCCGGGTCCGACGACCTGGAGGCCGAGGAGGGCTACCTCGGTGACATGCTCTTGTGCCCCGAGGTGGCGGCCAAGGACGCGGCGTCCGAGGGACTGGTCGTGCGCGACCACCTCGAGCTGCTGACCGTCCACGGCATCCTGCACCTCCTCGGCTACGACCACGCCGAGCCCGAGGAGCACCAGGAGATGTTCGCCCTCCAGGACACGCTCCTCGCCCGGTGGCGTGAGGCGGAGCCCTCGCGATGACCATCGACGTCGCGTTGGTGGTCATCGCGGTCGCGCTCGTCGGCCTCGCCGGGCTGCTCGCCAGTGTCGACGCGGCACTCTCCACGTTCTCGAAGGCACGCGTGGACGAGCTCGTCGCCGAGGGGCGATCCGGCGCGACGCGCGTCGCGCGGGTCGTTCGCGATCCCGCGCCGTACATCAACACCGCCCTGCTGCTGCGCATCATCGCCGAGACAGGTGCGGTCGTGCTCGTCGCGGTGGTGTTCGCCCGCGCCATCGACGGGCTCTGGCAGCAGCTCCTGCTCGCCACGCTCGTGATGTCGGTCGTGTCGTACGTCGCGATCGGCGTCGGCCCTCGGACGCTCGGCCGCCAGAACTCCGAACGCGTCGCGCTGCTCTCCGCGGGGCTGCTCATCGCGATCACCCGCATCCTCGGGCCCGTCCCGCGCGTCCTCATCGCGATCGGCAACGCCCTCACGCCCGGCAAGGGGTTCCGCGAGGGGCCGTTCTCGTCAGAGGCGGAGCTGCGTGAGCTCGTGGATCTTGCCGAGCAGAGCGCGTTGATCGAGTCCGGTGAGCGGCAGATGATCCACTCCGTCTTCGAGCTCGGCGACACCGTCGTCCGCGAGGTGATGGTGCCGCGGACGGACGTCGTGTTCATCGAGCGCACCAAGAAGCTCCGCCAGGCGATGTCGCTGGCGCTGCGCAGCGGCTACTCCCGCATCCCCGTCACGGGCGACAGCCTCGACGACGTGGTCGGGATGGCGTACCTCAAGGACATCACGAAGCGCGTCTTCGACAACCGTGACGCCGAGGCGACGGAGCGCGTCGAGTCGGTGATGCGGCCCTGCCTGTACGTCCCCGACTCCAAGCCCGCGGCCGAGCTGCTGCGCGAGATGCAGGCACAGCGCACGCACGTGGCCATCGTCGTCGACGAGTACGGCGGCACGGCGGGCATGGTGACGATCGAGGACATCCTCGAGGAGATCGTCGGCGAGATCACCGACGAGTACGACGCCCCTCCCGACGACGTCGAGCACCTCGCGAACGGGTCGGTGAGGATCAGCGCCCGCTTCGACGTCGACGACCTCCAGGAGCTCTTCGGGGTCCCGATCGAGGACGACGACGTCGACTCCGTCGGCGGGCTCATGGCCAAGCACCTCGGCAAGGTCCCGATCGCCGGCAGCGAGGTGCTGCTGGACGGGTTGCGTTTCGTCGCGGAGGCGCCGCGGGGCCGCCGCAACCGGATCGGCACCGTGCTCGTCAGCAGGGAGGTCTCCGGCGGTGGCGCTGAGGAGTCCGTCGGCGCGAGTGCGTCGGGCTGAGTGAGCGCCGATACCCTGGACGGCATGGTTTCCGCACCCCTCACCGTCGACGACCCGGAGGACCGCAAGATCCTCACCCTCGCCCGCGCGACGCGTGCGAGGACCCGCGCGCCCGAAGGCGCGTCGGTTCGCGACCAGGACGGCCGTACGTACGCGGCGGCGACGGTCGCGCTGCCGTCGTTCTCGGTGACGGCACTCCAGCTGGCGGTGGCGATGGCCGTGTCCTCGGGCGCGACCGGTCTGGAGGCGGCGGCGCTGAGCACCGACGGGGAGGGCGTGAGCGACGTCGACCTGGCAGCGGTGCGCGACCTCGCTGGTCCCGGCGTCCCGGTCCTCGTGGCCGACGCGCAAGGCACGCCGCACACGCGGGTCGCCTCGTGAGCGGCTTCCGGTCGGGCTTCGCCTGCTTCGTCGGGCGTCCGAACGCCGGCAAGTCGACGCTGACCAACGCGCTCGTCGGTGAGAAGGTCGCGATCACGTCGTCGCGTCCGCAGACGACGCGCCACGTGATCCGCGGTCTGGTCCACCGGCCCGACGGGCAGCTCGTGCTCGTCGACACCCCGGGCCTGCACCGCCCCCGCACCCTGCTGGGCGAGCGCCTCAACGATCTCGTCCGCAGCACCTGGGCCGAGGTCGACGTGATCGGCGTCTGCCTGCCCGCCGACCAGCGGATCGGCCCTGGCGACCGCTACCTCATCGGCGAGCTCGCCAAGATCCGGCGCACCCCGATGCTGGCGCTGGCCACCAAGTCGGACAAGGTCGCACCGGAGCGTCTCGTCGAGCACCTCGCCTCCATCGCCGCGACCGGGGACGAGCTCGGCGTGGAGTGGGCGCACGTCGTACCCGTCTCGGCGGTTTCGGGGTATCAGGTCGAGCACCTGCGCGACCTCCTGATCGCCGAGCTGCCCGAAGGCGTCCCGCTGTACCCGGAGGGCCACCTCACCGACGAGCCGGAGGAGACGCTGGTCGCCGAGGTGATCCGCGAGGCCTCGCTGGAGGGCGTACGCGACGAGCTTCCGCACTCCATCGCCGTCGTCGTCGAGGAGATGGTCCCGCGCGAGGACCGCCCTGAGGACAAGCCCCTCGTCGACGTGCGGGCGACCATCTTCGTCGAGCGCGACAGCCAGAAGGGCATCGTGATCGGCAAGGGGGGTTCGCGCCTGCGCCAGATCGGGTCGGACTCACGCGGCCAGATCGAGCGGATCCTCGGGACGCCGGTGTTCCTGGACCTGCGCGTCAAGGTCGCCAAGGACTGGCAGCGCGATCCCAAGCAGCTGCGCCGCCTCGGCTTCTGACGCTCGCGAGCCACCGCGCGCACGCTCGCGAGCCACGCCTCTCGCGAGGGTGGCTGAGGTCTCTCGCGGGGGTGGTGGGGGTCTCTCGCGGGCTACTTCTTGGTCTTGGCGAAGCAGACGCCCCACCGCTCGCCGCGCTGCCAGGCGGCGCGGCTGGGGGAGATGTAGCCGTAGTCGAACGATCCGCGGGTGTCGAGGTAGCGGCGTACGCCCGCCGGGCAGCGGTCGCGCATCGTCGCCTGGACCTTCTTAGTGCCGGGGTACTTCGCCTTCGCCGCGCCCAGCCGGACCGTGTCGACCCCGCGCCACTGATGACGGGTCGAGCAGACCACCGTGCCCGTCGCCTTGCGGATGTCGCCACGGACGCACTGCATGAAGCCGGCAGCGCGCTTGCCCTTGAGCGCGTTCTTGGTCTTGGCGGGAAGCGCCGCCAGCCGCGTGCTGTTGGCCGACAGCACCAGGTCGCAGCGCATCCAGCCGGCGCCCTCGGCCGTCTGAGCCGCGCTCGGGACGCCCACGACGAACCCGAACTGCGACTGCTTGAGGGTCGCGACGTCGGTGCCGAGCCAGCGGGCGGCGGCCTTCTCGCAGACCGGACGGGCCGTACGGAGGATCTGCGTCGTGTCGTACGTGGTGACGGCCGCCTTGACGGCGGGGCTCATCGTGCGGACGAGGTAGGTCACCGAGGTCGCCCCGGCGCACGCCACCGGGGACGCGTCGTCGTCGGTGACCCGCAGCGCGACGTCGACCGTGCCCGGCTTGCGGCACTCACCGCTCTTGGGCGCCGCCACCGGCTCGGCCGTCGGGGTGGGCGACGGTGACGTCGGGGACGTCGGCGGCAGCGAGCGTACGGGCGGTGTCGTCGAGCCGTCCGCGTCGGGCGCGGCGCCGGCCAGGTCGCCTGCCGAGCCGCAGGCGGTGACGAGCACCAGCGCCGCAGCGCCGACCGCGCCCAACAGCGGGTTGCGGGCACGGGTTCGGGGTCGGCGGAGAGCCGGCACGGTACGTCCTCCCGGGGGATCAGCAGTACGAACGGCAGCCAGTGTACGGGGGAGGAGGGGAGGGAAACCTGTGTCGTTCACACCCCGCGGCTCGTCCGGCGTCGCGCGGCGACGGGATCAGTCGCGGGTCTGCGTCCAGCACAGGCCGAAACGGTCGCCGGCCACCCACTGCGCGCGCGACGGCGGCCGCCAGGCGACGGCGATGTCACCGGTGGAGTTGCCGGTGTAGTCGCGCGCCACGCCCTCGCAGCGCCCGAGCACGTTGCCGCGGACGGCGCGGCCCGGGTACGGGTCGGCCGCTGCGCCGAGCCTCTGGGCGGAGATCGCACGCCAGGTGTGAGGGAGCGCACACACCCGTCCGCCCTGGCCGGAGGCGATACCGGCCGCGTTCGTCCGTGCGCACCGTCCAAACCGGTTCAGCGCGGAGTCGCGACGCAGGAGTCCGCGCGCACTGGCAGGGAGGTTCACGAGCGTGGTGTCGGTCCGCAGGACGGCGACGTCGCAGCGCAACCACCGCGCGCCGGCCTCGAGGTCCTCCTGGGTGGGGACGAACCAGGCGTGGGTGACCCGCGAGAGCGCGAGCCTGCCGGCCGTGGCTGCCACGTACCCGCGCAGGCCCGCTCGGCACAGGCGCTCGGCTGTCGCCGCGATCGCCGCAGCGTCGTCTGGTGAGGTGATGCCCGACAGCGTCGTCACCGCGTACGTCTGCGTGGTGTGGGGCTGGCTGCACGGCACGGCGGCGGCGTCCACGTGCGCCTCGTCGAGCTGCGGCTGGGTGAGCCGGTAGCACGACCCTGCTGCCGGTGGGGCTGCTGGCTCAGGGGACGCGCTCGGCGTCGTCGCGTCGCCGCGCCCGGGGTCGTCGCCGCTGCAGCCCGCGAGCGTCAGCGCGACGGCCGCGAGCAGGGCAAGCGGTCTGAAGGTCCAGTGGCTCCGAGCATCCACCCGATCACGGTAGGTCGAGACCGGCCGGCCGGCATCACGCAGTCAGCAGCGCCGCCAGCGTCGCCCCGAGCTCGTACGCCCGGTCGCGCTCAGGCTCGCCGACGTCCCCGAGCACCTCCAGCACGGGCGCCGCCTGCGTCCAGGGGAGGGCGCCGACGATCGACTGGACCGCCCGGACGGCGCCGGTCGTGTCGTAGCGGCCGTGCACCCACAGGCCGTACGGCTTGGTGTGGCGCACCCCGGCCTTCTTGCCGCCCGCGGAGCCGTCGTCGCTCAGCGCGCCTCCGGCCTCGAGGAAGATGGTGTCGAAGAAATGCTTCAGGGCGCCGCTCATATAGCCGAAGTTGGCCGTCGTACCGAGGAGCAGCCCGTCGGCCGTCAGCACGTCGTCCGCCCGCGCCTCGAGTGCGGGCTGTACCGCCACCTCGACGCCGGAGAGTGCGGGATCGTGGGCGCCGGCGAGCACGGCGTCCGTCAGCTCCTGGACGGTCGGGGTCGGGGAGTGGTGCACGATCAGCAGCGTGGACATCTGGCGAGACTAGCGGCGGTGTGGGCTATGCTGACGTCAGCCATGTACATCGCGCGCCTCCTCCTTCGGTGCCGCGGCGAGGGTTCGCACTAGGTCGGACCCCCCTCGTCGCGGCGTTCGTCATGGCCGGCCGTCGCCGCACCGCGGCGCCTCTCATCTCAGACGAGCCCTTCCGAGCGAGGACCCACCATGGCCATCTCCCCTCAGCAGCCCAGCGGCATGCCGTTCGCGCGCTACCCCGCTTTCCCACCGATCGACCTGCCTGACCGCACCTGGCCGTCCCAGACGATCACCGAGGCCCCCCGCTGGCTCTCGACCGATCTCCGCGACGGCAACCAGGCCCTGATCGACCCGATGACTCCCGCCCGCAAGCGCCGCATGTTCGACATGCTCGTACGGATGGGCTACAAGGAGATCGAGGTCGGCTTCCCCAGCGCGAGCGAGACCGACTTCGCGTTCGTCCGCCACCTGATCGAGGACGACCTGGTCCCCGACGACGTGACGATCTCCGTCCTGACCCAGGCGCGTGAGGACCTCATCGAGCGCACGGCCCAGTCGCTGGCCGGCGCGAAGAACGCGAACATCCACCTCTACAACGCGGTGGCGCCGCTGTTCCGGCGCGTCGTCTTCGGCGTGGACCGCAACGAGTGCCGCGCGATCGCGGTACGCGGCACCGAGCTGGTGATGAAGTACGCCGAGGAGTACCTGCAGGGCACCGACTTCGGCTACCAGTACTCGCCGGAGATCTTCACCGGCGCCGAGCTCGACTTCTCGATCGAGGTGTGCGAGGCGGTGATGGACGTCTGGCAGCCCGAGGACGGCCGCGAGATCATCCTCAACCTGCCGGCCACCGTCGAGATGGCGACGCCCAACACGTACGCCGACCAGATCGAGTACTTCGGCCGCAACATCTCGCGTCGTGAGCACGTCGCGATCTCGCTGCACCCCCACAACGACCGGGGCACCGCCGTCGCCGCGACGGAGCTGGCCATGATGGCCGGCGCCGACCGCGTGGAGGGCTGCCTCTTCGGGCACGGCGAGCGCACGGGCAACGTCGACCTGGTGACGCTGGGGATGAACCTCTTCAGCCAGGGGATCGACCCGCAGATCGACTTCTCCGACATCGACGAGGTACGCCGGACCGTCGAGTACTGCACCGGCCTGCCGGTCCACCCGCGCCACCCGTACGCGGGCGACCTCGTCTACACCGCCTTCTCGGGCTCGCACCAGGACGCGATCAAGAAGGGCCTGGAGGACCTCGAGCGGCAGGCGGCCGAGCGCGGCATCGACGTGTCGGAGATGCCGTGGGAGGCGCCGTACCTGCCGATCGACCCGCACGACGTCGGGCGTTCGTACGAGGCCGTGATCCGCGTCAACAGCCAGTCCGGCAAGGGCGGCGTCGCGTACATCATGAAGTCCGAGCACAAGATGGACCTGCCCCGTCGGCTCCAGATCGAGTTCAGCCGCGTCGTCCAGTCGATGACCGAGGGCGAGGCCGGCGAGATGTCGGTCGAGCAGATCTGGGAGGCGTTCTCCGCCGAGTACCTCCAGCGGACCACCCCGTACGCCCTCGAGGCGTTCCGGTCGTCGACGATCCAGGACGGCCTCGACGAGCTCGTCGTCGACGTCCGGATCGGGGACGAGGTGCAGTCGATCAAGGGCGAGGGTAACGGCCCGGTCGCGGCGTTCGTCGACGCGATCGCCTCGGTCAACGGCAGCGTACGGGTCCTCGACTACGCCGAGCACGCGCTGTCGTCGGGTGGCGACGCGGCCGCAGCGGCGTACGTCGAGTGTGAGATCGGCGACCAGATCGTGTGGGGCGTCGGTGTCGACCCGAACATCGTGACCGCCTCGCTCAAGGCCGTCCTCTCCGCTGCGAACCGCGCCGCGGCCGCCCGCGGCTGACCCCGCGGGCACCGAAGGGTCTCTCGGCAGGAGTGCCGTCACCGCCGCACGCTGGGTGACGGCTCTCCTGACTCGACCTCGTCGGCCAAGGTGGCTCGTGCGCGTTCACGCAGCAGGGCGTGCGCGAGGGCGACCGTGCGGGGGAAGCCGGTGCGGCGGCCGGCACGGAGGGACTCGGCCAGACGCGGGTCGGACTCGAGCGTCGCTGCGACGGACCGGTACGCGTCGGCGAGAGGACCAGGGACGGTGCTGAGGATCAGGGCTGGCTGCTCGCCGAGCGCGCCGCACACGACCGCCGCGTCGCGCAGCGCCCGGTCGGGTCGGCCGTCGGGTGAGACGGCGTCCGAGACCACCTGAACGGCGCCGGCGGCACCGAGGACGAGCACGGATCGGTACCCCGTTCGACGTGCGAGGTCGATCGCCCGCTCCAGCCGGACGACGGCCGTCGCGAGGTCACCTTCGAGCCGCGCGCAGGCCGAGCCCGGCGAGCAGCCACATCTCAGCCTGCTCGTCACCGTTCGCGCTGGCCATCGCGAGCATCTCGTCGAGGTCGGGGAGCGGTTCGTCGATCCCGTCGGCGGCGGGGCCGAGCATGCGCAGCACGAAGGAACACATCAGCTCCATCCGCTGGTACCGGTACGCCCGCGCGTCGGCGAGCACGTCCGCGAGGGACTGGACGGCGATCGACGGGTCGGGGTGGCCCTGGGGATGGGCGAGGATGAAACGCGCGGCGATGCGCCAGCGCGGGTCGCCCTCGGCGTCCTCGATCACCCGCGCGAGCTCCTCGGCGCGCGCTCGGGCGCCGGTCGCGCAGTCCACCCGCACCGCGCCCACAAGCAGGGCCGTACGCATCTCGGGGTCGCTGTCGCGGAGCACCACGTCCACGGCGGCGTCGACATCGTGGCGTGCCCGTGCGAGGTTCTCGTCGCCGCCGAGCTCCACCAGCAACGCCGCGCGGACGAGCCGGCACTGCGCTTCCTGGACGTCCGACAGGTCCGCTGCGGACGCGACGACACGGTCGACCTCCCGCAGTCCTTCGCTCGTCGCACCGGCGACCCACCACACCGACCCGCCGGAAGCGAGCGCATGCGCCGCCTGCCCGGCCCTGCCGTGGTGATGACACCACGCGAGTGCGGCCCGCACCGCGGGAAGGTCGGCCCGGAACCGGCGTACGACCGGCAAGGTCTCGATCGTCTGCGGATCGGCGCCCTCCTGCCCCAGCTGCGAGGGCGGCCATGTCGCGGCGAGGCGGGCGAGCGCGGTGACGGCGGCACGTTCCTCGATCACGGGTCGTTCGCCGCTGTCGTCGAGCAGCTTGCTCGCGAACGCGCGGGTCGTCTCGAGCTGGCGGAAACGGACCGTCCCGCCGACGCCGACGACGCGGAGCACGAGGCGACGGTCGACGAGGTCGGCGACGTCGTCCAGCACGCTGTCCCCGTCGCCGCACACCGTGCGTACCGTCTCCAGATCGACGGCGCCGCGCAGCGTAGCGAGCCTGCGGAAGACCGTTTGAGTGCGGTCGGGGAGACGTCGTGTGGCGGCAGCGAGCGCGGCGTACAGGCCCCGGCTGCGAGCAGCGGTGCGGCCGGGACCGAGAAGATCCATGACTTGATCCCCGTCGCCGGACTCCAGCGCGGCCAAGACGCCGTCCACACCGAGCACGGCGGCCCGCGCTGCCGCCAGCTCGACCCCGAGAGGAAGCCCGTCGACGTGCTGGCAGAGGGACCGCACGGTCGCGAGCGTGGACCGATCACGTGCGAGGCGGACCCCGGCCCGCTCGGCGCGGACGAGGAACAGGCGCACGGCGGGCGAACGGGCGAGCGCCGCAGCATCGGTGGTCTCCGCCGGGATCGCGAGGGGGACGACCGGGTGCACAGCCTCGGCATCTTGCCCGAGCGGTGTCTGGATGGTGGCCAGCACGACGAGGTACGGGCACGCGTCGACCAGAGCGGCGATCGCGGGCCCGTGCTCGACGAGGTCGTCGATCCCGTCGAGCACGAGCAGCAGGCTGCGTTCGTGAAGCTGGTCGGCGAGGGCTTCGCTCGTGAGGCTGTCCGGCGCGGCGCCGACCGCGGTCGCGACCGCGGCGACGAGGCCTCCGAGATCGTCCACGTCCTCGCCGTCCACCACGGCGACGGGCTCACCGAGCTCCTCGCGGCGACGGTGGGCCATCTCGTTCGCGAGCGCCGACTTCCCGACGCCGGCCGGTCCCACGAGCGTCACCAGACGATGGCCGTCAGCGAGCAGCGACTCGATCGCGGTGAGGTCGCGCTCGCGCCCCACGAGGCTACGGCGTGGCGGCAGGAGGCGGCGCACCTCGGGGACGGCCCCGACACCTCGCCCCCGGGCGATCTGCTCGACGACCGCACGGGTCTGCGGGGACGGCGCGATCCCAAGCTCGGCCTCAGACCGCCGGACCCAGGCGGCGTGCATGGCGAGCGCGGTCTCCGGGTCACCGAGGGCGGCCAGCGTACGCAGGAGGCATCCGTGCGCAGGCTCCGAGAGCGGAGCGAGCGCCGTGAGGTGCTCGGCGCGCCGTCGCGTGGAGGCGTCGGGGCCTGCCTCCAGATCGGCGTCGACCGACGCGATCAGCACTCGTACGGCCGCCGCGCGCAGACGGTCCTGCTCGCGTTCGACCCAGTCGGCCGACGGCGCACTGGGTGGCGCGAGATCGGCGAGCAGGTCCCCGGTGTAGGCGTCTGCGGCCTCGTGCAGCGCACCTCGAGCGGACACATCGGTCACGGTGTGCAGCGCGAGCGCGCGGCGGGCGAGTCGCTGGAAGCGCACGACGTCCAGCCGTTCTCGCTGGTCCGCGTCGATCGCGAGCGACTCGCGGTCGGTCAGGAGGAGTCCGGGTGCGTGCTGCCGGATCTCGTTCACGACGACCCGCAGGTTGCCGCGCCCGGTGGACGGTGCAGAGCCGGGCCACAGCAGGGCGGCGAGTCGAGCGCGGGGGACGCGGTGGTCGGCCAGCGCGAGAACGGCCAGGACGACCGTAGCGCGGCGCGAGAGCCCGGGGCCCGGGTCGTGGTGCGGCATGCTCCGTGGGCCCAGCAGAGTGGGGAGGCGCGCGTCGCCCAGGTCTCCCATCGGTTCCCCTTCGTCTCCTCGCGGCGACGGTATCTCGGGGTGCCTTCTCGCGTCAGAACGTTGTCAGAACGGTTCGTGGTTACGTTCGGCGCGCCGTGGCTGCGACCTGCCACGCGAGCGAGAAGGGGACCGCCATGACCTACTCAGCGCGTCGTCGCGTCGTCGGACTCCTGGCGGCCTGCGTCGCCGGGGCCGCCACCCTGGTCGGGGTGTCGCCACCGGCGGCAGCGGACCCGCCGCCGAACTGCGTCGGCGCGTTCGAGTGCCTCTATCTCGTGTCGAGCAACGGCGGAACATTGCGTCTCGACGGTTTCCCGCTCGATCTGATCCCGGTCGTGACGAAGCCCGGCGGAGTGTCCGGGGACCCGCCCTGGGAGGGGACTTTTTACATCGCCGCGCACGATGGCCCCCTTCCGATCTGGTGTCTAGACGCGGGTAGCCCGCAAAGGTGGGAAAACTGTGCCGCCGCGATGTCGCAGGCGTTCTACTTTGAACCCGCCTCGGGGCAGGCGTGGACCGACCGCGATGTGGTCGACACCGCGAGCTGGACTGCGTGGGACTCGCCGTCGAGTTCGGAGTACTTCTACCTCAAGTCTGCAGAGCGCAGGGGTCTCGACGAACGGTGTCTCCAGCTCGGCCACCTGGTGGCGGACATCGAGGTCCGTCCCTGCAACGATTCGCCGAACCAGAAGTTCGAGTTCAAGGACTTCGACAACGATCCTGACCGGGCTCAGAAGACGCAGGGCGAGAAGGATCGTCTGACCGCGCGGGTCCTGGGCTCCGCGATGGAGTTCGCTGCACAGCGGTGCGCCTTTCTGAAGACCGACTGTGCGCTCCAGCTGCGTGACAGGACGAGCGGGGTCGTCCTCTCGGACTGGGACCGGATCGACCAGCTGACGATCGACGCGCGACCGCAGCCGGTCATTCGCGCGACGGGTTGCGCGAGCGGCGGCGGACCGCAGTCGATCTACAACGGCGGCTCAGAGCCGATGTCGACGACGATCGGCGCTAGCGCCACCAGCGAGATCAGCTCGTCGGTGACGACCAGTCTCGCGGTCGAGAACACGTTCAGCTTCGGCAAGGACTCGGCCTTCTTCAAGTACGAGCTGAAGGTGACCGCGTCGGTCGCGTACGGCCGGACCTGGACGGACAGCACCACCGTCTCTCAGGACGTCCAGTGGACGATCCCGCCGCGACGCTTCGCCACCGCCACCCTCGCGACCGCCTCGGTGCTCGGGACGTCGTCGTGGCGCATGAATGCCCGGCCCGGCTCCGCCCACCCGTGGGAGACCAAGGACGTCGTCGAGCTCGCGATCCCGTACGCGGCACGCGCGAACGCGTCCGCGCCGGACACGACGCTGGCGGTGCATAACAGCTGGGGCCAGAAGATGTGCGACGCGGACCCCGCCACGGTCCTCGCCGAGGGGCGACAGGTCTCCGTCACCAACACCACCGCGCCTGACGCAGGGCCGATCCCCGGAGACGTCCTCACGGCGAACGCGGACCCCGCATGGTGGGAGGAGCCACGGTCCATCGGCTCGCCCGCGCCCGGCGTGAACCTGATCTATCAGTGGTACCGCCAGCGCGGCAGTGAGGCGCCGTCGCCGATCCCAGGCGCGACGAAGAAGAACTACACGGTGACCGGGGACGACGTCACCGACGACGAGATCGTCGAGTGGGTGGGGCCCTACCACCTGTACGTCGGGGTGACCGACGTCGCGAATGCCAACCGCTTCGACAGCATCGAATCGTTCGCGGTGGCGACCGACGCCACCCGGTCCGAGCGTGCGCCGAACCAGACCGGTCCCAAGGAGACCGTGCTGCGGCTGTCGGTGGAGAATCCAGGCACGACGGCGACCAAGGACACCGTGCTGTCGGTCGAGGCACGCGCCGAGGGAGCGACCTCACCGCCGAGCGGCACGGTGACGATCCACGACAACGGGGTCGTGCTCACCGACGTCGCGTTGGGCGCCGACGGCACGGCCCGGAAGTGGGTACGCCTCGCACCGGGCGTCCACGATCTCGACGCCACGTACCTCGGTGACGGGAGCGTGGGCGCGGCGGTGAGCAACCGTACGAGGACGACGGTCACGAAGGCGGCGTCGACCACGACCCTGCGGGTCCCGAGCAGCACGAGGGCGCAGACCGAGACGACGGCACGGGTCGTCGTCGCGGGTGACGGCGACGCGCCCACCGGTACCGTACGGATCTACGACGGCGGGACCCCCCTCGGCAGGCCTGCCGAGCTGGACGGCGACGGGAGCGCCCAGGTCACGCTGCCGGGATTCGCGGCCACCGGCAGGCACGACCTCTCGGCCCGCTACCTCGGCGACGGCACGTACGCGTCGTCGTCCAGCGACCAACGCCTGGTCGACGTCAGCGAGCTCCCGACGACCACGCGCGTGGACGTCACCGGGGCCGCGGTGGCCGGTGGAATGTTGGAGCTGGCCGCGCAGGTGCGCTCGTCCGGCGGTGTTCCGGTCGGGACCGTGCAGTTCACCGACCACGGCCGTCCGCTGGGTGAGCCGGTCGCGCTACGCGCCGGCGTGGCGAAGACGACCGTACGCGGGCTGAGCGCCGGCGAACGGTTCTTGTTCGGCGCCTCCTACGACGGGACCGACCCGTACGCGTCGTCGACCAGCGTCGATCGGCCGGTGACCGTGGCCGCAGCATCGACGTCGGTCGCGGTGCGGACGTCCCGCACGGTCGTCGCTGCCGGCGACCAGGTGGCCCTGCGGGCAAAGGTCACGGCGCGTGGAGCCGACATCCGGGGGACGGTCCGGTTCTTTGCCGACGGACGCGCGCTCGGGTCGCGGGTCGTCGACGGCGACGGCGTCGCGACGTTGCGGACCTCCCGCTTCGAGGTGGGAAAGAACCGGGTCTCCGTGGCCTTCTTGCCGGCGAGCGGAGCGCCGCTCGCCGGAGCCACCTCGCCGACCGTCGTCCAGACGGTACGTCGCCACCGTGCCGTGGTGCGCGCCAGGACCGACCGTGCCGTGCTCCGACGTCGTGACCGGCTCGAGGTGACGGGCTCGGTCAGGATCGCCGGACGGCCCTCCGCCGCGTTGACAGTACGTCGGGTGTGGCTGGTCATCGACGGGCGTCGGATGGTGCGGGGCAGCGTCCGAGCCGACGGGACGTACGCCCTGCGTCTGGCCGCAAGGAAGCTGACGAGGGGGCGGCACGCGATCCGGGTGGACTACGTCGGCTCGAAGCGACCGTCGGTCGCCCCGTCGACCTCGCGTGTCGTCGTCGTACGGCGCCGCTGACCTCGTCAGGCGCTGGTGGCGTTGCGGCGCCGTCGGCGGCTCGGCTGGTCGGCGCCGCCGGCGACGCGGCGAGGCGACGACGGGTCGGCGGGCAGGGCCAGGGTTGCCGCGAGGCCGGCGACGAGGATGAGGGCGGCGACACCGGTGGTGACCTTGCTGGCGGTGATCAGGGACTCCTCGGCGGCACGGCCGGCCTCGGCGGTCGCCGGGTCGTCCACGAGCTCCGGGATCACGGCGCCCGCGCTGTCACGCACCACCGCGACGAGGTCGTCCTGCTGGGAGGTCGGGACGTCGGTGCGCGCGAGCGCGTCGCCGGTCTGAGACGCGAGGGTCGAGATGAGCAGGCCGCCGAGTACGGCGATGCCGAGGGCGGAGCCGAGCTGGCGGACCGTCGTCAGGAACCCCGACGCCTGACCGCTCGACCCGACGGGGATGTCGATGAGGATCGCGCTGGTCAGCTGCGCGGTCGCCATGCCGACGCCGATGCCGTACAGGAAGAGCAGGGACGCGATCACCGGGCCGCTGACGTCGGCGCTGATGACCAGCGCCGTCCCCGCGATGGCCACGACCTCGAGGACCAGGCCGATGCGGATCACGGCACGCTGACCGAGTCGGTGCGTGAGCGGCGGGGTGGCGCCGGAGGCGAGGAACGTGCCGATCGCGAGCCACAGCACGAGGACGCCGGTGCCGAGCGGGGTGTAGCCCAGTGCGCCCTGCAGCAGCAGCGGGAGCGTGAAGATGAGCCCGATCTCGCCCAGGGCCACGACCATGGCCGCGAGCGACCCGTACCGGAGCGAGCGGAAGCGCAGCAGCCCGAGGTCGACCAGGGTCACCGCGCCGGCGCGGGCCCGACGCCGCTCGACCACGACGAACGCGACCAGGAGCGCCAGCCCGAGGGCGAGCGAGACCGGGACGGGAGAGAGGGCGCCGGAGTCCTGGCGCCACCACCCGAAGTACTGGCCCTCGATGAGCGCGAACACCACGCCTCCGAGCCCCAGCGTCGAGAGGAGGAGGCCGGGCAGGTCCGTACCCGGACGGATGTCGTCGTCCCGGGTCTCGCCGACGACCTTCATGATGCCCACGAGGGCGAGCAGACCGAACGGCACATTGATCCAGAACGCCCATCGCCACGTCGACTCGGTCGCGAGCCAGCCGCCGAGCAGCGGGCCGACCGCGACCATGCCGCCGACGGTCGACCCCCAGATCGCGAACGCGATCGCCCGGGCGCGCCCCTGGAAGGTCGCGTTCAAGGTCGAGAGTGAGGCGGGCACGATCATGGCGGCGCCCAGGCCCTGCACGAAGCGGGCCGCGATCAGCATCTCCTGGTTCTGAGCCGCGCCGGCGCTGAGGCTGGCCACCATGAACAGGACGAGGCCCACGGCGTAGACCTTGCGGCGCCCGATCCGGTCGCCGAGCCGACCGGCCGCGAGCAGCAGCGAGGCGAGCATCAGGAGATAGATCGCGTTCATCCACTGCGCGCCCGCGGCCGTCAGGCCGAGGTCGTCGATGATGACGGGGACGGCCACGTTGACGATCGTCATGTCCATGACGACCAGCGAGACGCCGAGGGACAGCGTCAGCATCGCGAGCCACTGGCGGCGGGAGATCGGGGTGTCACTCACCGGCGGATCGTAACAGCGTTTCGGAGCTCAGGGGACGAGGATCCAACGCCCGGCTGATCCCGGCGCGTCCGCCGCCTCGGCGTACGCAGCCGCGGCCTCGCTCAGCGGGCGTCGACCCGCGATCCGGACGGGGACGGTCCCGTCCGCAGCCAGGGGCAGCAGGGCGCTCAACGCCGGTCCGTCCGCGGTCGTCGTGATCGCGGAGACCGCGATGTCGCGCTCCGGGGGGACCGGCCACCCCGGCTTGACACCCACGAACCGTCCGCCGTCGGCGACGTACGCGAGGCTGGCCTGCTGCAGCCCGGCAGCGTCGATCGCCGCGTCGTAGCTGCGTCCGCGCGCCGCGGTGAGTGCCGTCTTGGCGCCCAGCGGGTCCACCAGGTGCTCGGTCCCGGGCTTGACGAGCGCGTCGACCGTCCATCCCTCGCGCACGGCGAGCGCGGTCGCCCACGTACCGACACCGCCTGCGGCGCCGATCACGAGGAGAGACCCGCGCGGCGCGCCGAGGAGGTCGAGCGCCTGCCGGGCCGCGAGGGCGTTGAGGGGGATCGCCGCCGCGGTCTCGAGGTCGAGCCCCGCCGGGAGCGGGGCGACGTGCGTCGAGGGGACGACGACGTGCTCGGCGTGGGCACGTGCAGGGGCGGTGGGGTCGGCGTGCAGGCCGGCTACCCGGTCGCCGACGGCGAGGTCGGTGACGTCGACTCCGACGGCGACCACCGTCCCCGAGAAGTCGAAGCCGAGCCCGATGAGGTCGGGCAGCCCGAGGGTCGCGTGGTCGGCCGCGACGAAGCTGTCGAAGAAGGTCCACCCGGCGGCGGCGACCTGGACCTGGACGTCGTCCGGGCGAAGAGAGGGCAAGGCCCTCTCCTCCCAGCTCGGGGTCGGCTGGCCGGAACGTGAGACGAGGACGTGCATGGGATCTCCTGAGTGGACGAGGCGGGCTTGTCCTCTCACTGTCAGAGATCTACTCTCTTTTGGGAAGTACGCACTGTGAAGTGGCCAACGCACCCGGAGGTGGGCCCGTGCCTGAGACGACTGCTGACGCGCCCGCGTTCAACGCCTTCAGCGCCCACTGTCCGAGCCGTCGCCTGCTGGACACGATCGGCGACAAGTGGGCGAGCCTGACGATCGCCGCGCTCGGCGTCCACGGGGAGCTCCGCTACTCGCAGCTCGCCAGCACGATCGAGGGCGTTAGTCAGAAGATGCTCACCCAGACCCTGCGCAACCTCGAACGCGACGGCATCGTCGACCGTCGTGTCACGCCCACCGTGCCGATCCGCGTCGACTACTCGCTGACGGAGCTGGGGCGGTCGCTCCTCGCGGTGGTCTGCGCGCTCAAGGACTGGGCAGAGGTCCACATGCCGCAGGTCGACGCGGCCCGGGCGGCCTACGACGCCGCCGCCCGGCCCTAGGGGTCACTCCGACAGGTCCTGCATCTCGTCGACCTCAGCGCGCTGGGCGTCGGAGATCTGCTGCGCCAGCGTGGAGATCTCCGGGTCGCTGCCGTCGCGGAGCGCGGCCTCGGCCATCGTGATCGCCCCTTCGTGGTGGGCGATCATCTGCCGCAGGAACTCCTCGTCGAACGCCTCGCCCGACAGGCTCGCGAGGTGCTCGAGGTCCGCAGGCGACATCATCCCGTCGGCGCCACCGTCCGTACCGTGCTCGCCGTGAACCTCTGTCCCGGCGTCGTCGGCGGACGGCACCTTCTCGCCGCGCTCCTTCAGCCAGCGGGTCAGCGTCTCGATCTCCGGGTCCTGCGCGGCGCTGATGCGTTCCGCGAGCGCGGTGACCTCCGCGCCGGCACGCCCGGGGGCGAGGGCTGCCATCTCGAGCGCCTGCCGGTGGTGGGGGATCATCTCCTGCGCGAACGTCACGTCGGCGGACTGGGCCTCGGACTGGCTGGAGCCGTGCTCACCGTGGTCTTTGCCGGAGTCGTCACCGGAGCTGCACGCAGAGGCGCCGAGTCCGAGGGCGACGGTGGCGATGAGGGCGGCGGCGCGACGGCGTGCGGTGGAGGTGAGCATGGCGACAACATACCCCTAGGGGGTATAGACCTCAACCCCCGGGATCCGAGTGGCCTCCACCCGTACGACGAACGACCCGGCAGAATGGTGCCGTGGCGTTGTACCGCGACGAGGCCGTCGTCCTCCGCACCCAGAAGCTGGGTGAGGCGGACCGCATCGTCACGCTCCTGACCCGCCACCACGGACGGGTCCGTGCGGTCGCCCGCGGGGTGCGCCGGACGAGCTCGCGCTTCGGCTCGAGGCTCGAGCCGTTCATGCACGTCGACCTGCAGCTCGCCGAAGGACGCACCCTCGACGTCATCACC
Organism: Mumia quercus; assembly: GCF_025506335.1. Classification (GTDB taxonomy): domain Bacteria; phylum Actinomycetota; class Actinomycetes; order Propionibacteriales; family Nocardioidaceae; genus Mumia; species Mumia quercus. The sequence continues at coordinate 160,237 of NZ_JANZYO010000005.1, forward strand.
CAGGTCGAGACGCTCGACGCGTACGCGGGGCGGCTCGGCAACGACTACGGCGCCTACACCTGCGGCACCTCCATGCTCGAGTCCGCGGACCGGCTCGTCGGCGAGGACGGGCACCCGGCCGCGCAGCAGTACCTCCTCCTCGTCGGGGCGCTGCGCGCACTCGCCGACCGACGCCATCCCAGCGGGCTGATCCTCGACTCGTTCCTCCTGCGCTCGCTCGCGATCGCGGGGTACGCCCCGAGCTTCGACGCGTGCGCACGCTGCGGCGTCCAGGGTCCGCACCGCGCGTTCAACGCGGGCGCGGGCGGGATGCTCTGCACCGACTGCCGCCTCCCCGGATCCGCCAACCCGTCTCCCGACACCGTCGTCCTTCTGGCCGCGCTGCTCAGCGGTCTGTGGCCGCAGGCGGAGGCCTCGGGGGAGCGCGCGCGGCGGGAGGCGAGCGGCCTCGTCGCGACGTACCTCCAGTGGCACCTCGAGCGCGGCCTGCGCTCGCTCGACTACGTCGACCGCTGAGCCCGGTGCGACGGCGACGGGGGAGAATGGTGGCGTGACGCGCCTTCCCGTACGCCGCCCGACACCCCACCCGTCCGGTGCCACCGCCCCCGCGCTCCCGCTCGACCAGGTCCCGCAGCACGTCGCGATCGTCATGGACGGCAACGGCCGCTGGGCGAAGCAGCGCGGGCTCCCGCGGACGGCCGGCCACGAGGCGGGGGAGTCCTCGCTGTTCGACGTCGTCGAGGGCGGCATCGAGATCGGCGTGAAGTGGATCTCGGCGTACGCCTTCTCGACCGAGAACTGGAAGCGCTCGCCCGACGAGGTGCGCTTCCTCATGGGCTTCAACCGTGACGTGATCCGCCGCCGCCGTGACGAGATGCACGAGCTCGGCGTACGCGTGCGGTGGGCTGGCCGGCGTCCGCGGCTGTGGGGCAGCGTCATCAAGGAGCTCGAGATCGCCGAGGAGCTCACCAAGGACAACGACGTGCTCACCCTCACGATGTGCGTCAACTACGGCGGGCGGGCCGAGATCGCCGACGCCGCCGCCGCGCTCGCCCGCGACGTCGTGGCGGGCAAGGTCAAGGCGGCCAAGATCGACGAGACGCTCTTCGCCCGCTACCTCGACGAGCCCGACATGCCCGACGTCGACCTGTTCTGGCGCACGTCGGGGGAGCAGCGGACGAGCAACTTCCTCCCGTGGCAGGCGGCGTACGCCGAGATGGTGTTCTCCGACATCGCCTGGCCCGACGTCGACCGGCGGGCGCTGTGGGAGGCCATCGAGGAGTACGCCCGCCGCAACCGCCGGTACGGCTCGGCGTGAGCGTATTCACCACCCCGTGCCCGTGCGGCTCGGGCGAGTCGTACGACGCCTGCTGCGGCCCGCTGCACCGCGGGGAGCACCAGGCGGCAACGCCCGAGGAGCTGATGCGCTCGCGCTACGCCGCGTACGCCCGCGACGACCGGGACTACGTCTTCCGCACGTGGCACCCCCGGACGCGTCCGGACGCGGTGCCGCCGACGCCCGGGCTCACGTGGGAGCGCCTGGAGATCCTGGAGGCCGACGGGGACGAGGTCGAGTTCGCCGCGCACTACCGGACGGCGGACGGTGCCGGGGTCCTGCACGAGCGCAGCCGCTTCGCGCGCCGCGCGGGCCGCTGGTTCTACCTCGACGGATAGGCTGAACCCCGTGCGTATCGCGAGATTCACGACCGACGAAGACCCCCGCTTCGGCGTCATCGGCGAGGCCGACGGCGTCCCCGTGGTCGCGGCGATCACCGGCGACCCCCTCTATGCAGGCGTCCAGCTCACCGGCGAGAAGCTGTCTCTGGACGACGTCCGCCTCCTGGCGCCGGTGCTCCCGCGGAGCAAGGTGATCGGCATCGGCCGCAACTACGCCGCCCACGCTGCCGAGCTCGGCAACGAGGTGCCGTCCGAGCCGCTGGTCTTCCTCAAGCCCAACACCAGCGTCGTCGGTCCCGGCGACCCGATCCTTTACCCCGGCTTCACCGAGGACCTCCAGTACGAGGGCGAGCTCGCCGTCGTGATCGGCAGGATCTGCAAGGACGTCCCGGTCGAGGACGCCGCGAAGGTGATCCACGGCTACACCGTCGCCAACGACGTCACGGCGCGCGACCTCCAGCGGACCGACGGCCAGTGGACCCGTGCCAAGGGCTCCGACGGCTTCTGCCCGATCGGGCCGTGGATCGAGACCGACCTCGACATCACGGACCTGCGGGTCACGACGACCGTGGGCGACCGCGTGGTCCAGGACGGCTCGACCGACCAGATGATCTTCAAGGTCCCCGAGCTCATTGCGTACGTCTCGAGCTTCATGACGCTGCTCCCGGGCGACGTCATCCTCACCGGCACCCCTGAGGGTGTCGGTCCCATGAACCCTGGTGACGAGGTCAGCGTCACCGTCGAGGGCATCGGAACGCTGACCAACAAGGTGGTATCCCGTGACTGAGTCCAACCGCGCTGTCCGCGTGCGCTTCTGCCCGTCCCCGACGGGCAACCTGCACGTCGGCAACGTACGGACCGCACTGTTCAACTGGGCGTTCGCCCGTCACAACGGCGGCAGCTTCGTCTTCCGCGTCGAGGACACCGACGCCGCGCGCGACTCGGAGGAGTCCTACCAGGGACTGCTCGACGCGCTGCGCTGGCTCGGTCTCGACTGGGACGAAGGGCCGGAGGTCGGAGGCGACTTCGGGCCGTACCGGCAGTCCGAGCGTATGGGTCTCTACGCCCAGGTCGCCGAGAAGCTGGTCGAGGCCGGCTATGCCTACTACGCGTACGACACGCCCGAGGAGCTCGAGCAGCGGCGTGAGCAGGCGCGTGCCGAGGGCCGTTCCAGCGGCTACGACGGCCTGCACCGCGACCTCACCGACGAGCAGCGGGCCGCGTACGAGGCCGAGGGCCGCAAGCCGGTCATCCGCTTCCGCATGCCCGACGAGGCGATCACCTTCACCGACCTCGTGCGCGGTGAGGTGACGTTCGAGCCGGAGCACGTCTCCGACTACGTGATCGTGCGGGCCAACGGGCAGCCGCTCTACACGCTGACCAACCCGGTCGACGACGCGATGATGGGCATCACCCACGTGCTGCGCGGCGAGGACCTGCTGAGCTCGACCCCGCGGCAGATCCCGCTGCACCGTGCCCTGGTGGCGCTCGGGCTCGGCGAGGGCGTCGTCCCCGAGTACGGTCACCTGCCGTTCGTGATGGGTCAGGGCAACCGCAAGCTGTCGAAGCGCGATCCCGGTGGCGGCCTCGACGAGTACAAGCAGCGCGGCTTCCTGCCCGAGGGGCTGCTCAACTACCTCGCGCTGCTCGGCTGGTCGATCGGCGGTGACCGCGAGGTCTTCTCGCTGCAGGAGATGGCCGAGGCGTTCGAGATCTCGCGGGTCAACCCGAACCCCGCACAGTTCGACCCCAAGAAGTGCGAGGCGATCAACGCCCAGCACATCCGCGACCTGCCGGTCGAGGAGCTCGCGTCCCGCCTCGTCCCGTACCTCGCGGACGCCGGACTGGTCGGCGCCGAGCCCTCGGACCAGGAGCTGGCGCTGCTCGCCGCGGCGACCCCGCTGGTCAACGAGCGCATCACGGTCCTCAGCGAGGCCGTGGAGATGCTCGCGTTCCTCTTCGTGAGCGACGACGGCTTCCAGGTCGACCCGGACGACGCGGCCAAGGTGCTCACGGAGGACGGGCTCACCGTGGTGCGTGCCGCCCGCGACGCGCTCGCGCCGCTGGAGCCGTTCGACACTCCGTCGATCGAAGCGGCGCTGCGTGCGGCGCTGGTCGACGGGCTGGGGCTCAAGCCGCGGCACGCGTTCGGCCCCGTGCGGGTCGCCGTCTCTGGCCGTCGCGTCTCGCCGCCGCTGTTCGAGTCGATCGAGCTGCTCGGCAAGGCGCGGACGCTGAGCCGTCTCGACCGCGCGCTGGAGGGCTGACGTCCGCTCGCGCACCACGACCCCGACATGAGAATCCTCACGTCGGGGTCGTTCGCGTCCGGGCGGCGCAACTCGGCGTACGACGCGACGCCGTCTCGCCCTGCCGCGCGGCGGCGGGAGGGGTCGCCGGGCGCAGTGAGCCGATGCGGGGTCGACGCCGTACGTACTCTGGCGCTGACCTGCGGAGACGTCGTGAAACCGCCCCCCGGATTTGGGCCCGGCGAACGCGTCCGGTAATGTTCTTCTCGGTTCGGGGCCGCAAGGGCTCGGGCCAAAGCCATGGGGTATGGGGTAATTGGCAGCCCGTCGGTTTCTGGCACCGTTAGTCTAGGTTCGAGTCCTAGTACCCCAGCGAAGGAGCCCGCCGGAGCATCCGGTAAGGTTCTTTCATCACCACGGCCCCGTTGTGTAGCGGCCTAGCACGCCGCCCTCTCAAGGCGGTAGCGCGGGTTCGAATCCCGTCGGGGCTACAACAGGCGCCCGAGTCCTCAGGACTCGGGCGCCTTGGTGTTTACGGGCCTCGGGTACGCCGTCGGCGTGAGGAGCGAACCCGCACGGTGACGTCCGAATCCCGCTAGTTCCTGTCTCCTCGGCCAGGCATGCTGGTGGGCATGAGGTGGGACGAAGACCGGTGCTACCGGGCAGTGAGCGCGAAGGACGCCCGGTTCGACGGCGTCTTCTTCACGGCGGTCACGAGCACCGGCATCTACTGCCGGCCCTCGTGCCCCGCCAGGACCCCGAAGCGCGAGAATGTGCGTTTCTACACGACCGCTGCGGCGGCGCACGACGCCGGCTTCCGGGCCTGCCGCCGGTGCCGTCCCGATGCCGCGCCGGGGTCGCCCGAGTGGGACGTCCGCGCCGACACCGTCGGTCGGGCGATGCGGCTGATCCGCGACGGCGTGGTCGAGAGGGGCGGGGTGCCCGGGCTCGCCGACCGCCTCGGCTACAGCACCCGCCACGTCCACCGGATGCTCGTCGACGAGCTCGGGGCAGGCCCGCTCGCGCTCGCCCGGAGCAACCGGGCCCACTACGCCCGCGTCCTCCTGGAGACGACCGAGGTCCCGGTGACCGACGTGGCGTTCGCGTCTGGGTTCACGTCCGTCCGGCAGTTCAACGACACGCTCCGGACCGTGTACGACGCGACGCCGAGCGCCCTGCGCGCCGGTGCGCGTCGCCGCGACCGCGCCGCGCCCGGTGCAACTCCAGGGCGGATCACGCTGCGCCTCGCCGTGCGCCGGCCCTTCGCGTACGAGACGCTGCTCGACTTCCTCGCCGCGCGCGCGGTCCCCGGCCTCGAGACGGTCCGCGACGGGACGTACGCGCGGACGCTGCGCCTTCCGCACGGCCCCGGGGTCGTCGCGCTGACGCCGACCGACGACCACGTCGCCTGTGCCCTCGAGCTGAGCGATCTGCGCGACATGATGACCGCCGTCGCGCGCTGCCGGAGCATGTTCGACCTCGACGCGGACCCGGTGGCGATCGACGGTGTCCTCGGGGCCGACGCCGCGCTCGCCGATGCCGTCCGGACGATCCCGGGCATGCGCGTCCCGGGCCACGTCGATCCGTACGAGCTCGTCGTCCGCGCCGTCGTGGGGCAGCAGGTGTCGGTCGCCGGCGCGCGCACCACGCTCGGCCGGATCGTCCGCGACCACGGCACGCCGCTGGAGCCCGCGACGCACCCGCTCGCCGACGCGTACGCGCTGACCCACGTGTTCCCCGACCCGGAGGCGCTCGCCGCCGTCGACCCGGCGGGCCTGGGGATGCCGCGCTCGCGAGGCACGACCGTCGTGGGCGTCTCGGACGCGGTCGCCGTCGGCAAGCTCGACGTCAGTGCGAGCGCCGACCGCGCCGCGCTGCGCTGCGACCTTGTGGCGCTGCGGGGGATCGGCCCGTGGACGGCCGACTACGTCCTGATGCGGGCCACCCGCGACCCCGACGTCATGCTCGCGACCGACCTCGTGATCCGGCGACGCCTCGATGCGCGGGGGCTCGCCCCGGCCCGTACGCACGACCCGACCACGGCCTGGAGCCCGTGGCGCTCGTACGCCGCGATGCACCTGTGGAACCTTGCCGACACCCCGCCGACCGAGAGGCAGCCATGACCGTCACGAACACCGCGTACGTCGACACCCCGATCGGCGGCCTGCGCATCCACAGCGACGGGTCGGCCGTCGTCGCGATCGACTTCGACGCGCGGCCCGAGGAGCCGGACACCCCGGGCGACCCGATCCTCGAGCAGGCGGTGACGCAGCTGCGCGAGTACTTCGCGGGGGAGCGGACCGACTTCGACCTCCCGCTGGAGCCGCGCAAGGGCTCGGCCTTCCAACGGGCGGTCTGGAAGGAGCTCGTCGCGATCCCGTACGGCGAGACCGCCACGTACGGGGAGATCGCGGCGCGGCTCGCGCTCGGACCCTTCGGTGCCCGGGCGGTCGGCTCGGCGAACGCGTCCAACCCCATCCCGGTGGTCGTCCCGTGCCACCGCGTCGTCGGTGCCAACGGCACGCTCACCGGGTACGCGGGCGGGCTCGACCGCAAGCAGACCTTGCTCGACCTCGAGCGCGGCCCGGCGCTGTTCTGAGCCGGGCGAGGCTTACTCGCCGTTGCGGCGCAGCGACTGCGAGAGGCGTTCCGCGGCGGCGACGACGGCCGGCGCGTGCATGCGACCGGGTTGGCGCGTGAGGCGCTCGACGGGGCCGGACACCGAGACGGCGGCGATGACCTTGCCGGAAGGGGAGCGGACGCTCGCCGACACCGAGGCGATCCCCGGCTCGCGCTCACCGACGCTCTGCGCCCAGCCGCGACGGCGGACCTGCGACAGAGCGGCAGCGGTGAACGCGGCGTTCTGGAGCCCGCGGTTCATCCGCTCGGGGTCCTCCCAGGCCAGCAGGATCTGCGCGGCCGAGCCGGCCCGCATCGTCAGCTGGCTGCCGACCGGCACGGTGTCGCGCAGACCGGTCGGGCGCTCCGCGGCCGCGACGCACACCCGGTAGTCACCCTGCCGGCGGAACAGCTGGGCCGACTCGCCCGTGATGTCACGCAGCCGGGCGAGGACCGGGCCTGCGGCCGCGAGCAGACGGTCTTCCCCGGCCGCGGCGGAGAGCTCGGAGAGCCGAGGGCCGAGGACGAAGCGTCCCTGCATGTCGCGGGCGACGAGACGGTGGTGCTCGAGCGCCACGGCGAGCCGGTGTGCTGTGGGGCGGGCGAGGCCGGTACTCGACACGAGGCCAGCGAGGGTCGCCGGGCCCGCTTCCAGTGCTGACAAGACCAGTGCGGCTTTGTCCAGCACGCCGACTCCGCTAGAGTTGTCCATGCCTTGATATTGCCGTCTCGCATTGTGAAATGCAAGCATGGGTCGACGAGCCCGCACCAGGCTCGCTTCGGCCCTCGCGGCGGCGCACCACGTGGAAGAGGAGAGAGCAATGGGCAAGACCCTTGCGCAGAAGGTGTGGGACGAGCATGTCGTGCGGCGCGCGGAGGGGGAGCCCGATCTTCTCTTCATCGACCTCCATCTCATCCACGAGGTGACGAGCCCTCAGGCCTTCGACGGTCTGCGGCTGGCCGGTCGTCAGGTCCGGCGGCCCGACCTGACCCTCGCCACCGAGGACCACAACATCCCGACGACCGACCTCGACAAGCCGATCGCCGACCCGGTCTCCCGCACGCAGGTGGAGACGCTGCGGCGCAACTGCGAGGAGTTCGGCGTCCGCCTGCACCCGATGGGTGACATCGAGCAGGGCATCGTCCACGTCGTCGGGCCCCAGCTCGGCCTGACCCAGCCCGGCATGACCGTCGTGTGCGGCGACTCCCACACGGCGACCCACGGTGCCTTCGGTGCGATCGCCTTCGGCATCGGCACGAGCGAGGTCGAGCACGTCCTCGCGACGCAGACGCTGCCGCAGGCGCGTCCCAAGACGATGGCCGTCGAGGTCGTCGGCGAGCTTCCCGAGGGGACGTCCGCGAAGGACCTCGTCCTGGCGCTCATCACCCAGGAGACCACCGGTGGGGGACAGGGCTACATCGTCGAGTACCGCGGTGAGGCCATCCGCAAGCTCTCGATGGAGGCGCGGATGACGATCTGCAACATGTCGATCGAGTGGGGCGCCAAGGCCGGCATGATCGCGCCGGACGAGACGACCTTCGCCTTCCTCAAGGACCGTCCGCACGCGCCGCAGGGCGCCGACTGGGACGCCGCGGTCGCCCACTGGCGCACCCTCGTCACCGACGACGACGCGGAGTTCGACAAGGTCGTCACCCTCGACGCCTCGAAGGTCACGCCGTTCGTGACCTGGGGGACCAACCCCGGCCAGGGTGTGCCGCTGTCGGCCGCCGTCCCGTCGCCTGAGGACTTCGACGACCCGAGCGAGCGCGTCGCCGCCGAGCGCGCCCTCGACTACATGGGGCTGACCGCCGGGACGCCCATGCGTGACATCGCGGTGGACACCGTCTTCGTCGGGTCCTGCACGAACGGTCGCATGGAAGACCTGCGGGCCGCCGCCGCCGTCATCGAGGGACGCAAGGTCGCCGACTCGACGAGGCTCCTCGTCGTCCCCGGCTCGGTGCGGGTGCGCCTGCAGGCCGAGGAGGAAGGGCTCGACGTCGTCTTCAAGGAGGCCGGCGCGGAGTGGCGCGGTGCAGGCTGCTCGATGTGCCTCGGGATGAACCCCGACCAGCTGGCCCCGGGTGAGCGCAGCGCGTCGACGTCCAACCGCAACTTCGAGGGGCGCCAGGGCAAGGGAGGCCGGACGCACCTCGTCTCGCCGGAGGTCGCCGCCGCGACCGCGGTCCTCGGCCACCTCGCCTCGCCCGCCGACCTCGTCAACGCCTGACCCGCACGGAGACCGCCATGGACAAGTTCAGCACGCACACCGGAGTCGGCGCCCCGCTGCGTCGCAGCAACGTCGACACCGACCAGATCATCCCCGCCGAGTACCTCAAGCGCGTCACACGCACCGGCTTCGAGGACGGGCTCTTCTCCGGGTGGCGCAAGGACCCGTCCTTCGTCCTCAACCAGCCGGCGTACGCCGACGCGACGGTGCTCGTCGCGGGTCCCGACTTCGGCACGGGCTCCTCGCGCGAGCACGCGGTGTGGGCGCTCCAGAACTACGGGTTCGCCGTCGTCATCTCTCCGCGCTTCGGTGACATCTTCCGAGGCAACTCGGGCAAGGCGGGGCTGCTCGCCGCGCAGGTCGACGAGAAGACGGTCGTCGCTCTCTGGGAGCTCCTCGAGGCCGAGCCCGGGACGACGATCACCGTCGACCTCGTCGAGCGCACCGTCGTCGCCGGGGAGGGGCCGGGCCGCGTCGAGGACTCGTTCGACATCGACGACTACACCCGCTGGCGTCTGCTCGAAGGACTCGACGACATCGGCCTCACGCTCTCGCACGAAGACGCGATCAGTGCGTACGAGGCGTCGCGTCCGTCGTTCAAGCCGGCAACGTTGTGACCTGACGCGATCCCGCGCGACTGCGACGGAGCTCGCCTGCTCGTCTCGGACCCGGTTCTCGGAAACCACGTAACCACGGTGGTTTCCGAGAACCGGGTTTTTGCGTCTCGTGGCGGCTCGCCCGCCAATCGCGTGCCGGTCGGTCTCTGTGGGCCCGCGCGCGAAGACAACACGTTCGGACAAATGCCTCTACGGTGATTGAGTCGGACAAGGCGATTGCCTACCGTCAAACGCGAAGTGTCGAGTCGTTCACGGGGAGGAACCAGTGAACAAGAGCGAGTTCGTCGAGGTGCTCGCGGCTTCCTTCGAAGGAAACCGTGCGCAGGCTCGTCGTGCGCTCGACGCAGTGATCATGACGCTCACCGCTCGCCTGGCGAACGGGGACCGGATCGTGATCAGCGGATTCGGAGCGTTCCAACAATCGATCCGCACCGGCCGAGAGGTCCGGAACCCGCGGACGGGGGAGATCCACGTGATCGCGGATCGGACCATCCCGAAGTTCATACCCGGAGGGGAGCTGAAGAACGTGGTGGCAGGTGTGAGGACGGCAGCCAAGAAGGCGACCGCCAAGAAGACGACGACCGCGAAGAAGTCCGCGGCCAAGAAGGCGACGGCGAAGAAGACCGCGGCGAAGAAGACGGCAGCGGCCAAGAAGGCGACCGCCAAGAAGTCCGCCGCCAAGAAGAGCGCCGCGAAGAAGACGACGGCGAAGAAGTCCCCGGCGAAGAAGACCGCCGCGAAGAAGACGACCGCGGCCAAGAAGGCAACGGCCAAGAAGACGACCGCGGCCAAGAAGGCGACGGCCAAGAAGGCGACGGCCAAGAAGACGACCGCGAAGAAGGCCACCGCGAAGAAGTCGGCGGCGAAGAAGACGACGGCGGCCAAGAAGGCGACGGCCAAGAAGTCGACCGCGAAGAAGGCGCCGGCGAAGAAGACCGTCGCCAAGAAGGCCACGGCCAAGAAGACGACCGCGAAGAAGGCGACGGCACGCAGGTCCCCTGCGCGCGTCTGACACCGATGACGGATGCGGCCCCGGGACTCCCTGGGGCCGCATCCGCGCGTGCGGTCAGTGGATGCGCAGCGCCACGACCCGGGCGGGTGAGCCGCTGGTCTCGACGATGACCCGCTGTCCGGGTCGCAGGTGGCGGACGGGCGAGGCCGCGAGGACCTCGCGGTCGTACGAGACGGTGACGCCGTCGTCGAGCACGAGAGTGCCGCCGTGCTCGGGGTCGAAGGTGGCGATGGTCCCCTGCATGGACGTCACCGTACCGTGACGCCCGCCAGGACCTGGGACGTACGAGGCCCGAGGGCAGAACCCAGTGCGGCGAGGTGCTCGGGGAGGTCGGTGTCGCGACGCAGGCCCCTGGCGGCGGGCAGGAGCACGGCGCCCTGCGACAGGTGAGCCGCGAGTGAGCCGGTCCCGAAGCGGGGCGCGAGCGCGTCCAGCGCGGTCGCGGCCAGCAAGGTCGTCCCGGTCTCGTCCGCGTCGGCGACCACCGACAAGGGGTGCTCCTCGGCGAGCCGGAGCGCTGCCTCGAGCTCGCCGGGCGTGAGGGCGGGAAGGTCGGCCGTGAGGATCGCAACCGGGGGTCCCGTGGTGGCTGCCGTCGTCACGCCGGCGTCGAGGGCGGCATCCAGTCCTCGGCCGGGGTCGACCACGACCTCGTACCCGTCCGTCCGGGAGGCGAAGCTCGCGACGGTGGCGTCCGAGGTGACGACCACGACGCGACCTACGGCGGCGCAGGCGGCCACGGCGTCGAGGGTGTCGAGCGCGAGCGCGCGAGCCAGCGCCGGGCGTGCCTCCGCGTACGCCGCGAGGCGCGACTTGCCCACCGTCGCGTCCTTGACGGGGACGACCACCGACCACGTTCGCGTCACGGGTCGATCTTGCCCCATCCGTCCTCGTCAGCCCTGGGTGCCGCAGTGCCATGAACTAGGCTCACTCGGATGGAGAGTCCTGTCCCCGACCCCGAGCCGCGCCGACCGGGGCTGATCCTGCGGGCGATCGTCGCGACGTTGCGCGCTCCCGTGACCGCGATGGTCAAGCGGGACTGGCGGGGGGCCGAGCACCTTCCTCCGACCGAAGGTTTCGTGGTCGCGGCCAACCACGTCTCTCACTCCGACCCGGTCATGCTCGCCCACTTCCTGTACGACAACGGCGTGCCGCCGCGCTACCTCGCGAAGGCCGCGCTCCTCGACCTCCCGGTGGCGGGTAGGATCCTCCGCGCGACCGGTCAGATCCCGGTGTACCGCGGGACGTCTCACGCCTCCGACGCCTACGCGGCGGCGAAGCAGGCGGTGCTCGACGGCGACTGCGTCATCTTCTATCCCGAGGGCACGATCACCCGAGATCCCGACGAGTGGCCGATGTCGGGCAAGAGCGGTGCGGCGCGCGTGGCGCTGGAGACGGGATGCCCGGTGATCCCGGTGGCCCAGTGGGGACCCAACATGTTCCTCGAGCCGTACACGGCGGTGCCGCACGTGCTTCCGAGGCGGACGATGGTGATCTCGGCGGGACCACCCGTCGATCTCACCGATCTTCGCGAAGAGGGCGTGAGTGCCGCTATCCTCGCCGAGGCCACCGAACGCATCATGGATGCGGTGACGGAAGAGCTGGCCAAGATCAGAGGCGTCGCTGCCCCCACCGGGCGGATGTCCCTCGACGACCCCCGTGTGCGGCAGCGCCCGCGACCACGCCGCCACGCGGCACCCGAGAAGGAGAAGTGATCCATGGCCAAGACCGCAGTGCTCGGTGCCGGTTCCTGGGGGACCGCCTTCTCGTTGGTCCTGGCCGACGCCGGCAACGACGTGCACCTGTGGGGCCGACGGACCGAGGTCTGCGAGGCGATCAACCAGACTCGTGAGAACCCGGACTACCTCCCGGGCATCCTGCTCCCGGAGACGATCAAGGCCAGCCACGACCCTGCCGTCGTCCTGTCCGGTGCCGAGGTCGTGGTGCTCGCCGTCCCGTCGCAGCAGCTGCGCGCCAACCTCCAGGAGTGGTCGCGCCACATCCCGCCGGACGCGGTCGTCGTGAGCCTCATGAAGGGTGTCGAGCTCGGGACCCACCTGCGGATGAGCGAGGTCATCGCCGAGCTGACCGGTGCAGGGCCCGAGCGGATCGCCGTCGTCACCGGGCCGAACCTGGCGCGCGAGATCGCGCAGCGCGAGCCTGCTGCAGCGGTCGTGGCGTGCGCCGACGAGAGCGTCGCCAGGCGCCTCCAGAAGTGGTGCCACACCCAGGCCTTCCGCCCGTACACCAACACCGACGTGGTCGGCTGCGAGCTCGCCGGCACCACGAAGAACGTCATCGCGCTCGCCGTCGGTGTCGCCGACGGCCTCGGCTACGGCGACAACGCGAAGGCCTCGGTCATCACGCGCGGTCTGGCCGAGACCGCGCGGCTCGGCACCGCGATGGGCGCCGACCCGATGACGATGATGGGCCTGGCGGGCCTCGGTGACCTCGTGGCCACGTGCAGCTCGCCGCTCTCGCGCAACCGGACGTTCGGCGAGAAGCTGGGCCGCGGCCTGAGCGTCGAGGAGATCGTCGCCTCCACCCGCCAGGTGGCCGAGGGCGTGAAGTCCAGCGACTCGGTCTCGGAGCTGGCGCGCGTCCACGGCGTGGACATGCCGATCGTGGAGCAGGTGGCGGCGCTCATCCGGGGCGAGACGACGCCGAAGGAGCTCGTCGCGGCCCTGGTGTCGCGTACGCCGAAGCCCGAGGTGCGCTGACCTAGGCGCCTACGCGTGGGCCAGCGCCTGCTCGACGTCGGCCCAGAGGTCCGCGAAGCCCTCGATCCCGACCGAGACGCGGACGAGCCCCTCGGGGATGGTGTGCGGCTCGCCCTCCCAGCGCCTGCGCCGTTCCCACGTCGTCTCCACACCGCCGAGCGACGTGGCGCACACCACGAGCCTGCTCGCGGTGGTGACGCGGTGCGCCGCGACGCCACCTCCCACCGGCTCGAACGTCAGGACCGTCCCGAAACCGGGGTAGCGCACGTCCGCGACCTCCGGGTGGGCCGCCAGCCGCTCGACGAGCCTCCGGGCGTTGTCCTGCGCGCGCTCGAAGCGGACGGCCAGGGTGCGGAGCCCTCGCGTGGCGAGATAGGCCTCCAGCGCCCCGGGGGTCGCGCCGTGGAGGCGCCGATAGGTCTCGAGCAGCTCGTACGTCGCGTCGTCGGCGGCCACGGCCACCCCGGCGAGCGCGTCGCTGTGCCCGGCGAGCAGCTTCGTGGCGGAGTGGACGACGACGTCGGCGCCGAGTGCGAGAGGTTGCTGGACCAGCGGCGTCGCGAAGGTGTTGTCGACGACGACGAGCGCGCCTCGGGTGCGCGCGGCCGCCGCCGTCTCGGCGACGTCGACCACCTCGAGCGCCGGGTTCGTCGGCGACTCGATCCAGACCATCGCTGCGTCGTCCGCCGCGTCGACCAGCGCGCGAGGCTGCGTGACGTCGACCTCGCGGACCTCGAGGTGCCCGCGCCTCGCCGCGTCGCGCAGCAGCGCCACCGTCCCGTTGTACGCGTGCCGCGGCACCACGACGGCGCGGCCCGAGGGGACGAGCGAGAGCACGGCTGCTGCTGCCGCCAGGCCGGAGGCGTACATCACCGCGCGCCCGCCCTCGAGCGCACCGACGACGTCCTCGAAGGCTTCCCAGGTCGGGTTGCCGTACCGGCCGTACTCCAGCGACCCGCCGGCCACGTACGTGCTGGCGGGCGTGATAGGCACGTTCAGCGGTGAGTCGGGCGTCCGGTCGGGGCGCCCTGCGGCGACGGCGAGCGTCTCAGGGGTGAGACTGGACGAGAGGTGCTGTGGGTGGTCAGAGCGAGCCATGCCGACCATTGTCGCCCGTCACGATAGGGTCACCCCGATGAGTGATCCCACGCTGCACGATCCCGCACCGGCCGGCTCCGCCTCGCGAGACCGACGCCCGTGCGTCCTGCTCGTCTTCGGGGGGCGCTCCAGCGAGCACGAGGTCTCCTGCATGACGGCACGAGAGGTGCTCGCGGTGATCGACCGCGACCGCTACGACGTCATCGCCGTCGGCATCACCCGGGACGGGCGGTGGGTCCTCCAGGACCACGGCCCGCAGAGCCCGCCGGGCTCGCTGCCCGTCGTCGACGAGTCCGGGACGCCCGTCGCGCTGTCGGCCTCTCGGCTCCTCGCCGAGACCGCCGACGGAGCGACCGAGCTGGTCGCGGAGGTCGATGTCGCCTTCCCGCTGCTCCACGGCCCGTGGGGCGAGGACGGGACCATCCAGGGCATGTTCGAAATGGCCGGGCTGCGGTATGTCGGGTCGGGCGTGCTCGCCAGCGCCGTCGCGATGGACAAGGCCTTCGCCAAGGTCGTCTTCGCGACCGCCGGGCTGCCCCAGCTGCCCTACACGGTCGTCCACGCGGACGAGTGGGCGGACGACCCGTCCGCCGTGAAGGAGTCGGTGGCCTCCCTGCACTACCCGGTCTTCGTCAAGCCCGCGCGCGCCGGCTCGAGCATGGGCGGCACGCTCGTCGAGGACGAGCACGGGCTCGCCGACGCCATCGCGTTCGCGCAGGAGCACGACCCGAAGGTCGTGGTGGAGTCGGCGGTCGACGCCCGCGAGATCGAGTGCGGCGTCCTCCAGAAGCCCGACGGCTCCGTCTGGGTCAGCACCCCGGGCGAGATCGCGGTCGACCACGGGGCCGGTCACGCGTTCTACGACTTCTCGGCCAAGTACGTCGACGGGACCTCCAAGAACCTCGTCCCCGCCCGTCTCGACGACGCCGACATCGAGCGCGTCCGCGAGAAGGCGGCCCGCGCGTTCGACGCGCTCGGCTGCGAAGGGCTGGCGCGCGTCGACTTCTTCCTCGTCGACGACGTCTTCTACATCAACGAGGTCAACACGATGCCGGGGTTCACCCCGTTCTCGATGTTCCCACAGGTGTGGCAGGCCGCCGGCGTCGATTACGCGGAGCTGATCGAGCGACTCCTCGACCACGCGCTGGCCCGCCCGACCGGCCTTCGCTGAGTCTCAGCTCACACGCAGGGAGTCACGACGGGGTCGTGCTCGGTGACGAGCGCCGAGAGGTCGCTCAGCGCCTCCGAGGGCGGCTCGTGCTCGCGCGGCACCGTGACCTCGACGTACGCCCGCCGGCCGATCGTCGTGAAGACGTACGAGTCGGCGTTCTCCTGAGTGAACCAGCCGACGTCGTCGACGACGTCGCACCGCGAGGTCGGCTCGAGGCCGGCCGGCTTGTCGACCCCGCACCGCAGGACGATCGCCGGGCTTCCCCAGGCACGGCCGGAGCCGGCGGGGGCGACGCGCACCGCCTCCTGGCCGGCGACCGACCCCGGCGCGTCGTCGAGCAGGTCGGCGCACAGCGACGCGACGTCCTCGGGCGTGGGCTCGGGAGGGTCGACCGCGACGGTGTCGGCGCACCCGGTCGCGAGCACCGCGAGCGCGACGAGGCAGGCCGCGCGGGGAAGAAGGCTCAGAGGTGGACGACGGGACACGTCAGCGTCCGGGTGATGCCGTCGATGCGCTGGATCTGCGCGACGACCATCTCGCCGAGCTCGTCCACGTGCTTGGCCTCGGCGCGCACGATCACGTCGTAGGGCCCGGTCACGTCCTCGGCGAGGGTCACGCCCTTCACCTCGGCGATGGCCGCGGCGACCTCGGCGGCCTTGCCGACCTCGGTCTGGACCAGGATGTAGGCCTGAACCACCATGTGGGGATCCTCCGTGCTCGTCGAACGGTCACCGCCTGGACACGCTACAGGATGATGACGTCCGCGTGACGGCTCGTCCCGCGCGACGCACCACCGGGGCGCCACGGCCGTACGTTCGCCATGGCGCAGGATGGGGACATGACCTCCGCACCGCGCACACCAGGACAGGACGACCCCGACCTCACGGTGGGAGACGTGGGCGAGTTCGGGCTGATCGACCGCGTCGCTCCTGCCGAGCACTCCGCGCGGGTGCTCGTGGGTCCCGGTGACGACTGCGCGTCGTTGCGCGTGGCGTCGGGGCGGGCGCTCCTCTCGACGGACGTGCTCGTCGAAGGCCGGCACTTCCGCCGTGACTGGGCCGAGGGGTACGACATCGGCCGGCGCGCCGCGGCCGCCAACCTCGCCGACGTCATGGCGATGGGCGGCGTGGCGACGGCGTTGACCGTCGGGTTCGCGGCGCCTCCCGACCTGCCGTCGCGGTGGGCCGAGGACCTCACGCGCGGCATCGTGGACGAGGCGGCGCTCGTGGGCGCCGAGGTGGTCGGCGGCGACGTCACCGCCGCGGACGGCGTGGTCGTCGCGATCACCGTCGTCGGCGAGGCCGACCAGGAGCCGGTGCTCCGCTCAGGTGCCCAGGTCGGTGACGTGGTGGCCGTGGTGGGCCGGCTCGGGTGGGCCGGCGCCGGGCTGCACGTCCTCGGCCGTGGCTTCCGGTCGCCGCGTGTGCTCGTCGACGCGTACAGACGTCCCGAGCCCCCGTACCTCGAGGGTCCGCGCGGGGCGCGGGAGGGCGCGACCGCGATGATCGACGTCAGCGACGGCCTGCTGGCCGACCTGGGGCACGTCGCCGCGGCGAGCGGCGTGGGGATCGCGCTCGACACGAGCGCCCTGGTCGTCGCCGAGCCGATCGCCGACGTCGCCGCCGCCACGAACGCCGAACCGCTGGGCTTCCTCCTGACCGGCGGCGACGACCACACCCTCGCGGCGACCTTCCCGGCCGACCGCGGAGCCCCGGACGGCTGGACGGTCGTCGGGCGCGTCGTCGAGGGGGAGGGAGTCACCGTCGACGGACGGGAGTGGGAGGGCCCGGCAGGCCACGAGCACTTCCGCTGAGCCGGCGCACGCAGGCGGTCGGAGCGGGCTAGGTCGTCGTCCCTCGTCGACGCCAGACGCCCGGCGCCTCGCCGACCTGTCGTTTGAACGCGCGGTTGAACGCCGACTCCGACTGGTAGCCGACGGCGGCAGCGGCCTGCGCGACGCTGAGCGAACGGCTCTGGAGCAGGCGCGCGGCGAGCTGGAGCCGCCAGCGCGCCAGGTAGGTCATCGGAGGGATGCCCACGTACGAGGTGAAGCGTTCGGCGAGGGCCGAGCGCGAGAGGCCGACCTCGCGGGCGAGCTGCTCCAACGTCCACGGCTCGGCGAACCGTCCGTGCATCAGCCGCAGCGCGGCACCGACGTCGCGGTCGCGCAGGCCGGCCACCCAGCTGCGCGTCTGCGGGGGCAGCCCGTCGATGTGGCTCCGGAGGGCCTCCAGGAACATCAGCTCGGACAGCTTGGCGAGCATCGCCTCCTGACCGGCGTCGCGTTCGTCGCTGGTCGCGATCGCCGCGTCCAGCAGACTCGTCATCCACTCCCAGCTGCGGCCGGACACGGGCGCGCGGACCATCCGCGGCAACGACTCCAGCAAGGGGTTGAAGGGCCCCCTGTCGCAGGCGAGGTAGCCGCAGACGATCCGGCAGCGTTCGGCGCGGGCATCGCTGTTGATGTCGATGACGAACGGCAGGGCCTCGCTCAACGGGCGGTAGTAGCGCGAGAGGTCGGCCTGCCCACGCATCCCTGGCTCGGACGCCAAGATGTTCGCCTCGCCGGAGGAGAAGATCACGATCTCGCCGGCCCGCATCAGCTCCGCGGGCTCGGGCTCGTCGACGGCCTCGACCCAGCAGGCGCCGGAGGTGAGGACGTGGAACGCGATCAGGTGGTCGGCGTCGGCGGCGACCTTGGCCGCGATCACGTCCGTCGGCGGGCTCTGGGCGACGAAGGGGGCGCGCGCGTCGATGTCGAAGTACACCGCTCCGGTCAGACGGACCGCGAGCAGCACGTCGGAGAGGACGTCCACCGCGCTCACCTCCCGGACGCTCGGGCAGAGGTCCTGGACGTACGGCGACGATCGCGCCGTCAGCCGGATGAACGGCCAAGACGGCCGGCGTCCTGGGCATTCCTGGCCGACAGGGCTGCTCCCTAGCGTCGAAGACACATTCTCCCACCTACCGCCTCGCAGGAGGAGCCCATCATGTCCACAGTCGAAACCACACCCCGCGCCGTCGTCGACGAGCTCCGCCAGGTCGTGCGGGGCCCGCTCATCGAGCCTTCAGACCCGGACTACGACGAGGTGCGCAAGGTCTTCAACGGAGCCGTCGACCGGCATCCCGCGGCCGTCGTCCGCGTCGCCGACGTGGGCGACGTCCTCAGCTGCGTCGACGTCGCCCGGCGCCATCGCATGCCCCTCGCCGTGCGTGGTGGTGGCCACCACGGTGCGGGCTTCAGCGTCGGCGACGGCGCCCTGGTGATCGACTTCCGCGACCAGCGCTCGACCACGGTCGACCCGGCGGCAGGGACGGTACGCGTCGACGCGGGCTGCACCTGGGGCGACGTGGACCACGCCACGGGAGCGTTCGGGCTGGCGACGCCGTCGGGCTTCGTGTCCACGACCGGTGTCGCCGGCCTCACCCTCGGAGGCGGGACCGGCTACCTCACGCGACAGTTCGGGCTCACGGTGGACAACCTCGTCTCCGCCGACGTGGTGCTGGCCGACGGCACGTTCGTCACGGCCAGCGAGACGAGCCACCGAGACCTGTTCTGGGCGCTGCGCGGTGGTGGCGGGAACTTCGGTGTCGTGACCTCGTTCACCTTCACGTGTCATCCCGTGGGCGAGGCGGGGCAGATCATCGGCGGCCCCGTGCTGTACGACCTCGCGGACGCCGAGGAGGTCTTCCGGTGGTACCGCGACCTCCTGCCCGGCCTTCCCGACGAGCTGAACGGCTGGCTCGGCGTCCTCGAGGTTCCCTCCGCGGCGCCGTTCCCCGAAGAGCTCTGGGCGCGCAAGGTCTGCGGGATCGTGTGGTGCTACTCAGGGCCGCACGAGCGGGCGGACGAGGTGCTGGCACCGGTCGTCGAGTTCGGGAGGCCGCTGCTGAGCGGGCTCCAGCCGATGCCGTACGCCGTCCTCCAGACCGCGTTCGACGCCCTGCTGCCCGCGGGCCTGCAGTGGTACTGGAAGGCCGACTTCTACGAGAAGATCCCCGACGAGGCGATCGCCGTCCACCGTCGGTACGGCGAGAGCATCCCGACGCCGTTGTCCACGATGCACCTGTACCCGATCAGCGGCGCGGCGGCCCGCGTGCCGGAGGACGCCACCGCGTTCGCGTACCGGCAGGGCGGCTGGAACGGCGTCATCGCCGGCATCGATCCCGACCCGGCGAAGCTGGACGAGGTCTCGGCATGGGCGCGGGACTACTGGGAGGAGCTCCATCCGACCTCGGCCGGCGGGGCGTACGTCAACATGATGATGGACGAGGGGAACGCACGCGTCCGCGCTGCCTACCGGGGGAACTACGAGCGTCTCGTCGAGGTCAAGCGGCGCTACGACCCGGACAACCTCTTCCGTCTCAACCAGAACGTGCCACCGTCCTGACGGCGGCCACCGGGAGAGACACGCCAAAGAGGCGGGCCGCACCCGGAGGTGCTGCCCGCCTCGGACACGCATATCGTGCGGCGGAGGTCACCGCGAAGGTGACCGACCGACGTCAGCTCAGCGGCTGACCTTGCCGGCCTTGAGGCACGAGGTGCACACGTTCATGCGCTTCGGGGTCGAACCGACGACCGCGCGGACCCGCTGGATGTTGGGGTCGAAACGACGGCGCGTGCGCTTGCGCGACCACGGCTTGTTGTTGCCGAAACCCGGCTTCTTGCCGCACACGTCGCAGACTGCAGCCACAGCGAACACTCCCGGTTGAGATTGAGGGGATTTACCAAAGGACAAGGCTATCCGATCGCCCAAGGGCGAAGCCAATCGGCCTCGTCGCTCCCGAACGAGGGTGCCCGGGGATAGTCTCTCAGGTCATGAAGACCCGCGTCTCTCCGGAGTCCTTCGCCGCATGGGCACGGGCCTGCACCGAAGCCCTCGGCACCGCTCGCGCAGAGATCGACGCACTCAACGTCTTCCCTGTTCCCGACGGCGACACGGGCACGAATGTGTACGTGACGTTCGAGTCGGCCCTGCAGGCGATCACGCCTTCTTCCGACGAGCCCCTCGCCGCGCTCGTCAAGCGGTACGTCGACGCGGTCCTGCTCGGCGCGCGGGGCAACTCCGGCGTCATCATGGCGCAGTTCCTCCGGGCTTCTCTCCCGCTCGTGGCCGAGGCGGACGGCGAGGAGGTGGACGTCGCGCGGGTCGCGGACGCGATGAGCACGGCCGCCACCGCGGCGTACGCCGCTGTCGGTCATCCCGTCGAGGGCACGATTCTCACCGTCGCGTGCCGTGCCGCGGAGGCCGCGCAGGAGGCGGTCGCCGCGGGGGCCGACCTCGCCGGACTGGTGAGCGCGGTGGCGGCGGCCGCGCGGGAGGCGCTGGTACGCACGCCGGAGCAGCTCGACCGCCTGGCCCGCGCGGGTGTGGTGGACGCTGGCGGCCGCGCGCTCGTCGTGATCCTCGACACGACCGAGCGGCTCATCACCGGACGGTTCGTCCCCGCGCCGGAGCCGGTCGTGATCGTTCCGAGCGAACGCGCCGACGACGCGCACGCGCTCGACCCCGACGGGCCCTCGTACGAGGTGATGTACCTCCTCGACGCCGACGACGCCGCGATCCCCGACCTGCGGCGTGCCCTGGACGCCCTCGGTGACTCGCTCGTCGTCGTCGGCGGCGACCGGCTCTGGAACGTCCACGTCCACGTCGACGACGTCGGTGCGGCGATCGAGGCAGGCATCGCCGCCGGTCGGCCGTACCGGATCTCCGTCACCCACTTCGCGGAGATGACACGGGCGCAGGCGAGCACCGACGGGACGCGAGCGGTCGTCGCGGTCGCCGCCGGGCCCGGGCTCGCGTCGCTGTTCAGTGAGGCGGGCGCCGTCGTCGTTCCGACATCGGTCGGAGAGCCGCTGGCCGTCAGCGCCGTTCTCGACACGATCCTCGACTGCGGGGCGGACGACGTGGTCGTCCTGCCCAACAGCCGCGACTTCCGCGTCGTCTGCGACGCCGCGGCCGCCCAGGCGCGCGAGGCGGGCGTCCACGCGACCGTCATCCCGTCGTGGACGCAGGTGCAGGGACTCGCGGCCGTGGCCGTCCATGACGCGACCCGTCCGTTCGACGACGACGTGGTCGCGATGACCAGCGCGTCACGGGGCACCCAGCACGGGGCGATCACGGTGGCCACCGAGTCCGGGATGACGATGGCGGGGCCGTGCCTGGTCGGCGACGTGCTCGGTGTGGTCGACGCGGAGTTCTCCGTGATCGGGCACGAGCAAGCCGAGGTGGCGCGCCTGGTGCTCGACCGTCTGATGTCCGGGAGCGCCGAGCTGGTCACCCTGGTGACCGGCGACGGCCTCGACGACGACGTCGTGCCCAGCCTCCAGCGCTGGCTGCGCACGCGCCGTCCCGACGTCGAGCTCGTCGCGTACGACGGTGGCCAGGCCCGCTACCCGCTGCTGCTGGCGGTCGAGTGACGAGGGCAGGAGGACCGGCGTGGCGGTGACCCCGCAGACCAAGCTCGCGAACGTCGTCGGCGACAAGACGGCGAAGGCGTTCGAGCGCAGCTTCGGGATCGTGACCGTCGGCGACCTGCTGCGCCACTACCCGCGTCGCTACGCCGCGCGAGGAGACCTCACCGACCTCTCCGCTTTGACGGTGGACGAGCACGTCACCGTCGTCGCGCGGGTCGACCACGTCAAGGAGTACCCGTTCCGTCCGAAGGGCGGAGGCCGGCCGGGAGGGACCAACGTCCGTACGGAGGTCGTGGTGACCGACGGCACGGGGGAGCTGGTGCTCACGTTCTTCCGGCAGCCCTGGATCGCCAAGCGGCTGAGCCCGGGCACCGTGGGGATGTTCGCCGGCAAGGTGAACGCGTTCCGTGGCCGCAAGCAGCTGCTGCACCCCGAGGTGAGGCAGGCCGACTCCGAGGACGAGGCACGCGACCGGGCGGAGGAGTTCGCCAGCCAGATCCTGCCGATCTACCCGGCGACGCAGGCGGTGTCGTCGTGGACCGTCGAACGCACGGTGGGGCTCGTCCTCGACTCTCTCGACGTCGCAGACGACCCGTTGCCGGAGCCGGTCCGCCGCGAGCACGGCTTCGTCGACCTCGCGACGGCCCTGCACGGCATCCACCGTCCCCACGAGGACCGCGACTACGAGGAGGCGCGCCGTCGGCTGCGGTACGAGGAGGCGTTCGTCCTCCAGGCCACGTTGGCGGTGCGTCGCCGTGTGCTGGCCCAGGCGGCGGCGACACGACGCCCGTACGTGCCGGGCGGTCTGCGCGACCGGTTCGAGGCGCAGCTGCCGTTCGCGCTGACGGACGGCCAGCGGGAGGTGGTGGCGCAGATCGCCGCCGACCTCGACCGCGACAAGCCGATGCAGCGGCTCCTGCAGGGCGAGGTCGGGTCCGGCAAGACGGTGGTCGCACTGCTCGCGATGCTGCAGGTCGTCGACGACGGGGGACAGGCGGTCATGCTGGCGCCGACCGAGGTGCTCGCCCAACAGCACTACCGCTCCATGGTCGCGATGCTCGGCCCGATGGCCGAGGCAGGCATGCTCGGGAGCGCGGAGGCTGCCACGCGCGTCCGACTCCTCACCGGGTCGCTCGGCAAGAAGGCGCGTCAGGAGGCGCTCCTGGACGCACAGACGGGGGAGGCCGGCATCGTCGTCGGGACGCACGCGCTGCTCGAGGACCGGGTCGGGTTCGCCGAGCTCGGGCTGGTCGTCGTCGACGAGCAGCACCGCTTCGGGGTCGAGCAGCGCGCCGCGCTGACCGCCAAGGCCGACGATGCGCCGCACCTGCTCGTCATGACCGCCACACCGATCCCGCGCACCGTCGCCATGACCGTCTTCGGCGACCTCGACACGTCGACGCTGCGCGAGCTGCCGCGTGGCCGCCAACCCATCCAGTCGACGGTCGTACCCGCCGCGGAGAAGCCCGCGTGGCTCGACCGGACCTGGGAGCGGATCCGCGAGGAGGTCGAGCAGGGCCGGCAGGCGTACGTGGTCTGCCCGCGGATCGGAGACGACGCGGAGGAGGCCGACGAGGCGCCGCCCCTCGACGACGAGGCCGAGACGCGTCCCCTCACGTCTGTGGTCGCGCTGCACGACCTGCTGCGCGACGGGCCGCTGGCCGGGTTGCGGCTCGGTCTCCTGCACGGTCGGCTGCCGGCGGAGGAGAAGGACACCGGCATGCGTGCGTTCGCCGCGGGGGAGGTCGACGTGCTCGTGGCCACGACCGTCATCGAGGTCGGGGTCGACGTCCCGAACGCGACGGCGATGGTGATCATGGACGCCGACCGGTTCGGCGTCTCCCAGCTCCACCAGCTGCGGGGCCGGGTCGGCCGTGGAGCGCACGCGGGTCTGTGCCTGCTCGTCACCGGTGCTCCGGTGGGGAGTCTCGCCCGGGAGCGCCTCGACGCGGTGGCGGCGACGGCGGACGGCTTCGCGCTGTCGCGGCTCGACGTCGAGATGCGCCGCGAGGGCGACGTGCTGGGTGTCCGACAGTCCGGCGTACGCTCCAGCCTGCGCCTGCTGTCGGTGGTGCGTGACGAGGACGTGATCGCGACCGCACGTGACGACGCGGCTGCCGTCGTCGCCGCCGACCCGTCGCTCGTGGCCCACCCAGCGCTGGCCGCAGCGGTGCGCGAGCTCGAGGACAGCACGCAGGCCGACTACCTGGAGAAGACATGACGGGTGAGCGCAGGGAGTTCGTCGACGAAGACCTGTCGGGCGCGAGGGTCGTCCGGTCCGTGCTGGCCGGTGTCGTCATGCGCGGGGTCTACGTCGCGGGCATGGATCTCGACACGCCGGACCTCGCCGACGGTCCGCTCTTCGTCAACGGGATCGACGTCGCACCGTACGTCGAGGGCGAGCTCGCCAAGCGCTTCCCCGGCCGTGAGCTCAAGGTCGCGACCGACCCCGAGGGCCTGCGCGAGGCGTGGTCGGCCGTCGAGGCCGCGTGGGCCGACGCGCTCGTCACGGCGCGCGGGCGCGAGGACGTCTCTGTCGACGGTGAGTGGACCTTCGCTCAGACCCTCCGCCACCTCGTGCTGGCCACGGACGTGTGGCTGAAGGGCGCGATCTTCGGGGAGCAGCAGCCGTACCACCCGATCGGCCAGCCGTTCACCGAGTTCGCCGACACCGGAGGCGACCTCACGATCTTCCGTGAGCCGACCTCGTACGACGAGGTGCTCGCGGTCCGTGGCGAGCACCAGGCGCTGGTCAGGGAGTCCCTCGACCACGTGACTCCCGAGATCCTCGCTGAGCCCCGTACCGACCCCTGGCGGCCGCAGGCCAGCGTGAGCGTGCTGCAGTGCCTGCACGTCGTCCTCAACGAGGAGTGGGAGCACCTGAGGTTCGCGCTGCGCGACCTCGAGACCGACGAGCGGCGGCGTTCGTGACACGGATCATCGCGGGTGCGCTCGGCGGCCGTCGGCTGGCGACCCCGCCCGGTTCCGCGACGCGGCCGACCTCCGACCGCGTGCGCGAGGCGATGTTCTCGGCGCTGGAGACGCGACTCGGCGGGTTCGACGACGTGCGCGTGCTCGACCTGTACGCCGGGTCGGGCGCTCTGGGTCTCGAGGCGGTCTCGCGTGGGGCGGTCCACGCGACGCTCGTCGAGGCCGACCGGCGTACGGCACAGGTGATCCGCCGCAACGTGCGCGAGCTGGGGGTCTCGGACTCGGTCGCGGTCGTGGCGGAGAAGGTGCGCTCGTTCGTCCGTACGCCGCCGCCGGCGCCGTACGACCTCCTCGTCCTCGACCCTCCGTACGACGTGCCGAACGACGAGGTCAGCGCCGTGCTCGAGGTGGTGACGTCGTCGGGGTGGTGGACGAGCGACGGCGTCGTCGTCGTGGAGCGCTCCTCCCGTGACGGCGCGTTCGCGTGGCCGGAGGCCGTCGAGCCGCTCGTCGACCGCCGCTACGGCGAGACGACGCTTTGGTACGGTCGGCCGCATGACTAGGGCTGCCTGTCCGGGTTCGTTCGACCCTGTGACCCTCGGGCACGTCGACATCATCGCCCGCACGTCGCGGCTCTTCGACGAGGTCGTCGTCGCCGTGGGGGTCAACGACTCCAAGCGTGTGATGTTCAACACCGACGAGCGTGTGGGGCTGCTCGAGGAGGTCCTCGCCGACCTCCCGAACGTGCGCGTGATGACGTTCTCGGGCCTGCTCGTCGACTTCTGCACGGAGCACGACATCTCCGCGGTCGTGAAAGGACTGCGGGCGGTCTCGGACTTCGACTACGAGCTGCAGATGGCCCAGATGAACTCCACGCTGGCGCGCGTCGACACGCTCTTCATGCCGACGAGCCCGGCGTACTCCTACCTCGCCTCGAGCCTCGTCAAGGAGGTCGCGCGCCACGGTGGGGACGTCTCCGAGCACGTTCCCCCCGTCGTCCTCGCGGCGCTGAAGGAGAAGCTCGCCGGCTAGGCGGACGGCGCGGTTCGCGTCGACGTGGGGACGTTCGCTATCCTGGTCCGTGGCCTGCAACTGGGCCGCACCTCGCCATGCCTCTAAGGAGTACGTGTGACCACGCTCGACTCCCGGGCGCCGTTCGTTCTCGACACCCACGAGATCGCGCGCCGACCCGGAACGCAGCGTGAGCTGACGCTCTCCGAGAAGGCGCCGGCGAGGATGGGTGTCGATATGCTCGGTGTGCCCGAGGGAAGTGACATCGATCTCGAACTCCGGCTCGAGTCGGTCATGGAAGGAATCCTCGTCACGGGGACCGCCTCGGTGCACACGTCAGGTGAGTGCGTACGCTGCCTTCGGGAGATCGACGGTGAGATGACCGTCGACCTTCAGGAGCTGTACGTCTACGAAGGCGACGAGGATGACGACATCTCCCGGCTCGAGGGAGACCTGCTCGATCTTGAGCCTGTCCTGCGGGACGCGGTGGTGCTTGCGCTTCCGCACAACCCGTTGTGTGTTCCGGACTGCCCGGGACTGTGCCCCGAGTGTGGGGTGCGGCTCGCGGACGACCCAGAACACACACACGGCGAAGCCGTCGACCCCCGCTGGTCGGCGCTCAGCCAGCTGATCGAAGGCAACGACCGCCCCGCGGGCGGTTCGGAGGCGACCGGGCCCGTGTCCGGTCCAGACGAGGAGAAGTAGAAGTGGCAGTCCCGAAGCGCAAGATGTCGCGCAGCAACACCCGCCACCGCCGTTCGCAGTGGAAGGCTGCCGCGCCGCAGCTCGTGATCTGCGCCAACCCCGCGTGCCGCGCCAAGCACCTGCCGCACCGCGCCTGCCCCGAGTGCGGCCAGTACGGCCCCCGCGGCGAGCTGCGTCAGGTTCTCTGAGCAGGCAGCCCGTGCCCGACGTCGTTGACGGCGCTGATGCGGTCTCGAACGCCGAGCTGCTCACGCAGCTCGGCGTGCCCGGCCTCGAGCCGGGCCTGCTGACCCAGGCCCTGACCCACCGCTCGTACGCGTACGAGAACGGCGGCATCCCCAACAACGAGCGCCTCGAGTTCCTCGGTGACGCCGTGCTGGGGCTGGTCGTCACCGACACGCTCTACAAGGCGCACCCCGACCTCCCTGAAGGCCGCCTCGCGAAGTTGCGCGCTGCGGTCGTGAACGCGCGCGCTCTTGCGGACGTGGCGCGGACCCTCGGTCTGGGTGCCTACCTGAGGCTCGGACGCGGCGAGGAGGCGACCGGCGGCCGCGACAAGTCGTCGATCCTCTCCGACACGGTCGAAGCGCTGATCGGCGCGATCTATCTTCAGGAGGGGTTCGAGGGCGCGGGCGTCGTCGTCCACCGCCTCTTCGATCCGGTGATGGCGCGCGCCGCTGAGCTCGGCGCCGGCCTCGACTGGAAGACGAGCCTCCAGGAGCTCTCCTCCGACCACGGTCTCGGCGTCCCCGAGTACCGTCTGTCCGAGGAGGGCCCCGACCACGACAAGACCTTCACCGCGCACGTGCGGGTTGGTGGTCAGGTCTACGGCGAGGGTGTCGGCCACTCCAAGAAGGAGGCCGAGCAGCAGGTCGCCGAGACGGCGTGGCGCGCGATCAAGGCCACCGTCGACGTCGTCGACCACGAGGCCGGGTCGGTGGCCCCCGCGGCCGAGGTCGTCGAGGCTGCCGAGTCGGCGCGCCGTTCTGGTTCCTGACTCGGCGCCGCGCCTTCCGTGCCCGAGCTTCCCGAGGTCGAGGTCGTCCGCCGTGGTCTCGCCGACCACGTCTCCGGACGTCGGATCGACCGCGTCGAGGTGCTCCACCCGCGGCCCGTCAGGCGTCACCTCCCAGGGCCCGAGGACTTCGCGCTGCGCCTGACCGGTGAGCGCTTCACGGGAGCATCACGTCGGGGCAAGTACCTCTGGCTGCCGCTGGACTCCGGCGACGCCGTCCTCGCGCACCTGGGGATGAGCGGCCAGTTCCTGGTCCAGCCCCCCAGCGCCGCCACCGAACGGCACCTCCGTGTCGTCTTCTCCCTCGACGACGGCATGCAGCTACGCTTCGTCGACCAGCGGATGTTCGGCGGGCTGTCGATCAGTGACGGAGGTGCGACGCTGCCGCCGGAGATCGCGCACATCGCCCGCGACCCGCTCGACCCCGCCTTCGACGACCTCGGCTTCATCGAGCGCCTGCGCCGCCGTCGTACGGGTATCAAGCGTGCGCTGCTCGACCAGACGCTCATCTCGGGTGTCGGCAACATCTATGCCGACGAGGCGCTGTGGCGGGCGCGGCTGCACTACGCGCGGGCGACCGACACGATGCGGCGGCCCGAGGTCAGCCGTCTGCTCGACGGCGTCCGCGAGGTGATGGCCGCGGCGCTCGCCCAGGGTGGGACGTCCTTCGACGCGCTCTACGTCGCGGTGAACGGTGAGTCCGGCTACTTCTCGCGCTCGCTGGAGGTGTACGGGCAGGAGGGCGAGCCGTGCTCGCGGTGCGGGACGCCGATCCGGCGCGACTCCTTCATGAACCGTTCGTCCTTCACGTGTCCCCGCTGCCAGCCTCGACCCCGCAACGGGCGGTGGTGAGGCCGGCAGCGGGCCGGTGTCACGTCAGCGGATCGGCGCGGCCAGCGGCAGCGAGCGGTCGACGAGGTCCTTGACGGTCGAGCCGCAGGTGGAGATCACGTCCGCGTCCGCGCAGTAGTGCGACGCGGTGTGGGTGCCGGTGGCGAGGTCCTTCGCCCACGTGGAGGCGAAGTCGCGCAGACGGGCCGTCTGCGTCGCGTTGGGGCTGCACAGGGCGCCCGCGACACCGATCGCGTCGGTGTCGTCGCCCTCGCTGTCGATGTGGCAGCTCCCGCCGGTCGGCACGCCGAGCGTGATGCGCGTCCAGACGAGCTGGATGCCGACGAACTCGTTGGCGAGGCCGGTGAGGGCGCCGAAGGAGTTGTTGAAGAGGTTGATGACGCTCGGCCGCGCGGCGATGCTCAGCACCGGGCGGGTCCCGTTGGCCGAGATCGTCGAGACCGCGGCGGAGAAGCCGTCGGCCGCGACCGGGTCGAACATGATGGCGCCCTTGAGGTTCGGGTAGCCGCGGGTGGCCAGCTGCTGTCCGACGAGGGCGGCGAAGTGCCCGCCGGCGGAGTGGCCACCCACGAGGTACTTGACCGGAAGCGGCTTGCCGTTCGGCGGCACGACCGTACGGTCGGCGAGGGCGTTGCCGAAGGTCGTGGCGAGCGCGGGGTTGCCGGCGGTCATGTCCTCGTCGAGGCAGACGACCATGAGGCCCTTCTCGGCGATGGCCTTGCTGGTGCCGCGCAGGTGCTTGCAGCTGCGGCTGAAGCCGTGCTCGACCAGCATGAGGGCGCTGGCGGTGCCGTTCGGCAGGTACCAGTCGGCGTCGTACGAGGTGCCGTTGATCGTGATCGGCGCGCTGACGCAGGTCGTGGAGCTGGACGAGTAGCCCGAGCACGCGGCGGCGGACGCCGGGGGCGCTGCCCCGACGAGGAGTGCGGCGACAGCTCCGGCGGAGGCGGTCAGGGCGGCGAGCAGACGCGTGGCGCGACGGCGTGGCGAGAGGTGCAAGAGGCTTCTCCTGGTGCGTGGGTGGATGGTTCACGTCACCGGACCGACGTTCCCGAGAAGACGTTTGGAACGGCGTTTCGCAGACTAGGACCTCGGTGCAGCGGCCGCAACATGTGAGAGGCGGAGACTAGGCTCGCCGTCGTGAGCCGACCCGACCCCGCAGACCAGCCGTACGACGCCGCGGCGCGTGAGCGCGTCGTCGTCGAGCCGCCCAAGCGTGCCGAGCGCACGGCGTTCGAGCGTGACCGCGCCCGGATCGTCCACTCGGCGGCGCTGCGTCGGCTCGCGGCCAAGACGCAGGTCGTCGGTCCAGGCACCGACGACTTCGTCCGCAACCGGCTCACGCACTCGCTCGAGGTCGCGCAGGTCGCGCGCGAGCTCGGCCGTTCGCTGGGGTGCGACCCCGACGTGGTCGACTCGGCGGCGCTGGCCCACGACCTCGGGCACCCTCCGTTCGGGCACAACGGGGAGATCGCCCTCGACGAGGCGGCCGCGTCGTGCGGAGGTTTCGAGGGCAACGCGCAGACGCTGCGCCTCCTCACCCGCCTGGAGGCCAAGACCTTCGACCGCGAGGGACGCAGCGTCGGCCTCAACCTCACGCGCGCCACGCTCGACGCGTGCACGAAGTACCCGTGGACGCGCGACGAGGCGCCCGTCCCTGCGGGCGCGCACGGTGACGGCTCGCCGCGGGTGGTCCGCAAGTTCGGCGTGTACGACGACGACCTGCCCGTGTTCACGTGGGTGCGCGAGGGCGCGCCGCCGCGCCGGCAGTGCGTCGAGGCGCAGGTGATGGACCTCGCCGACGACATCGCGTACTGCGTGCACGACGTCGAGGACGGGGTCGTCTCCGGCGGGATCGCGCTCGACCGCATCCCCGAGGACCGTGCCGTGATCTGGGCGACCGTGCGCGAGTGGTACGCCGCCGACGCGTCCGACGACGCCCTCGACGCGGCGTACGGGCGACTCACCGCGATGCCGTGGTGGCCCCAGGGGCCGTACGACGGCAGTCGACGCTCGCTGGGGGCGCTCAAGGGGCTCACGAGCGCGCTGGTGGGCCGCTTCGTCGCCGCCGCGCGCGACGCCACGCGGGAGGCGTTCGGCGCACGCCCGTTCGCCCGCTACGCCGCCGACCTCGTGGTCCCCGACGACACCCGGACGGAGATCGCGGTCCTGAAGGCGGTCGCCGCCCACTACGTGATGCGCGCCGACGGACGGGCCACTCTTCTCGCCGACCAGCGCGAGCTGGTGCGCGGCCTCGTCGAGGTCGTCGCGGGCAAGGGGTCGGAGGTGCTCGAGGCGCCGTTCGCCGCCGACTTCGCCGAGGCGGGCTCAGACGCCGCCCGTCTCCGGGTGGTCGTGGACCAGGTCGCCTCGCTCACCGACGACTCCGCGCGGGCCTGGGGGCACCGGCTCCTCTGACGGTGCTGGTGGACGGGGAGAGCGCCCTTCGCGCGGCCCCGTAGACTCACCCCCGTGGCAGGCCGGATCCGCGAGGACGACATCGCAGCAGTGCGCGAGCGCGCGCGGATCGACGAGGTCGTCGAGCAGTACGTCACGCTGCGCAACGCCGGCGGCGGCTCCCGCAAGGGTCTCTGCCCGTTCCACGACGAGAAGTCGCCGTCGTTCAACGTCACGCCGGCGCGCGGGATGTACTACTGCTTCGGCTGCGGCGAGGGCGGCGACGTCTTCACCTTCCTCCAGAAGATCGACCAGATCGGCTTCACCGAGGCCGTCGAGCGCCTCGCGGCGAAGTACGGCATCACGCTGACGTACGTCGACGGCCCTGCGGGGCCGCAGCGCGACTTCGCGCAGCGTGGACGCCTGGTCAAGGCCAACGCGGCGGCGGCGGAGTTCTTCGCCGAGCAGCTCGCGGGCGGCAAGGGATCGCTCACCGGGCGGCAGTTCCTCGCCGAGCGCGGGTTCAGCCGCGAGTCGGCGGAGCGCTTCGGTGTCGGCTTCGCGCCGCGCGACGGCGAGGCGCTCTTGAGGCACCTGTTGGGCCGCGGATTCGACGAGGAGGACCTCGTCACCGCCGGCCTGGTCGCGCAGAACAGCCGCGGCGCGTACGACCGGTTCCGCGGGCGGTTGATCTGGCCGATCCGCGACGCGTCCGGCGACGTGGTGGGCTTCGGAGCCCGACGCCTGTTCGACGACGACCGCATCGAGGCGAAGTACCTCAACACCCCCGAGACTCCGCTCTACAAGAAGAGCCAGGTCCTCTACGGCGTCGACCTGGCCCGCAAGGCCATCTCCCAGTCGAGCCAGGCGGTCATCGTCGAGGGCTACACCGACGTGATGGCGTGCCACGAGGCAGGCGTCGGCACCGCGGTCGCGACGTGCGGCACGGCCTTCGGCGACGAGCACGGCCGGATCCTGCGCCGCCTGCTCCTCGACCACGAGGCGATGCGCGGCGAGGTCATCTTCACCTTCGACGGCGACGAGGCCGGACAGAAGGCCGCGATGCGTGCGTTCGAGGGCGACGAGCAGTTCGTCGCCCAGACGTACGTCGCGGTGCAGGCAGACGGGCTCGACCCCTGCGACCTGCGTCTCCAGCAGGGCGACGCGGCTGTCCGCGAGCTCGTCGCGTCCCGGATCCCGCTCTACCGGTTCGTGCTGCGCAACGTCGTCGACCGCTACGACCTCGACCACGCCGACCAGCGCGTCGACGCGCTGAGGGCAGCGGTCGCGCTCGTCTCGTCGGTGCGCGACCGCGGCAAGGTCGAGCAGTTCGTGCGTGAGATCGCGACCACCGTGGGCGTCGAGATCGACGAGGTGCGCCGTGAGCTCGCGCACGTCGGTCGACGGCCCGCGGCGCGCACGAACGGGCGCGGCCCCGCACGTTCTCCTTCCGCGCCGGAGCCGGCGGCCGAGGACGGCGCACCGGCCGGTCGTCCCGCCCGCCCCCCGGCGCCGAGCTTCGGCGAGCCGCGCTTCGCCGACGAGCGCGAGCTCCTCAAGGTCCTCGTCCAGCACCCGCACCTCCTGGCCCCGTACGCCGAGGAGCTCGACTCCGACGACTTCACCCATCCGCACGCCGTGGCCGTGTGGGTCGCCGCGGCCGCCGAAGGCCTGCCGGCGAAGCCGGACGAGGGCTGGGCGGCCCGCGTACGCGGCCACGTCGACGACCCGGACGTGCAGCGGGTCCTCGCGCACCTGGCGCTGGACCCCCTCCGCGCCACCGGGGCCCCCGGAGGCGCCCTGGTCGACGCCCTCGTCGCACGCGTCCAGGAGCTCACGGTGCTGCGCCACATCGCGGCGGTGAAGTCGAAGCTCCAGCGGACGAACCCGCTCGAGTCCACCACCGAGTACAACCGGATGTTCGGCGACCTCGTGGCGCTCGAGCAGCAGCGGCGGCAGCTGCGCGAGAAGGCCATCGGCGGCTCGCTGATCTGAGATCTCGGTCGCGGGCCGCGGTGGCCCGTCCTCGTTCTCCTCTGCCTCACCACGTCCACAGGTCGCTCACGACAGGGCCCCGGAGGAGCCGGCGCCCTTTCCAGACTGGGGCCCATGACCTCACTCGACGAGAGCCCCACGTTCCCTTCCTCGGCGTCCTCGGCCCGCGCGTACGCGCGGGTCCTGACGTCTGTGCCGTTGCTGAGCGCGGAGGAGGAGGTGGCGCTCGCCGAGCAGTGCGTCAAGGCTCGCGCGGCCGTGGAGCGGCTCCGCGCGGACGAGGTGGTGGCGCGCGAGCGCGCGGACCTGGCACGGCTGGTCGCCCAGGGCGCGCGGGCGCGCCGTCACCTCATGCTCGCCAACATGCGCCTCGTCGTGTCGTTCGCGCGTCGCCTGGACGGGTGCGGAGTCCCCGTGGCCGACCTGGTCCAGGAAGGCGTGATCGGGCTGATGCGGGCCGTCGACGGGTTCGATCCCGAGCTGGGCTTCCGGTTCTCGACGTACGCCACGGCCTGGGTGAAGCGGCACCTGGCCGACGCGGCGGGCACGCGACGCGCGGTACGGCTCCCGCCGAAGGCGGAGATGCAGGCGCTCGCGTGCCGTGACGCCGCCGAGGAGCTGCGCCGTCGCTCGGGTCGGGCGCCCTCGCCGAAGGACGTTGCGCGACGCCTCGCGCTCCCCGAGGTCACGGTCGAGCGGCTGCTCGCGGCCGACGCCGTGCCGGTCTCGCTCGACGCGCTCGAGAGCGACGCTGTGGCCGCGCGGGACCCGGAGGTCGATCCGCGGATCGGCTGGGCCGTACGCGAGGCTCTGGCCGTGCTGCCCCGGCTCGAGCGCGAGGTGGTGGAGCGACGCTTCGGGATCGACGGCGGGGGAGCGCGCTCGGTGCGTACGGTCGCGCGCGAGCTCGCGTGCGCGCCCGATGCCGTCCGCGCACGCGAGCGCCGAGCCCTGCAGATCCTCAAGGACCACCCGGCGGTGGCCACGGTCGCCCCGTGATCGGGGAGGATGGCGGCATGGTGACCGTACGCAAGATCCCGAGGACGATCCGGCGGGCCATCGAGTCCGCGCACTCCGAGCGGGTGCTCGCGGCGCAGCAGGACGTCTCCGGGCGTTGGCACGTCGGCACCGACGCGGCGCTCCACCTCGCCGCAGACTCCGACGACCTCCGTGTCCCGTGGGAGCAGGTCGAGTCGCTGTCGTGGGACGCCGAGGCCTCGACCGTGACCGTGCACTGGGGCGCGGCGGACGCCCTGCACCGTGAGGTCGTCGCCTTCGACGGTGCAGGCCGCCTCGTCGAGCTGGCCCGTGAGCGGGTGGACGCCAGCATCGTCGCACGCGCCAGCGAGAGGGTCGGTGACGGGCGCGAGACGGCGACGGTCGTCGCACGGCGATCGCCTACCCGACAGGGCCCGATCACCTACTCGTACCTGCTCGACAAGGGGCTCTCGTCCGACGACCCGCAGGTCAGGGACGCGACCGCGCGGGCGCTCGCCTCGGTCCAGGACGACCTGGGAGTGCGCGCCGACCCGGGCGCCGCGGGTGCCGACGAGACCGGCTGATCGTCGTGGGACCCCGGTTTGGGGTCCCTCAGCGGCGCTTGCTAGGCTAGCGGTCGCTCGAGGGCATTCCCCTGTAGCTCAATTGGCAGAGCAGCCGGCTGTTAACCGGCAGGTTACTGGTTCGAGTCCAGTCGGGGGAGCAACACGAACGGTCCGGTCCGCGGAGAGATCTGCAGGCCGGGCCGTTCTTCGTTCTCGGGTGCCGCCGACACCGGCGTGTCACTCCTCGGGGAAGGTCAAGGACAGGACCTCGAACGCGGTCGCGTGCGCGACCCCCATGCGTGCGCCCGTCGGCTCCGACATCGACCCGAGGAACGCGGCGGGGTCGAAGTCTGCCCACCCGAGACCGTCGAGGTAGGCCTGGTGGGCCCGCAGGGACGCGACTCCGGCCTCGAACGTGTCGGAGATGTCGACGCCGTGCTTGGCCTCGGGGGAGCCGGCCACCCACACCGCGCGCACGCCGCCCCAGGGCTCGACACCGGCCTCGTGGAAGACCCACCGGTTGCCTGCGTCCCTGACGGCGTCGACGGTCGCCCGTCCGACGGCGATGTGGTCGGCCTGGTTGAGGAACCCGTTCGGGAAGGTGGGGTGGAAGTTGCCGGTGATCACGATCTCCGGCTGGTGCACACGGACCATCCGGGCGATCACCCGCCGCAGCGGGACCCCGTACTCGACGATGCCGTCGGGGAACCCGAGGAACTCGACCGTGTCCACCCCGACGATGCGTGCCGACTCGATCTGCTCCGCCGTCCGGACCTTGCGCGTGACCTCGGGCTCCATCCCGTCGATGCCGGCCTCGCCGCTGGTCACCATGCAGTAGACGACACGCTTGCCCTGCGAGGTCCAGCGGGCGACGGCTGCGGCGGCTCCGAACTCCATGTCGTCGGGGTGGGCCACGACGGCGAGGGCGGTCTCCCAGTCCTCGTCGAGCGGCTTGAGGACGTCGGGACTGCCGGTCTGCGCGTCGGTCATCCTGCGATCGTAGGACGGATGCAGGCGGGCTGCCTACGCCCGTGCCGGCGCCACTAGGCTGTGCACCGCGAGGGGCGGTAGCTCAGCTGGTCAGAGCAGCGGACTCATAATCCGTCAGGTCGTGGGTTCGAGCCCCACCCGCCCCACGAGGGGCACAGGGACCCGATCGACAGCGAGGGCAACGATGACGACGCCGCACGAGCCGTACGACCTTCCCGGGACCTCGCTGCTCTACGCCGTCTCCGCACCGGCCGCGAGCATCGCGACGGGCATGGCCGAGGTCGCCCAGCGGATCCAGGAGCTGGCGGCCCAGGAGTCGGCCACCGAGATCCTGTCGGTGAGCCACGAGGTCACCGTCGTCAGCTCGGGCGACGACGAGGGTGGCGTCAAGGCCGCGTTCACCGGCAAGGCGCGAGCGCGGGAGTACGTGGTCTCGGCGCTCGCCACCATCCGGACCTGACCGAGCGCCCGGCTCAGCCCGCGAGCGGCCCCGGCGTCAGCGTCGAGAGCGCCTCGCTGATCGGCACGTCCCCGCCGATCACCTCGAACGTCGTACGTACGGTGCTGGGCGTCTCGAGCGCGACCGCGATGACCTCGGCGACGTCGGCTCGCGGGATCGACCCGCGGCCGACGGACTCACCCAGCGTGACCTTGCCCGTCCCCGGATCGTCGGTGAGCCCACCCGGGCGCACGATCGTCCAGTCGAGCGCGCTCGCGCGCACCGCGTCGTCGGCTTCGCCCTTGGCGGCGAGGTAGACCTGGAACACGTCATCCGACTCGGGGTCGCCCTGGCCCGCGCCCATCGACGAGACCACGACGAACCGGTACGCGCCGACCAGCTGCGCGGCCGCGGCCAGCAGAACCGCTCCGTCGCGGTCGACCGTCCACTTGCGGTCGATCCCCGAGCCGGGCCCGGCGCCTGCCGCGAAGACCGCGGCGTCGGCGTCACCGATCGCCTCGGCGACCTGTGTCGCGCTCGCGGCCTCGAGGTCGATGACGACGGGCGTGGCTCCGGCGGCGACGACGTCGTCGGCGTGATCGGGGTTCCTGATCAGTCCGACTGCCTCGTGACCGGCGTCGGCGAGCCGGCGCGCCAGCAGCAGCGCGATCTTGCCGTGTCCTCCCGCGATGGCGACCTTCATCCGCGTTCCTCTCGTCGTTGAGCGGGCCACCCGTCGTCGCCCTCCGAGTCGTACGACAGGGTGTCTCGTCGGTCGCGTCCATCCTTCCACGTCGCTCTCACGACGCCGGGTCCGAAGGTGGACGTGGTGCCGACCCTGCGGATACGGCACAATAGGGTGAAGTGCTTCGGTCCGAGGACGTTGGGGAAGGCGGATCTCGAACCAGGAGGCACTGATGAGCAACGCCACCCTGGGCGTCCTGTACGTCCACTCAGCACCGTCGGCGCTGTGCCCGCACGTGGAGTGGGCGGTCGCTGGCGTCCTTGGCGCGCCCGCAGCTCTGCAGTGGACCCCGCAGCCCGCCGAGCCGGGGACGTACCGCTGCGAGCTCTCCTGGCAGGGGCCCGCCGGCACCGCCGCGGCTCTGACGTCCGCCCTGCGCGGGTGGGAGCGCCTGCGCTTCGAGTCGACCGAGGAGCCGACTGCTCACACCGAGGGCGCCCGCTACTCCTCGACGCCCTCGCTGGGGGTCTTCCACGCCGTCATCGGCACCCACGGCGACGTGATGGTGCACGAGGACCGGCTCCGGGCAGCGATGGCCCGCGCAGCCGCTCACGGCACCGATCTCGACGACGAGCTCCAGACGCTGCTCGGACGCCCCTGGGACGACGAGCTCGAAGCCTTCCGTCACGCCGGTGACGGCGCACCCGTCCGGTGGCTCCACCAGGTCGGCTGACCAGCGCTCCGATCAACCGATCTCGACGCGGGCGCTCGGCGACTCGAAGCCGTCGCCCACCACCCGGAACTCCCACGAGCCTGTTCGGCTGGTGACGATCCACGTGGAGAACTTCCCGCCCTTGCGGGTCGTCGCCGTCACGGGGAAGTCGCCCCACTCGCCGTCCTCACCCTCGCGACGCTGAACCTGCAGCGTGGCGCCGGCACCCAGCTCCGGCGCGCGGCCGGTGAACTCGATCCGCTCACCCGGGCTCACGGACTCGCTCGACGCCGTGAACACGGGCGCCTTGGGCGTCGAAGGGGGAGTGGTCGTCGGGGGCGTCGTCGGCGCGGGTGACGTCTCCTCCGGCTCGTCCGGCTCCTTGGTGGGCTCGCTCGCAGCGGGTGCCTCCGGCACCGGCTCAGACTTGAACCCGAGTGCGCGGATCGCCGAGGCGCCCGCGAACCCGAAGATCAGACCCACAGCGACTCCGACTCCCACCAGGCCGAGCACGATCTTGAGGACAAGACGGTTGCGCGCTCCGTCTGCGGTCTCGTTGCTCAGGTCGATCAAGAGGGGCCCTCCTCCGGTGCTCGGCCTCCATCATGACAAAGCACCGAAGCGCCGGACACCGGGAGGGGCGCTCTCAGCCTGACGCGAGCTCTCGCTCTCAGCCTGACGCGAGCTCTCGCGCTCAGCCTGACGCGAGCTCTCGCGCTCAGCCTGACGCGAGCTCTCGCTCTCAGCCTGACGCGAGCTCTCGCTCGACGTGCGCCACCACATCCCCCACCGCACCCGACAACGTCGCCACCGGGACGCGGACCTGGAAGCGCTCCTCGATCCCGAGGGCGAGCTCGTTGAGCGTGACCGCATCCATCCCGAGATCGTCGACGAGCGACGACGAAAGGCTGAGGACGCCGGGCTCACGGTCGGGTGCGAGCTGGTCGACGATCGCGGTGAGCTCGTCGACGACGGACGACGATGGTGGGTGCATGGGGGTAAGTCCTCGGACGGCCACGAGACGGCTGGGGCTGCGTCG
Organism: Mumia quercus; assembly: GCF_025506335.1. Taxonomy (GTDB): domain Bacteria; phylum Actinomycetota; class Actinomycetes; order Propionibacteriales; family Nocardioidaceae; genus Mumia; species Mumia quercus. Next base: position 198,358 of record NZ_JANZYO010000005.1, read on the forward strand.
CCGGGGGGGGGGGGGGGTAAACGGCCCCGGGGCGCGGCCCGGGGGCGCCCCCCCCCCCCCCGGCGCCGGCCAGGGGGGGGGGTGGGCGGGCGGGGCGGGTGGTTAACACGGCCCGCCCCCCGGCGACGTCGCAAGGGCGACCCCCGAACGCCCCTGCGAGGCCGTGCCCGCTGCGCGGTCCGTCATCGCCGGAGCGATGACGACCCCCGTTGAGGCCGCTGTGCGACCACCGCGCTCCGTCTTCGACGACCGCGGATTGAGTCCGCTCCGAACCGCGTAGGTCGGAACCCCGGCCTGGTGGCGGGGGGAGTAGTCCTCAACCGTGGTGTCGACGACGAATCGCGAGCACGTCACCTAGCCTGCCTGGGAACCTCACCGGATCACGAAGGGGACTTGGCAAAAAAACCGGGCGAGCGGTTGTGGGGTTCCTACAACGGGGTCCGACGCTGGTCACTGGAGGAGGAGAGAAGGCCGCCCAGCGTCAGTCCCACACGCAGCGTGTACGCCCCTCGGGGGTCGAGCGGCTCGAGTCCGGTGACCTCGCGGACCTTCCGCAACCGGTAGCGCACCGTGTTCGGGTGGACGAACAGTCGTCGGGCAGCGGCTTCCACCGAAGCCCCCGTCTCCAGGAACGTCGTGAGGGTCGCGTGGAGCGTCGGGTCGGACTCGCTCAGTCGGGTGTGCACGCCCTCGACCAGTGCCCGCCGTGCGTGCCCGTCGCCGGCGAGCGACCGCTCGACCAGCAGGTCGTCGGCGAGAACAGGTCGCGGTGCTGCCGCCCACCCCACCGCGGCACGAAGACCCGCCAGCGCGGCGCGGGCGGACCGGTGGGCGTGGGCGATGTGGTCGACGCCGGGCCCGATCACGACGGCGCCGGGCCCGAAGGCGTCGACGACCGCCTCGCCGGCCTCGTGGAGGTCGTGGACGCCGCCGAGCAGCACGACGAGGCGCTCGAGCTGGACCGACGTCAGCGTGGACAGCTCGGCCGCCCGCGCCCGCCGGCGTACGTCGTCGACGACGCTCCCGTCACCCGCGGTGGGGCCCACGGGCGCCGCCCCCACGAGCACCACGACGTCGCCGTCGGCCTCCCAGCCCAGAGCCGCGGCACGCGACCGGATGACCTCCTCCGGCTCGCCGCGTACGACCGCGTCGACGACCAGCGCCTCCATCCGGGCGTCCCACTGCCCCCGCGACTCCGCCGCCCGGGCGTAGACGTCGGCCGTCGCGAACGCCACCTCGCGGGCGTACGAGGCGAGCTCGCGGCGTACGTCCTCCACGTCCTCGGGACCGAAGAGCCGGGCCGCGTGCTGCTCGATGACCTCGATCGTCGTCCGCACCATGGCCACGGTCTGGTGCAGGGTCACGTGGCGCGTGAGCCCGCGAGGCGCCGCCCCGAACACCGTGCCCGTCACGTCCACCGGCGCCGAGCCCGTCCGCATCCACTCCGCACACTGGGCGATCCCGGCGTGCGCGATGAGGGAGATCCACGACCGGTGCTCGGCGTCGAGGTCGTGGAACCAGTCGAGATCGCGTTCCATGGTGGCGATGGCCGCGGTCGTCAGGTCACCGGAGGCCTTGTCCAGCACCTGCGCGTATCGCTCGTGCGTCGCCTCGCTCACAGGCAACAGGGTAGGTGCAGCATGGGCCTGGGGCCGATATCCTGAGCCGAATTTCTTCGACCGAGGAGACGCGCGGCATGGGCGAGCACCGTGAGTCCGACCGGTTTCGGACACAGTTCGTGACCCTCCACGGCCACCGGCGTGCGTACCGGATGGCCGGGCGGGGCCCGACGCTGCTCCTCCTGCACGGCCTCGGCTGCGACTCGAGGACGTGGCTGCCCGCCATGGAGCGGCTCACCGAGCGCTTCCGCGTGATCGCCCCGGACCTGCTCGGCCACGGGGAGTCGGACAAGCCGCGCGGCGACTACTCGCTCGGCGGCTACGCCAACGGGATGCGCGACCTCCTCACGTACCTCGAGGTCGAGCGCGTCACCATCGTCGGTCACAGCTTCGGGGGCGGCGTCGCGATGCAGTTCGCCTACCAGTACCCAGAGCGTACGGAGCGGATCTGCCTGGTCGCGCCCGGCGGCCTGGGGCCGGAGGTCTCGCCGCTGATCCGCCTGCTGACCCTCCCCGGCGCCGGGATCGGCCTCGGCGCCCTCGCCCTTCCGCCGCTTCGTGGACCGATACGCGCGGGGCTGCACGCCCTGTCGCGCTCGCGGCTGCCGCTCACGCGCGACCTCGACGAGGTCGTCGACGTCTACACCGCGCTGTGCGACCCCGGCGGCCGGGCGGCCGTACGGGCGGTGACGAGTCACGTGGTCGACTGGCGGGGACAGCGGATCACGATGACCGACCGCGCCTACCTGGCCGAGCTGATCCCGATGTGCGTCGTCTGGGGCGAGCGCGACGCCGTGATCCCCGTCCGGCACGCGTTCGTCGCCCAGCGCCGCGCCGCCCGCACCTCGGTCCACCTCTTCCCCGAGAGCGGCCACTTCCCGCACAAGGACGAGCCGGAGCGCTTCGCCGACCTGCTCACGGACTTCGTGGAGAAGCGTCCGGCCGCGACCTACCGCCCCCGTCGCTGGCGCGCCATCCTGCGCAGCGGCGCCCGGGTGGAGGGCGCGACCGACTCGGTGGAAGCGGCTGCGGCCGTCATCGACATCACCGCCGACGCCGGCTGAGGGCTCAGGCCGCCTCGGCCTCGGCGGCCCGCGCCGCGAGGGCGGCCTTGCGCTTCTTGCGGTAGCCCCAGTTGCCGGTCACCGCGGCGCCGATCGCGATCGAGAGCACCGCGATGACCACGCCGCCGATGTCGTCGAGGACGTAGTGCCAGCCGAAGTAGACCGTGGCGAGGACCGTGCCGGTGAAGTACACCCACAGGGCCCGCACGAGCCACTTGTTGAGGCCCACGATCTGGAAGAACAGGCACGCCGTGAGGACGACGGACACGTGCAGGGAGGCGAAGCCGGCGATGCCGTGGATCTTCTCGGTCGCCCACGGGTCGCTCAGGACGTCGTAGCGGGCGTGCGCCAACGACTGCTGCAGCGCGGCCACCCCGGAGTCACCCGGCAGGTCGGAGAACAGCGACTGGTTGGCGAAGATGGGCCCCAGCGTCGGGATCATGTAGTAGCTCGCGACGCCGAGGATCCAGTTGAGGCTCAGCGCTGTCGCGTACCAGGCGCCCAGCGAGAGGTCCTTGTTGAGGACGAGCACCGCCGCCAGCGACACCGGGGTCAGCATGAGGTACGAGACGTAGATCGTGGACAGGATCAGCGCGATGAAGCCGGTCCCGAGCACGGAGTGCAGGACGAGCGCCGGGTAGTGCCCGAAGAACAACCAGCGGTCGAGCTGCATCAGGTCGGCGTCGTAGAGCACCTCGTCGCGCACGATCGGCAGGAAGCTCTTGAGGTTGCGGTAGCTCACGTACGAGACGTAGAAGGCGATGAGGCCGAGCGCCGCGTGGAGGAGGCGCGACCATCCCCACTCGTTGCGGACGATCGTGACGACACGCGACCACAGGCCGCGGAAGGTGCGCTTCTCGACGAACGCCTGCACCACGAGGCCGCCGCCGATGAACAGGATGCCGAGCGCGGGGAGGCGGACGTACGCGGGGCCGAGGAAGCCCTCGGGGTCGCGCAGCGGGAGGTCGAGGTAGTACGACGCCCAGATCGTGAAGAGGCCGACGACGAGCGAGAACACCACGACGAACGTGTAGGGCCAGCGCAGGATGCGCAGCCACGTCGGTGTGCGGTGGGCGACCGTGCGCGGCGCCTGCTCGACCGTGGCCGAGGAGGTCGTCGGGGTGCCTGCGGACCCACTCGTGGCAGCATCGTACGTCGCGTCGTCACGGGGATCCATGACGTCAGTCTAATAGACGAGGGGTGAGCCCCCGGCTACCGTTCCGGCGGCCGGGCGCTCACCCCTCTCCGTGCGACGGTCAGGCGTCAGCGCCCTCCTGGGGCACCCCGGCGACGGCCGTCGGGTCGTCGAGCCGGAACCGGGCGTACGCCTCGGCTGCCGTCTCGGGCTTCACGTCGCCCTGGGCGGCCAGCGCCTCCAGGATCCCCACGACGATCGACGCGCTGTCGATCTGGAAGAAGCGACGTGCCGCGGCCCGGGTGTCGGCGAATCCGAACCCGTCCGCGCCCAGCGACGTCCAGGCGTGGGGGACCCACCGGGCGATCTGGTCGGGCACGGCCCGCATGTAGTCCGACACCGCCAGCACCGGGCCGTGGGTCGCGCCCAGCGTCTTGGTGACGAAGGGCTGGCGCGGCTCCTCGCCGGGCGCGTTGAGCGCGGCGCGCTCCGCAGCCTCGGCCTCGCGCGCGAGCTCGTTCCAGGACGTCACCGACCAGACGTCCGCCCTGACGTCGTACTCGTCGGCGAGGATCTGCTGAGCCTCCAGCGCCCACGGGACGGCGACGCCCGAGGCGAGGATCTGCGCCCGTGGCCCGTCGCCCTCGCGCTGCGGCGCCTCGCGGTAGCGGTACATGCCCTTGAGCAGCGCCTCGACGTCGAGGTCCTCGGGCTCGGCCGGCTGGACGACCGGCTCGTTGTACACGGTGAGGTAGTAGAAGATGTCCTCGCCGTGCGGGTGCTCCTCGGTGCTCCCGTACATCCGCCGCATGCCGTCGCGGACGATGTGGCTGATCTCGAAGCCGAACGCAGGGTCGTAGTGGACGGCGGCCGGGTTCGTGCGCGCCAGCAGCGGCGAGTGCCCGTCGGCGTGCTGGAGCCCCTCGCCGGTCAGGGTCGTACGACCCGCGGTCGCGCCCACGAGGAAGCCCTTGGACAGCTGGTCGGCCATCGCCCACAGCGAGTCGCCGGTGCGCTGGAAGCCGAACATCGAGTAGAAGATGTACACCGGGATCATCGGCTCGCCGTGCGTGGCGTACGCCGAGCCCGCGGCGGTCATCGACGCGACGGCGCCGGCCTCGGAGATTCCCTCGTGGAGGAGCTGACCGGCGGTCGACTCCTTGTAGGCGAGGAGGATCTTGCGGTCGACCGACTCGTACGACTGGCCGTGCGGGTTGTAGACCTTCGCGGTCGGGAACATCGAGTCCATGCCGAACGTCCGGAACTCGTCCGGCGCGATGGGGACGATCCGCGACCCGATCTTCTTGTCACGCATGAGGTTGCGCAGGAGGCGGACGAACGCCATCGTCGTCGCGATCGGCTGGTTGCCCGAGCCGCCGCGCAGCTCGGCGTACGTGTCGTCCCCGGGCAGCTCCAGCGGCGTCGCACGCACCACGCGCTTGGGCAGCGAGCCGCCGAGCTGGCGGCGGCGCTCACGCATGTACTGGATCTCGTCGGAGTCCTCGCCCGGGTGGTAGAAGGGCGCGATCTCGGACTCGTCGATCTCGGCGTCGGAGATCGGGAGGTAGAGCCGGTCGCGGAACCGCTTGAGGTCGGCCTTGGTGAGCTTCTTCATCTGGTGGGTCGCGTTGCGGCCCTCCAGCGCGTCGATCGTCCAGCCCTTGATCGTCTGGGCGAGGATCACCGTCGGCTGCCCGGTGTGGTTCATCGCGGCCTCGAACGCCGAGTACACCTTCCGGTAGTCGTGGCCACCGCGGGGCAGCTTGGAGATCTGCTCGTCCGACAGGTGCTCGACCATCTTCAGCAGGCGCGGGTCGGCCCCGAAGAAGTGGTCACGGGTGTACGAGCCGTCCTCGATCGAGTACGTCTGGAACTGGCCGTCGGGCGTGCGGTTCATCTGGTTGACGAGGACGCCGTCGACGTCGCGGGCGAGAAGCTCGTCCCACTCGCGGCCCCAGATCACCTTGATCACGTTCCAGCCGGCGCCACGGAAGGTCGACTCCAGCTCCTGGATGATCTTGCCGTTGCCTCGCACCGGGCCGTCGAGCTGCTGCAGGTTGCAGTTGATGACGAAGGTGAGGTTGTCCAGCTCCTCGCGCGCGGCCAGGCCGATCGCGCCCAGCGACTCGGGCTCGCCCATCTCGCCGTCGCCGAGGAAGGCCCACACGCGCTGCTCGCTGGTGTCCTTGATCCCGCGGTTCGCCAGGTAGCGGTTGAAGCGCGCCTGGTAGATCGAGTTGAGCGCGGCCAGCCCCATGGAGACGGTCGGGAACTCCCAGAAGTCCGGCATGAGCCGCGGGTGCGGGTACGACGACAGACCCTTGTGCGGACCGTGGCTGACTTCCTGGCGGAAGTGGTCGAGCTGCTCGGCGGAGAGCCGACCCTCGAGGTAGGCGCGGGCGTAGATGCCGGGGGAGGCGTGGCCCTGGATGAAGACCTGGTCGCCGCCGCCGGGGTGGTCCTTCCCGCGGAAGAAGTGGTTGAAGCCGACTTCGTACAGGCTCGCCGCCGACTGGTACGTGGCGATGTGGCCGCCGACGCCGAGGCCGGGGCGGTTCGCCCGCGACACCATGACCGCGGCGTTCCACCGGATGTACGCGCGGATCCGACGCTCGACGTCCTCGTCACCGGGGAACCACGGCTCGCGCTCGGGCGGGATCGTGTTGATGTAGTCGGTGCTCGTCAGCGCGGGCACGCCGACCTGCTTCTCGCGGGCGCGCTCGAGCAGGCGGAGCATCACGTATCGAGCCCGCCCGCGGCCGCGTTCATCGACCATCTCGTCGAACGAGTCGAGCCACTCGGTGGTCTCGTCCGGGTCGATGTCGGGAAGCTGGGACGGCAGGCCCTCGTGGATGACGGGGGGCCGCTCTGGTGATGGGGCCACTTCGTTTCCTTCTCTCGCACAGATCGCGGCTGCAACGGGTGTGCGCAGCGGCGGCGTTCGGTCGCGTCCGGTAGGGCGCTGACCGTCCGACCTCCATCCTTCCACCGCACTCCAGTACCCGCGAGTAGCCCTCTCGCCGCGGCCGTGCCAGGGCGTCCGCGCCCGCTCCCTGCCCCCGTAGGCGGTTGAGCCGCTAGTGTGTGGCGCCTAGGCACGAGTCGGCCTGGAGAGACACGCAACAAGGAGGCACGGGTGAGCGCCACCGCGCAGGACGCGGATCGTCCGGGGCACGGAGACCGTCTCGGCTTCAAGCCGGACATGGTCGTCCAGGAGCTCGGATGGGACGAGGACGTCGACGACGCCCTCCGAGAGTCGATCGAGGATCGCATCGGCAGCGAGATGGTGGACGGTGACTACGGGGAGGTCGTCGACGGTGTGGTGCTGTGGTGGCGCGCCGACGACGGTGACCTGGCGGACGCCTTGATGGACTCGCTGCAGGACCTGGCCGAGGGTGGCACGGTGTGGCTGCTCACGCCCAAGGTCGGACGACCGGGCTACGTCGACGGCGCCGACATCGCCGAGGCGGCGCCGATCGCGGGTCTGTCGACGACGACGACCAACCCCGCAGGTCCCGACTGGGCAGCGACCAAGCTCTCGACCCACCGCCGCTGAGCGGTGCAGGGGGCAGGGCCCGGCGCGGACGGGCTCTGAAGGTGACTGTTTCCCGAATTCTGTAACTGGCGGTTACACTTTCGGCCACACGTGTCGCCCACCCCCGTGAGGTATCCCATGACCCATGTGCTCCGCGGGCCCGGCCGCAACCGGGCCGACGTCGCCGTCCGCAGCATCACGACCCTCGCGCGCACGGGCGTCGTACGTCCCTACGGCCCGCGGACCCTCGCCCGGCTGGGGCTCGCGCTGACACGCTGGGGCACCGGGCTCGCCGGGGGCTACGCCACGCTGGCAGCCCGCGACCCGCACGGCATCGCGGTCCACGACGAGCTCGGCGCGCTCACCTTCCGGGAGCTGCACGGGCAGGCCAACGCGCTGGCCCGCGGTTTGTCCGAGCTCGGCGTCGGAGAGGGCTCCGCCGTCGCCCTGATGGCGCGCAACCACCGGTGGTTCCTCATCACGGCCGTGGCCGTGGGCCGGCTCGGCGCCGACGTCCTCTATCTCAACACCGCGTTCTCCGGCCGCCAGACCGTCGAGCTGCTGGAGCGCGAGAAGCCGGTCGCGGTCGTGCACGACGACGAGTTCGCCGAGGCCGTGGCGGGAGCCCCGTCCGACGTCCACCGGCTGCTGGCCTGGTCCGACGAGCCGGTCGCCGGCACCGTCGCCGCCCTCGCCGCCACCCACGACCGTGCGGACCTCGAGCCGCCCGGTCGCGAGGGTCGCTCGGTGATCCTCACGTCCGGGACCACCGGGACGCCGAAGGGCGCGAACCGTGGCTCGGGCTCGCTGGCCGCCGGCGCCGCGCTGCTCTCGCGCATCCCGCTGCGGGCCGGAATGACGGTGCACATCGCGGCCCCGCTGTTCCACACGTGGGGCTGGGGGCACCTGAACCTCGGCATGCTGCTCGGGTCCACGCTGGTGCTGCGCCGGCGCTTCGAGCCACGCGACTTCCTCCGTACGCTCGCCGAGCACCGCTGCGACGCGGCCGTCGTCATCCCCGTCATGCTGCAGCGCACGCTCACGCTCCCGAAGGCCGAGCTGGACGCCCACGACCTGAGCGCGCTGCGCGTCGTCGCCGCCAGCGGGTCGGCGCTGCCCGGCGACCTGGCGACCGCGTGGATGGACCAGTACGGCGACACGCTCTACAACACGTACGGCTCCACGGAGTGCGCGTGGGCCACCATCGCGACGCCTGCGGAGATGCGCGCCCACCCGGGGACGGCGGGGGCGCCGCCGATCGGCACCACGGTGGCGCTGTACGACGAGCACGGCCGTCCGTCGTCCGGGCGCGGCAGGGTCTTCGTCCAGAACGGCCTGCCGTTCGAGGGCTACACCAACGGTGACACGAAGGAGGTCATCGACGGCGCGATGGCGACCGGAGACGTCGGGACCGTGCGCGACGGCCTGCTGTTCGTCGACGGGCGCGGCGACGACATGATCGTCTCGGGCGGCGAGAACGTCTATCCGCAGGAGGTCGAGGACACGCTGGCGCGCCATCCGGCGGTGCTGGAGGCGGCCGCGGTCGGGGTGGTGGACGCCGAGTTCGGGCACCGCCTCGTCGCATGGGTGGCGCTGCACCAGGACGTCCAGGTGAGCGAGAGCGAGCTGAAGGCGCACGTGCGCGAGCACCTCGCGCGGTACAAGGTTCCACGGGAAGTACGCTTCGTTGACGAGCTGCCGCGCAACGCGACCGGCAAGGTGCTCAAGCGCCACCTGACACCGACTGACGAGAGCGAGTGACCCGCCTATGACGATCGAGATCGGTACCGAGGCCCCCGACTTCACCTTGAAGAACCAGCACGGCGAGGAGGTGTCGCTGTCGGCCCTGCGAGGCAAGAAGGCGCTCCTCGTGTTCTACCCGTTCGCCTTCAGCGGCATCTGCACGGGTGAGCTGTGCGAGCTTCGCGACAACCTGGCTGCCTTCAACGACCTCGGGGCCGAGGTGCTCGCGATCTCCTGCGACCCGATGTTCGCGCTGCGGGCCTTCGCGGAGAAGGACGGGCTCTCGTTCTCGCTGCTCAGCGACTTCTGGCCGCACGGCCAGGTCGCGTCGGCGTACGGGGTGTTCGACGAGGAGCGCGGATGCGCCCTGCGGGGCAGCTTCCTCGTCGACGAGGAGGGCGTCGTGCGCTGGAAGGTCGAGAACGGTCTGCCCGACGCGCGCGACCTCAAGAGCTACGTCGGGGCCCTCGAGGAAATCTCTGCATGACCTCCCGCACAGACCGCATTCTGTGCAAGACTTGATCCGCGTGGCCGCTGGTGACCCGAGACGCCAGCGGCCACGCCTCTGTCCACCTGCCTGTGTCCGCCTCCCACTCCGGGCGAGGTGATCGGGTAGGGTGAGGCGCCGCGCGGCCAGAAGCGCGCGAGACGGGCGCATAGCTCAGCGGTAGAGCACCTCGCTTACAACGAGGCGGTCGGGGGTTCGATCCCCTCTGCGCCCACCAGACCTCCTAGGCCCGGGTGGCTAGGCTCACCGGCATGTCGCGCCGTACGTCGCGCAGACGCACGACTGCACGTTCCACAGCCTCACGACGTGCCAGGGCGAGATGCGCAACACCGGCGGTGCGCGTACGGGTCGAGGACCGTGCCGCCGGCACCACGCTCGTCGACGAGACGCTGACGACGCACGACAACGGCTTCGTCGGCCTGTGGCTTCCTCGCGACGTCGACGCGACGCTGTCCGTCGAGGTCGACGGTCGTACGACCAGCGCGCCGTTGTCGACCACCTCCGCCGACCTCACCTGCGTCACCACCCTGCGCCTCGTCTGACTGCAGGTGACCGGTCGCGAGGTTAGAGTCGACGAACAGCCACGACAGCTGTTCCGGGGGGAACTCATGGCCGATGCGATGCGTGCCGCGACCGTCACCGACTTCAGCGCTCCGCTCTCGATCACGGAGTGGGAGATCCCTGAGCCGGGACTGGGAGAGGTCCTCGTACGCCTGCGGACCGGCGGCGTGTGCCACACGGACACGGAGCATGGGCAGATCGACGGCCGGATGGTGATCCGGTACTGACCTCCCAGGCCCTGCAGACGGACGCACCGGCGACGTGGTCGACGGTGCGTCGTGTCGTGCGCTGGTGCGAGTCGGGGTCGTCGCGGGTCCTGCTGGCGGTCCTGGCGCTGACGACCGCCCTGCGGCTGCCGTTCCTGTGGGCTCCGCTGTCGTCGGACGAGGGCGGGTTCCTCCTGGTCGCCCACCAGTGGGGCGACACGTCGGGCGAGCTGTACGGCAACCAGTGGGTCGACCGACCTCCCGGGCTGCTCCTCGTGTTCCGGCTGGCCGACGCGATGTCCGGCGTGCTCGGCGACCGGGTGGCCCTGCGCCTCGTCGCCCTCGCTCTCGCCCTCGTCGGGGTCGCCGCCGCCTGGTACGCCGGGCGCGCCGTGTCGGGCGCGCGTGGAGCCGTCGTCGCCGCGGCCGTGATGGCGGCTCTCACCTCGACGCCGGTGTTCAGCGGCCCGCGGCTCGCGACGGCGTTCCCCGCCGTGACCTTCGTGATGGTCAGTGCGGCGCTCGCCCTCGTCGCGACCACGCTGGTCGCGCGACGCGCGACGCGCCGTCGGGCAGGAGCGGTCGCCGCAGCAGCGGGGGTCGCGGCCGCGTGCGCCGTGCTCATGAAGCAGAACTACGTCGACGGCTTCGTCTTCGCGGTCGTCCTGTGGCTGCTGGGCGGTCGTCGCGCGTGGCGGCTGGTGGGCTGGCTGCTCCTCGGCGCCGCAGGGCCGTTCCTCCTCACCGCCGTTTGGGCGGCGACGGACGGTCCCGGGATCGGGGTGCTCTGGGAGGCGCTGTACGGCTTCCGCGAGGAGGCGGTCGCCGTGATCCTGGAGTCGAGCACCGTGGCGCCGGAGCGGCGCATGCGGGTGTTCGCGGGTGCGCTCGTCGTGAGCGGGGCCGCGCTGCTCATCGCGGTCGCCGTCTGGGCGGTGTGGAGACGGCGTCGCAGCCCCGTCGCGCTCGCGACCGCGGCGGCGCTCGCGTACTCGTTCGTCGGGATGGCCGGCGGCGGCTCGTGGTGGCGGCACTACGCCCTCCAGCTGGCGATGCCGCTGGCGCTGGGTGCCGCCCTCGCCGTCCGCGCCGGCCTGCTGCGGACGGTGCGTGTCGCCGTCGCGCTCGCGCTCGCGTCGACCCTCGTGAGCGTGCTCTGGCAAGGACCCGCTGCGGTCGCCCAGCGCCCGTCGAGCGGGACCGCGGTCGGGGAGTGGGTCGGGGCGGCCGCCGAGCCCGGTGACGCGGGCTTCGTCGCGTACGGGTCGCCGCAGGTGCTGCGCGTGGCGGGCCTGCAGGCTCTGTACCCGTACTCGTGGAGCCTCCCGCTGCGCGTCCGGGACCCCGACCTGGACGAGCTGACCGCGCTGCTCGACGACCCGGACGGCCCCGAGTGGCTCATCGAGATGGGGTCGTTCACGTGGTGGGGCATCGCGACCGACGAGTTCGACGCCGCGGTCGCCGGCCACTACCGGCAGGTCGCCGACGTGTGCGGGCACCGCGTCTACCTGCGCAAGGGCGTCGAACGCGACCTGGGACCGGCGACCTGGTGTCCTGACCTGTACGGACGGACGACGTCTCCGTCGTAGGGTGGCCGACGTGAACGAGCTGCGCGTGCGCGACCTGATCGACCTCCTCGACTCGTGGTACCCCCCGTCCCACGCCGACTCGTGGGACGCCGTCGGCACCTCGGTCGGCGACCCTGACACCCCGCTGCGCCGGGTGCTGCTCGCCGTCGACCCCGTCCAGGCGGTCGTGGACGAGGCGGTCGCCACCGAGGCCGACCTCGTCGTCACGCACCACCCGCTGCTCCTCAAGGGGGTCCACAGCGTGGCGGCGACGACGCCCAAGGGGCGCGTGGTGCACACGCTCGTCCGCCACGGCATCACCCTGCACACCTGCCACACGAACGCCGACTCCCCGGCGTACGGGGTCTCGGAGTCGCTCGCGCTCGCGCTCGGCGTCACCGACCTCGCCCCGCTCGACCCCGATCCGATCGACCCGCTCGACGCGTGGATCGTCTACGTCCCACGCGACGCCGCGGACGCCGTGGCCGCGGCGATGCACGACGCGGGCGCAGGCGCGGTCGGGGCGTACGACCGGTGCCAGTTCGTCAGCGACGGCACCGGCTCCTTCCGTCCGGGACCCGACGCCGACCCGGCGATCGGCACCCCCGGTGACGTCGAGCACGTGGCCGAGCGCCGCGTCGAGGTCGTCGCCGCTCGACGGCTGCGTACGGCGGTGCTGGCGGCGATGCGCTCCGCGCACCCGTACGAGGAGGTCGCCTACACCGTCAGCGAGATCGCCGACGTGCCCGACGCCGGTCGGGGGAGCGGACGGATCGGGACGCTCGAGGAGCCCGTGCCGCTCGCCGACTTCGCCGCGCGGGTCGTGGAGGCGCTCCCGGCGAACCACGGCGTCGCACGGATCGCAGGCGATCCCGACGCCCTCGTCCGACGGGTCGCGGTGTGCGGAGGCTCGGGCGACTTCCTCCTCGAGCGCGCCCGCGCGGCCGGTGCGGACGTCTACGTCACCTCCGACCTCCGCCACCACCCGGTCTCGGAGCTGCGCGAGCAGGAGCACGCCCCGGCGATCGTCGACGTGCCGCACTGGGCGGCGGAGTGGACCTGGCTGCCGGCCCTCGCCGAGCGGCTGCGCGCGTGGCTCGCGCAGCAGGGGAGTACGGTGCAGGTCCAGGTCTCCACCGTCGTCACGGATCCGTGGACGTCGCACCTCGCCTGGTCGCAGCGACGCTCAGACCCTGTCGACCGCGTCTGAGCGAGGTAATACGGTGGAGCTCTTGGTCATGTCCAGCGGCACGGACCTCTCCCGTGCCCGTCAGAGGAGCCCACGCTGAAAGCTGACCCGTTCGACCAGCTCGCCCTGCTCGACCTGCAGACCATCGACTCGTCGCTCGCGCAGCTCGCGCACCGCCGCAAGAACCTCCCGCAGGTCGCGGCACTGGACGAGCTGCGTCGCGAGCGCGAGACCGTCCACGCGCGCAGCGTGCAGGCTCAGACCAAGGTCTCCGACCTGACGGCCGACCAGACCAAGGCCGACGCCGAGGTCGCCGCCGTACGCGCCCGCCGCGACCGGGACCAGACCCGGCTCGACTCGGGGCAGATCACCAATCCCAAGGACCTCCAGAGCATCCAGAACGAGATCGTCGCGCTGGACCGCAGGATCGGCTCTCTCGAGGACGCCGAGCTGGAGGTCATGGAGGAGCTGGAGGCCGCGCAGTCCGAGCTGGCGCTCGCGACCGACGCGCTCGCCTCCCTCGACGCGCGGATCGCCGACGAGTTCTCCGCTCTCGAGGAGTCGACCCGCGAGATCGACGCGAGCGCCGAGGCGCTCCTCGCGGAGCGCGGCGGCGCCACCGAGCGCGTGGCCGACGCGCTGCTCACGCTCTACGAGAAGGTTCGCAAGACCCACGGCGGCGTCGGTGCCGCCGCGCTGCGCCACAAGCGGTGCGAGGGGTGCCGGCTGGAGATCAACGGTGCCGACCTGCGTGAGATCGCCGGGAAGCCGAGCGACGAGGTGCTGCGGTGCCCCGAGTGCGACCGCATCCTCGTCCGGACCCACGACGCGGGCCTGTGACCGCTCCACGCCGGGTCGTCGTCGAGGCGGACGGGGGTTCGCGGGGCAACCCCGGACCCGCCGCGTACGGGGCGGTGCTGCGCGACGCCGACACAGGCGACGTGGTCGCGCAGCGCGCCGAGACGATCGGGATCGCGACCAACAACGTCGCCGAGTACTCCGGGCTCATCGCCGGGCTCGAGCTCGTCGCCGAGCACGCGCCTGACGCGCAGGTCGAGGTGCGGATGGACTCCAAGCTCGTCGTCGAGCAGATGGCGGGCCGCTGGAAGGTCAAGCACCCCGACATGGTCCCGCTGGCGGCTCGCGCGCGAGAGCTCGCGCCGTCAGGCGTGCAGTGGACGTGGGTGCCGCGCGAGCGCAACAAGGCGGCCGACGCGCTCCTGAACGAGGCGCTCGACGGTGCGTCGGCGACGCCGCAGCCACGCAACCCGATGGTCGGCTGGCGCGACCCGTCGGCCGCGCCGCCGACGACACTGACCCTCGTCCGGCACGGGGCCACCGACAACACGCTCGCCAAGGTGTTCTGCGGGAACGGCGGCGCCGACCCCGGGCTGAACGACGAAGGCAGGGCGCAGGCTCACCGCGCCGCCGCGTACGTCGCGCGCGACGGCGCCGACGTGGTCGTGAGCTCGCCGCTGCGCCGCTGCCGCGAGACCGCCGAGATCCTCGCGAACGACCTCGGCGTCGAGGTCGTCGTGGAGCAGGCTGTCGTCGAGGCGTCGTTCGGCGCGTGGGACGGCATGTCCTTCGCCGAGGTCCGGGAGAAGGACCCTGCCGCGCTCGACGCCTGGCTGTCGTCGACCGCCGTCGCGCCGCCGGGAGGCGAGTCGTACGACGCCGTCTTCGCGAGGGTGCAGCAGGCGCAGGAGCAGCTCGTCGCCTCGTACGCCGGCAGGCACGTCGTGGTCGTGAGCCACGTGACGCCGATCAAGATGTTCGTCCGGCTGGCCCTCGACGCCCCGATGCCGGTGATCCACCGGCTCGAGCTGCAGCCCGCGTCGGTGAGCACGGTGCGCATCTGGCCCGACGGAATCGCGACCCTGCGCGCGTACGACGTCGTCCCCCTCTGACCCGCCCGGTCCGCGCCGGGTCAGATCTCGGTGACGACGACGTCGAGGCGGTGGCCGTGCTCCTCGACGGTCCACCCCAGGTCGCGCCACGCGTCGGCGAGCGCACCGACCGTACGAGGAGCCGCGCCCTCGACGAGGAGCTCACGGACCAGCCGGCCCTTCGTGGCCTTGTTGAAATGGCTCACGACCGTCCGCTTGCCGCCCGACTCGTGGAGGACTCGTACGGTCGCGGTCCGAGCGAGCACGTCGGGTGACGGCTTCCAGAGCGCGGTGTAGGTCGAGGAGCGCAGGTCGATGAGGAGCCCGGAGCCGAGCGCCTCCTCGACGGCGGGTCCCAGCGCGTTGCGCCACTGACTCGCCATCGTCCCGAGGCCTGGCAGCGTCACGTTGCCCGAGAGCCGGTACGCGGGGATGCGGTCGGCAGGTCGCAGCAGGCCGAACAACGCGCTCGCGAACGCCAGCGACCGGCTCGCCCGGCGACGTGCAGCGGCGTCCAGCGAGGCGAGGTCGAGCGCGGCGTACAGCACGCCGTCGTACACGGCGTCGGCGCGCGCGGTCGGCTGCGACCAGAGCGCCGCGTCGCGGGCGACGGCATCGGCCTGCGTCGGTCCGAGGCCGAGCACCTCGGCGGCCCGAACAGGATCCTCGGCGCACAAGGTCACGAGCACGTCGGCGATCCGGCGACGGGTGTCGGTCAGCTCCGGGAACGACAACGCGTCCAGGTCGAGCGGGCGTCCGCGGCGTGGGACGGACTTGCCTTCGGACGGAGGGAGCAGGACGAGCACCCGAAGATCCTACGGAGCGGCACGGGCTGCTCCGGCCTCGCCCCGCGGGGGCGAGCGGGCGCTCCTAGGGTATGGCCATGGCTCACGCGTACTACGAGGTCGCTCCCGAGGCTGTGCCCGCACTCGAAGGGCGCATCGACGCGCTCGCCGACGAGCTCGGGATCGACGCGGCGTTCCCCGACGAGGTGACGGCCGAGGCCGAGGCCGCGGCGCGCGGCGTCGTCCTTCCCGCGCTCGACCGTACGGACCTGGCGATGGTGACCATCGACCCGCCGGGCGCGCGCGACCTCGACCAGGCGATGTTCCTCGAGCGGCGAGGCGACGGCTACACGGTCCACTACGCGATCGCCGACGTCGCCTCGTTCGTCGTGCCGGGCGGCGCGATCGACCGCGAGGTGCGCGAGCGGGGGGAGACCCTGTACGCCCCGACGCGCCGCATCCCGCTCCACCCGCCGACGCTGTCCGAGGACGCGGCGAGCCTGCTGCCCGGAGTCGTACGACCGGCCCTGCTGTGGAGCATCGACCTCGACGCGCAGGGGGCGCAGGTCGGGGCGGCCGTCGTCCGTGCGCAGGTGCGCAGCACGGCCCAGCTGGACTACGAGGGCGTGCAGCAGCAGGTCGACGCGGGGACGGCGCCCGAGACCCTTCTGCTGCTGAAGGAGGTCGGCGAGCTGCGCCAGCGCCTCGAGGCCGAGCGCGGCGGCGTCAGCCTGCCGCTGCCGTCCCAGGAGATCCAGCCGGCCGAGGACGGCGCGTGGCGGCTGTCGTACCGCCGTCCCGTCCCCTCCGAGGGCTGGAACGAGCAGATCTCGCTGCTGACGGGCATGGCCGCCGCCGCGATGATGGTCGAGGCGCGGGTCGGCCTCGTACGGACGCTCCCGCCCGCGGACGAGCGCGGGCTGCGACGCCTGCGCCGGGCGGCCCGCGGACTCGCGATCGCGTGGCCGGCCGAGATGCCGTACCCGGACTTCGTGCGCACCCTCGACCCGGCGCAGCCGCGCCACGTGGCGATGCTCGAGGCGTGCACCGGGCTGCTGCGCGGCGCAGGGTACGCGGCGTTCGACGGCGCTCTGCCCGAGCTCGTCGAGCACGCGGCGATCGCGGCGCCGTACGCCCACGCGACGGCACCGCTGCGACGGCTCGCCGACCGGTACGTGGGGGAGGTGTGCCTGGCGCTGAGCGCCGGCGAGCCCGTGCCGGACTGGGTGCGCCGCGACCTCCCGGAGCTGCCGAAGGTGATGGCGGGCACGGGGCGCCGCGCGTCGGCGTTCGACCGTGCGGTGCTCGACCTGGTCGAGGCCGTGGTCCTCGCGGACTCGGTGGGCGGCACGTTCGACGGGGTCGTCATCGACGCCGACGACAAGGACCCGAACAAGGGAGTCGTCCTTCTCGACGAGCCGGCGGTCGAGGCGCGGGTCGTGGGCACGGCGCCGCTGCCGCTGGGCGAACCGGTCCAGGTGGTGCTGGACGAGGCGGACGTCGACACGCGCACGGTCCGCTTCCGCCTCGCCGGTTGACCGGCGGCGTCAGAACGCGACGACGCCCTCGACCAGGAGCCAGATCCCGAAGACCGCGAAGAGCGCCGCAGCGCCGTACTTGATCGCCTTCTCCGGCAGCTGCTTGCCGAGCCAGGCGCCGACCAGGATTGCGAGCGCGTCGGCGAGCACCATGCCGATGGTGCTCCCGATCCACGTTCCGAACCAGTTCTCCTGCGTCGCCAGGGTGATCGTGGCGAGCATCGTCTTGTCGCCGAGCTCGGCGAGGAAGAAGGCGCCACCGACCGCCCAGATCGCCGCACCCTTGCTGCGCTGCGCCTTCTGACGCTCCTCGACGGTGAGCTGGTCACCGCGCAGCGTCCAGGCGGCGAAGACGAGGAAGGCGATGCCGGCCACCAGCGTGATCCAGTGCTGGGCGTCGGCGAACGCCTCGCCGATCCAGAAGCCGATCCCCACCGAGGCGAGGTGCACGACCGCGGTGGCGACGGTGATGCCGACGAGCACGTCGCGCGGGCGGTAACGGGTCGCGAACGTCATCGCGATGAGCTGGCTCTTGTCACCGAGCTCCGCCACGAAGATCACGGCGGTGCTCAGGAGCAGGGCGTACAGCATGAAAAAATCTCCTCGTCACCTGGACGAGGAGACTGCCTGGACGGCCCCTTCGACCAGGCACGTCCATAGGGTCGTGTCGCTGGCCGAAAGTCTCGTCCGCGTCACCGAGGTGACGCCTTCCGTACCGGACCCCGGAGGGTCAGTGTGTCGACACGGATGTTGGGGACTACTCCCTTTCGCTCCCTCCATCGTACGCCCGGCCGGTGCGGCGACCAAACCGGAGGTGACGTGGGCTACTCTGACAGGCGCGGATGAGTCGGCCGGGCGGCCGCGTCGTCCTTGGTGCGCACCAAGGACGCCGAGGAAGGTCCGGACTCCACAGAGCAACGGTGGTGGGTAACGCCCACCCACGGTGACGTGCGGGACAGTGCCACAGAAAACAGACCGCCAGCGGCCTCACGCCTCGTGCGTGAGGTGCGGGTAAGGGTGAAACGGTGGTGTAAGAGACCACCAGCGCTTCGGGTGACCGAGGCGGCTCGGTAAACCCCACTGGGAGCAAGACCAAGAAGGGCCTCCGGGCCCGCGCAGGCGCTGACGCTGCTCGCCGAGCCTGCGGGTAGGTCGCTGGAGCGTCGCGGTGACGCGGCGCCGAGAGAGATGGTCGCCGGGGCGGGGAGACGTCCTGACAGAATCCGGCCTACAGGCCGGCTCATCCGCCACTCAGAGCAGCGCGCCTCAGCGGCGCGCGGCGGCGCCGAGGAGCCCGCGGCGGTCGGCCCAGACCTCGAAGGCGACGGTGAGGAACGGCGGCACGGCCGACGCGAGTGCCGCGATCGCGACCTTGAACGACCAGCCGAACGTGCGCCAGGCGACGAGGCACATCACGACGTAGGCCACGAAGATGCCACCGTGGATCGGTCCGAAGATCTTGACGCCGAGCTCGGTCGTCTCGAGGACCCACTTGAAGAACATGCCGATCAGGAGGCCGGCCCAGGAGACGGCTTCGGCGAACGCCACGACACGGAACGCGAGGCGGGTGCGGGCATGGGTCTGCGGGGGCGTGGCGGTTGCGGTCACGGCACCGACCGTACCGGGTGCACCGGCGGGATCCGGCATCGGCTACGACAGTGCGTCGTAGATCACGGGAGCGTGAGGATCTCCGCGCCCGAGTCGGTCACGAGGAGCGTGTGCTCGAACTGCGCCGTGCGGGACTTGTCGCGGGTGGTCGCCGTCCAGCCGTCGTCCCACATGTCCCAGTCGGTGGTGCCGAGGGTGAGCATCGGCTCGATCGTGAACGTCATGCCCGGCTTGATCACGGTGTCGGCCGCAGGATCGTCGTAGTGCGGGATGATCAGCCCGTCGTGGAACGCGGGACCGACCCCGTGGCCGGTGAAGTCGCGCACCACGCCGTAGCCGAACCTCTTCGCGTACGACTCGATGACGCGGCCGATGACATTGATCTGGCGCCCCGGTCGGACCGCGCGGATCGCGCGCATCAGCGCCTCGTGGGTGCGCTCGACGAGCAGGCGCGACTCCTCGTCGACGTCGCCGACGAGGTAGGTCTTGTTGGTGTCGCCGTGCACGCCCCCGATGTAGGCGGTGATGTCGATGTTGACGATGTCGCCGTCCTCGAGCGGACGCGCGTCAGGGATGCCGTGACAGATGACCTCGTTGACGCTCGCGCACAGCGACTTGGGGTAGCCGCGGTAGCCCAGCGTCGAGGGGTACGCGCCGTGGCGCACGAGGAACTCGTGGCCGATCGCGTCGAGCTCGTCGGTCGTCACGCCGGGGGCGATCGCCGCCTCGACGGCGTCGAGCGCCTGCGCCGCGATCCGGCTGGCGACCCGCATCGCGTCGATGGTCTCGGCCGAGCGCACCTCGGGCCCGTCGTATGCGGCCGGCCGGGCCTTGCCGACGTACTCCGGGACGGCGATGGAGGCGGGCACCGTACGGCGCGGGGACTGGGCGTGGGGGGTCAGCACGGTCACGCCCCCGAGTTTAGATGCGAGCCCCACGTGCCGACGCGCGTGTCGGGGACGTCGGGCAGGATGTGGGAAGGAGGTCGAGATGACGGACGAGAAGTTCTACTACTGCATCAAGCACCACGCGGTCGAGGGTGCGGACGGGTGTCGGGCGATCGACCGCCTCGGCCCGTACGACACCCGTGAGGAGGCCGAGCGCGCGCTCGAGATCGCGCAGGAGCGCAACGAGCGCTGGGACGACGATCCGGCGTGGAACGACAACGACGACGACCGCTCCGCGTGAAGGGGAGGGCATGAGTCTCTCGATGCCTGAGGGCACGCGTGCGTTCGCCGACGTCACCGCCGTGCGCGCCGTGGGCGACGGTTTCGAGGCCGTCGTCGACCCGCAGTGGGGGATCGGCGGCAAGCCGAACGGCGGGTACCTGCTCGCGATGCTCGCCCGCGCGGCGGTGACCCGCGCGGGTCACGAGCACGTGGTCGCCGCGTCGGTCCACTTCCTCCACTCACCAGACGCCGGTCGGGTGGAGATCGAGACGACGGTGCTGCGCAAAGGCCGTAGCGCCGACCACGTCCGGGCGACGCTGCTGCAGGACGGTCGTGCGTGCGTCGAGGCGACGTTCATGGTCGGCACCCTGGAGGAGGGGACCACCCCGTACTGGGCCGCTGGAGCGCCTGCTCGCCCGTCGGGCGATCGCGCAGAGGGCGTCCGGGTGCCGGGCATCAGCCCCACCGGGACGCCGGTGCCGATCATGGAGCAGGTCGACCTGCGGCTCGACCCGGCGACGATGGGCTTCGGCGCGGGGAGGCCGAGCGGGTCCGGTGAGCTGCGCGGCTGGCTGGCGCTGCTCGACGACGCGCCGTTCGACCCGCTCTCGCTGCTCTTCGCGGTCGACGCACTGCCGCCGGCCACGTTCGAGGTGGCCCCGACGGGGTGGGTGCCGACGCTGGAGCTGACCGCGTACGTACGGGCGCTGCCGGTGCCCGGGCCGGTCACGATCCTGCACCGTGCGCAGGTCGTCGAGGCGCAGCGCGTCGACGAGGCCACGTTCGTCTGGGACAGCGCCGGCCGGCTGGTCGCCCAGGCCACGCAGCTCGCCGCGATCCGCCTCGGCTGAGTCCGCGGCGGTGGTGGTTTGCCACGCCAGCGTGGCAGCCTCTGGTTGGCGCGGCATGCTTGCCGCGCCAACCGCGGTTTGCCGCGCCGGCGTGGCAAGCCGCAGAGGGTTCCCGCGCCGGCGTGGCAAACCCTTAGGGGCGGGCCGTCAGAAGGTGTGCTCCTCGCTGGGGAACGCTCCGCCTTCGACGTCGGCGACGTACGCCTTCGCCGCGTCGAGCATGGTCGTCCGCAGGTCGGCGTACTTCTTCACGAACCGCGGCAGGCGTCCGGCGTTGAGGCCCATCATGTCCTGCCAGACCAGCACCTGGGCGTCCGTGCCGGCACCGGCGCCGATCCCGATGGTGGGGATGTGGAGCTTCGCGGTGATCTCGGCCGCCACGTCGCCCGGCACCATCTCCATGACCACCGCGAACGCCCCGGCCTCCTGGACGGCCAACGCGTCGTCGATGGTCTTCTGCGCGGCACCGCCGCGACCCTGGACCCGGTAGCCGCCGAGCGCGTGCTCGGACTGCGGCGTGAAGCCGATGTGCGCGCACACGGGGACGCCCCCGTCGACGAGACGCCGGATCTGCGGCGCCATCTCCGCACCGCCCTCCAGCTTCACGCCGTGGGCGTGCCCTTCCTTCATGAACCGCACCGCCGTGTCGTACGCCTGCTCCGGCGAGCCCTGGTACGACCCGAAGGGCAGGTCAGCGAGCACGAACGCGTGCTTCGCCGACCGTGACACGGCGCGCACGAGGGGGACGAGCTCGTCGACGCTGACGGGCAGCGACGACTCGTACCCGTAGACGTTGTTGGCCGCGGAGTCGCCGACGAGCAGGACGTGCACGCCCGCCTCGTCGAAGATCTGCGCGGTGTACTGGTCGTACGAGGTGAGCATCGTCCACTTCTCGCCACGCTCCTTCATCTGCTGGAGCGTGAACGTCCGGACCCGCTTGCGCGCCGGCGGTGCGGTCGCGGACGAGGCGGACGAAGCGGACGTGGTAGACGGAGCGGCGCCGGTGCCGTACGGCGCGGGCTCTTCCTGCGGGGTGCCGCCCGTGGCGGCAGACGTGTTCTCGGACATCGTGATCCTTCGTTCTCGCAGCTCCCGGATGGAGTCCACGGACGCCTTCAGACTGCCACGGGATCCGGGGGTCGTCGTACCCGCGGCGAAGCACCTGGAGTGTGTTTTGCGTTACACGACGGACCACCGCTCGCCGCGCGGAAGTAACGCGGCGCCGCCAGATTGGGTCCGCACGCATTTTCATCGTGCGAAGAGCATCGTGTGAAGAGCATCGAGCGAAGGGTGGAGTCGATGACCGAACCACAGACGGCGCAGGGGAGCCGACGCCGCAGGCGACGCGGACGGGTGGTGGCGCCGCTCGGCGTTCTCGCTCTCGCGTGCGCCGCGCTGGCACCGGGATCGGCGGTGGCGGACCAGCCGAGCCCGTACGAGCCGGGGCTGACGACGGTCGTCGAGGTGACGCTGGACGGGCGCAAGGACTACGAGCGGCTGACGGCGCTCGGGCTGGACGAGGTCAGCCACCACGGCGGCGCCGCGCACGACGGTGGCGACGTCGAGGTGATGCTGCACGACGAGTCGGACGCGCGCACGCTGCGCAAGGCGGGGTTCTCGTGGGACGTCGTGGTCGAGGACGTCGACGCGGTCAACCGCAAGGCGCGCGCGCAGGAGGCGGCGGCCGCCGCCGCTGCTGCCGCCGACCCGGCGGCACGCTCGGACCTGCCGACAGGGCGCGTCTCGTACCGGACGCTCACCGAGGTCAACGCCGAGCTGAAGACGCTCGCAGAGCGCTACCCCGACACGGTGAAGCTCTTCCGGCTGCCGCGTCCGTCGCTGCTGGGCACCCCGGTCTACGGAGTCGAGGTCACCCACGACGTCGACAAGGACAGCGGCAAGCCGGCCTTCCTGCTCACCGGCCTCACCCACTCGCGCGAGTGGCCCACGACCGAGCTGACGATGGAGTTCCTCTGGGACCTCGTCCAGAACGACCGCTCGGACGCGCGCATCACGTCGCTGCTCGAGCGCGGACGTCTCGTCGCGGTCCCGGTCGTCAACCCCGACGGGTACGAGATGTCGCGCGGGCTCATCCACGAGCAGAAGCGCAAGAACTGCCGCGTGGTCGACGGCCAGGTCCCGACGCGGGCGCAGTGCGCAGCCCCCGAGGCCGCGAACGTCGGCGTCGACCTGAACCGCAACTACACCGCCTTCTGGGGCGGTCCGGGTTCGGGTGCGCGGACGGTCGACAGCAACTACCGCGGTGCTGCGCCGGCGTCGGAGCCCGAGATCGCCAACATGATCGACCTCGTCAACGCGCACCAGGTGACTCTCGCGATCAGCAACCACACGCCCGACGAGCGGGTGCTGCGCGCGCCGAGCGCCCCCAACGAGCCGACGCCTGCCGAGGAGGCGATCTACCAGCAGCTCGCCGAGATCCTCGGCCAGATCATGGGCTGGCCCGCCGGGCCGTGGCCGGAGATCTACTACGACGCGAGCGGGACGGCGGAGCAGACGTCCTTCTACACCAGCGGCACCTTCGCGTTCACGTTCGAGAACACCCCGGGGCACCGCAACAACGACCGCTTCCACCCGCCGTACCCGTCGGTGATCGACCAGTACCTCGGCACGGGCGAGTACGAGGGGTCGACCGCGCGCGAGGCCTTCCTTACCGCCTTCGGGCAGGCGAGCGACCCGACCTACCACGCGGTGGTGTCGGGCACGGCCAAGCCGGGCACCCAGCTGTCGCTGAGCAAGGACGTCTCGCTGATCACGTCCCCGGTCACGCTGCCCGGTGAGCCGACGCCGCTGGTGCTGCCCGTCGACGACCGCGTGGAGACGACCATGACCGTGCCGTCCGCTGGACGGTTCTCGTGGCACGTCAACCCGTCGGACCGCCCGAGCCAGGCGGCGACGGCGAACGTCAAGGAGACCTGGAGCCTCGCGTGCCGCCGCGGAAACGGTGCGTGGAAGGACGCCGGCCAGATCCGCGTCACCCGCGGGCAGGAGGTGACGCTCGACCGCTCCGCGCTGCCGCCCAGCTGCTGAGGTGCGGAGGCGACCTCCGGTCCGCGGGCGCGACGCCGCGCGGGCCGGAGGTCGTCGCGCTCACTCCTCGACGAGGTGCTCGCGCCAGCCGTGGGTCATCGGCACGCGGCGGTCGCGGCCGAAGTTGCGGCGGGTGACCTTGGGGCCCGGCGGGTACTGGCGACGCTTGTACTCGGCGCGGTCGACCAGCGTCACGACGCGTTCGACGAGCGCCGGGTCGTACCCCTCCGCGACGACGGCCGCCGCCGGCAGGTCCCGCTCGACGTATGCGTCGAGGATGCCGTCGAGGATCTCGTACGGGGGGAGGGAGTCGGTGTCGAGCTGGCCGGGGCGAAGCTCTGCGGACGGGGGCTTGCTGATGGCGTTCTCCGGGATCGGCGGGGTCTCGCCGCGCGCCTCGGCGTACGCGTTGCGCCACCGGGCGAGCTCCCAGACCAGCGTCTTGCGGACGTCCTTGATCGGGGCGTAGCCGCCGACGGCGTCCCCGTAGATCGTCGAGTAGCCGGTCGCGACCTCGGACTTGTTGCCGCAGGCGAGCACGAGGTGCCCCTCCTGGTTGGACAGCCCCATCCAGACGACGGCGCGGACGCGTGCCTGGAGGTTCTCCTCGGCCAGGCCCGTCAGGCCGAGCGCCTCCTGGAACGCGTCGACCATCGGCGCGATCGGGACCGTCCGCAGGTCGAGCCCCGTACGGCGGGCCAGCTCGGCGGCGTCGGAGCGCGAGTGCTCGGTCGAGTACGCGCTGGGGTTGGACACGCCGAACACCCGGTCGGCACCGAGCGCGTCGACGGCGATCGCGCCGCACAGCGTGGAGTCGATGCCTCCGGACAGGCCCAGCAGCACTGAGCGGAAGCCGTTCTTCTCGACGTAGTCGCGCAGCCCGGTGACGAGGGCGCGGTAGATCTCCTCCAGGTCGTCGAGCCGTGGCAGGACAGGGGGAGTGACGGGCTCGTACGGCTCGACCGGGTCGGTGGAGATGACCGTGCGGACGACACGGAGCCCGGCGAAGCGGGTGTCGGTCGGCGGCATCAGACGACGGGCCGCGGGGAGCTCGAGGTCGACGACGAGGAGCTCCTCGACGAACTGCGCCGTACGACCGAGCAGCGTGCCGTCGGCGTCGACGACCAACGAGTCGCCGTCGAAGACGAGCTCGTCCTGGCCGCCGACGAGGTTGACGTACGCCAGCGCGCAGTCGCCCTCGACGGCACGGCGGCGGCAGAGGTCGAGGCGCACGTCGTCCTTCGCGGCCTCGTACGGGGAGCCGTTCGGCACGACGAGCAGGCCCGCCCCGGAGGCGCGCACCGCCGACGCGATGCCGTCGCGCCACAGGTCCTCGCAGATCACCATCGCGACGTCGGTGCCCCGCACCTCGAGGACGTGGAGGACGTCGCCAGGGACGAAGTTGCGGATCTCGTCGCCGACGCCGTAGTTCCAGAGGTGCACCTTGGCCTGCCGCGCCACGATCTCGCCGCCGTGCATCACGGCGAGGGCGTTCTGCGGGGCGTTCTTGGGGACGCCGGGACCCTCGACGACGCCCTCGGCCTGGTCGAGGAAACCGACGATCGCGACCAGGTCTCCGAGGCCCTCGGCGGCGAGCGTACGGGCGAGCTCGGCGGCCTTCGCACGCGAGGCGGCGACGACCGAGGCGCGCATCGAGAGGTCCTCGAGGGGGTATCCGGTGAGCACCATCTCGGGGAAGACGACGAGGTGCGCGCCCGCCTCGTGCGCCTCTCGGCAGCGGCTCAGGACGAGCTCGGCGTTGCCGTCGAGATCTCCGACGCGGGCATTGACCTGGGCGAGAGCGACACGAAGCTGAGGCACGTGGCGAGCCTAGCGTTCGTCGACGCGGGACCCAGTTCACCCGCGCGTCATGAATCCCCGGCACACTGGCCCCATGGGTAAGCAGGAAGACTTCGTGCTGCGTGCGCTCGAGGAGCGTGACGTCCGCTTCGTACGGCTGTGGTTCACCGACGTCCTCGGGCATCTGAAGTCCGTGGCGGTCGCGCCCGCGGAGCTCGAGGGTGCCTTCGACGAGGGCATCGGGTTCGACGGATCGGCGATCGAGGGCTTCGCCCGCGTCCACGAGGCCGACATGCTCGCGAAGCCGGACCCGTCGACGTTCCAGATCCTGCCGTGGCGCGGCGAGACCCCCGCGACCGCACGCATGTTCTGCGACATCCAGCTCCCCGACGGCAGCCCCTCGTACGCCGACCCGCGCTTCGTCCTGAAGCGGACGCTCGCGAAGGCCGCGGAGATGGGCTTCACCTTCTACACCCACCCCGAGGTCGAGTTCTTCCTGTTCAAGGGCAAGCCCGAGCCCGGTGGCGTGCCGGTGCCGGTCGACGACTCCGGCTACTTCGACCACACCGCGCAGGGCGGCGGCCAGGACTTCCGTCGCGAGGTCATCACGATGCTGGAGGCGATGGGCATCTCCGTCGAGTACAGCCATCACGAGGGCGCGCCGGGCCAGCAGGAGATCGACCTGCGCTACGCCGACGCGCTGACGACGGCGGACAACATCATGACGTTCCGTACGGTCGTCCGTGAGGTCGCGCTGAGCCAGGGCCTGTGGGCGAGCTTCATGCCGAAGCCGTTCACCGACCACCCCGGGTCCGGCATGCACACCCACATGAGCCTGTTCGAGGGCGACGAGAACGCCTTCTACGAGGCGGGCGCGGAGTACCAGCTGTCGCGCACCGGCCGCTCGTTCATCGCCGGCATCCTCCAGCACACCCCGGAGATCACCGCGATCACGAACCAGTGGGTCAACTCGTACAAGCGGCTGATCTTCGGCGGCGAGGCGCCGTCGTACGTGTGCTGGGGCCACAACAACCGCTCCGCGCTCGTGCGCGTGCCGATGTACAAGCCGCAGAAGCGCGGGTCGGCGCGCATCGAGCACCGCGCGATCGACTCCGGGTGCAACCCGTACCTGGCCTTCGCCGCCGTCCTCGCCGCCGGCCTGAAGGGCATCGAGGAGGGGTACGAGCTTCCGCCCGAGGCCGAGGACGACGTCTGGGCCCTGACGG
This sequence comes from Mumia quercus, assembly GCF_025506335.1. Classification (GTDB taxonomy): domain Bacteria; phylum Actinomycetota; class Actinomycetes; order Propionibacteriales; family Nocardioidaceae; genus Mumia; species Mumia quercus. The sequence goes on from NZ_JANZYO010000005.1 coordinate 225,400, forward strand.
AGACCGAGCGTCGTGCGCTCGGCATCTCGCCGCTCCCGCGCAACCTCGACGAAGCCATCCGCGAGATGGAGAGCAGCGAGCTGATCGCCGAGACGCTGGGCGAGCACGTGTACGACTTCTTCCTGCGCAACAAGCGGGCGGAGTGGCACGAGTACCGCTCACAGGTGACGCAGTTCGAGCTCGACCGGCTGGTGACCCGGGTCTGAGCGTGGCGGACGAGCGAAGGCCGCAGCGGCTGCGGACGACGTCGGGCTGGCTCGCGCGGCTCGGCTTCGCAGACGCCGACGCTGCCGCCGGGCTGCTCGACGCCTGCGGCCTCACCTCTGCCGCGGTCGTCGAGCGTGTGGCCCAGGGAGCCGATCCCGACCTCGCGCTGCGGACGCTGTGCGCGATCGCGGACGTGTACGAGGCCGACGAGCCGCTCGAGGCGCAGCTCGAGGCAGATGCCGAGCTGCTCACGCGGCTGGTCGCGGTGCTGGGGGCGAGCCAGGCGCTCGGCGAGTTCCTCGTCCGCCACCCCGCGGTCGTGCTGGACCTGCGCGCGACGACCATGCCCCTCGAACCCCGCGACCAGGCGGCGTTCGAGGCGGTGCTCGCCGACGTCGCCGATCCCGACGCGCTGCGCGTCGCCTACCGCCGTCAGCTCGTGCAGATCGCCGCACGCGACCTCACCCGTCGCAGCAGCTACGACCAGACGTCGGCGGAGCTCTCCGACCTCGCGGGCGCCACGCTGGCGACGGCGCTCCGGCTGGCCCGCGAGGAGGTCGAGGGAGCCGAGCAGGCGCGTCTCGCCGTGATCGCGATGGGCAAGTGCGGCGGCCGTGAGCTGAACTACGTCAGCGACGTCGACGTCGTGTTCGTCCATGCCCCTGCCGAGGGCGCGGACGAGCAGCGGGCGACCCGGATCGCCACGAGGCTGGCATCGACGCTGATGCGCATCTGCAGCGACCACACCCGTGAGGGCACCATCTGGGAGGTCGACGCGAACCTCCGTCCGGAGGGCAAGGACGGTCCGCTCGTCCGCCTGGTCTCCAGCCACGCCGCCTACTACGAGCGGTGGGCGAGCACGTGGGAGTTCCAGGCGCTCCTCAAGGCGCGACCGGTCGCCGGGGACGCCGACCTCGGGCGCGAGTACCTCGACGCCGTGATGCCGCAGGTGTGGCAGGCGGCTACCCGGCCGCACTTCCTCGCGGACACCCGGGCCATGCGCCGGCGCGTCATCGACAACATCCCCGCTCAGCAGCTCGACCGGGAGCTCAAGCTGGGCCCGGGCGGGCTTCGCGACGTCGAGTTCGCGGTGCAGCTTCTCCAGCTCGTCCACGGGCGTACGGACGAGCGCCTGCGGGTCCGCTCGACGACCGGGGCGCTCCAGGCGCTCGTGGACGGTGGGTACGTCGGCCGTACGGACGGCGCGGCGATGACCGAGGCATACACGTTCCTGCGGACCTTCGAGCACCGCATCCAGCTCGACGGTCTGCGGCGTACCCACCTCGTGCCGACCGATCCGCACACGCTGCGCATGATCGGGCGCACGATGGCGTTCCGGTCCGACCCGGAGACCAACCTCCTCAAGGAGTGGCAGGCACAGCGCCGGGAGGTGCTGCGCCTCCACCAGAAGCTGTTCTACCGTCCGCTGCTCGACGCGGTCGCGGCGATGCCGTCCGACGCGCTGCGGCTCACGCCGGAGGCGGCGCAGGCCCGGCTCGAGGCGCTCGGGTACGACGACCCGCGCGCCGCGCTCACCCACATCGCGGCGCTCACCACCGGCGTCCGCAGGTCGGCGGCGATCCAGCGCCAGCTCATGCCGGCGATGCTCGCGTGGTTCGCGGAGTCGCCCAACCCCGACGGGGGGCTGCTGGCGTTCCGCAAGGTCTCGGAGAGCCTCGGGACGACCCACTGGTACCTGCGCAAGCTGCGCGACGAGGGCGAGGGGGCCGAGCAGCTGGCCAAGCTGCTCGCCGGCAGCGCGTACGTCACGGACCTGATCCTTCGGGCACCGGAGGCGGTCGCGATCCTCGGCGACGACGCCGAGCTCGTGCCACGCAGCCTCGAGCGGATCGCGACCGAGACCCGCTCGGCCGCCCGGCGCCGCGAGGACCCGACCGAAGCGATCCGTACGGTGCGGCGGGTCCGCCGGCGCGAGCTGTCGCGTGTCGCCACCGCCGACGTCCTCGGCAGGCTCGACGTGGTCGACGTCGGCCACGCGCTGAGCGACGTCAGCATCGCCACCTTGGAGGCGGCGCTCGAGGTCGCGACACGGACCGTGGCGTCGCAGCGCGGGGGAGAGGTCCCCACGCGGATGTCGGTCGTGCTCATGGGGCGGCTCGGAGGGCGGGAAGCCGGGTACCGGTCGGATGCCGACGTCATGTTCGTGCACGACCCCGTGCCCGGAGCAGAGGACTCGGCCGCGTCGCAGTTCGCGACCGCTGTGGCCACCGAGCTGCGTCGCGTCCTCGCCGGCGCCGGACCCGACCCGGCGCTGGAGGTGGACGCCGACCTGCGTCCCGAAGGTCGCTCGGGACCCCTCGTGCGGTCTCTCGCCTCGTACCGTGCCTACTACGAGCGGTGGTCGATGGTGTGGGAGGCGCAGGCGTTGCTGCGCGCGGCGCCGATCGTCGGAGACCCCGACCTCAACGCCGCGTTCCGTGACCTCATCGACCCGCTGCGGTGGCCCGCCGAAGGTGTCTCCGAGGAGGATGTGCGCGAGATCCGCCGGATCAAGGCGCGCGTGGACTCCGAGCGGCTGCCGCGGGGAGCCGACCCGGCGACGCACCTGAAGCTCGGGCGGGGCGGCATCGCCGACGTCGAGTGGACGGTCCAGCTGATGCAGATGCAGTACGCCCACGCGGTCGACGGATTGCGGACCACCGAGACGCTCCCCGCCCTGCACGCAGGCGTGGACGCCGGCCTCCTCGCGGCGGACGACGCCGCGGTGCTCGAGTCCGCGTGGCGGCTCGCGAGCCGGGTCCGCAACGCGTACGTGCTGCTGCGCAACCGTCCTGCAGTGTCGCTGCCCGACAACGCCAACGACAGGGCTGGCGTGGCGTGGCTGCTCGGGTACGGGATCGACGGTGGTGAGCAGATGGTCGACGACTACCTGCGGGCGACGCGGCGCGCACGTCAGGTCGTCGAGCGGTTGTTCTGGGGCTAGGAGCGCGCAGCGCCCCTGAGCAGGTCATGGCCGGCCGGTTGCGGGGACCGGCCGGCCATCTCGTGTTGCCTCTACCCTGCGGTGCGCTCGCCCGTGAGAAGGGCGGCCCTTTCCCCTGTCGTCAGACCACCCCAGACGCCGTAAGGCTCCTTCACCTTGAGCGCGTGCTGCAAGCACTGGTCACGGACTACGCAGCGCGCGCAGTACGTCTTGGCCAGGTGCTCCCGAGCGTGCCGCCGAGGGCCGCGCTCTGACTCCGGTGAGAAGAACGTCTCAGGGTCTGCCTCACGACAGGCTCCCTCGTACTGCCATTCGTACGCCTCCATCAGAGGCATTGGAAGGCGGGCAATGCTTGCCATGTTGGTACCCCCTATGAATCAACGCGGCATGCAACTGGTTCAGAACTTATCCAAATCTGATTCAACGCACAAGATCCCATGTGGCGCGAGCCACGTGCACACGGGACACTCGATGACGAGATACTCCTTCCACAGACGCGCGGGCGGTCCTGCGCGTCTCGAACCCAGAAGAACCGAACGAGCCTTGCGAGGCGGCGCTGGAGACGAGAATGGGCGACGAGACTGAGCTCCTCTGGGGCGTCGGTGCGGTTGCCGAGCGCGTCGGGGTCGCGACCCCGACGCTGCGGACCTGGGAGCGCCGGTACGGCATCGGCCCGAGCCAGCGCACCGGGGGAGGGCACCGTCGCTACACCGAGACCGACATCCGCCGGGTCCAGCTGATGAACCGCATCGTGTCCAGCGGGGTCTCCGCGCAGTCGGCCGCCCGCGTCGCGCTCTCGCTCGACGGCGGCGGACTCGTCGCGGCCCTCGCCTCTGACGACCCGCTCTACAACGCGCCCGGCCACGTCATCGCCACCCCGGACGAGTCGGTGACCCGCATCGTGGGCGCCGGGTCGTCCCTCGACGTCGTCGGCCTGACCTCCGTGCTGTCCGACGCCGTGCGCGACTGGGGTGTCCTCGGCGCCTGGGTGAACGTCCTCGCGCCCGCGCTGCGCGAGGTGGCCGAGGGTGTCGAGTCCGGTGTCCTCGGGGTGGAGTCGCAGCGCATCGTCCTCGAACGCCTCGAGGTCGAGCTGCGCTCGGTTGCGCGGACGTACGCGCCTCGCTACGTCGGTGCCCGCCCGCTCGTACTCGCGTCGGTCGACGCCGAGGCCGAGTCGCTGGCCGTCCTCGCCCTCGAGGCCGCGCTCGCCGGCAAGGGCGTCGCGGTCTTCTCGCTCGGGTTCGAGGTCACGAAGGAGGCGGTCGCCGGCCTGCTGCGCCGTGTCTCGCCGTCGGCCGTCTACCTCTGGGCCAGCGCGGACGTCGACAGCGCCCGCGAGGTGGTCGACGCCGTCGTGGAGGTCGGTCGGTCCGCGCCGGTGCTGCTCGGCGGCACGGGGTGGGCGGCAGTCCTGAGGGAGACGAGCGGGTTCACCGGTGACGTCGAGCTCATGCCGGCACCTGAGCTCCTGTCCACCGCGGACCGGCTCTTCGGGCTCATGCAGGGGACGACGGCGGCACTCTGAGCGCCTGCATCGGGTCGCCGTAGCGTTCGAGCCGGTCGGTCATCTCGGTGCACAGCACCTGCCGGACCTTGGTGGGGTCGTCGAGCTCCTCCCACGTGCGCGGGGCAGCGACCCACGGGCGAGAGCGGCCACGCAGCGAGTACGGCGTCACCGTGGTCTTCGCGCGGACGTTCTGGCTCCAGTCCAAGAACACCTTGCCCTTGCGGTCGGAGCGCTTCATCGCCGACAGGACGCGGTCCGGGTGCTCACCGGACAGCTCGTCGGCGATCGCGCGTGCGTAGTCGCGCAGCGCGTCGGGCGAGGACTCGCGGCCGTGGGACGCGTACAGGTGCAGTCCCTTGCTGCCGCTGGTGACGGGGACCGTGGCCCATCCGTCCGCCTCGAGCCGGTCCCGTACGAGGTGCCCGACCCGGACGGCCTCCTCCAGGCCGGCAGGCGCTCCGGGGTCCAGGTCGATCACGAGCCGGTCGGCGTCGCGGATGCCGCCACGGGGCCCGACCGTCCACTGGGGCGTGTGGAGCTCGAGCGCCGCGAGGTTCGCCAGCCACACGAGGTCGGAGCGGTGCTCGACCACGGGGAACACGAGCGTCTCGCGCCCCGTGGAGCTGCCCGGCGTCGCGATCTCGACCGTACGGACCCAGTCGGGCGTGCCCCGGGGGACGTTCTTCTCGAAGAACGCGTCCGCCTCGACGCCGTTCGGCCACCGCTTGCGCGTGCACGGCCGGTCGGCGAGCTGCTCGAGGAGCGGCTCCGCGACGGACAGGACGTACCGGATGACGTCGTACTTGGTCGTCTTGTCGTCGGGATAGAGCACCTTGTCGAGGTTGCTCACCTTCAACGACCGTCCGTCGACGTCCAGGGCGCTCGAGGTCATGCCCCACGATGGCACGGCCGAGGTGGACAAGCACGGCTCGAGGGACCCCGGGGCGGGGCTACATTGCGCCAAAGGGGGTGGTCCACGTGGGCGACACCGATCCCGACCGTTGGGTCGAGCTGCGGGTGCACGGGGTCAGCGGTACGCCGCCGGGCTCGATGCTCGATCGTCCTCACGTCGTCCAGGTCGGAGGCGACGACGAGTCTCGCTACTTCCGTTCCACCGACGCCGCGGGAGCAGAGCTTCCCGGTGACGACGGCCAGATCCTCGAGGCGTACCACTGGGGTCGGCTCACGTCGGGGAGCAGGGTCAAGGCGCTGTGGCTGGTCCTGCTGCCGTTCGGGATGGTCAACGCGGCGCAGTTCATGCTCCTGCCGGTGGGCAACAACCGGCTCGCCGCGTTCGTGCAGTGGCTCTGCCGCTGCCTGCTCCGGCTCCTCGCGATCCTGCTGACCTCCTTGTTCGCCTTCACGACCGGGCTCATCCTCATCGACCTGCTCGCGTGGCGCTGGGCGCCGGACGTGCGGTTCCTCGGCAGCCTCGACCCGAACTTCGTCGTCGGTGCGGCCACCGCGCTCAGCGGCGTGGTGGTGTTCATGCTGCCGATCCTCGGCCGCGGGTACGAGGGCGGCCGCGTCGCGCGATGGTGGGAGCTGGTGCGTTCGCCCGGCTCGCGCACCTCGCACGTCGGGCTGTCCGGTCCGTCGCCGGGGGCCGACGCGCCGACGCCCCTGGGCGACGACGCGTTCTACGCAGGCGACTCCGACGCGCCGGTCCTGCGCGACCTGCACCTCGTGGCCGGCTGGCTGGTCGTCTGCGCGATGGGCGTGTGGGCCCCGCACCCGACCGCGTGGCGCCACGACGACCTCGCGCTGCGGCTGGCGATCGGGTCATGGGTGGTGGTGGTCGCGCTCGCGGCCCTGCTCGGGGAGCCCGAGAGCCCGCGCAGCGCGCGACTCCCGTCCGCCCTGGTCCACGCGCGGCGCCTCTGGCACTGGCTGATGGGGGTCGTGTCGCCGCTGCTCGTCCTCGCGAGCGGTGCGCTCCTCGTCTGGGTCGTCGCCACCACCAACGGCATCAGCGAGACGGAGTGGACCAAGGTGTTCGACCGTCCTGCGTCGTTCGACTACATCGCCAACTGGCTCCTCGTCATCGGTGTCGTGGTCCTCGTCGCGCTGCTCCTCGCCAACGCGCTGCTGGTCGCCACGCTGTGGCGCGACCGTCCGGCCAAGGGGACTGCTGCCCGCGCGTTCATGCCGTACGCCGGGGGCATGGCCGCCTCGGTCGTCGCCGCGATCGGGACGTTCGTCGGCGTCGGGTTCTCCGCAGCGGTGGCGACAGGGCTGTCGTCGCTGCTCGACCTGTCGCAGTCGCCGTCGGACAACCCGATGGCCGGCGACCTCAACGTCGGCACCACCCCGATGCTCGACCGGGTGGCGTACGCCTGGGGGCTCAACGTCGCGGTGTTCGCGCTCATCGCGCTCGCTCTGCTTGTGTGGCGCATGCGGCCGAAGGTCCGGCACGCCGTCCGCGACCGGGTCGGGGCGATGTACCGCGGCTCGGACGACCCCCTGCTGACCGACCGCTGGCAGAAGCGCGTGCGCAAGGCGGTGCACCTCTCGCGTCTCAAGAACGCGATCGGCATCTGCTGCGCGGCGTTCGTCGCCTTCGGCATGGTGCTCGCCGCCGTGCTGGCGTGGGAGCTGTGGCCGTGCCGCAACGCCAGCGAGATCGGCCAGTGCCGCGAGGCGTGGGGGCTCCTCGACCTGGCGAGCCAGCCGAAGTACGTCATCGCCGAAGGCGGCCTCGCCCGCTCCAACGTGGTCGCGCTGTTCGGGGCGTGGGTGCTGCTGGCCGCCGCGGGTGCTCTGCTCGCGGCGAGCCGCAAGGCGGTGGCGCAGGAGGGCAAGCGCCGCGGTCTGAACGTCGCGTGGGACGTCCTGGGGTTCTGGCCCCACGCGGTCCACCCGTTCGCGCCGCGCCCGTACTCCCAGCGCAGCATCAAGGACCTGCGCGAGCGGGTGCGCTGGCACCTCGCGCGACATCCGGTGCGCGACGACAGACGGACCGTCGTGCTCTGCGGGCACAGCCAGGGCAGCCTCGTGAGCTTCGCGACTCTGATGACGCTGCCGCAGGCCGAGCGCGACCGCGTGGCGCTGCTGACGTTCGGCTCGCAGCTGCGCGTGATCTTCCCCCGCGCGTTCCCTGAGTACGTGAGCTTCGCGTCGATCGCCTGGCTGTACGACCAGATGGGCGGGGCGTGGATCAACCTCTACCGCGTCACCGACCAGCTGGCGGGCCCGGTGCTGTCGTGGTGGCGCGAGATCGACACGAGCGCGCACGCGGGGCAGCCGCCGGCGAGCTCGTGGCACTTCCCGGCTCCGTACGACCAGGCCAAGCCCGACACGTACGAGGGGTCCCACCAGACTCGGCGCTGCGGTGCCGACTGGCGGCTCGCCGACCCGGTCGCCTACGACCCGGGGATGCAGGACGGCGCGGTCGCGGAGATCCTCGGGCACTCGTGGTACGCGAGGAACCCGGACTGGATCGAGGCCCTGCGCGCGGTGCGGTCAGAGCCGCCGAAACGGCGAACGACCCCGGATCGGGGGAAATCCGAGGCCGTTCAAGGCTGAGGGAGGCGAGCCCTCCCCAGCGACGTTTCGTCGTTCTGGCTGCCGGAAGCCTAGCGGGTGGTCGCCGTCACGTTGCAGGGGGGTGGGACAAACGGAGAACGGCCCCGGATCGGGGGATTCCGGGGCCGCTCGTGGCTGAGGAGCAAGCGGGGTCGACCGCCCCTCAGCGTCTCGGGGGACCGCCGACGCGGCGATCCGTAACACGGTGGCATCCCCGTGTTACGGGCGTGTTTCGATTGCGCGGTGCGTCGGCGCCCGGGCCTCGCGGTGCGAGAGATTCGGACGACCCGCCGCTGGCCCTTGGAGGAGATGTGACCGAGCCCCTGATCGAGACCCCGACGCCCGGAGGGGTCGAGCGGACGGCCGAGCTGGCGCGACGGTGGTTGCCGGCGTTCCTCGCCGGGCGACGCGCGGACGACGACGTCTACGCCCCGGGAGTGAGCACCTGGCACAACGTCGGTGAGCGCGAGGCCGAGATCGAGCGGACGCCGTCGCGGACCAGGCAGGTGCAGGCCGGGGCCGACCTGCGCGTCGAGGACGTACGGGTCAAGGTCTTCGACGGGGGGTGGGTCGTGCAGGCGGTGACCGTCGGGACCAGCGCGGACGGAGAGCCGGTCCGCATCCCGTCGTGCCTGGTGGTGACCCTCCACGAGGGGCGGATCGCACGCTTCGAGGAGTACGCCGACTCCGCAGCGGTGGAGCGGTTGTTCGGGGCGTCCTGACCGCCCGGCATGATCGGGCCATGAGGTTCACCGAGCACGAGCTGACCGCGGCAGTCACCGGGGCGGCCAAGACCGTCATGGCGGCGCAGAGCAAGGATGTGCGCAAGGGGCGCCGCAGCGTCGACGAGGCGTGGGAGGCGTTGTCGCGCTACGAGCGCTACCAGCTGATGAGCGGCCTCGGCGACCAGCTTCTCCCCGTGCTGGTCAGCCTCCCCGACGTCGAGGTCGAGGCCGGCACCCGCCCGACCTTCACGGAGGAGCAGATCGTCGCGGCGGTCGAGGAACGTCTCGGCGACGAGCGGGGCATCCGTCGCAAGGCGGTGCTCAAGGCGCGTACCGCGCTCGTCCAGGTCGCGCTGTCGTTCGTGCCGCCCCGCTCGGACCCCGACGCGCTCACGGTGCCCGACCACCTCTGAGCACGTCCCTCGTCCGCGGTTCTCTCGCCGGTGCCCTCGGCGGGGTGGTTGACTGGTCGGCATGGAACTGCTGCCGGGGACCCACCATCCTGTGGGTCAGGCGCCGGCTGCGCCTCCGACCGCAGGCACCCGACCGCGCAACCGCCGCCAGCTGATCGTCGACGCCGCGGGCCGGGTCTTCAACCAGCGGGGCTACCACGCGGCCTCCATGGAGGAGATCGCCGAGCGCGTCGGCATCACCGCGCCCGCGCTCTACCGGCACTTCCCCAACAAGTACGCACTGTTCGCCGAGTGCGTGAACTTCATGGCGGACGGGCTGGTCGAGGCGCTGGACGTGCTCCCGCCGGAGGCGAGCCTCGAGGACCTCTTCACGGCCGCGAGCCGCGTGACGCTCGCCCACCGTGCCTCCGGTGGCGTGTACCGCTGGGAGGCCCGCTATCTCAACCGTGACGACCGCGTGCTGCTGAGGGCGAAGTTCGCCCACGTCGTCGACCGGGTCGCCGAGGCGGTCCGGGCCGAGGGGGGAGCGGGTGACCCGGCGGTACGCGCAGCGGCGGCGCTGGGCGCCATCGGCTCGATCACCATGCACCGGACGCGGATCTCCCTGCCGCGTGCCGAGGAGCTGCTGGTCGCCTCCGCGCTGCGCGTGGTCGCGACCGAGCCGGTGCACGCCGTCTCGGAGAGTCCCGTCAGCGTGCCGGCCCCGCCGGTGCCCCGTACGCGGCGCGCGGAGATCCTCGCGGCAGCGATCCCGCTCTTCGAGCGCGACGGGTTCGCGAACGTCACCCTCGGCCGGATCGCCGAGGTGGTGGGGATCGGCCCGTCGGCCATCTACCGCCACTACCCCGGCAAGGTCGACATCCTCGCCGCGGCCTGCCTGCAGGCGGCGGGGCTGCTGTCGCAGGCCGTCGACCAGGCACTGGTCGGGTGCCGCGACCCGCACGACGCGCTGGTCGTCCTCGCGTCGACGTACGTGGCGTACAGCTTCGAGCACCGTGCGCTCACGAGCGTCGCCGAAGCTGAGCTCGTGGGCCTGCCTGCGAGTCTCCAGCGTCCGCTCGTCCTGGCGCAGCGGGACCACATCGCCGTCTGGGAGCAGCAGCTGAAGGCGCTCCGCCCGGACCTCGACGACCGGCAGGCCAGGGTGCTCGTCCACGCAGGCTTCGGCGTCGTCATGGAGGCGGGGCGGCGGCTCCGCTGGGAGGACACACCGGACCACCGTCGCGCCGTCGCGACGCTCATGGCCGGGGCGCTGGGCGTGGTGGACACCGAGGGGACGCACGAAGAGGGCCCGGGCGCGATGCCCGGACCCTCCTCGCCGAACAGGTGATCAGACCCCGGGGCGGTTCATGTCGGGGATGGTGATGGGCGTGGTGGTGCCGGACTCTCCCCGGTTGAGGAAGGCCATGGCGAGCGCCTTGATGAACTGGTCGAACATCCAGAACGTGGCGGGCATGATCGGGATGAGGCCCTCGCGGAAGGCGACGTACGCCGGCCACCCGGTCTTGATGATGCCTGCGGAGACGTAGTCCCGCTTGAGTCCGAGCCAGTCGCCGACGTCGTTGCCGAGCTGGTAGCGCGCGAACTCGTTGAGGAACCCGCGGGTGACGCCGAGGTCGACCTGCGCGGTCAGGCCCAGCAGCACCTCGGCGAGAACCTTGCCCTCGGGTGTGGGAGCAAGGATCGGCGTGAGCACCTGGGCGGCCTGGGCGTGAGCGGCGGCCCACGAGGCCGGGATGTACTCGTCGCGGACGCCGAGCAGGTGGAGCGCCACCTGCCAGGAGTGGAGGAACGCCTCCTCGTCGGCCGCCGACATCCGGACGCCCCACTCCTTCATCTTCTTGTGGGCGAACGTCCCCGTGCTGTGGAACGTCACGAGGATGTCGGCGTTGCTGATCGGGATCTCCTCGTCAGCGACGGCCTGCCAGTACGGCGACTGGGGGAGCAGGTGGCGGACGGCCGCGTGCACCATGCGGGTCTTGTTGGCCGTGACGAGGAACTGGCCGCTCGACTCGAAGGCGTTGAGGTCGGAGAGGTCGTACCCGAAGGTGAAGGTCTTGGCCGCACGGTCCTGCATGTCGGCGCCGCCCTTGGACCAGTAGACCGAGCGGGCCTCGCGCGGGATGACGGTGCTCATGATGCCGCCGCCGATGCCGTAGATGAAGAAGAGGTAGCTGTCCTTGCGGCGGTTGAAGTCGGCCGCGCGGCGCAGCTTCGTCATGTCGGCCCAGGAGGGGAGCCGCGTGGACTCCGTCAGGAACGCGCGGAGCTCGGGCGGCAGACCCGCAGGGATCGGGTCGTTGTTGTCGACCCACGAGCCGATCGCCGTGTTGACCGCGGGGACCTGTCCGTTCTGCACGACGGACGCCATGATCTCGTCGATCCTGTCGTCCCAGATCCACTGGGGATCGACGCCGGCGCCGGTGCCGGCGATGGAGCCCGACGGTGACCACGACCATGCCTTCGTGGGGCTGACGACGCTTGCCAGTCCGAGCGCGGCACCTAGCGTCAGTACGCCGCGTCTGTTCATCTCGACCACGTGATCCACCTGCTTCCCATCCACCGTGCATGTGATTTCTCATTAACATAGGGATGTGAGGCAGATCACGCAACCCTATGTGAAGGACATGTTTCACAAGGGCAAACTGCCGTGGGCTGGCAAGGAGGTGACACCGCGTCGCAACAGATGAACGTTCACTTATCGTGGGCGCTCGGTCAGCGTGACGGCAGGACCTCGCGGCGGTCGTCCGCCAGCCGCCGGGTCAGACGCAGGCGGTCGAGGTGCTCGAGCAGCGGGAGCGCCACCCGTCGACTGGTCTCGAGCCGCTGCCGGGCCTGACTGGTGGTGAAGGGCTGCGGGAGCTCGGCCAGTCGCTGAGCCGCCAGCTCCGCGGCTCCGGGGAGGAGGACGATCCCAGGTGCCAGGCGGAGCAGCCGACCCGCCTTGGACGCTGCGGCCGTCCGACGGTCGTCCAGCCCCAGCTCGCGGAGGCGCGCCGCGGTCGGTGCGGCGAACGGCGAGTCGGCGAGGTCGCTCTCGACGGCGCGGAGCGCGCGTTCCAGGTCGGCAGGCAGGTCCGGCGCGGACCTGCCGAGGACGACGCGGCCGTGGCGCAGGTGCAGCGGGGCCGTCCCGGCCAGCGCGCGTACGAGCTCCGGCGACGGGAGGTCGAGGCGCTCGGCCAGCGCCGGCGTCGTCACCCCCGGGTCGAGCGGGTGGGCCTCGTCGTGCGCCGACACGAGGTCGACGATCGCCTCGGTGAGCGCGTCCGCCCGCTGTCGCGACAGCAGCCACCCGCCGGCCTCCACCGTGCCGACCGGGCAGTCCTCGGTGGGGACACCGATGCGGTGCAGCAGGGCTGCCTCGACGAGCCCGCGCCGGTCCAGCTCGGAGGCGACGTCAGGGACTCCCGACAGCGGGGCGAGAGCCTTGGCGCGGGCGGCGGCGGCACCCCGGCGGCGCAGCGGCGGAGGGGCCGGGTCGAGCACCTCGAGACCCCAGATCCGCCGGCTCCCCGGGTCTCGCAGCAGCGCACGGTCGCCGACCCGGAGCGGGAGCGGTGTCCGCAGACTGAGGCGGACCAGATCGCTGCCCTGACCGGCCAGGAGCCTCGTGCGGACGGTGACCGCGGTGGCGCCGACGTGCAGGAGAGGGAGCTCGGGGAGCGGGCCGCGTTCGCCGCGCAGGCGGCAGTCCACGATGGAAGCCGGCTGCCAGGCGTCGGGAGTGGTCAGCGCGGTGCCGCGGTCGACGTGCTCGACGTCGTCCCCCACGATGTTGAGGGCGACCCGCGCGGTGCCTCGTACGTGGTCGACGGAGCGGCCGAGCGCCTGCACCCCTCGTACGCGCACGGTGCTCGTCCCCTCCGCGCCCTGGACCTGCAGCGTGTCGCCCGGGGCGAGCGTGCCCGCAGGAAGGGTGCCCGTCACCACCGTCCCCGCCCCGCGGATCGTGAACCGCCGGTCGACCCACAGCCGAACGTCCGCGTGCGCGGGAGACGCGGGGACCTGCGCCAGCATGGTCGTCAGCGCCGAGCGCAGCGCGTCCATGCCGTCACCCGTCGCCGCGCTGACGGGGACGACCGGCGCGTCGCGCAGCGCGGTCCGGCTGATCTCTGCCGTCGCGCGCTCGACCGCTGCATGAGGGTCGGCGAGGTCGGTGCGCGTGACCGCCACCACCGCGTGCGCGACCTGGAGGGCGTCGAGCGCGGCGAGGTGCTCGGCGGCCTGCGGCATCCACGGGTCGTCGGCGGCGACGACGAGCAGCGCCGCCGGGACCGGCCCCACCCCGGCGAGCATCGTGGTGACGAACCGCTCGTGGCCGGGGACGTCGACGAACGCCACGTCGCCGACACCCGGCAGGGCCGTCCAGACGTACCCCAGCTCGATCGACAGACCGCGTTCGCGCTCCTCACGGAGCCGGTCGGACCGCATGCCCGTGAGCGCGTCGACCAGCGTGGTCTTCCCGTGGTCGACGTGGCCGGCGGTGGCGACGACGTGCACGCGACCACTCTGGCAGGTCTTGGACCCTCAGCGCGCGGCGCGGCGTACGGCGGCGAGGAGGTGCCCCTCCTCGGCCTCGGGGACGGCGATGAGGTCGAGGAGGAGGCGGCCGTGCTCGATCCGGCCGACGACGGGCCGCTCCGGGTCGGTGCGCAGGCGCTCGGCCAGCACCGTCGGAAGCGCCACCGCGGCACTGGGAAGGTCGACGCCAGGAGCGCCTCCGCCCCCGACGGCCGCCACCGTCGAGACGGCCTCGGCCGGAGGGTCCAACGGGAGATAGGCGAGCTCGTCCGCCAGGCGGCGCGCACGGGCGTGCAGCTGCGCAGCGCTGGCGGACAGCGCCTCCGCGACCGGCGGGGGAGGACCGACGAGAGTGGCCTCGAGCGCGGCCAGGGTGAGCTTGTCGACCCGCAGTGCCCGAGCGAACGGATGGCGCCGGAGGCGCTCCACGAGCTCCGAGCGGCCCAGCAGCAGGCCGCACTGGGGTCCGCCCAGCAGCTTGTCGCCCGACGCCGTCACGAGGTCGGCCCCCGCCCGTAGCGCTCCGGCCGCGGTCGGCTCGTCGGGCAGGCGCGGGTGGGGCTGCAGGAGTCCCGAGCCGATGTCGACGACGACAGGGCGCCCCAGCGTCGCCAGCTCCTCGGGAGACACCGACGAGGTGAAGCCCGAGACGACGAAGTTCGACGGGTGCACCTTGAGCACGAACGCCGTCCCCTCCGGGTCGGCGGCGACGGCGGCCTCGTAGTCGGCGAGCCGTACGCGGTTGGTCGTCCCGACCTCGCGCAGCACCGCCCCGACCGACTCGAGCAGCTCGGGGATCCGGAACCCGTCCCCGATCTCCACCAGCTCTCCGCGCGCCACCACGACCGACCGTCCGCCGGCTGCGAGCGCGCAGGTGACGAGTGCCAGCGCCGCGGCGCCGTTGTTGACCACGTGCACCGTCTCGGCCTCCGGCACGGCCGCGTGCAGCGCTGCGAGGGCGGACCTGCCCCGCCGCCCTCGGCGTCCCGTGGTGAGGTCGAGCTCGACGTCGGTGGCGCCGGCGGCGACGCCGAGCGCCTCCACGGCCGCGGCCGAGAGCGGCGCCCGGCCGAGGTTGGTGTGGACGACGACGCCCGTGGCGTTGACCACCCGGCGCAGCTGGGTGGCGGCGTGAGGGAGCGCGGCCAGGACCGCGTCGGGCACCTCCTCGGGAGCGAGCTCGCCCGCGCGGCACCGCGTGAGCTCCGCGCGCACGACCTGCTTGACCAGGCGCTCGCCCAGCCGGTCGGCAGCCTTGCGGATCCGCTCGTCGGCGAGGACGGCGTCGGTCCGTGGCGTGCGGCGCCGCGGGTCGCTCTCCATCCGCCCTCCCGGCATGTCGACGGTTCACCCTGCTGCGCATTGTGTCCCAACTCTGCGCCGGAGGCCGATACTGTGGTCGCGGTGAGCGGGGAGGCGTTTCTCGTCTGGTGACGGGCGCGGTCCTCAAAACCGTAGGGACCCAGTCGCTGGGTCCGGCGGGTTCGATTCCCGTCCGCCTCCGCCACCGCTCGTCCAGCGGATGCCGTCGCGCCACTCCGCCGCCTAGATTGGCGCCATGACCGCCATCGGACCGGACCTGCGCCTCACCCAGTTCGCCTCTGGGGGAGGGTGCGCGTGCAAGGTGCCGCCGGGCGAGCTCGAGCGGGTGCTCGGAGGCCTGCGTCTCGGTGAGCAGTCGGGTGACCTCCTGGTGGGGCTCGATCACGGAGACGACGCCGCCGCTGTCCGCATCGACGGCGAGCGCGCGATCATCGCCACCACGGACTTCTTCACGCCGGTCGTCGACGACCCGTACGACTGGGGGAGGATCGCCGCGGCCAACGCTCTCTCCGACGTCTACGCGATGGGTGGGGAACCGATCGTCGCGCTGAACCTGCTCGCCTGGCCGCGCGACCGGATCCCGTTCGAGGTCGCGAGCGAGGTGCTCCGTGGGGGTGCCGACGTGTGCGCGCAGGCTTCGACCCACCTCGCCGGCGGCCACAGCATCGACGACCAGGAGCCCAAGTACGGCCTCGCCGTGACCGGCATGGCCCATCCCGACCGGCTGCTCCGCAACGACGCGGCGACGCCGGGGACCCCGTTGACCTTGACCAAGCCCCTGGGGCTCGGGGTGCTCAACAACCGGCACAAGGCCACCGGCGAGCGGTTCGCCGAGGCCGTCGAGACGATGACGTCCCTCAACCGCGAGGCCTCGCGCGCGGCGCTCGCGAACGGCTGCCGGGCGGCGACCGACGTGACCGGGTTCGGCCTCCTCGGCCACCTCTACAAGATGGCGCGGGCGAGCGGGGTGAGCGCGGTCGTCGACGCGGCCGCGGTCCCGTACGTCGAGGGCGCGCGCGAGGCGCTCCGGGACGGGTTCGTGCCGGGCGGGAGCCGGCGCAACCTTGAGTGGGTTCGCCCGCACCTCGACCCCGGCGTCGACGACGACGAGCTGGTCCTGCTCGCCGACGCCCAGACCTCCGGCGGGCTCCTGGTGGCGGGGGAGGTTCCCGGCTACCCCGTGGTCGGCGAGGTCGTGGCGCGTCAGGGCGCCGTCGTGGTGGTGCGGTGAGGCCGCGCCGATCGGCTCGCCTAGGTGTGAGCCCCCGCCCTCGGGGGTAACGTGCCTCACATCAGGAGGTGAGGCGGGTGGCGCGGACGTTCCTCTCGTGGCCGGTGCTGCGACAGCTCAGGAGTCCCGACAAGCTCGGCCGCGGGACCGCCGTCCGGTCGCGCCAGACCGACGAGCTCGCGGCACGCACCGAGGCCGCCGACCGGGTGGCCAAGAGCGTCTGCCCGTACTGCGCCGTCGGGTGCGCGCAGAACGTCTACGTCAAGGACGAGCAGGTCATCCAGATCGAGGGTGACCCGGACAGCCCGGTGAACCGCGGCCGCCTGTGCCCCAAGGGCTCGGCCAGCAAGAACCTCGTGACCAGCCCGCTGCGCCAGACGACCGTCAAGTACCGCGCGCCGTACGCGACCGAGTGGACCGACCTCGAGCTCGGCACCGCGATGGAGATGATCGCCGACCGCGTCGTCAAGGCGCGCAACGACACCTGGCAGGACATCGACGACCGCGGGAGCCGGGTACGCCGCACCCTCGGCATCGCCAGCCTCGGAGGAGCGACCCTCGACAACGAGGAGAACTACCTCATCAAGAAGCTGTTCACCGCGATGGGCGCCATCCAGATCGAGAACCAGGCGCGCATTTGACACTCCGCCACGGTCCCCGGTCTGGGGACCTCGTTCGGGCGTGGAGGCGCCACCACCTACCTCCAGGACCTCTCCAACGCTGACTGCATCATCATCCAGGGCTCCAACATGGCCGAGGCCCATCCCGTGGGCTTCCAGTGGGTGATGGAGGCCAAGGCGCGCGGAGCGAAGGTCATCCACGTCGACCCGCGGTTCACGCGCACGAGCGCGCTGGCCGACTCGTACGTGCCGATCCGTGCGGGCTCGGACATCGCCTTCCTCGGCGGCATCGTCAACTACGTGCTCGCGAACGAGCTCGACTTCCGCGAGTACGTCGTCAACTACACGAATGCGGCCACGCTCGTCAGCGAGGACTTCCAGGACACCGACGACCTGGACGGCCTGTTCTCCGGCTACGACCCCGAGACCCGCACGTACGACCCCACGTCGTGGCAGTACGCCGGCGCCGAGTCCGAAGGTGACGAGGAGCAGGACCACGAGATGCAGCGCGAGACCGCCAGCGCCCTGCAGCACGAGTCGCACGGAAGCGGTGTCGAGGCCCATCCGCCACGCGACGAGACGCTCCAGGACCCGAGGTGCGTCTACCAGATCCTCAAGCGCCACTACGCGCGCTACACGCCGGAGATGGTCGCCCGCACGTGCGGGGTCAGCGAGGAGCAGTTCCTCGAGGTCTGCCAGGCGTGGACGGAGAACTCCACGCCCGACCGGACGACTGCACTCGTCTACAGCGTCGGCTGGACCCAGCACAGCGTGGGCGTGCAGTACATCCGCACCGGCGCGATCCTCCAGTTGCTGCTGGGCAACATGGGCCGCCCCGGGGGTGGCGTGATGGCGTTGCGCGGCCACGCGAGCATCCAGGGCTCGACGGACATCCCCACCCTGTTCAACCTGCTCCCCGGCTACCTGCCGATGCCGAACGCCAAGGACCATCAGAGCCTGGAGCAGTGGATCGAGGCGATCAGCCAGCCGGGCTCCAAGGGCTTCTGGGCGAACGCCTCCGCGTACGCCATCAACCTCCTCAAGGCGTACTTCGGTGAGGCGGCGACGTCGGAGAACGACTTCTGCTTCGACTACCTGCCGAAGATCACCGGCGACCACGGCACGTACAGCACCGTCCTGGACATGATCGACGGGAAGGTGAAGGGCTACTTCCTGCTCGGCCAGAACCCCGCCGTGGGGTCGGCGCACGGGCGGGCCCAGCGCCTCGGCATGGCGAACCTCGACTGGCTCGTCGTCCGTGACCTCTTCGAGATCGAGAGCGCCACCTTCTGGAAGAGCTCGCCGGAGGTAGCCACCGGAGAGATCGTGCCCGAGGAGTGCCGGACCGAGGTCTTCCTGCTGCCAGCGGCCTCGCACGTCGAGAAGGAAGGCACCTTCACCCAGACCCAGCGCATGCTGCAGTGGCGTCAGAAGGCCGTCGACCCGCCGGGCGACTGCCGCTCGGAGCTGTGGTTCTTCTACCACCTCGGACGCATGGTGAAGGAGCGCTACGCCGACTCCACCGACGCGCGCGACGTCCCCGTGCAGCAGCTCGCGTGGGACTACCCGACGCACGGGCCGCACCGCGAGCCGAGCGCCGAGGCGGTCCTCAAGGAGATCAACGGGTACGAGGTCGAGTCCGGGCGTCCGCTGTCGGCGTTCACCGAGATGAAGGCCGACGGGTCGACGCTCGGCGGGTGCTGGATCTACACCGGCGTCTTCAAGGACGGCGTCAACCAGGCAGCGCGTCGCAAGCCTGCGCGCGAGCAGTCGCTGGTGGCCCCGGAGTGGGGATGGGCCTGGCCGGCGAACCGTCGCCTGCTCTACAACCGGGCGTCCGCCGACCCCGACGGCAAGCCGTGGAGCGAGCGCAAGGCCTACGTCTGGTGGGACGAGGCGACCGGCGAGTGGACCGGGCTCGACGTCCCGGACTTCGAGAAGACCAAGCCCCCGTCGTACGAGCCGCCCGAGGACGCCGACGGTGTGGCGGCGCTGGCCGGCAACGACCCGTTCATCATGCAGGGCGACGGCAAGGGCGCGCTGTACGTCCCGCGGGGACTCATCGACGGGCCGATGCCGACGCACTACGAGCCGGGTGAGTCGCCGTTCGGCAACCCGCTGTACGCCCAGCAGGCCAACCCGACCAGCAAGGTGTACCTGCGTCCGGACAACCCGATGAACCCGTCGCCGCCGCAGCACAGCGACGTCTATCCGTACGTGTTCACGACCAGCCGGCTGACCGAGCACCACACCGCCGGTGGCATGAGCCGCTTCGTCGCCCGGTTGGCAGAGCTGCAGCCGGAGATGTTCATCGAGGTCTCTCCCGAGCTGGCGCGCGAGCGCGGGCTCGAGGCGGGAGGCTGGGCCACGATCGTCACTTCTCGTTCCGCGATCGAGGCCCGCGTGCTGGTGACCGACCGGCTCACCCCGCTCAAGGTCGAGGGCCGCACCGTGCACCAGGTGTGGCTCCCCTACCACTGGGGCGAAGGTGGGCTGGTGACCGGAGACTCCGCGAACGACCTGATCGGGATCAACCTCGATCCCAACGTCCTCATCCAGGAGTCGAAGGTGGGCACCTGCGACGTACGACCGGGGCGCCGGCCGACCGGGCCCGCGCTGCGACAGCTGGTGCGCGACTACCTCGAGGAGACCCAGCGATGACGAGCCTGTTCGGCGAGAACGACCTGTGGGGACCGCTCGATCCCACGAAGGACGCGGGCTACGGCGAGGACCGCCCGAAACGCAAGGGGTTCTTCACCGACACGAGCATCTGCATCGGGTGCAAGGCGTGCGAGGTGGCGTGCAAGGAGTGGAACGACGTGCCCGCCGACCACTTCGACATGCTCGGCTCGTCGTACGACAACAGCCACTCGCTCAACGCGAACCAGTGGCGCCACGTCGCCTTCATCGAGCAGCCCACGCGCGCGGAGCCGCGTCAGACCGTCGACCTCGGGATGCCGGTGAGGGCGCCGAGCCGACCGCCTGAGGAGGAGCCTGGCGAGGACGCCGAGAAGCCGGACTTCCGCTGGCTGATGTCGTCCGACGTCTGCAAGCACTGCACGCACGCCGCCTGCCTCGACGTCTGCCCGACCGGGTCGCTGTTCCGGTCGGAGTTCGGCACGGTGGTCGTGCAGGACGACATCTGCAACGGCTGCGGCTACTGCGTGGCCGCCTGCCCGTACGGCGTGATCGAGCGGCGCCGCGCTCCCGAGGGGGACAAGAACGTCGGCATCGCGCAGAAGTGCACGCTCTGCTACGACCGCCTCGGGGCGGGGATGACCCCTGCCTGCGCACAGGCGTGCCCGACCCAGTCGATCCAGTTCGGGGACGTGGACGAGCTGCGCGAGCGCGCCGACGCCCGCGTCGCCGAGCTGCACGAAGCGGGCATCATGGACGCCCGTCTGTACGGGAACGACCCCGACGACGGCATCGGTGGGGCGGGCGCGTTCTTCCTGCTGCTCGACGAGCCCGAGGTCTACGGCCTCCCGCCCGACCCGGTCGTGACGACCCACGACCTCTCTCGCATGTTCCACCGCGCCACCACGGCCGCGGCGTTCATGCTCGCGGGAGCCGTGGTGTCGTTCCTCGGGAGGCGTCGATGACCCACGTGCAGCAGGGGCGACGTCGCCGCGGTGCCGAGCGGAGCATGGTGCCGGAGGCCGACTTCACCTCGTACTACGGACGGCCGATCGTCAAGCCCTCGCCGTGGGAGGCCGACATCCCGGCGTACCTGTTCGCCGGCGGGCTCGCCGCCGGCTCGTCCCTGATCGCCGCCGGCGCCGACCTCACCGGCCGGCCGACGCTGCGGCGTGCCGGACGCCTGGCGGCCGTCGGCGCGCTCGGCTTCTCGATGGCGGCGCTCGTGCACGACCTCGGCAAGCCGTCGCGCTTCCTCAACATGCTCCGTACCGTCAAGCTCACCTCGCCGATGTCGGTCGGCACCTGGATCCTCTCGACGTACGGGCCGTTCGCCGGCGCCGCCGCAGCGGCGGAGGTCACCGGCCTGCTCCCCGAGCGCTACGGACGTACGAGCCCGCTGCCGCTGGTCAGCTGGCTGGGCCGCCCCGCAGGACTGGTGGCCGCGCTGACCGCGCCGCCGGTCGCGGCGTACACCGCGGTGCTCCTCGCCGACACGGCGACCCCGGCGTGGCACAGCGCGTACAAGGAGCTCCCGTTCGTCTTCGTCGCCTCGGGCAGCGCGGCGGCGGCCGGACTCGGCATGATCGCTGCCCCGACGGCCGAGACCGCCCCTGTCCGTCGGATGGCGGTGGCCGGTGCGCTCGCCGAGCTGGCCATGGAGCACCGCATGGAACGCTCGATGGGCGTCACCGCCGAGACCTTGCACCAGGGGAAGGTGGGCCGTCTCATGCGGGCCGCGAAGGTGCTCACGGCCGCCGGTGCCGCCGGCGCACTGTTGGCCGGGCGGAGCCGCGTCGTCGCCGCGGCCTCCGGCGCGGCGCTCCTGCTGGGCTCGGCCTGCACGCGCTTCGGCGTGTTCGAGGCCGGTCAGGAGTCCGCGAAGGACCCGAAGTACACCGTCGTCCCGCAGCGAGAGCGTCTCGAGCGAGAAGGACCCGTGCGCTACCACCCGTGAACGAGCAGGAGGGCCCCGCGATGTCTGATCCGTCCAGCGAGTCGACCGGTCGCGCCGCGTCGGTGAACAGCAGCGCGGGTGCCCCCTTCAACAGGTGGGTGCTGGTCGGGGGAGGGCTTCTCCTCCAGTTCTCCATCGGTGCCGTGTACGCGTGGTCGGTCTTCGCCAAGGCGTACCAGGAGGCCGAGCCCTGGGAGCTGACGAAGGTCCAGGCGTCCCTCCCGTTCACGGTCACGATCGCGATGATCTTCCTCGGCAGCTACACCGGCGGGCGGGTCCAGGACCGGCGCGGCCCGCGGGTGGTCGCGCTCGTCGGCGGCGTCATCTACGCGGTCGGCATCGTCATCGCGTCGTTCACACGAGGCTCGGAGGACCTCTGGCTGCTGATCCTCGGGTACGGCGTGATCAGCGGCTTCGGGCTCGGTGTGGCCTACATCGTGCCGATCGCGATGCTCCAGAAGTGGTTCCCCGACAAGAAGGGCCTCATCACCGGGCTGGCGGTCGGCGGCTTCGGGTTCGGAGCCGTGCTCACGTCGCCGGTCGCGCAGTGGCTCATCCGCCAGGACGAGGACCAGCCGTCGAAGGCGTTCCTCTGGCTCGGCCTCGCCTACCTGGTGATGTCGCTGGCGGGGGCCGCAGTCTTCCGCAACCCGCCGGCGGGCTACGTCGTCCCCGGGTACGAGGCGGCGACGCCGACGGCGAACGGCCCCACGACCAAGGAGTACACCGAGAAGGAGGCGCTGCGGACGCCCCAGTGGTATCTGCTGACCGCCATCCTCACGCTCAACGTCACCGCCGGCATCGCGCTGATCTCTCAGGCGGCAGGCAGCGCGGAGGGCATCGCCGGCTACAGCACGGCGGGCGCGGCGACGGTCGTCGGCGTGCTCGCGATCTTCAACGGCGGCGGGCGGATCGTCTGGGCGGCCGCGTCGGACTACATCGGGCGGATGCCGGCGTTCGCGGGGATGCTGGCGCTCCAGGGGATCTGCCTCATCGTCCTTCCGCACGCGAGCAACGCGGCGCTGTGGTTCGTCCTCGCGGCCGTCGTGTACCTCTGCTACGGCGGCGGCTTCGGCACGATGCCCGCAACAGCTGGGGACTACTTCGGCGTCCGGTACGCGGGGGCGATCTACGGGCTGATGCTCATCGGCTGGAGCATCGGCGGCGTCATCGGACCGCTGGTGATCTCGGCACTGCTCGGCGACACGGGCGACCCGGACTACACCCTCGGTTACACGACGATCGGCATCATCGCGCTCGTCGCGGTGGCCCTCACGTTGATCACGAAGGTGCCGGGAGACCGCCGCGCCGCGGTGACCACAGACCGCTGAGCCGCGCCGCTCCGCCGCCCGGTAGGTTCGCCGGGTGATCCGACGCGCCTCGCTCCGCATGCCGCTCGTCGCCCTCGGACTCGGGCTGTGCGTCGGGGCGCTCACCTCGGTGCTCCAGGCCCACCTGGACTTCCCGTGGCTGGCCCTGGTGAACGCCGTGAGCCCGTGGCTGACGACCGCGTTCGTCGCCGGCGCGTTGCAGGAGCGGCTGCGGACGGCCCTGTGGGTCGGTGCGGTGGCGACGGCGATGCAGGTGGTCGGCTACTACGCGACGGCCGAGCTGCGCGGCTACGACGCCTCGATGACCTACGTCGTGCTGTGGTCGGTGTGCGCGGTCGTCGGTGGGCCGGTCTTCGGCGCTGCCGGGTTCTCGTGGCGGCGCGCGGCGCCCGCGGGCCTGGGGGCTGCGGCGCTCGTGGCGGCGTACGCGAGCGAGGCTCTCGTCTCGTACGAGCTGCGCCTCGGCTACACCTCGTCGGCGGTGCTGTTCCTGGTCGTCGCCGTCGGGCTGGCCGTCGGGCTCGGCAGGCATCGCGGCCAGCTCGGGGCGATGCTGCGGTGGCTGGTGCCTGCCCTGCTGGCGGGGGCTGCCGGCCACCTGGTGCTCGCGCTGGTCGTGTAGGCGCCTAAGGCGCCTCTGCCGGGCGCATCTTGGCCAGCCGGGCCTGCAGCAGCGGCACGCGGTGCGCGTTGGCGCGCAGGTTCACGTACGTGTCGCCGCGCGCCCACAGCAGCGCGTCGTCGAGCCGGCGCACCGCACCCGGGGGATAGCGGTAACCCATCCGTGCGGCGAGGTCGTCGGCGTCGACCGCGCGCAGGACGTCGGCCAGCTCGGTGAGCGAGGTGATCCCGAGCTCGAGGACCACGCTCGCGATCCAGTCGTAGTGGTCGGTGCGCGACCATCCCGCGTCGGGGTACTGGCCGGCCAGGAACGCCGCGAGCTCGCGCGGGGGGATGCGCGGATCCTCGCTGCCGTCGTCCCCGCCGGGCGCGGTCAAGGACCCGCTGAGGCGGTCGCGGATCGAGGAGAACTCCCGGTCCGCGAGCTCCAGCAGTCCCGCCGCGAGGGTGAACCGGCGGTCGAGGTCGGGGACGTGCTCGTCGGGGACGGTGCCCTTGTAACGGATGTCGTGCTCGAACTCCGCCCACGCGTGCTGCAGCACCGTCCGGACCTGGACCTGCGCACGCAGGCCGGCGAGCCCAGGATGCTCGGCCTCGCCGGCACGGTCCAGCCCGATCAGCAGGTGTCGGCTCGCGTAGCCGAAGCGGCCCTCGCTCGCCGTCTCCATGCCCATGTCCCGGTCGTCGTGGACGACCACCTGGTCGTCCAGGAGGTCGACGACGGCTTGGACGTCGCTCTGCACGTACGTGATGACCCGGAGCCCGATCTGGTCGGTGATGTCGCGCAGCGGGTCGGGGTACAAGGGCGCGCCGTCGGCCGTCCGTGCCGCCTTCTCGGCGAAGGAGGCGACCGACTTCGCCCGTCCCGCCACCGTCAGGTAGTTGATGCCGGCGTCGTCGAGGATCTCGGTCACCAGGCGGACGAACTCAACCGCGCTCGCCTGCAGGCGAGGCTGCCGCTCGGCGTACTCCCGAACTGCGGACCGAGGGTCGCGCGACGACGCGACGACGCGCTTGGCCCGTGGAGCGGGGGTCAGCCCGTCGGGGAGCGTGGGCGTGACGATGTAGCCCGTCTCGACGTCGCCGTACGTCGTCGTCTGCTCGGGATGGCGGGTCGCGAAGAGCCCGACGTACGCGCACAGGACCGCGTCGACCTGGTCCTCGACGACCCGCAGCTCGCTCTTGCGCCCGGCCGACTCGACCGCGGCGCGCATTGCGCGCCAGGTGTCACCGGCTTCGGACGTGTCGACGACGAGGCGCGGGTCCGCCGCGCTCAGCCCTTCGACCAGTCCGAGCAGCACCATCAGCTCGCCACGGAGCTGCTCGAGGTCGCGCCCGGACTTGCTCTTGTACTTCAGCGTCCGCCCCAGCCGGAACAGCGCGATCGTCGCGGGATGCGGGTAGACCTCGATCGCCCGGCGGGGGCGCCTCGAACGAGGGTTCATGTCCAGCCCCAGCCGCGCCGCGAGCCGGGCGCCGCGTGGCTTGTCGGCGAGCTCGGCCTTGCCGGTGTTGGACGGGTGGGCACCGGCGTCGAAGCGGGCGAAGTCGCGGTTGAGCGCCGCCTCGGCCGGACGGTTCCCGGTGGCGTTGGTGACGATCAGCGGGGCGTCGATCGCGACGAGACATCTGCCCGCGGTGTACGGCTCGAGCGCGGCGACGATGTCGTCGTCCGTCTGCGCCGCCGACACGTGCACCAGCTGTCCGGCGGCGTCGACGACCGCGAGGCCCGTCGGCTTGCGCTCACCCCACGCGAGGTCGACTCCGACGAAGTACATGGGGCAAAGCCTGCCGCATCACGCAGGCTCGAGCGTCGGCCGGTCGGTCTCAGGGCGGGGTGCGGAGCGCTGCCAGTCTCCTGGCGAGGTGGTCGCGCTCGGGCTCGTTGCGGGCCAGGGCGTGTGCCTCCGCGTACGCCGCGCGGGCCTCGTCGGCGTGTCCGAGCCGGTCCAGCAGGTCGGCCTTGACGGTAGGCAGGAGGTGGTTGCCCCGCAGGGCGCCGCTCTGCTCCAGGTCGGAGACCAGGGTCAGGCCGGCCTGCGGGCCTTCGGCCATGCCGACGGCGACAGCGCGGTTGAGGGCGACGACGGGGGAGTCCGTCAGTGCGCCGAGCTGGGCGTACAGGCCGGCCACGCGCCCCCAGTCGGTGCTCGCCGCCGTCGGCGCCGCGGCGTGGCAGGCCGCGATCTGCGCCTGCAGGGCGTAGGGCCCCGTGGTCGGCGTGCGGGCCAGGAGTGCGAGCCCTTCCTCGATCTCGCGCGAGTCCCAGCGCGTGCGGTCCTGCTCGTCGAGGGTGACGATCCGTCCGCCGCCGTCGGTGCGCGTGTCACGGCGGGAGTCCTGGAGCAGCAGGAGAGCGAGGAGCCCGCGGACTTCCGGCTCGTCCGGTTCGAGGGTGGTCAGCACGCGTGCCAGGCGGATCGCCTCGTCGCAGAGCCCTCGGCGGAGGAGGTGGTCGCCGCTGGTGGCGGCGTACCCCTCGGTGAAGAGGAGATAGACCACGGCGAGCACGCCGCCGAGCCGTTCGGCCCGCAGGTGGGCCGGTGGCACCCGGAAGGGGATGCCGGCCGCGCGGATCTTGTGCTTGGCGCGGACGAGCCGCTTGGCCATCGTCGGCTCGGGGACGAGGAACATCCGCGCGATCTCGGCCGTGGTGAGGCCGGCGACGGTCCGCAACGTGAGAGCGACGCGGCCCTCCAACGGGAGCGCCGGATGGCAGCAGGTGAACATCAGGCGCAGCCGGTCGTCCGGCAGGTCGCCGTCGACGTCGACCTCGACCTCCTCGGGCGTCGGGGCCTGCGCGACCTCCTTCAGCTTCTTCGCTTCGGTCGTCGCCCGGCGCAGGCGGTCGAGGGCACGGTTGCGGGCGACCGTGGTCAGCCAGGCGACCGGGCTGTCCGGGACCCCGTCGCGCGCCCAGACCTCGAGGGCGCGGGCGAAGGCGTCCTGCGTGCACTCCTCCGCCAGGTCCCAGTCGCCCGTGGTCCGGATGAGGGTGGCGACGATCCGCCCCCACCCGGACCGGAACGCCTGCGTGACGGCGTCGTCGACGGTCACTGTCCCCAGAACGGTCGAAGCTCGATCGTCCCGATCTTCGCGACCGGGTGCGCCGCGGCGATCTCGAGCGCCTCGTCGAGGTCGGCGCACTCGAGCACGTCGTACCCGCCGACCTGCTCCCTCGTCTCCGCGAACGGCCCGTCGGTCACGAGCACCTCGCCGTTGCGGGCGCGGACCGTGGTGGCGGCGTCGGTACGCGCCAGCCGGTTGCCGTCGAGGCGGACGCCGCGCGCGGTCGCCTCGCGGACCCACGCGTCGGTCGCGGTGTTGATCGCCGCGGTCTCCTCGGGCGAGAGCGCGAGGTTCTCGTCGCCGCAGATGAACATGAGGTACTTCATCGGCCCTCCTGCGGCGGAGCGTAGTCCGCAGCCCGCCGACGACGCAACGACACGAGGCCGCGGCGGCGGGCGCGCCGCTCGGCCCGGCGGGCGTGGTCGCGCTCCAGGCGGGCGATCCGGCGCTGGGCCTCGGACAGGACCAGCTCCGGGTAGGTGTCTGGTGCGGCAGGGAGGTAGAGGTACATGGCGATCTCCTTCGCGTCTTTGTCCCCCTGACGAACAGAGAACCGCCTCATGGACATCCTTGACGCGTAAGTGTTAACTTACGCATTATGCCGACGAGCACCGCAGACCCCTGGCACGCCCTGAGCGACCCGACCCGCCGCCGGGTCCTGGCCCGCGTGGCCCAGGCGCCCAGCTCGGTCACCGAGATCGCACGCGGTCTGCCCGTGAGCCGGCCTGCCGTCTCGCAGCACCTCCGCGTCCTGCTCGACGCACGGCTCGTCTACGTACGACGCGAGGGCCGCGAGCACGTCTACCGTCCGCGTCCCGAAGGCCTCGAGCAGCTGCGGCAGGAGCTGGAGACGTTCTGGGCCCAGACGCTCACCCACCTCAAGACCGTCGCCGAGCAGACCTACCTGGGCCCGCCCGGCTCGCAAGGAGATCCGACATGAGCGCAGCACCGCACGACCGCACCACACTGGAGGTCTCGATCGTCGTCGACGTGCCGCTCGAGCACGCCTTCCGCGTGTTCACCGAGCACTTCGACGAGATCAAACCGCGCGACCACAACCTGCTCGCCGTCCCGATCGCGCGCACGGTCCTCGAGCCCCGCGTCGGCGGGACGATCCACGACGTCGGTGTCGACGGCAGCACGTGCGCGTGGGCGCGGGTCCTCGCGTACGAGCCTCCCCGACGGCTCGTCTTCAGCTGGGACATCAGTCCTCGGTGGGAGGTCGAGACCGACCCCGAGCGTACGAGCGAGGTCGAGGTGCGCTTCGACGCCGAGGGTGTTGATCGCACCCGGGTCGTGCTGGAGCACCGCCACCTCGACCGCCACGGAGAGGGCTGGGAGGGCTTCACCACGCTCGACCAGGAGACCGGGTGGCCGCTGTATCTCGAGCGCTACCGCGAGCTCACACGGTTGCCGTCCGAGACGGCATGACGCGCTGGAGCGCCGGCGGCAGCCACCACGCCCGTTCCCCGAGCAGCCGCATCGCGGCGGGTACGGCCAGGCACCGGATGACGAGGGCGTCGAGCAGGACGGCCACCGCCATCACGAAGCCCATCTCCTGGAGCATGCGGTCGGGCACCAGCATGAACGACCCGAACACGACGACCATGATCGAGGCCGCCGCCGTGATGACTCCGCCGGTGTGCGCCAGCCCTTCTCGTACGGCCGCCTGCGCGTCGCCCGTACGCAGCCACTCCTCGCGCATCCGGGAGATCAGGAAGACCTCGTAGTCCATCGACAGCCCGAAGACGATGGCGAACACGAAGACCGGGAGGAAGGCCTCGACCGGGCCGGGTTGCGCACCGAAGACGCCCTCTTGGAACACCAGCGTCATCGCCCCGAGCGCGGCTCCGATCGACAAGACGTTGAACGCCACCGCCTTCAGCGCGATCCAGACCGAGCGGAAGACGGCCATCAGCAGCAGCCCCGACAGACCGAGCACGACGACGAGGAAGACCGGGAACCGTTCGGCCATGGTCGCCGAGAAGTCGACGTACGCCGCGGTCGCACCGCCGACGAGCCGATCGTCACCGAGGTCCTCACGCAGCTGCGTGACCAGGGCGGAGGTCGCCTCGTCCTGCGGTCCTGTCGTCGGCTCGGCGCGGACGAGGAAGAGGTCGTCGCCGAGCGGAACCGGGGTGCTGACCCTGTCGGGCACGACGCCCGGGTCGGCGCGCAGCTGCTCGACGGTCGCGGCGGCCTCCGCCTCCGTCCCGCGCGTGAGCACGAGGAGCGGGCCGTTCGCCCCCGGCCCGAACTCCTCGCTGACCAGGTCGTACGCCGCGCGCGAGGTGGTCTCTCGTCCATCGGTCCCGGCGTCGCTGAACCCGAGGTGCATGCCGAGGGCCGGCACCGCGAGCGCCCCGAGCACCACGACCGAGGAGGTCAGGGCGAGCCAGGGGCGACGTTGGACGAGGACCGCCCAGCGCCGCCACCGCGTCCCGGACTCGCGGCGTGCCCGCGCGGCGTGCTTACGCACCTGCTTCTCGAGCCGGGCCCCGAACAGGCTCAGCAACGCGGGCAGCAGCGTGAGCGACGCGGCCATCGTCATCAGCACCGTGAGCGCGACGGCCGTGACGGACCCCTCGTACGCGTCGACGCCGAGGGTGAACAGACCACCCAGCGCGAGGACGACGCCACCTGCCGCGAAGAGCACCGAGCGCCCGGCCGTGTCGAGAGCCCGGCGCGTCGCCTCCTCACGATCGGCGCCCGCCAGCAGCTCGCCGCGGTAACGGCTGAAGATCAGCAGGGCGTAGTCGATGCCCACCCCGAGCCCGACGAGCGCGAGCAGCGCGGTCGAGAAGGTCGGCAGCGTCAGGACGTTCGACAGCAGCGCGGCGACGCCGAACATGGAGCCGACGGCCACGACAGCGGTGATGATCGGCAGGCTCGCCGCGAGGAACGAGCCGAACATGACGACGAGGATCACGAGTGCGGCCAGCAGGCCCACACCCTCCGCGGTGCTGCCGGTCTCGCCCTCCACCTGGCGGATGCCGTTGCCCGCGAGCTCGACCTGGGTCCCTGCTCCCTCGTACGAGTCCGCGAGTGCGATGAGCTCCTCGAACGTCGAGGCGGGCGTGTCGCCCTGCTCGCCCTCCAAGGCGACGTCGACGAGCGCCGTGGTCCCGTCGCTGGAGACGGTGCCGCTCTCGGCACGCGGCGGCGTCACCTGCTCGACGTGGTCCAGGGCGGTGAGGTCCGACGTCAGGGCCTCGAGGTCGATGTCCGTCGCCCACCCTCGCTCGTCGTGGAGGACCACGGTGACGGTGTCTCCGGACTGGGCGGGAGCATGCTCCTCCAGCAGGGTCGCCATCTCGTGGGACTCGGTGCCGGGGAGGGAGAAGTTGTCGTCGTAGCTGGCGCCGACCGCTTGTCCCGTCCACACGGCCGCCACGAGCACGGCCAGCCAGAGGACGAGCGCGGCCCAGTGGTGCCGTTGGGCGACGGTGGCCAGCCGCTCCATGGCGCTGGCGCGGCGACGGGTGGGGGCGAGAGGCGGTGCAGACATTGGCGAGGCTCCTGTCGGTTCCGATGACCTCCCGATCGTCGGTCGCGACGACGGGCCGCGTCGTCGGGCCAGGGTCGCGGGCATCCACGTCGTACGGCGCTCCTGCGGGCGGCACGTCTACGCTCCTCGACGTAGGGGGTCGCGCTTCTCGACCGAGCCGGGCGCGGCCCTCCCGCCCTAAGATCGAGGCCATGTCGCGCGCCCGCGGACTCCGCCTCCCGGCTCTCGCCGTCGACCTCCTGCTGGCGGTCTTCGTGACCGTGATGCAGGTGCAGGGGACGATCGCCCGCAACGAGGGCGAGCCTGTCCTGCGCCCGTTGAGCGACCTGGGGTACCTGGGTTACGCGCTGCTGGTCGTCAGCGGTCTCGTCATCGCCGTACGCCGGCGGTGGCCGGTCGCGGTCTTCGGTGTCGCCGTGGCGTGCAGCCTGGTCTACTACGTGCTCGACTTCCCGGACGGCCCCGGCTGGCTGGCACTCTTCATCGCCACGTACACCCTGACCGAACGCGGTGACGGACGCCGCTCCCTGTTCCTCGCCGGGGCCGCCCTCGCCGTCCTCGCGCCCGTCTGGCTGGTCGCCGCCGCCGACGTCGAACCCCGCGCGGCGATCGGCTGGGTCTTCTTCCGCATCGGTGCGACCGTGATGAGCGCAGCCCTGGGGGAGTCCGTGCGGTCGCGACGTGTCATCGCGGCTGAGGCGGTCGCGCGGGCCGAGCAGGCCGAGCGCACCCGGGAGGAGGAAGCGCGGGCGCGGGTCGACGAGGAGCGGCTCCGGATCGCCCGCGACGTGCACGACACCGTCGCGCACGCGATCGCCGTCATCAACGTGCAGGCAGGCGTCACCGCCCACGTGCTGGACCAGCGCCCGGACCAGGCGCGCAAGACGTTGGAGGAGATCGAGCGGACCAGCTCGCGTGCGCTCGACGAGATGCGGACGATCCTCGGCGTGCTGCGTGACGACCACGACGGGCGGGGTCCCCAGCCCGGGCTCGCGCAGATCGACGACCTGGCGGACCGGGCGCGCCAGGCCGGGCTCGAGATCGCGCTCGACGCGCCACCGGCGTCTCCGGAGGTGCCCAGCGCGGTCGGGGGTGCGGTCTACCGGATCGTGCAGGAGTCCATCACGAACGTGCTCCGCCACGCCGGCCCGACCCAGGTGCGGGTCCTGCTGTCGTACGACGCGGAGTCCGTCGCCGTACGGATCACCGACGCAGGGCCCGGGGTGGACTCCGCGGCAGTGCGGCGGCCGGCGTCGGGACCTCCGGGGCGCGGGCTGCTCGGCATGAGGGAGCGGTGCCACCTCCTCGGGGGCGACCTCGCAGCCGGGCGTACCTCGGAGGGCGGGTTCGAGGTCACCGCGCGGCTGCCGCTCGTCCCCGGCGAGTCGGTCGTGTCGTGAGCGGGGGAGGGCCGGTGCGCGTGCTCCTCGTCGACGACGAGGGTCTTGTCCGCTCGGGTTTCCGCCTCCTGATCGAGGTCGAGGACGACATCGAGGTCGTGGCGGAGGCGGCGGACGGCGCGGAGGCCGTCGAGCAGGCGCGGGCGACCAAGCCCGACGTCGTCCTCATGGACATCCGGATGCCGGTCATGGACGGCATCAATGCCACCCGCGCGATCGCCACGACCCCCGGGCTCGAGGACGTGAAGGTGCTGATCCTGACGACCTACGACACCGACGCGTACGTCTTCGAGGGCCTGCAGGCCGGTGCGAGCGGATTCCTGCTGAAGGACGCCGGCCCCGCCGAGCTGCTGCACGCCATCCGTGTCGTCGCCGCGGGCGACGCCCTGCTCGCGCCCCGCATCACGCGCCGCCTCATCGCCCAGTTCACGGCACGCCGTACGGCGGTCGAGGGCGCGAAGGGGCGCCTCGCCGTCCTCACCGAGCGCGAGCGCGAGGTGCTCGCGCTCGTCGGCCAGGGAATGAGCAACGACGAGATCGGTGCCGCGCTGTTCCTCAGCCCCGCTACCGCCCGTACCCACGTCAGCCACGCGATGGGCAAGCTGGGCGCGCGCGACCGGGCTCAGCTCGTGGTGATCGCCTACCAGACCGGGCTCGTCGAGCCTGCGTGAGCGAGCTCGACGAGCCACCGGCTCAGGGCAGCGGGAACTCTCTGAGCTGCCGGCGCGAGGTGATGTCCAGCTTGCGGAAGATGCTCCGCAGATGGGCTTCGATCGTGCGGGGGCTCAAGAAGAGCTGCGCGGCGACTTCACGGGAGGTCGCCCCGGTGGCCACGAGCCGTGCGACGTGCAGCTCCTGGGGGGTGAGGCAGTCGGTCGGCTGGGCGGTCCGCTTGCGGGGATGCTCGCCGGTGGCGCGCAGCTCGCGGGCGGCGCGCTCGGCGAACGCCTCCACGCCCATGCTCAACAACCTCTCGTGCGCGGTGCGGAGCTCGTCGCGAGCGTCTTGGCGCCGGCCTTCGCGGCGCAGCCACTCGCCGTAGAGGAGGTGGGCGCGGGCGAGATGGACGGTCATCCGGCAGTCAGCTAGCCGTTCGATCGCTTCGCGGTAGTCGTTTTCGGCAGCGGGTCCCGTCCTGACCAGGGCTCGCGAACAGGCCGCCAGCCCGATCGCCCACGCCGTACCGGTGGCTTCGGCGCGCGAGCTGAGTTGTTCGAGTGCGACGGCAGCGCGGTCGGGGTCACCGGCGCGAACGCTGGCCTCGACGAGCTCTGGCAGACCGGCGCTGCTGAGCGACAGCTCCTGGGACTCGCACGCCCGCGCCGCCGCCTCCTGCGCAACCGCGTAGTTGCCCAGCCCGTTGTGCAGCACCGCCGTCGCGTACTGACCAAGCGTGGCGTCGGCGCCCTCGTCCGGGTGCGCGGCATCGAGGGCGGTGCTGGCGGTGAGCGCTGTGGTCGCTGTCTGGTCACCGCGCCAGGCGCTCAAGATGACGTCAGCGTGACGCATCTGCACGCCGCCGGTGGCCCGGGTGATCGCTGTCGCCTCTGCGGCGAGCTCGCTGGCTCGGGCGAGCTCGCCCCTCAGGACGGACGTGATGGCAAGGAAGCTCAGTGCGGCGGGAAGCGTCGCGAGTGCGCCGGCTTCACGAGCCAGCTGCACGTTGCGGCTGGCCAGGGTGTAGGCCAGCTCGTCGTCGAGGATTCCCACCGCGTTGCGAGCAGCCAGCCACAACCAGCGCTCGGTCTGAGGGTCGTGGGCGGCGCCTGCACGCGGGCAGTCTCGAAAGGTTTCCAGGGCGCGCCGCAACCCGGGCGCTCCTGCGGCGTACCCTCTCGTCAAGCTCGTCGCGAGGCCGTCGAGGAGCAGGTCTACCGGTCGCGCCGGTCCCCCGGACGGAGGCGCGGTGAGAGCCGCCTCGGCCGTAGGCAGCGCGTCGCTCCCGTTGATGACGGCTGCGTCGAGCGCATGCAGGTAGGTCTCGCGGGACAGTGCGGCGTCCAGCGGAGCCATCGTCTTGGCCGCGTCCAGCAGCATCCCGGGGGCGTCGCCGCTCCGGGTCAGGTGGAACGCGATCTGGGCGTCCAGCAGTGCGAGTCGAGCGCGCTGCAGGTCGTCCAGCGGCCCGTCCTCCGCGATCTCCAGCAGTTCCAGAGCGGCGCCGGAGGCGCCCGCCTCGTGCTTGGCCTGCGCGGCTTCCAGCGCCCTTCTGGCCCGATGGGCGGGGTCAGGAGACAAGGTGGTCGCCTCCTGGAGGAATGCTGCGGCGGCGGCGAGCCCGCCGCGGCGGCGCGCCCGGCTTGCAGAACGCTCCAGCTCCGCGGCGGCTTGCTCGTCGGTGCCCAGGACCGACTGAGCCTGGTGCCAGGCGCGCCGGTCGGGGTCGGACAACGGGTCGGTGGCGGCCGCCAACGCGCCGTGGATGCGGCGGTGGTCAGGCGGCGTGGCGGACCGGTAGACCGCTGATCGCACCAGAGGATGACGAAATCGCACCTGACCGTCGATCTCCAGCAAACCTGCGGCCTCGGCCGGTGCGGCCGCCTCGCGATCGAGCCCGAGCCGCGCCGCGGCGCGCCAGAGGAGCTCGACGTCACCGGTCGGATCGGCCGAAGCGGCCAGCAGCAGCAGCTGCGTGGCGACCGGCAACCCCGCTGAGCGCCGCTGGAAGCTGTCTTCGACACGGCGTGGAACGCCCCGCGCATCGGGCAACGCGAACCCGCCGGCCAGGTGTGCGGCGTCGACGCCGCGGGGGAGCTCCAGCAAGGCGAGCGGGTTGCCCCGCGCTTCGGCGAAGATCCGTTCGGCCACGTCCTCGTCCAGCGGCACGGGGACCGCGGTGGCCAACAACGACCGAGCCTCCGTCTCGGACAGCCCTGCCAGCCGAATCTCGGGCAGTCCGGCGAACCGATGACCACCGTCCGCGTCGGTATCGCGCACCGCGAAGAGCAGTGCCACCCTCTCGGCGTCGACCCGTCGCGCAGCGAAGGCCAGGACCTGCGCGGATGCCTGGTCGAGCCATTGCGCATCGTCGATGAGGCACAGCAGCGGGGCCTTCTCGGCGGCTTCGGCCAGAAGGTTGAGGACGGCGAGCCCGACCAAGAAGAGGTCTGGTGCGGCACCGGCGCGCTCTCCGAACGCCACGCTGAGGGCGCTCTGCTGCGGCTCGGGCAGCGTGTCCACGCCGTCCAGCAACGGCCCGCACAGCTGGTGCAGACCAGCGAAGGCGAACTGGGTCTCGGACTCCGCCCCCACAGAGCACTCCACGCGGAATCCCTGGGAGAGCGCACGGTCGCGGGCATGCTTGACGATCGCCGTCTTGCCGATGCCTGCTTCCCCGCGCAGCACGAGCACGCCGCTGCGACCGGACTGCGCCTGGTCGAGCAGCTGCGCGACCGTTTCGCACTCCTCGCGCCGGCCCAGAAGCGTCGTCAGTGTGCACTCCCAGCGTCGTCACTTCGGTGAAGTTCTAGGTAATCCTTACCGATGCGAACGGGGCGCACCAGACCGGGTCGTCATCGGTGGGTGAAGAGAAGGGCGAGCGGTTCGGCGCAGGTGCGGGGACATCAGGGGTTTTCACCGACGCGAAGTGCCGCTGACCGCTGCGAGTCTGAGGACCCGGCAAGAACCCCGACACGAAAGCACCGCCATGGCTACCAGTCCTGTCATCGAGGTCGACAGCCTGAGCATCACGTACGGCGACTTCACCGCCGTTCGAGATCTCTCGTTCCACGTCCAGCACGGTGAGCTCTACGCCCTCCTCGGCACCAACGGTGCCGGCAAGACGTCCACCCTCGAAGTCGTCGAAGGCCACCGCCGAGCCACCGCCGGCAGCGTACGGATCTTCGGCGAACGTCCCACGAACCGTCGTGCCGTACGGCCCCGGATGGGGATCATGCTCCAGGAGAGCGGGTTCTCCCCGGATCTCACGGCGCGGGAGTCAGTGGGTCTTCTCGGCACGCTGAGCGGGAGGCACGACGACGTCGATCGCGTCCTCGACATCTCCGGCCTCACCCACAAGGCCGACACCCAGGTCGCGCAGCTCTCCGGTGGGGAGAAGCGACGCCTCGACTTCGCCACCGCCGTGTACGGCGGGCCCGAGCTCGTCATCCTCGACGAGCCGACGACAGGTCTGGACATCCAGTCCCGCGACGCGCTCTGGACCGCGGTGGACCGCCTGCGCGAGGAGGGCTCCACGATCGTGCTCACCACCCACTATCTGGAGGAGGCGCAGCAGCGGGCAGACCGCATCGGCGTCATGCACCAGGGGACGTTGCGCCGGGAGGGGACGCTCGTCGAGCTGACCCAGAGTCTCCCGTCCGTCATCAGCTTCACCCTTCCTGCCGGCGCACCCGAGCCGCCCCTCGCCGTCGCGCACGTCGACGGGACCGTGCGCGTCGAGACGTTCGGGCTCCAGGAGGACCTCTACCGGCTGCTGGCCTGGGCGCACGATGCCGGGGTGGAGCTGCGGGAGCTGCAGGCCGGCGCCACCCGCCTCGACGACGTCTTCCGTGCCCTCAGCACCGAAACCACGACACCGACTCTCGAAAGGCCGCCGACGAGGTCAACGCCGCCCTCCGTACGTTCCTCGGCTGAGCACGCATGCGGTCACCGATCCCTGACTACATCGCCGAGGCGCTCGACCGCGTCGTCTCGGACAGGACCGGCGCGCCGGCCGGATACATCCCTGAGCTGGCCACGGCGGATCCTGAGCGTCTCGCCGCGGTCTTCGCCACGGTCGACGGCGAGGTCTACGGCGCCGGCGACGTCGACGCCCAGTTCACGATCCAGTCGATCTCCAAGCCGTTCGTGTACGCGCTGGCCCTCGCCGATCGAGGCTTCGACGCCGTCCTGGACAAGGTGGGAGTCGAGCCCTCCGGGGAGGCGTTCAACGAGATCTCCCTCGAACCCGGCTCCGGACGTCCGTTCAACCCGATGATCAACGCCGGTGCGATCACTGCTCACTCGCTCACCGGCCCCGAGGGGCTGGACCCGGCGGAGCGTATGGAGCGCGTGGTCAGCGGACTCTCGGCGTTCGCCGGTCGTCGGCTGGAGACCGACGAGTCGGTGTGGGCCTCGGAGATGGAGAACGCGCACCGCAACCTCGCCATCGGGCACATGCTCGGCAGCCACGACATCCTCGCCGAGGATCCGCACACCGTCGTGGACGGCTACACACGCCAGTGCTCCCTGCTGGTCTCCGCTCACGACCTCGCCGTGATGGCCGCGACCTTGGGCAACGGGGGAGTCAACCCTCGGTCCGGCGAGCGGGTGGTCGCCGAGCCGGTGATCCGTCAGGTCCTCAGCGTCATGTCCACCTGCGGGATGTACGACGCCGCGGGCGACTGGGCGACCCAGGTCGGCATCCCGGCGAAGAGCGGGGTCTCCGGCGGGCTCATCGGTGCCCTCCCTGGCCAGATCGGCATCGCCACGTTCTCGCCTCGCCTCGACCCTCACGGGAACAGCGTGCGGGGGGTGTCGCTGTTCGAACGGTTCTCGTCCGACATGGGTCTGCACGTGATGGCGGTCCCACCGGCTGCGCGCGCGGTCGTGCGCGCGAACCACGTCGTCGGCGCCGGTCCGGACGCGGTCAGGGTGCTCGAGTTCCAGGGCGGGATCCGTTTCGCCGGGGGAGAGCGGGTCGTACGAGAGGCCGTGGAGACGGTGGGCGCGGAGGCCACGGTCGCCCTGGACCTCACGAGGGTCTCGTCGATCGACGACGTGGCACGGCGCATGCTGCTCGAGGTCGCGCGGCGGCTCACCCTCGACGGTCACGAGGTCTACCTCGTCGACCCAGAGACGATCCTTCCCGATCCCGACCCGGGCGACGGTGGCCGTGTGGTCGTCGTCGGTGACCTCGACGCCGTTGGACGTGACCGGCTTCGGACCACGCCTGCCCAGCACTGACCTACCCGACAAGAGAGAGGCTCCACCAGCATGTCCACCGACTTCACCGTGACCCGAGACCCGCACCAGCACCGTTACGAGGCCACAGACGACCAGAGCAAGGTCGCGGGGTTCGTCGACTACCAGGAGACCAGCGAGATGGTCGTCCTCACCCACACCGAGGTCGATCCGGCGTTCGAGGGCCGAGGAGTGGGCAGCGCCCTCGCCCGCGCCGCGCTGGACGACATCCGTGAGCGCGAGCTGAAGGCGCTGGTGGTCTGCCCCTTCATCCTCAGCTGGATGCGCAAGCATCCGGAGTACCGCGACGTGCTCTTCAACGCGACGCCGTCGACGCCCAGCAGCTAGCTCTGCCGGGCATCACCGGCGAGCGCGTGCGCCGTCGAGGAACAGGCGCACCGCGCTGCCGACGTCCGAGGTGCCTCGGGTCAGGTCGAGGAACGACATGGCCAAGAAGCTGGCGTCGCCCTGGACCTCGCCCATCTCGACGGCGTCGGCGAAGAACGCGATGACGGGGTTGAGGATCTTCTCCCCGTACGCCGTGTTCACCTCGGTGCGGATCTCGTCGGCGACGTGGTCCAGCGCGTCGTAGACGCGCTGCTCGAAGGAGATCGCGGCCGGGGTGTGGCTCGCGGAGACCTCGGCGAGCGCGGTGAGGCGCTCGCTGAACGTCGTGCCGGACGCCAAGCCCTGGGCGATGCGGGTCCCGAGGTCGTCGGTGTAGCGCGCCGCGACCTCGGCGTACAGCGTCTCCTTCCCGCCGGGGAAGTGGTGGTAGAGCGAGGGCTTCTTGATGCCGGCGACCGCGGCGACCTCGCTCATGGAGATCCCGGGGTATCCGACCCTGGCGAGCGCGTCCGCGAAGGCGTCGAGGAGGGCAGTCTTCGTGTCGGTGTCGCGGGGGGTCATCGGGTCCTCCGTGCATGAGCAAAGGCAGCCGCGGTCGGGTCGAGCGCGTTCGTCTGCGGCGCCAGGGCAAGGAGTCGGCGGGCGCCTCGCGGGTCGCGGGCCGCGTCGAGGCCGTCGATGCAGACCGTGCCGCGCGTGGGCTTGCGCAGGGTGGCGACGAGCTCGAGCAGGGTCGACTTGCCTGCGCCGTTGTGTCCGAGGACGACCAGCCGTTCGCCGCGGTCCAACGAGAACTCGACGTCGGTGACGCCGCGGTCGGACTCGTACGTCCGCGTGAGGCCTTCGGTGGGGAGGAGAGGGGTCATGGAGGCAAGCCTACCGACCGATCGGTAGGGAGCGTGAGTCGCGAGCGCGGCGAGGCAGCGCTCCTGCGATGATCGAGACATGAGCGACACCCTGGCTTTCCTGCGCCAGCGGCCCCTCCTTCTCCTCTCCCTCGGCGGACTCGCGCTCGGCCTGCTGTTCTGGGCTCTCGGCGAGACGGCCGCGCTGGCGGTGACGGCGTACGTGGTGCTCGGGGTGGTGATCCTCCAGACGGGCGTCGGCATGGTCCGGGATCTCATGTCCGGGCGCTGGGGGCTCGACATCTTGGCCGTGGTCGCGATGATCGCGACCTTGGTCGTCGGCGAGTACGTCGCCGGCCTGATCATCGCGCTCATGCTCACCGGCGGGGAGACGCTCGAGGCGTGGGCGGCCCGGCGGGCCACACGCGAGCTGGATGCTCTGCTCACGCGGGCGCCGGTCTTCGCCCAGCGCATCGACCCGCGCACCGGAGACACGGAGCAGGTCCGGGTCGAGGACGTGGCCGTCGGCGACGAGCTGCTCGTCCGCTCCTCCGAGATCCTGCCGGTCGACGGCACACTGCTCTCCGACCACGCCCTCATCGACGAGTCGTCGGTGACCGGCGAGCCGGTCCCTGTGTCGTACGTGGCGGGCGACACCCTGCTGTCCGGTACGACCAATGGCACCACGACGTTCCGGATGCGGGCCGAGAAGTCAGCCGCCGACTCCCAGTACGCGACGATCGTTCAGCTGGTCCAGGCCGCCGTCGAGTCGCGCGCTCCGATGGTCCGGCTCGCGGACCGATACGCCGTCCCGTTCACCCTCGTCTCGTTGCTCATCGCCACCGTCGCCGCGTACGTCAGCGGGGACGCTGTCCGCTTCGCCGAGGTCCTCGTCGTCGCGACACCCTGTCCGCTGCTGATCGCGGCGCCGGTGGCATTCATGGGCGGTATGAGCTCTGCCGCGAAGCTCAACGTCATCATCAAGGATGGTGGAGTCCTGGAGGTCCTGGCCAAGGTGCGGTCGGCCGCCTTCGACAAGACCGGCACCCTGACCCAGGGCCGCCCCGAGGTCGTCGAGATCCGGGCGGCCGAGCGGTCGGCGGACGAGACATTGAGACTCGCGGCGTCCGCCGAGCAGCAGTCGGTCCACGTCTTCGCCCAGCCGATCGTCGAGGTCGCCCTCCGCAAGAGCCTTGACCTCTGGGCGGTCACGTCGGCCGAGGAGGTCGCGACCCAGGGCGTCGAGGCGGTCATCGGTGACGGCTCACGCGTACGCGTCGGCAAGCCCGCGTTCATCGAGGACGCGGTCGGCACGTTGGAGAGGACCGCGCTCGCACCGGGCGAGACGGCCGTCTACGTGTCGATCGACGACGCGCTCGCCGGTGTCATCGTGCTGTCCGACCCCGTACGGCCCCACGCGGCTGAGACCGTCGCCCGGATGCGGGACGCGGGCGTCGATCAGATCGTCATGATCACCGGGGACGTCGCTCCCACGGCGGAGTCGATCGCGCACGAGGTCGGGATCACCCGCGTCCACGCCGAGACCACGCCGCAGACGAAGGTCGAGATCGTCCGCGGCCTGGAGCCCCGGCCGACCCTGATGGTGGGCGACGGGATCAACGACGCGCCCGTGCTGGCTGTGGCGGACGCAGGCATCGCGATGGCCGGCCGAGGAGCGACCGCCGCGAGCGAGTCCGCGTCGGCGGTCGTGACGTCCGACGACGTCGGACGGGTCGCCGACGCGATGGAGGTGTCGCGGCGCACGATCTCCATCGCGCTCCAGGCGATCTGGCTCGGCATCGCCATCTCGATCGGCCTCATGCTCGTCGCCGCTTTCGGCTACCTGCCCGCCGTGGTCGGGGCGCTGCTGCAGGAGGTCGTCGACCTGCTGGCCATCGCGTGCGCGCTGCGTGCGTTGACCGTCCACCGCGCCGTCGGCCGCCGTGACGCCCGCCAGAGCCCGGCCGCGGCCTGAGCCGGCTAAAGGACCCGTCCGGGGTCGCTCAGGGGCGTCACCCATACCGCGCTCCTGCGCCCCGCCGATAGCGTCCTCGGGTGCCCACCAAGAACCCTCTCCTGACGTTCCTGCTCGCGTGCGTCGTGTCGGTGATGCTCTGGCCGACTGGCGCGGCGGCCGCGTCGGAGCAGCGACTGGATCGCGAGGCGATCGACGGGTGGGTCCGCGACTACGCCGGACGCCACGGTCTTCCGGCTGCGGCGGTGGCGGTGGTCAAGGACGGCCAGACCGTCCACACGACCGCGGTGGGCACCATCCGAGGTACTGAGGCAGTCACCGATCGCACGCCGATGGCGATCGGGTCGGTCAGCAAGACGATGACCGCCTTCGCTGTCCTGCAGCTCGTCGACCGCGGTGAGCTGGCGCTCGACGACCCTGTGCGGACACACCTTCCGGAGTTCGCCGTCGACGACGCCCGCGTCGGCGACGTCACCGTCCGCCACCTGCTCAGCCACACCTCCGGCCTTCCCAACCCCGTGCTCGTACCCCCGGCCGGCTCGTTGGAGCAGGCGGTGGCGAATATCGGCGAGACCACGTTGGCCTCCGACCCAGGCGCCGCGTACGCGTACAGCAACCTGAACTACTGGACGGCGGCGCGACTGGTGGAGGTGGTCTCCGGTCGGACGTTCGCCGAGTACCTGGAAGCGCACGTCTTCCAGCCGCTCGGCATGACGGACACGCACGCGGTCGTCCGCAGCGGCGCCGCGGTGGCCGGGATGGAGGACGGACACGTCACCGCGTACGGGCTCGCTCTGCCGCTGCGGGAGATGGCTGCGGTCGTCGGCGGCTCCGGGGGAGTGGTCAGCACCGCGCGCGACATGGGGCGGTGGCTCGGCATGTACCAGCGCGGCGGGGTGGCCGAGGACGGGAGCCGCCTCCTCTCCGAGCAGCTGGTGGAGGAGTCCCTCCGTCGTCAGCCCGGTGCGCGCACGTACGGCTTGGGGTGGCAGCACACGAGCACCGCGGACCCGGCGAGGGTGGGGCACGACGGCTCGCTCACCCGCTACAGCGCGCGGGCCGACCTCGTGGCGTCGAGTGGCTACGGTGTCGTCGTCCTGCTCAACAGCTACACGCCGACCTACCAGCACCCCTTCTCGCTCAGCACCGGCGTGATCGAGGTGACCGAGGGCTCCGCTCCCACGGTCGGAGCCCCGGTGGCCACCCTGATCGACGCTGCGGTCGGCGTCCTGACCGTGGGGGCGCTGGGCCTCCTCGTCCTCGGCGTACGCCGGTCCCGTGCGTGGACCGAGAAGCGTCGCGGCCACCCGACCTGGCGGTTCGCCCTGCGCCTCCTGCCTCAGCTGCTCGTGGTGACGGCCGTCGCCGGCGTGTACTTCGTGCTGCCGAGGGTCAACGCCAACGAGGCCACTCCGGTGGATGCGTTCGGGCTCTGGCCGGCGGCGATGACGCTGCTCCTCGTCGCGGGCACCGGCAGCACGTGTCTGGTCCTCGCACGGGTCTGGCAGCGGACCCGGTCCGGGCGTCCTCCTAGAGGCCGGCCGACTCCAGCACCGTCGTGAGCTCCGCCGGACGGCTCACCATCGGCCAGTGCCACGTCGGAAGCTCGACGTAGGTCCAGCCGTCGCCGACCATGTGCGCGAACACGGGCACGTGCGGCGCCATCTCCTGCAGCTGGTGCAGGCTAAAGCTGCAGAGCACGCCGGTGCGAGGGATGTCTTGCCAGGCACCGGTGAGCGCGACCGGCTCGGCGGCCGTCAGCCAGGGCTGTGGGCGGGAGTCTTCGACGAGCGCGGCGACGGCGTCGTCGTCGACCTCGGGCACGTCCGCGGCAAGCTCGGCCCACGGCGGGGGTGGCAGCTTCCAGCCCTCGCCTCGGGTCTTCACGAGCTCTTCGTTGGCTGCGCGGGCGTCGGGCCCTTCGAAGTCGGCCTGCGCGATGCCGTTCGGCAGCGGACCCGAGTCGACGTAGACGAGTCGCGTCACGCGCTCAGGCACGCGGTCTGCCGCACCGGTCGTCACGAGCGCTCCGTAGCTGTGCCCGACGAGCACGACGTCGCGCAGGTCGTGCCCCTCGAGCATGTCCACGAGATCGGCGATGTGGCTCGACAGGTCGGTCTCGGGCGACGCGAGGCCGGCGCGCGAACCCATGCCGGGGAGGTCGACGGCGTGAACGACGTGGCCGCGCTCCCGCAGCGCCTCGGCGACGGGGCCCCAGACGGCGGCGCTGAGCCAGAAGCCGGGGACGAGGACGTAGGTGGTGGTGTTCATACGACGACACTAGGCTTGATTGTGGACAGGATCCGCCCGGTATGACGAAGGGAAACCATGACGCGCCCGACGGCCCGGGTGCTCGCCATGCTCGAGCTGCTGCAGGCGGGCGGCCAGCGCACGGTCGGCGAGCTCGCCTCTCGCCTCGGGGTCGACGAACGCACGGTCCGGCGCTATGCCGAGCATCTCGCAGACCTCGGCGTCCCTGTCGAGGCGCAGCGCGGCAGGTACGGCGGCTACCGGCTCCTGCCGGGCTACAAGCTTCCGCCGCTGATGCTCACCGACGACGAAGCGGTCGCCGTCGCCCTCGGGCTCAGCGCCGCCGATCGCGCGGGGCTCGCCACGACCGATCCGGCCGCCACGGCCAGCGCGCTGGCGAAGGTGTCGCGCGTGCTGCCGCGTGCCCTGGGCGAGCGCCTCGAGAGCCTGTTGTCGACCGCGCAGTACACGACCCCGGTACGCCCGACCGCTCCCGCAGGCGCCGACACGTTGCTCGACCTCGCCTCGGCTGCGCGGGCACGGCGTACGGTGGCGTTCACCTACACGGCCTGGGACGGACGGGAGTCGCGGCGCGAGCTCGACGTGTACGGGCTGGTCTTCCACTCCGGCCGCTGGTACGCCAGCGGGTACGACCACGGACGTGACGCCGTACGGACCTTCCGCCTGGACCGCATCGCCTCGGTCGACCAGGGCGACCGCTCGTACGAGGTCCCGGCGGACTTCGACGCCAGGACGCAGGTCGTGTCGGGCATCGCGGCGGTCAGGTGGTCGCACGAGGTCTCCGTGGTCCTACGGACCAGCCTGGAGGAGGCCGGCGAGCGGCTACCCCAGAGCGTCGGGCGCCTGAGCGAGCACGCTGACGGCGTGCTCCTCGAGACGCGCGCCGAGCAGCTCGACGGCATGGCTCGCATGCTCGCAGGGCTCGGGTGGGACTTCGAGGTCCTCGCACCGCACGCGCTCCGCGACGAGGTGGTGAGCCTGTCCGACCGCCTCCGTGCCAGTGCTCTCCGCGGAACGGATCCTCGCCGCTGACGACGTCCGGGAGGTGTCCCAGGCAGGAAACTGGGAGAGTAGAGCGTGAGTCGCCATCCCAGATCAGATCCCCCTAGAGCCCGTCGCCGGTCGAGACAGGGAGCCCGCTGCACTCGCGGCCCCTACCCGGCGGCCTCGACATCTCAGGAGGAGAAATGAAGGCACTGGTCTACCACGGTCCCGGCAGCAAGGCTTGGGAGGACGTTCCCGATCCACAGATCCAGCAGCCGACCGACATCATCGTGCGGATCGACACGACCACGATCTGCGGCACGGACCTGCACATCCTCAAGGGCGACGTGCCGGCGGTGACGGGTGGGCGGATCCTCGGTCACGAGGGGGTCGGCACCGTCACCGAGGTGGGCTCCGCAGTGTCCACGGTGGCCGTCGGCGACCGGGTGCTGCTCTCGTGCGTGAGCGCGTGCGGTGCCTGCTCGTACTGTCACCAGGGCCTCTACGCGCACTGTCTGGCCGACGAGGGCGCCAGCGGCATCG
Source organism: Mumia quercus (assembly GCF_025506335.1). GTDB lineage: Bacteria > Actinomycetota > Actinomycetes > Propionibacteriales > Nocardioidaceae > Mumia > Mumia quercus. The sequence continues at coordinate 269,812 of NZ_JANZYO010000005.1, forward strand.
GCTGGATCTTCGGTCACCTTATCGACGGCACCCAGGCGGAGCTGGTCCGTGTGCCGTTCGCGGACAACTCCGTCTACAAGCTGCCCGAGGGCGTCAGCGACGAGGCCGCGGTCATGCTGTCCGACATCCTCCCGACCTCGTTCGAGATCGGGGTCAGGTACGGCAGGGTGAAGCCTGGCGACGTGGTCGCGGTGGTCGGCTCCGGGCCGATCGGCCTGGCCGCGATGATGACCGCGACCCTGTACGGCGCGGCCCGGATCATCGCACTGGACCTCGACGACAACCGGCTGGAGCAGGCGCTGCGCTTCGGGGCGACCGACGCCGTCAACAGCGGCGACCCGGACTGGCGGGAGCAGGTGCTCGCGATGACGGACGGGCTCGGCGTGGACGTGGCGATCGAGGCCGTGGGCATCCCGGCGACGTTCGACGCCTGCACCACGATCATCCGGCCTGGTGGAACCATCGCCAACGTGGGCGTGCACGGAGCGCCGGTGGAGCTGCAGCTGCAGGACCTGTGGATCATGGACATCGCGATCACCATGGGTCTGGTGAGCACCTCGACCACGCCGATGCTGCTGAAGCTGGTCGCCCAGCACAAGCTGGAGGCCGAGAAGTTCGCGACCCACCACTTCAAGCTCGACGAGATGATGGACGCCTACGACACCTTCGGCCGCGCCGCGGAGACAGGGGCGCTGAAGGTCGTGATCTCCCGCTGAGTCACGGGGCGGTCGGCTCAGGCTGCGAAACTGGCGATCGGTGCCATCTCGAGGAACTCGCGGGCGCCTTCGCAGCGGTCGTCGAGCCCGACCCGGTAACGCTGAAAGGACCTGAGCCGGGGGAGGGGCTGCGGGAGGTCCGCACCCTCGACGACTTCGATGAACGTGCGGGTGCCGGTGACCCGGTACGTGGTCCACGCGATGCCGTCGGGCTGGGTGGTGGCGAGTTCGCGGTACACGTCCTGCAGCAGGTCGAGATGGGTCTCCAGCTCGTCGTGCTTCACGGTGTAACGCATCAGGGCGTGCATCGAACGTGACCTCCTTCAGCGCCCGGTCGTCGAGCGCAGGTTGCGGGGTTGGCGGCCGACGAGCCGATCGAGAGCAGCGCTCGCAGCGGAGTCGGCGGGAAGGTACGTGATCAGGCGCTGAGGGTCGCGGTCGGCGAGGTCGAGGCTTTCGAACGTGAGTCGGAGCGGACCTACCGCGGGATGGTCGATGCTGTGCAGACCGGTCTGGCCCGAGGTCAGAGGCCGCAGCCGCCAGCGGGCGGCGAACGTCTCGCCGCCGGTGACGGTGAGATGCTCGGCGAGCGCGTCCACGGCGGGGTCCCCGCGGCGGTTGGTGTGGAGGAAAGCGATCTGCTCGTCCAGGACCGCCGACCAGTCGGGATAGGCGTCTCGGGCGCGCGGGTCGCCCACCAAGAAGTTCAGCACGTTCGGCGTTTCGTGGCCCCGGCCGAGATCGAGGAGACCGAGAGGCCGGGCAAGACGGTCGTACGCGTCGTTCCAGGCAAGCAGGTCGGTCAGGTGGTTGACCACGACGGCCGGCGCGGGATGCAGCTGGTCGAGGATGGCGCGCACCGTGGGTCGTACCGTCTGGGCGGCCCTCTGACGCGCGTGTGCGCACAGCTCGGTTCCCTGGCTGATCGTGGCGAGCTGTTGGAGGTGGTCGCGGTCCGCCGCGGTGAGCCGCAGCGCCTGGGCCAAGGCACCCAGCACCTGAGTCGAGGGGCGGGCGTCACGGCCCTGCTCGAGGCGGGTGAGGTATTCCACGCTGATCCCCGCCAGGGTGGCGAGCTCGGAACGTCTCAGGCCAGGGGTCTGTCGTCGGCCCCCGCTCGGGAGGCCGACATCGTCGGGCTTCACCGCTTCGCGCCGGGCGCGGAGGAAGTCCCCCAGCTCGTTGGTCATCACCTGACCTAGTCTGCCCGGCCGCGAGGGGAGACGGGTGGCCCCGCGAGGGCCACCCTTTCGACGGTCTACCCGCCACCAGGCGCTCCCCGGCCACCCTCACAGCATGACGATTATCGACACCATCGGATCCAGCATCAGCGAGCCGTCCCCGCTTCGGCTGGGCGTGATCGTGGGCGCCACGCGACCGGGGCGCAAGGCAGCTCAGGTTGCCGCCTGGGTGCGCGACCTCGCCGCGCGCCATCCGCAGGTCCAGGCGGGGAGGCTGGAACTCCGACCGATCGACCTGGCCGAGGTGGGGCTACCGCTCCTCGATGAGCCGGTAGCGGCGGCGTTCGGCGACTACCTGCATCCTCACACCCGTACGTGGGCTGAGACGATCCGGGCGTGTGACGGCTTCGTGTTCGTCACCCCTGAGTACAACCACTCGATCCCGGCTGCCCTGAAGAACGCCCTCGACTACCTCTACACCGAGTGGCACCACAAGCCCGCAGGGATCGTCAGCTACGGACTGGTCGGCGGCACCCGGGCCGCGCAACATTTGCGCACGATCCTTCTCGAGCTCAAGTCGGTGCCTGTGGGAGAGGTGACGTTGTCGGTCTTCGAGGACTTCACCTACACCGACATGACCGACCCAGCCAGCCCGTTCGAGGTCGCCCCGCGCGACCACCAGCCGCCCGCAGTCATCGAGCTGCTCGACCATCTCGTCGCGTACGCCGAGGCGCTTGCCCCGCTGCGCGTGGCGCTCGCTCCGATCGTCGGCGCGACCGTAGCCGGTGCGGGCGGAGATGCGACCGGCCCCTGACCCGCGAGGTCAACTCGCAGGCCAGGGGCCGGCTCACTGCCATCCGCGCTGGTGAGCGCGATCAGCGGATCAGATGTCGTAGTACAGCTCGAACTCGTGCGGGTGAGGACGCTGCTGGATCGGAGCGATCTCGTTCTCGCGCTTGTACTCGATCCACGTCTCGATCAGGTCCGGCGTGAAGACGTCACCCTGCGTGAGGAACTCGTGGTCGGCCTCGAGCGAGTCGAGCACGGCGCCGAGCGAGGTCGGGACCGAGTCGATCTGGTTGTACTCGTCCGGCGGGAGCTCGTAGATGTTCTTGTCGATCGGCTCCGGCGGCTCGATCTTGTTCTTGATGCCGTCGATGCCGGCGAGCAGCAGCGCGGAGAACGCGAGGTACGGGTTCGCCGACGGGTCGGGGCAGCGGAACTCGATGCGCTTGGCCTTCGGGTTCGAGCCGGTGATCGGGATGCGGACGCACGCCGAGCGGTTGCGCGAGCTGTAGACGAGGGCGATCGGCGCCTCGAAGCCCGGCACCAGGCGGTGGTACGAGTTCACCGTGGGGTTGGTGAACGCGAGCAGCGACGGCGCGTGCTTCAGGATGCCGCCGATGTAGTGGCGTGCCGTCTCCGAGAGGCCGCCGTAGCCCGCCTCGTCGTAGAACAGCGGCTCGCCGTCCTTCCAGATCGACTGGTGGCAGTGCATGCCCGAGCCGTTGTCGCCGAAGATCGGCTTCGGCATGAAGGTCGCGGTCTTGCCCGCAGCCCACGCCGTGTTGCGGATGATGTACTTGAACTTCATGACATCGTCGGCGGCCTTGAGCAGCGTGTCGAAGCGGTAGTTGATCTCCGCCTGACCGGCCGTACCGACCTCGTGGTGCGCCCGCTCGACCTGCAGACCGGCATCTTCGAGGTGGAGGACCATGTCGTTGCGCAGGTCCGCGAAGTGGTCGGTGGGGGAGACGGGGAAGTAGCCGCCCTTGTAACGGACCTTGTAGCCGCGGGCCTCGTCCTCGGCGCCGGTGTTCCAGGCGCCGGCGATGGAGTCGATCTCGTAGAAGCCGCGGTTGGCCGTGGTCTCGAAGCGCGCGCGGTCGAAGACGTAGAACTCGGCCTCGGGCGCGAAGAAGGCGGTGTCACCGATGCCGGTGCTCGCGAGGTAGGCCTCGGCCTTGCGCGCGATGTTGCGCGGGTCGCGCGAGTAGGCCTCACCCGTCAGCGGGTCGTGGATGAAGAACTCGAGCGCGAGGGTCTTCTCCGGACGGAACGGGTCGATGTAGGCGGTCCGCGGGTCCGGGAACAGTGCCATGTCGGACTCGTGGATCGCCTGGAAGCCGCGCACCGAGGAGCCGTCGAACATCAGGCCGTCTTCGAACACCGACTCGTCGAACGACGACACCGGCACCGTGAAGTGCTGCTGGATGCCGGGCAAGTCGGTGAAGCGGACGTCGACGAACTTGACGCCCTCGTCCCTGATGTAGGCCAAGAGCTCGTCGCGGTTAGAGAACATGAAGCCTCCTCGGCCGAGCGCACTGGACGCAGACCGGCCGTCGTGTACGGGGGTCGAACTGGGGCACGTCGATGTGTCTCCCCGAAAGGTAGGCAGGGCCAGTTTCCCAGCCATGACCCGAATGTTTCTCCCATGTTACGAAGTTGTCGGGGTGCGAAGAAACCCGGGGCGCGCCCCCACGTACCCTGGTTCCGTGTCCCAGAACGCTCAGCAAGCCGCCACGTCGATGCCGGAGATCGCGGGTTTCGGGCGTCGGTTCGTCGCCCTTCTGATCGACTGGGTCGTGGCGATGCTGTCGGTCTCGCTCCTGACCTCGACCCCGATCTACGGACCGGACGCGACCGCCTCGGCGTGGGTCCTGCTGGCGTTCTGGATCGAGGTCTCGGTGCTCGACGCGACGCTCGGCTTCTCGATCGGCAAGCGCGTCGTGGGCATCTGCGTGGTCGGCCCGAATGGGCGTCCGATCGGCCTGCGCGCCTTCGTCCGTACGGCGCTGGTGTGCCTCGTGCTCCCGCCGCTCCTCCAGAACAAGGAGGGACGCGGCCTCCACGACGTCGTCGCAGGCTCCGTCATCACCTACATCCACCCGCGTACCACCGCCGAGTAGCCGAGTAGTCCGAGCCGCTGGGCGCGGGCGTATCGAGACCTGCTCGGTCTCGATACGGGCTCCGCTGGCGCTCCGCCCTACTCGACCAGCCGTGTGTGGGTGGTCGAGTAGTCCGAGCCGCTGGGCGCGGGCGTATCGAGACCTGCTTGGTCTCGATACGGGCTCCGCTGGCGCTTCGCCCTACTCGACCGGCAAAAGAGGGCTCAGCGGCCTTGCATCATCCGGCGGGCGCCCTTGGCGCTGGTCGGCACCGGCCCGCGGGGGAGCGGCGCCTGCGGACGCATCGCGTCGAGCGCCTTCAGCTTGTTGATGATCGGCGTGATCTGCGCCGGCTTGAGCGCACGCTTGGACTTGCGCAGCGTGTTGACGAGTTTGGGCAGCGGCACCTCGCCCTTGTCGGTGTCCTTGCCGACGACGATCACCGTGATCGGGACCTCCTCGCCGACGATGCGCGCGGTCTTCTTGCGCTCGGTGTTGAGGAGGTTGCGGACGCGACCGGGGTTGCCCTCGCCCACGAGCACGATCCCCGGCGGGCCGACGACGCGGTGGACGACGTCCTGGCTCTTGGTGAACGCGACCGCCTGGTCGACCTTCCACCCGCGCTTGAGCATGCCGAGGGCACCGGCAGCAGCGCCGACCTGCCCCTCCACCTGGGCGTACGCGGCCTTCTCGGCGCGGCGTCCGAAGACGATCAGCGCAGCGAGGACACCGGTGAGCACCGACAGGAGCGAGGTGAGGATGATGCCGAGCAGCCCGCCGCCGCCCCCGAGGAACCAGCCGAGCGCGAACACGGCGCCACCCACGACCAGGAACCACGCCAAGAGGCGGAGCCCGATCGTACGGTCGGAGCGCTTGGTGATCTTGTAGGCGGACCGGATCTGGGCGATGCGGCCCTGCGGCGGCACGTCGGGTGTGGACATGACTACCAGGGTACGCGGTCCGGCGTCAGCGCGAGGCGGCGGAGCGGGCCTCGATCGCCTGCTTGTAGAGACGGCCCGCGCGGTACGAGGAGCGCACCAACGGCCCCGAGAGGACGCCGGCGAACCCCATCTCCTCTGCCTCCGCGCCCATCTCCACGAACTCCTCGGGCTTGACCCAGCGCTCGACCGGGTGGTGCAGCGGAGAAGGACGCAGGTACTGCGTGATCGTGAGCAGCTCGCATCCGGCGTCGTACAGGTCCTGCATCGCCTGGGAGATCTCCTCGCGGGTCTCGCCCATGCCGAGGATGAGGTTCGACTTGGTGACGAGCCCGTACGCTCGGGCCTGGGTGAGCACGTCCAGCGAGCGCTCGTAGCGGAAGGCCGGACGGATCCGCTTGAAGATCCGCGGGACGGTCTCGACGTTGTGCGCGAGCACCTCGGGGCGCGAGGCGAAGACCTCTTCGAGCAGCTCCGGCTTGCCGTTGAAGTCGGGGATGAGGTTCTCGACGCCGGTGTCGGGGTTGAGCTCGTGGATCTTGCGCACCGTCTCCGCGTACAGCCAGGCGCCGCCGTCGGGGAGGTCGTCACGGGCGACGCCGGTGATCGTCGCGTAGCGCAGGCCCATCGTGCGGACGCTCTCGGCGACGCGGCGCGGCTCGTCGCGGTCGAGCGCGGCGGGCTTGCCCGTGGCGATCTGGCAGAAGTCGCACCGGCGGGTGCACTCCTCACCACCGATGAGGAACGTGGCCTCGCGGTCTTCCCAGCACTCGTAGATGTTGGGGCAGCCGGCCTCCTGGCAGACCGTGTGGAGGCCTTCGGACTTCACGAGCTGTTTGAGCTCGGTGTACTCCGGGCCCATCTTCGCCCGGGTCTTGATCCAGGCCGGCTTCTTCTCGATCGGGGTCTCGGCGTTGCGAGCCTCCAGCCGGAGCAACTTGCGTCCTTCGGGTGCGATCGTCACGTGACTCACCCTACGCGCCCGCTGGTGATCGGTGCGGGGCGGTCAACCGAGGTGCGGCGCGAGTCCGTACGAGACGCCGCCCGCGGGGACGGCGTGGGCGAGGTCGGGGCTCGGTGCGTACGGCTGCCACGACAGCAGCTCGTGCAGGTGAGGCTCGAGGACGTCGGCCACCTCGGTCGTCGTGACCGTACGGTCGAGCTCGAGCGAGAGGGAGGTGACACCGGCGTCGGCGATGCCGCACGGGACGATCTTGTCGAACCAGCTCATGTCGACGCACGCATTGAGGGCGAGGCCGTGCATGGTCACCCCTCCAGCGACGCGGATGCCGATCTGGCCCAGCTTGCGCTCGGGTCCGCGCTCGTCGGCGGGCACCCACACGCCCGAGCGCCCCTCGACCCGCCCGCACGTGATCTCCAGGTCGGCGACGGTACGGATCATCGCCTCCTCGACGCGGCGTACGTAGTCGACGACGAGGACGTGGGGAGGGAGCTTCACGATCGGGTAGCCGACGAGCTGCCCCGGACCGTGGAACGTGATGTTGCCGCCGCGGTCGATGTCGACGACCTTGCTGCCGTCGCGTGGACGCTCCCAGTCCTCGGTGCGCTTGCCGGCGGTGAAGACGGGGGAGTGCTCCAGGAAGAGCACCACGTCGTCGGTGGCGTCGGCGACCCGGTCGGCGTGGAGGGCCCGCTGCAGCGCCCACATCTCCTCGTAGTCGGTCTCCTCGGACCCGAGCCCGATCCTGCGGACCTCCAGCGTGCTCACCACCTCACCCTAACGCGGACTGCACCGGACCCGTCGCGCCTGTGGACGACGCGAGCGGGGAGCGGGTGGATCGCGCGATGCTGGCGCGATGGATCCGGTGAGCCTGGTCTGCGCCGCGGTGGCGGCGGCCGGCGCGGTCGCGCAGCACGTCGAGTGGTCGGACCGCCTGGCGGTCCTCGACGACGGGCGCTCGTCCGCCTTCGTCCGCGCCGACCCGAGCCTGCTCGACGACGTCTACGCGCCCGGCAGCCGGTTGCGTGCGCAGGACGCGTCACTGATCGAGAGGTACGCCGCGCGCGGGCTCGAGATCAGTGACGTGCGGTTCGAGGTGCTGAGGCTGGGGGTGGAGAGGGTGTCCCAGCGCCGTACGGTGCTCCGTGTGGTGGACCGGCTCGAGCCCGTACGGGTGCGGCACCCGGGCGGGGCCTGGCGGACGCTGCCTCGCGACGGTCCGACCGACCGGCGCGTCGTGCTCGTCCGTACGCCCGTCGGCTGGCGCATCCAGACCGTCCACCGGCTCGCGGGATGACCAGCGGCTGGACGGCTCAGTCGGCCCCGCCGCGCGCGAGCGCTGCCGCGACGACCTCGCGGACGTCGCGGTCGGCGAACGAGAAGCCCTCCTCCTCGAGCTTGCGCGGCGCCGCCCGCAGCGAGCCGAGCGCGAGCGACGCCAACCCGCCCAGCAGCAGGCGCATCGCGGGCGAGGGCACGGTGACCAGCGCGGGTCGGTGGAGCGCGCCGGCCAGCGCACGCGTCAGGTCGGCGTTGGTCGCCGGCTCGGGCGTGACGAGGTTGTACGGGCCCGAGGCGTCCGCGTCCTCCGCGAGGAACACGACGGCCTCCAGCCAGTCGCGCAGGCTGATCAGCGGGAAGTACTGCTTGCCGGAGCCCAGCCGCCCACCCACGCCGAGCCTGAAGGGCAGCGCGATCACCCGCAGCAGCCCGCCCGAGCCGTCGAGGACGGGCGCCGTCCGCAGGAAGCACACGCGCGACCCCGCTGCGACCGCGGGAGCGGCGGCCGACTCCCACGCCTCGACCACGTCGGCGAGGAATCCCGGCCCGCGGGGCGTCCCCTCGACGAGGAGCGTGTCGCCGCGGTCCTCTCCGTACGCGTTGATGCCGCTGCCGGCCAGCAGCACCGGCGGCCGGGGCGCACGCGCGACCGCCTCGGCGATCGTCGAGGTGGTCGCCACCCGCGAGTCGACGAGCTCGCGACGGTACGACGACGTCCACGGCCAGTGCGCGATCGGTGCGCCGGCCAGGCACACGACGACGTCGGCGGCGTCGATCACCGCCTGGTCGAGCTCACCGGAGTCGGGGTCCCAGCGGGACTCGTCCGGGCCCCGCGGCTCACGGCGTACGAGGGTGACGGTCGTGTGGCCGTCAGCCTCCAGCCGGTCCTTGAGGGCCGTACCGAGGAACCCGGACGCGCCGGACAGACAGAACCGCATGCCCCCATCCTGTCGGGGGCATGCGGTTCTGTCTGATCAGGTCGTCAGCCCAGCTCGTCCTCGAAGGCGCCTGCCTCGAGACGACGCTTGACCGTGCTGAGGAAGCGGCCCGCGTCCGCACCGTCGACGAGACGGTGGTCGTAGGTGAGCGGCAGGTACGCCATGGAGCGGATCGCGATCGTGTCGTTGCCGTCGGCGTCGCTCAGGACGACAGGGCGCTTGACGACCGCGCCGGTCGCCAGCATCGCCGCCTGCGGCTGCACCAGGATCGGCGTGTCGAACAGCCCGCCGAACGACCCGATGTTGGTGATCGTGAACGTGCCGCCCGAGAGCTCGTTCGGCTTGATGTCACCGCTGCGGGCGCGGCTCGCGAGGTCGTTGATCCGCTGCGCCAGGCCCGCGAGGCTCAGGTCGCCGGCGTCGTGCACGACCACGGACAGCAGCCCGCGCTCGGTGTCGACGGCGATGCCGAGGTTGATCGCGGCGTGGTACGTGATCTCCTTCGAGTCCTCGTCGTACGACGCGTTGACGTTCGGGTGAGCCTTGAGCGCCTCGACCGTCGCCTTGGCGATGAACGGCAGGTACGTCAGCTTGACGCCCTCGCGCTCGGCGAACGACGCCTTGTGCTTCGCCCGCAACGCGGCGATGCGCGTGAGGTCGACCTCGTGGACCTGCGTGAGCTGTGCCGCGACCTGGAGGGACTCCTTGGTCTTGATCGCGGTGAGCTGACGGATGCGGTTCGCCTTCTTGACCGTCCCGGCGAGCCCGGACATGTCCGGCCCGCTCGACGCGGCGGCCGGTGCGGAGGCGGCAGCAGGTGCGGACTCCTTCGCCTTGGCGGCCGCGGCGGCCTCCTCCTTGGCCTTGGCTGCGGCGTCGAGGACGTCCTGCTTGCGGATGCGCCCGCCGACGCCGGTGCCCTCGACGTCGTCGAGCGAGACGCCCTCACGCTCGGCGAGCTTGCGGACGATCGGCGTCACGTACTGGCGGCCGTCCGGCTTGACGGCGCTGGGCGCGGTCGTCGCAGCACTGGCCTGCTCCGCCGGCGCCTGCTCGGGCTGGGCCTGCTCCTCGCGCGGCTCGGGCTGAGCCTCGGCCTGGGGTGCGGGCTGCGCCTCGCCCGCCGGCTCCTGCTGTGCCTCGGCCTCGGGCTGTGCCTCAGCCTGGGGCTGCGCCTCCTGCGCCGGCTGTGCCTCAGCCTGGGGCTCGGGCTGGGGCTCGGGCTGCGAGGGGGCGCTCGACTGCTGAGGCGCGGCACCGGCCGAGCCGATGAGCGCGAGCTGCGCTCCGACCTCGACGGTGTCGTCCTCGCCGACCGAGATCTCCAGCAGCGTGCCCGCGACGGGGGAGGGGATCTCGGTGTCGACCTTGTCGGTGGAGACCTCGAGCAGCGGCTCGTCGACAGCGACCTCGTCACCGACCTGCTTCAGCCAGCGCGTGACCGTGCCCTCGGTGACGCTCTCGCCGAGCTCGGGGAGGGTGACCGGGGTGGCGTCACCCGACGCCGCGGGGGCCGACTCGGCGGCCGGCTCCTCGGAGGCAGGCTCCTCGGCAGGCGCCTCCTCGGCCGGAGCGGCTTCCTGCTGCTGCTCCTGCTCGGCAGCGACAGCCGGGGTCGCCTCGGTCTCGGGCGGGGTGCTGGCCTCGCCTGCAGGCTCCTCGGGCGACGAACCACCGGTGGCGTCGGAAGGCGTCTCGGCGGGGGCCTCCGCGGGCTCCTCGGCCGGAGGCGCGTCGTCGCCCGCAGGCTCGCCCTCCTCACCGATCGTCGCGAGCACGGCGCCGACCTCGACGGTCTCGTCCTCGGCCGCGGCGATCTCCAGCAGCGTTCCCGCGACCGGGGAGGGGATCTCGGTGTCGACCTTGTCGGTGGAGACCTCGAGCAGCGGCTCGTCGACAGCGACCGTGTCGCCGACCTGCTTCAGCCAGCGCGTGACGGTCCCTTCGGTGACGCTCTCTCCGAGCTCTGGAAGCGTGACGGGCGTTGCCATGGGTGACCCCTGTCTTGATCTCAGGCGTGTGCGTGGAGTGGTGACCCGGCGAGCGCGAGTGCGGCCTCGCCGAGGGCTTCGTTCTGGGTGGGGTGGGCGTGGACGTAGGCGGCGACGTCCTCGGGGAACGCGTCCCAGTTGACCCACAGGGACGCTGCACCGACCTGCTCGCCCATCCGGGAGCCGATCATGTGGACGCCGAGGACCGGACCCTCGGCCTCACGGACGACCTTGACGAGGCCCGCCGACCGGAGGATCTGCGTCTTGCCGTTGCCCGCGAGGTTGTACTCGTACGTCGTGATGCTGTCGCCGTACGCGGCGCGGGCCTGCTCCTCGGTCAGTCCGACGGAGGCGAGCTCGGGCTCGCAGTAGGTCACACGGGGGATACCGGTGTCGACGACGGGCCGCGGGTTGCGGCCCGCGATCTCCTCCGCGACGAACAGGCCGTGCGCGAACCCTCGGTGCGCGAGCTGGAGGCCCGGCACGACGTCGCCGACGGCGTACACACCCTCGACGGACGTCCGCAGACGCTCGTCGGTGACGACGAACCCTCGCTCGAGGGCGATCCCGTGGTCGGCGAGGCCGAGCCCCTCGGTGCGCGGGCCGCGGCCGACGGCGACGAGGACGAGGTCGCTCTCGAGGACGTCGCCGCCCTCGAGGGTCACGAACGCCGACGACTCGTCCTGCTTGACGCCGGTGATGGCGGTGCCTGTCCGGAAGGCGATGCCGCGCTTGCGGAACGCCCGCTCGAGCTGCGCCGACAGCGTCGCGTCCTCCGCCGGAACGAGCCGGGGGAGCGCCTCCACGATCGTCACCTCCGCGCCGAACGAGCGCCAGACCGAGGCCAGCTCGACGCCGATGACGCTGCCTCCGACGACGACCACCCGCCGCGGGACCTCCGTGAGCGTCAGCGCTCCGTCGGAGGTGACCACCCTGCCGCCGATCTCGACGTCGGGCAGCGTGCGGGCGTACGAGCCGGTGGCGATCACGAGGCTCTTGCCGGTGACCACGGTGTCGCCGACGGCGACCGACCGAGGTCCGACCAGGTGCCCGGTGCCCGCGACGACCTCGATCTCGGCACTGCGGATGAGGCCCTGCAGACCGCGGTAGAGGCGGTCGACGACGCCCTCGCGGTACGCGTGGACCGCGGGCATGTCGATGCCCTCGAACGTCGCCTGGACACCGAAGGCGTTCGCGTCGCGTGCCGCGTCGGCGACCTCCGCGGCGTGGAGCAGCGCCTTGGTCGGGATGCAGCCCTGGTGGAGGCACGTGCCGCCGAGCTTGTCCTGCTCGACCAGCGCGACGCTCAACCCGAGCTGGCGGGCGCGCAGCGCCGTCGCGTAACCGCCGCTGCCGCCACCGAGCACGACGACGTCGAGCTCATGAGGGGCGGGCTGGGTCACGAAAGGCCTCCGATGGTGTCGACGACGAGGTCTTCGCCGCTTCTGACGCCCCTCATCTTGTCACTGCGCACAAGGGGGTGCACAGGTGGGGGCGCTACCCACCGGTACGGCAGACTGGGGGGACGAGCACGCCGCAGCAGCGCCGTCCCGACCCGCAGGAGCACACCCGATGGGCCTCTTCCGCCGCAAGAAGCGAAGCCGTACCGGTGGCGGTGCCGTGGTCTCCGACAGGGCCGCCGACGCGACCGATCGGGCCCACCTCGAGAAGTTCCTCGCGGGGCGCACCGGCGTCGAGGGGTTCGTCGAGCCGCCGACGGCGGTCTCGCAGGTGACGCTGCTGCTGGTCGCCAAGGACGGCGAGTGGACGCGTCGGCGTGTCCCGTCGGCGGCGTGGGCGCACGACTTCGGCAACAAGAACCAGGTGCCGACGTACGACGCCGCCGTGGTCGGCTACCCCCAGCGCATGCGCGAGTACAACCGCCGGGTCGCCGCCGAGCGCAAGCGGCGCGACCGCGAGGCCTCGGAGGGCTGACCCGGCGGCGTCGCGGTCAGTCGATCGTCTTCGCGAGGCTCTCGGCCAGGCCGACCAGCGTCCGTACGCTCGCCCCCGTCCCGCCCTTCGGCACCTCGTCGTAGGCGCCCGCGTCGTTGAACGCCGGGCCGGCGATGTCGAGGTGCGCCCAGGTCGTCTCGCCGACGAACTGCTGGAGGAACGCGGCCGCGAACAGCGTCCCGCCGGCGGGCTTGGGGTTGTGCTGACGGAGGTCGGCGATGTCGGAGCTCTTGACGCGGCTCGTCACCTCTTCGGTGATCGGGAGCGGCCAGAACGCCTCGCCGAGCGCGTCGCCGATCTCGACGACCTTGCTGCGCAGGGCGTCGTCGTTGCCGAGGACGCCGGCGGTCCGCTCGCCGAGCGCCACCACGCACGCGCCCGTGAGGGTGGCGACGTCGACGAGGACGTCGGGCTCCGCCTCGTTCGCGACGACGAGCGCGTCGGCGAGCACCAGGCGCCCCTCGGCGTCGGTGTTGTGGACCTCGACGGTCGTGCCGCCGCGGATCGTCAGCACGTCACCAGGACGCAGGGCCGACCCGCTCGGCATGTTCTCGGCCATCGGGACCACGCACGTGACGCGGACCGGGAGCTCGAGCGCGGCGATGGCCAGCGTGGCGGCCACGACCGATGCGGCGCCGGCCATGTCGCACTTCATCGTCATCATGCTCGCGCCCGGCTTGAGGCTCAGACCGCCGGAGTCGAAGGTGATGCCCTTTCCGACGAGCGCGAGGTGGGCGGCCGGCTTCTTGGGCTTGTAGGTGAGCTGGACGAGGCGTGGCGGGTGTGTCGAGCCCTGCCCGACGCCGAGGACGCCGCCGCAGCCTTCCTTCGCGAGGCGAGCCTCGTCCCAGACGGTGACCTTGACGCCGGAGACGTCCTTGGCCGCCTCGACGACCTCGTCGGCGAACGTCGCGGGCGTGAGGTCACCGGGGCCGGTGTTGACCCAGTCGCGGGTGCGGTTGACCGCGGCCGCAGTGGGCAGCGCGGCGTCGAGCGCGGCGATCGCGTCGGCGTCACGCGACAGGCGGGTGAGGATCACGACCGCGTTGGGACGGTCGGCCGCCTCCTCGCGGTCCTCGTTGCGGGTGCGGTACCGGTCGAACCGGTAGCCGCCCAGGAGCGCCCCCTCGGCGATCGCGCGGACCGCTCCCGCGTCGGCGGTCGGGAGCGCGAAGGTCACGGTCGACGCGTTGTGGACGGCCTTCACCGCCTTGGCGGCGGCCTTGCGCAGCGCGGTCGGCGTCGGGTCCTGCGCGAGACCGACGGCGATGACGGTGGCGGCCTTGATGACGCCGGCGGTCGGGAGGACAGCGAGGTCGCCGGGCTTGCCGCGGAAGCCCAGTGCGGTCAGCGTCGGTCCGAACGAACGCCCGAAGGCGAGTCCGACCGAGTCCGCAGGGGCGAGCGCCTTGAGGTCGGGTCCGACCCCGATGACGACCACGTCGGCGCGGGTCGAGGCGGGGGAGGCGGAGCTGAGGGTGAACGAGGGCTCTGCATGCTTCGAGGCCATGCCCGCCACCTTAGCGAGGGTCGGGATAGGTTTCGGACATGACGCTTGCCCAGTCGCCGCTGCACCGTCGTCACCTCGAGCTCGGAGCCAAGCTCGCGGAGTTCGGCGGGTGGGAGATGCCCCTGGAGTACGCCGGCGGGGGAGTCCTCGCCGAGCACAAGGCCGTACGCGAGGCCGTCGGCGTCTTCGACGTCAGCCACCTCGGCAAGGCGACCGTGCAGGGCGACGGCGCGGTCGACTACCTCGACACCTGCTTCACCAACGCGCTCGCGAAGATAGGCGCCGGCCAGGCGCAGTACACGCTGTGCTGCGACGACGACGGCGGTGTGGTCGACGACCTCATCGTCTACCGCAGGGCCGACGACGACGTCCTCCTCGTCCCCAACGCCGCCAACACGGCCGAGGTCGTCCGCCGGCTCCGCGAGCGCGCCCCCGACGGGCTCACCATCACCGACCGGCACCACGACTTCGCGGTCCTGGCCGTGCAGGGCCCGCGCAGCGACGAGACGCTCGCCGCGATCGGGCTGCCGGTCTCGCACGACTACATGTCGTACGCCGAGGCCGAGCTCGGGGGTGAGGCGATCACGGTCTGCCGGACCGGCTACACCGGCGAGCGCGGGTACGAGCTGGTGGTTCCGGCCGCGGCAGCGGTGGCCGCCTGGGACGCGATCATGGCCGCCGGGGAGGCGTACGGCATCCGGGCCTGCGGGCTCGGAGCCCGCGACACGCTGCGCACCGAGATGGGCTACCCGCTGCACGGTCAGGACCTCTCGCGCGAGATCTCACCGGTGATGGGCCGCGTCGGGTGGGCCGTGGGCTGGGACAAGCCGCAGTTCTGGGGTCGTGACGCCCTGCTGGCCCAGCGGGCGGCCGGAGAGGTGCCGCTGCTGCGCGGCCTGGTCGCGGCCGGCCGCGGCATCGCCCGGCCGGGGATGGCGGTGGCCGCCGACGGGGCGGAGGTCGGCCGCGTGACGTCGGGAACGTTCTCGCCGACCCTGCGCAAGGGCATCGCGCTCGCGCTGCTGGACCGGAGCGTCGCGGTGGGCGACGAGGTCACCGTCGACGTCCGCGGACGTACGGAGACGTTCGTCGTCACGGCACCGCCCTTCGTGGAGTCGTCCACCCGCTGAAGCCCTAGGCTGCGGGCATGGTGTGGACCTGGCACTTCGAGACCGTTGACGGCACCCCGGTGACTCCTGACGACGACGGCGGCACGTTCGCGAGCCGCGGCGACGCCGAGTCGTGGGTCGGCGAGGTCTACACGGACCTGGTCGACCAGGGGGTCGACCAGGTCACGCTGTTCGAGGACGGCCGCGAGGTCTTCGGGCCGATGTCGCTCCACCCGTAGGGGGGCGGCCCCTCAGTACGACTCGCCGTGCGCGACCTGCGGCTTCGGCAGGCGCAGGCGCCGGATCTGGGTGCTGCGCATGATCGCGTACGCCGTGAGCCCGCGCTTGCTCGCGTCGGGGAAGCGCTGTCCGACCTCGCGCTTGACGCGGCGCACCAGGAAGAACGAGTCGACGACCGCGCCGACGATGACCAGGACCCACAGCACGTAGATCGCCATGATCGCCCACGGGGAGCGCACCAGGCTCACGAGCAGGATGATGACGAGGACCGGCATGAGGTACTCGCCGACGTTGCGCCGCGAGTCGACGATGTTACGGACGAGCCGTCGGACCGGTCCCTTGTCGCGGGGCGGGAGGTAGCGGTCGTCTCCGGTCGACATCGCCTCACGGATCTTGACCCGCTCCTTCGACCGGCGCTCGCGCTCGGCCCGGGCCGCGTCCTTGCGCGAGGTCGGCGCCTTGAGCGCGGCCTTGCGTGCCGCCTCGGCCTCCTTGCGCGTGGGGGTCGGGCGGCCCTTGCCGTCGGGCTTGGGCTCAGGGGCGGCCGGCTCGGGGAGGGCGTCGGTCTCGTTCTTGCGTCGGAACACTGCTGCCTCGGGTCGTCGGGTGGGGCCGCGGGCGCCTGACGACAGGCCGTCGCGGCGGCGGGGATGGTACGAGACTACCTGTCGTCCTCCGGTGCCAGAAGGTCGCCGCTGCCCGTAAGGTGGAGGGAACACCTGATCTTGTGAAGGGGACAGACTCCACGATGGGCATCATGAAGCGGATGGGCATGGTCTTCCGCAGCAAGGCCAACGCAGCGCTCGACAAGGCGGAGGATCCGCGCGAGACGCTCGACTACAGCTACCAGAAGCAGCTCGAGCTGCTTCAGAAGGTCCGTCGTGGGGTGGCCGACGTCGCGACCAGCCGCAAGCGGGTCGAGCTGCAGATCAACCAGCTGCAGCAGCAGTCGACCAAGCTCCAGGACCAGGCCAAGAAGGCTCTCGCGGCCAACCGCGAGGACCTCGCGCGCGAGGCGCTGACCCGCCGCTCGGGCCTGGACCAGCAGATCGCCGACCTCAACACGCAGCACGCGTCGCTGCAGGCCGAGGAGGAGAAGCTCACGCTCGCGTCGAAGCGGCTCCAGGCCAAGGTCGAGTCCTTCCGTACGCGCAAGGAGACGATCAAGGCGACGTACACGGCGGCGGAGGCCCAGACGCGCATCACCGAGGCGTTCTCCGGCATCTCCGAGGAGATGGGCGACGTCGGTCTGGCCGTGCAGCGTGCCGAGGACAAGACGGCGCAGATGCAGGCGCGTGCGGGTGCGGTGGACGAGCTGCTCGCGTCCGGTGCGCTCGACGACGTCACCGCGGGCCCGAACGACGACATCAGCCGCGAGCTCGACGCGCTCGCCTCGAGCTCGAGCGTCGACGCCGAGCTGGAGTCGATGAAGCGTCAGCTCGGCACCGGTGCGGAGAAGCCCGCGCTCGACGCGCCCGAGTCGACCGAGACCACCAAGCAGGAGGGCCAGGCGTGATCGTCCGGATCATGTCCGAGGGGCAGTTCGACGTCGCCGACGACGCGCTCGACCGCCTCAACGGGCTCGACGACGCCGTCGAGGCGGCTGTGGCAGCACACGACGAGGAGGCGTTCGGCGACGCGTTGACCAATCTCCTCGATCTCGTCCGGCAGATCGGCAAGGAGGTCCCCGACGAGGAGCTCGTCGAGTCCGACCTCGTGCTGCCTCCGTCGGACGCCTCGCTCGCCGAGGTCGAGGACCTGCTCGGGGCCGACGGCTTCATCCCCGGCTGACCCGCACCACCCGACCTCGGTCGTCCCCGCGGAACGTGGTTTCCGCGGGAACGTCCGAGGCTCGTCGTGCGTTGAAGCAGGACAGGTGGGTCCCTGCCCGCGGGACCCGAGAGAGGGAACATGTCGAGGACACGCTTCCGCAGCGACGCCGGTCTGACGCGCCGGATGGGTGCCGTCAGCCTCGGCCTCGTGGCGCTCTACCTGGCGTTCGGTGCCGTCCTGATCACCGTGATGCCCAACGCGGCCGTCGCCGCGGTGGTGGTCGTCGCGATGGCCTGGGCCCAGTGGTACTTCTCCGACAAGCTCGCGCTCGCGTCGATGGGCGCGAGGGTCGTCACGCCTGAGCAGGCCCCCGAGCTGCACGGCATGATCGACCGCCTCTGCGCACTGGCCGACATGCCGAAACCCACGGTCGCGATCGCCGACACCGACCTCCCGAACGCCTTCGCCACCGGACGCTCTCCGAGCCACTCCGCCGTGTGCGTCACCACCGGGATCCTGCGTCGCCTCGACGCCGAAGAGATGGAAGGTGTCCTGAGCCACGAGCTCGCCCACGTCGCCAACCGGGACGTCTCGGTCATGACGGTCGCCTCGTCGCTCGGTCTGCTCGCCGGCTTCCTCATCCGCTGGTTCCCGTTCATGGGCAACAGCCGCGACCGCAACAACAACGCCGCGCTGATGTTCCTGGTCGTCTGGATCGCCAGCCTCGTCGCGTACTTCATCAGCTTCCTGCTCACGCGGGCACTGTCGCGCTACCGCGAGCTGAGCGCCGACCGCTCCGGCGCCTACCTGACGGGCAAGCCGTCGGCGCTGGCGTCCGCGCTCACCAAGATCACCGGTGACATGGGCCGCATCCCGAGCAAGGACCTGCGCCAGGTCGAGAACATGAGCGCGTTCTTCTTCGCGACCCCGGCGTTCTCCCGCGACTCGCTCGCCGGCCTGATGAGCTCGCACCCGCCGGTCGAGAAGCGCCTTGAGCAGCTCGCGTCGATCTCGGCCGACCTCGGCCGTCCGCTCTGAGGCCGCGATGGGTTTCTGGGACTCCTTGATGGGCCGCTCCAAGCCGGTCCAGGCCAACCTCGACGCGCTGTTCAGCCTCCCGTCGGCGGCGATCACCCTCGACGCTGCAGCCGGCATCAAGGCGACCGGCGTCGGCTCGGTCTGCTACCGCCAGACCGAGGGCGCCGCCTTCAGCGCGATGCAGTCCGACGTCCAGGAGCTGCTGGACGCCGACGGTGGCCCGAAGGTCGAGCGGACGGTCGACTCGTACGGGTTCACGTGGTTGGTCGTCCGCCACGACCCGGACGACGTGGGCGGTCTCGTCACCGATCTGCACGCCGTGAACAGCACGCTGGTCGACAACGGGTTCGGGCCGCAGCTGCTCTGCTCCGTCGTCGACTTCACGACGACCGACGGCCGGCCGCTCGGGCTGGTCTACCTCTACAAGCGTGGGACGTTCTACCCCTTCGTCCCGCTCGGCGAGCCGCGACGCGACAACGCGCTGGAGCTGCAGGTCCGGGGGATCGTCACCGGTGACCTCCCGATCGAGAACGACCTCGGCCGCTGGCTCGCCATCTGGGGCGCCCCGGGCCTCGGCGGAGGCAGTCGATAGATTTCGCACCGGTGCGTCCCGACCTTCGACGCACTCTCGACCACGTCTTGCGAGGACACTCCATGAGCATCGACACCCTTGATCGTGATGCGCTCGGCAGCCTGCTGTCGACCCAGCGTGCGGCCTACGAAGAGCTGCGTGGGCGCGGCCTGTCGCTCGACATCACGCGGGGCAAGCCGTCACCGGAGCAGCTCGACCTCTCGCAGACGCTCCTGTCGTTGCCGGGCGAGGAGGACTACCGCGCGGCCGACGGCACGGACACCCGCAACTACGGCGGGCTGGACGGCCTCACCGAGCTGCGCGAGATCTTCGCCGAGCTCCTCGGCATCCCCGTCGGCCAGCTCCTCGCTCAGGGCAACTCCAGCCTGACGCTGATGCACGAGACCCTGGTCTGGGCGCTGCTCCACGGCTTCGCCGAGTCGCCGCGCCCGTGGGCCGCCGAGGAGACCGTGAAGTTCATCTGCCCGGTGCCGGGGTACGACCGCCACTTCGGCCTGCTGGGGTCGTTCGGCATCGAGATGGTCCCCGTGGACATGCGTGAGGACGGCCCCGACGTCGAGCAGATCGAGGCGCTCGTGGCCGCCGACCCCGCCATCAAGGGCATGTGGCTGGTCCCCACGTACGCCAACCCCACCGGTGGCGTGACCTCTCCGGAGGTGACGGCCCGCCTGATGGCGATGCCCGCAGCTGCGCCGGACTTCCGCATCTTCTGGGACGACGCGTACGCCGTGCACCACCTGACCGACGACGAGTCGGCAGGCGCTGACGCCCTCGGGCTGGCCGCCGCCGAGGGCCACCCCGACCGCGTGCTGGTCTTCGCCTCGACGTCGAAGATCACCTTCGCCGGGGCAGGGGTCGGCTTCTTCGGCAGCTCCCCGGCGAACGTCGCGTGGTTCAAGAGCCACCTCAAGTACGCCTCGATCGGTCCGGACAAGGTCAACCAGCTGCGCCACGCGCGCTTCTTCGGTGACGCGGAGGGCGTGCGTACGCTCATGCGCCGGCACCGCGCATTGCTCGAGCCCAAGTTCGCCGCCGTGGAGGAGATCCTCAGCGAGCGCCTCGGCGCGTACGACGTCGCCACGTGGACGCGCCCGGCGGGCGGCTACTTCGTCAGCCTCGACGTCGTCGACGGCACAGCCTCCCGCGTGGTCGAGCTGGCCAAGGGCGTCGGGGTGGCGCTGACCCCGGCCGGCGCGTCGTTCCCGCACGGCAAGGACCCGCGCGACCGCAACATCCGCATCGCGCCGTCGTTCCCCAGCGTCGACGAGGTGCGTGCCGCGATGGACGCGCTGGCCACGTGCGTGCTCCTCGCCGCCGCCGAGAAGGCCCTGGCCTGATCCCGTGCGGGTGCTTGTCGCCCCAGAGGCGTACGCAGGGCTGCTGAGCGCCCCTGCGGCGGGGGAGGCCCTCGCAACGGGGTGGTCGCGCACCGCACCCCAGGACGTGCTGGACGTCGTCCCGATGTCGGGCGCGGGGCGCGGCTTCGTCGACGCCCTCGACGCCACGCTGCGGGGCGAGCGGATCGAGCGGGACGTGCGCGGCCCGTCCGGTGCGCCCGTGCCCGGCACGGTGCTGGTCGTCGAGAGCGGAGGCACTCGTACGGCCTTCGTGGAGGCGGCATCGGCCTGCGGCGCGCACCTGGGCGCCGGGGGAGACCCTCTGGCGGCGACGAGCGCGGGCGTCGGCGAGCTCGTCGCCCTCGCTCTCGAGGTCGGCGCTGCGCGGGTCGTCGTCGGCCTCGACGACAGCGCTGCGCTCGACGGGGGCGCGGGGCTGCTGGCCGCCCTCGGCGGGCGGGCGGACGTCCCTCTCGACGCCGGCGCCGAGCGGCTCGCCGGGATCACCGCGGTCGACCTGGACCCCGTACGCGCCCGGCTCGGGACGGCTGAGCTCGTGGTCGCGACCGACATCGGCCGCCCGCTGCTGGGGCTGTTCGGGGCCGTGAAGACCGACGGGCCGGGCCTGGGGCTCGGCGACGCCGACGTCGCGCGTGCCGACGCGCTCCTGGACGCCTTCGTGGTGGCCGCCTGCGGGGCAGAGCCCGCCCGGCGCAAGGGCGCCGACGCCTCCGGCGCCGGCGCCGCAGGTGGCGTGGGGTTCGCCCTCCAGGCCCTCGGTGCGAGCGTCGTGCCCGGGGTCGCCACGGTCGCCGAGACCGTCGGGCTCCTCGACGCCGCCAGGGCGAGCGACCTCGTCCTGACCGGGACCCTCTCCTACGACGTGACGTCGCGCGAGGGGACGGTCGTCTACGGCGTCGCAGCCGTCGCCGCCGCCGCGCTGCGGCCGTGCGTGGTGCTGGCCGACCGGGTCGAGGTCGGCGCGCGCGAGCGCCGTGCGATGGGGGTGGAGGCGGCGTACGCCGCTGCCGACCTGCTGGAGGCCCAGGCGGGTGCCGATCCGGGGGAGCGGTTGGCGCGGCTCGCCGAGCGGGTGGCGCGCACCTGGTCGTACGCCTGAGGCGGCCGGCGCTTCGGTGCACGGCGTACGCTGGTGGCAGCCTTGCGGCGCTGCGGTTCCTGCTGCGTATCGTGGTGACGTACGGTGGGAATGAGATGACGAGGCGCCCTGTTCGTTCTTACGGACGAGCCCGCACCAGAGACTTCGGGAGAACACATGACCGTGCAGAGCACCGACGGCACCACAGAGACTGTCAGCGGCGTCGAGCTCACTGACGGCGCTGCCGCCAAGGTGAAGAGCCTTCTCGAGCAGGAGGGTCGCGATGACCTCGCGCTCCGTATCGCCGTTCAGCCCGGAGGCTGCTCCGGTCTGCGCTACCAGCTGTTCTTCGACGAGCGCACCCTCGACGGTGACGAGACCCGCGAGTTCGACGGCGTGTCCCTCGTCGTCGACCGCATGAGCGTGCCGTACCTCCACGGCGCGAAGATCGACTTCGTCGACACGATCGAGAAGCAGGGCTTCACGATCGACAACCCCAACGCGACCGGTTCGTGCGCGTGCGGTGACTCCTTCCACTGACAAGCGGGTCATCGACCACCAGAGCCACTGACTTTCGGCGAGGGCCGTCCGGGCGACCGGGCGGCCCTCGCCGCGTGCCCGCCGGGACGACTATCGTGTCCTGGCACGCGCCCCACTCCGAGGAGCACCCTTGAAGATCGCCGTTTCCGGGTCCATCGCCAACGATCACCTGATGACGTTCACCGGGAAGTTCTCCGACTCCCTGGTCGTGGAGCAGCTCGACAAGCTCTCCCTGTCGTTCCTCGTCGAGGACCTGGAGATCCGGCGAGGGGGCTGCGGCGCCAACATCGCCTTCGGGCTCGCCGCCCTGGGCAAGGAGCCCGTCCTGATCGGGGCCGTCGGGCAGGACTTCGACGACTACCGGTCCTGGCTCGAGCGCCACGGCGTGGACTGTGCGGGCGTCCACATCTCCCAGACCCGCCACACCGCGCGCTTCGTCTGCACCACGGACGCGGCGCAGGCCCAGATCGCCACCTTCTACGCCGGCGCGATGGCCGAGGCGCGGGAGATCGAGCTCAAGCCGATCTACGACCGCGTCGGCGGCTGGGACATCGTGCTGATCGGTCCGGACGACCCCGAGGGGATGGTCCGTCACACCGAGGAGTGCCGGACGCGGGGCTACCGGTTCGCCGCCGACCCCTCCCAGCAGCTCGCCTTCGCCGACGGAGCGCTGATCCGTACGCTCATCGACGGCGCGACGTACCTCTTCAGCAACGAGTACGAGGCCGCGCTCACCGAGAAGAAGACCGGGTGGAGCGCCGGCGAGATCCAGCAGCGGGTCGGGACGCGCGTCGTCACGCGAGGAGCGGACGGCGTCAGCGTCTTCGAGGCCGACGGGACCGTGACCGAGGTCCCCGCGATCGCGGGGATCCGTGCCGTCGACCCGACCGGCGTCGGAGACGCCTTCCGGGCTGGCTTCCTGGCGGGCCTGGGCGTCGACCTGCCTCACGAGCAGTGCGCCCAGCTGGGCTGCGCGCTCGCGGCGAGCGTCGTGGAGACGACGGGGACGCAGGAGTACCGGCTGAAGCGCAGGGACCTCCTGGCGCGGCTCCGGGGCCAGTACGGCGCGGCGGCGGCCCACATCGTAGACGAACGCCTTCCTGCGTTCTGAGGGGACCTCCGACGGCCCCCCTCAGTGCTCTGGAGTAGGGTGCTTCTGTTCGCAGTGAGGCGGTACACGTCGCGTCAGCGGCGCCGGAAAAGCACACTGCGGTGTGAGTCGATACGAGCCAGAAAGGCGCCTGGTGGGTCTGGAACTCTTCGCGCGCGGTGAGCGAGCACAGGACGAGCGTCGGCGGCCGGTCAGGTCGAAGGCGGTCGGGCTCGGTTTCGCCGTCGCAGCGATCGTGCTGCTGAGTGGTTGTTCGCCCGATTCCCCGAGCGAGTGGGAGCGCCTGGCGCTTCCGCCGGGTGCGAGCGATCGCGTCGACTACATGTTCGTGCTGTGGGTCGCCGCGTGGATCGCGTGCGCCGTGGTCGTCGTGCTGATCCTGGGACTGATGTTCTGGGCGATGGTGCGCTACCGGCGCCGTCCGGGCAACGAGGTCCCCTCTCAGCTGCGCTACCACCTGCCGCTCGAGGTGCTCTACACCGTCGCGCCGGTCATCGTCGTCGCGATCTTCTTCGCGCAGACGGTGAAGTCGCAGACGGGCATGCTCGAGGAGGTCGAAGACCCCGAGCATCACATCACCGTCGTGGGCAGCAAGTGGCAGTTCACCTTCAACTACCTCGACGAAGAGGCGACGGGGGGCACGCCGGTCTTCGACTACGGCGACACCGCCGACCCGACCGAGCTCTGGCTCCCGGTCGACGAGTCCGTCCGCTTCGACCTCGTGTCGCCGGACGTCAACCACTCGTTCTGGATCCCCGAGTTCTACTTCAAGCAGGACATCATCCCCGGTCGTGAGGGCTCGTTCGACGTGACCCCGACCCGCGAGGGCGTCTTCACCGGCCGCTGCGCCGAGCTCTGCGGCCTGTACCACACGCGCATGATCTTCAAGGTGAACGTCGTCTCCCGCGAGGAGTACGACGCCCACCTCCAGCAGCTGCAGGCTGCTGGCCAGATCGGTGAGCCGCAGGGTGGCGTCGAGGCCAACCAGATCGCGGGCCTCGCCGAGGCGCAGAACGCAGAGAACGGAGAGCACGAGTGACCGCCGTTGCCGAACCTCTGAGCGAGACCACGCAGCGTCGGCCTCTGGGCAAGCGCGTCGTCTCGATGCTCACGACGACCGATCACAAGCAGATCGGGACGATGTACCTGGTCTCGTCGTTCGCGTTCTTCCTGATCGGCGGCATCCTCGCTCTGCTGATCCGTGCCGAGCTCGCCGCTCCGGGCACGCAGATCGTCGACGAAGAGACGTACAACCAGCTCTTCACGATGCACGGCACGATCATGCTGCTGATGTTCGCGACGCCGCTGTTCGTCGGCTTCGCGAACTGGATCATGCCGCTGCAGATCGGCTCGCCCGACGTCGCCTTCCCACGACTGAACATGTTCAGCTTCTGGCTGTTCGTCTTCGGCAGCTCGCTGGCGGTCGCCGGCTTCTTCGTCCCGGGCGGTGCGGCCAGCTTCGGTTGGTTCGCGTACGTGCCGCTGTCGGACGCGGTGAACTCGCCGGGCGTCGGCGGTGACATGTGGGTCCTCGGCCTCTACATGTCGGGCTTGGGGACGATCCTCGGTGCGGTCAACTTCGTGACCACGATCTTCACGATGCGCGCCCCCGGCATGACGATGTTCCGGATGCCGATCTTCACCTGGAACGTGCTCGTCACGAGCCTCCTGGTGCTCATCGCCTTCCCGATCCTCGCCGCTGCGCTCCTGGCGCTGTACGCCGACCGTCAGCTCGGCACCCACGTCTTCGACGCGGCGACGGGCGGTCCGATCCTCTGGCAGCACCTGTTCTGGTTCTTCGGGCATCCAGAGGTCTACATCATCGCCCTACCGTTCTTCGGCATCATCAGCGAGATCCTGCCCGTCTTCAGCCGCAAGCCGATCTTCGGCTACATCGGTCTGGTCGCGGCGACCCTCGCGATCGCGGCCCTCTCGGTCGCGGTGTGGGCCCACCACATGTTCGTCACCGGAGCGGTGGACCTCGCGTTCTTCTCCTTCATGACGTTCTTGATCGCGGTCCCGACCGGCGTGAAGTTCTTCAACTGGATCGGCACGCTATGGGGCGGGTCCATCAGCTTCGACACGCCGCTGGTGTTCTCGCTCGGCTTCCTCACGACCTTCCTCCTGGGCGGTCTGACCGGTGTCATCCTGGCCTCGCCGGCCCTGGACTTCCACCTGTCCGACTCGTACTTCGTGGTCGCCCACTTCCACTACGTGGTCTTCGGCACGGTCGTGTTCGCGATGTTCGCCGGGTTCTACTACTGGTGGCCGAAGTGGACGGGCCACATGCTCAACGAGCGCCTCGGCAAGGTCCACTTCTGGCTGCTGTTCGTCGGCTTCCACCTGACGTTCCTCGTCCAGCACTGGCTGGGTGTCGAGGGCATGCCGCGCCGGTACGCCGACTACTCGCCGTCTGACGGCTTCACGACGCTCAACCAGGTCTCCACGATCGGTGCCGTGCTGCTCGCGATCTCCACGCTGCCGTTCTTCTACAACGTGTGGATCTCGCGCACCAACCCCAAGGTCGGCGTCGACGACCCGTGGGGCTGGGGCCGCTCGCTCGAGTGGGCGACGTCGAGCCCGCCGCCGCGCCACAACTTCACCTCGCTGCCGCGGATCCGCTCCGAGAGCCCGGCCTTCGACCTCCACCACCCGGAGCTCTCGATGCTCGAGCACGCGGACAACGACTTCGACAGCCCGTTCGCCGACGCTCCGGATCTCTCGGGCCACGAAGAGTCGCTCCGCGAGCGCACTGACGACACCCCGGAAGGTGGTACCCGATGAAGGCGGAAGCCTGGATCATCGCGTCCGTCTCGGTCTTCCTCGTGATCGTGACGCCGATCTACTGGATCGCGTCCGAGGACCCGACCGGCACGACGGCCCTGGTGATGGCGGCCCTGCTGGCGCTCCTGCTCACCTTCTTCCTCGGTGTGGTCGCCAAGCAGATCCCGGCGCGTCTGGAGGACCGCGACGACGCCGAGATCGCCGAGGGCGCCGGCGAGTACGGCTTCTACCCTCCCTGGAGCTGGTGGCCGCTGTGGTCCGCCCTGGCCATCCTCGTGATGCTGATCGGCGCCATCTTCGGCTGGTGGCTCTTCGCGATCGCGAGCGTGTTCGGCGTGATCGCGCTCTGCGGCTGGGTCTTCGAGTACTACCGCGGGCTCTACGCCCACTGATCCTCGCCTCACGGCGTCGTACGGCCTCCTCGGGTAGCGGTTGCTACCCTGGGGAGGCCGTACGTACGTATGTTCGAGGGGGATCATGAAGGTTCACGCTCGCAGGTCCGTCATGCCATCAGGACGCCGAGGGATCGGCGTCCTCCTCGTGGCGGTCCTCGTGGCCGGCTGCAGCTCGGCCGGAGGCGACGACGCTGACAGCGACCGCGCAGGCGCCGCGGCGACCGCATCTTCGTCGCCTACCCCGGAGACCGAGCTGACCTTCAACGTCGAGGACGGAGCGCGCAACGTTCCTGTCGACACGGAAGTCACCGTCGGGGCGGCCCGCGGGACGATCACCGCGGTCAGCGCCCACTACGGTGGCCGGGCGACCCGTAAGACGTCCCTCAAGGGCGATCTGACGCCCGACGGCACGTCCTGGGCGGCGTCGTCCCTCCTCGAGCCGGGCAAGCGCTACACCCTCGCTGTGACGACGCAGGACGAGGACGGCCGCTCGGCGACCGAGTCGCGGCAGTTCCGTACGCAGGACTTGTCGCTCGACCAGCAGGCGTACGCGTCGGTGTCGCCGCGCGACGGTGAGACCGTCGGGGTCGCGATGCCCGTCATCGTGCGCTTCGACATCCCGGTGAAGCGCCGGGCCGAGGTCGAGAAGCGGCTCGTCGTCACCTCCACCCCCAAGGTCGACGGCACGTGGAGCTGGGTGAGCGACTCCGAGGTCCACTACCGGCCACGCACGTACTGGCCCGCCGGCACCAAGGTGAAGGTGCATGCCGGCATCAACGGCGTCCGTACGGCCAAGGGCGTCTGGGGCCAGGAGGACCGGGACACGTCGTTCCAGGTCACCAAGCGTGCGGTCACGACTGTCGTCGACGTCGCGCGCCACAAGGCGACCGTGAAGATCAACGGCAAGGTTGCGCGCGTCCTCCCCGCGACGACCGGCAAGCCGGGGTTCCAGACCCGCAACGGCACCAAGGTCATCATGGAGAAGTACCCGTCGAAGCGGATGGACGCCGCCACGACCGGCATCTCCGAGGGCGACTCGGAGTACTACAACATCGAGAACGTCCGGTACGCCATGCGCGTCACCAACTCGGGGGAGTTCATCCACGCTGCTCCCTGGTCGACCGGCTCGCAGGGGAGTGCCAACGTCAGCCACGGCTGCACCGGGCTCAGCACGAGCAACGCGGCATGGCTCTACGGGATCTCCCACATCGGTGATCCCGTGAAGTTCGTCAACTCCGACCGCAAGGTCCTGGAGCCCCAGAACGGCTGGACCGACTGGAACATCTCGTACGCCCAGTTCGCCAAGGGCTCCGCCCTCTCCTGACCGCGAGAGACCCCCGCACCACCGGCGAGAGACCCCCGTACCGGCGGCGAGAGAGCTCCGTACCGGCGGCGAGAGACCTCCGTACGGAGGTCTCTCGCGAGACATAGAGAGGTCTCTCGCGAGGGGTGCGGGGGTCTCTCGCGAGGGGAAAGGGGAAGGCCCCGCCCCCCGAGTGGGGGAGCGGGGCCTTCGCCTGAGCGAGCTCAGTGGTGCTTCGGAACACCCGTCTCGCTGACGCCGGAGAAATCGTCCGGGAAGTCGTGCGGCGGGTAGACCTCGTCGTGGAAGTGGTGCTCGGACTCCACGACCTCCTCACGCGTCGGCTTGTCGACGTCGTGGGCGTAGAAGAACCGCTTGGCCCACGCTCGCAGACGCGCCTTGCGGCCCTCCGGGTTGCGGACACCGTCCTCGTCCTCGGCCTCCGGAGCGGTGAGTTCCGGCACGCGCGGCCGCGCAGTGAGCGTGTAGGCCACGTCCGTCGGCAGGGGAGCGTGCGCCTCGGCGTACGACCCCTCGGGGGAGCGGACGATGATGCCCGTCTCGTACCCGTGAAGCACGGCGTCGTTGTCCTTGCGCTGCAGGCTGATGCAGATCCGGCGCGTGATGATGAACGCGATGACCGGTCCGACGAAGACGCC
Source organism: Mumia quercus (assembly GCF_025506335.1). Lineage (GTDB taxonomy): Bacteria > Actinomycetota > Actinomycetes > Propionibacteriales > Nocardioidaceae > Mumia > Mumia quercus. The sequence continues at coordinate 298,152 of NZ_JANZYO010000005.1, forward strand.
GATCCGCGCCAGCCAGGTGATGGTGAAGATGTCCAGGTTGAACTTCAGCGCGATGATGTCGTTGCCGCCGGCGATCCAGCAGATGCCGTAGAACGTCATCCCGGCGACGCCGAACGCCGTACGGGTCGGGGCGTTGCGCGGGCGCTGGAGCAGGTGGTGCTCCTTCTTGTCGCCGGTGACCCAGGACTCGAAGAACGGCCAGATCGCCAGCACCGTGAAGAGCAGACCCATGAGGAGCACAGCCGGGATGAAGACGTTCAGCGAGAAGGTCTCCGGACCGATCGTGAACTCCCAGTTGGGCATGATGCGGACCGCGCCCTCGACCCAGCCCATGTACCAGTCCGGCTGCGAGCCGGCGGTGACCTCGGACGGGTTGTACGGGCCGTAGGTCCAGATCGGGTTGATCTGGATGACCGCTGCCATCAGTGCCGTGAAGCCGAAGACGACGAAGAAGAAGCCGCCGGCCTTGGCCGCGTACACGGGGAGCATCGGGTAGCCGACGACGTTCTTCTCGGTACGACCGGGGCCAGGCCACTGCGTGTGCTTGTGGTAGACGAGCAGCAGCATGTGGGCAGCGATCAGGCCGAGCAGGATGCCTGGCAGCAAGAAGATGTGCGCCATGTAGAGACGCGCGATGATCAGCTCACCCGGGAACTCGCCACCGAAGACGAAGAACTCGAGGTAGCTGCCGACGATCGGGATCGAGCGGATCAGCCCGTCGACGAAGCGCAGGCCCGTGCCCGAGAGAAGGTCGTCGGGGAGCGAGTAGCCGGCGAAGCCCTCGATCAGGCCGACGGCGAAGAGGCCGATGCCGATCAGCCAGTTGATCTCGCGCGGCTTGCGGTACGCGCCCGTGAAGAACACGCGCAGCATGTGGGCCATCAGCGCCGCCATGAAGAGCGCTGCGGCCCAGTGGTGGATCTGACGGACCAGCAGACCGCCGCGGATGTCGAAGGAGATGTTGAGCGTCGAGGCGTACGCCTGTGACATCTCGAGCCCCCTCAACGGCTCGTACGAGCCGTTGTAGGGCACCTCGGCCATGCTCGGCTGGAACCAGAACGTCAGGAACGTCCCGGTCAGCAGGAGCACGACGAAGCTCCAGAGCGCGATCTCACCGAGCAGGAACGACCAGTGGTCGGGGAAGACCTTGCGGATGTTCTTGCGGACGACACCGGCCAGGCCGAGACGGTCGTCCAACCACTCGACAGGACCGGCGGACTTCTTGCCGAAGTTCGTGTCCTTGAGCGGCGTTGCCGTGGGGCTTGCTGTCTCAGTCACGGTGCTGGTTCACCTCAGGGAAGCTCGGGCCGACCGGCTCGTGGAAGTCGCTGGTGGCGATGAGGTAGCCCTCCGCATCCACCGCGAGCGGGAGCTGCGGGAGAGGGCGCTTGCCGGGGCCGAAGATGACCTTGCCGCCGTCGGCGAGGTCGTACGTGGTCTGGTGGCACGGGCAGAGCAGGTGGTGCGTCTGCTGCTCCCAGAGGCTGATCGGGCAGCCGACGTGCGTGCAGATCTTGGAGTAGACCATGATGCCGTCCACGTCCCAGTTGGCCTGTCCCTTGCGAGGCTTGATGTCCTCGGGACGGATCCGGACCGCGATGACGGACGCCTTCGCCTTGGCCTGGAGGAGCTTCGTGCCGTGGAACAGCGCGTGGCCGTGGCTGTCGGTCTCGAAGAACACGGCCGGCTGGGCGTTGACCAGCTGGCCGACCTCGATGTCACCCGGACGCAGCGGGATGCCCGAGACGTCGTTGACGACGCGCATCCCCTTGCGCCAGACGGTGTGGAACAGCTTGTTGCCCGGAAGCGGGCCGAGGTCGCGGAGCATCACGATCGCAGGGAGGCCCAGGATCGCGACGGCACCGATGAGGGAGCGCCGGATGAGCGGACGACGGCCGAAGCCGGAGTCCGAGACACCCTCGTCCAGGACCTCGAGGGCAGCCTCGCGGTCGTCGTCGGACGAGCGCGCCGGGTGACGCATCTCGATGACCTCGTGGTCGTTCATCAGCTTCTTGGCCCACTGGATGGCGCCGATGCCGATGAGGAACAGCGCGCCGCCGAGGGTCAGGCCGAGGGCGAGGTTCAGGGAGAACCAGCCGAAGATCTCGGCGTCCTTCGGGATGGCGAAGTACGCGACGCAGAAGCCGATCGTCAGGATGATCGCGGCCGTGAACATGCCGGCGACCTGGCGCTCGGCACGCTTCTCGAGCTTGGGATCGACGTCGGTCGGACGCGGAAGGTGCTCAGGCAGCCCCGGGTTCTCGATCGGCTCGGCAGGCTCGATGTCGTTGCGCGCCGGCGTGGCGAGCTCGTCGCTCGTCGGCTTGGCGACGCCGTCCGTCGGCTGCTCGTGGGATTCGGAGCTCATGACCTCTTCTTCTTCACCCGGGCGCCGTGCGCTGCCAGCCAGACGGCGACAGCGACGAGACCGCCGATTCCGATGATCCAGGCAAACATGCCGTCGACGACAGGACCGAGGCCGCCGCCGCCGAAGCCGCCCTGCGGCTGCGCCTGCACGTTCTTGATGTAGGCGATGATGGCGCGCTTGTCCTCAGGAGTGATGACGTCGTCGTTGAAGACGGGCATCTGCTGAGGACCGGTCTGCATGGCCTCGTAGATGTGCTTGCCGCTGACGTCGCGCAGCGTGGGGGCGTAGCGGCCGCTGGGGAGAGCGCCGCCGGCGCCGACCGAGTTGTGGCATGCGGTGCAGTTCGTGCGGAAGAACTCCCCGCCGCGCGTCAGCTCCTCCTGGGAGACGTCCGACACGTCGGTGTACTCCTCGTCGGGGACGGCCGGGCCGGGGCCGAGGGACGCGACGTACGCGGCGAGCGCCTCGGTCTCCTCCTCGTCGTACACGGGGTCCTTGCGGGGAGCCTGCGGGGCGGTCTGCGCCATCGGCATACGCCCGGTGCCGACCTGGAAGTCGACGGCGGCCGCGCCGACACCGATCAGCGACGGGCCGTAGTTGCCGTCGCTGCGGGTCATGATGCCCTCGGCGTTCAGGCCGTGGCAGCTGGCGCACCCGACGAGGAAGAGCTCGCGGCCCTGCTCGATCTTGGCCGTGTCACCTGCGGTGTCGGCCTGGGCCTTGCCGGGGGCGAAGGCGTAGTACAGCGCGCCCGCGAGGAGCAGGCCGAAGAGCAGCACCGCGTAGCCCGCGAGCGGGTGCCTTCGGTGGGTGGACAAGAACCGCACGGAGTGAACCTCGTTCCCCTTGCCAGCGACGTCCCCGAAGGGACGTCATCTTTCGATTAAAGCCTTGTTTACGTTCTTCTGTTGAAGGTTCGCCGCTGGAGCCGCCGAGGACGGGCAGCGGCGAGCCCGTTACTGCAGGGCGTAGATCGTCAGGAAGAGCCCGACCCACACGATGTCGACGAAGTGCCAGTAGTACGAGACGACGATCGCCGAGATGGCCTGCTCGTGCGTGAAGCGCCTCGCCATGAACGTGCGGCCGATGACCAGCAGGAAGGCGATCAGGCCGCCGATGACGTGGATGCCGTGGAAGCCCGTCGCGAGGTAGAACGTGGACCCGTACCCGGACGAGGAGAGCGTGATGCCGTGGTGCACGAGCTCGACGTACTCCAGCGCCTGACCGGCGACGAAGACCGCGCCCATGATGTAGGTCAGGGCGAACCACTCGCGGAGGCCCCACTCACGGAACTGCCAGATCTTGCCGGTGCGCCCGACCTTGCCGCGCTCGGCGGCGAAGACGCCCCACTGGCAGGCGACCGACGAGAGCACGAGGATCGTGGTGTTCGCGGTGGCGAACGGGATGTTCAGCTTGGCGGTCTCGAGCGCCCAGAGCTCGGGGCTGACCGCGCGGATCGTGAAGTACGCGGCGAAGAGCGCCGCGAAGAACATCAGCTCGCTGGAAAGCCAGACCACAGTTCCGACCGTGACCTGCGACGGTCGGTTGGGCTGCCCGTGCAGGCGGGATGCTGGGATCACAGATGTCGTCGCCACGGGTGTCATTATTAACCCCCGGGGTAGGCGAGGCATCCCCGACCCCTGCCTGAAGTGCCTCGGGACTCGCTACCATCGCGCTGTGAGCGATCCCAGCACCGAAGTCGCGTCCGAACGCCAGACCTCCCTCCGCGTCCTCGTCTACTCCGACGACTCCGGCACGCGGGCCGAGGTGGTGAGCGCCCTGGGGCGCAGGATCCACCCGGACCTCCCGCCGGTCGAGTACGTCGAGTGCGCCACCCTGCCGGTCGTCCTGCAGCAGATGGACGCCGGCCGCATCGACCTGGCGATCCTGGACGGCGAGGCTACTCCTGCCGGTGGCATGGGGGTAGCCCGTCAGCTGAAGGACGAGATCTACCGCTGCCCGCCGCTGCTGGTGCTGACCGGCCGCGAGCAGGACGCCTGGCTCGCGACGTGGTCGCGCGCCGACGGCGTCTCGCACCACCCGGTCGACCCGCTGCGTCTCGCCGACGCCGTCCTCGCCCTCCTGGCGCCCGCCTCGGCGGCGTCGGCATGACCCTGGCCTCCCCTCGCTGGCCGGAGGTCCTGGGCGCGCTCGTCGCCGGCGACGACCTCTCGTCGGAGCAGACGTCCTGGGCGATGGAGGAGATCCTCAGCGGCAACGCGACTCCGGCGCAGATCGCGGGCTTCGCGGTGGGGCTGCGGGCCAAGGGGGAGACGGTGGCCGAGGTCGAAGGGCTGGCCGCCACGATGCTCGAGCATGCCCGCACGATCGAGGTCCCGGGCCGTACGGTCGACATCGTCGGCACCGGCGGTGACCGTGCCAAGACGGTCAACATCTCCACGATGTCGGCGGTCACGATGCGTGGTGCCGGCGCCCTCGTGGTGAAGCACGGCAACCGGGCCGCCTCGAGCGCCAGCGGCGCCGCCGACGTCCTCGAGAAGCTCGGGGTCCGGCTCGACCTCACGCCGGAGCGCGTGGCCGCGCTGGCCAGCGAGACAGGGATCACGTTCTGCTTCGCGCCGGTGTTCCACGCGTCGTTCCGCTTCACCGCGGCTCCGCGCAAGGAGCTCGGTATCCCGACGGCGTTCAACTTCCTCGGGCCCTTGACCAACCCGTCCCGTCCCGCAGCGATGGCCGTCGGGGTCGCCGACGCCCGGATGGCCTCGGTCGTGGCCGGCGTGTTCGCCCGCCGCGGCGTCGACGCCCTGGTCTTCCGCGGCGACGACGGGCTCGACGAGATCACCACCACGACGACGTCGCGGGTGTGGGTCGTGGCGGGCCCGGAGGGCGAGAAGTCGGTCTCTGAGCAGGCTTTCGACCCCCGCGACCTCGGGTTCACGCTCTCGGCGGCCGAGGCGCTGCGGGGCGGCGACCCCGCCTACAACGCCGAGGTGTTCCGGCGGGTGCTCGAGGGTGAGCAGGGGCCGGTCCGCGACGCAGTGGTGCTCAACGCCGGTGCGGGGCTCGCGGCGTACGAGGGGTCGACCGACGACCTCCTCACGCGCATGGAGCGCAGCACGGCGAAGGCGCGCGAGGCGCTCGACTCCGGCGCCGCGCTGCGGGCGCTCGACGAGTGGGCGGCAGCCTCGCAGCGCGACGCCTGAGACCTACTCGAACTCCCCGCCGATGCTGAAGGCCGACTCGAGGTCGTGCTGGGAGTACGTGCGGAACGCGATGTGGGTCTCGGTCGACCGGACGCCGGCGACCTTGTTGACGCGGTCGGCGACGACGTCGGCGATGTCCTCGGTGCGGCGCACGCGCACCAGCGCGATCAGGTCGATGTGCCCGGTGACCGAGTAGACCTCGCTGACGCCCTCCAGGGCCGCGATCTCCTCCGCGACCTCGGGGATGCGGTCGACCTCGGCGTTGATGAACACGATCGCAGTGATCACGGGCCCTCCTGGCGGACGAGTCGGGGGTACGCGGGGCAGCCTACTCGTCAGCGGCGCGGCCGGTGCTCGGTGCGCCAGCCGTCGGATCTGGCCTCGTCGAAGGGCGCGGCGACCGCACGCGAGCGCTCGGCCGCCTCGACGATCGAGAGGTGGCGTCCTGCCCCGCGGGCGGGGCTCGCCCACTGGCCGTCGAGGTCGACCAGGCGGATGCCGTCCGACTCCAGCCAGCGCAGCACGAGCTCGGACTCTGCCGCGGTGGCTGCCGGCGCCTGCTCCGGCACGACGGTCTCGGCGGTGGAGCGCAGCGCGTCCACCCAGGCGCGCGAGGGGGCGGAGGCCGGCATGACGCCGGAGGCGACCAGCCGACCGTGCCGGACGACGTGGACCTCCCACTCCCGCCAGGAGGGGTCGAGAGGACGCGCTGCAACGACCTCGGCGCACGACAGGAGCGCGGAGAGTCGCTGACTGCGGTGCGTCGCCTGGAGCAGGGTGACCAGGCGGTCGCGCTCCCGTGCGGCGTCCTCGAAGCGGCTCTGTGAGGCGAGGGTCCGCATGCGGGTGGTGGAGGCGGCGACGACCTCGAAGGGGTCGGCGACGATCGCGGTACGGACACGCGCGACCTCCGCGGCGTACTCGGCCGTGGTGGTCGACCCGTCGCAGGGTGAGAGGCAGCCCTCCATCTCGGCGAGGGCGCACGCCGTGCGCGAGGGACGCAGCGGGAGACGTCCCGAGCACTGACGGATGCGGAAGGCCTCGTACAGCGCCGCGGCGGCCCGCTCCGCCGTGGCACGCCGGGTGAACGGCCCCAGGTAGTCGGCGTCGTCGTCGGTCTTTCGGACGTACGACAGCCGTGGCCACGGCTCCCGGGTGAGCTTGATCCAGGTGGCGCGCTCCGGATGGCGCGAACGCCGGTTGTACGGAGGCTTGTGGTGCGCGATCAGGCGCAGCTCGCGCACCTGTGCCTCGAGGGCGGTGGCGCAGGTGATGCCTTCGACCCGCGTGGCGAGGGTGATCATCTCGCCCATCCGGGTGCGGGTCTCGCTCGAGGTGAAGTACGACCGGACCCGGGTGCGGAGGTCTTTCGACGTGCCGACGTACAGGACGTGGTCGTGACGGTCGCGGAACAGGTACACGCCCGGAGAGCGGGGGAGGTGGTCGGCCAGCCGGCTCTTCTTGCGCTGGGCGGCGCTGACGCGCGCGCTGAAGGTCGCGAGCTCCTCCATCGTCGACACACCCATCGTGCCGACGCGCTCGAGCAGCGCGTGGAGCACGTCCACGGTGGCCCGGGCGTCGGCGAGGGCGCGGTGGTTCGGGGTCGTCGTCGAGCGGAAGTGGCGCGCGAGGGTCCCGAGCTTGCAGTTGGGGACCTCGTCGCGGACGAGCGCGCGGCGCGCCAGGCGTGCGGTGTCCAGCGTCTCGAAACCCGGCCACGGAAGGTCGAGCGCGGTCGCGAAGTGCTTGAGGAAGCCCACGTCGAAAGGCGCGTTGTGCGCGACGAGGACGCACCCGCGGGCGAACTCCAGGAACGAGGGCAGCGCCTCACCGATGCGGGGAGCTCCCACGACCATCGCGTCGGTGATGCCGGTCAGGACGGTGATGAACGTCGGGATCTCGCCCTCGGGGTCGACGAGGGTCTGGAACTCGCCGAGCACCTCGCCGCCGCACACCTTCACCGCGCCGATCTCGGTGATCATCGAGCCGGCGGCGGCAGAGCCGCCCGTCGTCTCCAGGTCGACGACGCAGAAGGTGACGGCGGAGAGGTCGCGACCCAGCTCGTCGAGGGTCCCCTGGACGGCCGTCGCAGGGGCGGGGGAGGGGGCTGTCATGACGCTGACGTTAGGTCGGCGCTCTGACAGGACGGACGGATCCCCGCGACGTACGGCGTGTCGGTGCCCCGGCTTTCTGTCAGCCTGCCGACGTAGCGTGCCGAGCATGAACGAATCTCGCGTGCTCCACCAGCAGCCGGGACCGGCGACGGGCCACGGCGAGTCCTTCACGATCGACTGCGGCCGCTGTCTGGCCAGGCCGGCGGCCTGCGGCGACTGCGTCGTCACCGCCCTCCTCGGACCCCCCGACGACGCCGTCAGCCTCGACGCCGAGGAGGGCGCGGCGCTCGCCGCGCTGAGCACGGCCGGACTGCTGCCTCCGCTGCGTCTGGTGACCGCCGTCGAGAGCCCGGACGGCGAGGAGGAGTGAGCAGCGACACCCGTCCACAACCGGTCGGGCTGCCTCGTTGATTCTTGGCCCCGACCTTGCGTAGGGTGAGGCTCGCGTGCCTGAGGAGTTCTCTACCCCGGAGGGCGCAGGCACGCCGCCTAGTTCGGCCGAGATCCCCCGATCGACGCTGGAGCCGGGGACCCACATGTTCCTGGGGTGAATCCGCGCTGCACCCGGCGCGGAAGGGCACGTTCTTGGCCCGAACCCGTCAGCTCACCCGGTAGGCGTCGAGAACGCGAAGGAGACCGTCCGACGTGCGGAACGGCCGGAAGCTGTCGATGAGGGCAGCTGTCGCCGCTGGCTCAGGAGTGGTTCTCGCCGCGACGCTCAGCGCGTCGCCGAGCGCAGCAGATCCCCAGACGCCGAGCCTCTCGGAGGCCCAGCGCAAGGTGGCGAAGCTCAGCCACGAAGCCGAGCAGGCGAACGAGCGCTACCTCGAGCTCAAGACCGAGGTCGACAGCGCCAAGAAGCAGATCAAGAAGCTCCGCGCCGACGTCAAGGCGCAGGAATCCGAGGTCGACGAGGTCCGCAACGACCTCGCCAAGACCATCACCGACCGTCTGACCAGCTCGCCGATGGGGCCGACGACCCAGCTCCTGGCCAGCGGTGACCCCGACGAGTTCCTCAACGGCCTGGCGGCGCTCCAGTCGTACAACAGCACGCAGGCCGACCGGCTCGCGGCGTTCGAGCGCGAGGCCGACGAGCTCGAGGTACGGCGCAAGCAGCTCTCCTCGAAGCTCGAGGTCATCTCCGACGCCCAGGCGGAGATGAAGAAGCAGCAGACGACGCTCGACAAGCGTGTCGCCGAGGCGGAGGACCTGGTCGAGCGCCTCACGCCCGCCGAGCGCGAAGAGGTCTACAACGGCGACCACGGCGGCACCTCGCGTGGCGACGACGACCGGGCATCGTCCAGCGCGCCCAAGGTGAACGCCTCCGGCCGCGCGAAGAAGGCCATCGACTTCGCCCTCGCGCAGCTCGGTGAGCCGTACTCGTACGGCTCGGCGGGTCCGAACAGCTGGGACTGCTCCGGCCTCACGATGGCCGCGTTCGGTGCGGCCGGCGTGTCGCTCCCGCACTCGTCCGCCGCGCAGTCGCGGATGGGCGCGTCGGTGTCGCGCTCGTCGATGAGCCCCGGCGACCTGGTGTTCTACTACAGCCCGGTCAGCCACGTCGGCATCTACATCGGCAACGGCAAGATCGTCCACGCTCCGCGGCCGGGCCGCAGCGTCGAGGTCGTGGGTGTCGACGTGATGCCCGTGTCGGGGATCCGTCGCGTCGGGTGACGCGCGTCGAGACAGCGTCGGGTGATCTCACCCGGTGACCTCGCCTTCACCTACGACTGAGCCCCGGTCCACCTCGCGGTGGGCCGGGGCTCAGTCGTACGCGGTGCGCGCCCTGCGCTACTGGTAGAGCGCCTCGACGTCGTCGCGGTGCTCGCGCATCACGACGTTGCGCTTGAGCTTGAGGGTCGGCGTCACCTGGCCGCCCTCCTCGGTCCAGTCGATCGGCAGGATGCGGAACTTGCGGATCGACTCTGCGCGCGAGACGTGCGTGTTGGCCTCGTCGACCGCGAGCTGGATCGCGGCGATGACGTCGGCGTCCTCGGCCAGCTCGGCGATCGGGGTGTCGGCCGGGCGGCCCTGCTGCTCGAGCCAGGGGCCGACGGCCTCGGCGTCGAGCGTGACGAGCGCGCCGACGAACGGCTTGCCCTCACCGACGACGACGGCCTGGCTGACGAGGACGTGCGCACGGATGCGGTCCTCGAGCACGGCCGGGACGACGTTCTTGCCGCCGGCGGTGACGATGATCTCCTTCTTACGGCCGGTGATCGTCACGAAGCCTTCGGAGTCGATCTCACCGACGTCACCGGTGTGGAACCAGCCGTCGGCGTCGAGCGACGCGGCGGTCGCCTCGGGGGCGTTCCAGTAGCCGCGGAAGACCTGGCCGCCGCGGAACAGCAGCTCGCCATCCTCGGCGACACGGACCTCGGTGCCGGGGAAGGGGCGCCCGACGGTCCCGATCTTGGAGTCGCTGACGATGTTGGCGCAGAGCGCGGCCGTGGTCTCGGTGAGGCCGTAGCCCTCGATGACCGTGATGCCGATACCGGAGAAGAAGTGCGCGAGCCGCTCGCCGAGCGGCGCGCCGCCGGAGATCGCGTGCTCGACGCGACCGCCCATCGCCGCACGCAGCTTGGTGTAGACCAGCTTGTCGAAGAGGGCGTGCTTGACCTTGAGGACCGGGCCGATGCGCTTGCCGGCCTCACGCGCACGGCTGTACGCGATGGCGGTGGAGGTCGCGATGTCGAAGATCTTGCCCTTGCCGGAGGCGTGGGCGTTCTGGCTGGCGCCGTTGTAGACCTTCTCGAAGACTCGCGGCACGGCCAGGATGAACGTCGGCTTGATCTCTGCGAGCTCGGGGAGCAGGTTCTTGACGTCGGGGGTGTGCGAGAGCGCGACCCCGGCGCGGACGGAACCGACCTCGATGATCCGCGCGAAGACGTGCGCCAGCGGCAGGAACAAGAGCGTCACCGCGTCGTCGCGGTCGAAGATCTCGGGGAGGATCTCGATGGCGCCGGCGAGCTCGAACATGAAGTTGGCGTGCGTGAGCTCGGCGCCCTTCGGCCGGCCCGTGGTGCCGGAGGTGTAGATGATCGTCGCGAGGTCGGACGGGGCGACGGCGTCGCGACGTGCGGCGACCTCCTCGTCCGAGACGCTCGACCCGGACACCGCGAGCTGCTCGAGACCGTCGTCGATGCGCCAGAGCAGACGGAGGTCACCGAGCTGGTCACGCGACTCCTCGACCCGCTTGGCGTGGACGTCGCTCTCGACGACGCAACCGACGGCGCCGGAGTCGGCGAGGATCCAGGCGATCTGCTCCACGGAAGACGACTCGTAGATCGGGACGCTGACAGCGCCGATCCACCACAGCGCATAGTCGACCTGGGTCCACTCGTACGACGTCCGGGCGAGGATCCCGACGCGGTCGCCGGAGGCGATGCCGGCAGCGATGAAGCCCTTCGCGAGGCCGACGACCTCGTCGCGGAACTGCGAGATCGAGACGTCGGTCCAGGTGTCGTCCACCTTGCGCTGGAACGCGATCCGACCGGGATCTTTGTCCAGCCACGCCAGCACGTCGTTCGTGATGCTCCCGGTCTCCGGGACCTGGTACGTGGCTGGGGTTGCGTAGGTACGCACGCTGCCTCCGTTCAGAAGTACGGGTACGTCGAGAAGACGTACTCCCCCTCGGGCAGGTTACAGTCATCGCCCGGAGCACCCCGAAAGGAGACCCGATGCCGGCCGTCGATGTGATCGACCAGACGTACGTGGCAGTCCCGCCGCGCGCGTTGCGGAAGGTCCTGTGCGTCGAGGCCGTGTGGGCCGAGGTGGTTCCCGACCTGCAGCTCGCGTGCTTCGAGGACCGCGGCCTCCGAGGGAAGCGCTGGACGGTTTCCGGCGCGCTCGACGGCACCGCGGAGGTGTGGCTCGAGGAGCTTGCCGAAGGCACCGTGGTGCACGTGTTCCTGCAAGCCGACCCGGCGACGCCACCGCGCTCGGAGCGGGCGCGCGTGCGGCTCGACCGGGCGTACCGTGAGCGCCTGAAGCGCTGGGTCACCGACGTGCGCGACACCCTCGACGCGGAGCGCGAGGTCGGGGTCGCTCCGGCCGCGACCGAGCACGCCGCACGCGGGCGTGCCGGGGCTGACAGAAGCGCGCGATAAGGTCGGGGCCAGCACCGATCGCGAAGGAGGCTCTCGATGGCCGATCAGACGACCAGCGACATCGTGGTCGACGCCGAGCCTGGCGCGATCATGGCGGTCATCGCCGACTTCCCGTCCTATCCCTCGTGGGCGACCGGGGTGAAGGAGGCCCAGGTCGTCGCGCTCGACGAGTTCGGAGCCCGCGCGACCGAGGTGCAGTTCGTCCTCGACGCGACGCCGATCCGCGACACCTACACGTTGAGCTACACGTGGGACGGCGACCGCAAGGTCGAGTGGGAGATCGCTGAGCCCGGCACGATGCTCAAGGGCATGGACGGGGCGTACGTCCTCGACGCGCTCGGGGACGGGTCGACCCGCGTCACCTACCGCCTGGCGGTCGAGGTCTCGATCCCGTTGCTCGGGATGCTGCGGCGCAAGGCCGAGAAGGTCATCATCGACACCGCCCTCAAGGGTCTGAAGAAGCGCGTCGAGTCGACGTCGGCGTGACCGTACGCGGACGCGGGCGGACCCGCGTCGTCCTGCTCACCGGCAAGGGCGGCGTCGGCAAGACCACGACCGCTGCGGGGACGGCGGTCCTCGCGGGCGAGCGCGGCGCACGCACGCTCGTGCTGTCGACCGACGCCGCGCACTCGCTCTCCGACGCGTTCGGGGTGGCGCGCGGGGAGGCGACCGACGAGCCGGTGCCGGTGACGGAGTGCGTCTGGATCCAGCAGGTCGACGCACAGCGGCGTCTGGAGGCGTCGTGGGCGTCGATCCAGCGCTACCTGCGTGCGGTGCTCGACGCCGCCGGAGCCGATCCGATCACCGCCGAGGAGATCACGGTGCTCCCCGGCGCCGAGGAGGTGCTGGCCCTGCTGGCGCTGCGCGACCAGGTCGTCTCCGGTGCGTGGGACCTCGTGGTGGTCGACTGCGCGCCGACCGCGGAGACCCTCCGGCTGCTCGCGCTGCCGGAGGCGCTCGGCTGGTACCTCGACCGGCTCGCCACCTCCGGAGCCCGGGTCGCCCGCGCGGTGACGCCGACGCTCGCACGCGCGGCGGGCGTGCCGGTGCCCGAGCCGGGCGTCGGTGAGGCAGCACGGCGCCTGCACGCCGACCTGAGCGAGGTGCGGACGATCCTCGGTGCTCCTGAGTCGACGGTGCGCCTCGTGCTCACGCCCGAGTCGGTGGTCGTCGCCGAGGCACGGCGGGCGCTGACGACGCTGTCGCTCTACGGCTACCGGGTCGACGGTGTCGTCGCGAACCGGGTCTTCCCCGACTCCGGCGACGACCCGTGGCGCCGGAGGTGGGCCGAGACCCAGCGCGAGACGCTGGTGGAGGTGGCGGCGTCGTTCGCGCCGCTCCCGGTGTGGGAGGCGGCGTACGCGTCGCGCGAGCCGGTGGGGGCCGCGGCGCTCGCGGACCTGGCGCGCGGCACCTACGGCGCGTCCGACCCCGTCGCCGTCCCGGACGTCCCCGCGGCGATGGAGGTGGTGCCGCGCGACGACGAGGTGGAGGTCCGGCTGGCGCTGCCGTTCGCGACCGGGGGAGATGTCGGCCTGACCCGGCACGGCTCCGACCTGGTCGTCACCGTGGGGTCGTACCGCCGCGTGCTGGCGCTGCCGACGATGCTCTCCCGTCACACGGTGAGCGGTGCTCACCTCGACGCCGGCCGGCTCGCCGTACGCTTCGTGGCGCCGGCCGACGGGCGCGGGACGTGGTGACCGCTGCTGCCCTGGTCGTCCTGCTCGATAGGATCGGGCGACCCCACCCGCGCTGTCCCCGACCGGCACCCGTACGAGGAGACGCATGACTGCACCGAGTGGCGGCGACGACGTCGGGACCCTGGCGCAGGAGGCGATCAAGCTCGCCCGCGTGCTGGCACAGCAGGCCGCCGACGGCCGGTTCGCCGCAGACGACGCCGACCCGGATGCGCCGACGACGCCCCACGAGCACCGCCCCGACGTGTGCGACTACTGTCCCCTCTGCCAGCTCCTCACGGTCGTGCGGCACGCGCGCCCGGAGGTGGCCGAGCACCTGGTGGCAGCGCTGACCTCGCTCACCCTCGCGGCTCGTGGTGTGGTGGAGTCCTGGGCAACGCCCCGGACAGGGGACGCCGGCACGCGCGCCGACGGCCCGGTGGAGAACATCGACGTGGAGGACGGGCCATGGGAGTGACGGTCGGAGTCGACATCGGCGGGACGAAGATCGCCGTCGCAGTCGTCGACGAGAACGGTGCCGTCGTCGCCCAGGACCGGCGCAAGACGCCCGCGACCGACCCGACGCTGATCGGCGACGCGGTCGCCGAGTCGGTGAACATGCTCAAGCGCGACCATCCCGTCGAGGCGGTCGGCGTCGGGGCTGCGGGATTCGTCGACGCCGCGCGCCGTACGGTCCTGTTCGCACCCAACATCAAGTGGGTCGACGAGCCGCTCGCGGACCGCCTGGAGCACCTGGTCGACCTCCCTGTGGTGATCGAGAACGACGCGAACGCCGCGGCGTGGGGCGAGTTCCGCTTCGGCGCGGGCGCCGATGTCGACGACATGCTTCTCGTGACCGTCGGGACGGGGATCGGCGGAGGCATCATCCAGGGCGGGCGCCTCGACCGCGGGGCTTTCGGCGTCGCCGGCGAGATCGGCCACCTGCGGATGGTCCCGGCAGGGATCCGGTGCGGGTGCGGCCAGTACGGCTGCTGGGAGCAGTACGCGAGCGGGCGCGCCCTCGTACGGGAGACGCGTGACCGCATCACCGCGCAGATCGACCTCGCGAAGCCTCTGGCCGACCTCGTCGGCGGCGACGTCTCGCTGGTCACCGGCCAGATGGTGACCGAGCAGGCGCAGAAGGGCGACGCGATGGCGATCGACCTCATCGCCGACGTCGGTCGCTGGCTCGGTGAGGGCATCGCGAGCCTGGCGGCGGTGATCGACCCCAGCGTGGTCGCGATCGGCGGTGGCGTCGCCAAGGCCGGCGACCTCCTCCTCGAGCCGGCGCACGCGGCATTCCTGCGCTCGCTGTCGGCCCCGGTCTATCGCCCGCAGGCGGTGCTGCGTCCTGCCAGCCTCGGCAACGACGCCGGCATGATCGGTGCCGCCGACCTGGCACGGGCACGGTGACGGGTCGCTGATGGCAGAGAGACTCTCGATCGGGATCGACATCGGCGGCACGCGGGTCAAGGCCGGCGTCGTCGACCTCGACGGCCACGTCCTCGAACGCGTGAGCCGTGACACCCCGACCACCAGCCCTGCGGCCGTCCTCGACGCGATCGGTGACATCGTCGCCAAGCTGCGTCAGAACCACCACGTGACGACGCTCGGGATCGGTGCGGCAGGGTTCGTCGACGCCACCCAGTCGACCGTCCTTTTCTCCCCGCACCTCGCCTGGCGGCACGAGCCGCTGCGCGACGCCGTGCAGCGGCGTACGCGGCTG
The DNA here is from genome assembly GCF_025506335.1 of Mumia quercus. Classification (GTDB taxonomy): domain Bacteria; phylum Actinomycetota; class Actinomycetes; order Propionibacteriales; family Nocardioidaceae; genus Mumia; species Mumia quercus. Next base: position 313,309 of record NZ_JANZYO010000005.1, read on the forward strand.
TCGGTCCTCGTCGACAACGACGCCAACGCCGCGGCCTGGGCGGAGTGGCGCTTCGGTGCTGCGCAGAACGAAGAGGCGATGATCTGCCTGACCCTCGGCACCGGCATCGGGGGGTCGCTGGTCATCGACGGCCGTCCGCACCGCGGTCGCTTCGGCATCGCCGGGGAGTTCGGGCACATGATCGTGGTGCCCGGCGGGCGTGCGTGCGAGTGCGGCAACCACGGCTGCCTCGAGCAGTACGCGAGCGGGAACGCGTTGATCCGTGACGCGCGTGCGGCGGTCGAGCGCGGCGAGGACTACGGCAAGCGGCTGCTCGAGCGCGTCGACGGTGACCTCGAGCAGGTGAACGGGCTGGTCGTGTGCGGGCTCGCGCGAGAGGGCGACGAGGACGCGATCCGTTCTTTGGACGAGGTCGGCTCGTGGCTCGGGATCGGCATCGCGAACCTCGCGGCCGCCTTCGACCCCGGCCTGTTCGTGGTCGGCGGCGGCGTCTCGGACGCGGACGGGCTGCTGCTCGAGCCGGCGCGCGAGGCGTTCCGGCGGACGCTGACGGGCCGCGGGTTCCGTCCTGAGGCGCTCATCGTGCGCGCACACCTGGGCAACGACGCCGGCATGATCGGCGCGGCGGACATGGCGCGCACGATGCGTCGCCGGTCGCGACGCAACCGCCGGCGTCGTCCCCGCACCGAGGGCGGTGCGCTCGGACGGCTCAGCGGTCGACGAGCGTGATCTCGAAGGCGTAGAGGTCGGGCCGGTACGCGTGCTCGCCGTACTCGACGGCCCGTCCTGCGTCGTCGTAGGCGGTGCGCTGCATGGTCAGCAGGGGAGCGCTGCGGCGCTCGCCGAGCAGCCGCGCCTCGCGGGCGTCGGCGCGGCGCGCGCCGATGCGCTGCTTGGCGACCCGCATCCAGATCCCCGCGCCGCGCATGGCCGCGTAGAGACCGACCTCGGTCAGGTCGATCGCGTCGAGGTCGAGGAGCGAGGCCGGCAGCAGGTTGTGCATGAGGGCGAGCGGCTCGTCGCCGATGAAGCGGATGCGCTCGAGCGACCAGACGGCGGCGCCGGGCTCGAGCTGGAGCTCGCGCGCGACGACCTCGTCGGCCTCGATCCGCTGCAGCCCGAGCACCTCGGTCCGCGGGTCCTGGCCTGCAGCGGTGAGGTCGTCGTACAGGCTGGTGAGCTCGACCGAGCGACGGACGGTGCCGTGCACGACCTGCGTCCCGACGCCCCGCTTGCGCACGACCATGCCCTTGTCGACCAGCACCTGGATGGCTTGGCGGACGGTCGGTCGGGAGAGGCCCAGGCGGTCCGCGAGCGCGAGCTCGTTGGCGATCTTGTCACCCGGCGCGAGCGTGCCGCTGACGATCGCCCCCTCCAGCTGCTCGGCGATCTGGAAGTACAGCGGGACCGGGCTCGACCGGTCGAGGGAGATCTCTGGCCCAGCACCCATGGCAGCACTATAGGACCCCGTCACGTCAGTACGTCTATATGTCAGGACAAATGGTTGACACTGCATCGTGACGCTCGCCACACTGACGAAACCAGGTGTGCGCAGCGACGAAGGCGGGTGGAGATGATGCGAGGCCGGATCGCCGGCGCCCCGATCTCGTGGGGCGTGTGCGAGGTCGACGGATGGGGTGTCCAGATGTCGAGGGACCGGGTGCTTGCGGAGATGCGCGAGGTGGGTCTCGAGGCGACCGAGTTCGGGCCGGAGGGGTGGCTGGCCGACGACCCGGCCGCCAAGGCTGCGGTGCTCCGCGCCCACGGACTGAAGGCGGTCGGCGGGTTCCTGCCGGTGGTGCTCCACGACGAGGCCGCCGACCCGACCCCGACGTTCGACACCTTCGCCGACGCGTGCGTGGCTGCCGGCGCCGACGTCGTCGTCCTCGCCGCCGCCACGGGCGTGAACGGGTACGACGCCCGGCCGACCCTGAGCGCCGCGCAGTGGGCGACGCTCTGCGCGCACCTCGACGCCCTCCACGACCGCGCGCAGGGACGTGGGCTCAAGGCGGTGCTCCACCCGCACATCGGGACGATGGTGGAGGGCTCCGACGACGTGGAGACGGTGCTGGGGCGCTCGCGGGTCGCGCTGTGCGTCGACACCGGGCACCTCATGGCCGCCGGGGTAGACCCGGTCCTCCTGACCAAGGAGCACACCGGCCGGGTCGCCCACGTCCACCTCAAGGACGTCGACGCGGCGCTGGCGGGCGGGGTGCGAAGCGGCCGCGTCACCTTCAGCGACGCCGTAAGGGACGGCCTCTTCCGCCCGCTCGGCCAGGGCGACGTCGACGTCGCCGGCATGGTCGCCTTGCTCGAGGCACACGGGTACGAGGGGTGGTACGTGCTGGAGCAGGACGTGATGCTCGACCACGAGCCGGAGGGGGAGGGCCCGCTCGCCGACGTCCGGGCGAGTCTCGCCTACCTGCAGGAGGTCGCCCCGTGACAGCGCACGAGAGCACGTCCTTCGAGGTCCTCACGATGGGTCGCGTCGGTGTCGACGTGTACCCCGAGCAGATCGGGGTGGGACTCGACGAGGTCACGTCGTTCGGCAAGTTCCTCGGGGGGAGCGCGACGAACGTCGCCGTCGCCGCGGCCCGTCTCGGTCGGCGCGCGGCGGTGATCACCCGCACCGGTGACGACCCCTTCGGGCGGTTCGTGCACCGGGCGCTCGGCGGGTTCGGCGTCGACGACCGGTTCGTCACCCCCGTGGCAGGGCTGCCGACCCCCGTGACCTTCTGCGAGATCTTCCCTCCGGACCACTTCCCGCTGTACTTCTACCGCCTTCCCACGGCACCCGACCTCCAGATCCGGACCGACGAGCTCGACCTCGACGCCGTCCGCGCCGCAGACGTGTTCTGGGTGACGGTGACCGGGCTCTCGCAGGAGCCGAGCCGGGAGGCCACCCTCGCGGCCCTGGAAGCGCGCGGGGGACGCGGCGTCACGGTCCTGGACCTCGACTACCGACCGATGTTCTGGGAGTCGGCGAGCGAGGCGAGCGCGCAGGTCGCGCGTGCGCTGCCGTACGTGACGGTGGCGGTCGGCAACCGCGAGGAGTGCGAGGTCGCCGTCGGGGAGACGGACCCGGAGTCCGCGGCGAAAGCGCTGCGCGACGCCGGCGTCGACCTCGCGGTGGTCAAGCAGGGCCCGGCCGGTGTCTTGGGGACGGACGCGCACGGGCAGGTCACGGTGCCTGCGGTCCCCGTCGAGGTGGTCAACGGGCTGGGCGCGGGCGACGCGTTCGGCGGAGCCCTCTGCCACGGCCTGCTCGAGGGCTGGGACCTGCGCCGGACGCTGACCTTCGCCAACGCGGCCGGCGCCTACGTCGCCGGCCAGCTCGCCTGTGCCGACGCGATGCCCGACGTCGCGCAGGTCACCGCGATGCTGGGAGGCGACGCATGAGCACGCGGGTCACCGGCGCCACGGTCGCCGAGCTGGTCGAGGCCCGGGTACGCCAGCCGGAGTCGATCGTGCACCTTGCGCAGGAGCGCCGCCAGCCCGACGGGCTCAGCGGGCAGACCGGCAGGCTCCTGCTGGTCGCCGCCGATCACCCGGCACGCGGTGCGCTGCGGGCCGGCGACGAGCCGTTGGCGATGGGTGACCGCGCTCGGCTGCTCGACCGGATCGTCCGCGCCTTGGAGAGGCCCGGAGTCGATGGCTTCCTCGGCACCGCCGACCTCGTGGACGACCTCATGCTGATGGGCGTGCTGGAGGGCAAGGTCGTCTTCGGCTCCATGAACCGCGGCGGACTCGCCGGCACCGCGTTCGAGATCGACGACCGCTTCACCGGGTACGACGCGGCCGCCATCGACAGGGCTGGGCTCCAGGGCGGCAAGATGCTGCTGCGCATCGATCCCACCGACCCCGCTACGGTGCGGACGATGGAGGCGTGCGCACGAGCGGTCGACGACCTCGCCGCGCACGGGCTCGCGGCGATGGTCGAGCCGTTCCTGTCCTCTCGCGACCAGCGGGGCCGCGTCCGCAACAACCTCAGCACCGAGGCGGTCGTACGCTCCGCGACGGTGGCCGCAGGCCTCGGGGGCACGTCCTCGCGGACCTGGCTGAAGCTCCCTGTCGTCGACGACATGGACGCGGTGCTGGCGGCGACGACGCTCCCGGTCGTGCTGCTCGGCGGCGAGGTGTCGTCGGACCAGAACGCCCAGTTCGCCGCCTGGTCGAAGGCGCTGGCGAGCCCTCAGGTCCGCGGGATGGTCGTGGGTCGCTCGTTGCTCTACCCGCCCGACGGCGACGTCGAAGCCGCCGTGGACGCGACCGTGGAGATGATCTCCCGATGAGCGGGCACGTGCGCCACAGCAGTCCGGACGGCCCCGTCGTGCTCGAGGTGACGCCGCAGGACGCCGGCTGGGGGTTCAGCGGCCTGCGCGTCGTGCGGCTCGCGCCGGGGGAGGCGTACGACGCCGAGACTGGGGACGCCGAGACGCTCGTGCTCTCGCTGTCGGGGTCGTGCCGGGTGCGCTGCGGCGACGAGGAGCTCGTCGTGGCGGGCCGGCCGGACGTGTTCGCCGGCCCGAGCGACTTCGTGTACGTCCCGCGCGGCGCGGCGTTCACCGTGACGAGCGACGACGGTGGCCGCTTCGCGCTCGCCTCGGCGCGGTGCGAGCGGACGCTCCCGCTCCGCCACGCCGACGCTGCTGACGTCCCGGTCGAGCTGCGCGGGGCGGGCAGCGCCAGCCGTCAGGTCCACAACCTGTGCCTGCCGGACACGTTCGAGGCCGACCGCCTGATCGTCTGCGAGGTGCTGACGCCCGCCGGCAACTGGTCGTCCTACCCGCCTCACAAGCACGACGAGCAGGGTGAGTCCGAGAGCGCGCTCGAGGAGATCTACTACTTCGAGGTCGCGGACGGGCCTGGCGGCCCCGGGATCGGCTACCAGCGGGTCTACGGCCACGACGGCGCGCCGATCGACGAGCTGGTCGAGGTACGCACGGGCGACGTCGTCCTCATCCCGTACGGCTGGCACGGTCCGTCGATGGCGGCGCCGGGGTATGACCTCTACTACCTCAACGTGATGGCGGGACCCGGCGAGGACCGGGCCTGGCTGATCAGCGACGACCCGCAGCACGCCTGGGTGCGCGAGACCTGGACCGACCAGGCCGTCGACCCCCGGCTCCCGATGGGAGGAGCGCGATGAGCACGACCCGCCTGACGGTCGCCCAGGCCGTCGTCCGGTTCCTGGAGGCGCAGCACGTCGAGCGCGACGGCGAGGAGTCGGCGTTCTTCGCCGGCTGCTGGGGCATCTTCGGGCACGGCAACGTGGCCGGGATCGGCGAGGCGCTCCTCGAGCGCGCGCGCTCGGGCGACCCCCACGCGCTGCGCTACCTCCAGGGCCGCAACGAGCAGGCGATGGTCCACGCCGGCGTCGCGTACGCCCGGCAGCGCGACCGCATGGCGGCCTTCGCGGTGACGGCGTCGATCGGGCCTGGTGCGACCAACATGGTCACCGGTGCAGCGCTCGCGACGATCAACCGGCTGCCGGTCCTGCTGCTGCCGGGCGACGTCTTCGCCACTCGCGTCGCGAACCCGGTCCTGCAGGAGCTCGAGGACCCGGCCGACGGCGTCGTCTCGGTCAACGACTCCTTCCGCCCGGTGTCGCGCTACTGGGACCGGATCACCCGTCCGGAGCAGCTGCCTGCCGCGCTGCTCGCCGCGATGCGGGTCCTGACCGATCCCGCCGAGACCGGGGCGGTCACCCTGTGCCTGCCGCAGGACGTCCAGGCCGAGGCGTACGACTGGCCCGACGCGCTGTTCGCCCGCCGGGTGTGGCACGTCGCACGACCGATCCCCGAACCCGCCGTGCTCGCCCAGGCCGCCGCGCTGATCCGCTCGGCGCAGCGCCCTCTGCTCGTCGCCGGCGGCGGCGTGATCTACTCCGGCGCCGACGAGGCGCTGCGCAGTTTCGCCGAGGCGACCGGGATCCCGGTGGCCGAGACGCAGGCCGGCAAGGGCTCGCTGCCGTACGACCACCCGCAGGCGGTCGGCGCGATCGGGGCCACCGGGACGGCTGCTGCCGACGCGCTCGCCAACGAGGCCGACGTCGTCATCGGCGTCGGCACGCGGTGGAGCGACTTCACGACGGCGTCGCGCACGGTGTTCGCCGATCCCGACGTCACCTTCGTCAACCTCAACGTGGCGTCGGTCGACGCGCACAAGCAGTCGGCGGTCCCGCTCGTCGCCGACGCCCGTACGGGCCTGCAGGCGTTGACCGACGCCCTCGCGGGCTGGCGTGCCCCGGCCGAGCACACCGAGGACGCCACCCAGCGGGCGCGGCAGTGGGACGCGGTCGTCGAGGCGGCGTACCGGGTCGAGCACGGGCCGCCGCTCGCGCAGTCCGCGGTGATCGGAGCGGTGAACGAGGAGACCGGCCCGCGCGACGTCGTGGTCTGCGCCGCAGGCTCGATGCCGGGCGACCTCCACAAGCTGTGGCGCACGCGCGACCGCAAGGGCTACCACGTCGAGTACGGCTACTCCTGCATGGGATACGAGATCGCCGGGGGTCTCGGCGTGAAGATGGCGGCCGACGACGCGGGCGATCCGCGTGACGTCGTGGTGATGGTCGGAGACGGCTCGTACCTCATGATGAGCACCGAGCTGGTCACCGCCGTCGCCGAGGATGTCAAGATCATCGTCGTGCTCGTACAGAACCACGGCTTCGCGTCGATCGGTGCGCTCTCGGAGTCCGTGGGCTCCGAGCGCTTCGGGACGCGTTACCGCTACCGGACGCCGTCCGGGCTCGACGGCGACCGCTTGCCCGTCGACCTGGCGGCCAACGCCGCGTCGCTCGGGGCAGAGGTCGTCTCGGCGAAGACGCTGGAGGACCTGCGCGCCGCGCTGCGCCGCGCCAAGGCGTCGGAGCGGACGACCGTGATCCACGTCGAGACGGACCCGATGGTGCCGGCGCCCGAGAGCCCGGCCTGGTGGGACGTGCCGGTCGCGGAGGTGTCGACCCTCGACACCACCCGCGACGCCCGCGTGACGTACGAGAAGCACAAGCAGAGCCAGCGCCACCCCCTCAGACCCCCGAGAAACCAAGGAGATCGCCAGCCATGAAAACACTCAGACTCGTCGGGATCGTCGCGGCCGCCGGCCTGACGCTGACGGCGTGCAGCGGCACCGGCCAGGACGACGACGGCGCCTCCGGCGACAAGGAGGACTTCACCTACGCCGTGATCACCCACTCGAGCGCGGGCGACGCGTTCTGGGACCGCGTGAAGTCCGGCGCCGAGCAGGCGGGCGACGACTACGGCGTCACCGTCCAGTACGACAACGACCCCGACCCGGCCGGCCAGTCGCAGAAGATCGACGGCGCGGTCGCCGACAAGGTCGACGGCATCGTCGTCTCGATGGCCAACCCCGACGGCCTGAAGACGGCCATCGAGGCCGCCGTCGCTGCAGGCATCCCGGTCGTCACGATCAACTCCGGCGTCGATCGCTTCCAGGAGTTCGGCGCGATCACCCACGTGGGTCAGAGCGAGACGATCGCCGGGCAGGCCGTGGGCCAGCGCCTGAAGGAGGAGGGCCTCAAGAACGTCGTCTGCGTGATCCAGGAGGCCGGCAACGTCGGCCTCGAGGAGCGGTGCAAGGCCGTCGCCGGAACGCTCGGCGGCAAGGTCGAGAACCTGCAGGTCGACGGCACCGACGACGCCGCCGTCCAGGCGAGCATCACCTCGAAGCTGCAGGCCGACCCGTCGATCGACGGTGTGCTCGCCCTGGGCGGGCAGTACGCGATCGACGCCGTCGGCGCGGTCGAGCAGGCAGGGAGCGAGGCGAAGGTCGCCACCTTCGACCTCTCCGAGGACGTGATCACCAACATCCAGGACGGCAAGATCCTGTTCGCCGTCGACCAGCAGCCGTACGTCCAGGGCTACCTCGGCGTGACGACGCTGTACCTGAAGAACCTCAACGGCAACGACGTGGGCGGCGGCCAGCCGGTCAACTCCGGGCCCGCGTTCGTGACCCAGGAGAACGCCGACGACGTCCTCGAGTTCGCGAAGAACGGCACGCGCTGACACCCGGTGGGGCCCCGCAGGGGGACGGGGCCCCACCATCCCTCGCAGCCACCGCAACAGGAGAAGGACGATGGCGACAGCTACCGCACAACCCGACGAACGGATCGCAGCGACCGGCCCCGTGGCGCGGCTGCTCAAGCGCCCCGAGATCGGCGCTCTCATCGCCGCGCTCGCGGTCTTCCTCTTCTTCGCTCTGACGACGGAGACGTTCGCCACCCCCGCAGGGGCCAGCACCTGGCTCCAGACCTCGTCGACGATCGGCATCATGGCGGTCGCCGTGGCGCTGCTGATGATCGGCGGCGAGTTCGACCTGTCCGCCGGGGTCATGACCGGCTTCACCGGGCTCACGGTCGGCGTGCTGACGACCCACTGGGGCCTCAACATCTGGGTCGCGATCCTCGTGGCCCTCGTGCTCGCGCTGGGCGTGGGCGCCCTCAACGGCTTCATGGTGATGAAGACCGGGCTGCCGAGCTTCATCGTGACCCTCGGCACGTTCTTCGTGCTGCAGGGCATCGACCTCGCGCTGGTGAAGACGATCATCGGCCAGGTCGCGATCCAGGGGATGTCCAACGTCCCGTTCTACGACCAGCCCAAGCAGCTCTTCGGGTCGACCTTCTCGGTCGGCGGTGCCACGATCCACGTCTCGGTGCTCTGGTGGATCGCCGTCACCGTCCTCGCCTCGTGGGTGCTGATGCGGACCCGTGCCGGCAACTGGATCTTCGCCGTCGGCGGGGCGCAGGGCGCGTCACGCCAGGTGGGCGTCCCGGTCTTCCGGACCAAGATCGGCCTCTTCATGACCACGGCGTTCGCCGGCTGGCTCGTCGGGATGCTGGTCCTGTTCCGGACCTCCACCGTGCAGAGCAACACCGGTATCGGGCAGGAGTTCATCTACATCATCTGCGCCGTCGTCGGCGGCTGCCTGCTCACCGGCGGGTACGGCTCGGCGATCGGCGCGGCGCTCGGCGCGCTGATCTACGGCATGGTGAACCAGGGGATCCCGTACTCGGGCTGGGACAGCAACTGGCTGAAGGCGGTCCTCGGCGTCATGCTCCTGGGGGCCTGCCTGATCAACAACTGGGTGCGCAAGAGAGCGGAGAACGCACGATGAGCGGCGCAGTCAACGAGCAGCGCAGCGAGGTCACGACCAGCGCGCCGCCGCCTCGCGGGACGCCCATCATCGAGGTCCGTGACATCGGCAAGCGCTACGGCAACATCATCGCGCTCAGCGACGTCACGACCACCGTGAAGGCGGGCGAGGTGACGTGCGTCCTGGGCGACAACGGCGCAGGCAAGTCGACCTTCATCAAGATCCTCGCCGGGGCGCACGAGCACTCCGAAGGCACGCTGCTGGTCGACGGCGTCGCGCGGCAGTTCTCCAGCCCGCGTGCGGCGCTCAACCTCGGCATCGCCACCGTCTACCAGGACCTCGCGGTCGTGCCGCTGATGCCGGTCTGGCGCAACTTCTTCCTCGGGTCGGAGCCGACCAAGGGCGTGGGTCCGCTCCGTCGGCTCGACATCGACTTCATGAAGCGCACCACCAAGAAGGAGCTCGCCGACATGGGGATCGACCTGCGCGACGTCGATCAGCCGATCGGGACGCTGTCGGGCGGCGAGCGGCAGTGCGTCGCCATCGCCCGCGCGGTCTACTTCGGCGCCCGTGTGCTGATCCTCGACGAGCCGACGGCCGCCCTCGGCGTCAAGCAGTCCGGGGTCGTGCTGAAGTACATCGCCAAGGCGCGCGAGCGCGGGCTCGGCGTCGTCTTCATCACGCACAACCCCCACCACGCCTACCCGGTGGGCGACCGGTTCGTCCTGCTGCGGCGTGGCCGCAGCATGGGGGACTTCCCGAAGTCCGAGATGACGCTCGACGAGCTGACGGCGATGATGGCCGGCGGCGAGGAGCTCGAGGCGCTCGGCCACGAGCTGAGTCGCGACCTCGGCGCGGACTCCGCGATCGCTCAGGAGATCGTCGCCGACGCGGCGGCGACGTCGGACGGGCAGACCCGGGCATGACCCGAGAGCTGCGGGTCGCCGTCGTCGGGTTCGGGTGGATGGGCCAGGCGCACGCCCGTGCGTACGCCCGGCTCGCGCACCACTACCCGGACGCGCCGCGGCGGCCGCGGCTCGTCGCGGTCGCCGACACCGCCGACGACGACCGTCTCGTCCGCGCCCGCGCCGCGTACGGGTGCGCGCGGACGTACGCCGACTGGCGCGAGCTCCTCGAGCGCGAGGACGTCGACGCGGTGTCCGTCACCGGCCCCAACGACATCCACGCCGAGGTCGGTACGGCGGTGGCGCAGGCGGGCAAGCATCTCTGGATCGAGAAGCCCGCGGGCCGGACGTCGGCGGAGACCCGCGCGATCGCCGCCGCCGTCGATGCCGCCGGCGTGCAGTCCGCGGTGGGGTTCAACTACCGCAACGCTCCGGCGGTCGCACGCGCCAAGGCGCTGGTCGAAGAGGGGCGCCTCGGAGCGGTCACGCACGTCGACGTGCGGTTCGTCTCCGACTACGCCGCACACCCGCAGGGCGCGCTCACCTGGCGGTTCCAGGAGGCACCGGCCGGCTCGGGCGTCCTGGGCGACCTCGTCAGCCACGCGTCCGACCTCGCGCGGTTCGTCGTCGGCGACATCGCCGAGCTGGTGGCCGACGACGCCCGGTTCATCGCGCAGCGTCCGCCCGCGGTCGGTGCGGCGTCGCACTTCGCGCGAGGAGGGGCGGGGCCGCTCGTCGACGTCGAGAACGAGGACTACGTCGGCGCGCTGCTGCGCTTCGCCGGTGGCGCGAGGGGGACGCTGTCGTCGAGCCGGGCCTCCGTGGGCGAGCAGTGCACGTACGGCATCGAGGTGCACGGCACGCAAGGCGCGCTCGCCTGGGACTTCCGGCGCATGGGAGAGCTGCGGGTGTGCCTCGACCAGGACTTCCAGGACGCCTCGTACGCCACCTGGTTCGTGAGGCCGGGCGACGGGGAGCTCGGCGCCTTCCAGCCCGGTGGCGGCATCGCGATGGGCTACGACGACCTCAAGGTGATCGAGGCCGAGCGCTTCGTCCGCTCCGTCGCCGAGGGCAAGCCGTACGGGGCGACGATCCACGACGCGGTGGTCGCGGCCGACACGGTCGACGCGATGCGCACGTCGGTCGCCGAGCGCCGGTGGGTGACCCTGTGAGCGCGCTCCTGCGGATCGGCGTCGTCGGTGCCGGCGCGATGGGCGCCGACCACGTCCGTACGCTCACGACGGCGGTGCCCGGCACCGCCGTGACCCGGGTCTACGACCGTGACGTCACGCGGGCCAAGCAGGTCGCGACCGCAGCCCAGGGAGAGGTTGCGGCCTCGGCCGAGGAGCTGATCGGGTCCGCCGAGGTCGACGCCGTCGTAGTCGCCTCACCCGACTCGACGCACGCCGACCTCGTCCTCGCCTGCCTCGCGGCGGGCAAGCCGGTGCTGTGCGAGAAGCCCTTGGCGGTCACCGCCGAGGAGGCCCTGCGCGTCGTCGAGGCCGAGGTGGCCGTGGGACGCAGGCTCGTGCAGGTCGGCTTCATGCGCCGGTACGACCCCGGCTACGTACGGCTCAAGGAGACGGTCGCGTCCGGCGCGCTCGGCGCGGTGCGTGTGGTGCACAACGTGCACCGCAACGCGTCCAGCTCGACCAGCGTGACCGGCCCGGGGATCCTCACGGGCTCGATGATCCACGAGCTCGACACCGTGGCCTGGCTGCTCGACGACGAGGTGGTCGCCCTCCGGGTCGAGTCACCCGTACGTGACGGGTTGCCCGACCCGCAGCTGGCGACGCTGGAGATGGCGCGAGGAGCGCTGGCGACCGTCGAGGTGTTCGTCAACGCCGGGTACGGCTACGACGTCCGCTGTGAGGTCGTCGGGACCGCCGGCACCGCCGCGCTCGCCCCGACACCGCCGGTCAGCACCAGGATCGCCGGCGTCGAGGGAGTCGAGATCGCCGACGACTTCGTAGCCCACTTCGCCGACGCCTACCGTGCAGAGCTCACGGCCTGGACGCGTGCCGCCCGCGCGGGCGGCGTCGACGGGCCGAGCGCCTGGGACGGCTATGCGGCGAACGCTGTCGCGGAGGCGGGCGTGGCCGCGCTCACCAGTGGGCGCCGGCAGACCGTCGACCGGGTCCCGCGCCCCGCGCTGTACGCCGTCGGCTGAGCGTCAGAGCACCGCGCCGTGGTCGGGGTCGTCGCCCCGGTCGTGGTCGCCGCGGCGGACGAGGAGCACCAGCAGACCCGCCACGAACGCCACGACGGCGAGTGCGGGGATGATGCCGGGCACGGGGGCGCCGATGATCGCCAGCACGAACAGCAGCGCCGGCCCGCCGATCAGGCCCGCCCACGCCGCGCGGCTCCACCGGTCGCCCGGTGGCAGAGGCTCCGGCTCAGGGGGCACGAAGTCGTCGTCTCCCCAGTCGTCGTCGGCCTCCTCGGGAAGCGGGTCGGACCAGCGAGGCTGGAAGACCCCCTGCGCCGCGGTCAACGGCGGCGGCGCGTCGGCGGGCGCGTCCGGCTCGTCGTCGACGTCGGGGAGCGAGAGCTCCAGGCCGGCCACGATCCGCTCGAACTCCTCGTCGTCGGAGGACTGGCCGCTCATCGTCCCGGACCGCTCTCCTGCGGGCTGGAGCTGGCGTGACGGGCGACGAACGCCGCGGACTCCTCCCAGATCCGCGGGGCGTCGTTGTCGAGCGTCGCGACGTGGAAGCTGTCCTCCAGCACCACCTCGATCGCCACGGCCGAGGAGACTCCCGCGAGGACGAGGCGCCCGGACGACGGGTCCACGACGTGGTCCACTGCCGAGCGGAACATCAGCAGCGGCTGCATGATCCGGTGGAGGTCGGCGCGGACGTCCGCCCACAGCCGCGTCAGCGACCACAATGCGTGCAGCGGCGTACGGTCGTACCCCGACTCCTCGACGCCGGTCTTCTTGATGTCGTTGCCGATCCCGGCCAGCGACGGGACGACGTGGCGAAGGACGGGCAGCGCGGCGAGCCGGCGGTCGGTAGAGCTCACCGCCGGGTTCACGAGGACGATCGCGTCGACGTCGGCCGGCCGCTGCTCGGCGAGCCGGAGCGCGAGCGTGCCGCCCATCGACAAGCCGGCGACGGCGACATGGTCGCATCGGGTGCGCAGCTCGTCGAGCGTGCGGTCGACCTCGGCGTACCAGTCCTGCCAGCGCGTGCGGTTGAGCTCCTGCCAGGTGGTGCCGTGGCCGGGAAGGCGAGGAACGCGGACGGTGAACCCCTCGGCTGCGAGGTGGCGCGCCCAGGGCGTCATCGAGGCAGGAGAGCCGGTGAAGCCGTGGATGAGCAGCACGCCGGTCGGCCCGCCGTCGAGAGCCAACGGGTGGGCCAGAGGGTGGAGCGTGGGGGCGTGGGCCATGCTTCCCATCTTCGCCCACCAGGCGCGGTACGTGCCAGGGGACCGGAAGACTCCGGCGGCCCTCCGGTGCAGTCAACGGCGGGCCGCGGGCCGCGCAATGTACGCTTTCGCTGATCGAGGAGGGGAAGTCTTGCTCTACTGGCTGCTCAAGTACGTCGTCCTTGGCCCGGTGCTGAAGCTCGTGTTCAGGCCTGAGGCCTCGGGCGCCGAGAACGTCCCGGCCGAAGGGCCGGTGATCCTCGCGAGCAACCACCTCTCGTACAGCGACTGGCTCTTCATGCCCCTCATCTCGCCGCGCCGCGTGACGTTCGTGGCGAAGGCGGAGTACTTCACGACTCCCGGCATCAAGGGCTGGTTCCAGAAGAACTTCTTCTCCGGCACGGGCCAGGTCCCGATCGACCGGACAGGGGGGCGGGCCTCGGAGGGGGCACTGCGGACCCAGCTGCGGCTGCTGTCGAAGGGCGAGGTGTGCGGGATCTACCCCGAGGGCACCCGCTCGCCCGACGGTCGCCTCTATCGCGGTCGTACGGGCGTGGCGCGCCTCGCCCTCGAGTCGGGGGCGCCCGTGATCCCGGTCGCCGTGACGGGCACCAACGTCGTGGCGCCTCCGGGCAAGATCTTCGGCCGCTACACGCGCCCGACGGTGCGCTTCGGCAAGCCGCTCGACTTCAGCCGGTACGAGGGGATGGCCGACGACCGCTACATCCTCCGCGCGATCACCGACGAGATCATGTACGAGATCATGCGCCTGTCGGGCCAGGAGTACGTCGACACGTACGCCTCGCGGTCCCGCAAGCCCGAGCCCGAGGCCACGGCGGAGCCGGACGTCCACGAGCTCCCGAAGGCCTCGTAGGGAGCTGCGCGATGGACCGCGTGACGCGCGCCGCGCAGCAGGTGGACGACCAGTTCTACCGCGTCCTCACGGTGCTGCGGGCCGTCACGCTCGTCTACGCCGTCGGTGTCAACGCCGCGCGCTGGCGCGACTTCGAGCACCCCGTGACGGCGTGGGTGCTCATCGGCGTCATGGTCGTCTGGTCCGGCATCGTGACCTGGCTGTACGAGCCGCGCCACCGCGCGTCGTGGGTCTTCGTGGTCGACATGCTCGTCACCCTGGCGTTGCTGCGCTCCACGCAGTACGTCCACACGCCCGAGATGCTGGCCGAGCACACCTTCACCCTGACGACGTACTGGGTGACGACGGTGGTGCTGTGCTGGGCCGTGCGGTGGGGTGTCACCGGAGGTCTCCTCGCCACCGCGATCGTCCAGAGCGTCGACGTGACCATGCGCCCGACGGTCAACTCCTCGACGGTCGGCAACATCTTCCTCATGGTCCTGGCGGCCATGCTCGTGGGCTACTGCGCGCACGCGCTGCGCGTCTCGGCTGTACGTCGCGTCGAGGCCGAGCGGGCCGCCGCGATGGCGACCGAGCGCGAGCGGCTCGCTCGGGCCGTCCACGACGGGGTCCTGCAGGTCCTCGCGCTGGTGCAGCGGCGGGGCAACGAGATCGGCGGCGAGGCCGCCGAGCTCGGGCGGCTCGCGGGGGAGCAGGAGCTGGCCCTGCGCAGCCTGATCCAGTCGCGGGCCCGGGACGAGTCCACGGGTGACGGAGCGGTCGCCGACCTCGGACGCGCGCTGGACGCGCTCGCGGAGCCGACCGTCAGCGTGGCGACGCCCAGCCGGCCCGTGATGCTGCCGAGCGAGGTGGTCGAGGAGGTGCTCGCGGCGGTGCTCGCCTGCCGCGCCAACACCGTCCTCCACGGGGGCCCGGACGCGTCGACGTGGATCCTGCTCGAGGCCGAGCGCGACAGGGTGGTCGTCAGCGTCCGCGACGACGGCCCCGGGATCCCGGAGGGGCGCCTCGAGCGGGCCGAGGCCGAGGGCCGGCTCGGCGTGGCCAACTCGATCCGAGGGCGGCTGCGCGATCTCGGCGGGGAGGCCGTGCTCGTCGACACCGCTGGACAGGGCTGCGAGTGGGAGCTCGTCGTCCCCCTGAAGCGTGTGCCTGGGGCTGCCTCGGCACGGTAAGGTGCCGCGCATGGTGCGAGTGATGGTGGTCGACGACCACCCGTTGTGGCGAGAAGGCGTGGCCCGGGACCTGACCGAGGCAGGGCTCGAGGTCGTGGCCACAGCGGCGAACGGCACGGAGGCCATCAACCGGGTGCTCGCCACCCGGCCCGAGGTGCTGCTCCTCGACCTCAACATCCCGGCTCCCGACGGCGTCGAGGTGACCGCTCAGCTGACCCGGCGCGGCCTCGACACGAAGGTGCTCGTGCTGAGCGCGTCGGGGGAGCAGCAGGACGTGCTGGACGCCGTCAAAGCGGGGGCCAGCGGCTACCTCGTCAAGTCGGCGTCACGCGAGGCGCTGCTCGACGCCGTCCAGGCCGTCGCCCGAGGCGAGAGCGTCTTCACGCCAGGCCTCGCCGGACTGGTCCTCGGAGAGTACCGTCGACTGTCGGAGGCGCCGCCGGCCGACGAGCCGGACGCACCGCGACTCACCGAACGTGAGACCGAGGTGCTCCGGCTGGTCGCCAAGGGGCTGACCTACAAGCAGATCGCCGAGCGCCTGGTGCTCAGCCACCGCACGGTTCAGAACCACGTGCAGAACACGCTCCGCAAGCTCCAGCTCCACAACCGCGTCGAGCTCGTGCGGTACGCCATCGAGCGCGGGCTCGACGAGTAGGACGCACGGATCGGCGCGGACGGGAGAACACGATGCGCATCGGAGTGCTCACCGGCGGCGGAGACTGCCCGGGGCTGAACGCCGTCCTGCGTGCGGTCGTGCTGCGGGCAGCGGCTGCGCCGGCGGCCGAGGTCGTCGGCTTCCGCGACGGCTGGCGAGGGCCGCTCGACGTGGACGTCCGTCCGCTGGGCCGCGACGACGTGGCGGGGATCCTGGACCGCGGCGGCACGATCCTCGGATCCTCGCGGACCAACCCCGTCGGCATGGACGGCGGGATCGACCGCGTACGCGAGGGGCTCGCGGCGGCAGGCTGTGACGCGCTCATCGCGATCGGCGGAGAAGACACGCTCGGCGTCGCCCACGCCCTCGCCGAGGCCGGCGTGCCGGTCGTGGGTGTCCCGAAGACCATCGACAACGACCTCTCGGCGACCGACATCACCGTCGGGCACGACACCGCGGTCGGCATCGCGACCGAGGCGGTCGACCGGCTCCGTACGACGGCGGAGTCGCACCACCGCACGATGGTCGTCGAGGTGATGGGCCGCCACGCGGGATGGATCGCCCTGCGCGCCGCGCTCGCCGGCGGTGCCGATGCCCTGCTGATCCCCGAGCAGGCGTTCGACGTGGACGACGTGCTCGCGCGCTGCGGTGCCGTACGCGAGGAGGGTCGGGCGCCGATCGTCGTCGTGGCGGAGGGCGCCCTGCCGGTCGAGGGAGAGGCCGTGCTGTCGGGCGGCGGCACGGACGCGTTCGGACACGTCCAGCTCGGCGGAGTCGGTGCGTGGCTGGCGGAGGAGATGACCAAGCGGGGTGGTCAGGAGCCGCGGACCGTGGTCCTCGGCCACACCCAGCGCGGCGGTACACCGACGGCGTACGACCGGATCCTGGGGACCCGGTACGGGCTCGAGGCGGTCGAGGCCGTCCTGGACGAGGACTGGGGCGCGATGATCGCGCTGCGCGGCGACGACATCCTCCGCTCCCGCCTCGCCGAGGGCGTGGGCCGCCTCAAGACGGTGCCTCCGGAGATGATCGCCGGGTTCTCCTCGTTGCTCGGGTGACGAGACGCCGAAGGGGCCTCGGGGGGCGCGTCGTACCCTGAGAAGGTGAGCATCCCGACCCTCGAAGAGCTGCGCGCCCTCGGTGCGGCGCAGCAGCCGACCTACCTCGACCCCGCCGCGCGCGACGCGGCCGTGGACCGCCTGCGCGGGATGCCGCCGCTGGTCTTCGCCGGAGAGGCCGACCAGCTGCGCGAGAAGCTCGCCGCGGTGGCGCGTGGCGAGGCGTTCGTCCTCCAGGGCGGCGACTGCGCCGAGACCTTCGACGGCGTCAACGCGGACAACATCCGCAACAAGCTCCGTGTCCTGCTGTCGATGGCGGTCGTGCTCACGTACGCCGCCAGCGTGCCGGTCGTCAAGATCGGCCGGATGGCGGGCCAGTATGCCAAGCCGCGCTCCAGCGACACCGAGACCCGCGACGGGGTCACGCTGCCGGCCTACCGCGGTGACGCGGTCAACGGCTTCGACTTCACGCCCGAGGCCCGTGCGCACGATCCGCAGCGGCTCGTGGAGGTCTACCACGCCTCCGCCGCCACCCTGAACCTCGCGCGTGCCTTCACCCAGGGCGGCTACGCCGACCTGCGCAAGATGCACGCCTGGAACTCCGACTTCGTCCGCAACAGCCCGGTCGGCGCGCAGTACGAGTCGATCGGTGACGAGATCGACAAGGCGCTCGCGTTCATGGACGCGATCGGCGTCGATCCCGAGGAGTTCCACACGGTGGACTTCTACTCGTCTCACGAGGCGTTGATCCTCGAGTACGAGCAGGCCCTCACGCGGATCGACCAGCGGACGAGCAAGCCGTACGCCGTCTCCGGCCACTTCCTGTGGATCGGTGAGCGTACCCGTCAGCTCGACGGGGCCCACGTCGAGCTGCTCAGCCGGATCGCCAACCCGGTCGGCATCAAGCTCGGCCCCACGACCACCCCGGACGACGCCCTGGCGTACGCGCGCAAGCTCAACCCGGACAACGTCCCGGGCAAGCTCACGTTCGTGACCCGCTTCGGTGCGGGCAAGATCCGCGACCTGCTGCCCGAGCTCGTGGAGAAGGTCCGGGCGGCGGGCGTCCAGGTGGCCTGGATCACCGATCCGATGCACGGCAACACCTTCGCGACCGACAACGGCTACAAGACCCGCGAGTTCGACGACGTCATCGACGAGGTGCGCGGATTCTTCGAGGTCCACCGTTCCCTCGGTACGTGGCCCGGCGGCGTCCACGTCGAGCTCACCGGCGACGACGTCACGGAGTGCGTGGGCGGCGGCAGCAAGCTCGTCGCCGCCGACCTCGCCCACCGCTACGAGACCCTGTGCGACCCTCGGCTCAACCGCGCGCAGTCGCTCGAGCTGGCCTTCCTGGTCGCGGAGATGCTCCGCCAGCGCTGAGCCCGCGTCGGCTCACGGTTTGCCACGCCAGCGTGGGAGACTTCGGTTGGCGGGGCAAGCACGCCGCGCCAACCGCGGGTTGCCGCGTCAGCGTGGCAAACCGTAGCGACGGCCGCGGCGGCTCAGCGGGGGCGGCGCATGTCGAGGCGGTTCTCGGGCCTGATGCCGAAGTAGGCAGTCGGGCCGCCGGCGCGCAGCAGCGGGCGAGCCCGCGCGGTGTCGTAGATCCCGTCGTGCAGCAGCTCGGTGGCGATGTGCACCCCCACGACCTCGCCGATGGTCAGCCAGCTCTGCGCAGGGGTACCGTCCGCGCCGGCGAGTCGTAGGACCTGGGCGGTCCGGCACTCGAACGCGACAGGGCTCTCGGCCACGAAGGGTACGCCGACGACGTCCCCGGGCACCGGGGTGAGCCCGGCGAGCTGCATCTCGTCGATGTCGGGCGGCACGGTCGCCGAGGTGGCGTTCATGGCCTCAGCGAGGTCCTCGGTCGCGAGGTTCCAGCAGAAGACACCCGTCGTCTCGGCGTTCGCGACGCTGTCCTTGTAGCTCGTGCTGGCGAAGCCGACCAACGGCGGGGAGTACGAGAAGGCGTTGAAGAAGCTGTACGGGGCGAGGTTGACGACGCCCTCGGCGCTGCGTGAGGAGATCCACCCGATCGGCCGCGGCGCCACGATCGCGTTGAACGGGTCGTGCGGCAGGCGGTGGCCCTCCGACGGGCGGTAGAAGTGGTGGTCTGCTGCAGGCGGCACTCTGCGACCGTACGGGACGTCGTACGCTGTCGGTCGTGCAGGTCCTCTCGATCCAGTCCTCCGTCGCGTACGGTCACGCCGGCAACAGCTCGGCCGTCTTCCCGCTGCAGCGCCTCGGCGTCGACACGTGGCCGGTCAACACCGTCGCGTTCTCCAACCACACCGGCTACGGCGTGTGGCGTGGCGCGGTCTTCGAGGCCTCCCAGGTCGCCGACGTCATCACCGGGGTGGGCGAGCGCGGAGTCTTCCCGCAGCTCGACGCCGTCCTCTCCGGCTACCAGGGCTCGCCGGAGGTCGCCGAGGTGATCCTCGACGCCGTCGCGAAGGTGAAGGCCGCCAACCCCGACGCCGTGTACTGCGCGGACCCGGTCATCGGCGACCGGGGCAGGGGCGTGTACGTCCGCCCGGGGATCGCCGAGCTGATGCGCGACCGGATCGTCCCCGCCGCCGACATCACCAGCCCCAACCAGTTCGAGCTGGAGCTGCTGACGGGCGCGGAGGTCGACACGCTCGACGCGCTGCTCGAGGCGGTGGCGACGCTGCGCGCCCGCGGACCCCGCATTGTGCTGGTCACCTCCGTGGAGGTCCTGGACCCCAGCGAGGAGACGATCTCGATGGTCGCCGTCGACGACTCCGGCGCGTACGTCGTGACGACGCCGAAGCTCGAGATGAACGTCGTCGCGGGCTCGGGTGACGCGACGACCTCGATGTTCCTGGGCCGGCTGCTCCAGTCCGGCATGGACGTCCCGGACGCCCTCGGCAAGGTCGCGTCGTCGATCTACGGGATCCTCGACCACACGCGCCGTACGGGTGCGGGCGAGATGGAGATCGTCGCCGCTCAGGACGTCATCGCGGACCCGCCCATGGAGTTCGCGGTCGAACGCCTCCGCTGACCCTCCCGCCTCCCTCCCTTTTCGCCCGCGAGTCACTCGCCGCGATCGTACGGACCCGGCGGACGTACGGGGTGACTCGCGGGGGCGCAGAGCGTGACTCGCGAGGGGTTATTGGGAGAGGTGGGGGACCTCGGCCTCGACGTGCCGTCGGGGAGCGGTCTCGGCGAGCAGCATCGCCGCGAGGACCAGCGCGCCGCCGGCGAGCGTGCGGAGGGTCAGCGACTCGTCGGTGAACCCGATCGCGAACGCCGCGGCGAACACCGGCTCCATCGACATGATGATCGCCGCCCGGGTTGCCGGGAGGTGCGCCTGCGCCCACGTCTGCGCGAGCATCGCGAACGCACCGGCGACGAGCGCCATGTAGACCATGCTCACCCACTGGCCACCCGTCTGCGGGAGCACGACGCCGCCGGGGGCGCTGATCGCGAAGCACAGCACCGCGATCACCGCCATCTGCACGACCGCCAGCGCGTACGCCTCCCGGGCGGAGGTCCAGGCGCCGAGCATCACGATGTGCAGGGCGTAGAGCAGCGCGGACAGCAGCGTGATGCCTTCGCCATAGCCGATCGCGAGTCCCTCCAGCGAGAGGAACCCGAGCCCCACGGTCGCGACGCCGACCGCGATCCACACGAGGACGCCGATCCGTTGGCGCAGCACGAGCGCGGCGAGGATCGGGGTGAAGACCACGTACATCCCGGTCACGAACCCCGACACGCTCGCCGAGGTCTGCGCGAGCCCGACGGTCTGCAGGATCTGGGCGCCGCCGTAGACGAGACCGAGCACCACCGCGCGGCGCAGACTGTCGCCGCGCAGAGCGAGCACGGTCCTCGGCCGCAGGAGGAACAGGGCCGCGGCGGCGATCGCGAACCGCACAGCGAGGAAGTCGACGGGCGGGACGACCTCGACGAGGTCCTTGATGAGGAAGAACGTCGACCCCCACGCGGCGGTGACGGCCAGCAGCGCGGCGGCGGCGAGGAACCCGTACGAGCGCGGGACCGGCTCGACGGCGCTCTCGGGGGTGCTCACTGCGGGCGGAGGGAGGCCAGGAGCGCCAGGTCTTCGCGCCACGCGTCGGCGCCACCTGGGGTCTCGAGGACGAAGGGCACGCCTTCGGTGGCCGGGTGCGCGAGCATCGCCGCGAACGGGTCCTTGCCGAGGTGGCCCACGCCGATCCGCTCGTGGCGGTCCTTGAAGCTGCCGCGGACGTCCTTGGAGTCGTTGGCGTGGACGAGCGCGAGGCGGCCGGCGCCGCCGACCTCCACCAGACGCTCGAGGGTCGCGGCGACACCCGCCGGCTCGTCCAGAGGCTCGCCGGCGGCGAAGGCGTGGCAGGTGTCGAGGCAGATCCCCACGCGGGGGTGGTGCTCGAGCGCGTCGAGGTACGGCTCCAGCTCGTCGACCTTCGCGCACAACGAGCGCCCCTGCCCTGCGGTCGGCTCCAGCAGCAGCCGGGGCCCGTCGTCAGGGAGGGCGTCGAGCAGCGGGAGCAGGCCTTCGCGGACCTGCCGGAGCGCGGCGTCGTACGCGCCGTCGTCGACGCACGAGCCGGTGTGCACGACGAGTCCTCGGGCGCCGATCGCCTGCGTACGAGCCAGGTTGTGCGCCACGCTCGCCACGGACTTCTCGTACGTGGCCGGGTTCGGGCTGCCGAGGTTCACGAGGTACGGGGCGTGGACGAACGCAGGCACGTCCTCGGCCTCGCAGAGCGCGCGGAACGCGGCGTCCTGAGCAGGGTCGCCTGCCGACGCCGCCCACCCCCGCGGGTTGCCGGTGAACACCTGGAGCGTGTCGCCACCGAGGTCGCGCATGGCGCGCCAGGCGCCCTTCGCCAGGCCGGGGCCGACGGGGACGTGCGCCCCCAACGGGTTGCGGGCATGCGTCGGCGGAGGGGTGGAGGGGGAGGGCACGGCCCCATTCTAGGGCGGCTACCCGGAGGTCCCGCTCTCGGTCGAGCGGGTCTCAGACGATGCGCAGGATGATCGTCGAGCCTGGAGGTGCCTCGTCGCCACCGCCGGGGGACTGCCGGGAGACCAGGTTGCTGCCGAAGTGGATGCGTTCCTTCTCGACCTTCACCTTGAACCCGGCCGCCTCCAGGAGCGCCTTCGCGTCGTCGACGTTCTTGCCGACGACGCCGGGGACCTCCACGGGCTGGGGGCCGTCGGAGACCGTCAGCGTGACAGTGTCGCCCTTGTACGCCGTGCCGTCGGCGGGATCCTGGGAGAGCACCTCGTCCTTGGGGACCTTGTCGTCGTACGTCCGCTCCACGGCGACGACGAGCCCCGCCTTCTCGAGGGCGCGCTGCGCCTGCGGGAGCTTCTTGCCGGTGAAGTCCTCGACCTCCACGGGGCGGCGGCCCTTGCTGACCACCAGGTCGACGGCCGTGCCGGGCTTGAGCATGCGCCCGACCGCCAGGGACGTGGCGATCACCCGGCCCGACTCGACGTCGTCGCTGAACTTGCGGTCGATGCCGCCGACGACCGCCTTGATGTCGGCGAGGGCCTTCTCGGCCTCCTCCTCGGTGGAGCCGGCGAGATCGGGCAACGCATACCGCTCCTTGCCCTTGGAGACGGTCAGCGTGATCGTGCCGTCGGGGAGGATCCGTCCGCCGGGTCCGGGGTCGGTCGACACGACCGACCCGGCCGGCACCGTCTCGCTGAACGCGCTGCCAGCCGTGTCCACCGTGTAGCCGTCGCGCTGCGCCTCGGCACGTGCCTGCTCCAGCGGCAGGCCCGTGAGGTCGGGGGCCTGGTCGAACCGAGCGACACCGAACCACCACCCGAGCGCAGCCGCGACGAGCGCCGCGGCGAGCGCGACGACGAGCATCCGGCGCCCGCGTCGGCGCTGGCGTCCTGCCGCCGCCCTGGCACGGGCGTGGTCGACCGGCGCCGTCGGGATGCCGGCCGCGTCGCGCGTGACCGTGCGCGTCGCCTCGTACCCGGGGTCGTACGGAGGCGAGGGCTCGAGGACGGGAGCCGGGGCCTGCGGTGTCGCGAGCGAGGTGCTGTGCGACTCCGCCTGCGGGTACGCGTCGTGCGCGGCGGCGGTCGTCGCGAGCGTGGGTGCGGGGGAGACGCTGGTCGCGAGCAGGTCGTCGCTGCCGGCGGCCACGATCCGGTGGAGGCGCAGGTCCTGCGTCAGCTCGATGTCGTCCACGACGTGGGCCTCGAGCGCTGAGCGCACCCGGCGTACCTGGTGGAGCAGCACCCGCGCGTCCGCCGAGCGCTGGTCGCGGTCGCGCGCGGTCGCGCGCGCGACGAGGGCGTCGACGTACGGAGGGATGCCGGCCACCACCGACGACGGGGCGGGCACGTCGGCGTGGACGTGCTGGTAGGCCACCTGGATCGGTGTCTCGCCGGTGTGCGGCTTGAGACCGGTGAGCATCTCGTACATGACGGCGCCGACGGCGTAGACGTCGCAGCGCGCGTCGGCGCCCTCGTTGAGGACGAGCTCGGGGGCGAGGTACGAGACCGACCCGATGAGCACGCCGGTAGTCGCCTGCGAGCGGGCGGTGATCGCACGGGCCAGCCCGAAGTCGGCGACCTTCACCTGGCCGCTGGGGGTGATGAGCACGTTCTCGGGCTTGACGTCGCGGTGGATGATGCGCGCGTCGTGCGCCGCGGACAGCGCCAGGAGCAGGGGCTCGATCAGCGTGAGGGCGCGGCGCGGCGGCATCGGGGCCTCGCTGCTGATGAGGTCGCGCAGGGTACGACCGGGGACGTACTCCATCACCAGGTAGAGCAGCCCGGAGTCGTCGCCCTGGTCGAAGACCGCCACGACGTTGGGGTGGTTGAGGCGGGCAGCGGCGCGCGCCTCGGTCTGGAGCCGTGCGGTGAAGTCCTGGTCACCACCGGCGTTGCCCTGCATCACCTTAACGGCGACCGTACGGTCGAGGCGGGTGTCAGTGGCAAGGAGCACGGTGCCCATCCCGCCCCGGGCGAGCACCTGACGGAGGTGGTAGCGGCCGTCGAGGACGCGGCCCACGAGCATCTCGTCGGTCGTCGTCACGGTCACCTCCTCCACGTCGGGCGTCGCTCCGTGCCCTCGCATGGGCGCGTGGACGTGTCAGGCGGCCCCGCCTCAGTGTAGGCGAGCCTTGCGGGCCCACCGTGGAAGGCGAGCCGACCGCGTCGTGCGAGTCTTGACCCATGGCAGACGACACCTCCGGCACCGACACCACCGCAGTCCGGCTCGACGCGCTGATCGACGACTGGCTGACCTGGGAGGAGGCTGCGGTCGAGCTGGAGACGACCGTCAGCCGCGTACGCCAGCGGATCCGGGAGAGGGACCTCCTGGCCGTGCGGTCGGCGTCGTCCTCGCGTCCGCGCGTGCCTGCGCTGCTGATCGCCGACGGCGCACCGCTCGAAGGCCTGCGCGGCACCTTGGTGCTCCTCGACGACGCTCGCTTCAGCGACGAGGAGGCGGCCGTCTGGCTCTTCACCCCTGACGACAGCCTGCCGGGGCGTCCGGTCGACGCGCTGCGCGAGGGCCGTGGCCGCGAGGTGCGCAGGCGGGCGCAGGCCCTGGGGTTCTGAGACCGCGGACGGGCGGCGGGTCACGCCGTCCGTCGCACGGCGCGCGCGGCGAGGTCAGCGAGAATCTGCGCGTGCGGCGCCAGCGGGGCGAGCCCGAGCGCTGCCGTCGCCTGGTCCTCGAGCGCGGCGATGTCGTCCTCCAGCCTGCGCAGCGCACCGGTCTCCCGGATGACCTCGCGCAGGCCGTCGACGGCGGCGGGGGAGAGGTCGGGGTCGCCGATGCCGAGGTCGAGGGTAGCGCGCTGCTCGACCGTGGCGCGCTCGTACGCATGGGCCACGAGCACGGTCTGCTTCCCCTCGCGCAGGTCGTCGCCGGCGGGCTTGCCCGTGACCTCCGGGTCGCCGAAGACGCCGAGCACGTCGTCGCGCAGCTGGAAGGCCTCGCCGACCGGCAGGGCGTACGCACTGAGGGCGTCGAGGGTCTCCGGCGGGGCGCCCGCGAGCGCGGCCCCGAGGTGCAGCGGCCGCTCGACGGTGTACTTCGCGGCCTTGTAGCGCACGACCCGCATCGCCTCGGTCGCCGAGCTCTGCCCGATCGCCCCGCCGACGAGGTCCAGGAACTGGCCGGCGACCACCTCGGACTTGCACGCGTCGAGGTACGGGGTGGCGCGGGCGACGACCTCGGGCGCGAACCCGGCCGTACGGAACATCTCGTCGGCCCACGACAGGAGGAGGTCGCCGAGCAGGATCGCCGCCCCGGTGCCGTACGCCTCGGGGGAGCCCTGCCAGCCGTTCTCGCGGTGCGAGATCGCGAACGCCGCGTGCGCGGCGGGCTTGCCACGGCGCGTCAGGGAGGCGTCGATCACGTCGTCGTGGACGAGCGCGCTGGCCTGGAGCCACTCGAGCGCGGCCGCGGCGCGGGCGACGACCGTGGCGTCGCCGGTCCCCCCGGCGACCTCCCACCCTGCGAGGCAGAACGAGGCGCGCAGGCGCTTGCCGCCCCGGACGGCTTCGTCCGCGGCATCGAGGAAGGGGGACAGACGGGGTCCGAGAGGGGCGAGGCGCTCGCGCTGCAGGGCGGCGAACGCCTCGAGCTCCTCGCCGACCCGGACGGCGAAGGCGGCGGCGTCGATCACGCCGCCACCCTACCTGCGTGTCCACGACGCGATCGGCGAGCCGGACGGTGCACGTCCGGCGGTTAAGGTGGGCGGCATGCCGACCGCACGCCGCCTCAGCGAGGACATCGCCGCTCCTGCGGCGAGCTTCTCGTTCGAGTTCTTCCCGCCGAAGAGCGACGCGGGCGAGCGGACCCTGTGGACGGCGATCCGCGAGCTCGAGCCGCTGCGCCCCACCTTCGTGTCTGTGACGTACGGCGCCGGCGGGACGACCCGCGACCGGACGGTCCGCATCACCGAGCGGATCGCGACGGAGACCACCTTGCGACCCGTCGGTCACCTCACGTGCGTCGGGCAGTCGCGCGACGACCTCCGCACGGTGCTCGGTCAGTACGCCGCGGCCGGCGTCCGCAACATCCTCGCGCTGCGTGGCGACCCGGTCGGCGGGCCCGGAGCCCCGTGGACGCCTCATCCCGGCGGCCTCGACCACGGCGACGAGCTGGTCGCGCTGGTCGCCGGCTTGGGGACGTTCTGCGTGGGCGCGGCCGCGTACCCCAAGGGCCACCGCGAGGCGCGCAGCCTCGAGGCGGACGCCGACGTCGTGGTCGCGAAGGCGCGTGCGGGCGCCGAGTTTGCCGTCACCGACTTCTTCTTCCTCGCCGAGGACTACCTCGGGCTCGTCGAGCGCGTGCGGGCACGCGGCTGCGACATCCCGATCGTGCCCGGGATCATGCCCATCACCAACCTCGCGCAGATCACGCGCATGGCCGAGCTGTCCGGCCACCCCGTGCCCGCCTCGGTCGTCGCGCGGCTCGAGCCGTGGGCCGACGACCCCGAGGGCTTGCGCGCGGAGGGCACCGAGATCGCGACGCAGCTGTGCGACACGCTCCTCGCAGAGGGTGCGCCGGGCCTGCACTTCTACACGCTCAACCGCTCGCGGGCCACGCGCCAGATCTACGAGAACCTGGCTCCGGCGCCCGTCGGCTGAGCCGCGACGCGCCCGGGTTGCGCATCGTCCGGCGGTTGGCCTCCGCCGGTGCGATGCTGACAAGGTGACTCGGGAGCAGCACCGCAAGAGGGGGATGCTGGTGCTCGGCGGGCTTGTAGGGTCCGCCGTGTTCATCGGCTGTGCCCTGGCCTATCTGCTGGTCGGCGCCAGAGGCGACCTGCTCGTCGTCGCGTGGTGGACGAGCGGCCTCGCCGTCCCCGCCTTCGTCGTCGCCGCCTGCACGGTGGAGGACGACGGGATCGAGCGGCCGCGCTACCTGACGTCGCTGCTCACCGGCCTGGGGGGGGGGGGGGGGCCCCCCCCCCCCCCCCCCCAACCCCCCGGGCCGGCCCCCACGGGGGGCGCGGCGCGGCGGCCGCGGCGGCGCCC
>NZ_JANZYO010000005.1:340452-512497 GCF_025506335.1 Mumia quercus
GCGGGGGCGCCCCCCCCCCCCCCGCCGCCCGCGCCCCCCCCCCCCCCCCCGGGGGGGGGCCCCCCCCCCCCCCCGCCGCTCCTAACCCCGGGGTCAGGCCCTCAGGGGCGCAGCGTCTCGGCGGCCGCGGCGGCGCCCAGCGCCACCATCTCGGTGGAGGGCCCGGGGTGGGCGTTCACCCCGATGCGCAGGTACCCCGGACGCAGCTGGCCCACGCCCGGCACCGACGGAGCCGTCCGCCACCCCGACCACTGCCATCCGTAGCGCGCGCCGCGTCGGACCAGGTCCACCGCGCTGACGTCCTCGCGGTGCAGCACGTGGTCCTCGACGTCGATCCCCAGCCGTCGCATGCTGACGAGCGGGTCCTCGGCCCCCGCGTGCTCGACCGTCCACGCCTGGCCGTCGCCGGTGTGGGTCGCGCTCGGGGAGATCCGGACGGGCGTGCCCCCGTGGAGCATGGTCTGCTGGGCGAGGACGGGCGCGTGCGGGCCCAGCCCGAGATAGGTGCGCGCGGCGGGGACGCGGGGGAGCGCGCTGCTCTCCGAGCGCCCGCCCGGCGGGCCGGGTGCCGCCCACACGACGACGTCGGCGCTGACCACGCCCTCGTCGGTCACCACCCCGGTCACCGGGTGCGACCCGACCACGTCGTGCGCGCGGGTCGACAGCCGGACGTCGACGCGCCGTTCCTCGAGCCGTCGCTCCAGGGCAGCGAGCAGCGCGCTCGTACCCCCGTCGATCCGCCACCGGCCGAAGGAACGCTCGACGAGGTCGAACACGCCGAAGAACATCGGGAGCGAGCGGGGCTGCTGACCGTCGAGGACATGACGGTCGAGCACCATCGACTGGAGCGACGGATCGCGCAGTCCGCGCCGCACGGCGCGTGCCAGCATCGTGCGAGGGCTCAGCGTGCGCCACTGCTCACGGGTGAAGGAGCTGCGCCCGAGGAGCCGCTGCTCGAGCGCCTGTCGCCGCAGCACCTCCCACATCTCGTCGAAGGCGTCGACCCACCGCGTCCAGCTCGCCCCGGCGCCCTCGCCAAGGACGGCGTCGAGCGCGTCGATCTGCGCGCCGCGGCTGCCGGCGGGCAGGTCGACGACGAGGTCGCGAGCGAGCACGTGCCGACGCGCGACGGGGAGCGGCTCGAGGTCGAGCACGCGGTCGAGCGGACGTCCGGACTTCTTGAAGAGGTCGCGGACGGTCGCGGGCAGCGTGAGCTCCGACCACCCGTGGTCGAAGGACCAGCGCCCGGTCTCGTACGGGAGCAGCTGCCCGCCGAGCCGGTCGGACTCCTCGAGGAGGATCACCCGGTGCCGGAGCTTGGCGATCCGCACGGCCGCCGCGATGCCGGCGAACCCGCCTCCGACCACGACGACGTCAGCCACCAGCACAGGCTACCGAGAGGCCCGGACGGCGACTCGCAGAGCCTTCCGGTCCGGGTCGGGCACGGTGCTCAGGCGGAATGAGTACGAACGCTCATAGCGCCGGTCCGGCGCCGCGCTGCACACTGGTCAGGACGCCGCTCGTCCGGCTCGCGTCGGGGGTCGGGCCGGACGGGAGGCATCCAGGCGCCGAGCGGGGATCCGCCCGGCGCCTTCGCTGTGCCCCGTGGCTCACGCGACCTCGGTCGGGGTCCCGCCGGTGATCTCGACGAGCTGCTCGTACGACGTCGCGAACACCGCGTGCGGGTGACCGGCGGCCGCCCACACCACGTCGTGCTCGCGCAGCGCCACGTCCACGAAGGTCCGGATCGGGGCAGGGTGTCCGACGGGGGCGACGCCGCCGATGACCTGCCCCGTGGCGGCGCGGACGAAGTCGGGGTCAGCACGCTCGAGAGGAGCGAGGCCGTGCGTGGCGGCGACCAGTGCGGTGTCGACGCGGTGCGAACCGCTGGTGAGGACCAGGACCGGCTCACCGGCCGAGGCGAACACGAGGCTGTTGGCGATCGCCCCGACGCCGACGCCGAGCGCGTCGGCCGCCTCGCGCGCCGTACGGGCGGAGTCGGGGAGGACGCGGACGACCTCGTCGACGACTCCGTGCGCGGCGAGCGCGTCGACCACCTGTTGGATCCGGGGGTGCAGGGCGTCGGCCTGCGGACCGTCAGCTCCAGGCACCGTAGACCGTGACCTTGAGCTTCTTGTCGGCCGTCAAGGCCCAGAGCTGCTTGGCGTCAGGGATGTACATGTTGACGCAGCCGTGGCTGTGCCCGACGAACGGATCCATCATCAGGTACGAGGCGTGGAAGGCCTGCCCGCCGGAGAAGAACTGGGCGTACGGCATCTTCGCCTCGTAGATCGAGCTGACGTGGCTCTTGCTGCGGAAGAACACCGTGAACTTGCCGGTGCGCGTCTTCGAGGAGGCAGCGCCGCCGCGGACCAGCCAGGAGTTCCAGAGGGTGCCGTTCTTGTAGAGCACGACCTGGTGGCGCTTGCGGTCGTAGCAGGCGTTCCAGCCCGACGACTTGCAGCGCTTCGGGATGCTCGACTTCCCTCGGACGGTCTTGGCGATGAGGACCTTCCACGTCGCGGTGTTCGCGACGCCGGAGCGCTTCAGCCCGTGCCGCTTCTGGAACTTCTTGACGGCCTTCTTGGTGCGCGCCGTGTAGGTGCCGTTGACGGCGCCTCCGTAGACCCCTGCCCAGCGGAGGCGGTACTGGAGCTCGCGCACGTGCTTGATCGAGGTCACCGAGCGGTCGCGGTCGCCCGGTCGCGTCGTCGCGCGGAAGAAGCGGTCCTTCTTCGAGGCCTTGGCCTTCGCTGCCTTGACGCCGGCAGGCGCCGCCGCGACGCTCGCCGCGACGGTGGCCGAGGTCTGGGCGGCTGCGGTCGCCGGGGCCGCGGAGGCGAGGGCGACCAGCGTGCCGGACACCACGAGAGTGGCAGCGCTGGCGAGTGCGGTGAACCGGAGCATCGGGTTCCTTCCGGGGGCAGGAGGGGGCACCGACGCCCCCGTGCGCACAAACAATAGCCCGTGCTGTGGCGTTGCCGTGAGCGCCTGCCTAGACTGGGCGCTGTAGGTGCTGGCAACGGCCGGTCGAATGTCAGGGAGGCCCGAAGTGCCGCTCTCAGAGGAAGAGCAGAGGCTGCTCGAGCAGTTGGAGCAAGCGCTCGCTGCCGAGGATCCGAGACTCGCGTCGACCCTGCGCGGCTCAAAGCTTCGCGCCCGCGCCCGACGCATCGTCGTGGTCGCGGCGGTGGGCTTCGTCGCCGGCGTCGGTCTGCTCATGACAGGCGTGATCGCCGCATCGACGCCGTTGGGCGTCCTCGGCTTCGTCCTGATGGTCGCGGGGGCCTACTTCTTCCTCACGGCCTGGAAGTCCCGCGACGTCGACTCGCCGCAGGACCCGCGCCAGGCGCCACCGTCCCAGCCGGGACACGGCGGGCGCGCCGGTCGTGCCGCCACGTCGGACTCCTTCATGCACCGCATGGAGGAGCGCTGGAAGCGCCGCCGCGACGACTCGGGCTCCTGACCCGCCGCACTGACCTGCCGGGCCCTCACTCCCGCAGCGACAGCACCTCGTCGGCCTCGCGCGAGGTGCCTCGCGTCTCCCTGACGGCGAGGACCGAGCGCGGCAGCACCGCCGCGAGCACGTGCTGCCCGCGTGAGGTGGCGTCCGTCATCGCCGTACGGAGCCGGCGGACCACCGGGGTGAGGTCGACGTCCTCGTACGACGGCGCGTAACGGCTGCGCTCCACCGCCTCGACCAAGGTGTCGAGCGCCGCGCGGATCTCGGGGTCGTCGCGCAGGCGCGCGCGCAGCGGGGCGACCGTCGCCCGCGGCGAGGCGCCGTCCGTCCAGCCGAGGCCGAGGTCGGTCGCCGTGTCCCGCACCTCCGCCCACGCGTCCTCGACCGAGGTCTCGCCGCTGCCGGCACCCACCCGTCGGTGGCGCCTCGTCGCGCGCACGACCGCGGGGATCGCGAGGACGAGGAGGGCCAGCGCGCCCAGGACGAGGAACAGCACGCCGCGCGACGACGAGTCGGCCGAGTCGTCGGCCGCCGTCGTCCCGGTCTCGCGCCCCGGAGCGGCGGTAGGAGCGGTGTTGGGTGCCGCGGTCGGCGCCAAGGACGAGAGAGGCTCCTCGGGAGCCGTCGAGTCGCCTCGGGCGAAGCTCGGCGGCGCGTAGCCGCTGCCGCCGGGGGTCGGCTCGAACGCCACCCAGCCGACGCCGGCGAAGTAGAGCTCCGGCCAGGCGTGCATGTCGGTGCCTCGGAAGACCCACGCGCCGGGGGCGCGTCCGGGCTCGCCGGACAGGAATCCCACCGAGACCCGCGCCGGGATGCCCAGCGACCGCGCCATCATCGCCATCGCGGTCGCGAACTGCTCGCAGTAACCGACCCGGTCGTCGGTGAGGAAGCGCTCGATGGTCTCCATCCCCGAGCCGGCCCGCTGGTCGAGGGAGTACTCGAAGCCGCCTTCGGAGCGGAACCACCGCTGGAGGGCCAGGGCACGGTCGAAGGCGTTGTCCGCGCCTTCGGTGACCTCTTCCGCACGCTCGGCGACGACGTCCGGGGTGCTGTTGGGGAGGTCCACGTACGAGGACATCGTCAGCGTCGACGGCGGAGCGGTGCGCAGGTCGCTCTCCGTGGGCCGGGCGATCGTGGCGTCGAACGTGTACGTCTCCCCGGCGAAGCTCCCGAGGCGCTCGATTCGGCTGACGTCGAGCATGCTCCGGTTGACCTCGACTCCCTCGGGATCGGTCATCGAGACGGCGGTCGGCGCGTACACGAGGGGGAGCCATCGCGTGTCGAAACCGGGTGCCACCGCGACGGAGTAGCGCGCCTCTCGGCGGTCGGTGCCGGGGTTGAGGCCGGGGATCGAGGGGAGGTCGTCGTCGAGCTCCTGGCCCGCGCCGATCCGGTCGCCGAGCGTCCACCCTCGGTCGCCGACGTTCTGCAGGGACGCCAGCCGGACGTACCGCGGACGAGGGGAGCCCTCGAGCTCCTGCACGGTCAGCATGACCTCCGGGCTCTGCCCGCGGAGGTTGCGTCGCATGTCCAGCACCGGGTTGTGGAGTCCTGTGCCGTTGCCGCCGTCACCGTTGCCCCCGCCGTCGAAGAGGCTCTGCGACGCGGTGGGAGTGAGAGCAGGGAGGAGCATCGCGACCGCGATGGCGACGACGGTGATGCCCGCGGCGGGGAGCGCCGACGCGAGCCTGGCGAAGGGCGCAGGGGCGCCCGCCCCGGACCGCGTGGTGGCGTCGGCGGTGCCGACCATCCGGGGACCCCAGGACCCGGCGTCGTCGCGGCGCGTGACGGCGAGCAGGCCCGCGTACGCCGCCGCGCCGAGGACGAACGCCCACGGCTGGAGCTCGCCGCCGAGGAGCGTCGCGGGGATCATGAGGACGGCCAGCAGCACGAGACCGAGCGCGGGGGTCCACCGCAGCTCGGAGGCCATCACGTCGATGACCAGCGCGAGGGCGATGATCACCGTGGCGAGGGTCGCGTCGAGCGCCGCGAGGTCGGGGACGGGGGCGGCGTAACGCTGCGCGTGCTCGTAGGTCGCCTGCCCGATCGCGCGTGCCTCCTCGAGGGTCCGGCCCGTCGGGATGAGGCCGGCGATGCCGGTGCCGGCGCCGTAGGCAGCCGTCACCCAGCCCAGCCCGACGACGGCCTGGCCGGCCACGACGAAGCCCCGAGGGGCGGCCACCGCCCGCAGGAGGATGCCGGTGAGGACGACGGCTGCCGCGCCCAGCGCGCCCTCGGCGAGGAAGGAGCTGTCGACGACCAGCGGGGCGAAGGCGGCGCCGACCGCGACCGCGAGCACCCAGACCCACAGCCCTGTCCACGCGGCGCGCACCGCTCGGGCGGTGCTCATCGGGCGACCTCCTTGGCGGCGCTCGCCGCGAGCGCGCGCCAGGCGTCGGTGACGCTCTGCCCGCCGCCGACGGCGACCGCGTCCCACCCGCGTGCGCGCGCGGTGGCCGCCAGGTCGGCGGCCGCGCCGGAGCCGGCGTCCTGACGGTTCAGCCACCGGTCCGCGTCGAGGACCAGCGCGAGCCGGCGGCCGGCGCTGGCGGCGCACCGGTCGAGGTGGTCCAGAGCTTCGGGGTCGGCGCCGGTGACGAGGGCGACGACCGTCCCGCGCGAGGCGAGGATGTCGGCGGGGACCATCGCGTTGCTGTGGCGCGAGGACGTCCCGACCGCTGCCAGCTCGTCGAGGATCAGCCCGAGCTCGTCGGGGGCGGAGTCGTGGGAGTCGGTCGTGTCGGTCGCGAGCCGGACGTCCCAGCCGTTGCCGGCGAAGTGCGCGGCGATCGACGCGGCTGCCGACACGGCCCACTCGAAGGTGCCGTCCTTGCCCGGACGGTGCACGTCGCGCCGGGTGTCGAGGAAGACGGTGACGTCGGCGTGGCGTCCCTCCTCCTCGCGTCGCACCATGAGCTCGCCGGTACGGGCGGTCGTCCGCCAGTGCACGCGGCGCAGGTCGTCGCCGGTGCGGTACTCGCGGACCGACGCGTCGTCCGGACGGCCGGTCGCCCCCAGGCGTACGCGGTGGTCGCCGCGCTCGGCGCCGACGCCGCCGGCCCACATGCGGCCCAGCGGGTGGACCGTGGGGGTCACGACCAACGGCGTGGTCGCGTGGAAGGTGCGGCCCACCGACAGGAAGCCGAACGGGTCGCCGACACGGACCGTGAGCGGCCCGATGGCGTGGAAGCCCCGTCGCCGCGGAGTCACGGCGTACCGGACCAGGCAGTGCCACTGGCTGCCGCGGCTCTCCACGGCGAAGCGACGGCGACCGCCGAGCGCGTCGGGGAGCTGGTCCTCCAGCAGGAGGGTGCCCGAGGCGCCGCGGCCGCCCCCGTCGACCCGCAGCGCGACCTCGACGTCGCTGCCGGCGGGCACGCGCGGAGGCGTGACCTCACGAGAGGCACTGACGGTGCTGCGGCTGCGGGCGACGACCAGGACCGCGGCGAGCGGCAGCGCCAGGGCCAGCACCCCGATCCGTACGAGGACGTCGAGCCCCAGGAGCATGCCGCCGACGAGCACGGTCGATCCGGCGGCGACGAAGGCGCGGCCGCGGGAGGTCAGGGCTGCGAGCGTCGCGCGCACGTCACCGACCGGGCTCGGGGACGCGAACCTCGGCGAGGACCTCGCGCACGACGTCGGAGGCCTGCCATCCCGCGACGACGGCGTCGGGGGAGAGGAGCAGGCGGTGGGCGAGCACCGGCTCGGCCAGGGCTGCGATGTCGTCGGGGAGCACGTACGGGCGGCGGTCGAGCGCGGCCCGCGCCCGTGCGGCGCGGACGAGGTGGAGCGTGGCGCGCGGCGAGGCGCCCAGCCGCAGCCGGGAGGTCGAGCGGGTGGCGTGGGTCAGCGCGACGGCGTACTGCTCGATGGCGGGCGCGACGTGCACCGTCCGTACGGTGGCGACGAGGTCGGCGACCTGCTTGACGTCGGTGACGGGCGCGAGGTCGGCCAGCGGGTCGGCGCCGCCGTGCTCCCGCAGCATCGCGGCCTCCGCCTCGGCGGACGGGTAGCCCATGGAGACCCGGGCCATGAAGCGGTCGCGCTGCGCCTCCGGGAGGGGGTAGGTGCCCTCCATCTCGAGCGGGTTCTGGGTGGCGACCACCATGAACGGGTCCTCGAGCGGGTACGAGGTGCTGTCGACGGTGACCTGACGCTCCTCCATGCACTCCAGGAGGGCGGACTGCGTCTTGGGGGAGGCGCGGTTGATCTCGTCACCGACGACGACGTTGCCGAAGACCGCGCCGGGACGGAACTCGAACGTCCGCGACTCCGGGTCCCACACCGACGTCCCCGTGACGTCGCTCGGCAGGAGGTCGGGCGTGAACTGGATCCGTCGCATCGAGCCGTCGATCGAGCGCGCGAGCGCCTTGCTCAGCATCGTCTTGCCGACGCCTGGGACGTCCTCGAGGAGCAGGTGACCACCGGCGAGGAGCACGACGACCGCCGTGCGGACCACGTCGGTCTTGCCGACGATGACGGACTCGATGTTGGCGGCGAGCCTCCCGGCGGCGGCGACGAGCTCCTCGGTCTGGTCGGCCCCTGGCGGGGCTGGCGGCTCTCGGCGAGGTGTCGTCGTCACTGCGGTCCTCCTCGGGTCCACGCATCGGGTAGGGCGACGGCGCTCCCGGCGACCCCCCAGGATGCCGAGCGTACCGGTGCGATCAACGCCAGAGCCTCGCCCGTCGCGACCGGGCTCCGCTCTCCCCACCTGCGCTCCACTCTTCACCATCGCGGCGGCGCGGGCCACAGGAATGCCGCAATCAGGGCGATCGGACGAGGTCGGCTGCGCGAGGCGAGCGAGGGCCGACGGGAGCGGGAGGGGCGCGCCGGGGTGCAAGATCGGTTGACGGTGGAGCGTTGTGGAGTAGAGTGGCGCAAAGTGGAGCAAGCAGTCGACTGACTCGGGGCCGACTGACGGCGAGACGGGGGAGGTTGCGGTGCGATGTTCTTCGGCACGTACACCCCTCGCCTCGACGAGAAGGGGCGCTTGTTCCTCCCCGCCAAGTTCCGCGACCGACTCACGGAGGGCCTCGTGCTGACGAAGGGGCAGGACCGCTGCATCTACGTCTGGCCGCAGGCGAGCTTCGAGGAGTTCAGCGACCGGATCAGCAAGACGCCGTTCACCAACAAGGCCACCCGCGACTTCATCCGCGTCCTCTTCTCGGGAGCGTCGGACGAGGTCCCGGACAAGCAGGGACGCATCACCGTCCCCGCCCCGCTGCGCGAGTACGCCCGGCTGGGGCGTGACTGCGTCGTGGTGGGAGCCATGGAGCGGGTGGAGATCTGGGACGCCGGCCGCTGGGCGGAGTACTCCGACGCGCAGGAGGAGAGCTTCGCGTCGCTCTCGGAAGAGGTGATCGAGGGACTGCTCTAGCAGGGCTCGTACGACCTGGCCTCTGGGCCGCTTGCTCCACCACCTGGCGCCACTTCCCCGGTGCCAGAGGTGACTTCCCAGGGCAAGCGGCCAGGGACCAGGTCGCACGATCCGCAGACGACCGGCCCCCTCGGGGTGAGGGGCCGGGGCGACACACGCTGAACCACACGGAACGAGGGGTCGAGATGGTGGTCGGACGTCCTAGGGGGGCCGGGACGGATGGGTGAGGCACAGCATGTTCCTGTGCTCCTGGAGCGCACGGTGGAGCTGCTCGAGCCCGCCCTGGCAGGGAGCGACGCGGTCCTGGTCGACGCGACGCTCGGGCTGGGCGGGCACACCGAAGCGGTGCTGACGCGCTTCTCCGAGGTGCACGTCGTCGGGATCGACCGGGATCCCGAGGCGCTGCGCCGTTCTCGCGAGCGGCTCGCGCCGTTCGAGGGCCGGGTCACGTTCTTCGCGGGCGTGTACGACGAGATCGCCGACGCCGTCGCGGCGGCCGGCCGTACGTCGGTGGACGCCGTGCTCTTCGACCTCGGGGTGTCGTCGATGCAGCTCGACCTCGATGAGCGCGGGTTCTCCTACTCCCGTCCCGCTCCGCTCGACATGCGGATGGGGCAGGAGGGGATGACCGCTGCGGACGTCCTCGCGACGTACGACAAGGCAGAGCTGGTCCGCGTCCTGCGCACGTACGGCGAGGAGAAGCACGCCGGCCGGATCGCCGATGCGATCGTCCGGCGACGCGAGACCGCGCCGCTGCGGACGAGCGACGAGCTCGTGGCGCTCGTCCGCGAGGCGCTGCCGGCGGCCGCGATGCGGACGGGTGGCAACCCGGCCAAGCGGACGTTCCAGGCGCTGCGCATCGAGGTGAACGACGAGCTCGGCGTGCTGCGCCGCGCGCTGCCCGCGGCTCTCGACGCGGTCCACGTCGGTGGCCGCGTGGTCGCGATGTCCTACCACTCCTTGGAGGACCGCCTCGTCAAGCGCGCGTTCGCCGCCGTCACCACGGTCGACGTGCCGCCCGGGCTCCCCGTCGTGCCCGAGGACCGTCAGCCGCGGTTCCGGTCGCTGACGCGAGGGGCCGAGACGGCCTCCGAGGCCGAAGTCGCCGAGAACCCCCGCGCGAAGCCCGTGCGGCTCCGTGCGGTCGAGCGTGTGAGGGAAGCGGCATGAGCCTCGCGCAGAACGCACCCCGCCGTAGCCCTGTCCGCCCGCCGCAGCAGCCGCGCCGCAACCTGCGGGTGGTGCCGGCGCGCCGCCCGAGCAGCCCCCGCGCGCCGTTCGTGCTGCTCGTGGTCACCCTGCTCGCCGGTGGGCTGATCGGCCTCCTCCTGCTCAACACGTCCATGCAGAACGGGGCGTTCGAGCTGGCCGAGCTGGAGAAGAAGGCGGAGACGCTGCAGAGCGAGCGGGCCCAGCTGGCCCTCGAGGTGGAGCAGCGCTCGACGCCGGCCGCTCTCGCCGACCGGGCGTCGGCGCTCGGCATGGTCCCGAACGTCAACCCTGTGTTCCTGCGCCTGAAGGACGGCTCGGTGGTCGGCGACATGGTCCCGGCCTCCCGCGCGGGCCGTGCTGCCTCGGGGGTCGGAGGACCCTCGCCGGCCGCGGTGGGAGACCGCGGGTGAGCCCCGCGGTGCGCAACCGCGCGCGGTTCTGCTTCGTCGTGGTCGCCACCCTCCTGGTGGTCTTCGCCGGTCGTCTCGTCCAGATCCAGGGCGTCGACGCCAACGCGTACGCCGCGCGTGCACTGAAGGAGACGCTCCAGCCGACGGTGCTGCACGCCGACCGTGGCGAGATCCTCGACCGCGACGGGCAGCCGCTCGCGACCTCGCTCGACGCGAAGGCGATCATCGCGAACCCGCGGTTCACGTCGGAGAACGCGCCCGGGATCGCGAAGGTGCTGGCCGCCGAGCTGGAGGTCGACTACTTCGACGCCCTGGAGAAGCTGCGCCGCCAGGACACGCAGTTCGTCTACGTGGCGCGCAAGGTGCCGGCCCACAAGGTCGACGCCGCGATGGCGAAGCTCACCGAGGCCCAGATCGCCAACGGGGTGACGACCGAGCGGGACGCGGTCAGGACGTACCCGGGCGGCACGCTGGCCGCGACCCTCGTCGGGCTGGTGTCGGGGGAGACGGGCGCGGGCACCAGCGGGCTGGAGAAGCAGTACGACAAGTGGCTCACCGGCGTCGACGGCGAGGCCACGTACGAGACGTCGCCCAAGGGCGTGCGCATCCCGCTCGCGCGACAGACGACGCAGGAGCCGGTCCCCGGCGCCGACGTCGTGACCACGCTCGACCGCGACCTGCAGTGGTACGCCGACAAGCGGCTCGCCCAGGCGGTGCGCCAGAGCGGCTCTGACTGGGGTATCGCCGTGACCGTCGACCTGGAGTCGATGCAGGTCCTGCAGCTGTCCCAGCTGCCGACGTTCGACGCCGAGGACCGCTCGACGGTCACGCCGGCGTCGATGAACAACCGTGCGGTCCAGAACGTGTACGAGCCCGGCTCGGTCCAGAAGGTGATCACGATGGCGGCGCTGGCCGACGCCGGGCTGGTCACGCCGCAGACCAAGGTCAGGGTGCCGAGCGAGCTGCGGCTCGACGGCTTCACCATCAGCGACTGGTGGGACCACGGGCGACTCAAGCTGACCGCCGCCGGCGTCGTGGCGAAGTCCTCGAACCTCGGCACGATCGCCCTGGCGCAGCAGATGGACGACGAGACGCTGCACGACTACCTCACGAAGTTCGGCTTCGGTGCCCCCACGGGTGTCGGGCTGCCGTCGGAGTCGCGCGGCATCCTCGCCGACCCCGAGCGGTGGTCCTCGGCCCAGCACGCGACGATCTCGTTCGGGCAGGGCATCTCCGTGACGGCCCTGCAGGAGGTGGCCGCGGTGGCGACGATCGCCAACGGCGGGCGCTACACCGCGCCCTCGCTGGTGACCGAGGTGCGCCGCGCTGACGGGACGACCGTCGAGCAGGAGGCGCCGGAGACGCGGCAGGTCGTGTCGCCGGAGGCCGCGAAGATGGTGACGACGATGATGGAGGCGGTCACCGGCCCGGACGGCTCGGCGCCGGACACCGCGATCCCGGGCTACCGGGTCGCGGGCAAGACCGGCACCGCCTGGCGGGTCGACCCCGACACCGGACGTTACGTCCGCGGGCAGAACACCGTGTCGTACATCGGCTTCGCTCCGGCGGAGCGTCCGCGCTTCCTCACGTACGTGGTCCTGGACAACCCGCGAGGCGGCGGCTCCGGCAGCGGCACCGCGGGCCCGGTCTTCCGGGACGTCATGCAGCAGGCGCTGCAGCGCTACGGCATCGCTCCGAGCGGGTCGCGAGCGCCCAGGACTCCGGTGAAGTGGTGAGTCTCGATACGCTCGGCCACGATGTCTGCTGAGCCTCCACTCCCGCTCGACACCCGACCGCCGTCGGTGGTTCCCGTGTCCCTCGCCACGCTGGCGACCTCGACCGGAGGGCGGGTCACCGGCCCTCGTCCCGACGCGGTCGTGACCGGCGTCACCCTCGCCTCGGGGGAGGCTCGAGAGGGTGACCTGTACGCGGCGCTGCCGGGTGCACGGACGCACGGAGCCCGGTACGCCGCGCAGGCCGTCGACGCTGGTGCCGTCGCCGTCCTGACCGACCCCGAGGGCGCGACGATCCTCGCCGAGGGCGCGGTCGCCGGACGGGTGCCGCTGCTGGTCGTCGACGACCCGCGCGCGGTGCTCGGCGCGGTGGCCGCCACCGTGTACGCCGACCCGTCCGAGCGCCTGACCACGCTCGGCATCACCGGGACGCAGGGCAAGACGACC
Source organism: Mumia quercus (assembly GCF_025506335.1). Taxonomy (GTDB): domain Bacteria; phylum Actinomycetota; class Actinomycetes; order Propionibacteriales; family Nocardioidaceae; genus Mumia; species Mumia quercus. The sequence goes on from NZ_JANZYO010000005.1 coordinate 353,095, forward strand.
AGCGCCTACCTCGCGGCGGCGGCACTGCGGGCGTGCGGCGACCAGGTCGGCGTGATCGGCACCACCGGGGCGTTCCTCGAGGGCAGCCCGCTCGCCTCCGCGCTCACCACCCCGGAGGCACCTGCCCTGCACGCCCTCTTCGGCGTCATGGAGGCGCACGGCGCCGACGCGGTCGTGATGGAGGTCTCCAGCCACGCCCTCGCGCTGCACCGCGTCGACGGCGTCGTCTACGACGTCGCGGTCTTCCTCAACCTGGGACGCGACCACCTCGACTTCCACGCCGACGTCGAGGACTACTTCGCCGCGAAGGCCGCGCTGTTCACGCCGGAGCGTGCCTCGCGTGCCGTCATCGACATCGACGACCCGTACGGCCGCCGGCTCGCCGACGAGACGACGCTCCCGGTCACGACCGTGTCGCTGGAGGGTCGCGTCGAGGCGGACTGGAGGGTCGTCGCGCTCGAGACGTCGGCCGCCGGCTCCCGTGCGCGCGTCGTGGGTCCGGACGAGGCCGAGCACGACCTGGTCGTCCGTCTGCCCGGCCGCTTCAACGTCGCCAACGCGCTGGCCGTCCTCGCCGCGGTGACCCAGACGGGTCGTGCCGTCGAGGACGCGCTCGCCGGCATCGCGTCATGCGAAGGGGTGCCGGGCCGCATGGAGCCTGTCGCCGAGGGCCAGGACTTCACCGCGATCGTCGACTACGCCCACAAGCCCGACGCGCTGCGCGCCGTCCTCGCGTCCCTGCGGGGCCTGGGCGACGGGCGCCTGCTCGTCGTGGTCGGTGCCGGGGGAGACCGCGACCCGGGCAAGCGTCCGCTGATGGGCGCGGTCGCGGCCGAGCTGGCCGACGTGGTGGTCGTCACCGACGACAACCCCCGCAGCGAGGACCCGACCGCGATCCGTGCCGCCGTCCTCGAGGGCGCGCGCACCGCCGCGACGTCGGCCGAGCTCGTCGAGATCGGTGACCGTCGCGCCGCCATCGCGCGCGCCGTCGCCCTCGCCCGTCCCGGCGACGTCGTCGTCGTCGCGGGCAAGGGTCACGAGCGCGGCCAGATCGTGGGAGACGCCGTCCACCCGTTCGACGACCGCAGCGTGCTCGTCGAGGTCCTCCGCGACCGGCTCGGGAGCGCGCGATGATCACGACGTCGTTGGACCGTCTGGCCGAGATCGTCGGGGGCACCGCCTACGACGCGCACGGCGTGGAGGTGACCGCCCCGGCGACGCTGGACTCGCGCCACGTCGAGCCCGGCGGCCTGTTCGTCGCCGTGCGCGGCGAGCACGTGGACGGGCACGCGTTCGCGCCCGCCGCGCTCGCCGCCGGCGCCGCCGCCGTGCTCGCGGAGCGCCGCGTCGAGGGTCCCTGCGTCGTCGTCGACGACGTCGAGCTCGCGCTGGCGCGGCTCGCGCGCGACGTCCGTGACCGTCTGGACGACTGCGTCGTCGTCGGGGTCACCGGGTCGCAGGGCAAGACGAGCGTGAAGGACCTGCTCGCGCAGGTGCTCGGTGCGGCCGCCCCGACCGTCGCGACGGCCGGCAACTACAACAACGAGCTCGGCGTCCCGCTGACCGTGCTGCGCGCCGAGGTGGGCACACGCTTCCTGGTGGTCGAGATGGGGGCGCGGGCGATCGGCAACATCGCCGAGCTGTGCGCCATCGCCCGTCCGGACATCGGGGTCGTCCTCAACGTCGGGAGCGCCCACCTCGGAGAGTTCGGGTCGGTCGAGGCGATCGCCCGTACGAAGGGTGAGCTCGTCGAGTCGCTGCCGGCGCAGGGCGTGGCCGTGCTCAACGCCGACGACCCCGCCGTCGCGGCGATGCGCTCGCGCACGACGGCGACCGTGCGGACGTACGGCACCGCGCCGGGCGCCGACGTCCGCGCCGAGGACGTCCGGGTGGGGGAGGACGGCGAACCCCGCTTCGTCCTGCGCGCCGCAGGCGAGGCGGTCGCGGTGCACGTGCCGCTGCTCGGCGCACACCAGGCGTCCAACGCCGCCGCCGCGGCGACGGTCGCGCTCGCGGCAGGGATGAGCCTCGACGCGGTCGCCCAGGCGCTCTCGCAGGTGACGACCCGCTCGGCCTGGCGGATGGAGCGCTCCGTGCGCGCCGACGGCCTCGTCGTCGTGAACGACGCGTACAACGCGAACCCGGAGTCCGTCGCCGCCGCCCTGCAGGCCCTCGCCGCGATGGGGCACGGCCGACGCGTCGTGGCGGTGCTCGGCGAGATGCTCGAGCTCGGCGGTGCGGCAGACGCCGCGCACGCCGCCGTTGGTAGTCTCGCGGCTGACCTCGGCGTCACCCAGGTCGTCGCCGTCGGAGCCGGCGCGCACGCGGTCCACGAGGCCGCCGCGGCAGCCGGCGCCGCCTCCGTCGCGGTCGACGACCTCGACGGCGCCCTGGCGTGGCTGCGCGGATACCTCCGCGCAGATGACATCGTGCTGGTCAAGGCCTCACGGGCCAGCGGTCTGGAGCGGGTGGCGGCAGCGCTGCTGGCCGAGCCGGACCGACAAGGAACAGTCGCGGATGCCGAGTCCCGCAGTGACGAGGCGCGCGACGACGAAGGGAACGACGCTCGATGAGGGCCATTCTGATCGCCAGCGGCTTCGGGCTGATCGGCACGCTGCTGGGCACCCCGCTGGCGATCCGCCTGCTGGTGCGCAAGGGCTACGGTCAGCTCATCCGCGACGACGGACCCACCTCGCACCACACCAAGCGCGGCACGCCGACCATGGGCGGTCTCGTCATCATCATCTCGGTGGTGGTCGCGTACGCGCTGGCCAAGCTGATCACGGGCACCGCCCCGTCGGCCTCGGCGCTGCTGCTGCTCTACCTCTTCGTCGGCCTCGGCCTCGTCGGCTTCCTCGACGACTACATCAAGGTCATCAAGCAGCGCAGCCTCGGTCTGCGCTCCAAGGCCAAGCTCGCGGGGCAGGCGATCGTCGCGCTGAGCTTCGCCCTGCTCGCGCTGAACTTCCCCGACGGCAACGGTCGTACGCCGATCTCGGAGGGCATCTCGTTCATCCGTGACATCCCGGGCTGGACGCTCCCGGCCGCGCTGATCGTGGTCTGGGTCCTCGTCATGATCTGGGGCACCAGCAACGCGGTGAACCTCACCGACGGCCTCGACGGCCTCGCCACGGGCGCGTCGGTGATGGTGTTCGGTGCGTACATGCTCATCAACCTCTGGCAGAGCAACCAGTCCTGCGCCTTCAACCCGGGGCCGAAGTGCTACGACGTCCGCGACCCCCTCGACCTCGCGGTCGTCGCCGCGGCGCTCACCGGCGCGTGCTTCGGGTTCCTCTGGTGGAACGCCTCGCCGGCCAAGATCTTCATGGGCGACACGGGCTCGCTCTCGCTCGGCGGCGTCATCGCCGGCTTCGCCATCATGACCCGCACCGAGATCCTGCTGCTCGTGCTCGGCGGCCTCTTCGTCCTCATCACGCTGTCGGTGATCCTGCAGGTCGGCTGGTTCAAGATGTCCGGCGGCAAACGCCTGTTCCGGATGGCGCCGCTGCAGCACCACTTCGAGCTGATGGGCTGGGCGGAGATCACGATCGTGGTCCGCTTCTGGATCATCAGCGGGCTCTTCGTCGCGCTCGGGCTCGGCATCTTCTACTCCGAGTGGGTCAGCGGCCTGTGAGCGCACCAGACGTCGAACGCCTCGGTCGCGAGGACTCCTGGGAGGGCGTCCGGGCGGTGGTGGCCGGGCTCGGAGCCAGCGGCTTCGCCGCCGCCGACGCCCTGGTCCAGATGGGCGCGCAGGTCACGATCCTCGACGACAGCGACGACGACCGCGTCCGCGAGCGCGCCCAGATCCTCGAGGTGCTCGGGGCCGAGGTCCGTCTCGGGGCCGGCGCCACGGCGACGCTTTCAGAGCGCGCCGACCTCCTCGTGCCGTACCCCGGGCTCCCCCCGCGGACGCCGATCGTCGCCGAGGCGCTCGGCCGCGAGATCGCCGTGTGGTCCGAGCCGGAGCTGGCCTGGCGGCTGCGCGCACCCGGCGCCGCGCCGTGGCTCGCGGTGACCGGGACGAACGGCAAGACGACCACGGTGTCGATGCTCGAGTCGATCCTGGCCGCTGCCGGCCTGCGCGGCCCCGCCGTCGGCAACATCGGCGTGCCCGTCACCGAGGCGGTCATGGACCCGGTCGGGTACGACGTGCTCGTGGTGGAGCTGTCGAGCTTCCAGCTGCACTTCGCCGACCGGATCGCCTGCGAGGCCTCGGCGGTCCTCAACGTCGCCGACGACCACCTCGACTGGCACGGCGGGCTCGCGGGCTACACGGGCGACAAGGGGCGGATCTACGAGCACGTCGAGCGCGCGTGCGTGTACAACGTCGAGGACCCGCAGACGGAGCATCTCGTCCGCGCGGCCGACGTCGCCGAGGGCGCGCGGGCCGTCGGGTTCACGCTCGGCGTCCCGTCGGTCGGGATGCTCGGGATCGTCGACGACGTCCTCGCAGACCGGGCGTTCGTCGAGGAGCGGCGTACGAGCGCCGCCGAGCTCGCGACCCTCGCCGACCTCGCCGGACCCGCCGGGGAGCCGCCCGCACCGCACGTCGTGGCCAACGCGCTCGCCGCAGCCGCGCTCGCCCGGGCGCACGGGGTCGCCCCGCGCGCGGTGCGCGACGGGCTGCGCGCCTACCAGCCGGGAGCCCACCGGATCCAGCGCGTCGACGAGGTCGACGGCGTGACGTACGTGGACGACTCGAAGGCCACGAACCCGCACGCGGCGCTGTCGTCGCTGCAGGCGTACCCGTCGGTCGTCTGGGTCGCCGGCGGCCAGGCCAAGGGCACCCGCTTCGACGACCTTGTCACGCGTGCCGGCGACCGCCTGCGCGCCGCCGTGCTCATCGGCGCCGACCGCGCGGTGATCCACGACGCGTTGCGACGACACGCGCCCGAGGTACCCGTCGTCGAGGTCGACGCGGGCAAAGATGTGCTCATGGATCGTGTCGTGGACACGGCCGCAGGGTTCGCCCGGCCGGGCGACACCGTGCTGCTGGCTCCGGGATGCGCGTCCTTCGACCAGTTCACGGGCTACGCCGAACGAGGGGACTCCTTCGCCGCAGCCGTGGCCAGGTACGCAGCGTCGCGGCGGTGACCTCGACGCCTTCGACGTCCAGCAGCGGGAGGCGCGCGGTGAGCAGGTCCGACAGGCAGTCGTGGACCGCGACCGTACGCGAGGTGCTCGAGAAGCCGCTGACGTCGTACTACCTCGTCCTCGCCGTCTCCGGCCTCCTGATCGGTTTCGGCATGGTGATGGTGCTCAGCTCGAGCTCGGTCACCTCGTACCAGAACAGCGGGAGCCCGTACGCCCTCGCGGGGCGGCAGGCGGGGTTCTTGGTGGCCGCGCTCGTCTTCGGGGCGATCGCGTGGAAGGTGCCGCTGCGGATGCTGCGGTGGTGCGTCTACCCGCTGCTGCTCCTCGCGCTCGTGCTGCTCGCGCTCACGTTCACCCCGCTGGGCTACGAGGTCCGCGGCAACCGCAACTGGCTCGACTTCGGCGGGCCGTTCCTGATCCAGCCCTCCGAGATCGCCAAGCTCGCGGTCGTGCTGTGGACCGCCGACCTGTACGCCCGCAAGCAGCGCCTGCTGCGCGACCCCAAGCACGTGCTGATCCCGATGGTGCCCGTCACGGGCTTCGTCGCGATGCTCGTCGTGCTCCAGCGCGACCTCGGGACCGCGCTCGTGCTGTTCGCGATCATCCTCGGCATGCTGTTCGTGGCCGGGCTGCCGGGGCGCGCCTTCCTCGTCGCGCTCTTGGGGACCGCGACGCTCGCCCTCTACTTCGTCCAGGCGAGCGAGGAGCGGATCAAGCGCATCACGTCCTTCACCGACCCGTTCGCCGACGCCCAGGGGAGCGGCTACCAGGCCGCGCACGGGCTCATGGGACTGGCGACCGGTCAGTGGCTCGGTGTCGGTCTCGGAGGCAGTCGCCAGAAGTGGGGCTCGCTCCCGGGTGCCCACACCGACTTCGTGTTCGCGGTGATCGGCGAGGAGCTCGGCCTCGTGGGCGCGCTGTGCGTGCTGCTCCTCTTCGGCCTGCTCGCGTACGTGGGCTTCCGGATCGCCCGCCGTGCCCGCGACCCGTTCGCGCGCTACGCGGCGGCCGGCATCACGGTGTGGCTGATGGTCCAGACGATCATCAACATCGGCATGGTGCTGGGGATGCTGCCGGTCATCGGCATCCCGCTGCCCCTCATCTCGTACGGTGGGTCTGCACTCGTCCCGACCGTCGTCGCGCTCGCCCTGCTGGCGAACTTCGCACGGACCGAGCCGGGGGCGGCTGCCGCCCTTCGCGCGCACCGCCGCCGACGCGGCCGGCGCACCGAGCACCGGCCCGGGAAGGTGCAGAGACCGTCGAACCCCGCACCACGACCCGTCGGACGTACCGTCCGAGAGGAAGGATGACCTGGTGGCGCTACGCGTCCTGCTGGCCGGTGGAGGAACCGCCGGCCACACCTCACCTCTGCTGGCGACCGCGGGCGCGGTCGGCCGGCTCGCTCCCGACGCCGAGATCACGGCGCTCGGGACACCGCGCGGGCTGGAGGTGACGCTGGTGCCGCAGGCGGGATATCCGCTGGAGCTGGTGCCCGCGGTGCCGCTGCCGCGCAGCATCGGCACCGACCTCCTGAAGGTGCCGGGCAAGCTCGCCGGCACGGTCAAGGCGACGGGTGAGGTGTTCGACCGCGTGCGTCCCGACGTCGTCGTCGGGTTCGGGGGCTACGTCTCCGTCCCGGCGTACCTCGTGGCCCGCAAGCGCAAGATCCCCATCGTCGTGCACGAGCAGAACGCGCTGCCCGGTGTCGCGAACAAGCTCGGTGCGCGCTTCACCGAGCGCGTGTTCACGAGCTTCCCGGAGACCCCGCTCGCCCACTCGCGCTACATCGGCCTGCCGATGCGCGAGCAGATCGCGCACCTCGACCGCGCGGCGGAGCGTGCCCAGGCGCGGGCGGAGTTCGGGCTCGACCCCGACCTCCCGACGCTGCTGGTGACCGGCGGCTCGCAGGGGGCGCGCCGGATCAACCAGGCGGTCTCCGGCGCCGCAGACGAGCTCGCCGCCGCAGGCATCCAGGTGCTGCACGCCGCCGGCCGCGTCGAGGAGGCCCAGGTGGAGCGGGCGCCGGGCGAGCCGCCGTACGTGACGCTCCCGTTCATCGAGCGGATCGACCTCGCGTACGCCGCCGCCGACGCGATCGTGTGCCGCTCCGGCGCCAACACGGTTGCCGAGGTCGCGGCCGTCGGGCTGCCGGCCGTCTTCGTGCCGCTGCCGATCGGCAACGGCGAGCAGGCGCTCAACGCCCACCCCGTCGTCGGCGCCGGCGGCGGCATCCTCGTGGAGGACGCCGCGCTGACGCCCGAGTGGGTCTCCACCGCGGTCGTGTCGCTCTTGCGCGACTCCTCGCGGCTGGAGCGGATGTCGGCTGCGGCGTCCGACCTCATGCCTCGTGACGCCGACGACGTGCTCGCCCGCGAGGTGCTGGCGGCGGCAGGCACGGAGGCGGGCCGGGGATGAGGATCGACGTCCCCTCGACCATCGCTCCCGCCGAGGAGCTCGGAACGGTCCACTTCGTCGGCATCGGCGGCGCCGGGCTCTCGGCGATCGCGCGGATCATGCTCGAGCGCGGGGTCGCCGTCCAGGGCAGCGACGCGCAGGACTCGCCGGTGCTGCGGGCGCTGGAGTCCGACGGCGCGGTCGTCCACGTCGGCCAGGCGGCCGACAACCTCGGCGACGCCCAGACGGTGGTCGCGTCCACCGCGGTGCGCGAGGACAACCCTGAGATCGTGGCGGCACGGGCCCGCGGCCTGCGCCTCTACCCGCGCTCGGCCGGTCTCCAGTCGGTGATGATCGGGCGCGACGTCGTGGCCGTCGCCGGCACCCACGGCAAGACGACCACCACGTCGATGCTCGCGACCGCCCTGGTGCGCGCCGGCCTCGACCCGTCGTACGCGATCGGCGCGCCGGTGCCGTCCCTGGGGACCAACGCCCACGCCGGCGGCGGCTCGTGGTTCGTGGCCGAGGCCGACGAGAGCGACGGCGCGTTCCTCGTCTACGAGCCGTACGGGGCGATCGTCACCAACGTCGACGCCGACCACCTGGACGTCTGGGGGACCCCCGAGGCGTACGAGGCCGCGTTCGGCGACTTCGTCGACCGGATCGACCCCGCCGGCTTCCTCGTGCTGTGCGCGGACGACCCCGGTGCGAGCAGGCTGGCCGAGCGCGCCCGCGAGCGCGGTCTGAGGGTCATCACGACCGGACTCGGCGCGGGCACCGACCTGCGCGGCGTCGACCTGCTCACCTCCGGCGGCGGCACCTCCTTCACCGTGGTCCGCGGTGACGACGAGCTGGGCCGCGTGATGCTCCAGGTGCCGGGGCAGCACTACGTCGCCGATGCCCTCTGCGCGCTCGCCGCCGCCCTCGAGTGCGGCGCGTCGTTCGCCGACGCTGCCGACGGTCTCGGCAGCTACGTCGGCGCCAGCCGCCGCATGGAGCTGGTCGGGGAGGGTGACGGCGTGCGCGTCTACGACTCGTACGCGCACCACCCCGTCGAGATCGCCGGCGACCTGGAGGCCGCACGCGCGCTGGCCGGCGAGGCGAGGGTGCTCGTCGCCTTCCAGCCGCACCTGGTCAGCCGGACGCGGATCTTCGGCGAGGCGATGGGCCGCGCCCTCGGGGCCGCCGACGAGGTGGTCGTCACGGAGATCTACCTGGCCCGCGAGGACCCGGACCCATCCGTCACCGGCCAGCTCGTCCGTGACGCGGTCGGGCTGCCCGCCGACGTCGTGCACGCCGGTGAGCCGCCCGCGACGCTCGACGCCCAGCTCGCCTCGCTCGCCCGGCGCGGGGACCTCGTCCTCCTGCTCGGAGCCGGGGACATCACGACGGTCGGTCCGCGCCTGGTGGCGCGGCTGGAGGAGAGGACAGCGGCGAGGTGACGGTGACGGACCGGTTCGCGGGGCGCCGCTGGAGGGCGCGGTTCCAGCGGCTGCGTCCGTACCTGCTCGTCGCCGTGTTCCTGGCGGCGGTCGGGGGGCTCACGTGGACGGTGCTCGAGACCCCGCTCCTCGGTGCCCACCACGTCGACGTCCGAGGTGCCGCGACGATCGGTGCGGCGGACGTCCGTGAGCAGGCGGCGGTCCCGGACGGCCGGCCGCTCGCGCGCCTGGACGTGCAGGCGGTTCGCGAGCGCGTCGAGGAGATCCCGCAGGTGGCTTCGGTCGAGGTCCGTCGCCAGTGGCCGCGGACCGTGGTGCTGGACGTCGTCGAGCGCCGCCCCGTGGCGCGGCTGTCCGGGGGTGACGACGTCCGCCTGATCGACTCCGAGGGCGTCGTCTACCCGCCGGCGGGCAAGCCGCCGCGCCGGCTGCCGTCGGTCGAGCTGGCCCCTGGCTCCGGGCCGCGCTCGGAGGCCCTGAAGGAGGTCGCGCAGGCGGTCTCGGCGATGGACGGCTCGCTCGCGCGCAAGGTGCGCGAGGTCCGCGTGGGCAGCCGGGACGCGATCACCCTCGAGCTGCGCGACGGAGCCGAGGTCGCGTGGGGGAGTGCGGACCACGCGGACCTGAAGGCGGAGGTCCTCGCCGCGCTGCTCGCCCGAGAGGCGAAGGCCTACGACGTGAGTGCACCGGAGCGCCCGACGATCGTGCCGTGAGCACGAGTCGCGCGCCAGGAGGTGCGCGAGTACGCTCCGCGGCATGAGCGCCGCTCCACGCCGCGCGACCAGGGGCACGGCAGCCGTCGGGATCGCCCAGTGCGTCGTGCTGGGCGTGGCGGCGCTGGCGATCACGGCGTGGGCGTTCGTCGAGCTCACGAAGCAGCTCGCTCTGACCACCGCGCCGCTGCTGTCGGAGGCGATGCTCTTCTGGTCGCTCGTCGGGTCCGTCGCCGTGCTCCTGCTCGCCGGCGTCGCCGGCGCGATGCTCTGGCGGGGGAGGGCGGTGGGGTTCGTCGTCCTGGCCGTGGCGTGGCTGCCGGCCGTGCCGTTGGGGTGGACGGCCGTGTCGTCGTACCTGGATCTCGTCGCGGACGAGGAGATGTCGCGTGCTGTCACGGTGTCCCTGGTGGCGGCCGGCGCGAACCTCGTCCTCGGTCTCCTGCGCGCTCCCGCGTCGTCGGCCCATCCGCCGCTGGCCCGCTGAGTCCTTCGTACGCGAGGCAAATCCTCTGTGGCCCACGTCGCGGCGGCGTGTCGGCGCCGAGGCCGCGCGGGCACCCCGTAGGTTCGTCACAGAACGCCGAGGTTGACATAACTATAACCCTGAAGTAGAGGGTTAGGGTTCGGCTCGAGACACCAAGCATGTGAGGGGCACCATCGTGGCAGCTCAGAACTACCTGGCCGTGATCAAGGTGGTCGGTATCGGAGGAGGCGGCGTCAACGCCGTCAACCGCATGATCGAGGCCGGCCTCAAGGGAGTCGAGTTCATCGCGATCAACACCGACGCCCAGGCGCTGCTGATGAGCGACGCCGACGTCAAGCTCGACATCGGACGCGAGCTGACCCGCGGCCTCGGTGCGGGCGCCAACCCCGACACCGGCCGCCAGGCCGCAGAGGACCACGCCGACGACATCGAGGAGGTCCTCAAGGGCGCCGACATGGTGTTCGTCACCGCGGGTGAGGGCGGCGGCACCGGCACCGGCGGCGCACCCGTGGTCGCGCGCATCGCCCGGTCGCTCGGCGCGCTGACCATCGGCGTCGTCACGCGCCCCTTCTCGTTCGAAGGGCGCCGTCGCGCCAACCAGGCCGACGACGGCATCGAGTCGCTGCGCGAAGAGGTCGACACCCTCATCGTCATCCCGAACGACCGGCTCCTGTCGATCAGCGACCGCAACGTCACGATGATCGACGCCTTCAAGCAGGCCGACCAGGTCCTCCTGCAGGGCGTCTCCGGCATCACGGACCTCATCACGACCCCCGGCCTGATCAACCTCGACTTCGCCGACGTGAAGTCCGTCATGTCGGACGCCGGCTCGGCCCTCATGGGCATCGGCTCGGCCCGCGGCGACGACCGCGCGGTGGCGGCGGCCGAGATGGCGGTCTCCAGCCCGCTGCTCGAGGCGTCGATCGACGGCGCCCACGGGGTGCTGCTCTCCATCGCCGGCGGGTCCGACCTGGGTCTGTTCGAGATCAACGAGGCCGCCGCGCTGGTCAGCGAGGCCGCGCACGCCGAGGCCAACATCATCTTCGGCGCCGTGATCGACGACGCGCTGGGCGACGAGGTCCGCGTCACGGTGATCGCGGCAGGTTTCGACGGCGGGACGCCCAAGCGTCGCGACGCGTCGCGTCCGGCGCTGCGCCGTGAGGCCGCCCCCGCGCGTCCGGTCCAGAAGGAGGCCCCTTCCGCGCCGGCCGCCCGTGAGGAGGCGCCTTCGCCCAGCCACGAGCGGACCCCGGTCGGAGTCCGCGCCGCGGGTTCCGACGCCGCGCAGGAGCGTCCGTCGACCAACGGCACGTCCACGAACGCGCCGGCCACCGCGGGCGGCGTGGGCAACGGCACCCGTCCGGTCCCGCCGAAGCGCCAGGCCGACCCGTTCGAGGACGACCTCGACATCCCCGACTTCCTGAAGTAGGAGATGTTCGCCTACGAGGAGTCCCTGCCGCACGTGGACCTGGCGTTCACCGACCGGCAGGGAGGTGTCAGCACGGGCCCATGGGCCTCGCTCAACCTGGCCGCGAGCAACGGTGACGACGAGGACTCGGTCCGGCGCAATGTGGCCGCGGCCGTCCAGGCGCTCGGAGGAGACCCGGCCGAGGCGTGGCTGATGCGGCAGGTGCACGGAGCCGAGGTGCACGTCGTCGACGGTGCCCCGGACACGGTGCCTCCGGAGGCCGACGCGCTCGTCACCGCCCGGCCGGGCGCGGTCCTGGTGGTCCGCGTCGCCGACTGCCTGCCCATCGTGCTCGCGGACGACGAGGCCCGGGTGGTCGGCGTCGCGCACGCCGGCCGCAGGGGAGTCGTCCTCGACGTCGCCGCGGCGACCGCCGAGGCGATGCGCGACCTCGGAGCCCGGCAGATCAGCGCCTGGATCGGTCCGCGGATCTGCGGGCGCTGCTACGAGGTGCCCGAGGAGATGCGTGGCGAGGTCGCCGCACGCCTTCCCGTCGCGTGGGCGGAGACGACCTGGGGCACGCCGGCGCTGGACCTCGCCGCCGCGGCCGCCGAACAGCTGGAGAAAGTCGGAGTGAGCGTGCACGACCTGGCCTCCGAGCACGCGGTCTGCACCTACGAGGACGAGGAACGCTACTTCTCGTACCGGCGGCAGGGCGAGAAGTCCGGCAGGCTCGGCGGGCTCGTACGGATCCGCCCGTGAGCACCCGTCGCGAGGAGCTCTCCCGCAACCTCGAGTCCGTACGCCGCCGCATCGCCGACGCGGCGACCGAGGCGGGACGCGCGCCCGACTCGGTGACCCTCGTCGTGGTGACCAAGACGTACCCCGCCTCCGACGTCGTCGACCTGGCCGCGCTCGGCGTCACCGACGTGGGGGAGAACCGCCACCCCGAGGCGGCCCGCAAGCGTGACGAGGCCGGCGAACAGGCTGCAGGCCTGCGCTGGCACTTCGTCGGGGCTCTCCAGACGAACAAGGCGGCCGCCGTCGCCCGCTATGCCGACGTCGTCCACTCCGTCGACCGCCCACGGCTCGTCGACGCCCTCGCGAAGGGCGCCGTCCAGGCCGGCCGCGAGGTCGAGGTGCTGATCCAGGTCAACCTCGAGGGCCGCGACGACGACCCGGTCGGGCGCGCGGGTGCCGATCCGGGCGACGTCCTCGCGCTCGGCGAGCGGGTCGCCGCCGCCGAGGGACTCGTCCTCGGCGGGGTCATGGCGGTCGCCCCGCTGGGCGCCGACCCCGACCCGGCGTTCGCGCGGCTGGCCGAGATCTCGGCCAGCCTGGCCGCCACCTTCCCCGGGGCGACGGCGATCTCGGCGGGCATGAGCGGGGACCTCGAGGCCGCCGTACGACACGGCGCGACACACGTAAGGATCGGGCGTTCAGTGCTCGGAGAGAGGCCACCGCTCGGGTAGGTTGAGTGCGACAGTGAGCACCGTTCAACCCGAAGTGGTTCCAGGGAGGTCAGGCGATGGCTGGCGCGATGCGCAAGATGGGTGAGTACCTCGGCCTCGTCGAGCAGTCGGGCGAGTACGACGACTACGACGACTACGAGACGGACATGGAGACGCCCCGTCGTCCCGCGGCACGGCCTGCCGCGCACGACGTCGAGTCTCGCACCGTGGCACGCATCGACGAGCGTCGTCGCCCTGCTCCTACGCCCGGGCCCACGGCTGTCCCGGCTCCGGCGGAGTTCACCAGGATCACGACCCTGCACCCGCGGACGTACAACGAGGCACGCACGATCGGCGAGCACTTCCGCGAGGGCACCCCGGTCATCATGAACCTCACGGAGATGGACGACAACGACGCCAAGCGTCTCGTCGACTTCGCCGCGGGCCTGATCTTCGCCGTCTATGGCTCGATCGAGCGGATCACCAACAAGGTCTTCCTGCTGTCGCCGCCGAACGTGACCGTGACGGCCGAGGACCGCCAGCGCCTTGCGCAGGGCGGGTTCTTCAACCAGAGCTGACGCGAGGCACACTGTCGTCCATGGTCGTTGCCGGCGAGATCATCAACTTCATCCTGTGGGCTTGCATCCTGCTCTTGCTGGCCCGCTTCATCATCGACTGGGTCCAGGTGCTGTCGCGCTCGTGGCAGCCCAAGGGTTTCGTGCTCGTCCTTTGCGAGGCCGTCTACTCTGTGACGGACCCCCCGATGCGCGCCGTGCGCCGGGTCATCCCGCCGCTCCGTCTCGGCGGGATGGCACTCGACCTGTCGCCGATGGTGCTGCTGATCGGGCTCTACCTCCTGCAGATCATCAATGCACAGATCTTCTTCAGGTGAGCAGGACACTTCATCGGGGGAGGGAGCCGCACTAGTGTGGTCTCCCGCAGGGTGCCGCAGGCACTGCTTCCCCCACCGAGTACCGTTGTCAGGACTGTCCGATGAAACATGACCCCGAGGTGAAACCATGCCGTTGACGCCAGAGGACGTGCGGAACAAGCGATTTACCCCGGTCAGGCTTCGTGAGGGCTACGACATGGGCGAGGTCGATCAGTTCCTCGACGAGGTCGAGGCCGAGCTCGAGCGTCTGACCCTGGAGAACGAGGACCTGCGGAGCAAGCTTGCCGCCGCCTCGACCGGCTCCGGCTCGTCGACCTCTTCGTTCGACACCTTCCGCGCCCCTGCCCCGGCTCCGGCCCCGATCGCTGCTCCGCCGCCGCCGCCCGCACCGACCCCGGTGCCTGCCGCCGCCCCGACCTCCTCGGTCGGCGACGCGTCGAGCGCGGCCGCGCGGCTCCTGGAGATCGCGACGCACAACGCCGACGAGCTCGTCGAGGCGGCCAAGAACGAGGCCGACCGTATCCTCGGCGAGGCCCGCACCAAGGCCGACCGCGTCGAGAACGAGGCGCGTGGCAAGGCCGAGCGCCTCGAGAGCGAGGCCCGCATGCGTGCCCAGAAGCTCGACGCGGAGACGGCAGAGCGCCGCCAGCAGGCGTTCGGCAACATCGAGAAGGAGCGTGACGACCTCAACCGCGAGGTGGAGCGTCTGCGCACCTTCGAGCGCGAGTACCGCAGCCGCCTCAAGAGCTACTTCCAGGCGCAGCTGTCGCACCTGGAGGGTGAGCAGTCGGTCGCCGCAGCGCTCCCGACCTCGGCTCCGGCTCCCGCCGCCGTGCACAGCTCCACCCCGGAGCACGCTCCGCGCCGCCTCAAGTCGCTCTTCGGCGACGACGACGTGCGCTCCTGAGCCACCCGTACGACAGAGAGGGCCCCGTACGACCGCAAGGTCGTACGGGGCCCTCTGTCTGTGTCCTGGCCTTGCCCGGCCGCCCCGCTCGGGTACCCCAGCGAACGTGCACTGCCCCGAGCGGGCCCCGTGGGGTCGGTGAGGCTCCGCTGGGGTATCCCAGCGGAGCCTCACCCACGGGCTGTCAGGCCTTGACGAGCGAGACGGTGACGCCGAGGTCCTCGTCGGTGGCGGTGAACCCGCCCTCGAGCGCGGCACCCTCCGTCAGCTCCCGCGCGAGCACCTCGCCGGCGATCTGGTCGGTGTGGGTGCGGAGGGCGTCGGCCGCGTCACCGGTGGCCGACCAGGTCACCCGGATGCGGTCGCTGACCTCGAGCCCGGCGTTCTTGCGTGCCTCCTGGAGCATCCGGACGACCTCTCGGGCCACGCCGGCGCGGATCAGCGCGTCGTCGAGCTCGAGGTCGAGGGCGACGGTCTCGCCCTGGTCGTTGACGACCGCCCAGCCCTCGCGGGGTCGCTCGGAGACGATGACGTCGTCCGCGGTCACGGAGACGGGCTCGCCCTCGACCTCGAGGTCCAGCGTGAACGCGCCGCCGTCGGCGACGCCGGCCGCGAGTGCAGCGGCGTCCGCGGCCGCGACGGCCGAGGCGACCGTGGGCGTCTGCTTGCCGAAGCGCTTGCCGAGGCTGCGGAAGTTGCCCTTCGCCGAGTACTCGACCAGGTCCCCTCCGGCGCCGGCGAGCGACTCGAGGCTGCCGACGTTGAGCTCGTCACAGACCTCCGTCCGCAGCTCGGCACCGAGCTGGTCCCAGGCGCGCGAGGGCACCAGGGCGCGTCGCAGCGGCTGGCGCGTACGGACCTTGGCCTCCGCGCGAGCGGCGCGGCCGAGCTCGGTGATCCGGCGGGCGAGCGCGACCTGCTCGTCGAGCCCCTTCACGACCAGCGTCTCCTCGGCGACGGGCCAGGACGCGAGGTGCACCGAGGCCGCGGCCTCCGGGTCGGCCGGACGGAACAGGTCCTGCCACACGCGCTCGGTCACGAACGGCGTCAGCGGCGCCATCAGGCGCGTCAGCACGTCGAGCGTCTCGTGCAGCGTCGCGAGCGCCGACGGGTCCCCGTCCCAGAACCGACGCCGCGACCGGCGGACGTACCAGTTGGACAGGTCGTCGATGAACTGCGACAGCAGGGCACCGCTGCGCTGGGTGTCGAAGCGCTCGAGGCACGTCGTCACCTCGCTGACCAGCTCCTGGGTGCGTGAGGTCAGCCACCGGTCGAGCACCGGACGCTCCGCGACCGGCGGCGCGCCGTCGGCCGGCGACCACCCCGCCGTACGGGCGTACAGGGCGTGGAACGCGACGGTGTTCCAGTACGTCAGGAGGACCTTGCGGACGATCTCCTGCAGCGCGCCGTGACCGACCCGCCGCGCCTGCCACGGCGAGCCGGAGCACGCCATGAACCACCGGACGGCGTCCGCGCCGTGCTCGTCCATGAGCGGGACCGGCAGCAGGATGTTGCCGAGGTGCTTGGACATCTTGCGGCCGTCCTCGGCGAGGATGTGGCCGAGGCAGACGACGTTCTCGTACGAGTTCTGGTCGAAGACGAGCGTCGAGACGGCCATCAGCGAGTAGAACCAGCCACGCGTCTGGTCGATCGCCTCGCAGATGTACTGGGCGGGGAACGCCTGGCGGAACTTCTCCTCGGACCCGGGCAGGTGCGGGTAGCCCCACTGCGCGAACGGCATCGAGCCGGAGTCGAACCAGGCGTCGATCACCTCCGGCACACGCCGGTAGGTGCCCTCCTCGCCGTCGAGGGTGAAGGTGACGTCGTCGATGTACGGGCGGTGGGGGTCGAGGCCGGCGAGGTCCCGCCCGCTGAGCTCGGACAGCTCGGCCAGCGACCCGACGCAGACCAGCTTGGACGGGTCGGCGTCATTGCGCCAGATCGGCAGCGGCGTACCCCAGTAGCGGTTGCGCGACAGGGACCAGTCGATGTTGTTGCGGAGCCAGTCGCCGTACCGGCCCCACTTGATCGTCTCGGGGAACCAGTTGGTGCCCTCGTTCTCCCGCAGCAGCGCGTCCTTGGCGGCCGTCGTACGGACGTACCACGCGGGGGAGGCGTAGTACATCAGCGGCGTGTGGCAGCGCCAGCAGTGCGGGTACGTGTGCTCGTACGGGACGTGGCGGAACAGCAGTCCACGCGCCTCGAGGTCGTCGACGAGCGTCGCGTCGGCCTTCTTGAAGAACGCGCCGCCGATGAGATCGAGGTCGGCGAAGAAGTGCCCGGTGGGGTCGATCGGGTTGACCATCTCGACGCCGTTGCGCCGGCAGGACTGGAAGTCGTCCTCGCCGAAGGCGGGAGACTGGTGCACCAGACCGGTGCCGTCCTCGGTCGTCACGTACTCCTCGTTGACCACGAAGTGCGCGCGGCCCGGCCACTCGACGATCTCGAACGGGCGCTGATACGTCCAGCCGACGAGGTCGGTGCCCTCGAAACGTGCGTCGACGGTCCACCCCTCGCCGAGCACCTGGTCCATCAGCGGCTCCGCCACCACGAGGGTCTCGTGGCCGTTGCTCGCGGCAACGTAGGTGACCTCGGCCTTCGTGGCCACCAGGGCGTTGGACACGAGCGTCCACGGCGTCGTCGTCCAGACCAGCAGCGACGCCTCGCCGGCCAGCGGTCCGGAGGTCAGAGGGAACCGGACGTAGACCGACGGGTCGACGACGGTCTCGTACCCCTGGGCGAGCTCGTGGTCGGACAGGCCGGTGCCGCAGCGCGGGCAGTACGGGGCGACGCGGTAGTCCTCCTTGAGCAGCCCCTTCTCGAAGATCTGCTGGAGGGCCCACCACACGCTCTCGACGTACGGGGTGTCCATGGTGCGGTACGGGTCCTCGGTGTCGACCCAGTAGCCCATCCGCTCGGTCATCTGCTCGAACAGGTCGACGTTACGCAGCACGGCCTCGCGGCACTTGGCGTTGAACTCGGCGACGCCGAACGCCTCGATGTCCGGCTTGCCGTTGAAGCCGAGCTCCTTCTCGACGGCGATCTCCACGGGGAGGCCGTGACAGTCCCACCCTCCCTTGCGCTCGACGAGGTAGCCCTGCATCGTGCGGAAGCGCGGGAAGACGTCCTTGAACACGCGCGCCTCCACGTGGTGGACGCCCGGCGTGCCGTTGGCGGTGGGTGGGCCCTCGTAGAAGGTCCAGCGGGGAGCGCCCTCGCGGCGGGCGAGGGACTCCTCGAAGGTGCCCTCGCTCTCCCAGAGCGCGATGACGTCGCGTTCCATGGCAGGGAGGTCCACATGGGCGGGGACGGGACGGTACGCGGCGGTCACGGGCTTCCTCCGACAAGTCTGCAGTGGTGCTCGGCTTGGCGAAGGGACGAGGCCTCACGGCCCCGCGGTACCACCCTCCTTGGCGTACGGCGAGGCGTACGCCCTCTCGTGGCGTGCCGCTGCGCGGGTCTACTGACCTCGTCCGGCGGGCCGTACGAGGTGTTCTTCCGGCGGCTCCGGGGTGATGCGGCGAGCGGCTGTGCTCCGGGCTCCCACCGTCCCCGGATCGCTTCGGCACAGGGGTCGTTCGTCGCGTGTCCCCATCGATACCTGCGGCTCCGGCAAGTCTAGTGCAGAGCACCGAATGGGGGCGCGGGGGTTTCGTCCAGGGCGACACGCGGCAAATCGGCTTGTGAACCGCTCAGGCCGCGCCTACAGTTCGGGCACCACGTCACATCGAGGCAATCCAGAGCGGATCGCCTCGATGTGTGGCATTTCGTGCACATCGAGGGGGCTCAGAGATGGCAAGCACGACCAAGACGCGAGAGGCGAGCGCGGTGAGCCGCGGCGCCGCAGCGGTGAAGGCTGCCGCGCGCAAGGTGGGGGCGGCCAAGAAGGCACCCGCGAAGAAGTCCGCGCCGGCGAAGAAGTCCGCGCCGGCCAAGAAGACCGCCGCGAAGAAGGCAGCGCCCGCGAAGAAGGCCGCCGCGAAGAAGGCAGCGCCCGCGAAGAAGGCCGCCGCGAAGAAGGCAGCGCCCGCGAAGAAGGCAGCGAGCAAGAAGGCCACGGCCAAGAAGGCAGCGCCCGCGAAGAAGAGCACGGCGAAGAAGACCGCCGCCAAGAAGACCACGACGGCCAAGAAGGCGACGGCCACCAAGGCAGCGCCCGCGAAGAAGGCCGCGGCCAAGAAGGCGCCCACCAAGAAGGCGCCCACCAAGAAGACGACCGCGAAGAAAGCCGCGGCGAAGAAGTCCCGTACGACAGGAGCGAAGAAGACTGTGACCAACCCCACTGTGGCAACGCCGGGATCGCTTGCGGTCAAGCCGGACGAGACGCCTTGGACCGCCGAAGAGCTGGGAGAGGTGCGTGACGGGCTGGTCGCAGACCGTACGCGGCTCCTCGAGGAGATCGGGATCGCCGAGCGCGGGCTCGCCGACCTGCTCAGCGGGGGCGTCGACGGCGCCGGCAACGACCAGGCCGACGTGGGGTCCACGTCGCTGGAGCGCGACGCCGAGATGTCGCTCGTGGCCAACCACCGCGAGCTGCTCGTCCAGGTCGAGAAGGCCCTCGAGCGGATCGAGTCCGGGACGTACGGCAACTGCGAGAACTGCGGGCAGCCGATCGGGAAGATGCGGTTGATGGCGTTCCCGCGTGCCACACTGTGCATGACATGCAAGCAACGCGAGGAACGTCGCTGACCCCCGAGAGCGACCCCGTCCACCCCCGAGCACGCTCGAAGAGGATCGTGCTCTTCGGGGTGGTGGCAGTTCTCGGCTACCTCACCGACCTCATCACCAAGATCGTCGCCGTCGCCCGCCTCGAAGACGCGGACCCGGTCGTCGTCATCCCCCACGTCCTGCACCTGACCTTCCTGCGCAACCCCGGCGCCGCCTTCGGGATGGCGACGGGGTTCACGATCGTCCTCACGGTCATCGCGTTGACGGTGTGCATCGTCGTGATCCGGATGGCGCGCCAGCTCCGCGACCCGATGTGGGCGATCGGCCTCGGCCTTCTGCTGGCAGGAGCGCTCGGGAACCTCACCGACCGGGTCTTCCGCGAGCCGTCGCCCCTCCAGGGGCACGTGGTCGACTTCCTGCAGTTCCCCGACTGGCCGCCCAGCTGGCCGGTCTTCAACATCGCCGACGTCATGATCAACGTGGCTGCGGTGATCATCGTCGTCCAGACGATCCGCGGAGTCGGCCTCGACGGCACGAAGGTGTCCAAGAAGGCGTCCGAGGAGTCGGCATGACGGCAGATCCCGTCGGGGCTGAGCAACGGGCGTACTTCGTGCCTGACGGCCTGGCGGGCGAGCGGCTCGACGCAGCCCTCGCCCGCCTGCTCGGCCTCTCCCGTACGCGGGCGGCCGAGCTGGTCGCCGACGGCCACGTGACGGTGGACCACCAGCCCGCGGCGAAGTCGGACCGCGTCGAGGCGGGTGCCTTCCTCGAGGTGACGATCCCGCGCCGGCGCGACGTCGCCGAGGTGGTCCCGGAGATCGTGGAGGACCTGCGGATCGTGCACGACGACGACGAGATCGTCGTGGTCGACAAGCCCGCCGGCGTCGCCGCGCACCCGAGCGTCGGCTGGACCGGCCCGACGGTCGTCGGCCATCTCGCCGGCGCCGGGTTCCGGATCAGCACCTCGGGCGCCCCTGAGCGTCAGGGCATCGTCCAGCGGCTCGACGTCGGGACCAGCGGCCTCATGGTCGTCGCGAAGTCCGAGCACGCCTACACCGTCCTCAAGCGCGCCTTCCGCAACCGCGAGGTCGACAAGACCTACCACGCGCTGGTCCAGGGCCACCCGGACCCGTTGGAGGGCACGGTGGACGCCCCGATCGGGCGTCATCCCAAGCACGACTGGAAGTTCGCGGTGATGGCCGACGGCCGCGCCAGCGTCACCCACTACGAGACGCTCGAGGCGCACCGCTTCGCGAGCCTGCTCGAGATCAAGCTCGAGACCGGGCGTACGCACCAGATCCGGGTCCACATGGCGGCTCTCAAGCACCCGTGCGTCGGTGACCCGCTGTACGGCTCCGACCCGACGCTGACCAAGCGGGTGGGCCTCGACCGGCAGTGGCTGCACGCCGTGCGCCTCGGCTTCGAGCACCCTCGTACGCGGGACTGGATCACGTTCGAGTCGCCGTACCCGGCCGATCTCCGGCACGCCCTCGAGGTCATCCGCGCGGCAGACTAATCTGTCAGCCCCGGTCGTCTAACCTGAACTTCTCTGAACCCCTCCCGTACGTGTGCCTGAGGAGGCCCCACCCCCATGTCGAGCGCCGACTCGTTCGTGCACCTGCACGTCCACACCGAGTACTCCATGCTCGACGGCGCGGCACGACTGACGGAGATGTTCGCGCGGACCGCCGAGCTCGGCATGGACGCGATCGCGATGACCGACCACGGCAACGTCTTCGGCGCGTACGACTTCTACAAGAAGGCCAAGGCGGCCGGGGTCAAGCCGATCATCGGCATGGAGGCCTACCTGACGCCCGACACGCACCGTACGGAGCGCAAGCGGGTCCAGTGGAACAAGGGCGGCAGCGACGACGTCTCCGGCGGCGGCGCGTTCACCCACATGACGTTGCTGGCGCAGAGCACGGCCGGCATGCACAACCTCTTCCGGCTCTCGTCGCGCTCGTCGATCGAGGGGTTCTTCTACAAGCCGCGCGCCGACCGGGAGCTGCTCTCGGAGTACGCCGAGGGCCTGATCGCGACGACCGGGTGCCCGTCCGGCGAGGTGCAGACCTGGCTGCGGATCGGTGACTACGCCCGTGCGCGGCAGTCGGCGGCGGAGTTCATGGACATCTTCGGCCGCGAGAACTTCTTCGTCGAGCTGATGGACCACGGCCTCTCGATCGAGACGCGCGTGCGCGACGACCTGCTGCGGCTCGCCAAGGACCTCGACCTGCGGCTCGTGGCGACCAACGACTCCCACTACACCCACCCCGACGACGCCACGGCCCACGAGGCGCTGCTGTGCGTGCAGTCCGGCAAGACGCTCGCCGACCCGACGCGCTTCAAGTTCGACGGGAACGGCTACTACATCAAGTCCCCGCAGGAGATGCGTCAGCTCTGGGAGCGCGACGCGGGGCTGCCCGAGGCGTGCGAGTCGACCCTCCTGATCGCCGAGCGCTGCGAGGTCGAGTTCAGCGAGGGCATCGGCACGTACATGCCGCGCTTCCCGGTCCCTGAGGGCGAGTCCGAGGAGACCTGGCTCCTCAAGGAGGTCGACCGTGGGCTGGCCGCGCGCTACCCCGACGGCATCACCGAGGAGGTCCGCGAGCGTGCCGACTTCGAGGTCGACGTCATCCTCAAGATGGGCTTCGCCGGCTACTTCCTCGTCGTCGCCGACTTCATCAACTGGGCCAAGGAGAACGGCATCCGGGTCGGGCCCGGCCGTGGCTCGGGCGCAGGCTCGATGGTCGCGTACGCGATGCGGATCACCGACCTCGACCCGATCGTCCACGGCCTGCTCTTCGAGCGGTTCCTCAACCCCGACCGCGTCTCGATGCCGGACTTCGACGTCGACTTCGACGAGCGTCGGCGCGGTGAGGTCATCCGCTACGTGACGGAGAAGTACGGCGACGACCGGGTCTCGCAGATCGTCACGTACGGCACGATCAAGTCGAAGCAGGCCGTCAAGGACGCCTCGCGCGTGCTCGGCTACCCGTTCTCGATGGGGGAGCGGATCACCAAGGCGATGCCGCCGCTGGTGATGGGCAAGGACGTCCCGCTCAAGGAGATCTTCAACGCCGAGCACCCCCGCTACAACGAGGGCGGCGAGTTCCGGTCGCTGTACGACACCGACCCCGACGCCAAGAAGGTCGTCGACACCGCCGTCGGGCTGGAGGGCCTCAAGCGCCAGTGGGGCGTCCACGCCGCCGGCGTGATCATGTCGAGCGAGCCGCTGCTCGACATCATCCCCGTGATGAAGCGTGAGCAGGACGGCGCGATCATCACGCAGTTCGACTACCCGACCTGCGAGTCGCTCGGGCTGATCAAGATGGACTTCCTGGGGCTGCGCAACCTCACGGTCCTCGACGACGCCCTCGACAACATCCGCAGCAACCGCGGCGAGGAGGTCGTCCTCGAGGACCTGACCCTCGACGACGCCGAGACGTTCGCGCTGCTGAGCCGCGGCGACACGCTCGGGGTGTTCCAGCTCGACGGCGGGCCCATGCGGGCGCTGCTGCGCAGCATGCGTCCCGACAGCTTCGAGGACATCTCGGCCGTCGGCGCGCTCTACCGTCCGGGCCCGATGGGCGCCGACTCGCACAACAAGTACGCCCGCCGCAAGAACGGGCGCGAGAAGGTCGAGCCGATCCACCCCGACCTCGCCGACGCGCTCGAGGACATCCTCGGCGAGACGTACGGCCTGATCGTCTACCAAGAGCAGGTCATGGCGATCGCCCAGCAGCTGGCGGGCTACTCGCTCGGACAGGCCGACCTGCTCCGCCGTGCCATGGGCAAGAAGAAGAAGTCCGAGCTGGACAAGCAGTTCGAGAACTTCTCCGCCGGCATGAAGGAGCGCGGGTTCTCCGCGGCGTCGATCAAGACGCTGTGGGACATCCTGCTGCCCTTCTCCGACTACGCGTTCAACAAGGCGCACTCGGCGGCGTACGGCGTCGTCTCGTACTGGACGGCCTACCTCAAGGCGCACTACCCGGCCGAGTACATGGCCGCGCTCCTCACCAGCGTGCGCGGCGACAAGGACAAGTCGGCGATCTACCTCAACGAGTGCCGCCGGATGGGCATCAAGGTGCTGCCGCCCGACGTCAACGACTCCGAGGCCAACTTCACCGCCGTCGGCCCGGACATCCGCTTCGGCCTGTCGGCGGTCCGCAACGTCGGCCACAACGTCGTCGACGCGATCGCCGAGGCCCGTACGGAGAAGGGCGCCTTCACCGACTTCTCCGACTTCATGGAGAAGGTCCCGCCGGTCGTCTGCAACAAGCGGGTGATCGAGTCGCTGATCAAGTCCGGCGCGTTCGACTCGCTCAAGCACCACCGCCGTGCGCTGGTGACGATCCACGAGGACGCCGTCGACCAGTACGTCGACCTCAAGCGCAACGAGGCGATCGGCCAGGACTCGCTCTTCGCCGGCCTCGACGACAGCGACGCCGGGTTCGCGGGCACGTCCGTGGTCGTCCCCGACCTCGACGAGTGGGACAAGACGACCCTGTTGGCCCACGAGCGGGAGATGCTCGGCCTCTACGTGTCCGACCACCCGCTGTTCGGCCTCGAGCACGTCCTCCGCGCGGCCAGCGACTGCACGATCGGCGACCTGCTGGCCGACGAGGACCGTCCCGACGGCACGAACGTCACCGTCGCGGGCCTGGTCACGTCCATCCAGCGCAAGCTCACCAAGAAGGGCGACCCCTGGGCGATCGTCACCGTCGAGGACCTCGAGGGTGCCGTCAACGTCATGCTCTTCCCGTCGGTCTACACCTTGTCGGGCCACCTCCTCGTCGAGGATGCGGTGGTGGTGGTCAAGGGGCGCCTCAAGCGCAAGGAGGACACCCCCGAGATCTCGGCCACCGAGCTGAGCGCGGCCGACCTCAGTGTCGGTGACGACGGTCCCGTGGTGCTCACGCTGCCGACGGCACGCTGTACGCCGCCGACGCTCGACTCGCTGCGCGAGGTCCTGTCGAGCCACCCGGGTGCGACCGAGGTGCACCTGCGTCTCGTCGGCAGCCGCAGCACCAAGCTCATGCGGCTGGACGCACGGCTGCGGGTGAACCCGTCGTCCTCGCTCATCGCCGACCTCAAGGCCCTCCTCGGGCCCGGGTGCCTCGCCTCGTGACCACCACGGACCCCCGACCTCCGGGGACGGTGGCGACGGTCGTCGGGTTCCTCGTGGCAGGCGTGCTCGCGGGGGTCGCGTGGGCCTGGCTCGCCGAGCCGCTGCGGTACACGGTCGTCCGGGTCGACGACCGCTCCGGGCTCAGCGCGGACGAGGTGGCGGCCTCCGCCGCGTTCGGCGTGCTCCTCACGTACGTGTGGGTGAGCGCGCTCGCGGCCGCGCTGTGGTCGGCGTTCGCCACCTGGCGCTGGGGGCGGGAGGGTGGCACCCTCGTCATCGTCCGTACGGCCCTCGGCGCGGCCGCGGCGGCGTTCGTCGCCTGGGGCGTCGGCGTGCTGCTCGGGCCGCCCACCCCCGAGGTCGGCTCGCGACCGGCCGGTGCCGAGGTCTCCGCTCGCCTCGAGATCGATGCGTACGGCATCTTGCTCGTCTGGCCCGTGGCGGCGCTGCTGGCGCTGATCCTGGTCGCGTGGCTGACGCTTCCGCGCGAGCCGGCCGAGGAGCTCCGCGCCGTCGAGCACGCCTGAGTGCATCGCGGTTGTCCGCCGCGCCCGCCTGGGGCAGGGTGGAGGCAGGCCGGTGACCTCGTACGACGGCGGCCGCCTCGCGGCATCGCCTCGGCAGGAGCCGGGAACGCACGCAGAGAGGGGCGCGGATGCACTTTCAGTGGCTGACCGAACAGCTTCCGTCCGACGAGATGCTGGCGACGGTGGTGATGGATGCCAGCCGGGACACCGAGAGCGGCGACAGGACCGTCGCTGCGCGATGGTCGGAGCTTCGCAAGTCGCTGGACGGTGCGGGCATCACGAAGGAGATGGCGGGCGTCCTCGAGGAGCAGGCGCTGCAGCCGACGCGCGGTGCCGGGCCGCACGGGCGCCTGATCGTCGCGGGGGAGAGCGGGGTCCTGATGGACCGCCTGCTGCTGTTCCCGCCGCGCAAGGACGAGGCCGTGCTCTCGATGGGTCCGGACGTGTTCGCCCTGGCCCGCGAGGCCGACGACACCGTCCGCTACCTGCTCGCGGAGATCGACCGTACGGGCGCCGACGTCACGCTCTACGACTCGACGTCGGGAGCCGTCGGCGGTGAGCCGCACCGCGAGCGCGTGGACGGCAGCCACGACGTCCTGAACAAGATCCGGGGCGGAGGGCTGTCCCACAAGCGGATCGAGAGCAGGGTCGAGGACTCCTGGGAGCGCAACGCCGAGACGGTGGCTGCCGACCTCGACCGGATCGTGACGGAGCGTCGCCCGGACCTGCTCGTGGTGACGGGTGACGTACGGGCGGTGGCGCTGGTGCAGGCGGCGCTCGGCGCGGCCGCCCGCGAGATCACCGAGCACGTTCCCGGCGGGTCGCGCAACAACGAGGTCCACAGCGCGTTCGAGGCGCGCGTCGACGAGGCGCTGGAGGCGTTCCGGATCCGCCGGCGCGAGGCCGTGATCGGCCGCTTCCGCCAGGAGCTGGGACGCAACGCGATGGCCGTCACCGGTCTCAACCGCGTGCTCGACGCGCTGCGCAAGGCCCAGGTCGAGGAGCTGCTGATCTCCGATCCGGTCGCGGGCCCGGTGAGCACGCTGGCCGACACGAAGGTCTGGGTGGGAGACAAGCCGCTCGAGCTGTCGATGCACCGCGACGAGATCCGTCAGCTGTCCTCCGGCGATGCGCGGGCGCGCCGCGCCGATCTCGCGCTCGGCACGGCCGCCGCCGTCCAGGACGCGGGGATCACGATCGTCTACCACGACGACGAGATCCTCACCGACGGGATCGGAGCGCTGCTGCGTTGGGATCCGGCCAAGCCGTCCGGGGTGGTCGAGCCCGGCTGACGCCTAGCGGCGGGCGATCGGGGCGAGGGCGGCGCGGGTGAGTGCGACGAGGTCCGCAGGTGCGAGGCCGACGTCGTACCCGCGCCGCCCACCTGAGACGTACACGACGTCCCACTCCTCGGCGCTCGCGTCCACCACGGTCCGCAGCGCCCGCTTCTGGCCGAGCGGCGAGATCCCTCCGACGACGTAGCCGGTCACCCGCTCGGCCAGCGCCGGGTCGGCCATCGCGGCCTTCTTCGCGCCGACCGCCTTGGCGAGACCCTTGAGGTCCAGCTGGGCGTCGACGGGGACCACACCGACGACGAGCGTCCCGTCGCAGTCGGCGAGCAGCGTCTTGAACACCTGCGCGACCGGCACGCCGAGCGCCTCGGCCGCCTCGAGGCCGTACGAGGTGGCGCGGGGGTCGTGCGCGTACGGGTGCGCCGTCCAGGGCACGCCGGACTTCTCCAGCACGCGGGTCGCGGGCGTGCCGGTGGACTGCTTCTTTGCCATGGGTCTCCGAGATCAGTTGGGGGACCAGGACGTCCGGGCGACGTCGACGGCGGGGAGGCTGGGGACCGCGCGCATCGCGGCGATCTCGGTCAGCATCAGGTGGTGGTAGTAGCGCAGGCGCTCGGCGGCGTCGTCGGCCTCGAGGAGCTCCTGGCGGTCGGGGAGCGTGAGGACGGCGCTGGAGGCCAGCAGGTACGAGAGGTCGACCGGGTCGCCCGGGAGCTCCTCGACCTGGGCGTCGAGCCGGAAGCGGTTGAGCTCGGTGCGGTAGGCGTCGAAGACCGCGTGGGCGCGGTCGGCGGCCTGGTCCACGCCCTCGCCGACGGGCTCGTCGAGGTCCTCGACGTGGCCCCACATGAAGCTCTCGCCGGTGACCCCGGCGTCGAGGCGGATCCGCCCCAGCGCGTCCACGGTGAGGTCGTACCGGCCGTCGTCGTAGCCGGTCACGTCGGTGAGGACGACCTCGACACCGACCCGGTGGATCGACTGGACGCCGCTCTCGCCGACCTCGTACCCCTCGCGGATCGACACGATGCCGAAGCGCCGCTCGGCCTCGGGCAGCGTCAGCAGGTAGGCGACGAGGTCGCGGTAGCGGTCCTCGAAGACGTGCAGCGACAGCGTCTGTCCGGGAAGGACGACGCTCCCGAGCGGAAAGAGCGGGATCGAGCGGGCCACCTCGCCAGCCTAACCACGCCGGGCGGTCAGGAGCGCCGTATCAACGGCTGCCGTGGTGGGTGTCGCCCCGCGTACCGTCCGTAGACTTGAGTCATGATCCGTCGCACCGACCTGCGGGACACCCCTGCGGGCACGACCGCCGCGCAGTACCGCGCGATGCTCCCGCGCGCGCCGTTCGACGTCGAGGCGGCCGTCGCCGTCGTCCGGCCGATCGTCGACGACGTACGACACCGGGGCGTCGAGGCAGTCCTGGATGCGACGGAGCGGTTCGACCACGTACGCCGCGAGACCCTCGCGGTCGACCCCGCCGAGACGCGCGCGGCGCTCGAGGCTCTCGCGCCGGACGTCCGCGCGGCGCTGGAGGAGTCGATCTCCCGGCTGCGCGCCACCTGCGAGGCCGAGCTCGAGTCCGACGTCGTGACCGAGGTCGCTCCCGGGGCGCGGGTGGAGCGTCGCATCGTCCCCGTCGGCCGGGTTGGGCTCTACGTGCCGGGCGGCCTGGCGCCGCTGGTCTCCAGCGTCATCATGAACGTCGTCCCCGCCCAGGTCGCCGGGGTGGCGTCGCTGGCGCTCGCGACCCCACCGCAGCAGGAGTTCGGCGGTGCCCCGCACCCGACGGTGCTGGCGGCGTGCGCGCTGCTCGGCGTCGAGGAGGTGTACGCGGTGGGCGGCGCCCAGGCCATCGCGATGTTCGCCTACGGCGCAGGCCCGTGCGAGCCGGTCGACCTGGTCACCGGACCCGGCAACATCTACGTGGTCGCGGCCAAGCGGATCGTCCAGAGCGTGACCGGCATCGACTCCGAGGCGGGCCCGACCGAGATCGCGATCCTCGCCGACGACACCGCCGACCCGGCGTTCGTCGCCGCCGACCTCATCAGCCAGGCCGAGCACGACCCGCTCGCCGCCGCGGTGCTGGTGACGCCGAGCGCCACGCTCGCCGACGCCGTCGACACCGAGCTCGCCCGCCAGGTCCCGGCGGCCAAGCACGCCGAGCGCATCGAGACCGCACTGACGTCGCCGCAGTCGGCGACCGTGCTGGTGCGTGACGTCGCGCAGGGGCTCGACGTCGTCAACGCCTACGCGGCCGAGCACCTCGAGATCCAGACCGCGGACGCCGCGACGGTGGCCGGGGCTGTGACGAACGCCGGTGCGGTGTTCGTCGGTGGCTGGTCGCCTGTCTCGCTCGGCGACTACGCCGCCGGCTCGAACCACGTGCTCCCCACCGCGGGCTGCGCGTGCCACTCGTCGGGGCTGTCGGTGCGCTCCTTCTGCAAGAGCATGCAGGTCGTCTCGTACGACGAGCGCGCGCTGCGTCAGATCGGGCCCCAGGTCGTCGTCCTCGCCGAGGCGGAGGACCTTCCCTCGCACGGCGCGGCCGTGACGGTGCGCCTCGACGCACCCGAGGGGAGCGCCTCGTGAGCGTCCCCGACTGGGTGCCGATCCGCGACGACCTGCGCCCGTACGAGCCGTACGGCGCGCCTCAGCTGGACGTGCCGGTCCAGCTGAACGTCAACGAGAACCCGTACGGCCCGTCCAAGGCCACCGCCGACGAGATCGCGGAGTCGCTGCGTACGGCAGCGACCGAGCTCAACCGCTACCCCGACCGGGAGGCGTGGGCGCTGCGCGAGGCGCTCGCGGAATACCTCGGGCACGGCCTGAACGCAGGCTCGGTCTGGGCCGCGAACGGGTCGAACGAGATCATGCAGCAGATCCTGCAGGCCTTCGGGGGCCCCGGTCGTACGGCTGCGTCGTTCACGCCGACGTACTCGATGTATCCCGAGTACGCCCGCAACACCCACACCCGGTGGGTCGTCGGGCGCCGCGCGGAGGACTTCACCTTCGATGTCGAGGCCGCGCTGGCGCTGATCGCCGAGGAGCAGCCGGACGTGGTGCTGCTCGCCTCGCCCAACAACCCGACGGGGGAGTCGCTGACGCTCGAGGCGGTCCGCGCCGTCTGCGACGCGGCGCCCGGCATCGTGGTCCTCGACGAGGCGTACGCGGAGTTCCGGCGGCCGGACACGCCGACGGCGCTGTCGGTGCTGGCCGACTACCCGCGGCTGGTCGTCACGCGCACCATGAGCAAGGCGTTCGCCTTCGCCGGAGGGCGCCTCGGCTACCTGGCAGCGGACCCGGCGGTCGTCGACGCGCTGCGCATCGTGCGCTTGCCGTACCACCTCTCGACGGTCACCCAGACCGTCGCACTGGCGGCCCTGCGCCACGCCGACGAGATGCTTGCCCGGGTCGCCGAGCTCCGCGCGACGCGCGACGAGACCGCGGCCTGGCTGCGCGCGCAAGGCCATGACGTCGTCGACTCGGACGCCAACTTCATCCTCTTCGGCACCTTTGCCGACCGCCACGCCGTGTGGCAAGGCCTGCTCGACCGCGGTGTCCTGATCCGGGAGACCGGCCCCGACGGCTGGCTGCGCGTCAGCATCGGGACGCCCGAGGAGATGGCCGCCTTCCGCACCGCCCTGACCGCCACCCTGGCCACCCCCGCACCCCGCGAGGAGAACGCATGACCACCACGATCGAGACCACCGGCCCTCGACGGGCCCGCGTCGAGCGCAAGACGTCCGAGTCCCACGTGGTGGTCGAGGTCGACCTCGACGGGACCGGGACCCACGACATCGCGACGGGGGTCGGGTTCTACGACCACATGCTGACGGCGCTGTCGCGGCACTCGCTGATCGACCTCACGGTCCGCTCGGAGGGAGACCTCCACATCGACGCCCACCACACGGTCGAGGACACCGCGATCTGCATCGGTGAGGCGATCAAGGCGGCGCTGGGCGACAAGGCGGGCATCCGACGCTACGGCGACGCGCTCGTCCCGCTCGACGAGGCGCTCGCGCAGGCCGTCGTCGACGTGTCCGGCCGGCCCTACTTCGTGCACTCGGGCGAGCCGGACTCGCAGGTCACGGTCGTCATCGGCGGCCAGTACAGCGGATCGCTGACCCAGCACGTCCTCGAGTCGCTCGCGCACCACGCCGGGCTCACGATGCACGTGCGTCTGGTCGCCGGTCGCGACCCGCACCACATCGCCGAGGCTCAGTACAAGGCCGTGGCACGCGCGCTGCGCCAGGCCGTCGAGCGCGATCCCCGCGAGACCGGCGTCCCCAGCACGAAGGGGGCGCTCTAGGTGGGCGCGGACGTCGTCGTGCTCGACTATGGGTCGGGCAACCTGCGTTCTGCCGTACGGGCGATGGAGCGGGCGGGCGCCGACGTCACGCTGACCGCGGACTTCGACACGGCGCTGGAGGCCAAGGGCCTCGTCGTCCCTGGGGTCGGCGCGTTCGCCGCGTGCATGCAGGGACTGCGCGCGGTCCGCGGCGACCGGGTGATCGGACGGCGTCTGGCCGGCGGCCGCCCGGTGCTCGGGATCTGCGTGGGCATGCAGATCCTCTTCGAGACCGGGATCGAGCACGGCGTGACGACGGACGGCTGCGGCGAGTGGCCGGGGACCGTCGAGCGCATCGAGGCCGACATCGTGCCCCACATGGGCTGGAACACCGTCGAGGTCCCGACCGGTTCGACGCTCTTCGACGGGATCGAGGACGAGCGGTTCTACTTCGTGCACTCCTACGGCGTCCGGCACTGGGAGCTCGACGACACGCACCCGTCGATGCCGGCACGCGTGACGTGGACCTCGTACGGGGGCGACCGCTTCGTGGCGGCAGCCGAGAACGGCCCGCTGTCGGCGACGCAGTTCCACCCGGAGAAGTCCGGCGACGCGGGTGCTGCGCTGCTGCGCAACTGGGTGACGTCGCTCTCCTGAGCGGCGCGGGGGCGCGGGTTGCGTTCAGGCCGCACGAAACCCTGACCGTACGGTCCGGGCGGGCCTAGCCTCGCGGGCATGTCGCCCGATCCTGCGCCCACGCCCGCCCTCGCGCGGCGCGACGTCCTCCGCCTCGGTGCCGGTGCTGCCGCCACCCTCGTCGCTGCCGGCACGCTCGGCGCCGGGCAGGCGCTGGCGGCGCCCTCCGTGCTGACGACGCCGACCGGTCCGATCCTCAAGCCGCTCCCGCCGGAGTGGTTCGTCACGTACGGGACGAACGCCGAGATGCGGTGGGACGCGGTCGACCCTCGCCAGTACCTCACGTCTGCCGAGCGGTTGTTCGTGCGCAACCACACGCGGACGCCCACGATCGACGCGTCGTCGTACGCGCTGCGCATCCATGGCGACGGGCTGGCCGACCCTCGTTCGCCGGAGCGCGCTCACGTCCTGTCCTACCGCGACCTGCTGCGCCTTCCCTCTCGCACGGTGACGAGCCTGCTCGAGTGCACGGGCAACGGGCGCAGCTTCTTCGCCAGCCAGCAGGGCACCCCTGCGAGCGGGACGGCATGGGGGCTCGGAGCCGTCGGCACGGTGCGGTGGACGGGCGTCCCGCTCGGCACCGTGCTGAGGGCCCTCGGGGTGCGCCGCGACGCGGTGGACGTCCAGGCCTCGGGGCTGGACGACCCGTTCGTGAGCGGGGGAGTCGACTACGGCCGCGTCCGTCGGCCCTTCCCGGTGGCGAAGGCGCTCGACGACGCCCTGCTGGTCTACGCGATGAACGGCCGTCCGCTGCTGCCCGACCACGGCTTCCCCGTAAGGCTGCTGCTGCCCGGCTGGGTCGGGATCGCCAACATCAAGTGGCTCGGCGAGCTGGAGGTGTCGCGTGCGTCGCTGACGTCGCCCTGGAACACCAAGTGGTACCGGATGACCGGAGGCGCCTACCCGAGCGACGCGCCGCCGCTGACGGTGATGCCGGTGAAGTCGGCCTTCGAGCTCGCCCGCGACGCGGTGCTGCCCGCCGGTCGCCGTACGGTCCTGACCGGGCGCGCCTGGTCGGGCGCGGGCCGCGTCACGCGTGTCGAGGTCAGCACCGACGGCGGAGCGTCGTGGGGCGACGCGCGGCTGACGCGCCGCGGGCACGGCGGCGGCTGGGCCCAGTGGGCGTACCCGTGGCGGCCGCGCACCACCGGCTCGCACGTGCTCCTCGCCCGCGCCACCGACAGCACCGGACAGACGCAGCCCGACACCGTGCCCTTCAACGACAACGGCTACCTGTTCTGGGCGGTCGTCCGGCACCCCGTCTCGGTGGCGTGACGCCGCGGCGTCCGCGTCCTGGGCGCGAGGAGTCCTGTCGGCGACGGTCAGTACGATCGAGGACGTGACCACGCTCGAGCTCCTCCCCGCCGTCGACATCATCGAAGGACAGGCCGTCCAGCTCGTCCAGGGGGTGGCCGGCTCCGAGAAGACCTTCGGTGACCCCCTCGCCGCAGCACGGCGCTGGCAGGACGGCGGCTCGCAGTGGCTGCATCTCGTCGACCTTGACGCCGCCTTCGGACGCGGCTCCAACGCCGAGCTGCTCGCCGAGATCGTCGCCTCCGTCGACATGGCGGTCGAGATGTCTGGTGGCATCCGCGACGACGCCTCGCTCGAGCGCGCGATGGCGACGGGCTGCCGGCGCGTCAACATCGGCACCGCCGCCCTCGAGGACCCTGACTGGTGCGCGAAGGCGATCGCCACGTACGGGGACCGGGTGGCCGTCGGCCTCGACGTCCGCGGCCGTACGCTCGCCGCGCGCGGGTGGACCCGCGAGGGTGGCGACCTGTACGAGGTGCTGGCCCGGCTCGACGCCGAGGGCTGCGCCCGCTACGTCGTCACCGACGTCAACAAGGACGGGATGCTCCAGGGCCCCAACCTCCAGCTCCTGCGCGACGTCTGCGCCGCGACCGACCGTCCTGTGGTCGCCTCCGGCGGCGTGACCACGCTCGACGACCTGCGCGCGATCGCAGGGCTCGTGGACGAGGGGGTGGAGGGCGCGATCATCGGCACGGCGCTCTACGCCGGCAACTTCACGCTCCCCGACGCCCTCGCGGCAGTCGCCCAGATCGGCGAGCGCACCGAGGGCTCGGCCTCGTGAGCCTGGCCGTCCGCGTCATCCCGTGCCTGGACGTCGACGCCGGTCGCGTCGTGAAGGGCGTCAACTTCGTCGACCTCCGTGATGCCGGGGACCCGGTGGAGATGGCCCGCGTCTACGACGTCGAGGGTGCCGACGAACTGACCTTCCTCGACATCACCGCCTCCTCCGACGCGCGCGCGACGACGTTCGAGGTCGTGTCGGAGACGGCCGAGCAGGTGTTCATCCCGCTCACGGTCGGAGGCGGCGTGCGGTCCGTCGACGACGTCGACCGTCTGCTGCGCGCCGGCGCCGACAAGGTCGGCGTCAACACCGCCGCGCTCCAGCGTCCCGAGCTGATCGCCGAGATCGCGCAGCGGTTCGGCAACCAGGTCCTCGTCCTGAGCGTCGATGCGCGGCGCGCCGCCGACCAGCCGTCCGGCTTCGAGGTGACGACCCACGGAGGGCGGACCTCGGCCGGTCGCGACGCGATCGCGTGGGTGCGCACCGCCACCGAGCTCGGCATCGGGGAGGTCCTGCTCAACTCGATGGACGCCGACGGCACACGTGACGGGTTCGACCTCGAGATGATCCGTGCGGCCCGCGCCGTCACGCACGTGCCGCTGATCGCCAGCGGTGGAGCAGGCACGCCCGCCCACTTCTGCGAGGCCGTCGACGCCGGTGCCGACGCACTGCTCGCGGCCAGCGTCTTCCACTTCGGTGTCCTCACGATCGGTCAGGTCAAGGACGCACTCCGCGCCGCCGGGCACGTCGTACGGTGACCTCGCGCCGCTCGACGTCCACTCTCTCCGGCGTACGCCCGGCCCGCAGCGTGACCCGCCGCGGGTTCGGTGTGGTCGCCAAGGGTGTCGCCGAGGAGAAGCGGCGCTTCACCCTCGCCGTCGTCGGGTCGCTCGTCTACGGTGCGATGACCGTCGCCGACGCGTGGGTGCTGGGCTGGGCAACGGACCACGTCATCACGCCGTCGTTCCGCGACGGCGAGATCGTGACCGGGGCGGCGGTGGCCGCGTCGCTGCTCTTCCTCTCGGTCGCGCTGCTGCGCGCCTGGGGTGTGATCATGCGCCGGCTGATCGGCGGCATCGTCTACTACCGGCTGATGGCGTCGTACCGACGCCGAGTCACCCGGCGCTACCTCGCCCTCCCGATGTCCTGGCACTCCCGGCACCCCACCGGTCAGCTGCTCTCCAACGCCAACGCCGACGTCGAGGCCACCTGGGCGGTGATGATGCCGCTGCCGATGGCCGTCGGCGTCATCGCGATGCTCGTGACCGCCGTCATCGCGATGCTCACGGCCGACGTCGTGCTCACGCTCGTCGGCCTGGTGGTCTTCCCCCTGCTCTTCGCGATCAACGTGGGCTACCAGCGGCTGCTCTCGCCGCGCGTCACCCGCGCCCAGGAGCTGCGCGGCCACGTGAGCGCGGTCGCGCACGAGTCGTTCGACGGCGCGCTCGTGGTCAAGACCCTGGGCCGCGAGACCGAGGAGACGGCGCGCTTCGCCGCGTCCGCCGAGGAGCTGCGCGACGCGAACGTCGCGGCTGGCCGGATCCGGTCGGTGTTCGACCCGCTGATCGAGATGCTGCCCAACCTCGGCGTCCTCCTCGTGGTCGTCCTCGGGGTCGAGCGCGTGCTCGCCGGTGACATCGCCGCGGGCGCCGTCGTCCAGGTCGCCTACCTCTTCACGGTGGTCGGGTTCCCGGTGCGCGCGTTCGGCTGGGTGCTCGGCGAGCTGCCGCGGACCGTGGTCGGGTGGGAGCGGATCCAGGCCGTGCTGCGCGCGACCGGCGACATGCCGTACGGCGACGGGTCGCTGCCGGGTGACGGACCGCTGCGCGTCGAGGTCAAGGGCGTCACGTACGGGTACGACGCGCGGCGCCCCGTCCTGGACTCCCTCGACCTCACGCTGGATCCGGGCACCGTGACGGCGGTCGTCGGCCTCACGGGCTCGGGCAAGAGCACCCTCGCGTCGCTCCTCGACCGGCTCGTCGATCCCGACGACGGGCGGATCCTGCTCGACGGGGCCGACATCGCTTCGCTGTCGCACGACGCGCTCGCCGAGGCGGTCGCGCTCGTCCCGCAGCACACCTTCATTTTCGACGACACCGTCCGGGACAACATCACGCTCGGTGCCGACGTGGACGACGACCGCGTGCGCGAGGTGCTCGCGCTGACGCAGGCCGCCGAGTTCGTCGACGCGCTGCCCGACGGCCTCGACACGCGGCTGGGGGAGCGGGGCACGACGCTGTCGGGCGGGCAGAGGCAGCGCCTGGCGCTCGCCCGGGCGCTGGTCCGTGACCCGCGCCTGCTCATCCTCGACGACGCGACGAGTGCTCTCGACCCCGACGTCGAGCAGCGGATCCTGTCGGCGCTGGCACGCTCGACCGCCTCCGGCAGCGGGCCGACGGTCTTCGTCGTCGCCTACCGCAAGGCCACCATCGCGCTCGCCGACGAGGTCTTGTTCCTCCGCGACGGCCGCGTGGTCGACCGTGGCACGCACGCAGAGCTGGTCGCGCGCTCGCCCGAGTACGCCGACATCGTCCAGGCCTACGACACCACCCGGGAGGCCTCGTGAGCACGCAGACGAGTCCCGTGGGCAGTGCCGTAGGTGGCCCGGACGCGCCGCGCGTCCGCGGCTTCGGGGTCGTCCGCCGCGGCTTCGCCCTCACGCCCTCGCTCGCCCAGGGCCTGCCGTTCACCCTCCTGCTCGCGGCGCTGAGCACGGTCGGAGGTGCGGTCGTCCCCGTCGTCGTGCAGGTCGCGATCGACCGCGGCCTCGGTGCCGAGGGCGGCCCCGACGAAGGCGTCGTCCTGCGGTGGAGCGCGGTGGCCGCCGGCATCGTCGTCCTGACCGCGCTGTGCGCCTGGGCGATGAAGGTCCGCCTCTTCGTCGCCAGCGAGCGCGGGCTCACCGACCTGCGGGTGAAGGCCTTCCGGCACGTCCACGACCTCTCCGTGCTCACCCAGGACCGCGAGCGGCGCGGTGCGCTCGTGTCGCGGGTGACCTCCGACATCGACCAGGTCTCGCTCTTCCTTCAGTTCAACGGGATCATGATCGTCACCAGCCTCGGTCAGGTGGCCGTCGCGACCGTGATCATGGCGTTCTACAGCTGGCAGCTGACGCTCGTGGTGTGGGCGTGCTTCGTCCCGCTCGTCGTCACGCTCGTGGCGCTGCAGGGCCGCATGGCACGTGCGTACGACCATGCGCGAGCGACCGTCGGCACGATGCTGGCGGTGATCGCCGAGCCCGTCGTCGGCGCGTCGGTGGTCCGCTCGTACGCGGTGGAGCGCCGGACGCAGCGCCGGATCGACGAGGCGATCGGCGTCAACCTCCGGGCCAACATCCGCGCCCAGCGTCTGGTGGCGGGCACGTTCGCCTCGGCTGGTGTCGCGGGTGGTCTCGCCAACGCGGCCGTCGTGGTCGTTGGAGTGATGCTCGGCGTTGCCGGAGACCTCACGCTGGGCGGCGTCATCGCCTTCGCGTTCCTGGTGTCGCTGTTCATCGGACCGGTCCAGACGGCGACCCAGGTCATCACCGAGGCCCAGAACGCGATCTCCTCGTGGCGGCGGGTGATCGAGATCCTCGACACCCCTGCCGACGTTCGTGACCCCGGCGAGCACGTCATGCTCCCTCCGGGGGCGCTGGAGGTCGGGTTCGACCACGTCCGCTTCGCCTACCCCGGCGGGCCGGACGTGCTCCACGACGTCGACGTCACCATCCCGGCGCGCCAGCGGGTAGCGGTGGTGGGGGAGACCGGCTCGGGCAAGAGCACCTTCGCGAAGCTCCTGACCCGACTCTCCGACCCGACGGCCGGCACCGTGACGCTTGACGGTGTCGACCTGCGGACGATCGGGTTCGCCACGTTGCGCTCGCGCGTCGTCATGGTGCCGCAGGAGGGCTTCCTGTTCGACGCGACGCTGGCCGAGAACCTGCGCTACGGCGACCTCGACGCCACCCCGGAGCGGATGCGCGAGGCGTTCGCCGACCTGGGGATCGACGACTGGTTCGCGTCGCTGCCCGACGGCCTCGAGACGCAGGTCGGGCAGCGCGGCGAGTCGCTGTCCGCGGGGGAGCGCCAGCTCGTCGCCCTCGTCCGCGCGTACCTGGCCGACCCCGACCTCCTCGTGCTCGACGAGGCGACCAGCGCCGTCGATCCCCAGACCGAGATGCGCGCGTCGCGTGCGCTGGAGCGGCTGCTCGCCGGGCGTACCTCGGTCGTCGTCGCGCACCGTCTCTCCACGGCCGAGGCTGCCGACCGCGTCCTCGTCTTCGACGCGGGCGTCCTGGTCGAGGACGGGCCGCACGAGGCCCTCGTGGCTCAGGGCGGGGCGTACGCCCGTCTGCACGCCTCCTGGGTGGCACAGGCCCACCTCGGTATCGATGCCGCACCGTCGGGCGAGGGCATCGACGACGCTCAGGCTGGACCTGCCTGGGACAATGGGCTCCGTGACTGACTCCGCTCGCCTCGACCCCGCGATCGCCGCCCGGCTCAAGCTCGACGCCGACGGCCTCGTGCCCGCCGTCGTCCAGGAGGCCGACACCCATGCGGTGCTCATGGTCGGCTGGATGGACGACGAGGCGCTGCGCCGCACCCTGACCACCGGCCGCTCGACCTTCTGGAGCCGCAGCCGGCAGGAGTACTGGGTCAAGGGGGCGACCTCCGGCAACGTCCAGCACGTCCGCGAGGTCCGCCTCGACTGCGACGGCGACACCCTGCTGGTGAAGGTCTCCCAGACGGGGCCGGCCTGCCACACCGGCGCCACGACCTGCTTCGACGACGACGTGCTCCTGGAGGAGCAGGCGTGAGCGCGCGCGGGTACGGTCCCACCGTCCTGCTCGGTGTCGTCGGCGGGGCCGCGGCGTTCTTCTCCGCCTCGCAGCCTTGGTCGCGCGTCACGGTCGAGACCGAGGGGTTGGCGCGCGACGTGGTGAGCGTCACCGGCAACGAGGCGCTGCCGGTCGTGGGCGGTCTCGCGCTGGTGGCCCTCGCAGGCACCGT
Source organism: Mumia quercus (assembly GCF_025506335.1). Classification (GTDB taxonomy): domain Bacteria; phylum Actinomycetota; class Actinomycetes; order Propionibacteriales; family Nocardioidaceae; genus Mumia; species Mumia quercus. The sequence continues at coordinate 391,568 of NZ_JANZYO010000005.1, forward strand.
CGCCGTCCTGGCGTCCGCGGGCCGGGTGCGCACGGCCGTCGGCCTGGTCGTCACGCTCGCCTCCCTGGCCGGGGCGGTGGCCGTGACGCTCGGCGGGGACGCCGTCCACGACGCCCTCGTCACCTCGCTCGCCGAGTCTCCCGCGATGGCGGGAGACGCCGCGCTGCAGAGCCGCCTCGCCGACGACGCGGCGACGACTGCCTGGCGGTGGGCGAGCCTGGCGTCCCTGCTCATGAGCGCGGTCGCTGGTGCCGCCGTGGTCCGTTGGGGTCGCGCGTGGCCGTCGATGGGGCGCCGCTACGAGTCGGTCGCGCAGCAGCGTACGGAGAGCGCCGACGACGACCCGTGGAAGGCACTCGACCGCGGCGAGGACCCGACCGTCTAGGCTTGGGGCAGCTTCCGAGCACCAGTTCCGTAGAGAGGTATTGAGAACGATGCATGGTTCTTCCCCCGCAGCCTGGACCGCGGTCGTCATCTGTCTGATCGGCTTCACGATCGGCGGCGTGGCGCTGCTCATGGGGCCGAACTGGGTGCTCTTCTGGATCGGCGTCGGCCTCACGCTGGGCTCGGCCGTCGTCGCCAAGATCATGTCCGCGGCGGGTCTGGGCGCCAAGGCGCACTGATCTACGGGAGACTGCTCCCCGACGGCGTCTGAGCGACGCCGGCGACTCCGTCGACGAAGGGAGAGCGCTCGTGTCCTCCGACCAGCCCCCGTACCCCCCGCAGCAACCGCCCTCGGGTCCGTACGGGCCGCCGCAGGGCACGCCTCCCGGGTACGGCCAGCAGGGTCCGCCCCCGCCGCCGTACGGCCAGCCGCCTCAGTACGGCCCGTATGGGGGTGGCGGCGGGTACGCCCCGGTCCCGCAGTACGTGCCGCCGGCGCCGTACGCCAGCTGGTGGTCACGGGTCGGCGCTCTGCTCATCGACAGCCTCCTCGCGACGCTGCTGACGATCGTCCCGGTCGTCGTGGGCGCGATCGTGCTCGCCGGCGCGACGGAGACGACGACCAACTCGTTCGACGAGACGACGAGCGAGGTCGTGAACGGCGGCCAGTTCGCCCTCGGTATCGGGCTGCTCCTGCTCGGCTGGCTGGTCGGTCTGGTGTTCCAGATCTGGAACCAGGGCATCCGCCAGGGGCAGCGCGGTCAGAGCCTCGGCAAGCAGCTGCTCGGGATCAAGGTGATCGAGATGAGCACGGGCCAGTCGCAGGGCGCGGGCAAGGGTGTGCTCCGCTTCCTGCTGTACGCCGTCCTCTCCGGTGCGTGCTTCCTCGACGTACTGTGGCCGTTGTGGGACGCGAAGAAGCAGACCTGGCACGACATGATCGTCTCGTCGGTCGTCGTGAAGGCGTGAGCGCGGCCGCCGCGCCCGACGCGACGCCTCGCTCGGTGTCGAGCTGGCGGGCGTTGCGGGCTCCGCTGGCCGTGGGCGCCGGCGGTCTCGCGGCTGCTGCGCTGCTGCACTTCCGCGACCCCCACGTGTCGGGGAGCTACGGCTACTGCCCCTTCGCTCTCCTCACCGGTCTGGACTGTCCCGGCTGCGGCGGGCTGCGGGCGGCGCACGCCCTCACCGACCTGGATCTCCCGGCGGCGGCGTCGAGCAACCTGCTGGCCGTGGTGCTGGCCGGCGTGCTCCTGGTCGCGTGGGTGGCGTGGATCCCGCGTCGGCTGCGCAACCCCGAGGCGCGGATGATCGTCCTCACCTCACGCGTGGGGGTCGTCGTGCTGGGCGTCGCGCTCGTCTTCACCGTCGCGCGCAACACACCGTGGGGCGCATGGTTCGGCTCGTGACGCCGGTCTCGCATACGACGAGGGCCGCCCCGGATCCAGGATCCGGGGCGGCCCTCGGTGTCAGTGGCTCACGACGAGCCGCTCACGCCTGAACGTCGATCGACCCCGTCGCGAAGAGGATGCCGTAGACGACGACGCCGAGCACGGTCAGGGCGACCGAGACGATGCCGAGGATGAAACCGGCCTTGGCCATCCCGGCGCCGGTGAGGCGCCCCTGCGACGCCTCGATCTCGGCCTGCGCCTGCTTGCCGAGGATGATGCCGGCGATGCCGATCACGCCGCAGCACAGCAGGCCGAGGAGGCCGGTGACAAGCGCCCAGACCGCCTTGTTGGAGTTCTGCGGCGGCATGCCGTACGGGTCACCCCCGGGCGGGGGGTTGTAGCCGGGAGGCGGCGAGCCGTACCCGCCGGGAGGGGGGTTGTAGCTCGGCGGCTCGTTTCCCGGGGGCGTCTGACCGCCGGAAGGGGGATAGCTCATCGTGCTCCTTCGTCATGGGCTGGGTGGCGCAATTCTGCCGTAGCGGTCGGCGCGGGACGAAAGGCCCCGCCGCTGCGGCCGGGACGGCCTGTGCGAGCATCGGGCGAACGTGCTACCAGGGCCCGGTGATCCTCCGCACACCCGCCTGGCTACTCTGGGACGGACAGGCTGCGGCGCGGAGGCGAGACGCGACGCAGTGTCCACGGGTGGGAAGGCAGGTCGGCGATGTCCGTACTCGACGACATCCTCGAAGGAGTGCTCGAGGACCTCGAGGACCGCATGGCCGCGGTCCCGCTCGACGACCTCAAAGAACGCGCGAAGCGTCAGGACGTCGCGCTCGACCCGATGCCGGCGTTCCGTGCCGACGGCGTCTCGGTCATCGCAGAGGTCAAACGGGCGAGCCCCTCGAAGGGTTCCCTGGCCGACATCAAGGATCCCGCCGCGCTGGCGGTCGACTACGCGGAGGGCGGCGCCGCGGCGATCTCGGTGCTCACCGAGCGTCGGCGCTTCTCCGGCAGCCTCGACGACCTGAAGGCCGTCCGTGCCCGCGTCGACTGCCCGGTGCTGCGCAAGGACTTCATCACGACCTCCTACCAGCTGTGGGAGGCCCGCGCGGCCGGCGCCGACATGGCGCTGCTGATCGTCGCGGCGCTCGACCAGCCCGCGTTGGAGTCGCTGATCGAGCGTGCGCGCTCGATCGGCCTGACGCCGCTGGTGGAGGTGCACGACGAGGAGGAGGTCGAGCGGGCGGTCGCCGCCGGCGCCGACCTCGTGGGCGTCAACGCCCGCAACCTCAAGACGCTCGAGGTGGACCGCTCCACGTTCGCGCGGCTCTCTCCGCGGATCCCCGACTCGGTCGTCAAGGTGGCCGAGTCCGGCGTCCGTGACACCAAGGACGTCATCGAGTACGCCCGCGCGGGCGCGCAGGTCGTCCTGGTGGGAGAGACGCTGGTGACGGGTGGCAACCCGCGCTCGACCGTCGCCGACCTGGTGGCCGCCGGATCGCACCCGGCGCTCCAGCACCGATGGTGACGGCGGTCGCACCCCGCCGTCCGCACCATCCTCGTCGACAAGCCTGTTGACGCGACCTGCAAGGATCGACGCATGACCAGCACCTCGGCCTCGGCCGACCCGCGTCCCTCGAGCCTCCCCGACGAGCACGGCCACTTCGGCCGGTTCGGCGGTCGCTTCATGCCCGAGGCGCTCATCGCGCCTCTCGACGAGCTCGAGCGCGCCTGGCGGGAGGCGGTCGTCGACCCGACGTTCACCGCCGAGCTCGACCGGATGCTCCGCGAGTACGCGAACGTCCCGAGCCCGCTGTACGAGGCCACGCGGCTGTCCGAGCGTGCCGGTGCCCGGTTCCTCCTCAAGCGTGAGGACCTCAACCACACCGGTGCCCACAAGGTCCGCAACGTCCTCGGTCAGGCCCTGCTCACCAAGCGCATGGGCAAGCACCGGGTGATCGCCGAGACGGGCGCGGGCCAGCACGGCGTCGCGACCGCGACCGCCTGCGCGTACCTCGACCTCGAGTGCGTCGTCTACATGGGCGAGGTCGACACGCAGCGTCAGGCCCTCAACGTGGCGCGGATGCAGATGCTCGGGGCGACCGTGATCCCGGTGACGACGGGGAGCCGCACGCTCAAGGACGCCATCAACGAGGCGCTCCGCGACTGGGTGAGCACCGTCGACGACACCCACTACCTGCTCGGGACCGCCGCGGGTGCCCACCCGTTCCCCGAGATCGTGCGCGACCTCACGCGTGGCATCGGTGACGAGGCCCGGGCGCAGTCGCTGGAGCTGACCGGTGCGCTCCCCGACGCGGCCGCGGCCTGCGTGGGCGGCGGCTCGAACGCGATCGGCCTGTTCGCCGGTTTCCTGCACGACGACGCGGTGCGGCTGTACGGATTCGAGGCCGGTGGCGACGGCTTCGAGACCGGACGCCACGCGGCCACGATCACCGCCGGAGACGTGGGCGTCCTGCACGGCACCCGCTCGTACCTGCTGCAGGACGAGGACGGCCAGACGATCGAGTCGCACTCCATCTCTGCCGGCCTCGACTACCCAGGGGTAGGGCCGGAGCACGCCTATCTCGCCGAGACCGGGCGTGCCTCGTACGAGCCGGTCACCGACGACGAGGCGATGGCGGCCTTCGACCTGCTCTGCAAGACCGAGGGCATCATCCCGGCGATCGAGTCGGCGCACGCCCTCGCGGGCGCCCTTCGTCTCGCGCCGCGACTGGCCGAGGAGCTCGGCCGCCCGGCGACGATCCTGGTCAACCTCTCCGGGCGCGGCGACAAGGACGTACACACCGCCGCCGAGTACTTCGGCCTTCTCGACAAGGACGACGCATGAGCGCGCTCGCTGACCTGCTGGCGCGTACACGTGCCGAGAACCGGCCCGCGCTGGTCGGCTACCTCCCCGCGGGGTTCCCCGACAAGCAGACCGCCATCGACGCGATGGTCGCGATGGTCGAAGGCGGTGTCGACATCGTCGAGGTCGGCCTGCCGTACTCCGACCCGGTCATGGACGGGCTGACCATCCAGCGGGCCGCCGACGCGGCGCTCGCCGGCGGCACGAAGGTCGCCGACGTCCTGGACACGGTCGAGGCGGTCGCCGCGACCGGGGCGCCGACGCTGATCATGACCTACTGGAACCCCGTCGAGCGGGTCGGTGTCGAGGACTTCGCGTCGCGTCTCGCGGCGGCCGGGGGAGCGGGCCTGATCACCCCTGACCTGATCCCCGACGAGGCGGAGGAGTGGGTGTCGGCCTCCGACGCGCACGGGCTCGACCGCGTCTTCCTCGTGGCGCCTTCGTCGACCGACGAGCGCCTCGCCATGACCGCGCAGGCCTCCAGCGGCTTCCTCTACGCCACGTCGGTGATGGGCGTCACGGGCACGCGCTCGGCGACCAGCAACGCCGCTCCGACCCTGGTCTCGCGCGTTCGGGCCGTCTCGGACATCCCGGTGGGGGTCGGCCTCGGAGTCAGCAACGGCGACCAGGCGGCGGAGGTCGGCGAGTTCGCCGACCTCGTTATCGTCGGCTCCGCCCTGGTGGCACGCCTTCTGGGGGCCGGCTCTGACACGGCCAAGGGCGTCGCCGACGTACGCCGCCTGGCGGAGGACCTGCGCGCAGGCGTCGAGCGTGCGCGTACGGCCGACCGACCCCTCGACAAGGGAGCCCTCGCGTGAACCTCGCCTCGATCCCGAGTCCGTCGCAGTCGGTGTGGGAGCTCGGACCGTTCCCCGTCCGTGCGTACGCGCTGTGCATCATCCTCGGTGTCGTCGCCGCCATCTGGGTCGGTGACAAGCGGTTCCAGGCCCGTGGCGGCAAGCCCGGTGCCGTCGCGGACGTCGCGGTGTGGGCGATCCCGTTCGGGCTCGTGGGCGCCCGCCTGTACCACGTCGTGACGAACCCCGAGCTCTACTTCGCCGAGGGGCGCGAGCCGATCAAGGCCCTCTACATCTGGGAGGGCGGCCTGGGGATCTGGGGAGCGATCGGGCTCGGTGCGCTCGGCGCGTACATCGGGTGCCGGCGTCAGGGCATCAAGTTCGCCCCGTTCGCCGACGCCCTCGCGCCGGGCATCCTCCTGGGTCAGGCGATCGGCCGGTGGGGCAACTGGTTCAACCAGGAGCTCTTCGGCGGCCCGACGGACCTGCCCTGGGGCCTGGAGATCGATCCTGCCCGGCGGCCGCAGGGTTACGAGCAGTTCGAGACGTTCCACCCGACGTTCCTGTACGAGTCGCTGTGGAGCCTGGCCGGGTTCTTCGTGCTCATCTGGGCCGACCGGCGCTTCAAGCTCGGCGGCGGCCGAGTCGTGGCGCTGTATGTCGCGGTGTACACCGCGGGCCGGTTCTGGATCGAGGGCATGCGCATCGACACCGCCCACGAGTTCCTCGGACTGCGGCTCAACCAGTGGACGTCGCTGGTGCTCTTCGCCCTCGCCGTCGCGGCGTTGGTCTGGCTCACCAAGACCGGCCGCGGTGCGCGGGAGACGGTCGTCCAGGTCGGGGCGGACGATGACGCCGACACGTCTGCGGCCGAGGACACCCTCACCGAGGATGCGGCGGCAGAGGACGACGGCGAGGACGATGCGACCGCTGAGGCAAGCCGATCCTCGGATGACGCAGACGGCTCCCGGTCGTAGATTCGAGACATGACCGAGGCACAGGTGCCCCAGGAGTCGCCGGGCGAGCCCCATCCGCTGCCCGATCCGGAGACCATCGGCCAGGAGCATCCTGACGTCACCGGCGGGTGGTTGCGACCGTCCGTCTTCGGTGCCTCCGACGGCCTCGTCTCAAACTTCGCGCTCATCATGGGCATGGCGGGCGGTACGGACGACCCCAAGCCGGTGATCATCGCCGGGGTCGCGGGCCTGGCTGCCGGCGCCTTCTCGATGGCGGTGGGCGAGTACACGTCCGTCGCCAGCCAGACGGAGTTCGCGCGTGCCGAGGTCACGCGGGAGCGACGCGAGATCCTGCGCCACGACGCCCAGGAGCAGGCGGAGCTCGCGTCGATGTTCGTCGCCAAGGGGGTCGACGAGGAGGTCGCCCGCGAGGTCGCCCAGCAGATCCACAGCGATCCCGACAACGCCGTCCGCGTCCATGCGCGGGAGGAGTTCGGCGTCGACACCGAGGACCTGCCGTCGGCGATGCTCGCCGCCGTCTCGTCCTTCCTGTCGTTCGCGGTCGGCGCCTTCATCCCGCTGGTCCCGCTGATCTTCGGCGTGACGTCGATGATCCCGACGGTCGCCGTCTCGCTCCTGGCCCTGTTCGGTACGGGTGCGCTCGTCACGATGCTCACCGACCGCCCGTGGTGGTTCGGCGGTCTCCGCCAGCTGGTCCTCGGCAGCGCCGCGGCAGGCCTGACGTTCCTCGTGGGCTCGCTGGTCGGCGGCGTCGCGGTCTGACGCCCTCGTCCCGGCGTCGCCGCCGGAATGTACCGGGGAGTCGTGGCCCGCAACAATCGTGTAACCTAGCCAGACCATGTGAGGGCCAAGGTCGTCCCTTCGGTGTGGTTGTTCCCCGCTGACGGACCCGGCACCTCTCGTGATTCCCCCGTGAGGCCCCCGTCCGCAGCGCCATAGCGATGACGACGGGAGACGAACGGCATGCGCGGGATTCCCCCAGCACAGGGCCTGTACTCCGGCGAGGACGAGCACGACGCCTGCGGCGTCGCGTTCGTCGCGACCCTGACGGGCCAGGCCACCCACGAGATCGTCGCGCAGGGCCTGACCGCCCTGCGCAACCTCGACCACCGCGGCGCCGTCGGCGCCGAGGTGGACTCCGGCGACGGCGCCGGCATCCTCATCCAGGTTCCCGACGCCTTCTTGCGCGAGGTCGTCGACTTCACGCTCCCCGACCCGGGGGCGTACGCGGTCGGCATCGGGTTCCTGCCGGTGGAGCCGGAGGCTGCGGCGCAGGCGCGCCGCGCGGTCGAGGACCTCGCGGCCGAGGAGGGACTCCGCGTCCTCGGGTGGCGGGACGTGCCGGTCGAGCCGGCGATCCTGGGTGCCACGGCTCGCGGCGCGATGCCGTCGTTCGCGCAGCTCTTCGTCGCCGACGCCGCTGGTGAGCGTACGGGGATCGCGCTCGACCGGGTCACGTTCGCCCTGCGCAAGCGGGCGGAGCACGAGCTCGACGTGTACTTCCCGTCGCTGTCGGCCCGCACCCTCACGTACAAGGGGATGCTGACGACCGACCAGCTCGACAACTTCTTCGCTGACCTCACCGACCCGCGCATCGCCTCGGCGCTCGCGGTGGTGCACAGCCGGTTCTCGACGAACACCTTCCCGAGCTGGCCGCTGGCGCACCCGTTCCGCTTCATCGCGCACAACGGTGAGATCAACACGGCCCGCGGCAACCGCAACTGGATGCGTGCACGGGAGGCGCTCCTGGAGTCCGACCTCATCCCGGGCGACCTGACCCGCCTGTTCCCGATCGTCGATCCGGAGGACTCCGACTCGGCGTCCTTCGACGAGGCGCTCGAGCTGCTGCACCTCGGCGGCCGCAGCCTTCCCCACGCCATGATGATGATGATCCCGGAGGCGTGGGAGAACAACCCGGTGATGGACCCGAAGGTGCGGGCCTTCTACGAGTTCCACTCGACGATGATGGAGCCCTGGGACGGCCCGGCCTGCGTCGTCTTCACCGACGGCACCCAGATCGGGGCGGTCCTGGACCGCAACGGGCTGCGTCCGGGCCGCTTCTGGCAGACCGAGGACGGGCTGGTCGTCCTCGCGTCGGAGGCCGGCGTCCTCGACCTGGATCCCGCGACGATCGTGCGCAAGGGTCGCCTCGAGCCGGGACAGATGTTCCTGCTCGACCTCGACGAGCACCGCATCGTCCCCAACGACGAGATCAAGAGCACGCTCGCGAACGAGCACCCGTACGAGGAGTGGCTCTACTCCGGCCTCGTCCGCTTCTCCGACCTGCCCGACATCGAGCACGTCGTCCACACGCACGCGTCGGTGACCCGACGCCAGCAGGTCTTCGGCTACACCGAGGAGGACCTGCGCATCCTCCTCGCGCCGATGGCCCGTACGGGTGCGGAGCCGATCGGCTCCATGGGCACCGACACCCCGATCGCGGTGCTCTCGAACCGCTCCCGGCTGCTGTTCGACTACTTCAACCAGCTGTTCGCGCAGGTCACGAACCCGCCGCTCGACGCGATCCGTGAGGAGCTCGTCACGTCGCTGCTGAGCACCGTCGGTGCGGAGGGCAACCTGCTCGAGGCCACGCCGGCCTCGTGCCGTCAGCTGCAGATGTCCTTCCCCGTCATCACCAACGACGAGCTGGCCAAGATCCGCCACGTCAACCGGCACGGCAACATGCCGGGGCTGTCGACGTACGTGGTCCGGGGCCTGTACGAGGTCGCCGGGGGAGCGGAGGCGCTGCGCAAGCGGCTCGACGACCTCTGCACCGAGGTCTCGGCCGCGATCGCGGACGGGGCGCGCATCATCGTGCTCTCGGACCGGCACTCCAACCACGAGCTCGCGCCGATCCCGTCGCTGCTGATGACCGGCGCGCTGCACCACCACCTCGTCCGCGAGAAGACCCGCACCCGAGTGGGGCTGCTCGTCGAGGCCGGTGACGTCCGCGAGGTGCACCACGTCGCGCTGCTGCTCGGCTACGGAGCCTCGGCAGTCAACCCGTACCTCGCGCTCGAGACGGCCGAGGACCTGGTGCGCAGCGGCGTCTACGTCGAAGGCGTCACGCCGCAGAAGGCGGTCACGAACCTGCGGTACGCGCTCGGCAAGGGTGTCCTCAAGGTGATGTCCAAGATGGGCGTCTCGACCGTCGCCTCGTACACGGGTGCGCAGATCTTCGAGGCCGTCGGGCTGTCCGGCGAGCTCGTCGACCGCTACTTCACCGGGACCACGTCGCGGCTTGGCGGCGTCGACCTCGACGTCATCGCCGAGGAGGTGCGGATGCGCCACGCGAAGGCGTACCCGACTTCCGGGATCTCCGCCTCCCGCCGTCAGCTCGACGTCGGCGGCGAGTACCAGTGGCGTCGCGACGGGGCCGAGCACCTCTTCGACCCCGAGACAGTCTTCCGGCTCCAGCACTCGACGCGCGCCGGCCGCTACGACGTGTTCAAGCAGTACACGCAGCGTGTCGACGACCAGTCGGAGCGGCTGATGACGCTGCGCGGGCTCCTCAAGCTCCGCGAGGGCGTGCGTCCTCCGGTGCCGCTCGACGAGGTCGAGCCGGTCTCCGAGATCGTCAAGCGCTTCTCCACCGGCGCGATGTCGTACGGGTCCATCAGCCAGGAGGCGCACGAGACGCTCGCCGTCGCGATGAACCGTCTCGGCGCCAAGTCCAACACCGGAGAGGGCGGCGAGGACCCGGAGCGCCTGTACGACCCCGAGCGGCGCAGCGCGATCAAGCAGGTCGCGTCCGGACGCTTCGGCGTCACGTCGGAGTACCTCACGAACTCCGACGACATCCAGATCAAGATGGCGCAGGGCGCCAAGCCGGGCGAGGGCGGCCAACTGCCCGGTCCGAAGGTCTACCCGTGGGTCGCCAGGACGCGGCACTCCACGCCGGGCGTCGGCCTCATCTCGCCACCGCCGCACCACGACATCTACTCGATCGAGGACCTCAAGCAGCTCATCCACGACCTGAAGAACGCGAACCCGTCCGCGCGGGTCCACGTCAAGCTGGTCGCGGAGGTCGGGGTCGGTACGGTCGCGGCCGGCGTCTCGAAGGCGCACGCGGACGTCGTCCTCATCTCCGGCAACGACGGGGGGACCGGGGCGTCGCCGCTGACGTCGCTCAAGCACGCCGGTGGTCCCTGGGAGCTCGGCTTGGCCGAGACGCAGCAGACCCTGCTGCTCAACGGCCTGCGCGACCGCATCGTCGTCCAGGCCGACGGCCAGCTCAAGACCGGTCGCGACGTCATCGTGGCGGCGCTGCTCGGCGCCGAGGAGTTCGGCTTCGCGACCGCGCCGCTGGTGGTGTCCGGCTGCATCATGATGCGCGTCTGCCACCTCGACACCTGTCCCGTGGGAGTGGCCACGCAGAACCGGGAGCTGCGCAAGAAGTTCTCGGGCAAGCCGGAGTTCGTCGTGAACTTCTTCGAGTACATCGCCGAGGAGGTCCGCGAGTACCTCGCGGCGCTCGGGTTCCGCTCGATCGACGAGGCCGTGGGCCACGCCGAGATGCTCGACAGCCGCGAGGCGGTCGCGCACTGGAAGGCCAGCGGGCTCGACCTGACGCCGATCCTGCACGTGCCCGAGCTTCCGGAAGGCACCTCGCTCCGCAACACCCGGGGGCAGGAGCACGGTCTGGAGCGTGCGCTCGACAACGAGCTGATCGCGTTGTCGGCCGACGCGCTCGAACGCGGCGAGCCGGTGCGCGCGCAGCTGGAGATCCGCAACGTCAACCGCACGGTCGGCACGATGCTCGGCCACGAGGTGACCAAGCGCTACCGCGGCGCCGGGTTGCCCGACGACACGATCGACATCACGTTCACGGGCTCGGCAGGACAGTCGTTCGGTGCCTTCGTGCCGCGCGGCATCACCCTGCGTCTTGAGGGCGACGCCAACGACTACGTCGGCAAGGGCCTGTCGGGCGGACGGCTCGTGATCCGGCCGGCGCGCGATGCACGCTTCGTGGCCGAGGACCAGATCATCGCCGGGAACGTCATCGCGTACGGCGCGACCAGCGGCGAGATCTTCGTCCGCGGGCGGGCCGGCGAGCGCTTCTGCGTCCGCAACTCCGGCGCGACCGCGGTCGTCGAGGGAGTCGGCGACCACGCGCTCGAGTACATGACCGGGGGACGCGTCGTGATCCTCGGCGCCACCGGCCGCAACGTCGCGGCCGGGATGAGCGGGGGCGTCGCGTACGTGCTCGACCTTGACCACGACCTCGTCAACCGCGAGATGGTCGAGGTCCACGAGGTCGGCGACGCCGACGAGCTCAAGGCGCTTGTCACCCGGCATGCCGAGGAGACCGGCTCGGAGGTCGCGCAGAAGCTCCTGGCCGACTGGCCGGCCGCGCTCTCCCGGTTCACCGAGGTCATGCCGGTCGACTACCGCAGGGTGCTGCAGGCGCGTGCCGCAGCCCAGGAGGCCGGTCTCGGCGAGGACGAGACCACCGCAGCGATGATGGAGGCAGCGATCCGTGGCTGATCCGAAGGGTTTCATGAAGACACCGCGCCAGGTTGCGCAGCGGCGGCCGGTCGAGGAGCGGATCCACGACTGGAACGAGGTGTATCCGGGCACGCCGGGGCGCGCGCTGCTGCCGATCATCACCGAGCAGGCCGGTCGGTGCATGGACTGCGGCATCCCGTTCTGTCACAACGGGTGCCCGCTCGGCAACCTCATCCCGGAGTGGAACGAGCTGGTCTGGCGTGACGACTGGGAGGCGGCGCTTTCCCGTCTGCACGCGACCAACAACTTCCCCGAGTTCACCGGTCGCCTCTGCCCGGCGCCGTGCGAGACGGCGTGCGTCGTCGGGATCAACCGCGAAGCGGTGACGATCAAGAACGTCGAGGTGTCGATCATCGACCGCGCCTGGGACGACGGCCGGGTCGCGCCCGAGCCGCCCGAGTGGCTGACCGGCAAGACCGTGGCCGTCGTCGGCTCGGGGCCGGCCGGTCTCGCCGTCGCGCAGCAGCTCACGCGTGCGGGGCACACCGTCGCCGTCTACGAGCGCGACGACGCGCCCGGGGGACTGCTCCGTTACGGCATCCCTGAGTTCAAGATGGAGAAGTCGGTCCTCGACCGCCGGATCGAGCAGATGGAGGCGGAGGGCACGATCTTCCGCACCGGTGTCGCCGTCGGCGTCGACCTGACCGGCGAGGAGCTGCGTAGCCGCTACGACGCGGTGGTCCTCGCGACCGGCGCGACCGTACGCCGCGACCTGCCGACGACCGGCCGCGACCTCGGCGGCATCCACCAGGCGATGGAGTACCTCCCTCAGGCCAACCGCGTCGCGCGAGGCGAGACGGTCGACGACCAGATCACCGCGGAGGGCAAGGACGTCGTCATCATCGGCGGCGGGGACACCGGCGCCGACTGCCTCGGTACGGCGATCCGCCAGCAGGCCCGTTCGATCACGCAGCTGGAGATCATGCCGCGTCCGAGCGAGGAGCGTCCAGATCACCAGCCGTGGCCGACGTACCCGATGATCTACCGCGTCGCCTCGGCCCACGAGGAGGGCGGCGAGCGGGTGTACGCGGTCTCGACGCAGGAGTTCCTCGGCGACGACGACGGCAACGTCCGTGCGCTGCGCGTGGTCGAGGTCGAGATGGTCGACGGCCGCTTCCAGGAGGTCGAGGGGAGCGCCCGCGAGATCCCGGCGCAGCTCGTGCTCCTGGCCATGGGCTTCACGGGTCCGGAGACCGACGGAGTCGTCGCGCAGCTGGGCGCGGGGCTCGACGACCGGGGCAACGTCGCCCGCGACTCCTCGTACATGACCGACGTCGACGGCGTCTTCGTGGCCGGTGACGCCGGCCGTGGGCAGTCGCTGATCGTCTGGGCGATCGCGGAGGGACGTGCGTGCGCCGCGGGCGTCGACGCGTACCTCAACGGCTCGACCAACCTCCCTGCACCGATCCCGCCGACCGCACGCCCGCTGGTGGTCTAACACCTCCACCCCGCCCGCGGGGTGAAAGCAAGGTGCCCCTTTCCGCCCCGGAAAGGGGCACATTGCTGTTCACCACGCGGACGCGGGGCGGGGAGCGTCCCACCGTTCGAGAAATTCTGCTTACGAAACAACAAACTTCGCGGGTCGGGTCGCGCCCGGCAGGCGGGGCGCTCTAGGGTTGACGAGTGCGTAGAGCAAAGATCGTCTGCACCATCGGTCCTGCCGTCTGGTCTGAGGACAAGATCCTCGAGCTGGCCCGTGCCGGCATGAACGTCGCCCGCCTCAACCTCAGTCACGGCGACCACGCCACCCACGACCGCTCGTTCGAGTGGACCCGCCACGCGGCGAAGCTCCTCGACGAGCCCATCGCGGTGCTGGCCGACCTCCAGGGCCCCAAGATCCGTCTCGGCCGCTTCGCGTCGGGGCCTGTGTCGCTCGCCGTCGGGGACACCTTCACGATCACGACGGACGACGTACCCGGTGACGGCGAGCGCTGCTCGACGACGTACGAAGGACTCGCCGGCGACGTCAACGTCGGCGACACCCTCCTCATCGACGACGGGAAGGTCCGGCTTCGTGCGACCGACGTCACCGACACCGACGTCGTCACGGTGTGCGAGGTCCCAGGCGTCCTGAGCAACAACAAGGGGATCAACCTCCCCGGCGTCAGCGTCAGCGTGCCCGCGCTGTCGGAGAAGGACCGCGACGACCTGCGGTGGGCCCTGCGCACCGGCGTCGACTTCATCGCCCTGTCTTTCGTGCGGCGCGGTGCGGACGTCGAGGACGTGCACGCGATCATGGACGAGGAGGGCGTGCGGCGGCCGGTGATCGCGAAGATCGAGAAGCCCCAGGCTGTCGAGAACCTCGACGACATCATGAATGCCTTCGACGGCGTGATGGTGGCGCGCGGTGACCTCGGCGTCGAGCTGCCGCTCGAGGACGTGCCGATCGTCCAGAAGCTGATCGTCGAGAAGGCCCGGCGCAACGCGAAGCCCGTGATCGTCGCGACGCAGATGCTCGAGTCGATGATCTCGGCGCCGCGGCCCACCCGCGCCGAAGCCTCCGACGTCGCCAACGCCGTCCTCGACGGCGCGGACGCGGTCATGCTCTCCGGCGAGACGAGCGTGGGGGAGTTCCCGATGGAGGCCGTCTCCACCATGGCCCGCATCGTCGAGAGCACCGAGGAGCACGGGCTGCCGCGGATGGCGGCCTACCACTGGGACCCGAAGACACGCAGTGGCGTCATCGGTCGCGCCGCCTCGCAGATCGCCCAGAGCGTGGGGGCGAAGTACCTCTGCGCGTTCACCACGTCGGGGGACAGCGCGCGCCGGATGACGCGCTACCGCTCGACCGTTCCCGTGCTGGCCTTCACACCGGACCCGATCGTGCGCAACCAGCTGGCGCTGTCGTGGGGAGTCCAGTCCTTCCTCGTCCCCGAGGTCGAGCACACGGACATGATGGTGCTCCAGGTCGACCGCGCGCTGCTCGAGATCGGGCAGTGCTCCGAGGGCGACGAGGTGGTGATCGTCGCCGGCAGCCCGCCAGGGATCCCCGGCTCCACCAACGCGTTGCGCGTCCACCGCATGGGCGACGCGATCAAGGGCATCTCTCCCGCGTACACGCGGCCCCTCGTCCGCGACTGACGCCACCTCCGCTGCCGCGCCGCGTGGAGTTTGCCACGCTGGCGTGGCAAACCGCGGTTGGCGGGGCAAGCATGCCGCGCCAACCGGGCTTTCCCGCGTTGGCGTGGCAAACCGTGGGGGAAGGGCGGCCTCCTGTATGGACGAGAGCCGGGCCCCCCCCCCGGGGGGGGGGGGGCGGCGCGCCTCGGTCGACCGGGGCGGAGGCGTAGCCCGGGGAGGCCTCCGTGACCGCGGGATCGGCCAGCAGCTCGGCCCCGGTCCCGGAGCGCGTGATGCGTCCGGTCTCGAGGACGTACGCCCGGTCGGCGCGGCTGAGCGCCTGGTTGGCGTTCTGCTCGACGAGCAGGACGGTGATGCCCTGATCGTTCACCTGCGAGATGATCGAGAAGATCTGGCGGATGAACTGCGGTGCCAGCCCCATCGACGGCTCGTCGAGCAGGAGCACCTTCGGCTCGCCCATCAGCGCGCGTCCGATGGCCAGCATCTGCTGCTCACCGCCCGACAGCGTGCCGCCCGCCTGCGACTCGCGCTCCTTGAGGCGAGGGAACAGGTCGAACACCCGGTCGAAGCTCTCGTCGACCGAGCCGCGGCTCTTGAGCGCGTACGTCCCCATCTCGAGGTTCTCGCGGACGGTCATGGCGGGGAAGATGCCCCGGCCCTCCGGTGTCAGCGAGATGCCGCGGACGACGCGCTTGTGCCCGGCGAGCTTGGAGATGTCCTCGCCCTCGAACTTCACGCTGCCCGACGACAGGTTGAGCAGGCCCGCCAGCGCGCGCATCGTCGTGGTCTTGCCGGCGCCGTTGGCCCCGATGAGGGTGACGATCTCGCCCTCGTCGACGGTCAACGAGATGCCGTGCAGGGCCTGGATGCGGCCGTAGTGGACAGAGACGTCGTTGATCTCGAGCAACGCCACGTCAGTCTTCCTCTCCGAGGTAGGCGGCGATGACCGTGGGGTCGTTGCGGATGTCCTTGGGGAGCCCGTCGGCGATCTTCTTGCCGAACTCCAGGACGACGATCCGGTCGGTCACGCCCATCACGAGCCGCATGTCGTGCTCGATGAGCAGGACCGTGTAGCCGTCCGCGCGGATGGTCCGGATGAGCTGCATGAGCTCTTCCTTCTCCGCGGGGTTGAAGCCGGCGGCGGGCTCGTCGAGGCACAGCAGCTTGGGGTCGGTCGCGAGGGCACGGGCGATCTCGAGACGGCGCTGGTAGCCGTACGGGAGCGCGCTGGCCTGGACCGCCGCCTTGTCGGCGATCCCGACGAACTCCAGCAGCGCCATACCACGGTCGATCGCGCTCTTCTCCTCGCGGTAGAGCCGCGGGGTACGGAAGAGCGACCCCCACACGCCGACCTTGTGGCGGGCGTCGAGGCCGACGACGACGTTCTCCAGCGCGGTCATCTCGCCGAAGAGCCGGACGTTCTGGAACGTACGGGCGATGCCGCGGCGGGTGATCTTGTGCTGCTTGCTGCGGCCGATCGGCTCTCCCTCGAGGAGGACCTGGCCCGAGCTCGGACGGTAGACGCCCGTCATCGCGTTGAAGCAGGTCGTCTTGCCTGCACCGTTCGGGCCGATGAGCCCGAGGATCTCGCCGCGCTTGATGTCGAACGTGACGCTGTCGAGCGCCGTGAGGCCGCCGAAGCGGACCGTGAGGTCCTGGATCTCGACGAGCTTGTCACCGACGTCGACGGCGATCTCGCGCTCCGCGGCGGCGAGCTGCGCCACCTCGGAGTCGAGCGGCGGCGGCGCGTCCGGCTTGGGCGTCGACGGGGAACTGGCCTGGTCGGTCACTGGCCGGCCTCCTTCGCAGCGGGGGCGGACGTCGGCGCGTCGGCGAGGTTGGCGATCCGTTTGTGCGCACGTCGTTCGAACGTGAGCAGGTGCGGTCGCTTGCCGAAGAGCCCTTGCGGCCGGAAGATCATCAGGACCACGAGCACGGCACCGAAGATGAGGTACTTGTACTCGGCGATCGCGGTGAACCGCAGCGGGATGTACGCGACGAGCGCGCCGCCGATGATCGCACCGAACTTGTTGCCCTGACCGCCGAGGACGACAGCCACGAGGAACATGATCGACATCTGCACGTCGAACCGTTGGTTGTTGACGAATCCGATCTGACCCGCCGCGATCGCACCAGCACCCCCGCCGAGCGCGGCACCGATGCCGAACGCCCACAGCTTGTAGCGGAACGTCGGGACGCCCATGATCTCTGCGGCGTCCTCGTCCTCGCGCAGGGCGATCCAGTTGCGGCCGACCCGGCTGCGCTCGAGGTTCCCCAGAGCGATCATCACGACGATGATCACGGTGAGCGTCAGCCAGTACCACGGGGCGCCCTCGCTGTTGGCGAAGACCGGGTTGCCGTCTGCGTTCTCGCCCGGCGGCCGGCCGACCTGCTGGAAGCCGACCTGACCCTTCAGCGCGGGGATGATCGTCGCCAGGAGGCGGATGATCTCGCCGAAGCCGAGCGTCACGATCGCGAGGTAGTCCCCTCGTAGCCGCAGCGTCGGGATGCCGAGGAGCACGCCGAAGACCACCGTGACCATCGCCGCGAGCGGCAGCGTGAGCAGGTACGGGATGTGGACCATCGTCGAGTCCGGCGACGTCCACAGCGCGGCCACGTACGCGCCGACCGCGAAGAAGCCGACGTAGCCGAGGTCGAGCAGGCCGGCCTGTCCGACGACGACGTTGAGGCCGATCGCCACCAGGGCGTAGCGGGCCATCTCGGCGGTCGCCAGAGGCCAGTTGTTGCCGGGCTCGGTGGTGATCAGCGGGATGTTGACCAGCGGCAGCGCGAACGCGGCCGCGACGGCGATCAGCAGGAAGCCCCACTGAGCGACGCGGGGGAGGTGGTTCCACCATTCGGAGAGACCACGCAGCCGAGACGGCTTGGTGGTCTCGTCCACCAGCTCGTCGGCGCGGGCCTGGGACTCCGAGGCCCCACCCATCGGGGTTCCGGTGCTCATGCCCTCACCTTTCCGAGATTGCTGCCGAGGATGCCCTCCGGCCGGACCATCAAGACGATGATCAGGACGACGAAGCAGACGACGTCGGTCCACTGGGCGCTGCCGAGGAGGATCTGGCCGTAGTTGCCGATCAGACCGAGCAGCAGGCCGCCGAGCAGCGCTCCGCGGACGTTGCCGATGCCGCCGAGGACGGCCGCGGTGAATGCCTTGATGCCGAGGAGGAAGCCACCGAGGTAGAGCACGCCGGACGGCACCTTCATGACGTAGAAGAGCGCGGCGACACCGGCGAGAAGGCCACCGATGACGAAGGTGCTGATGATGATCCGCTCGCGGTTCACGCCCATGAGCGTGGCCGTGTCGGGGTCCTGGGCGACGGCGCGGATCCCGCGGCCGAGCTTGGTGCGGCGGATGAACTGGTCGACGACGATCATCATGAGGATCGCCGCGGTGACGATGAGGATCGAGTCGAAGTAGATGAGCGTCCCGCCGATGTCGAAGATCGCCTTGTTCTCGAACATGATCACCGAGGGCTCAGGGTTCGGCCCGCGCCAGACGAAGATCAGGTACTGGATGACGAACGACATACCGATGGCGGAGATCAGGAAGACCAGCCGCGGCGCGCCCTTGGCGCGCAAGGGTTTGTAGGCCACGCGTTCGACGATGAAGGCCGTCACGGCTGAGGCGAGCATGCCGAAGATGACCGCGAGCAACAGGTTCGCTGCGATCGCGTACCACTCGAGGTTGGGGACTGAGGGCCCGAAGCCGAGCGACGTCAGGGTGAAGACGATCGCGTACGCACCGACGATGAAGACCTCGGAGTGAGCGAAGTTGATGAGGTTGAGGACGCCGTACACGAGGGTGTAGCCGAGAGCGACGAGCGCGTAGATGCCGCCGAACGTGAGTCCGTCGACGGTCGCGCTCCAGAAGTTCGCCCCGAGGGCTTCCCAGTCGAAGGTGATCCACTGGTTCACGAGGGTTCCTTTTGGGAGGGGGGAGCGAGCAGGCGGGGGGCCCGTCTGGTTCCAGACGGACCCCCCGTTGAGGTGCGGCTCGTTACTCGATCACGCCGACCGAGACGATCTTGCCGTCCTGCACCTTGTAGCCGTAGACGGGAAGCTCGGAGAGCTCACCGGTCTCGTCCCACTTCAGCGCCTTGCCGAGACCCTGGGCGTCGTAGTTCTTGACCCAGTCCTTGAGCTTGGCGCGGTCCTGGTTGCCCGCGTCGATGCCGGCGAGCAGCACGGTCGCGGCGTCGTAGCCCTCGACCGAGTACGTGCCGGGAGCGGCGCCGTTGGAGACCTTCTTGTACGCGTCGGCGAAGCTGGTGATCAGCTCACCGGGGACGCACGGGCAGGTGAAGTAGGCGTTGCTCGAGGCGTCGCCGGCCTGCTGGATGAACTGGTCGTCCTTGACGCCGTCCGGCCCGATGAAGATGCCGTCGTAGCCCTTGGCCACCAGCTGCTGGTTGAACGGAGCACCCTCGGCGTAGTAGCCCGAGTAGAACACCGCGTCCGGCTTCTCGGCGAGGATCTTGGAGATCGTCGCGGAGAAGTCCTTCTGACCCGTCGTGACCTTGTCGGTCCCGGCGAGACGGTCACCGAGCGCCTCGGTGGTCGACGTCGCGAGGCCGATGCCGTAGTCGGAGTCGTCCTGGACGACGTAGACGGTGTCGGCGTCGAGCTTCTCGGCGAGGACCGGGACGGCCGGGCCCTGGACGTTGTCGTTGCCCAGACCGCGGAAGAACGTCGTCCAGCCGTTGGTCGTCAGCAGCGGGTTGGTCGCCGACGGCGTGATGTGGACGAGGCCGGCCTGCTCGAAGATGTTGCCGGTGGCCTTCGACTCACCCGAGAACGGGAGGCCGACGACGCCGATGATGTTCTCGTCGTTGGTGGCCTGCGTGACCGGGCCGGTGGCCTTGTTGGGATCACCCTCGGTGTCGAACTTGCGCAGCTTGACCTGGCAGTCCTTGTTGGCCTCGTTGTGCTCGTTCACGGCGAGCTGGATGCCGTTGAGGATGTTGATGCCCAGCTGCGCGTTGGGGCCGGTCTCGGCGCCGATGTAGGCGAGCGTGGTGGTCGCGGGGCACGTGGCCTTGCCGTCGCCCGCGGGGGTCACGGCGTCGCTCGGTGCCTCGATCGAGGTCTGCACCTCCAGCTCGGGCGCAGCGTTGCTGTTGTCGTCGTCGCTGCCGCCGTCGTCGTTGTTGGCACACCCGGCGAGCGCCAGGGTCAGCGCCGCGACTGCCGCGAGCGCCTTCGTGGAACGAGACACGATGGTGTCCTCCGATTCGTTGGTGCCCGGCCCGTGGATCGTCTCGGGGCGGACGTGCGTCCCAATGCATTAACTGCATCGTTGTAGCACAGCGGACGGGCATTCGAACCCCGAAGATTCCAAGCCGTTATCAAACCGGCGTGAAGCCGACAGAATCCGGTTGTGCCCGGCAACCGTGCGTTCGGGGACTGACCGTAGCGGCCCCACGTTGCGGGAAGATTTCGCCACGCAACGGGTGTGCGCCTCTGAAGTGCCGGGTGCGGGACTCGAACCCGCACATCCTTTCGGACAGTGGTTTTTGAGACCACCGCGTCTACCATTCCGCCAACCCGGCCGGCGCGAGGCGTCGAACGCGCGGGATAACCTTCTCATGTGACTTCCCCAGAGAGCACCCCTGGTACGATCCCGCCCGTACGCCGTGTGGTCATCGCCGAGGACGAGGCCCTGATCCGTCTCGACCTCGCCGAGATGCTCGCTGAGGAGGGCGTGGAGGTCGTCGGCCAGGCGGCCGACGGCGAGCAGGCGGTCGCCCTCGCGGAGGAGCTGCGTCCGGACCTGGTCGTGCTGGACGTCAAGATGCCCAAGCTCGACGGCATCTCGGCCGCCGAGCGCATCGCCTCCCAGCGGATCGCGCCTGTCGTGATGCTCACGGCCTTCAGCCAGCGCGAGCTGGTCGAGCGGGCCCGAGACGCCGGCGCCATGGCGTACCTCGTCAAACCGTTCAGCAAGTCCGACCTCGTCCCCGCCATCGAGATGGCGGTCAGCCGCTTCGCCGAGATCGCGGCGCTCGAGGCGGAGGTCGCGGGGCTGGAGGACCGTCTGGAGACGCGGCGCGCCGTCGAGCGCGCCAAGGGACTCCTCCAGGAGGCGCTGGGGATCACCGAGCCGCAGGCGTTCCGGTGGATCCAGAAGACCGCGATGGACCTACGGATGTCGATGCGCGCCGTCGCCGAGGGAGTCGTCGAGCACGGTCCCGCCCTCGGTGGGGCCGCGGCGGACGCTCCGTCCGACACCCCCTAGCTCGCGCGCGTCAGCGCAGCCAGATCACCGTCTGGACGAGCAGCGGGGCGACGACCAGAGCCGGGAGCATGTCGCCGACCGCCACCGGACGGATGTTGAGCAGCCGCAGCGCCACGCCGACGAGGAGCACGCCGCCGGTCGCGGTCAGGGCGACGACGTGGGGCTCGGGGACGAACGACCCCATGAGCGCGCCGAGGAGCGTGAACGCACCCTGCACCACGCCCACCGTGAGCGCGGACGCCATCACGCCGATCCCGAGGGACGCCGCGAAGGCGATCGCGGCGAACCCGTCGAGCGCGGACTTGAGCAGCAGCTGCTGCGCGCCGCCGCCCAGCCCGTCGGTGATCGACCCCAAGATGGTGAGGGGCCCGACGCAGAAGACCAGCGAGGCCGTCATGAACCCCTCGACGAACCGCGCCCGGGCGCCGTCGTCGCCGGCACCGCCCATCCGCGACTGCAGGACCACACCGACCCTCTCCAGCCGGTGCTCGATCCGTAGGAGCGAGCCGGCGAACCCACCGAGGACGACCGCGCCGAGGACGATGAGCACGGGGGCGTTCGGGCCCACCGCGTCCGAGAGGAGGCGGTCGGTGACCGCGACGGCCGACAGGGCGGCGATCAAGAGCGTCACGAGGCCGAGACCGTCGGTGACGACCGCGCGCGTACGGGCCGGGAGCCGGTGCCCGACCAGGAGCCCGATGCCGGAGCCGGCCAGCACCGCGAGCACGTTCACGACCGTCCCTGCCCCGATGAACACTGCCACTCCTCGGCTCGTCCGACATCGCCCCGACCTTGTGACAAGAGCGTCCGCCACCGCGTAGTGTTTCACCCTGAGTCGACCCGAAGGGGGCCTGGTGGCACGGACGCCGCTGGAGGTGCGCGAGGCGGTTCCCGCCGACGCATCGGCACTGATCGACCTCTGGAGGCTGTGCGTAGCCGGGGACCCCGCGACGGCCGGCGACGTCGGTCCGTCCTTGGTGGTCTGGCACGAGCCCTCGGTCGGCGAGGCGACCGAGGCGCTGCGGCTGCTCGAGGCCGACGACCGTCGCCGCCTCTGCGTCGCGACGGTCGGCGAGCGGGTCGTCGGGGCGATCCACGTCGAGCTGGCCACCACGACGCCGCTGCACCTCAGCAGCACCGTCGTCGTCAGCGAGCTGCACGTCCACCCGAGCTTTCGTCGCCGGGGGATCGCCTCGTCGCTGATGGGGGTCGCGGTGGAGTGGGCCGAGGCGGCGGGCTCGGGGCTGGTGTACGCCTGGGCGCCGTCGGCCTCCCGTGACGCGCACCGCTTCCTGACCAGGATCGGCTTCGGGCAGTACGCGACCGTCCGCGCTGCCCGCCTGCGCGTCCTGCAGGCCCGCGCCGCCGCCCGGGCCAGCGGCCGGGGCACCGGCCGGCTGATCGCCGTGCGCCGCTCGCTGCGGCGGGCTCACGACGGCCTCGCCCGGACCGGCCGCGACTGACGCCGGCCACCGAAAGGCGTCGGGATCTGCGTCGGTGGCGCCCGTTAGAGTCGGTGCGTGGACTCGACCAGCACCGCTGACCCTGCGCGCGCCGACTCCGGCCGCCTCCTTCTCATCGACGGCCACTCGGTGGCCTACCGTGCGTTCTTCGCCCTTCCCGTCGAGAACTTCTCGACGACCACGGGCCAGCACACCAACGCGGTCTACGGGTTCACGTCGATGCTGATCAACGTCCTGCGCGACGAGCAGCCGACTCACCTGGCGGTGGCCTTCGACGTCTCGCGCAAGACCTTCCGCAGCGAGGAGTACGCCGAGTACAAGGCCAACCGCTCCAAGTCCCCCGACGAGTTCACCGGTCAGGTCGGCCTCATCAAGGAGGTCCTCGACGCGCTCCACGTGACCTACCTGGAGCTCGAGGGCTTCGAGGCCGACGACATCATCGGCACCCTCGCGACCCGTGCGGAGCAGGACGGCTACGAGGTCCTCATCTGCACCGGCGACCGTGACGCGCTCCAGCTCGTGTCCGACGCCACGACGGTGCTCTACCCGCGCAAGGGCGTCTCGGACCTCGCCCGGATGACGCCGTCCGCCGTCGAGGAGAAGTACGGCGTGCGACCCGAGGCGTACCCCGACCTCGCCGCGCTCGTCGGCGAGTCCAGCGACAACCTCCCCGGTGTGCCTGGGGTCGGCCCCAAGACCGCAGCCAAGTGGCTCGGCCAGTACGGCGGCCTCGAGGGCCTCGTGGCCGACGCCGACAAGGTCACCGGCAAGGCCGGGCAGTCGTTCCGCGACCACCTCGCCGACGTGATCCGCAACCGCCGCATCAACGCCCTCGTGCGCGACCTCGACCTGCCCGTCACGACCGCCGACCTGGCGCTGCAGCCGTGGGACCGCGACGCTGTCCACCAGGTCTTCGACGGTCTGGAGTTCCGGGTGCTGCGCGACCGGCTCTTCCAGACGCTCTCGACCGAGGAGCCCGAGGCGGAGGAGGGGTTCGAGGTCTCCGGCGTGGTCCTCGGCGAGGGCGAGGTCGCCGCGTGGCTCGACGAGCACGCACCCGCAGGCGTGCCGGTCGGCGTACGCGTCGGCGGGGCATGGGGCCGGGGGACCGGCCGGGTCGACTCGCTCGCTCTCGCCACGGGCGACGACGGGGCCGCCTGGTTCGACGTCGCGACGCTGACGCCCGCCGACGAGGCCGCGGTGGCCGCGTGGCTCGCCGACGAGACCCGCCCGAAGGTGCTCCATGACGCGAAGGGTCCGATCCTCGCGCTGCGCGCCCAGGGGTGGACGGTCGCAGGCCTTGCCAGCGACACGGCGTTGGCCGCCTACCTGGCCCGCCCCGACCAGCGCTCGTACGACCTCGAGGACCTCGCCCTGCGCTACCTCCACCGCGAGCTGCGCGTCGAGGACCACGGCGACCAGCTCACCCTGGACGTCGCCGACGACGCCGCCGCGCAGGACGCGATGCTCCAGGCGGCGGCCGTGGGAGAGCTGAGCGGCGCCCTCGACGCCGAGCTGGACAAGCAGGGCGGTCGGGCGCTCCTCGACACCGTCGAGCTGCCGCTCGTGAGCGTGCTGGCCGACATGGAGGAGGTCGGCGTCGCCGTCGACTCCGAGGCGCTCGCCACGCTCGAGGACGAGTTCGCGACGCGGGTCCGTACGGCAGCCGACGAGGCGTACGAGGTGATCGGCAAGGAGATCAACCTCGGCTCGCCCAAGCAGCTCCAGGTCGTGCTGTTCGACGAGCTCGGCATGCCCAAGACCAAGCGGACCAAGACCGGCTACACGACCGACGCCGACGCCCTCCAGCAGCTCTACGTCAAGACCGAGCACCCCTTCCTCCTCCACCTGCTGGAGCACCGCGACGCGACCCGCCTGCGGGTGACGGTCGAGGGCCTGCGCAAGACGGTGGCCCCCGACGGTCGGATCCACACGACGTACAACCAGACGATCGCGGCGACCGGTCGGCTCAGCTCGGCCGACCCCAACCTCCAGAACATCCCGATCCGCACGGCCGCCGGTCGCCGGATCCGCGAGGCGTTCGTCGTCGGCGAGGGCTTCGAGACCCTGCTGACGGCCGACTACAGCCAGATCGAGATGCGCATCATGGCCGACCTCTCCGAGGAGCAGGCCCTGATCGACGCGTTCAACTGCGGCGCCGACTTCCACACGATCACGGCCTCGCGCGTGTTCCAGGTCGAGCCGGAGGCGATCGACGTCGGGATGCGCTCACGCATCAAGGCGATGAACTACGGCCTCGCGTACGGGCTCTCCTCGTACGGGCTCAGCCAGCAGCTGGGCATCGAGACGCGTGAGGCACAGGCGCTCATGGACGAGTACTTCGCGCAGTTCGGCGGTGTGCGCGACTACCTGCGCGGCGTCGTCGACGACGCCCGTCGGACGGGGTTCACCGAGACGATCATGGGCCGCCGCCGCTACCTGCCCGACCTCGTGAGCGACAACCGCCAGCGGCGCGAGATGGCCGAGCGCATGGCGCTCAACGCGCCGATCCAGGGCTCGGCAGCCGACATCATCAAGGTCGCGATGCTGGGGGTGCACCGCGCCCTGCGCGAGGCGGGCCTGCGGTCGCGCATGCTCCTGCAGGTCCACGACGAGCTCGTGCTTGAGGTGGCGACGGGGGAGCGCGACGCCGTCGAGCAGATCGTGCGCGACGAGATGGGACGGGCGGCCGCCCTCAAGGTGCCGCTCGACGTCTCGGTCGGCATCGGGCGCTCCTGGCACGAGGCGGGCCACTGACCCCCGCGTGTCGTCAGGGGTTGCGCGCCGCCTGACGGGCCTCGCGGCTCGACAGCACCCACGCCGCCAACGCCACCACGGCCGCGGTCGTGACCATGACGACGACGACCCCTGCGACGTGCAAGGGCAGCACGAGGATGAGGGTCGCGGCGACGGCGCTCGCCACCCACAGCAGTGCGACGATGCCGTGGGAGCGTCGGGCGAGCGCGTCGAAGACGAGGAGCTGGACGATCGCGAGCAGCGAGCCCTCCAAGGCGAACAGCCACAGGAGCGGCTGCACCTCGGCGTACTGGTCGCCACCGACGAGCACCAGCGCCAGCCCTGACAGGGCGGCGGTCGCCGCGGTCGCACACGCGCCGACGATGGCGACGGCGAGGGTGGCGAGCCTGCGCGCGCGGTCGGCGCGGGCGCGGGCCAGGCGCGGGAAGGCGACGATGCTGACGAACTGGGGGAGGAAGAGCGCCGCCTTGGTCAGGATCAGGCCCGCCCCGTAGAGGCCGCTGTCGTGCGGATCGAGCGCGACCCGGGCGAGCAGGGCGTCGAGGTTGCTGAGGACGAGGTATGCCAGCATCGCGTGGGAGCCCGCCAGGACCTCCCACGCGTACGGACGCCCGCCGGCGACGCCGCCCGTCCTCAGGAGCCGTCCGCAGACGAGGATCGGGAGCCAGGCGCCGACCATGATGCCGGCGACGGCCGCGGTGGGCGTGGTGCTGATCAGCAGGGCGGCCGTCCCGAAGACGATCCGGCCGACCCCGCTGGTGATGTAGACGACCGAGAGCGTCGTCCACCGGTGCTGGCCCTGCGCGATGCCCGCCAGCGCGCCCATCAGGGTCAGCGGGACGACC
Source organism: Mumia quercus (assembly GCF_025506335.1). GTDB lineage: Bacteria > Actinomycetota > Actinomycetes > Propionibacteriales > Nocardioidaceae > Mumia > Mumia quercus. Next base: position 417,887 of record NZ_JANZYO010000005.1, read on the forward strand.
GCCGCGCCGCAGAGCACCACGGGCCACGCGGAGTCGAGCTGGAGGATGTCGGCGATGAACGGGCTGAGGACGGCGAGCACTCCTCCTACCGCCGCCCCCATGCCCAGCGACACGGCTGTTGCGGTCGCCGCGATGCGGTCGGCCGAGCCGGGGGAGACCGCGATCCGGCGCGCCGTCGTCGTCTGGACGGCCAGCGAGCCGACGTTGGCGACGAGGATGACGCCGAGCAGCGCGGTGAGGGCGCCGAACGAGGACGGGATCAGCAGCCGGGCGGCGACCAGCGTGAACGCGTAGGCGCCGACGTTCTGGACCATCATCGCCGCAGCGATCCGGCCTCCGGCGCTCACAGCGGTCGACGGACGGCTCGGCGAGGGCGCGGGCTCAGACACGGACCCGATATAACCATGCGTGATGGGACGACGTCGCTTGGGGAACGCATGGCCGTGGGTCATGGCGCTGCTGGTGTGCGCGCCGATGCTCGCGCCGGGCTACGTCCTGTCGTACGACATGGTGTTCGTCCCGAGGCTCGACGTCACCCGCGCGGACGTCTGGGGACTGGGGTCGGGGACCCCGCGTGCGGTGCCGTCCGACGCGGTCGTCGCCCTCGCGAACCTGGCTCTCCCCGGCTGGCTCCTCCAGAAGCTGGTCCTCGTCGGGAGCCTCGTGGCGGCGGGGGCCGGGGCGATGCGGATGCTGGAGCGCTTCGGGCTCGGCGCGCAGCTGGCCGGGACGACCTGGTTCGTCTGGAACCCGTACGTCGCGGAGCGCCTCGTGATCGGGCACTGGCCGCTGCTGGTCGCGTACGCGGCGCTGCCGTGGCTGGTCGTCGCCTGCCTGCAGGTCCGTGAGGGCGCGGCGCCGCGGTGGTGGCGCTGGGCCGTACCCCTGGCGCTGACCGCCCTGAGCCCGGCGTCGGGCGTGATCGGGGCGGTGCTGGCGGTCACGGTGTGCGGGTGGCGGCGGTGCGGAAGGGTCGCGCTGGTCGCCGTCCTCGTCAACCTGCCGTGGATCGTGGCCGGCTTCGCCCACCCGGGCGCGGGGAGCAGCGACCCGGAGGGGGTCTCGGTGTTCGCCCTGCGCCCCGAGGCGGGTCTGGGGCGCCTGGGAGCGGCGCTCAGCCTCGGCGGCATCTGGAACGCCGACGTGGTCCCGGACTCCCGCGGCCTGGTGACCGCGACGGTCTTCTGCCTGGTCCTGTGGGCGGTGATGGCGCTCGGGGCGGTGGCTGCCTGGCGTGGCGGGCCGGCACGCGAGCCCGTACGCGCCCTGGTGCCTGCGGCGGCGATCGGCCTGGCCGTCGCCCTCGCCGGAGCGTACGTTCCGGCGGCCGTGGAGTGGGTCGTCGAGACGGTCCCGGGCGGTGGCCTCGTCCGTGACGGCGCGCGCTACCTCGCTCTGCTCGCCCCGCTGCAGGCCGTCCTCGTGGCCTCCGGCGTGGCGGCGCTGGCCGGTCGGGTGCGTGCCGGCTTCGCGCGGGCGAGCATCCTCGCGGTGGCCGTCCTGCTCCCGATCGCGGCGATGCCGGACCTCGCCTGGGGAGCCGCGGGCAGGCTGGAGCCGGTCTCCTACCCGGCCGAGTGGGACGAGGCCCGCGCCGCGATCGCCGACAGCGACGCCGAGGGCGACCTCGTGTCCCTGCCGTTCGGCGCGTTCCGCGCGCCGGCCTGGAACGACGGCCGCGTCGTGCTCGACCCGGCGGGCCGCTACTTCCCTCGTACGACGGTGACCGACGACGAGCTGGTCGTGTCAGGGAGGGTGGTCGCGGGCGAGGACGAGCGCGCCGACGCGGTGCGCGACGCCCTGGACGCGGGCGACCTGGCGGACGCCTTGCGTGAGCAGGGGATCGGTCTGGTCGTGCTCACACGTGACGCCTACGGGGCCGAGGCGGTGGAGGAACAGCTGTCCGGGTTCGCGCCGGTCTACACCGGGGACGAGATCGCCGTGTACGAGGTGCCGCCCGAGGGTCGCTGACTCAGGTCGCGACGCCGAGGGCGAACGTCGCCAGCCAGACGAGCCCGATCGCCTGGAGGACGTGGTCGCGCAGCACGATGTCCTCCGGCTCGCCGGCAAGCCCACGGTCGATGTCGACGGCGTAGCGCAGCAGCGCGAGGACGAACGGAGCGATCGAGATCGCCTGCCACGGGATGCCGGTGCCGGGCGAGATCTCGAAGGCCCACAGGCTGTAGGCGGTGATCGTGACCCCTGCGGCCAGGCCCCAGACGAAGCGGAGGTACGACTCGGAGTACAGCGACAGCGACCGGCGGGTCCCCGCGGCGCTGCCGAGGCTGTGCATCTCGGAGTAGCGCTTCCCGGCGACCATGAAGAGCGACCCGAACGCCGCGACGAGCAGGAACCACTGGGAGAGCGCGACGTCGACGGCGACACCGCCGCCCACCGCCCGGAGCAGGAAGCCCGAGGCGACGACGGCGAGGTCGATGACCGCCATGTGCTTGAGCCAGAGGGCGTAGGAGACCTGGAGAGCCGCGTAGATGACGAGCGTGAGGCCCAGCCGGACGTCCAGCCAGGTGCCGGTGGCGATCCCCAGGCCGGCGAGGATCGCGGCGGCGAGCAGGGCGAGGCGCGGAGTGACCTCTCCTGCGGCGATGGGACGCATGGACTTGAGGGGGTGGCGTCGGTCCTCCTCGGCGTCGCAGACATCGTTCGTGAGGTACACGGCGGCCGACACGAGGGTGAAGGCCACGACGGCGACGAGGACGCGCCAGAGGACGTGGGGCTCGGCCAGAACGCCCGCGGCCAGGGGTGCCGTGACGACGATGAGATTCTTCAGCCACTGGCGCGGTCTCATCGAGACGACGAGGCTCATGGCTCTGGACCGCCGCGGTGGGTAGGGTCTCATGGTGCGCCTCACCTTAGAGGATCGTGGGAGCCGGTCTGCTCGCAGACGGCACGGCCCGAGCGAGTTCTCCGGTGTGGTGGCCCAGGTGGCCGAGCGGCTGGTACCGTGGCGGCTCTGACTTCAGGAGGGAAGATTTTCGTGGGTGGATTCCTTGGTGGCGTGGCCGCGGTCGTCGTGGGCGCTGGGCTGGGCGCAGCAACCGTCGTCGGTGTCGTCCAGTCTCAGGCGGCGTCGGACAGCCCGACTCAGCCGACGTCGTCCGTCGTGAACTACGGCTCCAACAACTGACGATCACGCCGACACGTCGGTTTCATCTCACCGAGAGGGCTTCGCCAGCACGCTGGCGAAGCCCTCTCGCGTCTGGGTCCAGGTGAAGGCGCGGCTCTTGTCGAGCGCGCCCTTGCCGAGGCGCTCGCGCAGCGCGTCGTCGGTCATCAGCCGCCGCACGGCGTCGAGGAACTCGGCGCGGTCGTCCACGAGGACGCCGGAGTCACCGTCGTCCACGGACTCCTGGGTCCCGCCCGCCGACCGGTACGCCACCGTCGGGGTGCTGTGGGAGCCGGCCTCGCCGACGACCAGCCCCCAGCCCTCCTTCAGCGAGGGGAGCAACATCAGCCACGACGACGCGTACACGGCATGCTTCGTACGCTCGTCGACGAACCCGGTGAAGACGACCCGGTCCGCGACGCCACGGGCTGCGGCGTAGTCCCGGAGCTCCTGCTCCCACCATCCGTCGCCGACGACGGTGAGCGTGAGGTCCGGGAACTCCGTGAGCTCCGCGACGGCGTCGATCGCGTGCTCGACCTGCTTGTGCGGGACCAGGCGGCCGACGACGCACATCGTGGGGTGCGTCGACCGCTCGACGTCGGTGACCGGTGTCGGGTCGGTGCCGTTGTGGACGATCGAGATCCGCTCGCGGTCGACGCCGAGGGCGACCAGCTCGTCGCGGGTGGCGGTCGAGACCGCGACGTAGCGTGAGCGGCGGTAGAGCCGAGGCGCGAGCCAGGACTCGATCCACCACCCGATCCGGCCCACCAGGCCCGGGTACACGACCGGCCACTGCTCGCGGTGGACGTGGTGGACGAGGACCACGACCGGCTTGCGGGTCGCGAGCCGGGTGAAGAACGGGAGACCGTTCTGGACGTCGACGACGACGTCGATCCGTCCGAACCGACGCAGCAGCAGGCCGAGGAAAGCGTGGAGGTAGACGGCCATCTTGTCGCCCCGGCGGACGAAGCGGATGCCGTCACGCAGCTCGTCGCGGGGAGCCTGGTCGTGGGCGGCGCAGAACAGCGTGACGCGGTCGCCGCGCTCGACCAAGCCCAGCGCGACCTCCTCCACGAACCGCTCGGAACCGCCGCCCTCGGGGTTGCGCGTGTCACGCCAGTTGCAGATGAGCACGTGACGTGACGGTCGCCGCGTCGGCTGGCTCGCTGATGCCATCGTGTGATCTCCCTCCCAGCGGCCGCCCAGGTTACCAGCGAGTCAAGGGACCCCGAATCACCTCATGGGTCGTCGGCTATCGTCGGCGCGTGACCGCTCCCTCCCTCGATCTCGCGCGCCCGACGCTGGGCCGGTCCGTTCGGCTCTTCCGGGCGCACCGGGTGGAGCAGAGTGATCCCGACCACTTCTACGGGATGCTCGCCGCCGACTCCGTCGCTCAGCTGGCCCGGTACGGCTCGCTGGACGGGCAGCACGTCCTCGACGTCGGGGGCGGCCCTGGATACTTCGCGAGCGCCTTCCGGGCAGCCGGCGCGCGCTACACCCCGCTGGACTCCGACCTCGGAGAGCTGTCCGGGCTCGGTGACCCCGAGCCCGGGACCGTGATCGGCAGCGGCATGTCGTTGCCGTTCCGTGACGGGGCCTTCGACGTCACCTACTCGTCCAACGTCCTCGAGCACGTGCCGGCGCCGTGGACGATGGCGGACGAGATGATGCGCGTGACGCGTCCCGGCGGACTCGTCTTCTTGTCGTACACCTTGTGGTTCGGGCCCTGGGGCGGCCACGAGACCGCGCCCTGGCACTACCTGGGTGGCCGTCGGGCTGCCGATCGCTACGCGCGCCGGCACGGCAAGCGCCCCAAGAACGACTTCGGTACGTCCCTGTTCCCCGTCACCGCCGGCGCCGGCCTGCGCTGGGCTCGGACGCAGACGGCCGGAGAGGTGCTCGAGACGATGCCCCGGTACCACCCGGGCTGGGCGTGGTGGACGCTGCGTGTGCCGCTGCTGCGGGAGGTGACGACGTGGAACCTCGCGATCGTCGTCCGGAAACGCTGACCTGGCGCTTCCGTCTCCTCGCGGTGAGCCTCGGGCTCGTCGCGATCGCGTTCGTCCAGTCGCCCGGGCGGGTGCTCACGGACACGAAGCTCGACCTCACGGTCGACCCGGCGGGCTTCCTGGCACGGGCGCTGACCCTGTGGGACCCGGTCGGTGCTTTCGGGCAGGTGCAGAACCAGGCGTACGGCTATCTGTTCCCGATGGGACCGTTCTTCCTGCTCGGTGACGCCGTCCAGCTCGAGCCCTGGGTGATCCAGCGCCTGTGGTGGTCCCTCCTGCTGGTGACCGCCTTCCTCGGCATCGTCAAGCTCGCCGGAGCGCTGCGCATCGGCGCACCGTGGGCGCGTGTCGTCGCCGGCCTGGCGTACGCCCTGTCGCCGCGGATGCTGTCGGTGATCGGCCCGAGCTCCGTCGAGGTCTGGCCGATGGCGCTGGCCCCGTGGGTCCTGGTGCCCCTGGTGATCGGGATGAGGCGCCACGACCCGCGGTGGATGGCGGCGCTGAGCGCGCTCGCCGTCGCGTGCGTCGGCGGCGTCAACGCGGTGGCGACGTTCGCCGTCATCCCGCTCGGCGCGCTCTGGCTGCTGCTCGCGCCGGCGTCGCCGCGCCGCCGGTCGATGATGCTGTGGTGGCCCCTCTTCGTCCTCCTGGGGACGCTGTGGTGGCTGGTGCCGCTGTTCCTCCTGGGCGAGTACAGCCCTCCCTTCCTCGACTACATCGAGAGCGCGTCGACGACGACGTTCGCCGCGACGCTGTTCGACGCCCTGCGGGGAACCAGCAACTGGGTCCCGTACGTCGACCCGAACTCGGTCGCCGGCAACGACCTCCTGCGCTCGATCGGCCTGATCGCCAACGGGGTCGTCGTCGTCGCCCTGGGCGTCGTCGGGATCGCTCGGAGCGCCACGCGGCACCGTCGGTTCCTCCTCGCCGGTGCCGTGCTCGGCCTGGTCCTCCTCACCCTCGGGCACACGGGCACGGTCGACGGCTGGGGGGCCGACAGCATCCAGCGCGCGCTCGACGGCGTGCTCTCGCCGCTGCGCAACACCCACAAGTTCGACCTCGTGGTCCGCATCCCGCTCGTCCTCGGGCTCGCCGCCGCCCTCTCCGGCGCGGGCGCGGCGCTGAAGAAGGCCGACGGCGAACGGGTGCTGCGCCGTGGGGTCGCCGTTCTCGGCGTGGCCGCCGTGGTCGGCGCCACGGTGCCTGCCTGGACCGGGTCCCTCGCCAACCGCGGGACGTACGAGGCGGTGCCCGACTACTGGCGCGACGCCGCGAGCTGGCTGAAGACCCACGACTCCGGCCAGCGTGCCCTCGCCGTGCCGGCCTCGGCGTTCGGCGACTATCTCTGGGGGCGGACGGGCGACGACGTCCTTCAGCCGCTGGCCGGTGCGCCCTGGGCGACGCGGAACGCGGTCCCGCTCGCGCCCGGCGGCAACATCCGCACCCTCGACGCCATCGAGCGCCGGCTCGCGTCGGGCCAGGGGTCTGCCGGGCTCGCGCGGTTCCTCGAGCGCTCCGGCGTCAACTACCTGGTCGTCCGCAACGACCTCGCGCTGACCAACGAGAACACCCACGTCGAACGGATCTACGCGACGCTCGCGCAGACGCCGGGCGTCAACTCCGTCGCCTCGTTCGGGCCGACCGTCGGCAGCACGGCCGTGGCGGTCGACGCGGAGGACGAGACCGTCCTGGTCAAGGGCGGCTGGCAGGCAGAGCGCCCAGCGGTCGAGATCTTCGCGGTCGGCTCGGGCGGGCGAGGCCCGGTCACGGTGCAGGACGCCGGCAGCACGCCCGTCGTCGCGGGTGGTCCGGAGTCGTTGCTCACCCTGGACGAGCTCGGGCAGCTCGGTGGTGCCGCGCTCCTCGCTGACGACGTCGTGGGGGAGGAGCGTCCCGAGCAGGTCGTCCTCACCGACGGGGCGCGTCGCCAGGAGGCGGCCTTCGGCCGGGCGGAGCAGAACCGCTCGGCATCTCTGGCCGCCGACGAGCCCTACTCGCTCGACCGTCCCGTGCACGACTACCGCGTCAGCCCCGACGAGCGGTACCTCTCCGTGCCGCGGATCGTGGGCGCAAGGCGTGTCAGCGCCTCGTCGTCGCAGTCCGACGCGGGCTCGCCCGGACCGCTCGTGCCCGGCGAGCAGCCGTGGTCGGCGCTCGACGGGGACCCGCGGACCACCTGGCGGGCCGGGGGCGGGGACGAGGAGACGTCCTGGATCGAGGTCGAGTTCGGCGGACCTGTCGACGTCGACCGCATCACCGTGACCATGGACAGGGATGCCGAGCGCGCGCGGCGCCTGACCGTGCGTACCGACGTCGGCGAGGTGGCCACCACCGCCCAGCCCGGCGTGTCCACGAACGTCGTGCTCCGCCCCGGGGCGACCCGCACCTTGCGGGTGTCCGGTGCAGCGTCGGCGTTCGAGCCGCTCGCGCTCACAGAGATCGACATCCCGGGAGTGGAGATCACGCGCCCGCTGGTCATGCCGACCCTCCCGTCGTCCTGGGGCGCCCCGGACCAGATCGTGATGACCGTCGACCAGGCCTACCGGTCGGGTTGCCTCGACGTCGAGGGCGACACCCGTTGCATCGAGGACCGCGAGCAGTGGGGCGAGGACGGACGCGTCCTGGACCGTGAGCTGACGATCGGCGCCGACGCCTCGTACGCTCCGCAGCTGCAGGTCGCGCCGGTGGGCGGCGCCGCCTTCGACGCTGCCGTCCAGTCGGAGAAGCTCGCCGCCGCCTCCGCGAGCTCCTACGCGGTCGAGGACCCGCGCAACAGCGTCGTGCGGGCGATCGACGGGGACCTGGCGACAGGGTGGGTGGCGGCCGCCGACGACCACGACCCGACCCTGACCCTGGCGTGGGTCGGTGAACGGCGGGTCGGCCGGGTCGCCGTGACGACGAGCCGCGCGCTGTCGGCTTCCGAGCCGCGCGAGGCCAGGCTGGTCTTCTCGGACGGCTCGGAGCGCGAGGTCACCTTCGAGGACGGTGTCGCCCGCTTCGACCCTGTGCGCGCCGAGTCTGTGGCGATCCACTTCACCGCTACCGACAACCGTCAGGCGATCGACGACTTCGGCGTGAAGTCGTCGCTCCCGGTCGGGGTCAGCGAGGTCCGGCTGTCGCCGCGACGACCGGTCTTCCCGCAGCCTCCGCGCGCCGACAGCGCCCTCGGCCGCTGTGGCAACGGGCCGCTGGTGGAGATCGACGGCCGTACGTACGAGACGCGCGTGCGCGCCTCCAGCGTCGAGATGCTCACGTCGGCGTCGCTCCCCGCGACCCTCTGCGGGCTCGCAGAGGTCGAGCTGTCCGAGGGGACGCACCGCATCCGGGTCGTCGGCAACGACCTCTACCGTCCGCTGTCGCTGACTCTCGGCGACCTGGCCGGTGGCGCTCAGGCCGCCGGCGCCACGCCGACGGCCTGGGGCAGGACCGCACGGACCGTCCCGCTCGACGACGAGGCGGACGGCGAGCGACTGGTCACGGTGGCGGAGAATGCCAACGCCGGCTGGCAGGCGGCCACCGGAGCGAGGTCGGTCCAGGTCAACGGCTGGCAGCAGGGCTGGCTCGTCGACAGCCAGCAGGACACGCTCAGCCTCAGCTATGCCCCGGCGCCGTGGTACCGCGCCGCGCTGATCGGTGGTGCTCTCGCGTTCGTCGCCCTGCTCGGGCTGACGTTGGTCCGGCGTCGCGTCCAGCTCCCCGCGGTCGGGGAGCGCCGTGGCGGGAGCTGGGCGCTGCTGGTCGCCGGAGGGGTGGCTGCCGGTCTGCTCGCCGGCTTTGCCGGTGCGGCGGTGGCGGTCGTGGCGTGCCTGGTGGGACTGCTCCTGCGGGGCCGCGCCGACGAGGCGCTTGCCTGGCTGGCGGGGATGCCGATCGTGGTGGCCGCGGTCGGCTACGTCGTCCAGCCGTGGGGCTCGGAGTCGGGGTGGGCGGGCGAGAGCAGCTGGCCTCAGCTGCTGGTCGTCGCCTCGCTCGGGCTGGTCGCCTCGGCCGTCGTGGGCGGAGGCGTACGACGCCCGAGGTTGCGCAGGCGCATCGTCGGGAGCTCGATCACCCGGTAGAGCACCTCCGACACCAGGAGGCTGATCCCGACCGTGAGGACGAAGACCTCCCACCCGGGCGCCGCGAAGACCTCGTAGTCCCGCCAGGCGAAGACCAGGTGGAGCACGACGAGGTGGCAGCAGAACAGGCTGTACGAGATGAAGCCCAGGTGGCGCAGCGCCGACACCGAGAGCACGCGCTGGAAGGTCGTCGACGGCGGCGCGAAGATCGCCGGCAGGATCAGCAGGGCTGCCGCAAGGGCGTACAGGACGTTCTTGACCACGGCCTCCGCCGCGGACGGCGGCTCGAGGAGGACGGGTCCGGCGATCGGTGTGCTCGCCACCAGCAGCACGGCGGCCGCGGCCAGCCACGCCGACCACGGCGCGGTGGCCAGCCGGCGTACGAGCGTCGACTGCTCGATCTCGGCGATCGCGAAGGCGAGGCCCACGCCGAACCAGCTGAGGTAGGCCGGGAGCCACTGACCCGGTGACGGGAGGTTGCCGAGCGGTGAGGTCGCTGCGAGGCCGTTCCAGACCCAGCTCAGCACCGCCGCGGCGGCGAGGACGAGGAGCAGCAGACCGGGACGCCAGCGCCGGCGGCACACCGTACGGGCGAGGACCGCCATGCCGAGCGGCAGCAGGAGGTAGAACGCGACCTCGGTCGACAGGCTCCACATCTGGGTCAGGCCCGTGGTGAGCCCGTCCTCGGTGTAGAGGCTGGTCAGGGTGAGGTTCTCGATCCAGGTGGCAGGGCCGGCGCCGTCGTTCTCGGGGAGGAGGGTCAGCGCCGCCACGACCGACACCCAGTAGACCGGGAGGATGCGAAGCGCGCGGTGCCAGAAGTAGCGTCCCGTGGGCGGGGTCGGGGAGCGGCGCGCGAGTGCGGAGAGGTACGGCTCGCCGAGGAGGAAGCCGGAGAGCACGAAGAAGACGGCCACGCCGAAGTCGAGGCGGGCCGTGAGTGCGCCGAGGGTGCCCTGGGTGTAGTAGCCGGCCCAGAAGGCGACGTGGGTCGCGACCACCGCGAGCGACGCGACGGCACGCATCGTGTCGAGCGCGGGATAGATCGTGCGGTGCTCCCGCTCGTCAGGACGGTCCTTCACCGTGACATCGCCTCCAGGTTGCCGACCGTCACCTGGTCGACGCAGACAGGACGTCCTCCCGCGTCGATCGAGACCGAGTCGTACGAGCCGACCGTGGGGAGGAAGAGCGTGTGCAGGCCACGCTCGAGGTGCACACGGTACGCGTTGTCGCCCGCGCTCACGGCGGCGTACCCGTCCTCGCCCGCGAGGTAGCCGATCGACATCCAGAAGGAGTAGTCGATCGTGGGGCTGGAGAGCGGGATCGTGACCGGCGCATCGGCGTCGCCGAGCGCGTACCCGCACCCGTCGGCCTCGCCCGGCACGGACGTGATGCCGGGGGCGACGAAGGCTTTCGCGACCTCACCGGACTGGTCGAGGATCATCAGGTCGTTGGCCGTCTGCGGGGTCGAGAAGCGGTCGCCGAGCGGGGCGAAGAACCGCGACGGCAGGTTGTACGGGGTGTTCACGTTCCACATGACCTCGTCGGGGACGGGGACGTCGGCGAGCGCGGGCCGGTCCGCCTCCTCGATCGAGGCGATCGCCGTACGGCCGAAGTCCTTCACGGCGTTGCCGTCGTGCCACGGGCGGGCGTAGGTGATCGACGACCAGACGGAGCCCGCGACGTACGCGGCGACGGCCGCGACCAGGACCAGCCGGGACGGTCGGACGGTGATCAGCGGCTGGTCGCGCGGCTCGGACGACTCGACGGCGCCGCGCAGCGGCATCATCGCGAGGGCGAGGACGAGGGCGAGCACGGCGGTCGCGTCAGACAGGTAGCGGGCCTCGTTGCCGCTGATCTCACCGAACGCACCCGAGCGGCCGACGGCGATGATGCCGTACGAGATGAGGAGGTACGGGGCGGCGATCACGAGGGAGCGCAGCGCCCGGACCCGGGTCGCGTACAGGTAGCCCCACCCCGCGACGACGACCATCCACGAGACCGCGACGAGGAACGTCGACGGCGCCGTCACCGAGCGCGGCCCGTCGTTGAGGAGCTCCCAGGACCAGGACAGGCCGCTCAGCCCGGTGCCGAGGGTGTCGAAGAGCATGGATCGCGCCAGGGCCAGGTAGTCGGTCTCGCCGGCGGCCTGGTCTCGGGGCATCCGGGCGAAGTACATGGCGAGGTAGGCCAGCCCCAGCGCGCCGTACGTCAACCAGGCCCACAGGTAGCGGCGGACGACGGCGACGAAGCGCTGGCGCAGCCCGCCCTCGGCGAAGTACAGCAGGGCGAGCAGGCCGAAGACCATCGGCAGCGCGATCGCCTTGACGTAGAACAGCATGCCCACCCCGGTGGCGAGGGTGGCCAGCAGCGCGTACCGGTAGCGGCGGGTCCGCAGGTAGGTCACGTGGGCGAGGACGCCGAGGAAGATGCAGGTGTGCAGCGGGAGCTGGTTGATCATCGCCGCGTACCACGTGAGGCTGGGGACGCTCAGGACGCTGAAGAGGTAGAACGCGAGCGGCACCAGGATGAGCGGCCGGTTGCCGAAGAGCTTGGCGAGCATCCACCAGCAGGTCAGGCCGGCGAGCGCCTGCAGGACGACCGTCTCCAGGGCCGCGAGCCACCACGCGAACGGGCCGCCCCAGGTGACGATCTTGACCAGGACGAAGCTCAGCGGCATGAAGTGGACGTTGTGCGGACGTACGTACCAGGCGGCGTCGTCCTCGCCACGGGCGATGTCGGTGAGGAACTGGAAGTCGTCCTCGAAGAACCAGCTGCCGCCCACGATCCAGGCCCGGAGCAGGAGCTGGGCGGCGATCAGCGACAGCGCGACCGCCGTCACCTTCTGGGCACGCGACAGGTCGGCAGGGATCCATCCGCGGACCGCCCGCTTCGTGTCCGCGGCGAGTGTGCTCACTCGCCGGAGTGTAGCGGTGGGGTGGTGGGCGACCTGCCGGATCTCGGCACCTCAGAGGGACTGAGCAGGCGTCGGCGGTCGCCGATGTCAAATCGTTGCACGCCGGTGGTCCAGGACCTCCCTACCGGCTGGTAGTGTCGCGTCCGTCTCATCGACTGTGAGGGAGTTCACGTGGGCAAGAAGACCGGGTTCGCGGCCGTTGTCATCGGCGCGTTCCTCCTGGTGCTGGCCGTCCTGGCCAAGACGTACGCGTATGACCAGCTGGCCACCGTGCCGCTCGACCAGGAGACCGAGACAGTCTCCAAGACGGCGCCGGGTGACGACGCCACCTATCTCAACGTCGGAGCCGAGGGCGGCCCCGCGATCGAGACCGGCCCGCTGGAGTCCCGCCGCAAGGTCGTCGGCCAGGTCGAGGCGAGCAAGGACGCGAGCGACGAGCTCGACGGTGACATCGCGGTCTGGGACACGTTCTCCTACACGGCGCCTCCGGGCACGCCCGCCGAGGAGTCGCTGAGCGGCACGCGTGACCTGGTGCCGTTCGACCGCGTCACGGGCGAGACGGTCCGCTGGCCTGGTGCGAGCACCGAGACCAGCGGCGTCAAGATCGAGCCGACCGTGTTCTACGGCCAGTACTTCAAGTTCCCCTTCAACACCCAGAAGAAGGACTACGAGTTCTGGGACGGCTCCGTCAAGAAGGCGACGCCGGCGACGTACGAGGGCACCGACGAGCTCGAGGGCCTGTCGGTCTACAAGTTCGTCCAGGAGATCGAGCCGGTCAAGATCGCCGAGCTGCAGGTTCCGGGCAACCTCGTCGGCAGCACCGAGCCGAGCGTGCTGGCGGACCGCATCTACGGCAACACCCGCACCCTGTGGGTCGAGCCCGAGACCGGCGTCATCATCAAGGGCCAGGAGGAGCAGCTCGCGACCCTCGAGGTCGACGGCGAGACCAAGGCCACGATCACCGAGGCCAAGCTCGGCTACGACGACGAGACCGTCAAGGCGACCGTCGACGACTACGCCACCAAGGCGTCGCTGCTCAAGATGATCCGTGTCTGGATCCCGCTCATCGGCGGCATCCTCGGCGTCGTGCTCATCCTCGGTGGCGCCGTCCTGCTGCTGCGCAGCCGCGGTGGCGACGACGACGCTCCGAAGCACGCGGCGACGGACTCCGACGCACCGGCCGACACCGCGGACGCGAAGGCGTGATCGCCTGACGTCGTGGTAGCCGGGCTGACTACGATGACGTCGATGTCTTCTGAGAGCACGACTACCAGCCCACGCGACGAGCGCGCACAGGACCTGTGCGCGCTCGTCGACGCTTCTCCGTCGCCTTTCCACCTGTGCGCCGAGGTGAGCCGCAGGCTCGAGGCAGCAGGGTTCGCCCGCACCCTGGAGGCGGACGCCTGGCCCGCCGAGCCGGGCCGCTACTACCTCGTACGCGGCGGGTCGCTGCTCGCGTGGTCCACCGAGTCGGCGCGCGGGCCGCAGTCGGCGTTCCGGATCGTGGGCGGGCACACCGACTCGCCGAACCTGCGCGTCAAGCAGCACCCTGACCGTACGAGCGCGGGGTGGGAGACCGTCGCCCTCCAGCCGTACGGAGGTCCGCTGCTCAACTCCTGGCTGGACCGCGAGCTCGGCCTGTCGGGACGCGTCACCGTCGCCACCGGCGGGGGAGCCGAGCAGCGTCTCGTCCGCATCGACGAGCCCGTCCTGACCGTCCCGCAGCTGGCGATCCACCTCGCTGAGGACCGCAAGGGCGTCGAGCTCAACCCTCAGCGTCACCTCGACGCCGTGTACGGCGTGGGAGAGGGGGCCGCCCTCCTCTCGGACGTCGCGGCGTCGCTCGACGTCGACGCCGACGCGATCCTCGGCTGGGAGCTCATGACGCACGACCTCGTGCCGAGCAGGGTGTTCGGCCGGCACGCCGACATGCTCGCCGCCCCCCGCCTCGACAACCAGACGACGTGCTGGGCCGGGACCACCGCGCTGCTCGACGCCGTGGAGCGTCCGACGGAGGGCGTCGTGCCGCTCCTCGTGCTCTTCGACCACGAGGAGGTGGGCTCGACCTCCGACCGCGGGGCGGAGTCCGACCTGCTCGTGACGGCGATCGAGCGGATCGTCCTGGCCGCAGGCGGCACGCGCGAGGACTACCACCGGGCGGTCGCGGGGTCGGTGGTCGCCTCCGGCGACATGGCGCACGCCACCCACCCCAACTACGCCGACCGCCACGAGCCGTACCACCAGATCGCGCCCAACGGCGGGCCTGTCCTCAAGGTCCACCCGAACCTGCGCTACGCCACCGACGCGACCGGCACGGCGGCGTTCGCGCTCGCGTGCGACCAGGCCGGCGTCCCTCTGCAGCGCTACGAGCACCGCGCGGACCTGCCCTGCGGATCGACGGTCGGCCCCATGACCGCCGCGCGCACGGGCATCCCGACCGTGGACGTCGGCGCCCCGCAGCTGGCCATGCACGCCGCCCGTGAGCTGATGGGAGCTGCCGATCCGGGCATGTACGCTGACGCCCTGGCGGCATTTCTCGCACCCGCGCGGTGACGCGGCTCCTGAGGTGTGGTAGCCCGCGTTGACCCTATGACGCGCGACCCCGTACCCTTGGTGGTGCGTTGTGGACTCGTACGACCCCAGACCGAGCGGGTTCGTGCTCCAGCTGCGTCGGGTCATGGCGGACGGTTCGCCGCCTCGTGATCATCCGTGGCCAGTGTTCCACGGTCCGCTTCGCTCCGGCACGACTTCTATCCACCCAGGACTCAATCCCATATGACGAGCAGCATCCAGGCAGCACCCGCGCCGCAGGTCGCGATCAACGACATCGGCAGCGAGGAGGACTTCCTCGCAGCGGTCGACAAGACCATCAAGTACTTCAACGACGGTGACATCGTCGACGGCACCATCGTCAAGGTCGATCGTGACGAGGTTCTCCTCGACATCGGCTACAAGACCGAAGGTGTCATTCCCTCGCGGGAGCTGTCCATCAAGCACGACGTCGACCCCCACGAGGTCGTCTCGGTCGGCGACGCCGTCGAGGCCCTTGTCCTCCAGAAGGAGGACAAGGAGGGGCGTCTGATCCTCTCGAAGAAGCGGGCGCAGTACGAGCGCGCCTGGGGCGACATCGAGAAGATCAAGGACGAGGACGGCGTCGTCGAGGGCACCGTCATCGAGGTCGTCAAGGGCGGCCTCATCCTCGACATCGGCCTGCGTGGCTTCCTGCCCGCGTCGCTCGTCGAGATGCGTCGCGTCCGCGACCTCGCTCCGTACGTCGGCCAGAAGCTCGAGGCCAAGATCATCGAGCTCGACAAGAACCGCAACAACGTGGTCCTGTCGCGTCGTGCCTGGCTCGAGCAGACGCAGTCGGAGGTTCGCCAGAACTTCCTCACGCAGCTGCAGAAGGGTCAGATCCGCAAGGGCGTCGTCTCGTCGATCGTCAACTTCGGCGCGTTCGTCGACCTCGGCGGTGTGGACGGACTCGTCCACGTGTCCGAGCTGTCGTGGAAGCACATCGACCACCCGTCCGAGGTCGTCCAGGTGGGCGACGAGGTCACGGTCGAGGTCCTCGACGTCGACATGGACCGCGAGCGCGTCTCGCTGTCGCTGAAGGCGACCCAGGAGGATCCGTGGCAGCACTTCGCCCGGACCCACCAGATCGGCCAGATCGTCCCGGGCAAGGTCACCAAGCTCGTCCCGTTCGGTGCGTTCGTGCGCGTCGAGGAGGGCATCGAGGGCCTGGTGCACATCTCGGAGCTCGCCGAGCGTCACGTCGAGATCCCGGAGCAGGTCGTCCAGGTCGGCGACTCGGTGATGGTCAAGATCATCGACATCGACCTCGAGCGTCGCCGCATCTCGCTGTCGCTGAAGCAGGCCAACGAGACCGAGGTCGCCCAGGACGCGGACGAGTTCGATCCGACGCTCTACGGCATGGCTTCGTCGTACGACGCCCAGGGCAACTACATCTACCCCGAGGGCTTCGACCCGGAGACGGGCGAGTGGCGCGAGGGCTTCGACGAGCAGCGTGAGACGTGGGAGCGGCAGTACGCCGAGGCCCACGCCCGCTGGGAGGCCCACAAGAAGCAGATCGCCGACGCCGAGACCGCAGCCCGCGAGGCCGGTCAGAGCAACGGCGGCTCGTACTCGAGCGCGGCTCCGCAGGAGTCGTCGTCCTCGTCGAGCCGACCGTCCACCGGTGGTGGCGGCGGTGGCGCCCTCGCCTCGGACGAGGCACTGCAGGCGCTGCGTGACAAGCTCACCGGCGGCGAGTGATCTCTCGCCACGGCTGACGCCTTGATGACGAGGCCCCTACCCGTCCGGGTAGGGGCCTCGTCGCGTCCCGGCCACGCTGGGTAGCCTTGCCCCGTGCGCTTCATCCTCGACCCCAAGCCGGTGGACGCCGACCCGGTCACCGACGTGGCGATCGCGCACGCGCTCCTGCGCCTGGCGTCCGAGGGTGAGCTCGGTCCGACCGTCCGGATCAGCGTGCCGGGGGGACCGACCGCCGCCTTCGGGCGCTCCGACGTCCGTCGCCCGGGCTTCGTGTCGGCGGCAGAGGCGAGCCGCGCGCTCGGGTTCGCGCCGATCGTGCGCGGCGCCGGCGGACGCGTCGCGGCGTACACCGAGAAGACGTTGGTGATCGATCACGTCAGTCCGGACCCCGACCCTGGCGCCGGCATGCGCGACCGTTTCCGTGACTACGGGACGCTGCTCACCAGCGTGCTCCAGGAGGTCGGGGTCGACGCGCGCGTCGGCGCCGTGCCGGGGGAGTACTGCCCCGGTGAGTACAGCGTGAACGCGCGCGGTGTGGCCAAGCTCGTGGGGACGGCGCAACGCATCGTACGAGGCGCGTGGCTGTTCAGCGCCGTCGTCGTGCTCGGAGACGGGCCGTTGCTGCGCGCGACGCTCCCGATCGTCCACAACAGGCTCGAGCTGGCGTTGCGGCGCAGGTCGATCGGATCGGTCTTCGAGGAGGCTCCTGGTCTCGACGTCGACGCGGTGGCCAGCGCCCTTCTGCGCGCGTACGACCGCATGACGGACGTCGAGGTCGTCCCGCTGGAGGACGCGATCCTCGACCGGGCAGACCGTCTGCGTCCTGACCACCGGCCCGTACGCCCCGGCGTCGGGTCGAGGAGGTCGGCGTGACTCGCGTGGGCCTGACGGGCGGCATCGGGGCGGGCAAGAGCGCGGTGACGGCGCTGCTGCGCCAGCGCGGGGCGGTGGTGATCGATTCCGACGCGCTGGCGCGGGAGGTGGTCGAGCCGGGCACGTCCGGGCTCGACGCGGTGGTGGAACGCTTCGGTGAGTCGATCCTGGGTGCCGACGGGCGGCTCGACCGGCCCGCGCTGGGGGCGGTGGTGTTCGCCGACGAGCAGGCCCGCCGCGACCTGGAGGCGATCATCCACCCGCGCGTCCGGGCGCGTGCCGCGCAGCTCGAGGCCGAGGCCGGGCCCGACGCGATCGTCGTCCACGACGTCCCCTTGCTGGTGGAGACGGACCAGGCCGGGCTGTACGACCTCCTGGTGGTCGTGGACGTCCCCGTCGAGACCCAGATCGAGCGGCTGGCGGCGCGCCGCGGGATGTCGACGGACGAGGCCGAGAGCCGTATCGCCGCCCAGGCGACCCGCGAGCAGCGCCTCGCGGCCGCCGACGTGGTTCTCGACAACACGGGGTCGCTCGACGACCTGGCGAAGGCGGTCGACGCGCTCTGGGAGAGGCTCGCGTCCCGCTGACACGGGCTTCTGCGGTGGCGGAGGCCGCCGATCGGGTGTGGCCTAGGCGCCATGACGGTCACACGATTCCAGGACCTGCCGTTGGCCGACCGCGACCGGGCGTGGGACGGGGCGGCGGCAGAGAAGAGGGTCCGCTCCTGGGCGGACGCCGAGGACGCGCCGAACGCCAAGTACCGCGACGCTCACGTCTGGTACGACGGTGACTCCCCGGACAACTTCACCTCGTACAAGCTGCTCATCGCCGACGTCGTCGACGGACGCCTGAAGGCGGTTCCGCGCGGTGTCATGGCGGCGGCCGGCGTGCTCGAGGGCGCGCGCGGCGGTGTCGACATCCCCGCCGACGACGCGCAGCGGGCGCGCAGCCATCTGGCGCGCTACTACGAGAAGATGGGCGACCAGCCGCCCTGGTGACATCGGGAGCACGAAGGCCGGCGCCTCGACCGTGAGGGTCGAGGCGCCGGCCTCTCGTACTGCTCGGAGCTCGCTGCGCCCCCGTCAGGCGGCGAGGTCCGGGTCGGCGATCTTGCGGAGTCGCTGGATCGCCTCCCGCTCGAGCTGACGGACTCGCTCGGCGGAGATGCCGTGACGCTTGCCGATGTCGGCCAGCTTGTGCTGGCGTCCGTCGAGCAGGCCGTAACGACAACGGATGATGTCGGCCTCACGCTCGCCGAGGTGCTCGACGAGGCCGGAGAGCCGGTCGCGCGACTCGGTGTCGAGGACCGCGCTGTCGGGCCCGGGCTGAGTCTCCCGGGCGACGAGGTCACCCAGCGACGTGTCGCCGTCTTCATCGACGGGCGAGTCGAGGCTGACGTGGTCGCGACCCCAGGCGATGAGGTCGAGGACACGCTCGACCTCCATGCCGAGCTCCTCGGCGATCTCGGCGGGATCGGGCTCGTACCCGAGCTTGCGCTCGAGGTTGCGACGGGCGGCACCGACCTGGTTGAGCTCCTCCACGACGTGGACGGGGAGGCGCACGACGCGGCCCTGCTGGGCGATGCCGCGGGTGATGGCCTGGCGGACCCACCAGGTGGCGTAGGTCGAGAACTTGAAGCCCTTGAGGTAGTCGAACTTCTCGACGGCGCGGATCAGACCGGTGTTGCCCTCCTGCACGAGGTCGAGCAGCGGCATCTGAGAGCGTCCGTACTTGCGGGCGATCGACACGACGAGTCGGAGGTTGGCGGTGATGAACTCGTCGAGGGCACGCTCGCCCTCGGCGACCATCCACTCGAGCTCCTCGAGCGTCGCGTACTTCGGGGCACCGCCCTTCTTGCGCCCGACGCGGCCCTCGGCGATGAGGTGCTGGGCGAAGAGTCCGGCTTCGATGGTCTTGCTCAGCTCGACTTCCCGAGCGGCGTCGAGCAGCGGGGTACGCGAGATCTCGTCGAGGTACATCCCGACGCTGTCTCGTCCCTCGACCCGCTCGCGCACCTGAGTCGTTGCTGTCGTCACGCAGACCAGCTCCTTCACTTCGTTTGTTACTCGATCGTTGACAACACGATCGGCTGCCAGTCGATTCCGTCCGGCACTGGAAACGACGAACGAAGCGTGCTAATGGTGCCGGTCTCAGGTGTTTCTTAAGCGACGTCACAGGTCGCGACGAGACCGGAACGCTTCCAGATCAGCCCGAGAAGCCTGCAATGGCAGGCGAGGGGCCGGGCGTCGAAGACGCGCGGCCCCCAGTCTGCTCAGCGCTTCACGGTGTAGGTGGCCGAGACGAACGTGCCGTCGTGACGAACGTCACCCTGCACGAGGTCGAGCCTGCGCGGCAGCAGAGGGGCACCCGAACCGAGGGTGACGGGGGCGTACGAGATCTCGACACGGTCGAGGAGCCCGGCGTCGGCGAGCTGGCCGGCGAGGTCTCCGCCCCCGACGACCCACACGTCCTTGCCCCCGGCAGCCGCGACCGCTTCGGCGTGGACCGCGGCGACGTCACCCTGGGCGAAGTGGATATCGGCACCCGGGACAGCCGGGAGGTCGCGGTGGGTCATCACCCACGTGGGCGCGGTGTAGGGCCAGGCGTCGGGCTTCTCCAGGACCTTCTCGTGGTCGAGGATCCACTGGTAGGTGCTCGACCCCATGAGCATCGCGCCGAACCTCGTCGTGAGCGCGCTCATCTCCTCGGAGATGTCGTCCGAGAGCGGTTGTGAGAGCAACCAGTCGAGAGAGTGGTCGGAGGTCGCGATGAATCCGTCGAGGCTGCTGGCCGTGTAGTAGATCGTCGAGCTCATCCGGACATGGTGACGCGCGCCACTGACAGTTCTGCTACTCGAGCAGCTCTTCCGGCGCGCCGAGGGTGTCGATCACCCAGGCGAGCTCGTACGCACGCTCCTTCCACGACTCGTACCTGCCGCTGACCCCGCCGTGCCCGGCGCTCATCTCGGTCTTGAGGAGGACGTCCGCGCCGGCGACCGCGCGCAAGCGCGCGACCCACTTCGCCGGCTCGACGTACAGGACGCGGGTGTCGTTGAGGCTCGTGACCGCGAGAATCTTGGGGTAAGGCTGCGCGACGACGTTCTCGTAGGGCGTGTACGACTTCATGTAGGCGTAGACCTCAGGGTCGTGGAGCGGGTCGCCCCACTCGTCCCACTCGATCACGGTCAGCGGGAGCGAGGGATCGAGGATCGACGTCAGCGCGTCGACGAACGGCACCACGGCGAGGATCCCCGCGAAGTCCGCAGGGGCCATGTTGGCGACGGCTCCCATGAGGAGGCCCCCGGCAGACCCGCCCTCGGCGACGAGGCGCTCGTGCGAGGTCCAGCCCTGCGCGACGAGGTGGCGGCCTGCGTCGACGAAGTCGGTGAACGTGTTCTTCTTGTGCAGCAGCTTGCCGTCGTCGTACCAACCGCGCCCGCGCTCGCCGCCGCCACGGACGTGCGCGACCGCGAACACGACGCCGCGGTCGAGCAGCGAGAGCCGCGTGACCCGGAAGCTCGGGTCCATGCTCGCCTCGTACGCGCCGTAGCCGTAGAGGAGAGCAGGGGCCGTGCCGTCGCGGGGCACGCCCTTGCGGACGACCACCGAGATCGGGACCAGCGTGCCGTCGCGGGCGGTCGCCCACTCGCGGTGCTGCTCGTACGCGGTGGGGTCGTAGCCGCCGAGCACGGGCTGCTGCTTGCGCAGGACCAGCTCGCCGGTCGCGACGACGTAGTCGTAGACGGTCTCGGGCGTGACGAAGGAGGTGTAGCCGAGACGGACGACCGGCTGGTGCCACTCCGGGTTCGCGCCGACTCCGGCGGTGAAGAGCGTCTCGTCGAAGGTGATGGGCTCCGGCGTGCCGAGAGGGGCGCCCGGCTCGGCGTCGGGGTCGAGCCGGACCACCCCGACCTGGCTCAGCGCGTCGCGACGCAGGCTCACGACGACGAAGCCGGCGAACGCGTCCACGTCCTCGAGGCGGGTGTCGTCGCGCTCGGCGATCTCCGTACGCCAGTGCTCGGGACCGGGGGTCTGCACCGGGGCGCTCGCGAGGGCGAAGTTGAGCGCGCCGTCGTTGTGCAGGATCAGGAAGCGGTCCTCGCCACCCATGACGACGTGCTCGACGGAGTACTCGACGCCCTCGCGCCGCTCGGCGACCACGCGGAACTCGCCCGTCGGGTCGGTCGCGTCGAGGACGCGGAGCTCTGTGGTGATCTTCGAGCCGGAGGCGATCACGAGGTAGCGGTCGCTGCGCGTCGCGCCGATCCCGGTGAAGTAGCGCTCGTCGGTCTCGTGGAAGACCAGCTCGTCGGCGTCGGACGACGTGCCGATCGCGTGGCGCCAGACCTTGTCGGGCCGCCAGGCGTCGTCGACCGTCGAGTAGTAGAGGTGGTCGGCGGCGAAGGACCAGGTCGCCCCGTACGAGACGCCGGTGATCTCGTCGCCGAGCAGCTCGCCCGTACGGAGGTCCTTGACGCGCAGCGTGAAGCGCTCGTCACCCTCGGTGTCGGTCGAGTACGCGAGGAGGCTGCCGTCCCGGCTCACGCTGAGCGCCCCCAGGGCGAAGTAGTCGTGGCCCTCGGCCTCCGCGTTGCCGTCGAGGAGCACCTCCTCACCCTCGACCGGGGCGCTGGAGTCGAGCTCGGGCGGTGTCCAGTCGTCGGGACCCGCGACCGGGCGCCGGCAGTGGACGGCGTACTCGCGGCCCTCGTACGTGCGTGCGTAGTACCACCAGTCGCCTCGACGGACCGGCACCGACAGGTCGGTCTCGAGCACCCGCGACTTGATCTCGTCGAAGATCCTCTCGCGCAGCGGGGCGAGGTGCGCCGTGCGCTCTGCGGTGTAGGCGTTCTCTGCCTCGAGGTACGCGAGGGTCTCGGGGTTGTCCTTGTCGCGCAGCCACTCGTAGTCGTCGACGACCTCGTCGCCGTGGTGGACGCGGACCTGCGGGTGCCTCTTGGCGACCGGAGGGGTGCTCATGGCTCGACCGTACCCGGTCGCAACGCCGGGTCGTCCGCGTCGAACGTCCGCACCGGACCGGGCCCGCTCGTCCGCGTCTCGAAGCGCACCGTGACCCGGCCGATGCCCGATCCCCAGACCCACCCCGGCCCGAGGTCGGCGTGCACGACGTCGGCGCCCGCAGGCCACCGCGTACGGGCTCGTACGGACGCCACCGGGACGGCAGCCACCTCGGTCGCGGCGTCCTCGAGGGGCGGCTCCTCGTCGGACACGAACAGGTCGTCCTGCACCCAGTCGGCCATGCCGGAGACGCCGACGCCGAGCAGGCGCAGTCCGGACGACGTGTCGACCTCGGCGAGGAGTCCGGTCGCGGTCCGGGCGATCGTGCGCGCGTCGTCGGTCGGCCCGGCGAGGGTGGCCGACCGTGTGTGGGTCTCGAAGTCGTGGTGACGGATCTTGAGCGTGACCGTGCGTCCGGACATCCCGCGCTCGCGCAGCCGCGTCGACAGACGACGGCTCATCGTCGTGGCGATGTCGGCCAGGACGCGCGGGTCGGTGATGTCGGTCTCGAAGGTGTCCTCGACGCTCAGCGACTTCGTCTCCCGCTCGGCGACCACCGGGCGGTGGTCGATGCCGCGGGCCAGCGCGTGCAGGGACGTCCCGTACGCGGTGCCGAGGAGCGAGGTGAGCTCCGTGGTGTCGAGGCCGCGCAGCTCCGAGACCGTGTGCACGCCGACACGGCGGAGCCGCTCGGCGGTGGCGGGGCCGACACCGGGGATCGCGCGGACCGACATCGGGGCGAGGACGTCCAGCTCAATGCCGGGCTCGACCACGTGGACGCCGTCGGGCTTGGCGAGCTCGCTGGCGATCTTGGCGAGGAACTTCGACGAGGCGATGCCGACCGAGGCCGTGAGCCCGCCGGTCCGCTCCGCGATGTCGGCGCGCACCTGCTCGGCGAGGGCGCGGGCGCCCTCGAGGTCGAGGAACCGCGACTCCTCTCCGGCCGCCAGGTCGACGAACGCCTCGTCGAGCGAGAGGGGCTCGACCAGGGGCGAGATCTCGCGCAGCCGGCCCATGACGATCCGGCTGGCCTCGCGGTAGGCGTCGAAGCGTCCGGAGAGGTACGCCGCGTGCGGGCACCGCGCCCGCGCCTCCGCCGTCCGCATCGCCGACCGGACCCCGTACGCCCGCGCCTCGTACGACGCGGTCGAGACCACGCCGCGTGGTCCCAGACCGCCGACGACGACCGGCTTGCCCCGCAGCGACGGTTTGTCGCGCTGCTCGACCGCGGCGAAGAACGCGTCGAGGTCGAGGTGGAGGACGGTGGCCTGGCGGCGCATGCGTCCATTGTCTCCGGCTGCTCTGACGGGGCTGCCTGTGGACGACCCGATCGGCTGTCCACAGCCCGGCCGAACGAGCGCCCGCGCGGCTGTCCGGGCGCACCACGCTGTCAGCCATGACCGACGTGATCCGCGCCCGCACCCTTGCCGACCTCATCAGCGCCGTGCCGGCGATGTTCGGCTTCCACCCCGAGGAGTCCCTCGTGGCGTTCTGCCTCGACGGCGAGCGCCGCCGGATCGGGTTCCGCTTCCGCGCGGACCTCCCGCCGCCAGACGTTGCCGCGGCGCTCGCCGAGTCCCTCGTCGGGCACCTCGTCGCGCAGCAGCCGGAGGCGGTGGTCGTCCTCGCGTACGGCGCCGCCGACGACCGGTGCGCCCGTCCGGCGGTCGAGGCGCTCGTGGCGCTGCTGGAGCAGGCAGGCGTGCCGGTCGCCGAGGCGGCACGCTTCGACGGCGCGCGCTACTTCTCCTACACCTGCGACGAGCCGCGCTGCTGCCCGCCTGAGGGCGTCCCGTGCGATGTCGAGGGGTCCGCCGTGCTCGCGGAGGCGGTCTTCCGCGGCCAGGAGATCCTTCCCGACCGGGAGGCGCTCGCCCGCCGCTTCGCGCCGGTCGCCGGTCCGGTCCGTGACGACGTGCAGCAGGCGGCGGGTCCGCAGCTGACCGCGCTCGCCGGCGCGGCCGCCGGCGCGGTCGACCCCGAGCAGGACCTTCGCACCCTGCGGGCCGGGCTCGACCGCGTCGTCGCCGTCCTCGACGACGCCCTCGAAGGCGCTGACGACGAGGCGGTGGTCGTCACGGCCGAGCAGCTCGCGACCTTGGGCGTCTGGGCGACGCTGGTGGTCGTCCGCGACGTCGCGTGGGCGCGGATCACCCACGAGAACGCGGCGCGCTCTCTCGAGCTCTGGCGCCAGGTGGCGGTCTCGGTGGACGAGCCGTTCCAGGCTCCGGCGCTGTCGCTCGCCGCGTTCGCCGCATGGTTGAGCGGCGACGGGGCACAGGCGCAGTGCGCGCTCGACCGCGCGCACGTGGTCGCTCCCGACTACTCGATGGCGAGGCTCGTCCAGTCGGCGTTGTCGGGGTGTCTCGATCCGCGGTCCTGGCCTGAGATGGACGTCGACCAGGTGCTGCGGAGCGTGCCCGGGCTCTCCTAGGCTGGGAGCGTCCGCGACGGGGAAAGCGACCGGCGAGTCCAGGAGGACGTGATGGGGCAAGAGGTCGACGAGCAGGTCTTCACCCGCGAGGACCGGACCGCTTTCCGGGAGAAGGTGCGTCGAAGTCTCGACGTCTTCTCGCGGATGCTGAAGGACACCCGCTTCGACGCTGCGCGTCCGATGACCGGCGTCGAGATCGAGCTCAACCTCGTCGACGGTGAGAGCGCCCCGGCGCTGCGCAACGCCGAGGTCCTGTCGGCGATCGCCGACGACGACTTCCAGACCGAGCTCGGACAGTTCAACATCGAGATCAACATCGCTCCGCGGCCGCTGGACGGCACGGGCCTGCGGACGTACGAGAAGACGATCCGCGACGCCCTGAACCACGCCGAGGAGAAGGCACGCACCGTCGGCGCCCACCTGACGATGATCGGCATCCTGCCGACCCTGCGTGCCGGCCACATGACGCCGTCGACGATCTCGGCCAGCCCGCGCTACGCGCTGCTGTCGGAGCAGGTGCTGGCGGCCCGTGGCGAGGACATCGCCATCTCGATCGCGGGGGAGGAGCGTCTCTCCACGACCTCGGAGTCGATCATGCCCGAGGCCGCCTGCACGAGCGTCCAGCTGCACCTCCAGGTCGCCCCGTCGGAGTTCGCCGCCTACTGGAACGCCTCCCAGGCGATCGCCTCGACCCAGCTCGCCCTGGGGGCCAACTCGCCGTTCCTGCTCGGCAAGCAGCTGTGGCACGAGACGCGCATCCCGCTCTTCGAGCAGGCGACGGACACGCGCTCGGAGGAGCTCAAGGCCCAGGGCGTCCGCCCGCGCGTCTGGTTCGGGGAGCGCTGGGTGACCTCCATCTTCGACCTCTTCGAGGAGAACGTCCGCTACTTCCCTGCGCTGCTCCCCGTCCTCGAGGACGAGGACCCCGAAGCCGTCCTCGCCGCCGGTGACATCCCGTCGCTGGCCGAGCTGCGGCTGCACAACGGCACCATCTACCGGTGGAACCGGCCGATCTACGACGTCGTCGGCGACCGCCCGCACCTGCGTGTCGAGAACCGCGTCCTGCCGGCCGGGCCGACGGTCGTCGACACGGTCGCGAACGCGGCGTACTACTTCGGGCTCGTCCGCGCCCTTGTCGACGCCGACCGCCCGCTGTGGACGCAGATGTCGTTCAGCGCCGCCGAGGAGAACTTCATGGTGGGCGCGCGCGACGGTCTCGGCGCCAGCGTCTACTGGCCGGGGATCGGCACCGTCGGGGTCACCGAGCTGGTGCTGCGGCGCCTCCTCCCGCTCGCCTCCGAGGGCCTGGACGCCCTGGGGGTCGATCCGGCCGACCGGGACTTCTACCTCGGCATCATCGAGCAGCGCTGCCTGACCGGCCGCAACGGGGCGACCTGGCAGATCGAGCGGTTCCGGACCCTGTACGAGAGGGCCGGCACCGATCGTGCGGAGGCGTTGCGTGCGATGACCCAGGACTACCGCGAGCGCATGCACGCCAACGAGCCGGTGCACACCTGGGACTGACTCACGGGCGTGCCCGGCGCCCCGTGGTGCCGTCGGGCACGCTCACCCAGCCGGTGTGTGTCACCACCAGCAGGGGTGGCGGCGCAGCCGTAGGGGCGTGCCGAAGCCAGGCCGCGTACCAGGCCAGGTCGTCGGGACGGAGCCGCAGGGCGCCCGTGCGCTCCCAGACCACGAGCGCCGTCTGCGGGCCGGCGTCGTACGGCGACAGCAGCCGGCGCACGACCTCGCTCCGGAGCCACCCGTCGAGCCGCGCGGCGACGCGTGAGGGAGCGGACCAGCGGCTGAGCGGGGTGGCCCTGTCGGCGTCGTACGTCCACACGGCGAGCGCGGGGTCGCGGGGGCCGTTGTCGGACCCGCGGGCCCTCCTGTCGGCCAGCGTGGTCGCGAGACGCTGGGCCGCCTCGGGGGAGAGCCCCGGCAGCGGGGGAGCGGGTGTCGGCCGGCGTGTGGTCATGCCGTCAGCGTGTGTCCGCCGAGCGGGCGTCCGGCGCGGCTGTCCACACCCCTACCGCCGGGTGCCGCGGCACGCCGATCGGGGATAGTGTCGGAGCACGTTCACAACGGGAGGTAGAGGATGGGCACGATCGTCGTGGGATACGTCCCCAAGCCCGAGGGCCGAGCGGCTCTCGCACGAGCCGTCGAGGAGGCGAAGCTTCGGGGAGCGCACCTCGTGGTGGTCAACTCCCACCGCGGTGGCCGGGACTTCGACGACGAGGACGCCGTCAAGACCGAGGAGCAGCTCGCGGAGGTGCGCGCCCAGCTCGCGGACTCCGGCGTCGACTCCGAGGTGCGCCAGCTGGTCCGCGGCATGGACCCGGCCGACGACCTCGTGAAGGTCGCCAACGAGACGGGCGCCGACTTCATCGTGATCGGCCTGCGCCGCCGGTCGCCGGTCGGCAAGCTCATCCTCGGCAGCAACGCCCAGCGCGTCCTCCTCGATTCGTCCTGCCCGGTCCTCGCGGTCAAGGCCAGCAGCTGACCGGACGACGCCGCGCGCTCACGCATGGCCGCGGCGTAAGCGGCAACCGTGCACCAAAGGTCGCGTTTCGGTCACGGTCCGCGACTCGGCCGAAGGCGGTTCGTGGTTCGCTCGGGGCGCGTGGCACACTGGACGGTGCCGCGGTTGACGGGAGGCCGGTTGATCGCGCCCTCGAACGCTCGCAGCGACCTTTTGGTCCGTACACCCCAAGGGAGTCTCCTCGTGGTTTCAGCGCCCGACAGTCGAGCACGTAAGACAGTCGTAGCGGAGGCTGGTTCCCGCACCACCGTCAAGGCGACGACCGAGTCGGGCGCCAAGGCGCCTGCGAAGAAGGCTGCTCCGGCGAAGAAGGCAGCCGCCAAGAAGGCTCCTGCCAAGAAGACGGCGGCCAAGAAGACCGCCGCGAAGAAGGCAGCCGACGTCGACGTCACCGCCAACGCGATCATCGTCGACGAGAACGGCAAGAAGGTCCTCCCCGACATCTCGGACGAGGTCTTCGAGAAGGACCTGAAGACCGACCCGACGCTCAAGGAGGACGAGGCGTCGGGCTTCACGATCTCGGCGGCCGACGACACCGACGAGCCCGAGCAGCAGGTCACCGTCGCCGGTGCCACCGCTGACCCGGTCAAGGACTACCTCAAGCAGATCGGCAAGGTCTCGCTGCTCAACGCCGGCCAGGAGGTCGAGCTCGCCAAGCGGATCGAGGCCGGGCTCTTCGCCGAGGAGCAGCTCGCCACCGCCAAGCGGCTCTCGGAGTCGATGCGCGAGGAGCTCGAGTGGATCGTGGAGGACGGTCGCCGCGCCAAGAACCACCTCCTCGAGGCCAACCTGCGCCTCGTCGTCTCGCTGGCCAAGCGCTACACCGGCCGCGGCATGCTGTTCCTGGACCTCATCCAGGAGGGCAACCTCGGTCTGATCCGTGCGGTCGAGAAGTTCGACTACACCAAGGGCTTCAAGTTCTCGACCTACGCGACGTGGTGGATCCGCCAGGCGATCACCCGCGCGATGGCCGACCAGGCCCGCACCATCCGCATCCCCGTCCACATGGTCGAGGTCATCAACAAGCTGGCCCGCGTCCAGCGCCAGATGCTGCAGGACCTCGGTCGCGAGCCCACTCCGGAGGAGCTCGCCAAGGAGCTCGACATGACGCCGGAGAAGGTCGTCGAGGTCCAGAAGTACGGCCGCGAGCCGATCTCGCTGCACACCCCGCTCGGCGAGGACGGCGACTCCGAGTTCGGCGACCTCATCGAGGACTCCGAGGCGATCGTCCCGGCCGACGCCGTGTCGTTCACGCTCCTGCAGGAGCAGCTCCACGCGGTGCTCGACACGCTGTCGGAGCGCGAGGCGGGCGTCGTCTCGATGCGCTTCGGCCTCACCGACGGCCAGCCCAAGACGCTCGACGAGATCGGCAAGGTCTACGGCGTGACGCGCGAGCGGATCCGCCAGATCGAGTCCAAGACGATGAGCAAGCTGCGTCACCCGTCGCGCTCGCAGGTGCTGCGCGACTACCTCGACTGAGCCTGCGAGCCCGCTGGACTGTTTCCGCAGGTCAGAGTGGCTTTACGTGCGCGGCGGACCCACTTCGCGGTCTCTATGGCGTTGTGAGTCCAGATATTCAGAGCACGCCCGGTTCGCGCAACGAGGCCGTCCGGCTCTCCGCTCTCCGCCAGGATTCCGTGCACGGAATCCGAACGGATGATCAGACAACTGAGCTTGTTCGTCGGTGCCAGGTGGTCAGGGAACGGCAGGAGGTTCAGCTTCAGCCGCGGAAGCAATCCGCTCATCGAGGCGCACATTGAACGCCGCGAGTTGCGTGGGGTCCTTGAGGTAGTACGTGCACGCCGCCGTGAGAATTGAAAGGGTGGCGAAGAGGGGGTGCGGGTTGGCCTCGGGCCCCGACTGAAGCAGCAGTGGCATCTGTTCCTTCACCGCATTGGCCAACTTGTTGAGCGCCTCGGCGAACGCTGGCGAGGCGGCCTCGATCTCGATGGCGAGCGTGTGTGCGCTCATCACGACGTCCCAGGCTGCGTTGATCGCTTGAGGAGGGTCGCTCGCGGCGAGCTGGCCGGGGCGACGCGCGGCGCGGCTGAGGGCTCGGACTTCACCGATGGTCTCGATGTCCATGGCGAGCCTACGCTCGGCGCCCCAGGTGAGACGAGCGCCGAGGAGAGCGAAGCCACCACCAACGACACCTCCGATGACAGCACCGACGAGTGAGATCACGAAGTCGCTCATGCCGCGAACCTAGACCCCGCAGAGTGCCGGTGGCCCGCCCGTGGTCGCGCGTGTCGGTTCGACCGCGCGGCGAAAAGGTTCCGACCTAGGTGCCGTGCCCAGGGCAGGATTCGTGGTGGCATGGCAATGCCGCGCACTGACAGAGTCGCTGGTGTCCAGCGATTCTGTACGGAGTTGAGTCGTGGAGACTGCGCGACTACCTCGACTGAGACGCAGCCCTCCAGGACGACCACGAGCGCCGCGTACGGGATCGCCGTACGCGGCGCTCGCGTCTGTCGCCGTCGCCGTTCCGCGGTCAGCGCCGGCTGACAGCGCCCCAGTCGACGAGCTTGAAGTTCGTGCTCGTCCGCGGTTGGCCGTCCGCCCCCGTCTCGTACGGGGTGGCGTCGCCGTCGTGCACGACCAGCAGGCCGCGCGGGAAGGCGCGACCGAGCGGTGTGGTGACGACCGCGGCGCCGTCGCTGTGCTGGACGCCGTCGGTCGCCCGCGAGTCGCCGATCGCGATGGTGCGCTCCGGCTTCCAGCCCCGGTCGATCCGGAAGGTGGCAAAGGTGCTGTCGCCCTGGCTGGAGGCGACGAGCGTCCGCCGGCCCCGGGCCCGTAGGCGATCGCCAGGCCTTCTGCGTCGGCGCGCAGCCGGTGCCCGCCGGAGGGCGAGGTGCCGGTGACCGTGCACTCCTCGGTCTCCGGGTCGTACGAGGCGGGCGCGCCGAACTCGCGTACGCGTTCGACGAGCGTCGGGCGGCCGAGCCCGTGCCGGCCGAGCGGGATCCGCCAGACGCCGACGTCCTCCTGCGCCGCGTACAGCACGTCCTCGTCGACGTCGACGACCATGCCCTCGACCTGGGGGCCTTCGCCGGGTTCCCCGCACGGGCTCCACGTGCCGCCCTCGGCGAGGGTGAAGGTGCTAGGGAGGACGACGCGGTCGACCGGCGCGTACGAGACGCCGCCGCGTGGCGTCACGACGACCCGGAACAGCCCGACGGTCGTCCGGTTGCGCTGACTCACGACGACGTACGGCAGTCCGCCGGCGGGATCAGGGCGGACCGTCAGCCCGTACCCGGTGTTCTGGTCCTCGACGGAAGCCTCGTCGGGCGCGAAGAGTCGCGGCGCGGAAGTGTCGGTCACGTCGCGCAGGACCTCTCCGCCTCGCGACGCGTCGGGCGTGAGCGCGTAGAAGCGCAGGCGGTCCCGCCCCCGGTCGCTGACGACGGCGAGGTCCGTACGAGTGCCGCCCAGATGGACGTCCAGGGCAAGGTCGACGTTGTTGAACCGGCTCGACTCCAGCCCCTCAGCGGGGGCGGCGGGCGCCGCGACGTGCTGCACGAGCCGGCCGCGCAGGTCGTACGCCGCGAGCCCGCCGTTCTTCAGGGTGCCGAGGACGAGACTGCGCGAGCGGTCTCGTGGGGCGACCCAGATGGCCGGGTCGTCGGCGTCGGCGAAGCCGCCCGGCTCGTCGTCGAAGACCGCGGGTGTCTCCGACACCGCGGCGATTGGCTGGACAGCATCGGGCGAGTGGTCGGCCGCGGCGGCACCGGCGGCGGTGAGCACGGACGCCGCCCCGACGAGACAGACGGCGAGGCTGCGAGAGCGGGGTGGTCGGGCCACGGGAGGCTCCTGGGGTGAGGTGGTTCGGTCGGCAACACCCTGGTGCTGTCCGGCAACCGGCTGGTGGCGACGGCATGTCGTCGCGGCGACGTCTTGATGACCCGCTGGTTGCGCCGCGCGGATAGCCTGAACGCATGTCCTCGACGAGCTCGCCGACGCGCCGGTCGTACCTCGGCCCGGTGGTCCCGGTGCTGGTCCTCCTCGGCGTGATGTGGCTGCTCGAGATCATCGACGCGGTGCCGGGTGTGTTCCTGGACCAGCACGGCATCCGGCCGCGGGACACCGACGGCTTGTACGGGGTGGTGGCGGCGCCGTTCCTGCACGGCGGGTTCGACCACCTGATCGCCAACACGACGGCGTTCCTCGTCCTGGGCACGCTCCTCGCCTACACCGCCCGCTCCCGCTTCTGGCCGGCGACGCTCGGCATCGTCCTGCTCGGCGGACTGGGCACGTGGCTCATCGGCGCGCCGTACACGGTCCACATCGGCGCGAGCGGCGTGATCTACGGCTACGCGGCCTTCCTCGTCGTGTGGGGGATCGTCACGCGGCGGGTGGTGTCCGTGCTGGTCGCGGTCGTCGTGGCGGTGCTGTACGGGGGGATCGTCGGCGGGATCCTGCCGGGCCAGGCGGGCGTCTCGTGGGAGGGCCACCTGATGGGCGCGCTCGCCGGCATCGTGATGGCGTGGTGGCTCGGGCGCCGCGACAACCGCGAGCGCCGGGCACAGCGGCGGACCCAGGCGTACTGACTCAGCTCGCGACGAGCCCGGCCACCCACACGGTGGTCGACAGCAAGCCGCCGGTGAGCTCGATGAGGATCGAGAGCCCGGCCGCCTTCATCGCGTGCTTGGTCGCCGTCCAGGCGGCGGAGTGGATGCGGAGCCGGTTCAGCTCCCAGGCGTAGACGCCGAGGACGAAGCCGACGAACAGCCCGACGAACGGGATCACGAAGAACCCGACCACCCCCAGCACGCCACCGGCCAGCATCGCCTTGCCGGGGACGCCGGCCTCCTTGAGGCGCTTGCCGGGGACGAGGTACTGCACGACCAGCGTCAGCGCGTAGATCACGGTGCACACCGCGAAGACGACCCACCCTGTCGTGGTCCCGGTGGCCACCGCCCACACGCCGATGGCGGCCCAGATGAGCAGCGAGCCCGGCAGGACGGGGACGACGATCCCGGCGAGCCCGACGAGGATGGCGAGGCCGACGAGGACGGTGCCGAGGGTTCCCATGGGGGAAGCGTGCCAGAGGAGTTGGGCGGTGGGACCGGCGGTGCGCCGTACGCCCTCAGAACGCCGTCACGAATTGTTACGCTACGCATCTGGCGCTTCGGCGCGGTGGGACGATAGAAACGTCCCACGTCACGTACCACGCGTGACCGGCCGGAGGATCAGGTGCAGATCGGACGACGGCCGCGTCTCGCGGCATTCCTGGCGACCTCGCTCGGCGGGGCCCTCGTGGCGGGAGCGCTGGCGTTCGCGCCAGGCAGCGCCGTGGGAGAGACGACTCCGGCAGCCCCGGCGCCGTCGCCGCTCGGATGGGCGAGCGTGAACCTCGTGCCGGACCTCGTACAGGTGGGCCACGGCCTCGCCGCGGCCGACGGACGTACGGTCGTGGGCGTCGCCAGCGGTTGGTGGGAGTCGGCCTCGATCCCCAAGAGCGTGCTCCGGATGTCGACCGACGGGGGGCGTACGTTCGGTGCTCCTCGGGACCTGTCGGGCTACCCGCTCGCGGTCGCGGTCGAGGGCGAGCGCGCGTGGCTCGTCTCGTCGCCCGGCGGCCCTTCCCCGGAGCTCGTCGTCGAGACCTGGGGCGTCGGAGGGAGCACCCCGCTCACCACGTTCCGGACGAGCCTGCCCAACGTGCCGCAGGACGCAGCGATCACGGTCTCCGGCGACGACGTCGTCGTGGCGGCAGGTCTCTCGGGAGGTGCTCTGGTGTCTCTCGCGAGCGGGGATGCGGGGGTGACCTTCGGCGAGCGCGTCCAGGTCACGACCGACTGGGCGGTCGGGATCGATGCCGCGGTAGCGGCAGGGCGGACCGTGCTCGCGTACGGCGTGCGGCCGGGAGGCGACTTCGACGTCGAGGTCAGGACGTCGGACGACACCGGCGCGACGTGGAGCAGCGGCACGCTCGTGGGGGCCGACGCGACGAAGTCGCCCTCCCTTGCGGTGGGCACGCACGGATTCAGCCTCGGCGTCGTCCGCAGTGGGCGCGTCGCGGTGCTCTCGTCGGCGGACGGGAAGACCTGGGACGCAGGCACCTCCGTCGCGCCCGTCCCGGCGGGCGAGATCAACTCATCCGTCGCCGCCCATGGCGACACGGTGTACGCGACGTCCGACGGCACCCGCATCTACGCATCGACCGCGGGGTCGGACTGGCAGCAGCTGCCCTCGCCTGCTCCGCTGGGCACGATGTTCCCGTCGCTGCCACCGGGCGACATCGACGGCTTCGTCGCCACCGACGACGGGGTCGGGGTGCTCAACCTCGGCGTGCTCGTCCGTGGCTACCAGGACACGCGGGCGCCTGCCGTCCGTTTCACGGCCGTCCCGCCGGCGATCACCACGGTCGCGAGGCACCTCGTCCGGTTCACCTCGACCGACCCTGACAGCCCCGGCGCCTGGTCCCGGTACGAGTGCGCGTACGGGAGCAACGAGTTCCGTCCGTGCACGAGCCCGCACGACCTGGCGGAGTGGTATCCGCACCTGCACGACGCGGCCCAGTCCTTGCGCGTCCGCGCCGTGGACGCCGCCGGGCACGTCTCCGCAGTCGCGACGGCGCGCTGGATTCTCGACGAGGCCGCGCCGTACAACGTCTTCGCCGCTGCCAAGAGCAACGTGACGCTCAGCTCCCGCGCGAGCTTCCGCTGGGGCGCCGACGACCCTGAGTCCGGCGTCGCGTCGTACGACCTGCGGTGGTCCTCGACGTCGCAGAAGGCCTCGCGGATGTCACGGTCCTGGCGGACCAGGAGCGCCGTGAAGACGACATCGGGCTCGTTCGGCGTCGCGCGCGGCAAGATCGTCTGCCTCCAGGTGCGCGCACGCGACCGTGCGGGACGCGTCTCCGCGTGGTCGCGCACCGAGTGCGTCGCGCGCACGTACGACGACCGCGGGCTCGCGCGCTCGGGCAGTACGAAGAAGCTGCGGCACAAGCGGTTCGTGGACGGGAGTGCGACGCGGATCCGCTCCGGCGGCGAGGTCAGGCTGCGGGAGGTCCGGCGCGGGTCGGACGTCGTGGTCGTGTTCAAGCGCGAGCCCGGCCGGCGTGGGTTCACGATCCGTCGGCCCGGCGTCTCCAAGGACTACGTCGATACCGCGGGACGGGTCAAGTACCGGGTGGTGAGGATGGCGGCGGAGCCGCGTCAGCGGCGTGCGGGCACCCTCCGCATCAGCGGCGATGGCGTCCTGGACGGGATCGCGGTCCTCCCGCGCTGGGCCAGGTGAGCTGAGACTGCGAGGGCCCCGTACCGATCCGGTACGGGGCCCTCAGCACGTCGTGCGTAGTCAGCGTGCGGGGAGCTCAGCGCTCCTCGGCCGGCGTCGTCGCCGAGGTGTTGGTCAGCTTGTCGGACTCGTCGTGGATGGTCGCAGCGACCTCGCGCAGCTTCGCGTCGTGGGCGCGGGCGTGGTGGGCGCAGAACAGGAGCTCGAAGCCGCTCGAGAGCTCGGCGCGTACGTAGGCCTGGGCTCCACAACGGTCGCAACGATCAGCGGCGCTGAGGGCAGCGGTGGGGGCGACAGCAGTTGTCACGTCTGACCTCTTCTCTACTCGACGGCGGACCAGGTGGTCCGTCTGGTTCAACATCCAACCACGGGTAGGTGTTCCCGTGCCGGTCATCCCGGAGATGCCGACACCTCGACCGTACCCGTCAGCGACAACCTCACTCCTGCAGGTCCGCAGCGTGTGGCGTGCGACACGCGGGGCGCGGACCCCCTACAGGCTGACGGAATCGCCAGACCCGCTCGGTAGATTGGCTTCGTCGCACCCGGCCACCCCGGGTCGTACGTCGCAGAAGGAGCCTGTCATCGACACCGAGTACAACGCCCGCAACCTGCTCGTGCTGGAGGGGCTGGAGGCGGTCCGCAAGCGCCCCGGCATGTACATCGGCTCCACGGACACGCGCGGCCTCATGCACTGCCTCTGGGAGATCATCGACAACGCGGTCGACGAGGCGCTCGGCGGCTTCTGCGACCGCATCGAGGTCGTGCTGCACCCCGACGGCTCCGTCGAGGTCCAGGACAACGGGCGCGGCATCCCGGTGGACACCGAGACCAAGACCGGGCTGTCTGGTGTCGAGGTCGTCTTCACCAAGCTCCACGCGGGCGGCAAGTTCGGCGGCGGCTCGTACGTCGCGACCGGCGGTCTGCACGGCGTCGGCGCGTCGGTGGTGAACGCGCTGTCGGAGCGCCTCGACGTCGAGGTCGCCAAGGACGGTGCGCGCTGGGAGATGTCGTTCCGCCGCGGGGCACCGGGCGAGTTCGCCGGCGACACGCCCGATGCGACGTTCACGCCCAAGAGCGGCCTGCGCAAGCTCGGCCGGATCAAGAAGACGACCACCGGCACCCGCGTCCGCTACTGGGCGGACCACCAGATCTTCATCAAGGGCGCCGAGTTCTCGTACGACGAGCTGGTCGCCCGCGCACGCCAGACGTCGTTCCTGGTGCCCGGCCTCGAGATCGTGCTGCGCGACTTCCGCGGCCCCGAGAAGCACGAGGAGTCGTTCAAGCACGACGGCGGCATCACCGAGTTCTGCGAGTTCCTGGCGCCCGACCCGGCGGTCTCCGACGTGCTGCGCCTGTCCGGCACCGGCCACTTCACCGAGACCGTGCCGCTGCTCGACGACAAGGGCCACATGACGCCGCAGGACGTCGAGCGTGACCTCGGTGTCGACATCGCGCTGCGCTGGGGGACCGGGTACGAGACGACCATGCGGTCGTTCGTGAACATCATCGCCACGCCCAAGGGCGGCACCCACGTCAACGGCTTCGAGCGCGCGCTCACCAAGACGTTCAACGAGGTCCTTCGCGCGAACCGCCAGCTGAAGGCGGGCGACAAGGACGTCATCAAGGACGACATCCTCGAGGGGATGACCGTGGTCGTCACCGTCCGCCTCGCCGAGCCGCAGTTCGAGGGCCAGACCAAGGAGGTCCTCGGCACGCCGCCGGTCAGCCGGATCGTCGCGAAGGTCGTCTCGGACGAGCTCAAGGCGTTCCTCACCTCCAACAAGACCGCGCACAAGGCGAAGGCGCGCGCGGTCATGGAGAAGGTCGTCTCGGCCGCGCGTACGCGGGAGATGGCGCGCCAGCAGCGCGAGACCCAGCGCCGCAAGAACGCGCTCGAGTCGAGCTCGCTCCCGGCCAAGCTCGCCGACTGCCGCAGCAACGACAACGACCGCACCGAGCTTTTCATCGTGGAGGGCGACTCCGCCCTCGGGACGGCGAAGTCGGCGCGCTCGTCGGAGTTCCAGGCGCTGCTGCCGATCCGCGGCAAGATCCTCAACGTCCAGAAGTCGTCGATCGCCGACATGCTCAAGAACGCCGAGTGCAGCTCGATCATCCAGGTCGTCGGCGCCGGCTCCGGCCGTACGTTCGACCTCGAGCAGGCGCGGTACGGCCGCATCATCTTCATGGCGGACGCCGACTCCGACGGGGCGCACATCCGCTGCCTGCTGGCGACGCTGTTCTTCCGCTACATGCGTCCGCTCGTCGAGGCGGGGCGCGTGTTCTCGGCCGTGCCGCCGCTGCACCGCATCGAGCTGACCAACCCGAAGAAGGGGATGGACAAGTACGTCTACACGTACTCCGACCCCGAGCTGCAGCGCAAGCTCGCCGAGCTGAGCAAGAAGGGCCTTCGCTGGAAGGACCCGATCCAGCGCTACAAGGGGCTCGGTGAGATGGACGCCGACCAGCTGGCGGAGACGACGATGGACCCGCGCCGCCGTACGCTGCGGCGCCTCACCGTCGACGACGCCGAGGAGGCGAGCGAGGTCTTCGAGCTGCTCATGGGCAACGAGGTCGCGCCGCGCAAGGAGTTCATCGTCCAGGGCGCGTACGAGCTCGACGCGGACCGCATCGACGCCTGACGTCGCGACGCCCGTCAGGGCATGAGCACGACCAGCTGCTGGGTCGCACGGGTCATGGCGACGTAGCGGTCGACAGCGCCCTCGATCCCGGCGCCGTACGACGCGGGGTCGACGAGCACGACGAGGTCGAACTCCAGGCCCTTCGCGAGCTCCGGCGTCAGGGATCGTACGCGGGGTGACGCGAGGGCGTCGCCGGCGTTCCCGTCGGCCGAGATCACGCAGACGATGCCCTCGTCGTGGGCGTCGAGCCACGTGCGGACGATCGTGTCCAGCTCCGCCTGCGACCCGCGGACGACGGGGACCCCGGTCTCGCGCACCGACGTGGGCACGTTCGCGTCCGGGAGCGCGGCCCGGATCACCGGCTCCGCCTCGGCCATCACCTCCGCCGGCGTCCGGTAGTTGATGCTCAACGAGGCGAGCGCGACCTGGTCGAATCCGACTCGCGAGAGCCGCTCCTCCCACGACTCCGTGAAGCCGTGCCGAGCCTGCGCCCGGTCGCCGACGACGGTGAAGCTCCGAGACGGGCACCGCAGGAGGAGCATCTGCCACTCGGCGTCCGTGAGCTCCTGCGCCTCGTCGACCACGACGTGCGCGAACGGGCCCGCCAGGAGGTCGGGGTCGGCGCTCGCCAGGACCGACGTGTCGACGAGCGAGTTCTGCATGTCGTTCTCCCGCAGCGTGGTCATGAGCAGCAGCTCGCTGTCGTCGGCCGCGATGAGCTCGTCGACCACGCGGGACATCTGCTCGCGCTCTGCTGCCAGCGCGGCCTCGTCGCGGTGGCGGCGCCGGGACGCCTCGGGGTCGCCGAGCCGTTGGCGTGCGGCGTCCAGGATCGGCAGGTCGGCGTCCGTCCACGCCTGGGCGTCGGGACGCAGCAGGCGCTCGACCTGATCGGAGCTCAGCCACGGCGCGCAGTGGCGCAGGTAAGCCCGTACGGTCCACAGGTCGGCGACGAGGTCCGTGGGCTCGAGCATCGGCCAGGCCCTCACGAGAGCCTCACGGAGCTCGGTGCTGCGCGCGAGCTCACGCCGGACCTCCTCCGCCGTCGGCCCGTCGTCGTCCTCGTCGAGCCCCAGCTTGTCGACCAGGATCGTCAGCAGCTCGTCCCAGACCTCGTCGCGCGCCTCGTTGTGGGGCGTCCCCGGCGAGGGCGCCCGGAACGCCTCCGCCCAGTCGTCGGCGCTCACCCACACGTCGGCCCACGGGGTGTCGACCTCCATCCCTTCGGTCGGCGGCTCCTCGTAGATGCCGACCGCCGCCTCCACGGCCCTCACCATGTCGACGGTCGCCTTCAGCCGCGCGACCTCCGGGTCGGACTCGGGCCGAGCGGTCGCCCCCTCGGGGACCAGGTCTCGCAGCGTGCAGGTCTGCACGCCTTCCTCGCCGAGGCTCGGCAGCACGTCGGAGACGTACGCGAGGTACGGCGCGTGCGGCCCGACGAAGAGCACCCCACCGCGCCGGTGGCCGAGCCGAGGATCGGAGTAGAGGAGGTGCGCCGTCCGGTGCAGCGCGACCACCGTCTTGCCCGTCCCGGGGCCGCCGTCCACGACGAGCGCGCCACGCGAGCCGGATCGGATGATCGCGTCCTGGTCGGCCTGGATCGTGCCGAGGACGTCGCGCATCCGCTCGGTGCGGCTGCTGCCGAGGGTGGCGAGGAACGCGGACTGGTCGTCGAGGGAAGCGGCGTGTCCGGCGAGGCCGCCTTCTGTGAACACTTCGTCCCAGTAGTCCGTGACCCGGCCGTCGCTCCAGCGGTAGCGACGCCGGCTCTCCAGACCCATCGG
The DNA here is from genome assembly GCF_025506335.1 of Mumia quercus. Classification (GTDB taxonomy): domain Bacteria; phylum Actinomycetota; class Actinomycetes; order Propionibacteriales; family Nocardioidaceae; genus Mumia; species Mumia quercus. Next base: position 456,802 of record NZ_JANZYO010000005.1, read on the forward strand.
ATGGGCGTGCGTCGCCGCGAAGAACGGCTCGGCGGCAGGCGAGCGCCAGTCGACGAGCAGGCGTCGCCCCTCGGAGTCGGTGAGGCCGAGGCGCCCCACGTACAGCGGCTCGTCCTCGCCCTCGGCGACGATGTGGCCGAGGCAGAGGTCGAGCCCGAAGCGGCGCAGCATCCGCAGCCGACCGGACAGCCGGCGGATCTCGATGTCGCGCTCGAGGGCCGCCTGGCCTTCGCCGCCAGGCGCCTTGCGCGTCGTCTCCAGGCGTGCGGTCAGGTCGGCGACCGTGCCTTCGAGACAGTCCGCGATCGCGGCGAGGTGTCGCTCGTCGCGGGCGATGAGGGCCGGGTCGGCCTTGGCGGAGAGGTGGTCGGGAAGGGCGAAGACAGTGGTCCGAGGACGGCTGGACGGCTGGTGCAAGGCGGCTCCGATCAGGAACGAGGGCCGCACGGCGCGGCCTCGGCCGATGATTCTCCGCCCTTGTGGGGGGCTTGTTTCAAGCCCCGGGGTCGGCTATACCTTGGAAAGGGAGAGGGAGCCGCACCCCCTCTCCTTTTCTTTGCCCCGGGCTCAGACGACCTGCTCGAGGAGCCCGGTGTCGACGTCGTAGAGGAACCCTCCGGCGCGCACGTGCGACGGGATCAACGGGTGCGAGTCGATCTTGTGCACCGACTCGGCGAGCTCGGCGCGCTGGTCGCTGATGGCACCCAGGAACATCCACGTCGCATCCGTGCCGGTCGCCTCGCCGACCCGCGCCTGCAGACCGGCCTCCGACGCGCTGGCCATCGCGCAGCGGGTGTGCTCGACGACCATGACGCGGTCGACCTTCAGCAGGTTCGCGCCGAGGACCAGCGCCACGAGGACCTGCTCGGTGACGCGGCCACCGGGGTTGCGCAGGATCTTGGCGTCACCGGGCTCCAGCCCGACCATCCGCAGCGGGTCGATGCGCGAGTCCATGCAGGTGACGATCGCGACACCCGCGCGGGCGACACCGTCGAACCCGGACAGGTCGAAGTGGTCGGCGTACTCGCGGTTCGCCGCCAGCAGGTCGTCGAAGCCGCGGTCATCGAAAGAAGACGTCATAGGTCAGAACCTAGTCGCCGACGACCTCGGCGGTGCTCGCGGGACGAGGGGTGAGAAGCAGGACCGCCACGACGGCCGCGATCCCGGCGCACACCGCCGCACCGGTGAACACGGTGCTGAGCTGGACGATGCCTGCGTCGATCATCGCGTCGTTGTACGCGTCGCAGGTGGTCGCCGAGCCGGGGCAGAGCTCGGCGAGCGCGGGCATCTGGGCGACCGCGTCCTGGTAGGCCTGCAGTCCCCACGACGTCAGCGCCGAGATCCCGACGAGCATCCCCACCATGCGCGCGACCACCACGAGAGCCGAGGCGATGCCGTGCGTGGCGTCGGGAGTCGCGTCGAGCAGGGCGGCGTTGACGGGCGCGGCCGCGAGGCCGAACCCGAGGCCGGCGAGCGCGAGCGCGACCGACGACGTCGGGTGGGTGAGGGCGTCGCGCTCCCAGCCCGCCATGACGACGAAGCAGCCGCAGGCCAGCGCCATGCCCGCCCCGGCGACCCACCCGGGACGGATGCGCCGCGTCGCGTACCCGCCGACGAGCGCGCCGACCGGCAGGGCGACGAGGAACTGCACGAGCACGAGGGCGGCGCCGAGCTGCGAGCCGCGGTGCTCGGTCAGGCGCGCGAAGAACGGGACGTCGACCAGCGCCGCGATCAGGGCAGCGCCGACGAACAGCGAGACGATCAGCGAGCCCCAGGCAGGACGGGCGCTCAGCGTCCGCCGGGGCACGAGCGGCGCCGTCGCCGTCCGCTGCCTCCAGACGAACGCCACCGTCGCCACGGCGGCGCCGCCCAGCAGCAGCGGCGCAGCGGGCGACACCACGCTCTGCTCCGGGTCTGCCGACGCGAACGTCACGATCACGCAGCCGAGCGCCGCTCCGAGGAGCAACGCACCCCCCAGGTCGACCGTACGGGCGGTGGCGGGCCAGGTGCGCAGTGCGACCAGCGGCCGTCGTGCGGTCAGCTCCCGGACGACGAACGCGGCGGCGAGGGCGTACGTCACGAGCGCGGCCGGGGTGGTCCAGCGGAGCTCGCCGACCACCGGGAGGAAGAGCGTGCCGAGCTCGACGTCGTCGCGCATCGGGGCGGGCTCGGCGAGCGTGAGCGCCAGGGCTGCCACGGCGAGCACCGCGAGGACGGCACCGAGGACGTCGGGGAATCCCGTGGCCTCGCGGCGAGCGCCCGTCCCTCGCCGGTGGCCGGTCGCCAGGATCGCCCCGGCGAGGACGAGACCGGCGGCGCAGTTGAGCCAGAAGATCGCCCGCCAGTCCGCGACGGCGAGCACGGCCGCGCCGTACAGGGGTCCGAGCACGCTGCCGAGCTCCTGCACTGCCCCGACCACTCCGAGCGGCACGCCCCGTCGGCGCGGGGGCCACAGGTCCGCGACGAGTGCGAGCGTCGCGGGGACGAGACCGCCGCCTCCGACGCCCTGCAGGAACCGGCCCGCCACCATCGGTAGCAGGCCGTCGGCCGCCGCGGTGACGACGGACCCGACGGCGAACAGCACCAAGGAGCCGACCAGCACCGGACGGCGCCCGCGCAGGTCGGCGATCCGACCGACCAGCGGCAGCACCGCGACGTACCCGAGCAGGAATCCCGACACCAGGGGAGCGGCACGCTGCAGCTCGTCCAGGCCGAGCCCGCCGGCCGCCATCATGTCCGGCAGCGCCATCACGACGACGTACGTGTCGGCGGCGGCGAACGCGACCGCGACTGCAGCGAGGCCGAGGAGGAGCCGCGCCGCGCGTCCGGCCGGGGCGGCGGCGCTCTCGGTCACGGCGCGGTGATCTCGACCGGCTCGTCGGAGGTCGCGACCGCGACCTTGTAGGTCACCGGCTCGTCGGCGTCGTAGAACAGGCCGCCGAGCACGACATCGCGCAGCTCGTCGTCGTCGGTGAGGCGGTACGTCGCGTCGAAGCTCTCGTCCTCGCGTGCGGTGGGGATGAGCGTACGGACGACCGAGCCGGGGATCGTGCCCGTGATCGTCGTGAGCACCTCGCGGCCGTCCCGGCTCTCGCCGTCCTCCTCGAGATCCTCGGTCTCGGTCAGCAGCGAGGAGATGCCACCGTCGCTCTTCATCAGGGTCGCGGGGTCCGGCGCGCCGAGCGACGCGGGGTCCATCGGCACGAAGTCGGGGGAGAAGCCGGTCTTGACGAGCACCTCGCCGTCGACCGAGACGACCTCCGCGCCCACCGGCACGCCCTTGAGCGACACCTTCACGGTGCCGGTGAAGGCAGGGGAGTGGTTGCCCTTCCCCTGGGCGTCGAGCAGGCCCGTCACTCCGGACGGGAGCTTCTCGGTGGACAGCGAGAGCGAGAGGCTCTCCGCGTCGTCGAGGTTCGTGCGGGCGGCCGCGAGCCGGTCGGAGAGGTCCGCGCCCGTCGAGCCGTCGTCACCGTCACCGCCACCCGTGCAGCCGGCGGCGGCAAAGGCGAGCAGAGGCAGGACGGAAATAACGGTGACACGCTTCAGCATGGGCGTCAGCATAGGCGTACCTGAACCGCTCAGGACGCAGCGGGAGACGTTGTCACCCGGGGCGGCACACCACGGGAGGACATGCGTGCACGCCAAGATCGAGAACATCATCCTGGGAGTGACCGACGTCGACCGCGCGAAGGAGTTCTACGCCGACCGGCTCGGCTTCCACCTCGACGTCGACCACCAGCCGAACGACCAGTTCAGGGTCGTCCAACTCACTCCCGTCGGGTCGGCGTGCTCGATCACGTTCGGCATCGGCCTGGTCGGTACGGAGCCCGGCGCGACCACCGGCGTCTACCTCGTGGTCGACGACATCGAGGTCGCCCACGCCGACCTGGAGGCGAACGGGGTGACGAACACCGGTATCCAGCACTTCGCCGAGGGCGGGCTGGTGCCGGGAGTCGATCCCGAGCGGCGCGACTTCATGTCGTACGTCTACTTCGACGATCCCGACGGCAACTCGTGGGTCGTCCAGGAGGCGCACCACCGGCCGAGCACGGCGCCCGACGCCTGAGGCAGCCTCACACCAGCTGCGTCGCCACCGGGCTGCCGACCGCGAGGACCGGCTGGGCGAGCGGGACGCCCGACCCGTCGCGGCGCTGGTCGACCTCGGGCAACGGGGCCGCGGCTCCGCCGGACCCTGACGCCATCGCGGGACCACGACCGGCCCAGGCGAGGACGAGAAGGTCCTCGCCCTTCAGCAGACGCTGGCAGCGCACGCCGCCCGTCGCGCGTCCCTTCGCCGGGTACGCGCTGAACGGCGTGACCTTCACCGAGCCCGACTCCGCGCCAGGCAGCGTGTCGGCGGCCCCCGCGATCGTCACGACCTCGGCGTCCTCCGCAACGTCGAACGCGCCGAAGAAGAGCACGGAGGCGCCGGCGGCGAGCTTGATGCCGGCCATCCCCGAGCCCGTCCGGCCCTGCGGGCGCACGGATGCCGCCGGGAAGTGGAGCAGCTGGGCGTCGGAGGTGATGAAGCAGAGCTCCTCGTCAGCGGTGACCAGCTGACGGATGCCGACGACCTCGTCGTCGTCGGCCAGCGCCACGACCTCCCAGTCGTCCTTGCTGGGGAGGTACTCCGGCTTGACCCGCTTGACGACGCCCTTGCGTGTGCCGAGCGCGAGGCCGGGAGAGTCCGGGTCGAAGCTCGTGAGGGCGAGAGGACGCTCGCCGTCGCGCAGCGCCAGGATCTCCACGAGCGGCAGGCCGCCCTGGAGGTTCGGGGCGGCGGCGGTCGGCGGGAGACCGGGCAGGTCGAGGACGTTGAGCTTGACGAGCCGTCCGGCCGAGGTGAGGAGACCGACCTCGCCGCGGGCGGTCGCGCGTACGGCGGAGGCGATGACGTCGTGCTGGTGCCGGTGGGCGACGTCGATCTCGGGAACCGTGTCGTCGGCGGTGCGGGCGAGCAGACCGGTGGCCGACAGCAGGACGAAGCACGGGTCGTCGGCGACCTCGAGAGGCACCGCGGCGGTGACCGTCTGTCCCGCGCTCTGGAGGAGGACCGTACGACGGGGCGTGCCGAACTTCTTGGCGACCTCGCCGAGCTCGTCGGAGACGATGCCGCGCAGGAGCGCGTCGTCGGACAGGATCGCGTCCAGCTCCTCGATCGTCGCGCGCAGCTCGTCGGCCTCGCGCTCGAGCTCGATCTGCGAGAAGCGCGTCAACCGGCCGAGCTGGAGGTCGAGGATGTACTCGGCCTGCTTCTCGGAGAGGTCGAAGACCTCGATCAGCCGCCCGTGGGCATGGCGACGGTCGTCGCTGGAGCGGATCAGCGCGATGACCTCGTCGATGTCGACGATCGCGATGAGGAGGCCCTCGACCAGGTGGAGCCGTGCCGCGGCCTTGTCGCGACGGAACTGGCTGCGCCGACGGACCACGACGATGCGGTGGTCGAGGAAGACCTCCAGCAGCTCCTTCAGACCGAGGGTGCGCGGCTGCCCGTCGACGAGGGCGACGTTGTTGACGCCGAAGGAGTCTTCCATCGGCGTCATCTTGTAGAGCTGGGCGAGGACCGCGTCGGGGTTGAACCCGTTCTTGATCTCGATGACGAGGTTGAGGCCCTGGGAGTCGGTGAGGTTCTTGAGGTCGGAGATGCCCTGGAGCTTCTTCGACTGGACGAGCGTCTTGATGCGCTCGATGACCTTCTCCGGGCCCACGTTGTAGGGGAGCTCGGTGACGACGATGCCCTTGCGGCGCGGCGTGACGTTCTCGACGCGCGCGGTCGCCCGCATCACGAACTTGCCGCGCCCTGTCGCGTACGCCTCGCGGACGCCGTCGAGGCCGACGATCTTGCCGCCGGTGGGCAGGTCGGGCCCGGGGATGAAGCGCATGAGGTCGTCGAGGGACGCCTCGGGCTTCTTGATGAGGTGGCGGAGCGCCTGGACGACCTCGACGAGGTTGTGGGGCGCCATGTTGGTGGCCATGCCGACGGCGATGCCGGACGCGCCGTTGACCAACAGGTTGGGGATGGCCGACGGCAGCACCGACGGCTCCTCCTCGCGACCGTCGTAGTTCGGCCGGAAGTCGACCGTGTCTTCGTCGATCGACGCCGTCATCGCGAGGGCGGGATGGTCCATCCGGCACTCGGTGTAACGCATCGCGGCGGGGCCGTCGTCGGGCGAGCCGAAGTTGCCGTGGCCGTCGACGAACGGCAGCCGCAGCGACCAGGGCTGGACGAGCCGCACCAGCGCGTCGTAGATCGCGCCGTCGCCGTGCGGGTGGAGCCGGCCCATCACCTCGCCGACGACACGGGCGCTCTTGACGTGACCGCGGTCGGGCCGCAGGTTCATGTCGTCCATCGTGTAGAGGATGCGGCGCTGGACCGGCTTGAGGCCGTCACGCGCGTCCGGCAGGGCCCTGGAGTAGATCACCGAGTAGGCGTACTCGAGGAAGCTCGAGCGCATCTCCTCGCGCACGTCGATGTCGACGATGTGCTCTTCGAAGTCGTCCGGGGGCGGTGCAGTCGGCGTACGGCGGGCCATGCATCGAACCCTAGGCCATCGGGCCGACGCGACCGGGTCGTGGCGGTCCCCACGCTGGGATCAGGCGGTAGATTCTGGCGTGTGGCCGACGAACTCGACGTACCCGACGAGCGCTATCCCGAGCACTGGGAGGCCGATGTCGTCCTCCGAGACGGCGGCACGGCCCACCTGCGGCCCATCACGCCCGACGACGGCGAGGAGCTGGTCCGCTTCTACGCCCGGGTCTCCGAGCAGTCGAAGTACTACCGCTTCTTCGCCCCGTACCCGAAGCTGTCCGACCGCGACGTCAAGCGCTTCACCCACGTCGACTACGACAAGCGGGTCGCCTTCGTCGTGACGATCGGCGCCAGCATCATCGCCGTGGGCCGCTACGACGCGGTGGCCGACGGCGAGGCCGAGGTGGCGTTCCTCGTCGAGGACGACCAGCAGGGCCGCGGGCTCGGCCAGCTCCTCCTCGAGCACCTCGCCCAGGCCGGCCGCGAGATGGGGATCCACCGCTTCGTCGCCGACGTGCTCCCCGAGAACGTCCGGATGATCCAGGTCTTCCGCGACCAGGGCTACCAGGTCGAGCGCAGCGTCGCCGACGGTGTGATGCGCCTCGTGTTCTCGATCGACCCCACGGAGACCGCCATCGGGGTGATGCAGTCGCGCGAGCACCGCGCCGAGGCCGCGTCGATCGAACGGTTCTTCAACGCCCGCAGCGTCGCGGTCGTCGGGGCGAGCCGCCGACAGGACACGATCGGCCAGGGCATGGTCCGCAACCTCGTGCTCGGTGACTTCACCGGCGCCGTGTACGCCGTCAACCCGCAGGCCGAGGCGGTCTCGGGCCTGCCGGCGTACAAGACGGTCCAGGACATCCCGGGCGACGTCGACCTCGCCGTCATCGCCGTCCCCGCCGAGTCCGTCCCTGAGGTCGTGCTCGACTGCGCCGCCAAGGGCGTCCACGGGCTCATCGTCATCTCGTCGGGATTCGCCGAGATCGGCGAGGAGGGGCGCCGACGCCAGCGCCGCCTGGTCGGGCTCGCCCGCTCGTACGGGCTGCGCCTCGTCGGCCCCAACTGCCTCGGCGTCATCAACACGTCCTCGCAGATGCGGCTCAACGCGTCGCTGTCGCCGATCATGCCGCCACGCGGCCGCGTCGGGTTCTTCTGCCAGTCCGGTGCGCTCGGGCTCGCGATCCTCGAGAACGTCGACCGCCGGGGCCTGGGCCTCTCGACGTTCGTCTCGGCCGGCAACCGCGCCGACGTGTCGGGCAACGACCTCCTGCAGTACTGGGAGGAGGACGACGCGACCGAGGTCGTCCTGCTGTACCTCGAGTCCATCGGCAACCCGCGCAAGTTCTCCCGCATCGCGCGCCGCGTCGGCCGCAAGAAGCCGATCGTCGCGGTGAAGTCCGGCCGTTCGACCCAGGGTGTCCCTGTCGGCCACGCCGTCCGCAAGACCACCGCGCCGCAGTCGGCCGTCGACGCGATGTTCCGCCAGGCGGGCGTGATCCAGGTCGACACGCTCGACGAGATGTTCGACGTGGCCCAGCTGCTCGCGCACCAGCCGTTGCCGCGCGGGCCGCGGGTGGCGGTCGTCGGCAACTCCGACGCCCTCGCCCTCCTCGTCGCCGACGCCGCGACCGCGGCGGGCCTGAAGGTCGCCGACCCCATTGCGCTGGGCGCGGGCGCGGGTGCCGACGACTTCGAGCACGCCCTCGACACGGCGATCGACAACCCCGACGTCGACGCGATCGTCGCCGTCTACATCCCGCCGGTCAACACCACCGGCGAGGACGTCGCCAACGTGCTCGCCGCGGTGGGGGAGCAGTCCGACAAGCCGATCGTGTCCACGTTCCTCGGGTCTGAGGGCGTGCCCGAGCTGCTGCGCGTCCCCGACGTCGAGGGCGCGGCCGGCCGCGGCTCCGTCCCGTCGTACTCGGCGCCGGAGTCGGCGGTGCGCGCGCTCGCCCGCGTCGTCAGCTACGCCGCCTGGGCCGGACGCGACCAAGGGCAGATCGCCCACTACGAGGACGTCGACCGCGAGGCCGCGAGCGACCTGGTCCGCGCCGCCCTCAGCCGTACGCCCGACGGCGGGTGGCTCGACGACGACGACGTCCACCGCCTCCTCCGCCTGTACGGCATCGACCTCTGGGACTGGTTCCGTGCGCCGACGCTCGAGGCGGCGATCGCTGCGGGCCACGAGCTCGGCTGGAACGTCGTCCTCAAGGCCACCGCCGACACGGTGCGCGCGCGCCCGGACATGACGCACGTGTGGCGCAACGTCTCCGACGCCGACGACATGCGCGAGGCGTGGACGGCGATGACCGAGTACATCGGCCCTCCGGAGCGGGCGATGTTCGTGGTCCAGAAGATGGCCCCGCCCGGGGTCCCGATGTCGATCCGTACGGTCGAGGACCCGCTGTTCGGCCCGCTGCTGTCGTTCGCCCTCGCCGGTGCGGCCAGCGACCTCCTGGACGACCGCTCGTACCGGATCCCACCCGTGACCGACGTCGACGCCGCCGAGATGATCCGTGAGCTCAAGTCGGCGCCGCTGCTGTTCGGCTACCGGGGAGGCCCGCGCGCCGACCTGGACTCCGTCGAGGACCTCCTGCAGCGTGTCGCGGCGCTCAAGGACGACCTGCCGGAGGTGGCCGAGATCAACCTCGAGCCGGTGCTCGCGGGGCATGACGGCTACCGCGTGCTCAAGGCGAGGGCGCGGGTCGCGCAGCCGGTCGACAACCGGCGCGACTGGTACGTCCGCCGGCTCAGCTCGCCGGCCGGCCTCGGCGACACGGTGGCCCGCTGATGAAGTGGCGCAGACCGGTGTCGGGGACAGCGTCACACCGTTCGGACGACAGTGGGAGACTGGGAGGCATGGCCAACCGACACCCCTCGCCGCAACGCGCCGAGAGCGGCGAGCAGCTGCGCGACCGTACCGCAGAGCTGACCGCCGACATCGAGACGACCGGCTACTACCCCCAGGTGGTCACGGCCGGCATCGACGACGCGCTCGCGGGCGAGCCCGTGCTGGCCTACGTGCTCCACCACGAGCCGACGTTCGACCGCGAGGAGGTCCGCCGGCACATGACGGTCCTCACGCTGACGCCGTCGCGCCTGGTCCTCGCGCACACCGACGAGCACTCGGCCGACGACGTCCTGCCCGAGCCGTACACGTCGACGACCACTGAGGCCGTGCCGCTGCGGACGGTGGACTCCGTGGTCGTCACCCGTACCGTCCCGATGGCCACCGCCGTCGGCGCGGTGTCCGCGCGTGACACCGCCGAGGTCGTCCTGACGATCGGCTGGGGTGCCGTGCGGCGTCTCGACCTCGAGCCGGCGGGCTGCTCGGACCCCAGCTGCGAGGCCGATCACGGCTACACCGGCTCGGCCACCGCCGACGACTTCTCGCTTCGGGTGAGCGCCGCCGCCGACGGTGGTGCGGCCGTGCAACGTCTTCTGTCGTTCTCTCGGGAGCTGTCTGCGGCGACGAGCCGTCCACGGTGGTGACGGCCACTGGGACGCCGCTGCCCACGACCGACTACAGCGGCCGGAGCCTCACGTCGGTCCTGCCCAGCGTCGCCGCCGCGATGGGCGTCCCGAGCTGGGCTGACACGCTCGGCCTGCCCGACGCCGCGCGCTACGTCGTGGTCCTCGTCGACGGCCTCGGCTACGACCTGCTGCGCGAGCACGCCGACATCGCGCCGTACCTGAGCTCGCTCGTCGACCGGGAGCCGCTGCTCTGCGGTCTCCCCTCGACCACGGCGACGAGCCTCACCTCGCTCGGCACCGGGCTCGCCCCCGGCACGCACGGCGTCGTCGGCTACACCAGCCGCATCCCCGGCACCGACCGCGTCATGAACTCGCTCCGCTGGGACCCGGAGGTCGACCCCGCCGAGTGGCAGCCGTACCCGACGATGTTCGAGCGGGTCGACGCCGCCGGCATCCCCACCTCCGCCGTCAACAAGGCGGAGTTCGAAGGCTCGGGGCTGACGGTGTGCAGCCAGGGCGGGGTGCCCTTCCATCCGATCAGCTCGGTGTACGAGCGGCTGGACGTGGTCGTCGAGACGTCGGAGGCGACACCCACCTCGCTCGTCTACACGTACGAGTCGACCCTCGACCACACCGGCCACGAGAAGGGGTGCACCTCCCCGGAGTGGCGCGACCGGCTGCGCGGTATCGACCGCGACCTGGCCGACCTGCGCGACGCGCTCGCTCCGGGCACGGCGCTGCTGGTGACCGCGGACCACGGCATGCTCGACCTGCCCAAGGGTGGCAGGTTCGACGTCGAGGCCGAGCCCGCCATGCTCACCGACGTCGTGGTCTTCGCCGGCGAGGCGCGCTTCCGCCACCTCTACACCCGGGCAGGTGCGGCCCCCGAGGTCGCCCAGCGCTGGCGCGACCGGCTCGGTGACCGGGCGCTGGTGGTGACGCGCGAGGAGGCGGAGGCCGCGGGCTGGTTCGGGCAGATCCAGGACTCCGTACGCCCCCGGATCGGGGACGTCCTCGTGGCCTCGCTCGGCGACTTCGGTGTGTTCTCCTCGCGCCACTTCGCGATCGAGCTGAAGATGTCGGGCTTCCACGGGTCGGTGACCCCGGCCGAGGTGCGCGTCCCCCTGCTCGTCGACATGTGAGGCTCGACCCTGACGACTCGCCCGTGAAAACGCCTGGGCGAGGGATCCGCCTGGTCACTAGCGTCGAAGGATGGCCCACGCCCACACGCGAGGCGCCGCGCGTCCCCTGCTCCTCGCGGTCGATCGTGACCCGGTTTCTCTCGAGCGGCTCGAGGGAGAGCTGCAGCGCGCCTTCGGCGACGGCTTCCGCGTCCGTGGGGAGCTGACCGCGGCCGAGGCCGTACGCACGCTGGAGCGGGCCCACGACGGTACGGCCCCGGTGGCCGTCGTCCTCGTCGACCACGCGCTCGAGCCCGACGAGCGCGACACCGTCCTGACGACGGCGCGGGCGCTGCACCCCGACGCCCGGCGCGCGCTCCTCGTCGAGTGGGGCGACTGGAAGAGCAGGGAGATCGCGCGCACGATCCTGTCCGCGGTGGCGGTCGGCGACGTCAGCTATTACGTCCTCAAGCCCTGGACCGAGCGTGACGAGCTGTTCCACCGCACGGTCGCGGAGTTCGTGCAGGAGTGGTCGCGCAGCGACGCGACCACGATGCGAGAGGTGGTCGTCGTCGCGGGGCGCAGCTCGGCGCGCGCGGCGCAGGTACGCAGCCTCCTGGTCCGCAACGGTGTCCCGCACGCCTTCCGCGAGCGGGGGACCGACCTCGCGGACCGGGTCGAGCGTGCGGTGCGCGCCCGCGGGCACGACCTGGAGGCCGTCGACGTGCTGGTCACGATGCCGGCGATCCGGGGTGCCCCGATCCTCAAGGACCCCAGCGACGTCGAGATCGCGGAGGCGTGGGGAGTCCGGACGTCTCTCGACGACCGCGACCGGGCTTTCGACCTGCTCGTCGTCGGAGCGGGGCCGGCCGGTCTCGCTGCGTCGGTCTACGGGTCGTCGGAGGGCCTGCGGACCCTCCTCGTCGAGCGCGAGGCCATCGGCGGCCAGGCGGGGTCGAGCTCGCTCATCCGCAACTACCTCGGCTTCTCGCGCGGCATCACCGGCGCGGAGCTCGCGCAGCGCGGCTACCAGCAGGCGTGGGTCTTCGGGGCGACCGTGCTTCTGATGCGCGAGGTCGTCGGCCTGCGTCCGCGGGACAAGGGCTTCGAGGTGGACATCGCCGGTCTCGGCACCGTCACCGCCCGGGCGGTCGTGCTGGCCAGCGGCGTCTCGTACCGGCGTCTCGGCGTCGCCGCGCTCGAGGCGCTCAGCGGGGCCGGGGTGTTCTACGGGGCGAGCGTCTCCGAGGCGCACGCGATGGCCGGACGGCGGGCGGTCGTGGTCGGGGGCGGCAACTCTGCCGGGCAGGCCGTGCTGCACCTCGCCCGCTACTGCGAGAAGGTCACCCTCGCCGTCCGCGCGGAGACGCTGGAGTCGGGGATGTCGCAGTACCTCGTCGACGCCATCGCGGCCGACGACACGGTGGAGGTGCGCACGAGCGTCGAGATCGTGGGCGGGGGCGGCGACGGCTGGCTCGAGCACGTGGTGCTCCGCGACCGGCGTACCGGCCTGGACTCGGAGCCGCTGCGCACCGACGGCCTGTTCGTGATGATCGGCGCCCAGCCGCGTACGGACTGGTTGCCCGACGGCGTACGCCGCGACTCTCGCGGCTTCGTCCTCGCCGGGGCGGACGCCGCAGCCTCCGGCGCGTGGCCCCGCGAGCGCCCCCCACGCCCGTACGAGACCTCGATGCCGGGCGTGTTCGTCGTCGGCGACCTCCGCAGCAGCTCCGTCAAACGGGTCGCTGCGGCGGTCGGCGAAGGCTCGGTCGTGGTCTCGCAGGTCCACGAGTGCCTGGCGGCCGACGATGCGTGAGACGCACGGACGCGCCGGCGCGGGCCTCGTCGCCGTCGCGCTCGCGATCCCGTTGGCCGGTCTCGCCCTCCTGCTGTGGCGACCGGAGATCGACGTCGCGTGGGAGGACCACCCGGCGCACTTCTGGCTGGTGCTGGCCGCGGCCGTCGTCGGTGCGCTCGTGGCGTACGCGATGGGGGTGGCGGCCCTGCAGCGTGGCGACGCTCGGGTGCTGCTGGCCTCGTACGCGTTCTTCGTGACCGCGGCGTTCCTCGGCCTGCACGCCCTCGCGACCCCGGGCGTGCTGCTGTCGGCACCGAACGCCGGGTTCGTGCTCGCGACCCCGGTCGGTCTCGCGCTGGGCGCGGTGTTCGCGGTGTGGTCGGCGCGCGACCTCGGTGGGGAGCGCGACGTCGCCGTGGTGGCGCGGGCCCGGCTGCTGCGCGTCGCGGTCGTCGTGGTGGTCGTGGGATGGGCGGCGCTCTCGCTCGTCCGGGTGTGGCCGCTCGACGATGGCGTGGTGCCGGAGCAGGTCGACGGCGTCCTGGCGGCGTGCGCCGGGGCCGCGGTCGTCGGGTACGCCGTGGCGGCGTGGAGGTACCTGCGGCTCTGGCGGGTCCGGGGCGCGGCGCTCCCGCTCGCGGTCGCGTCGGCGTTCGTGCTGCTCGCCGAGGCGGCGGTCGCGGTGGCGTTCTCGCGCAGCTGGCACCTCTCGTGGTGGGAGTGGCACGTGCTCATGCTCGCCGCGGTCCTGCTCGTGGCGCTGACCGCACGGCGGCAGTGGCACGAGGAGCGATTCGCCGGGCTCTACCTCGACGAGACGCGGGCGGGGGAGCGGGAGATGAGCATCCTCTTCGCCGACCTCCAGGGGTTCACCGCGTTCTCGGAGGCGCACGCGCCGCACGAGGTGACGCAGATGCTCAACGCGTACTTCGAGGTGGCGGTCCCGCCCGTGGTCGGACGGTACGGCGGCGACGTCGACCGGATCATCGGCGACGCGCTGATGGTCACGTTCAACCGCCGGGGCGACCAGCCGGACCATGCGCGGCGGGCCGCGCTCGCCGGCCTGGCGCTGCAGGAGGCCACCGCCCGCGTCGTGCAGGAGCACCCGGACTGGCCACGGTTCCGGGTCGGGGTCAACTCCGGTCCGGCGTCGGTGAGCGTGCTCGGCACCACCGGCGGGCGTACCCACACCGTCATCGGGGACACCGTCAACACGGCGTCCCGCATCGAGGGCCAGGCGCCGGCCGGAGGCGTCGCGGTGAGCGCGGCGACTCTCGCGCTGCTGCCGGACGCCCGGGTGGATCCGCTGGGCCCGCTGACGCTCAAGGGCAAGGCGGAGCCGGTCGAGGTCTTCCGGCTGCTCTCGGTCGGCTGACGGTCAGCCCCGTCCCCGATTCGGGCAGTTGTCCACGTCCGGCACGGTGCGACCGGTGGGGAACTGCCCGAATCGCCGACGGAACGGTCAGCCGTTGAACGGCAGGGGGTCGTTGAGCGTGGTGACGGCGCGCGCTCGCGCGGTCGTCATGCGCCGACGGTGGTGCTGGCGGCACAGCACCTCGTACCCGACGGTGGGCGCCGGCAGGCCGGGATCGTCGACGTCGCCGACGACGATCTGGTCGCCCTCGGTGACCATGACGCCGTTCTCCGTACGGGCGTTGTGGGTGGCCCGCTTGCCGCACCAGCACAGGGCCTCGACCTGCAGCGGCTGGATGCGGTCGGCCAGCTCGACGAGCCGCGCCGAGCCCTCGAAGAGGCGCGCGCGGAAGTCGGTGAGGATCCCGAAGGCGAAGACGTCGATCTGCAGCTCGTCGGCGATCCGCGCCAGCGCCTCCACCTGCGCCGACGTGTAGAACTGGGCCTCGTCGCAGATCAGGTAGTCGATCCGGCCGCCCGCGGTCAGCGAGCTGACGATGTGGTTCCAGAAGTCGAAGTCGGCGTCGACCTCGTGCGCCTCGGTCCACAGGCCGAGCCGGCTCGAGAGCCGCCCGCCGCCGGCGCGGTCGTGGCTGGTGAAGATGCGGCCGACCCTGCCACGCGCCGCGTGGTTGTGGTTGGTCTGGAGGGCCAGCGTGGACTTCCCGCTGTCCATCGTCCCGGTGAAGAAGAGCAAGCTCGCCACGAGGGACGAGGCTACCGTGTGCACATGCCTGCCCCCATCGCCGAGCCGAACCGGCCCCCGAGTCCTGAGCCGTTGGTCACCGTCGCCGCGCTCGACGAGCTCCTCAGGGCGGGGCCGGTGACGCTGCTCGACGTGCGCTACCGCCTCGGTGGACCGCCCGGACGCGCCGCGTACGAGGAAGGCCACGTGCCGGGGGCGGTGTTCGTCGACATGGACACCGACCTGGCGGACCCGCCCGGGAACGGGCGGGGGAGGCACCCGCTCCCCGACCCCGAGCGGTTCGCGGCGGCGATGCGCGCTGCCGGGGTCCGTCGTGACCAGCCCGTCGTGGTGTACGACGGGGCGGACGGTACGGCGGCGGCTCGGGCGTGGTGGTTGCTCACCTACCACGGCCACCCGGACGTACGACTCCTCGACGGAGGCTGGGCGGCGTGGAGCGAGGCCGGGCTGCCGGTGTCGTACGAGTCGCCGGCGCCTGCCGAAGGCGACTTCGAGGCCGATCCCGGCCACCTGCGGCTCGTCGACGCCGAGGGGGCGGCCCGCGCCGGGCGTGAGGCGGTGCTGCTGGATGCCCGGGCGAGAGAACGGTTCCGCGGCGAGGTCGAGCCGATCGACCCGGTGGCAGGCCACGTCCCGGGAGCCCGCAGCGCGCCGACCGCCGAGAACGTCGACGCCTCCGGCCGTTGGAAGCCGGTGGCGGCTCTCTCCGAGCGGTTCGCCGCGGTCGGGGCGGTCCCGGGGGCGGACGTCGCCGTCTACTGCGGCTCCGGCGTGACTGCCGCGCACGAGGTGCTCGCCCTGCGCATGACCGAGGTCGACGCCGCGCTGTACGCGGGGTCGTGGAGCGAGTGGGTCAGCGACCCCGAGCGGCCGGTGGCGACCGGGGACTCCGACGCCACCTAGGACGAGGCCGGCGAGCCGTGCGCGCCGGTCCTGTCCGCGACGTACGGCACGATGAGATCATGGCTCACGTCCGTGCACCGTTGGTCGGCCGCGCCCCAGAGCTCGCCGCTCTGCGCGAGGCGTACGCGGAGGCGCGCCGGGGCGCCGCGCGTTCCCTCGTGGTCGCCGGCGAGGCCGGCATCGGCAAGAGCCGGCTGCTCCGCGAGTTCGTCGCCGAGGTCCGCGAGCGCGGCGACGCGCTCGTGGTCTCCGGTGCGTGTGCCGACTCAGGGTCCGGCCCGCTGCCGTACGCGGCCCTCGAAGGCCTGGTCCGCGACGTCGTCGGTGCGCTCGGAGCCGACCGTACGCTCGACGAGGCCGGGCCCAGCGCCGACGCGCTCGGCCTGGTGGCACCTCGCCTGATCGACGTGCGTGCGGAGGCGAGCCCGGGGCGGCTGCCGGAGGTCGTGGCGGGGCTGCTGGCGTCAGTGGCAGAGCGCCGGCCGCTCGTGGTGGTCGTCGAGGACCTCCACTGGGCCGACGACGCCACCCGGGCGACGGTCGACCGCCTCGCCCGGATGCCGCAGGGGAGCTCGTTGCTGCTCGTGGCGAGCTACCGCAGCGACGACGTGGGCCGGGGCCACCCGTTGCGGTCGATGCTGGCCGAGCTCGAGCGCGGACGGCTCGTGGCGCGGCTCGACGTCCCGCGCCTCGACGAGGGCGAGGTCGCCCAGCTCGCCGCGGCGCTGCTCGGAGACGATGACGTCGGGCCGGGCCTCGCCGATCTCATCGACCGCAGCGAGGGCGTCCCGTTCTACGTCGAGGAGCTCGTCGGCTTCCTCGGCATCGACCTCCCCGACTCGCTTCGCGACCTGCTGCTCCTGCGGTACTCCCGCCTGTCGCCGGATGCGCAGGAGTTCTGCCGGCAGGTGGCCGCTGCCGGCTCGCGCGCCTCGTACGACCTCCTGGCCGACGCCCTCGGGCCCGACGCCGTGGTCGCGGCCGAGGGCGCGGCACGCGAGGCCGTGGCAGCCGCGGTGCTCGAGGGCGACGAGGACGGCTACGCCTTCCGGCACGCCCTGGTCCAGGAGGCGGTGCTCTCCGAGCTACTTCCGGGTGAGCGTCGGCGCCTGCACTCGGCGTACGCGAACGCCCTCGAGTCGTACCCCACGACCGTCGCGCGCCTCTCCGAGATCGCGGAGCACTGGTGGCGTGCGCGGGTCCTCGACCGTGCGCTGGCGGCCGCCGTCCAGGGCCAGGAAGCAGCCGACCGTGCCGGGTCCTGGACGACCGCCGCGACCCTCGGCGAGCGCGCGCTCGACCTCTGGGAGATGGTCCCGGACGCCGAGGAGGCCGCCGGCGTCTCCCACCACCAGCTCCTGATCGGCGTCGCCGAGTCCGTACGGTCGACGACGCGCCTCGACCGTGCGCTCGCGCTGTGCCAGCAGGCGCTGGCCGAGTGGCCCCCCGACGACACCGACGGCCTGGCCCGGGCGCTCGACAACGCGGCGGTGATCGCCGCGCAGGCCGGCAGCACCGAGGGGCGCGCGTTCCTCGAGCGGGCGCTCGCCCTGGTGCGTCCGGGCGAGAACGACGAGGTGCGGGCCCTCCTGCTCGTCACGAAGACACGAGACGGGATGCTCGATGGCCGCACCCGCGAGGCGATCGTGAGCGCGACCGAGTGCTTCGAGACGGCAACCGCTGCGGGGGCGACGTCCAGCGCGTCGCTGGCGCTCAACATGCGCGGCGTCTGCCGCGTGTCGCGCGGGGACGTCGAGGGACTGGACGACCTCGAACGCGCCCGCGACCTGGCCGGGGACGACTGGAAGGCGTTGTCGCGCTACTGCGTGAACGCCTCCCACTGCCACCTCTTGCGCGGCGAGTTCGAGACCGCGCTGGGTCTCGCGTCAGAGGGTGCACGGCGTTCGCGTGCTCTCGGGTCCGGGTGGAGCACCGACGCGATGCTCGAGGGCAACGCCGCCGAGGCGATGATCGGGCTGGGCCGGTGGGAGGAGGCCGCAGCCTGGTACGAGCGGGCGATCCCGCTCGTCGCGGACAGCATGTTCGCGATGTACCTGCGCGAGCGCTGGGCGTGGCTCCAGATGTGGCGGGGCGATGTGGACGCGTCCGAGGCGGTCGCCCGGGCGAAGCTTGCCGGGTGGGAGCGGTTCGGGAGGCTCGAGCAGCAGGTCCGGACGCGGGTCGCGGCGACGCTGGGTGAGATGGCGCTGCTGCGGGGTGATCCTGCGGAGGCCCTTCGGCTCGCCTCCGACATCCTGCTGCGCCCAGGTCAGGACCGCAGCCCTGGCGACGAGCTTCCGGTCGTCGCGGTCGCAGCGCGCGCGATCGCCGCCCTCCGCCGCGAGGACGGGGGCGCGGCGCCCGACCTCGCGCCGTACCGTGCGATCGCGCGGGAGTGTGCGTCGTGGCCCACCTTCCCCGCATGGGGCGGCACCTTCGCCGCCGAGCTCGGTGAGGGGTCGTGGTCGGCGGTCGCCGAGGCGCCGGGACCCGCCCACCTGCGCCCGTACGCGTTGCTGCGCGACGGCGAGACGCTGCTGGCCGAAGGCGACCGCGCCGGTGCGAGGGAGCGGTTGACGCAGGCCGTCGAGGCCGGGCGCGCGATCGGTGCCGGGCTCGTGGTGCAGCAGGCGGAGGCCGTGCTCGAGAGCGGAGGGCTCGACGCGGTCGGCAGGCGTGGCGACCCTGACGAGCTCACGGAGCGCGAGCGGCAGGTGCTGGCCCTGGTGGCCGAAGGTTTGTCGAACGGGGAGATCGGTGAGCGGCTCTTCATCAGCCGTAAGACCGCGTCCGTCCACGTCTCAGCGATCCTGCGCAAGCTCGGGGTCTCCAGCCGTACGGAGGCTGCGGTGAGGGCGCGCTCGGGCGCATCGGGGGAGTGAGTCACTCCGCAGGGTGTCAGGAGCGGGTCGACGGCTGCGCGCCCCACTTGCGGAGCCTGGCTCGCGGGAACGCGACTCCGTGCTCGGGGTCGGGCGCCATCACCCAGCCGCCGTCGCGCACGTCGCCGTGCAGGTCGAGGAAGCCGCCGACGTAGGGGACGCATCCTGCGGGGAGAGTCGCGTCCCAGCTGTAGTCGTCCTCGCCGACGCGGAGGCGCAGGGTGACGCGCTCCTTCGCGCGCCGGGCCGCCCACATGACTGCGACCACCTCGGCGCGGACGTGGTCACGAGGGCGGCGCAGGGAGCGGTACGCGCGGAACGGCATCGCCCTTCCGAGCGTCAGGAGCCCGCCCGCGATCGCGAGGATGCCTCCGATGTGCAGGACGAGACTGACGAACAGGTAGCGCGCGTGCGAGAGCACGGACGCCTCGGCATCGGCGACGCTCGCGGCCCAGGTCGGGTTGTCGGGGTCCACCACGACGGTCAGGCGTTCGCCTTCGTCCGGCCCGCCGAAAATAGCGGCGAAGCCGGTGTCCGTCGTCCAGAGGTCGGCGTGGGAGCCGTCGGGGAGTCGTACGACGGCGATGGCCGAGCCGAGGTCCTCGTACTCCTCCGACGGGACGTCTTCGCTGTCGACGACGACGGCCCTCTGGTGCTCCTGCGTGGACACGAGCCGGCGCGCGTGGCGCAGGTCGTTGTCGATGTCGAACGGGCCGAAGACCCAGAAGGCGGTGGCACCGGTCACGAGGACGCCGGCCAGGACGAGGCCGGTGACGCGGGCGGCGAACGCGGTGCGGACCTCCTTCTCAGCCGTCATGGCTGACCACGGGCGCTTCCTGGAGTCTCAGCCGCCGCTTCGGGTAGCTCGCCCCGTGCGCGGCATCGAGCGCGAGCACCCACCCGCCGTCGCGAACGTCGCCGTGGAGCGTGAGCACGTCGCCTGCGCGGGGCGCGGTGCCCCACGGAAGGTGGGCGCTCCACACGTAGTAGTCGTCCCCGATGCGCAGCATCAGCGCCTTCGGAGGCCTGACGGGCGAGTGGCTCCCGTGGACCACCACGGCCGTCCCCGCTTCGTGGCTGCGGAGCAGCGGCCGGACCGCCTGGACGGGCACCTGCGGACCGGCGAGCGGGACGACGCATCCAAGGACCACGAGGGCCAGCCAGACCGGGATCGGGTCGGGCGCGCTGCCGACGCCGGAGGCGACCCACCACACCACCGCGGTCACACTGGCGGCGAGCGAGCCCAGGAGCGTCCACGCGCGGCGGTGCAGGGCCCGCCGAGTCTCGAGGTCGAGGTCCACGGCCGAACTGTAGGGGCGGAACGACGTTCTCGTCTGCCCACTGGAGTGCTCGTACGGTCAGTCGGTGGATGCGTCCTGCCAGCGCGCGACGACAGTCTTGGGTGCCTGGGAGCACCAGGCGTCCTCGATCACCTCGGCGAGCTCGGCGCGGGAGACCCGCCCGAGGTGCGCGAGCCGCAGCAGCACCGCGTTGTAGCCGTTGAAGTGGTCGGTCGTGAACCACGGACCGTCGCCGCTGACGAGCGCGACCTTGTCACCCTCGTCGGGCACCCGGAACACCACCACGTCCGTGAGCCGCTCGCCGGTGTCGGGGTCGAGGGCGTCCGGGCGGGGTGTGCGGTAGCCGACGAAGAACTTCCGGCTGACCTGGTACGACGGGAGTCCGCCCCAGCCCGGCACCTTCGTCGTGCGGGGGAGGGCGAGTGCGATCTCCTCGATGTCGGACTCGCGTGCCTTCCGGGACCGTGCCATCACCCCAGCCTAAGAGCCCGCGGCGAGCCTGCGCGCCGCGTCAGCCCAGTGCGCGTACGGCGTCGATCGTGTCGGCCTCGTCCGGCGTCTTGTCGTCGCGGTAGCGCAGCACCCGCGCGAACCGCAGCGCTACCCCGCCGGGGTAGCGCGGCGAGCGCTGCACCCCGTCGAAGGCGATCTCGACGACCTGCTCCGGCCGGAGGGGGACGACGTGGCGGTCGGTCGGGCCGTCGGCCAGCTCGGTGAACCGCTCGGTCTGCCAGGCGAGCATCTCGTCCGTCATGCCCTTGAAGGTCTTGCCGAGCATCACGAACCCACCCTCGGGGTCGCGCGCGCCCAGGTGGATGTTGCTGAGCCAGCCCTTGCGGCGACCCGAGCCCCACTCGACGGCGAGGACGACGAGGTCGAGGGTGTGGCGGGGCTTCACCTTCACCCACGCCGCGCCCCGGCGCCCCGCCTCGTACGGGGCGTCGAGCGACTTCACGACCACGCCCTCGTAGCCCGACCGCACGGCCTCGGCGAAGAACTCCTGCGCCTCGTCCTGGTCGGCGGTGTGCAGCCGCGGCACGCCGAGTCCCGGTGCGATCCGCTCCAGCACGTCGAGGCGCTCGCGCAGCGGTCGGTCGAGCAGGTCGTCGCCGTCGGCGTGCAGCACGTCGAAGAACACCGGCGACAGCACCCGTACGTCGTCGCCGGAGCGCAGGTCGGGAGCGGTGTCGCGGGGGTGGGTCGCACCGAGCGAAGCGATGTCCTGGAACGGGGCGGGCCGCCCGTCGCGCTCCACGATGAGCGCCTCGCCGTCGAGGACGAGCGGATCGGCGGCGAGCCCGCGTACGGTGTCGGCGATCTGCGGCACCCGCTCCGTGATGTCGTCGAGACTGCGCGTGTAGACGCGGACGTCGTCGCCGACCCGGTGGACCTGGATGCGGATGCCGTCGAGCTTGGTGTCGACCGAGGCCGGCAGCGCAGGACCGACCTTGTCGAGCGCGGCGGCGACGTCGGGCGCCGAGGACGCCAGCATCGGGCGTACGGCGCGACCCGGCTCGAGCGTCACCGCGGTCAGGGCTTCGACACCGCCAGCCAGCGCGGCGACGGCGACCGGCGCGCTCGCGCCCTGCAGCATCGCGGCTCGCCGGACCGCAGCAGCCGGCACGTCAGCGGCCTCCGCGACCGCGTCGAGGACGACCGAGTCCAACGCGCCCTGCCGGACGTCGCCGGAGACGAGCCCGGCGAGGAAGCGCTGCTCGTCGGCAGTCGCCCGCGCGAACAGGTCGTGCGCGGTCTCGGCACGCGCCGTCTGCGACCCCGGGCCCGACAACCCTGCCATCGTCTCGAACGCCGCGTCGACCTCCTCCACGCTCAGCGTCGGCTCGGACGCAGGCGTCGGCATGTCGCGCAGGGAGGCCCAGCCGAGGCCCGTACGGCGCTGCCGCAGCTCGCCGGACAGGTAGGTCACCACGATCTCCAGCACGGCAGGGTCCGTACGGCGCAGGAGCGCGGCGATCTCGGCACGCTTCGCGAGGCGAGACCGCGTGGAGGCGACCGCGCGGGACGTGGCGACGACATCCGACAGGAGCATGCCGCCCATTGTGCTGCGACCCACCGACACCAGCAGGCCGTCCGACGCCCCGGCGGTGAGCCAGGTCCCACCGCGCGCCGCTCGGTGGGACCAGGCTCACCGCCCGCCCGCCCCGCCTCGCGCCCCGCCCCGCGCCAGGCGGACGGTGCCGCGCACCCGGATGACACAATCGACACCGTGAGTCCCGAACCCGCCACCGCCCTCCCCACGCGTACGGACGTCCTCGTCGTCGGCGCCGGTCCTGCGGGCTCCGCGGCCGCGGCATGGGCGGCGCGGCACGGGCTGGACGTGGTCCTGGCGGACGCGGCGTACTTCCCCCGCGACAAGACCTGCGGCGACGGCCTCACCCCCCGTGCGATCGCCGAGCTCGACCGGCTCGACCTCGGCCCGTGGGTGCGCCGCCACGGCATCAACCGCGGTCTGCGCGCGGCCGGGTTCGGTCAGACTCTGATGCTTCCGTGGCCCGGCGGCTCGCTGCCCGACCACGGCTCCGCGGTCCCGCGCACCGAGCTCGACGCGCACATCCGCGCCGCCGCCCTCGACGCGGGCGCGACCCCGCTCGACGGCACCCGCGCGGTGGACGTGGTCCGCGACGGCGCGCGCGTCCGCGAGGTGGTCTTCAAGACGGCCCACGGGCCGCACTCGGTGACTGCCGACCGTGTCGTCGTCGCCGACGGCGTCCGCTCGCCCCTCGGCCGCGTGCTCGGTCGCGAGTGGCACCGCGAGACCGCGTACGGCGTGGCCGCGCGCTCCTACGTGAAGTCGGCGCGCAGCGACGACCCCTGGATCTCCAGCCACCTCGAGCTGCGCGACGAGGCCGGTGCGGTCCTGAGCGGCTACGGCTGGATCTTCCCGCTGGCCGACGGCGAGGTGAACCTCGGCGTCGGCACGCTCGCCACGTCCAAGCGTCCGGCGAACGTGCAGCTGCGCCCGCTGATGGAGCACTACGCCCGCCAGCGTCGTACGGAGTGGGAGCTGGCCGACGAGCTGCGCGCCCCGACGTCGGCGCTCCTGCCGATGGGCGGCGCGGTCTCGGGTGTCGCCGGGGCGAACTGGGCGCTGATCGGCGACGCGGCCGGTTGCGTCAACCCGCTCAACGGCGAGGGCATCGACTACGGCCTGGAGACCGGCCGGCTGGTCGCGGAGCAGCTCGCGTCCGGCGCGGACCTCGCCACCGCGTGGCCGGAGGAGCTGCGCACCCACTACGGGGAGGCGTTCTCGATCGCGCGCCGTCTCGCCGGGCTGCTCACCGTGCCGGGCCTCGTGACGACGGCAGGCCCGGTCGGCATGCGGTCGTACACGCTGATGACGATCGCGCTGCGCCTCATGGGCAACCTCGTGACCGACGAGGACCGTGACGCCGTCGCGCGGCTGTGGCGATGGGCGGGACGCCTGTCGCTGCGGCTCGACCGCCGGACCCCGTTCGCGTGAGCGCCCAGAGGGGAGCCGCGCCCGTACGCGACGGCGCCGTCCGTTACGCCTCTCGCGGCTCGACGCACTACGACGTCATCCTCGCCGCGTTCTGCGTGGTGCTGGTCGTCTCCAACATCGTGGCCACCAAGGGCATCGAGATCGGCACGGGCTCGTGGACGCTCGGCGGGGTGCAGGTCTGGCCGGTCATCACCGACGGCGGGGCGTTCCTGTTCCCCCTCGCGTACGTCCTGGGTGACGTGATCTCGGAGGTGTACGGGTTCCGGGCGGCGCGCCGCGCGATCATCACCGGCTTCGCGATGGCGGTGCTGGCGTCGGTGACGTTCTGGGTCGTCCAGCGGGCGCCTGGCGCGTCGTTCTACGAGAACCAGGCGGCGTACGAGGCGGTGCTCGGATTCGTCCCGCAGATCGTGCTGGCGAGCCTGGCGGGCTACGTCGTCGGCCAGCTCCTCAACAGCGTCGTGCTGGTGCGGATGAAGGCGCGGACGGCCGAGCGTGGCCTCTTCGCGCGGCTGGCGACCTCGACCGGCGTCGGGGAGCTCGCGGACACGCTGATCTTCTGCGCGATCGCCGCCTCGGTCATCGGGATCACGACGTGGGGCCAGTTCTGGAACTACGCCGTCGTCGGCTTCGTCTACAAGGTCGGCGTGGAGCTCGTCGTGATGCCGGTGACGATGCTCGTGATCCGCTGGCTCAAGTCCCGCGAGCCCACGTACTGACCGAGTCCCCGTCCCGTCCCCGATTCGGGCAGTTCTCCACGCCTGCGGGCGGCCGTTCGGTGGGAAAGTGCCCGAATCGCGGACGGGGCGGTCAGGCGTAGTAGCGGCCGAGGAAGTCCGCCTTGAAGTCGGCGTACGTGCCGTCCTCGATCGAGGCCCGGATCTTGTCGACGAGCCGCACGATGAACCGCTCGTTGTGGATCGTCACCAGCGTCCCCGCGTTGTACTCCTTGGCCTTGAACAGGTGGTGCAGGTACGCCTCGGTGTAGTGCGTGCACGTGTAGCAGTCGCACTCCTCGTCGATCGGCGCGAACGAGCGCCGCGACGCCGCCACGAGCAGGTTGCGCTGCCCGTCGTGCGTGTAGACCCGCGAGGAGCGCGCGACCCGCGACGGGCTCACGCAGTCGAACGTGTCCGCACCGTTCTCGACCCCGGTGAACAGGTCGTCGGGCTCGCCGATGCCGAGCAGGTGACGCGGCTTGTCCTCGGGCAGCTCCTCGCACACCCACCCGACGATCGTGCCGAGCTGCTCCTTCTCGAGCGCGCCGCCGATCCCGTATCCGTCGAACCCGAGCTCCACGAGCCCACGCGCCGAACGCCGCCGCAGGTCCTCGTACTGCGCGCCCTGCACGACACCGAACAACGCCTGGTACGGCTTGCCGGCGCGGGCGGTCGTCAGCCGCTCGTGCTCCGCGACGCACCGCACGGCCCACTGCTGGGTGCGCTCGACCGAGCGCTCCTGGTACTCGCGGGTGTTCATCAGCGTCGTGCACTCGTCGAAGGCGAAGATGATGTCCGCGCCGAGCTGGTGCTGGATCTGCATCGACACCTCCGGGGTGAAGCGGTGCTTCGACCCGTCGAGATGGCTCTTGAAGGTCACGCCCTCGTCGTCGATGTGCGCGAGGCGCTCCTTGCCGTCGGCGATGACGTCGTCGGCCGTACGGCCGGTGGTGTCCATCGCGAGCACCTTGCGGAAACCGGCCCCGAGGGACAGGACCTGGAAGCCGCCCGAGTCGGTGAACGTGGGCCCGGGCCAGTTCATGAACGCGCCCAGGCCTCCGGCCTCGTCGACGATGTCGGGTCCGGGCTGGAGGTAGAGGTGGTAGGCGTTGGCCAGCAGCGCCTGCGAACCGAGGTCGGCCATCGTCTCGGGCAGCACGGCCTTGACGGTGGCCTTGGTCCCGACCGGGACGAACGCGGGGGTGCGGATGTCGCCGTGCGGGGTCGAGATCACGCCGGTACGCCCCTGGGCGCCGTCGACGGAGTCGGCGAGGCGCTCGGACACCGAGAAGGAGAAGCTCACCGCTCCATCCAACCAGGCGTGCCCGCTGACCCTGCGGGGTGGCGCGACGTCATCCGTCGCTCGTCGGGGAGGCCGTCTCGGCCTGCGGCGCCGGCTGCTCCGGAGCGAGACCCTCGGCGTCCTCACGGATCGGCGGGGGAGTCGGCTCGACGGGCTCTGGGCTCGTCGTCGGCGACGGCGTAGGGGTGGGGGGAGTCGTCGTCGACTGCTCCGGAGCGGGGGTCGACCCCGTGTCCCGCGACGGCGTCGTCGGGGACGGCGTGTCGCTCGGGGACTGCTGCTCGCTGGGGGAGTCCTTGGGGTCCTGGTCGTCCGACCCACCGGACCCGCCCGAGCCGTCGGACCCGTCGGAGTCGCCCGAGCGGACGTTGCTGAAGGTCGTCCCAGGCTTGTCGCTGGAGCCGATGGGGTGACCGGCCACCTTCTCGTACGCCCAGATCCCGCCGAGCGCCAGGGCGAGGCTGACGACCGCGGCCACGGCCGCGGCCCGCCACGGGACGAGGCGCTTCGGCTTGTCGGCCGGTGTGCCCTCGTCGGTGCCGTCTGCGCCGACGTCTGCGCCCTCGGACTCGGCCTCCGCGAGCGCCTGCGCTGCGTCGGGCGCGGTCGGCATGACGACGGTGGGGCGGCCCGGTGTGACGGCGCGGTTGGCGAGCGCGGCGCGGGTCGTCAGCCGGGCAGCCTCCGCGAGACGGCGGCTCTTGCGCAGGGAGTTGGTGTAGACCGTGCCCGCGATCGTGGCCACCACGGAGCCGACCGCGGCGCCGATGAGGGTGCCGGCGACACCGAGCCACGAACCCGCGACGGCGGCGGTCATCGCGGCGAGGGCGCCGCCCACGACCTGGCTCGACGAGACGCCGGAGAGGACGTGGGTCTCCTCGTCGGTCTCGTCGGTCTTCTTCGCCGTCATGCAGCCTTCCGGGGGTCGGGGGCGGTTCGGGGACCAACCTTCGACGGTAACGGGAAGGTCACGCTCGCCCAAGTGAGGTCAGGCACAGTCCGGCGTGGTTACCGTGTGTCCATGACGTCCTCGCTGGAGCCCACCACGACCGCGCCGCTCCCCGTCGTGCTCGACGTCGACACGGGGGTGGACGACGCCCTGGCCGTGATGTTCGCGGTCCGCAGCCCCCGTCTCGACCTCCGCGCGATCAGCTGTGTGGCGGGCAATGCCGACGTGGACCAGGTGGTCGCCAACACGCTCGCGGTCCTCGACGCGCTCGACGCCCCTGACGTCCCTGTGGGCCGTGGCGCCGAACGCCCTCTCGTGGGGCCGTCTCGGGACGCGCGCCACATCCACGGCGCGGACGGCATGGGTGACCAGCGGCTGCCGGCGTCGGCGCGCTTGGCGGCCGACGGCGGCGCGATCGACCTGATGCGGCGGGCGATCCTGGAGTCTCCGGACCCGGTGACGCTCGTGCCGCTGGCCCCGATGACCAACGTCGCGCTCCTGCTGCGCGCCTATCCCGAGGTCCGCGACAACCTCGCCGGCATCGTGCTCATGGGTGGCGCCGTGGAAGGCGGCAACGCGACGGCGGTCGCCGAGTTCAACGTGTGGCACGACCCGGAGGCCGCGGCGATCGTGCTGGGTGCGGGTGTACCCGTGACGATGTACGGGCTCGACGTGTTCTCTCAGGTCGTCGTCGAGGCGCAGACGTACGAGGTGCTTCACGGCGACCCCGACCCGGCCGTGGCGCTGGCGGGGCGGCTGCTCGCGCACTCCCACGACGTGATCCGCAGCGACCCGCGCGTCGGTCACGGCGGCCTGCTGGGTGACGCCGGTGCGGTCTGCATGGTGGCGCAGCCCGACCTCCTGACCACCGGCCGGTGGCCGGTCCACGTGGAGCTGGCACCGGGGCGTTCGCGCGGGCAGACGGTCGTGGACCGCCGCTTCGTGCTTGGGGAGGACGCGGTCCACGGGGTGGACTCCCTGGGTCATCTCGTCGACGTCGCGGTCGGGGTCGACGCCGAAGGCGTACGCGACCTGTTCCTGACGACGATCTGCGCGGGCCCAGGCGCCTCGCAGGTCGATGACGCGGCCCGCGCGGTCCAACGGTGAGCCTCGCCGAGGAGGGCTTCCCGACGGGTGCCGTCGTCGTGGTCGGCTCGCTCAACGTCGACCTCGTCACGAGCGTCGCTCGCCACCCGTCGCCGGGGGAGACCGTCCTCGGCAGCGACCTCGTCCGGCTCCGCGGAGGTAAGGGCGCCAACCAGGCGTTGGCGGCGCGACGTGCGGGGGCCGGAGTGACCATGGTCGGCCGGGTGGGCGACGACGGCGACGGCGAGGCGTACCGGTCGGCGCTGGCCGAGGCCGGGGTCGACGTCACGTTCCTGCAGACGACGCCGGGCGTGCCGACGGGGACGGCCCTCATCGTGGTCGACCCGACGGGTGAGAACGCGATCGTCGTGGCCGCCGGGGCGAACGCGCGGCTCGAGGCCGATGACGTCCGTTCGGCCCGCGCAGCCCTCGAGGGTGCCGACGTCGTGCTGGTGCAGCTGGAGATCGGGGACGAGGCCGTACGCGCGGTGGCCGAGGTGGCCGCGACCACCGGGACCCGGCTCGTGCTCAACGCCTCGCCCGTGCGTGACCTGCCGCGGTCCTTGCTGGCGCAGGCCGATCCTGTGGTGGTCAACGAGCACGAGGCGCAGGCGTTCGGGCTGAGCGGCGCCGACGACGGCGTCTGCGTCACGCTGGGCGGCCGCGGGGCGACGTGGGGCGGCACCACGGTGCCCGCGCCGCGCGTGGCGGCGGTGGACACGACCGGCGCCGGTGACGCGTTCGCGGGTGCGCTGGCGTCCGCGCTGGCGGCCGGGGCGGGACGCGAGGACGCGCTGCGTGCGGCGGTCGCTGCCGGGGCCGAGGCGACGACCTGGTCGGGTGCCCAACCGGTGTGATCGCCGGTGTGATCTTCTCCCCAGCAACCGGTCGTCCCCAGCCGCGGCGCGCGTCCCCGATCCTGTCCGCCTCGGCTCCTAGGGTGGGACACGGATCTTCGACCCCGGGAGGTGCGCATTGAGGTTCGTCGCCACAGCAGACTGGCAGCTCGGCATGACCGCGCACTACCTCGACGACGACGCACGCCCACGCTTCCAGCAGGCGCGCCTCGATGCCGTCCGTCGCATCGGCGAGCTCGCTGAGGCGCGGGGTGCGGCGTTCGTCGTCGTCTGCGGTGACGTGTTCGAGTCCAACCAGCTCGACCGCAGCATCGTCGCCCGTACGTTCGAGGCGCTGCGGTCCTTCACCGTCCCCGTCGTCCTCCTCCCCGGCAACCACGACCCTCTCGACGCGGCGTCGATCTACGACTCCCGAGCCTTCCAGGACCTGGCGCCGGACCACGTGCACGTCCTGCGCGACAGCGCACCGTACGCGGTGGTCGACGGCGCCGAGATCGTCGGCGCCCCGTGGTTCAGCAAGCACCCCACGCGCGACCTGGTCGCCGACGCGTGCGCGAGCCTGGGGCCCATGCCGGAGGGCGTCGTCAGGGTCGTCGCCGGCCACGGTGCCGCCAGCACGCTCAACCCCGACCGCGACGCCGTCGCGGC
Organism: Mumia quercus; assembly: GCF_025506335.1. GTDB lineage: Bacteria > Actinomycetota > Actinomycetes > Propionibacteriales > Nocardioidaceae > Mumia > Mumia quercus. Next base: position 485,978 of record NZ_JANZYO010000005.1, read on the forward strand.
CATCGACGTCCCGGCGCTGCGCAAGGCGCTCGACAACCACCTCGCGCACGTCGTCGTGCTCGGTGACCGCCACTCGACGACCGAGGTCGAGGACCGCATCTGGTACGCCGGCGCGCCGGAGGTCACCCACCGCCGTGAGACCGATCCCGGCAACGTCCTCGTCGTCGACGTCGACCCTGGCTCGGGCGGAGTCACCGTCGAGCGCGAGCGCGTCGGTCGGTGGCGGTTCGAGGTGGTGAGCGCTGAGCTGGGATCCCGCGAGGACGTCGACGCGTTCGCGCAACGGTTGCGCGCGCTGCCCGACAAGGAGCGCACCGCGGTGTGGCTGACCCTGCGCGGGACGCTGTCGACCGCCGAGGCGACGCGCCTGGAGGAGGTCCTCGAGGAGGCGCGCGCGCTCTTCGCCAGGCTCGACGCCTGGGAGCGTCACACCGACCTGGCGGTGCTCCCCGACGGCCACGACTTCGCCGACCTCGGCCTGAGCGGGTTCGCGCAGGCCGCGCTCGACGAGCTCGTCGACCTGGCGACCTCGGAGACGGAGTCCGCCCGCACGGCGCAGGACGCCCTCGGCCTGCTCTACCGGCTCGCGGGAGCCGGCCGGTGAGGCTCGTCCGGGTCACGCTCCGCAACTTCCGGGGCGTCGAGGAGTCGACCGTGCGCTTCGGGGAGGGCGTGACCGTCGTCGTCGGCCCCAACGAGGTCGGCAAGTCGTCGGTCGCGGAGGCGGTCCGGCTGCTCCGCACCACCAAGTCGAGCTCGCGGAGCCAAGCCGTACGTGACGTCAAGCCCGTCGGCCGCGACGTCGGGCCGGAGGCCGAGATCGAGCTGCGGACGGGGCCGTACGACGTCGTCTTCCGCAAGCGCTGGCTCAAGTCGCCGTCGACCGAGCTCGAGGTACGCGCTCCGGTCCGCGAGCAGCTCAGCGGCGACGAGGCGCACCAGCGGTTCACGCGCCTGCTCGAGGAGACGGTCGACGTCGACCTGTGGGAGGCGCTGGAGGTCGTCCAGGGAGAGTCGCTCGACCAGCCGTCGTTGGCAAGGATCTCGTCCCTCCACCGGGCGCTCGACGACTCGACGGGCGCCGCCGGCGACCACGACGCGCTGGTCGCCGCGATCACCGCGGAGTGCGAGAAGTACCTGACCGCGAGCGGCAGGCCGCGTGGCGACTACGCCCAGGCAGCTGCCGAGATCGCCGACCTCGAGTCTCAGCTCGACGTCCTTCGTGCGCGCAGCGCCGAGATGGACCGCTACGTCGAGGACTACGCCGCCACCCAGCAGGAGCACGAGCGGCTGTCGACGCTGTCGATCGAGGCTGACGCGCGGCTGCGACGTGCCGAGGACGCCGTGGTCGCGCTCGACGCGCTGCGTGAGCGTCTGCGCCGCGCCGAGGAGGACGCCGAGGTCGCCGAGCGGAGTCACGCGCACGCCGCGGACGCGCGCGACGACCGTGCGGCGCTCATTGCGGAGGTGGCACGTCGGGCCGCTGCCGTCAACACACTGAGCGCGCGCGTCCGTGAGGTGTCCGCGGCCCACGAGCAGTGCCAGAGCGTGGAGGCGCGTGCGCGCGCTGTCGCCGCAGCGGCCGCGAAGAGCGCCCGCGAGGCGCGCACCGCCGCCGACGAGACGGCGGCCGCGCTCACCCGTCGTCGTGACGCGGCCGAACGCGCCGCGCTGTCCCAACGCCTCCGGCGCGCGGAGGTGGCCAGCCAGGAGAAGGCCCGGGCGCGCGCCGAGCGTGACGTCCTGCGCGTCGACGACGCGCTGCTGGAGCGCCTGACCGACCTGGCGACCGACCTCAAGGTCGCCGAGGGTGCGCGTCAGGCCGCTGCGGCCGGGCTCGTGGTGCGCGCGCTCGGCGACCAGCCCGTCGTCGTCGACGGCACGGTCCTCGGAGACGACCCGTACGAGGGCGTCGTGCTCGACGAGGTGCGGGTGCGTGTCGACGGGGTGGCAGAGGTCCTGGTCCGTCCGGGCACGCCACCGGCCGACCTGGAGCGCCGTGAAGTCGCTGCGCGCGAGACCTTCGAGGCCGCCCTTCGGGTGGCCGAGGTCGACTCGCTGGCCGACGCTCGGTCGGCCCACGAGCGGCGCCGCGACGCTGACGCCCGGCTGGCCGCGGCCGAGAGCGCGTTGCGGGAGGCGTTGGACGGCGCCACGCTTGACGAGCTCACGGGCCGCCTCGCGACCCTGAGCAGCCGTAGCGCTGACGCCGGCGAGGAGGGCGTGCCTGCCGAGGACTCCGGCGCCGACGACGTTGACCTCGACGGCCTCGAGTCCGCCGCGGCATCTGCACGTCGGGCCGCCGAGGACGCCGACTCCGAGGCAGCAGGGGCACGCGACGCGCACGACGAGGCACGCGACGCGCTGGTCGCGGCCGCGGAGTCCGCGGTCCGCGCGCGCCAGGAGCTCGAGAGCGCCGAGCACGAGCACGAGCGCGCCGTCGCTCGCCTCGAGAGTGCACGGGCCGACCACAGCGACGACGCCCTGGACGAGGCCGTCGATGCGGCCGCGCGCGCCCGGGACGAGGCCCTCGCCGCCGCTGAGGCCGCGCGCCTGGCGGTAACCGCCGCATCGCCGGAGACTCTTGACATGGAGCTGACCAACGCGCGCGAGCTCGTCGAGCGGGTCGATCGCGACCTCACCCGCACCGACACGCGCGCCGTCGAGCTGCAGACGCTCCTCGACGACCGCGCCGGCGAGGGCATCCACGACCGGCTGGTCGACGTGAAGGCCGCTCTCGAAGCGGCGCGCGCGACGTACGAGCGTCTGCACCGTGCGGCCCAGGCCGCCGCGCTGCTGCGCGACACGCTGCTGCGGCACCGCGACGAGGCACAGCGCCAGTACGTCGCTCCGTTCAAGCAGCGCATCGACCGGCTCGGCAAGGTGGTGTTCGGTCCCGACTTCGAGGTCGAGGTGAGCACCGACCTCGCCATCGACAGCCGCACGCTGCGCGGCCGCACGGTTCCCTTCGCCTCGCTCTCCGGCGGGGCCAAGGAGCAGCTGGCGCTCCTCGGGCGTCTCGCCTGCGCCCAGCTGGTGGACCCGGACGAGGGAGCCCCCGTCGTCCTTGACGACACCCTCGGGTTCTCCGACCCGGCGCGGCTCGAGCGGCTCGCCGTCGTGCTCAACGACGTCGGCCGCACCGCGCAGGTCGTGGTCCTCACGTGCCAGCCCCGCCGCTTCCAGATGGTGGGCGGCGCGACCACGGTGAGCCTGACGCCGGCATGACCCCTCGTCACTACACGTTCGAGCGCACGTGGCGCGTCCCGGCGCCGCGGCACCTGGTCTTCGACGCGCTCGCCGACCTCGAGCACTATCCCCGCTGGTGGCCGCAGGTCCGTCGCGTCGTCGGGATCGACGAGGACACCGCCCGCGTCGCGGTGCGTTCGTTGCTTCCGTACACGCTCCACGTGACCCTCCACCGCGCGCGGGCGGACAGCGCGTCGGGTCATCTCCTGGCGGAGATCGCGGGCGATCTGGAAGGGTGGGCGAGCGTGCGGACGCGTGTCGACGGCGACGCGACGTCCGTGCACTACGTCCAAGAGGTCGTCACCGCGCAGCACTGGATGAACGTCGCCGGTCCGTTCCTGTCCCCGGCCTTCCGCCTCAACCATTCCCTGATGATGCGTGACGGCATCGCAGGGCTGACGCGCTATCTTGCTTCGTTGCACGACCTCGCGGTCGCCTAGAGTGGCCGACGAGCACGCGCGCCCCCCGACCTCGACCCGCAGGAGACAACCCCGTGCACCGAGCGACACACGTCGCCCTCACCCTCGCCGCGCTCGCCCTGACCGGCTGCTCGTCGGCGGCCCAGCTGACGGGAACGGCCGCGAGCTCGTCGCCCGAGCCACCCCGGGAGTCGCGCAGCGCCGAGCTTCCGATCGAGGGCGTCTCGACCAAGCTGCCGAAGGTTGGTGACGAGATGCGCGCCTTCCGCAGCCCCAGCGGCAACATCGTCTGCCGGCTCGACGAGCGCAGCGCGCGCTGCGACATCGCCGACTACGCGTACGACCCGCCACCGCGACCCGAGGGATGCGGCAAGGGCTGGGGCGGCACGCTGCTCGTCACCGCGCAGGGGGCGGAGTTCACCTGCCGCGTGGCCTCGCTCGCCGGGAAGTCGCCCGAGCTGGCGTACGGGCGCTCCACGATCGTCGGTGACGTGGGGTGCACCAGCGCGCGTACGGGCGTGACCTGCATCCACCTGGAGTCGGAGCGCGGCTTCACGGTCTCGCGCGAGCGCACCGGCACCTTCTGACGCAGACGACAAGGCCCGGTCTCGACATCGTCGAGACCGGGCCTTGTGCTGTCTCCGGCTGCTACAGCGAGCCCGCCTCGCGTCCGCCCGCAGGGACGGTCGCGTACGGGTCGGCCGCGGCGACGCGGTCTTCCTTCGACTTCGGCCGGAACCGCTCCTCCAGGAGGAGCGCGATCGGCGAAGCCACGAAGATCGTCGCCAGCGTGCCGAGCGTCAGACCGAGCAGCAGCGCGATCGCGAACGGCTGCAGCGAAGCGCCACCCAGGATCGCGAGCGCGGCGAGGATGAACATCGCGCCGAGGCCGGTGTTCACCGTACGCGGGATCGTCTGCATGATCGCGTCGTTGAACGTCTTGCGCAGGCTGGAGCCCTCGCGGTGCTCGCGGAGGTTCTCTCGGATGCGGTCGAAGACGACGATGGTGTCGTTGACCGCCAGACCGATGATCGACAGGATCGCCGCGAGGAAGACGCCGTCGATCGACTCGCCGATCCAAGCGAAGATGCCGACGACCAAGGTCACGACCGAGGCGAGCGACAGCACGGCGGCCGACGCGAACGTCCACCGGAAGCGCACCGCCAGGTACAGCATCTGCGCCGCGAGCGCGATGATGAACGCGATGATCGCCTGGTTGCGGAGCTCTTCGCCCAGGCTCGGCCCGATCAGCTCGTCGCGCTCCTTCGTGACCTCGCCGGCCTTCTCGGCGAGCGCGTCCTGGATCTTGACGGCCTCGTCGTCGGTGATCTGGTCGGTCCGGACAGTGATGTTGTCCTGGTTGCCGGACTCTCCGCCGGACTCCTGAACGACCGCGCTCGGGAACCCGGCGTCGGAGACGATCTCGCGCGCCTCGTCGGCGGAGATCGCCTTGGTGACCTGGAAGTCCAGGATCCGGCCGCCGGTGAACTCGACGCCCAGGTTGAGCCCTTGCGTGACGATGCCGGTGACGGCGAGGACGAGGGCCACCACCGTCACGACGACCCACGTGCCAGCCTTGCGCATGAGGAAGGGGCCCTTGGTGACGAGCCACTCGCGCAGGCGCCCCGTGCCGGAGAGGCCGGTGATCGCCGGCCGGTTCTTGGCGAACGACCGCCGCACCGCCCAGTCGGTGAGGACGCGTGCGATGACGAGGGCGGAGACCATCGAGGCGATGGTGCCGATGGACAGCGTGACGCCGAAGCCCTTCACCGGCCCGCTGGCCAGGAAGAACAGCAGGCCTGCCGCGATGAGCGTCGTCACGTTGGAGTCGAGGATCGCCGACCAGGCCTTGTTGTAGCCGGTATCGAGAGCGCGGGAGAGTCCTTCGCCGCGCCGGCGCGCGTACTCCTCCCGCGCGCGCTCGAACACGAGAACGTTGGCGTCGATCGCCAGGCCGATCGCGAGCACGAAGCCTGCCAGGCCGGGCAGTGTCAGCGTCGCCCCGAGCCACAGGAGCATCGCGTACGACATCAGCGCGTACGAGCCGAGCGCGATGCTCGCCATGAAGCCCATCAGGCGGTAGACGAAGACGATGAAGAGCGCGGTGAGGACGACGCCGATGATCGCGGCCTCGAACGACGCCTCGATGGCGGCGTCACCGAGGGTGGCGCCGACCGTGCGCTGCTCGATGACCTCGACCGGGACTGGCAGGGCGCCACCCTCGATGAGGATGGCGAGGTCCTTCGACGTCTGCGAGGTGAAGTCACCGGTGATGCTGGTCGTCGAGCCCGCGCCCGCGCACAGCGACGGCTGGACCTGCGGCGAGGAGATGACCTCGTTGTCCAGCATGATGGCGATCCGCTGACCGCCGGCGGTGTTGGCGCACGCGTCCTGGACGAGCTTCTGCCAGCCTGGCGTGCCTTCCTTGTTGAACTTGACGTTGACGACCCACTGGAGCGACTGCTGCTCCTGCTCGGACTTCGCGCTGGTGACGCCGTTGCCGTCGAGCTCCTGCGGTCCGACGATGATCGGGTTGCCGTCCTCGTCCTTGACCACGGTCTGGCCCTCGGTGGACTTGGCGCCCTCCGGCGCGGGGCCGATCACGTTGTGGAAGGTCAGCTGAGCCGTCTGGCCGATGACCTCGGCCGCCTTGCGGGGATCCTGGACGCCGGGCAGCTCGACGATGATGCGGCGCTCGCCCGAGCGGGCGAGAGTCGGCTCGGAGACACCGAGGGCGTCGACACGTCCGCGCAGGACCTCCAGCGCGCGGTCGGTCGACTCCGAGTCAGCCTTGGTGCGTGCGCTGTCTTGGGTCTCGAGGACGATCTGGGTGCCGCCTCGCAGGTCGAGCCCGAGGCGTGGGGAGAAGTTGAGGGCGACGATCGCCGAGATGACGAGGACGGCGAGTGCCGCAACCGCACGCCACAGGGGCGCGCGGGAATCTGGACGTGACACGAGAAGGCTCCGGGATTCTGGAGAGGACGGCGCACCGACGGCGCGCGAGGACGGGGCGAGGTGACGCCGTCAGCGCGGGGGTGCGCGTCCGAGGACCCCACCCGGCACGACGGTGAGTGGAGCGGCGGTGGAGCCGCCCGTCTCGTCGGCGCGGGCGTCGTCACCCGGCACGTCGGCCGAGGAGGGGAGCGTGGCCGGGACGGGGCCGAGCGCGGTCTTCTCGTGGTGCGCGCGGGTGCCGACGTCGATCTTGTGGATCGCGGCCTTCCAGCCCGTCAGCCCACGCTCGGAGCCGGTGCCCGCGTCCGTCGACGACGTCGCGTGGCTGCGGGGTGTCGAGGCGGACGCGGTGCCGCCCAGCATGAGGAGAAGTCCCGAAAGTGCTGCCGCCACCAGGACGGCAGGCAGACGCGGGACGTTCCTGAGCACCTCAGCAGTCTAGCCTGACGGGCCGAGCAGCCGAGGCGCTCAGGAAAGATCGGCCAACGCGGTGCCGATGGCCCGGTGGAACGTCGGATACGCCCAGATCGTGCGGACGAGCTCGGACAGCGGGACCTGGGCGTGGACGGCGACCGACAGCGCGCCGAGGATCTCCCCACCGGCGGGCCCTGCCGAGGTTGCCCCGACGAGCACCCGGCGCTCGGCGTCGGCGACCAGCTTGATGAGGCCCCGGTTGCCCGGCCCGTACGTCGCCCCGCGCGACGAGGCCGCCAGGTCCGCCGTGCCGATCCGTACGTCGAGGCCGCGGTGCCGCGCCTGTGCCTCGGTGAGCCCGACCGCGCCGACCTCCGGATCGGTGAACGTGACCCGGGGGAGCGCCCGGTACGACGCCCCGGGGCCGGACTGGCCCGTGATGGCGGCGACCGCGATCGCCGACTGGTACATCGAGACGTGCGTGAAGCCTCCGCGGCCGGTGACGTCCCCGATCGCCCACAGTCCGTCGACGGGGGCGCCGTCGACGAGGACCCGCTGGTGCGGGTCGGTCGAGAGGTAGCCGTGCTGCGTCGTGACGCCGATGGTGTCGAGGCCGAGCCGGTCGGTGTTGGGTGTACGGCCCGTGGAGACCAGCAGCCGGTGGCCCTGCACGTCCGTGCCGTCCTCCGTGCTGAGGTGGAAGCCCTCGCCGTCGTGCCGTACCGCGGTGACGTGGCTCCCGGTCCGGATCGTCACGCCGTCCTCACCGAGGGCGGCGGACACGAGCGCGGCGGCCTCCGGCTCCTCATGGGCGAGGAGGCGGTCGGCACCCTCGAGGACGGTGACGGCCGTGCCGTACCTCGCGTAGGCCTGCGCGAGCTCGAGCCCGATGGCACCCCCGCCCAGAACCACGAGCGACGCCGGGAGCTCGGGGCTGCGGAGGAGCTCGCGGTTGGTCCAGTACGGCGCGTCGGCGAGGCCGTCGATCGGCGGCACGGTGGGACGTGTGCCGACGTCCAGGAGGATGCCGCGCCGTGCGGTGAAGGTCCGGTCGTCGACCTGGACGCGGCCGGGACCGACGAGGGTCCCCGTCCCGCGGACCAGCCGTGCGCCCTGGTCTCGGAGTCGGTCGACGGCGGCCGAGTCGTCCCAGTCGGCGGTGATGTCGCGCACCCGGGCGTACGCGAGGTCGAAGTCCGGGACCACGCTCACCTTGCCCGCGGCCTCGTCGGCGCGGCGGGCGTCGGCGAGGAGCTCGGCCGAGCGCAGGAGGGTCTTGGACGGGATGCACCCGTAGTAGGGACACTCGCCTCCGACGAGTCCCGCCTTGACGGCGACGACGTCCAGCCCGGCGCGGGCGAGTGCACCTGCCGCGGCCTCACCGCCCGGGCCGGTCCCGAGGACGAGGACGTCTGTGGTCTCGTCGGCGTCTGCGCGCGCTTCGTCCATGACGAGAGCATGGCTCACCAGCGGCGATCGCGCAGGACAACGGCGCGGAGAGCGGGGAGGGAAGTCGTGCGCCGGGCTGGGAGCGCCTCACGGCGCGTGGCCGCTCGTAGCGGCTAATTTTGGGACCCGGGGCTACCGCAGCCCGGCGCGTGCACCAGCCTAGCCCAGGTCGCCACGTCGTTCATGTGCGGCGGCGAGCTGGAGGGCGCGCGCTGTGTCGACCAGCCGCGACGCGCTGAAGGCGTCGTCGTGGTCGTTCGCGTCGAGCGAGGCGCGGCCGACGCCGACGAGCCGGGCGAACGCGGCGGCGCGGTCGAGCGTGTCGGCGAGGTCGTTGGTGACGACACCACGCACCACGGCGTCCACCAGCGCGACGACCTCCTGCGGGCCTGGCGGGTCCACGACGCCGGCGACGACCTCGTCGACGGGGGAGTGGGCCTTGCCGGCGTCGAACTCGCGGGCCGCGCGGACCGGGTCGCGGCGCACCCACGTCCGCAGGACGTACAGCCGCCACAGGGCACCTGCGAGCGAGTCGGCCGGTGCACCCGACCAGAGCTCGGCGAGGAGGTCGAGACCGTGCTCGTCGGCGAGGGCGAGCACCCGCGCGGTGGTCTCCTCGTCTCCTGCCGAGCGGGCGCCGCGTACGAGGAGGTGCGCGACGCGGGCACCGGCCTCCGCGCGCGCGACCGGGTCCTCCTCGCCCTGCTGGAGGGCGAAGAGCTCAGGTCCGGGGAGGAACGGCTTCTTGAACTCGGCCACCGGTCAAGCGTAGGGGACACAGGTGACGTGATCGCGACGAATTCAGTGCGCCAGCGTACGGCGTGCCTCGGCCAGTGCCGGCGCCGTCAGGGCGACCTGCCAGGGCCGCGCGCCGCGCTCGGTGAGGAAGGCCGCGACCGCGTCAGCATCGGCGCCCCCGACGTCGTCCCAGGCCAGGCGTCGGACCAGGTCCGGCGTGAGGAGGTTCTCGGCCGGGAGGTCGTGGCGCTCGGCGATCTCGGTGAGCACCGCGCGGTACGCCGCGAGCCGGGCAGCTGCCTCGGGCTTGCGCTCCGGCCACGACCGCGGTGGCGGTGGCCCGTCGAGCTCGCTCGCTCCGGCGTTAGGGAGGTCGGCCTCGCCGAGGTCGCGTGCGCGGGCCAACGCGGCGTCCCACGTGTCGAGGTAGCGGCGGGCTCCCCGGCTGCGCATGACCTCGAGGTCGCGCAGCTCTTGGCGGCTCTGCGGGACCGCACGGGCGATCGCCACGAGGGCGGCGTCGTTGAGGATCCGCCCCGGTGTGACGTCGCGCTCGCGGGCGATCGTGTCGCGGGCGACCCACAGCTCGCGGACGACGGCCAGCCGCCGCCCGCCGCGTACCTTGTGGATCCCCGAGGTACGGCGCCAGGGCTCCGCGCGGACGGCCGGGCCGGTGAAGGCCAGCAGGGCTTCGAACTCCTGGAGGGCCCACTCGAGCTTGCCGGCGGCCTCGAGCCGCTCGGCGAGCGCGTCGCGCAGACCCACCAGGGGCTCGACGTCGAGTGCGGCGTAGAGGAGCCAGGGCTCGGGCAGCGGTCGGCGGGACCAGTCGGCAGCCGAGTGCTCCTTGGCCAGGCTCATCCCGAAGATCTCCTGGACCAGCGAGGCGAGACCGACCCGGGGCAGGTTGAGGAGTCGGCCGGCGAGCTCGGTGTCGAAGAGCGTGCGCGGGCGCAGCCCGACCTCGGCCAACGAGGGAAGGTCCTGCGTCGCGGCGTGCAAGATCCACTCGGCGGGGGCGATGGCCTCGTCGAGGTCGCGCAGATCGGTGAAGGCGGTCGGGTCGACCAGTGCCGTGCCGGCGCCCTCACGACGCAGCTGGATGAGGTAGGCCCGCTGGGAGTAGCGGTAGCCCGACGCGCGCTCGGCGTCGATCGCGACGGGGCCGGTGCCGCGGCGCAGCGCGTCGAGGGTGCGCCTCAGGCTCTCGGCGTCCTGGATGACGCCGGGCAGGGGGTCGTGCAGCTCGAGGGGTGGCAGGACCACCTCCTCCTCCGCGGGTGCGGACTCGGGATCGGCATCGCTCACCGGCGGGGCCGCCCTTCGGGGCCGCGTCGGGGGAGCGTGAGGACGCCAGGCGCCAGCGGCGGGAGCCCGGCGACGGTGCAGAGCAGGTCGCCCCACGCCTCCGCGTGCGCCGCGAGGCCGACGCCGCGGCCGAACAGGGGGGTCCAGGAGGCGCGGATCTCCAGCTGGGCGGTCGAGCCGTCCTCCTCCATTCCCCCGAATCCCTCGGTACGGACGGTCGTCACGCTGCCGCTCGGGGCGACGTACGAGGCACCCTGCGCGCCCAGTGCCTCGACGAGCCAGCTCCAGCCGACCTCGGGGAGCACGGGATCGCTGGCCATCTCCGCGTCCACCTCGGCGCGGGCGAACGTCACGAGGCGGAACGTCCCCTGCCACGCGTCGTTGCCGGCCGGGTCGTGGAGCAGGACGAGGCGGCCGGTGCCGATCTCCTCACCGGCCACGTGCACGTCGCCGCTCTGCGCGTACGCGTACGGGGCGATCCTGCGGGGCGCGGGAAGCGGCTCGCAGAGCACCTCCGGGCGAAGTGCCGCATCGCGCAGCTGAGCGACAGCATCGACGAACTCCGACGGCTGACCGTCGAGCTCGGTGCGCGCTGCCATGTGTTCAGAGTATGCGCGATCACGCGCACCTGGGGCAGCGACGCGCCGTGCGACCTGCGAGGATCGAGGCGTGAGTGCTGCGCAGAACAAGGACACCCCGACGACCGCCGACACCACGAAGGACGGTGCCACCAAGGCCTCTGCCCCCGCGACCAGCGCGTTCGTCGCGGCCTGCCGGGGCGAGAAGGTCGACCACGTCCCGGTGTGGTTCATGCGTCAGGCGGGCCGTTCGCTGCCCGAGTACCGCAAGCTCCGCGAGGGCGTCCCGATGCTGGAGTCCTGCACGCGCCCAGACATGGTCGTGGAGATCACCATGCAGCCGGTCCGGCGCTACGGCGTCGACGCGGCGATCTTCTACTCCGACATCGTCGTCCCGCTCAAGGCGATCGGCGTCGACCTCGACATCGTGCCGGGCACCGGTCCGGTGGTGGCCGACCCGATCCGTACGGTCAAGGACGTCGAGCGGCAGCTGCGCGACCTCACCGCAGACGACGTGCCGTACGTGACCGAGTCCGTACGCGGCCTCGTCTCCGAGCTCAAGGGCACCCCGTTGATCGGCTTCGCGGGAGCGCCGTTCACGCTCGCGTCGTACCTCATCGAGGGCGGCCCTTCGCGTGACCACCGCCTCACCAAGGAGCTGATGTACCGCGACCGCGCCACGTGGGACGCGCTGCTGGGCCGCCTCGCGAAGATCGCCGCCAGCTTCCTGCGCGTCCAGGTGCAGGCGGGCGCGCAGGCTGTCCAGCTGTTCGACTCGTGGGCAGGCTCGCTGTCGCGCGAGGACTACGTGACGTACGTCAAGCCGTACGCCAAGCAGGTCCTCGACGCCGTCGCCGACCTCGGGGTGCCGCGCATCCACTTCGGTGTCGGTACGGGCGAGCTCCTGCAGGAGATGGGCGACGCCGGCGCCGAGGTCGTCGGCGTCGACTGGCGGGTCTCGCTCGCCGACGCGGTCACGCGGGTCGGCAAGGGCCGGTCGGTCCAGGGCAACCTCGACCCGACCGTTCTCTTCGCGCCCGAGGACGTGATGAAGAAGAAGGCGACGGCCGTCCTCGAGGCGGGGCGCCAGGCGCGCGGCCACGTCTTCAACCTCGGCCACGGCGTGCTCCCCGCGACCGACCCGGACGCGTTGAAGCGCCTGGTCGACCACGTCCACGCGTTCGAGGTCCGCTGAGGTCGCGGTGATGAGACAGCCCGTCCACGTCGTCGTCGTCGGTGGCGGCCTCGCGGGGGTCACAGCGGCCCGTGCGGTGGCCGACCGGATCCCCGGTGCCGAGGTCACCATCCTGGAGGCCTCGGACCGGGTCGGCGGCAAGCTCGCCTCGACCGAGGTCGCCGGCGTCGCCGTGGACGTGGGCGCGGAGTCGATGCTCAACCGGCGACCGGAGGCGGTCGGGCTCGCCCGCGAGGTCGGGCTGGCGGACGCGCTGGTGCACCCCGAGCCGGTCAGCGCCTCCCTGTGGAGCCGGCGCGCGCTGCGCCCGCTCCCACCGTCGGTGATGGGCGTGCCCAGCGACATGACGGCGCTCGCGCAGAGCCGCGTGCTCTCGGCGCCTGCGCTGCTGCGCGCGCGCACCGACCTGCCTCTGCCGACCCCGTCCGACGACGTGTCGGTCGCCTCGTACGTCGGGCACCGCCTGGGACGTGAGGTCGTCGACGTGCTCGTCGAGCCGCTGCTCGGTGGCGTCTACGCCGGTCACGCCTCGGAGCTGTCCGTACGGGCCGCCGCGCCGGCGATCTGGGCGCTGCACGAGCGCGGTCTGCGGCTCGGACGTGCGGCGGCGGAGCAGGCGGCGTCGGCACCGCCCGACCTCCCGCCGGCCTTCGCCGGACTCGACGGCGGCATGTGGCAGCTGCCAGTGGCTGTCGCCCGCCACCCCCGTGTGACCGTCCGGACCGGGGAGACGGTGCGCGAGGCGGACCCGCTGGGACATGGACGCTGGCGCCTGGTGGTGGGTCCGGCGAACCAGCCGTGGGCCCTCGAGGCCGACGCGCTCGTGCTCGCGACCCCCGCCGCGCCGACGGCGAGGCTCGTGGCGCCGACGGTGCCCGTGGCCGCGAGGCTCCTGCGCGAGATCGAGTACGCCTCGATGGCGATCGTGACGCTGGCGGTCCCGCGGGGCCAGATCGACGCCGAGCCGACGACGTCGGGATTCCTCGTCCCGCCGGTCGAGGGGCGCGCGATCAAGGCGGCGACGTTCTCCTCGTGGAAGTGGGGCTGGCTCGCCAAGCGTGCCGGCGACCTCGTCCTGCTCCGCGCCTCGCTCGGCAGGGCAGGGGAGGAGCACGTGCTCCAGCGCGACGACGCCGACCTCGTCGCCACCGCGGTCGCCGATCTCGGCGAGGCCGTCGGCCTGCGCGGTCCTCTCGCCGACGCGCACGTGCAGAGGTGGGGCGGCGGCCTCCCGCAGTACACGGTCGGCCATCTCGACCGGGTCGCCCAGATCACGACGGAGATCGCCGCGACGCCGGGGCTGGAGGTGTGCGGAGCGGCGTACGACGGGGTCGGGATCCCTGCCGTCGTCGCCTCGGCACGGGCGGCGGCCGACCGTGTCTGCGACCACCTGGAAGGCCCTTCCGGTCGCGGGGCACAATGAGGGTATGACGACGTCCGAGCTCGATCACGAGGCCCTGAACGCGACGATCCGCTACACGATGTGGTCGGTCTTCCGGCTGGAGACGCCCTTCGGTGACGTGTCCGACCGGACGAAGGTCACCGCTGAGGTCGAGGCGCTGCTCGCCGACCTCGCGGCAGGCGACGTCGTCGTGCGCGGCCTGTACGACGTCGGGGGGCTGCGGGCCGACGCCGACCTCATGATCTGGTGGCACGCCTCGTCCGCCGACGCCCTTCAGGACGCCTACCACGCGTTCCGGCGCACGGCCCTCGGTGAGCGCCTCGCCCCGGTGTGGTCGCAGACGGGTCTGCACCGCCCCGCCGAGTTCAACCGCTCGCACACCCCGGCGTTCCTGAGCGAGCCCGGCGGCAAGGCGTACCTGTGCGTCTACCCGTTCGTGCGCTCGTACGACTGGTACGTCCTGCCGGAGGCCGAGCGCCGCGACATGCTGCGTGAGCACGGCATGATGGCGGCGGGCTACGAGGACGTCCGGGCGAACACGGTCGCGGCGTTCGCACTCGGCGACTACGAGTGGCTCCTCGCCTTCGAGGCCGACGAGCTGCACCGCATCGTCGACCTCATGCGCGACCTGCGCGCCAGCAAGGCGCGTCTGCACGTGCGCGAGGAGATCCCGTTCTACACCGGCCGCCTGCGTACGGTCGCCGAGATCGTCGACACGCTGCCCTGAGCAGGGCGCGGGCGCCTCAGTCGGCGTCGGGGACGAGCGTGAGGCTCACGCCGTTGATGCAGTAGCGCTGGTCGGTCGGGGTGGGGAAGCCCTCGCCCTCGAAGACGTGACCGAGGTGCGAGCCGCAGGTCGCGCAACGCACCTCGACGCGGCGCATCCCGAGGGAGGTGTCCTCGATCAGCTCGACTTTGTCTCCGGCCAGCGGCGACCAGAACGCCGGCCACCCGCAGTGCGCGTCGAACTTGGTGTCGCTGCGGAACAGCTCGGTGCCGCAGGCGCGGCACGCGTACACGCCAGGCGTCTCGTCGGTCTCGTACGCGCTGCTGAACGGCCGCTCGGTGCCGGCCTCGCGCAGCACGTGGAACTCCTGCGGGGTGAGGATCGCCCGCCACTCGGCATCCGTCTTCTCGACCTTGTACGACATGCCTCCATCGTACGGAGGCACGCACGCGAGGCGGCTGCGAACGTCAGATGAGGGACGCGCCCTCGCCGGCGCCTGAGGCCCGGGCGTCGAACGTCTCGTGCTCGATGAGGTGCAGCGTCGGCACCTTCAGCTTGCGCTCGGCACGGGACGCCCAGTCGACGTGGAAGAACTCCGAGAAGACGTGCGAGGTCGTGAGGATGATCGCCTCGGCGGCGCCGGACTGCGTCACGAGGTCGGAGAGCGCGTGCACCGGGTCGTCGTGGGTGAGCGCTCCGCGGACGGTGGTCGTCGGCTTCCCGGCGGCCCTCACGAGGTCGATCGACCGCTGCAGCGCCGCCTCGCCCTCCTCGCGGACCGCGCGGTCGATGTCGCCGAGCGAGCGCGCGTCGGGCATCGCCAGGTCGGCGCCACCCAGGACCCCGAGCGAGGTCGCCATGGTGGCCGCGGCGTCTTCGACGGGCAGGAGCAGGTGGTAGACGACCGGGTCGTCGAGCCCCTCGTGCAACGCCGTGAGCTGCTGGGCGTCGAGGCTGGAGAGCTCCTGCTCGAAGAGCACCGCCACGTCGTACGGCTGCGACTCCTGCGGACTCGGATCGTTCATCTCGATGCCTTTCGCGAGGGGGTCTCCAGCCTAACGCCTAACGCCGAAGCGCCTGTGCACGCCGAGGCGGGCGCCTTCGGCGTCAGAGGCGCCCGAGCTCGTGCCGGTGGGTGGCCGGGTCGCCGGAGCGGGCGAGCGTGAGCGCCGTCGCGACCACGTCGGAGATCTCGACCACCGCTTCTGTGGCCTGTGCGGCCTCCCCGTCGTCCACGACCGGGTTCACGACGCACAGCTCGTGGAAGCGGACGGCTTGCCGGTCCTCCTCCGCGCGCAGCACGTCGAGCAGCATCGACTGCCCGGCGCCGGTCACGCTCACCGGTCCGGAGCGTGCTTCGGGCTGGAGCGTGGCGATGCCGTTGAACGCCACGTACGCCGAGCCGGCGGGGTCGAGGTGGGGGACCGTCGCACGCGCCGCGAGGAAGTGGGCGGTGAGGTGGCTGGTCAGGAGCGACGACCACGTGGACGTGTCGAGCTCGACGAGGCGCGGCCCCTCCCACCAGCCGCCGATCGCGGCGAACGCCGCCTGCACCGGACCGTGGCCGTCGAGGCGTTCGGCGACCCGTTCCGCGCCTGCGTCGGTCGAGACGTCGGCGACGACGGGGACGAGGTGGGCGCCGTCCGCCCCAGCCTGCTCCCGCACCGCCTCGAGCCGATCGTCGGACCGGCCGACGGCGAGCACGGTGGCACCGTGCGCGAGCAGACCGCGGACGAGGTGGCGCCCGACGTACCCGGTCGCCCCGTGCACGACGACCGAGCCGAGGGTGAGACCGGGAGACGTGTCCATGCGGACAGTCTGCCGGTCGTCAGGCCGGGATCGGGACCAGGTCGACGGCGCCGACCGCGTACCGCGCGAGCACGACGTGGGCGAGCTCCGGCGCGGCGCCGAGCGGGTCGGAGACGGCGACCGCACCGGCCTCGAGCGCCAGCTCTGACGCACGGTCCGGCAGGAAGCCCGGTGCGAGGAACAGCGACCCGACCGCGATGTGCCGCTTGCCGTCGCGGCGCAGCGCGCGGACGGCCTCGCCGGCCGCCGGTGGTGCCGAGGACGCGAAGGCCGCGAGCACGGGCAGGCGGTGGTGGGCTCCCCAGGCACGGGCGACGCGGGCGACGTGCGCGTTGGCGCGGGCGTCGGAGCTGCCGGCCGCGGCGAGGACCAGACCGTCGAGCTCGGTCGCGCGCGCCTCGCGCAGCGCGGCCCGCAGGCGCAGGTCCAGCACCCCGAGGAAGCTCTTCTGGATGCCGAGGACGTCGGTCGCGAGCACCCGGACGTGCGGGTGTCGCTCGCGCGCGGCCTCGACGACCGCGGGGACGTCGACGGACGCGTGGTACGCGTGGGTGAGGAGCAGCGGGACGATGACGACCTCGTCGTGACCCTCGGCGACGAGCCGGTCGATCACGGTCAGCGGGCCGGGCTCGGCCAGCTCGAGATACGCCTCCTCGACTCGCAGGTCCGGACGCATGCACCGGACCAACTCCGTCAGTGATGCGATGGTGGCGGCCGAGCGGGGGTCGCGGCTTCCGTGAGCCAGCGTGACCAGTGCAGGGGCGGTCATGGTGCATTCCTCCTTCCGGGAGGGTGTCGTGGGATCGGACAGGGTGAGGACAGGGTTCAGAGGTGGATGCCGCACTCGTTCTTGCCGGTGCCGGCCCAGCGTCCGCTGCGGGCGTCCTCGCCCGGGGCGACGCGCTGGGTGCACGGCCAGCAGCCGATCGACGGGTAGCCGTCGTACCTCAGCGGGTTGACGAGCACGCCGTTCTCGGCGATGTAGCGGTCGACGTCGTCGGCGCTCCAGCGCGCCAGCGGCGAGACCTTGACCTTGCGCTTGCGGGCGTCCCACCCCACCACGGGGGCGATGACGCGGCTGTGGGTCTCCTCGCGGCGAAGGCCGGTCGCCCAGGCGTCGTAGCCCGCCAGGGCGTCCTGCAGCGGGGCGACCTTGCGCAGGGCGCAGCAGCGGTCGGGGTCGGTACGGAACAGGTCCTTGCCGTGCTGCGCATCCTGCTCGGCGACCGACTGCTCCGGACGGACGGTGACGAGGTTGACCGGCATCGTGGCCTCGACGGCGTCGCGGGTGCCGATGGTCTCGGCGAAGTGGTAGCCGGTGTCGAGGAAGACGACGTCGATACCGGGCGCCACCTTGCCGGCGATGTCGGCGAGCACGGCGTCGCCCATCGACGAGGTGACGCAGAAGCGCTCGCCGAACTGCTCGACCGCCCACGCGACGATGAGCTCGGCCGGGGCGAGCTCGAGGTCGGGCCCGGCGATGCGGGCGAGCTCCTCGAGCTCCTCCGCGGAACGCGCGGGGACGTCCCCGCGTACGGCTGTCGTGGTCATGCAGTCTCACCTCCAGGTGGGATCAGTCCGAGGAACGAGAGCGCGAAGGCGCGGAGGCAGGAGCGGCACTCCCAGGCGCCGTGCTTGTCGGCGTGAGGACGCAGGTCCTCGTCGCCGCAGTACGGGCAGTGGTAGGGGGCCGCTCGTCCGCTCATCGCAGCACGCCCTCCTCGGCTCGCCCGACCCACTCGGCGAACGACTCGCCGTCGGCGCGCTCAGCCAGGTAGGCCCGGACCAGACCCTCGACGTAGTCGGGGAGCCCGGCGGCAGTGACCTTGTGCGCCCGCAGCTTGCGGCCGAAGCCGGCCCGCAGCCCGAGCGCCCCTCCGAGGTGGACCTGGAAGCCCTCGACCTGCGTGCCGTCCTCCGTGACGAGCTGGCCCTTCAGGCCGATGTCGGCGGTCTGGATCCGGGCGCAGGAGTTGGGGCAGCCGTTGACGTTGATGGTGATCGGCTCGTCGAGCTCGGGAATGCGTCGCTGCATCTCCTCGATCAGGAGGTCGGCGCGGTTCTTGGTGTCGACGATCGCGAGCTTGCAGAACTCGATGCCGGTGCACGCCATGGTGTTGCGGCGCCAGGGCGACGGCTCTGCCTCGAGCCCGATCTCCGCGAGCGCGGCGACGAGCGAGTCGACCTTGTCCGGCGCGACGTCGAGGACGAGCAGCTTCTGCTGGGCCGTCGTACGGACGCGGTTGCTGCCGTGGGCCTCGACGACGTCGGCGAGCCGGCTCAGCACCGTCCCGGTGACGCGTCCGACCTTGGGGGCGACGCCCACGTAGTAGTTGCCGTCGACCTGCTGGTGCACGCCCACGTGGTCGCCGGGCGTACGGGGCGCGGGCGCCTCGGGGCCGTCGACGAGCTTGCGCTTGAGGTACTCGTTCTCGAGGACGTCGCGGAACTTCTCCGGGCCCCAGTCGGCGATGAGGAACTTGATGCGCGCGCGGGTCCGCAGGCGGCGGTAGCCGTAGTCGCGGAAGACCGAGGCGATCCCGTGCCAGACCTCGGGCACCTCCTCGAGCGGCACCCAGGCACCGAGCCGCTGCGCGAGCATCGGGTTGGTGGACAGTCCGCCGCCGACCAGCAGGTCGAAGCCGGGGCCGTAGTCGGGGTGGACGACACCGGTGAACGCGACGTCGTTGATCTGCGGGACCACGTCGTGGCTGGGGTGGCCGCTGATGGCGGTCTTGAACTTGCGGGGGAGGTTCGACAGCGACGGATCGCCGATGTAGCGGCGCTGGATCTCGTCCACGGCCCACGTGCCGTCGATGATCTCGTCGGCGGCGATGCCGGCGACGGGGGAGCCGAGGATGACGCGGGGGCAGTCACCGCACGCCTCCTGGGTCGACAGCCCGACGGACTCCAGGCGCCCCCAGATCTCAGGCATGTCCTCGACGCGGATCCAGTGGTACTGGACGTTCTGGCGGTCGGTGAGGTCCGCGGTGTCCCGGCCGAACTCGGTGGAGATGCCGGCGACCGTCCGCAGCTGTGCGAGGTCGAGCTGGCCGCCGTCGATGCGTACCCGGAGCATGAAGTACGAGTCCTCGAGCTCCTCCGGCTCCAGCGTCGCGGTCTTGCCGCCGTCGATGCCGGGCTTGCGCTGGGTGTACAGCCCCCACCAGCGGAAGCGTCCGCGCAGGTCGGCCTTGTCGATCGAGTCGAACCCGCCGTGCGCGTAGATGTTCTCGATGCGGGCACGCACGTTGAGCGGGTTGTCGTCCTTCTTGGACTGCTCGTTGGCGTTGAGCGGCTCGCGGTAGCCGAGAGCCCACTGGCCCTCGCCCTTCTTGCGGCGGGGGCGGGCAGCGCGCACGGGTGCGTCGGTGGTGGCAGTCATGAGACGTCCTGTCGAAGATGCTCGAGAAGCGGATGACGGTCGGGCCGGCACTCAGAAAGCCGGGGCCAGGATCAGGCGCAGCGACACATCATGCTGCGCATACGACCGAAGTCCACGTGGCGACGGGCCGCCAGGTGAGTCGTCTGCGCTGTGAGCATGGTCGTAAGTCTGTGCTGCGGACCCCTGATCCGGCAATGGCCAATCCCACGATATGAGATTCCCGTTCATCATGTGAGATCCGTGTTCGGTGATCCCCGGAGTTGCAGGGATCGGAGGGGGTCTGTGTGAGCGCCGCCACAGAGTCCGGCGCGTTAACGCCTCCGTGAGCGAAAGCGGGTACGGGAACGGTGCCGTAGCGTGACGTCATGGTTGCTGTCTCGCGCACGCTCACCGTCGACAAGCCGCTCCCTGAGGTCTTCGCCTTCCTCAGCGACTTCACCACCACCGAGCAGTGGGACCCCGGCACCGTCGAGACGACGCGGCTCTCCGGAGACGGAGGCGTCGGCACCCGTTACCACAACGTGTCGAAGTTCCTCGGCAAGAGCGTCGAGCTGACGTACGAGACGACCCGGCGCGACCCGGACGCGGTCTTCGAGGTCACCGGCAGCAACGACTCCGTGACGACGACGGACCATCTCGTGTTCGCCTCGACCGGCACCGGCACCGAGGTCCAGTACACCGCCGACTTCACGTTCCACGGTGCCGTCGGCAAGGTGCCTGACGCGATCCTCCGACTGCCGCTCGAGCGGCTCGCCGACAAGACGGCGCGTCAGATGAGGGACACCCTGTCCCGCCTCTGAGGACTCCCGGCGGTCTCAGAGGGTGACGGGGGTCGCCCGCCGCGCGATGCGCGCCGCGTCGACGCCGCGCGGGAGGGTGCCGAAGGTCCCTGCCCAGTCGCCCGCGACGCGGCTGGCGAGGAACGCGTCGGTCACGTCCGGGTCGCTGTGGCGGATGAGCAAGGACGCCTGGAGCGCGACCGCCATCTGCCCCGCGAGGCGCCGTGCGCGGAACTCCATGTCGGACAGGTCGGCGAGACCGGCGAGCACATCGTTCACGGCCGCGTCCAGCCGCGGGTCCTCCCCGCGGACGCTGCCGACCTCGGTGAGCCAGGCGTCGAGCGCCTCCGGCTCGCGCTGGAGCGCACGCAGGACGTCGAGCGCGTTGACGTTGCCGCTGCCCTCCCAGATCGAGTTGAGCGGAGACTCGCGGAACAGCAGCGGCATGCCGGACTCCTCGACGTAGCCGTTGCCGCCCAGTACCTCGAGCGCCTCCGCGACGTGGAAGGGCGTGCGCTTGCAGACCCAGAACTTCGCGATCGGCAGCGCGATGCGGCGCAGGGCGCGCTCGTGCTCGTCTGCGGGCTGCTCGACGCTGGAGGCCATCCGCAGGGCGAGCAGCGTGGCGGCCTCGCTCTCGACGGCGAGGTCGGCCAGGACGTTCTGCATGGCGGGCTTGTCGGAGAGGAGCCCACCGAACGCCGAGCGCTGCGAGGCGTGCCAGGTCGCCTCCGCCACGGCGCGTCGCATCAACGACGAAGACCCCAGCACGCAGTCCAGCCGGGTCGACGCGACCATCTCGATGATCGTCCGGACCCCGCGGCCCTCGTCGCCGAGGCGTACGGCCCACGTGCCGTCGAGCTCCAGCTCGGAGGAGGCGTTCGAGCGGTTGCCGAGCTTGTCCTTGAGCCGCACCACCTGCAGGGGGTTGCGGGTGCCGTCGGGCAGCACCCGGGGCACGACGAAGCAGGTGAGGCCGCCCGGCGCCTGGGCCAGGACGAGGAAGAGGTCGTTCATCGGCGCGCTGGTGAACCACTTGTGCCCGCGCAGCACGTACTCGCCCTCGACGTCGGTCGGCGTCGCCACGGTGACGTTGGTGCGGACGTCGGACCCGCCCTGCTTCTCTGTCATCCCCATCCCGGCGAGGATCCCGCGCTTCTCGGCAGGGTTGCGCAGCCCGAAGTCGTACTCGGTGGAGGCGAGCAGCGGGGTCCACTGCTTGGCCAGCGCGTCGTCGGCGCGCAGGGCGGGGACGGCGGCATACGTCATCGTGAGCGGGCAGCCGTGGCCAGGCTCGTTGTGCGTCCACGCCACGTACGCGGCGGCGCGTCGCAGGTGCGGCTTCGGCTCCTCGCTGACCCACGGGGTCGCGTGCAGGCCGAACTCGACCCCACGCTGCATCATCCAGTGCCACGACGGGTGGAACGTGATCTCGTCCACGCGGTTGCCGTACCGGTCGACCGGTTGGTGGACGGGCTCGTGGCGGTTGGCCAGCATGCCGTGCTCACGGGCCTGCGCCGATCCGCCGAGCTCCCCGACGGGGTCCAGCGAGGTCAGGACCGTCTCCGCGTCGTCACCGGCGAAGGCGCGCACCGCGGCGACGAGCGCGGCGTCGGAGCGCACGGTGTGGTAGCCGGCCAGCGGCGCAGCCTGGTTGTGCGGGGTGCGTTGCAGCGGGTCCATGCGGCCAGCGTAGGCGCCCGCGTCGTGACCTGGGCCACGTGGTCGACCGAAATTCGTTCGCTCCGCAGGCGGCTTCCTCCGTACGGTCGCGGGGTGGACGCACAGACGCAGAGCGGGACGAGCCGGACACCCGAGCGGTGGCGCGGCCGCGTCGTGCGCGGCGACCGCGGGGTCGTCCGCGTACGACGCGCCGACGGCGAGGACGTCGCCGCGCGAGTCGTGCCCGGTCCGGGCGGCGAGAGCGTCCCGTGCGTGGGCGACTGGGTGAGCGTCGAGGCGGTCGGTGCCGAGCTGCGGGTGGTGGAGATCGAGCCGCGACGCACCGCTCTCGAGCGCGCCGAGCCCGGCGGCTCGTCGCGGCGTCAGGTGCTCGCCGCCAACCTCGATGCGGTCGCGGTCGTCGTCGGTCTCGACCAGATGCCGTCCCTCGCGAAGGTCGAGCGGCTCCTGGTCGTGGCGTGGGCGAGCGGCGCACCGGCGACGGTCGTCCTGACCAAGGCCGACCTCGCGTCTGACGGCCCCGACGTGGCCGAGGAGGTCACGACCCAGCTCGGTGCTCCGGTCGTCCTGTGCAGCGCGCGGACGGGTGACGGCCTCGCGGAGGTCGCGGCGCTGGCCGGTGACGGGACGCTCGCGCTCCTGGGCTCCTCCGGTGCGGGGAAGTCGAGTCTCGTGAACGCGCTGGCGGGGGAGGACCTGGTCGCGACGTCGGAGATCCGTGCGGACGGGCGGGGTCGACACACCACGGTGCGGCGCGAGCTCGTGGCTCTCCCCGGCGGCGGGTGGGTGATCGACACGCCCGGGCTCCGCGGCGTCGGCGTCACCGACACCGAAGGGCTGGTCGCCGCGTTCGCCGATGTCGAGGAGCTGGCGGCGTCCTGCCGCTTCGCCGACTGCGGTCACCAGGTCGAGCCGGGATGTGCGGTGCGTGCGGCCCTCGACGCGGGCACCCTGAGCCTGCGCCGCTTCGAGAGCTGGCGCGCCCTGCAGCGCGAGGCGCAGTGGCTCGAGCGACGTGCGGACGCGCGGCTGGCGGCCGAGCAGAACCGCAAGCTCCGTCGCTCGACGCGCGCCCAGCGACGCTACCGCCGCGCGCGCGGCCACTGACCGAGCCGGCTCAGTCCCAGAAGGTCGTCGGTGCCGGCAGCTGGCGGGCGCCCCGGCCGGCGTACTGGAAGTGGTGCCAGTCCGAGCGGCCCATCCACCGGAACCCGTGCCGCGCCATGATGCGGACGACGACGTGCTTGCGGCTGCGGTAGACGACGGCCTTCGGCGTGCGGCGGGTGTCCCAGGCGCTGTTCGGGACGAGGCCCCATCCCGACCGGTACGGGTTCTCCCACGGGTTGATGTCGAGGCTGCGGCCGGTGCTGTGCGGGCTGCGCCGTCCCGGTCGGCCGACCACGCCGCGGCAGTTGAACGCCGAGGAGTTGCCGGCGGCCATCGACTTCATGTCGTCGGCGCCTCGCAGGCGCCGCGACCAGCCGAAGCGGTCGACGCGGTACATCGAGCGGATCGGCACCTTGGCCTCGTACAGGTCGGTCAAGACCCGCTTGGTCGCCTTGGCGACGCCCCGGTGGACCACGAGCTCGCCGCGGCGCCGGTAGCCGTCGTACGCGTAGTAGCTGGTCTCTACGAGGCGCAGCGAGCTGCGGCCGACGGGGCATCCGCGGTGCCAGCTGCGGCCCTTCATCGAGCGCCAGACTCGTGCGGAGATCTTCTTGATCCGCACGTGCGCGCCGGCCGACACCGCGCGGCGCTGCGGGGGAAGCGTCCGGCGCGGCGCCGGGGCCCCGGACGGCAGGCGGACGACCCGTCCAGGCGGGAGGTTGTCGATGCCGTGGCCGGCCGACGTGGCGGCCCGTACGGCGGCTGTGGCGGGCGTCCGGAGCTGGTACGTGGTGTCCACGCGGGGGCGGACCCGGACCGTTCCGACGCCCTTTCTGACCGTGACCGCGGCACGTCGGGTCCAGGTCTTGCTACCGGCGCGGCGTCCGTACAGCTGGGCGGTCCCCGTGACAGGGCGCCCGTCGACCGTGACCCACCGCGCGGTGAGGCGCAGGCGGCGTCCGTCGCGGAGACGGTGCGCGCCGCTGAGCGTGGCGCGAGCCGGGGCGGGGACGCCGGTGAGCCGGACCTCGCGTGAAACCGTCCCCTCGGCGCTGCGGTAGGTGACGCGGAGGGTCTGCGCCCCGGCGACGACGACAACCCTCAACCCGTACGTGCCGTCGCCGGCAGGTCGCCCGGTGGCCAGCGGGCGCCACGAGCCGTCCGAGGCCCGGCGCTCGAGCGTGAGCTCGCCTCCCGGCGGGGTGGCCACCCCGGTGACCGTCGCCCCGGCACCGACGTAGCCGGTGGCGGGCGCGGACGCGGTGAGCGTCGGTGCCGCCGCGGCCGCCGGGCCCGCGGCCAGCAGCGTGACGAGGAGGGCGAGCACGGTGAGAGGGACCAGCGGGAGCAGGCGGCGAGGCGTCACCCCTCCACGCTAGAGGTCGTGGCGCGGACCCGCCGCTCGGAGGTCAGGCGTCCTGGATCCGTGCGAAGGGCGCCGCCTGCTCCAGCTCGAAGGCGAGCTCGAGCAGGGTCCTCTCGTCGCCGAGGTCGGCAGAGAAGTGGGCGCCCAGCGGGAGACCCGAACGTGTCCGGCCGAGCGGCAGCGAGATCGCCGGGCCGCCCGCGACGTTGTTGAGCGGCGTGAAGCCCACGTACGCGTGCAGCCGTGCGAACAGGCGGTCGAAGTCGGCAGTGGGGGAGAGGTAGCCGAGCTTCGGCGTGGTGTGCGCGAGGACGGGCGACAGGACGACGTCGTACGTCCTGAACAGCGCGCGGTACTCCCGCTCGGTGCGTCGCAGCCGGTAGAGCGTGGCGGGGAAGCGCCGATAGCCCGCACGGAACGCCGCAGCGAGGCCCTTGGTGAGGTTGTCCGTACGGGCCGGGTCGAAGTCGGGGCCGTAGCCGCGCTTGCCGGTCGCCGTCACGTACCAGGCGAGGAAACCCCAGTAGAGCGAGAAGTCGCGCGCGAACTGCTCGGTGATCGGGAGCGGGATCTCCTCCACGTGGTGGCCCAGGCGCGCCAGCAGCTCGGCGGTGTCGGACGTCGCCGTACGGGTGTCGCGGTCGCTGGGGCCGGTGACGGAGTCGTAGAGGACGCCGATGCGCAGGCGGGTCGTGCCCGGCCCCTCGACCAGGCGTACGGCGGGCAGCTTGGGGTTGCGGTACGCCCGCTCGGCCGCGGCGAAGAACCGGGCCGTGTCGCGCACCGAGCGCGTCACGACGCCCTGGGTGACGACCTTGACGGGCATCGTCTCGTCGAGGCGGTCGGGCGTGATCCGGCCGCGGGTCGGCTTGAGTCCGACGAGGCCGCACGCGGCCGCGGGGATCCGGATCGAGCCGCCGCCGTCGTTCGCATGGGCGATCGGCACCGCGCCGGCGGCGACCAGTGCGGCGGAGCCGCCTGAGGAGGCGCCCGAGGAGTACGCCGGGTTCCACGGGTTGCGCACCGGCGGGCGAGTCATGAACTCGGTCGAGGCGCTGAACCCGAACTCCGGCAGCCGGGACTTGCCGAG
This sequence comes from Mumia quercus, assembly GCF_025506335.1. Taxonomy (GTDB): domain Bacteria; phylum Actinomycetota; class Actinomycetes; order Propionibacteriales; family Nocardioidaceae; genus Mumia; species Mumia quercus. The sequence continues at coordinate 511,631 of NZ_JANZYO010000005.1, forward strand.
GAAGGTAAGCCCTTGGGTAGCCCACATGCGGACGAAGTCGCTGTCGGTGCGGGCCAGCCGCGGGGTGTAGGCCTCGGAGCCGTTGCCCGTGGGCCAGCCGGCGACGTCGACGTTGTCCTTGACGAGCGTCGGCACGCCCGCGAAGACACCGGACTGCTCGCGGTCCGCGGCGTCGAGGGCGCGGTCGGGGTCGAGGTGCTCGACGGCGTCGAGCGCACTGACCGCCTCGATCCGTGACAGGGCGGCCTCGGCGGCCTCTCGCGGCTTGATCTGCCTCGTGGCGACGAGCTCGGCGACCCCGGTCGCGTCGAGGTCGCCCAGGACGTCGTCACGGAACGCGTGGATGCGGTCAGAGGTCGTCACGAGCCCTCCTGGAACGCGGCTGTGGTCTGGGTCACCCCGGAGCGTACCAGTGGGTAACCGCCGCCGACCGCCCTCAGACGTTGGTCGAGTCGGGCGGAGCGCGGGGGTATGGGTGGTCGAGTAGGGCGGAGCGCGGGGGTGTGGGTGGTCGAGTGGGGCGGAGCGCTAGCGGAGTCCCGTATCGAGACCCTGTGGTCTCGATACGCCCTCAGACGTTGGTCGAGTGGGGCGGAGCGCTAGCGGAGTCCCGTATCGAGACCGTGTGGTCTCGATACGCCCTCGCCCAGGGGCTCGGGCTACTCGACCAGCCGCTCGTCTGTTGGTCGAGGAGGGCGGAGCGCGGGGGTGTGGGTGGTCGAGTGGGGCGGAGCGCTAGATGTGATGTCCAGGCAGGTTGGTCAGTCTGGTGATGGGTGCGGCTTTGCCGATTGCTGAGTGGGGCCTGTGGTGGTTGTAGTGGTGGATCCATGCTGGCAGGGCGGCGAGGCGGGCTGATTCGGAGTT
>NZ_JANZYO010000006.1:0-40338 GCF_025506335.1 Mumia quercus
ACACGAAGGCCTCCTTGGTGGGGAGCGGTTCCTTAGACAGCTCCACTCCACACCGGGAGGCCTTCACCCATCTACGACATCAGACAGTGTCGTCACAGTTCCTCGACCAACCTGCCTGGACATCACACCTAGGGGCTCGGACTACTCGACCACCTAGGGGCTCGGACTACTCGACCAGCCAGGGGGTCGGGCTACTCGACCAGCCAGGGGGTCGGGCTACTCAACCAGCCACCACGGCGCTACGGCACGAGCACCGCGGCCCCGTCGAAACGCCCTGCCTTGAGGTCGCGCAAGGCTTCGACGGCGCGGTCGAGCGGGTACGGATGGGTGGTCGCGCGGACGCCGTGGCGTGCCGCCAGCGCGAGGAAGGTCCGACCGTCGTCGCGCGTGTTGGCGGTGACCGAACGGATCTCCTTCTCGTAGAACAGCTCGCTCTCGTACGTCAGCGGCGGGACGTCCGAGAGGTGGATCCCGGCGATCGACAAGATGCCTCCACGGTCCAGTGCCCGCAGGGCGACCGGGACCAGGTCGCCGACCGGCGCGAACAGCACAGCGGCGTCCAAGGGCTCAGGCGGGGCGTCGTACGCACCGCCGGCCGACGCCGCCCCGAGCGCGAGCGCCAGCCGCTGGGCTGCGGGCTCGCGCGTGAGGACGTGGACAGTCGCACCTTCACCGATCGCGACCTGGGCACACAGGTGGGCGCTCCCGCCGAACCCGTACAGGCCGAGGCGCCCTCCCTCGGGGAGCGCCGCCCGGCGCAGCGCACGGAAGCCGATGATGCCGGCGCACAGCAGGGGAGCCAGGTCGACCGCTGGAACGTCGTCGGGGAGCCGGTACGCGTAGTCCGCAGGGACGGTCACGTACTCGGCGTAGCCGCCGTCGCCATCCCATCCCGTGAACCGGGCGTACGGGCAGAGGTTCTCGGTGCCCCGCAGGCACCACCGGCAGCGCCCGCACGTGGACCGCAACCATGCGACGCCGACGCGCTCGCCCTGCTCCCACCCGCTGACCGCGCGGCCGTACCCGGCGATGCGTCCGACCACCTCGTGGCCGGGCACGACGTGGTCGTGGTGGACCGAGAGGTCGCCCTCGGTGACGTGCAGGTCCGTCCGGCACACACCGCACGCCTCGACACGGACGAGCAGCTCGCCGGGCGCGGGGACGGGAACGGGCGCCTCCGAGAGTGCCAGCGGCGGGGCGGTGCCTGCTCCGTCCACCGGACCGGGGGTCGTCACCCGCCACGCGCGCATCGTCGTCACGTCCATGGATCGAGTGTCCGCCTGTCGCGGTTCGCGCACCGTTCACGCCGGGCACGCCTGTGCGACAGGCATCGGTCACCCCGCTGCGTTGCGATGGGGGCATGAGACTCTTGCGCAGCACCCTCGTCACCGCACTGGCCGCTGCTGTGGCCGGACCGTTGCTCGTATCCGTCGCTCCCGCGGTGTCGGCCGACGGAAAGCACGCCCACCCGCAGGCTCGTCCCCACACCCCGGCGCCGATCGTCATCGCCCACCGTGGCGCGTCGGGCTACCGCCCGGAGCACACCCTCGCGGCCTACGAGCTGGCGATCCGCCAGGGCGCCGACGTCATCGAGCCCGACCTGGTGATCACCAAGGACGGTGTCCTCGTCGCCCGCCACGAGAACGAGATCGGCGGGACGACCGACGTCGCCGACCACCCGGAGCTCGCCGGCCGGCGCACTACGAAGACGATCGACGGACGTCCGGTGACGGGCTGGTTCACCGAGGACTTCACCCTCGCCGAGCTCAAGACGCTACGGGCGAAGGAGCGACTGCCGCTCGTGCGTCCGGGCAACACCGCGTACGACGGCCGCTTCGCGGTGCCGACCTTCGAGGAGGTGCTCGACCTCGCGAAGCGCGAGAGCCTCCGGCGCGGCCGTGTCATCGGTGTCGCGCCCGAGACGAAGCACCCCACGTACTTCCAGACGATCGGCAAGAACCTCGAGGACCCGCTCGTGCGCATCCTGAACAGGCGCGGGCTCAACCACCGCCGCTCGCCGGTGACGGTCCAGTCCTTCGAGACGGCGAACCTCAAGGCCCTGTCGAAGCGCCTGCGCGTCCCGCTCGCGCAGAACGTCAACCCCACCGGCCGCCCGTACGACCACGTCGTCGGCGGCGACCCCACGACGTACGCCGACATGGTGACGCCGACCGGTCTCAAGGCGCTCGCGCGCTACGCCGACATCCTCAGTGCGGAGAAGAACGTGCTCGTCCCGCGCGACGCGTCCGGCGCTCTCGCCGCGCCGACGACGGTCGTCCGCGACGCCCACCGGGCGGGGCTCGACGTCTACGCGTGGACGTTCCGGGCCGAGAACCAGTTCCTCCCGGCCGACTTCCGGGTCGGGACCGACCCGAACGCGCACGGCGATCTCATCGCCGAGCTGCGGACGTTCTTCCGCCTCGGCGTCGACGGCGTGTTCGCCGACTTCCCTGACCTCGCGGCCGACGCGCGTCGCGTGAAGCAGATGCGGATACGCTCGCGGGTGTGAGCGACTTCGGATTCGAGACGCGTGCGATCCACGCAGGTCAGGAGCCCGACCCCCGGACCGGGGCGGTCGTGCCCGCCATCTATGCCACCAGCACCTACAAGCAGGACGGGGTGGGAGGGCTGCGCGAAGGCTATGAGTACTCGCGCAGCGCCAACCCCACCCGGACCGCCCTCGAGGAGTGCCTGGCCTCCCTCGAGGGTGGTGCCCGCGGGTTCGCGTTCGCCAGCGGGCTCGCCGCCGAGGACACCCTCCTGCGCGCCCTCACGGCCCCAGGTGACCACGTGGTGATCCCGAACGACGCGTACGGCGGGACGTACCGGCTGTTCGACAAGGTCGAGGCGCGCTGGGGCCTTCGGTACGACCCGGTGCCGATCGCGGACGTCGAGGCGGTCCGGGCGGCGGTGCGGCCGGGCGAGACGCGCATCGTGTGGGTCGAGACGCCGACGAACCCCCTCCTCGGCATCGCCGACATCGCGGCGCTGGCCGAGATCGCGCACGCCGCGGACGCGCTCCTCGTGGTCGACAACACCTTCGCGTCGTCGTACCTCCAGCAGCCGCTCGCCCACGGCGCCGACGTCGTCGTGCACTCCACCACGAAGTACGCAGGCGGCCACTCCGACGTCGTCGGCGGTGCGCTGGTCGTACGTGACGAGGCGCTCGCCGAGCCGATCGCGTTCCACCAGAACTCCATGGGCGCGGTCGCCGGACCGTTCGACTCCTGGCTCGTCCTGCGCGGGCTCAAGACGCTCGCCCTGCGGATGGAGCGTCACAGCGACAACGCCGAGGCCGTCGTCGCCTTCCTGCAGAGCCGGCCCGAGGTCGCGCAGGTGATCTACCCGGGACTCTCCGAGCACCCTGGCCACGCCGTCGCGGCGCGCCAGATGAAGCGCTTCGGCGGCATGGTCTCGTTCCGGATGGCAGCCGGAGAGCGAGCCGCCCTCGACGTCGTCGAGCACACCGAGCTGTTCACGCTCGCCGAGTCGCTCGGTGGTGTGGAGTCGCTGATCGAGCACCCGGGGCGGATGACGCACGCGTCGGCGGCCGGCTCCCCGCTGGAGGTGCCTGCGGACCTGGTCCGCGTCAGCGTCGGCATCGAGAGCGCCGACGACCTGGTCGCCGACCTCGAGCGAGCATTCGAGCGGCTGGGCCGATGAGAGCGGACGGGGGGCCCGAGGGCCCGGCACCCGACGAGGGCGGCCGCGACGACGCGGCGCCCGAGGTCGAGCCGGACGCGACGCCGGAGGCCGAGGAGCGGGCCCGGTCGCGCCGCCGGCTGGACGAGCTCGTCGCCCGCATGCGCGCGAACGCGCGTCGCGACCTCACGCACCTCGAGGAGCGCTCCGGTGTGCTCGGCGACCCCGTCCCCACCACCAGCGCGTACGCCGTCCCCGTGGTCGGGGTGCCCGGCGACGGCACGCCGCCCAACGTCCCGTACGGGGTCGCGCTCGCGGCCTCGTGGGGATGGCGGCTCATCGTCATCGCCGCCGCCGGTCTCGGCATCCTGTGGCTCCTCGGCTACTTCTCTAGCCTCACCGTGCCGATCGCGATCGCGATCCTGATCTCGGCGCTCGTGCGGCCGTTCGTCGACCGCATCGAGGCACTGCGCCTCCCGAGGTCGGTCGCGACCCTGATGGTGATGATCTTCGGGATCGGCGCCGTCGTCGGCATGCTCACCCTCGTCGGCCAGCAGGTGTCCACGCAGTTCGATGACCTGAGGACGAAGGTCGTCGACGGGCTGCAGGAGATCCAGGACTGGGCGCGCACGGGTCCGCTGGGCCTCAGCGACGACCAGCTCAACTCCTGGATCGACCGGGTCACCCAGACCATCGAGGACTACGGCAGCAACGGCTCCGGCATCGTCAACCGCGTCACCGAGCTCGGGACCACCGTGACGCACCTGCTCGCCGGGTTCTTCATCGTCCTCTTCGCGACGTACTTCTTCCTGTACCAAGGCGGGCGCATCTGGGACTGGGTCGTCCGGCTGTTCCCGCGCAACGCGCGCGAGCACGCCGACCGCTCCGGCCGCGTGGCCTGGTGGTCGCTGACCGCCTTCGTCCGGGCCACCGTGCTGGTGGCGCTCGTCGACGCCATCGGCATCGCGCTCGTCGCCTGGCTGCTCGGGGTCCCGCTGGTGCTGGCGATCGCGACGCTGGTGTTCCTCGGCGCGTTCGTCCCGATCGTCGGTGCCTTCGTGTCCGGACTCGTCGCGGTCCTCGTCGCGCTGGTGGCGCAGGGGCCGTGGGTGGCGATCTTCATGCTCGCCGGCGTCGTGGCGGTGCAGCAGATCGAGGCGCACATCCTCCAGCCGTTCCTGATGGGCCACCTCGTCCAGCTGCACCCGCTGGCGATCATCCTGGCGATCGCCGCCGGCGTCACGGTTGCCGGGATCGTCGGCGCCCTCCTGGCCGTGCCGATCACGGCCTGCGTCAACGCGATCGTCCGCTACCTCGCCGACCAGGCGGACGCCAAGCGTGCGGCGCGCGAGGGCGGCGCAGCTCCCCCCGTGCCTGACTGACCGCCTGGCTCGCACCCGGACCGGGCCGTCGGCTGCCGCCTTTCGTGCCTAGGGTGGAGTCATGCCCGTCACCCTGGACGACGTGCGCGCCGCCGAGAAGATCCTCGCCGGTGTCGCCGTCCGCACCCCGGTCGAACCCTCCCGCGCCCTCAGCGCGCTGATCAGCCGGCCGGTGGTGCTCAAGTGCGAGAACCTCCAACGCGCCGGTTCGTTCAAGATCCGAGGCGCGTACGTCCGCATCTCGCGCCTCTCCGCCGAGGAGCGGGCACGGGGGGTCGTCGCGGCAAGCGCCGGCAACCATGCCCAGGGCGTCGCCCTCGCCGCCTCGCTCCTGGGGACCAGCGCGACCGTGTTCATGCCCGAGGGGGCACCGCTGCCCAAGCTGGCGGCGACGCGCGAGTACGGGGCGAGGATCGAGCTCGCCGGCACCTCGGTCGAGTCCGCCCTCGAGGCCGCGCACGCGTACGCCGAGCGCGTCGGGGCCGTGCTCATCCATCCGTTCGACCATCCCGACATCGTGGCCGGCCAGGGCACCCTGGGCCTCGAGGTCCTGGAGCAGGTCCCGGACGCCACGACCCTGGTCATCCCCGTCGGCGGCGGCGGACTCGTCGCGGGGGTCGCGCTCGCCGCACGGGCGATCAACCCCGACATCCGGGTGGTGGGCGTGCAGTCCGAGCGGGTCGCCCCGTACCCGCTGTCGCTGCGCTCCGGGCGTCCCACCTCCGTCGAGGCGCAGCGCACGATGGCCGACGGCATCGCCGTGTCACGCCCGGGCGACGTCCCGTACGAGGAGATCGCGCGGCACGTCGACCAGGTGGTGACCGTCACGGAGGAGTCGTTGAGCCAGGCGCTCCTCATGCTCCTCGAGCGCGCGAAGCTGGTCGTGGAGCCGGCGGGTGCCGCGGGCGTCGCGGCGCTCCTGGAGCACCCTGACGTGTTCGCGGGGGACCCCGGTCCGGTCGTCAGCGTCCTGAGCGGCGGCAACATCGACCCGCTGCTCCTCATGAACGTGGTGCGTCACGGCCTCGCGGCCGCGGGACGGTTCCTGTCGTTCCGGGTCCGGATCTCCGACCGCCCGGGGTCCCTCGACGAGCTCCTGAGGATCCTCGCCGAGATGGCTGTCAGCGTCCTCGACGTCGTCCACGAACGGACCGCGTCGACCCTGGCTATCGACGAGGTCGAGGTGACGCTGAGCGTGGAGACCCGCGGTCCGGAGCACCGGTTCGCGGTGGAGCAGATGCTGCGCGACCACGGGTACGTCATCACCTACACCTGACCGGGACGCGACTGTGCCCGCCGCCCCGGAGGACGGCGGGCACAGGAAGAGTGGTCGTCAGCCGACGTAGGGCTTGGCGTCGACGATCTTGACGGTGACGTCGCGCCCGTTGGGAGCGGCGTACGTCGCGCTGTCGCCGGCCTTCTTGCCGTTGATCGCCGCCCCGAGCGGGGACTGCGGCGAGTACACCTCGATGTCGACCGACGCGTCCAGGCCGAGCATCTCGCGCGAGCCGAGCAGGAACGTCTCGGTGTCGTCGTCACCGGCGAAGGTGATCGTCACGACCATGCCGGGCTCGACGAGCCCGTCGTCGGCGGGCGCCTCGCCCACCTCGGCGCGGCGCAGCATGTCCTCCAGCTGGCGGATCCGGGCCTCGGCCTTGCCCTGCTCCTCACGAGCAGCGTGGTAGCCGCCGTTCTCACGGAGGTCGCCCTCGTCGCGGGCCTCCGCGATCTTCGTGGCGATCTCCGTGCGCGCGGGCCCGCGAAGATGGTCCAGCTCGGCCTGCAGACGGTCGTACGCCTCCTGGGTGAGCCAGATCGTGTTCTTCTCTTCGTTGGGCGTCGTCATGGGGATAGCTCCTCGGATGTAACAAACCCCAGACATCACGCCTGGGGCCGGAAAGACCGAGCCTAGCAACCTTGCGGCCCAGGGCCAAGGCGCCGACGCCTCAGTCGGCGAGTCGGCACCCCAGCACGATCACGGTCACCGCGCGCCGCTCCGTCGCGACGACGTCGGTCACCGCGGTCTCGGCGCTGTCTGTGCGGGGGACCTCGATCGTCGACTCCCCGACGTACGAGTGGTCCTGCGCCTGTGCGGCGACGTCGCACTCGGCCGGCTCGCCGGAGGAGTGGAGCACCCGGAGGGTCACGGAGGCCTCGTGGTCGGAGAGCACGTCGAAGGCCACCACGTCGGCCTGGAACGAGTCCTTGGTCTGCTGCTGTGCGACGATCCAGGCGGCGATCACCCCGAGCGTCACCCCGACCACGGCGATGACCGTCCAGGCCCGGCGGCTCAGTCCGCGGCGGCGGCGTCCGTACCGGCTGGCGGTCAGGTCGGGTTCGACGGTGGGCATGACACCATTGTGACCGAGTGACCCACGTGACCGACCGGAGGAGTCCAGCTGTGGCGGAGAAGCTGCGCCTGATGCACGTCCACGCGCATCCCGACGACGAGTCGAGCAAGGGCGCCGCATCGACGGCGAAGTACGTCGCAGAGGGGGTCGACGTCCACGTCGCGACGTGTACGGGAGGGGAGCGCGGCTCCATCCTCAACCCGAGCTTCGACCACCCCGGCATCCTCGAGAACCCCGAGCTGATCGGCGACATCCGGCGCGAGGAGATGGACCGTGCCCGCGAGATCCTCGGGATCAAGCAGGACTGGCTCGGGTTCGTCGACTCCGGCTGGCCGGAGGGCGACCCGCCGCCGCCGCTGCCCGAGGGGTGCTTCGCCCTGGTCCCCGTCGAGGAGGCCGCGAAGCCGCTGATCGCGCTCATGCGCAGCTTCCGCCCGCACGTCGTCACCACGTACGACGAGAACGGCGGCTACCCCCACCCCGACCACATCATGTGCCACAAGATCAGCGTGTACGCCTTCGAGAAGGCCGGTGACGCCGACGCGTACCCCGAGCTCGGCGAGCCGTGGCAGCCCCAGAAGCTCTACTACCACCGCGGCTGGTCGCGGGCGCGGGCCGAGGCGGTCGACGCCGCCCTCGTGCGGCACGGGCTCGAGCCGATCTACGCCGAGCGCCTGAAGGACTGGAAGGTCGACCCTGCGGAGGAGGAGGCCCGCCTGACGACGCGCGTGCCGTGCGCCGACTACTTCAGTGTCGCCGACGACGCGCTGCGGGCGCACGCGACGCAGATCGACCCGGACGGCCAGTGGTTCGCCGTGCCGCTGCAGGTGCGGGCCGAGGCGTGGCCGACCGAGGACTACGAGCTCGTACGGTCGTTCGTGGAGACGAGCGTCCCCGAGGACGACCTGTTCGCCGGACTGCGCTGACCGGACTGCGCTGACCGGACTGCGTGGGGCCGGGCGTACGCTGGAGACATGTCGACTGCCGTGCTCGCCGCCGCGGAGCAGATCAACTTCAAGCCTGCGGGCTGGGTCGCGCTCCTGATCATCCTCGGGATGTGCGTGGGCCTCTTCTTCCTGATGCGCAGCATGTCCCACCAGATGAAGAAGGTCGACTTCGACGAGGAGGCCACCGAGCGCCCCCGTCGTGGGCCGAAGGCGCCCGACGAGGACGCCTGAGCCGGACCCGACCGGTCGCTCAGCGGCCGATCCGGCGCCCCGTGGTGATCGCCGCGGCGGCGATGGCGACGGCGACGAGCGCGATCAGCAGGAGCGTGACCGTCACCGGGCCCCATCCGGACGCCGTGGCGTCCAGGAAGTCGTAAGGGACCGCGAGCGGAGGCTCCCCCTCCGGGCCGCGGAACTGCGGGTCGGCGACGGCGCCGCGGACGAGCGTGTAGGCGACCCATCCGACCGGCCACGCCAGGAACCACCACGCCCGGTCGCTCAGCCGTGGCCGGAGCAGGAAGAACCCGACCAGCGAGCCGGCCGGGACCAGCGTGTGGTGCACCAGGTCGTACCAGATCTCGATCCCGTGCAGCGTCTGCTGCCCGGCGAGCAGCAGGTGGTAGACCGCGCCCGTGATCGTGATGCCGACCAGACCCGCCAGGTACACCGGCTCCCACCACTCGCCGACCTGCCCGCGCACCGCGATGACGACGGCCGTCACGAGGACCAGCAGGTTGGACTGGACGGTGAAGTACGAGAAGAAGTTGACGAGGCTGCGGCCCTCCGAGGCGACCATGACGGCCAGCCCGACCGTCGCCCACGCGCCGAGCGCTGCCATCGCCCCGAACCAGAGCCGGACGCCGAGCCCGGCGGGGCGTGAGGGAGTGTCGTGCACGGTGCCCAATCTAGTCGTGACGCCGCCCGGCCGTGTCAGTGCCGTACGCCAGGCTGGTCTCGTGGCGAGACCCGATGTTCCGATCGAGATGCTGGAGCGGCTGCGGGCCGTCCTGCTGCCGCTCCCGTCGTGCGACGAGCACGACGCCTGGGTGGGCGTGTGCTGGAGGGTCGGTTCGGCGACGATCGCGCACGTCTTCGGCGGTGAGGACGGGTTGTTCCGGATCACCTTCCGCGCCGACCCGGGCGAGCTGATGGCGTTCGAGCGGCTCGGCCCGCCGTACTTCCGCGGGGAGTGGGGCGAGAACGTCGTCGGGATGCTGCTCGACGACGACACCGACTGGGACGAGCTCGCCGAGCTCTTGGTCGACTCCTACTGCATCCAGGCCCCGGCCCGCCTCGTCGCCCTCGTGCGGCGCCCCACCTAGGCGGGCAGCTCCCGCGCGACGGCGAGCACGTCGTACGCGTCGCCGTCGGGCGTCGCCCGGACGACGTGGCGCAGCGACAGCACCTCCATGCCGTCGAGCGCGGAGGCGAGCGAGGCCACGGTCGGCAGCACGTCGGGCGAGCGCGGGCCGCCCACGCCGTACGCGAGGTTGTCGCGGGCGTGGCCGAGGTAGACGATCCGCCCCGCCGGGCGCAGCCACGTCCGAGCCCGCTCGAGGACGAGCGGAAGCTGCTCGGTCTGCAGGTAGGCGACGAGCACGAGGTCGACCCGCTCGTCCGGCTCCCAGGTGAGGGCGTCGCCGACCTGCCAGTGCACCGAGTCCCCGGCCGCCGGCCAGCCGCGCTCCGCCTCGGCGATGGCCACGGCCGAGAAGTCGACGGCGTCGACCCGCCACCCCCGGGCAGCGAGCCAGGCGGCGTGCCGCCCGTCGCCGCACGCGAGGTCGACGGCGCGTCCCGCCGGGAGCGTCACGAGCTCGGCCACCAGGGTGGCGTTCGCGACGGCACCGAACGGGCGCGGCTGCTCGGTGTAGCGGCGGTCCCAGTCGCTCGAGTCCATGCCGGCAGCCTAGGGTTCAGCGGCGCTTGACGTAGCGTGCCCAGCCGAAGCAGTACGCCCCGAAGGCCGCGAGACCGACCGCGACGAGCGTGAGCAGGTACGGGCCGAACGGCTGGTCCCGGAGGGTGCGCAGCGCGTCGTCGAGCCCGCCGGCCTTGTCCGGGTCGTGGTTGAACGCCGCGAGGACGACGAGCACGCCGATGATGCCCAGCGCGACACCCTTCGCGACGTAGCCGACCTGACCCAGCCGCACGATGGCCGACCCGCTCGTCCCGCTGGTCGCCGACGAGGTGAGGTCGTGCTCGAAGGACCGGCTCACGCCGCGGTAGACCTGGTAGCCCGCGACGGCGAGGATCCCGAGCCCCGCGAGGCCCACGAGCCACGTGCCGCCCGGAGCGCTCATCACCCGCGCGGTCAGCGTCTCCTCCTTGCCACCCGAACCCCCTGAGCCGCCCGACCCGCCCGACGAGCCCGTCGCCTGCCGTGCAGCGACGACCGCCAGCGCGGCGTACAGGACCGCCTTGCCCGCGGCCATCACGCGCTTGAGCGTCCGCGCGCCGCCGTCCTTGTCGCGGAAGCCCCAGATCGCATCGGCCAGCTGCCAGAGCACGAGCGCCGCGAAACCGACGGCCGTGACCCACAGCAGCGCCTTGCCGGCGCCGTTCTCGGCGATCATCGACAGCGCGCCGGACTGGCTCGCGTCCTTCTCGGTGCCGCTCCAGGCGACCTGGAGGGCGAGCCACGCGACCAGGAGGTGCACCACCCCGTACGCGACGAGCCCGACGCGCGCTCCGACCTCGAGCGCCTTGCTGTTGCGAACCTCGCGGCCCGCCTGTCCGCCCTTGCCCTTCACGTTCGTCATCCGGGCATCGTGCCACCTCCCGCGGTCAGCCCCGCGAACGGCTCGGCCCTACGACGAGCTCGCCGCGTCGACGTCGGCCTCGATGGCCTTCTCGTCGGCACGCAGCTCCTTCTTGGTGAGCTTCTCGGCCCGCCGGAGGGCTTCCTCGACACGCGCCTCCATGTCGGTCGCGGCGACCACGACGAGCCCGCTCTGGCCGTCGTCGAGGAGCTCGCCGAGCTCCTTGAGGTCACCCCGGCTCATGCCGCGCGTCACGTGCCCGCCCAGCGCCCCGAGCGCGCTGCCGCCGACCCCGCCGACGATGAGGGCGCCACCGAGCGTGATCGCGGGGAAGAGCGCCACGAGCGCGCCGCCCACGAGCCCGATGCCGAGCCCGCCCCACGCCCCGTGGCGCGTCGGCTGCTCGTGCTTCTTGACGATCTTGACCTTGCCGTCGTCGTGCTTGGAGACGACGGCGGCGTCGTAGGTGTCCAGGAGGTCGGTCTCCCGGTAGAGCTCCTTGACCGCGTCGTAGTCGGCGACGGCGTCGTCCTCGTTGTCGTAGCTGGCTCCGAAGACGAACAGCGTGTCGAGTGCCATGGCTTCCCCCTAGGTCGTGACGTTCGCGCGACCACGACCGCGGCGCGCTTCCTGACAGTAGCCGGATATCTCCCTGCTTGTTCGGTTTGTGCCGTTCGTGCCTGACCTACGGTGGAGCCATGGCCAACCGACTCAGCCGCGCCACCTCCCCGTACCTCCTGCAGCACGCCGACAACCCCGTCGACTGGCACGAGTGGGGAGAGGAGGCCCTCGCGCTGGCGGCCGAGCGTGACGTCCCGGTGCTGCTGAGCGTCGGGTACGCCGCCTGCCACTGGTGCCACGTGATGGCGCACGAGTCCTTCGAGGACGAGGCGACCGCGGCGTACCTCAACGAGCACTTCGTCCCGGTCAAGGTTGACCGCGAGGAGCGGCCCGACGTCGACGCGGTGTATATGCGCGCGACCACCGCGATGACGGGGCAGGGAGGCTGGCCGATGACAGTCGTCCTCACCCCCAGCGGTGACCCCTTCTTCGCGGGCACCTACTTCCCGCCTGAGCCGCGCCACGGGATGCCCGCGTTCCGGCAGGTGCTCGAGGCCATCACGAACGTGTGGACGACGCGGCGCGGCGACGTCGACCGGATCAGCACCGAGGTCGTCGCGCACCTCGGCGCGCTCGAGGACGCCACAGGCCCGGCCCTTGACGCGGACGCGCTCGACACGGCCGTCCGTGGCCTCGCCGGCCAGTACGACGCGACCAACGGGGGATTCGGGTCCGCCCCGAAGTTCCCGCCGTCGATGTGCCTGGAGCTGCTGCTGCGCTACGCCGCGCGCACGGGCTCGACGGGCGCGCTCGCGATGGTCGAGCACACCGCCGAGGCGATGGCCCGCGGCGGGATGTACGACCAGGTCGGGGGCGGCTTCGCGCGCTACAGCGTCGACGCCGGCTGGGTCGTGCCGCACTTCGAGAAGATGCTGTACGACAACGCGCTCCTGCTGCGCGTCTACCTCCACCTGTGGCGTCAGACCGGCTCCGAGCTGGCGCTACGCGTCGTCCACGAGACGGCGGACTTCCTCCTCACGGAGCTCGCGACGGCCGAGGGCGGGTTCGCGTCGGCGCTGGACGCCGACACCGACGGCGTCGAGGGCGCGTACTACGTGTGGACCCCGGGGCAGCTCGTCCAGGTCCTCGGCGAGGCGGACGGGACGTGGGCGGCGCAGCTGCTCGGCGTCACCGCCGACGGCACCTTCGAGCACGGGGCGTCGACGGCCCAGCTGCGCGAGGACCCCGACGACCTCTCTCGGTGGGCCGACGTCCGTGCGCGTCTGGCGACCGCGCGGCGCGCCGAGCGTACGGCTCCGGCACGCGACGAGAAGGTCGTCGCGGCGTGGAACGGTCTCGCCGTGACGGCGCTGGCCGAGGCGGGCGTGCTGCTCGACGAGCCCGAGTACCGCGACGCGGCGGTCGTCGCAGCGACGTTGCTCGCCACCACGCACACCGGGGAAGACGGACGCCTCGTCCGGACGTCGCGCGACGGTGTCCCGTCGGCCAACGCGGGCGTGCTCGAGGACTACGGCTGCGTCGCCGAGGCGTACCTCGCCGTGCTCGGGGTCACCGGCGACGCCGTGTGGCTGGAGCGGGCGCGCGCGCTGCTCGACCTCGTGCTCGCGCACTTCCGTGTCGCCCCGGACGCGGATCCCACGGAAGGGCGCGGCTTCTACGACACCGCGGACGACGCGCAGGCGCTCGTCGTCCGGCCCCGCGACCTCGCCGACAACGCGACGCCGTCGGGGACGTCGTCGGCCGCCGCCGCCTTCCTCTCCGCCGCCGCACTCACCGGGGACGACCGCTACCGCTCGGCGGCCGAGGAGGCCGTGCGCTCGGCGTCCGCGCTCGCGACCGGCTCCCCGCGCTTCGCCGGCTGGGTCCTCGCCGTCGCCGAGGCGCTCCTCGCGGGACCCCTCGAGATCGCGGTCGTGGGGGAAGGCGGGGCAGCCGACCGGCTGCACCGGGCGGCGCTGTCGCTGCCCTCACCCGGAGCCGTGGTGGTCGCGGGACCCGTGGGGACGCCCCTGCCGCTGTTCGAGGCCAAGGACCTGGTGGACGGTCAGCCGGCGGCCTACGTGTGCCGCGGCTTCGCCTGCGAGCGCCCGGTCACCGACCCGGTCGACCTCCAGGCGTAGGCCGTCGCGTCAGCTGAGCACGCTGGCGGGCGACAGCGAGATCGGGAACGGCCGGGTGAGCTCGACCGTCGTGTCACCGGCCACGCGCGCCACCTCCACGTACTCGCCGTCCTCGAGGTCCCAGCAGATCAGCGACCGCTCGTACGGCTCGGGGTCGATCACCCAGTACGACGCCGTGCCGGCGAACTCGTAGCGCGACTTCTTGAGGAGCAGATCGATGCTGCGGGTGCTGGGCGAGACCACCTCGACGGCGAGTAGCGGCGGCGCGCCGAGGACACGACCGTCGACGTCGGCACGGTTCGCGACCACGACGTCCGGCCGGACCACCGAGTCCTCGGCGAGGACGACGTCGAGAGGGGAGACGAAGACCTTCATCTCCGGCGGGCACGCCGACCGGAGGAGGACGGTGAGCTCGAGGACCGCGTCCTGGTGCTCGGGCGAGGGCGCCGGCGTCACGATGAGAGAGCCGTCGATGAGCTCGTACCGGTGCCCGTCTTCGGGAAGCGCATCGAGGTCGGCACGCGTCAGCGGCCGTAGCGGGGGAAGGCCGAT
The DNA here is from genome assembly GCF_025506335.1 of Mumia quercus. Taxonomy (GTDB): domain Bacteria; phylum Actinomycetota; class Actinomycetes; order Propionibacteriales; family Nocardioidaceae; genus Mumia; species Mumia quercus. Next base: position 14,339 of record NZ_JANZYO010000006.1, read on the forward strand.
GGGGTGCGTCATCCCCCCAGGCTAGGCGGTCGGGGTCAGCCGGCGTACACCGCGAGCGAGATGCCGACGTAGTGCACGACGAACGCGGCGATCGTCAGCGTGTGGAACACCTCGTGGAAGCCGAACCACCGGGGGAACGGGTTGGGGTAGCGCAGCCCGTACACGACCGCACCGAGCGAGTAGAGCGACCCGCCCACGATGATCAGCACGAGGACGGCCGTCGACGCCGCGGCAGCGAACTCGTCGAGCCAGAGGAGCGCCGCCCAGCCGAGCACCACGTAGATCGGCGTGTACAGCCAGCGCGGAGCGTGCACCCAGAACACCCGGAACGCCACGCCGCCGATCGCGCCGACCCAGACGAGCGTGAGGAGCCAAGCGGCGTCGCGGGGCTCGAGGAGGATCAGCGCGAACGGCGTGTAGGAGCCGGCGATGAGCAAGAAGATGTTGGCGTGGTCGAAGCGCTTCAGCAGCACCTCGGCGCGAGGGCCCCAACGGCCGACGTGGTAGACCGCGCTGACGCCGAAGAGGAGCAGCGCGCTGATCATGTAGACCGCCACGCCCGCGCGCGACCGGGTGCTCGGCGCGAGCACCAGGAGCACCACGAAGGCAGCGAGAGCCAAGGGCCAGGTGGCCGCGTGGAGCCAGCCACGCAGTCTAGGCTTGATCTCGACCACGGCGTCCCGGATACGATCGCCGACGTCGAAGGAAGCTGGGGGGGTCGCTTCGTTCCTGCTCACACCACGACCCTAACGAACGAACCTACGCGTGCGTAGGTAACACTCCTCACGGGAGGACCATCGGTGTCGGTACGCGACCTGCTCTACTCGGTCTACGAGCGTCAGCTGCTCGGCAGCCTGCGCCCGGACCAGGTCCCGGCTCACGTCGGCGTCATCGTGGACGGCAACCGGCGGTGGGCCAAGGGCACGGGCGGGGACGTCACCGCCGGCTACCAGGCGGGTGCCGACAAGATCATCGAGTTCCTCGGCTGGTGCGACGACCTCGACGTCAAGGTCGTCACCCTCTGGCTCCTGTCGACCGACAACCTCCAGCGCCCTGAGCCCGAGATCCGCGCCCTCCTGGGCGTGATCGGCAACCTCGTCGACCAGCTCACAGCGTCGCGCCGGTGGCACGTGCGCCTCATCGGCAACCTCGACCTGCTCCCCGAGGACCTCGCCGGCTCCCTCCAGGACGCGGTCGCCTCCACCAGCGACGTCGACGGCATGGAGGTCAACCTGTGCGTCGGCTACGGCGGGCGCCAAGAGCTCGCCGACGCCGTACGCTCGCTGCTGCGCGAGCAGTCCGAGCAGGGGCGGACGATCGACGAGGTCGCCGAGGTCCTCGACGTCGAGCACATCGCCGACCACCTCTACACCAAGGGTCAGCCCGACCCCGACCTCGTCATCCGCACCTCGGGCGAGCAGCGGCTCTCCGGTTTCCTCCTGTGGCAGAGCGTGCACAGCGAGTTCTACTTCTGCGAAGCGCTCTGGCCGGCCTTCCGGCGCGTGGACTTCCTCCGCGCCATCCGGTCGTACGCCGAGCGCGAGCGCCGCTTCGGCCAGTGAGTCGCCCCTCCCGCGCGAGGGGCGGGTACGGGACGGTCGTGGTGCTCGGCCTCCTCGGAGCCCTGGTCTTCTGGCTCAGCGGCCTCACGGGCAACACGGCAGGAGAGGACGCCGAGGAGCTCGCCCGGCTGCGTGCCGGCGACGGCGTGCAGGTGACCGGGACGATGACCGGCTCCCGGGAGCGCCAGCAGGCCTCGCGGCGGACGATGGTGACCGTGCACTGCGCGGTGTACACCTTCGCGACGCGTGACGCCGGGTCCTCGTCGTTCACCAGCGACGTCTGCGCCCGCGACGCCGCGGACCTCCCCGCGACCGGGTCCACCGCGCCGGTGATCTACGACCCAGACGGGTGGTCTCGTTTCCTCGACACCGACGACACGGCTGAGAGGCTCGACCGCGACGCCCACGCGCACCCCTGGTACCGGTGGGGCGGCCTGGCGCTCGCCGTCGCCTGCGCCGCCCTCCTCGTCCGCCGCCTCCTCTCCCGTCTGCCACGGTCCCGTGCCGGGGTGCGGGACGGAATCGGACGTTAGGCACAAAGGGGGCGTGTCGCTGGTGCGGACGCCCGCTGGCGTCGTACGGTCAGGGGGTCGGCGGGGCCCACATCCCACCGGCACCGGGAGGCCCTCCGTGCACCACCGATCGCTCGGCACGAGTGCCGGTCCGGTACGCACGGCGGGAGGTTGGCCCGCCCCCGGGCCCGCTGCCCTGAACCCGGCTCCATCTGTCAGAGAGTGAGCCGGCGCGGGGATGCGCGTGGGCTCGTACGAGGAGACTGCCGTGGCTGCTGACATCCCCACCACGTACGTGATCGACACCAGCGTGCTTCTCGCCGACCCGCGGGCGCTGACCCGGTTCGCCGAGCACGAGGTCGTCGTCCCGGTCGTCGTCATCACCGAGCTCGAGGCCAAGCGGGCCCATCCCGAGCTCGGGTACTTCGCGCGGGCAGCCCTGCGCCTCCTCGACGAGCTCCGCGTCCGCCACGGCACGCTCGACCGGCCCCTCCCGGTCAACGACGAGGGCGGGACGGTCCGGGTCGAGCTCAACCACACCGACCCCGGCGCGCTGCCGTCGGGCTTCCAGCTCGGCGACAACGACACCCGGATCCTTTCGGTCGCCAAGAACCTCGCCGACGAAGGTCACGCCGTCACGCTCGTCTCCAAGGACCTGCCGATGCGGGTGAAGGCCTCGGCGGTCGGGCTCAGCTCGGAGGAGTACCGAGCCGAGCTCGCCCTGGAGTCGGGCTGGACGGGCATGGCCGAGGTCGAGGTCGCCGGCGCGGACCTCGACGCGCTGTACGAGGACGGCAGCGTCGACCTGGAGGCGGCCCGCGACCTCCCGTGCCACACCGGGCTCGTCCTGCTGTCGGAGCGGGGGAGCGCCCTGGGCCGGGTCACGCCCGACAAGCGCGTGCGTCTCGTCCGGGGGGACCGTGAGGCGTTCGGGCTGCACGGCCGCTCGGCCGAGCAGCGGATCGCGCTCGAGCTGCTGCTCGACCCCGACATCGGGATCGTCTCGATGGGCGGCCGCGCCGGAACGGGGAAGTCCGCTCTGGCGCTGTGCGCCGGTCTCGAGGCGGTCATGGAGCGGCGGACGTACAAGAAGGTCGTGGTCTTCCGGCCGTTGTACGCCGTCGGCGGTCAGGACCTCGGCTACCTCCCGGGCTCGGAGGCCGAGAAGATGGGGCCGTGGGGCCAGGCCGTCTTCGACACGCTGGGTGCGGTCGCCTCCGGTGACGTGGTCGAGGAGGTGATCGACCGCGAGATGCTGGAGGTCCTGCCGCTGACCCACATCCGGGGCCGCTCCCTGCACGACGCTTTCGTGATCGTCGACGAGGCGCAGTCGCTGGAGCGCAACGTCCTGCTCACGGTGCTGTCGCGGATCGGGGCGAACTCCCGCGTCGTCCTCACCCACGACGTCGCCCAGCGCGACAACCTGCGCGTCGGGAGGTACGACGGCGTGGTGGCCGTGGTCGAAAAGCTCAAGGGCCACCCGCTGTTCGCCCACGTGACCCTCACCCGCTCGGAGCGTTCGCCGGTGGCCGCGCTGGTGACGGAGATGCTCGAAGACCCCGGGCTCTAAGGGGTCTGTTGCTGCGCTAGTGTCACCGCTGTGGTTCAGTGAGATAGGTCACGTACGTCAGGCGTCCTCGGACGCAGCAACGGACGGGAGCATTCGATGGGCACAAGGGCTCGACAGAGGGTCGCGGCGGTCGTCGCCGTGGCCAGCGCGGCGGCGGGACTCGCAGCGTGCGGGAGCGAGTCGAGCGGCGACACGCCCACTCTCACCTGGTACATCAACCCGGACGTCTCCAACCTCGAGCCGTACGTCACCGGCGAGGACGGCAAGCGCGCTCCCGGCGGCCAGGCGTACCTCGCGCTGAAGTGCAGCGAGGAGTCCGAGGGGATGTATGACATCAAGGTCGAGCTGCTGCCCAACGACGCCTCGCAGCAGCGCGAGCAGCTCGTCCGGCGCCTTGCGGCGAAGGACTCCTCGATCGATCTGATGAGCCTCGACCCGGCGTTCACGGCGGAGTTCGCGAACGCGGGCTTCCTGGAGCCGATGACGAAGGACCAGCAGGTCGACCTCTCCGAGGGCATGCTCGACGGTGCGGTCGAGGCCGCGACGTACGACGACAACCTCGTCGCGGTCCCGCTCTGGTCCAACACGCAGATCCTCTGGTACCGCAAGTCGGTCGCGGAGAAGGCCGGGCTCGACATGTCGAAGCCGGTGACCTGGGCGCAGGTCATCGACGCCGCCGAGCAGACCCGTACGACGGTGAGCGTGCAGGCCAAGCGGTACGAGGGCTACTCGGTGTGGATCAACGCGCTGATCTCCGGCGCCGGCGGCGAGATCCTCGAGGACCCCGAAGCCGGCAAGGATGCCAAGATCACGATCGACACCCCGGAGGGCAAGGCCGCCGCGGAGGTCGTCTCGAAGCTCGGCAAGTCCGACGCCGCACCGCCGGCGCTGTCCAACGCCGACGAGGGCGGCTCGGTCGCGTCGTTCTCCGCGGCCGACGGCGGGTTCCTCGTCAACTGGACCTACGTGTACTCCGACCCCAACGTCGCCCCGTTCAAGGACGACCTGGCCTGGACGCGCTATCCGCGCACCACCAGCGTCGACGAGAGCCGCCCTCCGTACGGCGGGATCAACCTCGCGGTCTCCGCCTACGGCAAGCACCCCGAGGCGGCGTACGAGGCGGCGGCGTGCCTCACCTCCGAGGAGAGCCAGAAGACGTACGCGATGGCCTCCGGCAACCAGCCGGCGCGGTCGGCGGTCTACGACGACCCCGAGATGAAGAAGGCGTTCCCGATGGCGCCGTTGTGGCGGGAGAGCATCGACGCGGCGGCGCCGCGCCCGCTCACCCCGTACTGGAGCGACATCAGCACCGCCCTCTACTCCAGCTGGCACCCGCCGTCGTCGGTGAACCCCGACAAGACGCCGGCGGAGTCGCAGCAGTACATCGAGGACGTCCTGCAGGGCAAGGCACTGCTGTGAGCGGGAGGAGATGACGATGGCGAGCACGACGACTCTCGAGCCGACGAAACAAGCCCCCGGCGGCCGGCGGCTCAAGACCCGCACGCCGGAGAGCGCCGAGAACAGGCTCGGCTGGAAGCTCGCCGGACCCGCGGTCGCGGTGATGCTGCTGGTGACCGCGTGGCCGATGCTCCGGGCGCTGTACCTCTCGCTGTTCAACTACCGCTTGACCGACCCCGACAACCGCGAGTTCGTCGGCGTCTCCAACTACGGCGTCGTCCTGTCGGATCCCTTGTGGTGGCGCGCGGTCGGCGTGGCGGTCTTCATCATGGTCGTCACCGTGGCCGTCGAGCTCGTCATCGGCTTCGGCTTCGCGATGGTGATGAACAACATCCTCGTCGCCCGCGGCATCGTACGGGCGTCGATCCTCGTGCCGTACGGCATCATCACGGTCGTCTCCGCGTACGCGTGGCTGTACGCGTTCCAACCCACGACGGGGTTCGTCAACCAGTGGTTGCACCTCGACCCGGGCACGAACATGTTCGACGACTTCTGGGGATCGATCTTCGTCATCTGCCTCGCCGAGATCTGGAAGACGACCCCGTTCATCTCGCTGCTGCTGCTCGCGGGCCTCTCGCAGGTGCCGAACGACGCGATCGAGGCGGCCACCGTCGACGGCGCGACCTGGTGGCAGCGCCTCACGCGGGTGATCCTGCCGTCGATGCGCGCCGCGATCATGGTCGCCGTGCTCTTCCGGGCGCTCGACGCCTACCGCATCTTCGACAGCCCGTTCATCATGACCGGCTTCGCCAACGGCACCGCGCCGCCGTCGGGCCTGGTCTACAACGCGATGATCCAACGCGTCGAGCTCGGTCTCGGGTCGGCGATGTCCGTGTTGCTGTTCCTCTCGGTGCTGATCATCGCGTTCGGTCTGATGAAGCTGTTCCGGGTGGATCTGAGCCAGGTGAGGGGAGACTGAGATGTCGCCGCGTCGCAAGTCCCGCGTGATGTGGTCGCTGGTCTCGATCGCGATCGGTCTGCTCTTCGCGGGCGCCGGTCTCTGGCTCATCGACCGCCCTGACCTCTGGCTGTGGCTGATCACCGGCACGGTCTTCGTGATCACCGGCGCCATCGGGCTGCTGCTCGGTGACAGCGCGCCGCAGATCTCCTGGGGATCCATCGTGGGGGCCGAGCTCATCATGCTCTACACGCTGACTCCGGTCGTCTATCTCGTGTCGCTGTCGCTCAAGGGCGGGAACGCCGACGTGAACCAGGGCGGCTTCCTCCCGCACGACCCCGGGTTCGACAACTTCAAGACCGTCTTCAAGTTCGACCTGTTCCAGCACGCGCTGATCAACTCGTTCGGCATCTCGGTCATCGCCACGACGATCTCTGTCATCCTCGCCACGTTCGCGGCGTACGCGATCGCCCGGCTGCGGTTCCGCGGCAAGAAGATCGTGCTCTCGATGGCGCTGGCGATCGCGATGTTCCCGGTCGTCGCCCTGGTCGGCCCGTTGTTCGACATGTGGCGAGCGATCGGCATCTACGACACGTGGCTCGGCCTGATCATCCCGTACCTGTCGTTCACCCTCCCCATGTCGATCTGGGTGCTCTCGGCCTTCTTCCGCGAGATCCCCTGGGAGATGGAGCAGGCTGCCCAGGTCGATGGTGCGACGTCGTGGCAGGCCTTCCGCAAGGTCATCGTTCCGCTCGCGGCGCCCGGCGTCTTCACGGCCGCGATCATCACGTTCTTCTTCGCGTGGAACGACTTCGTGTTCGGCATATCCCTGACGTCGACGACGCGAGCGATCCCGGTCCCGGCGTCGTTGGCGTTCTTCACCGGCGCGTCCCAGTTCGACCAACCGATCGCGGCGATCGCGGCGGCCTCGGTCGTCGTGACGGTCCCGATCTTCATCATCGTCCTCCTGTTCCAGCGCAAGATCGTCTCCGGGCTCACCTCCGGCGCAGTGAAGGGTTGACCACCATGGCCACCATCGAGATGAAGAACATCGTCAAGCAGTACGGAGACAACGCCCCGGCGGTGCGCGACGTCAGCCTCGCCATCGAGGACGGAGAGTTCGTGATCCTCGTGGGCCCGTCGGGCTGCGGCAAGTCGACCCTGCTGCGGATGATCGTCGGTCTGGAGGAGATCACCTCCGGCGACATGCTGATCGGCGGCAAGCGCGTCAACGACGAGCCGCCCCGCGACCGCAACCTCGCGATGGTCTTCCAGAACTACGCGCTCTACCCGCACCTCAACGTGTACGAGAACATCGCCTTTCCGCTCCGCCTGCACAAGGGCATCTCCAACGAGGAGATCGACAAGAAGGTGCGCGACGCCGCGGAGACCCTCGAGCTCACCGAGTTCCTCGACCGCAAGCCGGCGAACCTCTCCGGCGGTCAGCGGCAGCGTGTCGCGATGGGGCGGGCGATCGTGCGTGACGCCCAGGCGTTCCTGTTCGACGAGCCGCTGTCCAACCTCGACGCGAAGCTGCGTGGCCAGATGCGCACCGAGATCGCCCGCCTGCAGCGCAAGCTCGGGGTGACGACGGTGTACGTGACGCACGACCAGACCGAGGCGATGACGCTCGGGGACCGTGTCGCTCTGCTGAAGAAGGGCGTCCTCCAGCAGGTCGCGACGCCGCGCGAGCTCTACGAGGACCCGGTAAACCTGTTCGTCGCGGGGTTCATCGGATCACCGCCGATGAACATGCTTCCCGCCCGGCCCAACGGCGACCAGCTCGAGCTGCCCTTCGTCTCGTTCACGATGCCGCCCGAGATGGCCGAGGCCACGAAGGGGCACGAGCTGCTCATCGGCGGGATCCGGCCCGAGCACTTCGCCGACGCCTCCGCGTCGCGTGCGCCGGAGAACGGCGTGCGCTTCACCGCCGGCGTCGACGTCGTGGAGTGGTTGGGCAACGAGCAGTACGCGTACATCCCGTTCGAGGCACCTGAGGAGGTCCGGACGACGCTCGACGACCTCGCCAAGGACCTCGACGGCGAGAAGATGCAGCAGCAGATCGTCGTCACGCTCGAGCCGACCACGAGGGTCCGCGAGGGCGGCGAGGCAGAGCTGGTGATGGACGTGAGCAAGCTGCACCTCTTCGACCCCGAGACCGGCGACAACCTCATGCTGCGGGCGCGGGACGATGCTGACGGCGACGCCGGAGGCTCTCGTCCTGCCGCCGCGGACGGCGGGCAGGCGGCTCCGGCCGGCGAGGGGTAGGCCGGGGCCGCGGCCCGCTCGTGCAGATTCTCAGGAAAGGCCGTCTTCGCAGGTCAGAGCGGTAGGTGGCGACCCTTGGGCGACTTGTCCGTTTGATTCTGATTTCGTCTTCTCGCACGCTGGGGATATCCGCGACCGATCCTTTCCCCCGGAGGACCCAGCGTGTCATCCCCCCATACCCGCGCGCGCCGAAAAGCCGCGCAGGCCCCTCTCGCGAGCCGTCTCCTGACGCGTGCGCGTACCCCTCGAGGCCGCGTCGGCTTCACCCTGTCCGCCCTGGCTGCGCTCGCGCTCGTCGGTGGCGCCGTGGCCGGTGCCACCAGCGCCCCGCCGACGGTCGAGGCCGCGTCCGTCAGTGGCACCGAGGCGCTGGCCGCCGAGACGACGACCGAGAAGGCCGCGGCGTCCGGTGACCGTACGGAGCCTCAGACCTCGCGCTCTGCGCAGCGCCCCGCGGCTCCGGCCGTCCCGTCCGTCGCCGACGCCAAGAAGCAGCAGGTGGCGAAGGCCGCCAAGCAGCGCGCTGCCGCGAAGGTCAAGACCGCGCGCATGCAGGACAAGAACCCCCGCGCGATCGCGAAGGCGATGCTGTCCGACTTCGGCTTCGGCCAGGGCCAGTACGCCGCCCTCAACAAGCTGTGGGTGAGCGAGAGCAACTGGCGCTGGAACGCCGACAACCCCACCTCCAGCGCGTACGGCATCCCGCAGGCGCTGCCCGGGTCGAAGATGTCGTCAGCAGGCAAGGACTGGAAGACGAACCCGGCGACCCAGATCAAGTGGGGTCTGCGCTACATCAAGGAGGTCTACGGCACGCCGAGCGCTGCGTGGTCCTTCAAGCAGGGCAACGGCTGGTACTGACCGTCCCGAGAGCTCTCAGCGGTGCCGGATAGCGTGTCGGCATGACCGACTCGATCTCCGACGACGACCCCGGCGCACGCAGGCGCGCCGGGGTCGTCGGCGTCGTCGGGGCAGGCCTCCTCGCCACGCTGTGCGGCGTCGCGTACGCGGCCGTCTCGTTGCTGCGGTTTCGCCGCTTCGAGACCCCCTCGTGGGACAACGCGATCTTCGAGCAGGCGATCGCCGCGTACTCCCGCCTCCAGGCTCCGATCGTCGACATCAAGGGGCCGGACTACCACATCCTCGGTGACCACTTCTCGCCGATCACGGCAATCGTGGCGCCGTTCTACCGGCTGTTCCCCGACGGCCGTACGCTGCTGGTCGCCCAGGCAGTGCTCCTCGCGCTGTCGGTCTGGGTGATCGCCCGCGGCGCCGTACGCGCTCTCGGCACCGCAGCCGGGCTCGCCGTCGGCCTCGCGTACGGGCTGTCGTTCGGCATCGCCTCCGCGGTGTGGGTCGACTTCCACGAGGTCGCCTTCGCGGCTCTGTTCCTGGCGCTGGCCGGCATCGCGTTCGTCGAGCGGCGCTGGCGTGCCGCGGCGCTCTGGTCGCTCCCGCTGCTCCTCGTCAAGGAGGACCTCGGCCTCACCGTGGTGGCGGTGGGAGTCGCCTTGGCGCTCGCCGGGGCGCGACGGATCGGCCTCGCGACCGCGCTCGCCGGCCTCGGTGGCTTCCTGCTGACGCTCTTCGTCCTCATCCCGGCGTTCAACCCCGGCGGTGGATACGACTACGTCAGCGTCATCGGCGCCGGTGACGAGGGCGGACCGGGCCCCTGGGCGTCGTTCTGGACGGGCTGGGACCTCAAGCTGCCGACGCTGCTGGCGACGTTCGGCGTCACCGGCTTCCTCGCGCTGCGCTCGCCGTGGGTGCTCGTGGCGGGCCCGACGCTGCTGTGGCGCTTCGTCGGCGACAACCCGTACTACTGGGGCACGGACTGGCACTACGGCCTCGTCCTCATGCCGGTCGTGTTCGCGGCGATGCTGGACGCGATCGTGCGGTTGCGCGACGGCGGCAGGCCGACCTGGTTGCGCCGCTACGCGACCCACGTTCCCGCGATCGCCGCGGCCGTCGCCCTGGCGCTCGTCTCGCAGTTCCCGCTGGCCAAGCTCGCCGACGCACAGACGTACGAGGCGAGTCCACGTGCGGCCGCGGCGCAGGAGGTCCTCGACCTCGTTCCCGAGGGCGCGAGCGTCGAGACCGACATCGGGCTGATCACGCACCTCTCGACCGGACGCACGGTCTACTGGACCGGCACGGTCGGCGACGCGGTGCCCGACTGGCTCGTGATCGACGCGTACGCCGGCTGGGGACAGGCCGCGCCTGACGCCGTGGCGTACGCCGAGACCCAGCACCCCGGGACGACGTGGGAGCTCGTCCTCGACCGCGACGGCTACCAGGTCGCCCGCCGCACCTCCTGACCCTCGCGAGAGACCCCAGGCCTACTCGCGAGAGACCTCGGGCCTGCTCGCGAGAGACCTCGACGAGCCAGGCTGCGTCAGGGGTGCGTCATGGAGAGCACGTCGAGGGCGGCGTCGAGCTGCTCGAGAGTCAGCTTGCCCTCGTCCACGAAGCCCATGTCGAGCACGGTCTGACGGATCGTGGTCTTGTCCTTGAGCGCCGTCTTGGCGACCTTGGCGGCGTTCTCGTAGCCGATGTACTTGTTGAGCGGCGTCACGATCGACGGCGACGACTCGGCGAGCTCGGCGCAGCGGTCCTCGTTGGCGACCGTCCCCGCGACGCAGCGGTCGGCCAGCACGCGCGAGGAGTTGGCCAGGAGGCGGATCGACTCCAGGAGCGCCCGCGCCATGACCGGCATCTGTACGTTGAGCTCGAAGGAGCCGGACTGGCCGGCGATGGTGATCGCGGTGTCGTTGCCGATCACCTGCGAGCACACCATGAGCACGGCCTCAGGGACGACCGGGTTGACCTTGCCCGGCATGATGCTCGAGCCCGGCTGCAGGTCGGGGAGCTGGAGCTCGCCGAGACCCGTACGCGGGCCGGAGCCCATCCACCGCAGGTCGTTGTTGATCTTGATCAGGCTGACCGCGATCGTACGGAGCTGACCGGAGAGCTCGACCAGCCCGTCGCGGGCTCCCTGGGCCTCGAAGTGGTCGACCGCCTCCGTGAGGGGCAGGCCGGTCTCCTCCCCGAGGATCGCGATCACGCGCTGCGGGAAGCCGGCGGGCGTGTTGATGCCGGTGCCGACCGCCGTGCCGCCCAGCGGCACCTCGGCGACGCGCGGCAGCGCCGACTGGACCCGCTCGATGCCGCGACGGATCTGCGCGGCGTACCCGGCGAACTCCTGGCCGAGCGTCACCGGCGTGGCGTCCATGAGGTGCGTGCGGCCCGACTTCACGATCGACGCCCACTCGCTGGCCTTGGCCTCGAACGCGGACGCGAGGTGGTCGAGAGCGGGGACCAGCTCGTTCGCGGCTGCCTCGGTGGCGGCGACGTGGATCGACGTGGGGAAGGTGTCGTTGGACGACTGAGACGCGTTGACGTGGTCGTTCGGGTGGACGTCGCGACCGAGGGTGCGGCTGGCCAGCGTCGAGAGGACCTCGTTCATGTTCATGTTGCTCGACGTGCCCGAGCCCGTCTGGAAGACGTCGATCGGGAACTGGTCGTCGTGGCGACCGTCGGCGACCTCCTGCGCAGCGGCGACGATCGCGTCGGCCACGTCCTGGTCGATGACGCCGAGCTCGGCGTTCGCCTTCGCGCAGGCCAGCTTCACCAGCGCGATCGCGCGGATGTGCTGCGGCTCCAGGGTGCTGCCGGAGATCGGGAAGTTCTCGACGGCGCGCTGCGTCTGGGCCTTGTAGAGCGCATTGGCGGGCACCTTGACCTCGCCCATGGTGTCGCGCTCGATCCGGTACTCGGTCTCAGTGCTCATGAGTCCGAGATTATCCCCGTACGGCCAGGGCTCAGCGGCGGGGGACCCGTCCCCGCAAGAGCCAGTACGCCTCCTCGCGTCCCTGCAGCCGTACGGGCACCCGCTCCGCGTACACGTGGGCGAACGAGGCCCCCAACGCCTGCCGGACAGGGGCCGAGTCGTCCATCGACCAGATGCACAGCTCGCCGTGGTCGCGCAGGCGTGCCGCGCACGTCGCCACGAAGGGCGCCTCGTACACCGCCGCGTTCGTGTCGTGGACCAGGAAGTCGGGTCCGTTGTCGACGTCGAGGAGGATCACGTCCACGCTCGCCTCGGGCAGGGCGGCGACGACCGCGCGGACGTCGTCGACCTGCAGGTCCACGCGGCGGTCGTCGATCAGGTCGGCGCCGGGCAGCGTGCCCTCCCGCATGAAGTCGGGGATCGCCGCCTCCAGCTCGGCCACCGTCACCTGCTTGACGCGGCGGTCGGTGAGGATCTCGCGGAGCGTGAAGCCCATGCCGAGCCCACCGACGACCACGTGCCGGGGGTCGGCGCACCCGGCGAGCGCGGCGCGCGCCAGCAGGCGCTCGGACGTCGTCTCGACGTCGTCCATGACGAAGACGCCGTTGACGCGCAGCTCGAGCGCGCCGTCCTCTCGACGTCGGACGACCGCGTCACCGCGCGTGTGCATGAGACCTCCGGGAGTTGCGGGCGATGGCGGCGGCGAAGAGGCTCTCGAGGTCCACGGGGATCTCGTGCGCCATGCCCGGCACCATCATCAGCTGGGCGCCAGGGACGGCGGCGGCGGTCGCGCGGCCGCCTGACGGGTCGACCATCGGGTCGGCGCCACCGTGGATGACGAGGGTGGGGACGCGGAGCCCGCCGAGAGCGCGCGTCCGGTCGGGCTGGGTCATGACGGCGAGCATGTGACGCATCGTGCCCTGGATCGACCAGCCGCGGGCGTACGTCTCACGGGCGCGCGCCTCGACAGCGGCGGGCGGGAGGCCGTACCGGCGGCTCGAGATCGCCCGCGCGCTGCGCAGCGACTGTCGGACGTAGCCCTCCTCGCCGATCCCTCCGGTCGCGAGCAGCATCCCGGCCAGTCGAGGGTGCTGCCACCCGACCGTACGGCGACCCGTCGTCGACATGATCGAGGTGAGCGACAGGACGCGGTCGGGGTGCTCGATCGCCAGGGTCTGGGCGACCATGCCGCCCATCGACTGCCCGACCACGTGGGCGGCGTCGATGCCGAGGGCGTCGAGGAGTCCGGCGGCGTCGGCAGCGAGGTCGGACAGACCGTACGGCGCGCGCCGCCAGCGTCCGGTCGCCGCCGCGGCGACCTGCCGGCGCGTCACGGGATGGTCGTCGAAACGCGTCGAACGCCCCACGTCTCTGCTGTCGTAGCGGATCACGTGGAAGCCCTGGGCGGAGAGCTCCTCGCAGAACCCGGAGCGCCACCAGTTCATGGGGCATCCGAGCCCCATGACGAGCAGCAGCGCCGGATCGTCCGCGTCGCCGAACGTCTCGTACGCGAGGGTGATCCCGCTGTCGAGGGTGGCGAGGCGCTCGGTCACGCCCCCATCGTAGGCAGCCGCGCTGGCTGGGGTACCCCAGCGGCGGTTGGCGTTTGGTCACCGGAGCGGAGGAAGTTCCTTGCGCCACGGTGGGTCGGCGCCCGGCCGCGAGCAGGTGATCGCCGCCGCCTGCGCGGCCAGCGTCCCCAGCCACTCCAGTGCTTCGACGTCGAAGGTGGGGCGGTCGAGCCAGCCGCGGACCACGAGGCCCGCGAGCAGCGCCGCCATGAAGGAGTCGCCGGCGCCGATCGTGTCGGCGACCGCCACCCGCTGGGCGGCGACCTCGACCGTGGTGCCGCCGCTGAGCAGCGTCACGCCGTCGCCTCCCCGGGTCACGACGACCAGCCGGGGACCCGTGTCGGCGACCTCGGCGGCGTACGCGAGCGGGTCGAGGCCCGGTCGGAGCGTGCGGGCGTCCTCGTCGCTCAGCTTCACGTACGAGGCGTGCGCGACGAGCCGGTCGACCCTGGCTCGTACGTCGTCGAGGTCGGGCGTGATCGCGGGCCGGACGTTCGGGTCGTACGAGACGGGGACGCCGGCGGCGTGGGCCTGCGCGACGAGCGCGGCGACCGCGTCGGCCCCAGGAGCGAGCGTGGCACCGATCGAGCCGGTGTGGACCAGGTCGAAGTCCTCCGGCGCGGGCATCTCGTCGGGATCCCACACCAGATCGAACCGGTACGACGCGACGCCGGCGGCGTCCAGGGTGGCCTGGGCGAGCGAGGTGTCCTCGTGGTGCGGAGGGAGCGACCGGAGGTCGACCTCGGAGGCGTCCACGTGGTCACGGACGAGGTCGCCGTACTCGTCGTCGCCGACCTGAGCGGCCAACGTCGTCGCGACGCCGAGCCGGGCCAGCCCGACCGCGACGTTGAGCGGGGAGCCGCCCGGGTGCGCCTCGACGAGACCCGTCGGGCTCTCGGTGAGGTCGACCAGCGCCTCGCCCACGACGAGCGTGCGTGCTCCCGCGTCCGAGGCCACGGTGCGTCAGCCCTCGTAGTCGATCGAGGCGTACGCCTTCAGCTTCTCCATGCGGTGCTCGGAGATGATCTTGCGGTACGTGCCGGAGCGCGAGCGCATGACGAGGGACTCCGTCACGGCGATGCCCGAGCCGTACCGGACGCCGTTCATGAGCTCGCCGTCGGTGATGCCGGTCGCGACGAAGAAGCAGTCGTCGCCCTTGACGAGGTCGTCGGTGGAGAGCACCGCGTCGACGTCGAGGCCGGCGTCGACCGCCTTCTGGCGCTCGGCGTCGTCGGTGGGCCACAGCTTGCCCTGGATGGCGCCGCCGAGAGCCTTCATCGCGCAGGCGCTGATGATGCCTTCGGGGGTGCCGCCGACCCCGGCGAGGATGTCGACGCCGGTGCCGGGGCGCGCGGCGTAGATCGAGCCCGCCACGTCGCCGTCGGAGATGAACTTGATGCGGGCGCCGGTCTCGCGGATCTCGTCGACGAGCCCGGAGTGGCGCGGGCGGTCCAGCACACACACGGTGACCGACGAGACCGAGAGGTTCTTGGCCTTCGCGACCAGACGGATGTTCTCCGCGATCGGGAGGCGGATGTCGATGACGTCAGCGGCCTCCGGACCCACAGCGAGCTTGTCCATGTAGAAGACGGCCGACGGGTCGAACATCGCGCCCCGCGGCGCCACCGCGAGGACGGAGACCGCGCCGGGCATGCCCTTGGCGGTCAGCGTGGTGCCGTCGATCGGGTCGACGGCAACATCGGCCTCGGGGCCGGTGCCGTCACCGACCTGCTCGCCGTTGAACAGCATCGGGGCGTTGTCCTTCTCGCCCTCGCCGATGACGACGACGCCGTTCATGCCGACGGTGTTGATCAGCGAGCGCATCGCGTTGACCGCGACCCCGTCAGCGCCGTTCTTGTCGCCCCGCCCGACCCAGCGTCCGGCCGCCATCGCCGCGGCCTCCGTGACCCGGACCAGGTCCAGGGCGAGGTTGCGGTCGGGGGCCTGAGCGGCGGGGGTGAGAGGGCCTGGCAGCTTCGATCCGTGCGCGCTGGCGGTCATGGCGGCATCTTACGTCTGGTCCGCACTGCCGCCCGGGGCGGGATTTTCGCGGTCCGCACCACCTATTGCTCCCGGTCACTCCTCGTTGGGGCCAACGGAGAGTGGGGCGGCCAGGGCGCGGAAGGCGCGTTCGTTCAGTCCGTGAACGTCGTCACCTCGGTCTCCTTCACGCTCGCCCACACGGCAAGCCCTTCGTGGAGGTCGAGCGCGGCGACGGCCTCGCGCGTCACGTCGGCGACGAGCGACACCGCACCCCGCAGGTGCACGCGCACCGCGTCGCCGTGGGGGACGAGGCTCGCGATGCGCAGCTGCCACAGGTTGCGGGCCGAGGTGATCGGCTCCTCGCGGAAGAGCGTGACCGCCGTCGGGCTGAAGGTCCGGTACGTGTCCCCGTCGCGGAGCAGGTTGCGTCCCATCAGGTGCGCGACGTACTCCGTACGGGGGCGGCGCGAGATCTCCTCGGGCGTGCCGGTCTGGGTGATCCGGCCGTGCTCGACCACCGCGACGCGTTCGGCGAGGACGAACGCGTCGAGCGGGTCGTGGCTGACCAGCACCGTCACGCCGCCGAAGGTCCGGATGTGCTGGCGGAGGAACGCGCGTGCCTCTGTCGTCACCGACACGTCGAGCGCCGACGTCGGCTCGTCGAGGAGGAGGAGCGCGGGGTCGCACGCGAGCGCGCGCACGATCGCGACACGCTGACGCTGACCGCCCGACAGGCGCCCGGCCTTGCGCCCTGCGAGATCGGCCAGTCCCGTACGAGCAAGGAGGTCGTCGGCCTGCGCGCGGGCCTGGCGGGGTCGCCGCGCCTGGGCACGGTGGTGCCGCAGGCCGAAGGCGACGTTGTCGCGCACCGACAGGTGCGGGAACAGCAGCGGGTCCTGGAACACCATCGTGAGATCGCGCTGAGGCGTCGGCGTCCGGATGCCCGCCGCCGTGTCCTCGAGGACGGTGCCGCCGAGCACGACGCGGCCCTCCTCGAGCGGAGTGAGGCCGGCCAGGGCGCGCAGCAGCGAGCTCTTGCCGGCCCCGTTGGGTCCGACGAGCGCCAGGACCTCGCCCGGCGGCACGGTGAACGCGGCGTCGGCGTCGAAGCTACCGCGACGCATCCGCAGGTGTGCCTCGAGGCCCTTCACGGCTGCCCCGCCCAGGCGCGCCCGGTCCACGACGAGCGCAGTGCGACGAGGACAGCGACGCTGATCCCGAGCAGGATCACGCTGAGCATGATCGCCGTGTCCGGGTCGGACTGCATCGCGCCGTAGATCTCCAGCGGCATCGTGCGCGTGACACCGGGGACGCTGCCGGCGAAGGTGATCGTGGCTCCGAACTCGCCGAGCGCGCGGGCCCACGCCAGGGCAGCACCCGCAGCGATCCCCGGACCGGCCAGCGGCAGCGTGACGCGCCAGAACGCGACGAGCCGCGAGGCGCCGAGCGTCGCGGCGACCTCGTCGTACCGCCGGTCCGCCGTGCGCAGCGCGCCCTCGACGCTCATGACGAGGAAGGGCAGGGCGACGAACGCCTGGGCCAGGACGACCGCCGCCGTCGTGAAGGGGAGCGTCACGCCGAAGGCGTCGTCGAGCCACTGCCCGACGACGCCACGACGGCCGAACGCCATGAGGAGCGCCACGCCGCCCACCACAGGCGGAAGGACCAGCGGCACGTTCACGAGCGCCCGGACGACGCTGCGGCCACGGAACTCCGTACGGGCGAGCAGCCATGCCAGCGGCACCCCGAGCACCAGGCACACGGCGGCTGCGACCGTCGACGTCACCAGGCTCAGGCGGAGGGCGTCGCGGATCGCCGGGTCGCCCAACCGCTCCAGGAACGTCCCCCACGGCGCGCGCAGCAGCAGGCCGACGAGGGGGAGGAGCAGCAGCAGGAGTCCGGCGGCCGAGGGCAGGACCAGCGTGACCGGTACGCGGCCGAGGGCGGGCGCGTCGCGTGTGCTCACGCAGCCGGTCCGAACCCGTGCCGCGCGAGGACCTTCTGGCCCTGCTCGCCCGTCACGAGCGCCACCCACTCCCGGGCGAGCGCGGGTGCCTCGGACTCCGCCAGGACCACGATCGGATCCACGTTGACCACCTCCGAGGCGTTCGCAGCCTCGACTGTCTCGACGGCATCGCCCGCTGCCTTCGCGTCGGAGCGGTAGACGAGACCCGCGTCGACCTCGCCGAGCGTGACCTTGGTGAGGACCCCCTTGACGTTCTGCTCCTCGGTGGTCGGCTTCGACCGGTTGCCGTCCAGGGAGAGCAGTCGCCGGGCGGCGTCACCGCACGGCGCCGCGGGGACGCACACCGCGAACGTGGCCCGCCCCAGGTCCTGCACGCCGCGGACCCCGCCAGGATTGCCGGGGGGCGTCACGATCGTGAGCGTGTTGGTCGCGAACGGGGCCGGGTCGCCGTCGGCCGCCTTCGCCTCGACGACCTTGCGCATCGTCGCCTCGTCGGCGGTCGCGAGGACGTCGGCCGGCACGCCTTGGAGCACCTGCTCGGCCAGCACGGCCGAGGAGTCGTACGCGAGCCGGACGTCGACCCCGTCGTGCTCGCGCTCGAAGGCCTCTTCGAGCTCGTCGAAGGCCTCGGTCAGCGACGCTGCCGCCAGGACGGTGAGCGTACGGTCGCCGGCGGAGCCGTCGTCGCCCTGCGCGCCCCCGCAGGCGGCGAGGAGGGACACGGCGGCGAGAGACCCCGCAACAGCGGCGCGGACCCGGTTCACGGGACGACCTCCACGGTGACGTTGGTGGCCTTCACCCCGGCGACCGCGACGACGCCGACCTCGAGCCCGAGGTCGTTCACCGCCTCGGCGCTGATGAGGGAGACGATCCGGTACGGGCCGCAGCACATCTCGACCTGCGCCATGACGGTGTCGGCGACGACGCGCGTGACGATCCCGCGCAGCTGGTTGCGGGCGCTGCGGGCGTGGGTGCGCTCGGTGTCCACGGGCCCGTCGGCGAGCTCCACCGCGAGGGCCGCGAGCTCCCGCCCGTCGACGGCTGCGGCGCCCCCGGGCGTCCGGGTCGGCGTGAAACGCCCCTGGTCGGCCCAGCGACGGACCGTGTCGTCGCTGACGCCGAGCAGCTCGGCGGCCTCGGAGTATCGGTACGCAGGCACGGCAGCATCGTACGACCTTGTCCGCATCTGCGGAAGATTTCGCGTACCTGAGCCGAATCTGCGGCGGACCTCGTACGGGTGCCTGGCCGTGCTGGGGTGGCCTGGGAGAATGGGCCCGTGAGCAGCACCGACCCCTCCCCGACTCCTGAGCACGCGACGCAGGAGTCGCCGGCGCAGGACCAGGCTCCGGCCAAGCCGCGCTCGAGCTACGGCAATCCGGCGTTCGCCGACATCGCGCGCTCCATGGGCGTCATGGCCGTGATCGTGGTCGGGCTGTTCTTCGTCGGGCAGTTCTTCTGGGGCAACACCCCGGACGAGCGGCCGGCCGTGGAGTACGAGCAGACGGTCGAGGAGGTGCGGCAGACAGCGCCGTACCCGGTCTATGCGCCCACCTCGCTGCCCGACGGGTGGCGCGCGAACGGCGTCACGTTCAAGCCGGGCGAGTCCGGCCGTTGGCACCTCGGGTTCCTCACCGACGGGGACCGCTACATCGGGCTCGAGCAGGCCCTCGACTCTGCGCCCCGGATGATCGAGACCCACGCGCCGGGCGTCGAGCAGCGCGGCGACGTCGAGGTCGCGGGCAAGACCTGGCAACTGTGGACCGGCGGGGGAGAGACCACCTTCGTCCGCGAGGAGGGTGACATGACGCTCCTCGTCACCGGGCCCGCCCCTCGCGAGGACATCGAACGCTTCCTCGGGCTGCTCGCCAGCGAGTAGCCTCGCAGAGTCACGACGTGCCGGAGTCCGTCCCGCCTCGCTGGGCCGCCGCTCGCTCCTGAGCCCGCTCCAGCCGCGCCCGCGCACCGTCCAGCCACTGCTGGCAGATCGCGGCCAGCTCCTCGCCGCGCTCCCACAGGGTGAGCGACTCCTCGAGCGTCGTACCTCCCGCCTCGAGCCGAGAGACGACCTCGGCAAGCTCCTCGCGCGCCTGCTCGTACGGCACGTCGGGGGTGGCCGCCGCGTCGTCGGCGCTCTGCTCGGTCATCAGGACTCCTCGTCATCGGTGAGGTCGGCGTGCGGGGAAGGGGCGGTGGAGAGCGTACGGAGGCTCGCGTGGCCGTCGACCACCCGGAGGGAGACCTCGGCGTCGGGGGCCAGCTGCTCGATGGAGGTGACGACGCGGCCGTCGGTGGTCTGTGCGACGGCGTAACCGCGCTCCAACGTCCGCAGCGGCGAGAGCGCCCGCACGCGGGCGAGCTGCGCGGCCGCCTCGTGGTGCGCGAGGTCGAGCCGGTGGCCGAGCGAGCGCCGCGCCCGGCCCAGCAGCTCGTCGACGCGGGAGGTCTGCTCGTCGATGAGCGTGACGGGTCGCGCCATCGCAGGCCGGCTGCGGATCGCGTCGAGCCGGTGCTGCTCGCGACCGAGGCGCTGGTCGACCGCGTACCAGGCGCGCCGACGCAGCTGCGCGAGGTGCTGCAGCTCGTCGACGACGGCCGGGACGACCCGCTTCGCCGCGTCCGTCGGCGTGGACGCCCGTACGTCGGCGACGTGGTCGAGGAGGGGCACGTCCGGCTCGTGCCCGATGGCGCTCACCACCGGCGTACGGGCGGCGGCGACCGCGCGGACGAGGCCCTCGTCCGAGAACGGCAGCAGGTCCTCGACGGAGCCGCCGCCGCGGGCGATCACGATGACGTCGACCGCCTCGTCGGCGTCGAGCGCCCGCAGCGCGGTGATGACCTGGGCCGCCGACGAGCTGCCCTGCATGAGCGCGTACGAGATCTCGAACTCCACGCCGGGCCAGCGCAGACGTGCGTTCTCGAGGACGTCGTGCTCGGCCGCCGAGCCCTTGCCGGTGATCAGGCCGATGCGGTGGGGGAGGAACGGCAGCGGGCGCTTGCGGGCCAGGTCGAAGAGGCCCTCGGCGGCCAGGAGCTGGCGGCGCTGCTCGATGCGCGCGAGCAGCTCACCCATCCCGACGGGGCGGATGTCACGCGCGTTCAGCGACAGGGTGCCGTTGGCCGGGTAGAAGTCGGGCCTGGCGTGGATGACGACGCGGGCCCCCTCGGTGATGGGCGTCGGAGAGCGGTCGAGGACGATCCGCCGGCAGGTCACCGACATCGAGATCTTGGCGTCGAGGTCGCGCAGCGTCAGGAAGCACACGCCCTGGCGGCGCGTGAGCTGCGCGATCTCGCCCTCGATCCACTGGGCGCCCAGCCGCGCGATGTAGTCGCCCATCAGCTGGGAGATCACGCGCAGCGGCGCAGGGGAGTCAGGGCTGGTCTCGAGGGCCATGCAGCAACCCTAGGCGCATCGGCGGACAGCGGGCGGCGACGGCGTCGGGGCTGTGGAGGACTCCCCTACGATGGGGACATGGCTTCGGACACGGTGACCCTCGGCATGCCCGCGCTCGGCGCGGACCGCGACCTCCTGCTGGCCGCCCCGCGCGGCTACTGCGCAGGCGTCGACCGCGCGGTCATCACGGTCGAGAAGGCGCTCGACCTCTACGGTGCGCCCGTCTACGTCCGCAAGCAGATCGTCCACAACAAGCACGTCGTGCAGACCCTCGAGCGGCGCGGTGCGATCTTCGTCGAGGAGCTCGACGAGGTCCCGACCGGGGCCACCGTCGTGTTCTCCGCGCACGGTGTCTCGCCGGCGGTCCACGACGAGGCCGAGGCCCGCGGCCTCAAGACGATCGACGCGACCTGCCCGCTGGTGACCAAGGTGCACCACGAGGCGAAGCGGTTCGCCCGCGAGGACTACCGCATCCTGCTCATCGGTCACGCCGGTCACGAGGAGGTCGAGGGCACCTCGGGCGAGGCACCGGAGGCGATCACGCTCGTCGAGACCGTCGCCGACGTCGAGGCGCTGGAGTTCCCCGAGGGCACCAAGCTCTCGTGGCTCTCGCAGACCACGCTCAGCGTCGACGAGACGATGGCGATCGTGGACGCGCTGCGGGCGAAGTTCCCTCAGCTCGAGGACCCGCCGAGCGACGACATCTGCTACGCCACGCAGAACCGCCAGCTCGCCGTCAAGGAGATCTCCGAGGGCGCCGACCTGATGATCGTCGTCGGCTCCGCGAACTCGTCCAACTCCGTACGCCTGGTCGAGGTCGCGCTCGAAGCCGGCGCCAAGGCCTCGTACCGGGTCGACGACGTGTCCGAGATCCGCGAGGAGTGGCTCGAGGGCGTCGAGAAGGTCGGCGTGACCTCCGGCGCGTCCGTCCCGGAGGAGCTCGTCGAGGGTGTGCTCGCGTTCCTCAACGAGCGCGGGTTCCCGACGGCGACCGCGGTGCACACCGCCGAGGAGAGCCTCATCTTCGCCCTGCCGCCGGAGCTGCGTCGCGACCTCCGCAAGGCCGGCCAGCCTTCCTGACCCCGCAGGACGTCATACGTTCGGAGGGCCTCGACCCGCCGTACGTATGACGTCCGCGGAGGCGTCAGGCGCGGGCGTCGTCCGGGAGACCGGCGAGGTGCAGGCCCGAGCGGACCTTGTAGCGCTTGTTCACGTTGATGAGCACGGCCGTGAACGGCTCGAGCTGACGCGCGATCCGCAGGGCACCGGCATCGATCCCGCGCTGGCCGCTGACCGTACGGGCGAGCTCGGCGACGACGTCCTTCGACTCCGGGTCGTCCCCGCACACGAGCACGTCCTCGTGGGACAGCGGCTCGGGGGTCTTCCAGAGCGAGAGCGCCGCGACGTGGTGGAACGCGCCGACGACCTTCGCGCCAGGGACCGCGGCCTGCGTCAGCTCGGCGGCCGACTCCGGGAGCGTCAGACCGTACGGGCCCGCGGCGTCGAACGCGAGCGGGTTCACGCAGCTGATCACCGTCTTGCCGTCGAGGACGGACGCGAGATCGGCGACGAGCTCCTGGTAGCCGTCCCACGGCACGGCCAGCAGCACGAGGTCCGCGCCCGCCGCGGCGTCGGCGTTGGTCGCGCCGGACAGCGTGCCGGAGCCGCCGTTCTCCGCGACCCGCGCCGCGATCTCCTCGGCCTTCTCGGTGGCGCGCTCGGCGGAGCGTGATCCGATCACGACCGTGTGGCCCGCGAGGGCGAAGCGGTAGGCGAGTCCGCGGCCCTGCGGGCCCGTCCCGCCGACGACGGCGATGGTGTGAGTCATGCGTGTCCTTCGCTCAGACGAAACTTCGTGGTCCGCGACCGGACGCATCGTCTCACGTGTCGCGGAACGCGATTACGATGAGGCGATCATGACGAGCGAGCGCGAGATCCGACGGGCGCTGGCCCGCGCAGAGGCCGGCAAGTCCCTCGACCACGACGAGGCGGTCGCGCTCGCGTCGGCCCGTGGCGACGACCTGGTGCGGCTCTCGGAGATCGCCTCCCGGGTGCGCGACGCCGCGATGGAGGCGGCAGGGCGCCCCGGAGTCGTCACGTACTCGCGCAAGGTCTTCATCCCGGTGACGCGCCTGTGCCGGGACCGCTGCCACTACTGCACGTTCGCCACCACCCCCAACCGCGTCGAGGCCCCGTTCCTCTCGCCGGACCAGATCGTCGCGATCGCGGCGCAAGGCGCGGCGCAGGGCTGCAAGGAGGCGCTGTTCACCCTCGGCGACCGCCCGGAGGACCGCTGGCCCCAGGCCGAGCAGTGGCTGCACGAGCACGGGTACGACGACACGCTCTCGTACGTGCGCGCGATGGCGATCCGCGTCCTCGAGGAGACCGGCCTCCTGCCCCACCTGAATCCCGGCGTCATGTCGTGGGCCGAGCTGCAGCGGCTCCGTCCCGTCGCGCCGTCGATGGGCATGATGCTCGAGACGACGGCGACCCGGTTGTGGTCGGAGCCGGGCGGTCCGCACTACGCCTCGCCCGACAAGGACCCCGCGCTGCGCCTCCGGGTGCTCGAGGACGCCGGCCGGATCGGCATCCCGTTCACCACCGGCATCCTCGTCGGCATCGGTGAGACCGTCTCCGAGCGCGTCGACGCGCTGTTCGCGCTGCGCCGGGTCGCCCGGACGTACGGGGCGGTGCAAGAAGTCATCGTCCAGAACTTCCGCGCCAAGGACGACACGGCGATGCGCAACGAGCCGGACCTCGGCGTCGAGGAGTACCTCGCGACCGTCGCCACGGCACGTGTCGTCCTCGGGCCTTCGGTGACGCTCCAGGCGCCGCCGAACCTGTCCGACCCGGACTCGATCGCGCCGCTGCTCGCCGCCGGCGTCGACGACTGGGGCGGCGTGTCGCCCGTGACGCCCGACCACGTGAACCCCGAGCGCCCGTGGCCCCAGATCGACGACCTCGCCGCTTGGACCGCCGCGTCCGGGCTCCGCCTGGCCGAGAGGCTCACCGCGCACCCGCGCTTCGTACGGGAGACGCTGTCGGGGGAGCGGCCGTGGTTCGACACCCGGCTCGTCCCTCACGTGGCCGCGCTGGCGGCGCCGGACGGGCTCGCAGACGCCGACGCGCCGGTCGTCGGACGGCCGTGGCAGGAGCCGGAGACGCCGACCGAGGCGAGCGGCCGTACGGAGCTGCACACGGAGATCGACACGGTGGGGCGCAGCGCGGACCGACGGTCGGACTTCGTCGGTGTCTATGGCGACTGGGAAGAGGTGCGCGAGCACGCGTCGCGTACCTCCGAGCCGCTGGGCCTGCCGTCGGTGCCGGAGCGCCTCGACTCCGACGTCCGTACGGCACTGGCGCGCGCGGAGGCGACGCCCGGCGGCCTCTCCGATGCGGACTACCTCGCGCTGATGACGGCCGACGGGCCCGCGCTCGACGCTCTTTGTCGACTTGCCGACGACCTGCGCCGTGACGCCGTCGGCGACGACGTCACGTACGTGGTGAACCGCAACATCAACTTCACCAACGTCTGTTACGTCGGGTGCCGCTTCTGCGCGTTCGCGCAGCGCAAGTCCGACGCCGACGCGTACACGCTCTCGCTGGAGCAGATCGGCGACCGCGTGCGCGAGGCGGTGCAGCTCGGCGCGACCGAGGTCTGCCTGCAGGGCGGGATCTCGCCCGACCTCGGCCCCTCGGCGTACGCCGACATCGTGCGTGCCGTGAAGGCGGCGGCGCCGGACATCCACGTCCACGCCTTCAGCCCGATGGAGGTCGTGACCGCGTCGGCGAAGGCCGGCCGCTCGATCCGCGACTGGCTGAGCGAGCTCCGCGAGGCAGGGCTCGACACGATCCCGGGGACCGCGGCGGAGATCCTCGACGACGACGTCCGGTGGGTGCTGACCAAGGGCAAGCTGCCGGCCGCGCAGTGGATCGAGGTCGTGGAGACGGCGCACGCGCTGGGGATCCGCTCCAGCTCGACGATGATGTACGGCCACGTGGACAACCCGCGCCACTGGGTCGGCCACCTGCGGACCCTCGCTGAGGTCCAAGACCGTACGGGCGGGTTCACCGAGTTCGTCGCGCTCCCGTTCATCCACACGAACGCGCCGATCTACCTGGCGGGAGTCGCTCGACCGGGTCCGTCGATGCGCGACAACCGCGCGGTCCACGCGCTCGCGCGGATCATGCTGCACGGGCGGGTCGACAACATCCAGACGTCGTGGGTCAAGCTCGGCGTCGAGGGGACGCGGGCGATGCTCCAGGGCGGGGCCAACGACCTCGGCGGCACGCTGATGGAGGAGACCATCAGCCGGATGGCGGGGTCGCAGCACGGCTCGGCCAAGACCGTTGAGGAGCTGCGCACGATCGCCGAGGGCATCGGCCGCCCGGTGCGGGAGCGGCGGACCGACTACGCGCACCAGCGGGCGGCCTGACCGAATCACCCCGTGGGGGCGATGCCGGAGCGCCCGGGGAGGGTGACAGTGATCGGGTCGGTGCACTGCGTGCCGGCCTGATGACGTGCGGAAAGGCCTCCGATGGACGACTTCTGGGACTTCTTCTGGCTCCTCGTGTGGAGCTTCTTCTTCGTGGCGTACCTGATCCTGCTCTTCCAGATCCTGACGGACCTCTTCCGTGACCGTCACCTGAGCGGATGGTGGAAGGCGGTGTGGGTGCTCTTCCTGATCATCTTCCCGTTCCTGACGGCGCTGGTGTACCTCATCGTCCGCGGCGGCGGGATGACCGAGCGGCAGGTGGCCGCGATGCGTGCCGCGAAGGCGGAGACGGATCAGTACATCCAGCAGACCGCGGGCCACGCGAGTCCCGCGCACCAGATCGAGACCGCGAAGGCGCTCCTCGACGCGGGGACGATCACGCAGGCCGAGTTCGACCAGCTCAAGGCGAAGGCGCTCGCGACCTGACGTCCGGGTGTACGCCGCGGCGGTGAGTCTGGTCCCACAATGCCTCACGGGGTGGGACCAGACTCACCGCCGTGGCGCGCGCCAGCGCCACAACACCGCGCCGTGCGGGGGG
>NZ_JANZYO010000006.1:40348-427117 GCF_025506335.1 Mumia quercus
GGGGGCCGCGCGCGGGGGGGGGGGGGGGGCGGGGCGCGCCCCCCCCCCCCCCCCCCCCCCCCCCCCCCCCCCCCCCCCCCCCCCCCGCCGTGGCGCGCTCCTGCGCCACATCACGGCGCTGAGCGTGAGACCGAAGGCGACGACGAGCGCGATCGCGTGGTGCGCGAGCGCGACGACGACCATCTGGACCACCGACGCGTCCGGCGGGGTCCCGGGCTCGTCGATCGCAGACGGCTCGACCGCGGCGACGACGAGCAGCACGGCCAGGAGGGTGAGCGGAGGCACGACCATCGGCGCGTACAGGGCTTCGCGGGAGGCTGCGAGCGCGTTCGTGGTCGACACGAGGACGAACATCGTGTCGAAGAACCACCCGAGCCGGCCGGTGGCGGCGATCTCGAGCCATGCCGTGGAGGACGCCAGGACGACCGCGACGAGAGCGATCCCTCGCGCGGTCAAGTCGTACTGGGCGGCACGGGCCGTCCACGCCTTGCGGTGGCGTGGCTTCGGCCGGCGCGGCCCGCGTGAGAGCCTGGCCCACTCCTGCACGGCTCCACGCTAGGGCCGTGCAGCCCGATCACCCCGTACGGCGCGCCGAGTGTGGATCGCCGGGCCCGTCGGCGCGGGCGATCTCGTCCGACACCAGGGCGTCGACGAGGGGATCGGAGACCAGCTCGGGCGCCTGGAGCGTCCGGGCGCGGGTCTCGACCGGCGGGGGTGCGGCGAGATCGGCGTCCGGCGCGTGCAGCTCGGACATGCGGCGGGCGGTGACGAGCACACGCGTCTCGAGCGACCCGACCGCCCCGTTGTACGCGCCGACGGCGGCGTCCAGGCTGCGGCCGACCTTGCCGAAGTGCTTGCTGAGCGTGCCGAGGCGCTCATACAGCTCGCGCGCCAGCGTGTGGACCTCCCGCGCCTGGTCGGCGAGCTGGGCCTGCGTCCACGCGTAGCCAACCGTCCGGAGCAGCGCGATCAGGGTCGTCGGCGTCGCGAGCACGACGCGCTTCGCGGCGGCGTCCTCGAGCACGGACGGGTCGACCTCGAGCGCCGCCGACAGGAAGGCCTCACCCGGCACGAACAGCACCACGAACTCCGGCGTGGTGGTGAACTGGCGCCAGTACGCCTTGGCGGAGAGGCCGTCGACGTGCGTCCGAAGCTGGCGCGCGTGCCGCCGCAGGTGCGCGGCGGACTCCTCTTCGTCCTCGGCCTCGGTCGCGTCGAGGAACGCGTCCAGGGGGACCTTGGAATCGACGACGACCTGCTTGTCACCGGCGAGGTGCACCACCATGTCGGGACGCAGTGCGGCGCCTCCGTCGCGCACGGTCGCCTGCAGGTCGAAGTCGACGCGGTCGACCATGCCCGCGAGCTCGGCCGCTCGCTGCAGGTGCATCTCGCCCCAGCGCCCGCGCACCTGCGGCTTGCGCAGCGCCGTGGCGAGCGAGGCCGTCTCGCGACGCAGCGACTCGCTCGTCGTCCGGACCTGCTCGACCTGCTCGCGCAGCTGGCTCTGCCACGACACGCGCCCCTCCTCGATCTCGCGCAGCCGGCTGTCGAACCGGTCGAGGCTCTCCTTGACCGGACCCACCGCGCGCTCGGCGACGTGCGCCGAGAGCTGGGCGTGGTCGGTGGCGGTCGCCTCGCGACGGCGCAGCAGGCCGCTGCCGAGGAGGACTCCGCAGGCGAGTCCGGCGGCCAGGGCGAGCAGCGCGACGAGGAGCAAGATCATGCGGTCAGGGTGCCAGCGCTCACTGACAGTTCGTCGGAGGCGCCCGTACGCCGCGCGGCGGCCCGTCGCGCCACCCACGCCGCCGCTGTCCCGGCCGTGGCGAACAACGCGCCGAGCACGACCCACCCGACCGTGCCGTGCTGGATCGCGGTCGCCGTGACGAGCACGGGCGACAGCATCGCTGCGACGGCGTACCCGGTCTGGGTGAGGCCCTGGTACGCCCCTGCGCGACGGGGGTCGGCAAGCTCGAACGCCATGCCCCAGCCGCCCGCCTCGCCGAGGATCTCGCCGAGAGCGTGCACGACCGCGGCCAGGACGAGGAGAAGGCACGCGGTGACGACATCGCCGTACCCGGCCAGCGCGTACGCCACGCAGGCCCCGGCCAGCAGCCACGACCCGCGCCGTACGGCGACGCCCGCCCGGCGTACGTCGTGCGTGCCCCGCGACGCACGGACCTGCAGCCCCGCGACGACGACGGTGTTGAGCACCAGCAGCACCGACACCATCGCCGTCGGCGCCTCGGTCGTGGCGATCCAGAGCGGGACGCCCACCGTCTGCAGGCCGAAGTGCAGCGCGACCACGCCGTTGCAGACCACGCTCGCGACGTACGTACGGTCGTGCCACGGCGACGGGCCACGCTCGACCGGTGCGTCGCGCTGCGACACCTCCTCGACCGGCGTCTCGACCATCGCGTCGGCGAGCGCGGGCACCGCGCGCGGGAGCCGTACGAGGGGGACCGTCGCGACCAGCAGCAGGACACCGACCGAGAGCATCGCGGCCTGGTACGCCGCGGCGGTGTCGACGAGCAGCGCGGCCGCGGCGACGACCGTCCCCAGCCCGATGAACACGTTGGTCACCACCCGCATCCGGGCACGGACGGCGACCCGCTCGGGGCCGGTGTACCAGCGGGCGAGCATGGCCTGCTTCGACGTCCCGGTCGCCGAGCGCATCGCGACCGCGACGCAGGCGACCAGCGTGAACACGAGGGCGTTCCCCGCGAGCGTGTAGGCGAGCATGGCCAGCCCGTTCACGCCGACGGCCCACGGCTGGACGCGGTGCGCGCCGACGCGGTCGGAGAGCCAGCCCGCTCCGTACGACGCGAGCACGCCGACGCCGCCGGCGATCCCCAGACCGAGCCCGACCGTCGTCGCGTCCAGGCCGATCACGCGCGTGAAGTACAGCGCGCTGACCGTGTAGAAGACGCCGCTGGACAGGGCGAAGGCCATCGTGCTGAGCGTCAGCGAACGCGCGACGCGGTCGTGGGGGAGGAAGGTCTCGATCACGAGGACAGTTCTCGCTGATTGCCCGACGAAACCAAACAGATATAGCGTATGGCTTTATGATGCGCGGCCTGATCGAGTACGAGCTGAGCGGGTGGGACCTTGCCGAGGTCCGGTTCGCGCTGTCCCCGATCAACGAGCTGACGCTGTCGCTGCGGACCTTCCGCGAGCCGGGGCGCTATCCCGTGCACCTGCCGTGGCTGCGCGAGACGCAGGATGCGCGCACCCGCCTGGACGTGGCCATGCTCCGTGCGCTGAGCAACGACGACCTGTCGACGCCGGACTTCCTCACGCCCCGCCCTGCCGGCCCGCTGACCCGGATCGAGGACGAGCTCCGGCTCGTGGCGAAGGTCCCGGACGGCCGCATGCGCGACGACCTGCGCGCCCTCCACCCCGCACGGATGCCGCCCGCGCTGCGCGGACCCGCCGACGAGGTCCGCGCGCGGATGCTGCGCGCGCTGACGGCGTACTGGGAGACCTGCTTCGCCCCCTGGTGGCCCCGCATGCGGACGGTGCTCCAGGCCGACATCGTCCACCGCGGCCAGGTGATGGCGAACGAAGGCGTCGCGGCGATGTTCGGCGGCCTCGGCGAACGCATCTCGATGGAGGGCGACGTCGTACGGATCCGGCTCAACACCCCGCTGCGGAGCCGTCGCCAGACGCGGGGCCGAGGACTGACCCTGGTGCCGACGCTGTTCACCCGCCGTGGTGCGAGCGTGCCGATCGCCGAGGACGAGCCGCCGATGATCATGTACGGCGCGCGCGGTGCCGCAACGCTGTGGGAGGCCGAGCCGAGGCGGTCGCCGAAGGTCCTCGCCGACCTCCTGGGCGCCACCCGGGCCGGGCTGCTGGTGGCGCTCGCAGCGCCGGCGTCGTCGACCGAGCTGGCCGGACGCCTCGGCGTCACCCCGCCCGCGGTCAACCAGCACCTGCGGGCCATGCGCGACGCCGGCCTGCTGACCAGCGCCCGGCACGGACGGTCGGTGCTCTACCTGCGCTCCGAGCTCGGCGACGCCCTCGTCGGCGAAGCGTCGGCGGCAGGTGGTACGAACGAGGGGTGAGCGACTTGTCGACACGCACCACGCTGCCGCTGCCGATCGAGACCGAGCGGCTCGTCCTGCGCCCGTACGCGTACGACGACGCCGCCCGCGTGCTCGACATCCACGGTCGGCTCGACGTGATCCGTTGGCTCGGCGACCCGCCGTTCACGCCGATGGCGTCGCTGGAGGAGGCACGGACCTGGATCGACGAACTCAACGCGCTGCCGGAGACCGACCTCCGGTGCGTCGGGCTCGCCGTCGAGGTGCGCGACACCGGTGCCGTCGCGGGCACGGTGATGATCACGCCGTGCCCCAACAGCGACCCGCTCGACCTGCAGGTCGGCTGGCATCTCCACCCGGACGCGACCGGCCGCGGCTACGCGACGGAGGGCGCGAAGGCACTGCTCGACGCGGCGTACGCGCACTTCGACGGCTCGACGCCGGCGCGGCCGCTGCTCGGCGAGGTGTGGTGCGGGATGTACCCGGACAACCACGGCTCCGCGGCGGTCGCCACGCGTCTCGGTCTCGAGGACCTGGGGATCCGCGACGACCCCTGGTACGACGGTGACAGCCACCTCTTCCGGACCACCCGCGACCACTGGACGGGAGCCGGGCGGAAGCGCCCCGTACGCTAGTTCCTCGTGGCACTCAGCATCGGCATCGTCGGACTCCCCAACGCGGGCAAGTCGACCCTCTTCAACGCCCTGACCAAGAACGACGTCCTCGCGGCGAACTACCCGTTCGCGACGATCGAGCCCAACGTCGGTGTGGTCGGCGTCCCCGACCCGCGGCTCGGCGAGCTGGCGAAGATCTTCGGCTCGGAGAAGATCATCCCCGCGACCGTGCAGTTCGTCGACATCGCCGGCATCGTCCGCGGCGCGTCGGAGGGTGAGGGCCTGGGCAACAAGTTCCTCAGCCACATCCGCGAGTCGGACGCGATCTGCCAGGTCACGCGCGTCTTCCGCGACCCCGACGTCACCCACGTCGACGGCAAGGTCTCGCCCAGCGACGACATCGAGACGATCCGCACCGAGCTGATCCTCGCCGACCTCCAGACGATCGAGAACGCGCTGCCGCGCCTGGAGAAGGACGCGAAGAAGGACAAGGAGCTCGTACCGGTCGTCGAGGCCGTCAAGGAGGCGCGGACCCACCTCGAGGCCGGTACGGGCGTGTTCGCCGCCGGACTCGACCCGGCGCCGCTGCGCGACCTGCACCTCCTCTCGGCCAAGCCGCAGCTGTTCGTCTTCAACTGTGACGCCGACGAGCTTGCCGACGAGGAGCTCAAGCAGCGCATGCGCGACATCGTGGCGCCCGCCGAGGCCGTGTTCCTCGACGCGAAGTTCGAGGCCGAGCTGGTCGAGCTCGGCGACGACGACGAGGCGCGCGAGATGCTCGCCGAGATGGGCATCGACGAGCCGGGCCTCGACGTGCTCGCGCGGGTCGGGTTCGAGACCCTCGGGCTGCAGACGTACCTCACCGCCGGGCCGAAGGAGGCCCGCGCCTGGACGATCAAGAAGGGCGCGACCGCGCCCGAGGCCGCCGGCGTGATCCACACCGACTTCCAGCGTGGCTTCATCAAGGCCGAGATCGTCTCGTTCGACGACCTCGTCGCCGCGGGCTCGATGAGCGCGGCGAAGGCGGCGGGCAAGGTCCGCATGGAGGGCAAGGACTACGTGATGGCCGACGGCGACGTCGTGGAGTTCCGCTTCAACGTCTGAATCGACGCGTTTGCGCAGGTCAGAGGGGGTGTAGGCCCTATCAGTCCGCACAGAGTCCGCAAAAATTTCAGCAGGATGGGCTCGATCGGGCCCTTTCGGTGGGCACTCGCCGGACTGGGTGCCACCAGCTGGCACGCTCTGCGACGTGCCCCTTTGCCGGCATGACGCACGGAGAATCACGGGTCCGAACGGGAGCCCCCTGCTTCTGACGATTGCCGGAGCCGGAGCCGGACTCGGTCGCCGCATTCCGGCAGATCCGACCGGCCGGTCAGGTGCCTGGCCGTGGGACGCTGTGCGCATGTCGTCGGAGTCGGAACACATCCTCCTCGACCTGTCGGGCACGGATGATCGGGCGCAGGCGATAGCTCGTGCGGCGCACGGGTGCCCCGAGGGCTATACCGCCGTGGCCAAGAAGCACATGGTCGGCCAGACCGCGCTCACGACCGGATTCATGCTGTTCGGATCGTTCGTCTCGCGGATGCGTGGGCTACACGAGGCTGTCGTCCGCGAGATCGCCCGCGACAACCCGCACGCGGTCTTACCGCTGATCCGCGCATGGGTCGAAGCGGTGACGATCGGTCTCTATGTGCTTAGGAACCCTACCTACGTCGATTACCTGCTGAGTGGTCCTGGTGACAATCGACCAGCGAAGAAGAGTTTTCAAGCAATGTTTCATGCCGTCAGGGAAGACGCTGGGCAACTGGAGCTCGTGTATCGGCAACTGTCGGACTACAGCCACTTTGGCTCGCTGGCGGTGCGGAACGCGCACTCCATTGAGGATTAGGACGAGCGCACTGTCTCTTGGACTGATGCCCCTCGCTGGCGCGATGTACGGCACCTCCAGGTCGCCTGCGTTCAGGCACATGAACTTGCCATCAACGGGCCGGGGCTGATGCACGCGTAGGTGACAGGTTTGGTTAGGCAGCCTGAGTGGCTGGCGTGGTCATGATGGTCTCGAACTCAACGGGCGTCAGTCGGCCCAGCCGGGCTTGCCGTCGGCGGCGGTGGTAGGTCCGTTCGATCCAGGTCACCATCGCGATCCGGAGGTCCTCGCGGGTGGCCCAGGGCTGCCGGTCGAGCACGTTGCGTTGCAGCAGGCTGAAGAAGCTTTCCATCGCTGCGTTGTCCCCGGCTGAGGCGACTCGACCCATCGATCCGACCAGATCGTGGGCGGCCAGGGCACGGCGCAGTTTCCTGGAGACGAATTGCGATCCTCTGTCGCTGTGGACCACGCATCCGGCCACGTCATCACCGGCCGCGCGGCGCATCGCGACGGCGTTGTTGACCGCGGCGACCGCCAGCCGGGACTTCATTCGTGAGTCGATGGAGTAGCCCACGATCCGGTTGGAGTACACGTCCTTGACCGCGCAGATGTAGAGCTTGCCTTCCCGGGTCCAGTGCTCTGAGATGTCGGTCAGCCACAACCGGTTCGGGCGATCGGCCCGGAATACCCGTTCGACGAGGTCGTCGTGCACCGCCGGCCCGGGGCGCTTGCCCGCACCGCGTCTGGGCTTGCCGAACACGCACCACCACTCGTTGTCGCGACAGATCCGCCACGCAGTACGGTCCGCCATCTGTTGACCGTGCTCGAAGGCGGCCTCGTCGGCCAGGAGCCGGTACCCGAACTCGGGGTCCTCGCGATGCGCGTCGAACAGCGCGTTGGCGCGGTAGGCCTCGACCAGCTCGGACTCCGTCACCGGACACTCGAGCCAGCGGTAGTAGGGCTGGCGGGCGATCTTCAGCACCCGGCACGTCACCGCGACGGGGATCCCGTCGTCAGCCAGCTCTCGGACGAGCGGGTACATCATTTTCCCGGCAGGTTGGCCTGCGACAGATAGGCAGCGGCCCGGCGCAGGACCTCGTTCTCCTGCTCGAGCAGACGCACGCGCTTGCGCAACTCACGGTTCTCGGCATTCTCCGCCGCGGTCGCACCGGGCTTGACGCCGTCCTCGACGTCGGCGGACTTCATCCAGTTCGCCAGACAGGACTCACTGATGCCGAAGTCGGCAGCGATCTGCTTGAGATGGACGCCCGGCTCACGGTTCCTCGCGACCCGAACAACGTCGTCGCGGAACTCCTTGGGGTACGGCTTCGGCACGGTGTACATCCTTCCAGCGGCACCTCTCGGCACCACAGATCAGATGTCACCTAGCCGTGCATCAGCCCCTGTCGACGGTGACCGCGATCCGGAGCGCCGGGCTGGTGCGGAAGGCAGCGAGCTGCTGGTCGGCGTTGCGGGCGGTGTAGGTGATCTTTGCGGCGAAGTCGTTGCCCTTGCCGAACACCTCACGTACTTGGGTGACGATCTCTTCGGCGTGGGCGTCGTCCTTGGCGAAGATGAGGGTTTTCGGCACGGTTGACCGGCCCGGGAAGATCTCGGTGAAGAGCTTGTCCCGGAAGGTCTCCAGCACGGTGCGGATCTGGTCGGTCGCGGTCACTGCGCGGTCGAGCTGGCCGCTGGTGTACTCGAGGTCCTCGTCGAGGGCCTCGTAGCGCTGGGCGCGGGTTCGTCGGTCGACCTTGGGGACGACCGTCCCGGCCTCGATCGTCGAGCCCTGGTCGCTGATCTGGGTCTTGATCCGGTAGATGTCGAAGTCGACGTTGACGTTGTCGGCCACCGACTGCGGGTAGGTGTACTCCGAGACCAGATTCTGCTTGAAGAACCCGAAGGTCTGCTTGCCGGGGGTGGCGGTGAGGCCGACGACGTGGGCGTCGAAGTACTCCAGGACGCCGCGCCACTGGCCGTAGATCGAACGATGGGCCTCGTCGACAACGATGAGGTCGAACGTCTCCGGTGGGATGTCGGAGTTGTAGCCGACGGTGACCGGGGTGTCTGGCACCCAGCCGTCCAGCTCGGGGTCGTCGCTCTCACCGACCTCCTCGTTGCGCAGCGCCTTGAAGACGCGCTGGATAGTGGAGATCGCGAGGGCCGTCGACTCCGGCATAGGGCCGCGGTTGAGCCGGTTCACGTTGTAGAGCTCGGTGAAGCGGCGGCCGTCGTCAGGGGTGCGGTAGTTCTCGAACTCCGCCATCGTCTGCTTGGCCAGGTTGTTGCGGTCGACGAGGAACAAGATCCGGTCGAACCCGCCGAACTTCAGCAGCCGGTATGACAGCGTCACGGCCGCGTAGGTCTTGCCGGCGCCCGTCGCCATCTGCACCAGGCTCCGGTCGTAGCGCTGCTCGCGCAGGCTCTGCTCGACGCCGTTGATCGCCTCGATCTGCGCCGGCCGTAGCGGAGTGGTGTCCAGCGGAGGCATCGCGGTGACCTTGCCCCGCCAGGTCGGGTGTTCCTCGTCCTTGCTGCGCAGGGTCTTCGCGAGTGTCGCCGCCTTGGGGAAGTTGAAGATCCGCCGGGCCCGCGGGTCGGGATCGAAGCCGTTGGTGAAGTGGGTCTCGGTGCCGCTGGCCTCGAAGACGAAGGGGAGCCGGCCGTCCTTAGTCAGTGCTGCGAGCCTGACGTCGGCCGGGAGACCGTCGGCGTACATCGCTGACTGCCACTCGACACCCGACAGGGGAGTGCCCTCCGGCTTGGCCTCGATCACCCCGACGACCCTCTGGTCGACGTAGAGCAGGTAGTCGGCTCGACCGTGCCCGGCCGCCATCGTCGCCTCGCTTCGCGCGACGCCCTGGGCCGCGAACAGGTTGAGCGACCTGCTGTCCTGCACCGACCAGCCTGCGTTGGTGAGCTGTCGGTCGATCAAGACGCGGGCTCGCGCCTCCGCGGCAAGGCGGTTGGCGTCGTCCCCGAGGTTCATGGTGCTACTGAGGTTATCGTCGTGTCTCGGCGTCGGCAGGCGGATCGACGACGCGGGTCGGAGTGCACCGACTCTCTCCGATCCGCTCCGTGGTTGCCGGTGCTTGTCCCCGAACTGACTGGAAGGGTGCGATGGCGCTTCCCGAGACTGATCTGCACCGCATCCGCCTCTGGGCGCGCGAGCGCGTGCCCGAGCACCTGTGGGACCAGGTCAAGGTCGAGGCCGACGTCTCCGACCGACACGTCGACATCGTCGAGGTGCGGCCGCCGTGGGACGGTGTCGGTGAGCACACCCGGTTCCCGATCGCGCGGCTTAGGTACACGAAGTCGACAGGCCAATGGGCGATCTACTGGCGCGACCGAAACCTGAAGTTCCACGAGTACAAGCGCAAGCGCCCGACGAAGAGCGTCCAGGCGCTCCTGGAATACATCGACAGCAGCGGTGACCCGATCTTCTGGGGTTAGCGCGCTCGAGCCCAGAGAGTGTCTCTTGGACGAACTGGACGCACGGCTGGCTTCACGCGGTCTAGCCGTTTGACCGAGAGATCCTTCAAAATGTTTCTCATTATTGACTCAAGGTCCTGAATGACTAAAATGAGAAACATGCCAGCCCCTAGCCCGTACACGAGTCCCGAGCAACAGGCGGACCTCGAACGCCTGGGCGCCCGGCTGCGTGAACGCCGAAAGGCCCTCGGTGTCACGGTAGTCGCCTGTGCCGAAGCTGCTGGCGTTTCGCGTGTCACCCTGCACAGGATCGAGGCCGGCAACCCCTCGGTCACGATCGGCGCCTACGTCAACGTTGCCGCCACACTCGGACTTCACCTCGTCATCCCGATCCTCGACGCCCCAGCAGCAGAACCGGCGACGATCACGGTCGGCGACTACCCCGGCCTCCGCACGCTGGCATGGCAGACCGACGCCGGCACCACCATCACCGAGACGGAGGCGCTCAACCTCTACGAACGCGGTTGGCGACACCTCAACCAGGAAGCCCTCACCGATCACGAGAAGGCGTTCATCCAGCACCTGGCGGACACCTACAGCAACGGGCGGCTCCTTGTTTAGGCGGCTGCACCACCAGCAGGTGGCCGAGGTGCTGTCGATCCTCGACGGACCGCTCCTGGCCGAGCACAACTGCTGGTTCGGAGGCGGCACCGCGATCGTCCTCGCCAACGGTGAGTTCCGCGAATCGGTCGACATCGACTTCCTGGTCTCCGACCCGCAGTCCTACCGAGCGCTGCGCCAGATGGTCAGGGACCGCGGGCTCGACGTCCTGGCCACACGCGAACTGGAGTTAGGTCGAACACCCTCTGTTGACGGTTACGGCATCAGGACCTCGGTGCTCGTTGCGGGGATGGCGATCAAGTTCGAGATCATCCACGAAGGACGCATCGACCTCGACACACCCTCCCCGGACGATGAGATCTGCGGGTTACGGATCCTGACGCGAACCGACCAGGTCGCAACCAAGCTGCTTGCCAATGACGACCGCTGCGCAGACACGTCGACGTTCAGCCGCGACCTCATCGACCTGGCCATGATGAAACCCGACAGGGTCGCCCTGAAGGCTGGCGCGCGCAAGGCAGTCGATGCGTACGGCAAGACGGTCGGCGAGAGCCTCAACAACGCAGTCACCTACCTCCGAGATCGCCCGCACCGTCTCGACGACTACATCCGCGCACTCAAGATCGACGCGCCCCGAGCAGTTGTCTGGCAGAGCATCCGCGATCTTTACGCAAGGTGCGCGAAGATCGAAGGTCTAGGTCGGGGCTCGGACTAGCCTTCCCGTCCAGCGGTCCGCAAACAGTCCGCAAGAAGTCCTGCCGAGACCGACGATCGCCAACGACGTCCAACGGTTCCGCCAACGCGTTTCCGCAGGTCAAACCGTGTTTTCCGGCTTCTGCCGCCGATGACCAACAGCAGTCGAAACCCCGCGTGGTCGTTCCGCTTCAACGTCTGAGGTGGCATAAGCGTGAGGCGCTCGCGCCGTACAGGAGACGTCTGACGGCCGCCCGCGACGCCAGCAGCGCCACGACGAGGAGCGTCACGGGGAGGAAGCCGCCGAGGCTGACCGCGCCGCCGAAGGCGACGTCGATCAGCCAGAGCACGACGAGCTTGCTCCCCGCGGCGACCACCCAGAGCATGAGGGCGGAGGTCGTCTTCGCCAGTCGTGTGTTCGCCCCCCGCAGCCGCGCCATCACGGCGCCCTTGAGCAGGAGCACGAGCTCGAGGGTGACCTTCAGCAGGACAGCGGTCAGCAGCGAGAGGGTGAACGTCTCGCTGATCACCTCCGGGAGGTACTCGATGGCGAGGTTGAGCACCACCACGTAGACGAACACGTCGATGACGTCGGCAGGGCGGGTGACGGCCCAGGCGCGCAGCTGTCCGGTCATGGGGCCGATCCTGCCGGACCGCACGCTTTGTCCGCATCGGATCTCGGCAGCTCCGCGGGCCCCGTTGGCGCGTGAGATTCTCGCCGAGATGGGTCTCGTCTACTGAGTCGTCTTTCTCAGCGGCTGGATGGTCCTGCGGGCGGCTGGCGGCCTCGATGTTCCTCCAGGACGGCGGATGGCTCGGCACCGCGTTCAACCTCGTGACGCTCGCGGTCTCGGTCGTGCTCGTCGCCACGGTCTTCTCGGGACCGCTCCTCGTCACGCTGTTCGTGGTCGCCGCGGCGTGCGTCCTCGTCCGGTGGGGACGAGGGATCGATCGTACGATCATTCCTTCGTCGTCCTCCTGGCGACCGCGGTCGTCCTGGTCGCCGCCGCACTGCTCCGCCGGCGAGGTTCGGCCTGAGGAAATCGGGCGCGAGCGGCGGTCCCCGTGGTGCAGACTGTGCCGGTGCTGCTGACAATCTCGGCCGGTCGTTCGGCGGTTCTCGAGACACCTGCGGATCTCGGTTACCTGCTGCACAAGCATCCCGACCGGGTCCAGTCGTTCGCTGTCTACGGAGGCACGGCACACGTCTTCTATCCCGAGGTGAGCAGCGACCGCTGCACGGCGGCGATGGTGCTCGAGGTCGATCCCGTGGCGCTGGTCCGAGGGAGGTCCGGCGCTCGGGACGGGTTCACGTTGGGCCAGTACATCAACGACCGCCCGTACGTGGCGTCGTCGTTGCTGGCGGTGGCGATGGCCAAGGTGTTCCGGTCGGCTCTCAACGGCCACGGCAACGGTCACGAGCAGCTGACCGAGTCAGCGCTCGATCTGACGATCACTCTGCCTGTGGTGCCCGGCGCTCCCGACCTCGTACGACGGTTGTTCGCCCCGATGGGGTGGGACGTGACGGCAGCTCCCCTCCCTCTGGACCCGACGGTGCCGGAGTGGGGCGACGCCCCTTTGGTGTCGCTGACGCTCGCAGGCTCGGTCCGCCTGGCCGATGCGCTGAACCACCTGTACGTGCTGCTGCCGGTGCTCGACGACGGCAAGCACTACTGGGTCGGTGACGACGAGGTCGACAAGCTGGTGCGGGCGGGGTCGGGTTGGCTGGAGAAGCACCCTGACAGGGACCTGGTGACGCACCGCTACCTCGCTCATCAGCGCAGGTTGAAAGATGCTGCGACCCTTCGCCTGATCGAGCTGGACGACCGGCCGGTCGAGGAGGCGCTGGAGGACCAGGAGGCCGCAGGCGCACGTCCGCTCGTCCGCCAGCGGCACGACGCGGTGCTGGACATCGCACGTCAGCTTCGCCCGTCGACCGTAGCCGACCTGGGCTGCGGGCCCGGTGCGCTGCTGGCGTCGCTGCTCGAGCTGCAGGGGGTGGTGCGCGTGATCGGCACCGACGTCTCCGACAGCGCGCTGGCGAGGGCGGCCACGCGGTTGCACGTCGACCGGATGACCGAGCGGCAGTCCGAGCGGTTGTCCTTGATGCTCTCGTCGTTGCAGTACGAGGACGACCGACTGGCAGGGATCGATCTCGCGATCTTGATGGAAGTGGTCGAGCACATCGACCCGACGCGGCTGCCGGCGGTCGTAGGAAACGTCTTCGGTTCGATGCGGCCACGTCACGTCGTGGTCACGACCCCTAACACCGAGTACAACGTCCGCTATCCGACGTTGTACGACGGAGGGCTGCGGCACCCTGACCATCGGTTCGAGTGGACGCGCGACGAGCTCGCGAGCTGGGCGACAGCGGTCGCGGAGTCTCACGGCTACGACCTGCAGCTCCGACCCGTCGGAGACGTCGACCCCGAGGTCGGGTCCCCGACGCAGATGGCCGTGTTCAGCCACCACGCGAGCTCGGGAGAGGTCTCATGAGCCAGCTGACCATCCCCGAGCTGTCGCTGGTCCTCCTGGTGGGAACGAGCGGATCGGGCAAGTCGACCTTCGCCGCGACGCACTTCGGACGCACCGAGGTGGTCTCGAGCGACGACTGCCGGGCGATGGTCTCGGACGACGCGAACGACCAAGACGCGAGCCGCGATGCCTTCGACCTGCTGGAGTACATCGTCGGCAAACGCCTGGCGAGGGGACGGTTGACAGTCGTCGACGCCACGAACGTGCAGTCCAAGGCTCGCCGCTCGCTGCTCGAGGTGGCCAAGGAGCACGATGTGCTCCCTGTGGCGATCGTTCTCGACCTGCCGCCCGGGCTCGCCGTGGAGCGCAACGCCTCTCGGCCGGACCGCGATTTCGGTGCTCGCGTCATCAAGCGGCAGCACGACCAGCTCCGCCGCTCGATGCGCGGACTCAGGCGGGAGGGATTCCGCACGATCCACGTGCTGGACTCCGAGGAGGCGGTCGCGGAGGCGTCTGTGGTGCGCACCCGACTGTTCAACGACCGCCGTGACGAGCGCGGCCCGTTCGACCTGATCGGTGACGTCCACGGGTGCAGCGGAGAGCTGCTGCTCCTGCTCGACGAGCTGGGTTACGTCGTCGCCTTCGACGAGGAGGGCAGGGCCGTCGACGCTGCGCACCCCGACGGAAGGAAAGTCGTCTTCGTGGGCGACCTGGTCGACCGCGGACCGGACTCGCCCGGCGTGCTTCGTCTGGTGATGGGGATGGTCGCGAGCGCGAACGCTCTGTGCGTCGCGGGCAACCACGAGGCCAAGCTGGTGCGCGCGCTCGGCCGCAAGGACGTCAAGGCAACCCACGGCTTGCAGGAGACGCTCGACCAGCTGGCTCGCGAGGACGAGGAGTTCGTCATCCGGGCACGGGAGTTCTGCGACAGCCTCGTCGCTCACTACGTCTTGGACGGCGGCAGTCTTGTCGTCGCCCACGCGGGGCTGAAGGAGAAGTACCACGGTCGGGCATCGGGCCGCGTTCGCGCGTTCGCGCTCTACGGAGACACCAGCGGCGAGACCGACGAGTTCGGGCTTCCCGTCCGGTACCCGTGGGCGGAGGAGTATCGCGGAGCGGCCACGGTCGTGTACGGACATACGCCGGTTCCTGCGGCCGAGTGGGTCAACAACACGATGTGCCTCGACACCGGTTGCGTGTTCGGTGGCAACCTGACCGCTCTGCGCTACCCCGAGCGGGAGGTCGTCTCGGTGCCGGCCCGCGAGACCTACTACGAGCCGGTCCGGCCGTTGGCGCCGCCCGAGCGTGACCCGGAGGTGCTGAGGCTCGACGACGTCCTCGGGCACAGGGTCATCGAGACCGAGCACATGGGTCGGGTGTCGTTGCGCGAGGAGTACGCCGCCGGCGCCCT
The DNA here is from genome assembly GCF_025506335.1 of Mumia quercus. GTDB lineage: Bacteria > Actinomycetota > Actinomycetes > Propionibacteriales > Nocardioidaceae > Mumia > Mumia quercus. Next base: position 55,508 of record NZ_JANZYO010000006.1, read on the forward strand.
CGAGGTGATGAGCAGGTTCGCCGTCGCGCCCGCCGACCTGCTCTACCTGCCACCGACGATGTCGCCGGTCGACAGCTCGTCGCGAGAGGGGCTGCTCGAGCACCCGGACGAGGCGTTCAGCTACTACGCCAACCACTCCGTCGACCGCGTGGTCTGCCAGGAGAAGCACATGGGCTCTCGCGCCGTGGTGCGCGTGCACGCTGACGGCACCGGGCTGGTCCACTCTCGCACCGGACGCGCGTTCTTCGACCCGCCCGAGCAGGAGGCGGTGCTGTCGCGCATCGCCACCGCAGCGACCGCTGCCGGTCTGTGGGCCGAGCTCGACGCGACGTGGTTGTTGCTGGACGCCGAGATCTTGCCGTGGACGGCGAAGGCGGAGGTGATGGTCCGCGACCAGTACGCCAGGGTCGGAGCCGCCGCGACGAGCGCCTTGCCGGCCACGATCGAGGTCCTCGAGACGGCGGCCGCGCGAGGCGCTGACGTCAGCGCCCTGCTCGACCGGACCCGGACGCGGTCGACCAACGCCCAGCGTTTCGTCGCCTCCTACCGAAACTACGTCCAGCCGATCGACAACAGCCTCGGCGTGCAGGTCGCGCCGTTCCAGCTGCTCGCCACCGACAGGACGACGTTCGAGACCCGCGACCACCAGTGGCACCTCGACGTCGCTGACCGGCTGGTCGGCGCCGATCCTGAGCTGTTTCGCCCCACCCGACGAACGGTCGTCGACACAGGCGATGACGCTGCTCGTGCTTCCGCGGTGGCATGGTGGGAGGAGCTGACCGCCGGTGGCGGAGAGGGCATGGTCGTCAAACCATTGGCCAACCTGGTGCGGGGACCCAAAGGCCTCGTCCAACCCGGGTTGAAGGTTCGAGGACGGGAGTACCTCCGGATCATCTACGGCGCCGACTACACCGAGCCGTCGACGTTGGCCCGCCTCAAGCAACGAAATCTGGGCCACAAGCGCTCGATGGCACTGCGGGAGTACGCCCTGGGGCTGGAGGCCGTCCGTCGAGCCGCGGCGGGCGATCCGGTCTGGCGGATCCACCAGTGCGTCTTCGGCGCCCTTGCGATGGAGTCGGAGCCCGTCGACCCTCGGCTGTGAGCTCGAGACGCGGCAGCCCAGGTCAGCCCGGTGGCGGCGCGGTCGAGCCTCGTACGACGAGGGTGGTCGCGAGCTGTACCGGCGGGGAGAGGCGGGCGCCGTCGCGGGCGCCCTCGACCGCAGCCTGCATAGCCATCCGGCCCATCTGGGTCAGCGGCTGGCGCACGGTCGTCAGCTGGGGGGAGGCGGCCTGCGCGGCGAAGGTGTCGTCGAACCCGACCACCGACAGGTCCTCGGGGACGCGTAGGCCGACCTGGCGCGCGGCCTCGAGCACGCCGAGGGCCACGGCGTCGCTCGCTGCGAAGATCGCGGTCGGACGTTCACGCGTACGCAGCAGCTCGGTGCAGGCGAGCCCGTCGTCGTAGTCGAACGTGCCCGGCGTGACGACGGCGGCGTTCGCATCGAGCCCGGCTGTCTCGAGGGCGTTGCGGAACCCGGCCAGCCGCTCGTTCGCCGGTGTCGACGCGGGCTGGGCGCCGACGAAGGCGAGCCGCCTGTGTCCGAGCGACAAGAGGTGCTCGGTGGCCTGCACGCCTCCCAGCCAGTTGGTGGCGCCGACGCTCATCACGCCCTCCGGCGCTGCCGCGACCGGGTCGACGACGATGAGCGGCGTCGCCCGTCGGCGGCAGGCCGCGACGTGCTCGTCGGACAGCGGGTTCGTGACGAGGATGAACGCCTGCGCGCCACGCGCCTGCGCCTGCCCGATCCAGGCCGGCGACCCGGGAGCGAAGCGGTTGTCCTCGACGTTGCCGAACTCGTTGACGATGACGATCGCGTCGCGCTCCTGCGCCTCGGCGAGAAGCCCGTCGAGCACCGTCGCCGAGTACGCGTTCGCGAGCCGGTCGAACACCACCCACACCTGCGTGGTGCCCGGCGCCTGCGGGCGTACGGCAGGGACGTAGCCGAGCTCCTCGGCCGCGGCGGCGACCCGGGCCCGCGTCTCCGCAGCGACGTCCGCGCGGTCGTTGAACGCCTTCGACGCGGTGGACTTCGAGACCCCGGCGCGTTCTGCCACCGCTGCCAAGGTCACGGACGTCTCTGTCATGCCTACACCGTACTGGACCCGAAACGTTTCGTCCATCGGATTGCTGTGCCGCGCCGCCAGTCCCAGCCGGAATCACAACCCTAGCTGTCTCTTGTGTCCTACATCACATCAGTCTATGGTCAGAGAAACCGAAACTGTCCGAAACGTTTCGGAACCGAGAGGAAGCGACCATGAGAGGCAACACGAGGCTTGCCGCACTCGGCGCGGCGGTGACTGCGGCCGCGCTCGCCCTGAGCGCGTGCGGAGGCACCGAGCCAGGCGGCGGCGGGAAGGACGCGACCGCCTGGGTCCTGACCGGCGGCCCGGAGGCGACGTTCCGGAGCTCGTTCGAGACGTGGAACAAGGACAACTCCGACCAGAAGATCACCACCGAGTTCTTCGCCAACGACGCGTACAAGGAGAAGATCCGGACCGCCGTCGGCTCCGGCAGCGCTCCCACCCTCATCTTCAACTGGGCCGGCGGCTCGCTCGCCGACTACGTCGAGAACGGCGACGTCGTCGACCTCACCGACCGCACCAAGGACCTCCAGGAGCGCCTGGTCCCGTCGGTGCTCGAGAGCGGCAAGGTCGACGGGAAGCTCTACGCGGTCCCCAACAACAACGCCCAGCCGGTCGTCCTCTTCACCAACAAGAAGGTCCTGGCCGACGCCGGCGTCGACACCGCGCCCGCCACCTTCGACGAGCTCCTCGACGCAGTCGGCAAGCTCAAGCGTGCCGGCGTCGACACGCCGATCGCGCTGGCCGGCCAGAGCCAGTGGCCCGAGCTCATGTGGATCCAGTACCTCGCCGACCGCGTCGGCGGGCCCGAGACGTTCAACGCCGTCCTCAAGGGCGAGCCGGACGCATGGTCGAGCCCCGAGATGCTCAAGGCCCTCGACATGATCACCCAGCTCGTCGACGCCGGTGCGTTCGGCGACAAGTTCGGCTCGGTCGTCGCCGACGCCAACGCCGACGCTGCGCTCCTGCACACCGGCAAGTCCGGGATGTTGCTGCAGGGCGCGTGGACGTACGCGAACTTCCTCATCGACGCCCCCGCGTTCGCCGACAGCGGCGACCTCGGCTTCGCGACGTTCCCCTCGGTCGAGGGCGGCAAGGGTGACCCGGCCAACATCGTCGGCAACCCGGCGAACTTCTGGTCGATCTCCGCGAAGGCGTCCAAGGAGCAGCAGGACATCGCCTTCGACTACCTCAACACGGCGATGTACGACGACGCGTACGTCGACAGCCTGATCGACGGTGGCACGGTGCCCGTCACCGTGGGCGCCGAGGAGAAGATCGCCCAGTCCGAGCAGGCGCCGTTCCTCACGTTCGCGTACGACATGGTGAAGAACGCGCCCAACTTCCAGCTGTCCTGGGACCAGGCGCTGCCGGCGAGCCAGGCACAGGCGCTGCTGACGAACCTCAGCCAGCTCTTCCTCGGCCAGAAGACGCCCGAGCAGTTCGCGAAAGCGATGAACGACGCGTCATGAGCGTTGCTGACCGGGTCCGAGAGCCCCGCCAGAGGGTCGCCTCTCCCGTCGAGAAGCACCCACGACGCCTCGGCCCACCCCTCTGGATGAGCCTGCCGGCCATGGCGTTCTTCGCGTTCTTCGCGATCGTGCCTCTGGTAGGGGTCGTCCTCCTCTCGTTCACGACGTGGGACGGTCTGGGAACCCCCGGGTGGACCGGTGCGTCGAACTGGACGAGGGTGCTCTCGGACCCGGTCACGCAGCACGCCATCAGGCTGTCCGTGATCCTCACGGTCGCCTCCTGGCTGGTCCAGTGCCCCACCAGCCTCCTGCTGGGCGTGTTCATGGCGGGGCGCCAGCGCTACCGCGCCGTGTACGCGGTGCTGTACTTCGTCCCGCTGCTGTTCTCGGCGGCAGCGGTCGGCATCGTCTACAAGGCGCTCCTGGACCCCAACTTCGGTATCGGTCCCGCGACCGGCGTCGGATGGCTCAGCAAGGACTGGCTCGGCAACCCCTCGCTCAGCCTGCCGACGCTGGTCTTCGTCATCGCCTGGTGCTTCATCCCGTTCCACTCGCTCCTCTACCAGGGCGCCGCCCGCCAGATCCCGCGCGAGATGTACGAGGCCGCGACGCTCGACGGCGCGGGGCGGGTCGCCACGTTCTTCCACATCACGCTGCCGCAGCTGAAGAACACGATCATCACGTCGTCGACGCTGATGATCGTCGGCTCGCTGACGTACTTCGACCTCATCTTCGTCATGACGAACGGCGGGCCGGGCAACGCGACCCGCGTCCTGCCGCTCGACATGTACCTGCGCGGCTTCCGCTCGTACGACATGGGTGGCGCCGCCGTCGTCGGCGTGATCCTCGTCGTCGTCGGCCTGGCGATCTCGGCGCTGCTCAACCGGCTCGGCGGCAGCTCCCGCATGGACAGCCAGATGGAGGGCCTGTGAGGCGTACGCGCACCCGTCGTCCCAACGTGCTCGGGGGACTCCTCGGGACGTTCTGGCTCGTGGTCACGCTCGTGCCGGTCTACTACATCGTCGTCACCAGCATCCGACCGCGCGAGGACTACTTCACGTCCAACCCGTTCTCGGTCCCCACGGACCCGACGCTCGCCGCGTACCGCGAGGTCCTCGACGCGGGGTTCATGACGTACCTCGTCAACTCGCTCGTCGTCACCGTCGTGACGGTCGCGGTGACCGTGGTGCTGTCGCTGATGGCGGCGTACGTGATCGTGCACAACCGGTCCGCGACGTCGCGGCGCACGTTCGACGTGCTCCTCCTGGGGATCGCCATCCCGATCCAGGCGACGATCGTGCCCGTCTACTACCTGATCGTCCGCCTCGGCCTGTACGACACGTTGTGGGCGCTGATCCTGCCGTCGATCGCGTTCGCGATCCCGATCTCGGTGCTGATCCTCGTCAACTTCGTCCGCGACATCCCGCGCGAGCTGTTCGAGTCGATGCGGCTCGACGGCGCCTCGGAGTGGAGCCTGCTGTGGCGGCTCGTGGCACCGATGACGCTGCCGGCGATCATCACCGTCGCCATCTACGACGCGCTCAACGTGTGGAACGCGTTCCTCTTCCCGCTGATCCTCACCCAGAGCGCCGACAAGCGGGTGCTGCCGCTCTCGCTCTGGACGTTCCAGGGAGCGTTCACCGTCAACGTGCCCGCGATCCTCGCGGCCGTGGTGCTCTCCGTGCTCCCGCTCCTCGTCGCCTACGCCATCGGACGTCGGTTCCTCGTCTCGGGACTGACGGCGGGCTTCTCCAAGTAAGGACCTCGATGAACCTCTGGAACGATCCGAACGCGTCCGTCGCCGACCGCGTCGAGGCGCTCCTCGCTGCGATGACCCTCGAGGAGAAGGTCGGGCAGCTCGCCAGCTTCTGGCCGCAGCCCGCGACGGTCTCGCAGGTCGCCGGCGACGTGGCACCGATGGAGAGCGCGATGACCGAGGGACTGACGTGGGAGGAGTCCATCCGTCACGGGCTGGGGCATCTCACCCGCTGCTTCGGCACCGAGCCGGTGTCGGTCGACGAAGGCGTGAAGCGGCTCCGCGACTACCAACGCCAGATCGTCGAGCGTTCGCGGTTCGCGATCCCCGCGATCGCGCACGAGGAGTGCCTGACCGGGTTCACCACGTACGGGGCGACCGTCTACCCGGCGGCGATCGCGTGGGGCGCGACGTTCGACCCCGGCCTCGTCGAGGAGATGGCGGCCGCCATCGGGAGCGACATGCGGGCGGTCGGGATCGACCAAGGGCTCTCCCCGGTGCTCGACGTCGTCCGCGACTACCGGTGGGGCCGTGTCGAGGAGTCGCTCGGGGAGGACCCGTACCTGGTCGGGAGCCTGGGCGCCGCGTACGTCCGCGGGCTCGAGAGTGCCGGGGTCGTCGCGACGCTCAAGCACTTCGCCGGCTACTCGGCCTCGAAGGCCGGTCGCAACCACGCGCCGGTCTCGATCGGTCGGCGCGAGCTCGAGGACGTGTTCCTGCCACCGTTCGAGATGGCGATCCGCGAGGGCCATGCCCGCTCGGTGATGAACTCCTACGCCGACCTCGATGGCGTCCCGGTCCTCGCCACCGCCGCCCTGCTCACGGACGTGCTGCGTGACCGGTGGGGATTCACCGGGACCGTCGTGTCCGACTACGGGGCGGTGCCGTTCCTCGCGCTCACCCACCGTGTCGCGGAGGACGCCCGCGCCGCCGGGGTCATGGCGCTCGGGTCCGGGCTCGACGTCGAGCTGCCCAGCACGACGGCGTACGCGGGCCTGGCCGCCGCGGTCGCCGACGGAACGCTCGACGAGGCGTACGTGGACCGCGCAGCGCGGCGGGTGCTGCGCCAGAAGATCGAGCTCGGCATGCTCGACCCGGACTACGACCCGGCGTCGCTCGGGGACTCCACCGACCTCGACAGCCCGCGCAACCGCGACATCGCGCGACGGGTCGCCGAGCAGAGCGTCGTGCTCCTCCAGAACGACGGCGTCCTGCCGCTCGCTCGCGAGACGCGGGTCGCGCTGGTCGGTCCGTGCGCGGACAACCCCAACACGTTCATGGGGTGCTACGCCTTCCCGAACCATGTCCTGGCCCGCTACTCCGACGTGGAGGACCTCGGTATCGAGGTGCCCACGCTGCTCGACGCCCTGAGTGACGAGGTAGCGGGCGAGGTCGTCCACCACCTCGGTGTCCCGGTCACCGGCGAGGACCGCCACGACCTGGAGGCGGCCGTGGAGGCAGCCGCCGCCAGCGACGTCGCCGTGGTCGCCGTCGGTGACCTGGCCGGCCTGTTCGGTCTGGGGACGTCGGGGGAGGGCTGCGACGCCGTCGACCTCCGGCTCCCCGGCATCCAGGAGGAGCTCGTCGAACGCGTCCTCGCCACGGGCACCCCGACCGTGCTCGTCGTCGTGTCCGGGCGCCCGTACGCGCTGGGGGCGTTCGTCGACCGGTGCGCCGCCGTCGTGCAGGCGTTCATGCCTGGCGAGGAAGGTGGTGGCGCCCTCGCCGGGGTCCTGACCGGGCGGCTCAACCCCGAGGGCAGGCTCCCGGTCGCGGTCCCCGCTCACCACGGCGGCCAGCCCGGGACGTACCTCGCGACGCCGCTCGCGTGGTACTCCGAGGGCATCTCCAACCTCGACCCTCGGCCGCTGTTCCCGTTCGGGCACGGGATCGGCTACACCGCGTTCGACCTCAGCGACCTGCGCCTCAGCAGCGAGACCGTAGCGCCCGACGGGACGCTCGAGGTGACGGCGACGGTGACCAACGTCGGCGAGCGGGCGGGTGCGGAGGTGGTGCAGCTGTACCTCGGCGATCCGCTCGCGCAGGTGACGCGGCCCCTCAAGCAGCTCGTCGGCTACGTCAAGGTACGTCTCGACGCGGGGTCCTCGGCGACGGTCACGTTCGCCGTGCACGTGGACCGCACCTCCTTCACGGGCCGTGATGGCCAGCGCATCGTGGAGCCGGGGCGGATCGACGTCATGGTCGGCAGGTCCAGCGAGGACCTGCCGCTGACCGGTTGCTTCGAGATCACCGGCGACGTCCGCGTCGTCGCCGAGGGCAGGGTGCTCACGACCCCGGTGCGGGTGGACCGATAGGGTCGGCGGGCCAAAAAGATTCAGGCTGGTGTGGTTATTCCAGCCCTCGGCGCGACGCGCCGAGATGAAGTCGCGATGCGAACCCGTGGCGTCCCACCCCAACGAGCGGTGGCGACGCTGGGGACCAGTGGTCGTCGTCGCGGACGAGGAATCTTCGTGAACAAGCGCTTCATCCTGCTCTCGCAGGTCTTCATGACCCTGATGATGGCAGCCTCGATGTCCGGCCTCATGAGCCTGCTCCACGCGGGCCCGACGCTGGAGTGGCTGAAGGACTGGCCTGTGCAGTTCCTGATCGCGTGGCCGATCGCCTTCTGCCTGACCATGGTCGCCTGGCCGGCGGCGATGGCGATGGCAAGTGTGGTGCTTCGGGCGAAGTCGGCCACCGAGTCCTGAACCGGCCACTAGCATGCGTGGGTGGCTGAGCAGTGGGACGCCGACGTCGTCGTCGTAGGGAGCGGGTTCGGCGGGGCCGTCAGTGCGCTGCGCCTGACCGAAGCCGGGCACCGCGTCGTCGTGCTGGAGAAGGGCCGGCGGCTCAGCGACGAGGACCTCGCGCGCGCCCGCCGCGACCCCCGGGCCTACCTCTGGCAGCCGGGCGCCGGCATGCGCGGCTTCTTCTGGCAGCGCATCTTCAGGCACGTCGGCATCATCGGCGGCAGCGGTGTCGGCGGTGGCTCGATCGTGTGGGCGGGAGTGCTCCTCGAGCCGGGGGAGGAGTTCTACCGCGCCCCCTCGCTGCGCGCGCTGGGCGTCGACTGGCGAGCAGAGCTGGCGCCCCACCTGGAGCGTGCGTCCCGCATGCTCGGTCGCGTCGTGACGACGCACCGCGGAGCCATGGACGACCACCTGCGGTCCGCGGCGCGGGCGCTCGGTGCGGAGGCTTCGTACGGGCCGGTGCCGCTGGCCATCCACTTCGGTCGCGAGGGCGTCACCGAGCCCGATCCGTTCTTCGGCGGCGAGGGGCCCGAACGTACGGGGTGCCGGCTGTGCGGCGAGTGCCTCCTGGGCTGCCCGTACGGTGCGAAGAACCAGCTCACCCGCAACTACCTCCACCTCGCCGAGCGCTACGGTGCCGAGGTCCGCGCCGAGCAGCAGGTGGACCTGCTGACGCCGTTGCCCGGCGGTGGGTACGAGGTGCGCACCCGCCACCCCTGGCGCAGGGGCGAGACACAGGTGCTCCGGGCGCGCCGTGTGGTGCTCGCCGCCGGTGTGCTCGGCACCCTCGACCTGCTGTTCCGCTGCCGCGACCTCGGCACGTTGCCCCGCCTCTCGCCGACCCTGGGCCGCCACGTCCGCACCAACAGCGAGGCGCTCACCGCCGTCGTGGCGGAGCCCGGCGAGGACCTCTCTCGCGGTCCGACGATCAGCTCCGACTTCCACCCCGACGCGCACACCCACATCACGCAGAACCGGTACGTCGGCGGCTGGCACATGCGCTTCCAGCTCGGGCCGATGGTCGACGACGACCGGCCGGGACGCCGTGCGCTGCGGGTGCTGGGCGGCATCGCTCGGCGACCGGTCGCACACGCCCGCCTCGTGACCGCTAAGGGCTTCCTGCAGCGCCTCACCGTGCTGACCACGATGCAGCACAGCGACAACGCGCTCGCACTGGAGTGGCGGCGCTCGCCGGTCCGCCCGTGGCGCCGGGTGCTGCGCTCGCGGGTCGCCGACGGCGTACGCCCGCCGAGCTACCTGCCGGTCGCGAACGCGGCGACCCGCGCGTACGCCGAGGCGTCCGGAGGCCGCCCTCTCAACCTGCTCGGCGAGTCGGTCGGCGGGCTGTCGATCACCGCGCACATCCTCGGCGGAGCGGTGATGGGGTCCGACCCGAGCTCCGGGGTGGTCGACGCGCGCCACGAGGTCCACGGGCACCCCGGCCTGTACGTCGCCGACGCGAGCGTCATCCCGGCGAACCTCGGCGTGAACCCGTCGCTGACGATCACGGCCATGGCCGAGCGCTTCGCGAGCCTGTTCCCTGACCCGCCCGACCCCGCCCGCGCCCGTACGGCGATCGACGCCGTGCCGGCGCAGCCGCCCGTCCCTCAGGAGACCGCATGAGCCCGACCGTCCGTAGCCTCCGACGCTCCTGGTCCGGCTACCGTCCGCTCGCGCCCGCGGAGGTGGTCGGCGACCTCGAGGCCTCGTTCGTCGCGCCGCTGCGCACGATCGCCCCACGAGGACTGGGTCTGGTCGGCCTGCCGCGCTGGTACGGCAAGCGGTTCGTCACGCAGGACGGCACGGCTCACGGCGTCAACCTCGTCAGGGACGGCGACGCCGGGCTGCGCGAGGTGCTGCCGATGACGGCCGACGTCGACGCGTCGCTCGCTGACGGCCTCCCCGCGCTGGTGGTGCGCTACGCCGTCGACGCCCCTCGTCCGTGGCGGTGGGTCCGCGACGAGCTGCGCGAGGCCCCCCACGGCACGATCGTCGGGATGACGTTCGTGGACGCCCCGGGGCTGCGGCGCGCCGGCACGCCCTTCCTGCTGAGCCGCGTCAGCGTGGCAGCGGACTGACGACCGCGCCCTCGGCCGGCACGCCTTCGGCGTGGTCGGTCGACCCGGCACCCCCGCGCGGCCACTCGCGGTAGTCGCGGAACGCGAGAGGCACGCCCTGCGCCGTCGCGACGTCGGCGCCGTCGGTGACCTGCACGTGCACGTGCGGCTGCGTCGAGTTGCCGGAGTTGCCGCACTCACCGAGCTGCTCACCGGTGCGTATGCGGTCGCCGACCGCGACACGCAGCGACCCGCGCCGCAGGTGGACGAGCGTCACGAAGAACCCCTCGTACGCGAGCGTCACGTGGTTCCCGGCGATGGCCGCCGGCCCGAGGCGAACCCGCGACGCCTGCCCGAGCGCGTACGGAACGAGGGCGAGCTGCGAGCGCCGCGCCTCGTGGTCGGGCTCACCGTCGTGGACGGCCACGACCGTCCCGTCGCACGGCGCGTGGACCGGGCGGCCGTACGCGAAGAAGCGCCCGGGCGGCTCCGTCGCGAGGAACGTCCGCCAGTCGCGCACCGGCGCCGTACGACCGTGGTCGTCGACCCCGACGAAGTCGATCGCGTACGCGGTGCCCATCAGCGTCGTTCCGTGGCTCGGGACGCGCCGCGCCGGACTGTTCTGCACCAGCCACCGGCCGGTGAACGGGAGGTCCAGCACGACGGGCGTCACGGGTCGAGGCTACTGCGCGGACCTGTGTGCCGACCTGACACTGAAGCCACCTAACGTAGGCACTCCGACTCGCACGAGGAGTGATCGCTTGCCCACCCCGGACGTCCCCCGCGCCCACCCCGACCCCGCCGCCGCGGTCTCGATCCGCAACTTGTGCAAGTCCTTCGGCGAGAAGCTCGCCGTCGGCGGCCTGAGCCTCGACATCCCCGTCGGCTCGTTCTACGGGATCGTCGGGCCCAACGGTGCCGGCAAGACCACCACGCTGTCGATGGCGACCGGTCTGCTGCGACCCGACCGGGGAGAGGTGTCGATCCACGGGGTCGACGTGTGGCGCCGCCCGTACGAGGCGAAGCAGCTGCTCGGGGTGCTGCCGGACGGCCTCCGGCTGTTCGACCGGCTGACCGGCGCCCAGCTGATCGCGTACGCCGGCGAGCTGCGCGGGCTCGACCGCGACACCGTGCGCGCCCGTACGGCCGACCTGCTCGCCGCCCTCGGGCTCACCGAGGCCGCCGACACCCTGGTCGTCGACTACTCGGCCGGCATGACCAAGAAGGTCGCGCTCGCCTCCGCGCTGGTGCACGCGCCGCGCGTCATCGTCCTCGACGAGCCCTTCGAGTCCGTCGACCCGATCTCGGCCGCGGGCATCCGTGAGCTGCTCACCGGCTTCGTGCAGACCGGCGGCACGGTCGTCGTGTCCTCGCACGTCATGGACCTCGTGCAGCGGATGTGCTCGCACGTCGCCGTCATCGCGCGGGGTCTCCTCCTCGCCTCGGGGACGGTCGACGAGGTGCGCGAAGGCGAGTCGCTGGAGGATCGCTTCGTCCAGCTCGTGGGCGGACCGCAGGCCACGGGAGGGTTGTCGTGGTTGCAGTCCTCCTGAGGATGAAGCTGACGCTCGTCGTCAACGGCTTCCGCCGTTCCGTCTGGCAGACCGTCGGCTTCGCCCTCGCCGCGCTGTACGCGTTGTTCGTCGTCGGTCTCGTCGCCGTCTGCATGATCGCGCTCTCGTTCCTCGACGCGGACGAGGCACGCGACGTCCTCGTCGTCGGCGGGTCGGTCGTCGTCCTCGGGTGGTGGCTTCTGCCGCTGCTCAGCTTCGGTCTCGACTCCACGCTCGACCCACGTCGCTTCCAGCTCTTCCCGATCCCGCGTCGTGCGCTGGTCGTGGGCCTCGCGCTCGCGGGCATGGTCGGGGTGGCGGGAGCGGCGACCCTGCTGTCCGCGCTCTCCACCGCGCTCGCCTGGTGGGACACCCCGCTCGCGCTCGTCGCCGCTCTCGTGGGCGCCGTGCTGGGCGTCGCGGTGTGCGCGGTCGGGTCGCGGGCGCTGGCCGCGCTCATCGCGCCGCTGATGGAGTGGCGGCGCTTCCGTGAGGTGGCGGCCGTCGTCGTGATCGTGCCGGTGATCATGCTGGCGCCGATGGCCAGCCAGGTGGTCGACCGGCTCGACGACCCGTCGTCGTGGCTGCCGCGGACTGCGGACGTCCTGGCCTGGACGCCGCTCGGTGCTCCATGGTCGCTGAGCGGTGACGTCGCCGAGGGGGCGTGGGCGCTCGCGGGCGCGCACCTGCTCGTGAGCGTCGCGACGGTCGGGCTCCTGCTCGTCGTGTGGGACGCCGCGCTGACCCGCTCGCTCGTCCGGCCCCCCTCACGCGGCCCCGTCGCGCGCGGCCAGGGCTACGGGTGGTTCGAGCGCCTGCCTGCGACCCGCGCGGGCGCCGTCGCGGCGCGCTGCCTCACGTACTGGCAGCGTGACCCCCGCTATGCCGGCTCGGTGGCGTTCCTGCCGTTCATCCCTGTCCCGTTCATCGTGTTCGGCGGGCTCGAGGGCAACACCAGCCTCCTGCTGATGGGCCCCATCGTCGCGTACGTGCTGGGCTTCGCGATCTCGGCCGACCTGGCGTACGACAACACGGCCTTCTGGCTGCACGTGTCGTCCGGCGTCCAGGGCGCTGCCGACCGGTGGGGTCGCGTCCTGGCGGTGTCGATCCTCGCGGTCCCGACGATCCTCCTGCTCGGGGTCGGTGGGGTGTGGGCGTCGGGCGACTGGGAGCAGCTGGTCGCGGTGGTCGGCGCGTCGCTCGGCGTGCTGATGGTGTCGCTCGGCGCCTCGTCGCTGCTGTCGGCGCGCTACCTCTACCCGGTCCAGAAACCGGGGGAGGGCCTGTTCGCGCAGCCGCAGGGCTCGACGACGGCGATCCTCGTCGGGCAGACCATCGGTGTCCTGGCCGTCGGCCTGCTCGCAGCCCCGACGCTCGTCGCGTTCACCGTGTCGCTCCTGACGGGTGCGCTGTGGGCGAGCGCGCTCACGCTCGTGCTCGGCATCGCGTCCGGAGTGGTGGTGCTGGTGATCGGCGTGCGGATGGGCGGCGCGGTCGTCGACCGCCGCGGGCCGGAGATCCTCCAGCAGATGGCCGCCTGGGCCTGATCGGTCTTCCGTCAGGACGTGGTGCCGCCGGCGACCTCGTACGACCACAGCTCGGCCGACATCGCGACCGGCCGCTGCCCGCCGCCGTGCCCGCCGTGCCCGCCGCCCTCGCCCGTTCCGGTGCCGCGATGGCCGTGGGCGAACTCGGGCGAGCTCTGCCACGCCTCGAAGGCAGCCTCGTCGCGCCAGCGCGTGATGACGAGCCAGGTCGTCCGGTCGTCGACCGGCTTCAGCAGCTCGAACCCCTCGAAGCCGTCCACGCCGTCCACCGCGCCCGCGCGGGCGGCGAAGCGGTGGGCGAGCTCGTCGCCGGAGTCGGCGGGGACCGTGATCGCGTTGATCTTGATGACGCTCATGCTCTCGATACTAGGCCCGCTCAGCGTTCGGGCTGCAGGAGCCGGATGCCCAGCACGGTGAGCAGGAACGCCCCGAGGGCCGCCACACCCGCGACCACGGCCCAGACACCTCCGCTCACCGTGTGGCCGATCGCGTCGTCGAAGACCGGCGTCAGGCTCAGCACCGCGTACACGACGGCCAGCACGAGCGCGGGGACGAAGACGAGCGCGAGCGCGCCCGGGACCGTACGGGCGTACCCGAGGCCGGAGGAGCGGCCGATGACGAGCCCGCTGACGAGACCGGCCACGAGCAGCTCGACCGTCGGGACGGAGAGGAACACGGCGTGGTCGGCGGTGTGGACCTCGTCGTTCATGAAGTACGCGAGGAGCCACGCCACCGGGAGGGCGAACAGCAGCACGACGGCGGACACGACGAGCGGTCCGACGATGCGGCCGGTAAGACGGGCGGAGCGAGGCTCGGCGCCGGGTACGGGGTGTGTGCTGGTGTCGTGCGCGCGCTGCTTGGCCATGTCCCGAGCCTCGCACGTGTGGCGAGCGACGGCGCCGTCGCCTCTAGGCTGACCCCGTGGGACACCCGAGACCGCTGCCCGAGCACGTCGACGCCGACCTCCTGGTGCTGCCCGACGGAGTCGTCGCGCACGCGTGGGTCGAGCACCGCGACGGTGTGGTGACCGCCGTCGGCCACCACGACGGCCCCGTCGAAGGCGCGTACCCGCTGGTGATGCCAGGGTTCGTCGACATCCACTGCCACGGGGGCGGCGGCGCCTCCTTCGACGGCGGCCTCGACGCGGCGCGGACTGCCGCACGCACGCACGCGCGCCGGGGGACGACCGCGATGCTCGCGAGCCTGGTGTCGGCACCCGTCGACGTCCTCGCCGAGCAGGTACGCGGGCTGGCCGCGGCGATCTGGTCCGGCGAGCTCGGGCCCGTCCGAGGGATCCACCTCGAGGGGCCGTTCCTCTCGCCCGACCACCGCGGCGCCCATGATCCCGACGCGCTCACGCTCCCGACCGAGGAGGCGGTGGCGACACTCGTCGAGGCCGGCGGAGGCCTGGTCCGCATGGTGACGATCGCCCCCGAGCTGCGCGGAGGGCTGAAGGCGGTGGAGCAGCTCGTCGCGGCCGGCGTCGTCGCCGCTGTCGGGCACACCGACGCCGACTACGCGCTCGCCGCGGAGGCCTTCGCGAGGGGGGCGACGGTGCTCACGCACGCCTCGAACGCCATGCTCCCGATCCACCACCGCGCCCCCGGCCCGATCGTGGCGGCGCTGGAGGCTCCCGGCGTCCGCCTCGAGGTGATCCTCGACGGGGTCCACCTCCACGACGCGTGGGCGCGCCGCCTGCTCACCGACGCGGGCTCTCGGGGTGTCCTCATCACCGACGCGATGGCCGCCGCGGACGCGAGCGACGGCACGTACGAGCTCGGCGGGCTCACCGTCGACGTCGCGGACGGCACCGCACGTCTGGCCGACACCGGAGCGATCGCCGGCAGCACGCTGACGATGGACGCGGCCGTCAGGCGGGCCCTCGGCGAGCTGCGCATGGACGTCGCGGCGGTCGCGCGGGCGGCGTCGACCGCGCCGGCCGCCGCGGTGGGGCTGCCGGGTGGCGCCCTCGAGGTCGGTGGGCCGGCGCACCTGGTCGCGCTCGACGCGTCGTACGAGGTGGTCGCCCTCTCCGCCGCGCCGACCCCCTGACGTCATACGGAACGGGGGTCGGGACCCTCGTCTCGTATGACGTCCGCGGGGTCGTGGGCGGGATCGGACGGCGCCGGCGCGAGCGCCGCGGCGATCGCGGTCGTCGCCGGCACCGCGAGCACCAACCCGATCAGGCCGACCAGCGTGCGCGCGATCTCGGCGCCGACCTGCTCCGTCCCCGCGATCTCGAGCAGCGAGCGGTCGTACGCGGCCACGAGCAGCAGCACCGTCATCGCCGTGCCGGCGTAGGCGAACACGAGCGTGTAGACGCTGGAGGCGATGTGGTCACGCCCGATCCGCATCGCCGACAGGAACGTGCTCCGACGGCTCGCCTCCGGTTGCGCCGCGCGCAGCTCCCACACGGCGCTCGCCTGCGTGACCGTCACGTCGTTGAGGACGCCGAGACCCGCGATCACCATCGACGCGGTCACGACGCCGGACAGGCTGATCTGCCCGGCGACCGCCATGAGGATCTGGTCGTCCTCCGACGAGATGCCGGTGAGGTGCGTCCAGCCGGTCGTGAACCACCCGAGGACGGCCGTCAGCGCGATGCCGATCAGCGTCCCGAACAGTGCCGCGGTCGTCCGGATCGACACCCCGTGGACGAGGTAGAGGACGAACAGCATGATCGTGCTCGACCCGACGACCGCGACGGCGAGCGGATTCTCGCCGGCGAGCAGGGCCGGCAGGACGAACACCACGATCGCGCCGATCGTCGCCACCACGCCGCCGATCGCGAGGAGCCCGCGCCACCGGGCGACCGCCACGATGACGACCGCGCAGGCCAGCCCGAGCCAGACCAGCGGCACGCCGCGGTCGAAGTCGAGGAACTCGAAGGTGGGCTCAGCCGCCCCCTCCGGCTCGACCCGGACCAGCTCGACGCTGTCGCCGACCTCGACACCGGTACGGAAGACGGCCGGCTGCACGATCACCGTCGCGGACTCGTCGTCGGCGGTACGGACGAGGAGCTCGCCGCAGTCGCCCTGGACGGCGGGCAGCCCGTCAGGTCCGACCGACCCTCCGCCGCAGTCGACGGCACGGACGTCGGTGACGGTGCCGGAGACGAGGGAGACGCCTTGCGTCCCGTACGGGTTCGGTGCCTTCGCGACGTCGTCCGCGTCCGGCCACAGGACCCACGCCGCGACACCGAGGACGAGGGCGAGGGCGCCGACGACGCCGGCGAGCACGGTCGCGAGTCCCCGCCGGCCTCGGTCCTCGCCGATCCCCAGATGGCTGTGGAGGTCGTGGGTCACGGGCCAAGCCTGCCATGTCGGCCGGGGGCGAGCGGCTGCCGGTCAGCGGTCGCCGGCGGCGTCGGCGAGCGCGTCGATCGCGGCTGCGAGGGCGAAGTCGCGCGCCGTGAGACCGCCTGCGGAGTGCGTCGTGAGGCTGAAGGTGACGTCGCGCCACCGGATGGTGATGTCGGGGTGGTGGTCCGACTCCTCGGCGAGCGCGGCGACCGCGTCCACCAGCCCGATGCCGTCGAGGTAGGACGGTGCGCGGACCGACCTGACGATCGTGTCCCCGTCCCGCAGCCACGCGGGAAGGGCCTCCAGCGCGTCAGTGATCTCGGCCTCGCTCAGCGGGCTGTCGGAGAGCTCGGATGCGTCCATCTCTGCACGGTACGCGCTAACCTCGCCGGTTGTGGATCCCCGAGGTGATGCCCCCGTGCCCGCGCCGACCGTCGTCGTCGGCGTGGCGATCGTCCGTGACGGCAGGGTGCTCGCGGCGAGGAGGACGGCGCCGCCCGCGCTCGCCGGAGGCTGGGAGCTCCCCGGCGGCAAGGTCGAGGCAGGCGAGAGCGAACCCGACGCAGTCCGCAGAGAGATCGCCGAGGAGCTCGGCTGCGAGGTCGTCGTCGGTCGCCGTCTCGACGGCGAGGTCGAGCTGAGCCCCACGATGGTCCTGCGGGTGCACACCGCCGCGCTCGTCGCAGGCGAGCCCGCGCCGACCGAGCACGACCGGGTGCGGTGGCTGGCTCCGGACGAGCTCGACGACGTCGCGTGGCTGGACGCAGACCGGCCGTTCCTGCCCGAGGTCGCCGCCGTCCTGCGCGAGAGCGACGGCGAGGGCGCCGAGGCGCACTTCGACGAGGGGGACGACGCCGACGACGTCGTCGCGGCGCTGGCTGCCGACGGCTACGCGGCGGTCGTCCGGCGCGAGGGGTTCGCGGGGGAGGACGACAGCGAGGACCGCGCCTGGCTCGTACGGGTGGAGGGCGCGGCGGCGGCGCAGCGGCTGGCCGAGCTCGTCGCGGAGGTCGAGCTCGCCTGGATGGTCGAGGCCGAGGCAGCCCCTCCTGTACCGCCCGCGCCGCTGCCGACGGGACCGAAGCGCCTCAAGCGCCCCCGGTGACCCGGCGTCAGGCGCGCAGGGCGCGGCGCAGGAAGTCCACCTGCAGCTTGGCGAGGTTCTCGGCGACGACCTCCTGCGGCGTCATGTGCGTGACCCCGGTCAGCGGCAGCACGCTGTGCGGCTTGCCGGCGGCCAGCAGCGCCGACGACAGCTGCAGCGAGTGCGCGACGACGACGTTGTCGTCCACCATGCCGTGGACGATCATCAGCGGCGGCAGCTCGACGTCGGGGTCGATGCCGACCAGCAGGGAGTTCGCGTCGTAGACCTCGGGCTGCTCGTCGGGGTGCCCGAGGTAGCGCTCGGTGTAGAAGGTGTCGTAGAGGCGCATCTCGGTGACCGGCGCGCCCGCGACCGCGGCGTGGAACACGTCGGGTCGGCGCATGACCGCCATCGCCGACAGGTAGCCGCCGTACGACCAGCCCATGATCCCGACGCGTGACGGGTCGACGTCCTTCCCGTACTTGTCCGCGACCGCCTCGAGCGCGGTCACCTGGTCCTCGAGCGTGACGCCGAAGTCGTCGCGGATCGCGCGGTCCCACGCGCGACCGCGTCCGGGCGTGCCACGCCCGTCGGCGATGACGACGCAGAAGCCCTGGTCGGCGATCCACTGCGCCTCGAGGTACGCCTTGGCGGAGTGGAGGACGCGCTGCGCGTGCGGGCCGCCGTACGGGTTCATGAGGATCGGGAGTCCCGCCACGTTGCCGTGCTCGTGGCCACGGGGGAACACGACCGCCGTACGGATGCCCTCCTCGCCGGCCTCCAGGAACCGCACCTCCGGGTGGAGCCCGGGGTGCAGCCCGTGCGTGGCGACGTTGCCGACCGTCTGCCCACGGCGCATCACGGTGATCGTCGGGAAGGGCGACTCCATGCCGGCGCGGACGCGCACGGCGGTGCCGCCGCGCTCGATGCCGCTCCACACGCCCGGGCCCTCCGAGAGCGCGACCGTGTCGCCGTCGTACCCGACGGCGTAGAGATGGATCTGCGTCGGGTCCTCCGACGCGGTCACGATCGCTCCCTCCGCGCCGAGCGAGACGACCGAGCGGATCTGGACGCCGGCGGGCGAGACCGGCTCGCCGTCGACGAACAACGTCTTGGTGTCGTGGTGGTCCTCGAGGGTGACGAGGCGCCCGCCCGGCGCGTACGCGGGGACCCCGGGCATGACGTCGAACCACACGTCGTCGCTCTGGCCGCGCACCAGCGTCGTCTCACCGCTCTCCAGCTCGACGACGAGGACGGCCGCGTCCTTCTGGTCGCGCGACATGACCTGGATCAGCGGGTCGCCGTGGACGGTCCACGAGACGCGGGTGAGGTACGGGAAGCGCTCGCGGTCCCACACGACCTCCGTGCGGGTGCCGTCGAGGCGCACGTGCCACAGCGAGACGAGCGCGTCCGCGGTGCCGGCAGCGGGGTAGCGGTGCTCGACCGGCGCCTTCGCCGGATCCGCCGGGTCGGCGACGTACCAGGTCGCGACCGGCGACTCGTCGTAGCGCTCCACGAGCAGCGACTGGCCGTCGGGCGCCCACCAGTAGCCGCGGTGGCGGTCCATCTCCTCGGCCGCCACGAACTCGGCGAGACCCCACACGACGTGGTCGCCGTCGGGCTCGGCGATCGGGTAGTCGAGCGTCCCGTCGACACCGATCACGCGCAGGGCGCCGTCGGTGGCGTACGCGACGCGGCGCCCCGTCGGGTCCACGCGCGGGTCGACCGCCGAGCCCGCGGTCGGCAGCGCGGTGGCGCCGGCCGACCGGGTGCGGCAGACCCAGACCTTGCCCGACAGCGCGAACGTCGCGATCTCGCAGGCGTCGTCCATCGCGTACGCGACGATGCCGGCGGCAGACTCGCGGCTGCGCTCGCGCCGGGCCCGCTCCTCGGGAGAGAGCTGCTCGTCACCGCCACCGAGCAGCGCTGCGGCGTCGACGAGGCACGACTCCTCGCCGCTCTCGGCGTCGTACGCCCAGAGCGACCCGGTCCGCGTCTGCCCGTCCGGGGTCCGCACGAAGAAGACGCGGGACCCGTCCGGGCTCACCGTCAGGTTGCGGGGGACGCCGAGCGTGAAGCGCAGCGACCGTGCTGACAGGCGCGGGAAGGACACGGACTCCGATGCGGGGGAGGTCATGCCCCCGAGCGTATCGAGGCGGAGCCTCCTCAGGGGGCGGAGGCGTCGCTCGTCGGGTCGATCAGGATCTTCGCGTGACGGTCGGGGTCACCCAGCGCGTCGAAGGCGGACGGGACGCCGGCGAGCCCGACGGTGCCGGTCAGCAGCGGCGAGGGGTCGACGGTGCCGTCGGCGATCATCTGCAGCGTCTCGTAGAACTCGTCCGGCCCGTAGGCGAACACGAACCGCAGGTCGATCTCCTTGTTGATCGCCATCGACGGCCGGAAGGTGTCGGCCTCCATGCACACGCCGACGACCACGACCCGCGACAGAAGCGGTGCGTGCGAGACGACGTCCTCGATCATCCCGGGCGTCCCGACGCACTCGAAGACGACCGGGCCGCGAGGTGTCGCCCCGACCTTCTCTGCGGCGCGCATCACCCGCCACCACGGCAGCCCCGGGACGCGCCGCAACGTCTTGAGCGTCGAGAGGCCGAGCTCCATCAGGCTCGGTGCCGTCCGCAGGTGCCCCCGCCGCTCGCCGTACGCCGTCCACGGAGACTGCGTACGGGGGTCGACGACGATGTCGGCGCCGCAGGCGCGGGCGAGGGCGCGCCGGCCGGGGGCGAGGTCGCTGGCGACGACGGTACGGACGCCGGCCGCCTTGAGCATGAGGATGACGGCGAGCCCGATCGGGCCGCACCCGATGACGAGCGCGACCTCCTTCTTGCCGATCTGCGCGCGCCGCACCGCATGGTGGGCCACGGCCAGCGGCTCCGTGGTCGCTGCGTGGTCGTCGCTGACGCCGTCGGGGACACGCAGGGTCATCGCCTCGGTGACGAGCATCCGCTCGGCGTACCCGCCGGGCGCGCGGACGGAGAGCCCGGTCAGGTGCACCCCGTCCTCCTGCTCCAGCACCGGGAGCGAGACCACGCGCGTGCCCACCGGCCACGCCTTGCGGCACCCCGGCCCGTACGCCAGGACGCGTCCGACGAACTCGTGACCCATCACCACCGACTGCGACGACCGCATGAACGCGTCGTAGCCGATCTCGGCGGCGCCGTCGGCCGTCAGGTCGCTGTGCGTACGGGCGTGCAGGTCGGAGCCGCAGATCCCGCAGCGGGTGACCTCGATGAGGACCTGTCCACGCCCGGGGACCGGGTCGGGCACGTCCTCGAGCGCGAGCCGGCCCTCGTGGCAGGTGACCGCCTTCATGCCGTCGCTCCCGTCTGCGCGCCGCTCGCCCGGCGGGCGCGCGACGAGGTCCACCGCAGGCCGTCGTCGAGGTTCGCGCGGTTCGTGCTCCACGCGTCGACCACGACGTTCTGCTTCATCGCCCACGGGTACGAGGCGACCGCGCGCGGCTGCAGGTGCTCGCCGCGCCGGATGTATCCCGAGTCCATGTCGAAGAGCGGGCGCGACTCGGGGCTGCCGTCCATCACCGGGGTCACGGTGTCGGCGCCCGAACGGTCGAGTCGGTCGAGGATCCGGCACAGGAGGCGGGCGGTCATGTCCGAGCGCATCGTCCACGAGAGGTTGACGTAGCCGATGCAGAAGGAGAGGTTCGGGACGCCGCTGAGCATCGTCGCGCGGTACGCGTAGGTCTGCGCCGGGTCCACCGCGGCGCCGTCCACGCTGACGGTCGCGCCGCCGAGCAGCTGGAGCGACAGGCCGGTGGCGGTGACGACGACGTCAGCCTCGAGGATGCGGCCGTCGGTCAGCCGGACACCGTTCTCCACGAACCGGTCGATGTGCGCGGTCACCACCGACGCCGAGCCGTCGCGCACCGCCTGGAAGAGGTCGCCGCCCGGCGAGATGCACAGGCGCTGGTCCCACGGCGCGTACGGGGGCGCGAAGTGCTCGTCGACGACCGCCTCCGAGCCGACGGCGGCGACCGCACCCTTGCGCAGCAACGACGCCATCTGGGTCGGGAGGCGACGGCACGCCTGGTAGAGCCCCCACTGCAGTGCGGTGTTCTTCGCGCGGACGGTGAGGTGGCCCGCACGCGGCGGGAGGGCCTTGCGGATCGCGTTGCCGACCACGTCGGTCTTGGGCTGGGCGAGGACGTACGACGGGGTGCGCTGGAGCATCGTGACGTGCGCGGCGTCGCGTGCCAGGGCCGGCACCAGCGTGATGGCGGTCGCGCCGCTGCCGATGACGACGACCCTCTTGCCCGTGCAGTCGAGGTCGCCCGGCCAGAACTGCGGGTGGACGAGGGCGCCCTGGAAGTCCTCGACGCCGGCGAACGCGGGGTCGTACGGGCGCTCGTAGTCGTAGTAGCCGCTGCAGAAGGACACCCACCGCGCCTCGTACGTCTCCTCTCGCGCGTCGGGGCCCGTCACGACGCGGACGGTCCATCGGGCGTCCTGCGACGACCAGTCCGCGGAGACGACCTTCGTGGAGAAGCGGGTGCGATCGAGGATCCCCGTCTCGCGGGCGGTGTCCTCGAGGTAGTCGCGGATGTCGCCGCCCTCGACGATCGAGTCGGGGCCGCGCCACGGCCGGAACGGGAACGCCAGCGTGAAGATGTCGGAGTCCGAGCGGACGCCGGGGTAGCGGAACAGGTCCCACGTGCCGCCGATCGCCTCGCGCGCCTCCACGACCGCGTACGACAGGTGCGGGAGGCGCTCCTGGATCCGGTAGGCCGTCCCGATCCCGGACAGCCCGGCCCCGACGATGAGGACGTCGACGCGGTGGTCGGCCATGGTGGTCTCCTTCAACGCTCTCGTGACGTGCCGCCCCTCGATTGTGACGCGGGACACGTGCAGGTGGGCTGACTCTAGGCGACGAGAAACAAGGCGAGACCCTGCGGGCGCCTCGGTAGGCTGGTCGGCATGCCTGACAACCTGGCGGACCGCCGCCTGCTCCTCGTGCACGCGCACCCCGACGACGAGACGATCGCGACCGGCGCGACGATGGCGAAGTACGCCGCCGAGGGCGCCCACGTCACCCTCGTGACCTGCACGCTCGGCGAGGAGGGTGAGGTCCTGGTCCCGGAGCTGGCCCACCTGGCCTCCGACCGCGAGGACCGGCTCGGCGAGCACCGCATCACCGAGCGCGACGACGCGATGAAGGCGCTCGGGATCACCGACGCCCGCTGGCTCGGCGGGCAGGGCACCTACCGCGACTCCGGCATGGTCTGGTCGGAGACGGGCGCCGCCACCGTCGCACCGGACGTGCCGCCGAACGCGTTCTGGCTCGCCGACCTCCGCGAGGCCGCCGACCACCTCGTCGCCGTCATCCGCGAGGTGCGCCCGCAGGTGCTCCTCACCTACGACGACTTCGGTAACTACGGGCATCCCGACCACGTGCAGGCGCACCGGGTCGCGACGTACGCGGTGGCGCTCGCCGCCGTGCCGTCGTACCGCACCGACCTGGGCGAGGCCTGGGACGTCGCGAAGGTGTACTGGACGGCGCAGTCGGAGTCGTGGCTGCGCGAAGGGCTGCGGCGCCTGAGGGCGGCCGGCGACCACACCACGTTCGAGGGCATGGACCCCGACGGCGACCTCTCCTTCATGGCTGTCCCGGACTCGATGATCGCCGCGGTCGTGAAGGCCGACGAGTTCGCCGAGGCCAAGCTCGAGGCGATGCGGGCGTACCCGACCCAGATCCAGGTCGACAGCCCCTTCTTCGCGCTGTCGAACAACCTCGGCTCGTACGTGTGGGGCACGGAGTTCTACCGGATCGCCAAGGGCACCCCGGTTCCTGATGAGGACGGGCTCGAGCGTGACCTCTTCGCGGGGACGTGAGCGCGCGAGGCCGCTCGGCTACGTCGGTGCGGCCCTGCTCGGCGCCGTCCTGGCCGTCGCCGGTCTCGCCGTCTACCGGCACGTCGACCTCCGCGTGCCGTGGGGTCTGCTCCTCGCCCTCGCGGCGACGTACGCAGCGACCCGCGCCGCCGGCATCCTCGGCGGGCGGGCTGCTGCGGTCGCCCTCGCTGCCGGGTATGGCGCGGTGCTCGTGCTCACCATGTCGCGGCGTGCCGAGGGCGACTACCTCGTGGCGGCCGACGCGCTCGGTTACGCGTACCTTCTGGGGGCCATCGTGGTGCTCGGCATCGGTGTGGTCGTCTCGGTGAGCGGCGCGCGTCACACCGTCCCCGATCCCGCGGGTCGTCCCCGTACCCTGGGCTCGTGAGTTCTGCGCAGCCGCTCGACCCCGCCACGTCGCGCGCCTTCCGAGACGTGCTCGGACGGTTCGCCAGCGGCGTGACCGTGGCGACGACCGTCGTCGACGGGGTCGACCACGCGATGACGGCGAGCGCCTTCTGCTCGGTCTCGCTCGACCCGCCGCTCGTGCTGGTCGTCGTCGACCGGCGCAACCGCTTCCACGACGCGGTCCTCGCCTCCGGCACCTGGGGCGTCTCGGTGCTCTCAGAGGACGGTCAGGACGACGCGTCGTGGCTCGCCCGACGCGGACGGCCGCTGGAGGACCAGCTCGACCGCGTGCCTCACCGACGTGGCGCGAGGACGGGAGCGGCGCTGCTCGAGCGGGCGATCGCCTGGCTGGAGTGCCGCACCTGGCAGACCTACGACGGCGGTGACCACACGATCGTCGTCGGGGAGGTGGTCGACGCGTCCGTGCGCGCCGACGCGAACACCTCACCGTCGGGCGGCACGGGTTTTGAAGAGTCCCGCCTCGGGGAGCCGCTGCTCTACTACCGTTCGCACTACGGTGCGCTCGTGCGCTCTCCTGAGAGCGAGAAGAACTCAGGCCCGTCCCCGGTCCAGCAGCAGCACTGAGCAGGCCACGCAAAACCCCTGACCTTCTGAGGAACCCATGGCTCCGACCCCCACGCTCTCCGAGCAGGGCCCGATGTTCGCCGAGCAGCGCAACGCGCGAGGCAACCGCATCGCGCTCCTCGTGCTCGGCGTCGTCGTCCTGCTCGTCTCCGGCGTCTACCTCGCTCTCCACTTCGCGACCTCGGACAAGCTTCCGGCGGGGACGACCATCGGCGGCATCGACGTCGGCATGTCCTCGATCGACGATGCGCGCGACACGCTCACCAAGGAGCTCGCCGCGCCCGCGAAGGAGCCGGTGCGCATCGTCCGGGGCAAGAAGACCTTCGAGCTGACGCCCGAGGAGGCGGGGGTGGCGGTCGACGTCGACGCCTCCATCGCGCAGACCGGGGCCGACACGTCCGTCTGGAACCCGTTCACGATGCTCGACATCCTCCTCGGGGAGGAGGCCTACCCGGTCGCGCTGGACGTCGACGAGAGCACGCTGTCGTCGGCCGTCGCGTCGATCGCCGACGACACCGACCGCGAGGTCGCCGAGGGGCGCATCGACTTCCCGGACGCCAAGCCCGAGGTGTCGGAGCCGAAGGCCGGCCGCGCCGTCGACCAGGAGGCCACCGCGGCCCTCGTACGCGACTCCTACCCGCTGAAGCACACGGACCTGAAGCTCCCGGTCGACCCGGTCGAGCCCTCGGTCAGCAGCGACGAGATCGCGGCCGCGGTCTCCGAGATCGCCGAGCCGGCGATCTCGGCTCCCGTGACGATCGTCGCCGGTGACAAGACCGCCGATCTGGAGCCCGAGGACTTCGCACCCGCGCTGTCGGTGCAGGTCGAGGACGGGGAGCTCGCGCCGGTGGTGGATCCCAAGAAGCTCGCGGAGCCCCTGTCCGAGGCGACCAAGGAGATCGGCACGCCGGCCAAGGACGCGACGGTCGTGATCCGCAGCGGCAAGCCCGTGGTCGTCCCGGGGAAGTCGGGCGTCGGGGTGGTGCCCTCCGAGGTGGCCACCAAGATCGTCCCGGTCCTGACGAAGTCCGGGGACGAGCGCACGCTCGAGGTCGAGCCGAAGAAGAAGGAGCCGGACGTCACCACGAAGGACGTCCAGAAGCTCGGGATCGTCGAGAAGGTCAGCTCCTTCACGACCAACTTCCCGTACGCCGAGTACCGCAACGTCAACCAGGGTCGCGCCGCGCAGCTGGTCAACGGCACGATCCTGGAGCCGGGAGAGACCTTCAGCTTCAACGAGACGGTCGGCGAGCGGACGGTGGCCAACGGGTTCACGACGGGCACGATGATCAGCAACGGCGTGTTCCGGGAGGATCTCGGCGGCGGTGTCTCCCAGGTCGCGACCACGCTCTACAACGCGGGGTTCTTCGCCGGTCTGGAGGACGTGACCCACAAGCCGCACAGCTTCTACATCAGCCGCTACCCGGTGGGGCGCGAGGCGACCGTCGCGTGGCCGAGCGTCGACCTGAAGTTCAAGAACACCACCGACCACGGCATCTTGATCCAGGCGTGGGTCAACCGCAGCACGCCGGGTCGTCAGGGCTCGATGAACGTCGTGATGTGGGGCACGAAGAAGTGGGACATCAGCGCCGGGTTGTCCTCGCGGCGCAACGCCCGCTCGCCCGCGACGCGCTACGACGCCTCCGACAAGTGCGTGCCGCAGGCCGGTGTCGCCGGGTTCGACGTCGACGTCTACCGGACCTTCAAGAAGGACGGCAAGGTGGTCAAGCGCGAGACGATCACGGCCCGCTACAACGCCGCCGACAACGTCAAGTGCCAGCCGGCGCCGAAGGACGGCAAGGGCGACTGAGTCAGCCCGTCGGCGTCACGTACCGGTACGAGTGGTGCGTGACGAATCCGTACCTCGCGTAGAGCGCGAGCGCGGGGGCGTTGTGCCGCATCGTCTGCAGGTAGACCTTGTCGGCGCCCTCGTCGCGGGCCCACGTCGCGCACGCTTCCAGCAGGCGACCGGCGTGGCCGCGCCGGCGTGCGTACGTGCTGGTGTGGACGCTGGAGAGCCCCGCCCACTCGCCGGTGACGACCATCCGCGCCACGGCCTCGATGCCCTGGTCGCCCTCGACCGACGCGAAGACCACGAGCCGCGGCGACGCGAGCACGTGGCGGACGTCGTCGGCGTCGTACCCGCTCGCGTCGCGCTCGGCGGCCGTGAGCCAGGTGTCGCTCAGCGTGGGGGCGAGGCGCACCTCGGCCGGCGACTCCGGCGCGCGCGGAGCCGTGAGGACCACGTCGAGGTCGGCCACCTGCACGACGGCGTGGTCGTGGGTGCCGCCGATCCCGCGCCAGCCCGCCTCGGCGAACCGTCCTGCCCAGACGGTGTCGTCGATGACCTGCGCCTTCGGTGCAAGCCCGTGAGCGGCGTAGAAGGCCTCGATGCGCGCCAGCGCTTCGGGGAAGTCCGTCCCTGGGTCGCCGTGCACCCCTGCCGAGTTCGCACGCCCGGTGAAGCCGCCGGAGGCGCGCAAGGTCCACTCGCCGAGCATCTCGAGGGTCCGAGGCGGCCAGCCACGGGTGCAGATCCGCGCGAGCTCCTCAGGGGAGTAGTCGAGCGCCGGGCGCGTACGGACGCGTGCGCGGCCTTCGGGGACCGCCTTGGCGGCGACGACGGTGGACACCGCGACCTCGACCTCGGAGCCGTCGCGTCGTTCGAGCCGCAACGTCGTGCCGTCGTGCGCGAGCAGCCGGCCGATGACGTCGGTGAGCGCGGGCCCGCCGCTCGGCCCGCGCTCTCCGGGAACGGTCGACCGGATGACGACGCGCTTGCCGACGAGGTCGTCGAAACGGCTCAAGAGAGGGCTCCTGCCTGAAATTGGAACGGTGTTTCGTCTGTTAGGTGGACCTCACGACGAAGCCCTCCAGCGAGAGGGTGATACTAGTTCTGAAAAGGTCGATCGAAGGAGTGGACCCCTCGTGACGTATGTCATCGCTCAGCCGTGCGTGGACTTGAAGGACCGTGCCTGCGTCGACGAGTGCCCGGTGGATTGCATCTACGAAGGCAAGCGAATGCTCTACATCCACCCCGACGAGTGCGTCGACTGCGGCGCCTGTGAGCCGGTGTGCCCCGTCGAAGCCATCTTCTACGAGGACGACACCCCGGAGGAGTGGAAGGACTACTACACCGCCAACGTCGACTTCTTCGACGACCTGGGCTCGCCCGGCGGTGCAGCGAAGATGGGTCCGATCGACAAGGACCACCCGATGATCGCTGCTCTGCCCCCGCAGAACCAGGACTGATGCCGGACCCGAGCCCGCTGGCTCCGGTGAGCGCTGCCGAGCGGTTGGCGGCGCGCTCGGTGTCGCGGCGGCTCCCGGACTTCCCCTGGGACTCGCTGGCGGAGGCGAAGGCACGTGCGGCCTCGCACCCGGACGGCATCGTCGACCTGTCCATCGGCACGCCCGTCGACGACACGCCGGCCGTCGCCCGAGAGGCCCTCGCCTCGGCCTCGAACGCGCCTGGCTACCCGCAGACCGTCGGCACCCCGGCACTGCGCCAGGCCGCCGTGGACTGGCTCGCCCGTCGTCACGGGGTCGACGGGCTCGGGCTCGACGGAGTCCTCCCGGCGATCGGGTCGAAGGAGCTCATCGGCTCGATGGCCCTGCACCTCGGTCTGGGCCCTGGAGACACCGTCGTCTTCCCTGAGCTGGCGTACCCGACGTACGAGGTCGGTGCCCGCCTCGCCGGCTGCGACGTGGTGGTCTCCGACTCGACGGTGGCGCTCGGCCCGCAGTCGCCGGCGCTGATGTGGATCAACTCGCCGTCCAACCCCTCGGGGCGCGTGCTCGGCGTGGACCACCTGCGCAAGACCGTCCAGTGGGCCCGCGAGCGCGGGGTGCTGCTGGTCTCCGACGAGTGCTATCTCGAGTGCGCCTGGGAGAGCGAGCCGCTCTCCGTCCTCCACCCTGACGTCAGCGACGGCTCCCACGAGGGCATCCTCGCCGTCCACTCGCTGTCGAAGCGCTCCAACCTCGCCGGCTACCGCGCGGCGTTCGTCGCCGGCGACCCCGCGATCGTGCAGGAGCTGCTCGAGGTCCGCAAGAACCTCGGGCTCATCGTCCCCCAGCCCGTCCAGGACGCCATGCGTGCCGCGCTCGACGACGACGCGCACGCCGACGCGCAGCACGCGGTGTACGCCAGGCGCCGCGCGCAGCTGCGTGACGCGCTCGAGCGTGCCGGGTTCCGCATCGACCACTCCGAGGCGTCGCTCTACCTCTGGGCGACGCGGGGCGAGCCGGCTCGCCAGACGGTGTCCGCGCTGGCCGAGATCGGCGTGCTGGTGGCCCCCGGCGACTTCTACGGGGCAGCGGGATCGGAGCACGTCCGCATCGGCTTCACTGCCACCGACGAGCGGGTCGCTGCTGCCGTCGACCGCCTGGCGGCGTGGCGCTGACGACCCCCTGACCGCGACCCGCGCGACTCGCCAACGACGACCGCTGGCACAAAGCGAGCGGGGGGACCTCTGAGTGGCTAGCCTCCGAAGTGTCGAGCGCCTTCACGCGCTCCCAGACAGATACAGAGGAGACGGCCCCATGAGCGACCAGCAGCAGCCTCCAGGTGATCAGACACCTGGCAACGAGCCGCCGAGCGGTCCGCCCCCGTACGACCCGCCCACCCCGCCTTCGCAGGGCCCGCCTGGGGAGGGTGGCTACGGCCCGCCTCCCGGTGGGGGTGGCTACGGCCCGCCTCCCGGTGGGGGCGGGTACGGTCCACCTCCCGGTGGGGGTGGTTATGGTCCGCCTCCCGGTGGGGGTGGTTATGGTCCACCTCCCGGTGGGGGTGGTTATGGTCCGCCTCCCGGTGGAGGCGGCTACGGCGCGACGCCCCAGCAGCTGAACGTCGGCCAGGCGATCTCGTACGGCTGGGACAAGTTCCGCGCGAACTGGGGCGTGTGGGTGCTGGTCACCCTCGTCTTCGTCCTGATCCAGGCCGTGCTGAGCGGCATCGGCAACGGGTTCGACTACTCGAGCTCGGACGCCTGGGACGACAACGGGTACACCCTGGCGACCGGCCTGAGCATCCTCGGCGTGATCGTCGGCATCGCGAGCACGATCCTGTCGTGGCTCATGCAGGCCGCGCAGACCCGTGGCGGTCTGCAGGAGACGACGGGCAACAAGCCGTCGTTCGGCGACTTCTTCAAGTGGGGCGACCGGGCTGGCACCGTCATCCTGACGCTGCTGCTTCTCGGTGTGCTCACGTTCGTCGGCATTTTGCTGTGCGTCCTGCCGGGCATCATCTTCACGTTCTTCGCCTGGTACACCCTGTGGTTCGTGCTCGACCGGGGGATGAGCCCGTTCGAGGCCCTGCAGGCCAGCTTCCGCCTGGTCGGCAACAACCTCGGCCCGGTGTTCCTGCTCGCGCTCGCGCTCATCGGCATCAACATCGTGGGCGCCTGCCTGTGCGGCATCGGCCTGCTCGTCACGGTCCCGATCACGCTGATCGCGACCGCGTACAGCTTCAAGGTCCTCACCCAGCAGCCGGTCGCCTGACGCCTCAGCCCGGACGTCATACGAATCGAGGGTCTGCGCCCACGATTCGTATGACGTCCGGCTCACGACACGTCGACGTGGACGTGGTCGCGGTGCTCGAGGACCGCCCGGTCGCCGCCGCGCGCCGGCGGGGAGTAGTCCCGCCAGCCCTGCGGTGCGCGCCGCGCCGTCCAGATCTTCGCGTCGTAGATGACGGTCGCCACACCGAGCCGCTTGGCGTTGGCGACCAGGTACTGCGCGAGCGCCCAGCCCTGCTTCTTCGACTCGGCGTTCACCGGGCGGAAGAAGATGTCGACCGCCCGTCCCTCGTAGTGCTTCGAGCCTGCCGAGTGCCCCGTGCTCACGCCCTCCGGGGCGTACCCGCCGGTGGGCAGCCGTCCGAACGCGCGCCGGACGTCGACGCGTACGGCCTCGGCCGCGGCGGTCAGCCCGTTCTCGCCCAGCGCCGCCGGAGTCTCGTCCGCGGGGTCGACGACGCAGCTGAACGCGCCGGGGGAGTTGCCGGTGAGCGCCGACGCGATCGCGCGCCCGTACGCCTCGTGGTCGGCGTACGCCTCCGGGAAGCCGGAGCGCTGCACCGCCTGGGCCGCCTCGGTGATCGACATCGTGCGGTAGCCGTCGATCTTCTCGAGGCCGTCGTAGAAGCGGTTGATCGCGTAGCGCGGCTCCATGATCTGCTCCGGCGTGCCCCAGCCCTGCGAGGGTCGCTGCTGGAAGAGCCCGAGGGAGTCGCGGTCGCCGTAGTCGATGTTGCGCATCTTCGACTCTTGGTAGGCGGTCGCGACCGCGATCGTCACCGCCCTGGCGGGCAGTCCGCGACGCTTTGCGATCGCGGCCATCAGCGACGCGTGCTCGGCCTGCTCGAGGTCGAGCGTGGCGTACGTGCCGTCGACCTCGACCGTGCACTCCTCACCACGCAGCTGCGGGACGAAACCGCTGCGTGCGAGCACGACGATCCCCGCCGCCACGAGCCCGACCAGGAGCACGAGCACCAGGAGGACGACCCCGCCGCGCCCGGAGCGCTGTGAGGTGGCGTCCACGGCGCTCAGTTCGCGTGGAGCGCGGCGTTGAGCGTGATGCCGCTGCCGTGGCGCGGGCGCGCCTCGAGTCGGCCCGTCTCGGAGTTGGTGAGGAAGAGGAGGTTGTCGTGCCCGGAGAGCTCGGCTGCCTTCACCACCGAGCCGTCGGGCAGCGTCACCTTGGACCCCGCGGTGACGTAGCAGCCGGCCGCCACGACGCAGTCGTCGCCGAGCGAGATGCCGATGCCGGCGTTGGCGCCGAGCAGGCAGTTCTCGCCGAGGCTGATCACCTGCTTGCCCCCACCGGAGAGCGTGCCCATGATCGAGGCGCCCCCGCCGACGTCGGTGCCGTCACCCACGACGACCCCGGCGCTGATGCGGCCCTCGATCATCGCGTGCCCGAGCGTGCCCGCGTTGAAGTTGACGAAACCCTCGTGCATCACAGTCGTGCCCTCGGCGAGGTGCGCTCCGAGGCGGACGCGGTCGGCGTCCCCGATGCGCACGCCCGACGGCAGCACGTAGTCGGTCATCCGAGGGAACTTGTCGACGCTCGTGACGGCCACGTTGAGACCCGCCGCGCGCGCCCGCAGCCGCGTCTCCTCGAAGCCCTCGACGGCGCACGGACCGATCGACGTCCACACGACGTTGGCGAGCAGGCCGAACTGGCCGTCGAGGTTCGCGCCGTGAGGGCGGACGAGGCGGTGCGACAGCAGGTGCAGCCGCAGGTAGACGTCGTACGCGTCGACGGGCGGCGTCGCGAGGTCGCCGATCTCGGTGCGGACGACCGTACGACGGACCCGGCGGACCTCGTCCTCACCCTCGAGGGCGGTCAGGCCGCTCGGCTCGGCGGTGCCGTCGAAGGCGCCGAGCGCGGGGTTGGGGTACCAGACGTCGAGGACCGTGCCGTCCTCGGTGAGCGTGGCGATGCCGTACG
Organism: Mumia quercus; assembly: GCF_025506335.1. Classification (GTDB taxonomy): domain Bacteria; phylum Actinomycetota; class Actinomycetes; order Propionibacteriales; family Nocardioidaceae; genus Mumia; species Mumia quercus. Next base: position 87,485 of record NZ_JANZYO010000006.1, read on the forward strand.
CCCAGGCGGGCTGCGGGGAGGAGGTCATGCGGCCCAGGTTATCGAGCGGTCCCAGGGCCTCCCGTGGCCTAGGGTGCGGAGATGGCTGACGTCCGGTTCAAAGACCTGTGCATCGACGTGAACGACGTGCCGGTGGCGACCGCCTTCTGGGCAGCGGCGCTCGGGCTCCGTGCCGAGGAGCTGCCTGACGGTGACGCGGTGCTGCGCGGTCCGACCCCCGAGCACCGGGTGTGGATCAACGCCGTCCCCGAGCCGAGGACGGTCAAGCAGCGCGTCCACTTCGACGTGCACGGCCGCTCGGTCGCCGAGTACGAGGCGATGGGGGCCGTCCGGCTGCCGGGGTGGGACACCCCGTGGACGGTGATGGGCGACGCGGAGGGCGGCGGCGAGCTGTGCATCTTCGAGCGCGACGACGACTGGTGGGCGGCCCACCCCGAGCCGTACCGGCTGTACGAGGTCGCCGTGGACGCGGCCGACCACGAGACGATCACCCAGTGGTGGGCGGACGTCCTCGGCGTCGAGGTCCACGACGAGGGTCGCGGGTTCAGCTGGGTCGTCCCGCCTGGCGCGCCCTTCGAGGCACTGGTGTTCGCCGACGTGCCGGAGCCCAAGACGGTCAAGAACCGCATCCACTGGGACGTCACCGGCGGACCGGGTGCGGTCGAGGACCTCGTACGGCGAGGAGCGCGGGTGCTCCGTGAGCCCGACGACGTGGTGGCGTGGACCGTGATGGCCGATCCGGAGGGCAACGAGTTCTGCGTGTTCGCGGAGCAGACGTGACGCCGCGCCCTTCGTATCCCGGGGCGGGCGCGTACGTGCCGTCCCGCCCGTCGCGGCGCAGCCTGCACGCGGCGGCACGAGGATGCGAGGGGTGCGACCTCTACCGCGACGCGACCCAGGTCGTGATGGGCGACGGCCCGGCGCGAGCCCGTCTGGTGCTCGTGGGGGAGCAGCCCGGCGACGTCGAGGACCGGGAGGGCGAGCCGTTCGTGGGCCCGGCGGGACGGCTCCTCCACCAGGCGCTCGACGCCGCCGGTGTCTCCACGGAGACGGCATACCTCACCAACGCGGTCAAGCACTTCCGGTTCGAGCGCGACGCCCGTGGCAAGCGCCGCATCCACAAGACGCCCTCGGCGGGCCACGTCGTCGCGTGCCGGCCGTGGCTCGTCGCGGAGCTGAAGGTCACCCGCCCTGAGGGGGTCGTGCTGCTCGGGGCGACGGCGGCGCACGCCGTGCTCGGCATGGACTTCCGCCTGACCGAGCGGCGTGGACGGCTGGAGGACTGGCCGCAGGACTGGCCGGGCGTCGTCAGCAGCCGCTCTCCCGTCCCGCGGTGGGCGCTGGCGACGGTCCACCCGTCAGCGGTGCTCCGCTCGCGCGAGCGGGAGACCGACTTCGACGCCCTCGTCGCCGACCTCACGGTGGTGGCCGACGCTCTCGCGCGTCCGCAGGCGTGATGGGATGGGCGTCATGAGCTCGCTCGACCTCGACGCGGACGTCGTCGCCCTCACCGCCGCCCTCGTCGACATCCCGTCCGAGAGCCGGCAGGAGAAGGCGGTCGCCGACGCCGTCGAGGCGACGCTGCGCGCGCTGCCGCACCTCGAGGTCGTCCGTGACGGTCACACGCTCGTCGCCCGTACGCAACTCGGCCGCGACAGCCGGGTGGTGATCGCGGGGCACCTCGACACCGTGCCGGCGAACGACAACCTCCCCTCGCGGCTCGACGGGGACGACCTGTGGGGACTGGGCTCGTGCGACATGAAGGGCGGCGTCGCCGTCGCCCTCCGTGCCGCCGCACACGTCCCGGCTCCCGTGCGCGACGTGACGTACGTGTTCTACGAGGCCGAGGAGATCGAGGCCTCGGCCAACGGGCTCGGGCGACTGGCCAGAGAGCGTCCCGAGCTGCTCGCCGGCGACTTCGCGATCCTCATGGAGCCCTCGAACGCGGTGATCGAGGCGGGGTGCCAGGGGTCCTTGCGCGTCGACGTCGTCACGCGCGGCGAGCGCGCTCACGCCGCACGCTCGTGGATGGGCGACAACGCCGTCCACCGCCTCGCGCCCCTCCTGCAGCGGCTCGCCGAGCACCAGGCCCGTACGCCGGTCATCGACGGTCTCACCTACCGCGAGGGCGTCAACGCGGTCGGCGTCAGCGGCGGTGTCGCCTCGAACGTGGTGCCCGACGAGGCCCGCCTGAGCGTGAACTACCGCTTCGCGCCGGACCGTACGGAGGAGGAGGCGTTGGCGTACCTCCGCGGCCTCTTCGAGGGGTACGAGGTGGTGGTGACCGACAGCGCCCCAGGCGCGATGCCCGGGCTCGACCGGCCCGCGGCAGCCGCCTTCGTGGAGGCGATGGGCGGCAAGGTCAACCCCAAGTTCGGCTGGACCGACGTCGCCCAGTTCACGTCGCTGGGCGTCCCGGCGGTGAACTTCGGGCCCGGCGACCCCTTGCTGGCCCACAAGCAGGACGAGCGGGTCCCGGTGGCGCAGCTGCGCGACGTCGAGCAGCGTCTCCAGGCATGGTTGGGCGGCGAAGGAGGACAGGGATGAGCAACGACTGGCCGGGTGGGGCTCCGCCGGTGGGCGAGGCCGAGGAGGACGAGCGGATCCGGGGTCCGGTGGTCCTGCGGCGAGGACAGATCCCGCCGACCACCACCGACCAACGACTTCTCGACTCCCGCGGCCCCGGCGACTGGGTCCACACGGACCCGTGGCGGGTGATGCGGATCCAGGCCGAGTTCGTCGAGGGCTTCGGCGCGCTTTCGGAGCTCGGTCCCGCGGTGAGCGTGTTCGGGTCGGCGCGCATGGGACCAGGGACGCGCTGGTACGAGGCGGCTCGTGAGGTCGGGCACCGCTTCGCCGAGGCCGGGATCGGCGTGATCACCGGTGGCGGGCCGGGGATCATGGAGGCGGCGAACCGCGGGGCTTGCGAGGGCGGCGGCGTCTCCGTCGGCCTCGGCATCGAGCTGCCGTTCGAGGAGAGGATGAACCGGTGGGTCGACCTCGGGGTCAACTTCCGCTACTTCTTCGCCCGCAAGACGATGTTCGTGAAGTACGCCCAGGGGTTCGTGGTCTTCCCCGGCGGCTACGGGACCCTCGACGAGCTGTTCGAGGCGTTGACGCTGGCTCAGACCCGCAAGGTCACGGAGTTCCCCGTGGTCCTCTTCGGGTCGTCGTACTGGAACGGGCTGCTCGACTGGCTCCACGACTCCGTGCTCGAGGAGCAGGCGATCGTCGCCCAGGACGTCGACCGGTTGATCGTCACCGACGACGTCGACGAGGTTGTCGCGCAGTTCCACGGGGCCTGACGGCGCCTGCGCCGACGGGCACGCCGGGCGCGCCGTGCCCCCGGCGAGCCTGCCGTACGGCAGAATTGCCGGGACAGCCGAACGGACGGAGAACACGTGCGCGTCTCCTCGCAACAGCGACGTGAACAGCTCATCGAGGCTGCGCTCGTGGTCGCCAAGCGCGACGGGGTCGGCGCCGTGAGCACCCGTACGGTCGCCGCCGAGGCCGGAGCGACGCCCGGGATCGTCCACTACGTGTTCTCCTCGATGGAGGAACTGCTGCGGGCGATGATCTCGCGGATGGCCGACCAGTACATCGACACGGTGACCGACGTGGCGGTCTCCGGCGACCACGACGTCAGCTCGTTGCTCGAGAAGAGCTTCACCCAGCTGTGGAGCTCGGTCGAGGGCGACCCCGACGGCCACCTGCTCACGTTCGAGGTCGCGGCGCACGCGCTGCGTCACGCGGGCTTCAACGACCTGGCCCGGTGGCAGTACGCGACCTACCAGGAGACGGCGCAGCGCGTCCTCGAGCGGGTCGCCGAGGTGTGCGAGATCGAGTGGACGGTGCCGCTCGACGTGCTCGCCCGCATGCTGGTGGTCATCAACGACGGCGTGGTGCTGACGTGGCTCGTCGACCGCGACAGCGTCAAGGCGCGCGAGGTCTACGAGGTGTTCATCGGCGAGGTGTCGGCCTACGCCAGGCCTCTCCGGGACACGGCCGGCTGACGCGTCCCGGTGATCGACGCGACCATGTCGAGGCACTGGCGCGTCGCCGTCACGTCGTGCGTCCGGAACACCCGCACGCCCGCGGCCGCTGACCAGGCGGTGGCGGCGAGGGTGCCGGGCAACCGGTCGTCGCGGTCGACGTCGAGCGTCTCGCCGACGAAGTCCTTGCGCGACAGCGCCACCATCACCGGCCAGCCCGTCGCGACGAGCTCCCCGATCCGGCGGGTGAGGAGCAGCGAGTGGCGGGTGTTCTTGCCGAAGTCGTGCGTGGGGTCGAGCAGGACGCCCTCCGGCGCGACGCCTGCCTCCACCGCGCGCTCTGCCAGGGCGGTGGTGCGCGCGACCACGTCCGCGACCACGTCGTCGTAGGCGGGCCGGAAGGGGTCCGTCCGCGGGCTGAGGCCGCCGGTGTGGCTGCAGACGATGCCGGCTCCGTGCTGCGCCGCGACGTCGACCAGCTCGGGGTCGTGGCCGGCCCACGTGTCGTTCACCAGGTCGGCGCCCCGCGCGCACAGCACGTCGGCGACCTCGCTGCGCCAGGTGTCCACGCTGAGCACGAGCTCGGGGTAGCGGGCGCGGGCGGCCTCGACGAAGTCCGCCGTGCGGCGCAGCTCCTCGGCGGCATCGACCGCCTCGCCGTACCCGGCCTTCACCCCGCCCACGTCGACGATGTCGGCCCCGTCGGCGACGACGGCGTCGAGGTAGGCGAGCGCGTCGTCGAACGCGTAGGTGCGGCCTCGGTCGTAGAAGGAGTCGGGGGTACGGTTCACGATCGCCATGACCGCGTGCGCCCCGGGCGCGAACACGCGGTCGCGCAGTCGGAGCTCCATGGCACGATCGTAGGCGTGATCTGGATCGGAGTCGTCGTGGGTGCGCTCGTCGTCGGTGCCGCCGTCACCGTGGTGGCCGGGCGGGTCGGGGCGCTCGCGCCACCGGTGTCGACGCGGCGCGACGTGCTGGTGCCGGCCGATGGTGAGCTGACGGCCCAGGACCTGCGTGCCGTCCGGTTCACCGTGGCGTGGCGGGGGTACGCCCGCGACGAGGTCGACGCCCTGCTCGCACGCCTGGAGGCCGACGCCGAGGCCCGCGAGAAGGCCGCCGAGGTCTCGGACGAGGAGAGCGCCGGTGAGTGAGGCGGTGGTCGGCGCCGACGGTCTCGCGCGCTGCCCCTGGGCCGAGTCGTCGGACGAGATGCGGACCTACCACGACGCGGAGTGGGGGCGGCCTGTCCGCGACGAGCGCGGGCTGTTCGAGCGGCTGACCCTCGAGGCGTTCCAGTCGGGGCTGTCGTGGGCGATCGTCTTGCGCAAGCGGCCGCGCTTCCGCGAGGTCTTCGCGGGGTTCGACCCCGAGGTCGTCGCCGCGTACGACGGGGCGCGGGTCGCCGAGCTGCTCAGCGACGCCGGCATCATCCGCAACCGCACGAAGGTCGAGGCGACGATCGCGAACGCCGCCGCCGTGCGCGCCCTCGACGGGCGGTTCGCCGAGCTCGTGTGGTCGTTCGCGCCCCCGGCGCGTCCCCGTCCGGCGACGTCCGCCGAGGTGCCTGCCGTCACCCCGGAGTCGAAGGCGCTGGCCGCCGCTCTCAAGCGCCACGGGTTCGTGTTCGTCGGGCCGACCACGGCGTACGCCTTGATGCAGGCGACCGGCATGGTCGACGACCACCTGGCCGGCTGCCACGTGCAGACAGGCGCTGCCTGAGCGAAGATCGGGCGCATGTCAGTCCCTTCGCGCGTCCTCCGGCTCGGTGTCGCCTTCGCCACGCTCCCTGCCGCCGTCCTCGTCGGCCCGGCGGTCGCGGCTCCCTCCGGGGCGGCCGAGACGTCGGCGCGTGCCGATGCACGGCCGGCGGTGGTCGAGCGCGTGGTCTTCGGGCAGTCGCGCCGGGGCCGTGACCTGGTGGCCTACCGCCTCGGCGACCCCGGCGCGCGCCGCTCGGCGGTGGTCATCGCGGCGATGCACGGGGATGAGCGCAAGCCCCAGGTCATCCTGCGGACGCTGCGCGACGGCCGGCCGATCGAGGGGCTCGACCTCTGGATCGTGCCGAACGCCAACCCGGACGGGGTCGCTCGCAAGGCCCGCCGCAACGCCCGCGGCGTCGACCTCAACCGGAACTTCCCGCGCAAGTGGAAACGCTCGAAGCGGGGGACGACCTGGTCCGGGCCGCGCGCCGCCTCCGAGCCGGAGACGAAGGCGATGATGCGCTTTCTGCGTCGCGTCGCCCCCGACCAGGTCGTCTCGTTCCACCAGCCGCTGTACGGGATCGACACGAGCGGCACCGGCAACCGCCCGCTCGCCCGCCGCCTGGCCAGGCACTTGAAGCTGCCGAAGCGCTCCTTCTCGTGCGGCTCCGGATGCCACGGCACCCTCTCGCAGTGGTTCAACCACCGTCTCGACGGACAGCTGGTCACGGTCGAGCTCGGCCGCCGCCCGTCGCGGGCCTATCTGACGCGGACCGCACCGCACGGCCTCCTCAAGGCCCTCGGCGGCCGACGCGTCTGAGGTCCCCGGCGCGAGGAGTCACTTGCCGACGAAGGTCGGCTTCTCCTTGGCGACGAACGCCTCCACGGCCGCCCGGTGGTCGGCGGTCGCCCCGGTCAGCGACATCAGCCGCCCCTCGTTGGTGAGCGACTCCGGCAGCGAGTGGGTGGCGGAGAACGCGAGGGCGCGCTTCAGCGAGGCGTACGCGATGGTCGGACCCGACGCCAGCCGGGTCGCGAGCTCACGCACCGTCGCGGCCAGCTCGTCGTCGGGGACGACCTTCGTGGCCAGGCCGAGCTGGGCGGCCTCCTCGGCGCCGACGGTGCGCGGGAGCATCAGCAGCTCGGTCGCCTTGGGCAGACCGACGAGCCGCTGGAGCGTCCAGGAGGCACCCGTGTCGGCGGAGAGGGCGATCCCGGCGAACGCGAGGTTGAACCCTGCCGAGGAGGCGAGGATGCGGAAGTCGGCCGCGAACGCGAGCGACGCCCCTGCGCCGGCGGCGATGCCGTTGACCGCGGCGATCACCGGCTTCGGCATCTGCGTGATCGCCAGCACCATCGGGTTGAAGTGCTCCTCGACGGTGCTGCCCAGCGACGACTCCTCGCTTCGCAACGCCTCGATGTGCTCCTTGAGGTCCTGGCCCGCACTGAACGCGCGGCCCGATCCGGTCACCACGACGCACCGGACGGCGTCGTCGGCGGCCGCCTCCTGCAGGGCGTCGCGGAAGGCGACCTTGGTGACGGTGTCGAAGCTGTTGAGCGATTCGGGGCGCGAGAGGGTGATCGTCGCGACCGCGTCGGAGAGGTCGTACGTGACGGAAGTGCCGGGTTCAGTCATGGCGTCAGTCTGCCGCATTCACTGATGACGCGGGCGTGCGCGATAATAGGGCCACTCAAGGTGCACGCGTCGGCGCTGCGCACGAAGGAGAGGGGAACGCATGGCGGCCATGAAGCCTCGGACCGGGGACGGCCCGCTGGAGGTCACCAAGGAGGGACGCTGCATCGTGATGCGGGTCCCGCTCGAGGGTGGTGGGCGCCTCGTCGTCGAGCTCACCAACGATGAGGCCTCCGACCTCGGTGACGCCCTGAAGGCTGTCTGAGTGGCCTCGCACCCCGGCCTGACCGTCCGCTGGTCGCTGCGTGACGCCCCCGTCGGCACGCTCGACCGGTTGAAGGAGTACGTCCGGGACACCTCGTACGAGCGATTCGCGGGCAAGGACGGCCTCGCGTTCAAGACCTGGCGCGCACGTGAAGGCGCCTGGTTCGAGGGCGTGTACGTCTTTGCCGACGATGCCGAGCGGGCCGCGTTCCAGGAGTCGTTCACCGCCACCGCGGAGACGGCTCCCGGTTCGCAGATCATCGGCCGCGGCCCGGAGCTCATCGAGGAGTGCGAGATCGTGGCGATCGCGGAAGGTGCCGCGGGCTTCGCGCCCAGCGCCTCCTTCGGATGATCGTCTGCTGCTGACCGTACGGGTCCTCGCCGCGCGAGCTGCGGCGAGGACCCGTACCGGTCACAGCCAGGTCAGAGCAGGTCGGCGAGCAGCGCCGCTGCGCGGTCGGCGCCGTCGGTCTCGACGGGTCTCGTGTCGGGCGTCCGGCCGGTCACGGCGAGCAGGGCGCTCGCGAGCGCGTCAGGGTCACGAGCCTCCTCGTACGTGAGCCGGTGCCCGGCTCCGTACTGCGCGAGCCGGTGCGGCACGTGGACGTTCTGCTCGAAGTGGTGGCGCAGCGGGACGTAGACGAACGGGACGCGCTGGGCCGTCAGCTCCATGCACGTCGTCAGCCCGCCCTGGACGAGGGCGACGTCGGCCGCACCGAGCGTCCGGTGCAGGTCGGGCACGAACCCCCGCAGACGCACGCCCCGACGCCGCGGCAGCGTGCGCGGGTCGATCCGTGGGCCGGTGACGACGAGGAACGTCATCCGGGGCTCTGCGCGCCGGATCAGCGGCACCGCGTCGAGCAGCCGGTGCAGGAGCGCCTCACCGACGCCGGACCCGCCGACGGTGACGACGCACAGGAGGTCGTCGGGCCCGAGCCCGAGCGACCTTCGTACGGCGACCCGGTCGGCCTCCCCGAGCGGGTCGAACCCGGTGACGTAGCCCGAGAATGCGAAGTTCTCCTCGGTCCACTCCCGGATCCTCGGCAGGCCGGGCCCGAACGGCTCGTCCACCACGTCGGCCGGGTTGCCGACGAACACCGACCGGTCGCGCACCCGCCCGAAGCGCGCCCGCTGCTCGAGCATCTCGGCGTTGTAGTCGGCGGTGAGCGCCGCCTCCTCCGGCCCGCCGTCGGCCATCGGGATCCAGCCGACGAAGTCGGTGAGCCACGCGAACGCGAACCTCTTCAGCTCGGGGTTCTCGTGCAGGTAGTGGTCGACGTCCCACGCCTCGTCACCGATGACGAGGTCGTACGGCTCCTCGCGGACGAGGTCGTCGAACACGCCGAAGTTGGCGACGAGGATCTCGTCCATGCGCCGGATCGCCTGGAACGCGTGGAGGTCGTGCTCGGCGGCCTCGTCCTCGACGTGCGCGCACTCGCTCGCGAGGAACGCCGAGGCCGGGTGCACGTGCTCGCCGGCGCGGGCGAGCACCGCGGTCGCGGGCTCCTGCGTCAGCCAGTCGATCTGCAGGTCGGGGTGGTGCTTGCGCAGCGCGTCGGCGATCGCGAGGTCGCGACGGACGTGGCCGAGGCCGATCGGCGAGGTCAGGTACAAGGCTCGGCGGGGGCGCCGACGCCCTCGCGTCCACGTACGGCGCTCGGCGGTCTCGGGCCACAGCCGCCCCGCGAACTCGCGGATCGCGCGGCCCACCACCACGGGCTCCCGGGCGTGCGGCGCGTGACCGCCGCCGGCGATCGTGAGCAGCGACCCGCCCGTGGCCTCGGCGAGCGCGACACCCTCGGCGTACGGTCGCACGCGGTCGTCGTCGCCGTGGATCACGAGCACCGGGACGTCGGTCTGCACCACGCGCCGGGCGAACCCGGGGCTGCGGCAGACCGTGCGGGCGAGCTCGGTGTCGACGAGCCGCTCCGGCCCGATCTCGTGGCCCCACGCGACGCAGTCCTCGATCTGCTTGGTCGAGTGCGGCTCGCTCACCATCTGTGCGAAGAAGAACCGGAGGAACGCGTCGTAGTCGCCGTGCAGCCAGTGGTGCCGGTTGAAGGTGCGCCACCCTGTGGGCTCCTCGACTGCGTCCGTCGGCTCGTCCAGGAAGGCATGCCTCTCGCGCGCGGCGATCCCCGGCACGAGCCCCAGCGCGGGACTGATCGCCACCACGCCGGCCACCTCTTCGGGCGCCTCGAGCGCGAGCGCGAGCGACCAGGCCACGCCGCACGAGAGGCCGACCACGAGCACGGGGTCGGGCTCGCGGCCGCGGCGCACCCGCGCCAGGACGGCGCGCGCGTCGGCGACGTACTCCTCGTCGTCGTAGGCCGCCGAACCGACGGGGCGGTCCGAGCCGCCGCTGCCGCGGCCGTCGAAGGTGACGACGCGGAAGTGCCGCGCCAACGAGGGGACCAGTGCCTTCCAGGTCAGCGAGGGGATGATCGACCAGGTCGGCATCAAGAGGATCGTGCGCGGCGCGTCCCCGAACACCTCGTACGCGATCGCGACCCCTTCGCGTACGACCGTGCCGCGGTCGTCGGGCTGTCTGGCACGCATCCTCGCCTCTCCTTCGCAGCCGTCGCACCCAGTCTGCCTCTGCAGACGGGTGCGACGGCCCCCCGTTGTCTGCCGGCACCCGTGCCGGCCGTGGATCACTTCCGTACGGCGAGCACCCTGTGGAAGGGCGTCTCGGCCACCGAGGCGAACTGGGAGAACCCTGCCGCCGTGGTGATCTCGCGGATCTTGGCCGGACCCGCCTGGGTCCCCAGGGCCAGGCCGACCTCCTGCGAGAGCGAGGCGGGCGTGCACAGCAGGGTCGAGAACCCGTAGTACGCCCGTCCCACCGGGTTGAGGTTGTCCTCGACGCGGTCACCTGCCATCGGCTCGACGATCATCCAGACGCCGTCGTCGGCCAGCACCTGGTGCACGTGCCGCGCGGCGCCGACCGGGTCGCCCATGTCGTGCAGCGCGTCGAAGGTCGTCACCACGTCGTACCTGCCCGTGTCGAGCGTCTGGGCGGACGCCACCTCGAACCGGACCCGGTCGGCCACGCCGGCCTCCTTGGCACGCTCGCGCGCGACGTCGATCGACGCCGCGTGGTAGTCCGACCCGACGAACAGGGAGCGCGGGAAGGCCTCGGCCATGAGAATGGTCGAGGCGCCGTGGCCGCAGCCGATGTCGGCGACCGCCGCACCCTCGCGCAGCTTGTCCGCGGCACCGGCGGCCGGCAGCCAGTCGTCGACCAGGTGCGCGAGGTAGCTCGGGCGGAAGAACCGCTCGCACCCGAGGTGGACGTCGGTGCTGTGCTCGTGCCAGCCGATGCCGGCCGCGTCACGCGCGGCCTCCACGACGTGCGACGAGTCGGCGACCGTGCCGAGCGCGATCTGGAACAGGCCCGGCAGGAACGCCGGGCTCTCCTCGTCGGTCAGCGCGACGGCGTGCTCGGCTGGGAGCACGTAACGGCCTGTGTCGGGCTCGTACCGGACGAACTGTCCGGCGGCCTGCGCGTTGAGCCACTCCCGGGCGTACGGCTCGGCGGTGCCCGTACGCGTGGCGAGCTCTGACGGCGTGAGCGCGCCGCCGTCGGCCAGCGCGCGGTAGTAGCCGAGCTTGTCGCCGAGTACGACCAGGGCGGCGTTGAGCGTCGCCCCGACCTCGTCGACGGCCCGGAAGACGAACGACATCAAGACGCCTTCGTCGATCGGCTCGGTGTCGATCTGTGCAGTCATGTCACCCTCCTCGGTGAGCTGTTCGGTGCGCTTCACGCTAGGAACGGGCGGCAGGCCGTCGCATCAGGTGACCCCCCTGGTCTCCAAACCACCCCGACGCAGCCCTGCCGATGACTAGCCTCGGAGGATGCTCGTGGGACGAGCGCAGGAGTCTGCCGTGGTCGCGGAGCTGCTGGAGGGCGCGCGGCGCGGGTCCAGCGGCGTCCTCGTCGTCGTCGGCGAGGCGGGGATCGGCAAGTCCACGCTCCTCGACCAGGCGCGTACGACCGCCCAGGGGCTGCGTGTGCTGTCGGCCGCCGGTGCGGAGCCGGAGCGCGACCTGCCCTTCGCCGGCCTCGCTCAGCTGCTCCGGCCGGTGCTCGGCCACCTCGACGCGCTCCCCGAGGTGCAGGCCGAGGCGCTGTCGCAGGCGCTCGCGCTGGGGGCGAGGCCCGCCGGCGAGGCGACCGCCGGGCCGGGGGAGCGGTTCGCGGTCTCGGCGGCCACCCTCGGTCTGGTGAGCCGTGCGGCCGAGGAGGAGCCGCTCCTGCTGCTCGTGGACGATCTCCACCACCTCGACCGGCCGTCGATCGACGCCATCCTCTTCGCCGCGCGGCGCCTGCTCACCGACTCGGTCGCGGTCGTCCTCGCCGCGCGCCCGAGCGAGGGGGTGGACGAGCTCGTCGCCGACCTCGACCGGCTCGACCTCGCAGGGCTGTCGCACGACGAGTGCCGCGAGCTGGTCGCGTCCCGCGGGCTCTCCACGCCCCAGGTCGACAGGCTGCACGCGATGAGCGGAGGCAATCCGCTCGCCGCGCTCGAGATGGCCCGCCGCCCCGACCTCCTGACGCGCGACCTCGGCACGGTGCCCGTGCCTCGGCTGATCGAGCAGGCGTTCACCGGGCGCCTGGAGATGCTGAGCCCGCCTGCGCGCACCGCGCTCACGGTCGCCGCGCTCGCCGGCGACCTCGACCTGGCGACCGTCGCGGCCGCCTGCACCGCCGCCGGCACCGATCTCGCGCGGCTGGTCGAGGCGGAGGAGGCCGAGCTCGTGGAGGTCGAGGCCGACCGCGTCCGCTTCCTCCACCCGCTGATGCGGGCGTCGCTGGTCCAGGCCACCGCGCCCGGCCTGCGTCGCCGGCTCCACCGCCTGCTGGCCGACGCCCTCCCGGCGCGCGACCTCGACCGCAGGGCGCTGCACGTGTCTGCGGCCACGATCGGCCCCGATCCCGAGGCCGCCGCGATCCTCGACGACGCCACCACCTCGGCCGCGCGCCGACGCGCGTACGCGGTCGCCTCGGGCTGGGGTGAGCGCGCCGCGCACGCCAGCGCCGACCCGGCGCAGCGTGCCCGGCGGCTGACCCTCGCAGGCGAGCACGCGTGGCTCGGCGGACTCGCCGACCGGGCCTTGGAGATGCTCGGCGACGCGGTCGCCGCAGCCCCGGAGGAGCAGGCACGACGCCGCGCCCTCGCCCTGCGCGGCGTCGTGAGCGCACGCTGCGGCTCGCTCGTCGAGGCACGCGACCTCCTGCTCGAGGCGTCGCAGCCGATCTCGGCCGACGACCCGGACCTGGCGGTGCTGCTGCTCGCCGAGGCCGTGTACGCCTGCGTCTACCTCGGCGACGCCGCCGCCGTCCGTACGGTGCTGGAGCGGCTCGACGCGTACCAAAACCGCACCGAGCACACGCGCAGCCGCATCCTCGGCGAGCTGGCCGCGGGGATCGGCCGGGTCATCATCGGCGAGGGCGACGCCGGTGCGGAGCGGATCAGGCGCGCCGTGTCGGCCTCGGGCGCCGGCGACCTCGTCGACGACCCGCGGTGGCGGGCGTGGGTGCTCCTCGGTCCGATGTGGTTGCGCGAGTCCGGCGAGACCCGCGTGCTGATGGAGAGGGTCGTCTCCGACGCCCGCGAGCAGGCGGCCGCGGGGACGCTGCCGTTCCTCCTCTTCCACGCGGCGCGCGACGACGCCGCGACCGATCGGTGGACGTCGGCGGAGGCCGCGTACCGCGAGGCCATCGCGCTCGCGCGGGAGTCCGGACAGCGGACGGACGAGGCGATCTCCCAGGCGGGCCTGGCCTGGCTCCTCGCACGCCGCGGCCGCGAGGAGGACATGCGGCGGGTGGCCGAGGAGGCCGAGCGCCAGTGCGTGCGCAGCCGGCTGAACTTCGGGCGCACGTGGTTGACGTTCGCGTGGGGAGACCTCGCTGCGGGCCTCGGCCGGTACGAGGACGCCGTCGGCCACTACCGCGCCCAGCAGGCGCTGGTCCGGCACCTCGGCATCGACGACCCCGACCTCTCACCGGCGCCGGAGCTCGTGGAGTGCCTCCTGCGGGTCGGCGACGTCGGCGCCGCCCACACCGAGGCGACGATCTTCGAGCAGCGCGCCGCCGCCAAGGGCCAGCCCTGGTCGAAGGCCCGCGCCCACCGGGCCGTCGCCCTGGTGGGGATCGACCCGGAGGAGCGGTACGAGGCGGCGCTGGCGCAGCACGCGCTGAGCCCCGACGCGTACGAGCGGGCGCGGACCCAGCTGGCGTACGGGGCCTACCTGCGGCGCGCGCGGCGTCGGACCGAGGCACGCAGCGTCCTCCGGGAGGCGCTGGACACGTTCGACCGTCTCACCGCCGTGCCCTGGGCCGAGCAGGCGTCGACCGAGCTCGCCGCCACGGGGGAGCGCGCCCAACGCCGGGCGGTGGGGGCCGAGCAGCCGCTGACCCCCCAAGAGCTGCAGGTCGCGCGCCTGCTCGGCGACGGTCGTACGACCAGGGAGGCGGCTGCCGCACTCTTCCTGAGCCCGAAGACGGTCGAGTACCACCTGCGGCACGTCTACATCAAGCTCGGGATCGGGTCGCGTGCCGAGCTGGCCGAGCGGCTCAGCGAGGACGCCGAGCTGCGGCAGTGACGCCGATCAGGCGGCGCGCAGCTGGGCGACCAGCAGGCCGTCGCCGACCGGGAGCAGCGCCGGGAGGAACCGCTCGTCGTCGAGCAGGGCCTTGCCGAGCTCGCGCACGGCGACCGTGTCCTCGTCGCGCCGGGCGGGGTCGGCGACGCGGTCGTGCCAGAGCGCGTTGTCGAAGGCCAGCACACCGCCTGGACGCAGCAGGCGGACGGCCTCCTCGACGAACAGCGGGTAGTCGCGCTTGTCGGCGTCGATGAAGACGAGGTCGTACCCGCCGTCGGCGAGGCGAGGGAGCACCTCGACGGCAGATCCGGAGATGAGACGGAAACGGTTGGGGGCGATGCCGGCCTCGGTCAGCGTCGCACGGGCGAGACGCTGGTGCTCGGCCTCGCGGTCGACCGAGGTCAGGACGCCGTCGGGCCGCATCCCGCGCAGCAGCCACAGCCCGGACACGCCCGTCCCGGTCCCGACCTCGACGACGGCGCTGGCGCCGGAGACGGCGGCAAGCAGACGCAGCGCGGCGCCCCCACCCGGGCCGATCGGGGCGACGCCGACCTCGTCCGCACGCGCGCGCGCATTGAGCAGGTGCTCGTCCTCGATGACGAACTCCTCGGCGTACAGCCAGCTCTGCGTGGTGATCGCGGTGGCGATGACGGACTCCTCTCGGACGGCCGGGACACCCGGCACTGCGCCACAGCCTAGGGCATGGGAGCGGCCAGACCGGGCACCGTCGCCGTGCGGGCGGGCGTGGCGTCGGGACGGCCCTGAGGGTGAGATGCGTCACCTCGGAAGCCCTGGCGCCCCTACCCCGTCATAGGGAACCACCAGCGCCGTCTCATCGTTGTCTCAGATTGTTGGGAGACGATCAGAGTCCGACCAACACAGGAGGTCGTCACACCATGAGCACGACCACGCAGCTCGACGAGGTCCAGGCCCCCGCCGACGGCGGCGTCGGCACCTGGGAAGAGATCGTGGAGCAGCACTCAGCGCGTGTCTTCCGGCTCGCCTACCGCCTCACGGGCAACCAGCACGACGCGGAGGACCTGACGCAGGAGGTCTTCATCCGCGTCTTCCGTTCGCTCGACTCGTTCAAGCCCGGGTCGTTCGAGGGGTGGATCCACCGCATCACGACCAACCTCTTCCTCGACCGCGTCCGCCGGAAGTCGAAGTTCCGCTTCGACCGGTTCAGCGAGGGTGCCGAGGAGCGCCTGACCGCCGCAGACCCGTCGCCGGAGCGTGCGTGGAACGACGCCATGCTCGACGCCGACGTCGAGGCCGCGCTGGCGGCGCTGCCCGACGAGTTCCGGGTCGCCGTGGTGCTCTGCGACATCGAGGGCCTGTCGTACGAGGAGATCGCCGACGTCCTCGGCGTCAAGCTGGGGACCGTCCGCTCCCGCATCCACCGCGGCCGCAAGCAGCTGCGCGGTGCGCTCGAGCACCGTGCCCCCTCCGGCTCCCGTACGCGTTTCGCCGGCCCCCTCGACCCCGTGGTGGCGCCGCGCTGATGGCACACCTGGGTGATCGCGTCGCGGCCTACGTCGACGGGCAGCTGCCCGCCGAGGAGGCGCGTCGTGCCCAGGACCACCTGGCGGTGTGCGCGACCTGCCGCGAGGCGGTGCTCGCCCAGCGCCTGCTCAAGCGCCGGATGACCGGCCTCGGGGCCGCGGCGCCGACGCCGTCGACCAGCCTGCTGTCCGCCCTCTCCGACCCGGCGCGGCTGGCGGCCGCCGCTCCTCCCTCCCGCTTCCACCTCCTCCTCGACCACGCCGTCCTCCGGGCCTCGATCGCCGCCTCCGGGGCGTCCGCGGTCCTCGTCGGTCTCGCGTACGTCGTCGGCGCTCCCCATGCGCCCGTCGACACCGTCCGGCCGCCGCTCGACCAGTTCGTCGCCCAGTTCCGCGGCGAGGCCGACCCCGTCCAGCAGACCGTCCGCTCCGCGACGGACCCCGCCACGGAGGTGTCGCTGGCCGTCGCTCCCGGAAGGGCCATCGCCCCCGCTCGGACGGACTCCGCCGAGGCCGTGGCCCGCCTCGAGCGTGCCGTCGGCTCGGCCGTCAGCGTGCGCCTCCTCGCGCACCACTACGACCTCTCCCTCGTGCCCTCGCAGGTCCCTGGGCGCTCGGAGGTGGTCGTCGCCGCAGGCGGGCGTCGGGTGGCTTCGTACGTCCTCGACGACGTCGCCGGTCGCGTGCAGCGCGTCGTGCGGTACGCGCAGTCGGCGCACGACGAGATGCTCCGCGTCATCCGGCCGGTCTCGCGCGACGCAGCCGCGTCGGTCGTGCCGGCAGCCCTCGCCGCCGACGACCCGTCGGCGTCCGCAGACTCCTCGGCGTCGGGCCGTTCGGACTCCGCCGAGACCGACGTCGCCGGGACTTCGCTCGGTGCCTTCCTGGCCGACAGGATCGACGCCGCCACCATGCACGAGCTCGCCTCGGTGGGCTGGCCCTGCCACGACCAGCTCGGCGCGGGTCTCGAGCGGGTCTCGGCCCGATGGGTGGACCTCGCCGGCGACAAGGCGATCGCCCTCACCTACACCGACGGGGTCTCGACCCTCACCGTCTACGAGCAGAACGGCGCGCTCGACGACGAGGCGGTCACGGGCTTCGAGCGCACCGACGTGGGCGGCACCCCGGTGTGGGTCCGCTCGGGGAACCCGTCGGTCGCCACCTGGGACTCCCACGGGATCGTCTTCACGGTCGTCACCGACGGGTCGACCGACCGACTCCGCGACGCCCTCGACGACCTTCCGCAGCAGCCCCGTCGGGACGGCGTGCTCGACCGGGTCCGGACCGGGCTCGCGAGGCTGACGTCGTGGGTCACCCCGGGCCCGGACCCGAGCCGCTGATCAGGTCGCGTCGACGTCGAACGGCGGAGGCTCGCCGGGCTCGAGGCGCTTCTGAGCGGGCTTGGGCTCCGGAGCAGCGATCGGCTCGTCGTCGACGGCACCCTTGACCATCTCGCGCGGGTCGAGCCCCTTGAGCTCGTCGCGCAGCGTCGTGAAGTCGTCGCCCATCTCGCGCTGCAGATCGGCCTTTGCGTTGTCGGCCATCTGCCGGACGGTGCGGACGAGGCGCCCGAGCTGCCGGGCGAACTCCGGGAGGCGCTCCGGGCCGAACACCACGATCGCGACGATGGCGATCACGAGGAGCTCCGCCACGCCGATGTCGCTGAACATGCGCGCAGCCTAGCCGTCGAGAGGGGAGCGGGTCAGCGACCGGTCGGGGAGAGCCCGAGCTGCATGCCCGCCAGGCCGCGGCTGCGGCCCGACAGCGTCGAGGCGATCTGCGTCAGCGCCCTGCCGGCCGGGCTCTGCGGCGCCTCGTCGACGATCGGCACACCCGTGTCGCCTCCGACCCGCATCTGCTCGTCGAGCGGGACCTGCCCGAGGAGCGGCACGTCGTACCCGAGCCGCTGGCTCAGCGTCGTCGCGACGGTCTGCCCGCCGCCCGACCCGAAGACCTCCATGCGCTCGCCGTTCGGGAGCTCCAGCCAGGACATGTTCTCGACGACGCCGACGACGCGCTGGTGCATCATCGAGGCCATCGTGCCGGCGCGCTCGGCGACCTGGGCGGCCGCGTCCTGCGGCGTCGTCACCACGACCACCTCTGCGTTGGGGAGGTGCTGGCCGAGGCTGATCGCCATGTCGCCGGTGCCCGGCGGGAGATCGAGCAGCAGCGCGTCGAGGTCGCCCCAGTAGACGTCGGAGAGCATCTGGACGAGAGCGCGGTCCAGCATCGGTCCGCGCCAGGCCACGACCTGGTCCTTGCGCGGCTTGAGCATGCCGATGCTCATCACCTGCATGCCACGGACGGGGACCGGCATGATCATGTCCTCGACCTGCGTCGGGCGGGCGTCGCCCACTCCGAGCATGTCCGGGATCGAGTGACCGTAGATGTCGGCGTCCACGATGCCGACCTTGAGGCCCTGGGCGGTCATCGCGGCCGCGAGGTTGACGGTCACCGAGGACTTGCCGACGCCGCCCTTGCCCGAGGCGATCGCGTACACCTTGGTGAGCGTGCCCGGCTTGGCGAACGGGATCTCACGCTGGGTCTGCCCGCCGCGCAGCACCTCCTGGAGGTTCTTGCGCTGGTCGTCGTTCATCACGCCCATGTCGACGACGACGTCGGTCACGCCGGCGACCTTCATCACGGCGTTGGTGACGTCGCGCGTGAGCGTGTCCTTGAGCGGACAGCCCGCGACGGTGAGCAGCAGGTGCACGGTGACCTTGCCGCCGTCGATGTCGACCCCGTCGACCATGCCGATCTCGGTGATCGGCCGGCGGATCTCAGGATCGTTGACGGTGGACAGTGCCTGCGTGACGCTGTCCGGGAGCACCTCGGTGTCTACGGCCATGACATCGATGCTACGTGCGTGGGGGAAGTCACCTCGGTGTCGGGTCGGCCTGGCCCTCGGTGGGCTCTGTGCCGGTCGCCGTGACGCGCTCCTCGATGTCGCTGACGACCCCACGGAGCTCGGAGCGCAGGAAGTCCCGCGTCGCGACCTCGCCGAGCGCCAGGCGCAGGCTCGCGACCTCGCGGGCGAGGAACTGCATGTCTGCGTGGGCGCGCGCGTTCTGCTCGCGGTCCTGCTCCTGGGTGACCCTGTCGCGGGCCTCCTGGCGGTTCTGCGCGAGGAGGATGAGCGGCGCCGCGTACGAGGCCTGGAGCGACAGCATCAGCGTCAGGAAGATGAAGGGGAACTCGTCGAAGCGCAGCGAGACCGGCGCGAGGGTGTTCCACAAGATCCACGCCGCGACGAAGACGGTCATCCACGCGATGAAGGTCGCCGTGCCCATGAAGCGGGCGAAGCCCTCGGCGAACTTGCCGAACGACTCGGGGTCCATCCGTCGGCGGCCCTCGCGGCGCCAGGTCCGCCCGGTGTCGCGCGGCTGGTCGAGCCGGACGCGCCGGTCGTCGCGTTCGCTCATCGTGCCACCTCGGGCTCGTAGTCGCGCCAGCCCTCGGGCAGCAGCTCGTCCAGCACGTCGTCGACGGTGATCGCGCCGACCAGGTGCTGGGACTCGTCGACGACGGGGCACGCGACGAGGTTGTACGTGGCGAGGAGGCGCGCGACCTCGTGAAGGGACGTGTCCGGACGGGGCCAGTCGATGTCGTTGACGGCGATCGACCCCACCAGCGAAGACGGCGGCTCGCGCAGCAGGTGCTGGAAGTGGACCACGCCGAGGAACCTGCCGGTCGGCGTCTCGAGCGGCGGGCGCGCGACGTAGACGAGAGCGGCCAGGGAAGGAGACAGCTCCGGCTCACGGATGCGGGCCAGGCACTCGGCGAGGGTCGCGTCGGGGGGAAGGATGACGGCGTCGGAGGTCATCAGACCGCCCGCCGTGCCCTCCTCGTACACCATCAGTCGCCGGACGTCGTCGGCCTCCTGCGGCTCCATGAGCGCCAGCAGCTCCTCGGCGGTCGCGAGGGGGAGCTCGGCGATCACGTCGGCGGCGTCGTCGGGCGACATCTCCTCAAGGACGTCGGCGGCACGCTCGGGGTCGAGGCGCCCGAGGATCTCGACCTGGGCGACCTCGGGCATCTCCTCAAGGACGTCGGCGAGCCGCTCGTCGTCCAGCTCGGCGGCGATCTGCGTGCGACGCAGGACCGGCAGCTCGCGCAGCGCGTTGGCGAGGTCGGCCGGCCGCATCGTGTCCATCGTGGCGAGCAGGTGGGTCGCACCCTGGGAGGGCTGCTCGGCGGCGAGGTCGGCGACGTCGTTCCACGCCACCACGACGCCGTGGCCGCGACGACCGAACCTCTTGGAGCGCTCGCGGACGGCGACGTCGGTGAGGTACCAGTCGCGGCTGCGGTCCTGCTCCATCGCCACGTCGTAGACGACGCCGCCCTCGAGGTCCTGCGACGGCACCCGCACGGTGCGGTCGAAGAGCTCGCCGAAGACGAGCGTCTCGGTCTGGCGCTGCTCGAACCGCCGCAGGTTCAACAGGCCCGTGGTGATGATCTGGCCGCCCTCGAGGGACGTCACGCGGGTCATCGGCAGGAACACGCGTCGTCGGCCGAGCACCTCGATCACCAGACCCAGCACCCGGGGGAGGCGGCCGGCGCTGCGCTGCGTGACGACGACGTCGCGCATCTTGCCGACCTGGTCGCCGGCGGGGTCGAAGACGGCGTGCCCCGCCAGCCTGGCGAGGAAGATGCGGCTCGTCGAGGTCACGGGGTCAGCCTAGCCCTGTGCGAGCGCGAAGCCGGGGACGTGCGACGCCCCGTCACCGCGGTGCGGTAACGGGGCGTCGGACGGTGCGTGGGTGAGCGTGATCAGCTCTTGCCGCGGGTGGTGAACTTCCCGGCGACCGTCGTGCTCGTGCCCTTGACGACGAAGCGGTACTTGTAGCGCTTCGACGAGCGGAACGAGTAGGACACCTTGCCCTTGCGGTTCAGCTTGAGGGTCTTGACCTTCTTCCACTTGCCGCCGGCCTTGCGCTGCAGGACGACCTTGGTCTTGTAGGGGCCCCACTTGCCGTTGGTCTTGAAGCGCTTGAGGTTGATCTTGGCGACCTTGCGGGTCGAGTTGGACCAGTAGCGGATGCTGCCCGAGGCCCTCAGGTCGGACTTGATCGTGAAGTTGCCGCCGCCGACGGTGGTGTCGGTGAACCAGCGGTCGGTGCTGCCGTCGTACCACTTGATCCGGACGTTGGCGACGCGGAAGGTGCCCCGGCCCCACTGGTTGTAGAAGGTGAAGCCACCGCTGGTCGACTGGTAGCCGCTGCTGACGTAGCCGATCTGCTGGTTGGCGAGCAGGCGCGTCCCGCCACGGTAGACGTCGGCGTAGACGGTGACCCTGCCGTACTCCCCGAGGTCACCCACCTGGCGCATGTAGGTGCCGACCTGCATGTACTTGGTGCCGTAGTTCATGGCCACGCCGCTGGAGGAGCCGACACGCAGCGACGTGACGTCGATCGGGGACGAGGCGGCAGCCGCGGGTGCAGCCGAGACGACTGCGAGCCCCGAGAACGCGAGCGCGCCACCGGCCACGGCGGCCGAGGCGCGCTTGATGAGGGTCTTCACGAGGAGGTGCCTTCCTGAGCAGGACGAACGATGCGACAGCAACGTATCCGATGAAAGGTCCAGGTCCTCCGCGCCCTTGTTGTGGTAATGCCTTCAACTATCTCGGGCGTCGCCGGACACGTGCTCAGGCCTCGCGGCGTGGCGACAGACGGGGTGCGCGCCGCTGCCGGTGGAGGGAGAACGGCCGGCCCTCGACCGTACGGGCGGGCGACTCCAGAGGCTGCTCGCGCTGGTCGTCGTCGCCGAGGTGACCGGGCGACGCGAGCAGGTCGGTGGGGCGGAGGTGGACGACGACGCACTCGCGGGCCCACCGCGCCACCGCTTCGTCGGGCTCGAAGAGGTTGAGGCGCTCGGCGGCCAGCAGCGCGGTGACGTCGCCCCAGTCGGGATGGGTCGGCTCGATGACCTCGACCGTCGCGCGGACCTGCGCGACCTGCGCGCGGGTCGACTTCGCCCGCAGGTCGAGGAGGACCTCCCGCTGGTCCCTGATCCCGGGGAGCGGCTGCTCGTCGCCGCCGGCCACCACGCAGACGGCGTCGTCGAGCCAGACGTGCCAGACCGGGTGCCAGGCGCCGTCGTAGACGACCCACATCAGGCCCGACTTCTTGGCGACCTCCGCGACGAAGGCCCTGCGGAACAGGGCTTCGAACTCTGCGTCGACCGGCTCGGCGGGGTCCATAGCCGCCAGCATAGGGGCGCATACTGCCGACGTGAACGTGCTCCTCGCCGCCGTGGCCGTGCTCGGTGTCTCGCTGTCCGGCCCGCTGATGGCAGGAACCCAGGCGCCGGCGCTCGCGATCGCGTTCTGGCGCAACGCCCTCGCGGAGGTGGTGCTGCTGCCGGTGGCCGCGACCCGGCACCGGCGCGAGCTGCGGACGCTGACCCGCGCCGACGTCCATACCTGCCTGGTCGCGGGAGCCGCGCTCGCCGTCCACTTCGCCACCTGGGTCAGCGCGCTGAAGCTCACCTCGGTGGCGGCGGCGACCGCGCTGGTGTCGATGCAGGTGGGGTGTGGGTCGCGCTGATCGGACGGTTGCGCGGAGCGCGCATCCCGCTCGGTGTCGGCCTCGGACTGCTGCTGGCCTTCTGCGGCGTGCTCGTGATCACGGGGATCGACCTCACGCTCTCGCGCGAGGCGCTGGTGGGCGACCTCCTCGCGGTCGTGGGCGGGCTCAGCGCGGCGGTCTACACCGTGGCCGGGGCGCGGGCTCGGGAGACGCTGACGACCACCTCGTACACCGTGCTCTGCTACGGCGTCTGCGCCCTCCTCCTGCTCGTCGCCTGCGTCGCCGGGGGAGTGCCGCTGCTCGGCTTCGGCGCCACGGCGTGGGCGGGGATCGTCGCGGTCACCGTGACCGCGCAGCTGCTCGGCCACTCGGTGATCAACCACCTGCTCGCGGTGATGAGCCCGATGCTGGTCTCGCTGCTGCTCCTGCTCGAGGTGCCGGGCGCCGCGGTGCTCGCGGCGGCGCTCCTCGGGCAGGCGCCGGGGGTCGGGGTGTACGCAGGGCTGGCGCTGATCCTCGCCGGACTGGCCGTCGTGGTCCTCCGTCGGCCACCGCGTCGTACGGAGGTCGTCGACTCCGACTGACCGGGGCGGGGGAGCCGTGAGAAGCAGGTCACACTGCTCCTCTTGTTACTAGGCGTTAACAAGCTCCGTAGGTACAGTCAGCCCTGATCCCGTCCCCGCTGTATCGAGGTGACCCGTGTCTGCCGCTGTGTCCCCAGAGAACAAGGCGCTCCGCTCGCGCCGTTCCTGCCTCGCCGTCCCCGGCTCGAACCCGCGCTTCCTGGAGAAGGCGAAGGGTCTCCCCGCCGACCAGGTCTTCCTCGACATCGAGGACGCGGTGGCCCCGCTGGCCAAGCCCGACGCCCGCAAGAACATCGTCTCCGCGCTCAACGAAGGCGGCTGGGGCGACAAGGTGCGCGTGGTCCGCGTGAACGACTGGACGACGCAGTGGACCTACCGCGACGTCATCGAGGTCGTCGAGGGCGCCGGCGCCAACCTCGACTGCATCATGCTGCCGAAGGTCCAGACCCCCGAGCAGGTCGTCGCGCTCGACGTCCTCCTCACCCAGATCGAGAAGACGATGGGGTACGAGGTCGGCCGCATCGGCATCGAGGCGCAGATCGAGAACGCGCTCGGCCTGACGAACGTCAACGCGATCGCCGCCGCGTCGCCGCGCGTCGAGACGATCATCTTCGGCCCCGCCGACTTCATGGCCAGCATCAACATGAAGTCGCTCGTCGTGGGCGAGCAGCCGCAGGGGTACGACGTCGGCGACGCGTACCACCACATCCTGATGAGCATCCTCATGGCCGCGCGTGCGTACGACAAGCAGGCGATCGACGGCCCGTACCTCCAGATCCGCGACACCGAGGGCTACCGCCGCGTGGCGTCGCGGTCGGCCGCGCTCGGGTTCGACGGCAAGTGGGTCCTGCACCCCGGCCAGGTCGACGTCGCCAACGAGGTCTTCAGCCCCCGCCAGGAGGACTACGACCACGCCGAGAACATCCTCGACGCGTACGACTGGTTCACCTCCGAGGCCGGTGGCAAGAAGGGCTCGGCGATGCTCGGTGACGAGATGATCGACGAGGCGTCGCGCAAGATGGCGCTCGTGATCTCGGCCAAGGGACGCGCTGCCGGCATGCAGCGCACCACGCGGTGGGAGCCGCCGACCGAGTGAGGTCGGCCCGCACCCACCCCGTCGTACGAGAGATAGAGAGAAGATCATGGGCCGCCTGGTCACCACTGACGGACTGACCGACGTCCAGGAGGAGATCCTCAAGACCGTCCGCGAGTTCGTGGACAAGGAGATCATCCCGGTCGCCACCGAGCTGGAGCACAAGGACGAGTACCCGCAGGCCATCGTCGACGGCCTCAAGGAGCTCGGCCTGTTCGGGCTCACGATCCCCGAGGAGTACGGGGGCCTGGGCGAGTCGCTGCTCACGTACGCGCTGGTGGTCGAGGAGATCGCCCGCGGCTGGATGAGCGTGTCGGGCGTCATCAACACGCACTTCATCGTGGCGTACATGCTGATGCAGCACGGCACGGAGGAGCAGAAGCAGAAGTACCTCCCGCGGATGGCCACCGGCGAGGTCCGCGGCGCGTTCTCGATGTCGGAGCCGTCGCTGGGCTCGGACGTCTCGGCCGTCTCGACGAAGGCGACCAAGCAGGACGACGGGTCGTACTCGATCACCGGCCAGAAGATGTGGCTGACCAACGGCGGCTCGTCGAACCTCGTCGCGGTGCTGACCAAGACCGACGAGGGCGCGGACTCCGTCTACCGGAACATGACGACGTTCCTGGTCGAGAAGGAGCCAGGCTTCGGCGAGACGGCTCCGGGCGTCACCATCCCGGGCAAGATCGACAAGATGGGCTACAAGGGCATCGACACGACCGAGATGATCCTGGACAAGCACCAGATCTCGGCCGACCAGATCCTCGGCGGCGTCCCCGGCAAGGGCTTCTACCAGATGATGGACGGGGTCGAGGTCGGCCGCGTCAACGTCGGAGCCCGTGCCGTCGGCATCGCCAACCGTGCCTTCGAGCTCGCCATCGCGTACGCGCAGCAGCGCGAGACGTTCGGCAAGCCGATCGCGCAGCACCAGGCGATCTTGTTCCGCCTCGCCGAGATGGGCACGAAGGTCGAGACCGCCCACGCGATGGTCGTCCGTGCCGCGCGCAAGAAGGACGCCGGCGAGCGCAACGACGTCGAGGCCGGCATGGCCAAGATGGTCGCCTCGGAGTACTGCAACGAGGTCGTCGAGGCGTCGTTCCGCATCCACGGCGGCTACGGCTACTCCAAGGAGTACGAGATCGAGCGCCTCTACCGCGAGGCGGCGTTCATGCTGATCGGCGAGGGCACGTCCGACATCCAGAAGATGATCATCGGCCGCAGCCTGCTCAAGGACTACAAGCTGCGCTGACCTGCCGCCCCGCCTCCGCGGTTTGCCACGCCAGCGTGGGAAGTCGTGGTTGGCGGGGCGTGCTTGCCGCGCCAACCGAGGTTTGCCGCGCTGGCGTGGCAAACCTCGGCGAGCGGCGGGGGCTGCGGAGGGCGTACGACGGGCGTCGGCGCGGCTGCGTACGGTGGACGTCATGCCCTCCACCACCGCACCGTCCAGCCTGAGCCCGTCGCGCGCCGCTGTCGCCGAGCGGGTGATCGGTGCCCTCGCGGGCCCCGGCGCCCAGCTGCGTGACGACCAGCTCAGCGCCGTCGCTGCCCTGTCGGAGCCGCGTGCGCGGGTGCTGGTGGTGCAGGCGACGGGCTGGGGCAAGTCCGCGGTCTACTGGGTCGCCACGGCGATCCGGCGTGCCGAGGGCGCAGGGACGACGCTGGTGGTCTCGCCGCTGCTCTCCCTGATGCGCGACCAGGTCGCGGCCGCCGCCCGCGCCGGGCTCCGGGCGGAGACGCTCAACTCCTCCAACATCGAGGAGTGGTCCCGCATCGAGGAGGCCCTGCGCGCCGGCGAGGTGGACGTCCTCCTCGTCTCGCCCGAGCGCCTGGCCAACCCGGGGTTCGGCCGACGGGTGCTCGACGCCCTCGCGGGGCGCATCGGCCTGCTCGTCGTCGACGAGGCGCACGCGGTGTCGGACTGGGGTCACGACTTCCGCCCCGACTACCGCCGCGTCTCCGACGTCCTCCAGCGGCTCAACCCCGACACCCCCGTCCTCGCGACCACGGCGACCGCCAACGCCCGCGTCACGGCCGACGTCGCGGCGCAGCTCGGTGACGAGACGCTCGTGCTCCGAGGGCCGCTCGCACGCTCCAGCCTGGAGCTGTCCGTCGTCGACCGGCTGTCACCGCTCCAGCGGTACGCGTGGGTGGTGGACCACCTGCCGACGCTCCCGGGCTCCGGCATCGTCTACGTCCTCACCGTCGCCGACGCCGACCGGCTCGCCTCCGCGATCCGCGCCGTGCACGGGTCCGCAGCGCCGGTCGCCGCCTACACGGGGCAGCTCGAGGCGGCCGAGCGCGAGCGCCTCGAGGACGCGCTCCGCCGCAACGAGGTCAAGGCGCTGGTGGCGACGTCCGCGCTCGGCATGGGGTACGACAAGCCCGACCTCGGCTTCGTCGTCCACGTCGGCGCGCCACCGTCGCCGGTCTCGTACTACCAGCAGGTCGGACGTGCCGGCCGTGCCCTCGACCACGCCCACGCTGTGCTGCTTCCGTCGAGCGCGGACGACGGGGTCTGGGACTACTTCGCCACCGCGACGATCCCCGTCGCCGACCAGGTCGAGCGCCTTCTCTCGGCGATGGCCGACGCGACGCCGGACGCTCCGGCCACGGTCGTCGGTCTCGAGGCCGAGACGGGCCTGCGACGGGGGCGCGTGGAGCTCATGCTCAAGCAGCTGGCGGTCGACGAGGTCACCGAGCGCGTCGAGCGGGGGTGGGTTCGCACCGGGCGGGAGTGGTCGTACGACGCCGAGCACTACGAGGGCGTGGTCGCAGTTCGCCGTCGCGAGGCCGACATCATGCGCGCCTACACGCGAGGCGAGCGGTGCCTGATGCAGCTTTTGCAGGAGTCGCTCGACGACCCCGAGGCCGCGCCCTGCGGGCGGTGCTCGGTCTGTCGGGGCACGCTTCCGGACGGGCTCGCCGCGGCGCCGCAGCCCGACACCGTACGCGCGGTGGCGGCGGTGCTGCGCCGGCGTGACAACGTCCTCGAGCCGCGCAAGATGTGGCCGGGCGGTGCCTTCGGCTCCCGCGGTCGGATCGGCCCCGACCGTCTCGTCGAGCCGGGGCGCGCCGTGATCCACGCGGACGCGCCTGAGTGGCGCGAGGTCGTCCACTCGGTGTTCTCGTCCGACGCGCCGGCGCCGGAGGAGCTGCGTGACGCGTGCGTCGGCGTGCTGGCGCGGTGGAAGGAAGACTGGCGGGCGCGGCCCGAGGTGGCGGTCGACCTGGCGGCCGCCGGCTTCCCCGTCCTCACGGCGAGCGTCGCGGACCACCTCGCCCAGGTCGGGCGGCTCGGCCGGTCGACGGTCCCGGTCGCCCCCTCCGCGCTCCGCGGCGACCTGCGTGACCTGACCTCGGCCGACGAGGCGACGCTGTGGCGTGACGCGGTGCCGGTGCCGCCGGAGACCGCAGCGGCGGTGGCGGGCCGTACGGTGCTGCTCGTCGTCGACGCCACGGCGTCGCAGTGGCCGATCACCGTTGTCGGCGGCGCGCTGCGCGGTGCGGGGGCCACGGCCGTCCTGCCCCTCCTCATCCACCGGCGGGTGTGAGCACCGCTCAACGCAGGTGGGAGCGGTCCCACCCCGTGACGAACGCGTACATCGCCTCCGTCAGCCCGTGGTCGTGCGTCGACGCGGGCCGCCACCACACGTCGAGCATCACCCACGCCTCGGCCGAGACGCCGCTGCCCCGCTCGGCGCGGCCGAGCTTGCGCCGCGCGGTGGTCGCGCCGTACACGAGCCCGACGGGGAGGACGACCGCGTGCGTCGCGTCCTCGACGGGGACCGCGACCGGCAGGATCCAGCCTGCGGTCACCGGTTTGCGCGAGGTCGTGTAGGTCAGCAGCCGCCCCTGCGTCGTCTGCACCCGCGTGTACACGTCCTCGAGCGGGATCTTCCGGTGCTCGCAGGCGGCGACGAAAGCCTGGACGTTCTCCCGTGCCTGGCTGTCCATGCCGGGAGGCTAGTTGCGCTGTGTTACAGCCGCGTCAACAACCGCCGGCCGCTCAGGTCGCCGGGTTGAGCACCCAGTCCCTCACCTCGGGCATGTCCTCCAGATGCTCGCGGACGTACGCGTGGTGCTTCTCGAGCATCTGCGTGCAGTGCTCGCGCAGCTCTTGGGCGTTCTCGGGCGTGTGCTTGGAGTTGTTGAGCACGTCCTCCACGAGCTGGTAGCGCGACATGCCGTTGAGCACCGTCATGTCGAACGGCGTCGTCGTCGTGCCCTGCTCGATGAACCCGCGAACGTGGAAGCGGTCGGCGTCCGGGCGCCCGTGCACCAGCTTGTGGATCGCGCCGTGGTAGCCGTGGAAGGCGAACAGCACGTCGACGTCCTCGGTGAACAGCCCGGCGAACTCCGACTCGGACATCCCGTGCGGGTGGTCCTTCTGCCGCGGCAGCGTCATCAGGTCGACGACGTTGACGACCCGTACGGTCAGGTCCGGGACCCACTGCTTCAGCAGCTGCGCGGCGGCGACCGTCTCCGCGGTCGGCACGTCACCCGCGCACGCCATCACGATGTCGGGCTTCTTCGAGCCGTCGTCGTTGCCCGCCCACTCCCAGATGCCCGCGCCCTTCTCGCAGTGCGCGGCCGCGTCGTCGATCGAGAGGTACTGCAGGTGCGGCTGCTTGTCGATCGCGATCAGGTTCACGTACGAACGTGAGCGGAAGCAGTGGTCGGCGACCGAGAGCAGGCAGTTCGCGTCCGGCGGCAGATAGACCCGCGACACGATGCCGCGCATGTTGAGCACGACGTTGATGAGCCCGGGGCCCTGGTGGGAGAACCCGTTGTGGTCGTTGCGCCACGTCGTGGAGGTGAGCAGGATGTTGAGGCTCGGGATCTTGGCGCGCCACGGCAGGTGGGCCGCCTCCTCCAGCCACTTCGCGTGCTGGACGGTCATCGACGCGCTGACCATGCCGAACGACTCGTACGTCGCGAAGAGGCCGTGCCGCCCCGTCAGGTTGTAGCCCTCGAGCCAGCCCTGGCAGTTGTGCTCGCTGAGGACCTCCATCACGCGGCCGTCCCGCGAGAGCTTGACGTCGTCGGGCGTGACCCGCTCCATGAACGCACGGTCGCTCACCTCGAAGACGGCGCCGAGCCGGTTCGAGTTGGTCTCGTCGGGGCAGTACAACCGGAAGTTGTGCGGGTTGTCGCGATAGATGTCGGCCATCATCGCGCCGAGCACGCGGGTGTTCTCGAAGCGTTCCGCCGCCGGGTTCAGAACCTCGATCGCGTAGTCGGTGAACGGTCGCAGGGCGAGGTCCTGGGTGAGCACCCCACCGTTCGCGGCCGGGTTGGCGCTCATCCGCAGGTCGCCGTCGGGGTTGTTCGCCTGCACCTCGGCGCTCGGTCGGCCGTCCGGGAAGAGCTCGTCGGGCCGGTACGACTTCATCCAGGACTCGAGGATCGCCAGGTGCTCGGGGTTGGTCCGCACACCGGACAGCGGGACCTGGTGCGCACGCCAGGTGCCCTCGACGGTGACGCCGTCGATCTCGTGAGGCCCGGTCCACCCCTTCGGGGTTCGCATGACGATCATCGGCCAGCGCGGCATCTCCCCGTCCCAGGTCCCGCCGCGGGCGGCGTCCTGGATCGCCCGGATCTTGCCGTACGCCTCGGCGAGCACCGCGGCGAAGCGGTGGTGCATGCCGGGGAGGTCGTCGCCCTCGATCTCAAGGACGTCGTAGCCGTGGCCGGTGAAGAGCTCGCGCACCTCCTCGGGCGGCTTGCGTCCCAGCACCGTCGGGCTGGCGATCTTGCCGTCGTTGAGGTGCAGGATCGGCAGGACGGCGCCGTCGCGCTCGGGGTTGAGGAAGGAGATCCCCTTCCAGGACCCTTCGAGCGGGCCGGTCTCGGCCTCGCCGTCGCCGACGACTGCCACGGCCAGGAGGTCGGGGTTGTCGAAGACCGCGCCGAAGGCGTGGATGAGGACGTAGCCGAGCTCGCCGCCCTCGTGGATCGAGCCGGGCGTCGTCACGGAGACGTGGCTCGGGATGCCGCCGGGCGTCGAGAACTGCCGGCAGAGGCGCGTGAGCCCTTCGGTGTCGAGGGAGACCTGCGGATACACCTCGGAGTAGGTGCCCTCCAGATAGGTGGCCGCGACCACCGCCGGTCCGCCGTGACCGGGCCCGGAGAGGTAGATCGCGGACTGCCCGGTCGCGCGGATCAGCCGGTTCATGTGGGCGTAGACGAAGGACTGGCCGGGGCTCGTGCCCCAGTGCCCGAGGAGGCGCGGCTTGATGTCGTCGGCGGTCAGCCGGCGCTCCAGGAGCACGTTGCTCTTGAGGTAGATCTGCGCCACCGTGAGGTAGTTGTTCGCCCGCCACCACGCGTCGAGAGTCGCGACCTCCTGGTCGGACGGGTTCGCGAGCGCGGTCACGTCGATGGTCGACTCGGTCATGCGTGCTCCCTTGCTTCGGGGTGGTCCGTGGGCGGTGCCGTACGGGCGGGTGAGCCCGTACGGACAAGAGCGACGGTGTGCTGGGCGATCTCGGCCTCCTCGTCGGTGGGGACGACCGCGACGCGGATCGGCCCCCCTCCGATGACGAGGCCCTCGGCGGGGACGGAGGAGGTGTTGCGGGTCGGGTCGAGCTCGATCCCGAGGTGGCCGAGCGGGTCGCACACCTGGGCGCGCAGCTCGGGGTCGTTCTCGCCGATCCCGGCGGTGAAGACGAGGGCGTGGACACCAGGGACGGTCGCGAGGTACGCGCCGATGTACTGGCGGATGCGGTACGTGGCGAGGCGGATCGCGGCGGAAGCGTCCTCGTCACCGTCGGCGGCTCGTGCCCTGATGGCGGCCATGTCGGACTCGCCGGTCAGCCCGAGCAGCCCGCTGCGGCGCTCGAGCAGCTGAGCGACCTCCGTGGTGGACATGCCGGCGTCGTCCTGGAGGTACAGCACCGCGGACGCATCGAAGTCACCGGCGCGCGTGCCCATGACGAGCCCGGAGAGGGGAGTGAAGCCCATCGACGTGTCGACGCTGCGGCCGCCCTCCACGGCGGTGATCGAGGCGCCGTTGCCGAGGTGGCAGACGACGAGGTTGACGTCGGCCTCGGGGATGCCGAGCAGCGCGGCGGTCCGCTCGGTCACGTACTCGACGGAGGTGCCGTGGAAGCCGTAGCGGCGCAGTCGGTGCTCCTCGGCGACGTCCTGCGGGATCGCGAACGTGTAGGCCTCCCAGGGCAGCGTGGCGTGGAAGGCGGTGTCGAAGACGGCCACCTGCGGGAGGTCGGGGTCACGTTCCTTCATCAGCCGGATGCACTCGACGGCGATGGGGTTGTGCAGCGGGGCCAGGGACGAGAGGGCGTCGATGCGCTCCAGGACCTCGTCGTCGACGACGACCGGAGCACTGAACTCCGTCCCGCCGTGGACCACGCGGTGCCCCGCCCCGACGAGCCCGTCGAGCCGAGCGCCGGCTTCGTCGAAGCGGCGGAACATCGCGGCGATCGCCTCGGCGTACGTGGCGCCGGGCAGTGGCCGCTCCGCCGGCTCCTGGCCGGTGACCTGGTAGCGCAGCGAGGTGCCGTCGTGCCCGATGCGGGAGACGATGCCCCGCCCGAGACGTACGCCCGACGTCGCGTCACGCAGCTCGTACTTCAGCGACGACGAGCCTGCGTTGATGACGAGCACCGTCTCGTCCGGCATCGAATCCTCCTTGCCCGACCAGCACTGCGGCGCGCCCGGTGGCGCACCCGCTGCCAGTCTGTCTGCGTGCGGGGAGCATCGCACCCTGAGGGTGACGCTCCGTTCGGCGCCCCAGGGGTGCGCGTCGTGCACGGCGAGGAGCGCCGCGAGTCACTAGGGTGATCTGCAGTCGACCAGGAGGATGGGCATGGCGCAGCAGCAGGGCAGGCAGGGGTTCACGCTGGAGTATCCGCAGCACCTCGCGTACTTCGACCAGTACTCCGAGGCGCAGCGGGCCGTGGACTACCTGTCCGACCAGAAGTTCCCGGTCGAGAACATCATGATCGTCGGCACCGACCTGAAGCAGGTCGAGCGCGTGACGGGACGGATGACGTGGGGCAAGGCGGCGGGGTACGGCGCTGCCACGGGTGCGTGGTTCGGTCTCCTCCTCGGACTCATCGTGGGGATCTTTGCCGAGCCCGGCCAGTGGTTCCCGATCGTGCTGTCGGCGATCCTCTTCGGCCTCGTCTTCGGCGTGGTGTGGGGGCTGATCGGGTACGCCTTCACGGGCGGGCGTCGCGACTTCACCTCGGTGACGCAGGTGGTGGCCTCGCGCTACGAGCTGCTCGTGGAGCACAAGCTCCTCGCGGACGGGCAGCGCCTGCTCGCGGGTGCCCACCAGCAGCAGTCCGCGCCGCCGCAGTCGCAGGCACCGCAGCAGCCGCCGGCGCAGCAGCCGCCGGCCACGCAGCCGCCCGAGGCGTGAGCGGCTCTACCGCGCAGGCGGTCGAGGAGCTCCGGGTCCAGGCAAGGTCGTGCGAGAAGCTCGGCTCACCGATGTACGCCGAGCTGATCAGGGCGCTGGCCGACGACCTCGAGGGAGGTGGGCCGACGCGAGATCTGCTCGGAGGGCTCGCCGAGGACGATGCCGACCGGCCCACGCTGTTCGTGCTGCGGCTGGTGGGCGGCCTGCACCGGCTCGTGCTGGACGGGAAGACGCCCGCGCTGGCCGCGTCGTACCCGAGCGTCGGCGGCGCCTGGGACCGCGAAGCCGCATGGCCGCACGTCCTGGAGGCGCTCGCCGTGCACCGTGACGCGCTGCGCGCGGCCCTCGCGCAGGCGCCGCAGACCAACGAGATCGGCCGCTCGGCCGCGCTCGCGGGCGGGGTGCTGCGGGTCGCCGACCGGTTCGCGCTGCCCGTCCGGCTGGTGGAGATCGGCGCGAGCGCCGGCCTGAACCTGCGCTTCGACCACTTCCGCTTCGGGTCGCCGTCAGGGTGGTGGGGGCCGGCGGACTCGGGAGTCTCGCTGCCCGGTGCCTGGGAGGGGCTCTCGCCGCCGGTGGACGCCCCGCTCGAGGTCGTCGAGCGCCTCGGTTACGACCTCGCGCCCTTGGACGTCACGCGGGACGAGGACCGGCGGCTCCTCGAGGCGTACTGCTGGCCGGACCAGCCGGAGCGTCTCGCGCGCCTGCGCGCGGCGAGCGCGATCGCGCGGGAGGTCCCGGCGCGGCTCGAGCGACGCAGCGCCGGGGACGCTCTCGACGACCTCACGCTGGTCGACGGCACGGCCACGGTCGTCTGGCACTCGGTCATGTGGCCGTACCTCGACGACGACGAGCAGCGACGTGTGCTCGAGAGGCTCGACGCGCTCGGCGCGACCGCCGGGGTCGACCGGGTGCTCGCGCACGTCCGCCTCGAACCCGCCGACGCGTACGACGGCGGCTACCCGGTGACGCTGACGACCTGGCCCTTCGGCGAGGCGACGGTGATCGGGACGGCCCCGGCCCACGGCCTCCCTGTGACGTGGACCGCGTGAGGGTAGGGCGATGACCGCGCAGCTCTGGATGGTGCGCCACGGCCCCACCGAGTGGGCGCGCAACGGCCGACACACCAGCCGAACCGACCTGCCGCTGCTGCCTGACGGGGAGGAGCGCGCTCGCGCCCTCGCGGACCGGTTGGCCGGCACCGCGTTCGCGCTGGTCCTCACGAGCCCTCGCCTGCGCGCGCGGCGTACGGCCGAGCTGGCGGGCTTCGCCGACGCCGAGGTGGTCCCCGATCTGCAGGAGTGGGACTACGGGACGTACGAGGGCCTGACGACCCCCGAGATCCGTGAGCTCGTCCCGGGCTGGTCGGTCTGGACGCACGGCGCGGTCGCGGCGGACGGTGAGTCGGCGGAGGAGGTCGCGGCGCGGCTCGACCGCGTCGTCGCCCGCGTGCGGGAGACGGACGGGCGTGTGCTGGTGTTCGGTCACGGGCACGCGCTGCGTGCGCTGGCCGCACGGTTCCTCGGTGAGCCGGTCGCGTTCGGGTCGCGGCTCGCGCTCGACACCGCGACGCTGTCGGTGCTCGGTTACGAGCACGGGGTCGACCCGGTGATCGAGCGGTGGAACGCATGAGCGCGAGGGGGACGCGTGGAGTCGTTGTTCTGGATCATGCTGGTGGCGGCGTGTGCCCCGGTGGTCGCGGCCACGGTGCCACGCAGGCTCGTGCCGGAGGTGGTCCTGCTGCTGGCCGGCGGCATGCTGGTGGGTCCGTACGGGCTGGAGCTCGCGCGGGTCGACGCGCCGATCGACCTGCTGCACGACCTCGGGCTCGGCATGCTCTTCCTCCTGGCCGGGTACGAGATCGAGGTCGCGGAGCTTCGGGGGAGGGGCGGCCGTCGCGCGCTGGTCACGTGGCTGGTCTGCCTCGGCCTGGCCTTCGTCACGGTGGGGGCGCTCGCCACCACCGATGACCGTCACGCCGAGATCGCGGTCGCGATCGCGCTCACGTCGACCGCCCTCGGGACGCTGTTGCCCATCCTCAAGGACCTCCACCTGATGGGGACGCCGTTCGGTCGGACCGTGGTCAACCACGGGACCTTCGGCGAGCTGGGACCGGTCCTGGCGATGGCGATCCTGCTCGGGGTCAACAGCCCCGAGCGCTCGCTCGGCGCGCTGGCGCTCTTCGCCGGTGCCGCGATCGCCGTCGCCGCGGTGCCGGTGAGGCTGATGCCGCACACGCGGATCGTGCCCGGCCTGGTCCGTGCCGGGGCCGAGACGACGGCCCAGACGACCGTCCGGTTCACCGTGCTCCTGCTCGTCGCGCTGAGCGCGATCGCGATCGTGTTCTCCCTCGACACCATCCTGGGCGCGTTCGCGGCGGGGTTCATCCTGAGGCGCGTGCTCCCCGGCGGTGACGAGCGCCTTGAGACCAAGCTGGACGGACTCGCGTTCGGCTTCCTGATCCCCGTGTTCTTCGTGACCTCCGGGACGGCGATCAACCCCAGGGCGATCGCCGACGCACCGGTGACGTTGGTGGTCTTCGTGCTCGCGATCCTGGTCGTACGAGGCGGTCCGGTCCTGGTCGCGACGCTGCGCCAGCGCGAACCGGACGGGACGCGCAGCTTCGACGGGCGCGACTCGTTGCGTGTCGCGCTCTGGGCCTCGACCGGTCTGCCGTTGATCGTGGCCGTCACCTCGGTCGCCGTCGACGCCGGGGAGATGTCCGCGGAGACCGCCTCCGTCCTGGTGGCCGGGGGTGCGTTCACCGTGCTGCTGCTGCCGATGGCGGCGACGCTGCTGGCCCGGCCGGAAGTGACCCGCCAGTAGGTTCGCGTGCCGGATCGGCCATGATGACAGGCGCACCGCCGGTTTCATCGACGTGAGGAGTCCCCATGCAGTTCGGCCGCAGCTACGAGGAGTTCGAGGTCGGCGCGACCTACAAGCACTGGCCCGGGAAGACGGTCACCGAGTACGACGACCACCTGTTCAGCCTGCTCACGATGAACCACCACCCGCTCCACATGGACGTCAATTACGCCGAGAAGACCACCCAGTTCGGCAAGAACGTCGTCGTCGGCAACTACATCTACTCGCTGCTTCTCGGGATGAGCGTCCCGGACATCTCCGGCAAGGCGATCGCCAACCTCGAGATCGAGTCGCTGCGCCACGTCGCCCCCACGTTCCACGGCGACACCATCTACGGCGAGACGACCGTGCTCGACAAGTGGGAGAGCAAGAGCAAGGACGACCGAGGCGTCGTCTACGTCGAGACGATCGGCTACAACCAGGACGGCAAGGTCGTCTGCATCTTCCGTCGCAAGGTCATGGTCCCGAAGAACAACTACCTCGAGGACCGCGGTGGCGAGCAGCCCGGCCGTCCCGTCCCGCAGCCCGACAAGAACTGGCCGGGGCCCGACGCCGAGTGATGTACGTCACGCAATAATCGCTTTCCTGAAACATTTGCGTTTGGGTTAGCATTTTCGGGTGACGACACCCGAAGCTCTCGCCGGCCACCTGGAGGAGTTCTTCCTCCAGGTGGCCGCGTGCTGCGAGGAGGAGGGGATCGACGCGTTCCGCGCGGCCGACCTGTCCGCCACGCAGGCGCGCACGCTGCTCGCCGTGGCCGGCAGGCCGGAGGACACCCAGATCACCGACGTCGCCCGGGCGCTCGAGATCTCGGTGGCCGCCGCCGGACGGGCCGTCGACCAGCTGGTCGGGCTCGGTCTGATCCGTCGGCAGGAGTGCGTCAAGGACCGTCGCGCCCGCGTCGTCACGCTCACCGACGAGGGTCGAGACCTCGTCGGACGCCAGCTGAAGACCAAGCGGGCGGCCCTCCAAGAAATCGTTCGCGATATGTCGCAACCGACACGTAACCTTCTTGATCGCGCGCTACGAGCCGCCCTCGC
This sequence comes from Mumia quercus, assembly GCF_025506335.1. Taxonomy (GTDB): domain Bacteria; phylum Actinomycetota; class Actinomycetes; order Propionibacteriales; family Nocardioidaceae; genus Mumia; species Mumia quercus. Next base: position 123,680 of record NZ_JANZYO010000006.1, read on the forward strand.
CGAACGCCAACCCACACCCCCGGGTAAGGACACTTCTTCATGAGTCAAGACACCCAGACGCCGTCCGGCGCTTCTGGTCCCCAGAGCACGCCGACAGGCGACAACGACAAGCTGGACGCCGCTGTCCTGAAGGTCGCCGGCGTCGTCGTGCTCGGCGCCATCATGTCGATCCTCGACATCACGGTCGTGAGCGTCGCGCTCCCGACATTCCAAAACGAGTTCAACGCCTCGTACGCCGAGGTCGCGTGGACGATGACCGCCTACACGCTCGCCCTGGCGACCGTCATCCCACTGACAGGGTGGGCTGCCGACCGCTTCGGCACCAAGCGTCTCTACATGACCGCTCTCGCGCTGTTCACTGCCGGCTCGGTGCTGTGCAGCGTCGCCGGCGGCATCACTGAGCTCGTCGTCTTCCGTGTGATCCAGGGCCTCGGCGGCGGCATGCTGATGCCGCTGGGCATGACGATCATGACCCGCGCCGCCGGTCCGCACCGGATTGGCCGCGTCATGGCCGTCCTCGGCATCCCGATGCTGCTAGGCCCGATCGCCGGCCCGATCCTCGGTGGCTGGCTCATCGAGAGCTTCACGTGGCACTGGATCTTCCTCATCAACCTGCCGATCGGCATCGCCGCGCTCGTCTACGCGTGGCGCGTGCTTCCCAAGGACTCCCCGGAGCCTTCGGAGTCCTTCGACTGGACCGGCATGATCCTGCTGTCGCCTGGTCTCGCGCTGTTCCTCTACGGCGTCTCGTCGATCCCGGAGGAGGGGACGATCTGGGCGACGAAGGTGCTCGTGACCGCAGCGGTCGGCACGGTCCTCATCGTGGCCTTCGTGTTCCACGCCTTCCGGCCCGAGCACCCGCTGGTCGACCTGCGCCTGTTCAAGCACCGCACCCTCACGGTCGCCGTGATCACGATGGCGTTCTTCGCGATCGCGTTCTTCGGTGCAAGCATCCTCTTCGCGGCCTACTTCCTCCAGGTGCGCGGAGAGACGACTCTCATGGCCGGCGTGCTGCTGGCTCCGCAGGGCATCGGCGCGATGCTCACGATGCCGATCGGCGGTGCGCTGACCGACCGGATCGGGCCCGGCAAGGTCGTCCTCGGCGGTCTCACCCTGACGGCTCTCGGGATGGCGGGCTTCACGCAGGTCGGGGCGGACACGTCGTACCCGTTCCTGCTGACGGCGCTGTTCGTCATGGGCCTCGGCATGGGCTTGACGATGATGCCGACGATGACGGCCGCGCTCGGGACGCTGACCGACCACACGATCGCCCGCGGCTCGACGTTGATGAACATCATCCAGCAGGTGGCCGCGTCCATCGGCACCGCGGTGTTCTCGGTGGTTCTGACGAACCAGCTCAAGGGCGGGACGACGCTCGCCGACGCGACCGGTGCCCCGGTCACCGACGAGACCGACATCCCCCTCGCAGGTCTGGCGATCGAGTCCTGGAACGATGCGTCGATCCTCGACCTGGTCCCCGCGAACCTGATCCGGCAAGGCTTCGTCGAGGCCGCGGACGCCTTCGGTGTCGCGTTCGTCCTGGCGACGGTCCTGATCGCCCTGACGCTGATCCCCGCGTTCTTCCTGCCGCGCAAGCGGATCGAGCGTGAGGGCGAGGACGCGACGCAGGCGCCGGTGGTCATGCACTGACCTCGGCAAGATCCGCACGCCACGGTGGTGGGTCTGTGTCACCGGACGGGGGTCGGTGACCACGGAACCACCACCGTCGGCGTGTCTGCTGGCAGTCGCCGCCGCCGGTAGCCTGGCGGCGTGCTCATCGACCTCCATACCCACTCGCGCCGGTCCGACGGCACCGACAGTCCGACCGAGCTGGTCGAGAACGCCGCGCGCGCAGGCCTCGACGTCGTGGCGCTGACCGACCACGACGCGATGACGGGGTGGGACGAGGCGCAGGTCGCCGCCGACCGGGTCGGCATCACGCTGGTCAAGGGCCTGGAGATCTCCTGCCGCTACGGCCACCGGGGCGTCCATCTCCTCGGGTACGAGCCCGACCCGACCGACGCGGCGCTCCTCTCCGAGCTCGAGCGAGTGCTGCGCGGGCGTCAGGACCGCCTCCCCAAGACGCTGGCCAGGCTCAACGACCTCGGCATCGCGATCACGGAGGCCGACGTGCTGGCCGTCTCGGGTGAGGCAGCCGCGACCGGTCGCCCGCACGTCGCAGACGCTCTCGTGGTCGCCGGTGTCGTCGCCAGCCGCGACGAGGCCTTCGAGCGGTTCCTGATGCCGGGCCGCCCCGCGTACGTCGACCGGTACGCCGCCGACCTCGAGCACATGATCCGGCTCGTGGTCGCCGCCGGCGGGCGCGCCGTCCTCGCGCACCCCTGGACGCGGCAGAGCCGCAAGGTGCTCACCGCGGAGGTGATCGGCGAGCTGGCCGAGGTCGGTCTCGTCGGGTTGGAGGTCGACCACAATGACCACGATGCCGACACGCGCGCGGCCCTGCGCGCGATCGCGAGCGACCTGGACCTTGTCATCACCGGCTCCAGCGACTACCACGGGACAGGCAAGGTCGGGTACGACCTCGGGGTTAACACGACAGCGCCCGACCAGGCGGCCCGGCTGCTCCGCGACCGCGTCGACCTCCTCCGCTGACCCGAGGTTCGCCCTGTCGGCGCCGCCGCGCGCGTGAGCGAAACCCGCGACCGATCTGGAGTGGGTCAGTAGACTTTTAGGGTGAGCATCACTGCCGAACCCACCCTGCCCCGCTTCGACGGCGCCGACGTCGTGGTGCCCGCGCCTGCCCCTGGCCCGGGCAACTGGGCCGGAGCGCCCTCCGCCCTCTACGCCGACGGCGCGTTCTGGCTCGCCTACCGGGTCCGCCGGCCGCTCGACGCGGGCCGCGGCGTCAGTGTCGTCGTGGCGCGCTCGGAGGACGGCCTGCGGTTCGAAGAGGTCGCGGAGATCCACCGCGAGGAGTTCGGGGCCGAGTCCTTCGAGCGGCCCGCGCTCGTCCACCTGGGTGAGGCGGGCTGGCGGATCTACCTGAGCTGCGCGACTCCCGGCTCGAAGCACTGGTGGATCGAGGCGGTGGACGCCCCCTCCGTACGTGACCTCCCGCGCGGCCGGCGTACGGTCGTGCTCCCGGGAGACGACACGGTGGGGGTCAAGGACCCCGTCGTGCTGCGCGACGGTGACGGCTGGCACATGTGGGTGTGCTGCCACCCGCTCGACGTCGGCGGCGCCGAGGACCGGATGACCACCCGCTACATGACGAGCGCCGACGGACTCTCGTGGGAGGACCGCGGCGTCGTGCTCGCCCCCACCACCGGCTCGTGGGACGCGCGCGGGGCTCGCGTGACAGCCGTGCTCGACCGCGAGCCGCTGACGGTGCTGTACGACGGCCGGGCCGACGCGGCGTCGAACTGGTTCGAGCAGACCGGCCTCGCGCGCGCGTACGGCGCGGACGGCGAGCTCGCCCCAGTGGGCGACGCGCCGGTCGCCCACTCGACCGCCTCGGACGGGGCACTGCGGTACGTGTCCGTGGTGCCGTTGCCCGACGGCACGGTCCGGTTCTACTTCGAGGCGGCACGCCCCGATGGCGCCCACGACCTCATGACGTCGTTGGCGCCGGTCGACTGACCGGGCCTGCGCTCAGCCCCTCGCCTCGCGCGGCAGGGTGAGGATCTCGACGCCGTCCTCGGTGACGGCGACCGTGTGCTCGCTGTGCGCGGTGAGGCATCCTGTCGCGCTGCGCAGGGTCCAGCCGTCGTCGGCGGTCACGAGATCGGCGGTGTCGGCCATCACCCACGGCTCCAGCGCGAGCAGCAGCCCGGGCCGAAGGCGGTAGCCGCGACCGGGTCGTCCCGTGTTCGGGACATGCGGGTCCTGGTGCATCGTCGACCCGACGCCGTGCCCGCCGAAGTCGGTGTTGATGGGGTATCCGGCCTCGGTGAGGACCGACCCGATGGCGTGGGAGAGGTCGCCGATCCGCGCCCCCGGACGTACGGCGGCGATGCCGGCGCTCAGGGCCCGCTCGGTCGCCGCGATCATCTCGGCGCTGCCCGGCGGCGTCTTCTCGCCGACCACGAAGCTGATCGCGGAGTCGGCCACGAGGCCGTCGAGCGAGACGGCCAGGTCGAGGCTGAGCAGGTCGCCGTCCGCGAGGACGTAGTCGTGGGGGCGGCCGTGGAGGACGGCGTCGTTGACCGAGGTGCAGATGTAGTGGCCGAACGGGCCGCGGCCGAAGGACGGCGCGTAGTCCACGTAGCAGGACGTGCCGCCCGCCGCCGTGATCATCTCCTTGGTCCAGCGGTCGATGTCGAGGAGGTTGACGCCCACCCCGCTCCGACTCCTCATGGCCTGCAGGATGTCGGCGACCAACGCCCCTGCCGCCCGTGCGCGTGGCAGGTCGGTGGGCTGCAGGATCTCGATCATGGGGTGCCTCTCCGTGGCCAATAACTATCCCGGGCATGCTAACCCGGTACTAGGATCACCTCATGGTCCGGTTGCCGCTCACTCCCGCCGAGGTCGAGCGCGGGAAGCGTCTCGGCGCCCTCCTGCGCCGGGCACGGGGGTCGCGCGCGTTGCTGGAGACGGCGCTCGATGCGCGGGTGTCGCCCGAGACGCTCCGCAAGATCGAGTCCGGCCGCGTCGCCACGCCGGCGTTCTCGACCGTTGCGGCGATCGCGGAGGTGCTCGGGTTGTCGCTCGACGTGGTGTGGGCCGAGATCAGCGAGCCGGACCGCAGCCGTACGGCGCAGCGGCTGACGTCCTAGCCGGCGGACCGGCCCGTTGTGTCGGCCGCGCGCTCGCTGAAGGCGCCGAGACCCTCGTCCGTACGCCAGTCCGCGAAGGACTGTCCGGTGACCTTCTCCAGGAGCTCGATGTCGTCGACGTAGGTCTGGACGAGTGTGGAGCGCGCCGCCCGGTCCAGCTTCGGGCGGGTGGGCTCGCCGCGCCCGTGCATCGACGCGATCAGCGGCTTGCTGAGGCGGCGCCAGACCTGCGGAGGGAGGTGGGAGCCGGCGCGGGCCCCGAGCCGGACGGCCTTCGACGCGACCCGGGTGAGCGCGCCGGGCGCGACGTACGGGCGTGAGTTGTCGCGCGGGATCGAGGTCACGATTCCCGGCTCCAGCCCGAGGAACTCGCAGACGCGGTCGAGCGTCTGGGCGGGGTCGGAGACCAGCTCGCGGTAGCGCAGGACGAGGACGCGGTCGCCGTCGACGTGCCGGTAGAGGTCGTCGAGCTGGGCGCCGTACAGGCCGAGCCGCCGGTAGTGCCAGAACGGCGCCCACCCCGCGGCGATCCGCTCGCTCTCCCTGCCGAACGCCTCGACGAAGTCCTCGACGGGCTCGAGTCCGTCGGAGCGCAGGTGCATCCAGTTGGAGTACGCGCGGTCGACGGGGTCGCGCAGCACCGCGATCACCCGTGCCTCCGGCAGCTCCTCGGCGATCCGGCGGCGGGCGTTGCGCAGGTAGAGGTAGAACGGCGTGCTCTCGATGCGGACCTGGTCACCGGGCGCGCCGGCGAACAGCGCCTCGTAGTCCTCGCGGCGCCAGATCCACTCCTGCTGGCTGTGGGCGTCCCCCGGGCCCCGGTAGGCAGGGGGCGGGGCGTCGGAGCACATGTAGTACTTCGGCTCCTTGGGCTGACTCGAGAAGACCCGCGGGTGGTGTGCGAGCGCAGCGTGCAGCGCACTCGTCCCCGCCTTCGGCGCGCCGATGAGCAGCGCGTCGGGTCGCGGCGTACGAAAGCTCCCCATGTCGCGATGCTAAGGACGCCTCGCCCGAAGGTCGAGAGTTTAGGTCACCGCCGCGGGGGAACACCCGACCCGCGGCGCTCAGCCGGTGACCCTCGGGCGGGCGCGTTCGGCGAGGGCGGCGAGGGCCGCGGGGAAGATCTCGGCCGGGGGCGTCACCAGACCGGCGCCGACCTGGCCGGTGCCCGCGACCCGTCCCGCCATGCCCGTGTTGATCTGCGGCAGGATCCCCGTACGGCAGACCCGCGTGACGTCGATGCCGGTCGGCGTGCCGGCGAACTCCATCACCGGGAGCGTCCAGCGGGGGTTCTGCGTCAGCGTGATCTCGCCCATGCGACGCGTCGTCGCGAGGGCGTCTGGCACCGTCCCTCCGACGAGCCGGACGATCGCGGGAGCGGTCGCCATCGCGAACCCGCCGATGCCGGCGGTCTCGGTGATCGCGGAGTCGCCGATGTCAGGGTTGGCATCCTCCGGACCGTACGACCCGAGGTACAGACCGTCGGCGACCTGCGCGGGCCCGGTGAACCACTGGTCGCCTGTGCCGGAGACCTGGATACCGAAGTCGGTGCCGTTGCGCGCCATCGCGACGACCATCGTCGACCCCTCGATGTCGCGCGCGGCGTCGAGGGCGAGCTTGCAGGCCGGCATGGCGAGGTTCAGGAAGAAGTGGTCGTTGCCGCCGACGAACGCGGCGGCGTCGGCGACGTCGCCGGCACGCGACTCCGAGCGGATCATCGCCGGGACGAGGTCGCGCAGCAGCATGAGGGTGCCCGCGCGGTTGCGGTTGTGGGCCTCGTCGCCCATCTGGAGCATCTGCGCGAGCATCGCCGTGACGTCGACCGGTCCGGCCGCCCGCACCGCGCGCTGCAGCACGGGGCCGAGCACCTCCGACATCCAACGAAGCCGGTCGAGGACCTCCGGCGAGTACGCGCCGTAGCGCAGCACCTTGCCCAGGCCCTCGTTGAGCGAGCAGTACGTCCGCGCTCCCGTGGCGGCGTCCTCGATCACGAACACCCACATCGACGGCGAGACCACGCCGGCCATCGGGCCGACGGCATGGTGGTGGTGCGCGGGACTCAGCGTGAAGCCGGTTCCCGACTCGAAGAACGCCGGCGCGTCCTCCGCGTCGGCGACGATCCCCTCGAACGCGGCGGCGCCCATGAGCGCGCCGCGCATCGGACCCGAGGCGCGCTCCCAGGAGATCGGAGGGCCCGCGTGGAGGAAGTCGCCGGTGCCCAGGCCGAGCGCCTCCCCGGCCGGGAGGACGTCGACGAGCTGGGCAGTGACGCCGAGGTAGGCCTCGACCGCCTTCGCGTTGGCCTCGGCGCGCAACGGGTCGGCGATCACGGTGGCGAGGTCGTCGATCGTGCCCGGCATCGGGGGCTGCCAGTCGACGCGCTGCACGTCCACCGCCTGGTCGGCGACGGCGTCGGCCAGCAGGTCCGTCCCGGTGGTCACGATGGTCGGTGCGGTCATCGGCGTTCTCCTGAGGCGGTGACAGAGGCGTCGGCGGCGGCCGACACGAGCGGGCTGCCGGCGGCGGTCACGACGTCGAGCGCGTGACGGGTCGCCTCGGCGTTGGACGTGAAGACGTACGCCCCGGCGGCGGCGAGCGCCTCGGCCTGGGCGTCGAGCCCCTGGGGATCGGCGTCCGTCCCGATCAGGCTGACGACGACGGGGAGGGCACGGCCGGACTCGGCGGCCTGCGCGCGCGCCTCGGCAACAGCCGGTGCGAGCGTCGCGGCAGGGTCCGGCTCGGCGCCGTTCCCGAGGACGACGTCGAGCAGGACGACCGCGGTCGTGGGGTCCTGCGCGGCGCGGCTGAGCGCGGCACGTCGCAGTGTGGGGTCGATCATCGGGTGGGCGCGTCCCACCGTGAGCGCGTCGTCCCCGAAGTCGATCATCATGTGGTGGGCGACCGGGGTGCCGGACGTGATGACGCCGGTGTCGAGGGCGAGGTCCGGCGCGAGCGGGATGTTGCTGTGCACCGGCCCGAGGACGTCGGCGGCGAGGAGCATGGCCTCGTCGCAGAGGGTGCCGCCGACGAACAGGCCGCGGAGGAACCCCGGCCCGCTCGCGTTCTCGGGCTCGCCCCAGCGCCGCCAGCGCGGCACCTCGACGCCGAGCGTCTCGAGGACGGCCTCCGTACGGCTTGTGAGATCGGTGCCTGGCGCCAGCAGCGCGAGCTCGACGGGCACGTCGAGGGACTGCGCGTACGAGGCGATCGCCTCGGCGACCTCCGGTGCCGGGGGCTTCGAGACGAGGACGACGCGGCTGGTCGCAGGGTCGGCGTCGAGCCGCGCGAGGGCGGTTCGGGTCGCCAGACCGCCGACGGCCTCAGAGAGGTCCCGGCCGCCGACACCGAGCGCGGCGCTGACGCCCACACCTGCCTGGTCGAGGAGGCAGACGACCTGCTGCGTCCCGGTCCCGGACGCGGCGACGACGCCGACGGGTCCCGGACGGACGGTGTTCGCGAAGCCGAGACCGACACCGCCGACGAGTGCCGTGCCGCAGTCGGGTCCCATGACCAGGACGTCGCGTCCGGCGGCCGCGCGCTTCAGGGCCAGCTCGGCCTCAAGCGGGACGTTGTCGCTGAAGATCATCACGTCGTGGCCTGCCTCGACCGCGTCCATCGCCTCGGGGAACGCGGACGCGCCGGGGACCGAGACGAGGACCACCGCGTCGCCGGGGGCCTCGCGCAGCGCCGCGGCCGTCGTCCGTGGGGGAGCCGTGGTCGCGGCGCCGTCCCGTACAGGCGGGCGTCCTGCCTCGGCGAGCGCCTCCTCGACAGCGGCGAGCGCGTCCTCGAGCGTGGCGTCGGCCAGACGGAGAGCCACGACCATGTCGTTCGGACCGGTCTCGGCGGGCACGTCGAACCCCATCGCGGCGAGCGTCTCCAGGTTCAGCGCGGTGGCCATCGCGACCTGGGCCTCCGCGACGCCGGGGGTCCCGGCGACCCGCTTGCTCACCTGGAGCAGCGTCACGGAGTCGGCGTACGCGCCGGACCGGATTCGTACGTGGTCGGTCATCGGTCTCCTCGTCGTCGGGCGTCCGCGCTGTGAAACGAAGACGACCTTTTCGGCAGGTGGATTGCGTCAGGTTGCTTGCACAACGGGGACGGGTGGGGGAGGGAGAGGGCGACGCCGAGTGCGAGGCCGGTACCGGAGGTGTGCCCGACGGCGCGCAGGGCGGCGAGGGCAGCGGAGTCGGCAGGGTCGGCGACGAAGTCGCGCAGTTCCGCGATCGCTTCACCCCGTACGGCGTGCGCGAGCAGCGCGGCGGACACCGCGGTCGTACGGGCAGGTGCGTGGGCCACCGCCGCGGAGGCGACGCGCCCGCCGCGGTGGCCGCGGGCGTACCGGCCGACGAGCCAGCCGGCGAGGACGTCGTCGCCGAGCGGCGTCAGGCCGGGGCCTCGTCCGAGGAGGGCGGTGGCAGCGGCGGGGTCGTCCTCGCGCAGGGCCGGGTAGGTCCCGTCGGGAAGCCCGGGGAGGTCGCGCCCGACCTCGTCGAGGAGGGTGTCGACCTCGGGCGCGGTGCGCGCGGCGCCGACCTCGCGTACGGTCGCGTCGACCAGCCTGCCCACCCGCACCTCGCGCCCGTCCACCGAGCAGCGTCCACCGCCGAGCACGACCTCGCGGACGTCGCCGACGTGCTCCCACGTGGTTGTGAGACCGCAGGGGACGACGACGGCGTCGCGGGCGAGGACCGCGAGGACGTCCTCCCCGTCGCGCACGTAGACCGCGTACGGGCTGCGGGCGACGATCGTCGCCGGGCGTCTCGGGCCGCGCAGAGCGGCCGCGACGCGGGGGGTCGCAGCCGCCGGGTGCGCCGCGGAACCGCTCGACGAACGGTGTCCCGCGGTCGCGGACCGGGGACGGATCGGCGCAACCATGGCGTCAGCGTAGGAGCGTTCGCTACGGTGAGCCGATGGCGAGACTTGCCAACGATCAGCCGAATCGCTCTCACAACCTGACAGACACGACGTACGGCCTTCCGCTCGCCGACGTCGTGCAGATCGACGCTCTCGCCGGTGCGCAGACCCTCGCCGGAGCCCAAGGGATGCAGCGCCCGGTGACCGGCCTGAATGTCATGGAGGTCCCCGACGTCCTAGGGTGGGTCAAGCCGCACGAGCTGCTCGTGACGACCGGCTTCCCGCTGCTCGACACCGCCCGCCGGCTCGACGTGCCGCGGATGGTGGCGCTCGTCCAGGGCCTGTACGACCGGTCCCTGGCGGGCTTCGCGATCAAGCTCGGCCGCTACGTCGACGAGGTGCCGGAGGACGTGCTGGGGCTCGCCGACAGCCTGGGCTTCCCCATCGTGCAGATCCCGGAGAAGGTCGCGTTCGACGACGTCCTCAAGGACGCGTACGCCGCGCTGAACGCGTTCCAGTCGAACGTGCTCGCGCAGATCGACGCGCTGCACTCCGCCCTGACCATGATCGTCCTCGAGGGAGGCGACCTCGAGCAGATCGCCGCGGAGGTCTCCAAGGTCCTCGACCTCGGCGTGCTCGTGACCTCCACCGACGGCCGCGAGTGGGCCGGTGCGCTGAGCGACGAGACACGCGCGACCCTCGAGATCAGCGAGTTCCTCGACGTCTCCGGGCGCGTTCGCGTGGAGCGGCTGCGCGGGGTCCGGCCGTTCGAGGCCGGCGAGATCCGGGTGCTCAGCGTGGCCGCCTCCGGCACCGACCTCGCACGTCTGGTCGTCGTGAGCGAGAAGCGGGCGCTGCTGCCCACCGACGTCTACGCCCTGGAGCGGGCGGCGACGGTCGCGGCGCTCCTCATCACGCGCATGCAGGCGGTCGTCGCCGTCGAGGGGAAGTACCGCGGCGACTTCCTCCGCGACGTGCTGACCGACCGTGCGGAGAGCCCGCAGTACGTCCTCGAGCACGCCGAGGGGCTGGGCTGGGACCTCGACCGTCCGCTCGTGGTCGTCGTCGCGCAGCTCGACCCGCCCGAGCCGGGGGAGGCGCCCGTCTCGAGCCGGACGCGCCGCGGCTACCAGGACCGGTTCGCGGCGGCGTGGCGGCAGGTGGTCGAGCGGCGGGGGCGCAGCATCGCGGTCGCCGACTTCTCGTCGCAGGTGGTCGCGCTGCTCCCGGTGTCACCGGACGGGTCGGACGTCTCCGAGGTCGTCGAGGAGGCGCTGGCCGCCGTACGAGGGGACTCCGGCGGTGGGCGACGCCCCTTCTCGGCGGGGATCAGCCGGGTCGTCGCCGGCGTGGAGGCGCTGCCGGACGCGTACACCCGTGCGCGCAAGGCCGTCGAGGTCGGGCGGCGGATGAAGGGGACGGGGTCGACGACGTACTTCGACCGTCTCGGCGTCCGCCGGCTCCTCTCGCAGGTCGAGGACCCGGCCGAGCTGGACGCGTTCGCGTCGGAGGTCCTCGGCACGCTCGCCGAGGACACGGCGACGGCGGCCGACCTCCGGGCGACGCTGCAGGTGCTGCTCGACGTCAACCTCAACGTGGCGGAGGCCGCGCGCACGCAGCACTTCCACTACAACACGATGCGCTACCGCGTGACCAAGCTCGAGAGCCTGCTCGGCCCGTTCAGCACCGATCCGCAGGTGCGTCTGGACGTGGCCGTCGCGCTGCAGATCCTGCACATGCGCGAGTGAGGCTCACGGCTTGAAGTAGTCCGCCATCATCGGGCCGACCCACGCGGGCTGCTCCACGCCGGTCGGGAGGAACTCGCGCAGGACCGGCTTGAGGTCGACCACTGGCGTGCCGGACACGGCGTCGAGTCCGACCACGGTCAGCTCGCGGGCACCGACCGACTCGATCGCGCAGCAGGTCACGCCGATGCGGTTCGGCCGGCGCGGGCCGCGGCCCGCGAAGATGCCGACGGGTGGAAGCGCGGAGAGACCACGGTACGGCCGCGGCTCGCGGTAGTCCTCGGCCTCGGGGAGCTGGTCGAAGAGGAACAGGACCTCCACGTGGGAGAACCACTCCAGGCCGACCAGACTCGTCTCGCCGAACCGTTCGTCGAGCGTGATCGTGCTGCGGACCGCGCCCCAGTTGTCGGTGTCCTGGACGTCGGTCCGGTCGTTGTGGACCGTCCCGACCGGGGTGATGCTGAAGGCAGGCATCGTCGAAGGCTAGCCGTGCTGTTTCCGGCACATGAACACGCAGAGCAAGGGGTGACAGCAGCCTGCCGGTTCAGTTGGCACTTTCGCACCATGCCGCGTGTCTCACGTCACTACTAGGGTCAGCCCATTGGACTGGGTGCGCTGACCGAGATCCCCCGGCGGCCCGCTCGCACACTCTGAGGAGACGGCATGTCGTTGTTCAAGTGGGACGTGGTGTACGGAGGCAAGACACCACCTCCCGGTCAAGCGGTCGGACCGCGTCAGCGGCTGAGCTGGGGCCGTACGGCCGGGCTCGGCGCGCAGCACGTGGTGGCGATGTTCGGCGCGACCTTCGTGTTCCCCGTGGTGATGGGACTCGATCCCAACCTCGCCATCATGTTCTCGGGCATCTGCACCATCATGTTCCTGCTCATCACCAACAACATGGTGCCGAGCTATCTGGGGACGAGCGCCTCGTTCGTCGCCGCCGTGGCCGCGATCCGTTCGCAGGGCGGTGACTCCTCCGACGTCACCGGGGCGATCCTCGTCGCCGGCCTCGTGCTCGCGGCGGTGGGCGTGGCGGTGCACTTCGCCGGGACCAAGTTCCTGCACAAGCTGCTCCCGCCCGCCGTGACCGGTGCCGTCGTCATGCTGATCGGCTTCAACCTGGCGCCGGTCGTCGCCGGCACCTACTGGCCGCAGGACCAGTGGATCGCTCTCCTCACGGCGACGTTCATGATCGGCGCGGCCGTCCTCCTCCCCGGCTTCTGGGGACGCATCGCCGTCTTCCTCGCGCTGATCTTCGGCTACCTGGTCTCGTGGCTCGCCGACCGGCTCTTCGGTCAGATCACCTCCTTCCAGCCCGCTGCCGGCGAGGAGGTCGCGCACTGGCGCGTCAACTGGGACGCGGTCGGTGACGCCGACTGGATCGGCTTCCCCAACAGCACGCTGGCCGACGGAGTCTCGGCCGTCCACGCGCCGAGCTTCAGCCTCACGTTCATCCTCCTCGTGCTCCCGGGTGTGATCGCGCTCATCGCCGAGAACACCGGCCACGTGAAGGCCGTCGCGGAGATGACGGGCGACGACCTCGACCCGTACATGGGCCGCGCGATCGGCGCGGACGGTCTCGCCACCGCGTTCGCGAGCGCGTTCGGCGGGTCGCCCACCACGACATACGCCGAGAACATCGGTGTGATGTCGGCGACGCGCATCTACTCGACCGCGGCGTACTACTTCGCCGCGCTGGTCGCGATCATCCTGGGCCTCTGCCCGAAGTTCGGCGCGATCGTCAACGCGATCCCCGGTGGCGTGCTCGGCGGCATCACGGTCGTCCTGTACGGCATGATCGGCCTGGTCGGCGCCAAGATCTGGGTCGAGAACCACGTCGACTTCGGCGATCCGGTCAACATCGTCGGGCTCGCGGCCGGGATCATCATCGGTGTCGGCAACGTGACCCTCGTCTTCACCGACGACTTCCAGCTCGGCGGCATCGCGCTCGGCACGATCCTCGCGATCGTCTACTACCACATGGTCGCCTGGAAACGTCCCCGTCAGCACACCTCCGACGAGGGTGCCGAGGAGGTGACGAGGCAGCTGTGAAGCCGGCACCGTTCTCCTACGTCCGACCGTCCACCCTCGACGAGGCGTTGGCCGTGCTCGCGGCCGACCCGCACGCGAAGGTGCTGGCCGGCGGCCAGAGCCTGGTCCCCCTGCTGTCGATGCGTCTCGCGCAGCCGAGCACGCTCGTCGACATCAACGGGCTCCCCGAGTTGGCCTACGTCCGGACCGACAAGGACGGTGTCCGCATCGGGGCGCTGGCCCGCCACGCCGACGTCGAGGCCGACGTCGACGCGTGGCGGGCGCAGCCCCTGCTGCGCCAGGCGCTGCGCCTGGTGGCGCACCCGACGATCCGCAACCGCGGGACGACCCTCGGTTCCGTCGTCCACGCCGACGCGGCGGCCGAGATGCCCGCGGTGGTGTCCCTCCTTGGCGGCACGGTGCTCGTCGCCTCGGTCGACGGACGCCGCACCATCGACGCGGCGGACCTGTTCGCCGGCCCGCTGGAGTCGACGCTCGCGACGAAGGAGGTCGCGCTCGAGCTCCAGGTGCCGGCGCTCGGCGCGCGTACGGGCTCGGCGATCGACGAGGTGACGCGCCGCCACGGCGACTACGCGCTGTGCGGCGTCGCGGCCCTCGTCTCCGTGAGCGAGAAGGGCGCGATCGAGACGGTGCGTGCCTCGTACCTCTCCGTCTCGCTGACGCCGCTGGTCCTCGACCTCTCCGAGGCGTTCGCCGACGGCACGGCCAGCGAGGCCAACCTCGACGCGGCGGTCGAGATCGCGACCGCAGGCGTTGACCCCGAGACCGACATCCACGCGACAGCCGACTACCGGCGCCACCTCGCGGGCGTGCTGACCCGCCGCGTCGTGCGCGATGCGTACGCCCGCGCCGTCGCCCCCGACCCGGAGGGAGCCCGATGACCCGCCAGCCCGAGGTCCTCGCGCCCGACGCCCTGCACCACGTGAGCTTCACCGTCAACGGCGCGGCGTACGAGATCGACGTGCCGGCCCGGCGGCTGCTCTCCGACGCGCTGCGGCACGACATCGGCCTGACCGGCACCCACGTGGGGTGCGAGCACGGCGTGTGCGGGGCGTGCACGGTCCTCGTCGACGGACGTCCGATGCGCGCGTGCCTGCTGCTCGCCGTGTCCGTCCAGGGCGCCTCGTTGACCACGGTCGAGGGGCTCACCGAGTCCGGTGACCGGCTGGGGCCGGTGCAGCAGGCGTTCAAGGAGTGCCACGGGCTGCAGTGCGGCTTCTGCACGCCCGGGTTCCTCACTACGATCACGGCCGGCCTCCGCGACAACCCCGACCCGACGGAGGAGGAGGCGCGCGAGATGGTGGCCGGCAACCTCTGCCGGTGCACCGGCTACCAGAACATCGTGAAGTCCGTGCTGCGCGCCGCCGAGATCGGGCGCGAGGGCGGGACCGCTGAGGCCGGCGGCGGTGAGGCATGACGACGAAGTCCTTCGGTGAACGCGTCGCCCGGGTCGAGGACGAGCGGTTCCTGCGCGGCAGGGGCCGCTACCTCGACGACCTCGCGCCGGACGCGCTGCACGTCGCCGTCCTGCGCTCGCCGCACGCCCACGCCCGGATCCTCGACATCGACGTCGACCCGGTGCTCGACCTGGACGGCGTCGTCGCGGTCTACACCTACGACGACCTGACCGGCGCGATGGCCGAGCCGCTGCCGCTGCTCATCCCGCACCCGGACCTCACCCACGGGCGCACGCAGTACGCGCTGGCGAAGGACGAGGTGAACTACGTCGGTGAGGCGATCGCGATGGTCGTCGCCGCCGACCGCTACGTCGCCGAGGACGCGGTCGGGCGGATCGGGGTCGCGTACGAGGTGCTGACCCCGGTCGTCGGGCTCGACGCGGCGCGCGCCGCCGAGCACCTCGTCCACGACGACGTCCCCGGCAACCTCGCCGCGACGTCGACGCAGGCCACCGGTGACGCGAGGGCGGCGATCGGGCGCGCTCCGCACCGCCTCGCACTCGACCTCGACGTCGAGCGGAGCGCCTGCACGCCGATGGAGGGCCGCGGCACGGTCGCGAAGTGGGACACCGACAACGGCCGCCTCGAGGTGTGGTCGTCCACCCAGACGTCGACCGGCGTCCGTGCGGCGATCGCCGCGAAGCTCGGCCTCGACCTCTCCGTCGTCGACGTCATTACCCCCGACGTCGGGGGAGGGTTCGGCGTCAAGGTCGTGCACCCCTGGCCCGAGGAGGTCCTCGTCCCGATGGCGGCGATGGCACTCGGCCGCCCCGTGAAGTTCACCGAGGACCGCCGCGAGCACTTCGTCTCCGCCGCCCACGAGCGGGCCCAGCAGCAGCACGTCGAGGTCGGCTTCGACGACGAGGGCCGCATCCTCGGTCTCGACGTCGAGATCTGGCACGACCACGGCGCCTACATCCCGTACGGCCTGATCGTCCCCATCATCACCACGACGCAGCTGCTCGGCCCGTACAAGCCGCCGGTCTACTCGGCGACGTTCCACAGCCTCTACACCAACACGGTCATCGTCACGCCGTACCGCGGAGCCGGGCGCCCGCAGGGCGTGTTCGCGATGGAGCGCACGATGGACGCGATCGCCGCGTACCTCGGCAAGGACCGCACCGAGGTGCGGGCGGTCAACTTCATCCAGCCCGACGAGTTCCCGTACGACCAGGGGCTGATCTTCCAGGACGGCAAGCCGCTGGTCTACGACTCCGGCGACTTCCCCCAGATGCTCGACAAGCTCAAGGCGCTGGTCGGGTGGGACGAGTTCGCGTCGTTCCGCGACCAGATGCGCGCTGAGGGTCGACGGGTCGGCATCGGCATCGGCTGCTATGTCGAGGGCACGGGGGTCGGCCCGTACGAGGGCGGCCACATCCAAGTCGAGACCACCGGCAAGGTCAAAGTGTCCACCGGGCTGACGACCCAGGGGCAGGGCCACCAGACGGCGTTCGCGCAGATCGTTGCCGACGAGCTGGGGGTGCGCTTCGAGGACGTCGAGGTCGTCACCGGTGACACGCGCCGCATGCCGTACGCCGTCGGCACGTACGCCTCGCGCGCGGCGGTCATGAGCGGCTCGGCTCTGGCGCTGACGGCTCGGTCGGTGCGGCGCAAGGCGTTCGAGCTGGCTGCCGAGGCGCTCGAGGCGAACGTTGACGACCTGGAGATCGCCGACGGTGTCATCTCGGTGAAGGGTGCCCCGGGGGCGCAGGTCGCCCTCGGCACGCTCGCGGTGCTGAGCAACCCGCTGCGGTACGCGTTCGACGAGGCGAGCAAGGCGGCCACGCAGTTCTCTGTCGGCGACCCCGACAAGGTCCCTGTGCCCGAGGGCACCTCGCCGGGGCTGGAGAGTCGCGACTTCTACTCACCGCCGCGCTCGACGTTCGCCTCCGGCATGCACGCGGTGATCGTCGAGACCGATCCCGAGACCGCCGAGATCACGATCCTCAAGTACGCCGTCGTCCATGACTGCGGGCGCCTGATCAACCCGATGATCGTCGAGGGTCAGATCCACGGCGGTGTCGCGCAGGGCGTGGGTGGCGCGCTGTACGAGCGGATGGCCTACGACGAGCACGGGCAGCTCCAGAACGCCTCGTTCATGGACTTCCTCATGCCGTACGTGACCGAGGTGCCGCAGACGATCGACGTCGACCACCTCGAGACGCCGTCCCCGCTGAACCCGCTCGGCATCAAGGGCGCGGGCGAGGCTGGCGTGATCCCGAGCGCGGCGGTGTTCGCGTCGGCGATCGAGGACGCCGAGGGGCTCACGATCACGCGGATGCCGATCTCGCCGAGCGAGCTGTACGACCTGCGGCGCACGCGCGCAGGCTCTGACGAGGCGGCAGTCGCCGCTGTGGAGGGAGACTCATGAAGGTTGCCGGACAGGCAGTGCTCAACGCCCCAGTGGACGCGGTCTGGTCCGCGCTGCTCGACCCGTCGGTGCTCGTCCGTACGATCCCGGGCTGCGAGGTGCTCGAGGCGACCGGCGACAACGCGTACGCCATGACCGTGAGCGCCGGCGTGGCGTCGATCCGCGGGACGTACGCGGGGACGTGCACGTTGAGCGACCTTGTCCCGCACCAGTCGCTCGTGATGCGTGCCGAGGGGGCGGGTGCTCCCGGGACGGTCGCGGCCGACGTCGCCGTCCGGTTCTCCGACAACGGCGACGGCACGACCGGGGTCGCCTACGACGCGGACGCGGTGGTGGGCGGCATGATCGGCGGCGTCGGGCAGCGGATGTTGACGGCGGTGAGCAAGCGGATGGCCGGCGAGTTCTTCGGCGCGGTCGACGAGGCGATCGCCTCGCGTGGTGCCGTGGACGGCGCGCCGTCGACGGCCGTCGCCGAGGAGCCCGCGACGGCCGCGTCCGCTCCGGCGGTCGGCCAGCGCTTCACGGCCGCAGCGCCCGGGCCGGCCGGCGGGCGGGCCGGATCAACCGACGACTTCCTCAAGGGTGCGGTCGTCGGCGGTGTCCTGGTGCTGGCCGGCGTGATCGTCGGAGGGCTGTTCGGCCGCCGGTCGCGATGATCGACGTCTACAGCAGCGCGCGGGCGATGGCGCAGGCCGTCGCCGCGCGCGAGATCTCCGCACGCGAGCTGCTCGCCCTGCACCTGGCCCGCATCGGGGAGGTGAACGGCACGGTCAACGCGCTCGTCTCGCTCGACGAGGAGCGGGCGTACGCGCAGGCGGCCGCGGCCGACGAGCGTACGACGTCCGGCGAGCCGCTCGGCCCGCTCCACGGCCTCCCGTACGCGGTGAAGGACACCCATCACGTCGCGGGGTGGCGGACGACGTTCGGCTCGCCGGTGCTCGCCGACCACGTCGCGACCTACGACGAGCTTGTCGTGGAGCGCGTCCGCGCGGCGGGCGCGGTGGTCGTCGCGAAGTCGAACACGCCCGAGTTCGCGTCGGGGTCGCACACCTTCAACCCGGTGTTCGGGACCACGGTGAACCCGTACGACACGGCCCGTTCCGCGGGCGGGTCGAGCGGGGGTTCGGCGGCTGCGCTGGCGGCCGGGATGGTGCCGCTCGCCGACGGCTCCGACATGGGCGGATCGCTGCGCAACCCGGCGTCGTTCTGCAACGTGGTCGGGCTGCGGCCGACGTGGGGGAGGGTCCCGACGTGGCCCACCTGGAACCTGTGGGAGACCGTCTCGGTGCAGGGACCGCTCGCGCGCGACGTCGGCGACCTCGCGCTGCTGCTCAGCGTGCTCGCCGGTCCCGACCCGCGCGTCCCGACGGCGGACTCCACGGCCGGAGAGGTGTTCCGTGACGTGCGTCCGGCATCCCTCGCCGGGGTGCGGGTGGCGTTGTCGGTCGACCTCGGGGGCGCGTTCGAGGTCGAGGCCGCTGTCGCCGACGTCGTACGGGCGCAGGCGGGCGTGCTCGAAGCGGCCGGCGCGCGCGTGGAGGAGGCGTGGCCGGAGCTGCCGGAAGCGGAGGCGACGTTCCGTACGCTGCGTGCCTGGCTGATGGAGTACACGCTCGGTGACCTCCTCGGCAGCCGTCCCGACGACTTCAAGGAGTCGCTCGCGGACAACATCCGAGCGGGTGCTCCGTTGAGCGGGCACGACGTGGCCGCCGCGTACGCCCAGCGGACGGTGCTTGCCGAGAAGGCGCGGGAGTTCTTCACGCGCTACGACGTGCTCGCGCTGCCGGTGAGCCAGGTCCCGCCGTTCCCGGCCGACCAGGAGTTCCCGCAGACGATCAACGGCCGCGCCCAGGAGACGTACCTCGACTGGATGCGCGCGGCGTTCCTCATCACCGTCACGGGTTGTCCCGCGGTCAGCGTCCCTGCCGGGTTCACCGAGGACGGCCTCCCGGTCGGCCTGCAGCTCGTGGGCCCTGCGGGGTCGGAGCACCGGCTGCTCGCGCTCGCACGCGCGTACGAGGAGCTGGCCGGGGCCGGGATCGGCGTCGGAGGTCCGCGACCCGCGCTGTGACCGTACGGGCGCGCGGGTGACGAGCGGCTCAGGCCTTCCGTGACGTGCGCGAGCGGGTCGGCATGCGCATCGTCAACAGCTTCGCGCGGGGCGCGATCCGCCGGGCCAGCGCGAACACGCCCTCGGTGCGGGACTGGTCGGCGTCGATGACCGAGAAGAGGTTGACGCCGAGGTAGAACGTGATCGCCGCGTTGGCGACCTCCCGCGCGGGCAGCAGTCGGCCGAGCGGGGTGCCGCCGGCGACCCGCTCCCAGCTCTCTTCGACGAAGCCGACCCAGGGCTCCGCGCGCTCGGTGATCGCCGTCCGCAGCTCCGGTTTGGTGACGGCGGCGGCCACGAGCTCGCTGAACAGGGCAAGGGAGCCACGCTCGAGGTCCGAGCGGTAGATCTCCTGCGCGGCCGCCACGAGCTCCTCCACCGTGCGCGCCCCTTCCACGGTCTGGCGGTGACGCGCCATCCGCTCGTCGGACGCCCGGTCGAGGGCGGCGAGGAGCAACGGGTCGACGCCGCCGAAGTGGTAGAAGACCAGCGCCGAGTTGACCCCGGCCTCCGCGGCGAGGACGCGCGCGGACGTGCCGGCGTACCCCTTCTCGCGGAGGACGACGTCAGCGGCGTCGAGCAGCCGTCGACGCGTGTCCTCGCTGTCCTGACGCTTGCCCGCCATGCGACCCCTTCCGTCAATGCTGGCTTTCATCATATGCTTTAACCACTCGATTAAAGTTGAGCTCCTCGAGAGGCGGTCACCGATGGACCCCTTCCCAGACCCGCATCCTCCGGACGAGGGCGACGGTCCGCCCTCGCGCGGCGGTCGCGCGCGACTCCTCCTGGCCGGCATCGTCCTGGCGCTCTTCGTCGCGATGCTCCTCGCCGAGGCGCTCGGCAGCGCGGGACTTGCGCAGACGTCGTTGTTCTACGTGGGGATCCCCGCCGTGATCGCGCTGAGCGTCATCTTGACGGCGAGGCCGAAGAGCGCCGTCGGCGTCGCCCTCGCGACCACCACCGTCGGACTCGCGCTCGCGGGCCCTCTCCTCGACGAAGGCGTCGTCTGCCTGGTCGTGGCCGCGCCACTGTTCTACGGCGTCGCGACCCTCATCGGGCTCGTCGTCCAGTCGGCCCGCGGGAGCGCACACCGCGCCTTGGTCGTCGCCCCGTTGCTCGCGCTCGTCGCCCTCGAAGGGATCGGCGGCCTCACGCTGCTGCCTCGCGACGACGTGGTGGGGGCGAGCGTCGTGGTCGCTGCGGCCCCCTCTCGCGTCGAAGCCGCGCTGGCCGCGCCGCCGCGCTTCGGTCCGTACGAAGCGGTCTTCCTGCGTGCGCTGCCGTTCCCGGAGCCGGTGTCCGCGCGCGGGCGCGGCGTGGACGCCGGAGACACGCGACTGATCACCTTCACCCCTCGCCGCAGTCTCGGCCTCAGGGCGAGACCGACCCCTCGGACGATGGAGCTGCGCGTCGCGGAGTCGACGCGCTCGCCGGAGGGCGGCCGCATCGTCTTCGAGGTGACCGCCGACTCGACGCTTGCCCGTTGGCTCGACCTGCGCCGCGCGGTCGTCACCTGGTCAGCGGTGCCCTCCGGAACGCAGATGACCTGGCGTCTGGACTACGCCCGGACGTACGACCCGTCGTGGTACTTCGGGCCGGTCCAGCACCGGGCCGTCGGGCTCGCCGCCGCCTACCTGGCTGAGACGTTCGCTGACGCCGCGGAGGAGGCGGAGGCGGATGGGTGATCCGTCGGTCGTCCGGGCCGTCGGCCTCGGCGTCCCTGTCCTCGCCACGGTCGCGCTCGCAGTCTGGCGGCAGCCCGACGCCCGGCGCCTCGCGGCGGTTCTCGTCGCCACCGCGTGGGCAGCGGTCGCGCTCATCCCGGTCAATCTCCTCGCCCTCGACGTCGGCTGGTGGACGTTCGACGCCGAAGGCGCCGTCTGGCGCGGGATGCCGGTCGATCTGTGGCTGGCGTGGGCGCTGCTGTGGGGAGCGGTGCCTGCGCTGGTCGTTCCCGCACTGTCGCCGTGGGTGGTCGGCGCGACGCTGGTGTGGGGCGACCTGGCCTTCATGCCGTGGGGCCGCCCTGTCGTGCAGCTCGGTGAGGGATGGCTCGTCGGGGAGGCGGTCGCCGTGCTCGTCGCGCTCGTCCCGGCACTCGCGCTCGCGTCCTGGTCGCTCGGCCGACGCCACGTCGTGGCGCGGGCCTGGGCCCAGGCGTGGTGTGCGGGGGCGGTGTTCGTCGGGGGCCCGTTGCTCGTGCTGGAGGCGAGCCCTCAGGGACCGGGCTTCGTCGTCGGCGCCGGGCTGCAGGTGGCGCTCGTTGTGGTGCTCCCCGCCGTCGCCGCGATGCGCGAGCTCGCCCAGGTCGGGAAGGGGACGCCCCTCCCGTACGACCCGCCGACGCGGCTGGTCACCTCAGGGCCGTACGCCTACGTGCGCAACCCGATGCAGGTGTCGATGACCCTGCTCTTCGTCGTCCTCGCCGCCGTGTGCGCAGAGCCGGTGCTGCTTGTCGGCGCGCTGGCGACGGTCGCGTATTCCGCCGGGTTGGCTGCCTGGCACGAGGGCAGGCAGCTGGAGGCGGCGTTCGGTGTCCGGTGGCGCGCGTACCAGGCGAGTGTCCCGGCCTGGGTGCCCCGCTTGCGCCCGTACGCCGGCCGCGAGGCGACGCTGTACGTTGCCGCTGACTGCGCGATGTGCACCGGGCTCGCTCGGTGGCTGCGGGAGCGCAGCCCTGTTGCCCTCACCCTGCGCCCTGCCTCCGAGCATCCCGACGTGCTCTGGAGGATCACCTACGAGGCGGACGGCGTGCGCGCGCAAGGGGTCTTCGCGTTCGCCCGCGCCCTCGAGCACCTTCACCTTGGCTGGGCGATGACCGGCTGGGGGCTGTCGCTCCCGGGCGTTCGGCACTTCGCTCAGCTCGCCGCCGACGCCTTCGGCGCCGGTCCCCGACCCTCGCGCGGACGGGGAGAGCCGTGCGGCGCGGTCGGGGGGATCGCGCCGCACGGCAGTCAGGGTGAGGCCGGCGCGCCGCTGCCCAAGGCGTTGCGCCAGATCTGGTCGGTCGTCGCGGTGAGCGTGTCCAGGTCGAGGTCGTCGCCGAGCACGAAGGCGTAGTAGGCGAGGTGCGAGACCATCCCGTCCAGCGCGCGTGCGGTCGGGTACGGGTCGAGGGACGGGTCCGCGAGGCCCCGCGCCTGCATCTGCGCGATTACGGCCGCCGTCTTGCGCGCGAGGGCCTCGCCGCGGCGTCGCCTGACCTTGCGGAAGGCCGGGTCGACGGCAGCGACCTCCTCGAGGACGAGCATGAGCGAGGCGTTGCGCCGGTAGTTTTCGAAGTACTGGCGGTGTCCCTCGGCCAGCTCCTTGAACGGGTCGGCGGCGTCGGGGTCCAGGCGCGGGACGATCACCTCGCGCTGAGCCTCGTACAGGACCGCCGACAGGATCTCGGCCTTGCTCGCGAACCACGTGTAGAACGAGCCGGTCGCGCAGCCCGCCTCTCGGGTGATGTCGACGATGCGGGAGTCGGTGAAGCCGTCGCGCTCGAAGACCGTGCGGGCAGCCGCGACGAGGGCAGTACGGGTGCGCGCGCCGCGCGCCGTCGTGGGCACGGTCATGCGGAGACCGCCGCCGGGCCGAACGTCTGGGGCGACCCGTGGTCCGCGTGGAGGCGTACGCTGAACCGCTTCTCGAACGCCCAGGCCACCTCGACGGGGACCGCGGCCCCTCCGGTGCTGGCGAGGCGGACGTCGGCGAAGTCGTTCCGGGTGGCAGGCGTGTCGCCGCGCAGCACCGCGCACCACGTGCTCGGGAGGGCGGAGACGATGCTCAGCTGGTCGTCGCGGACCCTCGCGACGAGTCCCTGCGGGTCGAAGGGGTGGAGGAGGGAGAACGCGGTGCCGGCTGAGATCGCCACGTGCATGACCAGCTGGCCGAACACGTCCGACAGTGGCAGCGCGGTGCCCGCGCGGTCGTCCTCGTCGAACCCCCAAGCATGTGCGGCCGCGTCGGCGGTCGCGGCGACGGAGGCGAGGGAGAGCCTGGCGGAGGTCGGACGGCCGTCGGTGCCGGACGGTGGCACGATCAACGCCGTCGCCTCGTCAGGTAGGTCGACGGGGGCGAAGACGCGCTCCCGGACGTCCCAGGTCTCGAGCGGGCCGAGGCGCCAGAACGGCAGGTCGCTGGTGAGGGCGATCCTCTCGGCGACGTCGGCGCACTCGTGCCAGGCGACGACGAGGCGGACGTCGGCGTCGTCGACGGCGTGCCGTGTCTCGGACGCCGTCGCTCGGGGGTGCACGGTGAGCAGCGTGGCGCCCGCCGCGGCGAGACCGTAGGAAGCCGCGACGAGCTCGGGGACGTTCGGAGCGACGAGGAGGACCCGGGCGCCCGGTGCGAGGCCCGCCCGCCGCGCCCGCGCGGCGAGGGCGGCCGCGGCGTCACGCAGCGCGCCGAACGTGAGGTCGTACCCGGACGCGCGGACGGCGACGCGGTCGGGCTCGGAGAATGCGTGGGCGAACACGGCGTCGGCGAGGTTGCTCACGGTGACTCCTCACAGGATGTGACCGGCGTCACGCGACGCTACATGAATCCAGATTCAAGTACAAGGTCGGTGCTCACAGCCGCGCGCCCAGGAACCTCACCGTCTCGCGCATCATCGCGTCGCCCTGCTCGCCGTCCACGCCATGACCCGCGCCCTCGTACCAGCGCACAGTCACGTCGACCCCGGCCTCCCGCATCCCCGCCGCGGCGCGGAGCGTCCACTCCGGCGGACACGTGGTGTCAGCGGTGCCGTGGTGGATCAGGACCGGCTCCGTCACCCGGTCGAAGAAGGACGAGGCCGACAGGTCCTGCCAGGTCGGGGCGTCCGGGGCGGGCGTGCCGTACGTCTGGGCGACCGCGGCCAAGCGGGGACCGCGCCCTTCGTCCGGCCGGGTGAGGATCTCCACGTTGTCCACGGCGTCCGCGCTCATCGGCGAGAGCAGGACGGCAGCGGAGACGAGGCCGGGACGCGTGGCCAGCACGTTGTACGCGACGCCGCCACCCAGCGAGCGCCCGACGAGACCGATGCGGTCCCGGTCCACCGCGCGCAGGCCCGCGCGGCGCAGCGCGACCACGGCGTTGATGACGTCGACGGTGTAGCCGAGCCGCAGCTCCGCGTCGTTGTGCGGATCGGTGTCGGAGCGTCCGTGGCCGCGGTAGTCCGGAGCGAGCACCACGTACCCCGCACGGGCGAGGTAGTCGCGCGCACTCGCCAGCGAGCCGCCGGTCCGGTACGCGTCCGGGTGCCGGTAGCCCCGGGCGACCACCACGGCGGGTGAGCGTCGTGCCCCGTGCGGCACCTGGAGCACGCCGGAGACACGGAACTCCTCGGAGCGATAGCTCACCTGGTACGTCGTGTAGGCGTCGGTGACCTCCACGACCCGCTCGCGTCGCAGGTCGCTGCCGTTGTCGGGGGTGCGCATGAGCATCGGGAGGGTGCGTTCGTGCCGCACCGGCGGCAGCGGCGGCATCGACACGGGGGCCTCTGCGTCGTCGCTCTGCGACGCGTCAGCGGCGACGGCGCCGGCGGCGGGAAGGGCGTTCTGCGGGGCGAGGCCGCAGCCGCTGAGGAGCACCGCGAGCGCGGCGACGGCGGGGAGGATCGTACGGAGCACCGGACCATGATGGCGGGCCGGTCGCGGTGGCTGTCAGGTAGTGCCAAGGTTCGTCGAACCGGTCCGGCGACGTTCGCCGTGGGGAGTGTCGGCGCCGTGCGTTGGAATCGAGAGGCAGCCCCCCACACCGCCGAGGAGCACCATGACGCCACGCCCGACTCGAGCAGGGCACTTCCGCATCGGGATCGACACCGGAGGCACGTTCACCGACGTCGTCGCCTTCGACGAGGCGACCGGCGAGATGCTGACCACGAAGACGCCGTCCACGCCGGCGGACCCCGCCGAGGGTTTCCTCGCGGGGATCGACAAGGTGCTCTCGCTGGCCGGCTACCCGTCAGGTAGCGGCGAGGCGATCTCGGCGGTTTCGCACGGCACGACCGTCGCGACCAACCAGCTCCTCGAGGGCAAGGTCGACCGTCTGGGTTTCATCACCAACGCCGGGTACGAGGCGGTGCTGGAGATCGCGCGCCAGTCGGTCCCGGACGGCTACGGCAACTCGTACTTCTGGGTGAAGCCCGACCGCATCGTCGCGCGCGACCTGGTCAAGGGTGTCGAGGGCCGCATGACCTGGACTGGCGAGGAGATCGCGCCCTTCGACGTGGAGGGGGCCCGCGAGGTGGCCCGGTGGTTCCGGGCCCAGGGGATCGACACACTGGGCGTCTGCCTGCTCCACAGCTACGCCAACCCGGCCCACGAGGAGGAGATGAGGCGGATCCTCTCCGAGGAGCACCCCGACGCGGTCGTCTCGATCTCGTCGGAGGTGCTGCGCGAGTACCGCGAGTACGAGCGCTCCATGACCACCCTCGTCGATGCCGCCGTGAAGCCGAAGGTGTCGGCGTACGTCCGCCGCATCGCCGAGCGGCTGGCGACGTTCACCGGGGCGGACGAGGGGGCGACCACGCGTGTGCCGTTCTACGTCATGAAGTCGAACGGCGGGGTGCTCTCAGCTGCCGAGGTGGTGCACCAGCCGATCACGACGGTGCTGTCCGGTCCCGCGGCGGGCGCACTCGGCGCGGCGCTGGTCGCGTCCGTGGCCGGGTTCGACCGGGTCCTTACGTGTGACGGTGGCGGCACCTCGACCGACGTCTCGGTGGTCGTCGACGGCGAGCCGACGCTCACGACGGAGGGGACCGTCGGCGTCTACCCGAGCAAGATCCCGATGATCGACGTCGTCACCGTCGGCGCCGGGGGCGGCTCGATCGCCTGGCTGTCGCCCGAGGGCACGCTCAAGGTGGGCCCGCAGTCCGCCGGAGCCGACCCGGGGCCGCTCTGCTACGCCAAGGGCGGCACCGAGGTGACGATCACCGACGCCCACGTCGTGCTCGGCCGGATCCCTCCGCACCTGCTCGGCGGCGAGATCCCGCTCGACGTCGACGCCTCCCGCAGGGGCTTGGAGGACCTCGCCGGCAAGCTAGGCCTGAGCATCGAGGAGGCTGCCGACGGCGTCCTCGAGATCTCCGCCTGGAACCAGGCCAACGCGCTGCGCCAGATCACCGTCAAGCGCGGGCTCGACGTCCGCGACTTCACCCTGACGACGTTCGGCGGGTCGGGCTCGCTGCTGCTGTGCCGCCTGATGGACATCTTGTCGATCCCGACCGTCCTGGTCCCCCCGAACCCCGGCAACGTCTCGGCGTTCGGACTGCTGACGGTCGACGTCAAGAACGACTACGTGCAGACCGCCGTCCGGCTGGCGAGCGAGCTCGAGGCAGCCGAGGTCGAGGGCCTGTACAACGGCCTCGCCGCGCAGGCCGCCTCGGCCCTCGACGCCGAGGGCTTCGGACCCGACGAGCAGCGCTTCGTCCGTACCGCCGACCTGCGCTACTTCGGCCAGGCCTTCGAGGTACGGGTGCCGGTGCCCGACGGCCCGCTCGACGACGCCGTCCTCGCGGGGGTCGCCGACACGTTCCACGCCGAGCACCGTGCGCTCTACGGCTACGACTTCGCCGGCGACACGAGCCAGCAGGTCGAGTGGGTGAACCTGCGGGTGTCCGGCATCGGTCCGATCCAGCGGCCGATGATCCGCGAGCGCGCGCTGGAGCCGACAGGCGCGCCGCCGCGGCCCCGTACGACACGGCCCGTGTGCTTCGCGCCGCGCGAGGGCTTCGTGGAGACGGCCGTCTTCGACCGGCCCGACCTGGCGCCGGGGCAGGAGATCGCCGGCCCCGCCATCGTCGAGGAGTTCGGCTCGACCATCCCGATCCACCCCGGGTTCGTCGCCCGCATCGACGCCTACGACAACGTCGTCGTCACCCGCGAGGGCCACGCCCCCGCGCACGACGCCTCCACGAAGGGGAACCCGCAGTGACCGAGTCCCGCAAGGCGCCGACCCAGTTCCCGTTCGGCACGCTCACCGACGACGCGGGAGCGAGCGCCGACCCCGTCGTCGTCGAGATCGTCCAGGGCAGCCTGGCCTCGATCGAGCACGAGGTCGAGACCGCGATCGCCCGGACCTCGCGCTCGCCCATGATCCGCGACGCGCACGACTTCCGCGCGGGCATCCACGACCGCCTGCTGCGCAAGCTGACCGGCCGCTCGTACTCCGCGCTCGTTCATCCCGTGGCGCGGGACTTCCCGCTCGACGAGATGAGGCCCGGCGACGTCTTCTTCCACAACGACGTCTACGAGTCGGAGGGCGGGATCGGCCACCTTCCCGACCTCTGCGTCACCGTCCCCGTGTTCGCCGGGGCTGGCCCCGACGGCGACGGCGAGCCGCGCGTGGTCGCGTTCATCCAGGCCTTCGGTCACCACGACGACATCGGCGGCGCGGTTCCGGGGTCGATGCCGAGCCACGCGACGAGCGTGTACGAGGAAGGGTTGGCCGTCCCGCCGATCAAGCTGTGGGACGCCGGCGTCCCCAACCGTGCGGCGCTCACGATCATGACCCGCAACTCGCGCATGCCGGAGTCGCTCGCCGCCGACCTCGACGCCGAGTGCTCCGCCTGCCTGATGGGAGCGCGCCGGCTCGGCGAGCTCTTCGACCGGTACGGCGTGGACGTCGTCGAGGCCTGCTTCGACGCGATCATCGACCGCACCACGCAGACGTACAAGCGCGAGATCCTCGCCAAGATCCCGGTGGGCACGTGGGTCTGGGAGGACTACGCCGAGCACGACGGCGTCGACGAGCCGCGGCTGCACACGCAGCGCATCACCCTGACCCGTACCCCCGCGGACGACCCGGAGGGCGAGCGCGTGATCCTCGACTTCGCCGGGACCTCCCCGCAGGCGAAGGGGCCGATCAACCACTGCGGCGACTACTCCGACGGCGTCTTCCTCAAGAAGTGGCTCGCGCCGATCCTGCGCAACCTCGCCGACACCCCGGAGCGGATGGCCGAGCTGGACGTCAACGAAGGGGTGGTGCCGCTGATCGAGATGCGCTTCCCGCCGAAGGGCACGCTGCTCACGCCGGAGTTCCCGGCGCCGACCAACGCCCGTACGTTCGTGATCCTGAGGCTGCTCGGCGTCCTCGCCGGCGTCCTGGCCAAGGCGGTCGACGGCAAGATGCCGGCCGACCAGGAGACGATCCGTTACACCGGCGTGTACGGCACGGACCTCGCCGGGCGCCCGTACCTCATGCGAGAGGTGCTCGGCGGCGGGTCCGGCGGCCGCTACTACGCCGACGGCGAGGACACGATCCACGTCGTCCCGGACTCGCGCAACCTGCCGACCGAGTTCACCGAGTCACGCTTCCCGTTCGTGGTCGAGTCGCTGTCGCTGGCGACGGACTCGGGCGGTCCGGGCAAGTTCCGTGGCGGGCTTGGCTACGAGAAGCGGCTCCGGATGCTCGCCGACGCGCACTTCATGTCGATCGCCGACCGGTCGATCCTCGCGTGCTGGGGGGTCAACGGCGGACTCGCCGGTCGGCCGTTCGAGGTCGTCATCGACGCCGGCGGCCCCCACGAGCGAGTGGTGGACGCGCTCGCCGACGCGGAGCCCGTCCGCGCGGGAGAGACGATCCGCATCCGGACCACCGGCGGCGGTGGATGGGGGGATCCGCTCGAGCGCGATCCCGAGAGCGTCGTGCGCGACGTCCGCTGGGCGAAGGTCTCTCCGCAGGGCGCGCGCGACGACTACGCGGTCGTCTTGACCGGCAGCGGCGACGACCTCGGGTACGACGCGGACGCCACGACGGCGCTGCGGGCCGAGCGGGTCGCGGCACGCGGCGAGGGCGAAGTGTTCTTCGACCGCGGGCCGGGATACGCCCGGCTGGCCGGCGGCGCCGCGCACGCCGCCGTCGACGTCCGGTGACGTGAGGTGGCTGGTCGAGGAGCCCGAGCCCCTGGGCGAGGGCGCATCGAGACCCGCCCCGTCGCCGTCCTCGGAGCCTCGGGCAAGACCGGCACGCACGTTGTCTCGTCCCTGAGGACGCGCGGCGTGCCGGTCCGCCCGCTGGGGCGCCATGACCTCGCCGATCCGGTCGCCGCGTTCGACGGCTGCGCTGCCGCCTACCTCATCGCCCCGAACCTCCATCCCGACGAGCCCGCCCTCGTCGGGGGATGGATCGAGGCGCTGCGGGCGGCCGGAGTCGCGCGCGTCGCGTACCACTCGGTCGCGTGGCCTTACGCCCCGGCGATGCCGCACCACCTGGCGAAGGCCGTGACAGAGGACCTCGTACGCCGTAGCGGGCTCGCGTGGACCGTCCTCCAGCCGTGCGCGTACGTCCAGAACCTGCTCCCCGGGCTCCGCGGCGACGACCCGGCCATCCGCGTCCCGTACGCGGTGGAGCGGCCCTTCGGGCTCGTCGACCTCGTCGACGTCGGGGAGGCCGCCGCTGTCGCCCTCACCGAGGACGGCCACGTCGGCGCGACGTACGAGCTCGGCGGACCCGCGCTCGTCTCCCTCCACGACGTCGCAGGCGTCGCGTCAGACGTCCTCGGTGTGCCCGTCGCTGCCGAGCGTGTCGATCCCGAGGAGTGGGCCGCGGGGCCGGGAGCACCGCACGATCCGCGCGAGCGTGACTGGCTGCGGGCGATGTTCGCTTCCTACGACGCGTACGGGTTGCCGGCCGGCGGCGCCGCGCTGGGCGCCCTGCTCGGCCGGGCCCCGTACGAGCTGCGGACGACGCTGGTCCGCGAGCTCGGCGCTGGGCGTACCATCCCCTCATGATCCACGCGCACGACGTCGTCGCCTTCGCGGTCGCGGCGGCCCTGCTCATCATGATCCCGGGGCCGAGCGTACTCTTCACGATCAGCCGCGCCATGGTGCTGGGCCGTAAGGCCGCGCTGCTCAACGTCGTGGGCAACGCCGGTGGCGCCGCCGTCCAGATCATCGCGGTCGCGGCCGGTCTCGGTGCCCTGGTCGCCCAGTCGGTCGCCGCGTACACCGTGGTCAAGTGGGTCGGCGCCGCGTACATCGTCTACCTGGGCGTCCAGGCAATCCGGCACCGCCGTGCGGGCGACGAGATCGACGCGGCGACGCCTCAGGTCGCACGGGCGTCCCGCGTCCTGCGGGAGGGGTTCGTCGTCGGGCTCACCAACCCGAAGACGATCGTGTTCCTCGTGGCGATGCTCCCGCAGTTCGTGGCGCGCGAGCTCGGTGCCGTGCCGCTGCAGATGCTGGTCCTCGGCGCCGTTTTCGTGGCGCTCGCCCTGGTGATGGACAGCCTGTGGGCGCTGGGCGCGGGCGCCGCTCGCGACTGGTTCGCGCGGTCCCCGCAGCGGATGCAGCGCCTGCGCGGTGCCGGCGGGAGCATCATGGTCGGCCTGGGCGTCAGCCTGGCGGCCGGTGGCCGTCCCGACTGACGCGTCGATCAGCCCTCGTCGAGGGCGAAGTCCAGCTTCGCGACGCCGTTCTTGAGGCTGACCACGCGGACGGTCATGCTGAACTTCTTGTCGCTGCCGTTCGGGTCGGACAGCTGGCAGCTCATCGAGGCGCCCTCGCGGGACTCGAGATCCCCTGGGCAGTCCACGATCGGTGCGAGGCCGATCTGCTTGCCCATCGCCTCGGACGCCTTCGCCTCGACCGCCTTCTGGGGCATCGGAGCATGCCCGCACGCGGTAAGGATCACGAGCGCGACGGGCGCGAGCGCGGCGGCAGGACGGAGACGCATGCGGACAGGGTAGAGGGCCGACGCACGCGGCGGTGAGCACGGTCCCACCGGCGTCGTCGCGGTGGGACCCTGCTCACCGCTTGGGCGGAGGGTGGGTCGGCAACACCTCACGAGCAGGACGCGGTTCCTTGGCGAACTTCGCCAATGCCGAGCGAATGGGCCGCCACCTAGATTCGACGCATGCGCCTCGTCATCGCCCTCGGCGGCAACGCCATGACCTCCGCCGACGGGTCGGCCCGTCCGGAGGACCAGCGCGAGGCGATCCAGTCCGCGATGCGCAGCGTCGCCGACCTCGTCGAGGCCGGGCACCAGGTCGTGCTCACCCATGGCAACGGGCCCCAGGTCGGCAACCTCCTGCTCAAGAACGAGATCGCCGCGGACGTGGTTCCGCCGGTCCCGCTCGACTGGTGCGTGGCCCAGACGCAGGCGACGATCGGCCGCCTGATCCTCGACGCCCTCGACGACCAGCTCGCGCAGCGCGGCCACGCCTCACGTACGGCCGTCCTCGTCACGCGGACGGTCGTCGATCGCGACGACCCCGGATTCCTCGTCCCCACCAAGCCGATCGGCCGGTACGCCACCGGCGAGGAGGCGGCAGCGATGCGCGCCCACGGGCAGCACTGGGTCGAGGTGCCCGGGCGCGGCTGGCGCCGGGTCGTCGCCTCCCCGGAGCCTCGCGAGATCCCTGAGGTCGCCACCGTCCGCGCACTCGTCGACGAAGGCCTCGTCGTGGTGTGCGCCGGTGGCGGCGGCATCCCGACCGTACGCGACGGCACCTCGTACGTCGGGGTGGAGGCCGTCATCGACAAGGACCTCACCGCAGCCCTGCTGGCGGCCCAGGTCGGCGCCGACCTCCTCGTCATCGCGACCGACGTGGACGCGGCGGTCGTCGGGTTCGGGACGCCTCAGGCCGAGCCGGTCGGCGCCGTGGGGGTCTCCGAGATCCGCAGGCTCGCGTCGACCGGAGCCTTCGGCGCCGGCTCGATGGGACCGAAGGTCGAAGCCGTCGCCCGGTTCGCCGCCCACACCGGGCGTACGGGCGTCATCACGTCCCTGCCCCACATCGGCGCTGCCGTCGCCGGGCGTACGGGCACCCGGGTCGGGCCCGACCCTGCGACGTCCGACACCGCACCCACCGACCGTCTCCCCGCCTGACAGCCCACGTCCACCCCACCCGAGAGGATGCCCATGCCAGCAGCGATCGAAGTACGCAAGGTCCCGATCCACTCCGTCGCCGACGCCAGCGAGCTCGAGAAGCTCATCGCCGACGGCGTGCTGGAGGCCGACCGCGTCATCGCGATCATCGGCAAGACCGAGGGCAACGGCGGGGTCAACGACTACACCAGGATCATCGCCGACCGAGCGTTCCGCGAGGTCCTCGTCGCGCAGGGGACGCGGTCGGCCGAGGACGTCAAGCAGGTCCCGATCGTGTGGTCCGGCGGCACCGACGGAGTGATCAGCCCGCACGCCACGATCTTCGCGACGCTGCCCGACGACGCCGTCGAGGTGACCGACGAGCCCCGCCTCAGCGTCGGGTTCGCGATGAGCGACGTGCTGCTGCCCGAGGACATCGGGCGCACGGCGATGATCGAGAAGGTCGCCGACGCCGTCAAGGTCGCGATGGAGCGCGCCGGCATCACCGACCCGGCGGACGTCCACTACGTCCAGACCAAGACGCCGCTGCTCACGATCGACACCATCCGTGACGCCAAGTCGCGCGGCAAGACCGTCTGGACCGAGGACACCCTCGCCTCGATGGACCTCTCCAACGGCACCACGGCGCTCGGCATCGCCGTCGCCCTCGGCGAGATCGAGATGCCGACGGACGACGACGTCCTGCACGACCGCTCGCTCTACTCCTCGGTCGCGTCCTGCTCGTCCGGTGTCGAGCTCGACCGGGCGCAGGTCGTCGTGGTCGGCAACGTCCGGGGCATCGGCGGGCGCTACCGCATCGGCCACGCCGTGATGGAGGACGCGCTCGACGCGGACGGGATCTGGGACGCGATCCGCTCCGCCGGGCTCGAGCTGCCGGAGCGCCCGCGCACGAGCGACCTCGCGGACCGTCTGGTCAACGTGTTCCTCAAGTGCGAGGCGAGCCAGGACGGCATGGTCCGCGGGCGGCGCAACGCGATGCTCGACGACTCCGACGTCCACTGGCACCGCCAGATCAAGGCGGCCGTCGGTGGCGTGACGGCAGCCGTCACCGGAGACCCGGCGGTCTTCGTGTCGGTCTCGGCTGCTCACCAAGGCCCGGACGGCGGCGGCCCGGTGGCCGCGATCGTCGAGGCCTGACCCCTCCGTACGGGTGGCGTGACCGCGGGGGTGGGTCACGCCATCCGGACGCCCGTCCTCAGCGCTCGGCGCGGGCCCACGCCCGCACCAGGAAGTCGACCGTGGCGGCAGGCTGGTCCACCGCGACGGAGTGGCCCGCGGCCTCGATGACCACGACCTCGGTGCCGAGCCGCTCGGCCATCCGGTCCTGCACCACGAACGGCCACGCGTCGTCGTCGCTCCCGCGCCCGACCGCCACCGGCACGTCGGTGGCCGCCAACGCGTCGACCTGGTCGGGAGCCTCGAGCAGGTGGGCGGCGATCGCCGTCAACGACTCGGGCGCGCTCGCGAGGAACCGGCGCCGGAGGAAGCCGCGGATCTCGTCGGGCACGTCGAAGGCGGTGTGCTGCTGCTCGAAGACCACCTCGAGCCCCACCGTCGGGACCGCGGTGAGGAACGCCCGCAGCATGCGCACCTGGGCCGGCTCGCCCGCCAGCGCCTGCACACCAGGATCGTCGAAGCCAGCCGGGCCGGAGCAGAGCAGCGCGAGGCTCCGCCAGGCCGAGGCGTCGTCGAGCACCGCGTGCTGAGCGACCAGGCCGCCGAAGGAGTGACCGACCAGGTGCGAGCCCGCGTACGGGGCGAGCGCCTCCTGGACCGCGAGCGCGTCGGCCGCCAGGCCCCGCAGCGAGTAGTCGTCGTCGGGCTTGCCGGCCGTCTCGAACTGGCCGCGCTGGTCGTACGAGGTGGCGTGCCAGCCGGCCCGTGCGAGCAGCGGGAGCACCAGCGCGAAGTCCTCCTTGCTGCCGGTGAACCCCGGGACGAGCAGGACGTGTCCGCGTCGAGGGGTGCCGCTGGGGACCGGGGCGTCGAGGACCGCGAACGTCCCGCGGGCGGTCGCCAGCATCCGCGGAGTCACTCGGCGACCTTTCGACCGCGCTTCGCGACCGCGGCGACGATCCCCGCCGGCGCGTACTGGGCGACCGTCGTCAGCACCTTGTAGCGGACGGTCGGAACCGAGACTGCCTTGCCCTTCTCGAGGTCGCGCAGCGCCCCGCGGACCTGCTGGTCGGTGGTCGTCCACATCCACCCCGGCACGTCGCTCGGGTCGACCCCCATCCGCTGGTGGAACTCCGTACGGACGAAGCCGGGGCACAGCACGGTCGTCACGATGCCCTCCGGCGCGAACTGGATGTTCATCCAGCGGCTCAGGTTGACGATCCACGCCTTGTGGGCCGAGTACGTGCCGCGCGGGGTGAACGCCGCCACGCTCGCGACGTTCAGGATCCGCCCGGACCGACGCGGCCGCATGACGTCGAGCGCCGCCGCCATGAGGTCCATCGGCGCCTTGACCATCAGGTCGAGCTGGGAGTCCTCGTCGGCGATGTCGGTGTCGCCGAAGAACTTCCCGATCGACGAGCCGGCGTTGTTGACGAGCAGGTCGATGCGGTGCTCGTGCACGGCGTCGACGACACGCGCCACACCGTCGCGCGTCGACAGGTCGGCGGGCACGACGTGGACCGTACGGCCGCGTGCGCGCAGCTCGGTGGCGAGGGCGTCCAGCCGCGCCTCGTCACGCGCCACGAGCACGAGGTCGTCACCCCGCGCGGCCAACGTACGGGCGAACGTCAGGCCGAGGCCGGATGTGGCGCCGGTCACGAGAGCGAGAGACATGGGCAGATCCTCGCAGATCATGAAGAATGGCCGGCGTGACACCTCACACCTCGGACGCGCCGGGCGGCACGCGTGTCCTGGCCGTCGCCAACCAGAAGGGAGGCGTCGCCAAGACCACGACGGTCGCGTCCCTCGGTGCGGCGCTCGCCCAGCGCGGCAAGCAGGTGCTCCTGGTCGACCTCGACCCGCAGGCGAGCCTCACGTTCTCGCTCGGCGTGGACCCCGAGGAGCTCGACCTCTCCGTCCGCGGGGTGCTGCTCGGCGAGAAGGATCCGAGCGACGTCATCGTGGTGACCGACGAGGCCGTCCACCTCCTGCCGTCGACCATCGAGCTCGCGCAGGCGGAGGAGACGCTCGCGACCCGCACCGGCAGGGAGCAGCGGCTGCGCGTCGCGCTGGAGACGGTCGCCGGCGACTACGACTGGATCATCCTCGACTGCCCGCCGTCCCTCGGTGTCCTCACCGCCGCTGCACTCACCGCGGCGACGGACCTGCTGATCCCCCTGCAGTGCGAGACGCTCGCTCACCGCGGGGTCGGTCAGCTCCTCGACACCGTCCACGACGTACGCACCTTCACCAACCCGGACCTGCGCATCCTCGGCGTCCTCCCGACGGCGTACGACGGTCGTACGAAGCACGCGCGCGCCGTGCTCGACGCGATCACCACGTCGTACGAGCTGGCTGTCGTCGAGCCGCCGATCCCGAGGACGGTGCGCTTCGCGGAGGCGCCCGCGTACGGGCAGTCGATCCTGCGGACGGCGGCGAAGCACCGCGGTGCGCAGGCGTACCGCGAGGTCGCCGACGCGCTCCTCGCGACGTGAGCGCAACCGGTCGCGAGAAGTCGTCGTCCCCCTCTATCTGCGCGACCCTGCGACCACGTACGCTGGCGGCGTGACCGCGCGCCGTGACCGTCCTGTGATCTCTGGGGGACGACACAGCGCAACGCGCTCCCGACGCCCTCGCTGGCGTCGGTGGGGTGCCGCTCTCGTGGTCGCCGGGCTCGGAGCGAGCGCGGTCGCCTACTCCGACGAGGCGCTGCCGCTGCTGCCGATCGGCGCGCCCGCCCGCTCCGCCGACGCGACCCCGCTCGCGGGCGACGTGCCGTACGCCGCAGGGGTGTCGGCGTACCCGCCCGAGGCTCCTCCGGTCGCTGCGGCGCAGGTCGCTCCGGACCCGTCGCGCAGCGCGGTGCGCCCCGCGACTCCGTCCGCCGGCACGGCGGCACCTGCCGGCACCGTCGCGTCGGCCGGCGCGCGTACGACTGCCCCGCCGGTGCCGGCCCGGTCCGGCAAGGGACGCCGCGTCGTCTTCTCGATGAGCGAGCAGCGCGTCTGGCTGGTCCGGGGGAGCGAGCGCGTCGCGCGGACGTACGCCGTCTCCGGCAGCAAGCACGACAACCTCGACCCCGGCACGTACGAGGTGTTCTCACGCTCCCGGCACGCGACGTCGTACGACTTCGGCAGCACCATGGAGTACTTCGTGCGGTTCACCCGTGGCGAGAACGCCCCGATCGGCTTCCACACGATCCCCGTCGACGACGACGGCAAGCCGCTCCAGACGCGCGCGGAGCTCGGCACCGCGCTGTCGTCGGGGTGCGTACGCCAGTGGCGCAAGGACGCGATCGCGCTGTGGGAGTTCGCGCCGATCGGCACGACGGTGGTCGTCGTCGCCTGACGCGCACCGTTGGTACGCCAGTGGTCACCGGCGCGAGACCGGTGACCACTGAACGACCGACGCGACGAGGCTTACGCGTTGTCGCCTGACGGGCGACGGCGGCGGCGACGCCGACGTGGGGCGCCGCCCTCTGCCGCGCCCTCGGCGGTGGGGGCGTTCGTCGACTCGGCACCGGCGTCGGCACCGGCGTCGGCCTGGGCCGGGGCGTCACCGACCGGCTTGCCGCCGCGCGTGCGGGTGCGGTTGCGACGCGTACGCGCGGGACGCTCGCCGTCGCGCTCCGTACGCTCGCCGCGGGCCGGGCGGTCGGCCTTCGGCGCCGGCGGTGCCGGCGGCTTGAGGCGGCCGGTCACGTCGGCCGAGATGCCGAGGTCGTGGAAGAAGTGCTCCGACGTCGAGTAGGTCTCGACCGGCTCGTCGAACGGCAGGCCGAGGTCCCGGTTGATCGTCTTCCAGCGCGCCACGTCGGCCCAGTCGACCAGCGTGATCGCGTTGCCGCTCTTGCCCGCGCGGCCGGTACGACCGATGCGGTGCACGTACGTGCTGGAGTCCTCGGGGCAGCTGTAGTTGATGACGTGCGTGACGTCCGCGACGTCGATGCCGCGGGCGGCGACGTCGGTCGCCACGAGGGCGTCGACCTTGCCCTCGCGGAACTTCGCCATCGCCTTCTCGCGCGCGATCTGTGCCATGTCGCCGTGCAGCGGCGCGGCGTTGAAGCCGCGCTCGGCGAGATCGTCGGCCAGTCGCTGGGCGGCACGCTTGGTCCGCGTGAACACGACCGCGCGGCCGAAGTCGTCGGACTGCATGATGCGCGCGACGATCTCCGGCTTGTCGAGGTCGTGGGCCTGGTAGACGAACTGGGCGGTCGCCGGCACCATCGCCGAGTCCGTGCTGGACTCCGCCCGGATGTTGACCGGGTGACGCATGTGCGTCCGGGCCAGGGCGACGATCGCGCCAGGCATCGTGGCCGAGAAGAGCATCGTCTGGCGCAGCTCCGGCGTACGGGCGATGAGCGCCTCGACGTCGGGGAGGAACCCGAGGTCGAGCATCTCGTCGGCCTCGTCGAGCACGAGCGCCTTGACGTGCGAGAGGTCGAGCGCCTTGCGCTTGGCCAGGTCCAGCAGGCGGCCCGGCGTGCCGATGACGATCTCGACGCCGGTCTCGAGCGCGTCGAGCTGCGGCTCGTACGGGACACCGCCGTAGACGGTCAGCACCCGCGTGCCCCGCTTGGCGGAGGCGGCGGAGACGTCGGCCGAGACCTGGAGCGCGAGCTCACGGGTCGGGGCGACGAGCAGCGCCTGCGGCTTGCCGGGCGCGGAGAGCATCTCGAACTCGGGGTCGTGCGGGGCGACGGTGCGCTGCACGACGGGGATGGCGAAGGCCAGCGTCTTGCCCGTACCGGTACGGGCCTGTCCGATCAGGTCGTTGCCGAGCAACGCGATGGGGAGAGTCATCTCCTGGATCGGGAAAGCGTCGGTGATGCCCTGGTCCTCCAGGGCTTCGGCGATCTCGGGGAGAACGCCCAGGTCTTTGAACGTGGTCAGGGGTCTACTCGTTTTCTTTGTCGTTCGTGCCGCGCATCTTTGGCGGCTTGGTCTCCTGTGGCCGACCGCGGTGCACGACCCGGGGGGACGACACCTGCGCACGGCCGCGCGGCCCGGCGACTGCTCGTGGGTCACGCACGGGTGGTGCGTGGTCCACGCCTGGGCACTACCACTCTATCCCCTCGGCCCTGAGCAGACGGGCAGGCTCGCCCCGGACGGGGGTGGCTACGCTTCGCGTATGGCCGATTCGACGAGTTCTCCCGACCCTGACGTTCCCGCTGCCGAGACGCCGCTCCTGGACGGCGACCCGCTCTACCGCGAGGGCGTCACGGAGCTGCTCGGCGTCATCGCGTACGGCGAGCTGTCGGCGTTCGAGCGGCTCGCGGAGGACGCCTCGCTCGCACCGACGCTGCGGGACAAGGCCGAGCTGGCGCAGATGGCGAACGTCGAGCTGTCGCACTTCCTCGGTCTGCGCGACCGTCTCGCGGCCCTCGGGATCGACCCGTACGAGGCGATGGCGCCGTTCGAGGAGTCGTTCTCGCGCTTCCACGCCCAGACCGCGCCGTCGGACTGGCTGGAGGGCCTCGTGAAGGCGTACGTCGGGGACGGGCTGGCCGCCGACTTCTACCGCGAGATCGCCGCGTACCTCGACGTCGACACGCGTGCGCTGGTGCTCGAGAGCCTGGCGGGCACCGGCGACTCGGCGTTCGTCGTGACGCGCGTGCGCGAAGCGATCGCCGCCGATCCGAGGGTCGGGGGCCGGCTCGCCCTGTGGGGGCGGCGGCTGATGGGGGAGGCGCTCAGCCAGGCGCAGCTGGTGGCGGCCGAGCATGACGGTCTCACCGCGGTGCTGGTCGGGGGTGTCGACCGGGGGACCGGGATGGACCTTGCCGCCATCGGGCGGATGTTCGCGCGGATGACCGAGAACCACGCGGCGCGGATGGCCGAGCTCGGACTCGACTCCTGAGCCCGGCCCTCCGCCGTCGGACCGTGGCGGTCTAGGACTCGCCGAAGCCGACCCGGCGGACGCCGTCGCCGGAGAACTCGAGGTAGAGCACCTTCTCCACCGGCACCACGACGCTGCGTCCGCGGTCGTCGGACAACGCCAGGAGACCATCTCCGGCGCCTGCGTCCTTGAAGGCCTGCAGGACCGCGTCCTGGCTCTCCTTGGTCTCCAGCGACAGCTCGCGCGGGCTGTGCTGGACGCCGATGCGTACCTCCACGTCGTGCCTCTCTTCTTCGTCACGGATGCGCGCACCGGAGCCGGGGCGCAGGTTCACGCTATCTCGGGTCGTCACGGACGATCACGCGCGTTCGCTGCGCGCGTACGGAGGGCTCAGCCGAGCTCGGGCTCGTCCGTACGGGGGAATCCGCCGATGCCGCGCCACGACAGCGCGCTCACCATCGCGACGGCGTCGTCCTTCGAGAGCGCAGAGCCCTGGTCGAGCCAGTAGCGGGCACCGACGTGGGCCATCCCGACGAGGCTGACCGCGAGCAGCTCGGCGGCGACCTCGGGGAGGCCCGTGTCGTCGTGGATCACCGCGGCCACCGCCGAGGCGGTCTCGGTGTTGACCCGGTCGACGCGGCGGCGCACCTCGGGCTCGTTGGTGATGTCGGACTCGAACACCAGCCGGAACGCGGCCTGGTCGCTGGCGACGTAGCTGTAGAACACGTCGATCGTCGCCTGCACGCGCGCCTTGTTGTCGTCGGTGGACGCGAGGGCGTCGCGCACCGCGTCGACGACCGTGTCGCAGGCGGAGTCGAGAAGGGCGAGGTAGAGCTCGAGCTTGCCCGGGAAGTGCTGGTAGAGGACCGGCTTGCTGACCCCGGCCCGCTCGGCGATGTCGTCCATCGCGGCCGCGTGGTAGCCGTTGTCGACGAAGATCTCGCGGGCAGCCTCGAGGAGTTGTGCTCGTCGGGCGCTGCGGGGGAGACGGCCGCCTCGTGGGCGAGATGTCGTGGTGTCGGTCACGCCCATGATGGTATATCGGGCCTACTTGCCGGTACGGGTGGCGCGCGTGGGGACGTCCGGAACCGGCCGCGCGGGCGGGGCGGGTCCGGGTCGGGTCCGCAGAGCAAGACGGGTGTCCGACGGTCGGGACGCGCGAGGCATCATGGACGACGCAGAGCCCCACGGGAACACCGCGCCACCGCACGGTGTTGACGACTTCTACGGGGCACTCGCCCCGTACCGACTGCACCGCACCGACCGAGGAGACGTCGTGGCACTAGCACCCCTGGTCGAGCCCGCTGACGAGCTGACCGTCGACGAGGTTCGCCGCTACAGCCGGCACCTGATCATCCCCGACGTCGGGATGGCCGGCCAGAAGCGCCTCAAGAACGCCAAGGTCCTCGTGATCGGCGCCGGCGGGCTCGGCAGCCCTGCGCTGCTGTACCTCGCGGCTGCCGGCGTCGGCACCCTCGGCATCATCGACTTCGACACCGTCGACGAGTCCAACCTCCAGCGCCAGGTGATTCACGGCCAGAGCGACGTCGGCAAGTCCAAGGCCCTGTCGGCCAAGGAGTCGGTCGCCGAGATCAACCCGTACGTGAACGTGATCCTCCACGAGGAGCGTCTCGACGTCGACAACGTGCTGGACATCTTCTCCGGCTACGACCTGATCCTCGACGGCACCGACAACTTCGCCACGCGCTACCTCGTCAACGACGCGGCCGTGATCCTCGGCAAGCCGTACGTGTGGGGCTCGATCTACCGCTTCGAGGGCCAGGTGTCGGTCTTCTGGGCGCAGGAGGGACCGCAGTACCGCGACCTCTACCCCGAGCCGCCGCCGCCGGGCATGGTGCCGTCGTGCGCCGAGGGCGGCGTGCTGGGCGTGCTCTGCGCGTCGATCGGCTCGGTCATGGTCAACGAGGCCATCAAGCTGATCACCGGCA
Source organism: Mumia quercus (assembly GCF_025506335.1). Classification (GTDB taxonomy): domain Bacteria; phylum Actinomycetota; class Actinomycetes; order Propionibacteriales; family Nocardioidaceae; genus Mumia; species Mumia quercus. The sequence goes on from NZ_JANZYO010000006.1 coordinate 164,709, forward strand.
TCGGTGACCCGCTCGTCGGTCGCCTGCTGGTCTTCGACGCGCTCGAGATGCGCTGGACCGAGCTCAAGATCCGTCGCGACCCGAACGCCGAGCCGCCGACGGCGCTGCTCGAGGACTACGAGGCGTTCTGCGGGGTGCTGTCGGACGAGGCCGCCGACGCCGCCGCGGACTCGACGATCTCCGTGACCACGCTCGCGGGCTGGCTCAAGGAGCGCGAGGAGGGCTCGCGCGACTTCGTCCTCGTCGACGTGCGCGAGCCGAACGAGTACGAGATCAACAAGATCCCGGGCTCGGTCCTCATCCCGAAGGGCGAGTTCCTCGCCGGCACCGCGCTCGAGAAGCTGCCGCAGGACAAGCAGGTGGTCCTCCAGTGCAAGTCCGGCGCCCGCTCGGCCGAGGTGCTCGCGATCGTCAAGGGTGCGGGTCTCGAGGACGCCGTCCACGTCGGTGGTGGCGTCGTCGCCTGGGTGAACCAGATCGACCCCTCCCAGCCCTCGTACTGAGTCCGTCCCACTGGGGTACCCCAGCCGAAGCGCACTGACCCGACTGTCCGCAGTCGGGTCAGTGTCGTTCCGCTCGGGTACCCCACCCATGGGTGCGCGGACGTTGTCCACAGGCGCTGCGGTCGGCCCTTCCCCGGCACCCGTACGGTCGGCCAGTGTTCTCCGGCATGGACGACCTGCGGATCCTGGCCGAAGCCCGCGGTGGAGGCTTCACCACCGCCGATGCCACGAGCGTCGGGGTGGGGAGCCGTCTTCTCAGTGCCGCGGTGCAGCGGCGGGAGCTGGTCCGCCTCCGGCGCGGAGGGTACGCCTTCGCCGACACGTATCTTCGGCTGAGCCCGGAGCAGCGCTTCCTCGTACGGGCGCGGCTGGAGGCCGACCTCAACCCGGGTCGCGTGGCGCTCTCCCATCGCGCAGCCGCACTCGAGCACGGTCTGCCGCTCGTCGACCACGATCTCCGGCTCGTCGACCTGGCCCGCCTCGACCGGCAGTCCGGTCGGAAGACGTCGACCGCCCGCCATCACGAGACCGTCACCGCGCGCGAGCTGGTGGAGATCGGCGGACGAGCCGTCAGTGCGCTGCCGTGGGCCGTCTGGGAGGCGGGGACCTGCGCCGGACCCGCGAGTGCGCTCGTCCTCGTCGACGCCGCGCTGCACAGCGGCAACACGGACGTGGAGGAGCTGAGGCGCGTCGGTGAGCACTTCGCCCACGTCAAGGGCTCACCGGCGGTGAGGACGGCGCTCGCGCTCGCCGATCCCAAGGCCGAGTCGCCTGGCGAGTCGCTGACGCGCTGGCTGTGCCACGTGTTCAGGCTGCCGATGCCCGACTCGCAGGTCGAGATCGTCGACGCGAGCGGGCGGCTGATCGGTCGGGTCGACTTCGCGTGGGAGGAGTTCCGCCACGTGGTCGAGTTCGACGGCAAGATCAAGTACGGACGCGGCTTCGACCCGAAGAAGACGCCGGAGCAGATCGTCATGGACGAGCGCGCCCGCGAGACGGCGATCTGCCGGCAGCGCTGGGGCATGACGCGGCTGGTCTGGTCGCAGGTGCACCCGCCGGCCGAGGCGACCGCGCGGCATCTGCACGACGAGATGATCTGGTCGCGTCGTCGTTACCTCGGGCGTTGATCGCCGCGCCGCGTGCGGCTCCCGCTCGGGTACCCGAGCGAAGCAGCACTGACCCGAGTGTGCACGGTCGGGTCAGTGCGGGCCCGTTGGGGTACCCGAGGGGCGGGCGCGTGCGAGGGTGGGGGCGTGAGTGCGAGCGGGCCCGAGGAGGCGGAGGACGCCGAGGCGTACGCGGAGGCCGTCCTGCGGATCGCCGAGCAGATCCCGCCAGGACGCGTCGTCTCGTACGGCCAGGTGGCGGCGGCGCTGGAGCGCGGAGGGCCCCGCCAGGTGGGCAAGGTGATGGCGACGTACGGCGCGGCGGTGCCGTGGTGGCGGGTGATCCGCGCCGACGGGACGCTCGCCGAACCCCTGCGCGGACGTGCCCGCGAGCACTACCTCGAAGAGGGCACGCCGATGCGCAGCAGGCTCGACGAACAGGTCCGCGTCGACATGCGCGCCGCGGCGTACGAGATCCCGAGAACTGTCGGTCCGCTCTGATCGAATAGCCCTATGACGGTCCGCCCCCGGCCGCCGGCGTACGTGCCGGTGCCGCCGCCCGCAGAGCGCGCTCCCGCGCCTGCGCTCGACCCGCACCAGCAGGCGGTCGTCGACCATCCGGGCGGTCCGCTTCTCGTCCTCGCGGGCCCCGGCACGGGCAAGACGACGACGCTCGTCGAGACCGTGGTCGACCGCATCGAGCGCCACGGGCTGGCTCCCGAGGAGGTGCTCGTCCTCACCTTCAGCCGCAAGGCCGCCGAGGAGCTGCGGCACCGAGTCGCCGCCCGCCTCGACCGTACGGTCGCCGCGCCGCTCGCCACCACGTTCCACTCGTTCTGCTACGGGCTGGTGCGCGAGTTCCAGGACCCCAAGAGCTACTCCGAGCCGCTCCAGCTGCTGTCGGCTTCGGAGTCCGACACGCGCATCCGGGAGCTGGTCGTTGGCGGGCTGGACGACCGTACGGTGGCGTGGCCGGCGCGGCTCGCTCCGGCCCTGCGGACCCGGGGCTTCGCCGTCGAGCTCGAGCGCCTGATGGCCCGGACGCGGGCGCTGGGGCTCGACCCCGTCGACCTCGCGGCGGCGGGTGCGGCGGCCGGCCGTACGGACTGGCAGGCCGCGGCGTACTTCTTCGAGGAGTACCTCGACGTCCTCGACGCCCAGAACTACATCGACTACGCCGAGCTGGTCCACCGAGCCGGTCTCGTGGTCGCGGACCCGGAGCACCAGCCCGGGCTGCGTGAGCGGTTCCGCTTCGTCATCGTCGACGAGTACCAGGACACCGACCCCGCTCAGGTCGCGCTGCTGCGAGGGCTGGCCGGCGACGGAGGCGACCTGGTCGTGGTCGGTGACCCGGACCAGGCGATCTACGCGTTCCGGGGCGCCGACGTCTCCGGCATCCTCGGGTTCCCCGAGCAGTTCCCGACGCGCGGCGGCGCACCCGCGCCTGTGCTCTCGCTGCGCAGCACCCGGCGCTTCGGCCCGCAGATCCTGGGCGCCTCGCGTGCGGTCGCCGAGCGCATCCCGCTGGGGCCGCTGGCCGTGCGGGCGCGCGGGTTCCGCTCCCCGCAGCCCGCGCCGGGCAACGAGGACGACGAGGTCTGGGTGAGGACGTTCGCCGATCCCGCGGCGGAGGCCGACCACATCGCGCTGATGCTGCGGCGTGCCCATCTCGAGGAGGGCATCGACTGGGACGCGATGGCGGTGCTGGTGCGTTCGGGGTCGGCGATGCCGCGCCTGCAGCGTGCGCTGACCGCGGCGGGTGTCCCGGTGGAGGTGGCCGGCGCCGAGGTGCCGCTGCGGACGGAGCCGTCGGTGGGAGCGCTCCTGGGCGCGACCCGGCTCGCGCTGACCCTCGCCGAGGGCGACGTGCCCGACCCGGAGACCGTCGAGCGCTTCCTCACGGGTCCGCTCGGCGACCTCGACGGTGCTGAGCTGCGGATCCTCTGCCAGCGCCTGCGTCGTCTGGACGCCGTCGACGAGGACGGGACGCGTCGCGCGCCCCGCGGCTCGGCGGAGCTCCTCGTCGCGCTCGCGCAGGAGCCGATGCTCGTCGCGCCCCTCGTCGACCCGTCCGGGCGCGGCGGGCGTGCCGCCGACATCGCGCGCCGCGCGCACCGCGCAGTGTCCTTGATCGCGGAGGCCGCGCGGCTCGTCGCCGAGCAGGCGTCGCCCGAGCACGTGCTCTGGACCCTCTGGAAGGGCACGGGGTGGGAGCGTCGGCTCCTCGCGGCCGTGGACGCCGGAGGGGACGACGCGCTCGCCGCCCACCGCGACCTCGACGCCGTCGTCGCGCTCTTCTCGCTCGCGAGCCGTGCCGAGGAGAGCCAGCGACGCCAGCGTGTCGCGGCGTTCGTCGAGGAGGTCGCGCGGCACGAGATCCCTGCCGACACCCTGGCGGAGCGCGGCCAGCGAGGCGCAGCCGTCCGCCTGCTCACCGCCCACCGCTCCAAGGGACTCGAGTGGGACCTCGTCGTCGTCGCCGGCGTCCAGGACGGCACGTGGCCCGATGCCCGTCACCGCGGGACGCTGCTCGCGGCCGAGCGGCTCGCCGCGGCCGAGACCACCACCCCGTACGCCACCACCCCGTACGGACTCCCCGGCGGCAGCGCGACCCGCGGCGACGTCCGTGCTGCTCCGACGACCGCCGAGCTGGTCGCCGACGAGCGGCGCCTCTTCTACGTGGCGCTGACGCGGGCGCGTCGTCGGCTGGTCGTGACGGCGGTCGAGAGCACCGATCCTGACGGTGACCAGCCGTCGCCGTTCCTCGCCGACGTGGCACGTCACGCGACCCACGTCTCGTCGCGGCCCGAGCGCCGTCCGCGCCGCGGCATGTCGCTGCGCGGGGTGATCGCCGAGCTGCGCGAGCTCGCCACGTACGGCCCCGAGCCGGCGGTCCGGGAGGCCGCGGCTCGACGCCTCGCGAGGCTGAGCACGAGCGGCGTGGAGGCCGCGGCCGCCGCCGATCCCGAGCAGTGGTGGGGGCTGCGTGAGGTGACGCGGTCACCCGAGCCCGTACGCCCGGTCGACGAGCCGGTCATGCTCTCCGGCAGCTCGCTCGACGGCGTCGTCTCGTGCCCGTTGTCGTGGTTCCTCTCCCACGAGGCCAAGGGGGAGACGGTCAGCTCGTCCGCGCAGGGCTTCGGTCTGCTCGTCCACGCGCTCGCCGCCGACGTCGTCCGCAGCGGCGCGGCCGCCGATCCCGCGGGGCTCGACGCGACACTCGACGCGGTCTGGGACCGCCTCGGCTACGCCGCGCCGTGGGTCGCCCAGCGCGAGCGGGAGGAGGCGCGGGCGGCGATCGGACGCTTCGCGACGTGGCACGCCGAGCAGGAGGCCGCCGGGCAGCGCCGCCCGCTCGCCGCGGAGCACGCGTTCTCCGTGACGTTCGGCGTCGACGGCGACAAGGTGACGTTGCGCGGCTCGATGGACCGCGTCGAGGTCGACGCCGCCGGGCTGGTGCACGTGGTCGACTTCAAGACGGGCAAGCACGCCCCTTCCGGGAGCGAGATTGCCGAGCACGCGCAGCTCGGCGTCTACCAGGTCGCGGTCGAGGAGGGTGCCGTCGACGAGCTCGTCGGGCGCAGCGCCCGCAGCGGCGGTGCCGAGCTGGTCCAGCTTCGGGTCGCCGAGTCGGCCAAGCGCCCGGAGAGCCCCAAGGTCCAGCCGCAGGACGGTCCGGGCGACGAGCCGTTCTTCGCCTACCGCGCGCTGTCCGACGCCGTCCGTACGATCCGTACGGAGCAGTGGGTCGCGACCCCCAGCCCGAAGGCGTGCCAGTTCTGCACGTTCGCCCGGGTGTGCCCGGCGAAGACGGAGGGCGCGTCGGTCCTCGACACGGTCGCGCCCGGCGCCGCGGCGGCCGGGTGCACCCCCGAGGAAGAGGCCTCGTGAGCGACGCTGCGACGCTGCCGCTGCTGATCCGTGACGCCGACCATCTGCGCGAGGTCCTCGGCATCCCCTTCTCGGCGGAGCAGATGGCCGCGATCCAGGCACCGACCGACCGGCCGAGCGCGATCATCGCGGGCGCCGGGTCGGGCAAGACGACCGTGATGGCGGCCCGTGTCGTGTGGCTCGTCGGGCACGAGGGCGTCCTCCCGGGCTCGGTCCTCGGACTCACGTTCACCAACAAGGCCGCCGCCGAGCTGGCGCACCGCGTCCGGCAGGCGCTCGACACGCTCGCGCGCGACGCGGGCGTCCCTGACCTGCTCGAGCGCCACGGCACGCCGACCGTGTCGACCTACCACGCGTACGCCGGCACGCTCATCAGCGAGTACGGCCTGCTGCTCGGGTTCGAGCCGGACCTGCGGATCACGACCGATGCCTCGCGCTTCCAGCGGGCGTTCCGTGCGATCGCCTCGTACCCGGGGCCGCTCGCGCACGCGACGACCTCGCTGCCCGACCTTGTGGGGCAGGTGCTCGGTCTCGACGGCCAGATGGCCGAGCACCTCGTGACGCCCGACGAGGTGCGTCGGTGCGACGCCGAGCTGCGCGTCGACGTGGAGCGCGCGATCGTCGAGACGAAGCGGCTCAAGCTTCACGACGAGCTGACCGCCACGACGCGTCGGCGCGACGAGCTGGTGTCGCTGGTCGAGCGTTATCGCGACGCCAAGGCCGAGGCGGGCGTCGTGGACTTCTCCGACCAGATGGAGCGCGGTGCCAGGCTCGCGGTGGAGTGCCCCGAGGTGTCCCGCTCGCAGCGGGAGCGGTTCTCGGTCGTGCTCCTCGACGAGTACCAGGACACCTCCGTCGCGCAGCGCGACATGCTGCAGGGCCTGTTCTCGGGTGAGGCGGGGGAGGGTCTCGGCCACTGCGTCACCGCGGTCGGCGACCCGTGCCAGGGCATCTACGGGTGGCGGGGCGCGGCGGCGAGCAACCTCACGGCGTTCCTCGACGACTTCCCGGCCGACCCGGACCGCGCCGCAGAGGGAAGCCTGTTCCACCTGCGCGTCAACCGCCGCAGCCGTGCCGAGATCCTCGACGTCGCCAACCGGGTGGCCGCGCCGTACTACCAGGTCACCGAGGTCGTACGCCCGCTCGTGCCGGCCGACGGCACGGAGGGTGGCACCGTGCGTGCCGCGCTGCACGAGACGGTCGTGGACGAGATCGCGTGGCTCGTCGACGAGGTGGTCGCCGCGCACGAGGGGCGTGACGGTGAGCCGACGTCGTGGTCCGAGATCGCGGTGCTGGTCCGGACCCGGTCGGAGATCCCGTCGCTCGTCGCGGCCCTGCGCGGGCGCGGCGTCCCCGTCGAGGTCGTCGGCCTGGCGGGTCTGCTGAGCCAGCCAGAGGTCTCCGACGTCGTCTCCGCCCTGCGCGTGCTCGCCGACCAGACCGCCAACGCATCCCTGCTGCGCCTGCTGACGGGCCCGCGGTGGCGCATCGGGCCGCGCGACCTCGCGCTGCTGGGCAGGCGCGCCCGCATGCTGGTGGGCGCGGTCCACGACGTCGAGGGCGAGACGCTGGCCGAGGAGCTGGAGCGGTCCGTCCGCGGTACCGACCCCTCCGAGGTCGTCTCGCTCGCCGACGCCGTCGACAGCCCTGACGACGACCGCCTCCGCCTCCCGTACTCCGCCGAGGCCCGCGCCCGCTTCGCCGAGCTCTCCCGCCTGCTCCGAGGGCTGCGCCGGCGCGCCGGAGGATCGCCCGCCGACCTCCTGCGGCAGGTCGTGGCTGCGCTCGGGATCGACGTCGAGCTCGCGTCGACGCCCGGATGGGCCGCGCAGGTCGCGCAGGACAACCTCGCGCGGCTGCACGACGTGGTCTCCGACTTCGTCGCCAACGACCCGTCGGCGTCGCTGTCTGCCGTGCTGGCCTACCTCGATGCGGAGGAGCGGTTCAACGACGGCCTGGAGGTGGCCTCTCCGTCCGACGCCGACTCGGTCAAGCTCCTCACGGTCCACACCGCCAAGGGGCTGGAGTGGGACGCGGTCTTCGTCCCGTTCCTCACCGCCGACGTCTTCCCGTCCCCGCGCTCGCGCCCGGCTTGGACGAGCGTCGCCCACGCCCTGCCGCACGACCTGCGCGGCGACGGCGCCGAGCTCCCGGTGATGGAGGAGATGAGCCGCGCCGGCGACAAGGACTTCCGGGCGGCGATGCGAGCCGACGCCCAGATGGAGGAGGTACGCCTCGGGTACGTCGCCTTCACCCGGGCCCGCCGGCTCCTGGTGACGAGTGCCAGCCGGTGGAGCCGTACGCGCCAGAAGCCGTCGGAGCCCAGCCCGTTCCTCGAGACCGTCGTGACCTGGCTGCGCGGCCGAGGCGACGAGCCCGAGCTCTGGACGCCGGCGCCCGACGACGACGCCACCAACCCGCTGCGCGGTCGGACCGAGTCCGTCGCCTGGCCAGTCGAGCCGGACGCGGACGAGCTCGCGCGGCGCCGGGAAGCCGCGGCACTCGTCCGCCGCCTCGCGGCCGAGCCCGAGCCCGAGCTCGAGGTCGCCGGCACGGAGGCTGACGTCCTCGCCCCCGACGTCGCCGCGCGTCTGGCCGTCCTCGACGAGGAGATCGAGCGTCTCCTTGCCGAGGCGCGCCGCGAGCGCGCCGAGACGATCGAGGTCCCGCTGCCGCCCCACCTGTCGGCGACCTCGCTGATCGCGCTCGACAAGGACCCTGCCGCGTTCGCCCGCAGCCTCGCGCGCCCGCTCCCGCGGCCGCCTGCGCCATCTGCGCGTTTCGGCACGCGCTTCCACGCGTGGGTCGAGGCGCACTTCTCCCAGCAGAGCCTCCTCGGTGACGACGAGCTTCCGGGCCGTGACGAGACCGACATCGACGACGAGCTCGAGCTCGCGGAGGTCATCCGGGCCTTCGAGTCCGGGCCGATGGGTGACCGCGTGCCGTACGCGATCGAGGAACCGTTCACGCTGCGGCTCGGCGGCCAGCTCGTGAACGGCAGGATCGATGCGGTCTACCGGACCCCGGACGGCTTCGAGGTCGTCGACTGGAAGACGAGTCGCACCGCCACCGCCGACCCGCTCCAGCTCGCGGTCTACCGGGTGGCGTGGGCCGAGAAGCACGGCATCGCTCTCGAGCGCGTGACCGCGTCGTTCCACTACGTCCGGCTCGGCACGACGGTCCGCCACGACGACCTGCCCGACCGCGCCACGCTCGAGGCCCTCGTACGCCGCGGCGCGTCGTGAGCGCGGCGGCGTAGGCTCGGCGCCGTGGCTGAGGGATTCACGTTCGCCGACGGCGCGTACAACCGGCACTCCGAGCGGCGCGTGGACGACGCGTTCATGGATGCGCTCTGGTCCGACCCGACGACCCCGGTGCTGGTCGTGGGCGGCGAGCACCTGGCCGCGGACGACGACGGGCTCGTGTGGCGCAGCCCCGGCGAGGTGCCCGACGGGGATCGTCTCTACCTCGGCACGGTGGAAGGCGTCGAGCACGCGGCCGTGATGGTACGCCGCGTGCCGGAGCCGAGCCGTCCGCTGCGGGCGGTGGCGACCTCGCTTCCCCTCGCGCAGGCGCGCCTGGCGGTCCACGCCGTGGGGGTGGCCCAGTGGCACCGGACCCACCCGCGGTGCGCCCGCTGCGGAGCGCCGACCGACGTCGTCGACGGGGGACACGTGCGACGGTGCCCCGAGTGCGGCGCGCAGCACTTCCCGCGTACCGACCCGGCCGTCATCATGCTCATCACCGACGACGCCGACCGCGCCCTGCTGGGCCGACGGCCCGACTGGCCGCCGAACCGCTACTCGACGCTCGCGGGGTTCGTCGAGCCGGGGGAGTCCCTCGAGGACGCCGTCCGTCGGGAGACGATGGAGGAGACCGCCGTCGAGGTCGCAGAGGTGAGGTACGCGGCGAGCCAGCCGTGGCCGTTCCCGTCGAGCCTGATGCTCGGCTTCTTCGGGCGCGCGCGGACCACTCGGATCACCGTCGACGGCACGGAGACCGCCGACGCACGCTGGTTCGGCCGAGACGAGGTCACCCGGATGACCGCGTCAGGCGAGCTGGAGCTCCCGGGGTCGCTGTCGATCTCGCGCTGGTTGATCGAGCGCTGGCACGGCGGCCTCGTCCACGGGGAGTGGCGGTGACGCGCCTCAGACGTTCAGCGCCGCCAGCTGGGCCTTGACCTGCGCGACCGAGGGGTTGGTGAGGGCGGACCCGTCGGCGAACACCAGCGTCGGCACCGTCTGGTTGCCCCCGTTGGCCTGCTCCACGAGGAAGGCGGCGTCCTCGTTCTGCTCGATGTCGACCTCGTCGAACACGATGCCTTCGCGCTCGAGCTGGCTCTTGAGCCGCTTGCAGTATCCGCACCAGGGCGTCGAGTACATCGTGAAGCTGCCGGTGGGCATCGCGGGGTTCTCCTCTGTCGTACGGAACGGCGGGCTCGGACGTGGACGTCGTGGACGGCAGACGCGCCCGCTGCCAGCAACAGTACGGGAGCGCCGACAATTCCCGCCGCGCACGGGCGAGCCTGTGAGCGGCCGGCGAACGTGTCGTCCTCCCCAACTACGCTGAACCTCAGCCCGCTTTGACCCCGATCTCGAGGAGACACGTGCCGTCCGCCGACAGCCTGCTCGACGCCCTCGACCCCGAGCAGCGCGAGGTCGCTCTCGCTCTGCGCGGTCCGGTCTGCGTGATCGCGGGTGCCGGGACGGGCAAGACGCGGGCGATCACCCACCGCATCGCGTACGGGGCGGCGACCGGCGTCTACAAGCCGACGGAGGTCCTCGCGGTCACGTTCACCGCGCGCGCCGCCGGCGAGATGCGCGGCCGGCTGCGCCAGCTCGGTGCCGAGGGGGTGCAGGCGCGGACGTTCCACGCCGCCGCCCTGCGCCAGCTGGGCTACTTCTGGCCGCGTCTGTACGGCAACGGGCTGCCCGACCTGGTGGCGTCCAAGATCCCGCTGGTCGCTGAGGCGGCGAAGCGGTGCCGCGTCCAGACCGACTCCGCGCTGCTGCGTGACCTCGCTGCCGAGATCGAGTGGGCCAAGGTGTCCAACGTTCGCCCCGACGACTACCCGCGCATCGCGCCCGGTCTCCACCGTGGCCTCGATGCCGTCGACGACGCGACGGTGTCGCACGTCATGGCGGCGTACGAGGAGGTCAAGCGCGACCGCGGCCGCATGGACATGGAGGACATCCTCCTCTGCACGGTCTCGATGCTCGCCGAGCACGAGCGGGTCGCGGCCGAGATCCGCCGCCAGTACCGCTGGCTCGTCGTCGACGAGTACCAGGACGTCAACCCGCTCCAGGCGGCGCTCCTCGAGCAGTGGCTCGGTGGCCGCGACGACATCTGCGTGGTCGGCGACCCACTGCAGACCATCTACTCGTTCGCCGGCGCCTCGCCCAAGCACCTCAACGAGTTCGCCAAGACCCACCCGGGCGCGCGCAGGATCGAGCTCGTCCGTAACTACCGCTCGACGCCCCAGGTGGTGGCGGCGGCCAACGCCGTGTTCGGCCGGGGACGTCGTGAGGGCGTCGTGCTCCAGGCGCAGCGCGGGCCCGGTCCGGACGTCACCTACACGCCCTACTCCGACGAGGTCGCCGAGGCCGAGTCGGTCGCCGCGCAGATCCTCCAGCTCCGCGAGGGGGGCACGCCGCTGCGCGAGATGGCGATCCTCTTCCGCACCAACGCCCAGTCCGAGGCGTACGAGGAGGCGCTCGCCGCGCGCAACCTCCCGTACGTGGTGCGCGGCGTCGAGCGGTTCTTCGACCGTCCCGAGGTGCGCCAGGCGGTGACGCTGCTGCGGGGACAGGCACGCGGCGGCGACTCCGGTGACGAAGGCCTCGTCCCCGACGTCCGTGCTGTGCTCGCGACGATGGGCTACACCGAGACCGCGCCGACGTCGGCAGGCGCCCAGCGCGACCGGTGGGAGTCGTTGCATGCGCTGGTGTCGATGGCGGCCGACCTCGAGGCGGCGCAACCCGGCGCCGACCTGGCGGCGCTCGTCGACGACCTCGACCGCCGCGCGAAGCACGCCCACGCGCCGATCGCGGAGGGCGTCACCCTGACGACGCTCCACGCCGCGAAGGGCCTGGAGTGGGATGCGGTGTTCCTCGTCGGCATGCAAGAGGGCACTGTCCCGATCGCGTACGCGACCGACGAGCGCGGGGTCGCCGAGGAGCGGCGCCTCTTCTATGTGGGGGTCACCCGCGCACGCGAGCGCCTCGAGATCTCGTGGTCGCTCGCCCGCAACCCCGGGGGACGGGGGAGCAGGAGGCCGAGCCGGTTCCTCGACGGCCTGCGGCCCGCTGACGCCGAGCCGGCCGGTGGCGGCGCGCGCTCGCGCCGTACGCGCAAGGAGCGCAGCATCGCCCGCTGCCGTACGTGCGACGCCGTCCTCTCGACCGGCGCGGAGCGCAAGCTCGGCCGGTGCCTCGACTGCCCGTCGAGCTACGACGAGGAGCTCTTCGAGCGCCTGCGCGGGTGGCGCAGCGAGCAGGCGTCCGCCCAGAAGGTCCCCGCGTACGTCGTGTTCACCGACGCCACGCTCACCGCGATCGCGGAGGTCCGACCGCGCGAGGCGACCGACCTGCTCAAGGTGCCGGGCGTCGGACGGACCAAGCTGGAGAAGTACGGCGCCGAGGTCCTCGCGCTGTGCGGTGAGACATCCGGTACGGATGACGGCGGCAGGAACTTTTTCGAAACTCGGCATTAATTGGTTTGCGCCCTGTCTCAGGACGGGCGTAGGGTCTTGACTCGTCAGCCCGGATCGACTTGGGAGAGGAGCGTGAACGTGATGGGCAACCTCATCATTACGGCCAACGGCGTCGACGCATGTGGCGTCGCCGTTCGCGCGCGTCTCCTCGGGTGGTTCATGCCGTCCGCGACCGATGCGTCGACGTACGCCGAGAAGCGCCACACCCCGGGATCCCGCCTCAGTCCTGATCCGACCTAGCCGTCGATCAGACGCCACTCAGGCCGCGGAACCCGACCGGGATCCGCGGCCTATCTGTCGTTGCCGGCAGAGACCGCGTTGCCCCACCACCAGCAACCATCTCTCTCAACCCAGGAGAAAACATGACGACCGCCGTGCTCGAGCGCGAGGTTCAGCACACGTCGATCCCGTGTCATACCCACGATCCCGAGCTCTGGTTCGCCGAGACACCGGCAGGTGTCGAGGACGCAAAAGCACTGTGCCTTGAGTGCCCGATCCGTCGCGAGTGCCTGGCAGGTGCACTCGACCGGGGCGAGCCCTGGGGCGTGTGGGGAGGGGAGCTCTTCCTGAAGGGCGCCGTCATCCCGCGCAAGCGGCCGCGGGGACGCCCCCGCAAAGACGCCGTCGCATGACGGCAGCACGACCATGAAGGAGTACCCCGATGATCGACCGCCTCGTACGCGTGGCGTACGGCGCGCGCATCCGGATCGCCCGGATGCTGTAGCACCCGCACCTTCCGCACCTGAGAACGGGCGGCTCTCCGCATCCGCGGGGCGCCGCCCGTTCGGCTTTTGCGCGCGCTCCCGTGCGTACGCGCGTCAGTCGGCGAAGCCGGGCAGGCTCTCCTCGAGGATGCCCCGGAACGGCGCGGTGGCGCCGAGCTGGCTGAGGATCGCGAGTCCCCCGCTCCAGACCCGGTGGATGAGGAGGTACGACGGGGGCAGGTTGATCTTCATCGCCGTGCCGAGGCCTTCGCGGGCGGGGCGGGAGATGCGCTGGACCTGCTCGCGCATCCACTCCCGGTCGAACGTGAACACCTCGTGGCGTGCGGGCTCGACGAACGGCTCGAGGTACGAGCGGATGATCTCCTCGTCGATGCGGACGCCGGGCTTCAGGAAGCCCTCCTCACGCAACCCCTCGACGACGGTCGCGTAGTCGTCGTCCACCGCGGCACGCAGCAGGCGGCCGATCACGGGAGGCAGTCCGCCCGGCACTCGGGCCACCGCGCCGTAGTCCACGACGCCGAGGCGTCCGTCGTCGAGCACGCGGTAGTTGCCGGGGTGCGGATCGGCGTGGAGCATCCCGACCCGGGACGGGCCTGCGAAGAGGAACCGGGCGAACAGCTCGCCGTAGTGGTCGCGTTCGCTCGGTGTCCCGTCGGCGATGATCTGGGCGAGCGAGGCCTTGGACTCCATCCACGTCGTGATGAGGATCGTCTCGGTGTGGGTCACGACCTCGGGCACCACGATCTGGTCGTCGTCGGCGAACGCCTCCGCGAACGCCCGCTGCGCCTGGGCCTCGAGGGCGTAGTCGAGCTCCTCGCGGACCCGCTCGGCGAGCTCGTCGGCCAGCGGCTTGACGTCGATCGAGGGGAACGCCACGGCGAACATCCGGCTGAGGCGTCCGATCTGGCGGAGATCGGACCGCATGGCGGCTGCGGCGCCCGGATACTGCACCTTCACGGCCACCTCGCGGCCGTCGAACCACCGCCCGCGGTGAACCTGGCCGATCGAGGCCGCCGCGGCGGGCGTGTCGTCGAGCTCGACGAGCTGCTCGCGCCACTTCGGGCCGAGCTCGCCGGCGAAGATGCGGTGGACGGTCGCCGTCGGCATCGGCGGGGCGTCGTCCTGGAGCCGTACGAAGGCGTCGCGGTAGGGCTCGATGAGCTCGGGCGGCATTGCGGCCTCGTACACGCTCATGGCCTGCCCGAACTTCATGGCGCCGCCCTTGAGCTCACCGAGGACGGCGAAGATCTGCTCTGCGGTCCGGATCTGCACCTCGGTCAGGACGGCGTTGGCTGGGGCACCGACCAGGCGACGGCCCACGCCCATGGTCGTCCGCCCGGCGAAACCGATCGGGAGCGACGCCAGCTTCGCGGCTCGGGTGAAGGCCCCGCGCGGGACCGCAGTGTCTCGGTGGTCGGACTTGTCGGCGCCGCCGTCACTCATGCCGTCATTCTGACACCCCGCACCACGCCGCCGCTCCCGTCGACGTCGCCCGTCTCGGTGGCGAGGATCTGGCACGGGCAGTCGGGGTGGAGCGCCACCGGGTGGTACGTGGGTGCGCCTCCGCTCGTGGTGACGACGGCGACGGCTCCCTCGGCGGCGGCGGGGAGGCGGTCGGCGTACGCGAGCACCTGGGTCGCGACGTGCAGGGCCAGGGCGTACCCGCCGATCGCGTCCCAGCCGTGGGGGTGCAGCGGCGAGCTGCGGGCGAGGGGCCGGCTGAGCTGCTCCAGGACGAACGGCCAGGAGGGCTCACCGCCCGTACGGTCGAGGTCGTCGCAGCGTACGCATGGCGAGGTGCCGGGACGGACGAGCGGTCCGATCCGGGCCCCTTCGCACTCCGTGACGACGGGGAGGTGCGCGACTCCGGCTCCGGAGAGGACGTCGAAGGCCTCGCGTGGGCACGGCCCGCTCGACAGCACGACGACGAGCGTGGGAGCGGCCACGGGGCCGATCGTGGCGTTCAGCCCGGACTCGCTGAGGACGCGGTGCAGCCGTGCGGCGAGCGGTCGGCTCGCGACGTCGGTGACGATCTCCACCGACGATGACGCACGCGCGCGCAGCCGTTCGGCGAGCACGGCCGGTGGTGCGTTCTCGGCGGCGAGGGCCCGTGCCTCGGTGGTCAGCGCCTCGCCGCCGACGTCGTCCCACTGGCTGGCGTCGAGGAGGGCGCCGCACGCGTGCAGGCGGGCCGCCGCCTCGGTGATCTCGGGGAGCGGCAGGCGGGCGACGGTGGCCAGCGTGAGGAGGTCGCGGGTGCCGTCGGCCAGCCGGAGGACGGCCGCGGTGCCCGGTAGATCGGGGACCTGGACGGTGCACCCGGGCAGCGTGCCCACCTGCAGGGTGCGGGCGCTGCGGCGGACGACGGTCGTGCCGGGACGGAGCAAGGGCTTCATCGGGGGGCTCCTCGGGCGTGGTGGGCGAGGGGGTCGGTCCACCCTGCCCGAGGAACGCGTGGCGGAGAGGACGTCGTCCACAGACTCCACCGCTCAGATCGGTCCCGGCCGGACTCGCCGCCTGCCTTCCCCTTGCGGACGCCGCGCCCGGCCAGGACCTCCTCTGCCTCCTCACGCTAAGCGGCTCCTCGAGCAGTCGGCAATCCTGGGCCGGCAGGTGTTGTCCACCCCTGTGGAAAACGTTGGGGAAAGGATGTGGGAACCGCCGGGGAACCCTGTGGAGATCTTGGGGAGGACCGGTGGACGAGCGGGCACGGCCGCGGCAGACGCGCGCCGGAGGGCCCTGTTGACCAGCGCCGATGCGATCGAGGGCTGTGGATGACGAAAAGTACGTCCGGCGCGTCGCTTACGGTGGACCCCATGAGTGCGCCCCTCGATCCCTCTCGCGCGGTCGTCCGCCCCACCGGACGCAGCGCGCCCGAGGTGGAGATCCGGCGGAGCCGGCGGCGGCGCAAGTCGGTCCAGGCGTACCGTGACGGCGCCCGGATCGTCGTCCTGATGCCGGCCGGGCTCACCCGCGCTGAGGAGCAGGTCTGGGTCGACACGATGGTCGCCAAGGTCGAGGGCCGAGAGCGGCGCGTGCGACCAGACGACGAGGGTCTCCACGCGCGCGCCGTCGAGCTGAGCAGGCGCTTCCTCGACGGCGCCGCCGAGCCCACGAGCGTCCGCTGGGTCGACAACCAGCGCCGCCGGTGGGGCTCGTGCACGCCCGAGGACGGCACGATCCGGCTCTCGAGCCGCCTCCAGGACCTTCCTGACTGGGTCGTCGACTACGTGCTCGTCCACGAGCTCGCCCACCTTCTCGTGCCGCACCACGGCCCGGAGTTCTGGGCGCACGTCGAGCGCTACCCCCGTACGGAGCGGGCTCGCGGGTTCCTCGAGGGTGTCGTCGTCGGAGCCGGCTGGAAGGACCTGCCCGAAGTCTGACCAGATGCCGTCACGTTCTGCCGAGGCGCTCGCGCGTGCCGAGGAGTAACGATGGTGAGGTCACGAGGCACCATTCCCCGGAGGAGCGCCGATGAACGCGCAGCACACGCCTGAAGACTCCATCCCGTCCACGCCGTCGCACCCGGTCCGCCGTCGGACCGTGCTCACCGGCTCCGCGGCGGCTGCCGCGCTCGCTGCTGCCGGGTACGCCGCGCCTCCTGCCGCCGCGCACAGCAAGGGCCACGGGCACGGGCACGGGCACGGGCACGGGTCGGGCGACACTGCGACCTTCACGATCCTCGGGACGACCGACCTGCACGGCAACGTCTTCAACTGGGACTACTTCAAGGACGCGGAATACACCGACTCCGCCCAGAACGACATCGGCCTCGCCAAGATCTCGACGCTGGTCGACGCCATGCGCGAGGGCCACGCGTACCCGTGCCCGCTGCTCATCGACGCTGGCGACACCCTCCAGGGCACGTCTCTGGCGTACTACTACGCCAAGGTCGAGCCGATCGGCCGCCGCGTCGTCCACCCGATGGCGCGCGCGATGAACGCGATCGGCTACGACGCCGCCGCTCTGGGCAACCACGAGTTCAACTACGGCATCCCGCTGCTGCGCACCTTCGAGCGGCAGTGCGACTTCCCGCTGCTCGGCGCCAACGCCCACGACGCGGCGACCGGCCTGCCGGTGTTCCCGCCGTTCGTGATCAAGCGCGTACGCGTCGGCCGGCACATCGTCCGCGTCGGCATCCTCGGGCTGACCAACCCCGGCATCGCCATCTGGGACAAGGCGAACGTCGAGGGCAGGATGGTCTTCCCGGGCCTCGTCGAGGTCGCGAAGCACTGGGTCCCGAAGATGCGCAAGGCCGGAGCGGATGTCGTCATCGTCTCCGCACACTCCGGGGCCGACACCTCGTCCTCGTACGGCGACGCGCTGCCGTACCCGGAGAACGCCTCGACCCTCGTCGCCGAGGAGGTCCCCGGCATCGACGCGATCCTCGTGGGCCACGCGCACGTCGAGATCGGTCAGCGGGTCATCACCAACAAGCAGACCCGCCGGCCGGTCGTCCTCACCGAACCGTTGCGGTGGGGGATGCGCCTGTCCGCGATCGACGTGACGGTCCGACGCAGGCGACGCGGGCCCGGGTACGAGGTCGTGGGCGTCACGTCGCAGGTCCTCAACGCCAACACGGTCGACGAGGACCCCCGGATCGTGAAGCTGCTCCAGGCCGACCACGACAAGGTCGTCACGTACGTCAACTCCGTCATCGGCACGTCGCTGGTGGCGATGTCGGCCGCGACCGCGCCGTGGGAGGACGTGGCGGCGCTCGACTTCATCAACTACGTGCAGGCCGACGCGGTCAAGAAGGCGATCGCCGGCACGCCCGAGGCCGACCTCCCGGTGCTGAGCATCGCGGCGCCGTTCAACCGTGCGGCGGCGATCCCGGCGGGGGAGGTCTCCGTACGCGACGTCGCCGGGCTCTACATCTACGACAACACGCTGCTCGGCGTCGTGTTCACCGGTGCCGAGGTCAAGGCGTACCTGGAGTTCTCGGCTCGCTACTTCAAGCCGGTCAGCGGCACCGGACCTTTCCCGTCGAGCGCGGTCACGAACGCGGTCACGGACACGGCACCGAACGGCACGCCGGACTACAACTACGACGTCATGGGTGGGCTCGACGCGCCGCTGACGTACGACATCGACCTGTCGCAGCCGCTCGGCTCCCGGGTCGTCGGGCTCGCGTACGACGGGGCGCCGGTGGCGGCGGACCAGCGGTTCGTCATCGCGATCAACAACTACCGGCAGTCCGGCGGCGGCAACTTCCCGGCCGTGAAGACGGCACCGGTCGTCTACAACGCCCAGGTCGAGATCCGGCAGCTGCTCATCGACTGGGTGAGCGAGGTCGGCACGATCGACCCCGCGCTGTTCGCCTCGGTGGACTGGCGGCTCGTCTACGCCGGCACCCCGATCACCGTCACGCCCTGACCGTTTGCCACGGGCCCGTGGCAAACCGACAGGCCCTCGGCATCTTTGCGGAGGGTGATGCCGTTTGCCACGGGCCCGTGGCAAACGGGAGGTGCCGCGCCAGCGGTCAGGCGGGGCCGGCGAGGCGCGTACGGGCGGCGGCGACGAGCGCCCGGACGGAGTCGTCGGTCTCGGGGAGTGCGTCCACGGGGAACCACGCGAGATCGAGGGACTCCTCGCTGATCGCGTGGACCGCGTCAGGCGGTGCGACCGCGAGCATCTGCACGTCGAGGTGCTCGGCGTCGTCGCGGCCGCCGCACGGCACCGGATGCCGGTCGAGCCGCAGCGGCACCGGGTCCACGAGGAGCCCGGTGATGCCGGACTCCTCGGTCGCCTCGCGCAGCGCAGCCGCCCGTACGGTCGCGTCGGTGTCCTCGCAGTGACCTCCGGTCTGCAGCCAGCGCCGCAACCGGCGGTGCAGCGTCAGCAGGACCTGCGACCCGTCGGCCGAGACCACGAGCGCGCTCGCCGTCAGGTGGTGCGGCAGGCACGTACGCCGCATTGCGTCCGGCGCGGCAGCGAGGTGCGCCACGTACGCGTCGCGCAGCGCCGCCTGCTCCCCGTCGGGAGCAGGCCAGCCGCTGAGCAGCGCGTACGCGTCAGCGTGCAGGCTCACCTGTCGGAGTCGGGACGACGCTCGTCGCCCTCGCCGTCCGAGTCCTCGCGGCTCTCGCCGTCGGTGCCACCCTCCAGCAGGTCCGCGAGGGCCGCGTCGAACGCCGCGTCCGTCCCCGCGTCCTCGGTGTCACGCTCGTCGTACGCGAAGCCGAGCGGGTCGTCGAGATCGGCGGCCGTCGGCATCAGGTCGGGGTGCGACCAGACGGCGTCGCGTGCCGCGGCGCCCTTCTTGTCGCGCAGCGCGGCCCACAGGGCGGAGGCGTCGCGCAACCGCCGCGGCCGCAGCTCCAGTCCGACCAGGGACGCGAACGTCTGCTCGGCGGGACCGCCGGCCGCCCGACGACGACGCATCGCCTCGCGCAGCGCGGGCGCACTCGGCATCCGGCCCTCGGTGGCCTGTGTGACGACCTCGTCGACCCAGCCCTCGACGAAGGCGAGCAGGGCCTCGAGCCGCTTGAGGACCGCCTCCTGCTGAGGGGTGCGCTCCGGCTCGAACAGGCCGCCCTCGAGCGCCTCCTGCGCGGCGGCGAGGTTGGTCGGGTCGAGCCCGGCCATCTTCTGCTCGATGGCGCTGACGTCGATGGTCGTGCCGCGCCCGTACTCCTCGATCGTCGACAGCAGACGCCCGCGCAGCCACGGCGCGTGGGCGAAGAGGCGCTGGTGCGCGCACTCGCGCAGCGCCGCGTACAGGAAGAGGTCGGTGTCGCTCTGGTCGAGACCCTCACCGAACGCCCGGATGTTGGCGGGCAGGAGCGCCGAGACGCCGGCCGGGGCGAGCGGGATGCCGACGTCGGTGCTGGAGAGGACCTCGGTCGCCAGCGTGCCGATGGCCTGCCCGACCTGGGAGCCGAACATCGCGCCGCCGGCCTGGTTGAGGATGCCGACCAGCGGGCCGGCCATCGCCTTGGCCTCCTCCGGGAGCGCGCCCGCCATCGCGGCTACGACGTGCTCGGCGATCGGCTCGACCATCGCGCGCCAGGTCGGCATGGTCGACTCGACCCACTGCGAGCGGCTCCAGGCCGCCGTACGTGTTGCTGCGGCGGGGATGTCGGTCGCGGTGTCGAGCCACACCTCAGCGAGGCGCATGGCGTCGTCGACGGCCGCCGACTCGGTCGCGAGGGGGGACGGGTCCGGCGTGGTGACGACCGTACGGCGCGCGACGTCGGTCGCGAGCTCCCAGTTGACGGCGCCCTCGTGCGGCGCGAACATCCGCTGCATCTGCTGCATCAGGAGGTTCATGTCGGGCATCTGCCCGCCGCTGCCGAACATGTCGCCGAACGCGCCGAACATGCCTTCCATCGGCGTCCCGGCGAACGGGTTGCCGCCCCCGGACGCGCCGCCGCCCTGGGTGGGACCGGGCACCTTGCCGAAGCCGATGCCGAAGTCGGGCGTGCTCGGGTCGTCTCTTCCCTCGCCCTCGGGGTCGTCGGGGAGATCGTCGGGCAGGCGGTCCGGGTCGTCAGGCATGTCTCCAAACGTACCCGCGCCCTCCGATCCGCCCTAGGCTTGTTCGCCATGAGCGATGTGGTCCGGCTGGTCGACGTGCGCGACGAGCCCCTGGACATCTCCGAGGTGTACGAGGCTGTGGCCGACGACGCGGCCGGTGCGGTCGTGCTGTTCGTCGGCGCGGTGCGCGACCACGACGGCGGGCGGGAGGTGGACGGGATCGGCTACTCCGCGCACGCGCGTGTGCTCCCCGTCCTCAAGGACGTCGCCTCCCAGGTGGTTGAGGGCACGCCTGCCCGCGGGGTCGCGGTCGTGCACAGGCTCGGCGACCTCGACGTCGGCGAGCTCGCCGTCGTCGCGGCCGTGTCCGCCTCGCACCGGCCGGAGGCGTTCGAGGTCTGCCGCACGCTCATCGAGCGGCTCAAGGCCGAGGTGCCGATCTGGAAGCACCAGGTGTTCGAGGACGGCACCGACGAGTGGGTCGGGACGCCATAGCCCCGGTGGCTGGTCGAGTAGGGCGGAGCCCGTATCGAGACCCGTGGTCTCGGTTGTGGCTGGTCGAGTAGGGCGGAGCGCTAGCGGAGCCCGTATCGAGACCTGGGGTCTCGATACGTCCTCGCCTAGGGGCTCGGTTGTGGCTGGTCGAGTAGGGCGGAGCGCCAGCGGAGCCCGTATCGAGACCTGGGGTCTCGATACGTCCTCGCCTAGGGGCTCGGACTACTCGACCAGCAAGAGGGGGGCTCGGACTACTCGACCAGCAAAAGTGCTCCCGGGCGCGCTGGCGGCCCTCGTACCGCCTGCCTGCCTAGACTGTGGGCGTGAAGATCCTGTGGTGGCTGGCCGTGCCGCTGGCCGTGACGGCGCTGGCGATGCTGTGGGCCGCCTGGTACGGGCGCTCGCGCGAC
This sequence comes from Mumia quercus, assembly GCF_025506335.1. Taxonomy (GTDB): domain Bacteria; phylum Actinomycetota; class Actinomycetes; order Propionibacteriales; family Nocardioidaceae; genus Mumia; species Mumia quercus. The sequence goes on from NZ_JANZYO010000006.1 coordinate 186,030, forward strand.
CGCACCCGCCGCCCCGACGACCCGGCGTACGCGCGGTTCAGCGAGGCGGTGCAGCGTCCGCTGCCGGCCGACGTGGTCCACGCACGGCAGACGCCCCAGCGCAACAACGGCGTCGTCGTCCGCCGCTCCCGTTCGTCCCACGGGGCGCGATGAGCCGGCGCACCTCCACCCTGGCGACTGCCGGGATCCTCGTCGCCGCCCTGATCGCGGTCGCCTTCCTCCTTCCCGTCCCGTACGTGACGATGCGCCCGGGTCCGACGGTCGACGCACTCGGCACGTACGACGACAAGCCGGTGCTGCAGGTCGAGGGCGCGAAGACGTACCCGACGGACGGCGAGATCCGACTCACGACCGTCTCGGTGACGCGCGCCGACTCGCGGGTGAGCCTGCCGCAGGCGGTCATCGCGTACCTCGACCCGGCCGAGGCCGTGGTGCCGCGCGACCTCGTCTACCCCGAGGGGCAGACCGCCGAGCAGGTGCGCGAGGAGAACGCCGCGCAGATGGCGTCCTCGCAGCTGACGTCGGAGGCGGCCGCGCTCACTGCCGCCGGGTACGACGTCACCGAGGTCGTGACCGTCACCGCCGTGGCCGAGGACGGTCCCTCCGAGGGGCGCCTTGAGGCGGGGGACCACCTGCTCTCCGTCAACGGCACGCCTGTCACGGGCACCGACCAGGCGGTGGAGCTGGTGTCGGGTTCGAAGCCGGGCTCGGTGGTCGAGCTGGGGATCCGCCGTGACGGCAAGGAACGGACCGTCGAGGTCACGTCGCAGACCTCGCCCGACGACAGCTCGAAGGCGCGTATCGGGGTCAGCCTCGGCACCGACCTCGAGCTGCCGTTCACCATCAAGAACAACCTGGGCGACTCCATCGGTGGGCCGAGCGCCGGCCTGGTGTTCGCGGTCGCCCTGTACGACAAGCTGACGCCCGGTGAGCTGCTTGACGGCGCCACCGTGGCGGGCACGGGCTCGATCAGCGCCTCCGGCGAGGTCGGGCCGATCGGGGGAGTGCAGCAGAAGCTTGCAGGCGCGTCGGAGGCGGGAGCTACGGTCTTCCTCGTCCCGTCCGGCAACTGCGCCGAGGCCGCCGCAGCCGACGACTTCGGCATGCGTCTGGTCAAGGTGGCGACGTTCGACGACGCCGTGGACGCGCTCGAGAAGCTCTCCGACGACCCGAAGGCCCAGGTACCCACATGCAGCTGACGCCCACCAACCCGCTCCGTGAGACGGCGCTCGAGATCGCAGAGGTCGCGGGCAGCGCTGGCTGGGACCTGCCGCCCCGCCTGTACGCGCTGGTCCGGACGAGCTCGCTGATCTCCGACGAGCCGGCGCTGGCGCGTGAGCTGGGGGTCGGCGAGGACGACGTCGACGACTCCTACACCGCCGTCGAGCAGGACGATCTGCCCGCCGACCGCAGGTTCGAGGACTTCGTCACCGAGATCGTCTGGCCGCCGCAGGTCGACGGGACGGCGGTCGTCCTCGAGCGGCTCATGCTCCCGCCCGACGCCGAGGAGGCCCTGCCCGACGACGAGGCGGAGGTGGTCGACTTCGTCGCCGACCACCCCGACCGCCAGGAGGTGCGCCTCACGGTCGCCGTGACACGTGACGGGCAGGCGCACTGCATCGTGGACGTGAGGGGGAGCGACGAGCTCGCCGAAGGCCCGGATTTGGTCCCCGGACTGGTCGCGATGCTGCGACAGACCCTCGTGGAGTGACCTGTCACACTGGAAGTCCGAGCATCTCACCTCTGTGAGCACCCCGCCCCTGTGAGCACTGCGACCGAAGGAAACCCGTGAGCGAAGGATCCGCCGCCCGCCCTCGACCCGACGTGGGCCGGCAAGGACGACGTGTCCTGATTCCCACCATCATCACCCTGGTGGCGCTGCTCTTCCTGGGCGCCATCTTCACCGGCGTGTGGACCGACCGTCTGTGGTTCCGTTCCGTCGACTACAGCAGCGTCTTCTCGACGATGCTGAGCACACGGGTGCTGATGTTCCTCGGCTTCGGCCTGCTGTTCGCGGGCATCGTGCTCCTCAACGTGTGGATTGCCTACCGCAGCCGGCCGACGGCCACGGGCCCGCTCCGCCCGAACGACCCGGTCCTGCGCTATCGCGAGGCGATCCACCCGCTGCGCAAGGTCGGCATGGTCGCCCTCGGCGTGCTGTTGCTGATCTTCGCGGGCTCGTCGGCCGCCGGTCAGTGGCGGACGTTCCTCATGTGGCGCAACGCGACCGACTTCGGCAAGGACGACCCGACGTTCGGGCTCGACATCTCGTTCTTCGTCTTCGACTACCCGTGGCTGCGGTTCCTCACCGCGTACGGGTTCGCGGTGCTCATCGTCTCCGGCCTGGCCGTCGCGTTCGTCTACTACGTCTACGGCGGCATCGCGATCTCCGGCAAGAACCGCAAGATCTCACGTGCCACGCAGACGCACCTGTCGATCATCATCGGCCTGATCATGCTCCTGAAGGCGTTCGCGTACTGGCTGGACCGCTTCGGGTTCTCGGTCGACGCCAACAACCTCCTTACCGGCATCACCTACACCGACGCGAACGCGCGCATCCCCAGCAAGAACATCCTGCTGGTGGTGTCGCTGCTGTGCGCGCTGCTGTTCTTCGCCAACGCCATCTGGCAGAACTGGCTCCTCCCGGGCATCAGCCTCGCGCTGCTCGTCCTCACCTCGGTCCTGATCGGCGGCATCTGGCCGGCGATCATGCAGTCCTTCCAGGTGAAGCCGTCCGAGCCTGACAAGGAGGCGCCGTACATCGCCAGGAACATCGAAGCGACACGCGACGCGTACGGGATCGCCGGCGTCGAGAAGCAGAACTACAACGCTAAGACGACGCTGACCCCGCAGCAGCTGACCGAGTCGGCGGAGTCGCGCGTCAGCACGCGTCTGCTGGACCCGACCCTGGTGTCGCCGGCCTTCGAGCAGCTGCAGCAGGTGCGCGGCTACTACACGGTGCCCGACACGCTGGACGTCGACCGCTACCGCCTCGGGGACAACGAGAACCCGCAGGACATCGTCATCGCGGCCCGCGAGCTCAACCTTGACGGCCTGCCCGCCAACCAGCGCAACTGGGCCAACGACCACACCATCTACACGCACGGCTACGGCGTGATCGCGGCGCGCGGCAACGAGCGCGGCGCGCAGGGCCAGCCGGTGTGGGTCGAGCGCGACATCCCGCCGGTCGGCGAGCTGGATCTCGACAAGCAGCCTCGGATCTACTTCGGCGAGAACTCGCCGGCGTACTCGATCGTCGGGCGTCCCGACGGTGCCGATCCCATCGAGGTCGACATCCCGCGCGGCAACGGCTCCGGCGACGGCGACACCGCCGAGAACGCCACCCAGAACACGTACGACGGCAAGGGTGGTGTCGACATCGGCAACGCCTTCAACAAGCTGCTGTACGCGGTGAAGTTCAGCGAGCCGAACATCATCCTCTCGAACCGCGTCAACGAGAACTCGAAGATCCTGTACGACCGCAACCCGCGTGACCGCGTCGCGAAGGTCGCGCCCTGGTTGACGATCGACGGCGACCCGTATCCGGCGGTCGTCGACGGCAAGGTCGTGTGGATCATCGACGGCTACACGACGAGCGCGAACTATCCGTACTCGGAGAAGGTGTCGCTCGACGAGGCGACGTCCGACACGCTCACCGGCTCCGGCGCTCAGGCGGTGCTGCCGAGCGACCGCATCAACTACATGCGCAACGCGGTCAAGGCAGTCGTCGATGCGTACGACGGCACCGTTGACCTGTACGAGTGGGACACCCAGGACCCGATGCTCAAGACCTGGATGAAGGTCTTCCCGGGGACGGTCAAGCCGAAGTCGGAGATCTCGGCCGACCTGCTGGAGCACCTCCGCTACCCGGTGGACATGTTCAAGGTCCAGCGCAACATCCTCGGCGCCTATCACGTCACCGACCCGCAGACCTTCTACGAGGGCGGAGAGCGGTGGAAGATCCCCGAGGACCCGACCTCCAAGGGTTCGCTGCAGCCCCCGTACTACCTCTCGATCCAGCGGCCGGGCGAGGACCAGACCCGTTTCTCGCTGACGAGCGTGTACCTCCCGAACAGCCGCCAGAACCTCGCCTCGTTCGTCTCGGTGAACTCCGAGGCCGCTGACGTCGAGGGCTACGGCAAGATCCAGATACTCCAGCTCGGGTCGGCGACACAGGTCGACGGGCCCAACCAGATCGCCAACAGCTTCGAGGCGGACAGTCGTGTCTCGTCGGCGCTGCTCCCGTTCAAGAATGCGAGCACCAAGGTCCAGTTCGGCAACCTGCTGACCTTGCCGGTCGGCGAAGGCCTGCTGTACGTGCAGCCGGTCTACATCCGACGTACCGCGACGGAGGGGTCGTACCCCGTCCTCCAGTTCGTGATCGCCTCGTTCGGCGAGGGCATCGGATTCGGTCAGAACCTCGACGAGGCCTTGCGCGTCGCCCTCGGCATCGAAGGCGCGCCCACCCCGACTCCCGAGGAGGGCACGACCGAGGAGGGCGACGGCGGCGACACACCCGCCACCCCGAGCCCGCAGACGGTCGAGCAGCTCCTCGAGCAGGCTGACGCCGCATACGACGCTGCCCAGAAGGCACTCGAAGCGGGCAACCTGGGCGAGTACCAGCGTCAGGTCGAGCAGATGGCGAAGCTGCTGGGGCAGGTCCGGTCGCAGGTCGGTCAGACTCCGGCGCCGGACGCCGGCTGACCGCCAGCCGCTGCCCGTACGCCTCGCGAGGACCCGTGACGCATCTTCTTGTCACGCAATTCGGGATGCCATGTGCACATGGCTGACACGCCATGTGCTCATGGCCAGAGTGGGAGGGTGACCGAGGAGGCGCTCGACCCCGTCATCGCTCGCGCGCTCGCTGCCACGCTGCGTGCGTTGCGTGCCGAGACGGGGTTGTCGCAGGAGGAGGTTGCGCATGCCGCTGGCATCACCCGCAACCACTACCAGCTCCTCGAGTCCGGCCTGTCCGACCGCGCGAAAGGGTCGCCGGCCAACCCCCGGCTGTCGACCCTGATCGATCTCAGCGACGTCTTCGGTACGCCGTTGTCGCAGCTGGTCGAGGCGGTCGTCGCTGAGGAGTCGTTGATCCGTCGACGAGCCACCTGACGTGGCGCTGTCGGCGGCATCGATCCCTGCCCACCAAGAGATGCGGCCCGTCGTTCGGGGCCTGACGACATGGAGAGAGAGGCTCACAGACCGTGCCGAATCGAGTGGATCCCCGGCTGCGCGAGGAGCGCGCACGAGAGTTCGGCAAGCGGGTGCGGGCCCTGCGCAAGTCGGCGGGCCTGACGCAGGAGCAGCTCGCCGAGATCACCGGGCTCAGCCGCAACCAGGTCCAGAACATCGAGCTGTCACGCAACAACGCACGTGACGAGTCGGGCAAGCTGTCGCCCGGTGTCGGCAATCCGAGGTTCGACACGATCTGGGCGCTCGCCGAGGCGCTCGGCGTGCAGGCCGAGGACCTCGTCCGCCGGGACAAGGACGCGAACTAGCTCTCCGTCACCTGCTGAGCGAAGCCCCGTACGACACGTCGTACGGGGCTTCGTCGTCAGTGGGGACGACCTCGGAGGCGAAGCGACCCGACGACGACGACGAGCGTCGCCGCTGCCGTGGCCAGCGCTGCCGGCACCACCGCGAGCACGCCGGCCGCGGCGAGCGGGACGGCGACCACCGTGTACGCGAGGGCGAGCGAGGTGCCGGCCATCGCGGTCGTGTCGATCGCGTGCGCCAGCCTGATCGCGGCCACCGCTCCGGCGACGTCTCCGCCCGCGACGCTGACCGCAGCACCGCTGCCCGGTGCTGCGAGAGCGAGGTCGGCGCAGATGGTCGCGACGTCGTCGGGCGAAGACGAGAGCACTGCGACGCGGTGACCGTCGCCGTGCAGTCGGTCGACGAGTGCGCGTCCGCCGATCGCGCCGGTCTCCGCGACGACGTGGCTGATGCCGACCTCCGCGGCGAGCTGTTCGGCAGAGGCGCGGTCGCGGGTCGTCACGAGGACCGGCTCCAGCCCGAGCGCCCGGAGCGCGTCCACCGCCTTCTTCGACGCAGGCCGCGGAGTGTCGGCGACGGTGATCGTGCCGAGCGGCCGGGCGTCCACCTCGACCGCGACCGTCACACCGGGCCCCTCGGGTGCGTCGACGCCGATCCAGGCCGGACGCCCGACACGTACCGGATGACGGTCGACCGAACCGCTCACGCCGAGCTCAGGATGGTGCTGGACGCCGGTCACCCGGCCGCGTACCGAGAGCCGGGAGATCGCGCGCCCGACCGCGTCCTTGCGCGTGTGCTCGAGAGCGCCGGCGAACCAGCGGATGTTGCGGTCGTGGTCCGGCGACAGCGGGTCGACAGAGGTGACGTGCATGCCGTCGGCCACGGTCTCGTGCCCGTGCAGGACGAGCGTGTCGACCTCGAGCGCGACGTCGAGAGCGGCCGGGTCGTCGTAGGTGACGCCGTCCCGGTCGCCCCGCCGCGCCCCGGCCACCACCGCCGCCGGCACCGCGACTCCGAGCGCGCCGGGGCAGGCGGCGACGAGCACAGCCACGGCCGCGGAGACGGCGGGCCAGGGTGCGTCGGCGACGAGGAGCCAGGCGGCCAGGGTCCCCGCTGCCGCGAGGAGCAGGGCAGGGACGAGCCAACGTGGCGTGCGACGGAGCGCCGCGAGGGTCCCCGCCATCGACACCAGCCGCTGGCGTACGAGCAGGACGCAGGCGACGACGACGGGCGCGACGAGTCTCGAAGACGGGTGCCCGACGGCGACGGCGTAGAGCGCCCAGAGGTAGGCGGCGAGGACGCCTGCGGAGGCGAGCACGTCGAACGAGAGGTCGCGCCGGCGGAGCGCGCGGATCGCGTCGCGATGGGTGGGCCAGGTCAGCGCGCCGACGACCGTGACGAGCGCGAGGCACACCCACGACCACGAGGGGAAGCGCAGGCTCGGCGTCATCGACAGCACGGCGACGGTGAGGGTCGCGACCGTCGCGACCGCCAGCTCCAGCAGCGACCCGTCGCGTACGGGCACGAGTCTGTCGTGCCGTCCTTCCTGGCCGGGCTGGGTGCGCGGGTTCTCGGAGGACACGGTCGTCATGGGGCGTCCTCGATCCGCGCATCCTCGATGCGGAAGCGTTCGAAGTCGCTCTGGTCGCCTGCGATCCACAGCGGCACGCTCGCCTTGAGCAGCATGGTGAGCTGGACGACGAACTCCGAGTCGTGCAGGGCTTCGCCGAACAGCTCGTTGATCCGCTTCCAGCGGTAGCGCACCGTCTGCGGGTGCACGCCGAGACGGGCGGCGATCGCGGGCGCGCTGTCACGGGTCTCCAGCCACGCGAGGAGGGTCTCGGAGAGGATCTCGCGCGAGTTCTGGGTCTCGGCGAGCAGCGGGCGCAGGAGCTCTTGGGCGAGCCGACGGCGGATCGCGGGCTCGGCGTGGAGCCAGATCTGCGCGCGGTACTTCTCGCAGTCGACGAGCGGGACCCTGGGGATCACCCCCTGCTCGACGAGCGCGAGCGCGCGTACGGTCCACCGGCGGGCGTCGGCGATCTCGTCCATGTCGACGCTCCAGGACCGGGCGACGACGGTGCCGGGCGCCACCGACTCGATATGCTCCTTGGCCGCGACCACCTCGCTCGCGTCGCAGACGACCACGGCGGGGTCGAGCTCGGTGCTCACGAGGAGACTTTCGTCGAAGTCGGTCGCAGGGGGCACGTTGCCGTCCTCGTCCGCGATCGACGCGCTGAGCACGACGATCTGCGCCGGGAGGGTCCAGCCCGCGGTGAGCGCGAGGTCCTGGAGATCGGACCAGGGCTCGCCTTCCACGAGACGGGCTGCGAGCTTGCCCCGCGCGACGCCGGTGTCCTTGTCGAGCGTGCGCAGGGCCGTCTCGTACCCGATGACGACCTGCTCGGTCAGGTGGTCGATGTAGCCGAAGAGGACGTCGCCGTAGCGGCCGAGGTCGGCCGCGCTCAGCCCCTGCGCCGCCGCGAACGCGCGCATCTCCTCCCAGGAGTCGCGGGTCGCGAGGTGCATCGCCGCCTTGATCGCGCTGAGGTCGTTGCCGTCGTTGGCCTCCCCGTATCCCATGCGGCGGAACAGGTCGTCGACGCGCACGTTCGTGGTCTTCTTCGCCTGGATCAGGTCGAGGAAGTGGTGGATGGCGCCGGTCGCGGCGAGGGCGATGAGGCGTCGGCGGCGGCCGGTGACGGGGCCTGCGAAGGACGGTACGCCCTGCTGGATCTTGTCGGTCAGCCGCGCGACGAGATCGGGGATGCCGGGCTTGAACAGAGTGACGAGGCCGGCGGGCGCGGGGAAGAAGTCGCGTTCGCTGTGCAGCTCGATCATCGCGCGCTTCCCGTGTCGCGCGCCTTCGGAATCACCACGTCCATCCCGCCCCTCCTGCGGTGTGCCGTGCATCACAGTCCCATCAAATCGACGACCCTTCAATGGCGGCGTGGGCCCTGACCCCAGACAACCAGCCGTCGCTCCCTCCCCGAAAGCCGAACCGGTGGATCGGTGCGCCACTTCATAGAGACTTCTGAACCTGGGCCCTCCAGCGGGGGAGGACGGTGTGGAGCGCGAGGATCAGCTCCCGTCGCGCAGCGGACTCGTCGAGGGCGTCGGGCTGGTGGCCGATCCGCGTTCGGTGGGGTACCCCACCGAACGCGCACTGACCCCAGCGCCCTCACAGGGGTCAGTGCGGGGCCGCTCGGGTACCCGAGCGGACGGACGCGGCGTGGCTCACGCGGCGAATCGGCGCAGCTTCATCGCGCTCGCCAGCACCACCAGCGAGCTCGCTGCGAGCGCGAGCGCCGCCCCCATCGGCGGGAGCACCCCGACCGCGGCGACGGCGACCGCAGCCGCGGTGTAGGCGGCGGCGGCCCGCAGCGTCGTGCGCACCTGGGCGTCGATCGTCCGCGCGAGGGTCAGTGCGGTCACGGCCTCGGCGACATCGCCTTCGGCGAGCGTCACCGTCGACCGCTCGTCCTCGCCCGCGCTCGGGTCCAGAACCAGCGACTCGTCCGCGAGCACAGCAACGGTGCGGCCCTCGTCGCGCAGCTCCGACACAAGCGTCGTCGTGCTCGTCGCCCCGGCCTCCGCGACGAACCGGTCGATGCCCACCTGCTCGGCGACGTCCTTCGCCGTCAGCGGGTTCGCCGTCGTCACGAGGACCGGGTCGACGTTGAGGCGGCGCAGGTTGGCGGCCGCCTGCTTCGCCGTCGGGCGCACGGCGTCGACGACCGTGATCGTGCCGAGCGGTCGCGCGTCGACCTCGACGCCGACGGTGGTGCCCACGCGCTCGGTCACGTCGATGCCCACCCACTCCGGACGGCCGACGCGGACCGGATGCCGGTCGACCGACCCGCTGATGCCGAGGCCTGGGTGGGTCTCGACGCCGGACAGCCGCCCGCGCGCCGACAGCTTGGCGATCGCCTTGCCGACGGGGTGGGCCGAGGCGTGCTCGAGCGCCCCGGCGAACCAGCGGAGGTTGCGTTCGTGGTCGGCGACGAACGCATCGACCGACGCGACGCGCTTGCCGGACGCGACCGTGCCGAGCCCGTCGAGCACGACGACGTCGACGCGTCTGCTCGCGGCCAGCGTGGCCGCGTCGTGGATCACCACGCCGAGGGCATCGCCGCGTCGCACTCCGCTGCGGTACGCCGCGGGCAGCGCGAGCCCGATCGCGCCGGGGCAGGCCGCGATCACGACCGCCACTCCGGCAGCGAACGCGCGCGCTGGGCGAGCGTCGATCGCGAGCCAGACACCGACCGTAGCGGCGGCGACCGCCAATGCGACCGGGACGACCCAGGCGGGGACCGGTGTGGGGCCAGTTGTCGCCTCCCGATGCACCCCGTGGCAGGCGAGGACGACGACACCCACCACGGCGGCGACGCCGAGGTCGACCGTGCGCCCGTGCGTGACCAGCGCGCCGACGGACCAGGCGCAAGAGGCGGCGACGGCGACGAGCGAGAGTGTCGTGAGTGCGAGCCGTCGGCGACGCAACTCGGCGACGATCTCCGCGCGCAAGCTCCACACGCACGCCAGAGAGACGGCGCTCCCGGCGGCGACCACGACCTCTCGCCACGAGGGGAAGCGGACGACCGGTGTCGAGCAGAGGAGCACGACGCCGACGGCCAGCATGGTCACCGCGCCGAGCGCTATCCGCCGCGCGGGGGAGGCGGTCGGTCGGAGTGCAGCCGGGCCCGTACGCCGGTCGCGCGGCGCACGGGTATCAGTGGGCGCCGTCGTCACGTCGGATCCTCGCTCCTGAAACGCTCGAAGTCGCTCTGGTCGCCGGCGATCCACAGCGGCACGCTCGCCTTGAGCACCATCGTCAGCTGCACGATGAACTCGGGGTCGTGCAGGGCCTCCCCGAACAGCTCGTTGATGCGCTTCCAGCGGTAGCGCACCGTCTGGGCGTGCACCCCGAGACGTCCTGCGATCGCCGGGGCGCTGTCGCGGGTCTGCAGCCAGTCGAGCAGAGTCTCGGAGAGGATCTCGCGGGAGTTCGGGGTCTCGGCGAAGAGCGGGACGAGCAGTTCCTGCGCCATCTGACGACGCAGTGCTGGTTCCGAGTGCAGCCAGAGCATGGTGCGGTACTTGGCGCACTCGATCACCTCCTCGGAGATGATGCCCTTGTCCGAGAGGTCGAGTGCTCGGACGGTCCAGCGTCGGGCGTCGGCCACGTCACCGACGGACACCTTCCAGCTGGCGGCGATGCGGATCGTCGGTATCGCGTCGCGGAGCAGGGCGAGGACAGTGACGCTGTCGTCGACGGAGCAGACATAGACGGCGGGGGACGGAGACGTGCGCGCGAGGACCGGTGCGTCGGACTCGGCAAGGTCTGGCAGCTCAGTGCCGTCCGGCGCGTCGGCGCTCAGGACGACGACGCGAGGCGCGAGGACCCATGCGGCGTTCGCAGCAAGCCTGTCGATCTCCGCTGCGTCGCTCACGCCATCGAGCAGCCCGTCGAGAAGGCGACGCCGAGCGGCGACGATGTCGCTGTCCCGTGCACGCCGGGCGGCGTCGTAGCCTGTCGTCGCCTGGTCGGCCAGATGGTCGAGATAACCGAACAGGTCGTCGCCGAGCTTGCCCAGCACGTCTGCGGACAGATTGTGCTTCGAGGCAATGGCTCGAAGCTCGGCCCAAGCCTCACGGCCAGCGAGCTGGAGTGACTCGCGGAGCGCGGTGAGGGAGTGGCCGTCGCTGGCCTCGGCGTATCCCATGCGTCGGAAGAGGTCGTCGACACGCGCCCCGGTTGACGAGGGCTTTCCCAGAACCATGTCAAGGAAATGGCTGATCGCGCCGGTCGCTGCAGTGCTGATGAGCTTGCTTCGCCGCCCCGTCGTCGAGCCGGCGAAAGACGGCACCTCTCGCTGGATCTTGGCGGTGATCCGCTCGACAAGGTCGTCAAGAGTCGGCTTGACGAGATTGACGACGCCCGGCGGTACCTCTCCTGGCGAGAGGGCCTGGCCGGCCCCAGCCTCGATCATGCCGGAGTCCTCGTGACGGTCTGACTGAGATCCATGGCTGTGCCCCCGCCCCTCCCGCGGTGTGCCGTGCATCACATGTCCTATCACAAAGGAACGTCGTTACGGTCCCGCAGGGCGCCGAAAGGAGGGAGGGTTTCCGGCCGCCCTGCGGGGCGTGAAACTAGCCAAGCAGGGCGCACCGACGCGCGGAAGGTGGGTGCGGTCCGCTCGGACGGACGTCCCACGCACCTGCGAGTTCGCCCCCCTTGTTGGGATAGCGATCCGAAGGCAGCCGACCCCGCGAGGTAGGTGTCGCCTGCGGGTCGGGACATGGGTGAGGGGCGGTCCGGTGATGGCCCGGACCGCCCCTCATCGAACTCGATGTCAGGGATGGCGGCTCAGCCGACGCTGATTCGTCCGTTGCTGACGTTGAGATCGATCGTGCTTCCGTGTCCGGGCACGATCTGGTTGAGGATGAAGGTCTGCAGTCCGCAGTTCTGGAAGGCTCCGATGGTGTACTCGCCGACGAGGCGGCCGCCGTTGGTGACGTCGAAGGACTCCCCGGCCGGGGTGTTGGCGGGGATGGTGACGGGGACCTTGGTGCGGCAGTTGTTGCCCACGAAGGCAGGAAGGCCGCCGATGAGGACGTCGGAGAGGCGGATGTAGTACGACGCGGTCGAGGTGACCTTGTTGGCGCCATCGACGTAGGCGATGCTGCCGGTGACCGGGGCGGCCTCGATGAAGTTCACCTGAGCCTTCACCGGCAGGAAGCCCAGCAGGTGGAACTTGGTGTCGGCAGGCTGCAGAGGCATGTGGCCAGTGAACGTTCCATCATCGCTCTCCATCGCGAGGGACAGCGTGGTGGGCTTGATCCACAGGTCGGAGTCGGTGGTGTTGATGTGCGACCAGCCGGTCGCGTCGTATTCGACGTTGAGTGTGACCGCGTTGGCGGCAGTGGGCATGAATGCCAGTGCAGCAGCAGCGCCGGCCACGGCGAGGGTACGAAGAATCTTCACGCTTTTTCCGTTCGAGTCGAGGGTGCGGATTGTCGGAAGGGTGAGGGGGATTGCGGGCTGAAGGCGGGGGACCCGAAGTCCCCCGCCTTCATGAGTGGATCAAGTTGTGATCTTGATCGGCCACTCGGTGTTGTTGTCGGTCTTCGTGACGTGGTAGGTGCCGGCGAAGTTCGCCGAAGCGCCGTTCGGGATGAGGTTGAAGCAGCCGACCACGTTCGACACGGTCAGCGTCGAGCCCGCCGTGACGACCGAGAGGAGCTGCCCGTTGTGCGTGTGGGCGCCCGTGCTCGTGGCGTCGTTGAAGCTGCCGTTCACCGTTCCCGCGACCTTGAACGAGCACAGACCTGGCGTCGCCGAGGTCACCGTCGCAGAGATGTTGACGAGCCGGCCGGGGGTGACCGTGCCGCTCTCGTTCCCGGTGATCTGCAGCCCCCACGTGCCGGAGTGCGCCACGTTCATCGGGATACCCAGCGGACCGACGCAGCCGCTCCACGTGGTACCCGTGATGGTCGCCACGTTGGGTGTCGGGTAGGGCGTGTAGGACCCTGCCGTGACCGACCCGGTCGCCGTGCCGCTGGTGCACGACATGGCGACGCCGCCGGCGTTGAAGCTGATCGCGCCCGTGGTGTGGCCGCTGATCGCGTGGCTTCCGGTCGTGGCTCCGCCAACGGTCACGTTCGCGGGCGGTCCGGCGTAGGCGGTGGTGGCTGCCACCCCAACGAACGCTGCTGCCCCCACTGCTGCGCCGACTCCTCGGATGAAGCGTCTCATGATGAGACTCCCCTCGTTCTCGTCGTTCTCGGTTTCGCCCGGACGGTTGTCCGTGGCACTCGCATTCCAGCAGTCGCGTGACCTGGTTCACATCGCCCAGGACGCACATCCTTGAGATATGGGACGGACATCCAAGTTTCGGCTTCCGCCTCATGACGGCTTGGGATAGATATCTCCGCTTCGGCGCACCGCGTCTCACGAGGTGACGGTCGAGATCGGCCGTTCGTGCAGCGGTCTGGAGCGGGCAGGGCTCAGGTCGGATAGGCATCCGAGTTCGTGGTGAAACGAACCGATTCTCTGGATCTCGTCCAGCGGCCCGTGTCACGATCGGCCCCATGCGAGTTCTGGGGACCCGCCTCCGCAAGGCGGCCGTGGCGACGTCTGTCGCCGCGACTTTGGCCATCGCCGGCGGTGCGGCCGCAGAGCCAGATTCCACGTATCCCAATCTTCCCAAGCAGCTCGGTTTCGGCATGGTCGGGAGCGGGACGACCACGCTCGCGTACGTGAGGCCGTCAAAGCAGTGGATGCAGCTGGCGGACGCCCTGGTCGTCGCCGACACCATCGTCGCTCTGGCCGGCAATCCGAGCTGTCACGGCGTGATCGAGCCACCAGAACGCTGCGAGCTCGCACCGAACTCGTACCAAGGCTTTCCGTTCACTGCCAGGGTGTTCCCGGTCACCCCGAAGAAGCCGATCGAGTCGTCGACCTTCCGCACGTTCCCGCCGGTGAAGATCCGAACGGTCGCCTTCGGAACCATCCCCGCCACCGCGACAGTCGAGCTGCGACTGCGGTCCGGAGCTGACGGACTTCCCGAGCCGCTGGTGGCAACGACCGACGATGACTACTATCAGCGACTTCTCGGGCCTTGCGGTGACTGCTTCCCGACCGACAACTATCACCGGATCAGTGACTCCGACGTCCGTGGGACCTTGGATGTCCGGCTGTCGGAGCTCGTCGTCGATGGAGTGACGATGAACGTCGGCCCGCGGTGTGAGGCGAAGGGTGCGGTTCTCCGTGGACGTGGCGAAGGCTACTTCTCCAACCAGGACAACACCGCATGGCGTGACCTGTCGACCGGCGAGCCGTTGGATTTCGACTCCCGCCTCGGAGTGCCCGTGGGCAAGTACAACGCCGCGCTGGGCGGCGTCATCCGGGCAACGATCGACGTTCCTCGCTTCGTCGGGTGCGGGACCGGCGGTGAGAACCTGAGCCCGCTGGTGAGCTCGGTCGCCTCGGGCCGGGACTTCCCCGTCGTGGTGACGCAGGCGAAGGCGCACGGACTCTGCTGGAACACGGTGCCGAGTCTGATCGATCTCGGCCAGTGCCCGTACGTGGGTGAGATGCCGTACCCCACCAACAACGGTTGACGCCGAGCCCTCATCACGCGGCCAAGCCCTTGCGGCCCCACAACGAAGGCGCCCCACCCGAGCGGGTGGGGCGCCTCATCACGACATCGTCAGGTGCTGCGGTCTCAGGCCTTTCGGACCTTGACCTTGATCGTCTTCGCCGACTTGTTCACCGTGGCCGACCCCAGGTAGCGGACCGACAGCTTGACCTTCCCGGCCTTGGGCAGCTTCTTGAGTCGGACGACTGCGGTTCCGTTGGCCTTCAGACGGGCAGTTCCGACCTTCTTCGCGCCGAGGAAGACGGCGACCGTGCCGTTGGCGCGGACTCCTGTCGCTCGGACCGAGACCTTGACCTTCGCCCTGGTCTTCTTAGCGACGATCTTCTTCGTGGCTGCCTTGGCGCTGACCTTGGCGTTGGCCTTGGCAACGCTAATCCGCACGCTGGTGGCGGATGCCTTCACCGTGGCACTGCCTGCGTACCGGATCGTGAGGGTGTGCACTCCAGGAGTGAGTGCCGTCTTCGGAAGCGTCAACGACGCTCGACCCGACTGAGCAGTCCCCGTGGCGAGCCGCCGGGTTCCCTTGGAGACGTCCACCCTGCCGCTGGCACCGGCGGGAGAGATGAGGACGTTGACCCGCGGCGCGCTCGCGCCGTACCGCACTGCTGCGGCGCTGGCCCGTACGGTCGAGGCGACCTGTGGAAGGGCGACCGGCGCCGTTGCGGCGGACGTCGCGCTGACGGTCTCGCCGCCCTTCGTCGCGGTCTGAGTCACCGTGATCCGCTTCCCAAGATGGGCGCTCGTCAGAGCGAGAGTCGTCCCCGTCGCGCCGGTGATGGGCGTGCCATCGGCCTTCCACTGCGAGGTCACGGTCTCAGGCGCGCCAGAGAACGTCCCCGAGGAGAGCGAGAGACTGTGTCCGGTCGTGGCCGTTCCGCTGACGCGCGGCGGAGTCGCTGTCCGCAACGCGGCGTACAACCCCAACGTCGTGGATTCGCTCGTCGACGCCTGGGTGTATCGATGGTCCTCGAGAAGCTTCAGCAGCCCTCCGCTGGCATCGAAGACGAACACCTTGCCCGACTCGGTGAGGACCGAGAACCGATTGGCGTTGGGGATCGAGATCGACACGGCCTTCTCGCCGCCCAGGACCGTCTCGACGGCGGCATTCACGAGGGCGTCGCTCGAAGGCGTCCCTCTCCAGAGGTGAACCCGGTGGTCGTCGGTGATGGCGCCGGAGACGCCTGCTCCGTTGGCGATGGCGATCGTCCTCCCCTGGATCTCGGCCGGCACAGGGAGACGCGCACAACCGCAAGAGGACTCTTCCCCCCAACCCACCACGGTGCCGTCAGACTTGAGAGCCAGCTGGAGCCCTTCGCTGGCGGCGACGTCGACGACGTTGGACAGACCGGCGGGAACGGCGAACGCGCCGGTCGACTTGCGGCCCCACGTGACGACCGTGCCGTCCTTCTTGAGCGCGAGCGCCGTCCATGACGGGGCAGAGACCTTCGTCACGTCTCGCAGACCCGCGGGAACGTTGGTGATGCCCCAGCCGGGATCGCCCCACGCGACGACGGTGCCGTTGGAACGGAGTGCGACACCGTTCAACCCCGCCTCCACGGCGATGACATCCGACAGACCAGCGGGAACCTTCACGTTGTTGCGGGCGGCATCACCGATGCCGTCCCCCCAAGCGGTGACCTTCCCGTCGGCCGTGAGGGCAAAGTTGAATCCGCCGCCAGCAGCGACGGCGGTGACGGCCTTTCCGCTGAGCGAGGCAGGGATGGTGCTGAGAACCGGACTGCTGCCCCACCCGGTGACGGCTCCGGCATCCGCAAGCGGAACCCGGCCGGAGTCGGCGGTTGCGGGGCCCGGTAAGGCACCCAGGGCGAGTGCGCTCGAAGCCACGGCGACAGCGCCGCGGCGAAGCAGTGAATGCATGATGCTCTTCTCCTTGTCGATGAGGGGAGGGGTGCCTCGTCGATCGGACGAGGCACCCCCGTTGCGCGTCGAGCGCTACCGCTTGCGGACCTTGAGCCTGAGGGTGGTGGTAGCCACGTCCACGGTGCTCGAGCCCAGGTAGCGGATCTTGAGCTTGGTCTTGCCGGCCTTCGGCAGCTTCTTCAGCGTCACCACGGCTGTGCCGTTCGCCTTCACGCGTGCCGTCCCCACCTTCTTCTTCCCGACGAAGACGGCGACCTTGCCGCTCGCACGGACGTTCGAGCGGACCGAGACCTTCACCTTGGCCTTTGTCCTCTTGGCGACGACCTTCTTCGTCCTGACCTTCGCGGCGACGGTTGCCTTCGCCTTGGAGATGTTCAGCCGGACGCCGACCGCCGACGGCTTCGTCGTGGCATCTCCGGCGTAGCGGACCGTGAGGTTGTGGCGACCCGGGGCGAGCGCGGTGCGAGGGAGCGTGACGACTGCTCGGCCTGCCGAGAGCCGACCGACGGCGAGCCGGCGACTTCCCGCAGCAACCTCGACGGTGCCGGAGGCGGTCGGCGGCGCGAGGCTGACCCGGACCTGGGGCGCGACGCCGTAACGGACTGTCGGCGCGTTTGCGGTCAGCCGCGAGGTCACCGCGAGCGGCGCGACGGGTGCCGTCGCTGCCGACGTGGTGGTCTCCGTCTTGTCGCCCTTCGTGGCCGTCTGGGTGACAGTGATGCGCTTCCCGACGTGTGCGGCCGTCAGCGTGAGCTCGCTGCCGGTTGCCCCGCTGATCGGTGTGCCGTTCGCCTTCCACTGAGAAACCACAGTGTCCGGCGTCTCGTTGAAGGTCGCGGGCGTCAGGGTGAGCTTCTGCCCGACCTTCGCCGTGCCCGACACCTTGGGTGCAGTGAGTGCGTTGAGCCCCGTGACGAGCGCGAGGTTGTGGGACGTGCCCGCGGAGATCGCAGCGATCGGCTGGCCCTCGAGCGAGGCCGGAACCTCGTTCATGCTGGCCGCGTCGGGATTGGCGCCCCCACCCCAGGAGAAGACCCGGCCAGACTCGGTCCGCACGACGATCGTCGTGCTGATGTCCACCTCAGCGATCTCCTCGTCACCGAGCGCGTCCGGCCGCGGATCGGCCGCCATCGACCCCCACAGGTGCAGCACGCCGTCATCGGTGAGCGCCGCGCTCGTGCTCATCCCGGCCGCGATCTGCGTGACGTGACCCTGGATCTCGTCGGGGACGTCCAGCTCCCCGGCGATGTTCATCAGACCCCACGCCGTGACCGTGCCGTCGGACTTCAGGCCGAGCACGTGGGTCGGCGCGGATGCCAGGGACGCGACGTCCGACAGGCCGTCGGGCACGGGAAGCGTGGCGGCGCTGGCACCCCACGTCGCGACTGTTCCGTCTGCCTTGACGGCCATCGCCATCAGCGGCGTCATCTCGATCGCCTTGACGGGCCCGAGCGTGGCGGGAACGGTGTTCACGCCCGTGTTGCTGTTGCCCCAGGCGACGACGGTGCCGTCGTCCTTCAGCGCGAGCGCGTTCTGCGCGCCCGCCGAGAGGGCCTTGACGTCGTCGAGGCCCTCGGGGAGGAGGAACACCGGATCGGCGGAGTCGCGGCCCCAGGCGGCAACGGTGCCGTCGCTGACGAGCGCGAGGCTGAAGTACGAGCCCGCCTCGATCGCCGCGACCTTCTTCCCGTCGAGTCCGGTCGGCACCTGGGACTCGACGTCTGGGTTGCCCCACGCGGCCACCTTGCCTTCACTGCCCGGCGTGACGGGCGTGCCCAGCTCGGCGTGCGCAGGGACGGTCATCCCGAGCGTCACGACCGCGCCGGCGATGACGCCGGTGGCGCCCCGTCGTACGAGGGTCTTCATGGTTGTCTCTCTTTCTCTTGGCGGCACGACGAAGGTGTGTCGGTCTGCCGGAAACCGGGGGATGGGGTTGGGGATCAGGGACGGGGGAGGCTGGACCATTCGGGGAGGACTGCTCGGAGCGCGAGGATGAGCTCGAGTCGGGACGACGGATCGTCAAGGTCGTCGCCGAAGATCTTGCGAAGTGCTTGCGCGCGGCTGTGCGCGGTCTGGGGTGCGAGCCCCAGCGCGCGGGCGACGGCGGCGACGGGTTGCCCGGTCTCGAGCCAGACCAGCAGCATCTCGCCCAGGTGCACACGGCGCTCCGGTCCGAGCGCGCTCAGGCTGCCGAGATGCTTCGTGACCAGGAGCTCGGCCAGGTAGCGGTTGCCGCCGAGGAGGAGAGGGCCGAGCAGGTCCGTGCACGGGACGATCGTGCGGTCGTCGTGCGCCGTCGACTCCCGCAGCAGCAGAGCCGCCCGGCGAGTGAGCTCGAGCGACTCCGCGATCCGTTGCAGGCCCGCTGGAGGGCCGACGACGACCTGGCGGGTCACGTGCTCCCGGAGGTGGGCGGACCACCCAGCGGCAGCGGGGACGAGTGCTTCGCGGAGGTCGTTGCCGGCGAGGACGTCGGGGTCGTGCCGGATCCGAGGGGGTAGCGGATCGCGTACCGACACGAGCGCTGTGAATTCGTCCGTCGGGTCGAGACCGGACAGCTCGAGCGCGTGGTCGAGGCGCGAACCGCCGCGAAAGATCGTCGCGTGAAGGTGCTTCAGCTGTTCTGCCCGGAGTGCCCCCGCCCGCTGGCGCTCGGTCCAGCCGTGGTTCAAGTGGACCTGCAGCTGGGCCAGATACGCCGCGATGCCCTCGCGGAGCCGGAGGACCACGTGACCGGAGACTGAGCTGCCCAGGGTCATCTGGAGGCCACGCTGGACGGCAGCGTGGATGCTGTCGAACGCCTCGTTCACACGGTCGGGCGGAGTGTTCGCCTCGGCAAGGCGACCACCGAGGTCGCGCATGCTCGCCTCTACTCGTTGAGAGGCGAGAGCGCAGGACCCCTCGGCGTCGACGAACGCCATGATGGCCTCCGACACGAGGCCCGACAGTTCGGAGTCGTCGGGCAGACCTGGCATCACCGCCCGCACGATCTGTCGTGTGAGCATCGCGAGACGGTCGCGCGTGATATTACGGAGCGCGGGTTCCCGAGAGGGTCGTGTGCCGCGTCCAGGTGCGACGAGTGTCATGCCAGCTCCCTCCACCAGTCGATGTCCAGGGCGGTGCATCTGTCGGTAGGGGGCGACGAGCCGATCAAGCCACAGCGAGTGGCGCATCGGCAACCCGTTCGGAGATATTGGTCGGCAACGGGCCCGGTTCTTGTCATGCGCATGACAAGAGTTGGTAACGAGAAGGTAACGACGCTCGGGGTCGTCCGCCCTGATCAATCTGCACGCAATACCGGCCTACCCGGTGGGGGCGTACTCGTCGCGGAGCAGCGCTCGGCCGTGACGGGGTGCGCCTGGTTTGTCACCCACGTGACAAGTCATGGTCACGAAGAGGTCACGAACCGTCGATCTTTGTCTGACCCTCTGCCGCGTGACGCGGAGCACACCTACGTTCGACGCCAGGCACCGAATCGGCTGAGGGGGCGATGCGGTGCCGCCTACATCACGGCGCGTCGCGGCGCGGTCGAATGCCGAGGGAGGACGAATGGGCGGGACGGTCGAGGTCGAGGGCCTCACGAAGAGCTTCGGGCGCCAGAACATCTGGCGTGACGTGACCTTGACGCTCCCGCCCGGGGAGATCACGGCGCTGCTCGGCCCGTCGGGCACCGGCAAGTCGGTGTTCCTCAAGTCGCTGATGGGCCTCATCCAGCCGGAGGCCGGCGTCGCCCACATCGACGGCGTCGACATGTGCCGCGCGAAGGAGTCCCAGCGCCTCGAGCTGCGCAAGAGCTTCGGCGTCCTCTTCCAGGACGGTGCGCTCTTCGGCTCGATGCCGGTCTACGACAACGTCGCTTTCCCGTTGCGCGCCCACACCCGCAAGACCGAGAAGGAGATCAAGCAGATCGTCTCCGAGAAGCTGGATCTGGTCGGGCTCCTCGGCCAGGAGCACAAGCTCCCCGGCGAGATGTCCGGAGGCATGCGCAAGCGCGCCGGCCTCGCCCGCTCGCTGGTCACCGAGCCGTCGATCATCCTCTGCGACGAGCCCGACTCGGGTCTCGACCCGGTGCGTACGGCGAACCTGGCGCAGCTCCTGCTGGACGTCAACGCACAGACCGACGCGACGATGCTCGTCGTCACCCACAACATCGAGCTCGCCCGCACGCTGCCGGACAACCTCGGGATGCTGTACCGCCGCGAGCTCGTGATGTTCGGGCCGCGCGAGGAGTTCCTGCTCACCGACCACCCCGTCGTCTCCCAGTTCATGAGCGGGGACCCCGACGGACCGATCGGCATGAGCGAGGAGGTCGACCACAGCACGACCCACGAGCCCGACGAGTCGACGTACGGGTACGGCGACGGCTACCCCGACGGGTATCCCGATGGCGGCGGCATGGCGACGATGGTCCGTTCCGGGGCCCGGGCCATCGAGGTGCTCCCGCGTCAGCTCGTCCCCACGTCGGGTGCCGTGCGCGCCGGCGCGGTCCGTCACGGCGCGCGGGTGTCGTCAGGCAAGGCGCCGCTCTACGTCGCCGACGACGAGGAGACCGACCCAGTCGCGCCACCTCGTACGCAGCCTGCCGTCGTCCGTGGTCTGGACGAGATCGGCAACCTTTTCGCCCTCGGCCTCGACACGATCCGCGCCACGTTCCGCCGGCCGTTCGCCGCGCGCGAGGCGCTCGAGCAGTTCTGGTTCGTGGTGTCGGTCTCGTGGGTCCCGGCGATGCTCGTCGCCATCCCGTTCGGCGCGGTCATCGCGCTGCAGCTCGGCACCCTGACCGTCCAGGTCGGCGCCCAGTCCTACACCGGTGCGGCCAGCGTGCTCGCGGTCGTCCAGCAGGCAGCACCGATCGTGACGACGCTCGTCATCGCGGGGGCAGGAGGTGCGGCCATCTGTGCCGACCTCGGAGCACGGACCATCCGCGACGAGATCGACGCGATGAAGGTGACGGGTGTCTCGCCGATCCAACGGCTGGTCGTGCCGCGGGTGCTCGCGTGCATGGGCGCGGCCGTCCTGCTCAACGGGCTGGTCTCGGTCGTCGGCGTCCTCGGCGGCTACTTCTTCAACGTCGTCGTGCAGGGCGGCACCCCGGGTGCGTACCTCGCCAGCTTCACCGCGCTCGCGCAGATCTCCGACCTCTGGGTCGGTGAGCTGAAGGCCGTCATCTTCGGCTTCATCGCCGGCGTCGTCGCCGCGTACCGCGGGCTCAACACCCGTCCCGGCCCCAAGGGTGTCGGCGACTCGGTGAACCAGTCGGTCGTCATCACCTTCCTCCTGCTGTTCTTCGTCAACTTCGTCCTCACCACGCTGTACCTGCAGCTGGTGCCCGGCAAGGGAGCGTGACCCGCTCATGACCCCCACCCCCGACACGGCACCCGTCGTCCGCCGACGGCGGCCGTGGGACAAGCCGCTGAACGGGCTGTCCAACATCGGCGCGGACATCCGGTTCCACGGCCAGGTCATCGCCGCGATCCCGACGGCGATCCGCCGCTATCCCAAGGAGATCCTCAAGCTGCTCTCCGAGGTCAGCTTCGGGTCGGGCGCGCTCGCCGTCATCGGCGGCACGGTCGGCGTGATGGTCGGGATGAGCCTGTTCGTCGGCACGGTGGTCGGCATGCAGGGCTACGCCGCGCTCGACCAGATCGGCACCTCGACCCTCAACGGGTTCATCTCGGCGTACTTCAACACTCGCGAGATCGCCCCGCTGGTCGCGGCGCTCGCCCTGTCCGCGACCGTCGGCGCCGGGTTCACGGCGCAGCTGGGCGCGATGCGGATCAGCGAGGAGATCGACGCCCTGCAGGTGATGGGGGTGGGCGCGGTCCCGTTCCTCGTCAGCACGCGCGTCGTCGCCGGATTCATCGCGATCATCCCGCTGTACGTGATCGGCCTGCTCACGTCGTACGCGGGGTCGCGCATCGTCACGGTGTTCTTCCGAGGGCAGTCGGCGGGCACGTACGACCACTACTTCAACCTGTTCCTGCCGCCGATCGACATCCTGCTGTCGTTCGCGAAGGTCCTGGTGTTCGCGGTGCTGATCATCCTGATCCACTGCCGCCTGGGCTACAAGGCGAGCGGCGGGCCGGCAGGCGTGGGCACGGCGGTCGGGCACTCCGTGCGTCGCAGCATCGTCACCGTCGCCGTCCTCGACCTCATCCTCTCCATGGCGATGTGGGGCACGACCACGACGGTGAGGATCGCCGGATGAGGTCGACGCGTGTCCTCGACTCCCTGCTCGGGGTCGGCTACTTCCTGCTCATCGCTGCGTTCGTGGCCGCCGCGCTGCTCGTCTACAACAAGGCGTTCGTTGCGAGCACCGACGTCCGCCTGACGACGGGCACGATCGGGAACGCCCTCCAGAAGGGCTCGGACGTGAAGCTCAACGGCGTGCCGGTCGGCACCGTGACCGCGATCGAGGCCGCACCCGAGGGCGCGACGCTCACGCTCGCCCTCCAGCCGGAGGTGGCCGAGACGCTGCCGAAGGACACGACCGCACGCCTGCTCCCCAAGACGCTGTTCGGTGAGCGCTACGTCGCACTGCAGGCACCCGAGGGCTCGCTCGGCGGGGCGCTCGCGTCGGGCGACACGATCCGCCAGGACACGTCGGACGAGGCGGTGGAGCTCGAGGAGGTCTTCGACGAGCTCCTCCCCGTCCTCCAGTCGATCCAGCCGGAGAAGCTGTCGGCCACGCTCGGCGAGCTGGCGGCGTTCCTGCGCGGCCGGGGCACCGAGATCGGTGACTCGATGGCGAGCTGGGCCGACTACATGGACAAGCTCAACCCGCTCGTCCCGCAGATGGCCGAGGACCTGGGCAAGCTCGGCGCGCTGGCCACCGAGTACGAGGAGGCACTGCCCGACCTGATCAGCGCGCTCGACACGATGACGACGACGGCGAAGACCCTGACCGAGCAGCGCACGGAGCTCGGCGAGGTGTACGCCAACGTCATCGCCGCAGGCGACGAGACGACCGGCTGGGTCCAGGACAACAAGAAGACGATCGTCGTCCTGTCGAAGGAGAGCCGCGCCGCGCTGGCGGCGACAGCCCCGTACGCCTCGCAGTTCCCGTGCCTGCTCCGAGCGACGAGCGCGTTCGTGCCGGAGATGGACGACGTGCTCGGCGCAGGCACGGACGAGCCGGGCATGCACGTCGTGCTCAACGTCGTGGAGGCCCGTGGGAAGTACCTTCCCGGCAAGGACCGCCCGCGCTACCGCAGCAACGGCAAGCCGCGCTGCCCGTACATGAACGGGCAGACCGGGACGGCTCCCGTACGCCGGGCTGCCGGAGACCCGCCGGCGATCCCCGCGCCGCCCTCGAGCCGCCTCGAGCGTCAGTTCGCCGCCGGTGGCGGTCTCGGGGACGCCAACTCGCCGAGCGAGAACCAGCTCATCGCCGAGCTCGTCGCGCCGACCCAGGGCCTGGCTCCCGCCGAGTACCCGTCTTGGGCGAGCCTCCTGGTGGGCCCCACCCTCCGCAGCACGAAGGTGACGCTCCGATGACCGCGACCCTGATCAAGAGCATCGTGTTCACGGTGGTGACCGTGCTCGCGACCGTCGCCCTCGCCGGGACGATTCGCAACAGCACGAGCGGTGACGCGATGGCCTACACCGCGCTCTTCTCCGACGCGACGAGCCTCAACCGCGGAGACGACGTCCGGATGGCCGGCGTGAAGGTCGGCACCGTCGAGAGCATCGAGGTCTCCGACGAGAACGTGGCCAAGGTGTCGTTCACGATCACCGACACGGTGAGGCTCACGACCGGAGCGACCGCTCAGCTGCGGTTCCGCAACCTCGTCGGCCAGCGCTACATCTCGCTGGTGCCGGCCAAGACCGACGGGGCGCCATTGCCCGCCGGTCACACGTTCACGGTCGACGAGACGAGGCCTGCGCTCGACCTCACGATGCTGTTCAACGGGTTCCAGCCGTTGTTCAAGATGCTCGACCCGGACGACGTCAACAAGCTCAGCGCCCAGATCATCGCCGTCTTCCAAGGGGAGGGCGCAACCGTCGAGGGCCTGCTGTCGAGCACCGCCAGCCTCACGTCGACGCTCGCGGAGCGCGACGAGGTCATCGGCCAGCTCGTGACGAACCTCAACGAGGTGCTGGCCGTCGTCAACGAACGCACGGACCAGCTCGACACGACGCTCGTGACTCTCCAGAAGCTGGTCAGCGGGTTGGCTGCGGACCGCGCGGCGATCGGCGCGTCCATCGAGGGCATCGACGCGCTCGCGACGAGCGTCAGCGGGTTGCTCGAGCAGTCGCGGCCGCCGCTCAAGGGCTCGATCAGCGCCCTGGAGGACTTGTCGACCGTGCTGGCCGACAACGAAGACCTGGTCGGCACTTTCCTCGAGCGGCTGCCCACCAAGCTCGACAGGATCGGCCGTCTCGCCAGCTACGGTTCGTGGCTCAACTTCTACGTGTGCTCGATCGAGGGCCGCATCCCGAGACCGGAGGGCTACATGGGTGACCTCGGCGTCAAGCCGGTCGCGGGGAGGTGCCGCTGATGAGCCGGGTCAGGCGCAGGTATCCGACGTCGTTCGCCGAGCGCAACAAGGTCGTCCTCGCGATCGTCGGCATGGTCTCGATGGCGCTGGTCTTCCTGGTGACCTTCAACGCCGAGGCGATGCCGGTGATCGGCGGCGGTGACATCCGTGAGGCGCGCTTCGCCGAGTCCGGAGGGCTGAAGGAGGGCAACGAGGTCCGCGTCGCCGGCGTCAAGGTCGGCAAGGTCACCGAGATCTCCCTCGACGGCGCACAGGTGGTCGTGAAGTTCCGGGTCAAGGACGTCGAGCTGGGCAGCGAGACGCGGGCTGCGGTCAAGGTGAAGACGATGCTGGGCCAGAAGTACCTCGCCCTGGAGCCCCGCGGGACCGAGCCGCTCGAGAGTGCGATCCCGGTCGAGCACACGATGACGCCGTATGACGTCAACGCCGCGTTGTCGGACCTCTCGACGACCATCGACGAGATCGACACCGCGCAGATGGAGGAGAGCTTCCGGGCCCTTGCGGGCGCATTCCGTGACACCCCGGAATCCGTCCGTACGATGGTCGCCGGTCTCACCGACCTCTCCCGGACGATCTCCAGCCGTGACGATGAGCTCGCCGAGCTGTTCGCCTCGACCACGCAGGTCACGAGCACACTGCGCAACCGCAACGAGGAGGTCGAGAAGATCATCACCGACGGCAGCGACCTCCTCGACGAGCTCCAGGCGCGCCGCGACGCCGTCAAGGCGATGTGGGAGGGGACGGCGTCGCTGAGCCGGGAGATGAAGGGGCTCGTTGCCGACAACGAGAAGCAGCTGCGCCCCGCCCTCGCCAAGCTCGACGAGGTCACCGAGATCCTGCAGCGCAACCAGGACAACCTCAACGCCGCGCTCAGCAAGCTCGGCCCCTACTACCGGATGCTGGCGTCCTCGATGGGCAACGGCCGGTGGGTCGACTCCTACATCTGTGGTCTCTTCGACGCGAACGGTCACCCGGTGCTCGACAACGACGTCCTCCGCAACTGCTCGCCCAAGTCGGGAGGTGCGCGATGAGGATCAACGTCAAGCAGTGGACGATCGGCGCCCTCGTGCTCGCGGTACTGGGCCTGTCGGGTTTCGCCTCCGATCGGGTGATCGCAGCCGGTGGTACGGAGGTGTCCGCGCTGTTCGAGGCAACGGTCGGTCTCTATCCCGGCTCGGAGGTGCAGGTGCTCGGTGTCCCGGTCGGCACCGTGACCGCCGTTGAACCCAAGGGCGACAAGGTGCGCGTGTCGATGAAGCTCGACCGTGGCCAGGCGGTCGCCGCCGACACCGGAGCCGTACTCGTCGCCCCGACGCTGGTGAGCGACCGGTTCGTCCAGCTCACCGAGCCGTACGTCGGCGGTGCCAGGCTCGAGTCCGGCGACGTGATCACCAAGACGGCGGTCCCGGTCGAGATCGACGAGCTCTACGCGAGCCTCAACGACGTCGGCCACAAGCTCGGCCCCGAGGGCGCCAACCGCAACGGTGCACTCTCGGAGCTGCTGACGGTCGCCGCCGAGAACCTCAAGGGGCAGGGCGCCGATATCAACAAGATGTTCGGCGAGTTCAGCAAGGCCACCAGCACGCTGTCGAGCTCCGACGACGACCTGTTCGCAACCATCGCGAACCTCAAGGAGTTCAACGACATGCTCGTCGAGAACGACACCTCGGTGGCCGAGGTGAACCGACAGTTCGAAGAGGTGGCCGACTACCTCGCGGAGGACCGCGAGAGCATGGCCGGTGCGATCGCGAGCCTCGGTGACTCGCTCGCCGTCCTCGACGACTTCATCCGCGACAACCGCGGCAATCTCAAGACCAGCGTCGACAAGCTGACCGGGCCGACGAGGGTCCTGGTGAACCAGCAGGAGTCGCTGGAGGAGGCCGTGCGCACCATCCCGCTGGCGCTTCAGAACTTCCTCAACGCGTACAACATCAAGACGAATACCGTCGACGGTCGCGGCAACCTCAACGAGCTGTCGCTCTGGACGACGAACGGTTTGGACGCCAAGACGTCGGAAGACGCGCCACCGGTGCTCCTGCCGGGGCTGGGGGAGGACCGATGAGAGGGCTCCGACTGGCGACGTTCGCTGCTGCCGCGGCTCTGACGCTCACCGGGTGCGGGGTCGGCAACGTGTACGAGGCGCCGCTGCCCGGTGGCGCGGACGTGGGCTCGGACCCCGTCACGATCACCGCCGACTTCGACGACGTCCTCGACCTGGTGCCCCAGTCGAGCGTGAAGGTTGACAACGTGGACGTCGGCCGGGTCTCGAAGATCGCGTTGAACCCCGACGGTCGCAGCGCCAAGGTGACCCTGGTCGTCAACAAGGGTGTCGCTCTGCCGGCGGGCACGACGGCACGGCTCCAGCAGACCTCGCTGCTCGGCGAGAAGTACGTCGCGCTGGTGCGTCCGGCCGGCCAGAAGGCGGGTGACCCCGTCGCGGACGGTGACGAGATCCCGTTGGCGGCCACCTCGGAGGCGGCGCAGGTCGAGCAGGTGCTGGGGGCGCTGTCGATGGTCCTCAACGGTGGAGGGATCGGGCAGTTCCAGGAGATCTCCCGCGAGCTCCAGGCAGTGAGCAAGGACCGGCCGCGCGAGATCAAGGGCTTCTTGCGCGAGATGGAGGGTTTTGTCACGGCCCTCGACGAGCGCAAGGGTGCGATCACCGACGCGATCGACGGGTTGGCCTCGCTCTCGGCGACGCTCGAGCAGGACTCGGACAAGATCGCGTCGGCGCTCGAAGGTCTCAGCCCTGGCATGGAGGTGCTGGTCGAGCAGCGCGCCCAGCTCGTGGCGATGCTGAAGTCGCTCGACCGTCTCTCGAAAGTCACAGTCGACACCCTCGACAAGGCACAGGACGACATCGTGGCCGACTTCGAGCTGCTGGAGCCGATCCTCAAGCAGCTCGCCCGAGCCGGTGAGGACCTTCCGAAGTCGCTGGAGATCCTGCTGACGTACCCGTTCCCTGACTCGGTGCTGGGTGCGATCAAGGGCGACTACATGAACGTCTTCATCACGACCAACTTCCGGACGCTGCCGACGGGCTGCGAGGAGCAGGGCTGCCGCTGGCCGCAGGTTGCGGCCCAGTTCCCGACCGAGCCCGGGCCGGCGCCTACGAAGGAAGGCAAGAAGGACACGCCCGAGGACCCGCCGACGCTGCTGCCTCCCACGGACTCGCCGACACCCGGGGCACCCGGACCGACGATCCCCGTGCCGACCGACGGGCCTGAGTCGCCCCTCTCGCCGGATCCTGAGGCACCGGAGTCGCCGGCGTCGCCGTCCCCGACCGCCCCGGAGTCGCCGACCGCGACGCCGGACGACCCGGCAACCGCACCGAAGGAGGGTGACGACTGATGCTGACCGCTCGTACGAAGACCCAGCTCGTGGCGTTCGTCGTGGTCGCCCTGATCGGCACCACCTACCTCGGCGCGAAGTACGTGGGGATCAACCTCTTCGGCTCCGGCTACACGGTGACGGTGTCATTGCCCGAGGCGGGAGGCCTGTTCAAGAACGGCGAGGTCACCTACCGCGGGGTGCCGATCGGGAGGATCGAGAGCCTGAAGGCCACCGAGAGCGGGGTCGAGGCCGTCCTCGCGATCGACGCCGACGCCCCCGACATCCCGGCCGACGTCAGTGTGAAGGTGGCGAACCGCTCCACGATCGGCGAGCAGTACCTCGACCTGCGTGGCAGCTCGGGTGGGGAGACGCTCGCGGCGGGCGCACACCTGAGCGCCGGCACGGAGGCGATCCCGCAACGGATCGACGTGCTGCTTCGCACCTCGCGCGACTTTGCGAAGTCCGTTCCGCGGGATGACCTCGTCACCGTCATCGACGAGAGCTACGACCTCTCGCAGGGCGCCAGCGGCGACCTCTCGCAGCTTCTCGAGACGTCGACGGAGTTCCACGAGATCGCCGACAAGAACTTCCTCGTGAGCGCCGCCCTCATCCGTAACTCCGAGACCGTCCTGGACACGCAGCTCGCGGCAGCCGACAGCATCAAGAGCTACAGCAAGAGCCTCGACCTGCTCGCGACGACGCTCGCCGACTCAGACGGCGACCTGCGTGCGCTGATCGCGGCCTCGCCCGTGGCCGCGCAGGAGATCCACAGGCTCTTCAAGGACGTCGGCGTCCCGCTGGGAGTGCTGATGAGCAACCTCGTCTCGACGGCGCAGGTGTTCGGCACGAACTCCCAGGGGGTGGAGGACGCCCTCATCCGCATCCCGGAGGCGATCAGCGTCGGCTGGGCCGTCAACGGCTCGAAGGGCCTGAACCTCGGGCTCGCCCCGACGTTCTTCGACCCGCTGCCCTGCGTGGCGGGATACGGTGGCACCCAGCTGCGGCAAGGGACCGACACGACCGCAGGCAGGCCGTTCAACAAGCGTGCGCGTTGCACGGCCAGCCCGCGCTCCGGCACGAACGTCCGCGGCCCCCACGTCCTGCCGAAGAAGAAGACGAGCACCGGGGCGGCCCGCGTGACCGTCCCCTCGACGCTGGGCGACCTCATGGGAGGGAGCGAATGACCGTGGACCAGACCGAGGAGCCGACCAGCACCACCGAGGCGCCGGAGGAGACGACCCCGTCCGAGCCGTCGTCGCCACCGCGCTGGCGGCGCTTCGTCCTGCCCGCCGCGGCCGCCGCGGTCTTTGCCGCCGGCATCTTCTGGTGGTGGAGCGCGGCCACGGACGAGCAGCTAAGCCAGGCCGAGCTTCGCGACGAGGTGCTGATCGCGGCCACGGGGCACATCGAGACGATGAACACGCTCGACTACCGCGAGGTGGACGAAGGCCTCGACGCGTGGAAGGACGTGACGACCGGGACGCTCCACGACCAGCTGGCCCAGGTCGACGAGGACGAGCGGCAGCTGCTGGCCGACCAGAAGAAGATCTCGACCGGCAAGGTCGTCGACAGTGCCGTCTTCTCGCTGGACGGCGACACCGCGACCGTCGTGGCGTCCGTCGAGGTGACGGTCCGCGACGACGCCGATCCGGATGCCGAGCCGACGCTCAAGCGCAACCGCTTCAGCGCCGACGTGGTCAAGGTCGGTGACGAGTGGCTCCTCGAGAACCTTCAGCAGGTGGCGGTGAGTCTCTCGTGACGAGCGTCCGCACACGGCTCTCCGCCCTCCGCCCGTACCTGGTGTCGGCGCTGCTCGTCGCGCTGACGGTCGTCGGTCTCGTCGGTGCCTGGAGGGGGTACGAGCTCCGCTCGACCCCGGCGGCGCAGAACCTCGCGGTCGTCGACACCACCGCGACCGCCGAGGTCCAGTCGGAGGTGTCGCAGGCGCTCACCCGGGTGCTGAGCTACAGCTACGACGACCCTGAACCGACCGAGCAGGCTGCCGACGAGGTCCTGTCGGGCCAGGCGCGCGAGGAGTACGACACGCTGTTCGCGTCGCTCCAGGAGCGCGCTCCCGGTCAGCAGCTCGTGCTCACCGCGCAGGTGCAGACAGCGGCGGTGAAGGAGCTGACCGCGGACACGGCCCGGCTGCTCGTCTTCCTCGACCAGTCCTCTCAGCGAGCGGACGACGACGAGGCGAGCGTGTCTGCCGCCCAGCTGGCGGTCGAGGCCGAGCGGGTCGACGGCGCCTGGAAGGTCACCGGCCTCACCCCGCTGTGACGCGGGCGACGGCCTCCCGACGGCGGGCGTCGAGCGGGGACGCCCTCCGGTCGAGGCGGGCGTCGAGGATCACGGCGGCGCGTTCGGCGGACCCGGCGCGGACCAGGCAGGAGAGCAGGGTCTCCTCGACCACCTCACGCTGCGCCGCCGACCCTCCGACCTGGACGAGCACGGGAAGGATGTCGTCGAGCAGCGCGATCGCGTCGGCCCACCGCTCCTCACCGGCGGCGAGAAGCGCGTCGCAGACGGCCGCGACGACCGTACGGACGGCGGGATCGGACGAGTCGCGGCAGTGCCGTGCCAGCGCGGCCAGGCGCGAGTGGTCCTCCGCGCCGGCGAGCGTGAGCGCGGCGTGCAGGGCGACGAACGGGGTCTGGGGCTGGTCGAGGAGCGCGTCGTCGACGGCGTCGACCACGGGATGCACCGGCGGCGCGATCTCGTCGGTCGTCATGCGCCAGCGCCACAGCAGCGACCCGGAGTCGATGAGCGCCCGGACACCGGTCACGGTCGGCGGGGCGAGCTGTGAGTAGTAGCGCTGCCGGACGGCCTCGGTATCACCGAGCGCGAGCTCGTGCAGCGCCGCGTGCCAGGAGAAGTGCGCGCGATGGCTCGCCGAGCGTCCGCTCTCCGCGACCCAGTGGTCGAGCCAGACCCGGCCGCTCTCGTGCTGCCCCGTCTCGTACATGACGTGGGTCAGGGCGTGCACCGCGTGGCCCGACGACGGCTCGCACGACAGCGCGCTCTCGGCGAGCAGGCCGGCCTCTTCGAAGCGGCCCTGGTCCTGGCGGGTGAAGGCCAGCAGCGAGATGTACCACCAGTGGTCGCCATAGGCGGGAGCCAGCCCTTCGACCAGGTCCCACGCCTCCTGCTGCACGTCGGTCACGCCGGAGAACGCGATCGTCGGGACGGCCGCGGAGACCGCGAGGATGTCGCGCGGGTGTGTCGCGAGGTGGTTCATCAGTGCGCGGGCGCCCTTGTTGCGGACGTCGCGCACACGCTGGCCGACGACGTCGACCAGGCTGCGCTCGCGCTCGTCACCGCGCTTGCTGATCGCGCGCCGCGCTTCCTCGAGCGAGGCGGCGACGTCAGCATCGGCGCCCGCCTCGTGCCCGAGCAGGGCGAGCGTGGCGTGGCCGAGCGCGAAGTCGGGGTCGTGCGCGACCGCCTCGCGCAGCGGCACCTCGACGTCGTCCTGCATGCGCATGAGGCGTTCGAGACCGACGTTGTAGGCCGCGGCCGCCTCGGCCGTTGTCGAGAGGGGGAGGCCGAGCGGGTCGCGCGGCCGCGCTGCCGGGTGGTGGCCGCTGACGAGCCGGCCGTCGGCGAGGCGGCGCGGCTGCGGTGCGACGGCGTCGAGGATCGAGGTGGCGAGGGCGAGCGCCTGGCTGCGGATCTCGGGCACCGCCGTCGACTCCCACAGCTCGCCGCGCCGCAGGGCGCCGAGCGTCCAGACCGGGGCGTCCGTACGGCCCTCGGAGTCGACCAGCCGGCCCTGGTCGGTACGCAGGCCCATGCCAGCCGTGGCGACCACGGCAAGCGCGGCCCCGCCACGCGGGCGGAGCAGGTCGTCGAGGAAGGGGTCGCCGAGCGTACGGATGTCGGCGCGCGGCCCCGTACAGTTCACGACCCAGCCCACGTCGTACGAGGTCTCCCCGTCGGGGGCGGCGACCCGGACGCGCAGTCCGCCCTGCGGGAGCGGCTCTGCCCCGAGGACGGAGCCGGCGCCGAGGACGAGGCGGCCCGCGTCGCGCAGCCCGGCGACCAACGCGGCGCTCGAGGGCGGCATCCGGTGGCGCAGGACGTTCCACGCCCCGGCGTGCTCGGCCACGAAGGCGAGCTTGTCGTCCTTGCTGAGCCGCCCCCACAGCGTGGAGATCTGGAACCGCAGACCGTCCGCGCCCGGACGCCAGTCGCCGGAGTCGCGGCGGACGGCGGCGAGATGGCGCTGCGCGGCGTCGAGGATCGACCGCAGGTCGTCGCCCCAGTCGGAGACGTCGGGGATCGCGGCCAGCTTGAGCTCGTCGGCGTGACGGCGGGGGAGACGGCCGTTGCGGGAGATCGCGCGGACGACCCGGTCGGTGCGGGCACCGGCGTCGGTGAGGGAGAGGGTGACGTCGACGGCGGTCAGGCCCGTACCCACGAGCAGCACGTCACCCGGAGCCGTACGGTCACGACGGACCACGTCGAGCGCGCCGGGCGCCCACGGGTCCGGGACGAAGAAGGCGGAGTCGCTCAGCTCGGCGGGTGCCCACGCGTGACCGGCGGCAGGCAGGCCCGTCGCCACGACGACGGCGTCGGCCTCGAGCTCGCGCCCGTCCGCGGTGGCGACCACGGCGCCGGACGGCGTACGGCGCAGCGACACCGCGCGGGTGCGGAAGTGGCGCAGCGACGCGAACTCCCCGGGCGGGCCCTGGTAGGTCTCGGTGAGCGTCTCGTCGAGGTAGCGGGCGAACTCGCGGCGGCGCGCGAAGGTGCCGGGATCGCTCCCGTGCACGGGATCCTCGCGGGTGCGCCACGCGACGAAGTGCGCCGGGTCCTCGGGCAGGGCGCTCATCCCTGCGGCGGGCACGTTGAGCAGGTGCTGGTCGTCGAGCGTGCCGAACGACGGACCACGTCCCCAGCGGTCGGCGGGGTCGACGAGGATCACGTCGATGCCGGTCGAGCGGCGGCCGGCCGTACGTGCGAGGTGGAGGGCGACCAGAGCGCCGGACGCGCCGGCGCCGACGATGACGACGGTCGGACGGTTGCGGCGGGGAGCGGTCACGGGGCACCTCGGTCCAGTCGGAACACTGATACAGGTAACTATAGAGACCAAGTCGAGTTTGACCGGCGTTGCCTCTTCCACTGGCCGCGCGGTGTGTCGGGCGATACGTTGCGCCCGTCGCGTCTGCGATGACGCTCCGACGCGGCGCCGAACGGAAGGCGGGGGCCTGTGGCGGAGGAGACGGAGGCGCCCCCGATGGCGCCGCTCGCGCACTCGAAGGACTTCTGGAGACTGCTCCGCGACGCCGTCGTGTTCGGCGTGACGCTGGCCTTCGGTGGGCTCGCCTTCCTCTTCGTCGTCGAAAACGGTGACTTCTGGAGCGACCCGACCAGCGATGGATGGTGGGGCGGTCGGTGGTGGTGGGTCGCGGTCACCGCCGGGGCGGGTCTGGTCGTTGGACTGATCCGACGTGTTCTCACCATGCCTGCACGTACCCCCGGTCTCGTCGACGAGCTCGCGACGGAGTACGTCGAGCCACGCAGCGTCCCCGGTGCCGTCGCCGTGTCGGCCGTCTCGCTCGTCGGCGGCGCCAGCCTGGGCCCGGAGGCGGCCCTGGGTGCGATGGGCGGAGGTCTCGGCACCCACGTCGGCCAGCGTCGTACGGACCCGGACATGCAGAAGGCGACGATGCTCACGGGGACGGCCGGCGCGTACGGCGGACTCCTCGTGTCGCCGATCGTGGCCACGCTGCTGGTGCTCGAGCTCGCCAAGCCGGACCGCCGTCGCCTGACCCACGTGGTGTTCGGCTCGCTCGTCGCCGCGACCGTGGCGTTCGCGATCTTCTACCCGATCGCGGGGACCACCTTCCTCGGTCTGTACGACGTGCCCTCGTACACGTTCGAGGACTGGCACATCCTCGCCGGCGTCGGGCTGGGCCTGGCGGCGGCGCTCGGTGCGCTGGTGCTGGCCGTCATCACCGGGGTGGTCCGCCGCCTCGCCGCGCCGCTGACCACCAGGACGGTCGTACGCCCGGTGGTCGGGGGAGCGGTGTTCGGCCTCCTCGCCGTCGCGCTGCCTCTGACGCTGTTCACCGGCAGCGAGCAGCTCGAGACGGTGGTCGCGTCCGGCTCGCGCCTGGGTGCGGGGTTCCTGCTGGCCGTCGTGCTCGCGAAGATGGTCGCGTTCGCGGTGTGCTCGGAGACCGGCTTCATCGGGGGACCGTTCTTCCCGATGCTCTTCATCGGCGGGACGTACGGGTATGCGATCCACCTGCTCGTGCCCGACGTGCCGTTGGCGCTCGCGTTCAGCTGCGTCTTCGCCGCGCTCCCCGGCGCGGTGGTCGCCGCCCCGTTCTCGCTCGTCCTCCTGGCCGCGCTCATGATGAGTCTCGGCGCGCTCGAAACCGTCCCGATCGCCGTCGCCGTCCTCACCGCGTACATCGCCGTCACGGGCTCGGGAGTGCTCGTTGCGCTGGCGAAACGCAGGAAGGGGGACCCCGAGTTTGGGTCCCGCAGAGGCGTCCGGTAGTGTTCTATCTACCGACGCGGGGTGGAGCAGCTCGGTAGCTCGCTGGGCTCATAACCCAGAGGTCGCAGGTTCAAATCCTGCCCCCGCTACGAATTTCAGGCTCGGAATCTACGGATTCCGAGCCTGAAAGCATTTAGAGACTTGATCGAGTGTCCACTTAGTGTCCAGAAACCCGGTCCAGGAACCCTCTGTTGGCCGGTAGCCGGCTTCAGATGCGGAGTCGCCCCGTCCAGCACGGAGTGGTGCGGAGGCCTCCGCACACCTACTCGGCATGGACAGCACCACACCGACCTTGAGCGGCTTGGAGCCGCTGATGAGCATCGAGGACCTCTCCGAGTACCTCAACGTGCCTGTCAGGACGCTGTACGACTGGCGCTTGGCCGGCAAAGGACCGTGCGCGGTTCACATCGGACGACAGATCCGCTACTTCGTCACCGACGTTCACGAGTGGCTGCGGCAGAACCGCGAGGCCGAGCCGGGGCGCCCGCCCAAGGGGCGGTGAAGCGTCGTGGGTAGGCCACGCACGCCGATCGGCACCTTCGGGGACATCACCTACGTCAAGGTGTCGGGCGCTCGGGTCCGCGCACGCACCCGCTACCGCGACGACGACGGCCAGGTCCGCCGTGTCTCGGCCACCGGTGCCACCAACAAGGAGGCCGAGCGCAACCTGAAGAAGGTGCTCTCGCAGCGGCCGAGCCACGTCGCCTCGGGAGAACTCACCGGCGACACCTCCTTCGGCAAGCTCGTTGAGGTCTGGTTGGAGGACCTCGATCTGGAGAACAAGCTCGCGCCCAGCACGCGGGCGCTCTACGAGCGGAACATGCGCCAGCTCGTGATGCCGGCCTTCGAGCACTACGTGCTGCGGGAGATTACCGTTCGCAAGGTCGACCTTTTCATCAAGACCTTGGCGACCACGAAGAGCTACAGCATGGCCAAGCAGGCGCGGACCGTTCTCAGCCTCGCGTTCGGATTGGCGGTGCGGTATGACGCGGTGGCCAAGAACCCAGTGCGCGACACGACCAGGCTCAGGAAGCCGCCGTCGCAGGCCATGGCGCTGACGGCCAAGCAGGTCCATGCCATCCGGGCCGCCGTCCGGGGCTGGCGGCGTGGTCCTGGCGTGCCCGGACCACCTCCGGACGGCCAGCTCGAGCAGATCATCGAGGTCATGCTCGGGACATCCGCCCGCATCGGTGAGGTGCTCGCCATCCGCAAGTGCGACGTCGACGTCACCAGCACGCCGGCGACGGTTCGCATCTGCGGGACAATCGTGTCGCCGGCGGGTAAGCCAACGCATCGGCAGCCGCACCCCAAGACAGCGAGGTCGACTAGGACCGTGTCGGTCCCGAGCTTCACCGCCGAGGTGTTGCGGCAGCGGCTCGTCGTGGCCGCATCCGAGGACCCCGAGCACCTGCTTTTCGTCACTCGCAACGGCACGCCCCTCACGACCAACAACGTCCGGCGGCGCCTTCGCAGCGTCATGGCGGAGGCGGGCATTGAAGGGGTCACGCCTCACTCCTTCCGCCGCACGGTCGCCACGATCCTCGACCGGGCCAGTGGCCCCGATCTCGCCGCCGAGATGCTCGGGCACACCTCGTCGAAGATCACCAAGGAGCACTACATCGAGCCCGAGGAGAAGGTGAACCCGGTCACCGCCGAGATCCTTGAATCGCTCGCTCCCCATGCTGGGGATGTGAACCAGTGACGCGCCGACCGTAGACACCACACACCCTTTCCGAGGTTGACCTGCCGGTCACATCGAGAGGGATGGCCCGGTTGCCCCGCTGGCGGGACGATGCACGATCGCGGAATGCAGTTCGGCTCGGCTCCTGGCGGCACCTCGCGGCGCGGATGGCGGCTCGGGGGTCGGGCGGAGTCGGTCGCGGACGAGTTCGACGATGGGGGTGTGGTCGGTCTCGCCGAGCGGGATGTAGCGCTCCCTGGGTGGCGCGACCATCTGGCCGCTGTTCTCGACGATGCGCGGCATCTTCATCCGGGTGAAGTAGATATTTCGCTTGATGCCAGCGTCGATAACGTCGGCGATCCGGGTGTCGAGTTTGGTGAAGAGCGTGGTGAACGCATGCAGGACGCGCCGGTCGAAGTCGGCGTCGGGGCGGATCGCTTTGAGCCTGCTGACAGCGTTGGCGCCCTCGGCCACCGCGAGCCCACCGGTTCCGACCTGGCCACCGACCTCGCGCAACTCGTGTTGGAGATCGAGGTAGGTCTGTGCCCGACTGGGCCACGCTTGTTGGAGGTCTGGGTCGATCTTTGCGGCCAGCTTCGCGAGTCCTTCGGATAGGAGTCGCTGGGAGTCGACCACGAGGCGCAGGTTCGTCGCGCTGGGGAAGGACTGCATCCGAATCACGAGGTTGTGCTCGGCCTGGAGCACTCCGAGCAGACCTGGTTTGGCGGGTCCGGGGATGACCTTGGTCTTGGGGCGCCAGCCGCGCATGTCGATCGCGTAGTCGGGCGGCTCCAGGCTGGCGTCGAGGGCGCATGCCAAGGCTGCCCAGCCGAGCCGGTCGGAACGGTGGAGCTTCTCCCAACCGGGGACCGTCGAGTAGCGCTGGTCGAGCACGATCAGGGCACGGACGGTGGCCGCGATGTCGCCGATGAGCGTCTGGGTCTGCCGGGTGTCAAGGCTGCCGTAGTCGAGTCCGGCTTCGAAGTCATGCTCGCCGAGCGCCGCGGCACGGGCGATCTGTCGCCAGTGTTCGACCATCGGCAGGTCGTGAGGAGTGATCAGCTCCTCGAGGCCAGGCAGACGTGCGGTCGATGCTTCGACAGTCTGGTTGAGCGCGTGCCGTAATGCTGCCAATCCGCCGTGCTGGATGGCGGGTAAGCGGAATGGGTTCGCGACGGTCGGGTTCAGGTTGCTGGCGGCCCGTGGTGCCACGGCGCCAACGGCCTCCTGGCACCACACGAGGGCGGACTGCCGGTAGCGGCGGATCTGCTCTCCGATCTGGCGGCGCTCAGCCTCGGTCGTCGTGATCGGGACCGTATGGGTGCCACCGCCTCCGATCCGGAGCTGGACTCGGTGCTGCTTCAGCAGCGATGACAGCTCTGCGCGCAGCAGTGCGCTGTTCTCGCCGTACATCAGGGCTCGTCCAGTGCCCGAGCATCCGCGAGCGCGGCAAGGAGCAGCTCCATCTGGAGGGCATCGAGGCCGTAGTCGAACAGCTGTTGAACGGCCGAGACAGCGACCGCCATGAGGATGTCGCGGTCGTCGGTGATACCGAAGGTGTCGAGAGCGGGTACGTCGTCGCCGTGGGCCCAGTCCAGTTCGATGAGGGCACGCTCGAAGGCGGAGGAGGCCTCAACGGTACGGGCGTGATCAGCGAGAGCTGCGATATGGGAGCGGGCCTCGGCAAGGGTGACCGCGTGGGCAAGCAGCATGGGCTTCTACTTTCGGCGGAGGGAGCACGACCAACCACCGTGCGGCCGGCAGCGGGATCGTTCGCGGCGAGTTGTTCAAGCTGTGGACAACTGGGTGGGGTGGACGGCCTGTGAACGCGCTACGGCGTCGAGCGGATCTGCTCTTCGATGCGCCGCCGCGCGGCGACGTCTTCGCGCACGAACAGGAGGAAGTCGGCGTAGCGGTCGACGATCTCGACCTCGCCGCCGGTCTCTCGGAGGGCTTCGCCGGGCCAGGTGGTCTGTCTCGTGGGTCGGTCACGGTCGAGTCGGCAGCCGGCCGTGGAGACCCACTCGCGTAGCCGGTGGCGGCACTCGGCGAAGTCGCGATGCCACCCGATCGGCCCCGAGGGTGTGCCCTCGGAGTTGTAGGCGTTGAGCCAGTGGGTGTGCAAGGCCGAGAGTTCCCAGACGAGCTCGTCGTGGCGATGCCAGTACGGCGGCACCACCGTCGGCGGCAGCCCGTAGGTCAGGCGCAGCCAGTCGACCCAGGCGTCCAGGTCGGTCCACTCAGCCATCGCCTCGTCAGCCGAGAGCAGGTTCCAGTTGATCGGGCGAAGCGACTCTTGGTCGTTGAAGTCGGCGGTCCCGAACACCGCGTCGGGACCGCCGAACTCCGAGTCGCCGTCCTCGAGGTCCAGCAGGGTCTGCTGGCCGTGAAGGTCGGTACTCATCGTCGGCACCCTCAGATGCCGACGGCCTGGGCAGGCTCGTTGACCACCGTCATGTCGTTGGTCGGCGGGTCGGGCTGCTTGGCCGGGGTGCGGTCCACGACGTAGCGGGTGCGGGCGCACTCGTGCCCGATGCGCCGGGCAACGAACTGCTCACGGATCTCACTAGGACCGCCGGGGCGCTCCTGCTCGTACTCGTGGACGTAGCCCGAGGCGACGATCTGGTCACCGGGCTTGAACCTCGGGTACGCCCGCTCGGCCGCACGGTCGAACAGCACCAGGTCGCAGTAGACCGGGTCGAGCTTGGTGAACGACCCGTCGACTTCCTTGCGGTGCTGCTCGATGCCGACCCGGCAGTAGAACCGGGCGTGGCCCTTGCCGGTGAAGGTCAGCTCTGGCGCGGTGGCGATGAATCCCTGGAGACTCATCTGGGTGGGAATCGTCATGACTTGACTCCTGACCTCGGGCGGTGCCCCGATGGCGACCACTCTCAGGAGTCAGGTGTTCGCGCCTCGCCAGTCCAAGACCGACATGCGAAGCCGACGTGGGGCGGTCGGCACGTCGGCCCACTAGATTCCTACCAGTGGACGGCTGGTTGGTCGTTGGACCTGCGAAGGAGGTGCCGGGTGGCCATTGACCGCGAGAAGGGCGTCAGAGTCGTCACCGTCCGCGACCTCCTGAACGAAGACCTGACGATCCCGTCCTATCAACGGCCCTACAGCTGGGAGCCCGCCACCGCCCTCCAACTGTTCGACGACATCCGTGAAGCACTGAAGCCAGCGAGCGCTTCTGCAGACAAGGATCAGGCTCACGGGCCGTCGTACGTGCTCGGTGCAGTCATCCTCCACCTGGACGACGAGTCTGATCAGACGCACGTCGTCGACGGTCAGCAACGCCTCCTGACGCTCACAATGTTGTTGGACCTACTCGATGGGGCGGGGCAGTTGGATGCCAGCTCCGGGGTGATGAAGGGCGAAGATCCCGAGGCTCCCGTCGTTCGGGTACGCACGGCGTTGGCTGGCCGCGTCAAACACATGGAGGAGCCGGCGAAGGTCGTCGCCGAGTTCATACGTGGCAACTGCGAGGTCATCCGCGTGGCAACGGACGACCCGGACGAAGCTTTCCGCGTATTCGACTCGCAGAACTATCGGGGCAAGCCCCTGCTGCCACATGACCTGCTAAAGGCGTACCACCTTCGCGAGATGCGCGGCGAATCTGACGCCATGCGGGAAGCCCTCGTCGAGGTCTGGCAGAGCGTCCCCGATGCCGAGCTAGATCGGCTCTTCTCGACCTACCTGTGGCGCATCAAACGGTGGACACGTGGGCTCTCCGCGCCAACCTTCACGACGCGCCACGTGGACGCGTTCAAGGGGCTGACCGCCAAGTCGGCAACCACTCCTGGGGCTCGCTATCACCTCGCCGCCCAGGCAGCCGTCCCTATGCTCGCGGCCTGGGTTGAGCAATCCAACGAATCGGACCGAACGGCCGACCGGACTCGCTTTCAGATTGATGCCCCAGCAGTCGCGGGCAAGTCCTTCTTCGAGATGGTCACGTTCATGCTGGCGGAGTTGCGGAGACTTCGTCACGAGGGCTTCGACGAGAACTACGCAGACCAGGGCAAGGCAAAGTCATGGGGCACCTTCGCCTCCACCGACGACGAGTTCCGCGAGCTGTCATCTCGGGCGAGATATCGATACGTCTCGGAGCTCTACCTAGCCGCGTTGCTGTATTACACGAACAAGTTCGGTGACACGGAGATTCAAGAGACAAGGCACCGGCTGTTCA
The DNA here is from genome assembly GCF_025506335.1 of Mumia quercus. Taxonomy (GTDB): domain Bacteria; phylum Actinomycetota; class Actinomycetes; order Propionibacteriales; family Nocardioidaceae; genus Mumia; species Mumia quercus. The sequence continues at coordinate 226,780 of NZ_JANZYO010000006.1, forward strand.
AATGGGCTTATAGCCTTCGGACGGCGTACCAGCGGCTCCAGCTCGCTACCGTCAACAACTACGCCAGTTCATTGAACGACGGCCGATCCGCCTTCGTACTTCTTCGCAGCCTTGAGACTGCCACTGAGCTCCGCAGACTTCGCATCGAGGTCGAAGGGCGAGATGAAGATCCGGAGCACGAGAAAGATCTACTCCGCCTCTTGAACCAGCTGGTGGGCTGATGGTCACGAGCCTTGAAGCCACTCTGTTCGCCGTTAGCGACGTCTTCGGCGAAGACGAAACGCACTACGAGATCCCCATCTACCAACGCAACTTCGCCTGGGGCGTCGAGCAGATCGAACAACTGATCGACGACGTGTGGGCCGCGGCACAGGCGGACGCAGACGACTACTTCTTGGGCAACCTGATCGTCGCCCGGAAGCCTCCAAAGCCTGACATGAAGCACGTGACCTTTGAGGTCGTTGATGGACAGCAACGGCTAACAACGCTTTTCATGCTGCTGACCTACCTCGGTGTCGATTCGAAGACGCGGTTGACCTACCAATCCAGAAGGAACGCGACCGACGCGCTGACCCGCCTCGCGACCTCGGACGACGACGAGGGGGCCGGCATCCACCTGGGCTTCAGAGTGATCGAGTCGCGCATGGGAAAGTTCGCGACCTCTGACGAACGGAAGGCCTTCCAGGAGTTCCTGGGCGAACGCGTGCAGCTCGTGCGAGCGATCCTTCCGGAACGAACCGACCTCAACAAGTACTTCGAGATCATGAACACCCGCGGCCAGCAGCTGGAGCAAGTGGACATCGTCAAGGCCCGACTCATGAGCTACTTGCGCGATGAGGCAGGAGAAGTCGAGGCCGAAAGAGCCTGCCTCGCGTGGGTGTGGGATGCCTGCGCGGAGATGGAGTCATACGTTCAGATGGCCCTAACCCCAGGCGACACGGAGTTGCGAGACACGATCTTCAGCCCGACCTGGGATCGACTTCAACTTTCGAAGTTCCATGAGTTGCTCGCGAAGCGGCCCCAGGCCGGAGATCGAAGGGGCACAAGCCGGAGCACGGGGGTCGGAGTCAGGGATGCGCTCCGGCTCTACGCCCAGGCCCCTGAGCAACCGATCGAGGAAGATTCGGAGAACCGTCGGTTCGAGTCACCGGTCAAGTTCCCGAACCTGCTGCTTCACGCGTTGAAAGTTCTTCGGGGTGCCGGTGACGGAGAGGACGTCGACGGTCATCTAGACGACAGCAAACTGATCAAGCTCTTCGAGGCCGAGTTCAAGCCGCTCACTGAGGTTCAACGGTCGGACCGTACTAAGGAGTTCGTCGAGGTTCTTCTGCGCTGCAAGTTCATTCTCGACAACTACGTCCTCAAGCGTGAGTTCACGGCCACGAATGGCGAGGACGGCGCCTGGTCGCTCAAGCGTCTCACTCGTGGAGAATCAGTGTCTCGACGAGAAGGACGGACCCGGGTCAACGCGCGATTCCCAAATGCCTTCTCGCCCACCAAGGAGGAGTGGGAAGACACTCCGGTCGACGACGCGACGCGCGAGGTGTTGTTGCTCCAGTCGATGTTCCGCGTCACCTACACGTCGCCGCGAACGATGCACTGGATCACGAGGGTCTTGCGCGAGCCGATCCTTGATACGCCGCGAGAGCACGCGGCGGCTTCGATGCGCCAGATCCTTCAGGACTACGCCCGCCGCAAGGTGCAGCAGGCCTACTTCGCAAAGGACCGCCCAGTTGGCTTCAACATCGAACGGATCGTGTTCACCTACCTCGACTACCTCCTGGCGAAGGGCGCATCACCCGACCTGGCGGCCGACCCAAACTTCACTTTCGTATACCGGAACTCGGTGGAACACTTCTTTCCCCAGTACGCCAACCGGGACGACGAGGGTTGGGACCTCGTCACGCCTGATGACGAGGAACTCCACATGTTCGGAAACCTCGCGCTCGTGAGCGTCAGCACGAACTCCAAGTTCAGTAACAACCTGCCGCCGTACAAGGCGAACAAGACAGAGATTGTCAGGCAAAGCACCAAACTCCAACTGATGGCGAAGTTGGTCAAGAGTGGAACCACCTGGGACCGCGCAGCAATCAAGCAGCACGACCAGGCGATGGTCGATGTGCTCTTGAAGGAGCTCCGGGAGGCTGGACACGACGTACAACATTCGCGCTACTGACGCCGCAATGCTGACTCGACCGCTGAGCGATCCGCACGGAGTTGCTTCACATCACGGCGGCCCGTCCAAGGCCGCAAGTCGGTGACCAGGGGCGGTGCACTGCGGAGCAGTACCAGCGCAGTGCCGAACGGCAGGGTGCGTATGACCTCGGGCGGCATGACCGCCACGCGCCGTACCGAGCGCTGCAATGAGTGGGAGCCGTAGTCGCCGACCGAGACGGTGTCGGTCTTCTCGTCGCGCTCACCGATCAGCGCGGACAGGTCTTGGAGGTCTCGTGCCGAGGAGGTACCGCCGAGAATGACCTTGATGATGGAGGCGTCCCAGATCGCGCCAGCCGCGTGGTCGCCCCACTTGTCGCGGGCCTGTGACAGCGATTGAAGGACCGGCATAGTCGTTATCCCAGTGCCGCCGCCTTCCGCCATTAGCACTGGCAGCGACGGCAGTGGCGAAAGGTTGCCGATCTCGTCGAGGGCCAACAGCAGTGGAGGATCGAGACGAGCGCCGGGTGAGGCGGCGGCCAGGTGCCGGGCCGTCTCGACCAAGTCCTCGATGAAGGCCGCGACCAGTGACCACGAGGCACCTGCTCCGGCTCCTGTGGCGAGCAGGTAGAGGGTGCCGTTGTTGGTGAGGAAGTGGACGGGGTCGAAGTGCTCGCCGGGCTTGGGTGAGACGGCGTCGAGGACGCGCGGGTCGGCCAGGCACGACAGGGCGAGGGAGACACTCATCCAGATGGAGTCGCGGGTGCGGGGGTCGGAGTGGATCATCGACTCCAGTGAGTCGGCCCAACCGGGTGCGGCCTTCCGGTTGCCCGACAGGACCGCCACCGCGTCCGCAGCAGCCGAGGGCGAGAGGGAGGGCGGTGCGGGTCTTGCCTTCCCAGAAGCCGCCGGACTCGACGCCTCCGGTCGACAGTCCGGTCGCGGAGGCGAGGCCGGTGGCTCGAATCATCGCTGTGAGAGGGTCCTCGCACCCGCGCACGGGCGACCAGCGGAGCCCGGCAGGCAGACCTTCGGCCAGGCATTGTGGGTCGAAGACCGCGACAGGGCCACGCTTCCCCTGGGCGGTGAGGGTGGCTGCGATGTTGTCCGGGCGGGTCGCCGTCGTGACAACAGCGCCGGGCGCGTCGAGGATCGCGTTGATGACGACGTGCAGACCCTTACCCGAGCGGGGCGGGCCCAGCAGCAGGATCGAGTCCTCGACGGACGCCCACACCCCCTGGCCACGGGAGCGGCCGAGCAGGTAGCCGATGTCGGACGGCTCGGGTTCGTCGAGCGACGGCCGCAAGGTCCGGCCGCGCGACAGCAGTGCCTTCTGTGAGGCCACAGACCGTACGTCGCGAACAGTCGCAACGCCGGCCAGGCGCCGCGGGTCGTGCGTGGTCTTGTGTTTGATCGAGCCGATGCGCCGCCACAACACCAGCGCACTCGCCACGACCGCTGCGACCATCAGGACGAGCACGAGCCAGTAGACCCATGCGGCGAGGCCGTCAGCGCCAAGCGCAGCAGCCGGGTCGCTCGGTTGGCTGAGAACGCGGAACCCGGCTTCCCAGGCACCGCTCGGCTGCCTGGCTCCCGATAGCCAGGCCGCTATCGAGCCGGCGAGCCGCAGAATCGCCGCGATCACGCCGACGGCAGCGATGAGGATGAGTCCGAGGTTGACCAGGTCGTCATCGACTCCCTGCCCACGAGGGTTCATGCCGCGCCGCCACTGACCAGGATGGTGCCGGACCTCTTGCCCATGAACACGACCAGCCCGGGGTGTGCTTCGAGTAACGCGGGGGGCAGACGAAGCCGGGCTGTGCCGTCAATGTTCGCGACCTGACGGGCGACCACGACCGCAACGGCGACTTCCTCGTGGGGCAGAAAACCACCGCCGGCCACCTCGCCGATCCGGGTCGTCGCCTCACGTTCGGGCTCGATCATCCGCAGTTTTGGACGCTCGGGCGTGACGATGTCGGTGAAGGTGGACTTGTCTTCCTCGCGGACCTCGACCCGCACCGCCGTACCGAGGTCGCCAGCGATGTCGTCAAGCACGCGCTTCAGGTCATCGCGCATCAGCGACCCGTCGGCCGAATACGGCTCTCGGTCGAGCGTGACGGTCAGGAAGCCGTCGTTGCCGACGTCGACTTCGACCAGCGGCATCACGACCGGGACGCGCATGGTCTGGCGGTCCTCACGCCGGTACCGCGCGGCGGCGTTAATCATGCTCATAGTCCGACCGTCTCCACCTGTCGCTGCGCGACCGCCTCCACCGGCGCCGCACGCCGACCGGCAGCAAGGGCTTCGCGGTCGAGTCCGGGCGGGTTGCCGTCCCCGACCTGTGAAGTGTCGAGCTTGTCGAGGATCGTGACCGCAGCGCCGCGCACTCGCTCGGCGGTCGACTGCACGATCTCGACGGGGGTCTTGCCCGGCACACTGCTCGCCCACGAGGCGACGTACGGGATCGTGTAGTCGTCGGTCGCCAGCCCGTGTGCGGCGCCGACCATGAGGGCGACGGACTCGGCCTCGACCTCGGCGATGCCTTGGTGCATGGCCGCGTCGGCGTTGTCCGGGCCGTGGAGCATGACGTGCCCGAGCTCGTGGGCGAGAGTCTTGACCTGGGCGGCGTCGTCCATGTCCATGCGCACCGACACCTCGCGGGTCATGTAGTCGGTCAGCCCGTTGGCCCCACCGATCGACCACGCGTTGGAGACCAGACGCAACTCGAAGCCGTACGCGGTGATCTGGTCGGCCAGCCCATCCCACAGACCCTCGGGCGCCTGGCCCTGCAACAGCGTCGGCCGCGGTGGCTCGGGGATCGGCTCACCGTCAGTTTGGGAGATGTCCCAGACATGCGCGGGTTTCAGCCCGATCAGCTTGGATCGGACAGCCTCCCCGAAGCCGGGCTTCTCGCCACGGGCGAGACGCCGCCAAGAGTCCGGGTCGGCCGGGCTCGAGGAGGCGAACCTTGCCGTGACCGGAGCGAGGATCGCGTACCCCGACTGGCCCTTCATCACCGAGCGGTTGAGGCTGAGCCACTGCTTGAAGCCGGCGACGTACGTCGGCATCGGCTCTGGGACCCGGCCTTGCTGGAACGCGGCGTAATGCTGGCCGTAGATCAGCATCGTGTTGTTGAAGGACCGCGAGCGGAACTTCGCCGCGAACTCCAACGCCCGCTTCCAGTCGTCGCCAGTCACGAGCGCGCCGACGGAATCGGTGAGCTTCTTCTGTAGTGCTTCAAGCTTCTCCTCGCGGGCCGCGAGGTCTCGGGTCTGGACTCTCATCGGATTCCTCCTGTCCCGGAAGGCAGGTGTGAAGCCGGTGCCACGCCGTTCATTCGGCCCGTGGTGTCGAAGAGTTCCAGCTCGGCCGGATGGAGCTGGTGCTGTACGACGAACGACCTGTGCTTGATCCGCCACAGACCCTGGCCGGTGCCCAGAGTCGGCAGTAGTGACTGCTCGGTGCCGGTCAGGCCGAGTGCGGCAGCCGTTGTGCCGAGCTGGTCGGACTCCTGCCGGTACACCACGCGCGTTTCGGCATTTGCCAGCAGTGACGAGGCCAGTGCACGCAGGACGGAGCCTTGGTCGCCGACGTTGTCGAGGTCTGAGAGCTTATGGAAGATCAGCATGTTCGCGATGCCGTAGTGCCGCGCGAGCCGCCAGTGTGCGTCCATGCGACGCAGTAGGGCGGGGTGCGACATGAGCCGCCACGCCTCGTCGTAGACCACCCACCGCTGCCCACCGGCCGGGTCGAGTAGCGCGGACTCCATCCACGCCGACGCACACGTCATCAACACCGAGATCAGCGTCGCGTTCTCCGTAACCCGCGAGAGGTCGAGGGAGATCATCGGCAGGTTCGGGTCGAAGCGCACGGTGCTCGGGCCGTCGAACAGCCCGGCCAGGTCGCCTGCGACGAGACGACGAAGTGCGTGTCCGACGAGGCGGCCGTCCTCTGCGAGTCGACCATCGGTGTCCGTGGTCTCGTCAGGTGCGAGAAGCCGGTCGACCACCATCGGCAGCATGGGCACTTCGGCTATGCGGACTGCGTCGGCTAGGGCCACGTCGATCGCCGTGTGCTCTAGCGGAGTCAGTCTGCGGTCGAGCACGGTCTCTGCCAGCGCACCGACCAGCTCGCGTCGTCGGGCGGTCACCTGAGTTGCCCACTGGATGTCGTCGAGCCCTGCGGGCCGGTGTCCTTCGTCGAGCGGATTGAGCCGGTTGGCCATGCCGTGCCCAAGCAGGATGGCCTTGCCGCCGACCGCTTCGGCGACCGCGGTGTGCTCGCCCTTCGGATCACCGGGGACATAGACGCGGCGACCGAACGGAATCGAGCGCGTGTAGAGGCTCTTCGCCAACGCCGACTTACCCGAGCCAACGATGCCCGCGAGCACGAGGTTCGGAGCGGTGATCAGACCACGGGCGTAGAGAACCCACGGGTCGTAGACGAACGACGACCCGGAGTAGAGGTCTTGGCCGACGAAGACCCCGTCGCTCCCGAGGCCACCTTCGGCGAGGAACGGGTAAGCACCCGCGAGCGTGGCCGAGGTGTCCTGATGACGCGGCAACCGCAGGCGACCGGGCGTGCGGAGAGCGGCGGGTCCGGGCTCGCCGGCCCTCGGCAACACGACGGTTGTGCGACTTTCGGCCGCGATTTCGTCGGCTCTGGCCTTCGCGACGGCCTTGCGGGAGTCCCGGTCCTCGGCGAGTAGGGACTTCGCCGCCGCTTTGCGAGCACGCCGGTCACGACGACGTTCGCGTCGAGGGGCGACGAGAACCGCGCTGTGCAGGCGGCCTTCGTTCCAGCCCTTCACAGCGATAGCCCGTGGTTGGCCGAGCGGTGTGGCGCGTCTGCGAAGGCCGGGAAGTCAGGATGGATGTAGGTGAGGCGGGACTCGGCGTTGTGAGCGCTGGCGATGGACTCGGAGACCTGGTGGAGGATCTCGCCCGCCCGGTGCAGCTCCCAGGACACCTGATAGGTCGCCGCGCGCCCGGCGCGGGAGTCGCCGGCCACCCACACGCCCTTCTGGGCAGCGGCGTCGTGGAAGGCCGCGAGCTGGTGCAGTGATTGGCTCAGCGCCGCGACGGCCGACGTGAGAGACCCGAGCACCGAGTAGATCTGGCGCGGGTCATCGATAGAGCGGGTCGCGTGGGCCAGGGCACGCAGGGCAGTTTGTACTTCGTCGGCGTCGGCCGACGGGTTCTCGAACGTGGGCATCGGAGCCTCCTCTTCGGTCTGGTCGAGATGAAGGTGTGCGTGCCTGCCCCGACGGGGGCCTGCCGTTTGACTGCAGGAGTCGCTACCGCGGCGGTTCTTGACAGGTTGCACTTACGACACTTAGATTTCAGATGCGTCAGATACAGACACGTGTGACAGTTAGGAGGAGTCGTGGTCGGACACGTGGAACGTGCGATCCAGTCGGTCCGCGCGGCCTTGGCGGAGACCAACGATCCGGTCGCAGTCACGCTCTCGATCCCGCGCGACACTGCCCAGAAGCTCCTCGAACTACTGGAGGCCGAGGGCATCGCCGGTGCCGTGGTCGTCCCAGTCAAGGAGCAATTCACCACAACCGAGGCAGCCAAGATGCTTGGCATCTCGCGTCCCACCTTGATGAAGCTGATTGATTCCGGCGAGATCGACAGCGTCAAGGTCGCGAGTCACCACCGCATTCCCGCGCCAGCGATTGCTCGTTACGAGCACGCCCGCGCCGTGAGCCGAAGCCGTGCAGCGGAGGCCATCGAGGGGTTTGCCGACGACGTCAAGGCCGGCTTCCAGCAGAACGTCTCGTTTGGCGGGAATGATTAATGAGGGCCCCCAAGCGAGTGAACCCGCTCGACTTCGTTAGCCCCGGCGGGCGACTGCTCATCGACACGAGCGTCTTCATGGACGACCGACCCGAACGGCGAGGTGGCCTAAAGGCACTGCTCGAACGATGCGGCCAGCAGATTCGGCTCAATGACAACCCGATCGTGATCCCGACCGACGTGATCGAGGAGCTGACGAGGCAGAGCCGGAAGGTTGACCCGGACCGAGAAGAGGCGATCCGCCGTGCAGGCGTGGCACTTGGGTTCATCGAGGACGCCGCGGCCCTCAAGTTGATGCGCACCGACATCGGTCACGATGCGACGCACTACGCGGACTCTGTCTTCGAGGCCATATTCACGCGTTACGCGAACCAGTACGACATGTGCCTCATCATCAACGACATCACGCCGCTGCTCCATGTCCGCTTGTTGTCGGCATCGAGCAGCAAGCAACTCGTCGCGGGATCACTCACGAGCGACGGACTCGTCGAAGTAGAGAGTGATCAGACCCTGTACGAGCGAGGAGTGCGGAAACTTCGTCGCAAGCAGGACGAGGGAGATGCCCGCGAGGTTGCCGCGTTGAGCCCGCTCCTCGCCGACTTCAAGGGACAGTTCGGGACCGCAGAGCCGGTGGACCGTCGCCCGGGTGCGACTGCCGCCAGGGCGTCGATTGGGGTAGCGACCGTTCGGCGCCGCGTCGAGCCATTCGACGGAAACGCTCCGTTCAGGGGCGCGGACACGCCCATTGAGGTGGCCAGCATTCCGGGCCCCGGAGATAAGGTCCACCTCGAATCTCCGGCTGGCCGTGGATGGGTCGTTCTCGATGAGCTCCTCGGCGAGGGCGGCGAGGGTGCGGCATACGCAGTCGATGGCGACCGCGTCATCAAGATCTTCGACCGTGACCATGTCACGCGCCACCGCCAGGCGAAGGTCGAGCACTTCACCTCTAGGAGCCTGCACTCGGAAGGAATCTGCTTCCCCGAGGCAGTCGTCACAAATGAAGCGGGCGAGTTCGTCGGCTACATGATGCCTCGAGCCAGGGGCAACGAGTTCCGCGTGATCATGAATCCGCGACGATTCCTCAAGGCCTTCCCCGGCTGGACGAAGGCAGACCTCGTTGATGTCTGCATCTCCTTCCTGGAGAAGGTCTCCTACCTGCACTCGCTCAACGTGATCGTTGGTGACATCAACCCAAAGAACGTCGTCGTGGACGAGGCGAAGAATGTCTGGATGATCGACGCCGACTCCTGGCAGGTCGAGGGGTACCCGTGCCCAGTTGGGACTCCCATGTTCACAGCCGCGTCGGCACTTGGCCGACCGTACGCCGAGTCGCTTCGCACAATGGAAGAGGAGCTCTTCGCTGTCGCCACGATGCTCTTCATGGTCCTGATCACGGGTCAGTTCCCATACGCCCGATCGGGATCGGACGGGGACATTGCCCGTCTGGTCAAGGACGGCAACTTCGCCTTCCAGGTGGGTGAACGCTCAAACCGTGACCAGCCTGAAGGCAACTGGAAGTACATGTGGAGCCACATGCCGCGCGACCTCAAGGAGATGTTCTGGCACACATTCCACCGTGACGGCAATCGGTACACGTCGCCCCCGACCGCAGACGAGTGGCTCCGAGCGTTTCGGAGGTATCGCTGGTGGCTCGGCAGCGACAAAAACTTCGACCCAATGTCGAACGATGTGTACCCATTCCGATTCAAGGCGTTCAAGCCTGATACGCCCATCCTCGACTGTCCCCAGTGCCGTCGTGCACACGCGCTCGTGGGTGAGTGGAGTGAAGCCACCCAGGAGCACAGCATCCCCGACATGTGCTTCGACTGCCGCCAGCAGAACCGACCGAAGTGCTCCGACTGCGGGACCCCGCGACCGCCAGGGGCCCTGAAGAACGGACGCTGCCGAGAGTGCAATCGCAAACGCGACTTCGGCACCTGCGAACGTTGCGGCAAGGAGACGCCGCGTCGCTACCTCGTTGATGGCCGGTGTTCCAAGTGCCAGACGGGCACCTGCAAGAGCTGCAACAAGTCGGTTCTTAAGTCCGATCTCTCCTACGGCCGCTGCTCGGCTTGCGAGAAGCGAGCCAAGGCGCTCGACCCGTCCAGGCTGTGCACCGACTGTCGGCAACCGTTCATCGACTTTGACCACATCGAGTGGTTCAAGTCGAAAGGGCTTGAGGTGGCGAAATCCCACGCCGCCATCAAGAAGACGTGCCCGCCGACGACGGCAAGGGCCCGCGCGACGACGTCGTCCCGCACTCACCGTGCCCCGCGCACGTCTCCCTCGCCATCCAAGCCGACTGCATCGAAGCCCACTCTCCAGCAGCAGCCCAGCTTGTGGGGGCGCCTGCAGAAGTGGTGGAACAGTTGAAGATCTCAAACCCACCCAGAAAGGAATGCTGACCATGGCATTCGATATCCGAGCCGACGACCTAGTCGAGAACCCAACTCCAAGAGTCCCGGTTTCACTCTGCATCGACACGAGCGGCTCCATGGCCGGCGACAAGATCCGCGAGCTCATCGAGGGGATCGGACTATTCTACGCCGCCATCGATGAGGACGACGATGCCCACGACTCAGCCGAGGTCTGCGTCGTTGCTTTCAACTCGGGAGCTGACCTCGTTCAGGATTTCGCGAGCATCGAAGGGCTCCGACGAGACGTCTCGATTTCGCCCAGCGGTCTTACCCATATGGGCGAAGGCGTGAATCTCGCTCTCGACACACTTGAGAAGCGGAAGTCGCAGTACTCCGACACCGGCGTCCTGTACTACCAGCCGTGGCTCGTCCTCATGACCGACGGCCAGCCGAACGGCGATAGGGCCGCGTTGGAGCGGGCGATCGAGCGGGTGACAAGCATGGTCGACAGCAAGAAACTCACGGTCTTCCCGATCGGGATCGGAAGTGATGCAGACCTCGATGTCCTTGGGAGATTCTCACCGGGGCGACCGCCGCTTCGCTTGCAGGGCCTGAACTTCAAAGAGTTCTTCGAGTGGCTATCGAAGTCCGTTTCCAAGGTCTCTCAGTCGATGCCAGGCGGCGAGCCCCCCATCGACTTTGGATCTATTCGAGGCATCGAGGATCTCTGAGTTGTTCCGGGCGTTCCACTATCAGGTCAGAGGCCGTGGTCACGTCCTCGACGGCGTTCGTGGCCAAGACCGTACGGCCTACCTAGCGCGCAACAGGGTGCAGGTGATGTGCCTGTCGGACGGGGCAGGCTCCGCCACGCACGCAGAGTTCGGTGCCCAGGCTCTCGTCGACGCTGGATGCAGGCTGCTCGTGGAACGTTTCAGCGATTTCGTCGCCAGCCAGGACGGCGCATCGCTGAAGCTTGAGATTGTGGAATACCTGCTCGAGCGTCTCGGGGACGTGGCCGAACGTCAGGGCGTTCAGATTCGGGACCTGGCAGCCACCTTCCTCGCTGTTGCTGCGGCGGGCGACAAGTTCCTGATCCTCCACGTCGGCGACGGAGTCATCGGATACGTGAAGGACGGAAGTGCACAGGTTGCTTCTGGCCCAGACAACTCAGAGTTCGCAAATCAGACCAGCTTCGTGACCTCGAAGACGGCAGCCGGCGCTATGAGGATTCTGCGCGGCGACCTTAACGGCGTCGATGGTTTCATCATGATGAGCGACGGCACGGCGAACAGTCTCTACGACTCCCGAACCGAGGAACTTGCCCCAGCCTGCTTGAAGATCGTGGCACGCCTGTCATCCGCTCCGACAACCCGAACCAAGAATCCCGAGTACAGAAAGCAGTTGCGCCGGCTAATCGACACGAAGGTCCGATTTGCTACTAAGGACGATTGCTCGATCGGCGTCCTTGCGAGGAAGTCGGGGTAGCCGCCCCTGGTGAGAGGTGCAGTACGTTGCGCACGCGGAATCAGACGTTCCGGCACAGGGGTAAGGCGGCGGCTGTAAATGCCTGGGCTTGCTGCCCCCAGAGCCGCCTGGTCTCGCAGGAGGCTTGGATGGCCGCTTGCTCGATGTCGGCCACGGCGCGTTCGAGCTCGTCAGGGTCTTGGGCGCTGACAGCGATGAGTCCCGTGGTGCGGAGGATGCCGTGGCCGGCGGTGAGGTCGGCCTCCTGCTGGAGGACGTCGCTGTACTCGGCCGACTGCTGGGCGTCCTCGATCTGGCCGATCCGCTGGCGCTGGGCGGCATCAGAGATGTACTCGGTCTTCTTCTTGCGGATGTCTCTCGCGGCCTGGTCGGTGCGCATGGGCGTGTAGATCAGAGTGAAGGTGCGGCGGATTCCCGACGACAGGAGCACGGGCGCGAGGAAGCCCGGGTAGACCAGGGAGCGCGGCCACTCGCTGATCCAGAGCACGCAGTGGTGCGCGGAGTCCGAGCGCACGCTCGACCAGTTCTCGGTGACGGCGACCGGCCCGGCGGAAGCGAGGTCGCGGCCGAGATCGCCGTGGCGTTCCAACGCGCCGGCGACGACCGGGTCGTAGGCCGAACGCAGGATGACCGCCAGGTCACCAGGCTCCAGCCAACCGGACGGAGCGAGGTCAGCAGCTCGGAGCGCGGCGGTCATGGTCGACATCTCCTGCCGCAGCACGGCCGCGGCTCCTCGGTTGCCGCCACCAGCAGCGCGGATCGCGCGGCCAGCAGCCTTTATGTCGAGTGAGATCGAGACGGTGCTCGCGTGCCGTTCGCCCGCAGGGCCAGCGCGGTTGATGAGTTCGCCGTAAGTCGTCGACGTCCACGAGTCGTTCTGGCGACCGTGCTGGGACCACCACTCAGCGAGTCCCTTGCCGGAGTCAGGCAGGGTCTTCTCCATCACCTGCAACGAGGCGATGCGCCCGGAGCGGCAAGCGGTGGCGAGGACGCGCCCCCAGCTCGTGACCCGGCGCTGCTGTTCGAGGGGGTCGAGCAGGATGAACGCCGGGTGTGTGACGCCGACGATGGCGGTCAGCGTGGCGGCGTGTGGGTCGTGGACCATCACCGCCCCGCACTCGGGGTCGAACCATTGGCGAAGTCGAGCTGCATCGCCGGGCAACGACAGCGTTCCGGCCGGTCGTGGTTTGACGATGCGGCGGCGGAACAGGAGTTGCCCGCCGGTCGAGCGCCACATCCACTTGGTGACTACTGGGAGCCACTCGACGATCTTGCGGCCACCGATGGCGACGAACGAGAGGGCAGCGCAGAGCAGGAGGATCGGGACGACGTACATCAGTGACTCGCCGACGCCGAAGTAGAGGGCGAAGACCAGGACGATCGCGCCGATGCCGACCACGACGAGCTGCGACCCGGAGAGTCCGAGGAGAACGCCACGTCGGGTGAGGCGGGAGAACTTGACCGGCGCGAGTTCGTAGTGGTGCGCGGTTGCTTGGCTTCTCATCACTCAGCCCTTCTTGCCGTTCGACTGGGCGGGGATCGAGTCCGCAACGTGAGGCGGCAGCGGTGTGCCTGAGGGTGTGGCGGGCATCTTCTGGGCGGCGTCGGTCTGTTCGGATGCAGCGCCACCGACCACCTTGCCTGTGCGCACCCCTGCGGTGGCGGCTTCCTTCGCCACTACGACCCCGGCGGCGACGCCTCCCGCAGCCGCGCCACCAGCGGCAGCGCCGCCTTTTCCAGAAGTCGCGCCAGCCGTGCCGGTCGATGGTCCCGACCCGGTAGTGGGAACAGGTGGCGTCGGGGAACCACCCGAGCCGCCGCCGCTGGACCCGCCATCGAGCACCTTGCTCGGCTGCGAACTTGGCGCGCGGTTCATCGGGATCGGCATTGGCCGGTTCAGCGCAGCCTTGCCCTCCTGCTCGGCCGACATCGCGTGGTACATGTCGAAGCCCATGAAGTTGATCGCCTTGTAAGTCATGTACGGCGCGAACCCGGCCATCAGCATCAGTACGACACCGGCGATCGGCTCTGACACCGACTGGATGTCGCTGTCGATGGGGGCGGAGACCTGTGCAGTGGCGAGCAGGAAGATCACTACCAGGACGACCTTCGAGAGGATGAGGGCGATCACGAACGATGCCCACTTGCTCACCCAGCCGCGCGTGTGGTCCCAGTTCGACCCGGCGAGGGCAATCGGAGCGAACACGATCGCGATGAGCAGGAGTGCCTTGCGGACCAGCAGGCTGATCCACACGATGCCTGCGGCGCCGATGGCGAGGCCGGCGATGAAGATGGTCAGGATCGCGCCTGCGCCGGGCGCCGCGACGTTGAGCCCGACGAGCCCGGTGGTCAACAGGGCGATGCGATCGCCCATCTCCTCCATGTTGGTCCCGGCCGCGTTGACGATGCCGACGCAGAGTTGATCGGTGATCTCCAGGGCGGTCGCAAGGAGCGCGAGAGCGACGAAGGAGCCGAGGATGGACTTCGCCAACCCGAGGGCGGCTCTCGACAGCGCGGAGGGTTCTCGTCGAACCATGCCGCCGATGACCTGGAGCATGAAGAAGCCGAGCATGACGAAGACGGCGATGCCGAAGAGGATGTTGTAGACCTTCGTGTACTGGCTGCTGGTGACGTCGACCATCGTGGTCGAGTCGAAGACTTCCCACACCGCCTCGAACATCCAGCCCGCCGCGTGCCCCATGCCCTGAGCGAGCCAGTCGAAGGGCGCCGAGACCAGCGCCCCCGCCGCGTCACCCGCGACGTCGCACACAGGCGAGATGACGGGCACATCGCAGACGTCGACCATCGAAGTTCCTTTCGTCCTCAGCCTGGTCAGACGGACTGGCCGACGTTCCAGAAGAAGTTGACGAGCGCGACGGACGCGCCGGTGACGATCGCTGCGCCTAGGCCGACGAGGACGCCGAACTTGCCTCGCCCGGCCAGGTGCGGGTTCGACGAGTTCGCGCCGAGCGCCCACACGATCGCGGAGATGATGAGAGCGAGGACGGCCAGGATCAGCCCAACGGTCATGGATGCGCCGACGATGGACTTGAGCTGATCGATGCCGGGTAGGCCGTTGGAGTTCGGACCGATGTTGATGTCCTGCGGCAGCAGCGACACGACTACCGCGGGTAGGCCAGGGCTGATCATGATTCCTCCTGAGTGTGTGGACGGTTCACTCGCTCAGGTGTTCGCCTCAGGGCCGTTCGGTCCTCTGGTCCGCGGCCGCGTGCGCCACCGCGCCGGGGTGAAGCAGGCCAGTGCGTAAGAATGTGGCTATGGACGAGCAGGAGGAACCGGAGGGCGGCGGCCTGGTTCCCGCAGAAGGCGGCGAGCACATCGTCATCAGTGACGGAGACGGTCTTGCCGTCATCGGCGATCCTGGCGCAGTTGAGCAGTACCTCCGGCGCGAAGGTCTCTGGGAGGTGTCGACGAGCCTCGACCTCCGCTGGTTGCGTCCGCTACTCACGTTCGGTGCCGAGGCAGCCCATTCGGTCGCCGACGCTGCGGCGAGCTCCGGCCGATGGGTGAAGTTGACCAAAGAGTCAGCGGAGAACGCCAAAGAGCACGGACTGATGGATACAAAGACTCCAGGTGTGCGTTGGTTGATGGCCGGGAAGCCCGGCGACATCAGCAAGTGGCTAGCGACCGAGACTGGGCCAATCGCATCCGCCGCTACTAACCCGCAAGCTCTGTCCGGCCTTGCCTCCCTCCTCTCTAACGCCGCAGGGGCTATGGCCCAGCTTGAGCGGAAGCAGGAGGTTCGCGAGATCACGGAGTTCCTAGCCGTCATCGACGGAAAGCTCGATGATGTGCGACGGACCCAGCGGGACGCTGTCCTGGCAAAGCTGGACGGGGTCTCCTTCGCGATCAACGAAGCTATGAGCATCCGCGAGAAGACCGGCCACGTCTCCGCGCCATCGTGGTCGAAGGTTCAGCACCTCACAGGGGACATTGCGGAGATTGAATCGAATGCCCTCCGTGCCCTTGATGCGCTCGCGTCGAAGGCAGGATCGGCCGCGAAGGTTCGGGCACTTGCAAAACTTGCACCGGAGATCGCCGGCGAGGTCGACGTCTGGCTATCTGTCTTAGCCCGCTGTTTCCAGCTGCACGAGGAGGCCGCAGTTCTCGAACTCGATCATGTTCGAGAGGTGGCGCCCGAGGATCTCGATGGCCACCGCCTCGCACTGAAGGAGTCGCGGGAGGGACTGCGCGAACGGATCACTCAAACGACTGTCGGTCTCGTGCGGAGGCTTGACCAAGCGGCCAGCGACGCCGACCTGGAGATCCTGCTTCACTCGCGCAGCGTTCGAGCAGTGGTTGAGTCGAGCAATCGGGTGGGTGCCTCAGTCGATGCCTTTCACCAACCGATTGGCATTGAGTCGGCGCATTCCGCGGTGTCTTCGATCGGATGGCGGGCAGCCCTGACAAAGCCTGATCAGTTGAAGGCAGCCGCGAAGGAGGCCGGCACGAAGGCCGCCGTGGGTGTCGGCGGAGTCGCTGTGGCGGCCGTGAGTGTCCTGGCTGCTCAGTCGGCCAAGGACAATCACAAGACCTAAGCCGAACCCGTGGCGCTCCTCGAGACCAACCTCGCCCGCATCAAGATGTCGGTCGCCGAGACCGATCCCTGGCGACCCAGGAGTCGGATCGGCTCCACCGGGAAGTCGGGCTTGCGACGGGGCTTGACGCCGTCGACGACCCCGTTCGAAGGGAGCTGCCCCCCTCGCTCACAATGTCGCTCCCACGTCGAGCAGCCAATTGGCCCAGGCGAGTGCCCCGCCCGTGAGGGCGGCGCCGCCGAGTGCGACGAACAATCCGGTTTTTCCTTTGCCTGCGGTCTGCCAGCTCCCTTGCGCCGAGCCGATCGCCCACGTTGCCGCGCAGATGACCACCATCAGGACGGAGATGATGAGGCCGTAGGTCAGCAGCGCACCGACGATGGCGCGGAGCTGGCTGGAACCACCGACGGCACCGAAGTCAGGGCCGACCATCGGGAGGGCTGTGTAGAGCTTCATGGTCATCAGGTGTCACCCGGCCGCCGTGAAGTGGAGGTGGTCGTAGTGGCCGCCCGTCACGCTGGACGGGTCGTGCATCCCTCCGCCGCCGTACGGTCGCCATCCTTCGGAGGACCGTGCATCCGACCAGATGCGGCCTTGCCAGATGAGGTACTCGACGCCGAGGGTCTCGGCGTTGTCCTTCAACCAGTTGGTGACTTTCCAGCCGTAGTCGAGCGCGTGGCCGGTCGCGGCGGTCCCGATGGAGTTGCCGAAGGTGCCGTCACAGGCGCGACCGAGCGGGTGCTCGGACTTAGTTCCTGGACGCTCGGACCAGCAGGCCCAGCGGGACTCGGGGAAGTTCTTCTGGACCTGGGCGAGGATGTGTGCGGTGCGCTCGGTGATCTGGCCTTCCGAGGTCGGGTCATCGACAAGGCCGTCGGGTTTGTTGCCGTCGTACGACGTCGCGGGGCCGGCCCAGTTGCAGCCCGCGTCACTGGCTTCTGCGCTTCCCTCGACGTCGGCCGCGCGGTTGGAGGCGAGCCACGGCTCCGGGTCGACGGGCGCGGCGTCAGCGCCACCGGGTCGGACCTCGAAGTGCAGGTGCGAGCCAGTGGAGTAGCCGTCGCTGCCGACGTCGGCGATGTACTGGCCAGCCTTCACCGTGTCGCCCGCCCTGACGTGGATGCCGTCGGCGTACATGTGCGCGTAGCCGGTGGCGACGCGCTGCCCACCCACCGTGTGCTCGATCACGATGAGGTGGCCGTAGCCCGTGGCTGGGCCGGCGAAGGCGACGCGACCGTCCGCCGCCGCGAGGGTGTGGGTGCCGGTCGAGGCAGCGAAGTCGACGCCCGTGTGGAGCTTGTACTCGCCGGTGACCGGGTGGACGCGCATTCCGAAGCCGCTTGCCCTCACCCAAGTCCCGGCCGGGAGAGGGAATGCGACGCGAGCGGTCTCGGGTAGCGTCCCTTCGACGGTCGAGACCGATGACGTCGCCCGGAGGCACTGTGCTTGCGCCGCCGGGCTGAGCAGAGCACCGAGCCCGAGCAGCAGGCTCGCTGGCGCGAAGAGAAGCGTGACCAGTCCGAGAACCGCCAGCTTGCCCATCGGTCAGTCCAAGGGCTTGTCGAGTAGCGACAATCGGAGCAGATGGCATTCGGGGTACGACGGCCCACACACGATGAAGACCGTGAACGCGACGGTGTGCTCGGACGCGACCGGCTCGCCCAGCTCCAGCGCCTCGTCGAGGTCCTCGTCGACGCCATCGCCGTCGCCGGACTTCATCAGCTCGGCCATTCGATGTGCCGCCTTCACCTTCTGGTAGCCCGGATCAACAGCCCCGCCGTTGCGGATCGCTGCTAGTTCGCCCTCGGCGATCTTCCGGAGGTCCTTCGGGAGACCGCGGTTGGCGGCGATGCGCTCCATTTCCAGGATCTGCTCCAGCCGGGCGTACGACGCCTTGCCGGTGACCATCTCGGCAGCACGTCGGCGGGCTGATCCGAGGCCGCCCTGCGGCCATGCTGATTCAGCATGGCCGGGCTGACCTGCGGGTTCTTCGTTCTCGTGCCCGAACTGGGTCGACCTCATTCGCCGTGCAGCGTCCTCGTCTATCAAGACCCGCAGCTCCGCGTAGAGCTTTGCCGCCTCCTCAGCGGCAAGGGGCTTGTGGGTCGTGTTCTCGTCGCGCTCCGCCAGGAGCCGGGTCAGCTCGTCGCTGATTCCGGACCTCACCCACACCCGCAAGGTGCTCCAACCGAGTTGTTTGGCCGCTTCGAGGCGGCGGTAGCCACAGATGAGGTAGCCGTCGGGCGTGATGGTGACGGGCTGGAGCAGTCCGACGCGCTTCATGGAGTCCATAAGTTGCGTGAGATCGCCTGCGTCGCGGCGGTGACGCTCGCCAACGACGATCGCGGTGATAGTCCGATCGAGTTCGACGTGTCCGCGGTCAGACATGAATGTCACCCGGCTCTGTTATCGGGACCGGGGCCGCACGCTCGACTGCGTCGGCGAGAGCGTGATCGTGGAAGAGGTCGCCCAGGTCGTCACCCGAGCAGAGCCGTAGCAGCATCCCACGGCCCGCCGCCGTCCCTTCGTAGTCGGGATGCGGGTCGCCTAGGACCGCGCGGAGCACTGCCAACCAAGCGTCTTGTTCAATGTCGAGTTGGCCGGGACCGTTGCCCTCGCGGCGCAGAGATTGCAGCGCGATGCGGGGATCGCCACAGCGACTCAACCGCGCAGCGATGTACTCAAGCCCGAGCCGGGCCTCGCGATCCCGCCAGCCCAGTTCCTTGAAGAACGTCACTGCGTCAGCAAGTGCGAAGAAAGCGTTGGTCGGTTCCTTCTCCGGGGTCTCCGGCTTTGTCGCGTATGGGTCGGCCATCATCGCGTGGCAGTGAAACGCCGGGTGGTAGTCGGCGATCTCGGAGTCGCGGTCGGCGAATCTCTCGGCATCGTGGTAGTCGAGGCCGGCCGTCTTGCGCGCCTGCCCGGTCGAGCAGAGCAGCCCCTCGGCCCGCGACTCGTAGATGAGGGTCAGCTCGACGGCGTGGGTGACGACCGCCCACGGGTCCTCGGCGACGCGAGTGGAGCGCATGCGCATGACCTCGAAGGCGGCAGCCGCGGCGTCGGTCGGCTCCATGCCGTACTTGTGCGCCAGCCCGGCGTACTTCTCCATCGTGTAGGTCATCAGCTCGGCGGCTTCCGGGCTGGTCTGCCACGCACTCCGTCCGGCGTAGGCGAGATCGAGCAGGAGGAGCCGCAGCCCCTCGGCGGTTGCAAAGCTTGGTTGCTTCATAGCCCGAGTCCTTCCTGATTGGTGATGCTCGGGCTTGCGGAGTCCGGTCGAGCGATCGAGGTGCGGGTGATGCGGCGTGACGCCTTCGAGACAGCAGCGCCAGGGGTGCGACGTGCGCGGCGAGTCAGCTCGGCCTGGAGGTCGATGCCGCGACGTACGAACTTGGAGCCGAGCAGGCTTGGCATCTCACTAGGACGCACCCACGCCACGCCGGGCTGGGAGCGTTCGGCGGCCCCCTGCGTGGCCCCGGCGGTCGGCACGGAAGGGTCGCGATGTACGGCGAGGGCATCGACGGCCTTCTCGGCCTCGGGGGTCGGGGCAGGTTCGGGGAGGGTGCGGTCGAGGCGGCGCTCGTAGGGCTCTGGCGTGTTCACAGTCCCACCGCCTCAACCGCCTGCGTAGGGCGCGGCTGGTTCGCGGGCCCCAGCCGAGACGCGATCCGGTATGCCGACCTGATCGTCGCGATCGCCTCCCGCTCGGGCAGACCAACGGCGTAAGCAGCCTCGCCGAGCAGGGAGGTCGTGGTGCTGAGGTCGTGGCCTTCCTCGGCCATCCGGCAGGCGGCCCAGAACAGGCCGCCGTTGCGGCCACCCTCGGGCCGGGACGCCACCCAGGCGGCGAGCTTGTGGGGGTGGGCGCCGATGGCAGGGACGTCGGTTGGGGGACGCATTGGCCGGGGCGGGTCTAGGAACCCGCGCAGGCCGTTGGCGTCGACCGACCACGGGTTGTGGTGCTCGGCGACCGCGATCGGCTGGTAGCTGCGGGTCACGCCGTCCTCACCGGTAACCCGGGAGGGCGGGACGATGATGTAGCCGCCGTCGCCCCGGAAGTCGATGTGCTTGCTCGGAACCTGCCACGACCGCTGTTCGCGCTCGGTGGTGCGGAGGAAGTAGGCGTGCAGGCCGCCCGACGGCGTGCGGACGAGCCAGGCCCAGCCTTCGACGAACCCGGCTCGCCGGGCGTGCTCGAAGGCGGCGTATCCGGAGCCGGCCTTGTGGATGTCGACGTCGACCACGTCGATGCCGCCGGCCGCGCCGGTCGGGACGCCGATGTTGGCGGCAGGCTGGCGACGCCACCAGAAGTTGATGCCGTCGGGGTCGGCGCTGGCGTCTCGGAAGCCGTGGGCGGTGAGCGGGCGCTTGCCGCCGGGGACGCATGGAAAGACCGGGATGCCTCTGGCTCCCAAATGCTCCGCCGCCCGCGCGAGATTGGGTGCGTTGACGATGTCGTTGATGAGCTGCGGACTCCACCGGATTGTCGCGGCTCCATGTTGGTGCAACTCGTTCATGCACGCGACTGAATCGCCCCGGGTCTGATGGAGGCTCTCAACCCATGGAGGATGAGAGTCATGGCAGCACCCAGGAAGTACCCAGACGAGCTGCGTGAGCGTGCCACGAGGATGGCCGTCGAGCTGCGGCAGGATCCGGCGACGAAGCAGGGCGCGATCGCACGGGTGGCCGAGCAGCTCGGCATGCACCCCGAGACCCTGCGGAACTGGGTCCGGCAGGCTGAGATCGATGGCGGTGTGCGCCCGGGCACGACAACGGCCGAGTCGGAGCGGATCGCGAGGCTCGAGCAGGAGAACCGCGAGTTGCGTCGGGCCAACCACATTCTGAAGACGTCGGCGGCTTTCTTCGCGGCGGAGCTCGACCGCCCCACCAGCAGGTAGTGGCCTACATCGACGCCCATCGCCACGACGTGGTCGATGGGCGCGAGGTCGGGGTCGAGCCGATCTGCGCTGTGCTGAAGAACGCCGGCGTGCAGATCGCCCCGAGCAGCTACTACGCCGCCAAGGTCAGGCCGCCGTCGGCACGCGCGATCCGTGATGCCGAACTGGTCACCGATATCAAGGTCGCCCACAAGGCAAACCTCGGGTGTCTACGGCGCGAGGAAGGTCCACGCCGAGCTCAACCGCGAAGGCGTCCGAGTCGCCCGCTGCACCGTCGAGCGGCTGATGAGGCAAGAGGGTCTGCGTGGGATTCCGCGGGAGAAGACCCGCAAGACCACCATCGGTGACGGCGCTGAGACCGAACGACCCGAGGACCTCGTCGACCGGAAGTTCGTCGCGATCGCGCCAAATCAGCTCTGGGTCGCGGATCTGACATACGTGCGGACGCACGCTGGCTGGACCTACGTCGCGTTCGTCCTGGATGTCTTCAGCCGGATGATCGTGGGCTGGCAGGTGTCGACCAGCCTGCGCACAGACCTGGCGTTGGATGCCCTCGACATGGGTCTGTGGAACCGGCAGCGGGCTGGCCAGGACGTCACCGGCCTCGTGCATCACAGCGATCGCGGAGTGCAATATCGAGCGATTCGCTACACCGAACGTCTGGCCGAAGCCGAGGCCGTCGCGTCCGTCGGATCGCGGGGAGACAGCTACGACAACGCGATGGCCGAGGCGCTCAACTCGTTGTTCAAGGCCGAGTGCATCCGCAACCCGGTCATGCGGCCCAAGGGCGGCTGGAAGACCGTGGGCGACGTCGAGATCGCTGTCGCCGAATACGTCGACTGGTTCAACCACCGGCGTCTGCACGGCGAGATCGGACTGATCCCGCCGGCCGAGTTCGAGGCCAACCACTGGGCCCAGATCACGCCCGAGCACTACCCTGAGACACCCGTCCCGACCGGGGCTGGTTCCAAGTAACCGAGCCTCCACGAAACCCGGGGCGATTCAGAGGGCGCCGTCGCCCGGAGCCTGTGGACAACTCGGCCCGAACTGGGGGCTGTGGAACGTCGCGCACACCTTCACGCCAAGGAGGTGTGCAGGGGTGACCGTTTCGATGAGAAAGATCGCGGCGGGCCGCGGCTACGACTACCTGCTCAAGAGCGTGGTCCGAGGGGACGCCAACATGGCCGATCCGAACCCGGTCACGCGGTACTACACAGAGGCGGGCACCCCGCCGGGCCGTTGGATGGGTTCGGCCCTCCATGCCTTCGGCAGCGGCGAGATCAAGCGCGGGGACATGGTGACGCCGCAGCAGCTCCAGCTCCTGATCGGCGCGGGATTGGACCCGGTCACCGGCGAGAAGCTGGGCAGGGCGTTCCCCACGTTCCCGACCCTCAACAAGCGCATGGCCGACCGCGCGGCAGAACTCCCGTCCGACCTCACCGACGAGCAGCGTAAGGCTGCTCTTGCGCAGATCAAGGCCGAGGAGTCGAAGAAGCAGTCAGGCGGGGTGGCGGGCTTCGACTACACGTTCAGCGTGCCCAAGTCAGTCTCCGCACTGTGGGGTGTGGCCGACGCTGGCACCCAGGCGCTCATCGTCGAGGCCCACCACCAGGCCGTTGCCGAGGTGCTTGACTTCATGGAACGGGAAGTGGTCGCCACGAGGAGGGGCGTAGCAGCCGGCGACGGTGCCGTGATGCAGGCGGACATCGTCGGAGTTGCCGCCACGGCGTACGACCACTGGGACTCCCGGCTGGGCGATCCGCAGCTTCACACCCACGTCGTCATCTCCAGCAAGGTCAAGACGACGGAGGACGGACGATGGCGCAGCCTGGACGGGCGACCGATGTTCGAGGCGAATGTCCCGATCTCCGAGCACTACAACGCGGTGCTGGCCGACGGCATGACCCGACTGCTCGGGGTTGCGTGGGAGCAGCGGGACCGGGGCAAGAACCATAACCTCGCTTGGGAGCTTGCGCCCGTCCCCGAGGAGCTGATCCACGAGTTCTCCAGCCGAGCCTCCCACATCGAGCAGGAGGCCGATCGACTGATCGCGGAGTACGAGGCCGCGCACGGGCATCGCCCGTCCAGGAAGGAGATCATCGTGATGCGGGCACAGGCGACTCGTGCCACACGACCCGACAAGGAGATCCACTCGCTGTTCGACCTCACCACCGAATGGCGACGACGGGCGCGGAAGATCCTGGGGAGGGACGCAGTCGATTGGGCGAAGGAGGTCACCTCCCTTCCCATCGCCAGTCCTACCCTCCGGGCCGACGATGTGCCTCTCGACGTGGTCGGCGACGTGGCCGTTTCCGTTGTCGGCGCGGTCGAGGAGAAGCGCTCGACCTGGAAACACTGGAACCTCTGGGCCGAGGCATCCCGGCAGACGATGGGCTGGCGCTTCGCCAGGGCCGAGGACCGCGAGGTCGTGGTCGGGATGATCGTCGACGCCGCGAAGCAGGAGTCTCTGACTCTGACCCCGCCGGAGTTGGTGACCACGCCCGAGGTCTTCCGCCGACCCGACGGTACGACGCGCTTCCGGCCACGGCACTCGGTCGTGTTCACCTCCGAGGCGCTGCTCGCGGCTGAGGACCGGCTGCTGGCTCGCGCGGAGGACCTGTCGGCCCCGGAGGTCGACCTCGCCGTGATCGAGCGCGTGACCCGCAAGGAACACCTGTTGTCTGCCGAGCAGTCCAAGACGCTGGCCGGCATCGCCGTGTCCGGGCGGCAGGTCGACCTTCTCGTCGGCCCAGCTGGTGCAGGCAAGACCACCGCGATGCACGCGCTGAAGACAGCTTGGACGAGGGCCCACGGAAAAGGCAGTGTGGTCGGCCTCGCCCCGAGCGCAGTCGCGGCGCAGGTGCTGGCCGAGGACCTGGGCATCGGTTGCGAGAACACCGCGAAGTGGCTTCACGAGTTCGACCGTGGACGGGCGCAGTTCCGCAAGGGTCAGCTCGTCATCATCGACGAGGCCACCCTCGCCGGCACTCTGACCCTCGACCGGCTCACCGCGCTGGGGGCCGAGGCGGGCGCGAAGGTGCTGCTGGTCGGCGACTGGGCGCAGCTCCAGTCGGTCGACGCGGGCGGGGCGTTCAGCCTGCTGGCCTCCGCTCGTCCTGACACTCCCGAGCTCACCGAGGTCCACCGCTTCACCCACGAGTGGGAGAAGGCCGCCTCCCTCGGCCTGCGGCACGGACGGGCGGAGGTCATCAGCACCTACATGGCCAAGGACCGGGTCCAGGAGGGCACGACCGACGAGATGATGGACGCCGCCTACCTCGCCTGGGCGGCTGACGTGAAGCGCGGGCGTACGTCGATCCTCGTCGCCGAGGCGATGGAGATGGTGACCCGTTTCAACCGGCGAGCACGCGCCGACCGCATCGTCGCCAACCCTGTCGGTGACCTCGAGGTCAACCTTGCCGACGGCACCCAGGCGTCCGAGGGAGACCTCGTCATCACCAGGAACAACGACCGCCGCCTCCACCCCCTGCGCGGCGGCTGGGTCCGCAACGGTGACCGCTGGACCGTCACCCGCGTCCACAAGGACGGCTCGATGCAGGTCCAGCGCCTCGGCGTCGACTTTGGCGGCACGGTCACCCTGCCTGCGGCGTACGTCGCCGAGCACGTCGACCTCGGCTATGCGGTCACCGCCCACCGAGCCCAAGGCCTGACCGTCGACACCTCACCTGTCGTGGTGACTGGCTCGACCACGCGGGAGAACTTCTACGTCGCCATGACCCGAGGCCGGGACTCTAACATCGCTTACGTCGCGCTCGACAAGCCCGACGAGGGCCACGCGCCTCCCGAGCCTGACGAGGTGAACGCGCACACCGTTCTCTACGGCGTTCTCCAGCACATCGGCGGAGAACTTTCGGCGCACGAGATGATCGTCGCGGAGCAGGAACGGTGGTCGTCCATAGCCCAACTCGCCGCGGAGTACGAAACCATCGGAGCGGTCGCCCAGCGCGACCGATGGGTAGCGGCGATCAGGAGCAGCGGCCTGACCGATGCCCAGGTCGAGCAGGTGATGATCTCGCAGTCGCTCGGACCCCTCACCGCTGAGTTGCGCCGGGCCGAGTCCGACCGCTACGACGTCGCCGGACGCCTGCCAGCCCTCGTCGCCCGAAGGTCTCTCGACGACGCCGAGGACATCGGTGCCGTTCTCATCAGCCGACTCCAGAAGGCAGCCCAACCGACGAAGAGCAAGCGTCGCCCGTCCCCGAAGCTGGTCGTCGGCTTGATCCCGGTCGCTGATGGCCCGATGAGTCCCGAAATGGCCAAGGTGCTCGGCGAGCTCGCCGACCTGATGGAAGGCCGGGCGATGACGCTGGCCGAGAGGGCGGTCGAGAACAAGGCGTCCTGGCTGAAGCGGCTGGGCACGCCGCCGACGACCGCGACAACCCGGCGTCGTTGGCTCCGCGAGGTCAGGACAGTCGCCGCCTACCGCGACCGGTACAAGGTGGAGGGGCGCAGGGCTCTCGGTGCGCCCGCGAACGAGGCGCAGAAGCTTGACGCAGCCCGCGCCGAGCAGGCGATTCGTCGTGCCCGGGCCATTGCCGAGGACGCCGCCAACGCCCAGGACGGGCGCCGCCGGGCGCTCGAGGCGAGGGGACGGGCGATCGGGTAGCGGTACACAGAGGCTGTTCCGACCGAGTTATCCCCATGACGGGCGATGGTGTGCGCGTCATGTCGGCCCGCGGGCGTAGCGAGGAGGTGAGCCCTCGACCTAAGGAGAACCGTCATGCTCACCGCACTCTGGGACCTCAGCGCCGCGATCCGCGGCCACCTCCGCTTGTACATGCCCACCAACCGAGCCATCGAGTGGCTCCGCACCCCACGCGGCCTCAAGTGGGCGATCCCCGTGGGACTGGTCGCCACGCCCGCCTACCTCGGACTTACCGCCCTCGCGATCGAGTTCGCCATCCGTCCCGGTCTCGGCTTCCTCAACTTGTTGGTCTTCGTCTTCTTCTGGGACGCCGCGAAGTTCGCTTGGATGGCTGTCCTCAGTCCGCTGCTGTTCCTTGGGAGCGTCCTCGGCGGCCGTGTGACTTCCTCAGCGCTGAGAGGTGAGCTCGGAGCGGAGTCCGCCTGACCTTGTCCAAGTTCAGCGGTGGATCCAACTCCGCGAGGATCTCGGTCTCGACGTCCCCGAGCGTGTCAGCGTTGGCGAACGGGACCGCAACTAGGCGCAGGTGCTCGTGCATCCAGGCGGTCAGGGCCTCCTCGTCAATGTCGACCTCTCCGCGGGCCTCCGACAAGACCGATCCGAGGCTCAACCGGAACGTCGAGAACTCGTGGCGTCCGCCGAGGTGCATCGATTTGATTCGGCCCCAGAGTGTGTTCTTCGACTTCCTGCCGCTCCGGGAGCGGGTGGCACCAGCTAACCCGGCGTAGATCAATCCGGGTCTGATGGGATGGTTGAGTCCTCGACTCAAATCGGCGGCGCCTTCGTCATCGACCCACCAGCTGTAGAGGCCAGGCGAGCGCAGACCATCCCCGGCACCAGCCAGGAACGCGGCGGGAGTGATCGCTTCGTCGGCATGAGTGAGCCTGTCCAGCAGTTCGGCGACGCCTGCGTCGGGCATCTGCGGAGGAGTCACTGTGGACACTGGATCGCCCGCCGTTCCGTACCAGGAGAGCCGAGCACCCATCGTCAGCCCGGCGAGCGGCTCGATCACAGTGGCACCTTCGCCCGAGAGCAACCCCCGGATTGCATCGGCATAGGCCGACCCTGCATGAACCTCAATCGTCCGCCCGTCGACGGTTCCGACAGCTTCACCGAGTTGCTTGACCACCCGTGCGCCCCAGGCTCGACGGTAGTCACGCGAGGTCTTCGACAGTCGCAGGTCATAGGGCTCCAGGACCTGCTCGGGATCGACCAGTCCGTGCTCCGCCGACAGGACGAACCACCGTGCACCGGCCTGCTCGGCGTAGGCACGCTCCTTGCGGAAGAGGGTCGATGTATAGAGGTCCTTGGCGGGCGCTGGGACATCGAGCTTCTTCTTGACGCAGCCCACGAGGACCAGGTCTGGGGCAGAGTCGGGTGCTCTGACCGCCGGCGGACCTCCGTCCCCCGGCATTGTCGCGTTGGTGGTGGCACGCCGAACGAACGTCACAGACTCGCCGACCTTCACCGACGATGTGGTGAAGCCGGGCCACCCGGATCGATAGCCCTTCCAGAACGCGCCGTGCTTGTACGCCGACTTCGGCAGTCCACCGACCAAGGCGTCGAGCTCGTCCCAGGCGAGGGTCACCGACTCATCAACGTTGGCGAGCAATCTGCGCAGAGGACTCCAGTCGGCCATGAGGCGAGTCTCGCGCATGACGCCGACATTCGACCCAACTCGGGACGCTCACGGACCGCGCACTGGGCGAGGCTATTTGTCAGCCTTCGCGGGTTGCTCCGTAGCCTTGAGCACGTGTCAGACGACCTGCCCCTGTTCGGAGACGACGAGCCGAGCGAGCCGGCGCCGCTCGTTCGCCCCGTGACGCCGATCGCCGACTGGCAGGTCGAGTTGCTCCGAAGGGCCCTCGATGCCCGGAACCTCACCGACATGTCAGACCGACGACAGCAAATCGAGGACCTCTCGGGCCGGCCCGTCGCAAGTCTTCGGGAGCTCACCGCGGACGAGGCGATGACCGTTCTAGCGGCCCTGGGACGTACGCCGCCTGCCGCGCGACCATCGGGCTCCAGCTGGGACGACAGGGACGAAGACACCTGGATTGATCGGCTCTGAGCGAGTCGCCCCAGGCGGTCAGCCTTCGTTCTTTTCCTGGGGGACTCTGACCGGAGACCACAGTCGATTGCCGCTAACGATGGCAGGAGATTTCGGTGCAGAGAATAGAGAGCTGTCCAGCCGCAGCGCCGAACTGCAGCCTGCCTCCCGCAATAGTCCTGCGCCGATTCGTACCTTCTGTGAGGATTGAGGGGCAGTCGGTCATCCACGCACGCGCGTGGGTACCGTCGTCAGGGAGCGGCGAACGGAGAACCTCGGAGGGGCGTGTGTCTGTCTGGCCAGATGCGGGCCTCGCTGTGTGGAGTGAACTGGAGCGGTCACCTGGGCGCTTTGCCCTCATCTCAGGTGCCGGGGCCGACGAGACAGCCGATTTGTTGGCTGAGTTGCGCGGAACGGTCCCGGTGCACGTCGGCCGCCTTCTGACTCAAGCTGAGAGCCGACCCAGTGAGGCCGCCATCCGTGGACGGCTGGCAGGAAGCTCCGTGCTGGTGGGGGCGGAGATCCTCTTCGACCCGGTCCTTAGCCTCGACCCGATCCGACTCCTGGCGACCCTGGCGAGAGTCCAGCCCGTCATTGCTGTCTGGCCGGTGGACACGGAGGTGCAGCCCCTCACCTTTCCGCCCGGTGTCGGTGGGTCAAGACATACTGATCAAGACTTACAGGGAAGCCTGCTTCTCCGGACGAAGGCCACCATCTTCGCGGACGAGGCTCCATTCATCTCAGAGAGGTTCAGCTGATGCGTTACCGCGACCTGGTTCATTTCGAGCCTGTCGAGAGCGTCAAGCAACTCCGCGCCGCCGACAGCGCCGATCAGGCGCGCGAGGACGTTCGCACCTTCATCATCTCCGAGACGATGCGGGAGCAGTTGACGCAAGTAGTGCTGCCGAACTTGAGGTTTGACAATCCCGATTTCGATCACAAGGGTCTGCTGCTCATCGCGACTTACGGCACAGGCAAGACCCACCTGATGAGCTGTCTGTCGGCTGTTGCGGAGAACGCCGACTTGGTTTCGGACCTGACTGACGAAGCCACGGCCGAGGCGGCGGCACCAGTCGCCGGGCGCTTCAAGGTCATTCGAGTCGAGATCGGCGCGGTACAAATGGGCTTGCGCGACCTTCTCGCCTCGGAACTCCAGGACGGTCTGGCCAAGCTGGGAGTCACCTACGAGTTTCCTCCCCTCGACAAGGTGACGAACAACAAGCGTCCCCTCCAGGAGATGATGGCTCTCTTCGAGGCGGCGTACCCCGACCACGGGCTGCTCCTTGTCGTCGACGAGTTGCTCGACTTCCTCCGAACCCGCAGGGACAGCGAGATCATCCTCGACCTCGGGTTCCTGCGCGAGATGGGCGAGTTCTGCCGCGACGGTCGGTTCCGACTCATGGCCGGTGTCCAAGAGACGATCTTCGACAATCCTCGGTTCGCCGCTGCGCAGGACGAGGTTCGTCGCGTCCGGGAGCGGTATCAGTCGTTCCGCATCGCGCGAGAAGATGTGGCGTACGTCGTGCAGGGTCGAATTCTTGGCAAGGACGCTGAGCAGAAGAACCTCATCCGGGAGCACTTGGCAAAGTTCGCTCCAGCCTTCGAGTCGCTTGGGCGCGACCTGGAGTCGTTCGTGGACCTCTTCCCCGTGCACCCCGCGTACCTCAAGACGTTCGAGGCCCTGACCATTGTCGAGAAGCGTCGCATCCTCTCGAGCCTCACCGCGCAGATCAGGCAACGACTGGATGACGAGGTCCCAGATGACGCGCCCGGAGTCATCTGCTTCGACAGCTACCGCAGCGAACTCGACGCCGACCCGGCGAATCGGGTGATTCCGGAAGTTCGCACGGTTCTTGAACGAACCCGTGTTCTGCGGGACCAGGTCGAGCGCAACATCGACGTTCCTGGCGACGTGCAGCCGGCGCTCAGGATCGTCGATGCTTTGGCGGTCCACCGCCTGACGACCGACGACCTGGATGCGCCCATCGGCCTTACCGTCGACGACCTGCGGGACGACCTGTGCTTGCTGCCGCCCGACACCCCTGAACTCGACGCGGCGTTCATTGCCGGCTCGATCGAGACGCTGGTACGGGAGATCAGCAAGGCGGTCTCGGGGCAGTTCCTCTCCACGAACGAAGCCAACGGTCAGGTGTACCTCGACCTGAAGAAGGACGTCGACTACGAACAGCAAGTCAACGAGCGGGCCGTCACCCTCGACGAGGATCAGCTCGACAATGCGTACTACCGGGCGCTTGAACAGTTGCTCGAGGTTTCCGCTAGCCCTTACGTAGCGGGGTATCGAATCTGGACCTACGAGCTGCCGTGGGCCGCGAAGAAGGTAACCCGCCTGGGGTACCTGTTCATGGGAGCTCCGAACGAACGTTCGACTGCGCAACCGCCTCGTGACTTCTATCTCTACTTCCTTCAGCCGTATGCCCCGCCGAAGTTTGACGACCCCATGAACCCAGACGAAGTCTTTCTCCGGCTGGAGGATCCCGACGAGGGTTTCACTACGTCTCTGCGCCGCTATGCCGCCTCGCTGCTGAAGGCGCAGGAGACAACGAGCCAGCATCGTTCAGCCTTCGAGTCCCGCGCGGCGAAGCATCTCAACGAGATGGTCGCCTGGTTGCGCGCGAATCTCGTGAACAACATGAAGGTGACCTATCAAGGCGAGCAGAAGACGATCGCGCAGTGGCTTGCGGGGGTCCAGGGTGGCCGCAAGAGCCTCAAGGAGCAGCTTGACACTATTGCCTCCAACGCTCTCGCCACACATTTCGCCACCAGGTATCCGGGCTACCCCTTGTTTAGCGACCAACTGACCTCAAGCAACCTGTTCAACGCGGCACAGGCCGCACTGGCGCAGCTTTCCGGCAAGGACACGGCCCTAGGCCGCGCGACCCTCGGGGCGCTGCAGTTGCGCGACTTGGACGAGAACATCGTCGAGTCCGGTACGTACGCCGCTGCCCTCGTCGGCACCCTCAATGCCGCCGGCGGTGCAGCCGTGAATGATTCCGACCTCTTGGTGGAGCGCGACCCGGGGGTTCGAACGTGGGGTACGTGGCACCTGGAACCTCTGTGGCTCGTGGTTGTCGCCGCTGCGCTCAGTTATCTCGGAAGGGCTGAGCTGGGCTTCGCAGGTGGCCAGAAGATCACTGCCTCCAACCTCGACGACCTGAGCAGGATGTCCCAGGTCGATCTCGAGCGACTGTCGTTCATCACCACCCCCGCCGGGGTGGACGCCGCCGGGCTCACGCGAGTCGCGACCCTGCTCGGGCTTCCGCCCGCGCTTGGACAGGGAGAGGTTACGAACGAGGTCGCCGCCAGATTCGTGGCCGAGGCGGACGCGACGCACGCTACGGCGAGTGAGTTGAAGGCGTACGTGCAGTCGGCGCCTCGGCTTTGGGGCGAGGAGTTGTTCGATGATCCCGCTGGGCGGCTTGCTCGGATCGCAGCCTTCGTCGATGTCGTCGCCGACGTGCGGACCCGGAACAACGTCGGAAAGCTCAAGCGACTGAATCTTGATCAAGCGAAGCTGGACGCTGCTGCCGAGGGGAAGAAGGAGCTGGCCCGAGTCGATGAGCTTCGCAGGGTCAACGACCAATTCAGCCCGATCGTGCGCTACTTGGAGGATGCGGGGAACGTTCTGGGCGCGAACGACCCATACGCGGAAGATGCGACCCACGCTCGGGCCCAGCTCCGTGACGTTCTGAGGGCGCCCGCACTGGACAAGAACGCGGCAGCTGCCGCCCGACGCGCAGCTGAGGACATGCGCGTCCAGTACCGCACCTTCGCGGTCGAGCGACACACCGCAGAAAGGCTGCCGGCCTCAGGGGACACCGAGAAGCAAGAGCTCGTCAACGGCCCAGCCTGGCGCGATCTGACCACGCTGTCGACCATTGAGCTCCTGCCGAGCGGACAATTCGGGGACCTGGATGCGCGGCTCCTGGGTCTGGTCGCGTGCAAGCAGTTCAGCCCGAGCGACTACGACAACACCTACACCTGTCCGCACTGCAGTTACCGGCCGTCGCCTGCCTCGGGTGAGTCGGCTCAGCAGCGGCTCAAGTCCGTTGCGGACCGTGTGAACGAACTGTGGACCGAGTGGGTTGCAGCCCTTCGGGACTCCGTACGGGCTCCGGAGATCCACCAGCAGCTCGAGGTACTGCAGACGGAGGAGCGAGCGCGAGTCGAGGAGTTGCTGGACGACAAGCTCGCGGTGGGGGAGATCAGTCAGCAGCTTGTGTCGACCGTCAAGCAGCTCCTCAACAAGTTCTCGATCGTTCACGTCGCCCCCCGTGAACTCGTCGACGCGGTGTTCCCGGCCGGTCGGGCAACAACAGTGGCTGACGCTGCGCAGGCTTTCGAGACCTGGCTCAATGGGCTGGCCCAGAAGGCCGGGGGAGACCCGGCAAGCATCCGTCTCGTGGCCGATGGAGATGATCAGTGAGCGACCACCTCTTCGACGGCGACAAGGAGGGCCGCGCCGACCTGACGGCGTCTGCGACTGAGCAGCTGCGCAAGGAGCTGGAGTCAGGCAACCTGCCCCTCGCATCTGGACAGAGTGTGGCGTCGATCCTCGAGATGTCGAGCGCGCCGTGGCACAGCGCCACCACGAATCCCTTCGTGCGCGAGTGGGTCGCGGCTTCGATGCCAAACAACGATGCGCGTGAGGACCCGGGTCCCTACCTCGACGATGTCCAAGGTTCGAAGAACACCCTCCAGTACAAAGCGCACGCCTATCCCACGAAGGTGCCCCCAGAGGTCATTGTTCGGTTGCTCTTGCATTACACAAAGCCCGGTGACGTCGTGCTCGATGGCTTTGCCGGCTCGGGCATGACCGGCGTTGCGGCCCAGATGTGCGCAACGCCGAACAGAGAGATCGAGACCGAGTTCAAGAGGCACGGCAAGTCGCCGCTATGGGGAGCTCGCCGCGCGGTACTTAACGATCTTGCTCCTAACGCCACCTTCCTCGCGTCGGGCGTCACCCTGCCTGTCGATCCAGCCGAGTTCGACAGGGCGAGTGACAGGCTGCTGGCGCGCCTCGATGACGAGCTTGGCTGGATGTATAAGACCAAGACGCCCGAAGGCCTCGAGGCGGACATTGACTACACCGTGTGGTCGGAGGTCTTCACCTGCCCGCATTGTGCTGCGGCGGTCGTCTACTACGAGGGGGCATTCGACAAGGCGACGCTCAAGGTGAACGAAGTCTTCCCATGTCCAGGTTGTGGAGCGACCGTCGGCAAGCGGAGCTCCCCGCAACTTGTACGACGTAAGACGACCGTGAGAGTTCTAACGGGAGAACTCATAGAGCGTGTGGAATTGCGGCCGGTGCGAATCCACTACCGCTGGCGTAGCGGTAAGGCGATCGTTACGGGAAGCAAGGCGCCTGATAAGGAGGACCTTGAGGTTCTCGGTCGAATCGCGTCTCTGACCGCACCGGGAGCGCCGACGGCGTCTCTGCCGATCGAGAACATGGTGCATGGCTCACGTCTCGCGCCGAAGGGGTTTACTGCCGTCCAACATCTCTACTCGGATCGGTCGCTCGCGGCGCTCTCGAGACTCTGGTCCTGGGCAAAGGAAGAGGAAGAGCCTTCCCTTCGGAGAGCGCTGAAGTTCTGGGTGGAACAGTGCTTCTGGGGATTGTCGTGGATGAACCGATACAAGGCCACCGATCATTCACAAGTGAATCGCAATCAGAATGGCGTGTACTACGTATCTTCACTTATTTCCGAGTGCTCTCCCAGGTACAACCTTGAGGGTAGCCAGCCATCGAGAGGGAAGAAGAAGACCCTCGTCAAGCTCTGGCAGTCGATCCCTAAGACGGCCGATATCCGAATCTCCACCGGTGACGCCGCCAACCTCCCTCTCGACGACGCGACAGTCGACTACATCTTCGTCGATCCCCCGTTCGGCGAGAACATCCCCTACTCCGACCTTGCGCAAGTGATTGAGGGTTGGCACGGGGTTCTGACGCAGGTCGAGCGTGAAGCGATCGTTGACAGGCCACGGGGTAAGGGGAATCGCGAGTACGCAGACTTGATGACGGCATGCTTCAACGAGTTCGCCCGCGTGCTCAAGCCCGGTCGATGGATGACCGTTGAGTTCTCGAACAGCTCCAACGAAGTCTGGGCTGCTCTGCAGGAGGCACTCGGCGCCGCAGGGTTTGTCGTCGCCGACACCCGGGTTCTCGACAAGACCCAAGACAGTTATCGACAGGCGACGGCGGTGAACGCTGTCAAGCAGGACCTGATGATTTCCTGCTACAAGCCGGACGCCTCAACAAGCGAAGCGGTTGCAGGCAGCGGTGGCGCCTCCGTTTGGGCGTTCGTAGGTGAGCACCTCAAGCATCTGCCGATCGTGGAGGACACAGGGAGTCACGTCCGGGCCGTTCGCGAACGGCATCCCGACCGCATCTACCACCGCGTCGTCTCGTACTACGTCAGCGCAGGCTTGCCCGTACCCATGACGGCCGGAGAGTTCTATGCCGGTCTCGAATCGCACTACAACGAACGAGACGGGATGTACTTCCGGCCAGACCAGGTCGAGACCTATGAGCGGAAGAAGCTCACGTTCAAGGCCCTGGCTGACGTGGAACTGTTCGTGACTGACGAGAAGTCCGCCGTCGCGTGGCTGCGCCAGCAACTCAAGCGCAAGCCCCAATCCATGGCTGGAATCCAGCCTGAGTACCTCAAGGAGGTCGCTACCACCGGGGAACGTCCCGACCAGCTCCCCGACCTGCGCGAACTCCTCGAGCAGAACTTCATACAAGAATCCAACGGAGCCTGGGCAGTTCCCGACCCACGCAAGGTTGAGCACCTAGAGCAACTCCGCAACCGCGACCTTCTGCGTACCTTTGACAGCTACGCCGCCGGTAGTGGACCACTGCGCCGCTTCCGCGGGGAAGCCGTTCTCGCCGGCTTTAAGAAGGCCTGGGCCGATAGTGACTACAACACGATTGTGAAGGTCGGGGCCCGGCTTCCCCAGGACTACCTCGTCGAGTTGCCCGCGGTGCTGGCGTACGTTCGTAACGCTCGATCCCGGCTGAGCAGGTGATGGAAGCAACTTGGCGATGGTGGCCTGGAGGACGGGAAGTCGTCCAGATCCTCAGCGAGCAGCACCTCTTTGGCCAGACCATTCTCGACATCTACTCCCCTGCTGAGGGACGCGTCCATACCGTGTCCGCGGAGGACGTGGTTGACCTCGAACGGCGCCGATGGGGGCCCCACGAGCTGGCTGAGAGGGCCCTGGCTCTGCGGGTTCTTGCTGAGGCGAGCACTGGGCATCCGATAGCTGCAGGCGCCCGCGTCGATCTCCTTCCCCACCAAGCCGCGATCCTGCAGCGTGCTTTGCGACTCGAGCCGGTTCGACTCGCAGTCTGTTGCGAAGTCGGGCTTGGGAAGACAATGACCGCTGGCGCGGTTGCGACTGAGTTGCTTGCCCGTGGTCGAATTCGCCGAGTCCTTGTCGTTGCTCCTAAAGGCGTGCAGTTGCAGTGGGTCGCCGAGATGAAGGAGAAGTTCGGCCTCGACTTTGTCCGGATCGGACCCGAGGGCGTTCCCATCGACGCCAGTGGGGCCGTCTGGCGCGCGTTCGACCTCGCGGTGACCAGCGTCGACGCGATCAAGCCTCTCCGTCGTCGCGTGGGATGGAACCAGCAGCAGCTCGAAGCTCACAACGCTGCTCGAGCTCGCGGAGTGTCCGCAGCCGACTGGGACCTTGTCATCATTGATGAGGCGCACCACGTCGCCGGCTCACGTGTCGATGTTGCCCGGCACCAGCTGGCCCTCGACTTGGCCGCCACCACCGACCACCTGCTCTTACTGACGGCGACCCCACACTCCGGTAAGTCCGAGTCCTTCCGGCGCTTCCTCGGCTTGCTTGACCCAGGCTTCCAGGACGGCCGCGACATCAACGCCAGCACGGTGGCTGCCGTCGTGGCGCGAAGTGACAAACGCACCGCCGTCGACCACGCGGGCCAGCCACTCTTTCACCCGCGCACCACCCAGCTCGAGATCGTCCCGTGGCACGATCACCCCCTGCATCGCGAGCTGTATGACGCCGTGACGGACTACGTCCGAGAGGGCTACCTCAGCGCCCGTGCTGCTGGGGACACGGCCCGCAGCTTCCTGATGCTGCTCTTCCAGCGGCTTGTCGCAAGCTCCACCGCGGCCATCGTTGCAGCTCTCGAGCGGCGACTTGAGACGTTGCGCAGAGCGCCAGAAAGTGAGTCGGACCAGTTGGCCTGGGACGAGCTTGATGACGAGGAGAGCATCCTCCTGCTTGAGCGATCAGGTGCCTCGTTTACGGACCAGACCGACCTCGCCCGTCTCGTCGACCTGGCTAGGCGCACGCTCAGCGCCGAGCCTGACCCGAAGACAGCGCACTTCCTGAGGCTGCTGCGGGCCCTGCAGCGAGACGAGCAGGACCCCGAAGTCAAGATCCTGGTCTTCACCCAGTTCCGGGCGACACAGAGGGCCGTCGTGAACGTGCTCGAGGCCCAGGGCGTTCGGACTGCCACCGTGGACGGGACCATGGGCCTGGCCGAGCGCGCCGAAGCCCAGGCCGCCTTCCGTGACAAGGCCCAGATCCTTGTGTCGACTGACGCCGGCGGTGAAGGGGTCAACCTACAGTTCGCCCACGTGGTTGTGAATTGGGATCTCCCCTGGACCCCGACTCTCGTAGAGCAGCGAATCGGTCGCGTTGACCGCATCGGCCAGCGGGTGCCTGTCAGGGCCTTCAGCTTCGCCCTGGAGGACAGCGTGGATCAACGGGTCCTAGAAGTGCTGGAATCCAAACTTGCAGTGATCCTTCGAGAACTCGGGGTCGACAAGCGCGGAGATGTTCTAGCGACGGTCGATGGCCTGACCGACTCCCTGTACGTGACAGCGATTCTGAATCCTGAAGGCCTCGACGAAGCAGGCGAGGCCTTCGCGGCCGCGACCCGCACCGAGCTGCAGGCGACCAGCGGAGAGCGGGCGATTCTGGGCGAGATCGCGATCACCGCGCCAAAGCCGGCGCCCTCCCCGGTCCCGGGCCTGATCGAGCGACTCAACGACGAGACCGACGGAGCGGCAAACGCTGCACTGCGCCGCACCAGTGTCATAGTCCCTGGTGAACCGGTACCTCAGGTGAGACTGGATGGCGCGCGCGGGTGGTTGGCGGTCGCGAGAGTCGCACAGGGCGACAGGGATGGTGCAAGTGCGGCGTTCGCCGTGTTCGTCCCAGATGACGGCGGGCGACCCGACCCACGCCAGGGTCGTATCCTCTTGGACTCGCTGGCCAACAAGAGAATCACCAGTCTCGACCTGATTCCGATTCCAGCAGACGTGCACGCGGCACTTACGCGAGCTCTCAGCGACTTCAGTTACCAGCATCTGCGCGAACTCGGCGGAGGAAGCCTGCCTCGGCTGCCCAGCCTGCGCATTGCCCTCGCGGTCAGATGCACATGACTACCAGGTTGCTGAGCACCACATGGCACACCCTCGTGGGGGAACTCCAATTGGATCCGGGGGAGTTCCTGCTGTATCTCGACCCTCATGGTCTCGATGACGTTGAGAGCGAGAACGGGGAGATCGTGACCGTCGACGATCGTTGGCAGTTCCGCCGCCTCCTTGAACGGCGCCTGCGACGATTCGGGCCGTCGGAGCCCCCGCTGCTCATACATCTGCGCATTCCTGACCTTGCTTCTGCGCACGACCTTCCTTTCGACGCTCGCTCGTTCCCGCACCGCGTCCTCGATGTCCGGCTCCCTCCGCAAGCCCTGATGGATGTCCGCCAACTGCCGCCGCACGCTGTTGAGATCCTGACCCTCAATCGATCGGTACAGGAACGACTCACTGCGCTGGCTCGCGAGCTCACTGGGCTGGCTTGGCCCCCCGCCTCCGATATGTCAGTAACAGCGGCCGTTCGCCTGGCTCGCTCACTGGGGCCTGGCCTTCGGCAGCTCCTTGGCCCGACCTGCCCGCCGGGAGCAGCCCTCAGGATCCTGGAGGCCGATGACCCAATGGTTGCTGTCGGGCAGCTCCTGACCGAGTGGAGCCAGCTCGGCATGAACCACCCCGACGACACGGCTCTGAGGGCTGCGGCCGAAGATCTCAGCCACCTAGTTGAAGAGCAGCAGACCACCGTCTTCGCCGTGCCCCTGCCTGAGAGCCTGCCGAAGGTTCTGAGGGACGCGGTCAGGGAGGCAGATGCTGCGCCTGAGGTCGTTCGCCTCTTAGATGCGTTGCCAACGGACGGCACCTCGCTGGAGTCCTGGATCTCCGTGAGCGAGGCCTGGGCGCGAGTCCGATGGTCTCTTGCCGCGCTTCCGCCGACCCCGGAGACTTCTGCTCTCGCACAGCGCGTCTGGGCTAGGTGGGATGCCCTCGACGGTCCTTGGAACGCCTGGTTGAGGAGCAATTACGGCCTTCTGCTTACCAGGAATGTGCTCCACCCCGCCAGCGTGCATCAGGTGGCGCCATTCCTCGCCTCTCAGGTTGTTGCGCGTGGGTCGAAGGTTCTGCTGCTGGTTCTCGATGGTCTAGGGGTGGCGCAGTGGCAGCATCTCGTCTCGAGCCTGTCTCTCAAGGCTCTTGACGACCGTCGCGTGCTGGCCTGCCTGCCGACGATGACTACGGTGAGCCGACAGGCGATCTTTGCCGGCGCACTCCCAAGCACCTTCGCCGAGACCATTGAGCGAACAGATGTCGAGAAGACCCATTGGCGCAGCTTCTGGGTGGCCCAGGGGCTGGCACCTGAACAGATTCACTACTACAGAACAGACGGGGCCTCGAACGTGGGATGGTCCGACCCACCGGACGATGCTGTCGCGATCGGCGTAGCGGTTAATGCTGTCGACAACCTGATGCACGGCGTCGCGGTCAACGGAGACCACCAGTTCCATGCCGGACTGCGGACCTGGCTAGACGCGGGGTTCCTCGAACGCGCCCTGGACTGGGCTGCACGCCGAAGTGCCCAGCTGTGGATAACTTCGGACCACGGCAACCTGCCCTGCCTAGGGTTAGACCTGCCAGTGCCAGACGAAGGGGTGAGGGTGACGGGGAGAGGCAAGCGGGCCCGGATCTACCGGACTGAGGCCCAACGGACCGTCGCCGCTGTGCCCGGTTCCGAGTGGACCCCGCCGGGATTCCCAGAGGTAGCGGGGGCTCCTCTCTTTGCCCCCGGCCGCACCTTCTATCAGCGCACCGGAGGAGCAATTACCCACGGAGGCCTGAGTCTCGATGAAGTTATCGTCCCGCTCTCAAGGATCATGTGATGGGTGACGCAATCCTTGACCGCGATCTCAAGGTTGAGTGGCTAGACGCTGCGCTCCGCGTCGCTCGGAAACGGCTTTCGGTGGCCGAAGCTCGGACCCAACTTCGCGATGAGCTCGTGCACGAGCCCTTGGGAGCTGCGGCGCTCACCAAGACGGTAACTGCTCTCACCCGGATCTGGCTGGCTCCGGGCACGACGCAGCTGAGCCACGTCCAGTGGGCGTTGGCCTATGCAGATCGAACCGCCGATTGGCGCCCCCTGCACTTGGGAGCCCTCTTGGTCAGCGAGCCGTTCATTCGTAGCCTGCTGGACGCTTGTGGACGCGAGGTGATTGCACGTGGCGAAGTGGACACCGTGGTGCTGCGCGATCGAATGCGAAGGCTCTACGGCCCGCGACGGAGCATCGACATCTCCACTCAACGCGGAGTCAAGACCTTGCGCGGCTTGGGGCTACTCGAGGGTGAGCCGTCCGCTTCGGTAAGTACACGCGGCTGCCTCTCAGTTGCCGAAGGTGCCCTGGCAGCCTGGCTTATCCGGTGTCTTCTCCTTGGGCGAGCTGCGGAGTCAATCGCGCTCGATGACCTGGGACACGCTCCTGAGTTCTTTGCAGTGAAGCTTCCCGCCGTTCTCCCGAGGCGGGCCGCGGGCGTGAGCAAGCACACGGAAGGCGTCGGACGAACAGTGATGGCGCTGGACATATGACCAGATCGACGCAGTCCGCAGATCTCTGTGTGGTGCTGTTGACCCCCCCGCTCACCTCGGGAACTCGAACCATCGGTGCAGTCCGCCGCGGAGCTAAGATCCTGGGCCACGAGGACTTTCAGATCGCGAATCTGATGAGCACAGCGACGCAACATGCGCGAGATGCTGCAGTCGTCGGCGCGGACGAGAAGCCATGGCTCAGCGCGCGGGCGGAGCTTAGCCGCGGGACGAGACAATCGAGGAAGCTACTTCTTGCGTGGGGCGTCTTGCGCCACCTCGGTCCCGCGCGCCGACACGCCGAGTCACAGGTTCAGTGGCTGCTGGACGTCGCCGAGGACTCCGGACACTTAGGCGCCTGGTCCGTCGGCGACGACGTCAGGCACCCCTCGCGGTGGCATCAATTCACTGCGGACCGACATGGGCGCACGGAGGGTGGCGACGGAATCGAGAGGTTACGACAGGTCCTCGCTTACCGCGAGCTCGACGAACTTCGCCGGTGCCTCCTTGGCGGCACTCGCTCTGATCGTTAGATGCAGGATCCGGGGCCGAGTAGTCGGAGCTCAGCCGATCTCAGGGGCCAGAGTCGCCACGATCGGATCGCCGGCGTCGAGGTCCACGTCTGATCGATGAGTACTGGCGAGCCGATCCATGACCGAGGTCGAGATTCCCAGGCGCCGGGAGATCTCTGCCTTCCTGATCCCGAGGTCGAGCAGTTTTCGCACGGCTGTGGCGTACCGCGCCTCCCGGGTTGCCGAGTACAGATCAGCCTCAATGCTCACGAGTTCCCGCAGGACATGGTGCTTCCGGTGGTCAGGCAGTTCGTCGTCGAGGTATGGGCTGACGATCTGCAGTCGGGTCGCGTTCTTGGACGCGAAACCCAACTGATCGCGAACCAAGGGGGGAATCCGCTCGAGCATCTGTCGAGCGGATTGCGCGATCTCGCGCTCGGCCTTGCGCGCGAGACCACTTTCTCGGGCGTAGCCGGGGAGTTCCCGCTGGAGACGCGTCAACACCCGCGGGTCCTCCTCAGCTACTCGCGCGCTGAGGAAGTCGTGGAGGTCATCGCCCCAAGCCAGGGGATCGAACGCAGGATCGACAGCGAGGTCGGCAACGAGTTGCTGCGCTCGGTTGTCGAGCTTCTTGCCTACAGTCTCGTTGAAGACCCTGGCCGCCACACTTCGAACCGTCTCTGCGTCTTCTGCGTCGAGGTGTGAGGTGAACTCGGCACACAGTCGCCGACTCTGGTGTCCGTCGAAGCGTTCGTCCGCCACAATTCTGTCGACCAGCTCGCGAAGCTCGCCCTCGATGGTCCGCCCGCTGCGGTAGTCGTAGTACGGATTGGAGTAGTCCGCCATCGACACAGAAAAGCCGTACTTCGTCACCTTCGTCGACGTCGGCGCCTTCCGCCACCGGGTCGTCGACGAGCCGTTGTCGCAGATCGGCGCTCGGGAATGCATGTATGACGCCATTGGCGGCGAATCCCAGGACAGCGCCATCGTCCTCCAAGTAGAGAATGCGGGCGCCAACACGCTGGAGCACGTCCAAGTAGCCCTTTAGGTCTTCGGCGGCAGGCCAGACTACGGTCGCGCCGCCCCAGGGGAATGACTCCCAGACAATCAGTTCTCGTTCGGCCGCGAACGCCCGCGCCGCCGCTCCGATCTCAGCACTTTCCATCAGGAGCCTCCTCTACTGGCGGCGACCAGACCCCGGTGGAGCTTTGTCGGGTCGCCCAGACGGTGCCGTAACAGCTTCTCGAGTCCTCCGATGGGAATCAGATTCTGCGGGGCGCGAGGGTCCTTGTGTGGGCGGCTTGCGAGCCCCGGGAGAAGAGCTGTTGTTGCGTCAGCCAGTCTGACGGCCTCGTCGCGAGAGAGACTGTCGGCGCACTCACACCGGACGACACCGGACCAGGGCGCGTCGGAGGCGACGGGCAATCTGACGTACCACGTGTGGCGCGACCAGGACGTGCCGATGGTGAATACGGGCGTCCGCTGGCCTGGCCGGAGGGCGGCTACCACCGTGTTGAGTTCTGTCGGTAGGTATGCCGCGTGGTGGGTCTTGATGTAGCCCACGGTCCGGGGGATGGTCGTGCGTCCGCGCAGCGGACCGTCCAGGAGGAGCAGGTCGTTGTTGCTGGATCTGGTGGAGTGGGCGACTAGAAGTTCGAGGTCGCGCATCTGCTGCTGCAGGGTCAATGACAGGGCGTCCGGATCCCCGCCGGCGCTGTGAATGATCGGGTATGTCGTCAGAGGTGCCCGGATCTCGGTCGCCGTGGGACAGGCGGTGAAGATGGCGCGTCGGACCTGGGCCTCTGCGAGCGCGGCCCGGCCGTTGATCCGAACCACGCCCGCCGCGAAGCTGCCGGCCAACCCAAGGGTCGGTGCTGGCTGTCCGTCGACGATGAACCACACCCTGGCGTCGACTCGGCGGATGCCGTCGACCAGCAGCACCTCATCCGGCTGCCACACAGACTCAGGGGGGTCCTGCGGCGCCCACCGGTCTCCCGGCACCTCGAAGTCGAGGGTCAGTCGAGCCGTCGACTCCTCCATCGCGGCTTCTCCCATGGGTGTGCCGTACGACGGATCCCAGGGGTCGACCGCGATCCGGGGTGCGGTCATGTCCACACCTTCTCGACGCGGGATCTCGAGCCCTCGCGGGTGACCTGGAACCGCACCGGAACCCGGTCGGCGAGCGCCGCCACGTGCGTCACCAGACCAACGGTCCGCTCACCACCGCCGGAGAGCTGCTCGAGGGTCGAGGCGACGACGTCGAGGGTCGAGGCATCCAGGGTGCCGAACCCCTCGTCGAGCAGGATGGTGTCGAGCTGACCGCCGCCCGAGGAGAGGCTCGCGATCTGAGAGCTCAGCGCCAGCGCCAGCGCCAGCGAGGCCTGGAAGGTCTCCCCGCCGGAGAGGGTCTGGACCGGCCGTTGGCTGCTCGCGTCGTTGTGGTCGACCACTAAGAGGTCCTGTTTCGAGTCGACGGTGAGCTCGAACTGACCGTTGGAGAGCTCGTTGAGGGTTGCCGAAGCCTCGATCACCATGGACTGGAGGGCCTCTTCGACCATCCAGCGCTCAAAGTTCCTGGCGCTCAGCAGCAGGCCCAGGCCCTTGTTAAGTCGCTCGGTCTGTTCGGCCTCCGCAACGTCGGCCACCAGCTGTGCCACGTGCGCTCGACGTTCCTCTACCCGCTGGACCGCCAGCTGTCCCGCGGTGAGGGCGTTGGCCACGGTCGTGCTCACGCTCACCTCGGTCAGCGACGGTGGGGCAGCAATGCCTCCCGAGGCCAGGAACTCCATCACCTTGTCTCGTTGCCGGTCCGCGACCAGCTCGGCCCGCTTCATCTCCTGGGCGCGTTCCGACACCTTCGCTTCCAGCGTGGCACCCGTCTCCTGGACCCAGTCCATGAAGACGTCCCAGTCGACCACGTGGTCGCCGGTGAGGGCGGGGGGCCGTTGCTCGGCGAAGCGGTCGCGGAGCTGGCCCAGCGTCCGCCCGGCCACGGTGTAGCGCTCCTCGAGTTCCTTCAGCTCCTTTTCGGCCTTGCGCTGGCTTTCGAGGGCGGCCCGCGATGCTTTGCGTGCGGCGGTGAGGCTGGCGTGCGCCCGTGTCGCCAGCTCTAGCAGCTGTGACGCCTCGGCGGCTGCAGGTTCACCGTCAAGGCTCGCTTGAACCTGGTCGAGCTCGGTCCGGAGCCGGTCGCCTTCGTCCTCCGCCTTGCCGTGCTCGCGTTCCGCCTGGCTCAGACCGCGCGCTGCCGTGCTTGCCGCCGTCTTGGCATCCCTCAGGGCGGCCTCGGCTTCGGCGATGCCCTGGTGATGCGGGCGCAGTGGCACGACCGGGACTTGTTGCAGGCAGACCGGGCAATCCTCGCCGGCCACGAGGGAGTGGGCGAGCTCGTCGGCCCCAAACCGGGAAACTGTCGCCGCCCCTCTCTAGGCTTGCGTCGTGGAGTACGAGGCGATCGACGCACTACGAGAGAAGCACGCCGCATGGCGACTTCTGCGTGCGGGCAATGCAAGCCTCATCCTGTCGTTCCTCGGCCACTTCTTCGTCGAAGGCAACCGCGGAGCCTGTGCCGCCAGCGAGCTCGCGGCTGCACTCGACGACCACCTCTACTCCCTGAATGCCGCCATCCACACTGACAGCGGTGAACCGCGATACCCCAAGCCGCCCAAGACCTACCTGGAGGACTGGGCGGCACCCGACGCTGGCTACCTGCGCCGCTTCTACCCGGCCGGCGACGATGAGGTGCACTACGAGATCACCCCTGCCTTTGAGAAGGCATACGCATGGGTCGAGTCCTTGAAGACTCGCCCATTCGTCGCCACCGAGTCCCGACTGCACACGGCCGTCGAGCTGTTGCGGCAGATCGTGCACGGCACCGACAACGACCCGCAGCGCCGCCTGACCGAACTACGTCGCCGACGCGACGAGCTCGACGCGGAGATCGCAGCCGTCGAGAGCGGCGAACTGCCACTGCTCGCACCTGCGAGCGTGCGCGATCGCTTCCAACAGTTCACCACCACCGCCCGCGAGCTGCTGTCCGACTTTCGTGAGGTCGAGGAGAACTTCCGTCGCCTGGACCGCGCAGCCCGGGAACGGATTGCGACCTGGGACGACGCCAAAGGCGAGCTGCTGAACGAACTCGTCGGCAGTC
Source organism: Mumia quercus (assembly GCF_025506335.1). Classification (GTDB taxonomy): domain Bacteria; phylum Actinomycetota; class Actinomycetes; order Propionibacteriales; family Nocardioidaceae; genus Mumia; species Mumia quercus. Next base: position 271,364 of record NZ_JANZYO010000006.1, read on the forward strand.
GCTCGGAGATCACCAACTCAGACCAAGGGCACAGCTTCCAGGCCTTCCACGACTTCCTCCTCTCCGCGTCACGACAGCAGGAACTGACCGACCTGCTCGATCGGGTCACCGGCCTCGACGCCGTCGACGCCGATCGGCGGGTGAAAGGCGTCCACCACGAATGGTCGGAGGCAGCCGAACGAGCACAAAGAACCGTCCGCCAGATCTCCGAACAGCTGCGGCGATTCCTGGATGATCAAGTGTGGTTGGAGAACCGACGGGTGCTTGACCTCGTCCGCGACGTCGAGAGCGCCGCGCTATCCGTCCGGGACAACCCGCCCGCCCACGGGCTCACCGTGGACGAACCCGGCATCGCGATCGCTCTGCCCTTCGAACGGCCGCTCTACACCCCGCCCGCAGCCGCCGAAGTGGAAAGCCTCATCCCACCCACGGTCGCCGAAGTCGACTCCGATGTGCTGTTCGCCCAGACGTTCATCGACCAGACCCGGCTTCTGGACAACATCCGCGCCGTCCTGCCTGCACATTCGACCGCCCTCCTGTCCGACATCGTGGCGATGTATCCCGTTGAGCACGGCGCGGCCGAGATCGTCAGCTACCTAGCGCTTGCCGACGACGAGGTCGACATCGAGATGGACGACAGCGACGTCACGATCCTCGACTACCCCAACCCGGAAGACCCCGAGAAAGCCAACCGCGCACGACTGCCGAAGGTCACGGTGAAGCGACGATGAGCGACGAACGAGCGGTCGCCAGCGCCATCATCCGACTGATGCAGGGCGTGATCTACCGCGAAGCAGACGAGGACACCTGGCGCACTCTGGAACGTGCCGGAGCCAGCGTCCGTGATCACTTCGCGACCATCGGGGTCGACGTCGTCATCGATGAGGACGAGGGCTATGCCTACCTCCGCACCAAGCCGGACGAAGAGGGCGAGGATGATCCACTGCCGAGACTCGTGCGTCGCCGATCTCTGACCTACCCGGTCAGCCTGCTGCTGGTCCTCCTGCGCAAACGCCTCGTCGAGTTCGAGACGGCAGGGGGCGAAGGACGCCTGGTGCTCACCACCGAGCAGATCACCGAGATGCTCAGACTCTTCCAAGCAGAGTCGACCAACGAAGCACGCATCGTCGACAACGTTGAGACCACCATCAAGAAGGCTGCTGAGCTGGGCTTCCTACGCCTGCTGCGTGGGCACAGCGACCACTGGGAAGTCCGGCGCATCCTCAAGGCGTACGTCGACGCCCAGACGCTGGCGGACTTCGCCAGCAAGCTCCGCGAATACGCAGGCACGGTGGCCTCCGATGGCTGACGGCCTCTTCTCCCGCACCGAACTGGCAAGCCCCGGGCGGGCCGGCTACCGACTCCAGCACCTCGAGGTCTTCAACTGGGGAACGTTCGACGGCCACGTCTGGCGCTTCACCGCTGACGGCGAGACAGCCCTCCTCACCGGTGACATCGGCTCGGGCAAGTCCACCCTGGTCGACGCATTGACAACCCTTCTCATGCCCGCCCATCGGATCGCCTACAACAAGGCAGCAGGCGCCGATGCGCGCGAACGCACGCTCCGCTCCTACGTCGAGGGCCACTTCAAGTCCGAACGCAACGAGTCGACCGGCAGGTCACGCCCGATCGGCCTGCGAACTGGCGGGCGAACCTACTCGGTGATCGTCGGCGTCTTCGCCAACGACGGATACGACGAGACCGTCACCCTCGCCCAGGTCTTCCAGCAACGCGACTCGGCGGGCCAGCCCTATCGCTTCTTCGTCACGGCCCAAAAGGCGTTGTCGATCACCACAGACTTCGCCGACTTCGGGACGGATCTGCGCGACCTGCGCAAGCGCCTGCGCGCATCCGGAGCCGAGATCTTCGACGAGTTCCCGAAGTACGCCGTCTCACTCAAGAGACACCTGGGGGTTCGCTCCGACCAAGCCCTCGAACTCTTCCACCAGACGGTCTCCATGAAGTCGGTCGGCAACCTCAACGACTTCGTCCGCGACCACATGCTCGAACCGAGCGACTCAGGCGACCGGGTCCGCGACATGATCAGCCACTTCGACGACCTCACCAAGGCCCACGACGCGGTCAAACGCGCCCGCGAACAACTCGAAGCACTTGAGCCCGTCGTCACCACCGTCCAGAAGTACGACGCCACCCTGGCCGAACGAGGCACCGCCGAGAGCGAGCGACGCGCGGTCCGGCTCTTCACCGCCGAACTCCGCGCGAATCTCCTCGCGGACGAGCTTGCTCGACTCGACGTCGAGGTCAATCGACTGCAACACGGACAGCGCGAGGCACGTGGCCAGCAGCAACGCCTGACCGACCAGCGCGAGGTGCTGATCGAGGAACGCGCGAAGGCTGGAGGCGACCGCATCGGCGAGTTGGAGCGACTCGCGAGAGAGGCGCGCTCCCAGGCTGAACAACGCCACCAGAACCGCCTCCGCTTCGACACTGCCGTCTCCGAAGCCGGGTTCGATGCAATCGACGGACCAGATGCCTTCGCCACACTCACGTCCCTCGCTGCCGACGAGCGACCCCGTCTCATCGCCCAGAAGCGGGAACTCGACTCGGCAGGGGCCGCGGCGATTGCGCGCGAGAAGGACTTCGAGAAGCGCCGCGATCTCGTGGCCGCAGAGCTTGGCAGCCTGGAGCAACGGACCAGCAACCTTCCCTCCGAGCAGGTCGACATCCGTGCTCAACTGTGCGACGACCTCGCCCTCACCCCGGACGACCTGCCCTACGCGGGCGAACTCCTCGACATTCACGAGGAGCACACCGAGTGGCGTGGCGCCGCCGAGCGCGTCCTGAGAGGTTTCGCGCTCTCCCTACTCGTCCCGCAAGGCCACTACGACGCAGTCGCAGCCTGGGTGAACGCGCGTCGCCTCACCGTCCGCGGACGCGGCGACCGGCTAGTGGGCGCGCGCCTCACCTATGAACGAGTCCCAGACCGACGGCTGCCGATCCAGCCCAGCTCCTCCGGCGCGCTCCTCCTGGCCGACTGCATCGAAGTCAAGGACGGTCCGTTCGGCAACTACCTCGCCAACGAGCTCGCCAGACGCGCCGACTACACATGCGCCGCGACCCTCGAGGAATTTCGATCCGCGCGGAAGTCCGTCACGCGCGAAGGACAGGTCCGTTCCGGCGAGCGCCACGACAAGGACGATCGCCACCGCGTCGACGACCCTCGGCGCTGGGTGCTCGGGTGGGCCAACGAGCGCAAGATCGCCGCACTGCGGGCAGAGGTCGACGAACTCGAAGCCGGACGGGCACAGGCCGCACAGGACTACGCCGAGGTCGACAGGAACCGTGAACGCGTCCAGGCGCGGCGCGAAGCCATTGCGCGATTGGAGGGATTCCGGTCCTGGGAGGAACTCGACGCCGACGAGGCAAGAGCACGAGCGAACTCGCACGACGACGAGCGCAAGCGCATCGAGTCAGGCTCCTCCCGCATCGCGGAGATCACCAAGGCGATGCAACTCAACACCGACCAATCAGGCGTGGTCGCCGCGCGAATCGAGGACCTCGCCGGGGACCTGAAGGCCACCGCCCGAGCACACGAACAAGCCCAACGAGACAAGCAACGCGACGACGAGCTCATCGCAGACCAAAGCGAGGATGACCTCGACCTCGCGCGGACGGCCTATGCCGCACTCACCGACCGCCTCGGCTCAAGTCTGCCCACCCGCGCCGAACAGTGCGCTCCCGTCGAGTCGGCGCTCTCCGACGAGCTGTCCAAGCAGATCGAGCATCTCGGACGCGAGCTGGGCGGCTTCGGCCAGAGCCTGGTTCAGTACATGAGTGAAGTGCTGCGGCGCTGGCCCGAGCTGCGTGCAGACCTCGATGCCAGCGTCGAGTCGCGAGCTGAGTTTCTCGCATTCCGGGAGCGGGTCGCCACCGACGACCTGCCGAGGTTCGAAGACGAGTTCAAGGAACAGCTCAACAAGAACGCAATCCAGGAGCTCGCCGGATTCAACAACTGGCTGAACCGGCAGGCCGCCGCCATCGACGAACGGGTCGACCGCATCAACGACGCCCTCGGTGCGGTGCCCTACAACCCCGGCCGCTACATCAAGCTAGAGAAGGAACCGACTACGAGCCAGGAGATCGTGCAGTTCCGTGCGGAGTTGCGCAACCTGACCAACGACAGCCTCGCAGCCGACGGGGACCAGTACTCCGAGCAACGCTTCCTCGACGTCAAGCGGATCATCGAACGATTCCGCGGCCGGGACGGGTATGCCGACGCGGACAAGACATGGACCAGGCGGGTAACCGACGTACGGAACTGGTTCGTGTTCTCCGCTTCCGAGCGCGACCTCGAGACGCACGATGAGTGGGAGCACTACAGCGACTCCGACGGAAAGTCCGGCGGACAGAAGGAGAAGCTCGCCTACACCATCCTCGCCGCATCGCTCGCCTACCAGTTCGGCCTGGAGTGGGGTGCAGTCAAGTCCAAGGACTTCCGATTCGCCGTCATCGACGAGGCCTTCGGGCGCGGATCGGAGGACTCCGCCCGATACGCGCTCGACCTGTTCGCCAAGCTCGGTCTGCAGGTCCTCGTCGTCACGCCGCTTCAAAAGATCCATGTCATCGAGCCCTACGTCAGCGCCATCGGATTCGTCGCCAATCCGACCGGAACCTCGTCACAGCTGCAGACGATGACGATCGAGGAGTACCGCACGCGTCGGGACGGACGTCAGACATGAGTCCTCCGACATGAGTAGGTCGTGGTCTACACCCGCGGATGTCGTTGCGAAGGTCCGCCGGCGATGGGACGACGGCACTCTCCTTCGCTCCTACGCCCAGGCGCTGGAGTTCGATGTCATCGACGTGCCCCTGCGAGGTCCCAAGGCATCCGAAATCGGCGACGACCTGTCAGCGGTACGGGCCTGGATCGACCAACTCGACGTCGGGCGTCGCAATGATCGCCGCTACACACTGACGTGGCAGACCATCGGAGGGCGTCACATCGGTCGCAACCAGATACCCGTCCGTGCCATCGTCGCGACGTATCCCCAAGCTTGGGCGCTCCTGGGCGTCGCCGACAAAGTGGCGTGCTTCGATCGAATCCTGACGACCGTGGGCGGGCATCCCGCCGTCCGAGACTGGACGGTCGCACACCCGCACCGGGCACTCGACCTCAGCGGCGAGATGGCGAGGATCGTCGCCGCATACGAATGGCTCAACGGGCACCGGGGCTCCAACCGGTACTTGCGTGAGATCAGTGCTCCGGGCGTCGACACCAAGTTCGCCGAACACCATCGCTCCGTGCTCGCAGCCATCCTCGGGGTGTCAGGCGCGGCAGCAGGGTTCCTGGCAGATCTAGGCCTGCGAGCGAAACCCGAGCTCGTCCGCATCCGACCGGCGCCAGGACTCGGGCTACCGCCGCAAGTCACCGAAGTGGCGTTGCGCTCCGCAGAGCTTGCCCAACTCCCGATCACCCCTCGCGTCGCCGTCGTCATCGAGAACGAAATCACCTACCTGAGCGTCGATGTCCCTGACGACGGGGTCGTCATCTGGGGCAAAGGCTTCGAGGTCGACCGAGTCGGCCGGCTGCCGTGGCTTGCGAACGCCGACGTCGTCTACTGGGGCGACATCGACACACATGGTTTCGCCATCCTCGACCGACTCCGCGCATGGCTGCCGCAAACCCGCTCGATCCTGATGGATCTACAAACGCTGTTGGCCCACCGCGACCGCTGGGTGACCGACGACCGGCCCGCAACCTCGTCGCTGCGCCGCCTGACTACGACCGAACGCGAGCTCTATGCCGACCTCGTTGGCGACGTCCTCGGGCCCAAGGTGCGACTGGAACAGGAGCGGATCGACTGGGCCTGGGTCAATGACCGGATGCAACCATGAGCGCAGCCGGTAGGTGATCGAAAACGGGCGCCAGAGCCGTGCCGCTTCCTTCCATCTGAGGCGACCCACTCCGCGAGTCGGCGCGGGCTTTCACGGACATGCCGACGGGTGCGTCACATCGCCCAGAATGACTCGCCACCCACAGATCGCCTGAGGAGTCGCTTCCCCTTCGGCGGGCACGCCCCGACAAGATCGTCCTGGAGACTGTCGGTGGCGTCGGACAAGATGGGCGACATGGACAGCGAGCACTCGGCGGACCACCGGCCAGACGAGCCGTGGGTCATGCCGCGTGAGTACGAAATCGGCGGGGTGCGCTGGTTCAGCGAGGCATCCAGGGAGATGGCCCGCGCTCTCCACCCGCTGCTGGCTCAGGTGACGCGCAGCGAACTGGCTGAGGGGCCACCACCGCAGCCCGAGGGCGCTCCGCTCCCGAGCGAGGCATCGTCGCTGTACCGCCCCATGGCCGTCCGGCACGAGTGGACGGTGTCGATCGAGGACGTGGCCGCCTTCAACTTGGACCAGTTTCTGGCAGATCTGCATGCTCTGGCCGACGCCATGGGCGGTCAGATGGTCCGCGGCATGCTGGAGCACATCTCGGCCGTCACCGAGGAGTACGGCAACACCCTCGACGCCTCGGGCCGCGACTTCTTCGACGTCTTCGCCGACGCCCTGGAGACCATTGACACGACCTTCGACGAGGAGGGCCGCCCCAACCTCACGATCGTTATGCACCCCGACCAGATGGAGAAACTGCGCGACAAGCAACCAACGCCCGAACAGGAAGCGCGCATCAACGCGATCCTGGACCGCCGAAGGGAGGAGTGGCTTGCTTCGCGACGTCGTCGGGACCTTCCTTGACACCCTCACCGAGCGCGAGTTCGACGGCCCACTGTTGGCGGTGCTCGGCGCGCGTGGCTTCACGGACATTCACTTCATCCACGGTGCGTTCGAGTTCGGGAAGGACGTGCTGGCTAAGAAGACCGACGCGGACACGGGCGAAACGAGGCAGTACGTCATCCAGTCCAAGGCGGGGGACATCGGTCAGCCCGAGTGGCGAGCGGTTCGCCCGCAGTTAGAGGAGTGCGAGTACAACACCATCGGGCACCCGTCGTTCGACGCGGACCTTCCACGCGTCGCGGTGCTGGTAACCACTGGCCGCCTCAAGGGTGCAGCCCCGGCCGACGTCACCGAGTACCGCAAGTCTGTCGAGGCCCGTGGTCTTGCGGACCTTGAGATCTGGGAGAGGTCCGACATCGTTGAGTGGCTCTGCGACGACCCGGTCGTCGGCGTAGCCGGGGAGAGGGTGCAGGCTGACCTGATGGGGACGCTGACCGCCGTCATGGACGGCGGCATCACGGATCGGCGCATCGAGGTGTACACACGGCGCTGGCTCCCGGACGCGGGCAGCGCCTCGCGCGCGGCGGTCGAGGCCGCGATCCTCGTGAACGCGTTGCTGCGGACCAAGCGTCTCGATCTTGCGCTGAGTGTCGGGCTGCAGTTGATCCGGGCGATCGAGCAGGACCCGGCTGCTTCCGACAACGCGAAGTCGGCGGCGAAGAGACTGCTCCTCGGGTTGGCCTCACAGATCTGTGACCAGGCCGAGCCCTTGCTGAAGGATCCGCTCGACTTCGTCCGGCACACGGTGGGGCAGCTGGCCTTGCTGACGTACCCGGTGATCTGTTGCCGGGTGGCCGAGGCTCTTGCCCTCGGGCTGGCGCTGGCGCGGGACGTCGAGGACGAAGACGCCGCAGCCCGATTCCAAGAGGTGCTGCGTACCTTCGTTGACCAACCCGGTGCTGCCCGACCCCCCGGTGACCTGTTCGCCCCCTCGATCGTCGCGGTCACCGTCATGCTCGGAACCTTTGACCCGGAGGCAGCCAAGTCCTACCTGGGTCGAGTGGCCCAGTGGGTGCTCGATCGGTACGACGAGGACCTGGCCGGCCTGGGCCTGGCCTCTCTCGCCGAGGACGAGGAGACGACTGCCGAGCGCTTGCTCGCGGGCTCGCTGGCGAGCACCACGATGGACCGCCGAACATCCAGTTACCTCGCGACCGCCGTGCTCGATCTCGCCCTTCACCTTAGAGAGAAGGAGTTGTACGACGCGGTGCGCGACAACCTCAACGCGCTCCGAATCGTCCCCGAGGCCGCAAGCGCCGACGAGGAGAAGGCCCGGTGGGCTCGGGGCGGCGCCGACGTGTGGCCGGTGCCCCGGGTGGAGTTCGAACCGTGGGATGTGCAGAGCGCGCAGGCTCTCTCGGGCGCTCCAACAGGGCCGGTGTTGTCTCTGGTACTCGCCGCAGCTTGTCGCTCGCGGCACTACCCCGGTGGATGGGGCGGCTTGGCCAGCGGCTGACGGCCCAGCGCCACCCTTCCCAATTCTTTGCGGATGCAACGCCGGCATCGCTCACTTAAGGTGGCTTCCCACTTTCTGCACAGGGGGTTCGCATGAGTTTGGAGGAGTCGAGCATCGACCCGTCCTGGTGGGCGGACGCGTTTGCCGATGCCGATGATGACGGGCCGCGACGCGTTGTTGAACTCGCCAGCATGCGAATCGCGGACCTCGCGAAGGTCGCCCCCGCTGGCAGCCTCCAAAGCGAACTCCTGACCGCCTTGCACCTAGCGACGTCGGCGATGCTGCGCCCCGAAGACTGGGATGAGCCGTTCAAGCCGATGATGATGTGGGACGGCCAACGCTCCGCGCTGCCTGACGATCTCAACGGGACGCAGCTGGACCTGCTGCGCCGTACGCTCCCGCTGGTCGAACAGCGGCCCATGCGAGCAAGGCTCGCAGATGTCCTTTGGATGGCCGACCGCTCAGATCACACCATGCTCGGACTGGCAATCGACTCGTACCGCGCCGCCTCTCTAGAGCCCGACACCTGGCACCGAACCGGACACACCGAGTGGCAACGCGCAGTCGAGCTCGCGCGCCGACGCGGTCGTGCGGAACTGGCGAGGCTCCAGGAGATGAGCGACACTCTCCTCGCTCGCGTCCTCAGCGGTGACCTGAGCGACGGGTTCGTGCTGTGCGACATGTCCGACATCCTGAAGCGATGCGCCACTATGGAGGCAGCTGAACGCACCGCCTTGGCCGCGAAGTTCGTTGAACTCGCCGCTGACGCCGCTGACGCCGCTGACGCCGCTGAGGACAAGGCCCGCCTGTCACGGCACCTGGAGCGTACGGCCCAGCAATGGCTGGCGACGGTGGACGACCAAGGGGGCCTGCACGCGTCCGTGGAGCGCGTCGCCGAGCTGTACGTCGCGGAGGCCGAAGAACGCTTGGCAGCCGGCAGTGGGGCAGCGCTCGCTGCCGACCACTTTCTCGAGAAGGCGATCGCGACACTGCGAACGCTTCCGCGCAGCTACCGGCTCCAACAAGGACACGACCAACGGCTCAAGGACCTGCGGCAGCGTTTGGACGACAGCCGCGAACACGCACTGGAATCCATGATGCGGATCACGACCGACCCCATCGACCTCACCGAAGCGGTCGCTGAGACCCGGCGCCGGGTATCCGGTCTCGCCAAGTTCGACGCCCTAGTGGCCATGGCGACCATCTACCCGCTCACGGACGTTGCACGCGCACGCGCGCAGGCCGAAGAACTTGCTGAGGGCTCGCTTCGGCACCTACTCGGCAACGTCACCTACAGCTCTGATGGGCGGAAGGTCGCCTCTTCCGACGGCGCCCTTGACCACGCAGAAGCGGCCATCCAATCGGACATGATCCGGGGCCTCCAGATGACCGCCGGGATCGTGGCCACCGGCTTCATCATCCCTGCACACGAGGTTGTGACTTTCGAGCACCGGTACGACCTGGGCTTCCTGCAGCGCGTCTGCGTCGAGTCCCCCCTCGTGCCGCCAGGACACGAGGACCTCTGGGCCCGCGGCCTCCGCCACGGCCTGAACGGCGACTTCGCCTCCGCTGCAGCCGTCCTGATCCCCCAGATGGAACAACTGGTGCGCGGAGTCCTCAAGCGGCGAGGCGTGCACACACTGTTTGTCGACTCCTACGGCGTGGAGTCGGAGAAGAGCCTGCCCTCGCTGCTCGCAATGTCGGAGACAGCGCAGATCCTGGGCGAGTCCCTGCAGTTCGAACTCCAGGCAATGCTGGTCGACCAGCATGGGCCCAACCTGCGGCACAACACCGCCCATGGGCTCCTTGACGACAACCAAGCGTGGAGCGCATCGTCGCTCTACGTCTGGTGGCTGTGCGTGAGATTGGTGATCGTGCCACTGTGGAGCATGACGCGGTCGCCCGACGACGAGGCGTCTGACGACGGGGATGCCCCAGCGCCGCCTGCCGACGCTTCGGGCACGCCGTCGCCGCAGTAGTGCTCCCGCGTCGGTTGCGCAAGTCTTCACTGCCCGCCACCCCGGCGCCCGGTAACACAACCCGTGTCTTGTAAAGCCTCCCATCTTGCAAGATGCCATGACACGCGAAGCTCGTCGATCTCGGCGTACACACGCGCCGCGACTCCTAGCGCGTCGCCCACCGGCTGCAGCCCCCGGCAGGGTCAAGGCGAGAGGTAATCGTCGTGCACGTGTACCGTCCCGGACTCCAGCAGCCGCGATTCGGCCGCCTACTCTTCTCCACATCTGCGGCGAATCGCGCTGTACGAGCGTGACCCATTCCGCCGCTGAAGCCCATCGGGACTTGGAGAGTGACTACTTCTAGCATCGATGGCATGAACAACAAGCCGAACGTGATTCTGCGCGGTGGACCTGCCGACGGCGAGGTGACGTACTATCCGGCGCTCGGCGAACCGATGCCGTTCGAGGACGTAGGTGGAGGGTCAATCACCTACGTCGACACGGACGAGCTTGCCGAGCGCGACGGGATCATGTTGCGCGTCTATGAGCCCGAGCAGTAGCCACCCCCGGATCGAGTTCAACGCTGCGTCTCACCGGCGCGACTGCCTATCCCATGCGGCCGGGGCGCTTCTCTCTGCTCCAGCTCGGAGTTTGACTCTTCGACTTCGAGGTCAGGTGCCAGGCTTTGCAGAGGCCGCACCAGTAGGACCCCGTTGGAGCCTTTCGACCATGGAACCGGCGGGATGCCTGAATCGCATGCAGGGCGCGTTCCGCGGCCCACTGGCTTGGATAGGCGTTCTTCGAGCAGTCGAGCACGGCGACCGTTCCTTGGGACGCGTGCTCAGCTGGCTTATATCCAGCCCGGCATCATGGGTTCGCGGCTGAAGTCGCTCGGCCCGGTTCGGAGCGTGTATGTCTCCGTCTGATGAGATGAGGTTACCGAGCAACGTGCTTCGATGGCCAGCCTTCAGGGCCACGAGCGCGGCGTCCTCCCGCCGCCAACGGGTGCGGGTGGTCCGTTCCCGGCCGGACTCGATCGAGGTCCATTTAGTGTCCAGATTGAACCCGCTCGAGTCCGCACCAAGCGGGTATCCTGAGTTCGGAAGCGAGGGCGAATCCCTCACCACACCGAAGGAATCGGTACTTTCCGGCCCGACTCCGTAGCACTCGCGACGAGCCGATCTCGTCCAGAGGTCGCAGGTTCAAATCCTGCCCCCGCTACAAAGATCAGGCCCGGATCCCTCAGGGATCCGGGCCTGATGCATTTCGGTGACGTGCAGGTGGTCGAGTAGCCCGAGCCGCTGGGCGAGGGCGTATCGGGACCCTCGTCCAGGTCTCGATACGGGCTCCGCTGGCGCTCCGCCCTACTCGACCGGCAAGGCGTTGTGGGTGGTCGAGTAGCCCGAGCCGCTGGGCGAGGGCGTATCGGGACCCTCGTCCAGGTCTCGATACGGGCTCCGCTGGCGCTCCGCCCTACTCGACCGGCAAGGCGTTGTGGGTGGTCGAGTAGGCCGAGCCGCTGGGCGCGGGCGTATCGAGACCACCGGGTCAGCGCCTCGCCCGCTACTCGACCAACCATGGCTGGGGTCGGGCCTAGGGTGGTTCCTCGTGACGGATGCCCAGACGCCTGCGGCCCGCGGGTCACGCCGCCGGGAGCGCACACGTACGCTCCTGCTCGAGGCGGCCGAGCAGCTGCTGTCGGAGCGAGCGCCCGAGGAGATCAGGATCGAGGACGTCGCCGCGCAGGCGGGAATCTCGCCGGCCTCGGTGTACGTCCACTTCGGCACGAAGGACGGCTTGCTGGCGGCCGTGGCCGAGCGGGTGCTGGCCGTGGCGACGGACGCGCTGCGGTCGGCGTACGCATCTCAGGCGCCCCCGCTCGAGCGCTTTGCCGGCGTCGGCATCGCGTACCTGAGGCTCCTTCTCGATCACCCTGCCCTGCTGCGCTACCTCACGGTCACTGGGGAGCGTGGTCCTCGCAGCCCCGTCGAGGAGGAGGTCGTCGCGCGCTTCACCGAGCTGCGGCAGGAGTTCGAGCAGAGCATCCGCGAGGCCGTGGAGGCAGGTGCGATCCGTCGAGTCGATCCGGAGCTCCTGTCGTACATGCTGTTCGGCGCCTGGAACGGTGTCGCGGCGCTGACGTTGCGCCGCGACGCGTTGAGGCTCCCGTCGGAGCGCGTCGAGCAGGCGGCGACGGAGGCGGGAGTGGCCCTTCTTGACGGGTTGACGCGGCGCGAGGACCTCGGATCGAGTTAACTAGAGTCTCACTCTAGATCTCGTCCCGAAAGTGATCCTCCGATGACACAGACCGCGCCGCCTCCGACGCCCACGAGCGAGACTGAACCCGAGGTCTGGGACGCCGTGGTCGTGGGGGCTGGCCCTGGAGGCCTGACGACCGCTGCGTACCTGGCGGCCAACGGCAAGCGTGTGCTGGTGCTTGAGGCCAATCAGGTCGTCGGCGGGAGCACCCAGGTCTTCCGCCGAGCTGGCAACAAGTTCGAGTTCGACGTCGGCACGCACTACGTGGGCGAGTGCGGTCCGGGCGGCCGGATGCAGACCACGCTCTCCGGTCTGGCCTTGACCGAGCGGATCAAGTGGCTGCGTCAGCGCCCGGAGGGGCACTGCCAGATCATGGTCCCGGGCACCACCTTCCAGACGCCGACCGGGTGGGACACCTACCTCGAGCGCCTGATCGCCGCCTTCCCTGACGAGGAGGCCGGGTTGCGTCGCTGCGTCACGATCATGCGCGGGATCGCCACGAACGACCGCCGGTTCAAGCGTCCGTTCGCCCTGCTCCGCTGGGGTCTGCGGCCGATCACCACGCTGATGAAGGCGTGCGGGCTGAGCGCAGACGCGCAGGCGGTGATCCTCGCGGAGAACGGCGACTACACGTGGCCGCCGCACCGCACGCCGGCGGCGTTCCACGCCGGGTTCCTCGACCACTACCTCCAGGCGGGTGCGTACTACCCCCGTGGCGGCGGACAGATGATCGGCGCGCACCTCACCGACGTGATCCAGACCCACGGCGGGAAGGTCCGGACCAAGACGCGGGTCGCGAAGATCCTGATCGAGGACGGACGCGCGGTCGGCGTGCGGGTACGCGGTGGTGAGGAGATCCGCTGCGACGTCGTCGTGTCGGCGGCCGACTTCAAGAAGACGTGGGCGGAGCTCGTCGGCGACGAGCACCTGACCCGGCGGCTGCGCCGGCGGTTGAAGAACCTCGAGATGACGCTGCCGATGTTCGCCGTCTACGTCGCACTCGACGTGGACCTGCGCGAGCGAGACACCCCGCCGCTGGCCTGGGTGTGGCCGACCAACGACATCGACGGCTACTACCGCGAGGTGGCGGCCGGCCGTTGCCCCGACAGGATGCCCGTCGGCATCAGCTGTCCCACGGCCAAGGACCCGCAGGGGACGCACTCGGCGCCGCCGGGGTACTCGACCTTGGAGCTGGTCAGCTGGGCGCCCAAGGAGTACGCGTTCTGGAACGTCAAGACCGGACCGGCCGACGGCGGCAGCTACGGGCGTGACGAGCGTTACCTGCAGCTCAAGGACGAGCTCACCCAGCGCGTGCTGGACACCGCCGAGCTGATGATCCCCGACATCCGGCAGCGCATGGTGTTCTGCGAGGCTTCCACGCCGATCACGCAGGAACGCTTCACCCTCACCTCAGACGGGAGCTGCTACGGCATCGCGCCGCTGCTGAAGAACCTCGGCCCGTTCCGACCGCGGGTCACCACCCACATTCCGGGCCTGTTCCTTGCCGGCAACAGCACGGAGCACCTCTTCGGCATCAACGCCACGATGTGCGGCGGCATGGGCACGGCGGGCGCTGTCCTCGGCCGTGACCTGGCGCAGGAGGTGCGCGACGGTGCGGTCTTCGTGGACGAGAGCAAGCTGACTCCGGTGAGCGAGGACTTCGACCCGCTGCTCGCGTCGAAGCCCGGCTCGGTCATCCGCCGCGCCGTACGACGTCGACCCCCCACGCACGCCTGAGGACTGGGACGATGAGCACCCGAAAATGCTCAGGAGGAGCCGAATGTCCGTGCAGGTGAATGTCGACAACTTCGTCGAGGCCGAGAACGCGCGCATGTTCCATGACCTGCAGGCCGAGGCAGGCGCGGTCAATACGTTCTCGCACGTCAGGGAGCCCTCGCCGATCGACAACCAGCTCGTGGTGCGGCTCAACCGGGACACCCTCTACAGCTTCGCGGTGGTCGACCTGGCCCAGGACGCGACGCTGACCCTGCCCGACTGCGGGGAGCGTTACCTGTCGGCGATGATCGTCAACGAAGGGCACTTCGTCCCCCTGGTGCTGCACGATGCGGGGACTCACCGGCTGACCCAGGCCGATGTGGGCAGTCGCTATGCCGCAGTGGCCATCCGGATCCTCGTGGACTCCCAGAACCCCGACGACGTCGCCGAGGTCAACCGGCTGCAGGACGCGGTGGTGCTCGAGGCGGGGTCCGCCGAACCCTTCACCATGGCCGACTACGACCGCGCCAGCTTTGACGCCACCCGGGACGCCCTTCTCCAGCTGGCGAGCGGCCTCACCGGGTTCGACCGGATGTTCGGCCGTCCCGAGGACGTCGACCCGGTCCGCCACCTGCTCGGCGCGGCCGCCGGCTGGGGCGGCCTGCCCACCTCGGAGGCGATGTACGTCGGAGTCCAGCCGCCTGGGGAGGGGCCCTTCGAGCTCACGATGAGGGATGTCCCCGTCGACGGCTTCTGGTCGATCTCCGTCTACGACGCGAAGGGCTTCTTCGTCAAGAACGACCGTGACTCCTACACCCTCAACAACATCACGGCCGTCGCGGACGAGGACGGTTCGGTGACGGTGCGGTTCGGCGACTTCGGCGCCGACGTCACGAACGTGATCCCCACTCCGGCCGGGTGGAACTTCCTGGTCCGCCTCTACCGACCGCGCACCGAGGTGCGTGACGGTACGTGGCAGGTGTCCGAGCTCGTCCCCGTCACCTGACCGACGAGCGCCATCCGCGCTGGTCGCGTGCACACCCGGATCGAGCCGCCGGCACACCTGCCGCCGGGGGGCGTACCGTCCGCCACGTACGATCCCGGGGTGCACGATCAGCCCGGCATTGACCCCGACGACCTCGCGACCACCCTCAAGGTCCTTCGGCAGCTCCCCACGCTCCACCCCGACCACCCGGACCTCCGGACGGTCAAGCGGGAGGCGTCGTTCATGTACAAGCTGATCAAGAAGGCGCGCCGCCAGGAGATCCGCCAGGAACGGCAGCGCCACGACCAGGAGATCATCGAGAAGACGGCGACCGGGTCTCCGATGCGCATCGACGACGAGACGGCCGGCATCCCGCTCGTCTCGCAGGCGGCCGGCGCCTTCGCCGGTGAGCTGATCACCGCGCGCGGCTGCTACATCTGCAAGGAGGACTTCACCCTCGTCGACGCCTTCTACCACTGGCTGTGCCCGCGCTGCGCGGCGATGTCCCACGCCAAGCGTGACCAGCGCACCGACCTCACGGGCAGGCGTGCGCTGCTGACCGGCGGCCGGGCAAAGATCGGCATGTACATCGCGTTGCGGCTGCTCCGCGACGGCGCGCACACGACGATCACCACCCGCTTCCCCAAGGACGCGGTACGCCGGTTCTCCTCGATGGAGGACTCGGGGGAGTGGCTTCACCGGCTCAAGGTCGTGGGGATCGATCTGCGTGACCCGGCACAGGTCGTCAGCCTCGCCGACGACGTGGCCGCCGACGGCCCGCTCGACATCCTGATCAACAACGCCTGCCAGACCGTGCGGCGCACGCCGGGGGCGTACGCGCAGCTGGTCGAGGGCGAGGACGCCCCGCTGCCGACGCACGTCGCGCTCCCCGAGATGGTCTCCTTCGACGGCATCTCCGAAGCGCACCCGGCCGCGATCGCCGGTGCCCTGTCTGCCGCCGCGGTCGCCCACCACGAGGGCGAGTCGCGCGAGGTCGCCGCCGCCGCGCACACGGCCGCGTCGATGACGGCGCTGGCCCTCCAGGCAGGATCGGCGTCCCTGGCCGCCCACCTCGACGGGACCGCCGTCGACGCCGGTGGCCTGCTGCCGGACCTCCAGACGACGAACTCGTGGACGCAGGTCGTCGACCAGGTCGACCCGCTCGAGCTCCTCGAGGTCCAGCTCTGCAACGCGATCGCACCGTTCCTGCTGGTCTCCCGCCTCCGCCCGGCGATGCGCGCGGCCGTCCAGGCGGGCGCGCGGCGGGCGTACGTCGTCAACGTCTCGGCGATGGAGGGGCAGTTCTCCCGGCGCTACAAGGGCGCCGGGCATCCGCACACGAACATGGCCAAGGCGGCGCTCAACATGATGACCCGGACGAGCGCCGGCGAGATGTTCGAGACCGACAAGATCCTCATGACCGCCGTCGACACGGGCTGGATCACCGACGAGCGACCGCACCAGGAGAAGCTGCGAATCGCCGCCGAGGGATGGCACGCGCCGCTCGACCTGGTCGACGGGGCCGCCCGCGTGTACGACCCGATCGTGCGGGGCGAGCGCGGTGAGGACCTGTACGGGTGCTTCGTGAAGGACTACGAGCCGTCGCCCTGGTGACGCGCGCCCGCCTCAGTCGGTGAACAGGGCGCTGTAGGCGTTGAGCGCGGGTTGCCCTCCGAGATGGGCGTAGAGCACGTTCGACTCCGCGGGGATGTCCCCGTTCGTCACCAGGTCGACGAGGCCGGCCATCGACTTCCCCTCGTACACCGGGTCGAGGATCACGCCTTCCAGGCGGCCGGTGAGCCTGATCGCGGCGAGTGTCGACTCCACGGGAACGCCGTAGCGCTCACCTGCCCACCCTTCGAGGACGGTGATCTCGTCGTCGGTGAGGTCGCGTCGAAGACCGAGGAGGTCTGCGGTGCTGCGGGCGATGCGGGCGACCTGTGACCTCGTCGCCTCGATCTCCGCCGAGGCGTCGACGCCGATCACGCGGCGCGGGCGGTCCTGCAGGGCGAAGCCGGCGATCATGCCGGCCTGGGTGGAGCCGGTGACGGCACAGACGACGATCGTGTCGAAGAAGACGCCGAGCTCCTGCTCATGCTGCCGGACCTCCGCCGCCCAGCGTGCGAACCCCAACCCGCCGAGCCGGTGGTCCGACGCGCCGGCGGGGATGCCGTACGGCGTGCCGCCGCGTCGGCGGACGTCCTCGAGCGCCTGCTCCCAGCTGCTCTTGATGCCGATGCCGAAGCCCGCGGGGTCGAGACGCACCTCCGCGCCCATGATCCGCGACAGCATGATGTTACCGACCCGGTCGTTGAGGGGATCAGGCCAGTCGACCCAACGCTCCTGCACGAGGACGGCCTCGAGGCCGAGATGGGCGGCGACCGCGGCGACCTGACGCGTGTGGTTGGACTGGTAGCCGCCGAGCGTCACGAGAGTGTCGGCGCCCTGCTCCACAATGTCAGGCACCAGGTATTCGAGCTTGCGCGTCTTGTTCCCGCCGTACGCGAGCCCCGAGCTGCAGTCCTCGCGCTTCGCCCAGATCTGTGCGCCGCCGAGGTGGGCAGTCAGGCGGTCGAGCCGGTGGACCGGGCTCGGTCCGAAGAGCAGCGGATAGCGGGGGAAGTCCTCCAGCGACATCACGCACGCTCCTCGTCTGCGGACAAAAGCGTTGCCGGATCGGTGACCCGCAGTGTGTAATATATCGCATGCCGCGCCGGGACGACACGTTCACGATCGACCGTCGCCTTCTCCGCGACGACGTCTATCGGCGCCTGCGCGACGCGATCGTCGACGGTGCGCTTGCTCCGGGCGAGCAACTTCGCGACGCCGACCTGGCGGAGCGCCTGGGGGTCAGCCGCACACCTGTCCGCGAGGCGCTGCTGCGACTGGCGGAGGCCGGCCTGGTCGTGGCGCGCCCTGGCAGATCCACCACGGTGAGCTCGCTCCATGCGCAGGACATCAACGATGCCCGCGTCGTGGTCGCCGCCATGCACGCGGCGGCCGTCCGCGAGGCGATCGACCGCTTCACGCCCTTCGACCTGGAGGAGATGCGCGAGGCCAACCGCCGGTTCGCAGAGGCGATCGCGAGGGGCGACGTGGTCGAGGCGCTGCAGGCCGACGACGCGTTGCACGGCGTCCCTGTGCGGGTGGCCGGCAACCGCGCACTGACGGCGGTGCTCGAGCAGTACGTGCCCGTCCTGCGGCGAGCCGAGCGGCTGCGGTTCTCGTCGTCGGCAGCCCGCGAGTCGGTCGCGCGCCACGACCACCTCATCGCGCTGTGCGAGTCCGGGGACGGCGAGGGCGCCGGCGCGATCGAGTACAGCACGTTCGCCAGCCTGGCCGTCGAGATCGAGGCGGAGGTCGCAGCAGCGGACGAGGAATGAGCCCGCCGCGGCACGTTCGGCGGGCGAGCCCATGGAGCGTGTCGACCGAGGGGGACCACCGATGGGGGAACACGACGTCACACCGCCGCTGTTGGTCGGACGTCGCCGGGAGTGCGCGAGGCTCGACGATCTCGTCGCGGACGCGAGAGCGGGCCGTAGCAGCGCCATGGTGCTCACCGGCGAACCAGGCATCGGGAAGACGGCTCTGCTCGAGCACGTCGCAAACGCCGCGGGCGCCGCGGAAGGCCGCGTACTGAGGGCGGTGGGCGCACAGGCGGAGAACGACCTGCCGTACGCCGGTCTTCACCAGCTCTGCCACCCTCTGCTCGATCTCAGAGACCGCCTGCCGGCGCCCCAGGCCCAGGCGCTGGGCGTCGCGTTCGGACTCTGCAGCGGGCCGGCGCCTGAGAGGTTGATGGTCGGCCTCGCCACGTTGTCGCTGCTCACCGAGGCAGCGCGAGACCAGCCGCTCGTGTGTCTGGTCGACGACGCCGATGTGATGGACAGGGCATCGGCGCAGGCGCTGTCGTTCGTCGCGCACCGGCTCCGGACGCAGGCGGTGGTCCTCCTCGTCGCCACCCGGCCCGGGGCCGGGAACGAGTGGTCGGGGCTTCCTCGTACGGCGCTGCGCGGACTCCCCAGGCACGACGCCGAAACCCTGCTGAGCGCGGTGATCCCCTCACCCCTGGACAGGCGGGTACGCGACCGCCTGCTGTCCGAGACCCGCGGCAACCCGTCGGCGCTGCGTACGCTGCCCAGGTGGTTCTCGGCTGCCGAGATGGTGCTCGGCCCGCAGACGATGACGCTCGCCTCGCCGAGCGAGCAGGATGCCGCGCTCCGGCGGCTCCTGGAGCCGCTCGCAGAGTCAGAACGTCAGCTCCTGCTGGCGGCAGCGTGCGATCCGACAGGAGACGTCGCCCTGCTTCGCCGGGTGGTGGAGCGGCTCGGTCTCGCGACCGACCTCTGCGTCGAGACCGGCGTCACCGGGGTGCTCGAGCTCCGCGACACCGTCCGGTTCAGGCCACCGCTGATGCGCTCGGTCGTGTACCGCGCCGCCACTGCGGCGCAGCGGCGGACCGTTCACGAGGCCCTCGCGCATGCCACGGACGCGGACCAGGACCCGCACCGGCGCGTCTGGCACCAGGCTCATGCGGTGGGCGCGCCCGACGAGGCGACAGCGGTGGCGCTCGAAGAAGCGGCCGACCGTACGACCGAGTGCGGTGGCCCGGCCGTGGCCGCCGCGTTCCTCGAACGTGCGGCTGCGCTCACTCCTGACGTCGGAGTGCGGGCGCGCCGCCAGCTCGCGGCGATCGAAGCCCTGCTTCACGTCGGCGCCGTCGACGCAGCGCGCGCGCTGTCCCGGGTCGCCGAGGGCGAGGTCCTGGACGAGGCGCGCCGAGCGCGGCTCGACCTGCTGCGTGCGCGGATCGAGGCCGTCTCGGGGACGTCCACCGAGGTGTCGCCGGTCTTGCTCGCCGTCGCGCGGCGGCTCGAGGCATGGGACTCCCAGCTGGCGCTCGACGGTTACGCCGATGCGTTCGCCGCTGCGTTGTTCTCCGCGCGCACGGACCCCACGGCGGGGCTGAAGGACGTGGCCGAGGCGGTCCGCGGAGCGCCGGTACCGCAGGACCTGCGCCGGGGTGACCGGTTGCTCCACGGGGTGGCGACGCTCTACACCGACGGTTACGCCGCCGCAGTGCCGGTGCTCAAGGGCGCGATCGAGGCCTTCGACACCGAGGACGTCACGCTCGACGAGGCGGCCCGCGTGCTGTGGCTGGTCGAGCTCGTGGCCGCCGGACTCTGGGACGACCGAGCCTGGGATCGGTCGACCCGCCGTCACGTGGCGCTGGCGCGCAGCGCGGGGGCGCTCGGCGAGCTGATGACCTCGCTGCACGCGCGGGTCTTCGTGACGCTGTTCGAGGGTGACCTGGAGGCGGCGGCCGCGATGACCGAGGAGATCCGCGGGCTCGAGAGGGGGCCGGCGCCCACGCCGTACGGGGCCGTCGGGCTTGCCGCCTTCCGCGGTGACGAGGACGAGGCGGAGCGGCTGCTGGCGTCGGCCGACGCGCAAGCCGCCGCCCGAGGCGACGGGATGGGGGCGTGGGTCGCGCAGTGGGCGCGTTCGGTCCTGTACAACGGGCTCGGTCGATATCCGGAAGCGCTGGAGTCCACCCGCAAGGCCGCCGTGCACCCCCACGGGTTCGCCGTCGCAGCCTGGATGCTCGTCGAGAGGGTCGAGGCAGCCGCACGCGCGGGGGAGCGCGCCACCGCCGAACGGGCGATGGCGCAGCTCAGCGACATCGCGCGGCCCAGCGGCAGCGACTGGTCGCGAGGCGTGGCCGCACGGTGCGAGGCCCAGCTCCGAGACGGTGAACGTGCCGAGAGCCTTTACCGGGAGGCGATCGACCGGCTCGAGCGTACGACGATGCGCGCCGATCTCGGACGGGCGCAGCTCGCGTACGGGGAGTGGCTGCGGCGCGCCGGGCGGCGGACGGAGGCGCGGGCGATGCTGCGCGCGGCCCACGAGCTGCTGACGACGCTCGGGTTGGCGGCGTTCGCCGAGCGTGCGCGGCGAGAGCTCGCCGCGACGGGAGAGACGGTGCGCAAGCGGGTCGACGACGACCGGCACGCGCTCACCCCGCAGGAGCTGCACGTCGCGCGCCTGGCGGCGGAGGGGTTGACCAACCCGGACATCGGTAGCGAGCTCTTCCTGAGCCCTCGCACGGTGGAGTGGCACATGGGGAAGGTCTTCGGGAAGCTCGGCATCTCGTCCAGGCGCCAGCTGCGCGGCGCGCTGCGGGCAGGGGAACACGAAGAAGTCCCGGGGGTGGACCAGGGACGAGCACGGGGGCGACGACGGGAGCGGACGCCGATGCTCGAAGTCCGTGCAGTCGCCCTTCGGGGCCTTCGAGAAGGAGAACCGTCATGACCGCTCCGTCGCCCGACTCCGACACGACCCCCACCATCGTCCTCGTCCACGGTGCGTTCGCCGAGTCCGCCAGCTGGAACGGCGTCGTCCCCGAGCTCCAGCGGCGCGGCTATCCCGTCGTCGCGCTCGCGAACCCGTTGCGCGGACTGCGCAGCGACGCGACGTACCTGCGCAGCTACCTCGACAGCGTGGAGGGGCCCGTCGTCCTCGCGGGCCACTCCTACGGCGGGGTCGTGATGAGCGAGGCCGCGGAGGGGGCAGCGGGGGTGACCGCGCTCGTCTACCTCGCCAGCTTCACGCTCGAAGTCGGCGAGAGTGCGAACGAGCTCTCGTCGAAGTTCCCGGGTGCGAAGCTCGGGACAGCGGCCCAGCCGGTGCCGTTCGTCACCGGGGAGGGGAGCGGGGCGGACGTCTACATCGACCAGAGCAGGTTCCACGAGGTGTTCGCGGCAGACGTGCCGAGCGACACCGCGCGGCTGATGGCGGCGACGCAGCGTCCGATCGCCGCGGCCGCCCTGGACGAGCCGGCGACCAAGGCGGCCTGGCGGACCATCCCCTCGTGGACGCTGATCGCCACCCAGGACCTGGCGATCCCGGCCGAGTCCCAGCGGTTCATGGCCGAGCGGGCGCAGTCCCACACGGTCGAGATCGACGCGTCCCACGCGGTGACGGTCTCCCAGCCGGTGGCGGTCGCGGACCTGATCGATGCTGCCGCACGAGGGGTCACCGACGTCTGACGCGCGCCGCCGGCACGCGGTCGCGTGCTCGGCACCAGCGTCGTACGGTCGACAGACCATCCACCGACGCGAGGAGCGCGAGATGGACGCACCGGAGCCGAGGATCGACGACGTCGACCGTCGTCGTGCAGGGATCATCGGGGTCGCCGTCCTGCTCGTGCTCCTCGTCGTCGGGCTGGCGTGGGCGAAGTGGATGCCGTACGTCGACAAGACGACCGCGCTGTCGGGTTCCGGCGCGTGGGACGGGGCGGCGATCTTCGACTCCGCCGCCGATGCCAGCTCGCCCCTCGCGGCGGGGTGGGAGTTCACCACCGCCTACTTCGCGGCCGTGTGGCGCGCGCTGCTCGTGGCGGTCCTCGTCGCGGCTGCCGTCGACGCGCTCGTGCCGCGTGCGTGGCTGCTGACGGTCCTCACGCGGCGCACCCTGGTCGGTCAGTCGCTGGTCGGCGGGATGGCGTCGACACCTAGCATGATGTGCACCTGCTGCGCCGCTCCGGTGGCGGCCAGCCTGCGCCGCCGCGGGTCGCCGATGGCGGCGTGCCTCGCCTACTGGGTCGGCAACCCGGTGCTGAACCCCGCCGTGCTGGTGTTCCTGCTGCTGGTGCTCCCGTGGCAGTACGCCGCGGTGCGGCTCGTCGTCGGCGGGCTCCTCGTGGTGGGGGCAGCGGCGCTCGTCGCCCGCCTGCTGGAGCCGCAGCGGGCGGCGCCGTCGGTCGTCGAGGTCGCGCCCGCCGAGGATGCCCGCTCGGTCGGTGAGCTGCCGGGACGCTACCTCCGCTCCCTGACCCGGTTCACGGTCGTGCTCGTGCCCGAGTACGCGATCGCGGTCTTCGCGGTCGGCATGGTCAGCGGGCCGCTCTCGGACTTCGAAGGGGTGCAGCGTCAGCTCGGCATCGTGGCCGTCCTGCTCATCGCTGTCGTGGCGACCGCGCTGGTCGTGCCCACCGGTGGCGAGATCCCGGTGATCGCGGCCCTCACGGCGGCGGGAGCGGGCGCCGGCCTCGGCGGCATCCTGCTCATCGCGCTCCCGGCGCTCTCGCTGCCGTCCATGCTCATGGTGGGGAAGGCGTTCGGGTGGCGGGCCACGGTCGCGACCGCGGCGTTCGTCGTCGCCGCGAGCCTGGTGGCCGGTGCCGCCCTGGCTGCCCTGAGCTGACAGGCGTCTGCGGCCTCACGCCCCTAGACGCCGGAGGCGGTCGCGCAGGTGGTGCTGCTCGGCGACGTTGACGGTGGCGGCGATCGCCCGACGGTACGCGTCCGCGGCGGCGTCGACGTAGCCGACCCGTTCGAGCAGGTGGGCGCGGACGGCGTCGACGCGCGCGAGCCGCGGGTGGGCTGCGGCCAGCTCGTCGAGGAGGGCGAGGCCGTCGTCGGGTCCGTGCACCATGCTGTGCGCGACGATCCGGTTGAGGCTCACCATCGGGTTGCGGTGCCCGGTCGTGTGCTCGAGGACCACGTACAAGGCGTGGATCTCGTCCCAGTCGGTCGACTCGGTGTCGGGTGCCTGGGCGTGCACCCCGGCGATGCACGCCTGGAGGAGGTACGGGCCGGGGTCGGCGCCGGGGACGACCGCGTCCAGCAGGGCGAGTCCTTCCTCGACGGCTGCTCGGTCCCAGCGCGAGCGGTCCTGCTCGTCCAGCGGGACGAGCTGACCGCGAGGCCCGACCCGCGCCGGGTGCCGTGCCTCGGTCAGCAGCATGAGCGCGAGGAGACCGGCGGCCTCCCGCGATCCCGGCGCAGCCGCGGACAGCATGCGCGTCACTCGGATCGCCTCCGCCGCGAGGTCGGCGTCGTGGGCGGGAGCGCCGCTCGTCGTGTGGTGCGCCTCGGTGAACATGACCGAGAGGACGTCCAGGACGGGGCCGAGGCGCTCCTCGACGCCCGCCGGCTGCGGGAAGGCGCCGAGCGTGGCGACGCGGCGTTTCGCCCGCGTGATCCGCTGCGCGATCGTCGCCTCGGGCAGCTGGTAGGCGTTGGCGATCTGCGAGGTCGTGAGGCCGGCGACGGCGCGCAGCGTGAGCGCCACCTGCGCCGACCGTGAGAGGGCGGGGTGGCAGCTCAGCTGCAGGAGAAGCAGGGTGTCGTCGCTGTGGGCACCCTCGTGGCTGAGCGGCGCTTCGAGCAGCGCGACCCGGTCCTCGCGCTCCCGGCGACGCCGCTCGCTGCGGACGCGGTCGACGAAGCGGCGCCGCGCCGTCGCGGTGAGCCAGGCCTGCGGGTCGGCAGGGGGCGCCGACGGCCACCGGACGTACGCCTCGAGGAGCGCCTCCTGCACGGCGTCCTCGCACAGGTCGAACTGGCCGCCGCCGTAGGTGCGCAGCAGCCGGGCGAGGGTCCGTGGCGCCAGCTCGCGCCACGGGCCGTCGCCGGCGGGAGGTGTGGTGCTCACCCGTCTCCCAGGTCGGAGAACACGACGGGCCGGACCTCGAGGGCGAGGCCGGGGATGCGCGCGTCCGGGATCATCGTCGCGAGCTCGACCGCGCGGGCCTCGTCCTCGACGTCGATCAGGTAGAAGCCGCCCATGAACTCCTTGGCCTCGACGAACGGTCCGTCGGTGACCTCCGGGTCGTCACCGTTGCTGCGGACGACCTTCGAACGGGTCGGGTCGCCGAGCGCCTGGGTCGCGAGGAACTCGCCGCTCTCCTTCGTCGTCTCCATGAACGCGCCGTGGCCGTCGCCGATCGCCTGCTGCTGCTCGTCCGTGAGCTTCTCCAGGACCTCGGGGTTGACGTGCATCAAGATCAGGTACTTCACGGTTCCTCCTCGGGACGAGGCGTCCCCGGGCGGGGCGCCACTGGGTGGTCGTCACCGGAGGCGTCGACACGACACCACGACACGAGAATCTTCGCGAAGCTACGGCGGTGCTGTCGAGATCGCCACCGCCGCGACGACCGGCACGTATGACGTCTCCCTGGCTCAGCCTCTGCCTGCTCCTGCTGCCGACGGCCGTCGTCGCCGTCGACCTCAACGTGCTCTTTCTCGCCGTGCCTTCCCTCACCGCGGACCTCGACGCCTCAGCGACCCAACAGCTCTGGATCACCGACGTGTACGGGTTGGTGGTCGGCGTCCTCGCGATCGCGGCCGGCGCGGTCGGCGACCGCGTGGGCCGTCGCCGGCTCCTCCTGCTCGGCTGCGCGGGCTTCCTCGTGGCGTCGCTGCTGGCCGCCTCCGCGACGACCCCGGAGACGCTGCTGCTCGCCCGTGTCCTGCAGGGCGTCGCGGGCGCGACCCTGATGCCGTCGACGCTGGCCCTGATCGGGGACGTGTTCCCTGACGACGCCGCACGGACGCGTGCCATCGGGACGTGGGCGACGTGCCAGTTCGCGTGCGCGTCGCTCGGTCCGGTCGTCGGGGGCGTGCTGCTGCACTGGTTCTGGTGGGGGTCGGTCTTCCTCCTCGCCGTCCCGGCCTGTGCGGCGGTGCTGCTGCTCGGGCCCCGGCTCCTCCCGGAGCCGCGTCCGAGCGAGCGAGCGCCGCGGGTCGACATGGCGAGCGCCGGTCTTCTGATGGGTGTCCTTCTCGCGCTCTTCACCGCCCTCAAGGCGGGCGTCCCCGGCTCGCCGACCCCGGCCCGGGGTGCGGTCGCGGCGGTCGTCGTCGTGGTCGTCGGCACGGTGGCCTTCGTACGCCGCCAGCAGCGGCTGACCGTTCCGTTCCTCGACCTGGCGCTGCTGCGCGAGCGCGTGGTCGTCGTCTCCGTCGCCAGCCTCGCCCTCGTCGCCGTCGTCCTTGCCGGTACGGGGTTCTGGGTGACCCAGTACCTCCAGTCGGTCGTGGGCCTCTCGCCGCTGGCCGCGGCGGTGGCCTTCATGCCGATGGGGCTGGGCATCGGTGCGGGGTCGTACCTCGCGCCGGTCCTCGCCCGGCGCGTCGACCCCGACGTGCTGATCCCTGCAGGGCTCGTCGTGGCCGCGGTCGGGGCGCTCCTCCAGCTGACCGTGTCTGCGGGGTCGGCGTACTGGCCGATGCTGGTCGCGATCGCGCTCACGGCGTTCGGGTGCGGCCCGCTGTTCGCCTTCGGCACCAGCCGGGTGGTCTCCGGCGCGCCGCCGTCAGCGGCGGGGCGGGCGGCCGCGCTCGCGGAGACGAGCAACCACGTCGGCTCGTCGTTGGGGTTCGCCGCGGTGGGCAGTCTCGCCACCGCGGTCTTCGTGCTGGCGCTGCGACCGACCGGCGGCGAGACGATGGCCGAGGCCCGTGCCGCTGCGGAAGGCTCGCCCGACCGCGAGTCGATCCTGGAGGCACTGACCCTCGCAGGGACGGACGCCCTGCACGCGGTGGGGCTCTGCGGCGCCGTGCTCCTGCTCTGCTGCGCCGTGCTCAACACCGGCCGACGGAGCAGGCGAGGTGGTCGGCTGGGCGCGGTAGGGTCCCGTGCGTGACGACGCAGCTGGCCCTCCTCGGGTGCTACACCACGGACGGAGTGCCGGGCCTGCAGTCCGTGCGGCTGGCGAGCGACGGGGTGGTCGAGCCGCTGCACTCCTTGGCGATGGAGTCGCCGTCGTGCGTGGTCTGGCACCCGACCCTTCCGGTCGCCTACGCGACGAACGAGACTCTCGCGGGCGGCGTCACCGCGGTCGCTGTCGCCGAGTCGGGCGAGATGCGTGTCCTCGGGACGGCCACGACGGGCGCGGCGCCGTGCCACGCCGCTGTCACGCCGGACGGACGGTGGCTGCTCACGGCCGACTACGTGGGCGGCACGGTCACGCTGGTGGCGCTGGCGTCGGACGGGCGGCCGCGCGCGACGGCCGACTCCCTGCCGATGCAGGGCTCGGGGCCGGACGCCGACCGGCAGGACGCGCCGCACCCGCACATGATCGCTGCGCCCGACGCGTCGAGGGAGGCGCTGATGTGCGTCGACCTCGGGACCGACCGGATCACCACGCTGACGGTCACCGGCGACGGCCGGCTCGAGGCGGGGGAGGCATGGACGCTCCCGCCCGGGACCGGCCCCCGTCAGGCCCTCGCGCATCCCGGCGGCGACGGGATGCTGGTCGCCGGCGAGCTGTCCGCGACCTTGCTGCACGTGCGGCTGCCCGCGGGTGGCGGCGACGCGGCGCCGGCGGAGGTCGTGACCGAGGTCGCGACGACGGCCGGCCACGAGCCGACCTTCCCCGCGCAGCTCGTCAACACCCCAGACGGGTCCCACGTCCTGGTCTCCAACCGCGGCCCGGACACGCTCGCCGTCTTCGACGCCCGTACGCCCGCGCTGGACCGCGTCGCCGAGGTGCCGGCAGGCGCCGGGTGGCCGCGCCACTTCGCGTGCGTCGACGACCTCGACCTTCTCCTCGTCGCCGGCGAGCGGTCCGGCACGATCGCCTCGTACGCGCTCGGCGCCGCAGGACCGACGGGGACGCCGACGACCCGGATGGCGACCCCGGCGCCGACCTGGATCGCCGTACGGCAGGTCACTGCAAGGCAGCGGTCAGGCGCATGACGTTGTCGACGTACGCGGAGGTGCGCCCGCGGGCGAGCCATTCGTCGAGCGTGAGCTCCTTGGCGACTCTGCGGTAGGCGTCCTGGACCTTGCGGACCTCCGACACGATGCCGGGACCGAGCATCATCAGCGAGACCTCGTAGTTCAGGGCGAACGACCGCATGTCCATGTTGCTCGAGCCGAGGACGACGACGTCGTCGTCGACGCTGAAGAACTTCGCGTGGAGGATCGCGGGGGCGGGGTAGAAGTAGATCCGCACCCCGGCACGCAGCAGCGCCTCGTAGTACGAGCGCTGGGCGTGGAACACCATGAACTGGTCGCCCTGCTCGCTGACGAACAGCTCGACGTCGACTCCGCGCTGCGCCGCGGTCGTCACCGCGTAGAGGAGGGACTCGTCGGGGACGAAGTACGGGCTGGTGAGCGACAGGCGCCGCTGGGCGGAGTAGATGAGCGTGGTGAAGAGGCGCAGGTTGTTCTCGGTGACGAACCCCGGCCCGCTCGGGATCACCTGAGCGTCGACCTTGCCGGCAGGCGGGGCGAGCGTGCTGACCTCGGCGTCGAGCCGCTGGCCGGTCTCCGTGTACCAGTCGGTCGCGAACAGGACGTTCAGCGCCGTCGCCGCAGGTCCCTCGACGCGCGCCATCAGCTCCACCCACTCGCGACCGGCCTTGTGGTTCTTCGGTTTGTCGTAGCCCGGCTCGATGAGGTTCTGCGAGCCGGTGAACGCGACCGTGCCGTCGACGACCAGGATCTTGCGGTGGTTGCGCAGGTCGGGGCGACGCCACTGTCCCTTCAGCGGCCGGATGGGGAGCATGGCGTGCGCGTCGAGGCCGGCCGCGTCGAGCCGCGCGAGGAAGTCCCGGTATCCCGGGATCCCTCGCGACCCGAGGTGGTCGAAGAGGAACCTGACACTGATCCCGCGCTCGTGCGCGGCGACGAGCGCCTCGAAGAACGGCGAGGTGACCTCGTCCCAGGCGCTGATGTAGAACTCCACGTGCACCGACGTCTCGGCGCGAGCGACCTCCGCCGTCATCGCCGCGATGCTCTCCTCGTACCCGGGGAACAGCGTGACGGCGTTCCCCGGCATCGCAGGGAGCGCCCCGAGGTTGCGGTTGAGCGCTGCGGCGGAGCGTACGTACGCGGGCCCGTCGAAGTCGGCGTCCAGGGTCGGCACGGGCGCGGTACGGGCGGCCACCTCGGCGTTGACCTCGGCCTGCTGGGCGTGGCGCCGCCGGCCGAGCGAGGTCCTGCCGAGCATGAGGAAGAGCAGGAGCCCGACGAAGGGGATCACGAGGATCAGCAGCAGCCACGCCATCCCGCTGGACGGCCTCCGGTTGCGCGGCACCACACCGAGCGCGACCACCTTGATCGTGAGGTCGAGCAGGTAGAGCACAGTCCCGATCCAGGCAGCCATGCCTCACCCTGCCCCAGCGCAGGGTGGGTCGGCCTCACTCACCGAGGGTGAGTTCGGGTCGGCCGACCCGTACGATCCGGGGATGCAGCGATCCGCGTCCCGCCCTCTCGCGAGCCTCGGCGTCTTCCTCGGGTCCAGCGACGGCAACGACCCTGCGCTGGTCGAGTGCGCGTACGAGGTGGGGACGCAGCTCGCCGAGCGTGACATCGAGGTCGTGTACGGCGGGGGAGGCAGCGGTCTGATGGGAGCACTCTCGCGAGGAGTGCTGGACCATCGAGGACGTGTCTGCGGCGTCATCCCGACCTTCATGGTCGACCGTGAGTGGGGGCGCAGGGACGAGCCCGGGCTCGAGATGCACGTGGTCGGCACCATGCACGAGCGCAAGGCGATGATGACGGCGCGGTCGGACGCGTTCCTCGTGCTGCCCGGCGGTCTCGGGACGCTCGAGGAGATGTTCGAGGTGTGGACCTGGCAGACGCTGGGGCTCCACGCCAAGCCGTTGGGCGTGCTGAACCCCGACGGGTTCTGGGACCCGCTCGTCGCGATGCTGGACCGGATCGCCGAGGCCGCCTTCATGCGCCGGAGCCTGGTCGACGCTCTCGTCGTGGACGCGGACCTGCCCACCGTCCTCGACGGTCTCGCCGCCCAGGTCGTGCGGGCCCGCGGTCGGCTCAGCTGAGCGACTGTCCGAACGTCGCACGGTACTCACCGGGCCCGACGCCGACGTGGCGGCTGAACAGCCGCGCGAACGCCGCCGGGTCGCGGTAGCCGACGTCGCGGACGACCTCGTTCCACGTCCGGCCGGTGCGTTCGAGCAGGTGCTGGGCGCGGCGGACGCGGGCCTCCTGGAGGTGGCGGAGCGGGCTGCGGCCCGCCTCGGCCTTGTAGCGGCGCAGCATCGTCCTGGTGCTGGTGTGGAAGGCGTCGGCGAGCACAGCGAGGTCGTACGGCGCGTCGAGCCGCCGGTCGAGCCAGCGCTCGACCCGAGCCGCGAAGCTGCCGCCCGTCGCCGGGAGCAGCGCAGCGTCGACGTACGGCGCCTGGGTGGCACGTGCGTCGTCGACGAGGGCGAGCCGGGCGGTGCGGCGGGCGACGGACGGGCCGCAGTGACGGCCGACGAGGTCGAGGACGAAGTCGTACATCGCGGTGAAGCCGGCGGTCGTCGTGACGCCGTCGTCGTTGGCCACCAGGACGCGCGCGTCGACGTCCGCACGCGGACAGCGACGTGCGAGCGCGTCGGCGAACAGCCAGGACGTCGTCACGCGGCGTCCGTCGAGCACCCCCGCCTCACCCAGGAGGAAGGCGCCGACGCAGATCGACACGAGCGCGCGCCCGGACTCCGCGTGCGCACGGATCGCCGCGACCTCAGGCCCGAGCGCCCCCAGCCGCGCGTCCAGGTCGAGCGACGGCGCGAGCGCGAAGCCGGGCACGACGAGCACGTCGGCCTCGTGCAGCGGGCGTACGCCGACGGGCACGTCGCCCGCGGCGAGCACGCGGCGTCGCGGCGACACGACAGACGTGATGAAGGGCGTCTCTGCTCCACCGTGCGCCGCGGACACGTGCGCCCCCATCGCCAGCAGGTCGAGGACGCCGAAGACCTCGGACCCGAAGCACCCCGGGTACGCGAGCACGCCGACGCGCAAGGACTCCGTCATCTGGCGAGATTAGCCCGGATCATGGCGATCCCGCCGGTGTTCTGGTCTGTCTCGCCCCCTCGACGATGGGGGATCGACGAGCAGAGGAGGCCCGATGACGGACATCGAGGGGCAGGCAGGCGTGCTGGACGGGTTCACGCGGCGGAGGTTCGCCGCGGAGGGCACGGAGAAGGTCGTGCACGTGGCCGGCGAGGGGCCGGCGGTGGTCGTGATGCCGGAGATGCCGGGGATCAGCCCGGACGTGCTGCGCTTCGCGCGCTGGGTGCGCGAGGCGGGGTTCACCGTCTACGTCCCCTCGCTGTTCGGGACCGACGGCGCCGTCCCCACCGCGGACGACGGCACGGCGGTGATGAAGCGGGCGTGCGTCAGCGCGGAGTTCCGCGCGTTCGCCGGTGGCGGGACCAGCCCGGTCGTCCGGTGGCTACGGGCGCTCGCGCGGCAGGCGCACTCGGAGTGCGGCGGACCGGGGGTCGGGACGGTCGGGATGTGCTTCACCGGCAACTTCGCGCTGACGATGACGCTGGAGACGTCGGTGATCGCCCCGGTGCTGGGGCAGCCGTCGCTCCCGCTGGACGACCCGTCGGTGCTGGAGATCTCGCCCGAGGACGCCGACGCCGTACGGGAGCGCTTCGACCGGGACGACCTGAGCGCGCTCGCGTACCGCTTCGACAACGACCGGTGGTGCACAGGCCAGCGGTTCGCGGCGTACCGGAAGCTGCTGGGCGACCGGTTCGACGGTCGCGTCCTGGACGGCGGGGTCGCGAACCCCGAGCCGCCGCCGTTCTTCCGCGACGTGGTCGGCACGCCCCACAGCGTGGTGACCGCGCACCTGGTCGACGAGGAGGGGCACCCCACCGTGCAGGCGCGCGACGAGATCCTCGCGTACCTGGCTGCACGGCTCCGCCCCGACGGCGACGGTGCCCGGTAGGACGCCGATGAGTTCGAGGGCTGGGTGGGGTCCACAAGCCTGTCACCACCGACCGTACGGAGGAACCCATGCGCAACGTCGTCGCCTACATGCTGCTCTCGCTGGACGGGGTCGCCGAGTCACCTGACCGGTACGTCCTCGAGTTCGACGACGTCATGTACGACAACCTGCGGCGCGTGATCGGCACGCAGGACGCGGTGCTGCTCGGGCACCGCATGTACGACGAGTGGTCGACGTACTGGCCGGGTTCGGACCACGAGCCGTTCGCGTCGTTCATCAACACCGTCCCGAAGTACGTCGCCGCGTCGGAGCCGTTCGCGCCCGACTGGGCCGCGACGACGGTCGTCGACGGCCCGTTCGAGGACGCCGTGCGCGTCCTCAAGAAGGAGGATGGCGGCGACATCGGGATCCACGGCAGCCTCGCGCTGACCCGGTCGCTGCTCGACGCCGACCTCGTCGACGCGTTGCGGCTCGTCGTGACCCCCGTCGCCGTGGGGGAGGGGAGGCGGCTCTGGGACGGGTTCGCCGAGCCGCAGCGCTGGCAGCTCGAGAAGTCCGTCGCCGCACCGAGCGGCAGCCTGCTCCTCGACTACCGGCGGCTGGCGTAGCCGCACGCGCTCAGTCGGCGAGCAGCGACCCGAGCTCGGACGGCTGAGCGGCGGCCGGCAGCGCGACGAGTGCGCCGACGAGGGCTCCGGCGCACATGTCGCGAACGTCGTCGAGCGGGACGTCGGCGGCGGTCGTCGCCCACTCGTGCCCGACGGTGCGCAGGTGCAGCAGCCAGCCGCGGACGGCCAGGACCAGCAGCGGGTGTGGCTCGGCTCCGGGAGCGAGGACGGTGAGGATGCGCTCCTCGTGCTGGCGCGTCGAGCGCTCGAGGATCGACTCGATCTCGGGGTCGCCGCTGGCTGCTCCGCGGTGGATGGTGCTCACCCCGAGCCGGTTGGCGGCGCAGTGGCGGAGGTAGTTCTCGACGCCCGCGAGCAGCTGCTCGCGCGGGCTGACGTCCGGCTTGGGCGTCGTGGCCTCCGCGAGCTGGTCGGCGGCCTGCGCGAGGAGCGCGGCGAAGAACGCGCGCTTCGTCGGGAAGTAGTGGTAGAGCAGCCCTCGCGACACCGACGCCATCTCCGCGACCCGCTCGATGTGGACGTCCTCGTACGGCTGGGTCGCGAAGAGCTGCGCACCGAGCTGCAGCAGCTGCGCGCGGCGCTGCTCCGGAGAGAGCCTCGTGCGGGACGCCATGCGGCGAACACTACTTGACACGCGTTCAGTAGCGGTTCAGTCTTTGTTGAACCGACGTGCAACAAGGAGTTACCGATGCGCAACGCCTGGTCCGGACACACGTTCCCTCATCCTGCCGGGCGTCGGCGCTGGATGAAGGACGCGGAGAGCATGGATCCCGACCGTCCCGTCCAGTACATCCTCGAGCACCACCGCCGCCTCGGGCCGATCTTCGAGATCGTCGTCTTCGGGCAGAAGTTCGTGTTCGTGACCAGCGCGGAGCTCGCCGCCGAGCTCAACGACGAGAAGCGGTTCGTCAAGGCGAACTCGCCGGCGCTCGACGGCCTGCGCGGCATCGCCGGCGACGGGCTCTTCACCGCGTACAACGACGAGCCCAACTGGCGGCTCGCGCACGACCTTCTGGTCCCGGCGTTCACCAAGCAGGCGATGCAGCGCTACCACCCCGTGATGGCCGAGACGCTCGACGAGCTGTTCGGGGTGTGGGACGAAGGTCCGGGCCGCATCGACGTCTCCGCGGACATGACACGCCTGACGCTGGAGACCATCGGTCGTACGGGGTTCAGCCAGGCGTTCGGCTCGTTCACCACCCGAGAGGTCCACCCGTTCGTCGAGGGCATGGTCACCGCGCTGACGCTCGGGCGGCGCAAGGGCGTCATCGGCGCGCTGCCCGGGGCGCGGATCCTCGAGCGGCGCCTGGACCGCAAGCACGCCGACCAGCTGTCGTACGTCAACCGGTTCCTCGACGACATCGTGGCGTCGCGGCGGCGGTCGCCGGCCACCGGTGGCGACGACCTGCTCGGCATCATGCTCGACCAGGCCCACCCCGAGACCGGCGAACGGCTGAGCGACGCCAACATCCGCTACCAGATCCTGACGTTCCTCGTCGCCGGCCACGAGACGACCTCCGGTGCGCTGTCGTTCGCGCTCTACTACCTCCTGCGCCATCCCGAGGCGATGGCCAAGGCACAGGCGGAGACCGACGCGATCCTCGGTGCCGACCCCGACGCGACCCCGTCGTACGAGCAGGTGGCGCGCTTCCGCTACCTCCGCAAGGTGCTCGACGAGTCGTTGCGCCTGTGGCCGACGGCTCCCGGCTACGCGCGCAGCCCGCGCGAGACGACGACGCTCGGCGGCCGCTGGACGATGACGCCCGACGACTGGGCGCTCGTGTTCCTCCCGCTGGTCCAGCGCGACCCGGCGGTGTGGGGCGAGACGGCCGACGACTTCGAGCCCGAACGCCCCAGGCCGCGGCTCGCGGGGACGGCCAAGCCGTTCGGGACCGGTGAGCGCGCCTGCATCGGGCGCCAGTTCGCGGTGCACGAGGCGACGATGGCGCTGGCGCGGATCCTGCACCGCTACGACCTCGTCGGCGACCCGTCGTACGAGCTGAGCATCGACGAGCGGCTGACGCTGATGCCCCAAGGCCTGGAGCTCACGCTGACGCCACGGCATACGCTGAGCGTACGACCGGCGTGACCTGCGGCCGTCAGTGCTTCTTGCGGCGCCCCAGCAGGTGCCTGACGGCGACCACGACGGCGCCGACGACGAGACCGAGCAGTGCCGAGGCGGCGGTGTTGACCAGCCACGGCAGGACTCCGCCCGCACCCGGGACGGCGTCGTGCACGATCTCCTCGAGGTGGTGCACGGCGTCGAACAAGCCGTGCCATCCGAGGTCGTCGACGCCGACGAGCAGGATGTGGCCGCCGACCCAGAGCATCGCGGCGACGCCGACGATCGACAGCGTGCCGAGGACGACCGGCATCGCGCGGACGAGGAACCGGCCGACCTTCTGCGAGAAGGCGGAGCTGCGGGCGGCCAGAGACAGTCCGATGTCGTCCATCTTGACGATGAGACCGACAGCGCCGTAGACGAGCGCCGTGATGGCGATCGCGACGACCGCGAGGATCACGGCACGCGAGACGAACGGCTCGTCGGCCACCTCGTTGAGGGCGATCACCATGATCTCGGCCGACAGGATGAAATCGGTCGTGATGGCGCCTGAGACGACCTTGCTCTCCTCGACGGGCCCCTGCGACGACGAGGGGACGTCGGGACCGTGGTGGCCCGAGACCTTCTCCCAGATCTTCTCCGCGCCCTCGTAGCAGAGGTAGGTGCCACCGACCATGAGGATCGGGGTGAGCAGCCACGGCGCGAACTGGCTGAGCAGCAGCGCGACGGGGAGGATGAACACGAGCTTGTTGCGCAGCGAGCCGATCGCGATCTTCTTGATGATCGCCAGCTCGCGCTCAGGTCTGAGCCCCTGGACGTACCGCGGGGTGACCGCGGCGTCGTCGACGACGACTCCGGCTGCCTTCGTGCTGGCACGTCCGGCAGCCGCACCGACGTCGTCGATCGAGGCTGCAGCCAGCTTGGCGAGCGCGGCGATGTCGTCGAGGAGGGCGGCCAGTCCGGCGCTCACGCGCGGGGACCTGTCGGCAGGTGCGAGATCACGGCCACAGCGTACGTCCCCGCGGGGCGAGGCCGGGTGACAGCGTCGCTGTCAGAGACAGGTACGGTGTGACGCCCGCCACGGAAGGACCCCCATGTCGTCTCCCGCTGCCTCGGAGCCCGCACCGAGCCGCCGTCGCTTCGTCAAGACCAAGCGTGTGCTCGTCACCCTCCTCGTGCTCCTCGTGCTCGCCGCGGTCGCGTTCTTCACCCTCGCGCCGGGCATCGTCGAGCGCAGCATGAACGAGATCGTCGAGGGACCGCAGCCCGAGGTGACCGCCGAGACGCAGAAGCTGCACGACTCCCTCACGATCCTCGACATGCACTCCGACACCCTGCTGTGGAAGCGCGACCTGCTCGAGCGCAGCGAGCGAGGACACGTCGACCTGCCGAGGCTCCAGGAGGGCAACGTCGCCCTCCAGGTGTTCTCGTCGGTCAGCAAGTCGCCGAAGGGGCAGAACTTCGACTCCAACAGCGCCGACACCGACAACATCACGCTGCTGACGTTCGCCCAGCTCCAGCCGCCACGGACGTGGAGCTCGATCTTCGAGCGGTCGATGTACCACGCCGAGAAGCTCCGCGACGCCGAGAAGCGCTCCGACGGCGCCCTGCGCATCGTCCGTACGCGCGAGGACCTCACGACGCTCGTCGCCGACCGCGCGGCCGGCAAGGACGTCACCGGGGCACTGCTCTCGTTGGAGGG
The DNA here is from genome assembly GCF_025506335.1 of Mumia quercus. Taxonomy (GTDB): domain Bacteria; phylum Actinomycetota; class Actinomycetes; order Propionibacteriales; family Nocardioidaceae; genus Mumia; species Mumia quercus. Next base: position 307,367 of record NZ_JANZYO010000006.1, read on the forward strand.
CCTGCAGTCCCTCGAAGGGGATGCGGACAACCTCAAGCGTCTGTACGACGCCGGCCACCGGATGGCGGGCTTCACCCACTTCTTCGACAACGAGGTCGCGGGCTCGATGCACGGGGAGGAGAAGGACGGGCTGACCGACCTCGGGCGTGAGGTCTTCGACGAGATGGAACGCCTCGGCATGATCGTCGACGTCGCCCACGCCAGCCACCCCGCGGTCGCGGAGATGCTCGCCCGCGCCACCAAGCCCGTCGTGTCGAGCCACGGCGGCGTCCAGGCGACCTGCAAGGTCAACCGCAACCTGACCGACGACGAGATCCGGGGCGTCGCAGCGACCGGTGGCGTCGTCGGCATCGGCTACTTCGACGGTGCCGTGTGCGACACCACCGCGAAGGCTGTCGTCGACGCGATGGTGCACGTGCGTGACCTCGTCGGGATCGCGCACGTCGGCCTCGGCAGCGACTACGACGGCTCGGTCGCCGTCGGCTGGGACACCGCCGACCTCGCCGTGCTGACCCAGGAGCTCGTCGACCGCGGCTTCAGCGACGCCGACATCGCCGCAGTCATGGGCGGGAACGTCCAGCGCGTGATGACCGAGGTGCTGCCCGCGCGCTGACGTCCTGCGTCGCGTACGCGCGCGAGCGCGGACTCGTCAGCGCGAGGATGACGAGGATGTTGACGCCCACCGTCGGCAGGTGCGTCAGCGTCACCGGCTGGTCGCCTCCGACGTCGGCGACGAACGCCGTCACCGTCGCCACGGCGCACAGCGACATCAGGACGAGTCGGGCGAGGTTGCCCCCGCGGAGCACGGCCACGGCCAGCACGAGGTCGATGAGGCCGTAGACGGCGAGCCCGGCCGCCCCCCATCGCGCGGCGGCCTCGATGTCGCGGGTCGACACGTCCGCGCCGGCGCGGGTGGCGACCTCGGCGACCACGTCGGGAGCCAGCACGGCGACGACGACGGAGACGAGGTATCCCAACGACCGCAGGGCGGCGACGCCGGCTCCGAAGACGGTCGGCGCGGGGGGCCCGGACCGTCCGCCCGGCGTCGTCACGGCGGGCGGCTCGGGGGGCGCGTCGACCGCGGTGACGTCGACGACGGGCAGGTCACCGTCGGTCTCGATCGCGTCGCCCCCGCCGTTGCGGGCGTGGTAGCCGGTGGAGAAGTCCTCGATCACCCTCACCGACACGGCGGGCTCCGCGCCGCGGACCGACGTGAGGACGAAGTCGCGCTCGACGTCGGTGTCGAGGGCGACCTTGTGGGTGATCTGGAGGGTGAACGTGGACAGGCCCACGCTGCGGTCGTACGTGGCCGCGGCGAGCCAGTCCGCGGAGAACCCGCCGGGCAGCTTCCACCCTTCCGGGCACCGCCAGAACCGGACGTGGTGGCGCTGCGAAGGGCTGCCGTCCACCTCGCGCTCGTACGCGAAGTCCTGCTGGTGGTCGAACAGCACGAGCGGGCTCACCGGGGCAGCGGCGTAGCTGCGGCGGCTCAGTGTCGACGTGACGATGCGCCGTCCGGAGCGCAGGTCGAGGTCGTCGGCACGCGTCCACCCTCCCCGCACCATCGCCTGGTGGATCTGCTGCTCGCGACCGCGGAAGGCCAGGTTGACGGGGTCGCCCAGGCGGCCGTCCGGCGTACGGGCACGGCCGATGAAGTAGCCCGGGACGTAGATCTGCGTGAAGATCCGGTGGAGCCGGGGGAGCAGCAGGTAGGCGACGAACAGCCAGAAGACGACCAGCAGGCCGGACTGCCACCCCGGCCGCGCCCCCTCGACGAGCAGCAGGTAGGCGAACCACGCCGCCGCCAGCGCCGAGAACGCGACGAACCCCCGGTCGATCCCGTTCGCGACGGCGGCACCGATCGAGAACCGCCGCCTCGTCGCCCCCATGAGACCCAGTGTGGAGGACGGGAGCCGCCTGAGCGCGTCCTTGTCGTCGCCGGGCTTCTGTCCGCCGTCAGCGAACGGTCGTCGGTGATCTTGGCCACGCCGGACTAGCGTGGAGGAGTGAATGCGCCTGCACCCAGCACGGTCGCCGAGCTTCGCGCCTCCGGCCACATCCAGAAGTCCCTCCGTCACGAGGTCCGAGACAACCTCCTCGCCGCCCTGCGCGAGGGGCGCGATCCCTGGCCCGGCCTCCACGGCCTCGACGACACGGTCATCCCTCAGCTCGAGCGTGCGCTCCTCGCCGGGCACGACGTGGTCCTCCTGGGCGAGCGCGGCCAGGGCAAGACCCGCCTGCTGCGGTCCCTCGCGGGGCTCCTCGACGAGTGGACGCCCGTCATCGAGGGGTCCGAGCTCGGCGAGCACCCGTACGAGCCGATCACGCCGGTCGCACGTCGGCGTGCCGCCCAGCTCGGCGACGACCTGCCCGTGGCCTGGCGCCACCGCGACGAGCGGTACGCGGAGAAGCTTGCCACCCCCGACACGAGCGTCGCCGACCTCATCGGCGACGTCGACCCGATGAAGGTCGCCGAAGGACGGTCGCTCGGTGACCCGGAGACGATCCACTTCGGGCTCGTGCCGCGCTCCCACCGCGGCATCGTCGCGATCAACGAGCTGCCCGACCTCGCCGAACGCATCCAGGTCGCCATGCTCAACGTGATGGAGGAGCGCGACATCCAGATCCGCGGATACGTCCTGCGGCTCCCGCTCGACGTCATGGTGGTCGCCACCGCCAACCCGGAGGACTACACGAACCGCGGGCGCATCATCACGCCGCTGAAGGACCGCTTCGGTGCCGAGATCCGTACCCACTACCCGTTGGAGCTCGAGGACGAGATCGCCGTGATCCGCCAGGAGGCGGCGCTGGTCGCGACCGTGCCCGACTTCCTGCTGGAGATCATGGCGCGCTTCACGCGGGCTCTGCGGGAGTCGCAGGCCGTCGACCAGCGCTCGGGCGTGTCCGCCCGCTTCTCGATCGCCGGTGCCGAGACGGTCGCCGCCGCGGCCCTGCACCGCGCGACGGTCGGCGGTGAGGACGACGCCGTCGCCCGTGTCGTCGACCTCGAGACGGCAGTGGACGTGCTGGGTGGCAAGGTCGAGTTCGAGACCGGTGAGGAGGGGCGTGAGCGGGCGATCCTCGAGCACGTCCTCCGTACGGCCACCGCCGAGACCGTGCGGCACCGGCTGCGCGGCATCGACTTCGCGCTCCTGGTCGAGGCGTTCGCCTCTGGAGCGACGGTGACCACCGGCGAGCAGGTGACCGCGAACGACTTCCTCTCCGGGCTCCCCGTGCTGGGGGAGTCAGACCTCTACGACGAGGTGATGGACCGGCTCGGAGCCGACGGCGACGGTGAGCGGGCGAGCGCGCTGGAGCTCGCCCTCGAAGGGCTCTTCCTGGCACGCAAGATCGGGAAGGACTCGGGCGGAGGAGAGACGGTCTACGGATGAGCAGGCGCGACAGCCGGTACGGCCGGTACGCCGGCGGAGACCCTCTGGCTCCGCCCGTCGACATCGCCGAGGCGCTCGAGGCCATCGGCGAGGACGTCATGGCCGGCTACTCGCCCGAGCACGCGATGCGGGAGGTGCTGCGACGCGGCACCGAGAGTCGTACGGGTCTCGACGACCTCGCGCGACGCGTCGCGCAGCGTCGACGCAGCCTGCTCGAGCAGCACGACCTCGACGGCACGCTGCGCGAGGTGCGCGAGCTCCTCGACCGCGCGGTGCTGGAGGAGCGCAAGCAGCTCGCCCGCGACCTCGACGACGACGCGCGGTTCGCCGAGATGCGCATCGAGAACCTGCCGTCGTCCCCGGCGGCCGCGGTGTCGGAGCTGTCGGACTACTCCTGGCGCAGCGCGCAGGCGCGCGAGGACTTCGAGCGCATCAAGGACCTGCTCGGACGCGAGCTGCTGGACCAGCGGTTCGCCGGCATGAAGGAGGCGCTGGAGAACGCCACGGAGGCCGACCGCGAGGCGGTCGCCGAGATGGTGCGCGACCTCAACGAGCTCCTCGCGGCCCACCGGCGCGGGGAGGACACCGAGGAGCAGTTCCGCGACTTCATGGACAAGCACGGCGACTTCTTCCCGGAGAACCCGCAGTCCGTCGACGAGCTCATCGACACGCTCGCTGCCCGCTCGGCGGCCGCGCAGCGGATGCTCAACTCCATGACGCCCGAGCAGCGCGACGAGCTGATGGCGTTGTCGGCCCAGGCCTTCGGCAGCCCCGAGCTGCAGGACGCCCTGGGCCAGCTCGACGCGAATCTCCAGGCGCTGCGGCCCGGGGAGGACTGGACAGGATCGGAGCGGTTCGACGGCGAGCAGGGGCTCGGTCTCGGTGACGGGACCGGGGTACTGCAGGAGCTGGCGGACCTCGACTCCCTCGGCGAGCAGCTCTCGCAGTCCTACCCCGGCGCGCGGATGAGCGACATCGACCTCGACAAGCTCGGCGAGCTCCTCGGTGAGGACGCCGCGGTCGACGCCCGCGCGCTCGCCGAGCTCGAGCGCGCGCTGCGCGAGAGCGGGTCTCTCAAGCGGGGCACCGACGGCGGGCTGCGGCTGTCCCCGAAGGCGATCCGCCAGCTCGGACGGTCGCTGCTGCGTGACGTCGCGAACCGGATGTCCGGTCGCCAGGGCGCGCGCGACCTCCGCCGGGCAGGGGCCGCAGGCGAGCTCTCCGGCGGTTCGAGGGAGTGGGCCTTCGGTGACACCGAACCGTGGGACGTGACCAAGACCGTGACGAACGCCGTACTCCGTACGACGGCCGAGGGCGGCGATCCGCGCACCGGTGTCCGCCTCGACATCCGCGACGTGGAGGTGAGCGAGACCGAGGCGCGGACGCAGGCGGCCGTCGCCCTGCTGGTCGACACGTCGTTCTCGATGGCGATGGACGGACGCTGGGTGCCGATGAAGCGCACCGCGCTCGCCCTCCACACGCTGATCCAGAGCCGCTTCCGTGGCGACCACCTGCAGCTCGTCGGGTTCGGCCCGTACGCCGAGGTCATGGACATCGACCAGCTCACGGCCCTCGACGCGAAGTGGGACAAGGGCACCAACCTGCACCACGCGCTGCTTCTCGCGCACCGGCACTTCCGCAAGCACCCGTCGGCCCAGCCGGTGCTGCTCGTCGTCACCGACGGTGAGCCGACCTCGCACCTGGAGCCCGACGGCGAGGTCTTCTTCACGTATCCACCGTCGCCCCGGACGGTCGCGCACACGGTCCGGGCGCTCGACGACGTGGGTCGCCTCGGTGCGCAGACGACGTTCTTCCGGCTCGGCGAGGATCCAGGGCTCGCGCGCTTCATCGAGCAGATGGCGCGGCGCGTCGACGGGCGCGTCGTCGCTCCCGAGCTGGAAGACCTCGGCGTCGCCGTCGTCGACAGCTATCTCGGGGCGCGAGGAGGCACCGGCTCGGCGTACGAGTCGTACGGCGGGTGGTTCGGCAGCCGCGGGTTCTGGGTGGACGAATAGGGTCCTTCCCGCGCGTGGTGGCCGTGGCACCGGTGGCTGGCAGACTGCCTCGCATGAGCACCGAACGCCAGGCACCGGACATGTGGGTCGACCCCCAGGACGACCCGCGTGAGCCCGATGCGCCGCTGGTCGGCGAGCGAGAGACGTTGTTGGACTACCTCCGCGCCTACCGGTTGTCGCTGAAGATGAAGTGCGACGGGCTCGACGCCGAGCAGATGGCCCGCCGTTCGGTCCCGCCGTCGACGTTGTCCCTGCTGGGGCTCGTACGCCACATGGCCGACGTCGAGCGGACGTGGTTCCGGCAGGTGATGGCCGATGAGGACGCGCCTCGCCACTACCGGACCGCGGAGGACCGCGACGCCGACTTCAACGGCGCGGTCGCCGACGACGAGGTGGTGGCCGACGCGTGGCGTCGGTGGGAGGACGAGGTCGCCAACGCCGACGAGCTCGTCGCCGCCACCGACGACCTGGGGATGCTCGCCGCGAGCACCGCGCGCGGCGAGATCGCCTTGCGCGAGGTGCTCGTGCACATGATCGAGGAGTACGCCCGGCACGTCGGTCACGCCGACCTCCTCCGCGAGTGCATCGACGGTCGTACGGGCCAGTAGGGCGTACGTCAGCGCGCGTGCAGGCGCCGGTCGAGAGTCGCGGCGGTGCTCCGTACGGCAGCGACGACGTCGGTCTCGGCGACGCCGGCCGTGGACTCCCACGTCACGGCGACGGCGGCGCGCACCGACGGTGCCGCCAGCGCGACCGCGACGCTGCGGAACCCCGGGGTGACCTCGCCGTCCTCGGTGGCGTGGCCGCGCCGGCGCGTCTGGCTGAGGAGGTCCCGCAGCTGCGTCGGCGTACGGGGGCCGACGTCGGTCCGGGTCACGAAGGCCGCCGGGTCCGGGTAGAGCGCACGCACCTGAGGGCGCGAGAGCGTCGCAAGAAGGGCGCGACCGGAGGCGGTGAGATGCGCCGGCAGGCGTACGCCGACGTCGGTGACCAGCGACGGGCGGCCGGGTGCCCGTTCCTCGAGCACGTACAGGACGTCGGACCCGTGGAGGACGGCGAGGTGCGCGGACTGCCCGAGCCGGTCGACGAGCCGTGCCAGGGGGACCCGTGCGAGGCGGGCGAGCGGCTCCTGCTGGGCGAACGCCAGCCCGACCTCCCACGCGCCGACCCCCACCCCCCACGTGCGGTCGTCGGGGTAGTGGACGACGAAGTCCTCCTCCGCCATCGCGGCGAGCAGGTGGTACGTCGAGGACCGGGGCAGCCCGATCTCCGCGGCGATCCGGCTGGCCGGGACGGGGACGGGCTGCGCGGAGAGGAACCGCAGCGCGCGCAGCGTCGCCGTCGCCGCGGGGACTGGGCGGACCATGTCCGGTTGCCTCCTCGTCGTCACGAAGCCACGGTTCCGGGGACGAAGCCACGGTTACAGGGCGCGCTTCGTCCCAGGAACGCTCGCTTCGTACGCACGCGTGGGCGAAGATGTCTCGGATCCGAGACAGGTACGCCTTCGACAGCGTAGCGGGTGCGCCCGCGTACGGCCTGGAATGGACCCATGCACACCGTCATCGTCGGACCCGGCCCGCTCGCGCCCGAGGACGTCGTCGCCGTCGCCCGTGAGGGCGCCCCTGTGGCCCTGTCGGAAGAGGCGCGCAGCGCGATCAAGGCCGCGCGCACCCACGTCGAGGCGCTGGCGGCCTCCGAGGAGCCCGTGTACGGGGTCTCGACCGGCTTCGGCGCCCTCGCGACACGCCACATCCCGCCCGAGAAGCGCGTGGAGCTCCAGCGCAGCCTGGTCCGTTCGCACGCCGCCGGCACCGGCCCGCAGGTCGAGGACGAGGTGGTGCGCGCGCTCATGCTGCTGCGTCTCTCGACCATGGCCAAGGGGCACTGCGGCGTGCGTCTGGAGACCGCGGAGGCGTACGCGGCGCTGCTGAACGCCGGGCTGACCCCGGTCGTCGGCGAGTACGGGAGCCTCGGCTGCTCCGGCGACCTCGCCCCGCTGTCGCACTGCGCGCTGGCCGTGATGGGCGAGGGCGAGGTGACGGACCGGAGCGGAGTCGTACGCCCCGCCGCCGACGCGCTGCGCGAGCACGGGATCACGCCGGTCGTGCTGCACGAGAAGGAAGGGCTCGCGCTCATCAACGGCACCGACGGGATGCTCGGGATGCTGGTGCTCGCGCTGCACGACCTGCAGGCCCTGCTCGACACCGCGGACCTCGCGGCCGCGATGAGCATCGAGGGCCAGCTCGGCACCGACCAGGTCTTCTCGGAGGAGCTGATGGCCCTGCGACCGCACCCAGGCCAGGCGACGTCGGCCGCCCACCTGCGGGTGCTGCTCGCCGGCTCGGAGATCGTGGCGAGCCACCGGCACGGCGACGGCGTGGTCCAGGACGCGTACTCGCTGCGCTGCACCCCCCAGGTCCACGGCGCCGCCCGTGACACCCTCGACCACGCGGCGCAGGTCGCCGCACGCGAGCTCGCCTCGGCGATCGACAACCCGTCGGTCCTCGCGGACGGGCGGGTCTCGTCGCACGGGAACTTCCACGGCGCCCCGCTGGCCTACGTCGCGGACTTCCTCGCGATCGCGGTCGCGGACGTCGCAGGCATCAGCGAGCGTCGTACGGACCGGTTCCTGGACGTGGCGCGCAACCGCGGCCTCCCGCCGTTCCTCGCGGGCGACCCGGGGGTCGACTCCGGCGCGATGATCGCGCAGTACACGCAGGCCGCGCTCGTCTCCGAGCTCAAGCGCCTCGCGGTCCCGGCGAGCGTCGACTCGATCCCGTCGAGCGCCATGCAGGAGGACCATGTGTCGATGGGCTGGGCCGCGGCACGCAAGCTCCGACGCAGCGTGGACGCCCTCACGCGGGTGCTCGCGATCGAGATCATGGTCGCCGCCCGCGGCCTCGACCTGCGCGCGCCGCTCACGCCCGCGCCGATGACCGGCGCGGCGCTCCGTACGCTCCGCGAGCACGTCCCCGGGCCCGGTCCCGACCGGTTCCTCGCCCCCGAGATCGACGCCACGGTCACCCTCGTCCGTACGCACACCCTCCGTCCCCGACTGGGTACGGGACCCGCACAGGAGGCAGCACGATGACCACCGTCCGCGCCCCGAGGGGCACGCAGCTGACCGCCCGCTCGTGGCAGACCGAGGCTCCGCTGCGGATGCTCATGAACAACCTCGACCCGGAGGTGGCCGAGCGCCCGGAGGACCTCGTCGTCTACGGCGGTACGGGCCGTGCCGCGCGCAGCTGGGAGGCGTACGACGCGATCGTGCGCACGCTGACCACCCTGGAGGACGACGAGACGCTGCTCGTCCAGTCCGGCAAGCCCGTCGGCGTGTTCCGTACGCACGCCTGGGCGCCGCGCGTGCTCATCGCCAACTCCCACCTCGTCGGCGACTGGGCGACCTGGCCGGAGTTCCGACGTCTCGAGGCCGAGGGGCTCACGATGTACGGCCAGATGACGGCCGGCTCGTGGATCTACATCGGCACGCAGGGCATCCTGCAAGGCACGTACGAGACCTTCGGCGCCGTCGCGCGCAAGAAGTTCGGCGGCACCCTCGCCGGCACCCTCACCCTCACCGCAGGCTGCGGCGGGATGGGCGGCGCGCAGCCGCTGGCCGTGACCATGAACGAGGGCGTCGTGCTCGTCGTCGACGTGGACGAGACGCGGCTCGCGCGGCGCGTCGACCACGGCTACCTCGACGAGTACACGCCCCACCTCGACGACGCCGTCGAACGTGTCCTCGCCGCCAAGAAGGAGCGCCGTCCCCTCTCCGTCGGCGTCGTCGGCAACGCCGCGGCGGTCTTCCCCGAGCTGCTCGCGCGCGGTGTCGAGATCGACGTCGTCACCGACCAGACCAGCGCTCACGACCCCCTCAGCTATCTCCCTGAGGGCATCGACGTCGCCGACTGGCACGCCGAGGCGCAGCGCGACCCCGAGGAGTTCACGCGACGTGCGCGGGCCTCGATGGCCAAGCACGTCGAGGCGATGGTCGGGTTCATGGACGCCGGCGCCGAGGTCTTCGACTACGGCAACTCGATCCGCGACGAGGCGCGCCAGGGCGGGTACGACCGCGCCTTCGCGTTCCCCGGGTTCGTCCCCGCGTACATCCGGCCGCTCTTCTGCGAGGGCAAGGGCCCGTTCCGCTGGGCGGTGCTGTCGGGCGACCCGGCGGACATCGCGGCGACGGACCGCGCGATCCTCGAGCTGTTCCCGGAGGACGAGCAGCTGCGCCGGTGGATCGTCCAGGCGGGGGAGAAGGTTCAGTTCGAGGGCCTGCCCGCCCGGATCTGCTGGCTCGGGTACGGAGAGCGCCACCGCGCCGGGCTCCGGTTCAACGAGATGGTCGCCTCGGGCGAGCTGAGCGCGCCGGTGGTCATCGGGCGCGACCACCTCGACTCCGGCTCGGTCGCCTCGCCTTACCGCGAGACCGAGGCGATGGCCGACGGCTCCGACGCGGTCGCCGACTGGCCGCTGCTCAACGCGCTGCTCAACACCGCGTCCGGTGCGACATGGGTGTCGCTGCACCACGGTGGCGGCGTCGGCATCGGCCGCTCGATCCACGCGGGTCAGGTCGTCGTCGCCGACGGGACGGACCTCGCCGCCGAGAAGATCGCGCGGGTCCTCTCCAACGACCCCGGGACGGGCGTGATGCGCCACGTCGACGCCGGGTACGACCGGGCGCGCGAGGTCGCGGCCGAGCGCGGCGTGCGGATCCCGATGGAGGAGGCGTGAACCTTCTCGCTCCGATCGAGCGCATCGGCCGCGACCCTCGTACGGGGGGTTATCGCCGGTACGTGTGGAACGACGCCGACATGGAGCTGCGCGAGTGGTTCGCGGGCGAGGCCGCCGCGCGGGGGATGGCGTACGAGGAGGACGGCAACGGCAACCAGGTGGCGTGGTGGGGTTTCGACTCGCACGCTCGCTCAACCGACGAGGGAGGCAGTGCGCTGCTGCTGGGCTCGCACCTCGACTCCGTCCCGGACGGCGGGGCGTACGACGGCCCGCTCGGCGTCGTCTCCGCCTTTGCCGCCGTCGACCGCCTGCGCGCCGACGACTTCACGCCGTCGCGCCCGATCGCGGTCGCGTGCTTCGCGGACGAGGAGGGAGCGCGCTTCGGCGTCGCGTGCGCCGGGTCGCGGCTGGCGGCCGGCACGCTCGACCCCGCCCGCGCGCTCGCGCTCAAGGACCGCGACGGCCTGACGCTCGCCGAGGTCCTGACCGCCCGGGGCCGCGATCCCCGTACGCTCGGCCGCAGCGCATGGCTCGACCGTGTCGGCACGTTCGTCGAGCTGCACGTCGAGCAGGGTCGCTCGCTGGTGCACTCCGGCGACGCGGTGGGCGTGGCGACCGCGATCTGGCCGCACGGCCGCTGGCGGCTCGACTTCGAGGGGCGTGCGGACCACGCCGGGACGACGCCGATGCCGGACCGGCGCGACCCGATGCCGGCCTACGCGGCCACCGTGGTCGCGGCGACCCGCCGTGCGTACGAGGAGGGGGCGCGGGCGACGTTCGGGCGCGTCGAGGTCGAGCCCGGCGGCGCGAACGCGATCCCGTCGCGCGTGACGGCGTGGCTGGACGCCCGCGCCGCCGACGACGCCGTCCTCGCACGCATGCTGGACGCGATCCTCGTCGACGCCCGGGAGGCCGCGTCGGCCTCGCGCGTACGGGTCGAGGCCGCTGTCGAGTCCGCAAGCCCGGCCGTCACGTTCGACCACGACCTGCGGACACGGCTGGCGGCGGCCCTCGACGCCCCGCTTCTCCCCACCGGCGCCGGTCACGACGCCGGGGTCCTGAGCGCCTTCGTCCCGACCGCGATGCTGTTCGTCCGCAACCCGTCCGGCGTCTCGCACTCGCCGGACGAGCACGCCGACGACGCGGACTGCGCGGCCGGCGTCGACGCGCTCGTCCGCACGGTGCTGGAGCTGGCATGAGTGGCCTCGATACGCCCTCGCCCAGCGGCTCGGGCTACTCGACCAGCGAACGGACGACGTTCCCGGGGCTGGCGAACTGTCACAGCCACGTCTTCCACCGGGCGCTTCGGGGGCGAGAGGTCGGAGGGGACACGTTCTGGGGCTGGCGCGACCGCATGTACGCCGTCGCGGCCGTCCTCGACCCCGACCTCCTGCACGACCTGGCGGTCGCGACGTACGCCGAGATGCGGCTCGCCGGGATCGGCGTCGTCGGGGAGTTCCACTACCTGCACCACGGCCCCGACGGGGTCGCCTACGACGACCCGAACGCCACCGGGGAGGTACTGATCGCCGCCGCGCGCGAGGTCGGGCTGCGGATCTGCCTGCTCGACACGTGCTACCTCTCGTCGGGCTTCGGGGGCGCGCCGGCGGGCGTCCAGGACCGCTTCTCCGACGGCGACGCGGACGACTGGGCGGAACGCGTGAACGACCTCGCCTCCCGCCACGTCGGCGCCGACGACGTCGTGGTGGGCGCCGCGATCCACTCCGTCCGTGCCGTGCCGGCCGACCAGCTCGCGACCGTCGCGTCCGCCTTGCCGCAGGCCCCGCTGCACGTGCACGTGTCCGAGCAGCCGGCGGAGAACGCGGACTGCCTCACCGCGACCGGCCGCACCCCGGTCGCGCTCCTCGCCGAGGCCGGCGTCTGGACCCCGCGCACCACTGCCGTCCATGCCACGCACCTGACCGACGCGGACGTCGCCACCCTCGGGGACGCGTCGGCGTACGTGTGCCTCTGCCCGACGACCGAGGCCGAGCTCGCCGACGGCGTCGGCCCTTCCGTACGGTTGCGCGAGGCCGGCGCCCGCCTCACGCTCGGGTCGGACAGCAACACGGTGATCGACCTGTTCGCGGAGGCGAGGGCGGTGGAGATGCACGAGCGGCTGGTGACCGGCACCCGCGGCGCGTGGGACGCCGCCGCGCTGGGGGAGGCGGCGACCCGGTCGGGCTACGCCTCGCTCGGGTTCGCCCCCGAGCTCGCCGATGCCGACGCGGTCACGCTGCGCGACTCCGTACGACTCGGCGGCGTGGTCGAACCCCTCTGGGTGGCGACGGCCGCAGACGTCGAGCCGCCGAAGGCCCTGCCGTACGAGGCCGAGGACGTGGCGGCGATGATGCGCCGCGCGGTCAGCGCCGTCTGGGAGCGCGTGTGAGCAGCCTCCTGGTCACGAACGTCGGCGAGCTCGTCACCTGGGACGACGAACGCCCCGTCCGCCACGACGCCGCACTGGTCGTCGCCGACGGGCGCGTGGAGTGGGTCGGGGACGCCGGCGCCGCACCTGCCGCCGACGACGTCCTCGACGTCGCCGGCGCCGCGGTCGTCCCCGGCTTCGTCGACTCCCACAGCCACCTCGTCTTCGCAGGCGACCGGGCGGGCGAGTTCGAGGCGCGGATGGCCGGCAGGCCCTACGCCGCCGGCGGCATCCGTACGACCGTCGCTGCCACCCGGCGCGCCTCCGACGACGTCCTCGACGCCCACGTCCGCCGGCTCCTCGCGGAGATGCGTCGCCAGGGCACGACGACGGTCGAGGTCAAGAGCGGGTACGGGCTCACCGTCGCCGACGAGGCGCGGTCGTTGGCGATCGCCTCTCGGCACACGGCAGAGACCACCTACCTCGGAGCCCACGTCGTCCCCGACGGCACCAGCCCCGAGGCGTACGTCGACCTCGTCACCGGCCCCATGCTCGACGCCTGCGCCCCGTACGCGCGCTGGGTGGACGTCTTCTGCGAGGAGGGCGCATTCGGCGTCGACGCGGCGCGCACCGTCCTCACTGCCGGAGGCGCCGCCGGTCTCGGGATGCGCGTCCACGCCAACCAGCTGTCGTACGGGCCCGGGGTGCGGCTCGCCTGCGAGCTGGGGGCCGCCGCGGTCGACCACTGCACGTACCTCACCGATGCCGACGTCGACGCGCTCGCCGGCTCGGACACCGTCGCCGGACTCCTCCCCGGCGTGGAGTTCTCGACGCGCCACCCGTACCCGGACGCGCGCCGTCTCCTCGACGCGGGCGTCACGGTCGCCCTCGCGAGCGACTGCAACCCCGGCAGCAGCTACACGTCGTCGATCCCGTTCTGCCTCGCGCTCGCCGTGCGCGAGATGGGCATGACCCCGTACGAGGCGCTGCGCGCCGCCACCGTCGGAGGTGCCGCGTCGCTGCGCCGCCAGGACGTGGGGCACCTGCGGGTCGGCGCGAGGGCGGATCTCGCGGTCCTGGACGCGCCCTCGGCGGTCCACCTTGCGTACCGACCCGGGGTGCCGCTCGTCGCCCGCACGCTGGTCGCCGGTGCCGGTGCCGAGGCCGGACCGGTCACGGGTGCAGGCGTGCGCCCTTGACGGTCTTGTCGACGCCGTTGCGCGGGCCGTGCAGTGCGATCCCGACCAGGTCGAGCCCGTCGGTCGGGACCGCCCGGACCGCGGCACGGTTCGCGTCGTCGTGCCCCGTCGTGAACAGCTCGCGGGTGTAGATCGACATCGGCATCTCACGCCGCAACGCCGTCGCGTGGATGCGCCGCATCGTCGCGGCGTCGGCGACGAATACCAGCATCGGCTGGCGCATCATCGGCAGGTAGCGCCGGCCGTCGGCGTCCTCGTACGGCTCGCCGACCATGCCGTCGGCCCGCGTCGCGATGCCGCTCACGAGGAACGCGGTGACGTTGAGCTCCTGCCACGGGAGCAGGTCGTCCCGCAAGACGATGGCGATCTTGGTGTCGAAGCGGGTGGCGGTGTCCACGACGGTCGTCATGACCCGAGCATCGTCGCGTCGGCGCCTGCGGGTCTTGTACGTTCTTTGCATGGCCGACCGGGTCCGCGCGTGGCGACCCGACGTGCCGCACCTGCGCGAGGTGCTGCACGCCGAGTTCACCGAGCACGCCTACCCGCGCCACACCCACGGCGACTGGACGGTGCTGCTCATCGACACCGGCGCTGTCTCGTACGCGCTCGACCGTCACCCGCACACCGCGGAGCCGACGACGGTCACCCTCCTTCCGCCGCACGTGACGCACGACGGGCGCAGCGCGCGCGAGGGGCACGCGTTCCGCAAGCGGGTGCTCTACCTCGACGAGACCTGGCTCCCGCTCGACGCCGTCGGGCCCAGCGTCGACCGGCCGACGGTCGTCCGGGCCGACGTCGCCGCGACCGTACGCCAGGTGCACGGGGCGCTCGCCGGCGGCGACGTCTTCGAAGCGGAGTCCGAGCTCGTCCGCGTCCAGGACCTGCTGCGTCAGCACCTCAGAGGTCTCGCGCCGTCGACGACCTCCGACGTGCCGCTGGCGCGCCGCCTCCGGTCGCTGCTCGACGAGGCGGTCACGACCGGTGTGACCCTCGAGGAGGCCTCGCGCACGCTCGACGCGCACCCGAGCCACCTCGTACGGTCGTTCTCGCACGCCTTCGGGCTCCCGCCGCACCGCTACCTCACGGGACGACGTGTCGACCTCGCCCGGCGGATGCTGCTGGACGGGCTGCGGCCCGCCGAGGTCGCCGTCGCGGTCGGCTTCCACGACCAGGCGCATCTGACACGCCACTTCCGCGCCGTGCTTGGGACGACGCCTGGCGCGTTCGCCAGGGGCTCGCGGCGCTAAGTCGCCGTCCGTCGAATCTGAGGCACCTGGGGTCACGAACCTAGGGCCTCCTCCCGATGCGAGCCGCTACCTCAGACGACGAGAGTCGAGGCATCAGGACGAGCGAAGGAGAACCTGATGTACATCGATCCCGTGCAGTCGGTGCAGACCGAGATGAAGCACCGCATCGAGCGGCTCCCGGTCCCCGGTGACGACCGCCGGGCCGGGGCAGCGACCGGCCCGCGCCTGCGTCGTCGTCGCGGCACGCGTCGCTGAGTGACCCCTCTATGAGCGTCGCCCGTGCGAGGATCACTCGCATGGGCGACGCGGTCGAGGTCGAGGTCGGGGATCGCGACGTCCGCATCTCCAACCCCGACCGCGTCTACTTCCCCGAGCGCGGTGAGACCAAGCTCGACCTGGTCCACTACTACCTCGCCGTCGGAGACGGCATCGTGAACGCCCTTCGGGAGAGGCCGTGCATGCTGCACCGCTTCCCGAAGGGCGTCGCCGAGAAGAAGGTCCACCAGAAGCGTGTCCCCGCCGGCGCCCCGCCGTGGCTGGAGACCGTGCGGGTCGAGTTCCCGCGGTACGGGCGCCACGCGTACGAGCTGTGCGTCACCGAGCTGGCGAGCGTGATCTGGGCGGTCCAGATGTCCACCGTCGAGTTCCACCCGTGGAACTCCCGCCGCGCCGACACCGAGAAGCCCGACGAGTGGCGCATCGACCTCGACCCCGGCCCGGACTGCGACTTCGCGACCGTACGCCGGGTGGCGCACGTGGTCCACGGGGTCCTCGACGAGCTCGGCGCCGTGGGGTGGCCGAAGACGTCCGGGGGATCCGGGATGCACGTGTACGTCCGCATCGAGCCCGAGCACGGGTTCTCCGACGTCCGGCGTGCTGCGCTCGCGTTTGCCCGCGAGGTCGAGCGACGTGCTCCCGACGACGTCACCACGACCTGGTGGCGCAAGGACCGCGACCCGTCGAAGCTCTTCGTGGACTACAACCAGAACACGCGCGACCACACGATCGCCGCCGCGTACTCCGTACGAGGAGTCCCGGACGCCCGGGTGTCGGCACCGATCCGCTGGGACGAGGTGGACACCGTGGAGCCCGCCGAGCTGACGATCGCGACCATGCCGGCGCGCTACCGCGAGCTCGGCGACCTCCATGCCGGGATCGACGACGCCGTCTTCTCGATCGCGCCTCTGCTCGAGTGGGCCGAGCGGGACGAGGCGGAGGGAGCGGAGATCCCGCCGGAGGAGGGTGGCTGACCCCGGGTCGAGGCGCTAGCGTCGAAGCTTGGGCAACGCCCGTCGAGAGGAGCTCTCATGCGTAAGATCCCGCTGCTCGTCGCCGCCGGCGTCGGGTACGTCCTCGGCGCCAAGGCCGGACGCGAGAGGTACGACCAGATCGTCACCCAGGCCAAGAGGCTCATGGGGAGTCAGCCGGTGCAGGACGGCGTCTCGAAGGCGACCGAGACCATGAAGGACCAGGCGCCGGTCGTCAAGGACAAGGTGTCCGGGGTCGCTCACAAGGTCGCCGACAAGGTCACCCCGGGCGGTGACGCGTCGGACGCCGGCGACGACGTCGTCGGGACGTACTCGACCACGCCGAGCGGCACCCACATCGACGTCGAGGAAGAGGTCGCCTGGACGACCTCCACGGACGACAAGCCCACTCCCTGACGCCCGCCGCCCCGCGATCTGACGCGTTCCCCCCTCGTTGCGGACGAGAGAGGTGGCGAACGCGTCAGATCGGGAGGGCGGACGAGTTGCTACCGCGTGCGCAGGCCGAACCCGTACGGGTAGAGCGGGTCGTAGTCCGCGTCACCGACGTTGATCGGCTCCTGGTCGACGCTTCGCGGCCAGGTCACGGGGAGCCTGCCGGTGAACCGCTTCTTGCCGAAGAGCACGTCCGCGACGCCGTCGCCCTCGCTTCCGGGCAGCCAGCCGGCGACGAGCCCGTCGATCTTGCTCAGGAGAGCAGGCGGGATCTCCAGCGGCCGACCGGAGACCACGATCACGACGCACTCCGCTGCCTGTGTGCACACCTTGTCGACGGCCTGCTGATCTGCCGCGGACAGCTTCATGTCCTTCACCGGCCGCGGGACGCCGTTGTCGCCCGGGTCGTACGCCCACTGCGGACCGCCGACGTCGCCGAAGCCCTCCGCGTACGGGGTCTCGCCGACGACCACGACACCCGTCGCGTCACTCGGCACCGGCTCCGCCGCCGTCTCGCTCACCGTGACGTCCCCGCGCGTCGCGTCCTCGATGCCCTCGAGGATCGTCGTGCCCGGGATCACGTTGGTCGAGCCGCCCTGCCAGGTCAGCGTCCAGCCGCCCGCCTGGTTGCCGATGTTGTCGGCGTTGCTGCCGGCGACGTAGAGCGGTGCGCGCTTCGACAGCGGCAGGACCCGTCCGCGGTTCTTCAGCAGCACCTGCGACTTCGCGACCGCTTCGCGGGCGACCTTGCGGTGCTGCCTGCTCCCGACCTCGTCGAGGTGACGGCGATCGGTGTAGGGCTTCTCGAACAGCCCGAGCTCGAACTTCTGGGCCAGGATCCGGCTCACTGCGTCGTCGATCCGCCGCATCGAGACGCGCCCGGCCTCGACCTCTTCGGTGAGCGCCGTGATGAACTGGCGGAACTGCGCGGGCTCCATCGCCATGTCGACGCCGGCGTTGATGGCGGTGCGGACCTGCGTGTTCCAGTCGCCGGGGATCTGGTGGATGCCTTCCCAGTCGCTGATCACGAACCCGTCGAAGCCCATCCGCCGCTTGAGGACGCCGGTGAGAAGCTCGGAGTGCGCGTGCATCTTGAGCGGGTTGCCGACGCCGTCCTCGGTCCAGTCCACCGAGGAGAACGACGGCATGACCGAGCCGGCCCCGTAGCGCTGGATCGCCGGCCAGTACGGCGCGAGCGCGAGCCGCGCGAACTCCTGGCGGCTGACGATCGTGATGCCCTGGTCGATCGTGTAGTCACCGGCGGCCGTGCCGAAGGTGGTGAGCCCGTCCCCCGCGAAGTGCTTCGGGGTTGCCAGCACACGGTCGGGGTTGTCGAGCTGACCACGCCTGCCCTGGAAGCCGCGGACGGCGACCGCCATCTGCGAGACCAGCCGCGGCGACTCCCCGAAGCTCTCGTACGTCCGGCCCCACCGGTCGTCGCGGGCGACGCACAGGCAGGGCGCGAAGTTCCACTGCGGCCCGGTCGCGCGCGTCTCCTCGGCGGTGATGTGGGCCGCCTTCTCGACGAGCTTCGGGTCGCGGGTAGCGCCGAGCCCGATGTTGTGGGGGAAGACGGTCGCGCCGTACAGGTTCCCGTGGCCGTGTACCGCGTCGACGCCGTACAGGACGGGGATCTTGAGCCGGGTCGCCAGCGCCCCGTCCTGGAACGCGTCGACCATGTCCGCCCAGCCTTCGGGCGAGTTGTCGGCGGGGACGGAGCCGCCTCCGGAGAGGATGCTGCCGAGACCGAGCTCGGTGACGTCGGCAGGAGTGGCGTTGGCCCGCTCGGCCTGCGTCATCTGGCCGATCTTCTCCGCGAGCGTCATCCGCGACAGCAGGTCCTTCACCCGCTTCTCGGTCGAAAGGCGCGGGTTGAGGTACGCGGGCTTGCCGCGGTCCTTCGCGGCCGCGTGGCCGGGCGCGCTGGCGGGCGTGGCCGGTGCGGCGGCGGCGCCGACGCCGACGGTGCCGGCGACCAGGGCCGTGACCGCCCCCAGGGCGAGCGCGGCGCGTCGGGAGGGGGATCGGGGTGCTGCGTCCGTGCTTCGAGGTGTGGCGTCCATGTGTCCTCCGCTCGAATGTGACGTATGTCATACCCAGCTTCTGAATATTGCGCAGGCGACAACAAATGGCAAGAGGGGCGTGGCGGGGTACGGCACGGATCTGAGGTACCAGCGGGACCAGACTAGGGAGGTCACCTGATGCCCCTGCCTACCTCAGACGACGAGCATCGACGGCATGATCCTTCTTCCTGAGTACTACGTCAGCACCGAGATCAACCGTCGGCTCGAGGACGCTCACCCGCGTCCCCGCCGCCGTACGGTTCGCCGTCGGGTCCGCCGGTCGCGCCTCTGACGGGGGACCTGCGGCGGTGCAGCCCCAAGGAATCGGCTCGAATCCTGTCGGCCCCGTGAGCGATCATGAGGGTATGTCCGCCGACTGGAGACCTGCCGAGCCCCTCGTCGGACGTGAGGCCGAGCTCTCGCGCCTGCTCGCCGCCGCCGGCGTCGAAGACCCGGAGGCCCGCGGGGGTGTCCTCCTCAGCGGCGACGCCGGGATCGGCAAGACGCGGCTCCTGCGCGAGCTGGCCGTCCGAGCCTCAGACGCCGGCCACCGCGTGCTCGCCGGCCACTGCCTCGACCTCGGCGACAGCGCCATCCCTTTCCAGCCCTTCGCGGAGGTGCTCTCCGGCCTCGACCACGACACGCGTGCGGCGATGTCCGAGGCGATGCCCCCGCTGGGGCCACTGATGTGGGGCGCCGCAGCCGGCTCCGGAGTCGACCGCGGTGAGCTCTTCTCGTCCGTCGTGGCCGCCCTTGAGCTGCTCGCGGCGAGCCAGCCGCTGCTACTCGTTATCGAGGACGCACACTGGGCGGACGCCTCCACGCGCCATCTCATCCGTTACGTCCTCTCCCAGCGGTACGAGGGGCAGGTCCGCATCGTGGTGTCCTACCGCAGCGACGACCTCCACCGGCGCCACCCGCTGCGTACCGATATCGCCGAGTGGAGCCGGATGCCGCACGTACAACGTCTCGACCTTGGCCCGCTCGCCGACGACGACGTTCGCAGGCTCGTGCGGTCCCGCGCGGACGGCGACATCGGCGTCGCGGGGATGAGCGCGATCGTGCGCCGCGCCGAGGGCAACGCGTTCATCGTCGAAGAGCTGCTGGACGTCGCCGACCGCACAGGTCCGCTGCCGCCCACGCTGGCCGACCTGCTCCTCGTGCGACTCGACCGCCTCGACGACGACGCACGGCACGTCGTGCGGGCCATCGCGTGCGCCGGAGGTGAGGTCAAGGAGGATCTCCTCGCCTCGGTGGTCGACCTTCCGGCGGCCTCGCTGGAGGAGGCGATCCGCTCGGCGGTCGACCACCGGATCCTGGCGCCGACCAGACGCGACGGCTACGTCTTCCGCCATGCCCTGCTCGCGGAGGTCGTCCGAGACGACCTGCTGCCCGGCGAGCGTCGGCGGTTCCACCGGGCTTACGTCGAGGCACTCGGAGACAGCGGCAACGCCGCCGACGTGGCGCGTCACGCGTTCGAGGCAGGTCTCGACGACGTGGCCTTCTCCGCCAGCGTGCGCGCGGCCGAGCGCGCCTCGCGCGTCACCGGCCACGACGAGGCGGCCGACCACTACGACCGAGCGCTCTCGGTCGTCTCGGCGGCGCCTGCAGGCACGGACGTCGTCGGGCTCGTGATCGCAACGGCCGAGGCGAAGACCGCCGCGGGGTACGTCCGCCGCGCCTGGGCGCTGCTCGGCGACTACCTCGAGACGACATCCGACCTCTCGACGGAGGAACGCGCGCGACTCCTCGTCGCCTACGGGTCGTCGGCGGTGCTTGCCGACCACGCCGTCGAGGTGCTCGACGTGCTGGACGAGCTCTTCACGCTCGTGCCCGAGCAGCCGACCCCGCTCCGGGCGTCCGTCGAAGAGCTTGCCGCGCTCATGATGACCGCCACACGCCGCGACGAGGAGGCGATGCGATGGGCGACGCAGGCGATGACCTTGGGTCAGCGTCTCGGCCTCAGTCGGATCGTGTCCGACGCGGCTGCCACCAAGGCCCGCGCTCGGTCGCGAATCGGAGACGATCCCGAGGGGGACGAGCGCCGGTTCCTCGAGGTCGCCGAGATCGCCCGACGCGAGCACAACGTGGTCGCGGAGCTGAGGGCGCGCCACCATCTCGCCTTCCACTACCACGACCGAGGCGATCTCGACCGCGCCGAGGACGAGTTCCTCCACGTCATGGCGACGGCGGCGAAGGCAGGGCGCCAGTGGGCGCCGTACGGGTTCGACGGGCGGTTCTTCGCCGCGGTCACCGCCTACCTCCGAGGTCGTTGGGACCGCGTCGTGGAGCTCGTCGACGTCGCCGCACTGAGACCGCCGAAGGTGCCCGCGGCCAGCCTCGAGGCGGTCGGGCTGCTCGTCTCGGCGGGCCGCGGCGACGCGTCGGCGCTGAAGACGGCAGAGCGGTTGCGCGGCTTCTGGAAGAAGGACATCGCCCTCGCCATCCACGCCGCGACTGCGGCAATCGATCTGGCACCGGACGTCGCCACAGCGACGTGGTGGCACGACGGCCTGGTCGAGGCGCTCGTGGCCGACTGGGACGCCGAGCTCGTCCCCGGCCGCCTGCGCATGGCAGGGCTCCTGGTCGGTCGTTTCGCCGACGCTGCGCCGCACGCGTCGACCGTCGAGCGAAGCACGTGGCTGGAGCGCGCCGAGCAGCTGCGTACGGTCGGCGACCGGGCGATCGCCGAGCGCGGACCTTTCGGGCCCGAGGGGACGGCGTGGGAGCGGCGGCTCGATGCGGAGATCCTGCGGCTGCGCTGGATCGTGGGGGACGAGGTCGGCCTCGACGACCTGGTGGACGGCTGGCGCAAGACGACGGAGGCGTTCGCCACGCTCGGCCACGTGTACGAGGAGGCGCGCTCGGCCTCACGACTGGCCGCAGTCCTGCACGCCGCAGGTGACGTGGCCGGCGCCAAGCAGGTCGCCAGCGCCGCGTACGAGCAGGCGGCGGCGCTGCGCGCGGCGCCGCTGATGAGCACGCTCGAGCAGCTCGCCGGCGCGACGTCCGCCCGGAGCTCCACGACGACGGGCTCCTCCGGGGCGGAGGCTCCGCGCACCCAGGACGGGGAGAAGCCGCTGACCGCGAGGGAGCAGGAGGTCCTCGAGCACCTCGTGGAAGGCCGGACGAACGGCGAGATCGCGTCGCTGCTGTTCATCAGCACCAAGACGGTCTCGGTCCACGTCTCGAACATCCTCGCCAAGCTCGGCGCGTCGACGCGGACGGAGGCGGCCGCGATCGCACGACGAGCAGGATCGCGCGAGCGCTGAGACGCTGAAGGCATGTGTCGCCTGTTCGGTATGCACTGCGGTCGGCTGCCGATGACCGCGACGTTCTGGCTGCTCGACGCGCCTGACAGCCTGCGGTTGCAGGGCCGCCGAAACCCTGACGGGACAGGCATCGGCGTCTTCGAGCCCGACGGCACCGCGCGCGTCGACAAACAGCCGATCGACGCGTGGGACGACACCGACTTCGCCCGCGACGCGCGCACGATGCACGGGACGACGTTCGTGGCGCACGTCCGGTACGCGAGCACCGGGGCGCACACGGTGGCCAACACGCACCCGTTCGAGCGGGACGGCCGGATCTTCGCGCACAACGGCGTCGTTGAAGGGCTCGACGCGCTCGACGCGCGGCTGGACGAGCTCGGGGCGCGCACGCTCGTCGAAGGCGAGACGGACAGCGAGCGCGTGTTCGCGCTGATCACGGCCGAGGTGCGCCGCAACTGCGGGGACGTCGCCGACGGCGTGAACGCGGCGATCGGGTGGATCGCCGAGCACCTCCCCGTGCTCTCGCTGAACTTCGTCATGGTGACGGCGAAGGACCTCTGGGCGCTGCGCTACCCGGAGACCCACCCGCTCTGGTACCTCGAACGCGCCGACCGGGTGCCCGGCGAAGCCGGCTGGGACGGCGCCAGCGCGCGCATCCGTACGCGGGTGGCTCCCTCTGACGACGACCACCGGACCGTGGTGGTGGCCACCGAGCGGATGGACGACGAGCCGGGATGGTCGGCGTTGGAGCCAGGTGAGCTCATGCACGTCGACCGCGACCTCGCGGTGACGCGCACCGTCGCGTTCGGTCCGCTGCGCCACCCGCTCACGCTCGCCGACCTCGAGCCGACCGCGTCGGCGTCCCAGCGCGCGTAGGCTGCGCGACAGACAAGGGAGACACACGTGAACGACACTCCGAGCGCACGGATCGGCGTCACCGGACTCGCCGTGATGGGTCGCAACCTCGCCCGCAACCTGGCGCGCCACGGCTTCCCGGTGGCCCTGCACAACCGGACGTACGCCCGGACCGAGTCCCTGGTCGCCGAGCACGGCGACGAGGGCACGTTCGTCCCGTCGGAGTCGCTGGAGGACTTCGTGGCGTCGATCGAGCGGCCGCGGCCGATCATCGTCATGGTGAAGGCGGGCGAGCCGACCGACGCAGTCATCGACGAGCTCATCCCGCTCCTCGACGAGGGCGACGTCGTCATCGACTGCGGCAACGCCCACTTCCTGGACACCCGCCGGCGCGAGGCGGACCTGCGCGACAAAGGACTGCACTTCGTCGGCGCCGGCGTCTCCGGAGGTGAGGAGGGGGCGCTCAACGGACCGAGCATCATGCCCGGAGGCTCCGCCGAGTCGTACGAGACGCTCGGGCCGATGTTCGAGAGCATCGCGGCGCAGGTCGACGGCACGCCGTGCTGCACCCACGTCGGGCCCGACGGCGCCGGACACTTCGTCAAGATGGTCCACAACGGCATCGAGTACGCCGACATGCAGCTGATTGCAGAGGCGTACGACCTCCTGCGGCGCGGGCTGGGTGCGGAGCCGGGCACGGTGGCCGAGATCTTCGCCGAGTGGAACGAGGGCGACCTCGAGTCCTACCTCATCGAGATCACGGCCGACGTGCTCGCGCACACCGATGCCGAGACCGGCCGCCCGTTCGTCGACGTCGTGCTCGACCAGGCGGAGCAGAAGGGCACCGGCCGATGGACCGTGCAGACCGCCCTCGACCTCGGGGTTCCCGTCACCGGCATCGCCGAGGCGACGTTCGCACGCTCGGTCTCGGGGCATGCCGAGCAGCGCGAGCCGGTGCGGGCCGCATACCCGGACGGGCACGCGGACACGTCGTGGCGTCCTGAGGACCCGGCCGCGTTCGTCGAGGACGTGCGGCGCGCGCTCTACGCGTCGAAGGTGGTCGCGTACGCGCAGGGGTTCGACGAGATCCAGGCGGGGAGCCGCCACTACGACTGGGGGATCGACCCCGGCGCGATGGCGACGATCTGGCGCGGGGGATGCATCATCCGGGCGCGGTTCCTCGACCGGATCCGCGAGGCGTACGACGCCGATCCGGATCTGCCGACGCTGCTCGTCGCGCCGTACTTCGTCGAGGCGGTCCAGGCCGGTCTGGAGTCCTGGCGTCGGGTCGTCGCGGTCGCCGCGCGCACGGGCATCCCCGCTCCGGCGTTCGCCTCGTCGCTGGCGTACTTCGACGCGCTGCGTGCCGAACGTCTCCCGGCCGCCCTGATCCAGGCGCTGCGCGACGACTTCGGCGCCCACACGTACCGCCGCGTCGACAAGCCGGGCAGCTTCCACACGCTCTGGGCCGGTGACCGCTCTGAGGAGCAGCAGGAGTGAGCACCGACACCGTCCCGCGCCACCTGCTGGTCCACCTGCGACGAGCCCGCGATCTCGCGGACCGCCGGTACGCGGAGCCGCTCGACCTCGACGCGCTCGCCCGCGCGGCAGGGATCTCCAAGCACCACTTCCTGCGCTCGTTCGCCGCCGAGTACGGCACGACGCCGGGTGACTACCTGCGACGTCGGCGCATCGAGCGCGCCCAGGACCTGCTGCGCGCCACGAACCTCACGGTGACCGAGATCTGCCACCTCGTCGGCTACTCGAGCCTCGGGACGTTCAGCAGGACGTTCACCGCGGCCGTCGGGGTCTCGCCGTCGGCGTACCAGCGTCGCTTTGCCGATGGCGCGCCACGGATCCCGGGCTGCTGGCTGTTCATGCGAGGACTGAGCGACGTCGCGCAGCCCGCAACATCGGAGAAGCCAGACGGCGCCGACCCGCCGTAGCGTCGAGCCATGATCACGAACATCTCGCTGGTGACCCTGTGGGTCACCGACCAGGACACCGCCCGCGACTTCTACGTCGACCGTCTCGGCTTCGAGACGCGTACCGACCAGACGCTCGGCGACGGCTTCCGCTGGCTGACGATCGGCCACCCGTCCCAGCCCGAGCTCGAGGTCACCCTCATGGTGCCGGGGCCGCCGCTCGACCCGGGCGTGGCCGACGCGGTGGGGCGCGCGTTGGAGAACGGCACGATGAGCGGGCTCGGCCTCACGGTCGACGACTGCCAGAAGACGTACGACGAGCTGACCGCGCACGGCGTCGACTTCGTCCAGCCGCCCTCGGAGCGGCCGTACGGGGTGGAGGCGGTCATGCGCGACGTCGTCGGCAACTGGGTGGTGCTCGTCGAGAGGCGTCCGTACGGCGGCGAGGACTTCCCGCACGCGGGCTGAGGTATCGACGCCGTAATCCGGAAGGCACCCCGGTCGAAACACCTGCTCCCTAGCGTCGCGACCACAGCGCCCCTGCCGAGGGCGCGACGCGAAGGAGCAGGGATGCCACAGACTCGTCGAGACTTTCTCAAGCAGGTGGGCATCGCCGGTGGAGCCGGCGTCATGCTGCAGTCCATGGGGGCGCTCGGGCTCAGCCCCGCAGCCGCCGCCGACCGTCCACCGTTCACTCCTCCCAAGCCCGACGACCTCCGCGGCCGAGGGACGAAGTCCGTCGTCATCCTCGGGGCGGGCATCGCCGGCCTGACCGCCGCGTACGAGCTGGGCAAGGCGGGCTACCGGTGCACCGTCCTCGAGGCTCGCGACCGGCCGGGCGGGCGCAGCTGGACGATCCGCAAGGGCACGAAGGAGACCGATCTCGCCGGGAACACGCAGACCGCCGGGTTCTCGGCGGGGCAGTACATGAACGCGGGGCCCGGTCGTCTCCCGCAGCACCACCTGACGGTCGACTACTGCCGCGAGCTCGGCGTGGAGCTCGAGACCTTCGTCAACGCGAACGCCGAGGGCTACCTCTACCGCGTCGGCAACCACGGCCTGTCTGGCCAGCCGGTGCGTCACCGCGCGGCCAAGGCCGACACGTTCGGATACATCTCCGAGCTGTTGGCCAAGGCGACGGACCAGGGGGCGCTCGACACCTACCTCAGCGCCTCCGACAAGGACGCGCTGATCGCGCTGCTGCGCAGCGTCGGCTCGATCGGCCCGAAGGTGGCCGGCGACCCGGCGGCGAGCTACCGGTACACCGGGGGAGGGCGGCGTGGTTACGAGGTCGAGCCCGGCGTCACCGCGGGGACGCCGCTGCCGCCCTACGCGCTGAGCGACGTGCTCGCCAGCGGGATCGGGCAGTACTTCTCGTTCGAGCTCGGCTGGGACCAGGCGATGCAGATGCTGCAGCCCGTGGGCGGCATGGACCAGATCGCGTACGCGTTCGAGCGGGCGATCGGACGCGGCAAGATCCGGTACGGCACCGAGGTCGTGGCGTACCGCAACACGAGCCAAGGGGTGGAGGTCGACTACCGGACGAACGGCGGCCAGCGGACCGTCGACGCGGACTTCCTCGTCTGTGCGCTGCCGCCGCACATCGCGGCCAAGATCACGAGCAACCTCCCTGCCGAGGTCGTCACCGCGCTGAGGTCGGCGACGGTGACCAACGCCGGCAAGATCGGCATCGAGTACGGCCGACGCTGGTGGGAGCTCGACCACGGCATCTACGGCGGCATCACGAATGCCAACAACGAGCTCGGAAACATGTGGTACCCGTCTTCGGGGTTCCACGGCAAGCGCGGCGTGATGATCGGCTACTACAACACCGGAGCCAGCGCGAACACGTACGGGGCGCTGACGCCGCAGCAGCGTCTCGTCAAGGCGTTGGAGCAGGGCGCCCAGATCCACGGGCCCGCCTACACCCGCGACGTCCGTGCGGCGTTCTCGACCGACTGGGCGACCAACCGCTACTCCGAGGGCGCGTGGGTGGGTTGGCGCTCACGCACCGACGGCAACTACGACCGGCTCCTCGCCCCCACCGGCAACATCTACTTCGCCGGCGACCACATGTCGTACACGATCGCGTGGCAGCACGGGGCGATCGTCTCCGCCCGTGCCGTCGTCGAGTCGCTGCACCAGCGGGTGACGGCGGCATGAGGAGCCCCCGTCCCTTCCCCCGACCCCGTCCGCACAGCCCTGAGGAGCGCCTCGTGTCCCGTCGTCTCGCCCTGGTGGTCGCCGCCACCGCACTCGTCTCTCTGCCCGTCGGTGCCGTCGCGCACGGCCAGCTCGCCAAGCCGCCGAGGCCGGGGACCGCCGTCCCGGCGCTGCCTGCCGGCCAGGACAACCCGATGATCTCCGAGGGCGTCGCGATCGGCGCGAACACCCCGCTCTACAAGTCGAGCGGGCTCGGCCCGGCAGCCCTCAACACCGCTGCGCCAGCGGGGAGCGAGGGGCGCTACGTCGACACCGAGGTGTTCCCGGGTGGTGTCCTGCCGGCGGGCGTGACGATCACCGAGGCGCAGGGCATCAACGTGCTGCGTCGCATCGGCGAGAACCTCGCCCGGCAAGGCCTGTCGTACGACGACGTGATCACCATGCGGGTGTTCCTGCAGAATCCCGCAGGGGCGGCGTCGGCCGACTTCGCCGGGTGGAACCGTGCGTACCGCCAGTACTTCGCCAACACCAGCCTGTCCACGGGCAAGCCGGTGCTGGTCCCGCTGGGGTCGGCGGCGCCGGCACGCCCGTTCGTCGTCAACCCGGCGCGTCCGAGCCGTTTCGCGCTCGAGATCGAGAACCTCCCGGTGGCCGGCTGGCTCGTCGAGGTCGAGGTCGACGCGGTCTTCCCGTCCAAGGGCAGGTGAGGGTGAGGGGTTGCGTCCACGCCGGGCGCCTCGTCTACGCCGGCACCCCGGTGACCGTCACCGCCTGACCGCCCCGGCCCTTGGTGCGGCTCCGACGGGGTACCCCAACGGAGCCGCACCGACCCGAGCGAGGACGGTCGGGTCGGTGCACGTTGGCTCGGGTACCCCAGCGAACGGGCAGAGCGCGGTCAGGCAGGGCCGGTGAGGTCGCGTACGGACGGTGGCAGCGAGATCCCCGAGCGCAGGTCGGGAGCCGGCCGCGGGTCGCCCGCCGTCTCCCGCAGCGGAACGACGCCCGCCCACGCGTCACCGGCCACGTCGACGTCCTCGTCCTCCGGCCAGCCGTCGGACACCTTGAGCGACCAGCGGGCGATCGGCATCGCCAGCACCAGCGTGGCGGCGAGCTCGCGCGCGGTCGAAGGGCGCACCTCGCGGGCGCGGCCGGGGATCAGCGCGTCCGTCAGCCGGTCCAGTGCGGCGACGCGCTGCTCCGGCGGGACCACCGACGCCGTCCCGAACAGCACGGCGCTGCGGTAGTGCAGCGACGACTCGAAGGCCGAACGCGCCACCACGATCCCGTCGAGCGCGGTCACGGCCACCGACAGGGGAGCACCTCCAGCCGCGGCACGCATCCATGGCGAACCCGTCGACCCGTGCAGGAGGAACCGGTCGCCGTCGCGCGCGAACGCGGTCGGCACGACGAGGGGCCCGTCGTCGACGACGAGGCCGACGTGGCAGACGCGTGCGGAGTCGAGGAGCCCGTCCAGCTCGGTGCGGTCGTGGCGCTGCTTGCCTGCGAGACGGGTGACGTCGGTACGCGGCAGGTCGTCCGGCACGTCGCGTCAGCGCGCGGACGCGACGTACTGGTTGAGCTGGTCGCGCTCGAACTGCAGCTGCTGCATGCGGAACTTCACCGCGTCGCCGATCGACAAGATCGCGACGAGTGCCTCGTCCTCGTCGACGACCGGCACGTGGCGGATGCGCTCGTTCGTCATGATCTCGAGCAGGGCACCGATCGAGTCGTCAGGACCGCAGGTGTGCACCTCCGAGGTCATGATCGACGAGACCGGCTGCGCCAGAGGATCGCCTGCGCTGCGCAGCTTGCGGACGATGTCGCGCTCGGACACGATCCCCGCGACGTGCGTGCCGTCCTCGCTCACGACGAGGGCGCCGATGTTGCGGGCATCGAGCTCGTCGAGGAGCGCGGAGACCGGTGCGTCGGGCGCGATGGTGAAGACCTCGGTGCTGCCCTTCGACGTGACGACGTCGCTGACCTTCATCGCTGACCCCCTGGGTTCACGTGGCCGATGCGCTCAAACCTAGCGTGATCCAGGCCACTCTCACCAGCCCGTTGGCGGTCCCTGCTGCCCGTAGGAGCCCCCCGGCTGCCCGTACGACGGGGCGTCCCACTGCGAGCGCGAATGCGAGAACCACTCGTTCGCGCCACCGGTGAACAGCAGGACGATGACGGCGATCCCGGCGGCGACCCACAGCAGGGAGACGAACGACAAGATGAGCACCAACCCCACGACGAGCGTGATCGATGCCATCACGACCAGGACGATGCGCGCCCACGCCTGCCGCCGCAGCACGAAGATGCTGACCACGACCGCGAGGATCGCCGCCGCGATGAACAGCGCGACCATCGCGTAGACCACCGGGCGGTTGTCCTGGACCGCCTGCACGTCCGAGGCCGTCAGGTCGAAGTCGCCCGGGTTCTTCCGCATCTCGTCGAGGACGAACCCGAGCGTGAGCGCGATCAAGAGCCATCCCACCGCCGTCAGCGTCGACAGCGCGATGGTGATCCAGGCCGCCAGCGTCACCGTCACCGGACGGGCGTCGGGATCCCGCGGGATCTGGTAGCTCGCCTGCGGCAGGCCGCCCGCGTACGGGTCGTACCCGCCGTACTGCTGGGGCCCGTACGAGGGTTGTTGAGGGTACTGCGGACCGTACGGCGACGGGTCCTGCCCCAGAGGACGACCAGGGTCGGACGGCGGCGGCGTCGGTGTGGACATGCGCCCGATCCTAAGGCCGACGGTGTCCGTGCGGGCACTCAGCCGTCAGAGCGTCGGTGCGCGGCGAGGTCGGTGACGTTGGTGCGGGAGGGCGTGTCTCGGGAACCGGGATCGCCCTCGGGGTCGGACGGCTCGGTGTCCGGGAAGTAGCCCAGGTAGGCCATCGCCGCCTCGTGGAGCAGCGTGTTCGTCGCGAGCGCGTTGCCGTGCCACGGACCGGGCTGGCCGTTGAGGGCCGTGAAGGTGCCGCCTGCCTCGCGGACGATCGGGTCGAGCGCCGCCATGTCCCACAGCGCCAGCTCGGGCTCGGCGGCGATGTCGACGGCCCCTTCGGCGAGCAGCATGTAGGACCAGAAGTCTCCGTACCCGCGGGTCCGCCAGCAGCGTCGGGTCAGCGCGAGGAAGCTCTCCAGCTTGCCGATCTCCTCCCAGCCGCCGAGCGAGGCGTACGACAGGGACGCGTCGTCGATCCGGTCCACCTTCGAGACGTGGAGGCGGGTGGCCGACATCAGTGACTTGCCGGTGTAGGCGCCGCCGCCCTTGGACGCCCACCAGCGTCGTCCGAGGGCGGGCGCGGACACGCAGGACGCGACGACCTCGTCCTCGATCGCGATCGCGATCAGGGTCGCCCACACGGGCACACCGCGGACGTAGTTGGAGGTCCCGTCGATCGGGTCGATGATCCAGCGACGGGTGGCGTCCTCGATCGTGCCGAACTGCTCGCCGTTCTCCTCGCCGAGCACGATGTCGCGGGTGCGTGCGCTGCGCAGCGTACGCCGGATCGCCTGCTCGACCGCCTGGTCGGCCTCCGTCACCCAGGTCATGTCCGGCTTCGTCGAGACCTCGAGGTCGACGGCGCGGAACTTCTCCATCGAGATCGCGTCGGCGTTGTCGGCGAGCACGTGGCACAGCCGGAGATCGTCGTGGTGGGAGTGCGCCATGGCCCCACAGTAGAGGTTCGGGTCCCTACGATGGAGACCGTCCACGAGGAGGGCCGATGTTCGACTTCATCGACGGGGTGCCCTTGCACCCGTTGTTCCTGCACGTGCCCATCGTCCTGATCCCCGTGACGACGCTGCTCACGCTCGCCTTCCTGGTCCCACGGTGGCGCTGGGCGCTGCGCTGGCCGCTGGCGATCGTCGCGGTGGTCGCCGCCGCCGGGACGTACGTGACGGTGCAGTCCGGCAAGGAGCTGAAGGCGCGCGTCGGCGCCTCCGGTGAGATCGGCAAGGCGCTCGACCTGCACCAGACGTGGGGAGAGCGGCTGCTCTACGCGTCGATCGTGCTCGCGGTGCTCGCCGTGGTCGCGGCGGTGATCGCGACACGTACCGCCGGGACGGCGGCGACCGTGGCGGCCGTGCTGCTCGCCGTCGCCGGTGTGACCGCCGGCTGGATCACGTACGAGACCGGCGACCGCGGATCCCGCGCCGTCTGGTGCGCCACGGGCGTGTCCTCCGGAGAGGTCACGTCCCTCGAGGAGTGCCTGCGCGTCTGACCGACGATCTCAGTCCGAGCCCTCGCGGGAGGACAGCAGCCGTCGGAAGGAGTCGACGCGCGCCGCGTCCAGCGTGCCGTCGGCGACCGGGTCGTCGAGCGCGCACTCGGGGTCGGCCTCGGTGTGCTGGCACCCGCGGGGACAGTCGGTCGCCACGTCGGCGAGGTCGGGGAACGCGGCGAGGAGCCGCTCGACGGAGACGTGGGCCAGGCCGAAGCTGCGAATGCCCGGCGTGTCCACGATCCAACCGCCGAACGGCAGCGCGAGCACGCGCGTCGCGGTCGACGTGTGCCGTCCGCGCCGACTGATCTCGTTGATGACACCGGTCGCCAGCTCCGCGTCGGGGACGAGCGCGTTCACGAGCGTGGACTTGCCGACGCCGGAGTGCCCGACCAGGACGCTCGTACGACCACGCAGCCGCTCCCGCATCATCTCCAGGTCCCCGCCGCGCTCGGTCACGACGACGTCGACCTCCAGCGGCAGCAGCGACGCGACCAGTGGCGCAGGGTCGCCGATGTCGGCCTTGGTGAGGCACACCAGAGGCGTCATCCCGGCGTCGTACGCGGCGACGAGGCAGCGGTCGATCAGCCGCGGGCGTGGGGGAGGGTCGGCGAGCGCGGCGACGACGACCATCTGGTCGGCGTTCGCCACGATCACGCGCTCGATCGGGTCGTTGTCGTCGGCGGTGCGTCGCAGCACGGTCGTGCGCTCCTCCACCTCGACGATGCGGGCGAGCGTGTCCGGGGCGCCGGAGGTGTCCCCGACCACGCGGACGCGGTCGCCCACGACGACCGCCTTGCGTCCCAGGGGGCGTGACTTCATCGCCGTGACCTCGCGCTCGTCGTCGACGAGCAGCGTGTAGCGGCCGCGGTCGATGCCCACCACCCAGCCGTTCTCGGCATCGGCGTAGGAGGGGCGGTCCTTCGTACGAGGTCGCGTGCGACGACGCGGGCGGTCGAACTGCTCGTGCGGCCGGTCGGCGTCGTAGCGCTGCGTCACGACGCGAACCGCTCCCAGACCTGCGCGAACCCCGGGTACGTCTTGGCGGTCGTCTCGACGTCGTGGACCAGGGTGTCCTTGACGGCAAGGCCGAGCACGGCGGCCGCGTGGGCCATGCGGTGGTCCGCGTACGTCTCGAGGGCGGCCGCGTGGAGCGGGCGCGGGGTGATCGCCAGGCCGTCGTCCAGCTGCTCGACCTCCCCGCCCATGCGGGTGATCTCCGTCGCCAGCGCGGCGAGGCGATCGGTCTCGTGGCCGCGCAGGTGCGCGATGCCGGTGAGCCGCGACGGCGCGGAGGCCAGCGCGGCCACCGCGGCGACGACCGGGGTCAGCTCGCCCTCGTCGCGCAGGTCGAGGGTGACTCCGCGCAGGCGGCCCGGTGCCGTGACGACGAGGTCGTCGCCGTCGAAGGCCACCTCGGCGCCGAAGGCGGAGGCGATCTCGCGCCAGCGGTCGCCCGCCTGGTCGGTCGTCCGCGGCCAGTGGCGGACCCGGACGCGGCCTCCGGTCACCAGCGCGCCCGCGACGAAGGCGCCGGCGTTGGACAGGTCCGGCTCGATCGCGCTGTCGTACGCGGCGACCGGACCGGGAGCCACCGTCCATCGACCGGGGACGGAGTCGTCGACCTGCACGCCTCGGCGGCGCAGCTCGGTCAGCGTCATCGCGACGTGCGGCATCGAGGGGACCGGCGGTCCCTCGTGGTGGACGTCGATCCCCTCATCGTAGCGCGCGCCGGCCAGCAGCAGCGCCGAGAGGAACTGGCTCGACGCGGAGGCGTCGATCGTGACCGGGCCGCCGGCGACGTGACCGGCACCGACGACGGTGAACGGCATCGTGTCGCGACCGTCGTCCTCGATGCGGACCCCGAGCGCCCGGAGACTGCTGAGCGTGGTGGCCATCGGGCGCTCCCGGGCGCGCTCGTCACCGTCGAAGGTCACGGCGCCGTCGACCAGCGCCGCGACAGGCGGAACGAAGCGCATCACCGTGCCCGCCAGCCCGACGTCGACGGTGGTCTCGCCCAGGGAGGTGCCCGACAGGGCCTCGACCGTCCAGACGTCGCCGTCGGTGGTGACCGTCGCGCCGAGCGTCCGGAGGGCGTCGGCCATCAGACGGGTGTCGCGCGAGTCCAGGGGCCGCGACAGCCGCGACGAGCCGTCGGCGAGGGCAGAGAGGACCAGCGCGCGGTTGGTCTGGGACTTGGACCCCGGCAGCGCCACCGTGGCGTCGACGGGATCGGTACGGAACGGGGCGGCCCACAGCGATGACATCGGTGCGAGCCTATCCGACCTCGCCGCCGGGGCCGCGGTTCCGTCAACGACCGGGGAGCGAGCGCTTCACCTGGTGCGCGGTGTCGTGAAGGGTCTCCTGCACTGCTCCGCTCGCCTCGACCACCTTGTCCTTCGCGCGGCGCGGCAGGATCTTCTTGTGCGGGTCGGGGTCGAGCGTGGCCATCAGGAGGCCGCCCATCATCGACACGTTCTTGAAGAAGTGGATCTTCTGCTGCGCGGCGGCACCCGCGTCGTCCTCCGCCCAGAACGCGTGGGCGGCGGCGGTCGTCGGGACCAGAGTGCCGGCGAGGACGAGCGCCGAGAGCCGGGGGAAGCGTCCGAGGGCGAGCGCGGTGCCGAACCCGACGTGCAGCGCGCCGTTGACCCGGACGAGCGTCGCGGGATCGGTCGGGAGCTGGACACCGGGGGCGACCGAGCGGAGGACGCCTGCGACCTTCTCGGAGAGCGGCTGAGCGGCCCCGGCCATCGCCGGGGCGTTGCGGAGCGACATGGCCCCGCCGTAGACGAACATCGAGGCGAGCATCGGGCGGGCGACGGTACGCAGGAGGGTCATGGCTCCTTCGTACCCCGGCTCGGGCGCGGTTACACCTCGGCTACACGGCGACGTCGTCGAGCGAGACCGACGGGTCGGCGAGACGGGCCGCGTCGACACGCCGACCGACGAGTGCCTCGAGCGGCTCGATGCCGGTGTCCCAGACGTTCGCGTGCATCGCCGCCTGGACCACCCCGTCGCGCAGCCAGAAGGCCTGGAACGCGAGCGCCCCCGTGGCGTCGGTGTCCCCGCGCAGCACGACGTCGGTCTCGGTCACGTCGGGCACGTGCCCGACGTACTCCATCCCGAGGTCGTACTGGTCGGTGTAGAAGAACGGCAGCTTGTCGAAGACGGCGTCCTGGCCGAGCATCGCCCGCGCGGCGACCGGTCCTGAGTCGTTGGCCATCGCCCAGTGCTCGACACGGACGCGGCGGCCGAGGGTCGGGTTGTCGACCGCGGCGATGTCCCCGACCGCCCAGATGGAGGGGTCCGACGTCCGCAGGCTCGCGTCGGTGTCGACCCCGTCGTCCCCCTTCAGGCCGGCGGCGAGGATCCAGTCGGTCTGGGGTGTCGCGCCGATGCCCACGACCACGGCTGCAGCCGGGATCTCCTCGCCGTCGTCGGTCACCACCGCGGACACCGAGGTGCCGTCCTCACCGCGGATCTGCGCGATGCCGATGCCGAGGCGCAGGTCGACGCCGTGGTGACGGTGGAGGTCGGCGAAGATCGTCGCGACCTCGTCCCCGAGCACCCGCTGCAGGGGGAGCGCGGCGGTCTCGAGGACCGTCACCGGGACACCGTGCGTACGGGCGGCCGCGGCGACCTCGAGACCGATCCAGCCGGCGCCCACGACGACGAGGGGACCCCCGGAGTCGAGCACGGCCTTGATCTGCTCGGCCTCGGGCAGGTCGCGCAGGTAGAGAACCCCGTCGAGGTCGGCCCCGGGGACCTCGAGGCGCCGAGGCCACGAGCCGGTCGCGAGCGCCAGCTTGTCGTACGGCAGCGTGCCGTCCTCGAGGACGAGCTCGTGCTCGGCCGGTCGCAGGCCGGTCACCATCGTCTCCGTCCGGACGTCGATGCCGTGCTCGGACCACCAGCTCGCGTCGTGCAGGTACGCGGCCGTCGGGGGTTCGTTGCCGAGGAGGTAACCCTTGGAGAGGACGGGGCGCTCGTACGGCGGACGGTCCTCCACCGTCACCAGCACGACCCGGCCCTCGAACCCTTCGTCGCGCAGCGTCTCGGCCACACGTCCGCCTGCCAGTCCGCCGCCCACGACGACATAGGTCTCGTCACTCATGCCCAGACGGTAGGCCGTCCGCGCGGTGACCGCCAGGGGTCGGACGGCTCAGCGCGTCGGGGGACCCTGGTCGCCCACGGAGAAGGTGAACCGCTGGTTGCGGTCGAGCCGGGCGTCGTGGATGCGCGGGGCGGTGAGCAGTGGGCCGCCGACGCTGGCGACCGTCGCGTCGAGCACCTGGCCCGGCCGTGCGCGCGCCGCCACCTGCTGAGCGGCGTCGTCGGTCGGGTCGAGGTCCCACTGCTGGCGCGCCGCACCCGGGTCGCACTCCGTCATCGTGACGGTCGAGATCACGGGGGTCGCGGCGGAGGCGAGGCAGGAGCCGGCGAACGGACCCGTCTGCGCCTTCAGGGTGACCCACCCGTCCGCCTCGGTCCCGTCCCAGACGCGCCACGACGTCGCCGAGCCGCAGTCGGCGGTCAGCCGGACCGTCGCCGCGCCGGGGCGGCCTCGGACGTCCAGGCAACGGGTCCCGAGCCCCACCGGGCGCACCGAGAGGGTGCCCGTGCTCGGGAGCGCGAGGGGCCCGACCGTGGCCGTCTGCGAGCGGCCGCCACGGCCGACGGCGACGACCTCGTAGAGGACACGTCCGCCGTTCGGTGCGTCACGGTCGACGAAGGTCCGGGCCGTGATCGGCTCGGGCCCAGAGATCAGCTCGCCCGTGATGGCGGCGGCCCGGGAGAAGCGGCCCGCGGCTCCCGCGGTGCTCGCGGCTCGGTAGACCTCGTACCCGGTCGCGCGGGGGACCTCGTCCCAGCGCAGGGTCACCCCGTCCGACTCGTCGCTCAGCGCCAGGCCGGTGGGCGACGACGGAGGCTCCTCCGGCGGCTCGGTCGGAGTCGGTTCCGTGGGCGTCGGCTCCGTCGGGGTGGGCTCGGTCGGGGCGGGGTCGGTCGGTACGGGGTCGGTCGGTACGGGGCCCTCGCCGGGATCGCGCGGCACCTCCGGCTCGTCCGGTCCGGGCCCGTCCGCCTCCGGCGAGTCAGGGCCGGGTGCGTCGCTGTCCGGGACGCCCGGGACGACCGGCGAGCCGGGATCGGTCAACGGGAAGCCGGGAGTGGTCGGCAGCGGGCCGGGGAGGCTCAGGGCCGGAGGTAGGAGAGCAGGCCCGGCGGGGTCGGGACCCGGCGCGGCCGGTGGCACCGGGGTGCCACCGCCCTGCGGGCCGGGGAGCTGCAGCTGCGGACCGTCGGAGGCCTCGTCGGAGGTGGGAGAAGACTGCGTCCCGAGCGTCATCGCCAGCATCGTGCCGGCGACAGCAGCGCCGATGAGGCCGACGGTGACGCCGGCAGCGGTGATGCCGTGGGAAGGTGCGGCCATGATCCAGTCGCGGGCGCGCCCGGCGACGGTGCTGCTGCCACCGCCACCACCCCCGCCTCCGGCGCTGCTGCCGGCACCGGCGGCGGCCGCCCCGGCCACGGTCTCGCCGCGGGTCGCGGCGACGTACGCGGCGCCGACCGAACCGAGCAGGATCGGCGCGAGCAGGCCCCGCAGACCGGAGTTGACCTCGACGAGCTCGAGGTAGACGGCGGTGCAGCGCGCGCACTCGTCGAGGTGCTCGCGGACCCGGACGCTGTCGCGCTTGCCCAGGCCCTGGCGGACGTACGCACCGAGGTGCTCGGTCGTCCAGCGGCACTGCTCCTCGGCGGTGTCGGCGAGGTGGAGCTGGAGGTAGGACTGGCGCAGCCCTTCGCGTGCTCGGTACGCGAGAGCCGACACGCCGTTGGCGGTCATCCCGAGCATCGGCGCGACGTCGGCAGGCTTGGCGCCCTCGACGTCGAGGTGCCACAGGACGAGCTGCCAGCGCTCGGGGAGGGAGGCGAAGGCACGCGCGGCGGCCGAGCTCTCGAACGCGGCGACGGCCGTGTCGTCGAACTCGACCCCACCGTCGTACTTCTCGAGGTCGTCGGTGGGCTGCACGCGCTTCTCGGCACGGACGCGGTCGATGTGCAGCCGACGGACCGCCGTCAGCAGGTACGCGCGGAACGCGACGTCCGGACCGCCTCCTGCGCGGAGCTGGTCGAGGACCTTGATGAAGGCCTCGGAGACGAGGTCGTCGCCGTCCGGACCCCGCACCAGCTGTGCGGCCAGCCTGCGGGCGGCGTCGCGGTGCCGTTCGAACAGCACACCGTACGCATCGTTGTCGCCCGCGCGGACGGCCGAGATCAGCTCGGCGTCGCTCGGGACGGTCGGATCAGCAGGGATGTCGGTCATCGCGCCTCCCACGGTAGGCGAGAACGGGCGACCCGGGGCACTCGGGACAAAAAAGTTGTCGAACCGGCGTCATAGACGGCGGGGAGCCGCGTCTCAGGACCATGAAGCACGACGAGAGGGCCTCCAACCCCGCGTTCCGGGGTTCGGCCGAGACGCTGTTCGTGGTCCCGACGCGCCACCTGGACGCCCTGCGCGACGTGCTTCGTCGAGGAGGTGACCCCGAAGGTGCTGCCGTCGAGCTGGGGACGACGGCAGCGGCGGAGGGGATCGGGTGGAGCGAGCTGTTGCGCGACGTCGAAGACGTGTGTCGCAGCGTCTCGGGCTCGCTCCCACCGTACGAGATGGTCCGCGCGATGAGCATCGCGTGGACCGAGACCGCCCTCCAGGATGCGTACGCGATGTCGTGCGAAGACCCTCTGACGGGTCTGACGACTCCGGAGCACCTGCGCACGAGGCTCGACGACGCCTATCGGCTCGCCGAGCGCAACGGTGTCTCCGCGTCGGACCAGTGGGCCTTCGTGGTCGTCGAGCTGACGTCCACCGGTGGGCCGGAGATCGGGCTGCTGCGGTCGTTGTCGATGATCGCGGTGGCCGAGCTCCTCAGGGCGTGCTTCGACGGTGACGAGACCCTCGCGCGACTCGGCCAGCGCCGGGCCGTCGCGCTGGTCCACCGCTCCGACGCGACACGCGGGTACGTAGCGCTGCGCGAGCTCCTCGCGCAGTCGTCCGACGTCCCTTCGACCCGGGTGTGGGTCGAGGGCGTCCCGGCGAGCTCGCACGCAGCGAGCCGCCTGCTCAACGAGCTCGGACGCGGGTCCTCCGCGGACGGGCTCGGCTGACCGCGCCGGCGTCCGCTCGCTCTCGGGTCGGGCGGACGCCGGAGCGGTATGCACGTCGGCGGTCGTCCCGCCTCGTGTCGTCGCGATGTGGAACGCTGGCCCCATGTGCGGTCGTTACGCCACCACCCGCTCCACCGCCGACCTCAGCGCCGAGTTCGAGGCCGAGCCGGCCGAGGACCTGCCCGAGCTGCGTCCCGACTACAACGTCGCTCCGACGAAGGTCGTCCCGCTCATCCTCGAGCGGCGCTCCTCCGACGACCCGGAGGTGAAGCACCGCCTGGTCAAGGCGCTCACCTGGGGGCTCGTGCCCAGCTGGGCCAAGGACCGGGCGATCGGCAACCGGCTCATCAACGCGCGCTCGGAGACCCTCGGCGAGAAGCCGTCGTTCCGGGCGGCGTTCGCGAAGCGTCGCGCGCTGGTGCCCGCGGACGGCTTCTACGAGTGGTACGAGACCGACCGGCTCAACGCCAAGGGCAAGCCGATCAAGCAGCCGTACTTCATCCACGCCCCCGACGGCGGCACGCTCGCCATGGCGGGGCTGTACGAGATCTGGCACGACAAGTCGCGTCCTGAGGAGGACGACGACTCGTGGCTGTGGACGTTCACGATCATCACCACCACGGCGACCGACGAGCTCGGGCGCATCCACGACCGTGCGCCCATGCTCGTGCCGCAGGACCAGTGGGCGACCTGGCTCGATCCCGACCTGGACGACAAGGAACGCCTCGGCAGGCTCCTGGTCCCCGCCGCGCCGGGTGCGCTCGAGGCGTACCCGGTATCGACGTCGGTCAACAACGTCCGCAACAACGGCCCGGAGCTGATGGAGCCGATCGCCGCCGAGGGAGAGCCGGAGACCGACGACGGGGGACAGCCCCGTCTCGGTGACCTCTGATGACGACGCTCTCCGAGACCACGTACGACACCCCGTACGGGCCCGGGCGGATCGTCGCGCGCCGTGCGGACCGGCCGTGGGCGGCCCTCGTCCTCACCCACGGTGCCGGCGGCGGGATCGAGAGTCACGACCTCGCTGTCCTGACGGCCGGCCTCCCGAGGTTCGGCGTCAGCGTGCTGCGGGTCGAGATGCCGTGGCGGACGGCGGGCAAGCGCATCGCTCCTGCGCCGAGCGTCCTCGACACGTCGTTCACCGCGCTGGTCGACCACCTGCGTCCTCGCGTGCCGATGTTCATCGGTGGACGCAGCGCGGGCGCGCGGGTCGCCTGCCGACGAGGACGCGCGCTGGGTGCGGTCGGGGTCGTCGCGCTCGCCTTCCCGCTGCACCCGCCGGGCAAGCCGGAGCGCAGCCGCGCCGACGAGCTCCTCGGTGCCGGCGTGCCCACGCTCGTCGTCCAGGGGGAGCGCGACACGTTCGGCACCCCGGCGGAGTTTCCCGTCGGGACGTCGATGGTGGTGCTTCCCGGCGCCGACCACGCGCTGAAGGTGCCCAAGCGTGCGCAGCCCGGCCAGGTCGAGGTGGACGCGCTGCTCGTCGACGGGGTCCACACCTTCCTCCGGCGGCGCGTCGGACGGGTCGACGTCGCCGGGGAATGACGTCGCGCGAAGCAGTGTTGACACCGGCGTACCGCGACACGAGCGGTGCTTCCTGACAGCGGAGGAGGTCGCGTGCTCGCCACCCTGACTCGCCCCACGGACGTCGTCACCCTCGACCCGGGGCAGAACGTGGCTCCGGAGGTAGGCTGGGCGGTGATGACCGATCCCAGCGAAGCCCCTGACGCGACCGTCTCCCAGGAGTCGACCGAGCGGGCCGAGGCGAGCGAGAGCCCCGAGGAGCGCACCGCGCGCTTCGAGCGCGACGCCTTGCCGTTCCTCGATCAGCTGTACTCGGCTGCGCTGCGCATGACGCGCAGCCCGCACGACGCCGAGGACCTTGTCCAGGAGACGTTCGCCAAGGCGTACCAGTCGTTCCACCAGTTCCGGCCGGGCACCAACCTCAAGGCGTGGCTCTACCGGATCCTCACCAACACCTACATCAACTCCTACCGCAAGAAGCAGCGCCAGCCGCAGCAGCAGATGACGGAGGAGATCGAGGACTGGCAGCTCGCCCGCTCCGCTGCGCACACCTCCAGCGGACTCAAGTCGGCGGAGATGGAGGCGCTGGAGCACCTCCCCGACAGCGACGTCAAGGAGGCCCTGCAGCAGCTGCCCGAGGACTTCCGCTACGCGGTCTACCTCGCGGACGTCGAAGGCTTCCCCTACAAGGAGATCGCCGAGATCATGGAGACGCCGATCGGCACCGTGATGTCGCGGCTCCACCGTGGACGAAAGCAGCTGCGCGAGCTGCTCTCCGACTACGCGCGCGAGCGCGGGATGGTTTCGGCAGGTGACAAGGCATGAGCGACGAGATCAATCTGGGCCCGGACTGCCAGCGTGCCCTGGAGAACCTCTACCTCTTCCTCGACCACGAGCTCGCCGAGGGTGACTGGGACGCGGTGCACGCGCACATCGCGGACTGCGCGCCCTGCCTCACGCAGTTCGACGTGGAGCGCATCGTGAAGGAGCTCGTCGCGCGCTCGTGCCGCGAGAAAGCGCCCGACGTGCTCCGCGCGAAGGTGCTGACGTCGATCCGCACCACCACCGTGACGGTCCGGACCGAGCGCGTCGGCGAGACGGACGCGTGAGCGCCCTCGAGAAGGGGCTGACCGCGACACTCACCCGAACTGTCGGCGACGACGACACGGCGCGTGCGCTCGGCAGCGGGTCGCTGGAGGTGCTGGCTACCCCGCGCGTCCTCGCGTGGTGCGAGGAGGCGACGTGCGAGGCGATCGCACCGGTTCTCGAGGGCGGCTCCACCTCCGTCGGCACGCGTGTGCGGCTCGACCATCTCGCGGCCACTGCGGTGGGCGCGACCGTCGCGGTCGTCGCGACGGTGACAGCGGTGGACGGACGCATGGTGGCGTTCGAGGTCGTGGCGACCGACTCCGACGGCAAGCTTCTCGCCGAGGGCGAGGTCCGGCGCGTCGTCGTCGACGTCGAGCGTTTCCTGGCCCGCGTCGGCGCATGATCACGATCCGCCCCGTCCGTCCGGAGGAGTACGCCCGGGCCGGCGAGGTGGTGGTCGCCGCGTACGAGGCCGAGGACTACCTGCGGCTCACGGACGGGTCGTACGACACCCGGTACGCCGCGATGCTCGCTGACGTTGCGTCGCGTGTCGCGAAGTCCGACGTCCTCGTCGCCGAGCTGGACGGCGAGCTGGTCGGTTCGTTCACCTGGTGCGGCCACGGGTCGCCGATGCGCGAGCTGGCGACACGCGACGACCAGGGTGAGTTCCGGATGCTCGGCGTCGACCCGTCGGCGGCAGGGCGAGGCGTGGCCTCCGCGATGGTGCGCTGGTGTCTCGAACGGGCTGCGCAGGAAGGGCTCTCGGAGGTCGTGATCAGCTCGCTGCGCGAGATGCGTCCCGCGCACCGCGTGTACGAGCGCCACGGCTTCGTACGTCGCCGCGACCTCGACTGGTCACCGCTGCCAGGGACGCAGCTCATCGGCTTCAGCCGCACCCTCTGACACTTTGCGTTGGGCCCACCGAAGAGTGGCGCCCCCACCGCAACGTTCCGGTGGGGGAAGGACGTGGCGTGGGGCCCAACGGAAAGTTGCCGACGGTCGAGTGGGCGCGAGCGCGCAGAAGGGCCTCGTACCGGTCTGGTACGAGGCCCTCAGTGCGTGCTGCTCAAGCGTTGGGACGCTTGCCGTGGTTCGCGCCCTTCTTGCGACGCGCCCGGCGCTTGCGACCAGTCTTGCCCATGGGTCCTCCTCGAAAAATGTGCTCGTTCCATGGTCGCATGCGGGGACAACAGCCCCGTACGCGACCTCAGACGCCCGTGGTGCTCCGGGGGTACTGCGCGTCGACGTCCGTCATCACGTTCACGAGGTACGGGATTCCGGAGGCGAACGCGCGGTCGAGCGCGGGACCGATCTCCTTCGGGTCCGTGACCGTCTCCCCGCCACCACCGAGCGCAGTGACGATCTGGTCGTAGCGCGTGTTCGGGGCGAGGTCGGCCGCGACGTCGTAGCCGTACAGGAACTGCATCGGCGCTTTCTCCAGGCCCCAGGCCGAGTTGTTGCCGACGACCATGACGACCGGAAGGTTGTGGCGCACCAGCGTGTCGACGTCGATCAGCGACATGCCCGCTGCGCCGTCTCCGAAGAGCACGACGACCTGACTGTCCGGTCGGGCGATGCGCGCCGCCATCGCGGCACCGAGGCCGGCACCGAGGCACCCGTACGGTCCCGGGTCGAGCCAGCAGCCCGGGCGCGCCGGATCGAGGAACTTGCCGGCGAAGGACACGAAGTCGCCGCCGTCGCCGATCACGACCGCATCGTCGGCGAGGCGGGGGATGAGCTCGCCGTAGATCCGCGCCGGGTGGATCGGGTCCGCCTCGGCGGTGAGCAGGGCCTGGTCGCGGTCGGTGGCCGCCGCGACGGCCTCCCGGAGCTGCTGGGCCCACGGTGCCCAGGACGGCCGGGAGCCGCTCGTCGCCTGCAGCGCCTGCAGGACCTGGTCGAAGCACGACGTGAGGTCGCCGGCCAGCGACGCGGCGAGGTTCGCGCGCGTCGAGACCTGGCCGGGGCTGTCGGCGACGTGCACGACCTGCGCCGGGGTGGCGCCGTCCTTGCCGCCGAAGACGCCGTAGCCGAGCCGGAAGTCGAGCGGCGTCCCGACGACCACCACGAGGTCGGCCTTGCCGAGCGCCTGCGAGCGGGCCTTCGTGACGAGCAGCGGGTGACCGCCGGGGACGACACCGCGTCCCATGCCGTTGGCGATCGCGGGGATCCCCGTCTCGTCGACGAAGCGCAGCGCCGCCTGCTCCGCCCCGTCGGCCCAGACGTCGGTCCCCAGCACGAGCACCGGTCGTTGCGCCCCGGCGAGGAGCCGGGCGACCGCGGCCACCTGGTCGCCGTCGGGCTCGAGCGCCTCCGGGCGGGCGCCGTACGTGGTGCCGGTCATGGTCGTCCGGCTGAAGAGCTGGTCCATCGGCACGTCCAGGAACGTCGGCCCTCGGTGCGAGGAGCCGGCGAGCGCGAACGCCTGGTCGACCATCGGGCCCACCGCGTCGACGGTCGGCGCCGTGTCGGCCCACTTCGACACCGTGGACACGATCGGCGGGTGGTCGAGCTCCTGGAGGCTGCCCATGCCCCACGTGTGGGTGGCGGCGCGGCCCCCGATCGTCACCAGCGGCGACCCGGCGAAGTGCGCCTGCGCGATCGGGCTCACGCCGTTGGTCACGCCCGGGCCCGCCGTGAGGACGGCCAGCCCCGGCGTACGCGTCAGCTTGCCGGTGGCCTCGGCGGCGAACACCGCGGACGGCTCGTGGCGGACGTCCACGATGCGCATCGGCGACTCGGCCTTCACGGCGGCGTCGTACAGCGGGAACACGTGCGCGCCCGAGAGCGTGAACATGGTCTCGACGCCGTGGGCGCGTGCGGCGTCGACGGCGTGGTCGCCGCCGTGGCCCTCGCGGCCCTCGGGGCCGGCGTCGGTGGCAGTGGGGGTCTCTGCGGTCATGTGACCTAGGTTACCCAGCGGTAAGAGGGCCGTACAGCGAACCTGGGCGACCGCCCAGCCGAGCCGTCCTGTCAGCCCCTCGACGGGACGGGGCGGTGCGCCTTCGGGGTGGTGAACAGCCACGGGCTCTCCGCGCGGATCTGCTCGAGCGCGGCGAGGAGCAGGTCGGCCCGGTGCGGCGACGGGGCGGCGAACAGCGCGTCGTCACCGCGTACGCCCGAGCGGCCCTTGACGCCGAGCGCGAGCTGCAGGTGGAGCGCCCGCAGGAACCGCGACGTGTTGTGCGCCGCGGGCGTCGGCCACTCGCCTGACGCCTTGCCCCGCGTCCGCGGACGCCGCGTGCCGGCACCGAGGCGCGCGATCCACGGCTCGACCACGTTTGGCGCGACGACGTCGCGGTGGAGGACCGCCATCGCGGCGTACGCCAGCCGGTCGTCCTCGCCGTGGTGGAGCACGTGCTCGGTGGGCGCCAGCAGGCGGTCGGCGATCACGTCGAGCAGCACCGTCAGCTCGAGCTTGTCGAAGTGCGGCGAGCGCGCGAGCGCGCCGAGGAGGTCGGCGCCGTTGGCGACCGCGTGCGCCCACCCGACGTCGGGGATCCAGCCGCGGAGGTCCTTCTCGCGGACGAGCCAGGACGTGGCCTGGTCGCCCCAGCCCATCACGGTCGCGGCGGGCAGCAGCTGCATCTCGTTGTCGCGGGTGATGATCTCGGTGAGGACCAGCGCGGTGTACGAACGGCGGAGCACGGTCAGGTCGCCGGAGCTGCCGAGCCCGTTCGTCAGGCCGGTGACCACGCCGTTGCCGAACCCGCGCAGGAGCGCGTCGTACTCGCCGGAGTGGATCCAGGTGGCGAGCAGCGGGA
The DNA here is from genome assembly GCF_025506335.1 of Mumia quercus. Classification (GTDB taxonomy): domain Bacteria; phylum Actinomycetota; class Actinomycetes; order Propionibacteriales; family Nocardioidaceae; genus Mumia; species Mumia quercus. The sequence goes on from NZ_JANZYO010000006.1 coordinate 352,067, forward strand.
AGGCGATGCCGTCACGCTGCTGAGGATCGGGGCTCGCGAGCATGTCGATGAGCTCGAGCGTCAGGTCGTTGAGCGAGCGGTCGCTCGGCACTTGCATCCCGGCGCCGATCACGGACTGCCAGTACGACTCGGACACGGGCCTATGGTCGCACGTTCGCGGCGCGAAAGGAGACCCACCCCACACCCAATTCTGCTGGGGCGCGCAGGAAGGCTGCAGGGCCTGGCTACGCTGGCGGTGTGCCCTCCCTCGACGACGTCGCCAGTCACCAGACGAGCCTCTCGAAAGAGGACATGGAGTGGCTCCACCAGCTGGTGGCGGACTGGCAGATCCTGGCCGACCTCTCGTTCGCCGATCTCGTCCTCTGGCTGCCCGACGCCGAGGGGAAGGGGTTCTGGGCCGGTGCGCAGATGCGGCCGACGACGGGCGTCACGGCGCACCTCGACGACATCGTGGGCGACTTCGTCCCCCGCAACCGCCGTCCCACGATCGACGCGGCGTTCCGCGAGGGACGCGTGGTGCGCGAGGGCGACCCGGAGTGGCGCGACGACATCCCGGTGAGGCTCGAGACCATCCCGGTACGCCGCGACGGCGAGGTGATCGCGGTCATCGGGCGAAGCACCAACCTCCTGGGCGTGCGGACGCCGAGCCGGCTCGAGCTGTCGTACCTCGCGATGGCCGACGACCTCACGGAGATGATCGCCGAGGGCGAGTTCCCTCTTCCGGGGGAGAAGTCGGACCTGTCCCACTCGCCGCGCGTCGGTGACGGCCTGATCCGGACCGACCCCCAGGGCCGCGTGACGTACGCCAGCCCGAACGGCGTCTCGGCGTTCCGACGGCTCGGCGTCACCGGCGACCTGGAGGGCGCCGACCTCCCCGAGGTCACGAGGACGCTGATCGCTGCGCCCCACCAGCCGACCGACCAGGCGGTGCAGTCGGCGCTCACCGGGCGCACGGGGTCGCAGGCCGAGCTGGAGAACGGCAACGCCTCGCTCAGCTTCCGGGCGATCCCGCTGCGCTCGTCGGGCAAGCCGTCAGGCTCGCTGGTGCTCCTGCGCGACGTCACCGAGCTGCGGCGGCGCGAGCGGGAGCTGATGAGCAAGGAGGCGACGATCCGAGAGATCCACCACCGGGTCAAGAACAACCTGCAGACCGTGCAGGCGCTGCTGCGCCTGCAGGCGCGACGCATGGACACCGCGGCCGGTCGTGAGGCGCTCGAGGAGGCCGTCCGCCGCATCGGCTCCATCGCCGTGGTGCACGAGACGCTCAGCCAGGCGTTCGACGAGATGGTGCAGTTCGACGAGGTCGCTGACCGGCTGCGGACGATGGTCGCCGAGGTCGCGTCGCCGGCGCGCAGCGTCAGCACCGAGCGGATCGGCTCGTTCGGGGAGCTCCCCGCCGAGGTCGCGACCCCGCTGGCCATGGTGCTCACCGAGCTCATCCAGAACGCGGCCGAGCACGCCTTCGGTGAGGAGGAGCGTGGGCACGTCGTGCTGGAGGTCCGACGTCGCGGTGACCGGCTGGAGCTCGCGGTGCTGGACGACGGGGTGGGTCTGCCGAGTGGCTTCGACCCGCGGGCGACGACGAGCCTCGGCGTCTCGATCGTGGCGACGCTGGTGGAGTCCGAGCTCGGCGGGACGCTCGCGTTCGGGCCGCGTCACCCGGCGACGGGGGGCGGCGGGACACGCGTACGCATCGAGGTCCCGGTCAAGCGTCGGTGACGGGCACCGCCGGCAGAGCGCACAAAAAGGTCCCGCCCCCGCGGTGCGGGTGACGGGACCTGGGTACGGCGGTGCGAGACCGCTCAGGCGGTGCGGATGCGCGCGCGGGCGGTGCGACGCTTGAGTGCACGCCGCTCGTCCTCGCTCATCCCGCCCCAGACGCCGTGGTCCTGTCCGGACTCGAGTGCCCACGTGAGACACTGCTCACGGACGTCGCAGCGGCGGCACACCATCTTGGCCTCCTCGACCTGCGAGATCGCCGGTCCCGTACTCCCGATCGGGAAGAACAGCTCCGGGTCCTCGTCGAGGCAGGCAGAGTGGTGACGCCAGTCCATGGCGAAACGTCCTTTCATGTGGCAGCCGGGGGAGCTGCCGTCGGCAGTTGTGAATCTCTTCACGAGCTTGGGCGGAGGCAAACGAAACCCGTTCCGTGGAGGTGGGATTCGAAAGATCCGATCTACCGCTCGACGCCTGCAATCACAGCGATCTCTCGCCCATCAATCGACGCCGCACAGCAGCACTATGATCGTCGCAAGAAACGCTGGTTAACACAAGGGCAATACGACGGAAGGAGCCTGTTCCGTGGGTCACACCACCCCTGCGCCGACGCCCAGGATCAAGGTAGCGGTGGTGGTGGTCGCCGTCGAGGCTCTGGCGCTCATCGTCTTCGCCGTCCTCGACCTGCTCGACCTGCACCCGGACCGTGCGGTGCTGGCGATCGGCACGTCGCTCTTCCTCTTCGCGTACGCGGGCCTGCAGCTGCTCGCGGCCCGCGCGCTCTGGCACGTCTCCGGCTGGGGGCGCGGCGCTCTCGCGTTCACCCAGCTCATCCAGCTCGGCCTCGCGTGGAACCTCCGCGACGCCAACCCCGCGGTCTCGGCGGCCTTCGCGCTCACGGCCGCCACGGTGCTGTGGTGCCTCTTCTCCCCGGCGACCAACCGGTTGTTCGCACAGGCCGACGCGGAGGCGCGCGCGTCGCAGCAGTAGGTCGTGTGGTTCAATGACTCTCGGGTCACCCCCTCTTGTGCGCTCCCGCGGCCAGACCGGCCGCGTGTGGGGCTCCGGTCACCGGTCCCGTTCTCGATCGGTCTGCAGACGACGTCGCCCGCGCGGCCGTCGTCCCGTTCACCCTTTCGCCCAACAGTGAGGTTCTCGTGGTTGCCGAGTCAGTCGACCGTGTCCCGTTCTCGTCGCCGTACGCGGGGGACCCGGTATTCGACGTACACCGCGGCGGCAAGATGCAGATCGTCAGCACCGCGCCGCTGCGCGACGCCGACGACCTCTCCCTCTCGTACACGCCGGGGGTCGCTCGCGTCTGCGAGGCCATCGCGGAGGATCCCTCGGTCGCGGACGACTACACCTGGGTCCCCAACACGGTCGCTGTGATCACTGACGGCTCCGCGGTGCTCGGCCTCGGTGACATCGGCCCGACGGCGTCCCTCCCGGTGATGGAGGGCAAGGCGGTCCTGTTCAAGCAGTTCGGCGGTGTCGACGCGATCCCGCTGGCCCTCGACGAGCGCGAGCCGGACGCCTTTGTGGACACGGTGGTGCGGATGGCGCCGAGCTTCGGCGGGATCAACCTCGAGGACATCGCCGCGCCGCGGTGCTTCGAGATCGAGCGTGCGCTGCAGGCCCGCGTCGACATCCCCGTCTTCCACGACGACCAGCACGGCACGGCGATCGTCACCCTGGCCGCGCTGCTCAACGCGCTCCGCCTCACGGGGCGCACGATCGAGGAGACCAAGGTCGTCATCTCGGGTGCGGGCGCGGCCGGCGTCGCCATCGCGCGGATCCTCCAGGCCAGCGGCGTCCGCCTGCTCGCCGTGGTCGACCGCGGCGGTGTCATCCACCCGAGCCGTCCGGACCTCACGCCGATCAAGGCGGAGATCGCCTTCGAGACCAGCGAGTGGGGCCGTACGGGGCAGCTGTCCGACGCGCTCGACGGCGCCGACGTCTTCATCGGCGTCTCCGGCGGGACGGTGGGGGAATCTGCCGTCGAGCGGATGGCCGACGACGCGATCGTCTTCGCGCTCGCCAACCCGACGCCCGAGGTCCACCCGGACATCGCCCGCCGGCACGCGCGGGTGGTGGCGACCGGGCGGTCCGACTACCCCAACCAGATCAACAACGTGCTCGCGTTCCCGGGCCTGTTCCGTGGCGCGCTGGACGTGCGTGCGTCGCGGGTGACCGAGGGCATGAAGGTCGCCGCCGCACGCGCGCTCTCCGAGCTCGTGGGCGACCGCCTCAGCGAGTCGTACGTGATCCCGTCCCCGTTCGACGACCGGGTCGCGCCGGCGGTGGCCGAGGCGGTGAGGGCAGCAGCGCGTCGCGATGGTGTGGCGCGTCGGTAGGGTGCGGACATGTTTGCCGTGTACGCCGAGTCCTTCAGCAGCGACGACCCCCTGTCCGGCCTGGTCGTGGGCGAGCGTCCCGATCCTGTGGCGCCGGAGGGGTGGACGACCGTCACGGTCAAGGCCGCCTCGCTGAACCACCACGACATCTGGTCGCTCCGAGGCGTGGGCCTCCGCGACGAGCAGCTCCCGATGATCCTCGGCTGCGACGCGGCGGGGTACGACGAGGACGGCCACGAGGTCGTCGTCCACGCCGTGATCAGCGACCCGTCGTGGACGGGCGACGAGACCCACGACCCGAAGCGCTCCCTGCTCTCGGAGCGCTACCAGGGCACGTTCGCCGACAAGGTCGTCGTACCGCGGCGCAACGTCGTCCCGAAGCCGGCCGCGCTGTCGTTCGAGGAGGCCGCGTGCCTCCCCACGGCGTGGCTCACCGCGTACCGGATGCTGTTCACGCAGTCGGGCCTCAAGCCGGGCGACTCCGTGCTGGTGCAGGGCGCCGGCGGCGGCGTCTCGACCGCGCTGATCACGCTCGCGCGGGCGGCCGGTCTGCGCGTGTACGCGACCAGCCGCGACGAGGCGAAGCGCGCTCGGGCGCTGGAGATCGGTGCCCACGAGGTCTTCGAGTCCGGGGCACGCCTGCCGGCGCGCGTCGACGCGGTGATGGAGACCGTCGGAGCGGCCACCTGGTCGCACTCGATCAAGTCGCTGCGGCCGGGCGGCACGATCGTCATCGCCGGGGCGACGTCGGGCAACAACCCGTCGCAGGCGGAGCTCACACGGATCTTCTTCCTGCAGCTGCGGGTCCAGGGTTCGACGATGGGGACCCGTACGGAGCTGGCGCAGCTGGTCGAGTTCCTCGACGTGACGGGCACGCGTCCGTTGATCGACCGCGTGGTCCCGATGACCGACGCGCGCGAAGGCTTTGCGGCCGTGGCGTCGGGTGACGTCTTCGGCAAGATCGTCCTCACCCGCTGACTGACGCGTCCGTCCCGCCGTCCCTTCGCATTTTTTGCCACGGGCCGTGGCAGATGCCGCGGCCCTCCGCAAACTTGCGGAGGGCCGTCGGCTTTCCCACAGGACCGTGGCAAACGGGTGGGGCTCAGTCGTCGTCGTCGAGACGGGCCAGCCAGGTGGCGAGCCGCTCGATCGGCACCTCGAACTCGGGATTGAGGTCCACGAACTCCTGGAGCCGCTCGGAGAGCCACGCGAACGTGACCTCCTCCTCGCCACGGCGCGAGTCGAGCTCCTCGATCCCTCGGTCAGTGAAGTACACGGGCTGCTCCTCAGGCGAACGCGCGCTCCATGAGCGCCTTGTTCTCCTCGAGGTGCCGCTTGTGGTTGCCGACCGACGGGGCGGCCGACGCCTCACGCGACACGCGGACGAGCGGGAGATCGAGCTCGGGCGCCAGGTTCAGCGCCATGAACGGCCACGGCCCCTGGTTGGCGGGCTCGTCCTGGACCCACCGGACCTCGGTCGCGTTCGGGTACTTCGCGAGCTCGGCCTTGATCTCCTCGACGGGCAGCGGGTAGAGCTGCTCGACCCGCACCACCGCCGTACGCGGCGCCTCGGCCTCGACCTTGGTGCGCGTCGCGAGCACGTCGTACGAGACACGACCCGACGCGAGGATCACGCGCTCGACCTTGCTCGCGTCCAGCGACGACTCCGACGGGTCGGAGAGCACCGGACGGAACTCACCCGTGGTGAAGTCCTCGGGCTGCGAGGTGGCGGCCTTGAGGCGCAGCAGCTGCTTGGGTGTGAACACGATGAGCGGGCGGTGCTCGCTCTCGAGGTTCTGCCGGCGCAGGAGGTGGAAGTACGACGCCGGCGTCGACGGCTGTGCGACCGTCATGGCGTCCTCGGCACAGAGCTGGAGGAACCGCTCGATGCGCGCCGAGGAGTGGTCCGGCCCCTGACCCTCGTAGCCGTGGGGGAGCAGCAGGACGACGCCCGACTTCTGACCCCACTTGGCCTCACCGGCCGAGATGTACTCGTCGATGACCGACTGCGCGCCGTTGACGAAGTCGCCGAACTGCGCCTCCCACAGGGTCAGCGCCTCCGGGCGCGCCACCGAGTAGCCGTACTCGAAGCCGAGGGCGGCGTACTCGCTCAGCAGCGAGTCGTAGATGTAGAACGTGCCCTGGTCGTCGGTCATCCGCGCCAGCGGCGTCCACTCGGCGCCGTTGTTGCGGTCGATGATCGTCGCGAACCGCTGCGAGAACGTGCCGCGGCGCGAGTCCTGGCCGGCCATGCGGACCGGACGCCCGTCGAGCAGAAGCGACCCGAACGCGATGATCTCGCCCGTGCCCCAGTCGATCGGGCCGGCCGTGATCGACGCGGCGCGGCGCTGCAGCTGGGGGAGCACCTTCGGGTGGACCGTGAAGCCGTCCGGCACGCTCGTGTACGCCTCGGCGATCGCCTTCAGCGTCTCCGGGGTGACGGCGGTCTCGACCTTGGGCAGCTCGGGCTTCTCGGGGTACTCCGGCGCGGTCTGGTACTCGTCGGCGGCCGTGCCGGCCTCGGCGAAGACCCGCTGGAGCTGGTCCTGGTAGTCCTTGAGCGCGCTCTCGGCCTCTTCCATCGTGATGTCGCCACGGCCGACCAGCGCCGACGTGTAGAGGACGCGCACCGACTTCTTCTTCTCGATGACGTCGTACATGAGCGGCTGGGTGAAGCTCGGGTCGTCGCCCTCGTTGTGGCCGCGCTTGCGGTAGGTGATGAGGTCGATCACGACGTCACGGTTGAACGTCTTGCGGTACTCGTAGGCGAGCTGGGCGATGCGGATGCAGGCCTCGGGGTCGTCGCCGTTGACGTGGAAGATCGGCGCCTGGATCATGCGGGCGACGTCGGTGGCGTACGTGGACGAGCGCGACGAGCTCGGCGACGTGGTGAAGCCGACCTGGTTGTTGACGATCACGTGGATCGTGCCGCCCGTGCGGTAGCCGCGCAGCTGCGAGAGGTTGAGCGTCTCCGCGACCACGCCCTGGCCGGCGAAGGCCGCGTCACCGTGGATGAGCACCGGGAGGACCGGGAACTCCTCGCCGCGGTTGAGACGGTCCTGCTTGGCGCGGGTGATGCCCTCGAGCACCGGGTCGACGACCTCGAGGTGGGACGGGTTCGCCGCGACCGAGACCTTGATCGTGTCTCCGCTGGCGGCGGTGAACTCGCCCTCGACGCCGAGGTGGTACTTCACGTCGCCCGAGCCCTGGACGGTGCGCGGGTCGATGTTGCCCTCGAACTCGCGGAAGACGAACCCGGGGTTCTTGCCGGCGATGTTCACCAGGACGTTGAGGCGTCCGCGGTGCGCCATGCCGATGCAGACCTCGTCGAGCGAGTCCGCGGCGGCGGCCTCGCAGATCTCGTCCACGAGCGGGATCATCGTCTCCGAGCCCTCGAGGCTGAAGCGCTTCTGGCCGACGAACTTCGTCTGCAGGAAGGCCTCGAACGCCTCGGCCTGGTTGAGCTTGTGGAGGATCCGCAGCTGCTCCTCGCGCGGCGGCTTGGAGTGCTCGCGCTCGACCCGCTCCTGGATCCAGAGGCGCTGCTCCGGGTCCTGGATGTGCATGTACTCGATGCCGGCGGTGCGGGCGTAGGAGTCGCGCAGGATGCCGAGGATCTCGCGCAGCTTCATGAAGCGGCGCTCGCGGCCACCGAAGGAGCCGGTCGCGAACTCCCGCTCGAGGTCCCACAGGGTGAGCCCGTGCGAGGAGATCTCGAGGTCGGGGTGGCTGCGCGGGGAGTGGTCCAGCGGGTTGGTGTCGGCCATGAGGTGGCCGCGCACCCGGAAGGCGTGGATGAGCTCGAGCACGCGGGCCTGGCGGTGGACCTGGTCGTCGTGGCTGACGGCGATGTCGCGCGCCCAGCGGATCGGCTCGTACGGGATCCTGAGCGCGGCGAAGATCTCGTCGTAGAACCCCTCCTCGCCGAGGAGCAGCGCGGCCACGCGGCGCAGGAAGTCGCCGGACTGCGCGCCCTGGATGATGCGGTGGTCGTACGTCGACGTCAGCGTCATCATCTTGGAGATCGCCTGCGTCGCGAGCGTGTGCTCCGACGCGCCCTGGAACTCCGGCGGGTAGTCCATCGAGCCGACGCCGATGATCGCGCCCTGGCCCCGCATCAGGCGCGGAACCGAGTGGTTCGTGCCGATGGTGCCGGGGTTGGTGAGGGAGATCGTGGTGCCCTGGAAGTCGGCGACGGTGAGCTTGTTGTTGCGGGCCTTGTCGACGATGGCCTCGTAGGCCGTCCAGAACTCGGCGAAGTCCATGGTGTCGGCCTGCTTGATCGACGGCACCAGGAGCTGACGGGTGCCGTCGGACTTCTTCTGGTCGATCGCGAGGCCGAGGTTGACGTGGGCGGGACGCAGCAGGGTCGGCTTGCCGTCGACGACGTCGAACCCGGCGTTCATCTCCGGCATCGCCTTGAGCGCCTTGACCAGGGCGTACCCGATCAGGTGCGTGAACGACACCTTGCCGCCGCGGGCGCGGGCGAGGTGGTTGTTGATGACGATGCGGTTGTCGATGAGCAGCTTGACCGGGACCGAGCGGACGCTGGTCGCGGTCGGGACGCTCAGGCTGTCGTCCATGTTGGCGGCCGTACGGGCGGCGGCGCCGCGCAGGATCGCCTGCTCCACGTCGGGCGATGCCGGCTTCGCGGGGGCGGCCTTCGCCGGCGCGGCCTTGGCTGCGGGCTTCGCGGTGGGCTTCTCAGCCTTCGCGGCGGGCTTCTCGGCGGCGGGCTTGGCGGCGGCGGGCTTGGCGGCCGGGGCCTGCGGGGCAGGTGCGACCTTCGTCGAGGCTGACGGCTGGGCTGCGGGCGCTGAGGGGGCCTTCGCAGGTGCGGACGTCGGCGGGGTGCTCGTTCCACCTCCCTCGAAGAGGCGCGACCACGACGCGTCGACCGACGCCGGGTTCGACTTGTAGCGCTCGTACATCTCTTCGACGAGCCACTGGTTGGTGCCAAAGTCTGGCAGGGGGCTGTCGGTCTCGGCCACGGCCTCGATCGCCTCTTCCGGTTTGTCCGTTGTCTCCCACGCCCACAGGGCATACGCGTACCAGGGTAGACCCCGAGCGAAGGGTCGCCAGCCACGGGACCGTGGCGTGGGGCGTGTCACGTCCGGGGACGATGCCGGGGTGTCCTCGACCGGTCCGACAGGGGGTGGTTCAGGGTGCTCCCTGATCCGCGTGCGCCCGTCACGGTGCAGCATGAGGACATGCTTCTTCCCCTCGCCTCGGTATCGCTGATCGGAGTCCTCGTCGGGGCGTCCGTACGGCCGGTGGCCCGGACGGCGCGCCCGTTCGCGCTGCGCGTGCTGGCCGGGCTGGTCGGGGCCTGGGCGGGGTTCGCGGTCTTCGCGCTGACCGGGGTCACGATCGACGTGATCGCGGGCACCGGCGTGTGGGTCGCGACCCTGGGCCACCTCGGCGCGGTGCTCGGCGCGGTTCTCGCGGCGCGCGGGGACGGTGTGCCGCGGAGGCGGGCTCGCGGCTGAGCGTGCCTCAGGCGCGCTGCTGGGCGCCGAGCCGGCTCTCGGCCGCGCTCCACGCGGCGCGGGCGGCCGCGCGTACGACGGGTACGAGGGGACTGAGGGCGGCTGCCGCCCCGTCGGGGAGCCGGTCGAGACCCCAGCGTCGTGCCTCGTCCAGGGCGTCGGCGCCGCGGGCCCGACGCTCGAGGCGGCGCCAGCAGTGCTCGAGGTCGCCGACGACCTCGTCGTACGCGGCGATGGTGCGGTAGTGGCCAGGACGCGCGGTCGCGCGCGCGTCGGTGGCGAGACCGGCAACCGTCACGAACTGCGCGGTGGGCTTCTTGGTGACGTCGTCGACCAGTCGCGCCGACGGGCGCGTGGCGGACTCCTCGCGCATCTCCATCCAGCGGTCGAGCACGGCGTCGTGGCGTCGCAGCGCGGACTCGTGGAGTCGGGCGAAGTAGACGCGGGTCCGGCGCCGGTAGCTGATCTCCTCGGCCGCGAGCCCGAGAAGGCACGTGCTCATGAGGACGACGACCATCACCGCTCCGAAGCCGGCGCCGACGAGGCCGGCGACGCCCAGCCAGGCGAGCCACGACACGACCCGGTGCTCCCGCTGCGGCTTCATGCACACCAGCCTACGTCGGCCCGGTGCCCTCGGAGGCGCTTCGGTGGGGACTCCGAGAAAACGGAGTAGACTCATCATTGAGTCCAATCCGGAACCCGGAGGAGGAGCAGTGCCCGAGCCGGTCGGCCGTCGCGAGCGCAGCAAGCGCGACAAGCGCGAGCGCATCCAGGCCGCCGCCGGCGCACTCTTCGACGAGCGGGGGTACGCCGCCGTGACGACGCAAGAGGTCGCCGAGCGTGCCGACGTCGCCGCAGGCACGCTGTTCCGCTACGCCTCCACCAAGGCCGAGCTGCTGCTCATGGTCTACAACTCCCGCGTCGCGGACTCCCTCGTACGGGGGCGTGCGGCGGCCGCTCGTCGGCGCAGCCCGCTGGCGAAGGTCATGGCGCTGCTGGAGCCCCTCGTCGTGGACGGGCGGGCGCACGACGAGAACACCGCCGCCTATCAGCGCGAAGTCATGTTCGGGTCGCCGCAGGAGCCGTTCCGCGCCGAGGCGCTGGGACTGTTCGACGGCCTCGTCGCCGAGGTCGCCGAGGTGCTGGCGTCCGCCTCGCCAGGTCAGGGAGCGCACGAGGGGGCGCTCTCGGCCGCCAAGGCGGTGCTCGCGGTGTTCCACGTCGCCATCCTCGGCGCCGCCCGTGAGGCGCCGGCGACGCCCGCCCTCTTGTCCGACCTCGAAGCGCAGGTCGGCCTCATCGTGCGCGGCTTCCTCGACGCCGCGCCCACCACTGCTCGGGAAGGAGCACCATCATGACGAACACCGCGGGATCTCCCGTGAAGACCGTGACCGTCCTGGGGACGGGGGTCCTCGGGTCGCAGATCGCCTACGCCACGGCGTACGCCGGCTTCGACGTCACCGCGTACGACATCGACGACGCAGCGCTCGAGGCCGCCAAGAGCCGCTTCGAGGGCCTCGTGCGGACGTACGAAGCCGAGGTCGAGGGCGCCGCCGGAGGCAAGGCCGCGGAGGGGCTCGAGCGCATCTCCTACTCTTCCGACCTCGCCCAGGCGGTCGCCGACGCCGACCTCGTGATCGAGGCCGTGCCGGAGAGCCTCGAGATCAAGCGCGAGACCTGGCAGAAGGTCGGCGCCGCAGCTCCGGAGCGCACCATCTTCGCGACCAACTCCTCGACCCTGCTGCCCAGCGACTTCAAGGACGCGACCGGCCGCCCCGACCGGTTCCTCGCCCTGCACTTCGCGAACCGCGTGTGGGTCCAGAACACCGCCGAGGTCATGGGCACCGCCGACACCGACCCCTCCGTCTACGCGACGGTGGTCCAGTTCGCGCGCGACATCCACATGGTGCCGATCGAGGTGAAGAAGGAGCAGCCCGGCTACGTCCTCAACTCGCTGCTGGTGCCGTTCCTCAACGCGGGTGCGGCGCTGTGGGTCAACGGGGTCGCCGACGTCGAGACGATCGACAAGACGTGGCGGATCGCCACCGGCGCACCGATGGGCCCGTTCCAGATCTACGACGTGATCGGGATGGTCACCCCGTACAACATCGCCAAGGCGTCCGACGACCCGGTGCAGCAGAAGTTCGCCGAGATCCTCAAGCGCGACTTCATCGACCAGGGCAAGCTCGGTGTCGCCTCGGGGGAGGGTTTCTACTCCTACCAGGGTTGAGTGCGGGGCGGCCGGTCCTGGGTACCGGTGGCCCATGGACACGCTCGAGGTCGCACCCGGGGTGCACGCACTGACGCGCGCCTCCACGGTCTGCTACGTCGTCGAGATCGACGACGGGCTCCTGATGGTCGACGCCGGGCTGCCCGGGTTCTGGACGGACCTGGTCGCGCTGCTGCGCCGCCTGGGACGCACGCCCCGTGACGTCTCCCACGTCCTCCTCACCCACGGCCACTTCGACCACCTGGGCGTCGCCCGGAGGCTCGAGAAGCTGGGCGCGGTCGTGTGGGTGGGTGGGGGAGACCTGCGGATCGCCCGCCACCCGTACCGGTACGTCCCGGGGCGTGCGCGGCTCGCGTACCCGTTCCAGCACCCGGGCTCCCTCCCGCACCTGGCGGCGATGGCGCGCGCGGGGGCGTTCTGGGTCGGCGGGCTGGACGCCCCCCGTACGTACGACGACGAGCTGCCGTTCGCCGCCCAGGTCCGGGTCGTGCCGACGCCGGGCCACACCGACGGCCACGTCGCGTTGGTGCTGCCCGACCGCGACGCCGTCCTCACCGGCGACGCGCTCGTCACGCTCGACCCTTACACGGGGCGCCGGGGACCCCGCATCGTCGCCCGGGCGGGCACGCACGACGCGGGCAGGGCGCGACAGTCGCTCGCCGCCCTCGCGGACACGGGTGCCCGGCTGGTGCTTCCGGGGCACGGCGAGGTGTGGCGCGACGGGGCCGAGGCTGCGGCGCTGCGTGCGGCCGAGGCCGGGGTGGCCTAGGGCGGGGCGCCGTCGCACGACGAAGCCCGCCGACCGTTCGTGCTGGTCAACGGGCTCTCGGCACAGGGTGCCCCCGGTAGGATTCGAACCTACGCTCCCGCCTCCGGAGGGCGGTGCTCTATCCCCTGAGCTACGGGGGCGCGCGCCTCGCGGCGCGGCCCTCGCCCGCATTCCTGCAGGCGCCGGACAACGGTATCGCACGCGAAGTACGGTTGCGCACATGCCCTTCCCGTTCGGCCGTCCTCCGCGCGTGCTCGTGGTGGACGACACCGACTCCATCCGGTTGCTCCTGCGCACCAACTTCGAGCTGGAGGGCTGGACGGTGCTCGAGGCGGCCGACGGGCTGGAGTGCCTCGACGTGGTCGTGGACACCGAGCCCGACGTCGTCACCATCGACGTCGTCATGCCCCGGATGGACGGCCTGGAGACCGTGCGGGCCCTGCGCCGGTCCGCGAGCACCCGCCACATCCCGGTCGTCATGGTGACGACCCAGGCGCAGGCGTACGACCTGCTGAGAGGGCAAGAGGCCGGGGTGGAGGCGTACGTGACCAAGCCCTTCGACCCTGCCGAGCTGGTCCGTACGGTCAGAGAGGTGCTCGAGGGAGCACCCGCGGCGCCGAGCGGCCCGCCACCGAGGCGGAGTTAAGCCGTTGACCGGCCTCGATACGATTTGTAGGTGACTCCCGAACAGCTGTCCGACGCGATCGTCGACGCCCTGAACGCCCTGGTGGCCGCGGGCACCGTCTCCCTGCCCGAGGTCCCGGCCACGGTGGTCGTCGAGCGACCGAAGGTCAAGGACCACGGCGACTACGCGACGAACGTGGCGCTCCAGCTCGGGAAGAAGGCGGGGATGGCGCCCCGCGACCTCGCGTCCGCCCTCGCCGAGCAGCTCGCCCAGGCCCCGGGCGTCGGCGCCGTCGAGGTGGCCGGCCCAGGCTTCCTCAACGTCCGCGTCGACACGGGCGCCCAAGGGGCCCTCGCCGGCGAGGTCGTCCGCGCGGGCAGCGCGTACGGGCGCTCCGACGCCCTCCGCGGGCGGGCGATCAACCTGGAGTTCATCTCCGCCAACCCCACGGGGCCGCTCCACCTCGGGCACACGCGCTGGGCGGTCGTCGGCGACGCGCTCGCCCGCGTCCTCACCGCGGCCGGGGCGAAGGTCTCCACGGAGTTCTACGTCAACGACCGCGGCAGCCAGATGGACAAGTTCGGGGCCTCGCTCATGGCGGTCGCCAACGGCGAGGACGTCCCGGAGGACGGCTACCACGGGGCGTACGTCGCCGACCTGGCCGCCGAGGTCGTGGAGGCGGTCCCCGGCATCCGCGACCTGCCGGCCGACGAGCAGCTCGTCGCCTTCCGCGAGAAGGGTTACGAGCTCCAGCTCGCCCACCAGAAGGCCGACCTCGCGCGGTTCCGGACGGTCTTCGACGTCTGGTTCTCCGAGCGCAGCCTCGTCGACTCGAACGCGGTCGACCGCGCCCTCGGCGTGATCGACAAGGAAGGCCACCTGTACGAGGCCGACGGCGCGACATGGATGCGGACCACCGACTTCGGTGACGACAAGGACCGCGTGCTGATCCGCTCCAACGGCGACCTGACCTACTTCGCGTCCGACACCGCGTACTACCTCGACAAGCGCGCCCGCGGCTTCGAGCAGTGCCTGTACCTCCTCGGCGCCGACCACCACGGTTACGTGGGTCGGCTCCAGGCGATGGCCGCCTGCGCGGGCGACCAGCAGGGCTACAACCTGCAGGTGCTCATCGGGCAGCTCGTGAAGATCTTGTCCGACGGCGAGGAGCTCAAGCTCTCGAAGCGGGCCGGCACGCTGGTGACCCTGACCGAGCTCGTCGACCTCATCGGCGTCGACGCCTTGCGCTACACGCTCGCGCGCCACCCGGTCGACTCCCCGCTGACGATCGACGTGGCCGAGGTGACGCGCCAGAGCGCCGAGAACCCGGTCTACTACGTCCAGTACGCCCACGCGCGGCTGTCGAGCATCCTGCGCAACGCCGCCGACCTCGGCCTCGTGCCCGCCGTCGACACCGCCGACCTCTCCCTGCTGTCGACCGCGCGCGAGGGCGACCTGCTGCGGGCGCTCGCCGAGTTCCCCCGGGTGGTCTCGCGGGCCGCCGAGCTGCACGAGCCGCACCGTGTCGCGCGCTACCTCGAGGACACCGCATCGGCCTTCCACAAGTTCTACGACGTGTGCCGGGTGCTCCCGCAGGGAGACGAGGAGCCGGAGCCGATCCACAGCGCGCGCCTCATCCTCGTCGACGCCACCCGTACGGTGCTCGCCAACGGGCTCGAGCTGCTCGGCGTCTCGGCGCCCGAGCGGATGTGACGCGTGCGCGCGCACGAGGCCGGCGCCCTCCACGGGCAGGCCGGCAGCCGCGGGCCCGCGTGGCTGCGTGAGCCTGAGGACACCAACGCCCTGGTCGGCCACCTCTGGTCCGCCCACGTCGAGCGGCGCGAGGACGGCGAGCTCGCCGTCGCCGAGGTCCCGGTGACGGCCCTGGCCGCCGAGTTCGGCACCCCGCTCTACGTCGTGGACGAAGACGACCTGCGGGCCCGCGCGCGGGCCTTCCGCGAGGCGTTCGACGGCTGGGACGTCTACTACGCCGCCAAGGCCTTCCTCTGCACGGCGGTCGCGCGCTGGATCACCGAGGAAGGCCTCCGCATGGACGTCTGTACCGGTGGTGAGCTCGCCGTCGCGCTGCGCGCGGGAGTCCCCCCGCAGAACCTCGGCCTGCACGGCAACAACAAGAGCGTCAGCGAGATCCGCCGTGCCCTGGAGGCGGGGGTCGGCAAGATCATCGTCGACTCGTTCGTCGAGATCGAGCGAGTCGCCGCCGTCGCCGCGGACCTCGGCGTCACCGCCCGGGTCATGGTGCGGGTGACCGCCGGTGTCGAGGCGCACACCCACGAGTACATCGCCACCGCCCACGAGGACCAGAAGTTCGGCCTCTCGATCACCGAGGGCGACGCGTTCGAGGCCGTGCGCCGCGTCCTGGCGGAGCCGTCGCTGCACCTGCTCGGGCTGCACTCGCACATCGGCTCGCAGATCTTCGACACCTCGGGCTTCGAGGTCGCGGCGCACCGCGTGGTCACGCTGCACGCCCGGGTCGCCGACGAGCTCGGCTACACCGCGCCCGAGCTCGACCTCGGTGGCGGATACGGCATCGCGTACACGACCCAGGACGACCCGTCGACCCCGCAGCAGCTCGCCGACGGGATGCGCGCGATCGTCGTGCGCGAGTGCCGCGGGCTCGGCATCGACGTCCCGCGGCTGTCGATCGAGCCCGGACGTGCGATCTCCGGTCCGTCGACGTTCACGCTGTACGAGGTCGGGACGACCAAGGACGTCGCCCTCGACGGTGGTGCGACCCGCCGCTACGTCGCCGTGGACGGGGGCATGAGCGACAACGTCCGTACGGCGCTGTACGACGCCGACTACTCGTGCACGCTGGCGTCGCGGGCCTCCCGGGCCGACGCGGTGCTGAGCCGGGTCGTCGGCAAGCACTGCGAGTCCGGCGACATCGTCGTCAAGGACGAGTTCCTGCCGTCCGACATCGGGCCTGGCGACCTGATCGCCGTGCCGGGCACGGGTGCCTACTGTCGCTCGCTCGCCTCCAACTACAACCACGTGCCGCGTCCGGCGGTCGTCGCCGTCAGGTCCGGCGAGGCGCGGCTGATCGTGCGGCGGGAGACCGAGGACGACCTCCTGCGGCTCGACGTCGGCTGACACCGCGCGTCGGCTGCCCGACTTCCGAACACGCTGCCCGGCCCCCCGGGCCGACGACTAGGCTTGAGTGGTGACCTCCACCCCGCACGAGACCCGTACGCTCCGCGTCGCCCTGCTCGGCCACGGCGCCGTCGGCAGCGAGGTGGCGCGCCTTCTCACGCGTGACGCCGACGAGCTGGCCCAGCGTGTCGGTGCGCGCCTCGAGCTGGTCGGCGTCGCGGTGAGCAGCGCCCGGCCCGACCGTGAGACCTCGTTCGACGCTGCGCTGCTCACGACCGACGCGCACGCGCTGGTGACCCGCGGCGACGTAGACGTGGTCATCGAGCTGATCGGCGGCATCGAGCCGGCGCGCTCGCTGGTGCTCGCGGCGCTGGAGTCCGGGGCCTCGGTGGTCACCGGCAACAAGGCGCTGCTCGCCGAGGACGCCGAGACGCTCTTCGCGGCCGCCGAGAAGGCCGGGCGCGACCTCTACTACGAGGCGGCCGTCGCAGGTGCGATCCCCATCGTGAGGCCGCTGCGCGAGTCGCTGGCCGGCGACCACGTGCGCCGCGTGCTCGGCATCGTCAACGGCACCACCAACTTCATCCTCGACGCGATGACGACCACCGGGCAGGGCTTCGACGAGGCGCTCGAGGAGGCTCAGCGGCTCGGGTTCGCCGAGGCCGACCCGACGGCCGACGTCGAGGGCTTCGACGCCGCCTCCAAGGCGGCGATCCTGGCGAGCCTGGCGTTCCACACCCGGGTGACCATCGACGACGTCCACCGCGAGGGCATCACCCAGGTCACCGCGGAGCACATCCGCTCCGCCGACGACATGGGCTGCGTGGTCAAGCTGCTCGCGATCTGCGACCAGAGCGCCGACGGCGAGTCCGTCTCAGCACGCGTCCACCCGGTCATGATCCCCAAGGACCACCCGCTCGCGAGCGTCCGCGGCGCGTACAACGCCGTGTTCGTCGAGAGCGAGTCGGCGGGTCAGCTGATGTTCTACGGGCCGGGCGCGGGTGGCTCGCCGACGGCGAGCGCCGTCCTCGGCGACGTCGTGAGCGTCGCTCGCCACCGCCTGCTCGGCGTCACCGGCCCGCCCGAGCGGACCCACGCCCGGCGCGACGTGCTCGGCATCGGTGAGGCGCGCACCCGCTACCACATCGCCCTCGACGTGGACGACAAGGCAGGCGTGCTCGCCTCCGTCGCGCTGGCGTTCGCCGACAACGAGGTCTCGATCTCGGCCGTCCGTCAGGAGGGCCACGGCGACGACGCGCAGCTCGTCGTCATCACCCACACCGCAACCGACGCGGCGCTCTCGCGCACCGTCCGGCAGCTGCGCGACCTCCCCATGGTCCGCGACGTCTCGTCGGTCATGCGGGTCGAAGGAGAAGGACTGTGATCCAGCAGCAGGGCGCGCGCCCGTGGCGCGGAGTCATCGACGAGTACCGTGACTGGCTTCCCGTGGTCGGCGACACGCCGGCCGTGACGCTGGGGGAGGGCGGCACGCCGCTCGTCCGTTCGCACTGGCTGTCCGAGCTCACCGGCTGCGACGTGCGGCTCAAGGTCGAGGGCAGCAACCCGACCGGCTCCTTCAAGGACCGCGGCATGACCGCCGCCATCACGGTCGCTGCGGCCGAGGGCGCGAAGGCCGTGGTCTGCGCCTCCACGGGCAACACCTCCGCCTCGATGGCCGCGTACGCCGCGCGGGCCGGCCTACGGCCGATCGTCCTCGTCCCGCAGGGCAAGATCGCCGCGGGCAAGATGGCCCAGGCGCTCATGTTCGACTCCCTCGTGGTCCAGGTCCGCGGCAACTTCGACGACTGCCTCGACATCGCGCGCGGTCTCGCCGACTCCTACCCCGTGGCGCTGGTCAACTCGGTCAACCCCGTCCGGCTCCAGGGGCAGAAGACCGGCGCGTTCGAGGTCGTCGACGTGCTCGGGGACGCTCCTGACGTGCACGTGATGCCGGTCGGCAACGCGGGCAACATCTCCGCGTACTGGCTGGGCTACCGCGAGTACGCCGACGCCGGCCTGGCGACCCGGACCCCGCAGATGTGGGGCTTCCAGGCGGAGGGCGCGGCACCTCTGGTCACCGGCCAGCCCGTGCCCGACCCGGAGACGGTCGCCAGCGCCATCCGCATCGGCAACCCGGCGTCCTGGCACCTCGCCGTCGAGGCCCGGGACACCTCCGGTGGACGGATCGCGGCCGTCTCCGACCTCGAGATCCTCGACGCCCAGCGTGAGCTCGCGCGGCGCGACGGCGTCTTCGTCGAGCCGGCCTCGGCCGCTGGGGTCGCAGGCCTGGTCAAGGCGCACGCCGCGGGCGAGGTCCCCAGCGGCGCCACGATCGCCGTCGTCGTCACCGGCAACGGCCTCAAGGACATCGACACGCCGCTCCAGCACCTCGGCGCGATCGCCGAGAACGTCGTCGACGCCGACGTCCGAAAGGCTGCCGAGCTCGCCGGGCTGGCATGAGCCCCTTCGTCGAGGGGCCGGTGACGGTCCGGACGCCTGCGTCGTCTGCGAACCTCGGTCCGGGCTACGACGCGCTCGGCCTGGCGCTCGGCCTCTACGACGAGGTGACCGCTGAGGTCGTGGGTGACGAGGGCCTGTCCATCACCGTGGAAGGGGTCGGCGCGGAGGACGTGCCGCGCGACGAGTCGCACCTCGTCGTCCGCTCGGTGCGTGCGGTCTTCGACGAGCTCGGGCTCGCGCAGCCGGGACTGCGCGTGCACTGCGTCAACAGGATCCCCCACGCCCGCGGCCTCGGCTCGAGCTCGGCAGCGATCGTCGGCGGGATCACCGCCGCGCGGGCCCTCCTGGCCGGGACCGGCACGGTCGTGCCGATCGGCGAGTCACGCTTCGACGACGCGGCCGCCCTGGCGCTCGCGACCCGTATCGAGGGCCACCCCGACAACGTGGCAGCCGCGCTGCTCGGGGGGTTGACCATCGCCTGGTGTGACGGTGAGGTGGCGCGAGCGGTCCGGCTCGACGTCGAGGCCCAGGTCGTCGTGTACGTGCCGGAGGAGGGGGTGAGCACGGAGGTGGCGCGCGGGCTGCTTCCCGAGCAGGTGCCGCACACCGACGCTGCCCACAGCGCCGGCCGCGCCGCGCTGCTCGTGGCCGCGCTCGACGGGCGCCCCGAGCTGCTCCTCGACGCCACGGAGGACCGCCTGCACCAGGCGTACCGTGCGCCCGCGATGCCGGCCTCCGCCGCGCTCGTCGAGGCGCTTCGCGCCGACGGCGTCCCCGCGATCATCTCGGGCGCCGGGCCGACCGTCCTCGCGTTCGCCACCGACGCGTTCGACGCGGCCCCGCTGGTCGGGCGCGCACCCGACGGTTGGGCGGTGCTTCCTCTGCCGGTCGACGGCCCCGGCGCCCTGCGCGTCTGAGGGACGACCCTCCAGAAGGTCACGATTGGATGACTCGCGGCGCGCGCGAGGAACAGATGGTCCGAGGGGGGTGTTACAGTCGCTAGCAGGTGATCCGAGAGGGTCCGATCGGTCGTTCCCCCTCGATCCCGTCTCTTCCCCGCATCCTCCTGAGTCGTTCACCCGCTCAGAAGTTCCAGGACCCGCGGCGGAAATCGCAATGCTTCGTCCGTCCGTGCTCTCAGCGGCCGGGCTTGGTGGTTCGCGACATCGTACGAACCGCTGACAACGAGCGGCGCCCGCGCGTCGCCTGACGTGGGAAGGACCTCACGTGACCGAAACACCCACCTTGCTCGACGGAGCCGGCGATCCCACCTCCGCGCCCGCGAAGGCGCCCCGCCGCCGCGGCACCGGGCTCAACGCGATGGTGCTGCCGGAGCTGCAGCAGATCGCCTCCGGCCTCGGCATCAAGGGCGTCGGCAAGATGCGCAAGGGCGCTCTCATCGAGGCCATCCAGGCCGCACAGGGCGGGGGCGCGTCTGCCCCGTCCGCCCCGACCGCCGCGACGTCCGCCCCGCAGGCCCCCGCGGCTCCCGCCGCCGAGGCGCCCCGCAGCGAGGCGCCGGCCCGGCAGGACAAGCCGCGTGACGAGAAGCCCCGCGAGGACAAGCGCGGTGACCGCGACCGCGGCGAGAAGAACCGCGACCGCAGCGAGAAGAACCGCGACCGCGACAAGCCGCGCGAGGACAAGCCGCGCGAGGACAAGCCGCGCGAGGAGAGCCGTGACCGCGGCGAGCGCCCCACGAACGACAGCCGCGAGCGCACCGACAAGAAGCCCGAGGCCGACAGCGACGCGCGCGCCCGTGGCGGCGACGAGCGTGACGGCGAGGGCGGCGGACGCCGCCGCAACCGCAACCGCAACCGCAACCGCAACCGTGACCGCGGCGAGCGTGGCAGTCGCGAGGTCGAGCCCACGGTGACCGAGGACGACGTGCTGATCCCCGCTGCGGGCATCCTCGACGTCCTCGACAACTACGCCTTCGTCCGCACGAGCGGCTACCTGCCCGGCGAGAACGACGTCTACGTCTCGCTCTCGATGGTCCGCAAGTGGGGCCTGCGCAAGGGCGACGCGATCGTCGGCCAGGTGCGCCAGCCCCGCGAGGGCGAGCGCAAGGAGAAGTTCAACCCGCTGGTCAAGATCGAGTCGGTCAACGGCATGACGATCGAGGAGGCCAAGCAGCGCGTCGAGTTCTCCAAGCTCACGCCGCTCTACGCCTCCGAGCGTCTGCGCCTCGAGGTCGACCCGGCACAGCTGTCGGGCCGCATCATCGACATCGTGTCGCCGATCGGCAAGGGTCAGCGCGGCCTCATCGTCTCCCCGCCCAAGGCCGGCAAGACGATGGTCATGCAGCAGATCGCCAACGCGATCACGACCAACAACCCCGAGTGCCACCTCATGGTGGTCCTGGTCGACGAGCGTCCAGAGGAGGTCACCGACTTCCAGCGCACGGTCAAGGGTGAGGTCATCGCCTCGACCTTCGACCGTCCCGCGACGGACCACACGACGGTCGCCGAGCTGGCGATCGAGCGGGCCAAGCGTCTCGTCGAGCTCGGCCACGACGTGGTCGTCCTCCTCGACGGGATCACCCGCCTCGGCCGGGCGTACAACCTCGCGGCTCCGGCCAGCGGCCGCATCCTGTCCGGCGGCGTGGACTCGTCGGCGCTGTACCCGCCGAAGAAGTTCTTCGGTGCCGCCCGCAACATCGAGGACGGCGGCTCCCTGACGATCCTCGCCACCGCGCTGGTCGAGACCGGCTCGCGGATGGACGAGGTGATCTTCGAGGAGTTCAAGGGCACCGGCAACATGGAGCTGCGCCTGCGCCGCGAGTTCGCCGACAAGCGCATCTTCCCGGCCATCGACGTCGAGGCGTCGGGCACCCGCCGCGAGGAGCTGCTGATGAGCCGCGAGGAGCTCGCGATCGTCTGGAAGCTCCGCCGTGTGCTCTCGGCCCTCGACGGTCAGCAGGCGCTCGAGCTCATGATCGACAAGCTCAAGAGCACCAAGAGCAACGTCGAGTTCCTCATGCAGATCAACCAGAGCACGCCCTCGACGGGGCGCCGGGGCGGGGACGAGGACTGATGACGAACGCCTACGAGTTCCGTGCCGTCGACATCGACGGCAACGAGCGAGGTCTCGACGAGTTCCGCGGCAAGGCCGTCCTCGTCGTCAACACCGCGAGCAAGTGCGGCTTCACCTCGCAGTACGAAGGGCTCGAGGCGCTCTACCGGAAGTACCAGGACGAGGGCCTGGTCGTGCTGGGATTCCCGTGCGACCAGTTCCGCAACCAGGAGCCGGGCGACGAGGCCGAGATCAAGGAGTTCTGCTCCCTGACGTACGACGTGACGTTCCCGATGTTCTCCAAGGTCGACGTCAACGGCCCGGACGCGCACCCGCTCTACAAGTGGCTGCGCGACCAGAAGTCGGGCGTTCTCGGTGACCGGATCAAGTGGAACTTCACCAAGTTCCTCGTCGACGCGGACGGCAACGTCGTGGACCGCTACGCGCCCACGACCAAGCCGGAGGACATCGCCGACGACATCGAGAAGCTCCTGCGGTGAACCCGCTGCTCGTCGCGGTGGTGCTGCTCAACGCACTCGCCGCGGCCTCGGTGCTTTTCGCCCTCACCGAGGCCAACAAAGGGGTCGCGATCTCCGAGCTCGCCGTCTTCCTGACGGCGGCGGTGGCCATGATCATCGTCTCGGTCCTGCTGCTGACCGGGTCCATGATCACGGCGTGAGCGACGTCACGTCACCTGCGACGGTCGCGGGAATGCCACCCCCGCGATTCGTGTTTCACGGAGCGACGGTGGCACAATCACTGAGGCACTGGTTCACGGGCCGACCGGCGGACCGACCCAGCGCCGATCGAGAGGAAGACATGAAGAAGGACATCCACCCCACGTACGTGGCGACCGAGGTCTCCTGCACCTGCGGCAACACGTTCACCACGCGCAGCACGGCGACCGACGGCGTCATCCGCGTCGAGACCTGCGCCGCCTGCCACCCGTTCTACACGGGCAAGCAGCGCATCCTCGACACCGGCGGCCGCGTCGCCCGCTTCGAGAAGCGCTACGGCAAGAAGTAACGACGTCACGGCGCCGGCCACGCACGATGCGTGGGCCGGCGCCGTTGTCGTGTCAGGTCCTGAGGTGCCGGGACCGGGAACGAGGAGGAGTCGATGAGCAGGTTCGACGCGGTGGAGTCGCTCGTCCGTGAGCACGCCGACCTCGAGCTCCAGATGGCCGACCCCTCGGTCCACAGCGACCCGGCCAAGGCCAAGCGGCTGGGGCAGCGGTACGCCGAGCTGAGCGGCATCGTCCGTACCTACCGTGAGTGGCAGCAGGTCACCGACGACGTCGCCGCCGCGCGCGAGCTCGTCGAGGAGGACCCGGGCTTCGCGGCAGAGGTCGAGAGCCTGACCGCCCGCGAGCACGAGCTCGCCGAGCGACTCGAGCGTCTCCTCGTCCCGCGCGACCCCGCCGACTCCAAGGACGCGATCCTCGAGATCAAGGCCGGCGAGGGCGGCGAGGAGTCGGCGCTCTTCGCGGGCGACCTGCTCCGCATGTACCTGCGCTGGGCGGAGTCGCAGGGCTGGAAGACCGAGCTGATCGACGAGAACGCCTCCGACCTCGGCGGCTACAAGTCCGTGACGGTCGGCGTGAAGGCCAAGGGCACTCCCGACCCGGGCGAGGCCCCGTACGCGAAGCTGAAGTTCGAGGGCGGCGTCCACCGGGTCCAGCGCGTCCCGGTCACCGAGTCGCAGGGGCGCGTCCACACCTCCGCCGCAGGCGTCCTCGTCCTCCCCGAGGCCGAGTCGGTCGACGTGGAGGTCAACGACAACGACCTGCGGATCGACGTCTTCCGTTCGTCGGGTCCGGGTGGCCAGAGCGTCAACACCACCGACTCGGCGGTCCGGATCACCCACCTCCCGACCGGCATCGTCGTGAGCTGCCAGAACGAGAAGAGCCAGCTCCAGAACAAGGAGCAGGCGCTGCGCATCCTGCGGTCGCGGCTGCTCCAGGCCGCTCAGGACGCCGCCGACGCCGAGGCGTCGGACGCGCGTCGCTCCCAGGTGCGTACGGTCGACCGCTCGGAGCGGATCCGGACCTACAACTTCCCCGAGAACCGGATCTCGGACCACCGGGTCGGGTTCAAGGCCTACAACCTCGACCAGGTGATGGACGGCGCCCTCGACGACGTCGTGAACGCCTGCGTCGAGGCCGACCTCGCGGCGCGGCTCGCGGCGGTCGAGGCCGGTCGGTGACGGCCGCCCGGGCCGCCCTCGCCGACGCCACCCGCCGTCTCGCCGAGGCCGGCGTCGCCTCCCCGCGCAACGACGCGGAGCTCCTCCTCGCCCACGTGCTCGGCACCGGCCGTGCGGGCCTGCTCCTCGTCGACCGTCTCGACCCGCAGCAGGCGGGCGCGTACGAGGCGCTCGTGATCCGTCGGTCCGGACGCGAGCCTCTCCAGCACCTGACCGCCACAGCGGCGTTCCGCTACCGCGAGCTCGCGGTCGGGCCCGGTGTGTTCGTGCCCCGGCCGGAGACCGAGTCTCTGGTGGAGTGGGGGCTCACCGTCCTCGACGCGCTGGACGTCGCGCACCCCGTCGTGGTCGATCTGGGGACCGGCTCGGGCGCCATCGCCGGGGCGGTCGCCTCCGAGCGGCCGCACGCCCGGGTCCATGCCGTGGAGCTCAGTGACGAGGCGTACGCGTACGCGGAGCGCAACCTCGCAGGGCTGGACGTCGACCTGCGCCACGGCGACCTCGCGGACGCCTTCGGCGACCTGGACGGACAGGTGGACCTCGTGCTCTCCAACCCCCCGTACATCCCGCTGACGGCGTGGGAGTCGGTGGCGGTCGAGGCGCGCGACCACGATCCCGCGCTGGCCCTGTGGTCGGGTGAGGACGGGCTCGACGCGATGCGCGACGTCGCCGCGACCGCGGCACGGCTGCTGCGCGGGGGAGGGGCGGTCGGTGCCGAGCACGCCGACGTCCAGGGCGAGTCCGCGCCGGCGGTCTTCGTGGCGCACGGGGGCTTCGTCGACGTCCGCGACAGGACCGACCTGGCCGGCAGGCCCCGCTTCGTCACCGCTCGCCGCGTCCGCGACTGAGACCGGCTCTCGGGCAGGGCGCAGACGAGCCCGAGACGTGGGCTGGCACCATGGCTCTGTGAGCGAACGGTTCTCCTGCGTCGGGGACGACGACGAGCGTGAGGCAGGCCTGGAGGCCGCCAAGACTGCCCTCCAAGGTCAGAAGCTGGTCGTGGTCCCGACCGACACGGTGTACGGCATCGCCGCGGACGCGTTCGACGCCGACGCCGTCGCCGCGCTGCTGGCGGCGAAGGGACGCGGCCGCCACATGCCCCCTCCTGTCCTCGTCGGCTCGACGATGACCCTGGACGCCCTGGCGACCGGCGTCGAGCCGTACGTGTACACGATGGTCGAGGCACTGTGGCCCGGGCCGCTGACGGTGATCTGCCACCAGCAGGACTCGCTCGCCTGGGACCTGGGCGAGACGCGGGGGACCGTGGCGGTCCGCATGCCCGACGACGCGACCGCGCTGGCGCTCCTGCAGCGCACCGGCCCGCTCGCGGTCTCCAGCGCGAACCTCACCGGACACCCCGCCGCGACGACCGTCGCCGAGGCGGAGGACCAGCTCGGCGAGTCGGTCGCGGTCTACCTGGACGGCGGGCCGGCGGGCGGCGGCGTCCCCTCGACGATCGTCGACTGCACCGGCGAGCGGCCGCGGATCGTCCGTACCGGCCCCGTCACCGCCGAGCGTCTCACCGAGCTGGGGCTCGAGGTCTCCTGACCCATGCGCGAGTATCTCGTCGTCTTCCTCGTCGCCGTCGCGGTGACCTACCTGCTCGCGGTGCTGGCCCGCGAGGGCGCGATGAAGGTGGGGGCGTACGCGCGCGTCCGTGACCGTGACGTCCACGCGGTGCCCATCCCGTACTTCGGGGGCATCGCGATGCTGTTCGGGCTGCTGGCGGCCTACCTGGTCGCCGCTCGCATGCCCTTCCTGTCGAGCTCGGAGGACGCCGTGCTCGCCGACGCCGGCGCGGTGATGGTCGGGGCCACGGTGATCACGGTCGTCGGTGTCATCGACGACATGTACGAGCTCGACGCCCTCTCGAAGTTCGCCGGCCAGCTTCTCGCGGCCGTGATCACGGTCGCGATGGGCGTCCAGCTCGTCTACCTCCCGCTCCCCGGCAACACCTGGGCCATCGACCCGATGCAGTCGATCCTCTTCTCGGTGCTCACGATCGTGATCTGCGTGAACGCGGTGAACTTCGTCGACGGCCTGGACGGGCTGGCGGCCGGCGTCGTCGGGATCGGTGCGGTGGCGTTCTTCATCTTCGCCTTCGTCCTCGTCGCCGAGAACCGCCAGACCAACGCCATCGCCGCCGCCATGCTCTGCGCCGCGCTCGCGGGGGTGTGCGTGGGCATCCTGCCCCACAACTTCAACCCTGCACGGATGTTCATCGGCGACGCCGGAGCGATGCTCATCGGCTTCGTCCTCGCCTGCTCTGCAGTCTCGCTCTCGGGACGCTTCTCGGCGGCCGAGGCGATCCAGGGCCTCGGAGGGGCCCAGGCGTCGCTGGTCCCCGCCCTGCTGCCTCTCCTGCTGCCTTTCGCGGTGCTGCTGGTCCCGTTCGTCGACCTGCTGATGGCGGTCGTACGCCGGACCCGCGCCGGTCGCTCGCCGTTCGCCCCGGACAAGCTCCACCTGCACCACCGGCTCCTCGAGATCGGTCACTCCCACCGCCGCGCCGTCGTCGCCATGTACATGATCGCCGGCGTCGTCGCCTTCGGGGCGGTCGCGCTGGGTCTCGTCGGCGGCTGGCGGGCGAGCGCGGGCGTCGTCGTCATGGTGGTCGTGACCGCGTTCGTCGTCTTCTGGCTGCCCCGTGCCGGGCGGCCGGGCAGGGCCTGACGAGGCCCCGAGTTTGGGGCGCCCTGAGGGCTTGTGCTAACTTTCACAAACACCCACCCGCACGTTTGGACGGCCGCCCCTATGACGACCACCAAGAGCACTGACCGTCACTCCGCACGCCTCTCGCGCGTGCTGAGCGGCGTCGCTGTCGCCACTGGTCTGGTCTGCATCGCGGTGTCGGCCGCCGTCGCCGGGGGGGCCGGCGCCCTCGGGGCGCTGATCGGGGCCGTCGTGGTGCTCGCGTTCTTCGGCATCACCCAGCTGGTCCTTCGTCCGCTCACGCGGCTCGCGACCGGCTCGGCGATGCTCGTCGCGCTCATGCTCTACGGCACCAAGATCCTCGTCCTCCTGGCCGCCGCCGTGGCGCTCTCCGAGTCGGGCCTGCTCGGCGACGGGATCGACGCGCAGGCCCTGGGGATCACCGTCATCGCCTGCACCCTCGTGGTGACCGTGCTCGAGGTGGTCTCCGCGGCGACTCACCGTGAGCCGCTCTACGACCTGGACAAGACCTCGGACCTGGGGGAAAGGCGATGAGGGCGACGTGCTACCTTTCGGTTGGCAATGAGCGATTCTCCGAAGCCTCCCTCCTCTCACGACCCGTGGGTCGCTGTCGGGCGGATCGGCGGTGGAGTGCTGGTCTACGGTGCCCTCGGCTACCTGCTGGACCAATGGTGGGGGACCTCGTTCATGGTGGTGATCGGCATCCTCCTCGGAGCGGCGCTCGGGATCTACACCGTGTTCATGGCGCTTCAGGACAGGTCCTGACCGCGCGGTCGCTCGCCGCCGCGACGCCCGACGTACCCGCAACGCCCGTGGATCCACGGTGCGACCGTGCCCAAGATGAGGTGATCGAGTGACCACCGAAGGACGGACCGTCCTCGCCGAGTTCCACCCGCCGGGACCCGCCGACTTCGATCTGCCGCCGATCTTCGGCGACGTCACCAAGCCGATGGTGCTGTACGTGCTGTCGGCCGTGCTGATCTTCGGTTGCTTCTACATCGCCTCGCGCCGGGCCGCCGTGGTCCCGAGCAAGGCTCAGTTCGCCGGCGAGTACGCGTACAACTTCGTGCGCAACAGCATCGCCCGCGACTCGATCGGCAGCCACGACTTCATGAAGTTCGTGCCGTACCTCACGGCGCTGTTCTTCCTGATCCTGGTCAACAACTACTACGGCCTGATCCCGTTCTTCCAGTTCCCGACGTTCTCGCACTCGGGATACGCCTACGGGCTCGCCGCGCTGACGTGGATCCTCTACAACGGGGTCGGCATCGCCAAGCACGGCTTCCTCGGCTACTTCAAGCTCCAGTCGGTCCCCGGCGGTGTCTCCGGCCCGATCCTGCTGCTGATCGTGCCCCTGGAGTTCATGTCGAACATCCTGGTCCGCCCGGTCACGCTGGCCCTGCGACTCTTCGCCAACATGTTCGCCGGCCACCTGCTGCTGATCCTCTTCACGCTCGGCGGCAGCTACCTGGTCTTCGACTCGGGCAACATCCTGTACGCCCCGGTCGGCGTCGTCGCCTGGCTGCTCGCCGTCGCGGTGAGCTTCCTCGAGGCGCTGGTGATGTTCCTGCAGGCCTACGTCTTCACCCTGCTGACGGCGCAGTACATCGGCGGCGCGCTCGCCGACGAGCACTGACCGGCAGACCCAGACCGACAACTTCATATCGACCCGTAGCGAACCCCCAGAGGTTCACCTCAGCGACGCAAGCCCTGCGTCACGACGAAAGGAACAGCCGTGGACGGCTCCCTCAACATGATCGGTTACGGCCTGGCTGCGATCGGCCCGGGCGTCGGCATCGGTCTGATCTTCGCCGCCTACATCAACGGCGTCGCCCGCCAGCCCGAGGCGCAGTCGCGCCTCCAGACGATCGCGATCCTCGGCTTCGCGCTCGCCGAGGCGCTGGCGATCATCGGCATCGCGCTCGCGTTCGTCCTCTGACGCACGCCTCCGCGTTCCACCGACCATCCCTGATGACGAGGTCAGCCCATGAGTAGCACCATCCTGGCGGCCGGGGGGGAGCTCAACCCCCTCGTCCCGCACGTCGACGAGATCGTTCTCGGCGTCGTCGTCTTCCTCATCTTGGTCTTCCTGATCAAGAAGTTCGTCGTGCCCAACTTCGAGAAGGCGTACGCCGAGCGCACCGCCGCGATCGAGGGCGGGATGAAGGAGGCGGCTGCGGCTCAGGAGGAGGCCAAGGCAGCGCTGGAGCAGTACAACGCCCAGCTCTCCGAGGCTCGCCACGAGGCCGCGCGCATCCGCGAGGAGGCGCGCGAGCAGGGCGCTCAGATCGTCGCCGAGATGCGCGCCCAGGCCCAGGACGAGGCGCAGCGCATCGTCACGGCCGCGCACCAGCAGATCGAGGCCGAGCGTGCTCAGGCGGTGCAGTCGCTGCGCCGTCAGGTGGGCGAGCTCTCGACCGAGCTCGCGTCGCGGATCGTCGGTGAGTCGCTGGAGGACGAGGCGCGTCAGCGTCGCACCGTCGAGCGCTTCATCGTCGACCTCGAGGGCTCCTCGAACGGATCGGCGAACTGATGCGGGGCGTCTCGGCGGCTTCGCTCGCCCAGGTCCTCGACGCCGCCCGCGGCGCTGCCGCCGGCGGTGCTGAGGGTGTCGCCGTAGGCGAGGACGTGTTCGCGGTCGTCGGCGCGCTCGACGCCAACCCGGTGCTGCGCCGGGTGCTCTCCGACCCGGCGACCGAGGCCGAGGCCAAGGACGGTCTCGTCCGCAGCCTGTTCGCCGGCAAGATCGGCGCCCCGGCGCTCGACATCGTCTCGACGGCCGCGCAGGGCCGGTGGGGTGCCGCGCGTGACGTCGCCGACGCCCTCGAGCAGGCGGGCGTGCAGACGGTGCTCAGCCGTGCGGAGCACGACGGAGGCCTCGACACGGTTGCCGACACGCTCATGGAGTTCTCGCGGGTCGTCGTCTCCGACCCCGAGCTCCGGCAGACGGTCAACGACAAGGCGTCGTCCCTCGAGGGCCGTCAGGCGCTCGTCGCGCGGCTGCTCGAAGGCAAGGCCGACGAGGTCACCCTCGCCCTGGCCCGCCAGGCGGTGACCGGCCGCAACCACGGGTTCGAGCAGACCCTCGCCGGCTACGCGGAGGACGCCATCGTCCGCGCAGGCCGACTCCAGGCGCTCGTGACGGCGGCCTACGAGCTCGACGCCGACGAGAAGCAGCGTTTGGCCGGAGCCTTGGCCCGCAAGTACGGTCGAGAGGTGTACGTGGATGTCACCGTCGACCCGTCGGTGATCGGCGGCATCGCCGTCGACATCGCCGGCGAGCGGATCGACTCCACGGTGTCGACCCGGCTTGCTGACGCCCGTCGCGGACTCGTGGGCTGACGATGGCCCGCACAACTCTGGACCCAGTACTTCCCCAGCACGATCGAGAAGAAGGTAGGCACTGACATGGCGGAGCTCACGATCCGTCCCGACGAGATTCGCGACGCGCTCCAGCAGTTCGTCAGCGACTACAAGCCGCAGGCGACGACCGAGGAGATCGGCGTCGTCGCAGAGGCGATGGACGGGATCGCCCGCGTCCAGGGCCTGCCGTCCGCGATGGCCAACGAGCTGCTCGAGTTCGAGGACGGGACCCTCGGGCTCGCCCTGAACCTCGACTCCCGCGAGATCGGCGTCGTCATCCTGGGTGACTTCGCCGGCATCGAGGAGGGCCAGCCGGTCAAGCGCACGGGCGAGGTCCTCTCGGTCGCCGTCGGCGACGGCTACCTCGGACGTGTCGTCGACCCGCTCGGCAACCCGATCGACGGCCTCGGTGAGGTCGAGACCAGCGGGCGCCGCGCGCTCGAGCTCCAGGCGCCTACCGTGGTCCAGCGCAAGAGCGTCCACGAGCCCCTGATGACCGGCATCAAGGCCATCGACTCGATGACGCCGATCGGCCGCGGCCAGCGTCAGCTGATCATCGGCGACCGCCAGACCGGCAAGACCGCGATCGCGATCGACACGATCATCAACCAGAAGCAGGCGTGGGAGTCGGGAGACCCCAGCCAGCAGGTGCGCTGCATCTACGTCGCGATCGGTCAGAAGGGCTCGACGATCGCCTCGGTGCGCTCGGCGCTCGAGGAGGCCGGCGCGCTGGAGTACACGACGATCGTCGCCGCCCCGGCGTCGGACTCGGCGGGCTTCAAGTACCTCGCCCCGTACACCGGCTCTGCCATCGGCCAGAACTGGATGTACGACGGCAAGCACGTCCTCATCATCTTCGACGATCTCAGCAAGCAGGCCGAGGCCTACCGCGCCGTGTCGCTGCTGCTGCGCCGCCCGCCGGGCCGTGAGGCGTACCCGGGCGACGTCTTCTACCTCCACAGCCGGCTCCTGGAGCGCTGCGCCAAGCTCTCCGACGACCTGGGTGCGGGCTCGATGACGGGTCTCCCGATCGTCGAGACGAAGGCGAACGACGTGTCGGCCTACATCCCGACCAACGTCATCTCGATCACCGACGGCCAGATCTTCCTGCAGTCGGACCTGTTCAACTCCAACCAGCGCCCCGCGGTCGACGTCGGCATCTCGGTGTCCCGCGTCGGCAGCGCGGCGATGCTGAAGTCGATGAAGGCCGTCACCGGCTCGATCAAGGTCGAGCTCGCGCAGTACCGCGCGATGGAGGCCTTCGCGATGTTCGCCTCGGACCTCGACGCCGCCTCCAAGCAGCAGCTGGCGCGCGGCGAGCGGCTGATGGCGCTGTTCCGGCAGGGCCAGTACGAGCCGTTCCCGGTCGAGGAGCAGGTCGTGTCGCTGTGGGCCGGTACGACCGGCAAGCTCGACCCGGTCCCGGTCGAGGACGTCTCGCGCTTCGAGTCGGAGTTCCTCGACTACCTGCGTCGCAGCGAGTCGGGCATCCTCGACACGATCCGCGAGACCGGCAAGTTCGACGACGACTCGGCCTCCTCGCTCGAGTCCGCGTACGAGTCGTTCGCGGACCAGTTCGAGACCAGCGACGGCCGTTCGATCAAGCCGGGCAAGGAAGAGCACGAGGCTCTCGCCGACGAGGACGTCGCGCAGGAGCAGATCGTCGCGCAGAAGCGAGGCTGACCGCTCATGGCCACCTCACTGCGCGAGTACCGCGCGAAGATCAAGTCGACGCAGTCGATGAAGAAGATCACGCGCGCCATGGAGCTCATCGCTGCGTCGCGCATCGTCAAGGCGCAGCAGCAGGCTGCGGCGGCGACGCCGTACGCCCGCGAGCTCACGCGCGCGGTATCGGCCTTGGCGACCTTCGGTCACGTCGATCACAAGCTGCTCACCGAGAACCCCGAGCCGAAGCGTGCCGCGGTGCTGGTGATCTCCAGCGACCGCGGTCTCGCGGGCTCGTACTCGTCGGCGGTCCTCAAGGAGTCGGAGCGTCTCGTCGAGAAGCTCCACGCCGAGGGCAAGGAGGTCGACACCTACGTCACGGGGCGCAAGGCAGAGGCGTACTTCCGCTTCCGTCAGCGCCCGGTGGTGCAGGCGTGGAACGGCTTCTCCGACCGTCCGGAGTACGCGAACGCACGCGAGATCGGCGACGTCCTGACCGCGGCGTTCCTCGTCGACCCGGACGACCCGGAGACCGGCGACCCGGAGCGCGCGGTCGATGAGCTGCACGTCGTGTTCACGCGCTTCAAGTCGATGATCAGCCAGACGCCTGAGGTCATCCGTCTGCTGCCGCTCGAGGTCGTCGAGGGGACGGAGGCGCCCGAGCAGGGCGACGTCTACCCGCTCTACGAGTTCGAGCCGTCGGCCTCGGAGGTCCTCGACGCGCTCCTGCCGAAGTACGTCAACCACCGGCTCTACTTCTGCCTCCTCCAGGCGGCGGCATCGGAGCTCGCGGCTCGCCAGCAGGCGATGAAGAACGCGACCGACAATGCCGAGGACCTGATCCAGAAGTACACCCGAATCGCCAACCAGGCCCGTCAGGCTGGCATTACCCAGGAAATCAGTGAGATCGTCGGTGGCGCGAACGCCCTCGCCGACGCGACCGCCGGGAGTGAGTGAAACATGACTGCCACTGTCAACGAGACCACGACGACGGGCCGTATCGCCCGCGTCATCGGTCCGGTCATCGACGTCGAGTTCCCGACGGACCAGATGCCGGAAATCTACAACGCGCTGCAGGTCCACACCGCGCTCGACACCGAGGGTCGTCCCCTCACCCTCGAGGTCGCCCAGCACATCGGCGACGGCATGGTGCGTGCGATCTCCATGCAGCCGACCGACGGCCTGGTCCGCGGCGCGGAGGTGCGCGACACCGGCAAGCCGATCTCGGTTCCGGTCGGGGACGTGACCCTCGGGCACGTCTTCAACACGATCGGCGAGTGCCTCAACCTCGAAGAGGGCGAGGTGCTCGAAATCAAGGAGCGCTGGGGCATCCACCGCAAGGCTCCGTCCTTCGACTCGCTCGAGCCGAAGACCGAGATGTTCCAGACCGGCATCAAGGTCATCGACCTGCTCACCCCGTACGTCCTCGGCGGCAAGATCGGCCTCTTCGGCGGCGCCGGCGTCGGTAAGACGGTGCTCATCCAGGAGATGATCGCCCGTGTTGCCCGCGACCACGGTGGTGTGTCGGTGTTCGCCGGTGTCGGCGAGCGTACGCGTGAGGGCAACGACCTCATCGTCGAGATGGACGAGTCGGGCGTTCTCGGACAGACCGCACTGGTCTTCGGCCAGATGGACGAGCCGCCGGGCGCGCGTCTGCGTGTCGCCCTGTCGGCGCTGACGATGGCGGAGTACTTCCGCGACGTCCAGAAGCAGGACGTGCTCCTCTTCATCGACAACATCTTCCGGTTCACCCAGGCCGGCTCGGAGGTCTCCACGCTGCTCGGCCGCATGCCGTCCGCGGTGGGCTACCAGCCGACCCTGGCCGACGAGATGGGCGTGCTCCAGGAGCGGATCACCTCGACGCGTGGTCACTCGATCACGTCGATGCAGGCGATCTACGTCCCGGCCGACGACTACACCGACCCGGCGCCGGCGACGACGTTCGCGCACCTGGACGCCACGACCGAGCTCAGCCGTGAGATCGCGTCGCAGGGCATCTACCCGGCCGTGGACCCGCTGACCTCGACGTCGCGGATCCTCGACCCGCGCTACATCTCGAGCGAGCACTACCAGGTCGCGACCCGCGTCAAGCAGATCCTCCAGCGCAACAAGGAGCTGCAGGACATCATCGCGATCCTCGGTGTCGACGAGCTGTCGGAGGAGGACAAGACGGTCGTGTCCCGCGCCCGTCGCATCCAGCGCTTCCTCTCGCAGAACACCTACGTCGCGAAGCAGTTCACCGGCATCGAGGGCTCGACGGTCCCGCTCGACGAGACCGTGGACGCGTTCAAGCGCATCTCGGACGGCGAGTACGACCACGTGGCCGAGCAGGCGTTCTTCATGTGCGGCGGTCTGGACGACGTCGAGAAGAAGTGGGCCGAGATCCAGAAGAACTCCTGATCGGGAGAGAAGGAGTCCTCTGATGGCAGGCACACTGCACGTCGAGCTCGTGAGCGCCGACCGGCTGCTCTGGTCCGGCGAGGCCACCTCGCTGCTCGCGCGCACGCTCGACGGTGACATCGGCATCCTGCCGGGGCACGCCCCGGTGATGTCGGTGCTCGCCGACGGCGTCGTCGAGATCGACACGGACACCAAGGAGACCTGGGTCGCCGCTGTCGACTCGGGCTTCCTCTCGGTGGCCGCCGATCGCGTGTCGATCCTGGCCGAGAGCGCCGTCATGTCGCACGACATCGACCTGGAGCGCGCGAAGAACGACCTCGCGCGGGTCAAGGCCGAGGGCAACGACGACGAGGAGGCCCTCGAGACGGTTCGCCGTCTGGAGGCCCGGATTCGCGCCGTCGAGATCGCGTCCTAAGGTTTCTCCTCAAGAGATCTACCGTTCGCGCGTCGAGGGAGGAGGGCACACATGCCGATCTGGCTGTGGGTGCTCGACTCCCTCGGCGTGCTTCTGGCCCTGGTCATCCTCGCCGTCCTGGGCCTCGCCGCACGTCGCCGCATCCTCGCCCGCGGCGGCAGCACCTTCGACCTCAGCGTGAACCGCAAGCGCGAGGCACCGCGCGAGGAGGGTGACCCGCGCGGTTGGACGCTCGGGATCGGTCGCTACGGCGACAGCCACCTCGAGTGGTTCCGCACCTTCTCGTTCTCTCCGCGCCCCGTGCTGCGCCTGGAGCGCGGCCACGTCGAGGTCCTGGGGCGGCGCAAGCCCGTCGGGTCCGAGACGTACGCCCTGCACGCCGGCAACACGATCGTCCAGTGCTCGATCGACGGCGAGAGGGAGCTCCAGCTGGCCCTCAGCCCTCAGGCGCTGACCGGCCTGCTCGCCTGGCTGGAGTCCTCGCCTCCCGGCCGCGAGGTCAACAACGTCATCTGACGTCCGCGGCCGACGCTCAGCGCTCGCCGCCCGGCACCCACAAGACGTCGCCCGTCTCGCGGTTGGCGTAGCGGGCCAGGATGAAGAGCAGGTCCGACAGGCGGTTGAGGTACTTCGCCGTCAGCACGTTCATCGTGTCGCCGTGCTCCTCCATCGCCGCCCACGCGCTGCGCTCCGCGCGCCGGCAGACCGTGCGCGCGATGTGCAGGACCGACGCCGCTGGGGAGCCGCCGGGCAGGATGAACGACCGCAGCGGCTCGATCTCCGCGTTGTAGCGGTCGCACCACTCCTCGAGGCGTGCGACGTACGACTCCTCGACCCGCAGCTGGGGGTACTCGGGGTTCTCGACGACGGGCGCGCCGAGGTCGGCGCCCACGTCGAACAGGTCGTTCTGCACCCGCGCGAGGACCGTGTCGACGTCGTCGTCGAGCGTCCCCAGCGACCGGGCGTACCCGAGGTGGCTGTTGAGCTCGTCGGTGTCGGCGTACGCCTGGAGCCGGAGGTCGAGCTTCGACGTCTTGCTCATGTCGACCAGACGGGTGGTGCCGTCGTCGCCGGTCCGGGTGTAGATGCGGGTGAGGTTGACCATGGCGACACCCTAGTCGGCGCCGTCAGGCGCGGGGCCGGCGCGCGGCGACCCAGGCGCGGGCCACGTCGGCCTGGGCCGACCATGCGAGCACGAGCCAGCCGCGGACGTCGTGCGTGACCGTGGCGCGGATGCCTTCGCTGCGCAGCCGGGCCGCGGTGACCTCGGCGCCCCGTTGGTCCTTGCAGCGCGCGACGGGCACGAGCATCCCGTACGAGGGGAGCCGGATCCGCTTGCCGGGGGAGTGGGCCCACTTGAGGATGAGGGCGAGGCCTGCCACCGCGAGCAGGCTGACGACGGGTACGAACGCGTACCCGACGAGCGCCCCTCCGTTGCCCATACCGTCAGTGTGCACCCGCAGGCGCCGTTTGGGACCCCCGTGACTCCGATCACGTCGGTGTTACCGACCGTTCACAAGCGTCTAACCTAAGCCGCATGGCCGACAAGACCCACCGCGATCGCCCCTGGGTGATGCGCACCTACGCCGGGCACTCCTCGGCGTCTGACTCCAACGCGCTGTACCGCCGCAACCTCGCGAAGGGGCAGACGGGTCTGTCCGTCGCCTTCGACCTCCCGACGCAGACCGGCTACGACCCTGACCACGAGCTCAGCCGTGGCGAGGTCGGCAAGGTCGGCGTCCCCGTCCCCGACCTGGGTGAGATGCGCCGTCTCTTCGAGGGCATCCCGCTCAACACGATGAACACCTCGATGACGATCAACGCCACGGCGATGTGGCTCCTGGCGATGTACCAGGTCGTCGCCGAGGAACAGGCCCGCGACGCCGGCGAGGACCCGCAGGAGTGGGTCGGTCAGCTGGCGGGGACCACGCAGAACGACATCATCAAGGAGTACCTCTCGCGGGGGACGTACGTCTTCCCGCCTGCGGCCTCGATCCGCCTGACGACCGACATGATCGCCTACACGGTCGTCAACATGCCCAAGTGGAACCCGCTGAACATCTGCAGCTACCACCTGCAGGAGGCGGGCGCGACCCCCGTCCAGGAGCTGGCCTACGCCCTCTCGACGGCGATCACGATCCTCGACGCGGTGCGCGACGCGGGCCAGGTCCCGCAGGAGGAGTTCGAGAAGGTCGTCGGACGCATCTCGTTCTTCGTCAACGCCGGCGTCCGGTTCGTCGAGGAGACGTGCAAGATGCGCGCCTTCGGGCAGCTCTGGGACGAGATCACCCGCGAGCGCTACGGCGTGCAGGACCCGAAGATGCGGCGCTTCCGCTACGGGGTCCAGGTCAACTCGCTCGGCCTGACCGAGGCGCAGCCCGAGAACAACGTCCAGCGGATCGTCCTGGAGATGCTCGGTGTGACCCTGAGCAAGAACGCCCGGGCCCGCGCCATCCAGCTCCCGGCGTGGAACGAGGCGCTCGGCCTGCCGCGACCGTGGGACCAGCAGTGGTCCCTGCGTCTCCAGCAGGTCCTCGCGTACGAGTCCGACCTGCTGGAGTACGGCGACATCTTCGACGGCAGCCACGTCATCGAGGCCAAGGTCGCCGAGCTGGTGGCGGGCGCCAAGGAGGAGATCGACCGCGTGCAGGCGATGGGCGGTGCCGTCGCCGCGGTCGAGTCGGGCTACATGAAGCAGGCGCTCGTCGCGTCCCACGCGGCGCGCCGGGCGCAGATCGAGGCAGGCGACCAGCTGGTGGTCGGCGTCAACGCCTACGGCGAGACCGAGGAGTCGCCGCTGACCGCGGACCTCGACGCCGCGATCCAGACCGCCGACCCGCTGGCCGAGGCGAGCGCCATCGAGCGCGTCGTCGCGTGGCGGGGGCAGCGTGACGAGACCGAGGTCGCCGAGGCGCTCGAGCGTCTGCGCGCGGACGCGAAGACCGACGCGAACCTCATGACCGCGACGCTGGCGTGTGCGCGCGTCGGCGTGACCACGGGAGAATGGGCAGGCGCGCTGCGCGAGGTGTTCGGCGAGTTCCGGGCGCCGACGGGGGTGACAGGGGTGGTCGGTGTGGCCGAGGCGGGAGCCGAGCTCGCTGCCGTGCGCGAGCGGGTCAAGGCCACGGGCGAGGAGCTCGGCGGTCGCCTGCGCCTGCTCGTCGGCAAGCCGG
Source organism: Mumia quercus (assembly GCF_025506335.1). Taxonomy (GTDB): domain Bacteria; phylum Actinomycetota; class Actinomycetes; order Propionibacteriales; family Nocardioidaceae; genus Mumia; species Mumia quercus. The sequence goes on from NZ_JANZYO010000006.1 coordinate 389,733, forward strand.
GCCTCGACGGCCACTCCAACGGTGCCGAGCAGATCGCGGTCCGTGCGCGCGACGCCGGGTTCGAGGTCGTCTACCAGGGCATCCGCCTGACGCCCACGCAGATCGTGGCAGCAGCGGTCGACGAGGACGTCGACTGCATCGGCCTGTCCATCCTGTCCGGTTCCCACATGGAGCTCGTCCCCGACGTCCTCGCCCTCCTGCGCGAGGCCGGGATCGGCGACGTGCCGGTCGTCGTCGGCGGCATCATCCCTGAGTCCGACGCGCGCCGCCTCCTCGATGCCGGTGTCGCGGCGGTCTACACGCCGAAGGACTACGGGATGACCCAGATCATGGACGACATCGTCGACGTCATCCGCCGCGCCAACGACCTGGGCTGAGGCTAGCCACTCCTTGCTGGTGGTCGTCCGTACCCGCGACTAGCGTCGGGGGTACGGACAACGCGGGCGACCCCCGCAGGGAGGAGTGAGACAGGGATGGCATCCGACAAGTTCGCGGCACTGCTCAGCGAGCAGGTGGGGCACGAGTTCGCCGCACACCAGCAGTACGTCGCGATCGCGTGCTACTACGACGCTCTCACGATGCCGCGCATGGCGGCACTGTTCTTCCAGCAGGCGCTGGAGGAGCGCGACCACGCGATGATGATGGTCCAGTACCTGCTGGACGCCGACGTGCAGGTGCGCATCCCCGGTGTGGCAGACCCGGTGAACGACTTCGAGGACGTCGTCGCCCCGGTCGCGCTGGCACTCTCCCAGGAGAAGCGGGTCACCGCCCAGATCAACGAGCTGACCCGCGTCGCGCGCGAGGAGAACGACTTCGCGTCCGACCAGTTCATGCAGTGGTTCATCAAGGAGCAGGTCGAGGAGGTCTCCAAGATGGGCGACCTCCTCGCCGTCGTGACGCGCTCCGCGGACGACCTCGAGGCGATCGAGCACTGGGTCGCCCGCGAGGAGAAGGGCGAGGCGGCCGACCCGACCGCCCCGCCGGTCGCCGGGGCCTGAGCGGGAGGCCGGCCGGTGCGGGTTCTGGTGGTGGGGGCCGGCGTCACCGGCCTGACGTGCGCCGTGGTCGCCGCCGAGCGCGGCCACCACGTCGACGTGCTCGCGCGTGACCTGCCACAAGAGACCACGTCGGCCGTCGCGGCGGCGTGCTGGTACCCGTATCTCGCCTACCCCGCGGAGCGGGTCCTCGGATGGGCCCGCCGGTCGTACGAGGTCTTCACCGAGCTGGCGTCGTACGCCTCGACCGGGGCGGACGGACAGCCGGGAGTGGCGGTCCGGACCGTACGCGAGCTCACCCCGGAGCCCGCTGCCGATCCGTGGTGGCGTGGAGCCGTCCCCTCCCTGCAGCGGCTCGACGTCGTGCCGGACGGCTACACGGATGGGTGGACGTTCGCCGCTCCCGTCGCGCACATGCCGCGCTACCTCACGTACCTCGAGCGTCGCCTCGCCGACGCCGGGGCGACCGTGACCCGCATGGCACTCGCGACCCTTCCGCCCGGCGCGGACGCGGTCGTGAACGCGTCGGGGCTGGGCAGCCGGTTGCTGAGCGACGACGGCTCCACCACCCCGGTACGCGGCCAGGTGCTCCGCCTTCCCCCGATCGAGGGGGTCGACGACGTGCTGCTGGCCGACCGGGTCGACACGGTGACGTACGTGGTCCCGCGCGGGGACGACGTGGTGGTCGGTGGGACGAGCGAGGCAGGGGTCTGGGATCTCGGCGCCCGGGCGGTGGACACCGAGGCGATCCTCGCCCGTGCGTCTGCGCTGGTCCCCGCGCTGAGAGGCGCGCCCGTCCTCGGCGTCCGCGTGGGGCTACGGCCCGCGCGGCCGTCCGTACGACTCGAGGTCGAGCGCCGTGACGGTGCGAGCCCCGTCGTCCACTGCTACGGCCACGGTGGTGCCGGGGTGACGCTCTCCTGGGGGTGCGCGGAGGAGGTCGCCGACCTCCTGGACGCGTTGTGACCCGTCGCGCCTAGTTGGCGGTGAGCTCCTTCAAGGGCTCGTCCAGCTCGGGCTCGCGGGGCGCGGCCGGCGCCGTCACGATGCTGGACAGTCCGGCCACCCGCGACGCTGCGCGTCGCGACGCGCGGCCGGACAGGCTCGGCGCGGCCTCTTCGACCCGCAGCCAGTCGGCGCGGATCTCGGAGAGGCGGTCGTCGGTGATGCGCTCGGAGAGGATGGCCTGCTCCAGCTGCCGGCGGACGTCCCCGTACTCCGCACGCGCACGCTCGTGCGAGGCGATGACGTCGGCGTCGTCGAGGAAGGAGTGGAGGAGGGCGGTGGCCGCTGTCGCCACGGCGAGTGCGCCCGCCGCGACCGTGAACCATGCGCCGTCGTCGGCCAGCAGGCTCGTCAGGCTCGCGCCGGCGGCGAGCGTCGCCAGGAGCACTGCCGTCGCGCCGAGCGCGCGATGGCGGCGACGCACCGCCTCGGCCGCGACCCGGTGGCCCTCGTGACCGACCCGGATGGCCTCCAGCCACTGCACGACGGTCGGCTCGTCACCGCGATAGGTCCACATGGGGAGGACGGTAGCGGTCGGCACCTCGGTCCGGGTCGAAAATGCCGGGCGTCGAGCAGACGGGGTGCGACTGGCTCTTGCTGATTCGGACAAATCGGCGTAAGACGGATTACATGATTACCGAAGCAGAGGTCGACGAAGTGCGCGGCTGGTTCGCGGGGCGCCTTCCGCAGGGGTTGTTCGAGGATCTGGTGAGCGTGGCCGTCGACCGTGAGGAGATCGTCGTGATCGGGCGGATCCCTGTGCCCGACCTCCCGGAGGGCGCTTCGGACGCCGAGCGGAGCGGCGCGATCGAGGGACGGGTCCGCGAGTTCCGTTCGCGTACCCGCGAGGCGCGGATCGAGGTGGCGCGCGAGGCGCAGCACCGGTTCGGACGCACGGTGTCGTGGGGAGTGGAGTGCGAGGGACGGCGCGCGCTCTTCACCCACCTCGCCTCCCCGGTCATGACCCGGCTCAGGCAGCCGGAGCGCCAGGTGCTCGACACGCTCGTCGCCGGGGGTGTCGCCCGCAGCCGAAGCGACGCCCTCGGGTGGTGCGTACGGCTGGTCGAGCAGCACGTGGACAGCTGGCTCCAGGAGCTGCGCGACTCGCTGGCCGAGGTGCGACGCGTGCGCGACCAGGGCCCCGACGCGCAGCGGTGACCGTCAGTCGACCGCCGCACGCAGCAAGCGGTCGGCGGCTTCGCCGTACGCCACGAGGATTGCGTCCTCGACGTCGGTCGACGCCTCGCGGATGCTCGTGACGGCGACGGCCACCGCGTCGTCGAGCGGCCAGCCGTAGGCCCCGGCGGAGATGAGCGGAAAGGCGACCACACGGGCCTGGAGCTCGTCGGCGACGGCGAGGCTGCGGGCGTACGCCGACCGGAGGAGGTGCGTGCGGTCCTCCTGGCTCGACCAGACCGGACCGACCGTGTGGATGACCCAGCGGGCGGGAAGCCTCCCACCCGTGGTGGCGACCGCGTCGCCGGTCGGCAGACCTTCGCGATGACTCGTGGCGCGCAGCCCGCGACAGGCCTCGAGGATCTCGGGCCCCCCTGCGCGGTGGATGGCACCGTCGACGCCCCCGCCGCCGAGGAGCGTGCTGTTGGCGGCGTTCACGACGGCATCCGCCCGGACGGTCGTGATGTCGCCCTGGATCACCCTGATGCGGATCATGCCTCCTGCATACCCGATCGAAGGCTGCCAGGCACGGGCCGCTACAGGGTTCACGCGACCTTGTGTGCCGGAGCGGACGGACCCGGGTCCGCCAGTGCCCGGCGCGGGTGCTCGTCGTCCTGGGTGAACTTCGCCTCCACCGACCACGCGAGCTCGAGGAGCACGATGCCGGCCGCTGCGACGACGAGCCCGGTCACGATCTGCCACGGGTGGCTGAGGTCGAGGGCGAAGAAGCCGCGCGAGAACGGCACCGCGAACAGCACGACGTACAACGCAGCCATCGAGACGAGCAGGGCGATCTTCCAGGCGACCAGGGGGCGCGCCACGATGGCGAGCAGCCAGAGCGCGAGACAGATCATGGTGACCAGCACCGCGGTGCCCGACTGCTCCAGCTGCGCCTCGGTGGGGCTGGGGTCGCGGACGAGCAGGTACGTGGCGAATGCGCACAGGCCGATGAGCAGACCGGAGGGCACTGCGAGCCGCAAGACCCGCCGGACGAAGCCGGGACGTGCCCGCGCGTTGTTCGGCGCCAGCGACAGGACGAACGCCGGCACGCCGATCGTGAACCAGCCGACGATCGTCAGGTGCCGTGGGAGCAGGGGGTAGGACAGACCGGCGACGGCGACCACGGTGGCGAGGACGAGCGAGTAGCAGGTCTTGGCGAGGAACAGCGTCGCCACCCGCTCGATGTTCCCGATGACGCGGCGCCCCTCAGCGACCACCGACGGCAGCGTGGCGAACGCGTCGTCGAGGAGCACCAGCTGGGCGACTCCCCGCGCGGCAGGGCTGCCCGAGCCCATGGCCACGCCGATGTCGGCGTCCTTGAGCGCCAGCACGTCGTTGACACCGTCGCCGGTCATCGCGACGGTGCGGCCGCGTTCCTGGAGCGCGTGCACCATCGTCCGCTTCTGGTCGGGGGTCACCCGACCGAACGCCGAGGTCGCCTCGACGACGTCGCCGAGCGCGGGCTCCCCGGCAGGCAGGTCGCGCGCGTCGAGCGGCCGCGACCCCGGCGCCAGGCCGACCGCCTCGGCGACGGCGCCGACGGAGACCGCATTGTCCCCGGAGATCACCTTGACGTCGACGCCTTGGTCCGCGAAGTACTCCAGCGTCGCGCGGGCGTCGGGGCGGACCCGCTGCTCGAGGACGACCAGCGCCAGCGGTGTCACGGCGCCGGGCGCGTCGTCGGCGTCGACCGAGCGAGCGCTGCTGCCGAGCAGCAGGACCCGCAGCCCGCCGGCGCCGATCCGCTCGGCGTCGGAGCGCACCGGCGACCCTGGCGGCAGCAGGACGTCGCTGGCACCGAGCACGAGGTGGAGCGGCCCGCCGTCGGTCTCCTCGTACGAGGCGCCGCTCCACTTGCGGGCCGACGAGAACGGCTCGACGGCGTTCGTTCGCCAGGGTGGGGGAGCGGGAAGGCCTTCTGCGATCGCGGCGGCGCTCGCGTTCGGGTCGGGTTCTGCCGAGGCGACGGCGGCGAGGGCACGGTCGACCCAGGCAGGGTCCACGCCCTCGACCGGGGTGACGGTGCTCAGACGCATCCCGTTCTCGGTCAGCGTGCCGGTCTTGTCGGTGCAGACCACGTCGACACGCGCCAGCCCTTCGATCGCCGGGAGCTCCTGCACGAGGCACTGGCGCTGTCCGAGGCGGACGACCCCGACGAAGAACGCCACCGACGTCAGCAGGACGAGTCCTTCCGGGACCATCGGGACCAGCGCCGCCACCATCCGCCGGACGGAGTCCTGCCACCCTTCGTTGCTGCGCAGGAGCTGGTTGAGGATGGTCAGGAGCGCGACCGGGACCATCAGGAACGTGATGACCTTGAGGATCCGGTTGATCCCGTCGCGCAGCTCGGAGCTGACCAGCGTGAACCGCGACGCCTCCTGCGTCAGCTGTGCGGCGTGGGCCTGGCCTCCGACCCCGGTGGCCACCATCGCGCCGCGGCCCGCGACCACGAAGCTGCCCGAGAGGACCGCGTCGCCGGGCACCTTCGTGACCGGGTCGGACTCTCCGGTCAGCAGCGACTCGTCGATCTCGAGGTCGTGGGCGTCGACGAGCGTGCCGTCGACGATGAGCTGGTCGCCTCGCGCGAGCTCGATGACGTCGTCGCGGACGACCTCGTGCTGCTCGACCTCGACGACCTGCCCGTCGCGGCGGACGCGAGGCTTCGCCGTGCCGAGGATGGAGAGGCGGTCGAGCGTGCGCTTGGCGCGCAGCTCCTGGACGATGCCGATCCCGCTGTTGGCGATGATCATGAGGCCGAAGAGGCCGTCGACGACATACCCCGTGCTCATGACGACGAGCCAGAGCACGAGCAGGATCGCGTTGATCCGGGTGAGGACGTTCGCCCGGATGATCTCGGGGACGCTGCGCCCGGTGCCGCGAGGCGCCTCGTTGGCCAACCCGGCGGCACGACGCTCGGCGACCTCGGCGCTGGTCAGACCTGCGGCGTCTGGGGCCTTTACGGCGTCGGCGGCCATGCGGCGAGCCTAGGAGCGCCGCGCCCCGCCCGCGCGCTCAGAACAGGCGCAGGCTCGGGTCGTCGATCCCGCGCAGCGCGTCGTAGTCGACGACGCGGCACTCGATCCCGCGGTCGGTCGCGAGCGTACGCGCCTGCGGCTTGATCTCCTGCGCGGCGAAGATCCCGCGGACAGGGGCGAGCAGCGGGTCGCGGTTCATCAGCTCCAGATAGCGGGTGAGCTGCTCGACGCCGTCGATCTCCCCGCGCCGCTTCACCTCGACCGCGACCGAGCTACCGTCGGCGTCCTTGCAGAGCAGGTCCACGGGGCCGATCGCGGTCATGAACTCGCGTCGCACCAGCGACATCCCGGTGCCGAGGGTCGTGGGGTGCTCGGCGAGCAGCTCCTGGAGGTGCTTCTCCACCCCGTCCTTCTGCAGACCGGGGTCGATGCCGAGGTCGTGGCTGGAGTCGTGGACGAGCTCGTCGATGAGGATCCGCAGAGTGTCGTCGGTCTTGGCGGCCGAGACCGTCCACTCGATCGTGCCGTCCTCCGTCGTGGTCTCGCGCAGCGTCGCCGGCGGGCTCATCCAGTTGAGGGGCTTGTACGCACGGTCGTCGGAGTGGATCGAGACCGACCCGTCCGACTTGACGAGGATGAGGCGGGTGGCCATCGGGAGGTGGGCGGTGAGCCGCCCGGCGTAGTCCACCTGGCAGCGGGCAATGACGAGTCGCACCCCGACAACTTACAGGGGCGTCGTCGTGAGACCTCAGCGCACGCGGACGAGCACGGTCCCCTTGATCGTCAACGTCTTGGCGCGGAGCCTTCCGCGGGTGATGATCCCGTCGTCACCCTTGAGGACGACCCGCTTCCCCTTGAGGCGCCAGCTGCCCGAGCGGATGTTCTTGACTCCGGCGAAGTCGTCGACGAACCGACCGCTCTTCTTGATCCGCAGCACCCACTGCATCTCGCGGTTGCGCCAGACGCCGACCGGTCCCCGTCCTGCCTTCGCGGCCGAGAGCTCCGCCGCGCTGGGGGCGGACGCGGTCTCAGAGGGCGGGGGAGGCGCCGGCGTGGTGGGAGCGTCGCTCGTCTCGGGTACAGGCTCGGTGGCCGACTCGGTGGTGGCCGTCGGTGCGGGCGAGGTGGTCGTCGGCTGCGGCGACGCGGAAGGAGTCCGCTCGGCCGAGCTGGTGGCCGGGTCGCCGTCGCCGCAGCCGGCGAGCGCGAGGAGAAGGGCGAGGGCGATCGCGGGGACGCGGCGGGGGGCTTCGTCGAGGCGGCGCATCCGGCCATGCTAGGTGCAGCGCCGGTCGTCGGCAGGAAACCGCGCGGCGGCCCGTGACGCGGGTCACGGCGCGGAGGTGCCGAAGCCTGTCAGACTCCGCCTACCCGGTAGTAACCTGCCGGTAACTTACGTCCTCCCCGAATCACAGGAGACCTCCGTGGCGCGCGAGATCAACACAGTCGGAGTCGTCGGGCTCGGCACCATGGGTGCCGGCATCGCAGAGGTGCTGGCCCGCAACGGCATCATCGTCGTCGGGGTGGACCGCGACGACGCCGCGCTCGACCACGGTCGCGGCACCATCGAGCACTCGACGCAGCGTGCGGCCGACCGCGGCAAGCTCGCCGAGGACGACCGTACGGCGCTGCTCGGTCGCATCACCTACACCACCGACCTCGCGGCCCTCGCTGACGTCGACCTGGTCATCGAGGCGGTCGTCGAGCAGCTCGACGTCAAGATCGACGTCTTCCAGCAGCTCGACAAGATCGTCCGCGACGACGTGATCCTCGCGTCCAACACGTCCGCGCTCTCGGTGACCGAGATCGCGTCGGCCACGAAGCTCCCGAGCCGCGTCGTCGGACTGCACTTCTTCAACCCCGCCCCGGTCCAGGACTTCGTCGAGGTCGTCCGGACGGTCGTCTCCGCGCCCGACGTCGTCGAGGACGCGGTCGCGCTCGCGCAGCGCCTCGGCAAGAGCCCGGTGACCGTCGGCGACAAGGCGGGCTTCATCGCCAACGCGCTGCTGTTCGCCTACCTCAACCACGCGGCGTCGATGTACGAGGCGCAGTACGCCACGCGCGAGGACATCGATGCCGCCATGCGGCTCGGCTGCGGCTACCCGATGGGACCGCTCGCGCTGCTCGACCTCATCGGCCTCGACACCGCGTACGAGATCCTCGAGACGATGTACCTCCAGGACCGCAAGCGCGTCCACGCGCCGGCGCCGATCCTCAAGCAGATGGTCACCGCGGGCCTCCTCGGCCGGAAGTCCGGGCGCGGCTTCTACACGTACGCCGGGGAGTACTCGTCGGAGGTCGTGCCCGACGCCTCGACCCCCTCCGCGGACGCCGCCCCACAGCTGCGTCGCCCGATCAGCACGGTCGGTGTCGTCGGCACCGGCACGATGGCCTCGGGAATCGTGGAGGTCTTCGCCAAGGCGGGCTACGACGTCGTCTTCGTCGGGCGCTCCGAGGACAAGCTCGACGGCGTCCGGGCGGCCATCACCAAGTCGCTGGACAAGGCGATCTCGCGTGGACGGACCACCGAGGAGAAGAAGGCCGAGGTGCTCGCCCGGCTGACCGGCAGCACCGAGCGTGAGGCGCTGGCCGACGTCGACATCGTGGTCGAGGCGATCGCCGAGGACCTCGACGTCAAGGTCGAGCTGTTCAAGGACCTGGACCGCATCTGCAAGCCTGGCGCGATCCTCGCGACTACCACTTCGTCGCTGCCGGTCATCGCCTGCGCGTCGGTCACCGAGCGTCCGGCCGACGTCATCGGCATGCACTTCTTCAACCCTGCCCCGGTGATGAAGCTCGTCGAGGTCGTCTCCACGGTGGCGACGGCCGACGACGTCACCGAGACGGTGAGCGCCCTGTGCGCCGACATCGGCAAGCACGCCGTCTCGTGCGGCGACCGCGCCGGCTTCATCGTCAACGCGCTGCTCTTCCCGTACCTCAACGACGCCGTCAAGATGCTGGAGGCGCACTATGCGACGGCCGACGACATCGACGTCGCGATGAAGCTCGGCTGCCGCCTGCCGATGGGTCCGTTCGAGCTGCTCGACGTCGTCGGCAACGACGTCTCGCTGGCGATCGAGCAGACGCTCTTCCGCGAGTTCCGCGAGCCTGCGTGGGCGCCGGCACCGCTGCTGGAGCACCTGGTGACCGCCGGCTACCTCGGGCGCAAGACCGGCCGCGGCTTCCGCGACTACGCCCGCCGCTGAGGGGCCCCCGTACGCTGGTGGCATGTCCCGCCGACGTCGCACACCCCGTGGTCCGCGGGGCGCCCCACCGCCGTTGAACGGTGGTCACCAGCGCGTCGAGGAGCGCAGCGACGGCGACTGGGTCGTCCGGACGATCACCGGTGCGACGTCGACGAAGACCTACACCTGTCCCGGCTGCGCCCAGACGATCCGTCCGGCCACGCCGCACGTCGTCGTCTGGCCGCTGGAGCCCTCGCTCCTGAGCTCCTCCGGGCTCGAGGAGCGTCGGCACTGGCACACCCCCTGCTGGCGCCGTCGCCGTTGACACGGCCCTGCCTCACCCCGGACGGGTGAGGCAGGGCACTCGCGCCACGGCGACACTTGGCCAGTGGTACGGGGTGTCGACACCAGGGTCTGGCGCAGGAGAGTCGCTGCCGCCAGGGCGTGGTTCGACGCGTCCTTCCTCGGCCGCTGCGTACGCCAGATGTACGAGATCGACGGCCGCAACCGGGCGATCACCCTCGCCGGCCAGGCGTTCATCGCCCTCATCCCGCTGCTCGTCGTCGGGTCGAGCTGGTTGTCGGCGTCGGGGGACCAGCAGGTCGACGAGCTGTTCATCGACTACTTCGGGCTGACCGGCAGCGCCGAGGAGGCGGTGAGCCTCCTCTTCGCCTCGCCGCCGGACGTCGCCGGCGGGTTCTCGCTCGGCAGCTTCCTGATCCTCCTCCTGTCGATCGGGTCGTTCTCGCGCTCGCTCCAGCGGATGTACGAGCTGGCCTGGTCGCGCGACGCGGCGCCGCGGGTGAAGGCCGCCTCGGCAGGGCTGCTAGGCGTGTTCTTCATGCTGGTGATGTTCGTCGGGGTGGGGTGGGTGGGCCACCTGCTCGGACCGGCGGGCGTCCCGGTGCAGGTCGTCCTGTCGGTCCCGCTGTGGATGATCCTGCTGCGGATCGAGCTCACCGGCCGTGCCACCGTCGCCGACCTGCTGCCCGCCGCGGTCCTGACGACGCTCGTCCAGGTCGCCGCCGGCTGGTGGACCCACCTCTACGTCCCGCACCTCATCGCCGTCGATGCGCAGCGCTACGGCGTGATCGGTGTCGCGTTCGCGATCGTCGCGTGGCTGGTCATCGTGGCGTACGTCCTGGTCGGGACCGCCGTCGTCGGCTACGAGCTCTCGCGCTGGATGAGCGAGCGGGGACTCACCGTGCGCATGATGTCGTCGGCGGGCCGCCTCGTCCCGCACCACGTCCACGACCAGGAGGGTCCATGACCAGTCCCGCCACGCACCCCGGCGCACCCATCCCGCTCCCGACGCTGCCGAACCTGCGCAGCCTCGGTGGATGGGTGACGACCGACGGGCGCCGCGTCCGAGACGGCATGCTCTTCCGCTCGACCGACCTCAGCCGGCTGAGCGGCCCGGACCTCGAGGAGCTGACCCGCCTCGGGGTGACGACGGTCTTCGACCTGAGGACCGAGGCCGAGCGCACCCAGCGGCCCGACGTCGCTCTGCCGGGCGCCGAGGAGATCGTGTTGGACGTCCTCGCTGACGACACCGAAGCGGCACCCTCCGACATGGTGACCGTCCTCGAGGAACCACACCGCGTGGCAGCGGTCCTCGAGGACGGGAAGGCCGAGGCGATGCTGCGCCAGGCGTACCAGCAGCTCGTCACGCTCCCGAGCGCGTGCGCGGCGTACCGGCGGTTCTTCGCCGAGCTCCTCGCGCCAGGGCGTGGCCCGGTGCTGTTCCACTGCACGACGGGCAAGGACCGTACGGGATGGGCGGCGGCGACGACCCTGCTCATGCTCGGGGTGCCGGAGGAGGACGTGCGTCGCGAGTACCTGCTGACCAACGAGCAGCTGCTCCCCGCGCTCCAGCCGGTGTTCGACACGTTCGCGGCGCACGGCGGAGACCCCGAGCTGCTCCGTCCGCTCCTCGGCGTCAGGGCGTCGTACCTCGAGACGAGCCTCGCCCAGGTGCGCACCTCGTACGGCGACCTGGAGACGTACTTCACCGACGTGCTGGGCGTCGACGCGGCGCGGCGGGCGGTGCTGCGGGAGCGCCTGACCGAGGAGAAGTAGCCGGCACGCACCACTTCACCCGCGAGGGGTGATCCGGCGCGCGGCAGCGGACCGCACAGTAGGAGCACAGACGTCCAGAGAGGGGACATCCGATGGCGGACACCGTCACACCGGCCGGCCCGGTCGACATCGCCGTGCTGGGATTCCTGGAAGGGGCTGAGCCCGACGGCAGCGTGGCCACGGTCGTCGCCGAGGCCGTCGCGAGCGGCGCCGTACGCCTGCTCGACGCCGTGATCGTCTCCCGTGGCGAGGACGGGGACGTGACGGTGGTCGACGTCGACGACGGCGACGCGGTCCGCGAGGTGCTTGGCCTCGACGTCGACGTCCCCGGACTGCTGGGCGAGGAGGACATCCTCGCGATCGCCGAGGCCGTGCCCGCCGGCGCGTCCGCGGTGCTCGTCGTCTGGGAGAACGTGTGGGCTGCACGCTTCTCCGCGGCGCTCGACGCCGTCGGGGGCGTCGTGCTCGCGCACGAACGCATCGACCGTTCCGACCTCGACGCCGTCGTCGCGGCGTGGGGATCCGAAGAGAGGAGACAGGCATGATCGGCGGACGGGGAGGCCGCCCGGGCCTGATCGGCCTCGCGGCGAGGACGGCTGTGGTGGCCGGGACCGCGGGCGCGGTGAACAACCGGATGCAGCGCCGCCAGGACGAGCGCTATCAGCAGGAAGCGCAGGCCCAGGCGTACGAGCAGCAGCAACAGCAGGCGGCGATGCAGGCCGCAGCGCAGCAGGCGGCCGCGGCACAGCAGTACGCCCCTGCACAGCCGGCACCGGCGGCGGGCACCGACGTCGTCAGCCAGCTGGAGCGGCTCGCGGCGCTGCAGCAGCAGGGGATCCTGACCGCAGAGGAGTTCGCGGCGCAGAAGGCGAAGATCCTCGGCGGCTGAATCACCCCGCTGGTGTGATGCCGGCGCGGCGGGGAGCGGGCCACCCTGGCGGTATGCGGCGGGGTGGCCGCCGCACTGATGAAGGAGACCGCATGTCCAGCCGTACCGGCACTCGCACCAGCAACCCGTGGGCACAGGGACTCACGATCTTCGCGGCCGCCATGCTCGCGATCATCGGCTTCGTCCAGGTGTTCCAGGGGATCGCCGCCATCGCGAAGGACGACGTGCTCGTCCGTACCGAGAACTACGTCTACGCGTTCAACGTCACGACCTGGGGCTGGATCCACCTGGTGCTCGGCGTGCTCTTCATCGTGATCGCATTCGCGATCATGTCCGGCAACGCCTTCGCGCGCGGGGCCGGCATCGGCCTGGCGATCCTCTCGATCATCGCGAACTTCCTGTGGCTCCCGTACTACCCGATCTGGGGAATCATCATCATCGCGTTCAACGTGTTCCTGATCTGGGCACTGGCCAACTACACACCCGACTTCGACAGCTGAGGGGTACCCAGCGCGCGGCACCCCGGAAGGAGTGCTCGTGACGAGCGCCTCGCCCGGCCGACCCACCTCGTACGAGATCGTCGTGCGGGCGGAGCTGAGCGAGGCGCTCGTCGCGTCGTTGCAGGCGTTGCGGCTGCGCGTCGAGCCGGGAGGGACGGTGGCGCTGCGTGGTGCGTTCCGCGACCGGGCCGAGCTCCTCGGGGCGCTGCAGGCGCTGGAGGAGCTCGGTGTCGACCTGATCGAGGTGACGCCCGCCGACGACGACGGCTACGAGACAGGGGAGCCGGGGTCCGGCTGACGGGGCCCGGCGACCAGCTCGACCACCACGAGCCCCACCACCACGAGGACCACGATCACCAGGGCGTCTCCTCCGCTCGGATGGTCGAGGGCGACATAGGCGAGCACGCCGAGCGCCACCACCGACACGCGGGCGAAGGTGCGGTAGGTGGCCACGAACGTCGACACCGGTCCGCGCGCGATGCCCGACCGCTCACGCATCCGCCCCGCCGCACCGACGACACCCGTACGCAGGGCTGCGCCGGCACCGGTCGGCGCGAGCAGGAAGGCAGTCGCGGCGACGGCCAGTGCCACGACGAGCACCGCCCGCAGTGCCGTACGGAGGAAGAGGACGAGCTGGTCGTAGATCGCGGCTGCGGCGTCGGTCGGCAGGACGTCGGTCGGGACGGCGTCGAGGTAGAGCGGACGGACGATGTTGAGCACCAGCCCCAGGAGCACCATCGCCAGGGCCACGCAGACCCCGACCGCGAGCAGTGCTCGCCGCCGGTCGTGGGCCACCAGCACCGCGGTGGCGAGCAGGGCGAGGGCGAGGATCGGGAGCACGCGCGAGGCGGTCTCGAGCCAGCTGAACCACGTCTGCGCCTTCCCGATGTCGTCGGACTGGAAGAGCACGAACGTGGCGTCGACCTCCGGGATGCGCTCGGCAAGCGCGAACCCGCGGTCGACGAGGAGCTGCTTGGCAGCCTCGACGAACGACGCGACGTTGACGCTCACGGCGTTGTCGCTCACCTGGATCTGGCTGCTGCTCGAGCCGGTGAGCACGGCCACCGCCTGGTCGTGCGCCTCGCGGTTGGCCGTGACCCAGGCCTCCTCGAACGTGTCCGAGCGGACGACGCGCGCGACCGTGTCACGCACGAAATTCTCTACCGCGTCCGTCAGGGGGGACGCGAGCGCCGGCAGCAGCGGTGCGGCACGCGGCGGGACGAAGGCCTGCTGCGCGAGCGCGTCGAGCGCCTCTCGCGTCACCTCGTCGACCTTGAGCTGCGTGACGATCACGTCGGTCACGAGCGTCGTGAGAGCGTTCTGCACCGCCGGCTCCGAGGCCAGGGGCGCGACGGTCTCGACGTAGCGGTCTGTGTCGCCGATCTCGTCGTGCGCCCACGTGGCGACGACCGACAGGGGGGCGAGCAGAGCGCCGAGGAGGACGAGGACCGCCACCAGCGGCGTTCGCCACCAACCGGACCGGCCGTCGCGCGCGGAGGGAGGTGGGGGCGCGGCGCCCGTCTGCTCGGCGGCCAGCTGCTGCCTCAGCGCGGCCACCTCGGCGCGGAGCCGCTCGACCTCGTTCTCGCTCATGGGGTGCTCCCTTCCGCAGACTTCGGCGCCGGATGACTGGACAGGAGCGGACCTATCCATCCGCGATCCGGGCTGACGTCGACGAAGACGGCCTTGACGAAGAGGGTGAGCGGGATCGCGAGGATCGCGCCGATCCCGCCGAAGAGGGTCGCCCAGAAGACGAGCGAGAGGAAGGTGAGCGACCCGGACAACCCGACCGTGTTGCCGACCACGCGGGGCTGGACGAGGGTCTGCAGGACGAAGTTGACCGCGCAGTACACGACGATGACGGCGATCGCCGTGCCCCACCCGTGGTCGAGGAGAGCGATGATCGTCGGCGGGATGATGCCGATGATGAAGCCGATGTTGGGGATGTAGTTGGTCAGGAACGCGAGGATGCCCCACAGCCACGGATCGCGGATGTCCAGGGCGTAGAGCGCGACGACGTCGACGAGTGCGACGACGAGGCCGAAGAGCGTCGAGACCACCAGGTACGAGCGCGTCCCGCGGGCGAACCGCCCGAACGCCTCCGCCGTCCGCGACCCGCTCGCCGGCACCATCCGCAGCTTGGACGCGAACGCGCCGGCGTCGGTGGCGACGAAGAAGAGCAGCACCACGATGAAGAAGATGCTCGAGAAGGCGCCCGCCACCCCGCCGATGAGGTCGGTCGCAATCCCGACAAGGCTCCCCAGGTCGACGGCACTGATCATCTCGTGGACCTGCGCGCTCCCGATGCCCCACGACTCGAGAAGGTCGCCGACGTCGTCGACGAACTGTTGGAACTGCGGTTCGTACTCGCCGAGCAGCGTCGCGAACCTGCCGGCCGCGACGAGCAGCGCCATCCCGAAGCCCGCGACGATCGCGTAGACCGCGAGCAGCGTGGTCCCGGTCGCGAGCCACTCAGGGATGCCCCGCCTCACCGCGTAGTCGCGGATCGGCTGGACGGCCACGACGAGCACCAGGGCGAGGATGAGCGGAGCGATGATGCCGGAGAACGCCCGCAGACCGAGGGCTGCGGCGAGCGCACCGGCGCACGTGAGGATGAGGAGCGGCTCGCGAGGGATCGCGGGCCGCGCCGCGGGGTCTCGGTCATCGGGCACGACTCGACGCTAGGACAGCACGGGGCGCCCCGACTCACCCTTACGGAGTGAGATGAGGCGCTCGTCTCAGTCCGCCTGGCGTACCGAGACGAGCGAGAGCCCCAGGTCGTCCAGAGCGAAGAGCAGGTCGTTGAGCTCGGCGAGCCCGTCGAAGCGCCCCCGGAGGAGGAGACGCCCGCGCTCCTCGGTGACGCTCAGCCCTCGGGCGGTGGTGGCGCGGGTGACCGCATCGGTCAGCGCACCGGTGACGACGACGACGTACGGCGTCCCCTCGTCCTCGGTGTCCATGTCCACATTCTGGAGTTGCGCCCGGGCGCCGCGGCTCACCCGTTGGGGGCGAGATCTGCGGTCACAGGAGTCCGATGCGCTGCGCCTTCAAGACCGCTTCACGTCGCGACTCCACGCCGAGCTTGCGATAGATCGCGCGCAGATGTGTCTTGAGGGTGTTGCGTGAGATGAAGAGCGAGGCACAGAGCTCCACCTGGTCCAGCGAGGTCGGCAGGTACTGCAGGATCTCGAGCTCGCGGGCCGAGAGCGCGACGACGAGGTCGACACTGACGTCGTGGTCCTGGCGGAGCTCGACGAGCAGGCGCGTCACCAGGTCGCCGTACGGCCCGACGCGTCCGCGTTCGGCACGCAGAAGATCGAAGGCAGCCGTGCCGAGCGCGACCCAGGGGCGTCGCCAACCATGTCGCGTCGTGCTCTCGAGAGCGGGGCGCAACCGCGCGGACGCCGCTGTGAGGTCGCCGGCGGCGAGCTCCAGGGCCGCCGCGGCGAGCAAGATCCGGACGCGGAGGTCCTCGGGGACGTCGAGGCCGAGGTCGATCAGCTCGGTGAGCGGCGCACCGGCTTCGCGGTCACCGGTGCACAGCGCGTCGGTCAGCGCGATCCACAAGAGGTAGGGGGAGGGGTCGAGCGCCGGGTGGGCCAGGCACGTCGTCTCGACCGTACGTGTGGCGCGCGCGGTCTCGCCGCTGACCAGGAGCGAGGTCACCGTGTCGAGGAGCGCGCGGCGAGCGAGGAGCCAGCTGGTGGCGCGCTCGCACCGCGCGGCCGCCTCGTACGTGGACGGCGGGTCCTGAGTCAGCTGGACGAGCAGCGCGTCGAGCAGCGGCGGCGGCAGCATGTTGGGGTGGTCGTCCGGTCGGGCGGGCTCCGGCACGGTGGACGCGGGTTGTGCGCGCTCCCGCTCGATCCACCGGCGGACCACGACGACAGACATGAGGGGCTGGCCACCGGTGTGCTGCTCGATCGTCGTGACGGCCTGCTCGGCGTCGGCGAGACGGCCGGTCGCGAACGCGCGCCACATCTGGATCTCAGCGGCGGTGACGGCCGCGACGGGGGCGTGCGCCGCGAGGCGGGCCGCGCCGCGCTCGAGGTCGTCGAGCGCCTCGAGCCTCCCGTCAGCGAGCGCGAGCGCGCTGTGCACGAGTACCCAACCGCAGCGCAGGCCGGCCGTGGGCGACCCGGCGCCGAGGTCGACGACCGGGTCCGCGCCCGCGATCCACTCGCGCGCCGCCTCGGTGTCGCCCTCGGCGAGTGCCAGCCACCCACGGCACAGCGCCGTGAGGGTCACGACACGCTCGTGCGTCGACACGTCCAGGCTCGTCCGCCGCGCGGTGTGCCCCAGCGCGGCCACCGCCCCCTCGATGTCGTCGTCACGGATGGCACGCAGCGCGAGCAGCAGGCGCCCTCGCTCGTCGTCTCGGGCGAAGACCACCGGAAGGCGGTCGGTCAGCGCGTCGAGGGCGCTCCAGTCGCCGTCGCCGAGGCTGCGGCAGGCGAGCGCGATCGCGACGTCTGAAGCCAGGTCGTCGTCGTGCGCGCGGACCGCGTGCCCGGCTGACGCGTCGAGGAGGTCACGCGCGAACGTCCACCGGCCGGCGGTGTCGTGGAGGGCTCGCAGGCGGCTGACCGGCTCGCGCTCGAGCTCGCTGAGGAGAAGGTGTCGCAGCATCGGGTGGTAGCGGAACAGGCCCGTCTTGTCGTTGCGTGCGACGAAGCCGACCGCGTACGCGAGCTCGCGGAGCAGGTCGCTGGCATCAGTGCGTCCCGACAGGCGGTGCGCCAGCGAGACGTCGAACTCCTCCGGGACCGCCGTGTCGAGGAGGAACGCACGGAGCGACGGGTCGAGGTTCGCGACCACGTGCGACAGCAGGTAGCTGCCGCTGGGCGAGTAGGCGCCGTCGTCCGCGAGATCGTGAGACGAGCGCGCCGCGCTGAGCCGGACTCCCGCCGGCCAGCCGTCGGTGTCGCGGTGCATCGCCGCGGCCTCGGCCTGGTCCAGTCGCCGTCCCGCGGAGGCGACGACCCTGGTGAGCTCGCCGACGGAGAACGCGAGCTGGTCGGCGCGGATCTCGGAGACCCGACCGGCGAGACGTTCACGATGGAGGGCGAGGAGCGGGTCGACGCGGGAGGCGACGACCAGAGGAGCCGAGGAGTCGGCGACCGTGCAGGCCGCCTCGAAGGCCGGTCCCCATCCGGCGAGGTGCCCGTCGTCCACCACCACAGGACGTCCCGCACGCAGCGCCTGCGCAGCCTGCTGCCACGCCCGCGGCCGGCTGCCCTCCAGGGATAGCGCTTCAGGGTGCTCCTGCAGCCAGTGGTGGAGGAGGGTGGTCTTGCCGTACCCCGTCGGCGCGGCAACCAGAGTGATCGGTCGTCTGGCCGCACGGTCCAGCGCACTCAACAGCCGTCGACGCACGAGAGACGCGCCGTCGTCGATCGGCCTCGTCTCGTGGTCAGCATGCAGCGTCACAGCCACGCTCCCGGTGTCACCCGCGATGCGCACCCCCGTACGCACGTCAGCACTTGGAGGCTAGTGGGAACAGCGCGGCCCCGCACGGGACGTTGCAGTTCGGAAACGTAGGCTGGAGGACGTGAACGCACAGGTGATCCGCGGCAACTCCGTCCTCCCGGCCCGGCGTACGCCGATCACGCTGCACACCGCCGACGGGCTCGCGCTCGTCGGCGAGCTGGCCCTTCCGGAGTCGCGTGAGCCCGTGGCGACGATGATCTGCCTCCACCCGCTGCCCACGCACGGCGGCATGATGGACAGCCACCTGTTCCGCAAGGCCTCGTACCGGCTGCCGGCGCTGGCCGACATCGCGGTGCTGCGTTTCAACACCCGCGGGACCACGAGCGTCCAGGGGACCAGCGAGGGCGCCTTCGACAACGCGGTGGGGGAGCGGTACGACGTCGCCGCGGCGATCGAGTTCGCCGACTTCGAGGATCTGCCCGCGATCTGGCTCGTCGGATGGTCGTTCGGGACGGACCTCACGCTGAAGTACGGGCTGGACGCCGAGGTCGAGGGGGCGATCCTGCTGTCGCCGCCGCTGCGGTTCTCCGAGCCGGCCGACCTCGACGCGTGGGCGGCCGACGGCAAGCCCTTGACGGCGCTGGTGCCTGAGCTGGACGACTACCTACGTCCGGAGGAGGCGCGCGAGCGGTTCTCGCGGGTGCCGCAGGCCGAGGTGATCGGCGTCGACGGCGCGAAGCACCTGTGGGTCGGAGACACCGAGCGGGTGCTGGACGAGATCGTGGCGCGCCTCAACCCGCGCGCCACGACCCCGCTCCCGCGGACGTGGGAAGGTCCGATGGAGCGGGCCGACGCCTCGGCGTACGCAGACCGTACGGTCGCGGCGTTCGAGTCGGCCCGCTCCTCAGAAGGCGCTCAGGAGGCCTGAGAGTCCTCGTCCTCGGCGAGGTCGGCGGCCGCCGGGCCACCGAGGTTCGCACGACGCACTGCACGCTCGCGCGCCGGGCGCTCGATCGTGGTCTCCTCGTCGGAGGACGTCAGAGGGGCGTCGACGACGGTCGCGGCCTTGTCGACCACCGCGACTGCCTCCTCGACGACGGCCTCCACCTCGGCACGGGGTGCCTCGGAGATGGACTTCTCCGGGTCCTGGTCGAGCGAGTCGAGACCGGCGAACGAGCCGATGACCTCGCGGAGCTTGGACAGCTGCCCCTTGACCGCGTCGCGCTTGGCGACCAGCGAGTCGAGCTCGTGGCGGACCTCGGAGATCTGCTTCTCGGCGTCGGCGCGGGCCTGCGCCAGCGAGTGCTCGGACTGGGTCCGGGCGGTGTGCATGATCTGCTCGGCCTCACGACGGGCTCGCGCCACCATGCGCTCGGACTCGGCCTTGGTCTCCTCGCGACGCTTGGTCGCGGCGGCGATCGCCTCGCGCGCACGGGCCTCGGCAGCGGCCGCACGCGACTCGGCGTCGGTGATCATCTTGGTGGTCTGCTCGGTCGCCACGGCGTGCGACTCGGCGGCCTCCTTGGCCATCCGCTCCTTCTCGAGCGCGAGCACACGGCGCGCCTCGGTGAGCTCGCGGTCCGCGGCAGCGCGGATCTGCTCGGCCTCGCGGGTCGCCGACAGGCGTGCGGAGCTCGCGGACTGGTTCGCGGCCAGCTCGATCTGCTCGGCCTCACGCTTGGCCTTGGCGAGGACGTCCTCGGACTCGGCCAGCGCCAGCGCACGCTCGCTCTCGGCCTCGGCGAGGAGACGCTCGCGGGTCTCCTCGACGTCGGCGAGCTGCACGGCGCGGAGGTCGTCGGCCTCCTTGGCCGCGGCGGCCTTGATCGCGGCGGCCTCGGACTCGGCCACACGCCGCACGTCCTCGGCCTCGCGGCGCGCGCGGTCGAGCATCTCGGCCGACTGCTGCTCCGCGAGCGACAACAGCTCGGCGGCGCGGCCGCCGAGGCCCGCGTAGCTCGGCTTGTTGTTCTCGGTGAGCTGGGTGCGGAGGTCCGCCACCTCGCTCTCGAGCGCGCTCAGCTTCTTCTCGGCCGCCGCGGTGGCGGCGTTGGCCCGCGCGAGGTCGTCGCGGTGCTGCGCGAGGTAGGCGTCGACGGCGTCCTTGTCGTAGCCTCCTCGCCGCACGAGCGGGAAGCCGGCCCCCGTCGCCGGGTCGCCTGGGGTGCGAGAGAGGGAGTCGCCGTCGGAGTAGCTGCCGTATGGGTCTGACATGAGGTGCCTTCGGTTCGTAGTTCGGGGGGAAGTCGCTTCGAGAAGCCTATCGCGACCTCCCCACCGAACTCAGCCCGTCGCCACCCTTCGTTCAGGCCGTTCAGACGCCGCGGAACCGGTTGATCTGGTCGAGGTGGCGGGCACGCTTCTCCGCGTCACGGACACCGAGCCCTTCCTCCGGCGAGAGGCACAGCACACCGACCTTGCCCTGGTGGGCGTTGCGGTGCACGTCGAGGGCCGCCTGGCCCGTCTCGTCGAGGTTGTAGACCTTCGAGACGGTCGGGTGGATCATGCCCTTGTCGATGAGGCGGTTGGCCTCCCACGCCTCGCGGTAGTTCGCGAAGTGCGAGCTCAGGATGTTCTTGAGGTTCATCCAGAGGTAGCGGTTGTCGTACTGGTGCATGTAGCCCGACGTGGAGGCGCAGGTCACGATCGTGCCTCCCTTGCGCGCCACGTAGACGCTCGCACCGAACGTCTCGCGGCCCGGGTGCTCGAACACGATGTCGGGGTCGTCGCCGCCGGTCAGCTCGCGGATCTTCGAGCCGAAGCGCTTCCACTCCCGCGGGTCCTGCTCGTGCTCGTTCTTCCAGAACTTGTAGCCCTCGGCGGAGCGGTCGATGACGAGCTCGGCGCCCATGGAGCGGACGATCTCGGCCTTCTCCGGCGACGAGACGACGCAGACCGGCGTGGCGCCGCCGTTGAGCGCGAACTGCGTGGCGTACGAGCCCAGTCCGCCGGAGGCGCCCCAGATGAGGACCGTGTCGCCCTGCTTCATCGCCGCGCCGTTCTTGGAGACGAGCTGGCGGTAGGCCGTGGAGTTGACCAGGCCCGGGCTGGCTGCCTCCTCCCAGGAGAGGTGGTTCGGCTTCGGCATGAGCTGGTTGGCCTTGACGATGGCCAGCTCGGCGAGGCCGCCGAAGTTGGTCTCGAAGCCCCAGATGCGCTGCTCGGGGTCCATCATCGTGTCGTTGTGGCCGTCGGGGCTCTCCAGCTCCACCGACAGGCAGTGCGCGACGACCTCCTGGCCGGGCTTCCAGGCGTTGACTCCCGGCCCGGTGCGCAGGACGACGCCGGCGAGGTCGGAGCCGACCACGTGGTACGGGAGGTCGTGGCGCTTCGTGTACTCCGAGAGGCGTCCGTAGCGCTCGAGGAAGCCGAACGTCGCCACGGGCTCGAAGATCGACGTCCACACCGTGTTGTAGTTGATGGAGCTCGCCATGACGGCGACCAGGGCCTCGCCCGGAGCCAGCTCCGGCACGGGGACGTCGTCGACGTGCAGGCTCTTGCGAGGGTCCTTGTCACGGGTCGCGAGGCCCTCGAACATGTCGACCTCGTCCTTGTGCACCGTGATCCCGCGGTAGCTCTCGGGGATGGCGATGTTCGCGAAGTCCTCGCTCGAGGTGTCACCCGCCATGATGGCGTCCAGAATGTGCTGCACGTCGTCCTCCAGGATTGCGGCGCGGTTGCGTTACGCGGATATTACTCAGCGGTAATCGGCCGAGGCGTCAAAACGTGACCTACGTCGCTCTGCGTGGTGGTGGCGGCGTCGGCTGGGGCCCGCGGGCGGGTGGCCGTGAGGGCGCTTCTCGCGCCATTATCGCGCTGCACCGCTGCTGTGCCCCAGGAGTAGCGTGGGGCGCGCCCGTCCTCGTCCAGGGAGTTCCGTGACCACACTCGACCTCAACAGCGACGTCGGCGAGTCCTTCGGACGCTGGGAGCTCGGCGACGACACCGCGATCCTGCAGGTCGTCACCAGCGCCAACATCGCCTGCGGATTCCATGCCGGTGACGCCCGCACCCTCCGCCGCAGCTGCGAGCACGCCGCCGAGAACGCCGTCGCCGTCGGCGCCCAGGTCAGCTACCGCGACCTGGCGGGGTTCGGCCGCCGCTTCATCGACATGGACCCGGAGGAGCTGGCCGACGACGTGCTCTACCAGATCGGGGCGCTCGACGGCCTCGCGCGCGCCTCCGGCACCCGGGTGCGCTACGTGAAGCCTCACGGCGCCCTCTACAACGCCACCGTGCACCACGACGCGCAGGCCCGCGCGGTCGCGGAGGCGGTGCGTGCGTACGACCCCGGCCTCCCGCTGCTCGGACTGCCCGGGTCCCGGCTCCTGGAGTGGGGAGCGCGACTGGGGCTGCGGACGGTGCGCGAAGCCTTCGCCGACCGGGCGTACACCCCTGAGGCGACGCTCGTGAGCCGCTCGGACCGCGGGGCGGTCCTGGACGACCCGGACGTCGTGGCGCGCCGAGTCGTCCGGATGGTGCTCGAGGGCCAGGTCGAGGCGGTCGACGGGACGGTGGTCGAGATCAACGCCGACTCGGTCTGCGTCCACGGAGACACGCCCGGCACCGTCGCGCTCGCGCGCCGCGTGCGTGAGGAGCTCGAGTCGGTCGGCGTGACGCTCGATGCTTTCGTCTGAGCCGCAGGGTGCCGAGCCGGCCAGGATCGTGCCGTACGGCGACCGGGCGCTGATGATCGACCTCGCGGGCGCCACCGAGGTGGTCGCGTGGGAGGCGGCCGTACGCGGCGCCGCGCTCGACGAGGTCGCCGACGTCGTCCCTGCGGCGTCGTCGGTCCTGGTCGTCGCCTCCGAGGACGCCGACATCACCGCGCTCGCCGGTGCGCTGCGTCGACTGCGCGTGACGGCCGGTGACGTGGGCCGGGGACCGGCCGCGAGCGCGGAGGTCGAGATCCCGGTGCGCTACGACGGTCCCGACCTGCGGGACGTCGCGCGGCTGACCGGGCTCAGCGAGGCCGAGGTCGTCCGTCTGCACACCTCCAGCGTGTGGCGGGTGGCGTTCGGCGGGTTCGCGCCCGGTTTCGGCTACCTCACCGGTGGAGACGCTCGCCTCTACGTGCCACGTCGCCGCAGCGCCCGCACCTCGGTGCCGGCGGGCGCCGTCGGACTGGCGGGGGAGTACACCGGCGTCTATCCCCGCCCGTCGCCGGGCGGATGGCAGCTGATCGGGACGACCGCCGCGCCGATGTGGGACCTGCGGCGCGATCCGCCGGCGCTGCTGAGGCCCGGCGCGGTCGTGCGGTTCGTCGAGGAGACGTCGTGACCGTCGGGCTGGAGGTGCTGCGCAGCGGACCGCTCGCGCTCGTCGAAGACCTCGGACGGCCGGGGCACGCCGCGATCGGCGTCGGTCGCTCGGGTGCGGCCGACCGTGGCGCGCTGCGGCTGGCGAACCGGCTGCTCGGAAACCCCGAGGGCGCGGCCGGGATCGAGGTCACGCTCGGAGGGCTGGAGCTGGCCGCACGCGGGCGGGACGTGTGGGTGGCCGTGACCGGCGCCCCGGTGCCGATCAGCGTGGGCCGCCGCGCCGCAGGTGCGTACGCGCCGGTCCGGGTGCGGGCGGGGGAGTCCCTGCGGCTCGGCACCCCGACCAGCGGGCTGCGCTCGTACGTGGCGGTCCGAGGGGGAGTCGACGTCGAGCCGGTGCTGGGCTCGCGCAGCCGCGACGTCCTCGCCGGCATCGGCCCCGAACCGCTGGTGCCGGGTGTGATCCTCCCGGTCGGGTCCCCGCCGCAGGACTACCCGCGGGTCGATGCCGTGCCGCCCCCGTCGTACGACGAGATCGTGCTGCGGGTGGTGCGAGGGCCGCGTGACGTGCTGGTCCACGACCCCGACGCCCTCGTGGCGGCGCCGTGGACGGTCGCCGCGGCGAGCGACCGGGTCGGGATGCGGCTGGACGGCCGCGTGCTCGGGCTGCGCGACCCGCACGCGGCGATGCCGTCCGAGGGCGCCTATCGAGGGGCGGTGCAGGTGCCGCCGAGCGGTCAGCCGGTGGTGTTCCTCGCCGATCACCCGGTCACCGGCGGCTATCCCGTGGTCGGGGTCGTCGTCGACGCCGACGTCGACCGAGCC
The DNA here is from genome assembly GCF_025506335.1 of Mumia quercus. GTDB lineage: Bacteria > Actinomycetota > Actinomycetes > Propionibacteriales > Nocardioidaceae > Mumia > Mumia quercus. Next base: position 414,053 of record NZ_JANZYO010000006.1, read on the forward strand.
GCGCAAGCACGACCCGGCCAGCCGGTCACCCTCCGCTGGGCCTGACCCCTCGCGAGAGACCCCCGGCCCACCCGCGAGAGACCTCTGCACGCTCGGCGAGAGACCTCCCTTCAAGGAGGTCTCTCGCGAGGCGTGCAGAGGTCTCTCGCGAGGGGTCTCGGGGTCTCTCGGCGTCAGGAGGCGGGCTCGACGAGCTCGACGAGGACGCCGCCGGCGTCCTTCGGGTGGACGAAGTTCACCCGGCTGTCGGAGGTGCCGCGGCGCGGCTGGTCGTAGAGCAGCCGCATCCCACGATCGCGCAGGGTCTGGGCGGCCGCCTCGATGTCGGTCACCCGGTAGGCCAGCTGCTGGATGCCGGGACCGTTGCGGGTGAGGAACTTCGCGATGGTCGACTCGTCGGAGAGCGGCGCCAGGAGCTGGATGCGCTGGTCGGTGTCACCGACGGCCAGCATCGCCTCGCGCACCCCCTGCTCCTCGTTGATCTCCTCGTGGACGGAGTGCAGGCCGAAGACGTTGGCGTAGAACTCGAGCGCCTCGTCGAGGTCCGGCACAGCGATGCCGACGTGGTCGATGGCGATGAGGAGGTGATCGGGAACCATGCGGGGCACGATAGGACACGAGAGCCCTGTACGGCGCCCGGCCGTCCAGCCTGTGACCTTCCTCACCGAGGGGGTTGCCGATGTTACGGGCGGGTATCGTGCACCCCACCAGAGCACTCGTCTCGGTCGCAGGCACGCGCTCGCACCTCGTAAGGAGATCCCATGTCTCGTCAGTCCGTCATCGTCGCGGGGGCACGCACCCCGATCGGTCGGCTCCTGGGCGGCCTCAAGACCCAGTCGGCTGCCGACCTGGGCGGCGTCGCCATCAAGGGCGCCCTCGAGAAGGCCGGGATCTCCGGTGAGCAGGTCGAGTACGTGATCATGGGCCAGGTCCTCGGCGCGGGCGCCGGGCAGGTGCCGGCTCGCCAGGCGGCGTACAAGGGCGGCATCCCGCTCGACGTCCCGGCGATCACGATCAACAAGGTGTGCCTGTCGGGCATCAACGCGATCGCGATGGCCGACCAGCTCATCCGCGCCGGCGAGTTCGACGTCGTCGTGGCCGGCGGCCAGGAGTCGATGACCCAGGCCCCGCACCTGCTCAAGGGCTCGCGCGAGGGCACGAAGTACGGCGCGACGACGATGCTCGACCACATGGAGTACGACGGCCTGTGGGACTCGCTCACGGACCAGGCGATGGGCAAGCTCACCGAGGGCCGCAACGCCGAGGTCGACGCGCTCACCCGTGAGGAGCAGGACGCGTTCGGCGCCCGCTCGCACCAGCTCGCTGCCGCCGCGCAGAAGAACGGGATCTTCGACGACGAGATCGTGCCGGTCGAGATCGCCGGCCGCCGTGAGACGGTGACCGTCGCCGCCGACGAGGGCGTCCGCGCCGACACGACCGTCGAGTCGCTCGGCAAGCTGCGTCCTGCCTTCGCCAAGGAGGGGACCATCACCGCCGGCACCGCCTCGCAGATCTCCGACGGCGCCTGCGCGGTCGTCGTCATGGCCAAGGAGAAGGCCGAGGAGCTCGGGCTGACGTGGATCGCCGAGATCGGCGCCGCGGCGACCGTCGCCGGACCTGACTCCACGCTCCAGCTCCAGCCTGCCAACGCCATCGCCAAGGCGTGCGAGAAGGAGGGCATCGCGCCCACCGACCTCGACCTCATCGAGGTCAACGAGGCCTTCGCCGCGGTCGGCATCGCCAGCCAGCGCGCCCTCGGCGTCGACGAGGACCGCATCAACGTCAACGGTGGCGCGATCTCGCTCGGCCACCCCATCGGCATGAGCGGCGCGCGGATCGTCCTGCACCTCGCCCTCGAGCTGGCGCGTCGCGGAGGCGGCGTCGGCGCGGCCGCGCTGTGCGGTGGCGGCGGTCAGGGTGACGCCCTGATCGTGCGCGTCCCGCAGCAGTGACGCTCGGTACGGTGCGCCGCGGGAAGCGGACGCGAACCTGATGGCACGCCGTGCTGTCGCCGTCGGTGAGCTCGTCGAACGAGCCACCGCCGGCGACGCTCGTGCGGTCGCGCGGCTCATCTCCCTGGTGGAGGACGCGTCGCCCCTGCTCCCCGAGGTCAGCGCCGCCCTCGCTCCGCACGTGGGTCGCGCGCAGATCATCGGTCTCACCGGCTCACCGGGCGTGGGCAAGTCGACGACGACCGGTGCGCTCGTCGCGGCCCTGCGGGCGCAGGGCCGCAAGGTCGGCGTCCTCGCGGTCGACCCGTCGTCGCCCTTCTCCGGCGGTGCGCTCCTCGGGGACCGGATCCGCATGCAGGACCACGCAGGCGATCCGGGGGTCTTCATCCGCTCGATGGCGACCCGTGGCCACCTGGGGGGTCTCGCCTGGGCCGCGCCGCAGGCGCTGCGGGTCCTGGACGCCGCCGGATGCGACGTGATCCTCGTGGAGACGGTCGGCGTCGGGCAGTCCGAGATCGAGGTCGCCGGGCTCGCCGACACCACGGTGGTCCTGCTCGCGCCGGGGATGGGGGACGGCATCCAGGCGGCCAAGGCCGGGATCCTCGAGATCGGGGACGTCTACGTCGTCAACAAGGCGGACCGTGACGGCGCTCGGCAGGTCCGGCGCGAGCTGCGCGCCATGCTGTCGCTGACCGACCGGCCCGACGCGGGGTGGAAGCCGCCGATCGTCCTCACCGTCGCCTACCGTGAGGAGGGGATCGGCGAGGTCCTCGCCGCGCTCGACGCCCACTTCTCGCACCTGCGCTCGAGCGGCGAGCTCGCGCGCCGACGCCTCCGGCGCACCCGCGACGAGATCGAGACGCTCGCGACGACGGAGCTTCGCGCCCGGTTCGCGTCGATGCGCGGCGACCACCGGATCGAGGCCCTTGCGGCTGACGTCGTCGCGGGAAAAACCGACCCATTCACCGCTTCTCGGCGCCTTCTCGACACCGTGTGACCCGGATCACGGCGCGCCTCGCGATGGTGCACTCCGGTATCCGCTATAAACGTCCGAGAGCGTGCCCCCAAGCGTTCTGCCCCCGAGAAAGGCAGCCCTGGTGAAAAAGGCGATCATCGTCATCCTGGTGATCTTCGTGGTCTACTTCCTGCTCACGAATCCCACGGGTTCGGCGGACGTCGTCGAGCTTGCCTTCGACGGCATCGTCAACGCCTTCGACCAGGTCGCGACCTTCCTCCAGAACTTGTTGTTCTGACGGGGGTCGACGGTGCTGCGCAGGGCGCTGAGGCTGGTCCCGGACCGCAACATCGGCAAGCACCTGCTGCTCGATGACGGCGAGCGCGTCAAGGACGTCGTCCGCCACCACTGGGTGGTCTTCGTCGCCCCGTACGCGATCGTGCTGGGTGGTGCGCTGCTGATCGCGCTGTTCCCGCTGATGCCGATGTCGGTCGCGGGCGTGCTCGCGCTCGTCGGGGTCGGCATCATCGGCTTCGGCATGTACCGCGCCGCGGAGCAGCACCTCGACGTCTTCGTCATCACCAACCACCGCGTGCTCAAGATCCGCGGCGTCTTCGAGGTCAAGGTCGCGACCATGCCGATGGCGCGAATCCTCGACATCACGGTCGAACGCTCGCTCCTGGGCCGGATCCTCGGGTACGGCCACTTCGTCTTCGAGTCGGCCGCGCAGGCCCAGGGACTGCGCGACATCCGGTTCATCCCCGACCCGCTCGAGCGGGACCGGACGATCCAGAAGGCGCTGGTCGCCGCCGGTCTGCGCGGCCCCGCCCGCTGACCGTAGGAGGGTCGCAGGGCCCACCTGGGTGGACCGTGGGCTCGGTCACAGGCGTACCGTCTGCGATGCGCCACGAGCGCCCCCCGGTCGTCTGCCTCCGAGGCCACCCCTGCCGTCGCCCGCGTCACCGGTCGTCCCGTTCAGCCCTGTCTCGGAGTCCTCCCTTGTCTCGCACGATCCCTGCCCTCGATCCCGCACCGGCGGCTGACGCCCCGGTGAACCCCCGCTCGCGCGTCATCCTCGCGAGCCTCGTCGGGACGACGATCGAGTTCTACGACTTCTACGTCTACGCGACGGCCGCCGTCCTGGTCTTCCCGCACCTGTTCTTCCCCGCCGGGAACGAGACGACGGCGCTGCTGGCCTCGTTCGCCGTGTTCGGCGCCGCGATGGTCGCGCGTCCGCTCGGCGCCGTCTTCTTCGGACACCTCGGCGACAAGCGTGGCCGCAAGACGACGCTGGTCGCCGCCCTGCTGACGATGGGCATCGCGACGTTCGCCATCGGCCTGCTCCCCACGTACGCGGTGATCGGCTGGGTCGCGCCCCTGCTTCTCGTGCTGATGCGGCTCGCGCAGGGCTTCGCGATCGGCGGCGAGTGGAGCGGCGCCGCGCTCGTGGCGACCGAGAACGCGCCCTCGGGCAAGCGAGCCTGGTACGGCACCTTCCCGCAGCTGGGGGCGCCGATCGGGTTCATCATCGCCAACGGTCTGTTCCTCGTCATCACGTTCCTGATGCCGTCGGGCGATCCGACGCGACCGTCGGAGACGTTCCTGTCGTGGGGCTGGCGGATCCCGTTCCTGTTCTCGATCGTGATGGTCGCCGTCGGCCTGTGGGTCCGTCTGCGGCTGGTCGAGAGCCCGGCGTTCTCCAAGACGGTCGAGAAGGGCCAGGTGCAGAAGATGCCGCTGGCCGCGGTCGTCCGCGACCACTGGCGCGAGCTCGTGCTGGGCACGTTCTTCATGCTCGCGACGTACGTGCTCTTCTACCTGATGACGACGTTCTCGCTCAGCTACGGACGTGCGGCGACCGACGCGGAGGTCCCGGGCCTCGGGTACGACTACACGACGTTCGTGCTGCTCATGATCCTGGGCGTCGTGTTCTTCGGCGTCTTCACGCTCGTGTCGGGACCGCTCGCCGACCGGTACGGACGCCGGCGCACCTTGATCGTGGTGACCGCGGCGATCATGGCCTTCGGACTGGTGTGGGTGCCGCTGCTCGACGCCGGCACGATCGGGGTCGTCGCCTGGCTCATCCTCGGATTCACCCTGATGGGCTTCACGTTCGGCCCGATGGGGGCGCTGCTGCCGGAGCTCTTCCCGACGAGCGTCCGCTACACCGGCTCGGGCGTCTCGTACAACGTGAGCTCGATCCTCGGCGCGGCCGTCGCCCCGTTCATCGCGGTCTGGCTCTGGGGCCTCGGCGACGGCAGCCCGTTCTGGGTCGGCGTCTACCTCACCGTGATGGGCGGCCTCACCCTGACTGCGCTCCTCGTGGGACGCGAGACCAAGGACGTCGACATCGAGGCCTGACGACACGACCCCGTCCGCGACCCGGTGCCTCGGGCACGGGTCGCGGACGGGGTCGTACGGGCGTCAGGCGGAGGCGTCGCGCTCCTGCGCGGCCAGCGCCCGGGCGAGGTCCGAGCGACCCTCGCTCACGTACCGGCGCGTCGTCGCGTCGAGGTCCTTCTGATCGGACAGCCACGCGTCGATCGTCGCGAGGTTCTCAGCGCTGGGGTTCGCCCGCGGGAAGAAGCTCTCCAGGATCTCCGACGCGCGCCACACCCCCTTCTCGATGACGGTGCGTGCCGTGTCGAGGTAGCGCTCGACGTACGGCTGGAGCAGCTCGGCCTGGCCCGGCTGCTGGAAGGCGCGGGCGATGCTGCGCTGGGTCTCGTTCGGGAGGTCGTCGCGGACGACGACGGACTCCCACGCGTTCTCCTTCGCGGCGGCGTCCGGGCGAGCGGCGCGCGCGCCGGCAGCCTTCTCCTGGCCCGAGATCGTGTTGTCCCGCGCAAGCTCGGCGTCGATCTCCGCATCGCCGAACGCGCCGGCGCGGGCGAGCCCCGCGACGAGCGTCCACCGCAGGTCGGTGTCGACCGTCAGGCCCTCGAGCGTCACCGAGCCGTCGAGCAGGCCGCGCAAGTAGGCGATCGCGTCGTCGGACTCCGCGGCGCCCGCGTACGCGCGGACGAACGCGAGCTGGTGGTCCGATCCCGGCGCGGCCGCCTCCAGCAGCGCGCGCACGCCCTGCTCCCACTGCGCGGCGAGGGCGTCACGGTTGTCGGGCGCCGAGAACAGCGCGATCGCCGAACCGCCCTGCCGCAGCAGGGTCTGCACCGCGGTCAGGTCGGACTCGGTGCCGACGCCCGCGAGCACGATCGGCACGAACTGGCGCGCCGGGAGCTCCGCGTCGCGCAGCATGTCCCACGCCGCACCCCAGCACAGCGCGCGTGCCAGGGAGTCGTCGATGTCGGCGATCGAGGTCGTGAGCGTCTCGAGCGAGCGCTCGTCGAGCCGGATCTTGGCGTACGTCAGGTCGTCGTCGTTGAGCAGCACCAGGTCGGGCTGCTTCTGACCGATGAGCGCGTCGATCTCGGTGAGCGCGCCCTCGATGTCGGTCTCCACCCGGCCACGACGCACGAGGCCGGCGTCGGTCCGGTCGTACAGGCCGATGGCGATGCGGTGGCGGCGCAGCGTCGGGTACTCCTCGATCGCCGTCTGCTCGACCGCGAAGGAGGTGAAGCCGCCGCTGGCGTCGACGACGAACCGCGGGCGCAGCGTGTTCACGCCCGACGTCTGGAGCCACTCCTGCGCCCACGTCGTCAGCTCGCGTCCGGAGGCGGACTCCAGCTCGGCCAGCAGGTCCTTCAGCTCGGTGTTGCCGTAGGCGTACTTCGAGAAGTACGACCGCAGGCCGGCGAAGAAGTCCTTCTCACCCACCCAGGCGACGAGCTGCTTGAGGGTCGAGGCGCCCTTGGCGTACGTGATGCCGTCGAAGTTGGCCTCGACCGCGTGGAGGTCGTAGTTGTCGGCGGCGATCGGGTGCGTGGAGGGCAGCTGGTCCTGGCGGTACGCCCAGTTCTTGCGCTGGTTGGTGAAGCCGGTCCAGGCGCCGGTGTACTTCGTGGCGTTGACCTCGGCGTGGTGGGAGGCGAACTCGGCGAACGACTCGTTGAGCCACAGGTCGTCCCACCACTTCATCGTCACGAGGTCGCCGAACCACATGTGCGCCATCTCGTGGAGGATCGTGTTGGCACGCGACTCGTACGCGGCGTGGGTCTGGCGGCTGCGGAAGATGTACTCGTCGCGGAACGTCACCGCGCCGGCGTTCTCCATCGCGCCCATGTTGTACTCCGGCACGAAAGCCTGGTCGTACTTGCCGAACGGGTAGCCCATCTCGAAGGCGCCCTCGAAGAACGCGAAGCCCTGCTTGGTGATCTCGAAGATCTCGTCGGCGTCGACGTGCTCGCGCAGGCTCTTGCGCACCTGGATGCCGAGCGGGATCCGGCCGTACTCGCCCTTGTAGGTGTCGGTGATGGTGTCGTACTCGCCGGCGATCAGGGCCGTGATGTAGGTCGACATCCGCTTGGTCTCCGCGAACGCCCAGCGGTCGACGCCGTGGCGGACGGAGGTCGGCTCGGGCGTCGGGGAGTTCGACACGACGGTCCAGCCGGTCGGGGCGTCGACCGTGAAGGTGAAGGTCGCCTTCAGGTCGGGCTGCTCGAACGTCGCGTAGACGCGGCGGGCGTCGGGCACCTCGAACTGCGTGTAGAGGTACACGCGGTCGTCCGCGGGGTCGACGAAGCGGTGCAGGCCCTCGCCCGTGCGCGAGTAGGGGAGACGGGTCTCGACCCGGAGCTCGTTCTCGCCCTCGAGCAGGTCGGTGAGCGCGATGCGGTTGTCCTCGTACGCGGACGCGGCCAGCTCGGTGCCGTTGAGCCAGATCTTGGGCTCCCGCGCGTCGACCAGGTCGGCGAAGGTCGACGCTCCGGCCTGCTTGCTCGTGAACCTGACGACCGTGGTCGACCCGAACTCGGTGTCGGAGAGCGTCAGGTCGAGGTCGACGGCGTAGTGGTGGACGTCGAGGAGCGCAGCCCGCTCCTGCGCTTCGTTGCGCGTGAGGTTGGTTCCTGGCATGCGTCCCATCCTGTCACGCGAGGTGATCCCCGTTCAGCGCCCCGCGTGCCAGGTGGCCGAGCGCGGTGGCGATCCGCGCGACGGACACGCCGAGCTCGCGCTGGCGGACGAAGACCTCCGGAGCGACCGGCGCGAGGAGGAGGTCGACGAGCGCGTCCGGGTCGTCCGCCCCCGCCTCCACCGCGAGCATCCGGACGTGCGCGCGCCAGAACCCGTACGCGCCGGTGGCGAAGCGTGACTGCCCGACCTCGGCGCCGAGCGCGAGGTGAGCGTGCGCCTCGAGCAGGTCGGTCATCGCGTCGTAGAACGCCGCGAGCCGCTCGGCCGGCGGGGCACCCGGGCCCAGGGGAGGGGGCCCGTGGAGCAGGCGTTCCTGGAGGTCGCGCTCGTGCTCGTCGAGCAGGGCGACGGCGATGGACGCGCGGTCGGGGTAGCGACGGTACAGCGTGCCGCGCCCGACGCCCGCCTCGCGCGCGATGTCGTTCATGCTCACGTTCGCGGCGCCGCGCTCGGCGTACAGGCGGGCGGCGGCACGCAGGATCCGCTGGCGGTTGCGCGCGGCGTCGGCACGCTCGGCGGGCGGCGCGTCGGCACGGGGCAGGTCCACGGCTCGACCGTACGGAATATCTGGACGACGTGTCCAGTTAGAGCGGTCACGCGATCAACCGGACACCGCGTCCGGTTCCAGAGGAGGCGTCATGTCAACCTTGCTCCACCTCGACTCCAGCGCGCGCACCCGCTCGTTCTCACGCGAGCTCGGGGCCCGCTTCGCCGCACGGTGGCGGGAGGCCCATCCTCGCGGTCTCTACGTCCACCGCGACCTCGCCCGCCAGCCGGTACCACCCGTCGGTGAAGCGTGGACGACGATCTGCGACACGCTCCTCGCGGAGCAGATCACCGAGCCGGCCGACTACCGCAAGGCTGTGCGGACGGCCGCTGAACGCGAGGCGTGGGCCGTCGTCGAGCCGCTGCTGTCGGAGCTGCTGGCGGCCGACGTCGTGCTCGTCGGGGCGCCGATGTACAACTTCGGGGTTTCCGCGTCCCTCAAGGCGTGGATCGACCAGGTGACCTTCCCGCGGATGTCGCTCGCCGGCACGACGTTCGTGGTGGTCGGCGCGCGCGGCGGCTCGTACTCGAAGGGGCGCCTCGTGCGCCGTACGACCACCACGAGCGCTACCTGCGTGACTTCTTCGCCGGGCACTTCGGTGTGGCCGACACGCGCTTCGTCCACACCGAGCTGACCAACGCGCGGGTCGACCCCTTGCTGGCGGATCTCCTCGACGCCCACCACGCCTCGCGCGCGGACGCCCTGGCCGAGGTCGACGCGCTGGTGGACCAGGCCGCGCGCTCACGATGATCGTCGGCGGGGTCCTGCTGGCGCGCCCACCTCGCGGGCGTACGTGGCCGGAGGAGTGCCGACGACCTCGGTGAACCGTCGTACGAGGTGCGCCTGGTCGCTGAACCCCAGCGCGGTTGCGAGCTCGGCCCAGTCGACGGCGTCGCCCGACCGCGCGGCCGCGGCCGCGTCGAGCAGACGGAACCGCTGCAGCACCCACTTCGGGCCGATGCCGACGTACGTGGCGAACTCCCGCTGCAGCGTCCGCAGGCTGACACCCGCCCGCTCGGCCAGCGCGTCGGCGCGGACCATCGAGCGGTCGCGCTCGGCCTCGGTGACCAGCGCGGTGATCTCGTCCGCGCGCGGATCGGCCTTGTACCCGACCACCCCGAGGAACTCCGTCAGCGCCGCCACCATCGCGTCGTCGCTCGCGTCGGGCGCGAGGACGCGCGCGGCGTACGGGCGGTCGTCGACGCCCAGCACCTCCGCAGCCGGGCGCACGGCGTCCGACAACCCACCGACGGGCGCCCGGAGGTAGCCGTGGAAACCGCCGGGCACGAACGACGCTCCGAGCACGTGCCCGCGGCCGACGAGGCGGCGCGAGAACGGACGCCGCGTGACGCCGTGCACGAGCAGGCGTCCCTCTTCGGCGGCGAGGTGCAGGCGGGGCTGCGGGACGACGTGCTGCTCGTACGGCTCCTCGACCGCCCACCGCACCCGCCAGAGGTAGTCGACGCCGGGCGACTCGGTCTCGATCCGGCGGACCCCGAACGGCTCGGCGCGCCCGACGATCGCCTCGGGATACCCCCGCGGCTCCGGCGTGGCCCTCGCACTCACCCCTCCACCCTAGGCCTGTCGCGTTCCTCCAAGACCCGCTCCGCGTGACGCCCTTAGCGTCGGGGACATGAGCTATGACAAGAAGGCAGAGACCACGTTCACCGTGGCGGCATGGGACGAGTCGGTCGTCGAGGACATCGACGGGACCGGCAACGAGCGGAACGGGACGTACTACCCCGACCGCGGCATCACGCGTGCCACGGTTCGCTACCACTACACCGGAGACATCGAGGGCGAGGGCGTCGTCCACTACCTGATGACGTACAAGGCGGGCGAGGCGCCGGTCGTCGCGTTGGAGCGCTTCACAGGGTCGATCGGCGGCGCCGAGGGGACCTGCGTCTTCCTGCACCGCGGGGCGCACGACGAGATGGACGTCAGCGACACTGTCGAGGTCGTGGAGGGGATGGGGACCGGCGCGCTCGAGACGCTGCGAGGCGAGGCGCGGATCGAGCTCGGGGGGCACAGCGACTCCGGGTACGGGTTCGTCCTCGACTACAGCGTGTGAGTGACCCCGCCGCGCACTAGCGTCGACGGCATGACCGTCGACACCACTACGCGCAATCGCCCGCGCGGCACGACGGTCCTCCTCTGGCTCGTGGGTGTGGCGTTCGTGGTGTCGGTGATCCACTACGTCGACAACGTCGCCAACTACGACGCCTACCCGCAGCCCGGGCCGGGCGAGCTTCCGGCCCCTTCCGCGGGACTGATCGCGGCGTCGTGGTTCGTCTTCACCCTCTGCGGCGTCCTCGGCGTGATCGCGTTCTTCCGCCACCGTCGCGCGGCCTGCGTCGTCGGCCTGGTGTTCTACTCCTTCAGCGGGCTGATCGGCATCGGCCACTACACCGTCGAAGGCGCCACCGACATGGTGTGGTGGCGACAGACCCACGTGGTGGTCGACATCGCCGTGGGGATCTCGCTGCTGGCGTTCGCGGCGTGGGTCGCCGTCGTACGGCCCGCGCCGTGGGAGCCGTCACAGCGGGCGTGACCCCGGTTACCCGGGCTTCGGCTCGGGCACCATGGAGTCATGGCCCTGCCCTTCGCGCAGTCTCGGCGCTCCACCGTCGGCATCGAGTGGGAGCTCGCACTCGTCGACGCCGACACGGGAGACCTCCGACAGGTCGCCCGTACGGTGCTCGACGCGCTCGCGGGACCCGACGGCGCCCCCCACCCCCACGTCCACCAAGAGCTGCTCCTCAACACCGTGGAGATCGTCACCGGTGTCCACGAGCAGGTCGGTGCCGCAGGACGCGACCTGAGGCGCAGCCTCGACGAGGTGCGCGACGTCACCGGTCCGCTGCGCGTCGAGCTGATGTGCGCAGGGACCCACCCCTTCGCGCAGTGGGACCACCAGAAGGTCACCGACAAGGAGCGCTACAACACGCTCATCGACCGTACGCAGTGGTGGGGCCGCCAGATGCTCATCTACGGCGTCCACGTCCACGTCGGCATCGAGGACCGTGCGAAGGTGCTGCCGATCATGCGGGCGGTCCTGGCGTACTTCGGGCATCTGCAGGCGCTGTCCGCGTCGTCGCCGTTCTGGGGTGGCAAGGACACCGGGTACGCGTCGAACCGTGCGCTGATGTTCCAGCAGCTGCCGACCGCCGGGCTGCCGTTCCGGCTGGAGGAGTGGGCCGACCTCGAGCGCTACACCGACGACATGCTCCACACCGGCGTCATCGACGACTTCTCGGAGGTGCGGTGGGACATCCGGCCCTCCCCGCGCTTCGGCACGCTCGAGGTGCGGATCTGCGACGGGACGCCCACGCTCAGCGAGCTCCTGGCGATCGCGGCGCTCACGCAGTGCCTCGTCGAGCACTTCTCGTCGGAGCTGGACGCCGGGCGCGACCTGCCCGACCTGCCACAGTGGTTCCTCCAGGAGAACAAGTGGCGCTCGGCGCGCTACGGCATGGAGGCCATCCTCATCCTCGACGCGAAGGGCGGCGAGGACCTCGTGACGACCGACGTACGCCGGCTGCTGCGGCTGCTGGAGCCGGTGGCGGCTCGGCTCGGCTGCACGGAGGAGCTCGCCGGCATCGAGACCATCCTGCGCGACGGCGCCTCGTACCAGCGGCAGCGCGAGGTGGCGCGACGCAACGGTGGAGATCTCCAGCCGGTGGCGTTCTCGTTGGTGGAGGAAATGCACGCGGGTCGTCCGTTGTTGTGACCTGAACAACTGCCGGTCCGTCGGCTCCGCCGGCGCCTGACGAGAGGTGAGCATGTCCGACGCTGTTGACATGTGGTTCGATCCGCTGTGCCCCTGGGCCTGGATGACGTCGCGCTGGCTGCTGGAGGTGGAGCAGGTCCGGGACGTTGAGGTCCGATTCCACGTCATGAGCCTGTCGGTCCTCAACGAAGACGCCGAGGACCTTCCGGAGCGGTACCGAGAGATGCTCGAGCGCGGATGGGGCCCCGTCCGGGTGGCGACGGCCGCCGCGCAGAAGCACGGCGAGCAGGTCCTGCGCGACCTCTACACCGCCATCGGCACGCGCGTGCACCCCGGTGGGCGCACGCTCGACAAGACCGTGCTCGCCGAGGCGCTGGCCGAGGTGGGGCTGGAGCCCGAGCTGATCGAGGCTGCCGACACCGACGCGTACGACGAGGCGCTGCGGGCGTCGCACGAGCGCGCGATCACGCTCGTCGGCACCGACGTCGGCACGCCGGTCGTCGCGGTCAACGGTGTCGCCTTCTTCGGGCCCGTCGTCTCGCCGGCGCCCAAGGGCGAGGCCGCTGGGCGCCTGTGGGACGGGTGCCTCCTCGTCGCCGGGACGGACGGGTTCTTCGAGCTGAAGCGCAGCCGTACCCGCGACCCCATCTTCGACTGAGCGCCCCTGGCCGGTCGAGTAGCCCGAGCCGCCCCCTGGGTGGTCGAGTAGCCCGAGCCGCTAGGTGTAGTTCCTCGGGACGTTGTGAACGGTTGAGTTAGCGAAGACCTCCGCGACGATGTGGGTTACCACACTCACGTCATCCACGGAGGTCTTCGTGACTCACGCTAACGCTCCTTTGACGCCGGAGGG
>NZ_JANZYO010000007.1 GCF_025506335.1 Mumia quercus
CAAAGGGTTACGGCGGCCATGGCGAAGGGGAAACACCCGGCAACATTCCGAACCCGGAAGTTAAGCCCTTCAGCGCCGATGGTACTGCACGGGAGACTGTGTGGGAGAGTAGGACGCCGCCGGACAATATTTAGGCCGTAGGCCGTCACCACTGGTGACGGCCTACGGTCATTTTTGCGTGCCTTTCGGCGCTGCTCGCATCACTCCCAGCGGCGCATGACCATGCCGACCCGCGGCTTGGGGCGGAACCACGACGACTTGTGGGGCAGCAACCGTCCCGTGGTCGCCGCGCGGGTGACCGTCGTGAGCGCGGGAGTGGCGAGGAGAAGAGCGACACCGCCGGCCTCTCGGGCGGCGCGCGCGGCGCTGCGCGGGTCGGGGTCGTAGGCGACGGCGTCGGACTCCAGGCCGTGGTGCGGGGTGAAGACGTCCTCGACCCAGCGCGGGGCGCACTCGTACGCGTCGACGCCGAGGAACCGGTGCCCGTCGGTGAGCACGCAGCGTGACTCGCCCACGGCGACGAAGCGTCCCGCCTCGTCACCTCCGCCGAGCTCCACGACAGGGAGCGGGAGTCCCTTGAGCGCCTCGTCGAGGTCCATGTCGGCGACCACCCGGTGGATCGGACCGACCCGCATCGAGGGGGGATCGAGGACCAGGGTGAGGGCGTAGCGGCCGGCACGCTCAGGGGACGTCCGCCACGCGGCGTAGCGGTGGTGCCCGTCGGCGATCACCAACGGCTGCGACGCGAGCCGCGCGGTGAGCGCGCCGATCGCCCCGGGCTCGGAGACGGCCCAGACCTCGTCGGTACGCCCCTCGGCGCCGGCCCGGCGGTCCGGCCGACCGGCCGTCAGGGCATCGAGGAGCGGCGCCACCGGCTCCTGCGTCGTGTAGGCGGTGATCGGCTCCCAGTGCGCACGGGTGGCCTCCGCGAGGCGCGCCTGCCGGATGGCGTACGCGGCGATCACGTCTTCGTGCGGCCGGAGGCGACCTGCCTCGAGATCGACCAGTGCCAGGACGCCGACGGCTTCATGGCCGCCCTCCTGCGTGCGGGAGACGTACAGGGACGGCTCGGAGTCCTGCTCCAGGACGCCGTCGTCGAACCACGCGGACGCGGTGCGTGCCGCCTTCTGCGGGTCGTCGTCGCGAAACGCCGGCTCGAGCAGCCGGAGGACGTGGTGAGGAGGAAGGTCAGAAGGAACGCGGGACCAGCTGACCGACGGTACGTAGGTGCGCGACGTCACGACGTCGCTGCCGCCTCGAAAACCCACAGCCCTGAACGGGCGGATCACGCCGTTGTCCACCGGTGCATCGTAGGCCAGGGCCGCGGGGCCTACGCTGGTCGGCGATGCCCGACCACACGAATCCCCCCGATCCCCGCCGCCGTCTCGTCCCTGCGCTCGCGGCGTGCGACACGCCGCTGCGGGCCGCCTACGACGTCGCGATGCTCGATCTCGACGGTGTCGTCTACCGAGGCGACGGCGCTGTCGACCACGCCGCGGAGGCGCTCAGCGAGGCCGCCGGCCACGGGATGCGCCTCGCGTACGTGACGAACAACGCCTCCCGGACGCCGGCGGACGTCGTCGCGAAGCTGCGCGCGCTCTCGATGCCGACCGAGGACGACAGCGTCGTCACGTCGGCACAGGCGGCCGGACGGCTCGTCGCCGACCTCGTCCCCGCAGGCTCGCGAGTCCTCGTCGTGGGGGGAGCGGGCCTCGTCCAGGCGCTGGAGGAACGGGGCCTGGTGCCGGTGCGCTCCGCGCAGGACGATCCCGCCGCGGTCGTCCAGGGCTTCTCGCCCGACCTCGGCTGGGCCCAGCTCGCCGAGGGCGCCTACGCGGTCGCGGCCGGGGTCCCGTGGATCGTCAGCAACACCGACACCTCGATCCCGACCGAGCGCGGCATGGCACCCGGCAACGGGACGCTCGTCGCCGCCGTGGCCGCCGCTTCCGGAGGCGTCCCCGAGGTCGCCGGCAAGCCGTACGCGCCGCTGTTCGACGAGACGGTCCTGCGCGTCGGCGGCGAGCGACCGCTGGTCGTGGGCGACCGCCTCGACACCGACATCGAGGGCGCGAACAACGTCGGCGCAGACAGCCTGCTCGTCTTCACGGGTGTGTGCGACCTCGACACGGCCGTCGCCGCCGGCGCGTACGCTCGGCCGACGTACCTGGCTCCTGACCTGCGAGGACTGGAGCTGCTGCAGCGCCCTGTGACGGTCGACGGTCTGGAGGCGGCGCGCTGCGGCGGCGTGGCGGTGCTGTGCCGGGACGGCCGGCTGGTCGTCGACGGAGGGGCCGTCCCCGAGGACGGGCAGGCTGCCGTGGACCTGCTGCGGGCAGCGGTCGGGCTGGCGTGGCACCGGCGCGACGAGGTCGGTGGTGAGTCTGGTGACCGGCTCGACACGAGCGCCGTACGAGACGCGCTCCGTCAGTGGGGAGTGCGATGATCGACGAGCCGACACGAAGGAGCGCGCAATGACCGATGGCGGACCCGCCGACCACGAGCAGGCGGCACGCGACCCTCGGGTCGAGGCCGTCCTGAGCGACCTCGAGCGGCTCGCCGACCTCCCCGTCGACTCCCACCTCGAGGTCTACGAGGCGGTCCACGCGAAGCTGCGCGAGGTGCTGCAGACCGCCGGCCAGGCGCCGGGCCCCCGCCCGCCTGCGCCGCCCGGCCCGCCCCCGCCTCGCCCCGAGGTCCCGTGAGCAGGCGACTGCGCCTCGATGCCGAGCTCGTCCGCCGCGGCCTGGCGCGCTCGCGCGAGCAGGCCAGCGACCTGATCGCGCAGGGTCGGGTGACGGTCGCGGGAGCGCGCGCCGGCAAGGCGGCCACCCAGGTGACGACCGACCAGGCGATCGTGGTCCGCGACGCGGAGTCGGACCCCGGGTACGCGTCGCGCGGGGCGTACAAGCTTCTCGGGGCCCTCGAGGCCTTCGAGCCGCTCGGGCTGAGCGTGGAAGGACGCCGGTGCCTCGACGCCGGCGCCTCGACCGGCGGGTTCACCGACGTCCTGCTGCGGCGCGGCGTACGCGAGGTGGTCGCGGTCGATGTCGGGTACGGCCAGCTGGTCTGGGCGCTCCAGCAGGACCCTCGGGTCGACGTGCACGACCGGACGAACGTCCGTGACCTCGCGCCGGAGGCGATCGGCGGGCAGGTCGAGCTCGTCGTGTCCGACCTGTCCTTCATCTCGTTGACGCTGGTGATGCCCGCGTTCGCGCGCCTGTGCGTGGACGACGGTGACATGGTGCTGATGGTCAAGCCGCAGTTCGAGGTGGGCAAGGAGCGGGTCGGCAAGAAGGGCGTCGTCCGCGACCCCGAGCTCCACGTCGAGGCCGTCATGGGCGTGTGCACCGCAGCAGCGGAGATCGGCTGGGGGACGCGCGCGGTGGCCGCCAGCCCGTTGCCCGGACCGACCGGCAACGTCGAGTACTTTGGGTGGTTCCGGCGAGACGCCGCAGGAGTCACCGAGGACGAGGTGCGTGCTGCGGTGGACGCCGGACCGCTGGGCCGGCCGAGTGGAGGAGAGCAGCGATGAGCGTCGCGCCGTCGTCGTCGCAGGGGCGACGTGTGCTGATCCTCGCCCACACGGGGCGCGAGGAGGCCAGCAAGGTCGCCGCGGAGTTCGCGCAGGCGATGGCCGCCGAGGGGATCGCCGTCCGGGTCGTCACCGAGGACGCCGAGGCACTGGGGCGCTGGGGGCTCCCGGACGCCGAGGTGGTGCCGGTGACCGACGACGCCGGACGCGGGTGCGAGCTCGCCGTCGTGTTCGGCGGTGACGGCACGATCCTGCGTGCCGCCGAGCTCGTCCGTGACTGCGGGACCCCGCTCGTCGGGGTCAACCTCGGCCACGTCGGGTTCCTGGCCGAGGCCGACGTCGACGACCTCGACTACACCGTCCGGCGCGTGGTGGCACGCGACTACACGGTCGAGGAGCGGATGACCGTCGACGCGCGCGTCTTCGTCGACGACCGCGAGGTCGCCCGCAGCTGGGCGCTCAACGAGGCCACCGTCGAGAAGGCCTCGCGCGAGCGGATGCTGGAGGTCGTGGTGGCCATCGACGACCGCCCGGTCTCGCGGTGGGGGTGCGACGGGGTCGTGTGCGCGACCCCGACCGGCTCGACCGCCTACAACTTCAGCGCCGGCGGCCCGGTCGTCTGGCCGGAGGTCGAGGCGCTGCTGATGGTGCCCATCAGCGCCCACGCGCTGTTCGCCCGGCCGATGGTCGTGTCACCGACGTCGCTCCTGGCGATCCAGGTCATCCCTGAGGCGCCTGCCTCAGGCGTGCTGTGGTGCGACGGACGCCGGACGTACGAGCTTCCGCCGGGCGCCCGCGTCGAGGTCCGGCAGGGGGAGAAGTCGATCCGTCTGGCACGCCTGCACCAGGCCCCGTTCACCGACCGGCTCGTCCGCAAGTTCGACCTGCCCGTCAGCGGCTGGCGCGGCGCGGCCGCCCAGCGGCACAGCGAGCAGGCCCAGGCCGAGGCGAGCCCGGCTCCCGACCGCACAGAGGGGGTCTGACCGTGTGGCAGGAGATCAGGCTGTCCTCCCTCGGCGTGATCGCGGACGCCGAGCTGTCGCTCGGTCCGGGGCTGACCGTCATCACCGGTGAGACCGGCGCCGGCAAGACCATGGTCGTCACGGCGCTGGGTCTCCTGCGCGGCGCCCGCGCCGACGCCGGTCTCGTCCGGCACGGCGCCGACCGGCTCCGCGTCGAGGCGACGGTCGACGTCGGCGGCCTCGACGCCGTCCGCGCGGTGCTCGACGACACGCCTGCCGAGCTCGACGGCGACGAGCTCGTGGTCGCGCGCACGATCGGCCGCGACGGGCGCTCGCGCGCCTACCTCGGCGGTGCCTCCGTGCCGGCGGGAGTCCTGGCGCGGGTCAGCGAGCAGCTGGTTGCCGTGCACGGCCAGTCGGACCAGCACCGGCTGCTCCGCACGAGCGCCCAGCGAGAGGCGCTGGACCGGTTCGGCGACGTGGTCGGCCTGCTCACGGAGTACGCCCCGGCGTACGCGCGGCTGCACGAGGCCCGGCGGGCGTACGACGAGCTCGTCGCCGCCCGACAGGAGAGGCTGCGCGAGCTCGACGTCCTGCTCTTCGGCCTCGACGAGATCGCGGCCGTCGCGCCGGAGGAGGGTGAGGACGAGGCGCTGCGCGTCGAGGAGGGACGGCTCGCGCACGCAGAGTCGCTGGTCCGGGCCGCCGCCGAGGCGCACACGCTGCTGTCGGAGGTCGACGACGCCGCCGACGTGCTCGACCTCCTCGGGCAGGCAGGCGCGCTGCTCGACGCGGTGCGCGAGCACGACCCGGCCTTGGACGTGCAGGCACGCCGCCTGGAGGAGGTCCGCTTCACCGTGACCGACGTCGCCTCCGAGCTGGCCTCGTACTCCGACGGCGTCGAGGTGGACCCGGCGCGCCTGGCCGCGGTCTCGGAGCGCCGCGCCGCGCTGACCGGCCTCACCCGCAAGTACGGGCCCGAGCTGGCCGACGTGCTGCAGTGGGCCGAGGACGCGCGCGAGCGTACGAAGACGCTGCAGGGCGACGACGACCGGATCGCGACGCTCGAGGAGGAGATCGCGGCGCTCGAGTCCGACCTCCTCGCCCGTGCCGCCGAGATCAGCGCGCGACGACGGGACGCGGCCGGACGGCTCGCGGCGTCGGTCGAGACCGAGCTGGAGGCGCTCGCGATGCCCCACGCGCGGCTCGAGGTGGAGGTGCGTACCCCTGAGACGCCCGAGCCCGCCGACCTCGGACCGGACGGGGTCGACGACGTCGAGCTGCTCCTCGCGGCCAACGCCGGTGCCGCACCGCGGCCGCTCGCCAAGGGCGCCAGCGGCGGCGAACTCTCGCGGGTGATGCTCGCGCTGGAGGTCGTGCTCGCCGACAAGGCGAGCGTGCCCACCTTCGTCTTCGACGAGGTGGACGCCGGGATCGGTGGCAAGGCGGCGATCGAGGTCGGCCGGCGCCTGGCCCGACTCGCGGCCAACGCCCAGGTCGTCGTCGTCACGCACCTCCCGCAGGTAGCCGCGTTCGGCGACCGTCACTACCACGTGCTGAAGTCCGACGACGGCACCGTCACCACCAGCGACGTCGCCCTCCTCGACGACGACGAGCGGGTCGCGGAGCTCTCGCGGATGCTCGCCGGCCTGGAGGGCTCGGCGACCGCGGAGGCCCACGCCCGCGAGCTCGTCGACCTCGCCGCCGAGGACCGCGCGCTGCGCTGAGCGGTCGCAGGACACGCCGGGACGCGGCCTGCCGGTTTCCTGCCGACCCCGGTGGCAGCATGACGACGGTGAGCCTGCTGAATCTCCGGAGAACCGCCCCTGACACCACGCTCGACGTCCAGGGACCGGTCCGCCTCGTGCGCAGCGCACGCGACGTCAAGCGCGTCCGCAGCGGGGACGTGGCCGTCGTGGACCTGCCCGACCTCGACCGTACGACGGCCGAGGCACTGCGCCTGCGGGGAGCGGTCGCGGTGGTCAACACGGCGCCGACGAGCACCGGGCGCTACCCGAACCTCGGGCCGCAGGTGCTGGTCGGTGCGGGCGTCCCGCTCCTGGACGCTGTCGGGACGGAGCTGTTCACCCGGGTCAAGGACGGAGACAAGGTCGGCCTCGACGGAGCGCAGCTCGTGCGAGGCGACGAGGTGGTCGCCGAGGGCACGCTCGTCGACGACGAGCTCGTCGCGGAGATGCTGAGTCGTGGGCGTACCGGCATGGCCGTGCAGCTCGAGACGCTGACCGCCAACAGCGGCGAGTACCTGCGTCGCGAGCATGCCCTCCTGCTCGAGGGTGTCGGCATCCCCGAGCTCGCGACGTCGCTGGACGGCCGTGAGGTGGTGGTCGTGCTCTCCGGGCCCGAGTCCGCCGCCGAGCTCAAGACGATGCGGCGCTACCTGAAGGAGCGCAAGCCCGTCCTCGTCGGCGTCGACTCCGGGGCCGATGCCCTGGTCGCGGCCGGGTACGACCCCGCCGTCGTGGTCGGCGACCTGTCGCAGATGGGTGACCGTACGCTGCGTGCCGCCGGCGAGATCGTCGTCACCGAGTCCCGTCTCCACGCCGAGACCGAAGAGCGTCTCGAGCGCCTGCAGCGGACGGCGGTCGAGTTCCCCGGCACCAGCGGGTCGGAGGAAGCGGCGCTGCTCCTCTCCGACGCCCGCGGCGCGCGCGTGGTCGTCACCGTCGGTGGGTTCGGCACCCTCGAGGAGTTCTTGGACTCCGCGCGCTCGGGCGGTGCGACCCGCTATCTCACGCGGCTGCGGCTGGGCGCCAGGCTTGTCGACGCGCGCGCGATGGTCGGCCTGCACCGGCCGCGGTTCACCCTCTTCCAGGTGCTGCTCGTCCTGCTCGTCGCCCTGGTCGCCCTCGGCGCCGCGCTCGCCACGACGCCGGTCGGTGCCGAGTGGCTCGAGTCGGCCCGCGACTGGCTCACCACCACTGCTCAGGAGATCCGAGGCTGATGCCGATCCGTTCGCTCGTCGTCGGCGGTGCCGCGCTCGTCCTCGCCCTCTCCGCCGGGATCGCTCTCGGAGCGGGGGTGCTCGACGGGGCGGAGCCGGAGCCCGCGGTGGCCGCCGACCGTCCCGCGCCGGTCGCGACGGCCGAGGACACGGCCGCCCGGAAGGTGGCCGACGCCTATCAGGAGACGCTCGGCACGGCTCCCGTCACCGGCCGTCTCACCGGCCGGTCCGTCGTGCTCGTGACGCTCCCCGGCGCCTCGGAGGAGTCCGTCGAGGCGGTCGGTACGGCGCTGAAGGCCGCCGGCGGCTCGGTCGTCGGCACGGTCGCGCTGACCGAGCGCCTGCTCGACCCCGCCGACCGGCAGTTCACCAGCGGCATCGCGCAGCAAGCTCTCAAGGGGGTGGCCGACACCCCGACCGACGGGCTGGCCAACTACGAGCTGGTCGCCGCTGCCCTCGGGCGGGCCCTGTCGGCCAAGGAGACCACCCCGGCCGATGCCCATGCCCAGACGATCCTGGCGGCCTTCGCGGAGGGGAAGCTGCTCACCTCCGACCCTCGCCCCACGCACCGGGCGCAGCTGGCGGTCGTGGTCGCGGGCTCGCGCGACAACCTCTCCCAGGGCCGCGGCGAGCTGCTCACGTCCCTCGTCGGCGGCCTGGACGCAGCGGGCGCCGGAACCCTCGTCGCCGGACCGGTCGGGGCGGGCGCACGCGGCGGCGCCGTCGAGGCCGTACGGGGCGGGACGGGCGCGGACGCCGTGTCCACCGTCGACGTGCTCGGGGTGCCGTTCGGAGACGTCGTGACCGTCCTCGCGCTCCAGCGGGAAGCCGCCGGAGACGCCGGGCACTACGGCACGTCCGGGGCCGACGGCGGAGCCTTCCCGCCGGCCGCGTGACCGTACGGAGGGTCACAGCGGGATGCCGTCGTCCGCGTGGCGTCCCAGGTCGTTGCCGAGACTTGGTAGGGTGAAACTCCGTGAGCGTGTGCACTGATCGGGTTGTCGTCTCCCAGAGCGCAGCCCTCAGACGCGCAGCGTTCCAATGACGGCCCACACGATCACGGGAGTTCTCTTGGCAAACTCGGTGCCCACCAAGCACGTCTTCGTCACCGGCGGCGTAGCTTCCTCCCTGGGCAAGGGGCTCACGGCCTCCAGTCTCGGACGGCTGCTGAAGTCTCGCGGTCTGCGGGTCACGATGCAGAAGCTCGACCCGTACCTCAACGTCGACCCCGGCACGATGAACCCGTTCCAGCACGGCGAGGTGTTCGTCACCAACGACGGTGCGGAGACCGACCTCGACATCGGCCACTACGAGCGGTTCCTCGACGAGGACCTCGTCGGCCGCGCCAACGTGACGACCGGCCAGGTCTACTCCGAGGTCATCGCCCGCGAGCGGCGCGGCGACTACCTCGGCGACACGGTCCAGGTGATCCCGCACATCACGAACGAGATCAAGGACCGCATGCTCTCGATGGGCGGCCCGCACGTCGACGTCGTGATCCACGAGATCGGCGGCACGGTCGGTGACATCGAGTCCCAGCCGTTCCTCGAGTCCGCGCGTCAGGTCCGGCACGAGATCGGCCGCGACAACTGCTTCTTCCTCCACGTCTCGCTCGTGCCGTACATCGGCCCGTCGGGGGAGCTCAAGACCAAGCCGACGCAGCACTCGGTGGCCGCGCTGCGCTCGATCGGCATCCAGCCGGACGCGATCGTGTGCCGCTCGGACCGGGAGATCCCGGTCGGCGTCAAGCGCAAGATCTCGCTGATGTGCGACGTCGACGCCGAGGCGGTCGTCACGGCTGCGGACGCGCCGTCGATCTACGACATCCCGAAGGTCCTGCACGCCGAGGGCCTCGACGCGTACGTTGTCCGGCGGCTCGACCTGCCGTTCCGCGACGTCGACTGGAAGCAGTGGGACCAGCTGCTGCACCGCGTCCACGAGCCCGAGGAGGAGGTGACCGTCGCCCTGGTCGGCAAGTACGTCGACCTGCCCGACGCCTACCTCTCGGTCGTCGAGGCGCTGCGGGCCGGCGGCTTCGAGCACGAGGCGAAGGTCCACGTGAAGTGGGTGCCGTCCGACGAGTGCCGGACGCCCGCGGGCGCGCAGCAGTGGCTCGGTGACGTGGACGCGGTCTGCGTGCCCGGCGGCTTCGGGATCCGTGGCATCGAGGGCAAGCTCGGTGCGCTCACCTGGGCGCGCGAGCACAAGGTCCCGACGCTCGGCCTCTGCCTCGGCCTGCAGTGCATGGTCATCGAGTACGCCCGTCAGCGCGCCGACATCCCCGACGCGAGCTCGACCGAGTTCGACCCCTCGACCGAGCACCCGGTCATCGCCACGATGGCCGAGCAGGAGGCGTTCGTCGAGGGCGCCGGCGACCTCGGCGGCACCATGCGGCTCGGGCTCTACGCGGCGCGGCTGACACCGGGATCGGTCGTCGCGGAGGCGTACGGGGCGACGGAGGTCTCCGAGCGTCACCGCCACCGCTACGAGGTCAACAACGGCTACCGCGACACGCTGGAGAAGGCAGGCCTGGTCTTCTCCGGGGTCTCGCCGGACAACCACCTCGTCGAGTTCGTCGAGCTGCCGCGCGAGGAGCACCCGTACTACGTCGGCACGCAGGCGCACCCGGAGCTGCGCTCGCGCCCGACCCGCCCCCACCCGCTGTTCGCCGGGCTCGTCTCGGCGGCGATCGACCGCCAGCGCGAGCTGCGGCTGCCCGTCGACGAGGCGGGGCTGCGGCGGCACCCGGCCGAAGCCACGGCGTGAGCGCGGCGGCGGACCCCGGCCGGGTCCCTCATCCGGGCCTGCCGGGGCTGCTGCTCGCCGAGGGGGAGCGGTTCGGCGACCGTGCCGAGTCCTGGCCCGTCCGCGCGAGCCGGACGCCGTACGCCTCGTCGTTCGTCGACGTGGTCCTCGACGAGGTGGCGACGCCCGAGGGTGGGGCGATCCACCGGACGACCGTGCGCCATGCCGACGCCGTCGGCATCGTGGTCCAGGACGACGAGGGTCGCGTGCTGCTCCTCGAGCAGTACCGCCACCCGGTCCGTCACCGCCTCGTCGAGCTCCCCGCGGGTCTGCTCGACATCGAGGGGGAGGCACCGCGTGACGCGGCGGCTCGCGAGCTCGCCGAGGAGGCCGACCTCGTCGCCTCGTCGTGGGAGTCCCTCGTGACCCTGCGCTCGTCCCCGGGCTTCACAGACGAGCGTGTCGAGGTGTTCTTGGCCCGCGGGCTGGAGCCCGTCAGCGACGACGCCCGCACCGAGCGCCTGGACGAGGAGGCCGACATGACCGCGGTGTGGGTTCCGCTCGAGGAGGCGGTGGCCGCGGTGCTCGACGGCCGGATCACCAACTCGCTCGCCGTCGCGGGCCTTCTGGCCTGCTTCGTGAGCGCGCGCGGGGGTGCCCGCGCCTAGGATCGGCTGTGTCGGTGCGCCGCGCGACGTGCGGCCCCGGGGAGGAGAGCACGATGAAGGTCGGCGTCCCACGCGAGGTCAAGGTCCACGAGTACCGCGTCGCGATCACCCCGGCCGGGGTGCGCGAGCTGCGCGAGGCAGGCCACGAGGTGGTCGTCGAGGCCGGGGCGGGTGTGGGCTCGTCGATCCCGGACGAGGAGTACGTCCGTGCCGGCGCCGACATCCTTCCCGGCGCGGACGACGTCTGGGGCACCGCGGACCTGCTGCTCAAGGTGAAGGAGCCGATCCCTGAGGAGTACCACCTCCTGCGGCGTGACCAGGTCCTCTTCACCTACCTCCACCTCGCCGCCTCCCGGGAGTGCACCGACGCGCTGGTGGGGTCGGGGACGACGGCGATCGCGTACGAGACCGTCCAGGCCGCCGACGGCACGCTGCCGCTGCTCGCGCCGATGAGCGAGGTCGCCGGCAAGCTCGCGGCCCAGGTCGGCGCCTACCATCTGCTGGCCCCGGAGGGGCGCGGCGTGCTCATGGGCGGCGTCCCCGGGGTCCACCCTGCCGACGTCGTGGTGCTCGGCGGTGGCGTCTCCGGACGCAACGCCGCGGCGGTGGCCGTGGGGATGGGGGCACGGGTCTCCCTCTTCGACATCAACGTGGCGCGGCTGCGTCAGCTCGACATCGAGTTCGGCGGACGGGTGCAGACCGTGGCGTCGAACCGCTACCAGGTCGAGGGTGCGGTCGCCGCCGCCGACCTCGTCATCGGTGCGGTGCTCGTCCCCGGAGCCAAGGCTCCTCGGCTGGTCAGCCACGACATGGTGGCGGCGATGCGTCCGGGGAGCGTGCTCGTCGACATCGCGATCGACCAGGGAGGCTGCTTCGAGGACTCACGTCCCACGACCCACGTGGAGCCCACGTTCGTCGTCGAGGAGTCCGTCTTCTACTGCGTCGCGAACATGCCGGGTGCCGTCCCGCACACCTCCACGTACGCCCTCACGAACGTGACGCTGCCGTACGTGCTGGCGCTCGCGGACGCGGGGTGGCGTGACGCCCTGCGGACCGACCCGGCACTGCGTGCCGGACTGAACGTGCACGACGGCCGGATCACCAACGAAGGCGTCGCCGAGGCGCACGGGCTCGCCTGCGTGTCGCCCGACGAGGTCGTGGCGTAGGTGGCCGACGACCGGAACCCCGTCGGTCGGCTCGTCGAGGAGTACCTCAGCCATCTCGCGATCGAGCGCGGTCTCGCGGCCAACACCCTGTCGTCGTACCGGCGCGACCTGCGGCGGTACGCCGCGTACCTCGACAGCCGCGGCATCACCTCCGTCGACGAGATCGCCGAAGCCGACGTGACCGACTTTCTCGCGCACCTGCGTGAGGGCGACGAGGACCACGTGGCACTGTCGGCGCCGAGCGCGGCCCGGACGCTGGTGGCTGCCCGCGGGTTCCACAAGTTCGCGGTCCGCGAGGGGGTCGTCGGACGCGACGTGGCCGCGGAGGTCAAGCCGCCGGCGCCACCGCGACGGCTGCCCAAGGCGCTCGCGGTCGAGGACGTGGAGGCGCTGCTGGACGCCGCCGGGGCAGCCGGGACGGAGCTCGCGGTCCGGGACCGCGCCCTGCTGGAGCTGCTGTACGGCACCGGCGCGCGGATCTCGGAGGCCGTCGGGCTGGACGTGGACGACCTCGACCTCGAGGTCGCCCAGGTGCTGCTGCGGGGCAAGGGCGGCAAGCAGAGGATGCTGCCGGTCGGTCGCTTCGCCGTGGACGCGCTGCGGAAGTACCTCCTCGACGTCCGTCCGGGCCTGGTCAGCGGCCGCGACAACGGGGGAGCGGTCTTCCTCAACTCGCGCGGCGGCCGGCTGTCGCGCCAGAGCGCATGGGCCGTGCTGTCCAAGGCGGCCCAGCAGGCCGGGATCGGTGGCGACGTCTCCCCGCACACGCTGCGCCACTCGTTCGCGACCCACCTGCTCGACGGCGGCGCCGACGTCCGCGTCGTCCAGGAGCTCCTCGGGCACGCCTCGGTGACGACCACCCAGGTGTACACGCTGGTGACGATCGACAAGCTGCGGGAGGTCTACGCGACCGCCCATCCGCGCGCCCTCGCGTGACCTGTCACACCTCCGCGTGGCGCGGGAGTGGAGACTTGTCGACTTGGTACAGTCCAGACAGCCCCAGCACGGGAAAGCACAGCCACGGGATCGAGTGCGCATGAACGACACCAGGGATCTGCTCGGCGACCTCGGACCGTCGGCCGACGCCGAGATCGGGCCGACCGGTCGCCCCTTACCGACCTTTCCGGAGCCCCAGCCACCGAGCGGGCGCCCGGCCTACGTGATCGCGCTCTGCAACCAGAAGGGCGGGGTCGGCAAGACCACCACGACCATCAATCTCGGGGCCGCCCTGGCGGAGACGGGGCGTCGCGTCCTGCTGGTGGACTTCGACCCGCAGGCCTCGATGACCGTCGGTCTGGGCATCCCCGCGCACGACCTCGACGCGACCGTCTACCACCTGCTCATGCACGACGACGTCAAGGTGTCGGACGTCCTGCTGAAGACCCGCACCGAGAACCTCCACCTGCTGCCGTCGAGCATCGACCTGTCCGGTGCCGAGATGCACCTCGTCCACGAGGTCGGGCGCGAGCAGACCCTCGCGCGCATGCTGCGGCCGGTGCTCAACGACTACGACGTCATCCTCATCGACTGCCAGCCGTCGCTCGGCCTGCTCGCCGTGAACGCGCTGACGGCCTGCGACGGGGTGCTCATCCCGCTGGAGTGCGAGTACTTCGCCCTGCGCGGGGTCGCCCTGCTCAAGGAGACCATCGAGAAGGTGCGGCAGCGGACCAACTTCGACCTCGAGATCATCGGCCTGCTCGGCACGATGTACGACAGCCGGACCCTCCACAGCCGCGAGGTGCTCCAGACGCTCGTGGACGGCTGGGGAGACAAGGTGTTCCACACGGTGATCCGCCGGACGGTGAAATTCTCCGACGCCACGGTGGCCGGAGAGCCCATCCTGGACTTCGCGCCCGACTCGCCGGGTGCTGATGCGTATCGACAGCTTGCACGGGAGGTGCTCGTCCGGTGCCCCGGCGCGTGAAACTTCCTGGCGCTGACGAGCTCTTCCGACCGACCACCACTCCCGAGCCCGCGCCGGAGGCCGCCCCGGCCGCCGTCGAGGAGTCGAACGGTGCCTCGGGACGCTCCAGCGGACGCGTCAAGCACGACAGCAAGGTGACGGTCTACATGACCTCCGACGAGCTGCTCGAGCTCGAGCACACGCGCCTGCAGCTGCGGCGCGACCTCGGCCAGGCTCTGGACCGTGGGCGACTGATCCGTGTAGCGCTCGCCATCGCGCTGGCCGACTACGACGAGAACGGGTCCGACAGCGAGCTCGCCCGACGGCTCGGGGTCACGTGAGCTCACCCGAGGTAGGCGATCAGACGGCCTCGACGGGGTTCGTCGTCCACCTCGACGCGTACGAGGGTCCGTTCGACCTGCTCCTCCAGCTGATCGCCAAGCACAAGCTCGACATCACCGAGATCGCGTTGTCGAAGGTGACGGTCGAGTTCATCGCGCACCTGAAGGCGATGGGCCCCGACGGCGACCTGGAGCAGACGACCGAGTTCCTCCTCGTCGCGTCGACGCTGCTCGACCTCAAGGCCGCCCGCCTGCTGCCTCAAGCCGAGGTCGAGGACGAGGACGACCTCGCGCTGCTGGAGGCACGAGACCTCTTGTTCGCGCGCCTGCTGCAGTACCGCGCCTTCAAGCAGGTCGCGGCACGGATGCGTGAACGTCTCGACGAGGAGGCGAAGCGGTTCCCCCGCGCGGTGGCCCTCGAGGAGCGGTTCTCGACGCTGCTGCCCGAGGTGCTCATCAGCATCGGTCCGGAGGAGCTGGCGGTCCTCGCCGCGAAGGCGATGCAGCCGAAGGCGCCGCCGGTGCTGTCGCTGGCGCACCTGCACGCACCGCAGGTCAGCGTGCGGGAGCAGGCCGTCGTGGTCGTCGAACGGCTGCGCCGGGGGTCGTCGCTGACCTTCCGGACGCTGGTTGCCGACGCACCGGACACGCTGACGAAGGTGGCGAGGTTCCTCTCGCTCCTCGAGCTGTTCCGCGAAGGGGTGGTC
Organism: Mumia quercus; assembly: GCF_025506335.1. Taxonomy (GTDB): domain Bacteria; phylum Actinomycetota; class Actinomycetes; order Propionibacteriales; family Nocardioidaceae; genus Mumia; species Mumia quercus. The sequence goes on from NZ_JANZYO010000007.1 coordinate 14,987, forward strand.
GCGTTCGACCAGGTCACACCTCTGGGCGAGCTGACCATCCGGTGGACCGGCAGCGAGGAGGGCGAGATCGAGGTCGGTGCGGAGTTCGACGAAGACGACGAGGGGTCGGCCCCGGTGGCCGAGGGTGAGGATGACGATGGACGAGACTGACGCGACGGACCCGGGCACCGCAGAGGCGCCGTCGTACCCGCTGCGCCCCGCGCTGGAGGCCGTGCTCATGGTCGCCGACCAGCCGCTGGACGCGCTCGTGCTCGCCTCCGCCGTCGGGCACCCGCCGGCCGACGTCGAGGTGGCGCTGGTCGAGCTCGCACGGTCGTACGACGACGAGGAGCGTGGCTTCGAGCTGCGTCAGGTCGCCGGGGGGTGGCGGTTCTACACCCGGGAGGCGTACGCCGGTGCGGTCGAGCGGTTCGTCCTCGAAGGCCAGCAGGCGCGCCTCACCCAGGCAGCGCTGGAGACGATGGCCGTGGTCGCCTACCGGCAGCCGATCTCGCGTGCGCGGGTCTCGGGGATCCGCGGGGTCAACGTCGACGGAGTCATGCGCACGCTGGTGACGCGCGGTCTCGTCGCGGAGGCCGGTGCGGACAACGAGACGGGAGCGATCCTGTACGCGACCACGCCGTACTTCCTGGAGCGCATGGGTCTCTCGAGCCTGGACGAGCTGCCCGACCTGGCGCCGTTCCTGCCCGAGATGAGCGAGATGGACGACCCGGAAGAACTGGGCGCCACCACGGTCGTCCCGGCCGCCGCGGGTGAGACCGCGCCCGGCGACGACGCGAACGAAGAGAACGAAGGGAACCACGCATGACCGAGCTGCCCGAAGGCGTCCGCCTGCAGAAGGTGCTCGCCCAGGCGGGCGTCGGCTCGCGACGCGCCTGCGAGATCCTCATGGAGCGCGGCCGCGTCTCGGTCAACGGCGAGGTCGTCACGCAGATGGGACGTCGCGTCGACCCCCGTACGGACGTCATCCACGTCGACGGCAAGCGGATCCCGCCCGCGACGGACCACGTGTACCTCGTCCTGAACAAGCCCCGCGGGGTGGTCTCGACGATGAGCGACGAGCACGGCCGGCCAGACCTGTCGTCGTACGTGGCCGACCGCCCGGAGCGGCTCTTCCACGTCGGGCGCCTCGACACCGACACGAGCGGGCTGCTGCTGCTCACCAACGACGGTGAGTTCGCCAACCGCATGGCGCACCCCTCGTACGAGATCACCAAGACGTACGTCGCCGAGGTCCAGGGCCAGGTGGCCCGCGGCCTCGGCCGGACGCTCCGCGAGGGCATCACGCTCGACGACGGCCCGGTCGCGGTCGACCGGTTCGTCGTGAAGCAGACGGCCGCGGACCGCAGCATCGTCGAGCTCGACATCCACCTCGGTCGCAACAGGATCGTGCGCCGGATGCTCGACGCCGTGGGTCACCCGGTGGTCCGCCTGACCCGGACCGGGTTCGGTGGCCTCCACCTCGGCGGCATGAAGCCCGGGGACCTGCGCGAGCTCACGTCCGAGGAGCTCGGGGTGCTGTTGGATAGCGTGGAGCTGTGAGTGCCGACGTCTCGCCCCGTACGCTCGAGGGTCCCGTCCTCGTGGTCGGGTGCGGTCTCGTCGGGACGTCGGTCGCCCTGGCGCTGACCCGGGCCGGCGTCCGCGTGCACCTGCGTGACGCCCAGCCCGAGCACGCCCGTACGGCGCAGATGCTGGGTGCCGGCACGATCGACGATCCGGAGAGGGTCGCGCTCGTCGTCGTGGCCGTGCCGCCCGACTTCGTGGCCGAGGTCGTCGCCGACGCCCTGGCCGAGTGGCCGTCCGCGGTCGTCACCGACGTGGCGAGCGTGAAGCTGCCGCCCTTGGAGGCGCTCGCCTCGGCCGGCACCGACGGGCTGGAGCGCTACGTCGGCAGCCACCCGATGGCCGGCAGCGAGCGGTCCGGCCCGACGGCGGCGTCCGAGACGCTGTTCGAGGGGCGCGCGTGGGCGATCACCCCGCACGCGGCAGCGGCGGAGGTGACGCTCGAGCGCGTGCGCGACGTCGCTCGCGCGGTCGGCGCGACGCTGGTCGAGATGCCGCCCGACGAGCACGACCTCGCCGTCGCCCGCGTGTCCCACCTGCCTCAGGTGATGTCGGTGCTGACCGCCTCCAGGCTGCACGGCGGCCCTGCCGAGCACCTGGCGCTCGCGGGGCAGGGCCTGCGCGACGTCACGCGGATCGCGGCCAGCGATCCCACCCTCTGGCGCCAGATCCTCCACGCCAACCGGCTCCCGCTGGTCGAGCTGCTCCGAGGGGTGCGCGACGACCTCGACGAGCTCCTCGACGGCATCGAACGCGGCCAGGTCATCGAGGACGTCCTCGGTCGCGGGGTCTCCGGGACGCGCCTGATCCCGGGCAAGCACGGCGAGGAGCGCACCCCGGCGCTGACCACGGTCTTCGTCCAGGTCCCCGATCAGCCGGGCGAGTTGGGACGTCTCTTCCGTGATACGGGAGAATCGGGAGTGAACATCGAAGACCTGCGCATCGACCACGACCTCGGCCGCCCGGTGGGTGTGGCCGAGATCGCGGTGCGTGCGGAGCGGGCCGAGGAGCTCGCCGCCGCACTCACCGACCGCGGCTGGACCGCGTACCTGTGAACAAGCCCCTGAGAAAGGTTGGCCCCGTGCCCCCAGTAGTCATCGCTCTCGACGGCCCCTCCGGATCGGGCAAGTCGAGCACGGCGCGAGGTGTGGCCGCGCGGCTGGGCCTTGCCTACCTGGACACCGGGGCGATGTACCGCGCGATGACGTGGGCGGTGCTCGAGCGCGGGGTCGACGTCGAGGACGCGGCCGCAGTCGCCGCTGCCGCGAGCGACGTCGACATCGTCTCCGGCACCGACCCGCAGGCGCCGACGATCGCCGCCGACGGGGTGGACGTCTCCGTCGAGATCCGCAGCCAGCGCGTCACCGACGCCGTGAGCCAGGTCAGCCGTGTGCCCGAGGTGCGTCAGCGGCTCGTCACGCTCCAGCGCGAGACCATCGCCGCGTCGCACGGCATCGTCCTGGAGGGCCGCGACATCGGGACCGTCGTCGCCCCGGACGCCCCGCTCAAGATCTACCTCGTCGCCGACACCGCAGCGCGCGCCGCCCGCCGGGCCGCCGAGCAGGGCCAGTCGGAGGCCGCGCACGTCGAGGCGACCGCTGCCTCTCTGCAGCGCCGCGACGCCATCGACTCGTCGCGGGCGACGTCCCCGCTCGCCAAGGCTGCCGACGCCGTCGAGCTCGACACCACGCACCTGACGCTCGACGAAGTGATCGACGAGGTCGTCCGCCTCGCGGCCAAGGCCGTCCCTGATCTCGGAGGATCCCCCTCATGACCGAATCCGTCAACGACGGGGACGCCGTACGCGTCCCCGTGCTCGCCGTCGTGGGTCGCCCCAACGTCGGCAAGTCCACCCTCGTCAACCGCATCCTGGGGCGTCGCGAGGCCGTCGTCCAGGACGTCCCGGGCGTCACCCGCGACCGCGTCTCGTACGACGCGGAGTGGAGCGGACGCGAGTTCACCGTGGTCGACACGGGTGGTTGGGACCCCGACGCGAAGGGCCTCGCCGAGCGGATCGCCGCGCAGGCCGAGGTGGCGGTGGCAGCCGCGGATGCGGTGCTGTTCGTCGTCGACGCGACGATCGGCATCACCGACGCCGACGAGGAGGTCGTGAAGGTCCTGCGGCGCTCGGGCAAGCCCGTGATCCTGGTGGCCAACAAGGTCGACGACGAGCGCGGCGAGCTGGAGGCCGCGTCCCTCTGGAACCTCGGCCTCGGCGAGCCGTTCCCCGTCTCCGCCCTGCACGGGCGCGGAGCCGGCGACCTGCTCGACATCATCCTCGACGTCCTCCCTGAGGCTCCTCAGGAGACCGACGACGAGGACGAGGGCCCGCACCGGGTCGCCCTCGTCGGCAAGCCGAACGCCGGCAAGTCCAGCCTCCTCAACAAGCTCGCGGGGTCCGAGCGCGTCGTCGTGGACAGCGTCGCCGGCACCACGGTCGACCCCGTCGACGAGCTGGTCGAGCTCGGCGACGAGGTGTGGCGGTTCATCGACACCGCCGGCATCCGCAAGCGGGTCAAGGAGGCGTCGGGGCACGAGTACTACGCGAGCCTGCGGACGACCACCGCGATCGAGCGTGCCGAGGTCGCCGTCGTCGTGCTGGACTCGAGCGAGCCGATCTCGGAGCAGGACCTGCGGATCATCCGCCAGGTCGAGGAGGCGGGGCGCGCGCTCGTCATCGCGTTCAACAAGTGGGACCTCGTCGACGACGAGCGCCGCTACTACCTCGATCGCGAGATCACCCGCGAGCTCGTCCAGGTCCAGTGGGCGCCGCGCGTCAACATCACGGCGCTGACCGGCTGGCACGTCGACCGGGTCGTGCGTGCGCTCAACACGGCCCTCGACGGCTGGTACACCCGCGTGCCCACCGGCCTCCTCAACTCGTTCCTGGGCCGGCTCGTCGCGGAGCACCCGCACCCGGTGCGCGGCGGCAAGCAGCCGAAGGTGATGTTCGGGACGCAGGCCAGCGTGGCGCCGCCGACGTTCATCCTGTTCACGTCAGGCAAGCTCGAGGACCAGTACCTGCGCTTCATCGAGCGCCGGCTCCGCGAGGAGTTCGGGTTCGAGGGCTCGCCGATCCACCTCCAGCAGCGCGTACGCGAGAAGCGCAAGCGTCGCTGACGTACGCCCTAGGCCAGAAAGGGCACGACGGCGTCGAGCCAGGCCTGCGGGGCGGCACGGTGGATGAGGTGCCCGACGGGGATGGTGACGCGGCGGGCGTCCGGGACGCGTGCGACGAGCTCGTCGATCGTCTCGTCCGGGACGTGGCTCTCGGGGCCGCCGGCGAGGACGAGCGTCGGCGCGATGATGAGCGCCAGCTCGTCGCGCCACTGCGGGTCGGGGGAGTCGAGCTGGCGCCGTACGGTCAGCACCATGTCCCAGTCGAACAGCAGCGGGCCCGGCGGCCGCTGAGGCGGGTTCGGCGTACGGGGCCGCAGCGCACCGACGTCCTCGAGGACGAGGCGCCGGATGCGTTGCGGCTGCGCGGCGGCGATCTGGCAGGCGAGCGCGCCGCCGAGGGAGTGCCCGACCAGGTCGATCTCGTCGAGGTTGCGCGCGTCGAGCGTCGCCACCACGTCCTCGCGCATGCGGGCGAACGTGTACGGGGGCTCGCGGTCGGCCTTGCCGTGCCCCCGCAGATCGAGCGCGTGCACGTCGCGGTCGCGACCGAGCACCGCCGCGATCTCGTCCCAGTCCTCACGGGTCTCGCCGAGCGCGGGGAGGAGGACGACGGGAACGGGCATGACGCGACCCTACGCGCAGACCGGGCCGTCGGCGCTGCGGTCAGCGGCGTACGGCGTAGGCGGCGGCACCGACCAGCAGCACCGCCGCGCCCGTGACGACGGCGACCCACGGGAGGGTGCACGCGAGCACGAGGCAGGCGGCGAGGCCGAAGCCCGCGAGGGCGCGCGGTGGGCGGCGCTCGGCGCGCGTCAGCGTCAGGGCGGCGGCGTTGGCGAGGGCATAGTAGACGAGCACGCCGAACGACGAGAACCCGATGGCGCCGCGCAGGTCCACGGTCGCGGCGAGGACCGCGACCACGCCGCCGATCGCGACGGTGGCGCGGTGCGGGACGTGGGTACGGGGATGGATCGCCGCGAGCGCGTGCGGCAGGTGGCGGTCGCGTGCCATCGCCAGCGTCGTCCGGGAGATGCCCAGGACGAGCGCGAGCAGCGAGCCGAGGGCGGCGACCGCGGCCGTCACGCGGACGACAGGGACCAGGCCGGGAGCACCGGCTGCGTCGACAGCGGCGGCCAGTGGGTCGGTCGCGGCGGCCAGGCCGTCGGCACCGAGTACCGCCAGCGCGGCGTACGCGACGGCGGCATACGCGACCACGGCGATGCCGAGCGCGAGAGGGACGGCGCGGCCGAGCGTACGGACCGGGTCGCGGACCTCCTCACCGAGCGTGGCGATCCGGGCATAGCCGGCGAACGCGAAGAACAGCAGACCGGCGCCCTGGAGGACACCCGCCGGGCTCGCGCCGGTGAGGTCGACGGGTGCGGGGTCGACGGACGGGCCGGTGAGGCACACGACGACGACGGCGCCGAGCACGACGAGGACGCACGCGACGACCACCTGCGCGACCACCGACGAGCGCTCGACGCCGAGGACGTCCACGACCGTGACGGCCACGACGGCGACGACGGCGACCGTACGCGCGTGGTCGGGCCACGCGTACGCACCGACGGTCAGCGCCATGGCCGCGCACGAGGCGGTCTTGCCGACGACGAACCCCCAGCCGGCGAGGTAGCCCCAGAACGGGCCGAGGCGCTCACGCCCGTACACGTACGTGCCGCCCGACTGCGGGTAGCGCATCGCGAGCCGTGCCGACGACGTGGCGTTCGCGTAGGCGACGGCGGCGGCGAGCGCGAGGGACAGGAGAAGCCCACCACCGGCAGCGTCCGCGGCGGGCGCGAGGGCCGCGAAGATGCCCGCGCCCACCATGGCGGCGAGCGCGATCCCGACGGCGTCGCGCACGCCGAGCCGGCGGCGCAGGGCGGGGGCGTTCACGCTCCCATCCGACCACACCGGAGGGGTGAGCCGGTGTCGGGATGGTGAACGGTGGCTGCTAGGGTTGACCCGCAGGTTCGGCGCGGGAAGCGCCGGACTTCGGGCTGTGGCGCAGCTTGGTAGCGCACTTGACTGGGGGTCAAGGGGTCGCAGGTTCAAATCCTGTCAGCCCGACAGATTTCAGGCTCGGAGATCACGGATCTCCGAGCCTGATTGCGTCAGCGGGGCGATCGGTCGCGATCGGTCACTCGTGACGGGTCTTGGACCGTGAGTAGTGGCGCGCCGCCTTGGCGCGGTTGCCGCAGCCGGCCATCGAGCACCACTGGCGGTCCCCTCGGCGGGAGCGGTCGTAGAAGTGCAGGACGCAGCCCGGACCCGCACAACGGCGTATCCGGTCGGGCTTGCTCGTGACGAGCTCGGCGTAGCTGAGCACAGCCCGCCAGGCCGGTGCGTCCTCGGGGCGCTCGGTCGCTGACACCCAGTGCAGTTCGTCGTTGGTGACATGGGGAGTCGACCTCCCCGAGCCCAGCACGCGGTTGAGGTCTCGCCAGACCGCGGGAGTGTTGCCGTGCAACAGATGCCGACGGATTGCCTCCCGGGCTTCGAGGAGCCGGGCCCGCGTGGCGGCTTCGAGGCGCTTCGGGACCGGCTCGAGGCCGTGCTCCTCCAGAAAGACGCGGACGCCCTCTGAGGTGTCGAGAAGATCATGTGGGCCGCCGTCCGCCACCCACACGGTGTTGACCAGATCGAGCCCCAACGGCTCTCCCGCGAGCGGACGAGGGTCCCGCGCTGCGCGCTCCGTCGGATCGTTGGTTGATCGCTGGGCCTGGGACATGTCACCACCGTACCGCTCGGGTGGTGGTTGACAGTTGGATTCCTAACCCGTTAACGTCTTTCATACCGGTTAGAACAACCGGCCTCGACCACGACAGGAAATGAGCAAGGCATGAGCAGCACGCAGGCGATCAGGCCGACCCCCCTTCAGCAGCTGAGCACCGGCCATGTCGGCCTCTCGGTCACGAGCCTCGATCGCAGTCGCGACTTCTACGTCGCGGTCCTCGGTCTCGACGTGATGGGTGAGGGGGGAGAGAACTCACGCAAGTTCGCCTTCCTGGGCAGGGAGGGACGCCTCCTCGTGACGCTGTGGGAGCAGGCCGACGCGGCCTTCGACGGGACCCGCGCCGGGCTGCATCACCTGTCCTTCCAGGTGGAGACCATCGAGGAGGTGGAGGCGGTCGAGGCGACGGTCAAGGACCTCGGCGCCACGCTCTCCTACGACGGCGTCGTGCCGCACGGTGAGGGCCTGCAGTCCGGCGGGATCTTCTTCGAGGACCCCGACGGCACCCGACTCGAGGTCTACGCCCCGACTGGCGCCAGCGGCGCGGCGCCCCACGCCGACGCGCCGACCTGCGGGTTCTTCTGAGGTCTGGCCGCCCCGTGACATCACGGGGCGGCAGGGACCGCACGCTCTCGCTCTCCGCTTCCCCCGAGAAAGGCCCGTCCATGGCGCAGTACCACGTCGGCGAGCGCACCGTCCAAGCCCGTGCCGGTATGGCCGAACAGGCAGCGTTCTCACTGGGTGCCATCGGGGCCGAGATCCCCCAGGTGGCGCGCGACTTCTTGGCGACCCAGCCGGTGCTCTTCCTGGGTGCCGGTGACCAGTCGGGCCACCTCTGGACGACGGTCCTGAGCAGTCCGCCGGGGTTCGTCCGGGCCGTCTCCTCCCGGCAGCTCACGGTGGAGGCCACGCCGCCCGAGCACGACCCTTTGGCTGCGGTCCTGGCCCGGTCGGAGGTCGAGGTCGGGATGCTTGCCCTCGAACCGGCGACTCGACGACGGATGCGCCTGAACGGAACGAGCCACCCCACCGAGACCGGAATTCGCGTGGACCTGGAGCAGGTCTACGCCAACTGCCCCAAGTACATCGCCGCCCGTTCACCGCGGCCCGACGCCCGCACTGCACCGCGGAGTGCACCGCGGCGGACGACCTCGCTGACGGCAGCCCAGCGGGACCTTGTCGCCGCGGCCGACTTCTTCGTCGTCAGCACCAGCTCGGCCGACGGCGCAGTCGACGCCTCGCACCGCGGAGGTCGCCCGGGCTTCGTCCAGGTCGTCGACGAGACCCGTCTGCGCTGGCCCGACTACGTCGGCAACGCGATGTTCATGACCCTTGGGAACCTTCAGGAGAACCGTGAGACCGGCCTGCTGTTCCTCGACTGGAAGACAGGCGCCGGGCTGCAGATCTCGGGGACTGCCTCAGTCCTGTGGGACGCCGCCGACTTCGTCGACATGCCGGGGGCCCAGCGAGCCGTCGACTTCCATGTCCGGACCGTCCACGCAACGTCGGGACTGCTGCCGCACCCCTGGACCGACCCGGTCCCCTCGCGGACGAGTCCCTGACCAATGACCACCTTCGAACCAACGGGAGAATCCCGCGATGCTCACCATCACCGTGGACCTGAACACCTGTGACAACCACGGCCAGTGCGTCTTCGCCGCGCCAGACGTGTTCGCCTTCAACGACGACGAGGAGCTGACCTTCGTCGCGCGCCCGGCGGCCGAGTACCGGGACGCGGTCCTCGCCGGTGCCGGCGCGTGCCCTGTGAAGGCGATCACCGTCGTCCAGTCGGGCGCATGACGCGCTGGTCCGTCGACGCGCTCGGCACCGCGTCGCCGAGCAGCAGCGGACCGGGAGTCGTCATCGTCGGCGCTTCCCTCAGCGGGTTGCGCGCCGCGCGATCGCTCAGGGAGCACGGCTACCACGGGCCCCTGCGGTTGATCGGCGACGAGGCGGACCGACCGTACGACCGCCCACCCCTGTCGAAGAAGGTGTTCAGCGCGCCGGTCCTGGACGACACCAGCTTCGAGCTCGCTGACCATCAGGCATTCCCGGCGACTTGGCAGCTTGGCGTTGCCGCTGTCAGGCTGGACGCGCAGGAACGTCATCTCACCCTGAGCGACGGCTCCGTCGTCGACTTCGAGACCGTCGTCATCGCGACCGGGGCGAGGCCTCGGCGCCTCGACACCGACCCGAGCATGCCCGAGGGCGTCCTCACCCTGCGCACACGCTCCGACGCCGTCCGACTCAGATCCTTGATGGCGCCGAAGCGTCGGCTCGTCATCGTCGGGGGTGGGTTCATCGGCAGTGAGCTCGCCTCAGCGGCTGCTGAAGCCGGACACGACACCACCCTTGTCATGCGTGACGCCCACGCGCTCGCACCGTACGGAGAGGCTGTCGGCTCACTCGTGAGCGCCATGCACCACGACGCCGGGGTGAGGGTCCACAGCAACCGTCACGTCACCGGGGTGACCCGAGGCCCCAGCGGCACCGTGAGCGGCCTTCGCACCTCCCGCGGATGGGTCCCCGCCGACGTCGTCGTCGTGGCGATCGGCGCCACCCCGAACACCGAGTGGTTGGCCGAGTCTGGTCTCGTCCTCGACCCGGGCATCCGGGTCGACGCACAGGGCCGGGCGCTCGGTCACGACGGGCGGCATCTGCCGCACGTGCTTGCGGTAGGTGACGTCGCGAGCCGGCCCCACCCCCTGGTCGGCGATGGGTCCGTCTCGCTCCCTCACTGGAGCAACGCCGTCGAGACCGGTACCGCGGCCGGTCGGTTGTTGGCCACCGGGCGGTGGTCGGCAGCCAGCCTTCCGTCGTTCTGGTCGGACATCCACGGCGCCCGGATCCGCAGCATCGGTCTACCGCAGCTCGCGCACACCCACACCGTCACCGAGCGCGACCCGGACAAGCGTCGACTGGTCGTCGAATACCGCCGAGGCCACTCTCTCGTCGGCGCGCTCACGGTCAATCGGACGAGCCGACTCGCCGCCCTTCATCAACTGGTCGACCACGACCTCACTACTGGCCAGCACCTTCACGAGGAGATCCCCGATGCGCATGCCGGTCCCACCGTTCACTCCCCACACCGCCCGCACCAAGGTCCAGAGGGCTGAGGATGCATGGAACACCAAAGACCCGGACCTCGTCGCCCAGGCCTACTCACCCGACAGCCGGTGGCGCAATCGCGACACCTTTCTCGAGGGGAGGCAGGCGATTCGAGAGTTCCTCGCCCGGAAGTGGCAGACAGAGCTCGACTATGCGCTTCGCAAGGAGCTCTGGGCATTCACCGGTCACAGGATCGCCGTCCGGTTCGCGTACGAGTGGCGAGACGCGTCCGGCCAGTTCTGGCGCAGCTACGGCAACGAGAACTGGCTGTTCGATGACGGGGGTTACATGACCGAGCGGCACGCCAGCATCAATGACGTCGCCATCGCTCAGGCACAGCGGCGCATTCTCGGGCCGAGACCTCGCGGTGAGGAGACGCCGACGCCGTGGTAGCCCGCGGAGGGTGGTGGTGCTCCTCGCTCCGCCGCGCAGTCGGGTGAGATGGTAGAGGTGTGACGGAGTTTGTGGACACGAGCGAGGAAAACGTCGAGCGGCCGTGGGTGCGCCACTACCCGCCCGGGGTCCCCGACCGGATGGAGATCCCCGACGAGCCGGTCACCGCTCCCTTCGAGCGCGCCGTCGCGCGCTGGCCCGACCGCGTCGCGCTGGACTTCCTAGGGGCGACCTCGACCTACGCGCAGGCCGACGAGCAGATCCGGCGCGCGATGGTGGCGCTTCGCCGGCTCGGAGTCGGTCCGGGGGACCGCGTCGCGCTGGTGCTCCCCAACTGCACGTCGCACGTCGTCGCGTACCACGCGGTGCTGCGGCTCGGTGCCGTGGTCGTCGAGCTGAACCCCACGTACACCGCCGACGAGCTGGAGAACCTGCTCGCCGACTCCGGCGCCCAGTACGCGCTCGTGTGGCACAAGGCGGTCGAACGGGTGCTGCCGGCCACCGCCCGCACGCCACTGACGCAGGTCGTCAGCGTGGACATGGCGCGGGACCTGCCGCTGCGCTCTCAGCTCCTGCTCCGTCTCCCTGTCGCGGCGGCGCGCGAGAAGCGTGCGGCGTTGCGGGGTGTCGTTCCGCGTGACGTCGCGGACTGGCACGACCTCCTTCGACAGGCCGACGGCGACGAGCCTGCCCCGGCCGCGGTACCGATCCACGGCGACGACCTGGCCCTGCTGCAGTACACCGGGGGCACGACCGGCACACCGAAGGCCGCGATGCTCACCCACCGCAACCTGGTCGCGAACCTCGTGCACGGCGAGGCGTGGGCAGGCTTCCGGCCGGGGCAGGAGACCGTGTACGGCGTGCTCCCGTTCTTCCACGCGTTCGGGCTGACGTTCTGCCTCAACCTGCCGGGACAGATCGGCGCCACGCTCGTGATGTTCCCGAACTTCGATCCGGCCGAGGTGCTGAAGGCGATGAAGCGGCGCCCTGCGACCTTTATGGCTGGTGTGGCGCCCATGTTCGACCGGATCGCCGAGGCCGCGAAGGAGAAGTCACGGCCGCCGACCGACGCCTTGCGGCAGATCCGTCTGGGTTTCGCGGGCGCGATGCCGATCCCGGCCGAGACCGTCGAGCGGTGGGAGGCGCTCACCGGCGGTCTTCTCATCGAGGGCTACGGGATGACTGAGTGCGCGCCGATCGCGCTCGGGAACCCCTGCGCCCCGTCGCGGCGGCCCGGAACCCTCGGTGTGCCGTTCCCGAACACCGACATCCGCATCGTCGACATCGACGATCCCACGGTCATCGTCGAGCCCGACGCTGACGGCGTACGACGCGGCGAGCTGCTGGCGCGCGGGCCGCAGGTGTTCCTCGGGTACTGGAACCGCCCGGAGGAGACCGCCGAGCAGCTGCTCCCCGGCGGCTGGCTCCGCACCGGCGACGTCGTCGAGGTGGACGCGACCGGATGGGTGCGGATCGTGGACCGGGTCAAGGAGATGATCATCGTCGGCGGGTTCAAGGTGTACCCGTCGCCGGTCGAGGACCACCTCCGTACGCTCGACGGCGTCGCTGACGTCGCCGTCGTGGGTCTGCCTGCCTCCGGCGGAGACGACCGTGTCGTCGCGGTGCTCGTCCTCGAGCTGGACGCCGTCGAGCCGACGTTGGACGAGGTCCGGGCCCACGCCGAGAAGCACGTCGCGCGCTACGCGCTGCCGCGTGCGGTCTTCGTGGTCGAGGAGCTGCCGCGGTCCCAGATCGGGAAGGTCATGCGGCGCGTGGTCCGCGAGAGGCTCCTCGAAGGGCAGTAGAGCAGCGTCTCGATACGCCGGCCAGTCGTTGGGTGGTCGAGTAGGGCGGAGCGCGAGCGGAGCCCGTATCGAGACCGGGCGGGTCTCGATACGCCCTCGCCTAGCGGCTCGGGCTACTCGACCAGCCAGGGTGTGCGCGGCTCGGGCTACTCGACCGGCCGGGGCTTGCGGGGCGTCAGAAGGCGGTCCCGACGAGGCCGATCCCGCCGATCAGCGAGAGCGCGAGCACCCCGGCCCGTACGGTCGCAGGTGCCAGCCGCTCCGCCAGCAGCATCCCCGTGGCGGTCCCGATGCCCAGGACCACCAGCTGCCCGAGCGCCGGGGCGTGCACCCCCAGGACCGCGGCGGTCGCGAGGTTCTGGACGAGGAAGAACGCCGCGAGGTTCGCGCGCGTCACCTCGGGACCCCAGCCGGCGTTGGCGGCGTAGAGGCCGATCGGAGGCCCGCCGACGCCGCCGACGACGTTGAGCGCGGCGCTGCTCGCCCCCGCCACCACGGCGCCGGGAGGCGTGCCCAGCCACCGCGAGCGCAGCCCGAACGCCAGCAGCGCCACGGCGATCACGACCCCGACACCACCGGCGAGGGCGAGCCAGCGGGTCTCCACCCCGCGCACCGCCCAGGCGACGAGCGGGGTGAACACAAGGGTCGGCACGAGCAGCCGCCCGACGAGCCACGGGCGTACGGAACGCCGGTACCGCGTCACCGGCACCACGGAGGCCAGCGCCGCGAGCGCGACCGTCACGGCCACCCCCTCGCGTGGACCGAACGCCACCACCATCAGCGGGGCGGCGACGAGCGAGAATCCCATCCCGGTCGCGGCCTGCGCGAGAGCACCGACGAGGATGCCGAGCAGCGCGAGACCGAGGATCAGCTCCTGCGTCACCGCAGGGGAGCGGACTGGTCGAGCCGGCACCTGCGCTGGAGCACGACCGCGATCGTCATCAGCACGGCGGGCACCACCGTGAACCCGATCAGCAGGGCCTGCAACGCGGTGTCGGTCTGCGGCAGGCTGTCGCCGTCGACGGCGGCGGCGAACCCGCCGATCGCGAGCACCGCCGAGTAGACGTACGGGCCGATCGCCGTCCCGACCGCCTCGGTGGCCGTCCAGACGCCCGTGTACGCGCCGGCCCGGGAGGAGCCACGGCTCTCCGCGGCGGCGACCGCGTCAGGCACCATCGAGAACGCGAAGAGCTGGAGCCCTGCGAAGGCGACGCCGAGCACGACGACCACCGCGACGGACAGGGCGACACCAATCTGCTCTCCGGCGAGCAGCGCGGCGGTGCCCACGACGAACATGACCTGGCTCGTCAGCAGACCGCGCTGCTTGCCGATGCGTCGCGAGACCCGCATCCACACCGGGGAGGCGAAGACCGCGGGTGCGAGGAACGCTCCCATGAGCACGGCGATCAGACGGCTGTCGTCGAGCACGTACGTGGCGTAGAACGGGACGGCCGCGAGGACGAGGTGGGTGGTGGTGCCGGTGAACAGGTACGAGAGGACGAGCATGCGGAAGTCGCGGTCGCTCCACGCCACCCGTACGTCGGCGAGCGTGGAGTGCGCGCGAGCGTCCGGGGTGCGGAAGCCGCACGTCTCGGTCAGACGCCGCACGCCGCGGATGGCGACCACGCCGCTGGCCAGCATCGCGACGCCGAGCACCGCCGCCATCTGCACGTAGCTGGAACGCGCGCCGTCCTCGACCATGGCCGGAGCGACGACGCCGGCGACGAGCAGGCCGACCGTCAGCAGCACCATCCGGACCATGAAGACGCGGGTGCGCTCGTGGTAGCCGACGCGCAGGTCCGAAGGGGTCGTGAGGTACGGGACCTGGAACGCGGCGAACAGCAGGTTGCCGACGACGTACCAGCAGCCGACCCACAGGGCGGCCGAGGCGCCGGTCATCCCGGACGGCACGGCGAACATCGCGCACATCGCCACGCCGAGCAGGAGGCCCCAGCGCAGCATCCCGCGCCGGTGCCCGTCGCGACGCGCGAGGCGGTCGGACCACGAGCCGAACGTCGGGTGGACGACCGCGTCGATGATCTTCGGGACGAGGAGCGCCAACCCGGCGACGAACGGGCTCACGCCGAGCGTGTTGGTGAGGAAGTAGAGCAGCAGCAGCCCGGGGACGGTGACCCACACGCCCATCCCGAGGGACCCGGACCCGTACGCCGCCAGGTGCTTCAGCTGTGGTCGGGGGATAACCTCAGCTGCAGCACCGGCGGGTACGGGCCCGGGGGTCTCGATGTCCGTCACCGCAGCGACTCGCGGTGACGGGCGATGGCCCGAGCGGCGAGCGCAGCCCCGTCGAAGGCGCCTGCGTTGAGGCGTTCGGCGAAGGTCCGCGCCACGATCCGGTCGGTCAAGGTCGGGAGGTGGCGGGCGAGGAGCAGCTCCACGGCGCCCCTCCGGGTGGTGGGGACGTCACGGCGAGGGCGTCGCGAGAGCGCGGCGAGGAGGACGGCGTCGACGACACCTTCGAGCGGCTCGTACGCACTCATCCCCTCGAGCGAGAGCCCGGCGGCAGCCGTCGAGTCGTGGATCGGGCTGCGGACCGACGACGGGTAGACACAGGTCACCCCGACGTGCGTGCCCAGCTCGAGACGCAGGGCGTCGGCGTAGGCGACCATCGCGCGCTTCGACGCTCCGTACGCGGCCGCGAGCGGCAGCTGCATGACCGCCATCCGCGACGCGACCATGACGATCCGCCCGCGGGAGGCTACGAGGGCGTCGGTGCAGGCAGCGGTGACGCGCCAGGTGCCGAGCAGGTTGATGTCGAGCTGGCGGCGCACCTCGTCCCCGGGCGCGAGCTCGGCGGGTGCGGGCCCACCGATCCCGGCGTTGTTGACGAGGATGTCGAGCCCGCCCAGCCGTGCGACCGCCTCGGCGACGACCCGCGGCACTGCCTCGTCGTCGGTGACGTCGCAGGCCAGGACCTCGACCGGGTCGTCATCGCGGGGAGCGAGGTCGAGGCCGACGACATGGGCACCCTGCGCAGCGAAGGCAGCACACAAGGCTCGGCCGAACGTGCCGGAGGCACCGGTCACGAGCACACGCATCCCCGTGGCGTCGCGGCGGCTCATGCGTGCACCTCTGCCGTCGAGGCAGGGCTGAAGGCGGCAGCGCCGGAACCGAGGCGGCGCTCGCCGGCCTCGATCTCACGGGGGACGGACGCCACGTACTGGTCGAAGTCGATCCGCATCGCGGGCCGCTTGTCGCCCCAGCGGCTGCGGGCCCGGGCGAGGACCCGGTCGGCCTCGCGACGGCGCTCCTGCGGGGTCGGCAGCGCGTAGCGGCCACCGACGTACGCGGCGAACAGCTTCGCCTGCGCCTCCACGACGGGCAGGGCGGCACCCGTCGACTGCATCAGACCGACGAAGCCCAGGGTCGGCTCCTCGAGGTGGAACACCCGGTGGTGCAGGGGCATCGCCTCGGGGTTGGCGCCGAGCCAGCGCGGGGAGAGGAACGGGATCGTCACGCGGTAGCCGGTCGCCCACACGATGACGTCGGCCTCCTCGCGGCGCCCGTCGGTGAAGACGACGTGCTCGCCGTCGAGACGGGCGATGCCGGGCCGGGGCTCGACCGCGCCGTGCGTGAGGCGGTGCAGGATCGTGTCGCTGATCGTCGGGTGGTTCTGGAAGAAGCCGCTGGAGGGGGCGGGCAGCCCGTACTTCTCGGGGCGTCCGACCGCGAGACGCAGCATCGTCTCGGCGATCCGCTGGCGCACCTTCCACGGGAGCCCCGCGATCGCCGCGCCCGTGGCGTCGGCCGGCTTGCCGAACAGGTACTTCGGGACGATGTGCACCCCGTGCCGCGCCGAGAGGAGCACCGGCGCCTTGGCGACGTACGACGCGTCGACGGCGATGTCCATCGCGGAGTTGCCCATGCCGACGACGACGACGCGCCGGTCGCGGAAGACGTCGGCGCTGCGGTAGTCGTGCGCGTGCATCTGCGTCCCCGCGAACTCGCCCGGGTACGCCGGGCTCGGCCACTTCGGGTCCCAGTTGTGTCCGTTGGCGACGACCACCGCGTCGTAGCGGTCGGTCTCCCCGGCCTCGGTGGTGACCGTCCAACCGCCGTCGGCGGTGCGCTCGACAGCGGCGACGGTCGTGCTGAACCGGACCCGGTCGGTCACGCCGAAGGTCTGGGCGTAGTCCGCGAGGTAGCCGGCGATGTGGTCGGCCGACGGGTAGTCGGGCCAGTCCTGCGGCATCGGGAAGTCGGCGAACTCCGTGCGCCCCTTGCTGGTGTTGAGGTGCAGCGAGGCGTACGCGGGGGAGAGGCCGCTGGTGTTGTCGCGCACCCACAGACCGCCGGGTCGGTCGCCCTTCTCGTACGTGACGACGTCGGCGCCGACGTCGAGCAGCGCCTTGGTGGCGGCGAGGCCGGCAGCTCCGGCGCCGATGACGGCGACGCGGGCGTGGTGGGTCATGCGGTGGTGCTCCTCTTCGGGGGGCCGGACCGGGGGTGGTCCGGACCACAACGGTAGAGGGTCAAATCGGTAAAGCGTGTGGCTCTCGTCACCGAGTTCGGGCGGGTTGTTGTGTACAGCCACAACGCTGGGCATGATGGGCCGATGCTCCGAGAAACCAGGGGGACGGTCAGCCAGTGGTCCGCCGTCGTCGATCTCATCGAACGCGTGATGGCCGACGAGGACCTGCTGCCGCAGGCGGTGTCGGGGGTGCGGTCGATGATCGCGGAGGTGTCCTCGCTGCCGGTCGCCGACGTCGCCGGCCACACGCGCGCGCTGCTCACCGCAGCCACCCGTGCGCTCGCGGCGCGGCGCGGGCCGACCGAGGCGGAGCTGGCGTTCGTCGAGGAGCTCGCGGTCACGAGGGCGAGCCAGGGCATCCCGATCGAGGTGGTGCTGGGGGCGATCCACGTGGCCGAGCGCGCCATCTGGACGCGAGCCCGCGAGCTCGCGCCGGCGGAGGACGTGGGCGCCGGAGTGCTGCTCGACGCCCGTGAGCTGTACGACGACTGGGCCGAGGCCGTTCGCGCTCGCCTGATCCGGGCGCACCGCGACGCGCAGGTCGAGCAGGCCGCCGTCCGCCGCGACCGTGACGTCGAGCTGATGCGCCGTCTGCTCGAAGGCGGCTCCGCGGCGTCGCTGGCCGCGGCGGAGGTCGGGCTGCCCTACGCCGGCGGGCTCTGGGTGATGGTGGGCCGCAACGGCGACCGCCAGGCCGAGGAGATGATGCGCCGGCTGCGCAGCGAGCGGGTCGCGTCGCTGACGGCGCCGTTCGCGGACACTCTCGTCACGGTGACGGCGGCACGTCCGGCGCCACCGGCACGGGCGAGCGCGGGGACCGACGCCGTCGTCGGCGTCGCGGGCCCGGTCGGCGTCGAGGAGATCACCACCGCCCACCGGCTCGCCGTCGCCGTCGTCCCTGCCGCCGAGTCCGTCGGACGCCTGGGGCCGGTCCACGTCGGCGAGATGGCGAGCGTGGTGGCGGTGCTCTCGCGGCCCGACCTGTGCGCCGCGCTGGTCGCACGGCACGCCGACGCACGTCGGGAGCTGGGGGCGAGCGCCGTCCCGGTGGCGCAGGCCGTACGGGCGTGGCTGGAGGCCGACCGCGACACCGCGGCGGCCGCGCAGGCGCTGTTCGTCCACGCCAACACGGTGCGCAACCGCGTGCAGCGCTTCACCCGGACGACAGGGATCGACCCGCTCGGCACGTTCGGTGCGCTGGACGCGTGGTGGCTCTGCGTCGCGTGGCTGGCCGACGCGGAGTAGGGCGTCGACCCCACGCCGTGGGGTGGTCTCGATACGGGTCTCGGCTAGCGCCTCGCCCCTACTCGACCAGCGGCGGGCTGGGTGGTCGAGTAGTCCGAGCCGCTGGGCGAGGGCGTATCGAGGCCGGGTGGTCTCGATACGGGGTCTCGGCTAGCGCCTCGCCCCTACTCGACCAGCCAGGGGTGTCTCAGCCGGCTTGGTCGGAGTCCTTCATCGCGCCCCAGCCGTGCCACCGCTCGACCTCGATCCAGGCGCTCACCCGCCCACGGTCGCGCCGCGGGTACGGCCGGCCGGTGTGGTGCGTGGCGATGCGGTCGATGTCGGCGAGCTCGACGTCCTCCTTCATCTCGACGACCGAGCCCATCAGGGTCACGTGCGTCGACCAGTCGCCGTCAGCGAGCACGGTCAGGCTCACCCGCGGATCATTCCGCAGGTGCTTGAGCCGCACGCGGCTCTCGTCCATGTTGACCAGGACGCGGCCGTCGTCCCAGAGGTACCAGGTCGCGGTGGTGACGGGGGCGCCGTCCTTGCGCACGGTCGCGATGACGGCGGGGTTCGGGCGCTCGAGCAGCGCGACGGCGTCGGCAGGCAGCGGGGGCTTCGACATGGGAACTCCTTCGCTCTCGGGCGGAGTACCCGCCACGCTACTGGCCTCGCGGGTTCGCGGCCGTTCAGACCACCGGGACGCGCGGCTCCAGCTGCGGGGCGGTGGTGCGCAGCTTGCCGCGTCCCCAGGCGCGGTGGATCACGACCGCGGCGAGGAGGCAGCCCAGCACGCCGAGCGTGAGGTCGCCGAGCGTGTCGGTGTACGCGCTGTGCCGCTCGGTGTGCCTGCTGAGGAACGCGGCGTACTCCGCCAGCTCCCAGACGATCGCCGCCGTCGCGCCGAAGGCGAGGGCGCGCTCGACGGTCGCCCCGAGCGTCGCCGTCCGGGGGAGGGTCAGCAGGATCACCGCGGCCGCGAGGAGACCGGTGTTCATGAAGTGCATCCAGTCGTCGAACCACACGATGCGGTCGTACAGGTCCATGCGGTTGCCGAGGATGTCGGTGAAGCAGGTGATCGTGATGAGGAGGTCCGCGAGCCACGGGAATGACGCCCGCTCGCGCCACCACACGTGCCAGATGATGGGGACGGTGAAGGCGAGCGCGGGGTATCCGATCGCGCGGGCGAGCGCGCCCTTGTCCTCGAGGTTGCCGACCTCGGGGAACGCCAGCGCCGAGGCCAGCATGAGGATGAGGAGGAGCTTGGCCGCGATGTCGAGGCGCCGGACGAGCGTGGGGATGGGATGCCGTACAGCAACGGCGTCGTCGGTCATGCGCCTACGCTATCGGGACGGCGGCCCCGGACGAGGTGCTGCACCCTGATCTCGTGGTGAGGCGCGACGCCGTGCGCCTCGTCGAGCGCGAGGATGCTGCGCAGCTCGACGGCCTCCACGTCCTCGAATCCTGCCGACTCGATCAACGCGACGGTGGCGTCGATGCCGGTCGCCTCGGCGAGCGGGAGCGCCCGGCGCACGTCCTCGTCGTACGCCGCCCGGAACGCCTCGCTCGCGTCGAGGTAGAGCCCTTGCGGGAACCACGTGCTGTCGACGACCGCCACCGTGCCGCCCGGTCGCAGCAGGTCCCACCATGCCTGGAGAGCGCGGGCGGGTTCGCGCAGAGTCCACATGACGTACCGGTTGACGACGGCGTCGAAGGAGCCGGGCGGGTACGGCGGGCAGACCGCGTCGCCGTGCGTGAAGCGGGGCGGGTTCGCCGTCGTCGACGCGTGGGTGCGGGCCCGCTCGAGCATCCCGTCCGCGAGGTCGATCCCGGTCGCCCGGTGGCCGAGGTCGGCGAGGACGCGGGCGACGTACCCGCTGCCCGTTCCGACGTCGAGGACGTCCAGCGGCGCTTCGCCGAGCGCGTCCTGCCAGACCCCGCGCCAGGCGGCCCAGTCGTCCTCCCGACGCTCGGGTCGCTCCTGGTAGGCGTCGTACGGGACCGAGCGCCGGCTCCAGTACGCGTTCATCGCCTCTTGGACGTGGTCGGGCGTACGGGTGGGGGAGATGCTCATCAGGCGCTCCTGGGACGGGGTGCGGTATGGGGTGTCGACCGTGGCGCGTCGGCGCGGGCGCGGCGCGGGCGGAACGCCAGCTGGAACCCGTCGTCGAGCGCGACTCTGCGCACCTCGACCTCGTACACGGGCTCGAGGTGCTCGGGTGTCAGCACGTCGTCTGGGGCGCCTCGCGCGACGACCTGGCCGTCGTGCAGCAGCAGCACCTGGTCGCAGTAGGACGCGGCGAGGTTGAGGTCGTGCAGCACCACGACGACGGTGTGGTGCGCGTTCACGGCGAGGTCGCGGACGAGGTCGAGGACCTCGTGCTGGTAGCGGACGTCGAGGTGGTTGGTGGGCTCGTCGAGCAGCAGGTGCGTGGACTCCTGGGCGAGGGCACGCGCGATGAGCACCCGCTGCCGCTCGCCGCCCGACAGGCCGTCGAACGGCGTCGCGGCCAGGTGCAGCGCACCCACGCGTGCGAGCGCGCGTGCCGCGATCTGGTCGTCCTCGGCGCCGGCGCGGGCGAACGACGAGCGGTGCGGCGTACGACCGAGCAGGACCATGTCGGACACGAGGAGGGGGAGGTCGCCCGGTGACTCCTGGACGACGACCGAGATCCGGCGCGCGATCTCGCGGGCGGAGAGCCGGCGGAGGTCGTCGCCGTCGATCAGCACCGAGCCGGTCCGCGGGACGAGGGCGTGGTGGAGCGTGCGCAGCAGCGTCGTCTTGCCGCTGCCGTTGGGGCCGACGAGACCCAGCACCTGGCCGTGCGGGGCGGCGAGGTCGATCCCGGACAGGATGGACCGCGTGCCGTAGGAGAAGGTGATGCCCGACGCGCGGATCATCGGCCGAAGTGCTCCACGATCTTCTCCAGCCCGTCGATCGACAGCGGCGTCGGGGGCTCGGTGAAGTTGAAGAGCTGCACCAGGATCTCGTCCTCGCTCACCGCCGTGAGGGTGTCCGCCCCGTTCATCGAGGTCACCGCCTTCTTCACGGCAGCGGGGTCGCCGTCGGAGTGGAGGAGCACCAGCACGTCCGGGTCGCGGCCGATGAGCTCCTCGAGCGACACCTCGAAGACCCGCTCCTGCACGTCGCCGAAGACGTTCTCCAACCCCGCGGCCTCCAGCTGAGGCTGGGCCATCGAGTGCGCTCCGTACGCGTAGGTCGTCCCGCCGCCGACCGTGGGGTAGAGCACCGCTGCCGTCCGGGTCTCGCGGCGCGGGGCGTCGGCGATCGCGGCGCGGACGGCAGCGACACGGTCGTTTGCTGCCTCGGCCGCCCGGGCGCCGGCTTCGGGAACGCCGAAGACCCGGGCGTACGCCGTCATCTGCTCCGCGACGTCGTCGAAGCTCGGGTCGGTGACTCCCTCGGGGCACATCGCGGGCTCGTCGAGGAGGGGGATGCCTGCCGCCCCGAGGGTCTCCCGGGTGAGGTTCTCCGCCTCGCCGAGGACCAGGTCGGGCTTCTGTGCGAGGACGGTCTCCTTGGAGATCTGCAGGTGGCCGGACGAGTCGAGCGCGTCGGTCAGGAGCGGGATCGCGTCGAGAGCCTCCTGCGTCTCCTGGTCGTAGTACGCGGCGGGATAGGCGCCGGCGCGCGCGACCACCTTGTCGAGCAGGCCGAGGTCGGCGAGGAAGGGGACCGCCGAGCTGCTGAGCAGGACCACCCGCTCGGGCGGAGCGTCGAACGTGACCTGCGCCCCGCAGTTCGTGACGGTGAGTGGGAAGCCCTCCGGCGCGGCAGCCGCGTCGCCGGCGACCTGAGCCGGGGTGGCGCCGCACGCGGCGACCGCCAGCGACAGCGCTGCAGCGACGGCGGCGAGAACGTGACGGGACGACCGGTGCTTCATGGTGCTCCTTCGGGCGGGAGGTCAGGACGACGGGTGGAGTCGCCGGATGAGCAGGAGGAGGAAAGGAGCTCCGACGAGGGCGGCGATGATCCCGATCGGCAGCTCGCGCGGCTGCATGAGCATCCGGGCCAGCAGGTCGGCCCACAGGAGGAAGGTCGCGCCGAGCAGCGCGGAGGCGGGGACGGCCCACGCGTGCGCCGACCCGACGAGCCGACGCGCGAGGTGGGGGACGACGAGGCCGACGAACCCGATGCACCCTGAGGCGGCCACGATCACCCCGACGCACAGCGAGACGACGACGAGCAGCTGGGTGCGGAACCGGGTGGGACCGATGCCGAGGACGTGGGCGGTCTCGTCGCCGATGGCGAGGGCGTCGAGGCGCCGTGCCCAGAACGTCAGGACGAGCACGGTGGCGAGCACGACGACGAGCAGGGCGGCGAGCGGTCCGCCCCACTGGGCCAGCGCGAGGGAGCCGAGCAGCCAGAACATCACCGAGCGAGCGCCCTCCGCGGAGCCCGACGCGAAGACGAGGAAGCTCGTGACCGCCGACAGGGCGTACCCGACCGCCACACCGGTGAGCAGCAGGCGTACGGACGTGATCCGTCCGGCGGTCCGGGCGACGACGAAGACGAGGAGAGAGGCGGCCAGCGCGCCGAGGAACGCGCTCCCCGCGAGCGCGTGCTCGCCGAGGCCGAGCGTGACTCCGAAGAGGATCGTGGCCGCGGCGCCGCTGCTGGCTCCTGAGTTGATCCCGAGGAGGTACGGGTCGGCGAGGAGGTTGCGCACCATCGCCTGCAGGGCGGCGCCGCAGACCGCGAGGCCGGCGCCGACGCCGATGCCGAGGAGCACGCGCGGCAGCCGTACGTCCCACACGATCGCGTCTGCCGAGAGGTCGAGGCCCTCCGCGGGCGAGCCCGTCAGATGGCCGACGAGGATCCGGACGACGTCAGCGGGTGCGACCCACACCGGCCCGATCGCCACCCCGAGGACCGCACTCACGGCGAGGACGGCGGTGAGGGCGGTGAGGACGGCGGCGTTGCGGCGACGCCGGCGCCGGCGACCGAGCGGGTCGTTGGACGAGCGTGCCGAGAGGGGTGCGAGAACGACGGTGGACGGCATGAGGGTGCGCCTGCTCAGCCCCGGTACGGCTTCGCGGAGCCGCTGGCGATGCCCTTGCGGATCCGGCCCTCCACGAACCCCGCCAGGGCGTTCGGCAGGCGAGGCACCTTGGCGTCGGTGAACCAGTCCGCGTCGAACCACCCGCGCTCGTCCCAGTACGCCGCGTCGACCGGCCCCTCGTCGCGGCTGGACTCGACCAGCAGGCGCGCGACGCGGAACCCGATCAGGTCCGACGTCGTCGGGGTCGGCTCGACGCCGTCCTCCACCGCCTTGACGGCGCTCGCCGCGAGCTCGTCCAGCGCCTGGTCGACCTTGGCGCGGTACGGGGCCTTCTGCAAGCCGGGCCCGTTCACGCCGAGCTGGCCGACCGTGTGGAAGCCCCAGCGCCGGATCGCGGTCTGCAGGTAGCCGAGGGCGGCGTCGTGCCCGGCGCCTGCGGCGGTCGAGAGCAGCACCGCAGGCGTCCCGAAGTAACGCGGCCGGTGGATCAGGTAGGCGAAGTGGTCCACGAAGCGCTTCATCGTCGCCGACAGCGTGAAGCTGTGGACGGGGGTGGCGAAGACCACCAGATCGGCCGCGTCCATGAGCGCACGGGCCGGCTGGGCGTTGTCGGCGTTGGGGCATGCCTGCTCGCCGGCCGTCATGCACGCCAGGCAGGCGGGGCAGCTCGGGCCGAGGGCGAGCTCGTCGGTGCGCACCAGGTCGACCTCGACCGGCGTGTGCGTACGCACACGGGCGAGCAGGTCGTCGACCAGCGCACCGGTCGTGCCGTTCTCGCCGTGCCCCGTCCCGAGCACCACTCCTACGCGCATGCCGGCCCCTCTCGTCTCCGTCGGCTGACGATGAATATATGATAGAGGGTTTGCGCCGATGTCTTCGGGAGGTGCTAGAGGTCGGCGGGCGACGCGAGCCGGCCCGCCACGGCGGTCGCTGCGGCGACCGGCGGGGAGACGAGGTGGGTGCGGCCGCCCCGGCCCTGGCGCCCCTCGAAGTTGCGGTTCGACGTGGACGCGCTGCGTTCGCCGGGACTCAGGCGGTCGGCGTTGAGGCCCTGGCACATCGAGCAGCCGGCGCCCCGCCACTCGCCGCCCGCCGCCGTGAAGATCGCGTCGAGGCCTTCGGCCTCCGCCTCGAGTCGGATCCGGGCGGAGCCGGGTACGACGAGCAGGCGGGTCCCGTCGGCCACCCGCCGCCCCTCGAGGACGGCGGCAGCGGCGCGCAGGTCCTCGAGCCTGCCGTTCGTGCAGGAGCCGATGAACACGGTGTCGATCGCGACCTCGCGCATCGGCGTCCCCGCGCTCAGGCCCATGTAGTCGAGGGCGCGGGAAGCGGCCGCCTGGGCGTCCGTGCCGGCGAAGTCCTCGGGCGACGGGACGACCGACCCCAGCGGGACGCCGTGGGCCGGGTTGGTGCCCCACGTGACGTACGGGGTGAGGCCACCGGCGTCGAGGACGATCTCCCGGTCGAACGTGGCGTCGTCGTCGGTGCGCAGCGTCCGCCAGTGGGCGACGGCCTCGTCCCAGGCCGTGCCGCGCGGAGCCTCAGGGCGCCCCTCCAGGTAGGCGAAGGTGGTCTCGTCCGGGGCGATCATCCCGACCTTGGCCCCCCACTCGATCGTCATGTTGCAGAGCGTCATCCGCGCCTCCATCGAGAGCGCCTCGACGACCGGGCCGCGGTACTCGACGACGTGTCCCTGGCCGCCTCCGGTCCCGGTACGGGCGATGAGGCCGAGGGCGAGGTCCTTCGCGGTGACGCCGGAGGGCAGCCCGCCGGTGATCGTGACCGCCATCGTCCGAGGCCGCGCCTGGGGGAGCGTCTGCGTGGCGAGGACGTGCTCGACCTCGCTCGTGCCGATGCCGAAGGCGAGGGCTCCGAACGCGCCGTGGGTGGAGGTGTGGGAGTCGCCGCAGACGATGGTCGTACCGGGCTGGGAGAGCCCGAGCTGCGGACCGACGACGTGCACGATGCCCTGCTCGACGTCTCCCATCGGGTGCAGACGTACTCCGAAGTCGGCACAGTTGCGCCGCAGCGTCTCGACCTGCGTCCGGGAGAGCAGGTCGGCGATCGGCTGGTCGAGGTCGGTCGTCGGGACGTTGTGGTCCTCGGTCGCCAGCGTGAGGTCGGGGCGGCGTACGCGGCGCCCGGCGAGCCGGAGGCCTTCGAACGCCTGCGGGCTCGTCACCTCGTGCAGGAGGTGGAGGTCGACGTAGAGAAGGTCGGGCTCCTCGCCGGATCCCCGGCGTACGACGTGGGCGTCCCACACCTTCTCGCTGAGCGTCTTCGGCACGGCCGCGAGGATATCCGATCTACGATCCGACCTCGTTGCCGTCCTGCGTCCGCGCCTCGAGCGCGGACGCTGCACGGGCGTAGCGCTCAGCGACGCGGTGCAGCGCGGGAGCGAGCTCGGCAGGGCCGTCGACGGTGAAGTCGGCGTCGAGGAGACCGAGCCACAGCGCGAGCTGCTCGGGCGAGTCCGAACCGACGTAGGCGAAGCAGGATCCGGCGTCCACCTCCTCCACGACGACGGCCGGCGGGACCCGCGCGATGATCTGCGCCGCCGGCGACCGGACGTGCGCGCGGGCGCGCACCCGCCACGTCGCGGTCCCGACGGCACGCTCCACGAACCCGACGAGGTCTCCGTCAGGCTCGTCACGGGGAACGAACCGCGGGCCGTTGGGTGTCCGCAAGCGCATCCGGTCCACCCGGAACGTGCGCCACCGGTTGCGCGCCACGTCCCAGGCCGCGAGGTACCAGCGACCCCGGGTGTGCACGAGCCGGTGGGGCTCGGCCGTCCGGCGGGTCACGGTGCCGTCGGCGGCCTCGTACGAGAAGCGCACGCTCTCACGGGACCGGACGGCGTCGGCGATCGCGGCCAGGCGGTCGACCGGCACGTCGGCCGACTCGACCGGCAGCGCGACCGTGGCTGCGAGGAGGTCGACGAGCCGGTGACGCAACCTGCTCGGCAGCATCTGCTCGAGCTTGACGAGGGCGCTCAGCGCGGTCTGCTCGAACCCGTCGACGCCGCTGGCGGTGGTCCGCAGCCCGATCGCGACGGCGAGGGCCTCGTCGTCGTCGAGGAGCAGGGGAGGGAGCGTGCCGCCGGGCGCGAGCCTGTACCCGCCTGCGACTCCCGGTGACGCCTCCACCACGTACCCGAGGCTGCGCAGACGTCCGACGTCGCTGCGGACGGTCCGCGTCGTGACCGCGAGCCGCTCGGCCAGGGCCGGGCCCGTCCAGTCGCGCTGGGACTGGAGCAGGGAGAGCAGCTGGAGCAGCCGTGCCGAGGTCGTGAGCACCTCCCCATCCTGCCCCTGAACGCGGAAGCAGGTCTTCCGCATGCACGCCTACGGTCGGCAGATGAACGAGAACGCAGCAGTACGGTCGTACCGGATCGACATCCCTCAGAGCGACGTCGACGACCTCCACGAGCGGATCAGGCGCATGCGCTGGCCCGCCTTCTCGGCGGGCTCCGACTGGAGCCGCGGGGTCCCCACCGAGTACCTCCGCCGGCTCGCGGACACCTGGGTGGACGGCTTCGACTGGCGCGCCCAGGAGGCGCGCCTCAACGAGATCCCGCAGTTCGTCACGACCGTCGACGGCCAGGACGTCCACTTCCTGCACGTCCGCTCTCCCGAACCGGGCGCGCTACCTCTGCTGCTCACGCACGGGTGGCCGAGCTCGTCGGTCGAGTTCCTCCGGGTCCTGGCGCCGCTGACCGATCCGGCGGCGCACGGGGGAGAGGCGGGCGACGCGTTCGACGTCGTGGTTCCGACCCTGCCGGGATACGGGTTGTCCACGCCCCTGAACGTCGGCTGGGGCAACCTTTTCCGCGTGGCGGGCGCGTGGGCCGAGCTCGCCGGTCGCCTCGGGTACGACCGGTACGGGCTGCAGGCCACCGACGCCGGCGCGGGCGTTGCGGGGATGCTCGCGACCCTCGCACCGGAGCAGGTCGTCGGGATGCACCTCACCGGCACGGCCGCCTCGACCCCGTTCGGACCGCCTCTCGACCCGGACGACTTCGAGGGGGAGGACCGCGACCGGGTCGTGAGGTTCAACGCCTTCCGCGAGGAAGGACTCGGCTACTTCCACCTCCAGGCGACCCGACCTCAGACGCTCGCGTACGCCCTGAGCGACTCTCCGGTCGCTCAGCTGGCGTGGATCGTGGAAAAGTTCCACGAGTGGACCGACCCTGCGGCGGAGCTCCCCGAGGAGGCGGTCGACCTCGACCAGCTGCTCACGAACGTGTCGCTCAGCTGGTTCCGGCAGGCGGGCGCGACGTCGGCGCACGCGACGTACGAAGGCATCCAGGCGTGGAAGGCGATGGCCGCGCAGCACGGCGACACCGCGAGCGGCTCAGGAGGACCCGCGGCGGCTCCGCCCACGGGGTACGCCGTCTTCGCGGCAGACACGACGGTACGGGCGTTCGCCGACCCTGGCGGCGAACTCACCCACTGGTCCACCTTCGACCGAGGTGGTCACTTCCCGGCGATGGAGGTGCCGGACCTGTGGGTGTCGGACGTACGAGAGTTCTTCCGGCCGTTGCGGTGACCTCAGCGGCCGCTGGGGTCGTTCGGCGCCTCTCCCGGCGGCGCGTTGCCCGAGGGCTCGGCGTCCTGGTCGTCGTCGCCCTGGTTCTCGCGCACGGCGTCTCCGGCGCTGCCGGTCGACGCCGAGGAGCGGATCTCGTCCGCCTCTGCGGAGTCGTCGTTGATGGCCTCGTCGTCGCCGACGTCGAGCGGTTCGTTCGATGCGTTGGTCATGTCGAGTCCGGTACCCGTCGTCCCGCCAGGCAATCGTGGCGCAGGCCGGGGCCTCAGACCCGCCCGTACGCGCCCCAGGCCGTGGCGCCGAGGGTGAACGGCGGCTCCGGCAGGAGGGCGCGGCAGCGCTCGCGCAGCGTGGCGGCGGCGTCGGGCTCGAGCCCGCCGACGTATGTGCCGGCGGGCCCGACACCGAGGGTGAACGGCGTCCACCAGTCCTCGAAGGAGTCGAACGCCACCCGCACGGTCAGCGTGACGGTCTCGACGTCGGCGAGCCCCGCGCGGGAGAGGAGCCGGGCCAGGTCGCCTTCGCGGCTCCCGGCGAGTCCGGACTCGTCGGGAGCGTCGGGGTCCACGTCGTGCACGGCGTCCCAGAACGTCGACAACGGCCCCGTCCCTCCTGCGTGGTCCCACACGCACGCCGCGACGCGCCCGCCCGGCGTGGTCACCCGCGCCATCTCGCTGAGCCCGGCAACCGGGTCGTCCATGAAGTGCACGACGAGCTGTGCCAGCGCAGCGTCGAACGCGCCGTCCGCGAACGGGAGGTCCTCGGCTGCCGCGCGGCGGACGTCGACGCCGGGGAGGCGTGCCCGGGCGGCCTCGACGAGCGAGCGTGACGGGTCGATCGCAGCGACGCCGTCCGCGCCGAGCAGCGCGACGAGCCGCTCCGACAACGCGCCGGGCCCGCACCCCACGTCGAGGGCGCGCTCCCCGCGGTGGAGGTCGCCCAGCGGTGCGAAGCGGTCGGCGAGGGGCTCGGCGAACCTGCCCATGAACCGCTGGTACGACTCCGGCGCGACGTCGAAGCTCATCTTCGCAATCTAGGCCCGCGCGCTCGCGCCCGTCATCTGCTCGAGCATCTCCAGGTAGTGCGGGTTGTTCATGATCCCGAGGATGTTGCCGAACGGGTCGACGACGGAGGCGGTGATGAAACCCGAGCCGTCTCCCTGCTCGGTGATCGGCAGGTGCGCGGTGGCGCCGTGCGCGAGCAGGTGGTCGCGCGCGCCCTCGAGGTCGTCGACGTGCCAGTAGGCGACGACGCCCGCCGGACCCCGGGTCTGCCCGGGCGGGGCGTACCGGGCGTCGATGATCCCCAGCTCGTGCTGGTGGTCGCCGAGCCGGAACTCGACGTATCCGGGCGCCTCGGCGCTCGGGAAGGCGTAGTAAGGCGCGACGCCGAGGACCTCGGCGTACCAGTCGCGTGCGGCGGGAAGGTCGTCGGCGAAGAGCGTGAGGGTGGCGAGTCCGCGAAGCATGTCTCTGTCCTTTGTCTGGAGGTCGTTCATCGGAGGAATATCTCCATCCTCGTCGTCAAAGTGATCACCAAATGAGCACTTTCTTTGCGACGATCGTCGTTATGCGTGCAGACCGGCTCGTGGCCACCCTCCTTCTCATGCAGACGCGCGGTCGCGTGACCGCCGCCGAGGTCGCCGCGGAGCTCGAGGTGTCCGTCGCGACCGCGCGCCGCGACCTCGAGGCGCTGTCGACGGCGGGGGTTCCCGTCTACCCGCAGCCCGGCCGCGGCGGGGGCTGGTCGCTGGTCGGGGGTGCGCGCACGGACCTGACCGGTCTCACCGCAGGGGAGGCGCAGGCGCTCTTCCTGCTCGCCGGCCCCGCCGCGTCCCTCTCGCCCGAGGTGCGCTCGGCGCTGCGCAAGCTGGTGCGGGCGCTCCCGCAGACGTTTCGCGTCGACGCCGAGCGGGCGGCCGACGCGGTCCACGTGGACACGGCCGCGTGGGGCGCCGACGTACGCGAGCGCCCGCCGGTGCTCGAGGCGCTGCAGGCGGCGGTGGTCCAGCGTCGTCGCGTGCGGCTGACGTACGAGGGCAGGGCGGGCGCGCCGAGCGTCCGTACGGTCGACCCGTGGGGACTCGTCGACAAGGACGACGTCTGGTACCTCGTCGCCGGTACGGACCGCGGTCGCCGGACGTTCCGGGTCGACAGGGTCCGTACGGCCGAGGTCACCGACGAGGCTGCGCAGCGCCCCGACGACTTCTCACTGGAGGAGGCGTGGCGGGAGGTCGTCGACACCATGGAGGGACGCCGCTCCCTCGTCTCGGCGGTCGTCCTCGTCGACGCACGGTCCGTGCCGATCCTGCGCGACCACTTCGGCCGCCACTGCGTGCCGGGCGAGGCCGGGCCGGACGGACGTGTCCGGGTCCGGGTCGCGGCGCACCTGGCGGTGTCGGTCGCCGAGCAGCTCGCCGGGTGGGGCGGCCGGGTCGAGGTGGCCGAGGGGGAGGAGGTCCGTGCCGAGCTCCTGAGGATCGGCCGGGAGCTGGTCGCGCAGTACGACGCTTCGTGACCTGCCGGCCGGACGCGTGTGTCACACGTGGGTCGTGCTCGCCGTCGGAGGGGGCATGACCACACACGAGAAGCACCAGATCGTCGTCCTCGGCGCCGGCTACGCGGGCCTGGCTGCGGCGCAGCGGCTCGCGCGCCGGCTCTACCAGGACGAGGTCGCGATCACCCTCGTCGCGGCGTCGCCGGAGTTCGTCGAACGGCCGCGCCTCCACCAGGCGGCGACCGGCCAGAGCATCCGCGCGATGGCGCTCGCCGACCTCGTCGCCGGGCTCGCGCTCACGCTGCGGATCGCCCGCGTCCGGTCCGTCGACGCCGACGCGCACCGCCTCGTCTTCGACGACGGTGCCGTCCTCCCGTACGACACGCTGGTCCTCGCGGCGGGCAGCAGGATCGCCGCGGACACCGTCCCCGGCGCGGCCGCGCACACGGTGCGCCTGGACGACCGCGGAGCGGCGGCGGGAGCGGCGCGGCGCCTCGGCGAGCTGGCGTCCTCCTCGGGACGCGTCGTGGTCTGCGGAGGTGGCTTGACCGGCCTCGAGATCGCCAGCGAGGTCGCGGACCGCTGGCCTGCGCTGGACGTACGGATGGTCAGCGGCAGCGAGCCGGGGGGATGGTTGTCCGCCGCCGCGCGCACCCACCTCGTCGCCGCGCTCGACGCCCTCGGTGTCGTACGGACGGTCGGCCGGGTCGCGCAGGTGGAGCCGGACGCCCTCGTGCTGGCCGACGGAGAACGGGTGGAGTTCGACCTGTGCTTCTGGGCCGGCGGCTTCGCACCGTCACCGCTCGTCGCCGCGTCAGGTGTCGCGGTGGACGCGGCCGGGCGGGCACGGGTCGACACGACGATGCGCTCGACGTCGCACCCCGACGTATGGGTCGTCGGTGACGCCGCTGCCGTGGCGGGGCCGTGGGGCGACTCCCTCGCGATGGGATGCCGTACGGGTGCCTTCACCGCCGCGCCGGCTGCTGAGTCGGTCGTGGCCGCGCTCACGGGTGGCCGCCCGCGCTCGGTGCGGTTCCGCTACTGGCACGAGTGCCTCAGCCTCGGACGGCGCTCCGGCCTCGTCCAGCTGCTGCGGGCCGACGGGACTCCGAAGGAGCAGATCCTCACCGGACGTACGGCGATCGTCTACAAGAACGTGGTCCTCGACTCGGCGCGTCTCCTCTTCCGTCACCCGTCGCCGTGGGTCGCGCGGCGCAGGCACCTGCGCGCTCCCGAGGCCGTGGCCTCCTCCGCGGAGAGAATCGCGTCATGACCGCGCTCGAGGACGACGACCTCGCGAGACTCCGCCCGTTGGCGTTCGCCGTGGCCTACCGGATGCTCGGCGCCGTGTCCGAGGCGGAGGACGTCGCGCAGGAGACCCTCGTGCGGCTCCTCGCGGTCGACGACGCCGACAATCCCGACGCGTTGACGACGACGATCGCGACACGACTCAGCATCGACGTCCTCCGGTCGTCGCGCCGGCGCCGCGAGCAGTACGTGGGCGACTGGCTGCCCGAGCCGCTGGCCGCCGTCGGCAGCACGCCGCAGCCCGACGCGTACGCGCACGCCGCCCTCGCCGACGACGTCTCGACGGCCTTCCTCGTGCTGCTGGAGAGCCTCAGCCCGGCCGAGCGTGCGGCGTTCCTCCTGCACGACGTCTTCGGCTACTCCCACGAGGAGGCGGCCTCCGTGCTCGGCAGGTCGGTCGCTGCCACGCGGCAGCTCGTCTCCCGGGCGCGCCGGCACGTCGCCCACGGGCGGCGCCGCTACGACGACGACGCCGCGCGCCGCCAGAGGCTCGTGGACGAGTTCCTCGCCGCCTGCCAGGACGGATCCGTCGACGCGTTCGCCGAGGTGCTCGCCGAGGACGTCGTCTTCACTGGCGACGGTGGCGGCAACGTTCCGCCCGGGTTCGCCATCACGCGGCCCGTCGCCGGTCGCGACGCCGTCGCACGGCTGCTCGCCGGGTTCACCCGGCGAGGTCTGCCGGTCGCGATCGAGGGGACGAGCGTCAACGGCGGACCCGGTGTCGTGGTGTCGGCGGCGGCCGAAGTCGGGGGCGGGATCATCGCGGTGATGGGCCTCGACGTCGTCGAGGGGCGGATCGCCCACGTGTGGTCGGTGGTCAACCCGGACAAGCTGCGACACGTGGGCCGCACCGCCGACCTGGCACGCCTTGCAGCCGGACGCTCCGGCTCGGCCTGACGAGAGGCCGACCGGGGCGTAGGTTGCAGAGATGCGTCCTGCCGCCGTCCTGACCACGAGCGCGTGCATGCTCGTGCTGGCGGGGTGTGCCGGGACAGATGCGTCCCCGGTGCGGATCGCCTCTCCGTCGGTGTCCGCCACGACGCCGACGGTCGCGGTGTCGGCACCCTCGGTGGACGTGGCCAGGGCGCCCGCCTGCAAGGTCGGGCCGCGCCGCACCCCCACCGGCGTGAAGCGGTTCTGGACGACCGACAGGCGCTGCTACACGTCCCGCTGGTTCGCCGGTGCCCACCGGCGGATGATCCCGTACGGCTGCACCAGCGCCCCCTGGTACGCGCCGTCGCCGCGCTGCAGCGGCCGCAAGGGGTTCCACCACGGGCTCGATCTCGCCATGCCGAAGGGCACGCGCGTGTACGCCGGGGTGGCGGGACGCGTCGTCACGAGGGGGATCGGGTCGGCGTACGGCGACCGGGCGGTCATCATCCGCTCGCGCGGACGCGACGTCCTGCTCGGCCACCTCTCGCGACGAGTGGTCTCCCACGGCGACCGCGTGCGCAAGGGCGACCTTGTCGGCCGCAGCGGTGCCCGCGGGGCTCCGGACGGACCGCACCTGCACGTCGAGGTCCGGCCGGCCCGCGGCTCCTACCGCGACGCCGTCAGCCCGCGCCGTGTGCTCCGCCTGAAGGTCACGCGCTGACGGTTGGTGCGGCGTACGAGGATGGAGGCGATGAGCATCGCGAACCCGCTCGAAGAGCTGACCCTCGCCGACCTGCGAGGCCGCACCAGCGTGAAGTGGCGCCTGCACCCGCCGGACGTGCTCCCTGCCTTCATCGCCGAGATGGACGTCCCTCTGGCCGAGCCGGTCGTCCGTGCGGTCACCGACGCCGTCCGGCGCGGTGACACCGGCTACGCGTTCGGTGACGCCTACGCGGAGGCGCTCGCCGCGTTCGCGTCGCAGCGGTGGGGCTGGGACGGTCTGGACGTCGGCCGGACCCTCATGGTCGCCGACGTGATGACCGGTCTGACGGAGGTCGTCGGCCTGGTCACCGCGCCGGGGTCGCGGGTCGTCGTGAGCACGCCGGTCTACCCGCCGTTCTTCGACTTCATGGCGAAGACCGGCCGTGAGGTGCGCGAGGCGCCGCTCGGGGAGGACGGCCGATTGGACCTCGACGCGCTCGGGGCCGCCTTCGAGGACGCCGTCGCCGGTGGGGGACCGGCGGCCTACCTGCTGTGCAACCCGCAGAACCCGGCCGGGGTCGCCCATACGCGTACGGAGCTCGCGGCGGTCGCCGAGCTGGCGCGGAGTTACGGGGTCCGCGTGGTCTCCGACGAGATCCACGCGCCGATCGTGCTCGACGGGGCGACGTTCACCCCCTACCTCTCGGTCGACGGGAGCGACGACGCGTTCGCCGTCTTGTCGGCCTCCAAGGCCTGGAACCTCGCGGGGGCGAAGGCGGCGGTCGTCGCGGCGGGACCGTCGGCGTACGCCGACCTCGCGCGGATGCCCGAGGTCGTGGGGCACGGAGCGAGTCAGCTCGGCCTGATCGCGCACACGGCGGCGCTGCGGGAGGGAGGCGGTTGGCTCGACGCGGTCCTCCGCGGGCTCGAGGAGAACCGCGACCACCTCGCCAAGGAGCTCGACGCGCGACTGCCTGCGGTGAGGTGGGTGCCGTCGGAGGCCACGTACCTGGGCTGGCTCGACTGCCGCGCGCTCGACCTGGGGGACGACCCCGCCTCGGTGCTGCTCGAGCGGGGGAGGGTGGCGCTCAGCGGCGGCTTGCCGTACGGGACGGGCGGTGCGGGGCATGCTCGGGTCACGTTCGCGACCTCGCGCGCGATCCTGTCGGAGGTCGTGGAGCGGATGGCGGCCGCCGTCGCCGGCTGAGCATCCGGCCCGGCGTCACACGACGGCGGCGAGGACGACGAACACGACGGCGAGGAACGGGGCGGTGCCCTGGGCGAGCCCGGCGCGCAGGCGCTCGGGCGAGCGGGCGACGAGGACGACAGCGGCGCCGAGCATCGACCCGCACCCGGCGAGGATCAGCGCCCGTCCGACCGGCGTCTCGTCGCTGGCCAGGAGCACCAGACCGACGAGGGCCATGACGGCGAGGAAGAGGTTGTAGAACCCCTGGTTGAACGCCATCTCCCGCGTCGCCGCGGCCTCGGTCGCACTCATCTGGAACGTACGCCGCGTGCGTGGGTGCTCCCACCGCAGCGACTCCATCACGAAGATCCAGACGTGGAGCAGCGCGGCCAGGGCAGCGAAGACGAACGCGAGGACGGTCATACGTGCATGATCAGCCCTCGCCGCCGATCAGGCAGGGATGGTGGCGGTGTCGATGACGAAGCGGTAGCGCACGTCGGAGGCGACCACGCGGTCGTACGCCTTGTCGACGTCGTCGGCGGTGATCGTCTCGATCTCGGCCCCGATGCCGTGCTCGGCGCAGAAGTCGAGCATCTCCTGGGTCTCGCGGATGCCGCCGATGTTGGACCCCGCCAGGCGGCGACGGCCGCCGATCAGGGAGAAGGCGGAGAACTGCTGCTTGTTCTCGGGGGCGCCCACGAACACCATCGTGCCGTCGAGCGCGAGCGTACGGAGGTAGGCGTCGACAGGCAGGTCCGCCGACACGGTGTTGACGATGAGGTCGAACGTCCCGCGCAGGCGCCGTAGCGTGTCGCGGTCCCCGGTCTCGTAGTGGTCGGCGCCGAAGCGCAGACCGTCGTCCTTCTTGCTCAGCGTGTGGCTCAGCACGGTGACCTCGGCACCCAGGGCGTGCGCGATCTTGACCGCGAGATGCCCGAGCCCGCCCATCCCGACGACGGCGACCTTCGTGCCGGGGCCGGCCCCCCAGTGGCGCAGCGGCGAGTAGGTCGTGATCCCCGCGCACAGCAACGGCGCGGCGACGTCGAGAGCGATCCCCTCGGGGATGCGGAGCACGTAGCTCTCGTCGACGACGATCTGCGTGGCGTAGCCGCCGTACGTGGGCGACCCGTCGGCGCCCCGGCCGTTGTAGGTCGGGACGTTGCCACGCTCGCAGAACTGCTCCTCGCCGGCGAGGCAAGGGGCGCACGCGCGGCACGAGTCGACGAAGCACCCGACGCCCACGCGGTCTCCGACCGCGTGCCGGGTGACACCCGCGCCGACCTCGCGGACGACGCCGGCGATCTCGTGGCCGGGGACCATCGGGAAGATCGACGCGCCCCACTCCTCGCGCGCCTGGTGGATGTCGGAGTGGCAGATGCCCGCGTACGCGATGTCGATGAGGACGTCGTGCTCGCCGACGTCGCGCCGCTCGACGCTCGCACGCGCGAACGGCGCACCGGCGGACGGAGTCACCAGGGCGGGGACGGTGGACGTCATCTGCACTCCTCGGGATGTCGCGGACGGACCGGGGCCGAGTCTGTCAGACGGGTAGTGGCGCACGGCGTGGTGTTCGCGCCCCCTCCCTGGCGTCCTGGTGGCCGCGATTCGCCTGATCAAAACGACGGAATACGGTGCAGCGCCTACCTTCTCGGACTATCATCGCGGACATTTCGCGTTGACGACGAATGGGGGCGTTGTGACTGAGGAGACCTGGCACCAAGCCCGTTTGATTCCCACGTCGGGGATCAACGGGGCAGAGGAGCAAGAGCGCCGTGCGACATCGGCGCTGCTTGCGGTCTTTGCGGCAGTCGACGAGTTCGGTCGGGCACTTCTGAAGGACGTGGGCGCTCCTGCTGGTCGTGCAGAGACGTTCATCGAAGTCCCGTTTCTTCTCGGTGATGCACGTGTGATCCCCGACGGCTTGATTCGCGTCCGACGAGGTAGCAGGGAGTGGACGGCGCTCGTCGAGGTGAAGACTGGAAAGAACGAACTCCGTACCGATCAGCTGGAGCACTACCTCGACGTCGCGCGGGAGCAGGGCTTTGATGCGGTGGTCACGGTGAGCAACGAGATTTCCCCCGATGCCGGGACAACATCCGACGAAGGTCGACAAAAGAAAGCTTCGAAAGGTCGCACTTCACCATTGGTCGTGGTCGTACATCGTCGCGACCGTGGTGATGCAGAAGTAGCACCACGGAGTTTCCGATCCGGAGCAGGCGTGGATTCTCGGCGAACTGATCCGATACCTCGAGCACCCGCGATCCGGGGCACTGGAGTTCGATGACATGGGCTCCAGCTGGGTTGCGGTTCGGGAGGGAGTCTCGGCGGGAACCCTCCGAGCCACCGACAAAGGTGCACAGACGGTTGTCGAGCGCTTTGACGCGCTACTGCGGTTCACCAGCCTTCGACTGGGGCGGCAGCTCGGCACCGACGTCGTGCCTGTCATCAGTCGAAAGGAACTGGGTGACCCCGGCCTTCGATCGCAGCGGCTGCTCGACGAGCTCGTGACCACGAGCAGCTTCTCGGGATCGATCCGCATTCCGAACACAGTCGGTCCAATCGACGTCCGCGCTGACCTGCGGGCTGGCCGGATCACCTGCTCGGTCGACATCGACGCTCCGGGGAACGGTCGCCCCCTTACACGAGTGAACTGGCTAGTGCGCCAGCTCAAGCACGCACCCGACAACACCCGCGTCGAGGTATTCGCAGCCAGGTCCCGCGGTGCTGGAGCCGCGGAGCTGCTGAGCATGGTCCGCGAGGACCCCAAGCTCCTGGTTCTGGACCCCGCGCGAGAGCTGAAGTCGTTCCGGGTCGCAGTCACAGCGCCCATGGGTGCGAAACGCGGACGAGGTCGCGGCTCCTTCATCGACTCTGTCCTGGACCTTGTCGACTCGTTCTACGGGGACGTCCTGCAACACCTCAAAGCCTGGTCCCCGGCGCCACCGAGGTTGCGAGAGGCAGAGCCTGAACAGAGCGCCCTGATATCGACGGCGCTCTCGTCGCAGGACGGAACTCAACCGGTCGCTCCGGATCGCCCCGCGACCTGAGCGACCGGTGGCAGGTACAAGCAGTCTGCGGCGGGGTCTCGATACGCCCCTCGCCTAGCGGCTCGGGGCTACTCGACCGGCCGGAGGGGCGGCTCGGGGCTACTCGACCGGCCGGAGGGGTGGCTCGGGGCTACTGGGTGAGGGGCCAGGGGTCGCTCAGTGCGGCAGCGAGCGCGGCGTCGTCGAGGCCGGCTCTGCGCAGGGCGGCGATCTCGACGTCGTTGATCCCCAGCGGGAGGTCGCCGTTGCCGAGGTCGGTGCCGTAGAGGACGCGGCCGCCTGCCGCGAAGAACCGGGCGAGGTTGTCCAGCGCGACGGCCTCGGCGTCCGGGTCGTCGGCGTGGATCGCGAGCGTCGAGATCCACGCCTGGCCTGCCTCGGCAGCGCGCCGGACCAGGGCGTCGTCGACCCGCTCCGTCCACGGGGTGTGGGCGAGCGCGTCGACCCCGGCGGCGATCGCGAGCTCGGTCGTGCCAGCACCTTCCACGTGCGCGACGACCGGCACGGGTGCCTCGTACGCGTGCGCCGCGATGACGATCGCGGCGAGGGACGCGGCGTCAAGCGCGGGCCCGGCGTCGGCGTGCAGGGTCACCTTGACGGCCGAGGCGCCGGCCGAGACCTGCTCGGCCACCGCGAGACCGGCGTCGGCGGGGGAGAGGACCTCGCGCACCGCACCAGGCGGGCACCATGCGCGGTCGGACGGATAGCCGCCCGGCGCAGCGAGGAAGGACCCGACGTAGGAGACCTGGAGGCCGCCGGCGGCCGACAGCGAACCGGCGAGGCCGGCGACGACCGTCGGATTCGCCCCGAGGTCGACCACGCCCGCGAGATCGGAGTCCCCGAGCGCCGCGACGTCGACGAGCTGGAGGTGGACGTGGTGGTCGACGACCCGCGCGGGCACGCGCTCCGGACTCACGAGCCGATCTCGGTCCGGACGGCGAAGAGCTCGGGGAAGAACGTGAGGTCGAGCGCCCTCTGTAAGAACGGGATGCCGCTCGACCCGCCGGTGCCACGCTTGTGCCCGATGATGCGGGCGACGGTGCGCAGGTGGCGGAACCGCCAGAGCTGGAAGTTCTCCTCGAGGTCGACCAGCTCCTCGCACGTCTCGTACGCGGACCAGTTCGCCTCGGTGTCGGCGTAGATCGCGGTGAAGACGGGCACGAGGTCGGCGGTGAACGTCCATGCCTTGGTCACGTCGCGCTCCAGCACGGCCTCCGGGATGGCGTAGCCGGCGCGGGCGAGGTAGCGCAGGAACTCGTCGTAGAGCGTCGGCTCCTCGAGGACGCGTCGCAGCATCGCCTGGTGCGCAGGCTCGGCGTCGAAGACCTTGAGCATCGCGGCGTTCTTGTTGCCGAGGACGAACTCGACGGCGCGGTACTGGTACGACTGGAAGCCGCTGGCGTTGCCGAGGACCCCGCGGAACTGCGCGTACTCCGACGGCGTGAGCGTCGCCAGCACCGACCACTGCTCGGCGAGCGTCGCCTGGACGTGCTTGACGCGGGCCACCCGCTTGAGCGCGGGGCCGAGCTCGTCGGCGCGCAGCAGCCGGCACGCGCTCTCCAGCTCGTGGAGCACGAGCTTGAGCCAGAGCTCGGTCGTCTGGTGCTGGACGATGAACAAGAGCTCGTCGTGGTGCTCGGGCCGGCTGACCGGCCGCTGCGCCGACAGGAGCGTGTCGAGGTCGAGATAGCCGCCGTACGTCATGCGGTCGCGGAAGTCGGTCACCACCCCGTCCTCGACGGCCCGGGTGTTGTCGCGTACGCCCTCAGGCGCTTGGGGAGCACTCACTCCGACACCGTATGCGATGTGACGCAGTGCACGAGCGCATGACTCCAGCTTGCGCTAACTTAGGCAAGCCATACCTAACAAGCGTCTCCTGTCCCACCGCCGAAGGAGCCCGCATGACTCGGTCCGCCCTGCTGACGCACCAGACGTCCGCACACTACGCCGACACTCTCCACGAGGTCGTCGAGCGACTCGCCGCACGGGTCGCCTCCGTCGCTGCGCCGTTCTCCGGCAGACCCCGTGACGCCCTCGCGCGCCTCGTCGCCGACGTCGACCTCGACGACGCCCCTGTCGGGGAGGCGCGCGCGCTGCGCGAGATCGACGCGATGTTCGTCGAGAACGCCGTGTGGTTCCACCATCCCGCGTACGCGGCGCACCTCAACTGCCCGGTGGCGGTCGCCGCCGTCGCCGCCGAGGCGGTGCTGGCGGCGGTGAACACCTCGGTCGACACCTACGACCAGTCGACGGTCGCCACCTTCATGGAGCGTCGCCTCGTGGGATGGACGGCGCGCCGGATCGGGTTCGACGGCGGCGACGGCGTCTTCACCTCCGGCGGGACGCAGTCCAACCTGCACGCGCTCTTCCTCGCCCGCGAGCACGCGCTCGCCGTGCACGGGTCGGGCGTCCTCACCGGTGCCGAGCGCGCCTCCCTGCAGCAGCGTCTCCTCGTCGTGGCCACGCAAGGCAGCCACTTCAGCGTCCAGAAGTCGGCACTCCTCCTCGGCCTAGGGGAGGACGCCGTGGTCACCGTGCCCACCGACGGCGACGGGCGCATGGACCCCGCGGCGCTCACGATGACGCTCGACGTCATCGCACGGACCGACCGGATCCCGATGGCGGTGGTGGCGACGGCGGGGACGACCGACCGCGGGTGCCTCGACCCGCTCGACGCGGTCGCCGACGCGTGCGACGCCGTCGGGGCGTGGCTGCACGTCGACGCCGCCTACGGCTGCGGGCTCCTCGTCTCGCCGACGCGACGCCACCTGCTCGCGGGCATCGAGCGCGCCCGCTCGGTCACGGTCGACTTCCACAAGAGCTTCTTCCAACCCGTCTCGTCGAGTGCGCTGGTCGTCCGAGACCCCGCCGACCTCGCACGCACCGGATGGCACGCCGCCTACCTCAACCCCGACGACGCCGAGGAGCCGAACCTGGTGGACACGTCGCTCCAGACCACGCGACGCTTCGACGCGCTCAAGCTGTGGGTGACGCTGCGGGCGCTCGGTGCCGACGGCGTCGGCGCGCTCTTCGACCGCGTCCTCGACCTCGCGGCCGACGTCCACCGGGTCGTCGACGCGGACCCGGACCTGCGCCTGCTCGCACGGACGGACCTGAGCACCGTGCTGTTCCGCTACCAGCCGTCCGGGACGTCCGACGCGGAGGCCGACCGGCTCGTGCCCGAGGTCCGGGCCGCCCTGCTCGCCTCCGGGCGCGCGATGGTCGCCAAGACGGTCCTCGACGGCCGGCCGTGCCTCAAGCTCACCCTGCTGAACCCCGACGCCACCCTCGACGACGTACGCGGCGTGCTCGAGCTCGTGAAGACGGAGGGGTCGGCCCACCGTCGCCGCCCGGTGGAGGTGGCCCGATGACCTACGACCTCGTCGGCATCGGCATCGGGCCGTTCAACCTCGGGCTCGCGTGCCTCGCGGACCCGCTGGACGAGATCGACGCCGTCTTCCTCGACACCGCGCCGGAGTTCCGCTGGCACCCCGGGATGATGCTCGAGGGCTCGACCATCCAGGTCCCGTTCCTCGCCGACCTGGTGACGATGGCGGACCCCACCTCGCGGTTCTCGTTCCTGAGCTTCCTCAAGGCCACCGGCCGGCTCTACCCGTTCTACATCCGTGAGAGCTTCTACCCGCTGCGCGCCGAGTACGACGCGTACTGCCGGTGGGCGGCCGACCAGCTCGACGCCCTGCGGTGGGGGCGTCACGTGGAGGCTGTCACCTACGACCCGCGCGACGACACGTACGTGGTGCACGCGCGGTGCGCCGACGGCACCACCGAGACGTACCGTGCCCGCCACGTCGTGCTCGGCACGGGCACCCGCCCGGTGGTCCCGACGGCGGCGCACGGGCTCGACGGCCCCTGGCTGCACAGCGCCGACTACCTCCCGCACCGCGAGGCCCTGCGCGAGGCGCGCAGCATCACCGTCGTCGGGAGCGGGCAGTCCGCGGCCGAGATCTACCGCGACCTGCTCGAGGACGTGCACGACCACGCGTACCGGCTCGACTGGGTCACGCGCTCGCCACGGTTCTTCCCGATGGAGTACACGAAGCTGACGCTGGAGATGACCTCGCCGGAGTACACCGACCACTTCCACGCGCTGCCGCTCGAGCTGCGCCAGCTCCTCGGGCGTGAGCAGCGCGCGCTCTACAAGGGCATCAGCGGGGACCTCGTGGACGACATCTACGACACCCTCTACCGCAAGAGCGTCGAGCGGCCCGTCCCGACGACGCTGCTCACCGACACGGCGCTGGTCGGTGCCGCGTGGACGGGGGAGGAGTACGTGCTGCGGCTGCGCCACGACCAGCTCGGCGAGGAGTACGAGCGCCGCACGGAGCGACTCGTCCTCGCGACCGGGTACGCGGCCACGGTGCCCGCCTTCGTGGACCCCGTACGCCACCTCCTTGCGTTCGACGAGCTCGGACGCTTCGCGGTCGGCCGCGACTACGCCGTGGACGGCGATCGGCGTCGGGTGTTCGTGCAGAACGGCGAGGAGCATACGCACGGCGTCACCGCGCCCGACCTCGGGTTCGGCCCGTGGCGCAGCTCGACGATCCTGGCCGCGATCACCGGGCGCGAGGTCTACCCGATCGAGCGACGCATCGCCTTCCAGGAGTTCGGCGTGCCCGCCGGCGCGGAGCCCGTGGGGACCCGCACGGATGCGGGGGTGGGCCGGCGATGACCGCACGCATGACGACGGCCACCGCCGTGGGCGAGATCGTCGTGCGGCCCGCGGAGCCGGCGCGCGACGCCGCGCTGCTGCAGAGCTGGCTGCGCGACCCGCACGCCGCGTTCTGGCAGATGGGCGACCTCGACGTCGGCCAGGTGCACGACTACCTCGAGACGATCGAGGCCGACCCGCACCAGGCGGCGTGGCTCGGCTCCGTGGGCGACGCGTCGACCTTTTTCGCCGAGACGTACGACCCCGCCCACGTCCTGCTCACCGACGTCCACGACGCGCAGCCCGGCGACCTCGGGATGCACGTGCTGGTGTCGGCGCCACGGGGGAGACCGCGGCACGGGCTGACCGGCCACGTGATGGCCGCGGTGATGCGGCTGTGCTTCGACACGCTGGGTGCGCAGCGCGTGGTCGTGGAGCCCGACGTGCGCAACGACGCCATCGCCCGCAAGAACGCCGACGCCGGGTTCCGCGTGGTGCGCGACGTCCCGCTCGGTGACAAGACCGCCCGCCTCTCGGTGTGCACGCGCGCCGACTTCGCCGCCAGCCGACTCGCAGGAGGAGACCGATGACGTACGACGCCGCCCACCTCAACCCGGAGGCGATGGCGCACGCCCAGCGTCACCTCGTGGCGAAGGCGCTCGCCGAGTTCTCCCACGAGCGGCTGCTGGCGCCGGAGGCGGTCGGCGACGGACGCTACGAGGTCGCCCTGTGCGACGGGGCGGTGGTCTACCGGTTCGCCGCGCAGCGTCTCCAGCTCGAGCACTGGGTCGTCGACGAGCGCTCGCTGAGCCGGCTCGTCGACGGGAGCCCCGCCGACCTCGACGCGAGCGCCCTCGTCCTGGAGCTGCAGCCGCTCCTGGAGATCCCGGAGCACCTCCTCTCCACCTACCTCGAGGAGATCGCCGCCACGCTCGCCTCCGCGGCGTACAAGCGCCACGCGGGCGGGCCGTCGGCGGACGCCCTCCTGACCGCCGACCTCCAGACGGTCGAGTCCGCGATGACCGAGGGCCACCCCGGGTTCGTGGCGAACAACGGCCGTATCGGGTTCGGGCTCGACGCCTACCGCCGCTACGCCCCCGAGGTGGGGCGGCCCTTCGCGCTGCACTGGGTCGCCGTGCGCCGCGACGCGAGCAACCTCGCGCTCGGAGCAGGTCTGGACGAGCACGCGCTGTACGAGGGCGAGCTCGACGCGGGCGAGCGCGAGCGGTTCACCGCGGCGCTCGCCGACGCCGACGTCGACCCGGCGGCGTACCGGCTCCTGCCGGTGCACCCGTGGCAGTGGGACGCGCGGCTCGCGGTCACCTTCGCGCCGGAGGTCGCGCGACGTGACCTCGTCCCGCTCGGACCGGGGAAGGACGTGTACCAGGCGCAGCAGTCGATCCGGACCATGTTCAACCTCTCGCGCCCTGACCGCCACTACGTGAAGACCGCGCTCGCGATCCAGAACATGGGGTTCCTCCGCGGACTGTCGCCTGCGTACATGCGGGCCACCCCGGCGATCAACGACTGGGTGGCGGCCCTCGTCGAGGGCGACGAGACGCTGACGGCGTGCGGCTTCGGGGTGCTGCGCGAGCGCGCCGCGATCGGCTACACCGGCGACGTCTACCACCGCACCCCGACACCGTCGGCACACCGCAAGATGGTCGCCGCCCTGTGGCGCGAGAGTCCGGTGACCCGGGTCGGCACCGGTGAGCGGCTGGCCACCATGGCCTCGCTCCTGCACCGCGACCACGACGGCGTCGCGTACGCATCCGCGATGGTCCGCGCCGCGGGGATCGGCGCCGAGGAGTGGGTCGCGCAGTACCTCCACGCCTACCTGCGCCCGGTGGTCCACTGCCTCCTCGCGCACGACCTGGCGTTCATGCCGCACGGCGAGAACGTGATCCTCTTGATCTCCGACCACGTCCCGCGGCGCGCGCTCATGAAGGACATCGGTGAGGAGGTCGCCCTGCTCCGCGCGCACGAGCTGCCCGAGGAGGTCGCCCGGATCCGCCAGCCGGTCGACGCCGACGAGCAGGCGCTCGCGGTCTTCACCGACGTCTTCGACGGGGTCCTGCGCCACCTCGCCGGCATCCTGCACGTCGACGGCGTGCTGACGGAGGACCGCTTCTGGGCGCTGGTCGCCGCCTGCGTCGACCGGTACGCCACCGAGCACCCTGGGCTCGCGTCGCGCGTCGACCTGCGCGCGGACCGGTT
Organism: Mumia quercus; assembly: GCF_025506335.1. Lineage (GTDB taxonomy): Bacteria > Actinomycetota > Actinomycetes > Propionibacteriales > Nocardioidaceae > Mumia > Mumia quercus. The sequence goes on from NZ_JANZYO010000007.1 coordinate 59,493, forward strand.
CGCCCACTCGTGCCTCAACCGGCTCCAGCTGCGCAACACTCTGCAGATGGTCGATCTCGCCAGCCAGTCGGAGTCGTTGATCTACGCCGGGACGCTGACGAACCCGATCGCGCGCGCCGGCGCAAGGGTGCCCGCGTGACCGCCCGGCTCTACCGCGACGCCTGCGGCATCCCTCACGTGCGGGCGGACTCCTGGCTGGAGCTGGCCGAGGCGCAGGGCCGCGTGACGGCGCGTGACCGCGGCGACCAGATCCAGCTCGAGCACCTGCGTACCGAGGGCCGTCTCGCTGCGCGCCTCGGCGCGGCGGGGGTGCCGTGGGACGTGTTCGCTCGCCAGGCGCGTCTCGCGGACACGGCCCGCGCCGCGTACGACGCCCTCGCACGCGACGACCAGGAGTGGGTCGCGTCCTACGTCGGCGGGGTGAACGCGGTGCTGCCCGAGGCCCGATGGCCGGACTGGGCGCCGCTCGGGGTCCTGCACGTCGCGCACGTGCTCTTCTCGGACCTGCCCGGGCTGCTGTGGCGCGAGCACGTGCTCCGCTCGCTCGGTCGGACGCACGGCGAGGACGTCGTCGACCTCTTCCAGTCCGATGCGGGTGGCTCGGGGAGCAACGCGTGGGCGGTGCACGGCTCCCGCACGCGGTCCGGACTCCCGCTCCTCGCCGGCGACCCGCACCGCGTGATCGAGATCCCCGGTGTCTACCAGCAGGTCCGGCTGGCCTGCCCCGGCACCGACGTGGTGGGGCTGGCGTTCCCCGGCGTGCCCGGCATCGCCCACTTCGGCCATGCCGGGAGCGTCGCGTGGGGCATCACGAACGCGATGGCGCACCACGTCGACGTCTTCCGCGAGCGGTTGAGAGGAACCACCGACGGCGGCGTCGAGGCGTACGGTCCGGCGGGGTGGGAGCCAGCCGCCTGGGGGACGGAGCGAGTCGAGGTGCGCGGCGGTGCCTCGCTCGAGGTGCCCTGGGTGGAGACGTCGCGCGGTGTCGTCGTCGCGGGGCTCGACGCCCTGCCCGCGTACGGGACCGAGCGTGCCGCGTACTCCGTCCGCTTCCCCGCCCGGGCGGGCGCGGACCTCGGCATCGCCGCGCTACGGCAGCTGCTGCGGGCGCGCTGCGCGGACGACGTCGCCACGGCGTTCGCCAGATGGGTCGACCCCGTGAACCGCGTGCTGGTGGCTGACCGCGACGGCACGACGCTCAGCCTCACGGCGGGGCGCGTGCCCGACACCGGCGCCGCCGCGAGGCGGCTCCCGCGCGACGCCTGGAGCGACGGCGCGGCCGGCGTCGCCTGGCAGGCGATGCCACCGGCCCGTCGCGTCGACGACCACGCCGTCGACGCGAACGAACGCCCCGACGACCCCGAGCGGTCGTTCGGCTACGCGTACGCAGCGCCGTACCGTGCGGAGCGGATCCGTAGGCGCCTGGCGGCGCTGGAGGACGAGCCGGTCGGCGTCGAGGAGATGGCGTCGATCCACGGCGACACGGTCTCGCTCGGTGCGGACGCGCTGCTGCGGCACCTCCCCGACGCGCACGACGACGCGCTCACCCCTGCCGCGCGTGCCCTCGCCGCGCGCCTGCGCGGGTGGGACCGCGACATGACGGCCGACAGCGAGGACGCCGGGGCGTACGCCGCGTGGCGGTCGGCGCTCGTCCAGAAGGTGGCCGCGCTGCCCGCCCTCGCTCCGCTGCACGCGCCGCACGGGATGGGGGACGTCTACGCGCCCTGGATGGACGTGCGGGCACGCGTCGGCGACGGCCTGCTCGACCTTCTCGACGGCCTCGGACCGGCGGCGTCGCTCGGCGTCGACGCCGCTGCGCTGGCACGCGACGCGCTCGACGACGTCGCCGCGCAGCCGCCGGAGCCGTGGGGCGAGCGCCACCGCCTGGACCCGGTGCACGTGCTCGCCGGTGTCCCAGACGCGTCCTTCGCCGACGTCGCGGCGGCAGCGCTGTCCGGTGACACCGACACCGTCCGCGCGACGGCGAGCACCCCGGGGGTCAGCGACCGCTGCTGGCGAGGATCGGTCGCCCGCTGGGTCTGGGACCTCGCCGACCGCGACGCCAGCCGCTGGGGTGTCCCGTTCGGTGCGGCCGGCGCCCCGCACAGCCCGCACGCCACCGACCAGCTCGAGACCTGGCTCGACGCAGGCACGACACCGGTCGTCACCGCCTGGGAAGCCCTGAGCGAGGAGGCGCTGGCATGAGCGCGGAGGTGGACGCCCGTCTGACGGCAGGTGCACGCGGCGAGGTCGTGCACACCGACCACGTGGACGGGTTCGGGACGGTGACCGTCCGGGTGCTCGACCCCGACGGAGACCTCGACCTGCTCCACCGGTGGGTCACCGCCGACCGCGCGCGCTTCTGGGGGCTTCAGGACCTGGACGCGCAGGAGCTGCGCGACCTCTACGCGTACGTCGACGGGCTCACGACCCACCACGCGTACCTCGTGTGCCGCGACGGCGACCCGTTCGCGCTGATCCAGACCTACGTGCCCGAGCACGACCCGGTGGGGGAGTACTACGACCCCGAACCCGGTGACGTGGGCCTGCACCTCTTCCTCGGCGAGCACGTCGGGACCCGCGAGCAGCAGTGGGCGGTGATGCTGCAGACCTTCGTCGGATTCGTCCTGGGGCCTGCGTCCACCCGCAGGATCGTGGTCGAGCCCGACGTGCGCAACGTCCGTGTGCTGCGCGTGCTCGAGAGGCTCGGGTTCACCGGCGGCGCGCAGGTCAGCCTCCCGGGGAAGACGGCACGGCTGGCCTTCCTGGAGCGAACGCGCGCCGACCACCGGCTCGCGCGGATGTGGGCGGACCTCCACGGCGCGGCGTCGCAACAGGGGATGCCTGAGGGCGGCCACGACGGCTAGGATCGCCTCCGCACAACCATGGCGGCGCAGGGTGCGCCTCCCGTCCTGAGGGGAGCGCGCGTTGGGCGGAGACTCACTCGACCAGGTGGTGTTCTGGGCGGTCGTCGCGGCACGGCTCCTCGTCCCGCTGCTGGTCTTCAAGTTCCCGCTCCCGGCGATCGTCGCGTGCATGCTGCTCGACGGCGTGGACCAGACGATCTTCCAGACCTTCACCTCGCTCGACCTGTCGCACTACCAGAGCTACGACAAGGCGCTGGACATCTACTACCTCGCGCTCGCGTACGTCTCGACGATGCGCAACTGGGCGAGCCGCCCGGCCTTCGAGGTGGCGCGGTTCCTCTTCTACTACCGCCTGGTCGGGACCGCGATCTTCGAGCTCACCGGCGGGACGCACCGGTGGCTGCTGCTGATCTTCCCCAACACCTTCGAGTACTTCTTCATCTTCTACGAGATCGTGCGCACCCGATGGGACCCGAAACGCTTCTCCTTGCGCTGGTGGATCGCCGCTGCGGCAGTGATCTGGGTCGTCATCAAGCTCCCGCAAGAGGCGTGGATCCACGTCTTCAAGCTCGACCTGACCGACACCATGCGTGACGTGCCGTGGTTCACGCCGGCGCTCGTGGTCGCCGTCCTCGCGCTGGCCGCCGTGCTGTGGTTCGTCGTCCGCCCGCGGCTCGCTCCGGCGGACCACCCCTGGGCGTTCGCCGCCGGGGCGATCCCCACCGCGATCGACGACGAGCGCGAGCGCGCCGCGCTGCGTGTCGCCTACGGGCGGGTCTTCGACAGCTGGCTCCTCGAGAAGGTCGTGGTGGTCGCGCTCGTGAGCATGATCATCGCCAACATCGTCCCGAGCGTGACGGCGACGCCGGTCGAGATCGCCGTGAGCTGCGGCGTGCTCATCGTCGTCAACTCCTTCATCGGACTCTGGACGGCGCGTCGCGGCGGCGGTCTGCGCTCCGTCCTCGCGGCGTTCGTCGTGCTGTCCGCGCTCAACATCGGCCTCGTCCTCGCGGCGAGCCTGATCGTCCCCACCAACGAACGCTTCTTCCTCACGGCAGGCTTCTTCTTCGTGTTCCTCCTGACGCTGATCGTCACGCTCTACGACCGCTACCGTCCCGTGCTCGACGTCCGCACCGGCGTCGTCCGCCCCGTGCCGCTGCGCGCGCAGGTGGAGGCGGCCTCGTGACCGCGGGGCTGGGGCTCGCCGGACCCCGCAGCGTGCTGGTCCTCGTGACCGGTGGCACGGCCACCATGGGCGGCGGTGCCGACGGGCTCGAGGTGACGGCCGAGGGCGTCGACGGGCTGCGCGCGATCGTCGACGCCTGGTCGGTGGCGCGTCAGGTGCGTGCCGACCTCGTCCTCGACCACCCGCTGCGCGACAGCGCCGAGATGGGACCCGCGGACTGGACGCGCTGGCACCGCCAGATCCGAGCCGCGCTGCCCTCGGTCGCCGGGGTCGTCGTCGTCCACGGCACCGACAGCATGGCCTTCAGCGCGGCGGCGCTCGCGTTCGCGCTCGCCGACGCGCCTCGGCCAGTCGTCCTCACCGGGGCCCAGCGGGGTCCGGGCGAGCCCGGGAGCGACGTCGCGGACAACCTCCGCCTCGCGCTGGACACCGTGGTGGCAGGGCGGGGCGGCGTGTCGCTGGCGTTCGCCGGCCAGGTCCGGGCGGCCGCGACGATCTGGAAGCGGTCCACCACCGACCTCGACGGGTTCGCCGGGCTCGTCGGGACGAGTCGTCGACTGTCGCTCTACCTGCCGTTGGGCGGTTTCACCGGCTTCGACGAGGACCGGTTCGTCGCACTCGCGACCGTCTCGCTGGAGCAGTGGCACGACCAGCTCATGTGGTCGAGGCCGCCGTCCGGGGTGGTCCTCCGGGTGTTCGGGGGCGGCACCGCCCCGCAGGACAAGGTCGCGTACGAGCGGCTGGCCGCGCTGCGCGAAGCCGAGGTGCCGGTCGTCGCGGTCAGCCAGATCCCCGCCGCCGCTGTCGACCTGCGCCGGTATGCCGCGGGTCGCGGGCTCCTCGAGCACGGTGTCGTGAGCTGCGGCTGCATGACGACCGAGGCGGCGTTCGCCAAGCTGCACTACCTCATCGCGAGCGGGCTCCCGTACGACGAGATCCGCCGTCTCTTGTCGGTGGACCTCGTCGGCGAGGGTCGCAGCCGCGGGTAGATCGAATGTCCGTTTAGTCCGATTGCAAACACTCTGTCCCTGACCCTCGCGCGGAGGGACGCTCGTTGCTGGTGCGCTTCGTCCGGAGCGCCTGCCGTCTCGGGAGTCCCACACGCGAGGAGAGCATCATGGCCACCACCATCGGGCAGGAGACCTCCGCACCAGAGGTCGCCCCGCCACCCGCACCCGAGTCCACGACACCGACGAAGCCGATCCACCACGGGACGGTCCAGCGCGGCGTCGACATGATCCCGTCGTCGTCGTTCAAGTCCGGGCGCTTCGGGCGCATGTTCCGCCACCTGCCCGTCTTCGCGCACACCGCCGACGACATGACGGCGCTCGCCCAACGGATGGTCGAGCCGGCGGGCCCACCCGCGGAGAACCCTGAGATCCCGTCGGGCTACACCTACTTCGGGCAGTTCGTGGACCACGACGTCACCTTCGACCCCGTGTCGAGCCTGCGTCGGCAGAACGATCCCGACGCGCTCCACAACTTCCGGACGCCCCGCTTCGACCTGGACTCGATGTACGGCCGCGGCCCCGCCGACCAGCCGTACCTGTACGACGACTCCGGGCCCGTCACCAAGATGCGTCTGGGAGAGGACGTGGGCGTCGTCTCGGGCGAGACGAGCGGCGCCGGTCCGGACCTGCCGCGCAACGAGCCGCGCGAGCGTGCCGGCCAGCCCGTCTTCTTCGGGCGCGCACTGACCGGGGACCCGCGCAACGACGAGAACCTGCTCGTGTCCCAGCTGCACCTCACGATGCTGCAGTTCCACAACCGCGTCGCCGACGTCGTCGGCGCGACCACACCGCTGACCGGTGACGACGCGTTCAAGGAGACGCAGCGGCTGGTGCGCTGGCACTACCAGTGGGTCGTCGTGCACGACTTCCTGCGCCGGATCGTCGGCCAGGCCGTCATCGACGACATCCTGCGGACCGACAGCTACGTGGCCGACTCCTCGGGATCGACCATCGCCCTCGTCCGTCCGAGCTTCCAGTTCTACAAGCCCGCGAACAACGCGTACATCCCGGTGGAGTTCGCGGTGGCCGCCTACCGCTTCGGACACTCGATGATCCGCGGCCGCTACCACATCAACGACTTCGTGAAGAACGCCCGAGCCGACCAGGGGCCGATCCCGATCTTCGGGCCCGAGCTGCCGCCGGACGAGCTCTCGAACCTCAACGGCTTCCGTCGGCTGCCTCCGCAGTGGGCCGTCGAGTGGAAGTTCCTCGTCGACATGCCTGGCGCCGACACGCCGCCGCAGCCGTCGCTGCCGATCGACACCAAGCTGGCCCGCCCGCTGGCCGACCTGCCGCTGTCGGTGGCCGCTCACCCGCCGCACGCGCTGGCCGAGCGCAACCTCCAGCGCGGCGTCGCGCTCGGGCTCCCTGCCGGCAACACGGTCGCCCGCGCGATGGGGATCGAACCCCTCGACGCCGGCACCCTGGGCATCGCAGACCTCAGCGAGGACCTGCGGCTCCACCCGCCGCTGTGGTTCTACATCCTGAAGGAGGCCGAGGTGCTGGCCGCGGGCAAGCGGCTCGGCCCCGTCGGTGGACGGATCGTCGCCGAGGTCCTGCTGGGGATGCTCAACGAAGACCCGCTCTCGTACCTCAGCGTCGAGCCGAACTGGAAGCCGCAGGCTCCGATGGCCCGCGACGACGGCACGTTCGACCTGCCGCAGCTCCTGCGGTTCGCGAAGGAGGCATGAGCCGACAGGCCCTAGCCTGGCCGACATGGCCAGCGCCGCGGTCCACGTCGGGATCTCCGGGTGGAGCTATGCCCGCTGGCACGGCGACTACTACCCCGACGATGTCAACCAGCGCGACGAGCTCGCGTACGTGGCGGGGCGCCCTGAGCACGGTCGAGGTCAACGCCAGCTTCTACCGCTTGCAGCGACCGTCGACGTACGAGCGGTGGTACGACACCACGCCCGACGGCTTCGGCTTCGCGGTGAAGGGCAGTCGTTTCCTCACCCACCAGCGCCGCCTGCGAGATCCCGAGGTGCCGCTGGCCACCTTCCTCGCCTCGGGGGTGCTGGCGCTCCGGGAGAAGCTCGCCCCGTTCCTGTGGCAGCTGCCTGCAGAAGGGGCGCCGACCCCGGAGCGGCTCGACGCGTTCTGCGCGATGTTGCCGCGCTCGTACGGGGCGGCGGCCGCGCTGGCTGCCGGCCACGGGCCGCAGATCGACGAGTCTCGGACGTGGCTCCCCCCGGACGGGAAGGGCGCACGCCGGCCGCTTGCGCACGCCGTGGAGGTCCGCAGCGAGCGGGCGCTCGACGAGGTGACCGAGATCCTCCGGCGCCACGGGATGGCGCTCGTCGTCTCCGACGGTGCCGGCACCTGGCCGTTGATCGAGCGCGCGACCGCCGACTTCGCGTACGTCCGCCTGCACGGTCACACGCGGCTCTACCACGGCGGCTACTCCGACCACCGGCTGCGGCGCTGGGCCGACCGGATCCGCGGCTGGGGCGTCGAGACGTGGGTGTACTTCGACAACGACGCGGACGGCCGCGCCCCCTACGACGCCGAGCGCCTCGCGCGCCGGATGCGGTGACGCCCGACGGTGGCGGTGGGACGGGGATGTGCTGTGGGCCATAGACGCGGCCAGGCGCTGAGGCGACCTGGTGCACGGGGGCCGAGCGGTCAACTAGGCTGGCGCGGGTGAGTACCGCCACACCCCTCGCGTCACGCCGCAGTTGGCGTGTCGCCCGCGTGGGCATGGCCGCCTCGCTGACTCTCTGCGTCGCTCTGCTCGGCCACGTCGCGGGTGGGGGATCGGCGCCCGGAGGAGCGCCCTTCGTCGTCGCCGTCGTGGCTGCGGTGGCCTTCGCGTCCGTGCTCTCGCGGCACCGCTGGACCCTCCGTACGCTCACCGCGCTCGTCGTGGGCGTCCAAGGTGGGGTCCACCTCTGGTGCCTCGTGGTGGCACCGTCCGGCGGGGCCGGGGCTGCGGTCTCCGGCGGAGCCATGCTCCTCGGGCATGCGCTCGCCACCGCCGCGACCGTCGCGCTCCTGCAGCACGGCGAGGACGCGCTGTGGGCGCTGACCGACGCGGTCCTCAGACGTCCTGCGCGTCGGCTCGCGTTCGCGGGGTGCGCGCAGGAGGTCGTCTTCAGCGTCGAGGCGCCCGTCGTGGTCGAGTCGCCCGCCACGCAGCTGCGCAGCCTCCTGCTCGGTACGGCTCTCTCGCGCCGTGGGCCGCCGGCGCGTGCCTGACCCGCCGCGCACCTCACCCTCCGAGCAGAGAGAACCCAGCACTCCCATGAACAAGCTCGCCCTGCCCTCCGGCATCCTCGCCGGAGCCGCAGCCCTCGTCCTCGCCACCGCGGCGCCGGCCTCCGCCCACGTCGGCGTGGACGCTCCCGACGCCGCGAAGGGCGGTTGGGCGACCCTGTCCTTCCGGGTCCCGACCGAGTCCGACACCGCCAGCACCACCGCCGTCACCGTCTCCTTCCCCGAGGGCGCGTCGTTCGACTACGTCGCTACCCGCACCAAGCCCGGCTGGACCGTCACGAAGGTCGAAGGGAAGTCGGTGACCTGGACGGCCGAGAAGGGCACCGGCATCGCCCCTGGGGAGTTCGACGTGTTCGACCTCCGGGTCGGCCCGTTGCCCACCGACGTCGACGCGCTCGAGTTCCCGGCGACCCAGGCGTACTCCGACGGCACCACGGTCGCCTGGGACCAGCCCACCCCGGAGAGCGGAGAGGAGCCGGAGCGTCCGGCGCCGGTCGTGACGCTCGCCGAGGCCGGTGACGACGGCCACGGCGCTCACGGCGCGGCCACCGACGACTCCGCCGCGGAGGAGGCCGCAGAGGCCGACGACTCCGACGGCGTCGACGGGTGGCTCGTCGGTGGTGTCGCCGTTCTGGCGCTCGCCGTCGGTGCGCTCGTCGCCAGCGTCGTCCGCAGGCGGCCGCGCACCTCATGAGCCCCACTCCGGCCGGCACCGTCGTCCGCGGCCTCGCGCTCGTCCTCCTCGCCGCCGTCGGCCTGCTCCTCGTGGGCAGCCCGACGGCCCACGGGCACGCCGTCCTGGTGTCGACGACGCCCGAGGACGGCGCGACCGTCGCCACGATGCCGAACGAGATCGTGCTCACGTTCAACGAGCGCGTGACCACTCCCGCCTACGTGGTCGCCGAGGCACCCGACGGCACCAAGGTGGCGTCGGGGGAGGCGCGCACCGACGGGACGAGCGTGCGCGCCACGACGGAGCCGGCCGGTATCGCGGGGAAGTACCGCATCTCGTACCGCGTGGTCTCGGCCGACGGCCATCCGATCAGCGGCTCGGTGTACGTCACCGTGACCGAGGGGCGTACCGTCGAGACGACCCGCGAAGACGACGGGGACACGGACGCTGGGTTCGTCCACGAGCACCGGGCACACTTCCTGTGGGGTGCGGCAGGAGTGGTCGCCGCTGCCGCGCTGCTGCTGTGGCCGCGGCGACGTGAAGACAAGGAGGACGCGTGATGGCCGGCTCGGCACGTTGGGTCGTCGGGGCGTTCCTCGCGACGTTCGCGACCCTGTACGCGGCGCTGGCGCTGGGCGCCGCCCTCCCTGAGCCTGCCCCGTTGGGGATCCCTGATCCCGGCCTGTTCACGCAGTGGGCGGTGCCGGTCGCGCGGGTGCTGTCCGACCTCGCGGCGCTGGTGACGGTCGGGTTCCTCACGACCGCCGCGTTCCTCCTGCCGTCGCGCGGGCCGGAGGTGCAGGGGCTTGCGGCCCGCTGCGTCCGTCTGGCCTCCACAGCGGCGTGGGCGTGGGCGGCGACCACACTCGTCCTCTTCGTGTTCAGCACCTCGGACCTGTTCGCGACGCCCCCGTCAGCGCTCTCGTGGAACCTCTTCACCGAGTACGGCACCGGTGCCGAGACCGGACGCGCCCAGCTGGCGCAGATCGTCATCGCGCTGCTCGTCGCGCTCCTCGCCCGGAGGACGTTCAGCGTCCGGGCGGCCGCACTGCTGCTCGGGCTCGCGCTGGGCGGTCTGGTCCCGCAGGCGATGTCGGGCCACTCCGCCGGCGCCGGCGCGCACGACCTCGCGATCGTGAGCATGCTGCTGCACCTGGTCGGCGCCGCCCTGTGGGTCGGCGGCCTCGCCGGTCTCGCGTGGATCGCCCTCAAGGGAAGCCGCCGTCTCCCGGCCGCGGTGACGCGGTTCTCGACGCTCGCGGTGTGGTGCGTGGCGATCCTCGCCGTCTCCGGCGTGGTGAACGCCGCCACGCGCATCCAGGGCCTGTCGGACCTGGACTCCCGCTACGCGCTTCTCGTGGGCGTCAAGGTCCTCGCTCTCGCCGGGCTCTCCGCCCTCGGGTTCGTCCACCGCCGCGTGTCGGTCGCCGCCCTTGAGCGGGTCGACGGCCTGTCGGACGACGCCGCGGTGCGCGGCCCAGCCCGTCGGCTGTTCCTGCGCATCGCCGCGGTCGAGCTCGTCGTCATGGGCATGACGGTCGCGGTGGCGGTCGCGCTCTCGCGGACGCCGACGCCGCGCCCGGACGACCTGTACGACACGACGGTCAACGCGATCCTCGGCGGCCCGCTGCCGCCCGCGCCGACCCTCGGCCGCCTCCTGTGGGGCTTCACCCCGAACGGCGTGGGCCTCGCCGTGGTCGCGCTCTGCCTCGCGCTCTACGTCAAGGGCCTGCTGATCATGCGCCGCCGCGGCGACCGCTGGCCGGTCGGCCGGACGGTCTCGTGGATGACCGGTCTGGTGATGGTCGCGTGGGCGACCTTCGGCGGGCTCGGCGTCTACTCCCATGTCCTGTTCAGCGCGCACATGGTGTCGCACATGGTGCTGAGCATGGTCGCACCCATCCTGCTGGTCCTCGGCGCGCCGGTGACGCTCGCGCTCCGTACCCTCCCGGGCCCCCGCGGCAAGGGAGACGTGTCGCCTCGGCAGATGCTCGTGTCGCTGCTGCACACCCGGTTCGTCAGCGTCGTGACCCACCCCCTGTTCGCCGCCGCGATCTTCGTGGGGAGCCTGTACGGGCTCTACTTCACGCCGATCTTCGAGACGGCGATGGAGAGCCACGTCGGGCACGGCCTGATGGAGCTGCACTTCCTCGCGGCGGGCGCGCTCTTCTACTACGTGATCATCGGCGTCGATCCGTCTCCGCGCCGGATCGCCCCGCTGTGGCGGTTCGTGATCTTGATGGTGACGATCCCGTTCCACGCGTTCTTCTCGATCTCGCTGATGGCGATGACCGGCGTGATCGCCGACGGGTACTACCAGCAGCTCGACCGCCCGTACGCGACCGACCTGCTCGCCGACCAGTACCTCGGCGGCGGGATCGCGTGGGCGATGGGCGAGGTGCCGCTGGTGATCGTGATGGGGGCGCTGTTCGTGCAGTGGTTCCGCTCCGACTCGCGCGAGGCGACCCGCCACGACCGCAACGCCAGCAAGAACGACGACGCCGACCTCGCCGCGTACAACGCCTACCTCGCCGGGCTCGCGAACCGTCCCGCCCCCGAGCGCAAGGTGCCCCAGCGCGAGGCGACCGACGGCGGAGCCGACGAAGCCCGGTCGGACGAGTCCGACCGGGCTCCGCGAGGCTAGCTCTGCGGGGAGAGCGTCACGGGGTGTAGAGCGTCGTCGTGTTCGTACGAGCGGCCTCGAAGCGTGCCTGCACGTCCGCCCAGTTGACGATGTTCCACCACGCCTTGACGTAGTCGGCCTTCACGTTCTGGTACTGCAGGTAGAACGCGTGCTCCCACATGTCCAGCATGAGGAGCGGGACGATCCCGACGGGCAGGTTGCCCTGGTGGTCGTACAGCTGGCAGATGATCGGCCGCTGGCCGAGCGTCTCCCACGCGAGGATCGACCATCCGGAGCCCTGGATGCCGAGGGCGCTGGCCTCGAACTGCGCGCGGAACTTGTCGAACGATCCGAAGAAGTTGTCGAGCGCAGCCGCGAGCTCGCCGACCGGCTTGTCGCCACCATCGGGCGACATGTTGGGCCAGAACACCGAGTGGTTCACGTGTCCGGCAAGGTTGAACGCGAGGTTCTTCTCCAGCAGGTTGACCGTGCCCAGCGACTCGTTGTCGCGCGCCTCGGCCATCTGCTCCAGCGCCGTGTTGGCGCCGTTGACGTAGGCGAGGTGGTGCTTGCTGTGGTGCAGCTCCATGATCTTGCCGGAGATGAACGGCTCGAGAGCTCCGTAGTCGTACGGCAGATCAGGCAGGGTGTACTCAGCCACGTGTCCTCCATCGATTCTCTTGAGTTGTCCTCACAGTCTCTCAGCCCCCACAGCGGTGCAAGCGAGGGGTTCACCAGGCGACCCCCCGGTCGGTCGGAACGAGCAGTTAGTCTTGTGACCGCCGACCGTGATGGCACGCCAGCCACCGAAACACCGTGAAGGACACCAGTGACCGCCGCCCCGAACGCTTCGAGCGCCGAGCGCGTCCTGACCATCCCCAACGCGCTGAGCGTCATCCGCCTGCTGGGCGTGCCGCTGTTCCTGTGGCTGGTCCTCGGTCCGGAGGCCGACGTGCTCGCGCTCGTCGTGCTGGTCATCTCCGGGATCACCGACTACCTCGACGGCTACCTCGCCCGCAGGCTCGGCCAGACCTCCAAGATCGGGGCGATCCTCGACCCGGTCGCCGACCGCCTCTACATCCTGGCGGTCGTCTTCGGGCTCGCGATGCGCGACATCATCCCGTGGTGGCTGGCGCTGCTGCTGCCGCTGCGCGACATCATGCTGTTCGCGCTGGTGCCGTTCTTGCGGACGCGCGGCTACAGCTCGCTGCCGGTCCACTTCCTCGGCAAGGCCGCGACGGCCGGGCTGCTGTACGCGTTCCCCCTGCTGCTGCTCGGTGACGACACCGGCACGGTCGCCGGACTCGCCAACGTGTTCGGCTGGGCGTTCGCGATCTGGGGTGTCGGTCTGTACTGGTGGGCCGGCCTGCTCTACGTCTGGCAGGTACGCCGCCTCCTCGCCACCGTGCCACCGGTGAAGGCGCGCTGAGGTCCGGGTCGTGACAGAGCGGCGTGCGGGGTCGAGGACGGGGCCGGCATCGGGAGATGCGACGGGCAACTCGATGACGCTGCTCCAGAACATCATCGACCGGCCGCTAGATGACGACTACTACACGCACCCGACCCACGCGCCGACGCGGCGCGGTCGGCTCGCCGCGGTCGTCGTCATCGCGTTCATCGCGCTCCTGATGACGCTCGCCGTGCTGCAGACGCGGGCGGCGCGCCCCGCAGCGGAGACCGAGCGCGCGGTGCTCATCAAGCAGATCGACCAGCGCAAGCGTTCCATCGCGCTGCGCCAGGAAGAGGTCGGCACGCTCACGACCTCCGTCTCGCGGCTGCGCCGTGAGCAGTCGGGGGCAGAGGCGCTGGCGAGGGCGCGAGAGCAGGGCGCGGTCGTCGGGACGGTCGCGGTCAGCGGTCCCGCGCTGCGCGTGGTGGTCGACAGCGCTTCGGACGCCGACGACCGCCCGGAGGGACGCGTGCGCGACAAGGACCTCCAGCTGCTCGTCAACGGGCTGTGGCAGTCCGGCGCCGAGGCCATCGTCATCAACGGCAACCGGCTGACGGCGATGTCGCCGATCCGCGCGGCGGGCGAGGGCATCACCGTGAACTACCGCTCGTTGACCAGCCCGTACGTGGTGACGGCGATCGGCAGCCCGCGTACGCTTCCCGGGAACTTCATCGACACGACCGCGGCCCAGCTGTGGGCGGGCTACAAGGAGAACTTCGACATGCGCTTCGATGTGACCGAGCGCGAGGAGGCGACCCTGCCCGCCGCGCCACGGCGCGCCACCACCATCCGTCACGCAGAGGTCCTGGAGGTATCGGACAAGTGATCGCCGTCCTCGGTCTGGTCGTCGGGATCGCGCTGGGCCTCGTGTTCCAGCCCACCGTGCCCGCCGGGCTCCAGCCGTACCTCCCGATCGCCGTCGTCGCTGCGCTCGACGCGGTGTTCGGTGCCATCCGGGCCTACCTCGACGGGCGCTTCGACGACAAGGTCTTCGTGGTGTCGTTCATCTCGAACGTGCTCATCGCGGCCCTGATCGTGTTCGTCGGCGACCAGCTCGGTGTGGGCTCGCAGTTGTCGACGGGTGTCATCGTGGTCCTGGGGATCCGTATCTTCTCCAACGCCGCAGCGATCCGGAGGCACCTCTTCCATGCTTGAGAACCGCATGCCTGGGATCCGCCGTGCCTGAGCACGACGCCGCACCCGACACCGCCAAGGCCTGGGCGCGCGTACGCCACGCGCTCACCGGCCGGCCGTCGCGCGGCCAGTGGGTCGTCGCCGCTCTCTTCGTGCTGCTCGGGTTCGCCGCCGTCACGCAGGTGCGCTCGACCAACGACGACGCGTACACCGGGATGCGCCGCGACGAGCTGGTCACGCTCCTGCAGACCCTCGACGGCGCCGACGAGCGGCTGACCCAGCAGCGCGCGGAGCTCTCGGCGACGCAGCGCAACCTCCAGCAGGACTCCGAGCGCAACCAGGCCGCAGTGGAGGAGACCCGTCGCGCCGCCGACGCGCTGGCGATCCTCGCCGGCACCGTCCCCGTACAAGGGCCCGGTGTGGTGATCACCGTCGAGGACCCCGACGAGACCGTCGGCGCGAGCACGCTGCTCAACGCCATCGAGGAGCTCCGTGACGCGGGCGCGGAGGCGATCCAGGTCAACGGTGTCGTGCGCGTCGTCGCACAGTCGTACGTCACCGACGCCTCCGGCGGCAACGTCCGCATCGACGGCCGCGAGGTGAAGCGCCCCTTCGTGATCGAGGCGATCGGCGACTCCCATACGCTGGACCAGGCCGTGGTCTTCCGAGGCGGGCTCGCCGACCAGGTGGAGGCGCTCGGGGGAGAGGTCAACGTCGAGCAGACCGACGCGCTCGAGGTGACCGCACTGGCCGAGGAACGCGAGGCCGAGTACGCTCGGCCCGCACGTTGACGACGAGGAGCTGAGCCCGTGATCCCCGAAGACCTCCAGTACACCGCGGACCACGAGTGGGTTCGCCTCGACGGCGACGTCGTGACGGTTGGCATCACCGACTACGCCCAGGACCAGCTCGGCGACATCGTGTACCTCTCCCTCCCCGCCGTCGGCGACGCGATCGAGGCAGGCGCCGTGGTCGGGGAGCTGGAGTCGACGAAGTCGGTCAGCGACCTGTTCGCCCCGGTCTCGGGTGAGGTCGTGTCGGTGAACGAGGCCCTCGAGTCCACCCCCGAGACGGTCAATTCAGACCCTTACGGACAGGGTTGGCTGATGACCGTACGCGTGGCCGATCCCGGTGCCCTCGAGGGCCTGCTGGACGCCGCGACGTACGGAGCGTCGATCGAGTCCTGAACGTCCTCCACAACCTGGGGTGTGTCGGTTGACCACCCCCCAGCAGGCACGTAGGTTCAGTGCAACAGCGTCAACCTCGAGTTCCGGTTGAGAGTAGTGAAGGGGATCCCCGCAAATGTCGCGCACGAACGAGGACG
This sequence comes from Mumia quercus, assembly GCF_025506335.1. Classification (GTDB taxonomy): domain Bacteria; phylum Actinomycetota; class Actinomycetes; order Propionibacteriales; family Nocardioidaceae; genus Mumia; species Mumia quercus. The sequence continues at coordinate 74,979 of NZ_JANZYO010000007.1, forward strand.
ATCCGACGCCGGATGTCCCCGAGAGCCCGTCGGAGACGACGTCCACGATCTCGCTCCCGCCGACCTCCGACCCTGATCTGGGGTCGGGTGGCGGTCTGAGCGCGGACGACGCCGCGGCGCTCGACGCGCTGCCGCCGGGTTCGGCCCTCCTGGTCGTCCAGCGTGGCCCCAGCGCGGGCTCACGCTTCCTCCTCGACACCGACGAGGTCTCCGCGGGGCGCCACCCCGACAGCGACATCTTCCTCGACGACGTCACGGTCTCGCGTCGTCACGCGGTCTTCCGGCGCTCCGAGGGCGGCTTCACGGTCAGCGACGTCGGCAGCCTCAACGGCACGTACGTCAACCGTGACCGCATCGACGACGTGCGTCTGAACAGCCGCGACGAGGTCCAGATCGGCAAGTTCCGCCTGGTGTACTACCCGAGCGCCGCACGGGGCTCCGTGTCGTGACCCAGGCCGCGCCGAACGCCGCTCGGTTGAGCATCGGAGAGGTGCTCGACGAGCTTCGCGCGGACTTCCCTGACGTCTCGATCTCCAAGATCCGCTACCTCGAGACCGAGGGGCTGGTCGAGCCCGAGCGGACGCCTGCCGGCTACCGCAAGTTCTCCCGTGCCGACGTGGAGCGGCTGCACCTCGTCCTGCGGGTGCAGCGCGACACCTACTGGCCGCTGAAGGTGATCCGCCAGAAGCTCGACGACCTCGACCGAGGGATCGTGGCGTCCGACGACGAGGGCGTCCTGCAGGTTCCCCGCGTGATCATGTCGCCCGACGGTCTCCCGACGAGCGACACGTTCTCGAGGGGCCCGCAGGAGATGCGGTTCCGCCGGGCCGAGCTCCTGCAGGCGTCCGGCATCGCGAGCGACCTGCTGGACGAGGCGGAGCAGTACGGCTTGATCGTCCCTGCGCAAGGTGCGTACTCGGAGGCGGACGTCGTCATCGCCAAGACGCTCGGCGACCTCTCCGGGTTCGGGCTGGGTCCGCGTCATCTGCGCGCGTTCCGCACCGCCGCCGACCGCGAGGTCGGGCTGGTCGAGCAGATCGTCGAGCCGCTGCGGCGCCGCCGCGACGTCGGCGCGCAGGCGCGTGCCGAGGAGACGGCCCATCACGTCGCCTCCTTGTCGGTGGTGCTCCACTCGATGCTCGTCAAGAACGGACTCCGCCGTCGGGGGTAGTCTGAGAGCGTGCGCGAGCTCGATGTCGTAGGCGTTCGGGTGGAGATGCCCACCAACAACCCCTTGGTGCTGCTCCGGGAGGTCTCGGGGCCCCGCTACCTGCCGATCTGGATCGGCGCGGTGGAGGCGACGGCGATCGCCTTCGCCCAGCAGGGGGTGGTGCCGCCGCGTCCCCTCACCCACGACCTCCTCAAGGACGTGATCGAGGCGATGGGCGACGAGCTCGTCGAGGTGCGCATCACCGAGGTCAAGGACCACGTGTTCTATGCCGTCCTGGTGTTCGCCTCAGGCGTCGAGGTCGAGGCGAGGCCCTCCGACTCGATCGCTCTCGCGCTGCGCACGGGCACCCCGATCTACTGCGAGGAGGACGTCCTCACCGAGTCCTCGGTGGGCGTCCCCGACGAGGAGGAGGAGGAGGTCGAGAAGTTCCGCGAGTTCCTCGACGAGATCACCCCCGAGGACTTCGAGCAGGGAGGATCGTGAAGCAGACCTCATCCTTGAGTTGAGGTTGAGGGTCGCTCCGGCGAGTCGCGGCGGATGTCGTTGACCGGTAAGGGGTCGGGCCCTAGTTTGAACGGGCAGATGACGGTGTGAGACGGAGGCTCCGGTGGGCGGCAAGCAAGATTCGACCCCGTACGAAGGTGTCGATGCGGCACGCGCGGCGGCCGGCGACCAGGGCCTCCTGTTCGACGACGACGTGGCGGCGCTTCCTGAGGACTCGGGTTTCCGCGGGCCGACGGCGTGCAGCGCGGCCGGCATCACCTATCGCCAGCTCGACTACTGGGCCCGCACGGGCCTCGTCGAGCCGTCGATCCGCGGGGCAGGCGGGTCCGGCACCCAGCGTCTGTACTCCTTCCGCGACGTGCTGCTCCTCAAGATCATCAAGCGGCTCCTGGACGCAGGCATCTCTCTGCAGCAGATCCGCTCCGCGATCCAGCACCTGCGCCAGCGCGGCACCGACGACCTGACGACCGTCACGCTGATGAGCGACGGAGTCTCCGTCTACGAGTGCCGCTCGACCGACGAGGTCATCGACCTCCTCGCCGGCGGTCAGGGCGTCTTCGGCATCGCGATCGGCGGCGTCTGGCGCGAGATCGAGGGCACGCTGTCGGAGCTTCCCAGCGAGCGCGCCGTCGCCGACGACCCGTCGGACGAGCTGGCGCAGCGCCGCAAGGCGCGTCGCGTCGGCTGATAGCCTGACGAGGTACGGCCGAGCACGTCACGCGGGAGAGTCCGTGCAGCGTCGCGGCGCCGAAGGGGCAATTCCTCCCCGGAACCTCTCAGGCACCAGGACCGCGTGACCCAGGCACTCTGAAGCGCACAGTCGCGTGACAGAGGGGGAGGGTTGTCGACCGACCCACCCAAGCCTGCGGGAGTTCGCGATGAGCGACCAGTCCACCACGATCCCAAGCCTGACCGAGCTGGCAGGTGCCGCGCCGTTCGCGAGCCGCCACATCGGCCCCGACCGGGCCGAGCAGCAGCAGATGCTCGAGGCGCTCGGGTACAGCGACCTCGACCACCTCATGTCCGCCGCGGTGCCGAAGGGCATCCGGCTCGGTGAGACGCTGTCGCTGCTCCCAGCGCTGTCCGAGCCGCAGGTGACGGCCGCCCTGCGCAAGCTCGCGGAGCAGAACAACCCCGGCGTCGCGATGATCGGGCTCGGCTACCACCCGACGGTGACGCCGCCGGTCGTACGCCGCAACGTGTTGGAGGACCCGCGCTGGTACACCGCGTACACGCCGTACCAGCCCGAGATCTCGCAGGGCCGGCTCGAGGCCCTGATCAACTTCCAGACGATGGTCGCCGACCTCGCGGGCCTGCCGACCGCCAACGCGTCGCTGCTGGACGAGGCGACGGCCGCCGCCGAGGCCATGACCCTGACGCGCCGCGCCGTACGCGCCAAGGACGGGGTGCCGTTCGTCGTCGACACCGGCTGTCTCCCGCAGACGCTCGCCGTCGTCCGCACCCGCGCGGAGGCCATGGGCATCCCGCTGGTCGAGGCCGACCTCTCTCGAGGGCTGCCGGACGGGGACCTGTGCGGCGCCCTGATCGCCTACCCGCGTGAGGACGGGGCGGTCGCCGATCCGTCGGAGGTCATCGCTGCCACGCACGAGCGCGGGGGACTCGCCGTCGTCACGGCCGACCCGCTCGCCCTCACGCTGCTCGCCTCCCCGGGCTCGCTGGGCGCCGACATCGTGGTCGGATCGAGCCAGCGGTTCGGCGTGCCGCTCTTCTACGGCGGACCCCATGCCGGCTTCATCGCCGTCAAGGACGGCCTCGAGCGTCACCTGCCCGGGCGTCTGGTCGGCGTGTCCGTCGACGCCGAGGGACGCCCCGCGTACCGCCTGGCGCTGCAGACCCGTGAGCAGCACATCCGTCGTGACCGGGCGACCTCGAACATCTGCACGGCGCAGGTGCTCCTCGCCGTCGTCGCGTCGATGTACGCGGTCTACCACGGGCCGGAGGGGCTGCGGCAGATCGCGTACCGGGTCCACCGCAGCGCGGCGGTGCTCGCCGAGGGTCTGCGGCAGGGCGGCGTCGAGGTCGTGCACGACAGGTTCTTCGACACCGTGCTCGCGTACGTGCCGGGACGCGCTGACGACGTCGTCAGCGCGGCGCGTGCGGCCGGCATCCACCTGCGCCGCGTCGACGAGGACCACGTCGGGATCAGCACGTCGGAGGTGACGACACCGGCCCACGTCGAGACCGTGTGGGAGGCGTTCGGCATCACCGGCGCCGACCTTCCGGCGATCGACGAGGCGGCGGGCGAGGCGCTCCCGCCCGCCCTTCGCCGCACCGACGCGTTCCTCACGCACGAGGTCTTCACCACCCACCACTCCGAGACGGAGATGCTGCGCTACGTGACGCGGCTGGCCGACCGCGACTACGCGCTCGACCGCGGGATGATCCCGCTCGGCTCCTGCACGATGAAGCTCAACGCGACGACCGAGATGGAGCCGGTCAGCTGGCCGGAGTTCGCGGACCTGCACCCCTTCGTCCCCGGCGAGGACGCGCAGGGCACGCTGCGCCTCGTCAAGCAGCTGGAGTCGTGGCTCGCCGAGGTGACCGGCTACGCCGCGGTGTCGGTGCAGCCCAACGCCGGGTCGCAGGGCGAGCTGGCGGGGCTGCTCGCGATCCGCGGCTACCACCGCAGCAGGGGCGACGAGGCGCGTGACGTCTGCCTGATCCCGTCGTCGGCCCACGGCACGAACGCCGCCTCCGCCGTCATGGCCGGCATGCGGGTCGTCGTCGTCAAGGCGGCCGACGACGGCGAGGTCGACCTCGCCGACCTGCGCGCCAAGTGTGCCGAGCACGCCGACGACCTCGCCGCGATCATGGTGACCTACCCGTCGACCCACGGCGTGTACGAGCACGGCATCACCGAGCTGTGCGAGGTGGTCCACGAGGCCGGCGGACAGGTCTACGTCGACGGCGCGAACCTCAACGCGCTGCTCGGGCACGCCAAGCCGGGCGAGTTCGGCGGCGACGTCAGCCACCTCAACCTGCACAAGACGTTCTGCATCCCGCACGGCGGCGGAGGTCCCGGCGTGGGACCCGTGGCGGTGGCCGAGCACCTCAAACCGTTCCTGCCCAGCCACCCCATGGCGCCGCTGCCCGAGGACCGTGAGGGCATCGGCGCCATCAGCGCCGCCCCGTACGGGTCGGCCGGCATCCTGCAGATCTCGTGGGCGTACGTGGCACTCATGGGCGCGGACGGCCTGACGGAGGCCACGTCGGTCGCCGTGCTCAACGCGAACTACGTGGCGCAGCGGCTCCGCGAGCACTTCCCGGTGCTCTACGCGGGCGACCACGGCCTGGTCGCCCACGAGTGCATCTTGGACCTGCGCCCGCTGACCAAGGCCAGCGGCGTCAGCGTCGACGACGTGGCCAAGCGGCTGATCGACTACGGCTTCCACGCACCGACGATGAGCTTCCCGGTCGCCGGGACCCTGATGGTGGAGCCGACCGAGTCCGAGTCGCTGGTCGAGCTCGACCGGTTCTGCGACGCCATGATCGCCATCCGCGAGGAGATCGCCGTCGTGGAGCGTGGTGAGGTCGCTGTCGCCGACAGCGCGCTGCGTCGCGCGCCGCACACGCTGAAGGCGCTCGCGGCGCAGTGGGAGCGTCCGTACGACCGCGACACCGGTGCGTTCCCGACCGGCAGCCACGTCGACAAGTACTGGCCGGTGGTCGCGCGCATCGACCAGGCGTACGGCGACCGCAACCTTGCGTGCGCCTGCCCGCCTCCGGAAGCATTCGCGGAGTGATCTCCGAGCCGACGCCGCCCGCCGTCCTCCCGTCGACCGCCGTCCACCTCGAGGCGGCGGTCGCCGCCGCCCAGGCCGCAAGCCGCGCGCCCTCGCTGAGCGCGGCGGTGGTCCGCGACGGCGAGGTCGTCTGGCGAGGTGTTCGGGGGAGCACGGTGCGCAGCGGCGAGAAGGCCCGGCCGACGGCCGAGACGCAGTACCGGATCGGCTCGATCACCAAGTCGCTCACGGCCGCGCTGGTCCTGCAGCTGGCCGACGAAGGCGCCCTCGACCTCGGTGATCCCGTCGGCGCGTACGTCCCGGAGGGCCCCTTCGCTGACGCGACCGTGCGCGGTCTGCTCTCGCACGGCGCGGGGCTCCCGGCCGAACCTGCGGGCCCGTGGTGGGAACGCAGCCCCGGCAGCACGTACGAGGAGCTCGTGGCCGCTCACACCGGCGCGTCGCCGGTCCTGGCGCCGGGGGAGCGCTACCACTACTCGAACCTGTCGTACGGGATCCTCGGCCGCCTCGTCGAGGTGCTGCGCGCCGCCCCGTGGCGTGAGGTCGTCGCCGAGCGCCTGCTCGTCCCGCTGGGGATGAGCCGCACGACGTACGCGCCGACCGCGCCGCACGCCGACGGCTTCTCCGTCGAGGCGTTGACCGGGCTGCTGGTCGCGGAGCCGCACCAGGACACCGGGGCGATGGCGCCGGCCGGGCAGCTCTGGAGCACCCCGTCGGACCTGTGCCGCTGGCTCGCCGAGCTCGCGCGCCCGACCGTGCTGAGCCCGCAGGCGGTGACCGCGATGGCGACGCCCCAGTCCGCCGACCCCGACGAGAAGGGCGCCGGCGCGTACGGCCTCGGGCTGCGGCTGACGGTCGCGGGGGAGCGGGTGCTGGCCGGGCACGGCGGGTCGATGCCGGGCTTCCTCGCCGGCGCGTATGTCGACCGCGACAGCGGCGTGGGCGCGGTCGTCCTCGCCAACACCGCGTACGGGCTGGACGTCGGCGCGCTGCCGCGCACGTTGATCGAGACCGTGCTCGCGCACGAGCCGGAGATCGCTGCGGAGTGGACGCCGGTGACGGAGCTGCCCGACGGGGTGCGCGAGCTGGTCGGGACGTGGCACTGGGGACACCAGCCGTTCGTGGCGGCGTGGGACGGGAGTGCGCTCGCCTTCACCTCCGACACCGGCCGCGAGTTCCGGTTCGCGCAGAGCGGCCCCGACACGTGGACGGGCCTGTCGGGCTACCAGCTCGGCGAGACGCTGCGCGTGGTCCGCCGCACCGACGGCACGATCAGCCACCTCGACCTCGGCACGTTCTGCTACACCCGCATCCCGTACGACCCGTCCGTGCCGATCCCCGGAGGCGCCTGACGCACGCGGCGTCTCCGTCACGAGCCGCCGAGGAGGCCCCGCTCGTACGCGGTGGCGACCGCGGCTGCGCGGTCCTTGACGCCGAGCTTCTCGTAGACGTGCCCGAGGTGCGTCTTGACGGTCGCCTCGCTGACGAACAGCGACGTGGCGATCTCCCGGTTGGAACGGCCTCGCGCGACGAGCGTCAGCACCTCTGCCTCGCGGTCGCTCAGGTCTTGGGAGCGGGTGCGCACCCGTGACACCACGCGCGTCGCGACAGCGGGCGACAGCACGGACTCGCCGCGGGCTGCGGACCGGATGGCGGCGAAGAGGTCCTCGCGGCGCGCGTCCTTGAGGAGGTAGCCGGTCGCGCCGGCGTCGAGCGCGGCCATGATGTCGCGGTCGGTGTCGTACGTCGTCAGCACGAGCACGCGGCTCGGCACCCCCTGCGCCGCCAGCTCGGCGATCGCGTCGACTCCACCGCCACCGGGCATGCGCAGATCCATCAGCACCACGTCGGGGCGCAGCGAGCGCGCCAGCCGGACGCCGGACGGGCCGTCGGACGCCTCGCCGACCACCTCGAACTCCGCCCCGGCCTCGAGCATGCCGCGCAGGCCGTCACGCACCACCGGATGGTCGTCGACGAGCAGCAGGCGGATCACAGGCTCAGTCATCGGACACCGACGGTACGCGGAGCGAGACGGCCGTACCACCGCCGGGCTCGGTCTCGACGACGAGCGTGCCACCGGCGCGCTCGGCACGCCGACGCATCCCGACGATCCCGTACCCGCTGTCGGCGTCGCGGCGCTGCGCGTCCGCGTCGAAACCACGGCCGTCGTCGCGGACGTCGAGCATGACCTCGGAGTCGGCGTACGAGAGCGTGACGCCGACGCGCTTCGCAGCGGCGTGCCGAGCGACGTTCGTGAGCGACTCCTGGACGACGCGGAGCACGGCGGCCTCGGCGGCGGGATCGACCGGCGCCGGGGTGCCTGTCACCACGACCTCGGCGCCGACCCCGGTCTCCGCCGCCCACTCGCCGGTGCGCAGGCGGACCGCGTCGACGAGATCGAGGTGGTCGAGTGCAGCCGGGCTGAGGGCCTGGACCGAGCGGCGTGCCTCGTCGAGAGAGGTTCGGGCGAGCTCCGCGGCGCGTTTGCGGTGCGCGGCGGCCGCGGCGTCGTCCGGGCTGTCCTCGGCGGCCTGCAGCTGCGTCACGATCCCGGCGAGACCCTGGGCGATCGTGTCGTGGATCTCGGCTGCGAGGCGCTCGCGCTCCTCGTGGATGCCGGCCTCGCGCGCCCGCGCCGTGAGGGACTCCTGCAGCGCGGCGTTCTCGCGCAGCGCTTCCTGGAGTGCGGCGATCGTCGTCGAGCGCTCCTCGGCGAGCTCGGCCTCGTTGTGCGAGATGGCGGTGAACAGGAGGACGAGGCCGGCGTTGAGCACGAACAGCCCAGCGAACGCGGCGGCCTGACCTGCGCTCCGGGGCGGGAGTCCGCCCGACTGCGCCCCGGCCATCGTCGCCGCGGTGACGAGCAGGACTGCCCAGGTGGCGCGCTTGCGGAGGTACACCGGAGCGTCGTAGTAGCCGATCGACGCGTAGATGCTGAAGAACGGGTTGAGCCACGAGAGCACGAACGCAAGGCCTGTGCGGGCCACGACGTACGTCCGGCCGAGCCAGTCGTCGAGCGGCTCCTGCCACCGCCTCGAGACGCACCACCAGTGGGCGAGCGCCGCGACCACGGTGAGCACCGCGAGGAGCGGGAGCCGGTCGACCGTCCCGACCGCCTGGGCGAGCGGGACGGCCAGGGCGAGCGAGAGCGCGAGGAGGGGATAGGCCCCGTACCGGAGGAGGACGCTCCACCGCCGCTCGATCCGTGCCGAGAGGTCGTTCATCTGCACTCCGTCGCCCGTCGCTTCCGGTTCACTCCCAACGGAAGTATCGCGCAGCCAGCGACCCGAGCCCCACGGTCCAGACGAGCAGCACGACGACGTGGAGCAGCTCCGGTGTCCGACCCGCCGCCGCCTCGTCGAGCGCGAGCGCTGCCGCGCCGTTCGGCGTCAACGCGACGATGTCGCCCAGCAGACCCGGCAGGACGGTGACCGGCAACCAGACGCCCGAGGTGAACATGGACGGGAAGAAGACGACCGTTCCGATCGCCGCGGATGCCTTCGTCGAAGGGGCGAGACCCGAGATGAGCCCGCCCGTCGACAGGTTCGCGAGGACCACGAGGACGAAGATCCCCAGGTACGCCAGCGGCGCGCCGGGGAGGGCGACGTCGAAGACGATGCGGCCGACGGCCATCGCCAGCAGGGACCCCACGAGGATGCCTGCACCGTGCAGGACCCACTGCGCCATGAGGATCTGCGTCGGCTTGGCCGGCGTCGTCGCGTAGCGTCGCAGCACCTGGTTCTCGCGATACCCCGAGATGATCGTCGGCATGGACATCAGCGATGCCATGATCGCCGACAGCAGGACGGCGATCGGCACGTACAGGTCGATGACGCGGATCCCGCCGAGCGCCTCGTCCGGCTCCCGGAACGTGGGGATCGCGCCGAGGATGGACAGCAGGATCGTGGGGAAGAGCACGATCCAGAACATCGCGCCCGGCTCGCGCAGCATGAGCCGCGACTCCGTCCGCAGCATCGCGGTGGTGGGGGAGGTCGTGGCGGTGCTCATCGGACGGTCTCCTTCTCGTCGGCGTCGGTCATGAGGTCGAGGTACGCCTCGTCGAGGGAGGACTCGCTGATCCTCAGGCGCTCGGGGCGGACGCCGGCGTCGCGGAGCCGGTCGAGCACGGAGAGCACGGCGCTGTCGTCGCAGGCCACGTGGAGCCGTCCGGCGCGCTCCATCACGTCGGCGACACCGGCGACGTCGGCGAGAAGGGTGGTGTCGAGCGGGAGCTCGGTCCCGAAGGACATCACGAGCGGCGCCGCCGTACGGCTGATCAGTCCGTCGGGGGTGTCGGCGACGAGGATCCGCCCCTGCTGCACGAGCGCGATCCGGTCGCACAGGTGCTGCGCCTCCTCCATCAGGTGCGTCACGAGGAGGATGGTCGTGCCTTCCGCGCGCACCTCCTCCACGAGCTTCCAGACCTCCCTGCGCGAGGCCGGGTCGAGTCCGGTGCTCAGCTCGTCGAGGAGCGCGACCCGTGGCCGCCCGACGAGCGCGAGCGCGATCGCCAGCCGCTGCTGCTGACCACCGGACAGCTTGCGCCACGGGTGGTCCATCCGTTCGGCCAGCCCGAGCCGTTCGGCGAGCTCGACGGGGTCACGCGGGTCGTCGTAGAAGGACGCGAACAGGTCGAGCGCCTCGCGGACGCGCAGCTTCGGCTGGAGGCCGGCACTCTGGAGCTGCACCCCGACGGTGCGCTTCAGGGCGTCCCGGTCCTTCTCAGGGTGCAGCCCGAGGACACGGATCGTGCCCGCGTCCGGTCGGCGGAGCCCGGCGATGCACTCGACCGTCGTGCTCTTGCCCGAGCCGTTCGGCCCGAGCACGCCGAAGATCTCTCCCTCGGAGACCGTGAGGTCCACTCTGTCGACGGCCACCACCGGGCCGTACGTCTTGCGCAGGCCACGAACCTCGATGGCGGGCGCGGATGTCGTCGTCATAGCGTCCATCCCATCGTGGGAGCGCGCGCGGCGGATCCACCGAACGGCTGCACCTCGCTCAACCGATCGGCTCCGGAGTCCTCACGCCCGGTCATAGGTGAGCACGGCGTTGCCACCGGGGAAGGTCAACAGATCGGTCAGGTCGAACCGTGTCGGTGCGAACGGCGCGCCCCCGAACGCCGAGATCCCCGCCCCCGCGACGACCGGGTACCGCTTGACGATGATCCGGTCGATCTCCGGCATCAGCACGCCCGCCAGCGCGGAGCCTCCGCAGAGGTAGATGTCGAGCGGGGACTTCTCGGCCTTCAGCGACCGTACGAGACCCACGGGGTCCTCGCGGACGTACGTCACGTCCGGGCTGAGCGCCTCCTGCGTCGACGACACGACGTACTGGCGGAGGTGGGCGTACGGGCTGGTCCAGCCCAGCGCCAGACCCGGCTCGTACGTGCGCCTGCCCATGACCACCGTGTCGAAGTGGCGGTTGGGTGCCTCGGACAGCCCGAGCTGTGCACGCCCCACGGTCGGGAGCACGTCGGGGTACGCCTCGTACATCCACGCGCTGTAGGCGTCCGAGGAGGGGTAGAAGTCGGTCTCGTCGTCAGGTCCGGCGATCATGCCGTCGATCGACACGGCGATGAGGTAGGTGAGTCGTCGCATGTCTTCAGCCTGGTCGGCGCCCGGCCCCGGGGCCGAGAGCGAGTCCTGGCAGGATCGATAACCCACAGGTGATCGGAGCGGAGGACGTACGGCGTGGAGCTGCGCGACATCGAGATCTTCTTGACCCTCGCCGACGAGCTCCACTTCGGGCGCACGGCCGAACGGCTCAACGTCTCGCAGGCGCGGGTGAGCCAGGCGATCGCGAAGCAGGAACGCCGCATGGGGACGGCGCTCTTCGAGCGGACCAGCCGTCAGGTGGCGCTGACCCCGGTAGGCGCACGGCTGCGCGACGACCTCCGCCAGGGGTATGAGCTCATCCAGTCCGGGCTCGCGGCGGCGAGCCGTCATCGCCAGGAGCCGGAAGGGGGCGTCACCGTGGCGACGATGGGCGCGATCGGGTACGAGATGCGCCCCGTCGTCGAGGAGTTCGTCCGGCGGCACCCGAGCTGTACCGTCGAGCCGCGCGAGTTCCACTTCAGCGACCCGTTCGGGCGGCTGCGCCGTGGCGAGGTCGACGTCCAGGTGACCTGGCTCCCGGTGGAGGAGCCGGACGTCCGGGTCGGCCCCCGGGTGCTCACCGAAGGACGCGTCCTCGCGATGTCGAGCAACCACCCGCTCGCGTGCGAGAGCGGGGTCTCGGTGGAGGTCCTCGCCGACGAGCCCGTCTTCGACGTCGGCGCGGGCGTTCCGAGCTACTGGGAGCAGGCGATGCTGCCACGCCGAACGCCCTCGGGACGTCCGGTGAGGCGCGGCCGGCCGGTCCGCACGTTCCACGAGATCCTCACCCGGGTCGCCGCCGGCGAAGGGGTGACGCCGCTGAACGCCCACGTCCGCAGCTACTACACGATGCCGGGCGTCGCGTACGTCCCGATCATCGACGTGCCGGACACCGAGTGGGTCCTGACGTGGCTCGTGGACCGTGAGAGTCCGGAGATCCGGGCGTTCGCGGAGACGGCGCGGGCGTGCGGGACGCGGGCGCTGTGACGCCGCTGCGCGGTGACCCTAGGACGCCGGGACGCGGGCGCCCTCGCGGGCCCACCAGTCCTGCAACGCTGCGACCGCGGGTGCGGGGGCCTTCGCCCAGGAGAGGTGGTCGATCCGTGCACCGTCCGGGGCGTCGGCACGGCGGTAGTCCCACCATGTGAGCCTGTCCGCACGGACGGCACGCGACAGCGCGCGGGCCGCGCGCGGGACCGACAGCTGGTCGCCCTCGACCTGCAGCACGAACGTCGGCACGTCGAGCGCCCGGTTCGGGACCGGGCCCCGCGGGTGCGGGAGGCGGCGGCGCCGGACGAACCGCGCCCACTCGCGCATGAGCGTCCGAGGCTGCGGCCCGCCGAACCCCCAGCGCGGCCAGTAGCCGTACAGAGCCGTCACCACCGGCACGGACGCGGCCAGTCCCCAGATGCCCCAGGAACGCGCCCGGTAGTGCCAGAACCACGGCTCGGACGCGCCGGCGAGGACGAGGCCGTCGACCGTGCCGCCGTCGAGGAGGTAGCCGAGCGAGACCTGGCCACCGAGGCTGTGACCGAGGAGCACGATCGGCGTCTCCGGCTGTTGCGTGCGGACCGTGGCCACGTGGTCCGCGACCCCTTCGACCACCTCGGCGTAGCCCCAGTCGAGGTCACGGCTCGGAGGAGACGTGTCGCGGTCGATGCCGCGCGCCGCCATCGTGCAGGAGCTCCAGCCGATGGCGCCGAGCGCCGACTCGAGGGTCCGGTAGTAAGCAGAGTGGACCCCCATCGCCGGTACGACGACGACGTGGGGGAGCGGGGCCTGGGGTTGCACGAGGGGGAAGTCTAGGACGGCCGTGGATCGCCGCCACCCTCGGCGTACACGACCACCCGTCCGTCACGTGCGAACCCGGCCAGCATGATGCCGGCCTCGTCGCACAGACGCGCGGCAAGCGTCGTCGGTGCGCCGACGCCGACGACCGCCGCGAACCCGGCGACGGCCGCCTTCTGGACGATCTCGAACCCGATCCGCCCGCTGGTGCACAGAGCCAGGCCGTCGGACGCGACGTCCTCCATGAGGACGTGGCCCACGACCTTGTCCACCGCGTTGTGGCGCCCGACGTCCTCACGCACGACGACGACGCTCCCGTCGGGCTGGAACAGCCCGGCCGCGTGCGCCCCGCCCGTACGGTCGAAGTGCCGCTGGTGCGTGCGCAGCCGGTCGGGGAGCGTGGCGAGCGCGGACGGCTCCCACCGCGGGGCGGCGCGCCGGGCGGGGAGGTCGGACGTGAGACCTGCGACCTCCTCCAACGAGTCGGCGCCGCAGACCCCGCAGGCCGACGTCGCCCGCAAGGTGCGGTCCTGCCATACCCGGCCGGGAGACCCGGCGAGGGCCACCGTCACGACGTTGAAGCGCTGCTCCTCGCTGAGCCGGGCGTCGGTGCAGTAGGCGATCCCGGCGATGTCGGACCGGTCCCGGACGACGCCCTCGGAGAGCACGAGACCGGCAGCGAGGGCGAAGTCGTGCCCCGGCGTCCGCATGGTCACCCCGAGGCGGCGGTCAGGTCCACCGGGCGCGGCCAGCCGGATCTCGAGCGGCTCCTCGGCGATGAGACGGTCCTCATGGGCACGGGCCACCCCGTCGACCCATTCGACGACCCGCCTCCGCCCGGTGGGTGCGGTCATGACCACAGCCTATGTCCGGCGGCCACGGAGCCCGGACTAGCATCGAGGGCATGAGCACCCGTCGTCCGCCCGCGCTCGACCCGCACGACCCGCTCGGGATCGACGACCTCCTCCAGCCCGAGGAGATCGCGATCCGCGACACGGTCCGCAGCCTGCTGGCCGACGAGGTCGACCCCTTCGTCGCGGAGTGGTTCGAGAGCGGCGAGCTGCCCGCGCGCGACCTGATGCGCGCCTTCGGCAAGGTCGGCCTCCTCGGGATGCACCTCGAAGGCTACGGCTGCGCCGGCACCAGCGCGACCGCGTACGGCGTCGCGTGCCTGGAGCTCGAGGCCGGCGACTCGGGGATCCGTTCGATGGTGTCGGTGCAGGGCTCGCTGGCGATGTACGCGATCTGGGCGTTCGGCAGCGAGGAGCAGAAGCAGACGTGGCTCCCGCGGATGGCGAGCGGCGAGGCGATCGGCTGCTTCGGGCTGACCGAGCCCGACGCCGGCTCCGATCCGGCGAGCATGCGGACCGTCGCCCGTCGCGACGCCGGGGGTGACTGGATCCTCAACGGCGCCAAGATGTGGATCACCAACGGCTCGGTCGCCGACGTCGCCGTCGTGTGGGCCCAGACCGAGGAGATCGGGACCGGAAGCGGGGTTCGCGGCTTCGTCGTCCCCACCGACACCGCCGGGTTCAGCGCCACCACCATCAAGCACAAGATGTCGCTGCGGGCCTCGGTGACGGCGGAGCTGGTCCTCGACGACGTACGCCTGCCGGCCGACGCCGTGCTGCCCGAGGTCACCGGCATGCGCGGCCCGCTGTCGTGCCTGAGCGAGGCGCGGTACGGGATCGTCTGGGGCGCGATGGGTGCGGCACGCTCCTCGTACGAGGCGGCGCGGGACTACGCGAGCACACGGACGCAGTTCGGTGCACCTCTGTCGGCGTTCCAGCTCACGCAGGCCAAGCTCGCCGACATGTCGCTCGAGCTCAACAAGGGCATCCTCCTCGCGCTGCACCTCGGTCGCCGCAAGGACGAGGTCGGGCTGCGCCCGGAGCAGGTCAGCTACGGCAAGCTCAACAACGTCCGCGAGGCGCTGGAGATCTGCCGCACCGCCCGTACGATCCTGGGCGCCAACGGCATCTCCCTGGAGTACCCCGTCATCCGCCACATGAACAACCTCGAGTCGGTCCTCACGTACGAGGGCACGTCCGAGATGCACACGCTGATCGTGGGTCAGGCCCTCACCGGGCAGGCCGCGTTCCGCGCCGCGCAGGGCTGACCCGCTCGTGGCCCTCTGGTTCGCCTGGCTCGTCGCGCTCACCGCCGTCGCCGTCGCCGCGTACGCCGCCGTCCTGCTGGTCCGCAACCGGCCTGTGGACAACCCGTTGTTCTACGCCGCCTCCGCGCTCGAGCTCCTGCTCATCGTCCAGACGGTGGCCGGCTGCATCGCGCTGGCCAACACCTCCCGCGACGTCGAGGGCGTGACGTTCGTGGGCTACCTGCTCACCTGCGTGCTGATCCCGCCGGCCGCCGTCATCTGGGGCGTGTCGGAGAAGAGCCGGTGGGGAACCGGCGTCGTCGTCGTCGGCATGCTCACCGTCGCGGTCCTCGTCGCCCGACTCGTCCAGCTCTGGAGCGGTCATGCCTGACACCCCTGTTCCCCCCGACACCGGACGCGCCCACACCGGGTCCGGGTTCGGCCGCATGCTGGTCGCCGTCTACGCGGTGTTCGCGATCTCGGCGACGGCACGCAGCGGCGTCCAGCTGGCGCTGCACTTCGATGACGCGCCCGTGGCGTACCTGCTGTCTGCGTTCGCCGCCCTCGTCTACATCGTCGCGACCGTCGCCCTCGCCCGCCGGGGGAGGACAGCGGAGGTCGTCGCCGTCGCAGCGATCGGTGTCGAGCTCGTCGGTGTGCTCGTCGTCGGCGCGCTCACCGTGCTCGACCCCGAGCTCTTCCCGGACGCGACGGTCTGGAGCGGGTTCGGGGAAGGCTACGGCTACATCCCGCTCGTCCTGCCGATCGTCGGCATGTGGTGGGTGCTGCGGACGCGCCGCCGCAACCGGCGTACGGGTGAGCCCCGACCGGGCGGTAACCTCAACCCGTGAGCGAACGCACGGTGATCACCTTCGGCACGTTCGACGTGTTCCACGTCGGCCACGTCCGCATCCTCCAGCGCGCTGCCGAGCTGGGCGACCGACTGGTCGTGGGGGTGTCTGCCGACGCGCTCAACATCCGCAAGAAGGGGCGCGCCCCCGTGTTCACCCAGGAGGAGCGGCTCGAGATCGTGTCGTCCCTCGGGGTCGTCGACGAGGTCTTCGTCGAGGAGAGCCTCGAGCTGAAGGGCGACTACATCCGCAAGTTCGGCGCGGACGTGCTGGCGATGGGGGACGACTGGAAGGGCCGCTTCGACGAGTTCGCCGAGCTCTGCGAGGTCGTCTACTTCCCGCGCACGCCGTCGGTCTCGACGACGGCGCTCATCGAGCACATCGCGTCGAACAGCTGACGCCGCCGGCGCTCACGGCTCCTCGGGGAGCCCCGCCTTACGACGCCGACGCAGCTGCACGAGGCGCACCGCGAGGAACACGACCACGGCGAGCAGCACGAGGACGAGCACGCCCTTGGAGTACGTGCCGACGACATCGCTGACGGTCTCCCACTGCGACCCCAGCCCGTAGCCGAGCATGATGAACAGCGTGTTCCAGATCAGGCTGCCGACCGCGGTCAGCGTGAGGAAGATCCGCAGCGGCATCCGCTCCAGGCCGGCAGGGATCGAGATCATGCTGCGGAAGATCGGCACGAACCGGCCGAAGAACACCGCCTTCGTCCCGTGCTTGGCGAACCACGCCTCGGTCTTCTCCACGTCGGTGACCTTCACCAGTGGCACCCGGGCGACCACCGCGTACAGCCGGTCGCGCCCGAACCACTGACCGATCCCGTACAGGGCGAGCGCGCCGACGACCGACCCGATCGTGGTCCAGATGATGGCGGCGGCGAGGTTCATCTTGCCGAGGCTGGCGGTGAATCCGGCGAGCGGGAGGATCACCTCGCTCGGGATCGGAGGGAACAGGTTCTCCAAGGCCACGGCGAGCCCTGCGCCTGGGGCGCCGAGCCACTCCATCAGGTCGGCCGCGAAGCCTGCGATTCCTCCGATGTCACTCACGCCCGAAGCCTAGCGAGCGTTCCTGTGCGTTCCCTCAGGCCCTCCCGGAGTCACGCTGCGCCGCAGCAGCTCCATGCGCAGGGGCAGCGGCTGCCACCCTGGCCTGCCTGCGCACTCGTCGTTGAGGCGTTCGGTCTCGCGACGGTAGCTGCGCGCCAGACCGCGCGGCTGCAGGGGCATCCCCGCGGGGACGGGACGCCCGGGCGGGACGTGGTTGGCCCGGACGGACACCCACAGCGCGTCCACCGTCCCGCCCTGGAGCGCGCCGACGAGGGCGCCGCGCACCCGCAGCCACGACCGCAACGACGCCACGGTCGCCTCGCTCAGCTCGTGCACGGTCTCGGGACGCGCCGACGTCGCACGCTGGGGTCGTCGCCGTACGCGGAGGGTGCCGGCGTCCAGGTCGAGGTCGTCCGTCGTCATATGACACAGCTCACCTGCTCGCGTCCCGGTGTCCACGACGACACCGACGACGGCCCTCAGACGGTGCAGGGCGGCGGCGCCCCGGTGGGAGTCTCCTGCCGCGTCGGCTAGCGTCGCGAGCTGCTCCTGCAGCTGTGCCACGGTGCGCAGCGAGACGAGCGGCCGCCGCGCGAACTCGGTCGAGCTCCGCAGATGGGGCAGGTCCAGGTCGGAGGCGTGGGCGATCATCAGAAGGCACCGCAGCCGGATCTGTGTGCTGGACGCGCTCGAGCGGGCGCCGTCTCGTCGTGCACGGGAACGAAGCGCGCCGTTCTCAGCGAGCGTGAGGTAGGCATCGACGACAGGAGGGCTGAGAAGCTCCTCGACGTCCCCGCGGGTGGGGGAGGGGAGCTCACCAGACGCCGTGGCGAGACCGAGCTCCCGCTCGACCCAGCGCAGCTGGCGCAGTCGAGAAGGGCTCACCGACTCGGCGAGGCGTCCGACGCCGGCGTGGATCGATGTCAGGCCGGTGTCCCAGCTCTGCGGAGGCATGAGAGCAGACTAGCAAATAACAGGCCCGAAGCGGGCAGAAACCCACCGGGCTGAGGCAACCGGTGGGGGAGGCAGCGAGGCGACCGGGGTCAGCGGGTGAGGGGTTCGTACGTGAGGAGCACGTTGCCGCCGTCGAACAGTCGGACGTCCTTGCGGCGCAGCGAGACGGGACCTTCGAGACCGGAGAGGACGGAGATGCCCTTGCCCAGCGCGACAGGATTCACGATGAGGCGGAGCTCGTCGACGACGCCGGTGGGCAGCAGGTGTGCGACGAGGCTCGAGCTGCCGAAGATCGCGATGTTCTTGCCGGGCTTCTCCTTGAGTGCCTGGATGTGGCCGGCGACGTCGTCGGCCACGAACGTCGTCGGACCCCACGGGTGCTCGCTCATGGAGCGCGAGGCCACCACCTTCGGGAGGTCGTTCATGAAGCCGGCGACGACCGGGTCCTGCTCGTACGCCTCGGGGGTGGGCCAGAACTGCGCCATCATCTCGAAGGTGACACGACCCATGACGATGGTGTCGATCGACTCTCCCTGTGAGGCGGAGTAGGCCTCGAACTCCTCGTCCTCGTCGAACCAGTCGAGTCCGGTCTCGGCGTCGGCGTGGTAGCCGTCGACGCTGGTGAGCAGGAACGCGTACACGTTGCGCATGAGTCTCCTCGAAGGTCGTTGGTCCTGGAGAGACTGCGCGACGGAGCGGAAGTCATCGGGATTCTCGGAATCTGACACCGCAGGCCCCTAGCGTGACCGGATGCGACCTCTCCGATACTCGATCAACGTCACCCTGGACGGCTGCTGCGACCACCGGGCTGTGCCGGTCGTGGACGACCTCGACGCGCTGCACCGCCACCACGAAGAGAACCTTGCGAAGGCCGACGCGCTCCTCTTCGGGCGCGTGACCTACCAGATGATGGAGGAGGCCTGGAGGCTCGACGCGTGGCAGGGGCCCGAGGCGCCCGACCCCTTCGCGCGCACGATCGACGCGGCGAAGAAGTACGTCGTGTCGCGCACCCTCGATCAAGTCGACTGGAACGCCGAGCTGATCCGCGGCGACGTGGGAGACGCTGTGCAGCGGTTGAAGGAGGAGCCGGGTGACGGGCTCCTCGTCGGGGGCCTCCAGCTGCCGCTGGCGCTGGCCGAGCTCGACCTGATCGACGAGTACGAGTTCGTCGTGTTCCCGCGCGTCGCCGGTCACGGCCCGACCCTCTTCGCGGGACTGACACGCCCGCTCGATCTCACTCTCGTGGAGAGGTACGAGCTCGGCTCGAGCGCCGTCGTCACGCGATACGTGCCGCGTCGGTAGCGGCGTCGCGCGACCTCACAGGTCGCGCGGCTCCCACCCGAACATCTCGACTGCAGAGACGCCGGGTGCCGCGAGCCCGTCGAGCGCTGCGACGATCCGGCGCTCCTCCCAGCGCAGGTGCGACTCGAGCACCGAGGCGAGGCCGTCGACCTCCGCGCGGAGGCGTGCACGTGTTCCCGTGCCGTCCTCGGGAGCAGCGGCCGAGACGCGGTGCTCGATGCCGCGCACGAGGTGGGCGATCAGGCCGTGGTCGTGGGCGAGCTCGGCGAGCACCGGGGCGAGCTCGGGCACCTGCGCCGCGATCGCCGGGAACGCGACGTCGTCCTCGCTGGTGTGGTGGCGGGTCAGCACGCTGCAGAAGGCAAGGCAGTGGGTCCGCAGTGCGGGGGTGGGGACGACCTCGTCGTCCGGGGCGTCGAAGGCGGCCAGGAGCTGTGCGAGGTGGTCGCGGAGCTCGTCGTGGACGGCGACGAGCTGGACGCCGAAGGCGGCCGCTCGAGCGTGGGCGGGATCGGGGGAGGGGCGCATCGCTGCGCATGCTTCCGGTCGCGTCGCGACGGCGCAACGGAGTATTCGCTCGGCACCCGGCGAGGACCGTGGAAGGATCGCCGTGTGACGGAGCTCAGGGAGATCTTTGCCGGGTCGTGGCGTGGCGTGCTGGTGACGCTCAAGAAGGACGGCCGGCCGCAGCTGTCGAACGTCGGGCACCTGTACGACGCGGACGCGGACGCCGTCGTCATCTCGACGACGGCCGACCGTGCCAAGGTGCGCAACCTCCAGCGTGATCCGCGGGCGAGCTACTACGCGACGACCGAAGGGCTCGCCTCCTACGCGGTCGGCGAGGGCGACGCGGAGCTCGGTCCTGTCGCGGCCGAGGTCGGTGACGCCGCGGTCGAAGGTCTCGTCGCGCACTACCGCGCCGTACGCGGCGACCACCCGGACTGGGACGAGTTCCGCGCCGCGATGGTCGCCGAGCGCCGGCTCCTGGTGACCGTACGCTTCTCGCGCGTGTACGGGTGGGCGGGCCCGGTCGCGGCGTCGCGCACACCGAGCAGCTAGGCCTGCACGCCCCTAGCCTGGCGGCATGGGGACGGTCGACGACTACGTGTCAGGGTTGGAGGAGCCGCGCCGCTCCGTGGTGGCGGGGCTCTACGCGGCGGCTGCCGACGCGGTCCCCGAGGCCGAGCAGGGCAAGGGTTATGGGATGCCGGCGCTCGTGTACCGCGGCAAGCCGCTGGTCAGTGTCATGGCGGCGAAGAAGCACCTCTCGCTGTTCCCGTTCAGCAGCGAGGTCGTGGCGCAGTTCTCGGCCGACCTCGACGGCTTCGACACCGCGAAGGGCACCATCCGGTTCCAGGCTGACGCAGCGATCCCGACGGCCCTCGCCGCCCGGATCGTCGAGGCGAGGCGCGCTCAGATCGACGGCTGAGGCGCCTGCACCGTGGGGTCATCCGGGGGCTGCGGGGGCACCGGCCTGCCGGGTGGTCGTACGCGTTGCCGCACCTTCAGAGCCGCAGCCGCCGCCAGCACGCCGGCAGTGACCGCCACCCCGACGACCCACGGGTTGATGCGGTGCGGCCCGGGAGTGTCCGAGGTCGCCGCGCACTCGTGCAGGGCGAAGCGGTTGCCGGCGTGGATGACGCGGGTGAGGTCGGCAGACACGTAGGCGAATGCACCTGCCGGCAGCCCGAAGCTCGACAGCGTCCTGTACCAGCGGCCGTTCGGCCGGTCGATCCAGCACGTGACGTTGGCGTGCGAGCCGGGCCCGTCAGGCGGTGCGAGGTGGTCGATGATGTTCCGGGCGCCGTCCCAGACCGCGACAGGTCGTGTCCCGGTCGTGACGACGGCGGGGTAGTCGACGTCGAGTCCCATGGACCGACGTTAGACCCTCAGACGCTCCCGAGCCGGGCAGCGGGGGTGAGCTCGTCGACGAGCTCACCGGTCGTGGCCAGGGTCGCGAGCTCACGCCCGAGCACCGGAGCGTGCTTATAGAGGTTGTGACCGGCGACGAACGCGATCCGGTCGTCCTGCCAGACGGCGACGCCGTCCCCGCCCCACGGCAGCGTGGTGACCCAGCAGTGGACGTGTCCGACAGGGGTCGGGTCGAGACCCGGCAGCGCCACCCGTACGTAGTCCGCCGCCCGCCTCGCGTGCGCGTCGAGGGTCACCGGATCGACCGAGCGACCGTCGTCGTTCACGGGGACCGTCGCGGCGAGCCCGACGCCGTACCGGCTGTTGTCGGGCACCGGCGCGGCGTACACGCCCGACTCCCCGAAGACGGCGCTCGTGTCCTGCAGGGTGGCGAGCCGGCGCGGAGGCGCGTCACGGACGGCGAAGGTGACGCGCACATGAGCGGCGACGCTCACCGGCAGCGACAGCCCGGTGGCGTGGGCGAGCGGGGCGGTGCCGAGGCCGGCGCAGACGATGACGTACCCGTGCTCGCCACGCCGTGTGCCCGTGCGGACCTCGACGCTGCCGTTGCGCGTCCTGCGCAGGGTCATCACGTGGTCGCGCACCAGCGCACCGGAGACGGCGCCGGACAGATGATCGATCGCCGCGCGGGTGCGGATCGCGCCACCGCTCTCGTCGAGCATCGCCGGGCCGTCGTACGGGGCCAGGAGGGGAAGCCTGTTGCGGAGCTCCGTGGCGTCGAGAGGACGCGCCACGACGCCGGGCACGGTGCGCATGACGCGGAGGCGTTCCTCGACGTCGGGACCCAGCGCCACGGCGCCGTCGGAGGCGATGAGCTCGGTCCCGAACGCCTCGCTCCACTCACGCCAGATCGCACGGGAGCGCGCGGCGAACGCGACCATCCGTGCATCGGCGTGGGCGTGCCGGAAGATGCGCGAGTCGCCCGCAGACTGTCCGGCACCTGGGGTGCCTGACTCGTACACGGTCACCGAGGCGCCGGCGCGGGTGAGCTCGTAGGCGGTCGCGAGGCCGACGATGCCGGCGCCGACGACCGCGACGTCCGTCATGGTGGCCACGGAGTCACCTTACGTCGCCGGTACGTGCAACCGATGGTTGCCTATCTGCTCGTGCCGTCGTAGAGTGATGTGCAACCAAACGTTGCGAAAGGCGAGGCGACATGGAGTATGGGTCGATCGAGCGCGAGATCCACATCGAGGCGTCACCTGAGGTCGTGTTCGAGGTGCTGAGCCGCCCCGAGCACGTCCGCGAGTGGTGGTCCGACGAGGCCGAGTTCGCGACCGAGCCCGGGGGAGAGGGGCGGCTGGGCTTCGGTGACGCCCGGCAGGGCGACATGACGTGGCAGGCATTCTCGGTGGTCGAGGCCGAGCCTCCGCACCGGTTCGCGTTCCGGTGGACCCACGACGACGGAGCAGCGCCGACTCAGCAGAACTCGTTCCTCGTCGTCTTCACGCTCGAACGCGTGGGGGAGGGGACGCTGCTCCGGATGACCGAGAGCGGCTTCCGTGAGCGCGGATGGGACGAGGCGAAGGCGGCGCTCGAGCACAGCGAGCACGTCACCGGCTGGGACTACTACCTGCCGCGGCTCGTCTCGTACGCCGCGGAGGTCGGGGCACAGGCATGAGCGGCACCGTCGACGACGAGCTGTGGTCCGCGGTCGGTGATCCGACGCGTCGCCGCATGCTCGACCTGCTCCTGGCCGACGGGGCCGGGACCGCGACGAGCCTCAGCGAGCGGCTGCCGGTGACACGGCAGGCCGTCGCGAAGCACCTGGCCGTGCTCGACCGCGTCGGCCTCGTCCACGGGACCCCGGTCGGGCGGGAGAGGCAGTTCCGCGTCGACCTGGCCCAGCTCGCGCGCGCCGTCGTCCAGCTCAACGACGTCGGGGAGCAGTGGGACGCCCGGCTGCGGCGCATCAAGCGCATCGCCGAGGCGGTCCAGCGCTCGCACGAGACCTGAAGTTACGAGGAGAAGGAGGAACGAGATGGTGGACATCCTGCACAGGGTGGGCATGAAGGACGCCACGCCACGGGCGGTGTACGAGGCGTTGACCACGGTCGACGGACTGGCCGCGTGGTGGACGGAGGACACGTCGGGCAACGGCGAGACCGGAGGGAAGCTGGAGTTCCGGTTCCCACCGATCGGCGGGTTCGACATGGCGGTCTTGGAGGCGCAGCCCGACGAGCGCGTGCGCTGGGAGGTCACGGACGGGCCGGAGGAGTGGATCGGCACGACCATCACCTGGGACGTCCAGAAGGACGGTGAGTGGACGATCCTGATGTTCGCGCACGAGGGCTGGAAGGAGCCCGTCCCCTTCATGCACCACTGCAGCACGAAGTGGGCGACCTACCTGATGAGCCTGAAGTCGCTGATCGAGACCGGCGAGGGCGCTCCCGCTCCCCGCGACGTCCTGATCAGCGACTGGCACTGACCGGTACCGGGGGAGCAGCGCGTACGACCGCGAGGTGTGCGGACCCGCCCCGCGCCCCACGGTTTGCCACGCTAACGTGGCTGAGCCCGGTTGGCGGGGCAAGCCTGCCGCGCCAACGAGAGACTCCCACGTTGGCGTGGCAAACCGCGCGGGGTGGAGAGGCGGCCACCCTTCGGGTGGCCGCGCGCGTGACCGCGGCGTCGGTCGCGCTCAGGGCGACGGCTTCACGCAGAACTCGTTGCCTCCGGGGTCGGCCATCACGACCCACGGGACGTCGCCCTGTCCGATGTCCAGGCGCGTCGCTCCGAGCGACGCGAGCCGCTCGACCTCAGCGAGGTGGTCACCCCCGGCCGGGGGAGCGAGGTCGAAGTGCCAGCGGTTCTTGCCCTGCTTGGGGTCGTACGGAGGGCCGCCCCAGGTGAGCTTGGTGCCTCCGCGCGGCGACTGGATCGCGGTCTCCTCGTGCTCGTCCCAGACCATGGGCCATCCCAGCGCCTCGCTCCAGAAGTGCCCGACCGCAGGGGAGCCGTCGCCCGACAGTGCCCCGACGACGCCGCATCCGTCGAGGAACGCGTTGCCCGGCTCGATGACGCAGAACTCGTTGCCCTCCGGGTCGGCGAGCACCACGTGGAGGGCATCCGGACCCTGTCCCACGTCGAAGTGAGCGCCCCCGAGCTCGAGTGCGCGAGCCACGGTCGCCTGCTGGTCTTCGAACGACGTGCTCGTGAGGTCGAAGTGCATCTGGTTGCGACCGACCTTCGGCTGGCGCGTCGGCACGAACCGGAGGGGGAGGCTCGTCTGGTCGTCCGGCACCAGCACCGGCGCCTCGGGGGAGTCGTCCGCGACCGGCCACCTCAGCACCCCTGACCAGAAGCGTGCGAGCGCGCCCGGATCGAGCGCGTCGATGGTGAGGCTGGCGATCTGCACGCTCATCTTGGCGACGCTAGATCGCCGGCATGAGCGGGGCAACGGATTTACCTGACGCCGGTCCCACCAGTGGTAGGAAAGAAGTCTCGTCGGCGATGTCGAGACGAGCCCCGCGGCTCCGTCCCAGGAGCAGATCGCGGCGAGGTCGTCGCACGACACGGAGGAGACCACCATGAAGTACCTGCTTCTCAAGCACTACCGCGGCGCCCCGGAGGCCGTGAACAGCGTCCCCATGGACCAGTGGACGCCCGAGGAGATCCACGACCACGTGCAGTTCATGGCCGACTTCGCGGCACGGCTCGAGGGCACGGGGGAGTACGTCGACGGACAGGCGCTCGCGCCCGAGGGCACGTTCGTCCGGTACGACGGTGAGGGCCGTCCGCCCGTCACCGACGGCCCGTTCCCGGAAACGAAGGACCTCATCGCCGGCTGGATGGTGATCGACGTCGACTCCTACGACCGCGCGCTCGAGCTGGCGGGAGAGCTGTCGTCCGCGCCCGGAGCTGGAGGGAAGCCGATCCACGAGTGGCTCGAGCTGCGCCCCTTCCTGACCGCACCGCCGACCGTCACGGAATGATTCGAGTGGCGATGGACGAGCGCCTCGTACGCGAGCTGACGCCTGCGGTCATCGGTGTCCTCGTACGCCGCGGCGTCGACTTCGCCTCGGCGGAGGATGCCGTGCAGGAGGCGCTCGTCCAGGCCACGCTGTCGTGGCCCCAAGGCGCCCCGAGCGACCCGAAGGGCTGGCTC
The DNA here is from genome assembly GCF_025506335.1 of Mumia quercus. Lineage (GTDB taxonomy): Bacteria > Actinomycetota > Actinomycetes > Propionibacteriales > Nocardioidaceae > Mumia > Mumia quercus. The sequence continues at coordinate 100,097 of NZ_JANZYO010000007.1, forward strand.
GTCACCGTCGCGTGGCGCAAGTTCGTCGACGCCCATCGTTCCGAGACGTCGCGTCGGGAGCGTGAGCAGCGGGTCGACGCCGAGCGCCCGCCAGGACCGACGGAGTCGGCGGACGACACGCTGCGCATCTTCTTCCTGTGCGCGCACCCGTCCCTGTCGTCGACGTCGGCGGTGGCACTCACGCTGCGCGCCGTGGGCGGTCTGACCACCCGTCAGATCGCCCAGGCGTACCTCGTGCCCGAGGCGACAATGGCGCAGCGGATCAGCCGCGCGAAACGGACGGTCAGCAGGGTGCGGTTCGACGAGCCGGGGGACTTGGCGACCGTACGCAGGGTGCTGTACCTCGTCTTCAACGAGGGCTACACGGGCGACGTCGACCTGGCGGCGGAGGCGATCCGCTTGACGCGTCAGCTCGCGTCGATGACCGGCGACGAGGAGACATCGGGGTTGCTGGCGATGATGCTGCTGCACCACGCACGTCGCCCAGCCAGGACGCGCGAGGACGGGAGTCTCGTGCCGCTCGCCGACCAGGACCGTTCGCGCTGGGACACCCGGCTGATCTCAGAAGGCGTCGCAATCCTTCAGACGACCCTCGCGCGTGACCGGTTGGGGGAGTTCCAGGCGCACGCCGCGATCGCCGCTCTGCACGCGGACGCGGCGAGCGCCGAGGAGACCGACTGGGTGCAGATCGTCAGCTGGTACGACGAGCTGTTGCGGTTGACGGGGAGCCCGGTCGTCGCACTCAACCGTGCCGTGGCGGTCGGGGAGGCGGACGGGCCGCTGGCGGGGATGCGGGAGCTGGCCGCCGTCGACCCGAGCGTGCCGAGGTTCTCGGCCGCGTCGGCGTACCTGCACGAGAAGGCCGGCGACCTGTCGCTGGCGGCACGGTTGTACGCCGAGGCGGCGCACGCCGCACCCAACCTCGCTGAGCGCGACCACCTCACGCGACAGGCCGCGCGCCTCAACACCGCCCTCCGGCGCTGAGGGAAGGGCCGATCAGGCGGCCAGGTGGAACGTCCTCGTGAATCGCTCGAGAAGACGACCGGGCCCGCGAAGGATCTCGACCGCCCCGGTCGTGATCGCGCGTTCGGGGGAGAGGTCGCCTGAGAGGAGCAGGCGCACCTCCGGGCCGGTGGCGAAGGCGAGGTCGACCGGTCCGTCCCCGCGTGACACGTCCAGGCGCGGCCCGTCCACGCGGACGAGCAGCTCGGCAAGGCCGAGATGAGCCACGTACGAGGTCGCCGGCAGGGTGGAGGCGATGTCCTCCCGGAAGGCGGTCCGCAGAGCCATCGTCATCGCGTCGGGAGTGATGACCTGGTCTTCCCGCGGGTCGCCCATGGCCTTGAACCCCCACGCGCCGAGCGCGAGCACGACCGGCTCGAGCTCACGGCCGTACGGGGTCAGCTCGTAGACGATGACCCGCGACCGGGGCGCACGGCGGATGACACCGCACTCCTGCAGCTCCTTGAGGCGCGTCGCCAGGATGTTGCTCGGGATCCGGGGGAGCCCTGCGGCGAGCTCGCCGTAGCGGCGCGGACCGACGAGCAGGTCCCGGACGATGAGCATGGCCCAGCGCTCACCCACCAGCTCCAGCGCGCGCGTGACCCCGCAGTACTGCCCGTACTCGCGTGCCGCCACCGGGTCAGGCCTGGGGACTGGCGACGGCCTCGGGGCCCTGATCTGCTGCGGCGGGGTCCATCCAGCCGAACTCGAGGATGTTCCCGTCGGGGTCGTTGAGCTGCCGCTGGTACATGAACCCGTAGTCCGCTGGGTCGTGCGGCTCGCGACCACCTGCAGCGAGGCCGGCGTCGAGGGTCTTGTCGACCGTCTCGCGGTCGGCGAGGAAGACGGCGGTCGCGACGGAGGGGCTCACCGCCGGGTCGCCGATCGGGAGCTCGCTCATCGTCTGGAAGAACTCACGGGTCAGGAGCATGATGGCGCTGTGATCCTTCTCGACCACGACGCACGCCGCATTGTGGTCGGTGAACGCAGGGTCGAGCGTGAATCCGATGGCCGTGTAGAAGGCTTTTGCACGCTCCAGGTCTCTCACCGGCAGGTTGACGAACATCGCGGTCATGGTGGGTCCTTCCTGTAGATCGTCGTCGAGCGGAACAGCTCCCTTTGACACTTGCAAAAAGCAAGTAGCAACGTCAACGGAATTGTTGCGAGGGGAGGAGGGAGAAGGGCTGCAGTGGTGCGGAGTGACATAATGTCGCTTATCGGCGCACTACTGAGAAGGGCTCAAGAGCGGTGCAGCTCGCGTCCGAGCTCCTGGGCGAGCTCGACAGACGCCTCGATCTCAGCACGACGGATGGAGACGCTCTCGACGTTGACCCCGAACGGGACTCCCACACGCCGGCAGTACGCGATCAGGTCACGAGCAGCACCCAGCGCGTGCTCGTACGACGCCCGTAGCGTGTCGTCTGCGCTGCGCAGGTCGTTCTGGATCCAACGCGGTACGTCGACGCCGAGCCAGCCGAGGAACTCCAGCGTCTTCAGCGAGCCGCACACGGAGAACGTGAACACGATCGGCACGGGCTCGAGGCCGCGCCGGGCGCACTCCTCGCGATAGTCCGACACGAGGTTCTTCGCCGCGTTGGTGTCGTAGACGACCTGCGTGACGAAGAACGAGCAGCCGGCTTCCTGCTTGGCCACGAGGCGCAGGTGCTCGTCGCCGCGGCGCGTGTGCCGCTCAGGGATCGCCACGCCACCCAGCAGCAGGTCAGGTCGAGCCTGTGCGCGCAGCTCTTGGGCCCGGACGAGCGAGGTCGCCGGCTCCAGGTGGCGAGACGACGCGCCGACGAACACCGTCAGCGCGCGGTCGGCGTCCTGGGCCTCCAGCCAGGCACGGAGCTCGCTCTCGTCGTACTTGCCGACAGCCCGATACACCACGACCGGCGTGTTCCAGTCCTCGAGGTGCTCGGCAAGGAAGTCTGCGGGGTCCATCGTGGGCAGGAACGGAAACGGCCTTTCCTCGGGGTTCCGCTCGCTCTCGTCGTCGATGTCGTAGAGGACGAGACCGTCGAGACTCAGCGGGACCAGGCGCTTCCGCGTGAGGTCGGCGATCTCCTGGGCCCGCTCCGGACCGACAGTGAGCCGAGGCGGGGTCACGGCGAAGAGCAGGAGCTCGCTCCCCCGCGCTGCGATCCGTCGCACGACGTCCATGGGGCGAAGGTAGCCGACGGGTACGCTCGCGAGTCAGGGGGAAGCACATGACTGCACACGACAGCAACAGCCCGGCGCTGGACCCGGCCGCGACCACCGTGACCGTGCTGGGGACCGGGATCATGGGCAGCGCGATCGCGCGTCGCCTCGGTGGCGCCGGGTTCGAGGTGACCGCCTGGAACCGTACGACCGACCGTGCGCGTCCGCTCGAGGCCGACGGGATCCGTGTCGAGCCCGACCTCGCACGTGCGGTCGAGGCGGCGGACGTCGTCCTGACCATGCTGTTCGACGCCGACGCCGTCCTCGAGGTCGCTCAGGGGTGGCTGTCGCACGCCGCGCCGGACACCGTGTGGGTCCAGAGCGGCACGATCGGCATCGAGGGCACCGCGCGTGCGTACCCTCTTGCCGAGCAGCACGGCGTGCGGTTCGTCGACGCGCCGGTCCTCGGGACCAAGGGTCCGGCCGAGCAGGGCCGGCTGACCGTCCTGGCGGCGGGTCCCGACGTGGTCCTCTCGGCCCTCTCCCCCGTCTTCGCTGCGTACGGCGCCAAGACCGTCCACGCCGGCGAACAGCCGGGTGCCGCGACGGCCCTCAAGCTGACGTGCAACACCTGGCTCGCCTGCCTGACCGCAGGAGTCGCGCAGAGCCTGAAGATCGCCGAGGTGCTCGGACTCGACCCGAACCTGTTCCTCGAGGCGATCGGTGGCTCCACCTCGGACACCCCGTACGCCCAGGCGAAGGGCAGGGAGGTCCTCGCCGGCGACTACGCGCCCCAGTTCGCCACCGAAGGCCTCCTCAAAGACCTCCGGCTCACCCACTCCGCAGTGGCGGGTCAGCTCAACGAGGTCCTGCTCACGACGCTGTCCGGGCTCTTCGACGAGACGGACCAGCTCGGCCGGGGCCACGAGGACGTGGCGTCGGTGGCATACGCGTTCGCGCCGTCGTTGTCTCGCTGACCGTTCTCGTCCGCGTGCACCTTGTCGTGCCGAACCCACGTCCGCCAGACTGCCTCGATGACTGCTGAGTACACCGGCACCGACGAGCTCCGTGGCGCACGCATCCACCTGTCCGACCTCACCGGTCTCGAGATCCGTGACTGCCAGGTCGGCGGTTTGAAGATCGTCGACTGCTACGGCGGCGCGGTCTCTCTCGCCGGCGACTTCACGCGCGTCGTCGTGAACGACGTCGACGTCACCGCGTACGTCGAGGCGACGCTCGACGAGCAGAATCCCGTACGGGTGCTTGCGCGAGAGGCCCGCTCCCCGGCGGACTACCGGGCCGCGTGGGACGCCGTGGAGGCGATGTGGGACGCGACACTCGCACGCGCCAGAGCGATGCCGGAGGCCGCGCTGCACGAGCAGGTCGACGGCGAGTACTCGTTCGTCGAGACCCAGCGCCACCTCCTGTTCGCGTCGGACGCGTGGCTCGGCAGCGCGGTGTTCGAGGAGGACGCGCCGTACCACCCGCTGGGTATCCCCGCCGGCGGGACGCCACGCGAGGCGGTCCTCGACCTCGGACTCCTGCCCGACGCCACCTCGACGCTGGACGAGGCGCTCGCCGCACGGGCGGCCCGGATGGCTACGGTAAGGCGGTTCGTCGACGAGCTGACCGAGACCGAGCTCGACCGGGTGTGCGGCCGCAAGCCCGCGGACATGTACCCCGACAAGGAGTACGTGGTCCGGCGGTGCCTCACGGTGGTGCTGACCGAAGAGGCGGAGCACCACCGTTACGCGACGCGCGACCTGGACGTGCTCAGCTCCGCCGGCCGGTGAGCGAGGCCCCGAGCGACTCCAGCGCGTCGCCGACGATGCGGTAGTACGCCCAGCGCCCGCGCTGCTCGCGGGTCACGAGGCCCGCCTCGGTGAGCAGCTTCATGTGGTGGGACACCGTGGGCTGGCTGAGCCCGACCGGCTCGGTGAGGTCGCAGATGCAGGCCTCCGAGTCTTCCCCGGCGGCGATCATCGACAGGAGCCGGACGCGTGTCGGGTCGCCGAGCGCCTTGAACATCTTGGCCAGCGTCGCAGCGTCGTCCTCGTCCAGCACTCCCCCGGTCAACGTCGAGCAGCACGCGCTGGCGGGGGTCTCGATCAACGGAAGCGTCGTAGCCATGAAGGTAGTCTGCCACACGTATTGACATTTTTCGATAGATCAGAGAACGTCTATGCATCGACGTTCTTCAATCCTTCGGAGGTTTCTGATGAGTGCTCCCAACGACGCGCTGGTCGACGAGGTACGCCAGCGCTACGCCGAGGCTGCGGTGAAGGTCCGGGCCGGCGCGAGCAACACGCTGATCCTGGAGGCGACAGAGGCGGACTCGTGCTGCTCCCCCGCCGCCACGACCACGGACTCCTGCTGCGGCACCCCCGCCGCAGAGGTCGACAACGCCTTCGGCGCCGGCCTCTACTCCGCGGACGAGACGGCGGAGCTGCCCGCAGAGGCGCTCGCGGCCAGTCTCGGATGCGGCAACCCGCTGATGGTGGCCGCGCTGCACCCCGGCGAGAAGGTCCTCGACCTGGGGTCCGGCGGCGGGATCGACGTGCTCCTCTCTGCCCGTCGCGTCGGCCCGAGCGGGTACGCCTACGGGGTCGACATGACCGACGAGATGCTCGACCTGGCCCGGGCCAACGCCGCGAAGGCGCAGGCGGAGAACGTGGAGTTCCTCAAGGGCACGATCGAGGACGTCCCGCTCCCCGACGCGACGGTCGACGTCGTCATCTCCAACTGCGTGATCAACCTGTCGGTCGACAAGCCGAAGGTGCTCTCGGAGATGTTCCGCGTACTGGTCCCGGGCGGTCGGATCGGGATCTCCGACGTCGTCGCCGAGGACCACCTCACGCCGTCCGACCGGGCCGAGCGGGGCTCGTACGTCGGCTGCATCGCGGGTGCGCTGTCGCGTACGGAGTACCTCGAGGGCCTCGCGGCCGCCGGGTTCGCCGACGCCGAGGTCGAGTTCACCCACGAGGCTGCCCCCGGCATGCACAGCGCGATCATCCGTGCGACGAAGCCTGACGCATGATCGATCTTCGCGCGGTCGAGAGTCGCCCCGCTCATGGAGCAGGGCGACTCTCGACCACCGATCGCTGGCTGCCGGTCTGGATCGTGGCGGCCATGCTCGGAGGGTTGGCCCTCGGTCGGCTCGTCCCCGGTCTCGACGAGGCGCTCGCGGGCCTGGAGATCGGATCCGTCAGCGCGCCGATCGCGCTCGGCCTGCTGGTGATGATGTACCCGGTCCTGGCGAAGGTCCGGTACGACCAGACGCGGGGCGTCCTCGCCGACCGGCGACTGCTGGTGCTCTCGCTGGTCCTCAACTGGGTCGTCGGACCGGCGCTGATGTTCGGCCTGGCCTGGCTTCTGCTCCCCGACCTCCCCGAGTACCGCACCGGCCTCATCGTCGTCGGCCTCGCCCGCTGCATCGCGATGGTCCTGATCTGGAACGACCTGGCGTGCGGTGATCGTGAAGCCGCCGCCGTCCTGGTCGCGGTCAACAGCGTCTTCCAGCTCGTCGCGTTCGCCGGGCTGGGCTGGTTCTACCTCCAGACCTTGCCCGGCTGGCTCGGTCTCGAGACGACCACGGCCGAGTTCAGCATGGCGGCGATCGCTCTCAGCGTCCTCGTCTTCCTCGGCATCCCGCTCGCGGCCGGCTTCGGGAGCCGCCTGCTCGGTGAGCGGGTGAAGGGTCGCGCCTGGTACGAGACGCGGTTCCTGCCTCGCATCAGCCCGTTGGTGTTGTGGGGGTTGCTCTTCACGATCGTCATGCTGTTCGCCCTGCAGGGCGACGCGATCACCCGGCGCCCCTGGGACGTCGCCCGGATCGCCCTCCCGCTCCTGCTCTACTTCGTCGGCATGTTCGTCGTGGCCTGGGGCGCTGCACGAGTGGCTCGACTCGGGTACGCGCGCACGGTCACGGTCGCGTTCACGGCGGCCGGCAACAACTTCGAGCTTGCCATCGCCGTCGCGATCGGCACCTGGGGCGCCACGTCCGGCCAGGCGCTCGCGGGCGTCGTCGGGCCGTTGATCGAGGTCCCCGTCCTCGTCGCCCTCGTGTACGTCTCCCTCGCTCTGCGCCCCCGTCTTGCACCCGACCGGGAGGTCCTCCGATGACCGCGCACGTCCCCTCCGTCCTGTTCGTCTGCGTCCACAACGCAGGCCGCTCACAGATGGCGGCAGGGTTCCTCCGACACCTCGCGGGCGACTCCGTCCGTGTCCTCTCGGCGGGCTCCGAGCCTGCCGAACACCTCAATCCCGTGGCGGTCGAGGCGATGCGGGAGAAGGGCATCGACATCACCGACAGCCAGCCGTCGCTCCTCTCCCCCGACGACGTCCGGGGTTCGGACGTCGTCGTCACGATGGGCTGCGGTGACACCTGCCCGGTCTTTCCCGGCACGCGGTACGAGGACTGGGCGCTCGACGATCCCGCCGGCCAGCCGCTGGAGGTCGTCCGCGGGGTCCGCGACGAGATCGAGCGGCGGATTCGTCTCCTCGTCGCCTCGCTCAACCTTGGCTGAAATAGCGAAAACGTCGCGGTTTCCGCGACATTTCCGGCCTTTCAGCGGCGGAGATCCCATTTTTGTCGCACTCGGGCGATAGCCTGCGAGGAAACCTGCCTCCCGCAGGCTTCCCCTGAGGAGTGGATATGGCCGCTGACTTTCCGCCGGTGGTGTTCTCGGCCGACGGCCACAAGGACCGGATCTCGCGCGCGCGCAAGGCGGGCCGCCTGGTGGCGCTGGGCACCGGGATCTACTCCCCCGACGTCGACAAGACGCCCGAGCAGCTCGTCCGCGAGCACCTGTGGACCATCGTCGCCAAGCGGTTCCCCGGAGCCATCATCGCCGACCGCTCCGCCAGGACGAACGGGCTGCCGTCCGACGGCTTCCTCTTCGTCGTCCACAGCCGGCGTACGGAGCTGAAGCTGGCAGGCGTCACCGTCGTGCCGCGGCAGGGGCCCTCGGCGATGCCGGGCGACTTCGCACTTCCCGGCGGTGTGTGGCTCGCTGGTCCGGCGCGCGGGCTGCTCGACAACCTCGCGCCGACCCGGCCCGCCAAGGGCAGGCCGGCACGTACGCTCACGCGTGCCGAGGTCGAGCTCTGGATCGACGAGATCCTCTCCGCTCGCGGCGAGGACGCGATCAACAAGATCCGCGACGACGCGCGTGTCCTCGCGCCGTTCCTCGGTCGCCAGCACGAGCTCGACCTCCTCGACCGGGTGGTCGGGGCCTCGATGAACACACACCCGACCCACATCCTGCAGACACCGCAGCTCGTCGCGCGCGCCCAGGGGCAACCGTACGACCGCCGTCGGGTGGACGTCTTCGCGCGCCTGGCGTCCTATCTCGACACCCTCGCCCCCGACAGCGTGCCCGCCCTCCCGGCGGACGCGTCCCGGCGTGCGCTGCTGCCGTTCTACGAGGCGTACTTCTCCAACTACATCGAGGGCACCGAGTTCACCCTCGACGAGGCGGCCGAGATCGTGTTCGACGACGTCGTGCCCGCCCAGCGCCCCGAGGACGCACACGACATCCTCGGGACCTACGAGCTCACCTCGTCCGACGACGTCATGCGCCATCGGCCCGCCACCGCCGACGACTCCCTCGAGGTGCTGAGGCATCGGCACGCCGTCCTCATGGGCGGTCGACCCTCGATGGCGCCCGGGGTGTTCAAGACTCAGGCCAACCGTGCTGGGGAGACGTACTTCGTCGCCCCCGAGCTCGTCGAGGGGACGCTCACGCAAGGCTTCGACCTCGGTGCGGGCCTGATCAGCCCGTTCGCCCGGGCGGTCTACATGATGTTCGTCGTGAGCGAGGTCCACCCGTTCGCGGACGGCAACGGGCGCATCGCCCGGATCATGATGAACGCCGAGCTCGCCGGTGCCGGCGAGGTGCGGCTCATCATCCCCACGGTGTACCGCCTGAACTACCTGTCAGCGCTCAAGGGTGCGACGCACAACGAGAACTATCCCGGACTCCTCGCCGCACTCTCGTTCGCGCGACGCTGGACGGCGCGCGTGGACTTCACGAGTCGCGAGAGCGCCGAGGCCGACCTCGTCCGGACGCATGCGCTGCGCGACGCCTACACCGCCGAGGAGTCGGGCGTCCGCCTGACGTTGCCGTGAGTCTGGCAGCGGATCGGTCACGAATCGAGAAGTGGAGGGCGCTCGACCGGACCTAGCGTGAAGTCATCGACACCCGTCATCCCCGACGAGGGGATCTCTGAGAGGAACAGTCATGACTTCCATCGCGTCGGTCACGCTCGAGGCGCCTGATCCCACGGCCGCCTCCCAGTTCTACGAGCACGCCTTCGGCCTCGGCGACCGGGTGAACGTGCGGGCGGGTGCGGACCCGACCAGCGGCTTCCGCGCGTACACGCTCTCCTTGGTCCTGCCGCAGCCGTCCAGCGTCGACAGCTTCCTCGGTACGGCGGTCGACGCCGGCGCGACGGTGCTCCGCCCTGCCGCCAAGAGCATGTGGGGGTACGGCGGAGTCGTCCAAGCGCCCGACGGCGCGATCTGGAAGGCCGCGACTCCGTCGAAGAAGGAGAAGGGCCGCCCGGTGCGCGACATCGACGAGATCGTCCTCCTGATCGGCGCCTCGGACGTGGGCGCAACCAAGGACTTCTACGTCGACCACGGGCTCGAGGTCGAGCGGAGCTTCGGCAAGAAGTACGTCGAGTTCAAGGCCGGCTCGGGCAACGTCAAGCTGGGTCTGTACGGGCGCAAGGCCCTCGCGAAGGACGCCGGCGTCCCTAAGGAGGGCGACGGCTCGCACCGGCTCGCGATCAACAGCGACGCCGGTGCCTTCACCGACCCCGACGGCTTCGTCTGGGAGACCGCCTGACGCGAGCGGCCCAGCTCACCGCTGCGCGCAGAACTCGCGTCCCTGGGGCTCGCAGAAGTGGATGCCGAACGGCGAGAAGACCTGGTGCTCACGGCCGGCGCTGCGGTACCGCACGTGGAACCCACGCCCGCGACCGCCTCGTCGAACGTCTCGCGGGTGTTCCCGACACCCGCGGTCGTCGTCTCGCCGCTCACGACGGGATCCAGGAGACCGAACTCGGTGACCTCCCTCCCGTTCAGCGGCGCGTCCGGATGGTCGTCCGTCGGCGCCCCTCGGCGCTCACGAGGCGACGTAGTCGGCGAGGTGCTCTCCGGTCAGCGTCGACCGTGCTGCGACCAGGTCGGCGGGTGTCCCCTCGAACACGACGGTGCCCCCGTCGTGGCCGGCGCCCGGACCGAGGTCGATGATCCAGTCGGCATGCGCCATGACCGCCTGGTGGTGCTCGATCACGATGACCGACTTGCCCGACTCGACCAGCCTGTCGAGGAGACCGAGCAGCTGCTCGACGTCCGCCAGGTGCAGACCGGTCGTCGGCTCGTCGAGGATGTAGACGTCGCCCTTCTCGGCCATCTGCGCTGCGAGCTTGAGGCGCTGCCGCTCGCCGCCCGACAACGTCGTGAGCGGCTGGCCGAGGCTCAGGTAGCCGAGCCCGACGTCGCTGAGGCGGTCGAGGATCTTGTGCGCGGCAGGCGTACGTGCGTCGCCCTCGCCGAAGAACTCCTCCGCCTCCGTCACCGACATCGCGAGCACCTCGGCGATGTTGCGCCCGCCGAGCTCGTACTCGAGGACGGACGCCTGGAACCGGCGCCCCTCGCACTCCTCGCACACCGACTCGACGGTCGCCATGACGCCCAGCTCGGTGAAGATGACGCCGGCACCCTTGCAGGCGGGGCACGCGCCCTCGGAGTTCGAGCTGAACAGCGCCGGCTTCACGCCGTTCGCCTTCGCGAACGCCTTGCGGATCGGGTCGAGAAGGCCTGTGTACGTCGCGGGGTTGCTGCGCCGTGACCCGCGGATCGCGCTCTGGTCGACCACGACGACACCCTCCCGCGGGGCGATCGAGCCGTGGATGAGCGAGCTCTTGCCGGAGCCGGCGACACCCGTCACCACACAGAGGACACCGAGCGGCACGTCGACGTCGACGTCCTTGAGGTTGTGGGTCGACGCCCCGCGCACCTCCAGCACTCCGGCGTGCTCGCGGACCGTCTCCTTGAGCGTCGCGCGGTCGTCGAGGTGGCGTCCTGTGATCGTGTCGCTCCCCCGCAGCCCGTCGACGCTGCCCTCGAAGCAGATCGTGCCGCCCGCGGTGCCTGCGCCCGGACCGAGGTCGACCACGTGGTCGGCGATCGCGATCGTCTCCGGCTTGTGCTCCACGACGAGGACCGTGTTGCCCTTGTCCCGCAGCTGCAGGAGGAGGTCGTTCATCCGCGCGATGTCGTGCGGGTGGAGGCCGATGGTCGGCTCGTCGAAGACGTACGTGACGTCGGTGAGCGAGGAGCCGAGGTGACGGATCATCTTGGTCCGCTGCGCCTCGCCACCCGACAGGGTGCCGGCGGGACGGTCGAGACTGAGGTAGCCGAGGCCGATGTCGCTGAACGCGTCGAGCAGGTGCTGGAGCCCGGCGACGAGCGGCGCGACCCCCGGCTCGTCGATCGTGCGCATCCACACCGCGAGATCGCTGATCTGCATCGCGCAGAGCTCGGCGATGTTCTTGCCGTTGATCTTCGACGACAGCGCCTCCTTGCTCAGGCGGGTGCCGTCGCAGTCGGGACAGGTCGTGAAGGTGATCGCGCGCTCGACGAAGCGCCGCACGTGCGGCTGGAGCGCGTCGACGTCCTTCGAGAGCATCGACTTCTGGATCTTCGGGATGAGCCCCTCGTACGTGACGTTGATGCCTTCGGCCTTGATCCGGGTGGGCTCGGCGTACAGCAGGAGCTGGAGCTCCTTCTTGGTGAACTTCGCGATCGGCTTGTCCATCGGGAGGCCGGCGTTGCTGAAGATCCGGCCGTACCAGCCGTCCATGCTGTAGCCCGGCACGGTGAGGGCGCCGTCGGCCAGCGACTTGGAGTCGTCGTACAGCGCCGTGAGGTCGAAGTCGCTGATGGAGCCCATGCCCTCGCAGCGGGGGCACATGCCGCCCTGGTAGACCGCGTTGCGGACGACCGACTTCTCCTCCTTGCCTCCCTTCTCGGTCTTCATGACGCCGCTCGCCGTCCGGGTGGGGACGTTGAAGGCGAAGGCGGTCGGAGGCCCGATGTGGGGCTCGCCGAGGCGGCTGAACAGGATCCGCAGCATCGCGTTCGCGTCGGTCGCGGTACCCACGGTCGAGCGCGGGTTGGCGCCCATCCGCTCCTGGTCGACGATGATCGCCGTCGTCAGTCCCTCGAGGTGGTCCACCTCCGGGCGCGCGAGCGACGGCATGAAGCCCTGGACGAACGCCGAGTAGGTCTCGTTGATCATCCGCTGCGACTCCGCCGCGATGGTGGCGAACACCAAGGAGCTCTTGCCGGAGCCCGAGACACCGGTGAACACGGTCAGCCGACGTTTGGGGAGCTCGACGCTGATGTCCTTCAGGTTGTTCTCGCGCGCCCCCTGCACGCGGATCATGTCGTGGCTGTCGGCGACCTGCACCGTGGTCATCGTCTCTCCCTCGTCATCAAGCCGTCCTGGTCCTCCACCCTAGGGGCGAGAGCGGTCAGGTCTGGTTGATCCGGAGAAGGTTGCCCGAGGGGTCGCGGAACGCGCAGTCGCGGACGCCGTACGGCTGGTCGGTGGGCTCCTGCACGACCTCCGCGCCGCTCGCCTCGAGCTTCTCGAAGAGCGTGTCGAGGTCGTCGGTCGCGAGGGTGAGCGCGCCGTACGTGCCCTTGGCGATCAGCTCGAGGATCGTCTGGCGCTCCTCCTCGGTGATGCCCGGGTCGGCGGCGGGCGGGGTGAGGACGAGCCCTGTCTCCGGCTGGTTCGGCGGACCGACGGTCAGCCAGCGGAACCCTCCGTACCCGACGTCCTGACGGACCTCGAAGCCGAGCGTGTCGCGGTAGAACGCCAGCGCCGCGTCAGGGTCGGTGTGCGGCAGGAAGGCGTAGTGGATGGTGATCTTCATGGCGGTGACGCTAGCGCCGATCAGGCGGTCGCCGCTTCTCGATTCCTGACCGCCTCGGCGGTCGACCGTGAAGGCTTGCGCGTACGGACGGGGCGGGTGACCTGCTTCGCGATGCAGGCCGGCATGCCCTCGAGGACCGGGATCGTGCCGTCCTCCGCCGCGCGACGGAACGTGCTGGGCGGCACTCCCACCAGCTCGGTGAACCGGGTGCTGAACGTGCCGAGCGACGAGAACCCGACCTCGAAGCAGACGTCGGTCACGCTCAGGTCGCCGCGACGCAGCAGCGCCATCGCTCGCTCGATGCGACGGGTCATCAGGTAGGCGTACGGCGACTCCCCGTACGCGGCACGGAACTGGCGGCTCAGGTGTCCCGCCGACATCCCGGCGCCCCGAGCGAGCCCTTCGACGTTCAGCGGGTGGGCGAACTCGCGGTCGATCCGGTCGCGGACGCGGCGCAGCAGGCCGAGGTCACGGATCCGTTGCTTCTCGGCGGGACTCACGCTCACCCGCCGATCGTGCCACGCACGAGGGCCCGCTATTGACCGATCTATCGAAAAACGATACTTTCAAATCGTTGCTCGATTGATGGAGGTGGCCCATGGGCCGGATCGTCGTCCTTGCCCTACGCGTCGTGCTCGTCCTGGGCTTCGCAGGCTCCCTGTTCGTGCAGGGCGTGATGGTCCCGCTCCTGGCGGTCGACCTCGACGACGCGCCCGCCGGTGTACGAGTGCCCGTCGTCGTGATCGTCGTGCTCGGGATCGTCGCGACCCAGGTCGTGATGATCTGCGTGTGGCGCCTCCTCACGAAGGTGCGGCGCGGCACCGTGTTCACTCATGCGGCTTTCCGCGACGTCGACGTGATCATCGGTGCCGTCGCGGTCGCCTCCCTGCTGGCATTCGCCCTCGGAGTGGTCCTGGCCCCCGGCGAGGCGGTGGCCCCCGGCGTGGTGCTGCTCATCGGCGGGTTCGCGCTGATGGTCGCCGGGGTCGCGCTCCTGGTGTACGTGCTGCGGATGCTCCTCGCCCAGGCGGTCGCTCGCGACGCCGAGGCGACCACCCTCCAGTCCGAGCTCGACGAGGTCATCTGATGGCGATCGTGGTCGACATCGACGTGATGCTCGCGCGCCGCAAGATGTCGGTCGGCGCGCTCGCCGACCGCGTCGGCATCACTCCGGCGAACCTCGCCGTCCTCAAGAACGGCCGCGCCAAGGCCGTACGGTTCACGACCCTGGAGGCGCTCTGCGAGGTGCTGGAGTGCCAGCCGGGTGACCTCCTGCGGTGGGAGCCCGACCCTCCGGACCGCGTCGACATCTCCCCAGCCGAGGGCGCCGCGGGACGCTAGCCTCCAGGCACCGGACGACGCGCCTCAGGAGGCCCCCATGTCAGAGCTCGACGGCAAGCGCATCTTCGTGACCGGCTCGGCTCGCGGCATCGGGCGCGCGATCGCCGCGCAGGCGCTCGCACGAGGGGCTCGCGTCGTGATCAGCGACGTGGACGTCGACGCGGCCGAGGCGACGTGTGCCGCGCTCGACGCGGAGGGGACGGCCAACTGCGACGTCACCGACGAGGGATCGGTGCAGGCAGCCCTCGAGCAGGCCGTCGGGATCCTCGGCGGCCTCGACGTCCTGGTGAACAACGCCGGCATCGAGGTGGCGAGCCCGTTGGCCACCCAGTCGACGGAGAGCTTCGACAGGATCTTCGCCGTCAACGTCCGTGGACCGTTCCTCATGACCAAGGCCGCGGTACCGCACCTCGTCGAGTCCGGCGGCAACATCGTCAACATCGCGTCGGTCGCCGGGCTCGGCGGGAGCCCGCTGCTCGGCTCGTACTGCGCCACCAAGGCTGCGCTCATCCAGATGACCAGGGTCGCGGCGGTCGAGCTGCGCCCGTCGGGCGTGCGCGTCAACGCGGTGTGCCCTGGCTTCGCCGACACGAGCATGGTGGACCGGCTCCGGCCTGACTTCGAGAGCGCGACCCAGATGCCCTTCGGTGACCTCGTCGCGGCGAAGCAGGGGCGTCTCGGCACCGCCGACGACATCGCCGAGGTGGTGTGCTTCCTCGCGTCCGACCGCGCGACCTGGGTGACCGGGAGCGCGTACGTGCTCGACGGTGGGCTCACGGCGAGCCTGGTCTGACCGTCCTGACGTACCGCCGCTGCCACGGCGTCTCCACCGCACGTCGGTGGTAGTGCGCACGGACCCACGCGATCGCGTCGTCCGGGGCGAGCCCGTCGAGCACGCAGAGCACGGCCAGCGCCGTCCCCGTACGCCCGATCCCGCCGCCGCAGCCGATCTCGACACGCTCGTGCGCTGCACGGTCGTACGCCTCGTGCAGCGTCGCCGTCGCCTCGGCCGGGCGCGACGGCACCCAGAAGTCTCGCCACTGGATCCACCGCTGCTCCCACGGCGGCGGGGACGGGCGTGTGCCCGCGAGCTGGACGGCGAGGGCGGGCTCGTCGCCGTTGTCGCGTGGCGCTCGCAGGCTCCGCCCCCGGACGAGCCGGCCCGAGGGCAGCGGAAGGACGCCCGCGGTCTCGACGTCCCAGGAGGTCACCCTCCCGTTCTACCGGACAGCGGGGCCGCTACAGCTCGCTCGCGAGGAGCACGCCGGCGGCGACCGCGGGCGCGAGGTAGAGGAGCGGGAACGGGACGTGCCCGTACGAGCGCGCGCGGACGACGGTGACCACGGCCCCGACGAAGTAGAGGCCGAGCCCGACCGCAGCCGCGACGCCGAGCGCAGGCACGGCGAGGCCCGCGAGCAGGCCGAGGGCGCCGAGCAGCTTCGCCGCCCCGAGCCACGGCCACCAGCGTTCCGGGACTCCGTAGTCCGTGAGGTTGTCGACGATGAACGCCCGGCGGGCCAGCACGCTGACTCCGGAGAAGGCGATCCAGGCGGCGGTGATCACGACGAGGAGCGTCGTCAGGGTTCCCATGGCAGGTCCTCTCGTACGGCGACCCCTCCAGCGGCGGTCGCTCTGTCCGGTCGAACCGCGGGACCGCCACGATGTGACGGGGACGCACGTCACGTTCGCGGGCTGTCACGTGTCTCCCCTACGAGGTGTCGGAACGGAAGGAGTGTGCGGTGAGCGCGGGACAAGATCCAGGCACGGACGACGGCGGGCTCGAGGCGGTGTTCGAGGAGCACCGCCCGACCCTGCGCGCGGTCGCCTTCCGGATGCTCGGGTCGCGCGGCGATGCGGAGGACGCGGTGCAGGACGCCTGGCTGCGCGTCAGCCGCGCCGACGTCTCCGCGGTGGAGAACATGGGCGCCTGGCTCACGACGGTCGTGGCGCGCGTCTGCCTCAACGAGCTGCGGCGACGACGCCAACGAACCGAGGTTCCCCTGGTGCACGTGCCGGACCCGATCGTCAGCCCCGAGTCCGGCGTCGCCGACCCTGAGGAGTCAGCGCTGCTGGCCGACGGTGTGGGCCTGGCACTTCTCGTCGTCCTCGAGACCCTCTCCCCCGCCGAACGGCTGGCCTTCGTCCTCCACGACATGTTCGGGGTGGGCTTCGCCGACCTCGCGGTCCTCCTCGACCGCTCCCCCGACGCGGCGCGCAAGCTCGCCAGCCGCGCGCGCTTACGGGTACGCGGCCAGGCGACGTCGCCCGACCCTGACCTCGCCCGTCAACGTGAGGTCGTGGATGCGTTCTTCGCCGCCTCGCGCGAGGGCGACTTCGAGGCGCTCGTGGCCGTCCTGCACCCCGAGGTGGTGCTGCGGTCGGACGGCGGCGCGGGCAGGCCGCAGCTCACGATGGTGCTCCGCGGCGCCTCGAGCGTGGCGTCGCAGGCCGCGTCGACCGGGCGGCTCTTCCCGTTCGTGCACCGCGTCCTCGTCAACGGCGTGGCGGGCGTCGTCGTGGCGCCGCGCCGCTCCGCGCAGGTCGTCATGGCCTTCACGGTGGTCGACGGCCTGGTGGCGGCCATCGACGTCCTGTCCGACCCGGACCGGCTCGCCTCCCTCGACCTTCGAGGCATCGTCGGGCCGGACGACTCCCCTGCTCAGCGTGCGTGACTCAGCACCGAGGATCGAGCAGGTGACGCCGTCGTGCCCGCTCGAGACCGTCGGCGAAGCCGCGCAGGAACCCGTCGAGGCGGTGCTCCTGCACACGCTCGTGATCCTCCAGGAGGGCCCCGGCGGTGCCGCCACCACGTCGGAACACGAAACCGCGACGGCCGTCGGGCTCGACGTGGAGCCTGGACGCGTGCACGGCGGCATGGCAGCGCCCGCACAGCCCGACCAACCCGTCGAGGTCGGTGCGGCCGCCGCGCGACCACCACATGGTGTGGTGCAGCTCGGCGACCCGGTGGCGGCAGCCGGGGGCAGCGCACGTCCCGCCCTGACGGACGAGCACCGCGATCCTCTGCTTGGGTGTGGCGAGCCGCTGCGCACGCCCGACGTTCAAGACGTCCGCCTGCGGCGTGGGACCGCTCGTCGTCCCGTCGGTGAGGACCGGCGTCACGTCTGCGTCGCAGCTCAGCCGGTCGAAGAGCTCGGGCCCGACCGACCCGAACCCGACCAGCCGCGGAAGCGGCGCACCCGCCTGTCCGGCCAGCCAGGACGCGTCGACCGTCATGTGCAGCTGCGGGCGTACGCCTCGGTCGCTGGGCATGCCGTGGGTCAGCGTGGCGTCGATCAGGTCGCCGAACGCGTCGAGCCGGCGTTGCGCGGGCGTACGAGCGTCGTCACCGTCACGCGGTGCGGAGGCCGCGGTCAGCCACGTGGCGAGCTTCGCGCCGTTGACGAGGTCGAAGAACCCCGTGACGTGGTAGCCCTCTCCGCATCGCGTGAGGGACAGGTCGCGACGGTCCATGCCGCGCTTGTAGGCCTCGTCGAGACGCTCGGGGTAGACCAGCTCGTCCATCCGTGCGATCGCCGCCCGCACGTCCCGCGGCGTCCCGACGCGCGCCAGCGGCAGCAGGATCTCTGCGCTCGCCTCTCTCATGGGGCCGGCGCCTAGCCTGGTGAGGCCGACCGTGAACTCCTCGGCGTGCTCGACGCGTACGTGACCTGCGAGCACCGCCTCGCGCAGCTCCGGGAGGAGCCGCATCGAACGGCCCGCTGCGCGGCGCCGCTTGATCTCGGCGTCGCCCAGGCGCAGCTCGCGGCGTGCCCACCCGAGTGCCGAGGACGCTCCGTCGTCGGCGTACGCCCCGCTCTCGTCGATCCGGTCGAGGACGGCTGCCTTCAGGCCCTCCAGCCGGTCGATCCCGGCCTGCAGCTGCCGCGCCCACGCACGCACCTGCGCGCCGTCGGCGAGAGCCAACGGCTGAGCGCAGACGTCGTCGACGGCCTCGGTGAGGGCGTCGATCATGCGTGAGTCGAACATGCGTCCAACCTAGGAACGCCCTCCGACACCCGCGTCCGCACCGTGCACGTCGTGCCCTCGGCGTCCCGGCGGGCCCGCACGATCGCGGCTACCGTGGGCAGATCCCCCTCTCCTGACCACGAGGAGTGACGAGGACATGCACCTGCGCACGATCGTCGTCGCCGTCGCCTCGGTGCTCGCCGCCGCTCTCCTGGCGCCGCCCCCGGCCTCGGCCCACACCCACGCCTTCCCTGACCGGATCGAGCTGCCGAACGGCTTCATGCCCGAGGGCATCGCTGTCGGGCCCGGCCCCACCGCCTGGTTCGGCTCGCGGGCAGACGGGGACATCTACCAGGTCGACCTGCGTACGGGCGCCGGCGCGGTCGTCAGCCAAGGACCCGGCACCCCCTCGGTCGGCATGAAGTCCGACCGACGCGGCCGCCTGTTCGTCGCCGGTGGACCGGCCGGAGACGGTCGCGTCGTCAGCACCCGTACGGGAGAGATCCTGGCGTCGTACGTGTTCACCTCGGGTCCGTCGTTCGTCAACGACGTCGTCCTCACGAAACGCTCGGCGTGGTTCACCGACTCCTCCAACCCCCAGCTGTACCGCGTCCCCCTCGGTCGCCACGGCAGGCTTCCGGGCGACTCGCACGTCTCGGCGCTGCCGCTGTCCGGTGACTGGGTGCAGGGGACGGGCTTCGCGGCGAACGGGATCACCGAGACCCCGGATCGCAAGGCACTGCTCGTGGTCCACTCGACGCTCGGCGAGCTCCACCGTGTCGATCCCCGCAGCGGGGTCACTCGGCGCGTGGACCTGGGCGGGGTTTCGCTGGTCAACGGCGACGGGATGCTGCTCGACGGACGCACTCTGTACGTCGTCCAGAACCGGCTGAACCAGATCGCCGTGCTCAAGCTGGACCGCGCGGGCCGGTCAGGTCGCCTCGTCGGTGTCCTCACGGATCCCGACTTCGACGTCCCGACGACGGTCGCGTCCTTCGGACGCTGGCTCTACCTGCCGAACGGCCGGTTCACCACTCCCCCCGCAACCGACACGCCGTACTGGGTCACCCGCGTTCCGCGCTGGCGCGGCTGACCCGGGCCGCGTCGCTGCTGGGACGGTCACTCCCCCTGTTGTGGAGGCGGCTGTCGTTCCCGAAGGCTTGGGCCTGTTATTTCTCGTTCTGCCCTTCCTTCAACACTTCTTCATGCCGGGAGCGCCCTGTCGCTGACCACGTGCTTCATGACCAGCGTCGAGTTGAGGCGCAGCACCCCCGGCACCGCAGAGAGCACGTCGTCCTCCAGCTGCGCGTACGCCGCGAGGTCCGTGGTCACCACGCGAAGCATGTAGTCGGGGTCGCCGAACAGCCGCTGCGCCTGCACGACGTTCGGGATCTCCTGCACGGCCGCCTCGAAGCCCAGGAGCGTCTCCCGGTCCTCCTGCTTCATCGTGACGAACACCAACGCCTCGAACGTCAGCCCGAGCGCGACCGGGTCGATGACGGCTCGGTAGCCGCGGATGGCGCCGGTCCGCTCGAGGTCACGCAACCGACGGTGGGTCGGAGACACCGTCAGGCCGACCTTGGCCGCCAGCTCGGTGATGCTCTGCCGCCCCTCAGCCTGCATTGCAGCAAGAATCTTCCGGTCTACGGAGTCCATGGGCACGATCATTCCACCACTCCCCTGTTTTGAGGGAAGAGACAGAAACACTTTCGGGCGGTTCCGGCGTACTTTCCCCCTATGAGCCTGAGTCTGGTCCTCGCCTTCTGGATGATGGCGTTCGCCTTGATCGCCGTCCCCGGTCCCGACTGGGCGTTCACGCTGGCCTCCGGCATCCGCGACCGCGTGGTGTTCCCTGCCGTCGGTGGCCTCATGCTCGGCTACGTCGTCCTGACAGGGATCGTCGCCGCCGGCGTCGGCACGCTCGTCACGCAGACGCCGACGGTCCTGGACGTCCTGACCTTCGTCGGAGCCGCGTACCTGATCTACGTGGGAACCGGCGTCCTCTCCGATCCCGGCACGGTTCAGGCCTCCCCCGACGCCGCGCCGGCGGGCGGCTGGCGTGGCCGGATGCTCCGCGGCATGGGCGTCAGCGGCCTCAACCCCAAAGGCCCCCTGCTCTTCCTCGCGATGCTGCCGCAGTTCACCGACCCGCGAGGGACGTGGTCGACACCGGTGCAGCTCGGCACCCTGGGCCTCCTGTACGTCGCCACGTGCGGCCTCTTCTACACCGCCCTCGGGCTCGGCGCCCGTGCCGTCCTCGGCGCGCGCCCGGCCGCCTCACGCGTCCTCGCGCGCGTGTCGGGGGTCGCGATGATCGTCGTCGGCGTCGCGCTCCTCGCCGAGCGCCTGCTCGCCCCCTGACACGTCGCCGGACACGCCCGGCAATTTCTTGCAGTGTGAGCAGAACTGTGCCTATTGTGTACCGACCGAATCGACTTTATTAATTTGGTGGGTACGCATGCGAAGCCTGGTCCTCCTCACTCTCGTCGGCCTCGGGGCCCAGCTGGTCGACGGCAGCCTCGGGATGGCGTACGGAGTGACGTCGACGACCCTGCTGCTGGCGATCGGGACGAACCCGGCAGCCGCCTCGGCGACGGTCCACCTGGCGGAGATCGGGACGACGCTCGTCTCGGGCGCCGCCCACTGGCGGTTCGGCAACGTCGACTGGAAGGTCGTCGCCAAGATCGGCATCCCCGGCGCGATCGGCGCGTTCGCAGGCGCGACATTCCTCTCGAGCCTCTCCACCGAGGCCGCGGCCCCGCTGATGTCGCTCATCCTCCTGGCGCTCGGCCTCTACATCCTCACGCGGTTCACCGTCGCCGGTCTCCCGAAGGGCAACCTCGGCAAGCCGCTGCGCAAGCGCTTCCTTGCGCCGCTCGGCCTCGTGGCGGGGTTCGTCGACTCCACCGGCGGTGGCGGCTGGGGTCCCGTCGGGACGCCCGCCATCTTGGCCAGCGGTCGCCTCGAGCCGCGCAAGACGATCGGCTCCATCGACACCTCGGAGTTCCTCGTCGCCGTCGCCGCGAGCCTCGGCTTCATCGTCGGCATCGGTTCGCAGGGCGTGAACTACACCTGGGCGCTCGCGCTCCTCATCGGCGGCATGATCGCCGCGCCGATCGCCGCCTGGCTCGTGCGTCACATCCCGCCGCGTCTCCTCGGGTCCCTCGTGGGCGGCCTGATCATCCTCACGAACGTCCGCACGCTGCTCAAGAGCGACTGGATCGATGCCCCCGGTGACGTGCGCTCTGTGGTCTACGTCCTCATCGTCGCACTGTGGGTCGCGGCGGTCGGCTACTCGTTCAAGCGTCACCGCGAGGAGCGTGCTGCCGAGCGCCTCGAGGCCGAAGCAGTCGAGGCGGGCGAGGCCACCCACGCTTAGCCCGCCGAGCGCTTGACCTCGAGCGCGCTTGAAGTCCCATGCTGAGGCGCATGGACACCGACACCCCAGCAACCACCCCAGCAGCTATCCCCGCAGCCCTCACCGACCTCGAGGCGATCGAGCAGGTGGTCGCCGTCGTCGAGCACTCTCAGCAGCACAAGGACCCGGACGAGTTCCTGAGCCTGTTCCATCCTGACGCGGTCTGGACCACCGGGGGCGGCCGCCTCCTCATCGGCCTCGACGCGATCGCCGACTTCACCCGACGGGTTCTGCCTGCCGCCGAGTGGGACGGCCAGGTGACGTACGAGGTGGTGCACGTGCTCTTCATCCGCCCCGACGTCGCCGCCGTCAAGGTGCGCCAGCGCTACCTGACTCCGGGCGAAGAGAGCGAGGGCACTCCTCTCTACGTGATGGCGAAGCAGGACGACGGCCGTTGGCTGTTGACCGCCTGTCAGAACACAGCGGTGGTTGGATGACCTCATGGCTGTTCTCCACCGCGCCGAGATCCGACCGACCAAGCTCGAGCTCCTCGAGGAGTGGCTGCCGTCCCAGCCGTGGGCGGCGACCGCCGGAGAGGGGCCGCTCGAGAGCGTCGGCGCCTTCCGGTTCGACGACCCGGACGGCGAGGTCGGCATCGAGACCCTGCTCGTCCGTCGCGGCGACGGGCCGGTCCTCCAGGTCCCGCTGACCTACCGCGGCGCTCCCCTCGCCGGCGCCGAGGCCGCCCTGATCGGCACGATGGAGCACTCGGTCCTGGGGTCGCGCTGGGTGTACGACGGGGTGGGCGATCCCGTCTACGTGACCGCCGTCCTGCACGCGATGCTGACCGGCGCACGCCAGGCGGACGAGGTCGTGGAGACCGCCGAGGGCCCCGTCCCCCGCGAGAGCACGGCGTCTGCGTTCGGGAGCGGACGCGCCGACGACGCGGTCGCGCCCGTGGGGCAGCCGGACGTGCGGCGCGTCCTCACGGACGAGGAGCCGACCGAAGGCGCCGCCGCCACGCTGCGCGGCCGCTGGCGCGGGCAGGACACCGACGTCGTGCTGGTGACGGTCTGAGCCCTCCGGCCGCTCACGAAGGATCCGGCGCGGTCCTTCGTACGTGCGTCGCGAGCCACCGTCGCGTGGCGTCGTCGGCGGGGACGAACGTCTCGATCGCCAGCTCCTCGACCGTCACGTCGAGCGGCGTGCCGAACGTCGAGATGATCGACAGGAACGTCAGCACGTCGTCGCCGACACGGACCACCATCGGCACGAAGACGTGTCCGCCGTCGGCGCCGCGCTCGACGGGTCCGCCCGGCCTCTCGTACGCGGCGAGCTCGTCGTGGAGGGCGAACATCTCCGCGTCGCCTCGCGCCTCCGCCCCTCGGCGCAGGCTGGAGAGCACGGACTCGCGCCACTGCGGGAGGTTCACCAGGTACGGAGCGAGTCCGTCGGGGTGCAGCGTGAGACGCAGGGCGTTGACGGGCGGCTCGAGCAGGGTGGGCGACGCGAGGGCGGTCAGCGCGGCGACGCCGGCGTTGGCGTCGACGACGTTCCAGAGCCGGTCGACCGCCAGGGCGGGATACGGCTCGTGCGCGACCAGCACCTCGCGTACGGCGGTGCGCGCCGCCTCGAGGTCCTCGTGCGCGAGCGGGCGTTCCGGGAACGCCGGAGCGAAGCCGCCGGACAGCAGCATCCGGTTCTGGTCGCGCGGCGGCACGTCCAGCGCGCTCGCGAGCCGGAGGATCATCTCGCTGCTCGGGCGCGCCCGTCCCGTCTCCACGAAGCTGATGTGCCGGGTGGAGATGCCGGTCTCCGACGAGAGCGCCAGCTGGCTGTAGCGCCGCCGGGTGCGCCACAGACGGAGAAGGTCGCCGAGCGTCTCGCCGGAGGGTCTCGTGGTCTCGGTCTGCGTGGTCACGATGCCCACTCTGGCGCATCCGTGGGTCGACAGCCATGACCTCGGAGGTCATCGACACGCTTCCCCCGCGACCGGCACGGTGGTGCCTCGAGCGAGCCGCACCGGCGGCTCATGACGGAAGGACCCAGCGATGACCGAGCTGACCACCACGGCGAACGAGACCCTCCTGGCGGACTACCTGGCGTTCTGGAACGAGACCGACGCCGGCGTCCGCGCGACGATCGCCGAGCGGACGTTCACGCCGGACGTCTCGTACACCGATCCCCAGGCGGCGGTGAACGGCCGCGACGCCCTGTCGGACCTCGTCGGTGCCGTCCACCAGCAGATGCCCGGGATGCGCTTCAGCCCGGGCGACCTCGTCGACGGGCACCACGACCTCCTGCGGTTCACCTGGAACCTCGGGCCTGACGATGCTCCGGACCTCATCATCGGCGCGGACGTCGCCGTGCTGTCCCCCGAGGGCCGGATGCGTCACATCGCGGGCTTCCTCGACCGCGTGCCGCAGGCCTGACCAGGCAGGACTTACCCCCAGCCCTCTCCCGCCGTAGCCTGGCGGGAGGGGGTGAGGTCATGCACGCGACAGTCGGAGAACGGATCCGGTTCCACGGGCGTACGGTCGGCGCGCCCGACCATGACGGCGAGATCGTGACCGTACGGGGACAGGACGGAGAGCCGCCGTACGTCGTGCGGTTCGACGACGGGCACGAGGCGCTCGTCTACCCGGGGGCGGACTGCGAGATCGTCCGCGGCGAGGGGTCGACCGGCGGCTGAGGCGAGACCCACTGCTTCACGGCCGGCGAGGTCACGCAGAGCAGCACGACGACCCACATCGTCAACCCGGCGAGGATGCTGCTGTCGTCGCTGCTGCCCGCGCCGCCGTCGAGCACGTAGGAAGCCCAGCCGTATCCCGCGAGCACCGCGAAGAACGCGGCCACGAACGCGACGACCACGCGGGCCCAGCGCACGCCGAGCACGGCGAGCGCGAGGAGGATCAGCGGGAGCACGGCCCCCTCCATCTGACCGGCCTGCTGTCCGACGGCGAGGGTGGCGCCCGCGGCGATCAGGAAGAGGCGCCGAGTGTCCAGCGGCATCCTGCGAGGGCTCTTCATGGGCGGAGACTAGCGCAGGGCGAGGCCGCGTCAGGCGCTTCGCGGGGCGTACATGAGGAGGGCGACGCCGGCCAGGCACACCAAGGCGCCGGTCACGTCCCACCGGTCCGGACGGAACCCGTCGACGACCATCCCCCACACCAGCGAGCCGGCGACGAACACTCCCCCGTACGCCGCGAGGATGCGGCCGAAGTTCGCGTCCGGCTGCAGCGTGGCCACGAAGCCGTACGCGCCGAGCGCGAGGACGCCGGCCCCGACCCACACCCAGCCGCGGTGCTCGCGCACGCCTTGCCACACCAGCCACGCGCCGCCGATCTCGAGGAACGCGGCGACGCCGAAGAGCAGGATCGAACGCGTGACGGTCATGGGACATTGTTGCCGCTCGGGCACGAAGACGACGCACGGGCATGGGGAGGTGGGACAGCGCGCACGCCCGCGTGGCAGCATCGTCTCGTGCGACACGACTCATCCCCTGGCGTCGGTGTTCCCCGTCCGGCCGTTCCTCCGCTCTGCTCGACCGCCCTCACGCTCGCGGGCGCCGGTGCCGGGCGCACGGCCGTCGTGATCGGGTGCGCCAACGGCGCCGAGACGACCGCGCTGCTGGCCCTCGGCTGGACGGTCATCGGCATCGACGAGGACCCGGACGTCCACGAGAAGCTGCATGCCCTCACCGACGAGGCGTCACGTGAGCGGCTGACGTCCGTCGTCGGCAGCGCCGCGGGCCAGGACCGCCTCCCCGAGGCCGACCTCGTCCTCACCCGGAGCGCGCTGCTCGGCGAGCACGCGACGTCGCTGTGGCCGCGGATCGTCGAGGCGCTGCGGCCGGGCGGGATCCTCGCCGCGCGTCTCACCGAGGCGACGGCGCGGCGGCTGCGCGGGTGGGAGCTGCTGAGCGAGCGCTACACCGGCGCCACGCTCGAGGTCGTGGCCCGCCGCCCCTGAGCGTGCACGGCGGCCACGACGGGCGGTGTCGCCGCCGTCGTGAGTAGATTTCCCGTATGGACATCACGCGCTTCGGTCACGCTGCCCTTCTCGTCGAGTCCGGCCCCCACCGGGTGCTGATCGACCCCGGGACCTTCAGCCGGGACGAGGCGTTCGACCTGACCGATCTCGACGCGATCGTCGTGACCCACCAGCACCCCGATCACGTCGACCCTGCCCGGATCGAGCGGCTGCTCGCCAAGAACCCGTCCGCTCGCCTGCTCGCCGAGCCACAGACCGTCTCGGCGCTCGACGGGCTCGGCGTCTGGGAGGCCACGGCCGCCGACGTGACCGTCGAGCTCGGCCCGTCGATGACGCTGACCGGCGTCGGGTTCGTCCATGCGGTGATCCACCCGGACATGCCGAGGATCGGCAACGTCGGTGTCCTGATCGAGGCCGAGGACCTCCGCCTCTTCCACCCCGGCGACTCGTACGCCACGGTCCCCCCACGGGTCGACGTGCTCGCGGTGCCGCTGAGCGCGCCGTGGGCGAAGGTGAGCGAGACGGTCGACTTCGTCCGCGCCGTCAGCCCGCGGGTCGTCTTCCCGATCCACGACTGCACGGTCTCCGAGCTGGCGTACCAGGTCTACTGGGGACGGGTCGCCGAGATGGGTGGCGCCGACGAGCCGCTTCTCCTCGGCCAGGACGGGAAGACGACGGTGTGAGATGACCGCGGGCGCGCACGGTCGTCGGGACCGCTCCGGGGACGAGGACCTCGGCGGCCGCCTCAACCAGCTGCGCGCCGGCGTCCTGGGCGCGAACGACGGCATCGTGTCGACCGCCGGCATCGTCATCGGCATGGCGGCCGCGACCACGCGGGTACCGGTCATCCTCGCCGCAGGGCTGGCGGGTCTGGCAGCAGGCGCCCTGTCGATGGCCTCCGGCGAGTACGTGTCGGTGAGCACGCAGCGTGACACGGAGCGGGCGCTGCTGGAGGCCGAGCGCGAGCAGCTGGCCCGCGACCCCGACGCCGCCCTGGACGAGCTGACGCACGAGTATGTCGGCAAGGGCCTCAGCGAGAGCCTCGCCCGTCAGGTGGCGACCGAGCTCAGTGCCGGCGACGCGCTCGCGGCGCACGCGGACGCCGAGCTGCACCTCGATCCTGACGAGCTCACCAACCCGTGGCAGGCGGCGTTCGCGTCGATCGTGTCCTTCACGATCGGCGGGATGCTTCCCCTCCTCGCCATCATCTTGTGCCCCGTCGAGGTGCGGATCCCGGTGACGTTCGGTGCGGTCGTCCTGGCGCTCGTCCTCACGGGGTGGGTCAGCGCCCGTCTCGGCCACGCCCCACCGGGCCGCGCGACCGTCCGGACGGTGATCGGGGGCGCGCTCGCGATGGTGACGACCTACGTCCTCGGTCGGGCCTTCAACGTCTGACGCTCACGACTCGAGCAACAGCTCCGCGACGACCTCGTCGATCTCGTCGCGGACCGCCAGCTTGACGTCGTCGGGCGCGAAGGACGCGTCGACGGCCGCGCGGGCGAGGTCGGCCAGGTCGGCCAGGCTGAGGCCGAAGGCGTCGTGCGCCAGCTGGTATTCGTGCTCGAGCGTCGTGTCGAACATCCCCGGGTCGTCGCTGTTGAGCGTCACCAGCACCCCGGCGTCGCGCAGCACGGGGAACGGGTGCTCCTCCAGCGACGCGACAGCGCCCGTGCAGAGGTTGGAGGTGGGCGCGATCTCCAGTGGGATCTGACGCTCGACGAGCTCCGCCACGAGCGCAGGGTCGTCCGCGGCGCGGATCCCGTGGCCGATCCGGACCGCGCCGAGGGCGTCGAGTGCGTCCCGTACGGTCTGCGGGCCGGTCGTCTCCCCCGCGTGCGGGACGCTCTTCAGACCGAGCGCCCGTGCCCGCGCGAAGACCTCCGCGAACTGGGGCCGCTCCACCCCGATCTCGGGACCGCCCAGACCGAACCCGACCGACCCCTCCGGCGCGTATCGCTCGACCCAGTCGATGGTCCGCTCCCCCGACGGCAGGCCGAGCTCGCCGGGGATGTCGTAGATCCACCCCAGCACGACGCCCTCCGTACGAGCGCGTGCGCGGCCGCGGGTCAACGCCTCCGCGAGCTCGTCCGGTGCGATCCCCATGAGCAGCTGGCTGTCCGGCGTGACGGTGAGCTCCGCGTACCGGATGTTCTGCGCGGCCATGTCGGCCCCCACACCCGCCACGAGGTCCTCCACGTCCTGCGGGGTCGTGACGAGCTGGTTGGTCTGGATGTAGACCTCGATGAAGTGCGCGAAGTCGCGGAATCGGTAGAAGTCGCGCAACGTGGACTCGTCGACCGGAACCCCGACCTCGGGGTGACGTCGCGCGAGCCCGAGCACCGTCTCGACGGAGGCGGCGCCGAGCAGGTGGACGTGCAGCTCTGCCTTGGGAAGGGCGTGCACGAAGGGATCGACCGGGCGCCCGCGCTCGGTCACCGACACGGCGGAGGGGTTGCTCATCGCGCCATTGAACCACCCCGTACGGTGGGTGCGGGTGTCTGCGCTCGGGTCCGGCACTCGCGTGACGTGACACGCGGAACACTTCGACCTTTGACGATTTATCTCAGATATGAGATACGGTGGAGCCCATGACTGACGACTACCTGACCCGGATCGGGAACCTCATCCGCGACGCGCGGAAGCATCGCGGCCTGACCCAGGCGGAGCTCGCTCAGCTCCTCAAGACCAGCCAGAGTGCGGTGAACCGCATCGAGCAGGGCCAGCAGAACCTCACCCTCGAGATGCTCGCCCGCATCGGCGCCGCACTCGACTCGGAGTTCGTGGCCCTCGGCACCTCCGGCCCGAGCCACCTGCGCGTCGGCGGCGAGACCAAGCTCTCCGGCTCGATCGACGTCAAGTCCTCCAAGAACGCCGGCGTCGCCCTGCTGTGCGCGGCGCTGCTCAACGAGGGCCGGACCACGCTGCGCAAGGTCGCCCGGATCGAGGAGGTCAACCGGCTCCTCGAGGTGCTGGAGTCCATCGGCTTCAAGACCACGTGGATCGGTGACGAGGGCGACCTCGAGCTGGTGCCCCCGGCCACCCTCGACCTCTCGTCGATCGACGCCGAGGCCGCGCGTCGTACGCGCAGCATCATCATGTTCCTCGGCCCGCTCATGCACCGCGAGCAGACCTTCGAGATCCCGTACGCCGGCGGCTGCGACCTCGGCACCCGTACGGTCGAGCCGCACATGACGGCCCTGCGGCCCTTCGGGCTCGAGGTGAAGGCCACCGAGGGCAGCTACCACGCAACCGTGGACTCGTCGGTCTCCCCCGAGCGGCCGATCGTGCTGACCGAGCGCGGCGACACCGTGACCGAGAACGCGCTGCTGGCGGCCGCCCGCTACGACGGCGTGACCGTGATCCGCAACGCCAGCCCCAACTACATGGTCCAGGACCTCTGCTTCTTCCTGGAGCGCCTCGGGGTCGAGATCGAGGGCATCGGCACCACCACCCTTCGCGTCACGGGACGCTCGCGGATCAACGTGGACGTCGAGTACGCGCCGAGCGAGGACCCGATCGAGGCGATGAGCCTCATCACCGCCGCGATCGTCACCGAGTCCCAGATCACCGTGCGCCGCGTCCCGATCGAGTTCATGGAGATCGAGCTCGCGCTGCTCGAGGAGATGGGCTTCACCTACGACCGCAGCGCCGAGTACCTCGCCGAGAACGGCCACACGCGCCTCGTCGACATCACGACGCACCCGTCGGTGCTGCACGCGCCGATCGACAAGATCCACCCGATGCCGTTCCCGGGCCTCAACATCGACAACCTGCCGTTCTTCGCCGTCATCGCGGCGACGGCGTCCGGGACCACGCTGCTGCACGACTGGGTCTACGAGAACCGCGCGATCTACCTCACCGAGCTCAACAAGCTGGGCGCCAACGTCAAGCTCCTCGACCCGCACCGCGTGCTCATCGAGGGGCCGACGCGCTGGCGCGCCACCGAGCTGGTCTGCCCGCCGGCGCTGCGGCCCGCCGTCGTGATCCTCATCGCGATGCTGGCCGCAAAGGGCACCTCGGTGCTGCGCAGCGTCTACGTCATCAACCGCGGCTACGAGGACCTCGCCGCGCGCCTGAACGCGCTGGGCGCGGAGATCGAGACCTTCCGCGACATCTGAGCCAGACCCGCGCCGCGTTGGTGCGTGGGTGGTCACGGCGCCGCGCCCGGTGACCACTCACGCACCGATGCGCGAAGCGCTCCGCGGGTGAACCCCGGAGCGGCATACTGGCCCAGTGACCGACCAGGTGCCGCCGTTCCTCGCCTCGCCGACGCCGGTGGCGTACGCGCACCGAGGCGGCGCGCACTACGGCCCCAACCACGGCATCGAGAACTCCCTCGCCGCCTTCGAGAACGCCGTCAGGCTCGGCTACCGCTACCTCGAGACGGACGCACGGACGTCTGCGGACGGCACGGTCTTCGCCTTCCACGACACCTCGCTCGACCGTACGACCGACCGGCGGGGCGTCCTCGCCAAGCTCCCCGCGCGTGAGGTGCAGCGCGCCCGCATCGGCGGCCGCGAGCCCATCCCCCTGCTCAGCGAGATGCTGGCCGCGTTCCCCGACGCGTACGTCAACATCGACGTGAAGGAGGCGGCCGCGGTCACGCCGACCCTCGAGGCGATCGCACGGGCCGGTGCAGAGGACCGGGTGTGCCTGGCGTCCTTCTCCCACCGCCGCCTCGCCAAGATCCGCGCGGTCGCGCCGCACCTGCCCACCTCGGCGTCCCCGCCCGAGATCGCCCGCGTGCTGGCCCGACCCTGGCGCGTCTTGCCGCGGCTGCGCGCCGGCGGCGTCAGCTGCGTCCAGGTCCCGACACGGCGCGGCTGGCTCGAGATCGTGACACCCCGGTTCGTCCGCACCGCCCACGACCTGGGCCTCGCGGTCCACGTGTGGACCATCGACGACGCCGACGAGATGCACCGTCTCCTCGACCTCGGGGTGGACGGCCTCATGAGTGACCGCATCGACGTCCTGCGTGACGTCCTGACCGCACGCGGCCAATGGACCGGAGGAGCTCCGAGATGACCCTCGCCAACCCTGCCGACGGCGCCGGCACGGCGGTCGACCGCCGCCGCGAGCAGCGCGCCTGGTACTGGTACGACTGGGCCAACTCGGCGTACATCACGAGCGTCGGGACCGTCCTGATCGGCCCGTACCTCACGTCCGTCGCCGAGCGGGACGCCTGCGGGAGGGTCGGGACGGCGGACAACCCGTG
Organism: Mumia quercus; assembly: GCF_025506335.1. Taxonomy (GTDB): domain Bacteria; phylum Actinomycetota; class Actinomycetes; order Propionibacteriales; family Nocardioidaceae; genus Mumia; species Mumia quercus. The sequence goes on from NZ_JANZYO010000007.1 coordinate 131,068, forward strand.
CCACGCCGACGTCGACCTCTTCGGGCTCGGGCTCTCGGCGGGCTCGCTCGTCTTCTACGTCGTCACGTTCGCGACCCTTCTGTCGGCCCTGATCCTCCCGGTCGTCGGCGCCGTGGCCGACCGCGTCGCCTCGAAGCGTCGCCTCATGGCGCGGTTCGCCTGGACGGGCGCGGCGGCCGCGTGCGCGATGTTCTTCGTGACCGGCAGCAACTGGGAGCTGGGCGCGGCGCTGCTCGTCGTCGCCAACCTGTGCATGGGGGCGTCGCTGACGGTCTACGACGCGATCCTGGTCGACGTCGCGACCCCGGACGAGCGCGACCGCGTCTCGTCGCGGGGTTGGGCCTTCGGCTACCTCGGCGGCGGCACCCTCCTCGTCCTCAACCTCGGTCTCGTGCTCGGCGCGGGCGACGCCATCGGCACCGACACGGCCGTCCGGATCAGCCTGCTGTCGGCCGGTCTGTGGTGGGGCGGGTTCACGATCCGCGCCTACAAGGGGCTGCGGGACCACCCCCCGGCGCCCCTCCCCGACGGCCTCGAGCGTACGGAGGGCGCGCTCGTCCGCCGGAGCTTCGGGCAGCTGTGGACCACGCTCAAGCACCTGAAGAACTATCCCCAGACGATGCTGTTCCTGATCGCCTACCTCTTCTACAACGACGGCATCCAGACCGTCATCTACTCGGCGTCGATCTTCGGCCAGAAGGAGCTCGGCTTCTCGGCGGAGGTGCTCATCGCCACGATCCTCCTCGTCCAGTTCGTCGCGATCGCCGGAGCCCTGTCGTTCGGCGCCATCGCTCAGCGCGTGGGTGCGCGGCGCACGATCATGGGCGGCCTGGTCGTCTGGATGGGGATCGTCTCGGCCGGCTACGTCATGCCGAAGGGTGAGGTCGTCCCGTTCCTCGTGCTGGCCACCGGCATCGGGATCGTGATGGGGGGAACACAAGCCCTCTCACGGTCGTTGTTCTCGCAGATGATCCCCCGCGGGCGGGAGGCTGAGTACTTCTCGCTGTACCAAGCTGCCGAGCGCGGCACCAGCTGGCTCGGTACCCTGGTCTTCGGTCTGGTGCACCAGCTGACCGGCTCGTACCGACCGGCGATCTTCGCGCTGATCGCGTTCTTCGCCGTCGGACTTGTCCTCCTGGTGCGCCTGGACGCAAGACGTGCGATCACGGACGCGGGGCGCGAGGTGCCCCGCACCGTCTGAGGCAGCGTGGCGTAGAACACGCTTTGCTCTCAGGGGAATCTCACAAGCCCCCGATACGTTGGACAGGGCGTACGGAAACGGACAGACGTGGCCGTACGCATCGGACGATAATGAAGTCGGGAGGGCAGTGATGGCAGAACGCGCACTCCGGGGGGCGCGCCTCGGAACCCAGAGCTTCGAGGATGAGCGTGGCGTGGAGATGGCTCCGCGTCAAGAGGTGGAGTACGTCCTCCCCGACGGTCGTACGTTCACGGTCACGATGGCCGACGACGCCGAGATCCCTGCCGAGTGGGAAGACCCGCGGACCGGCAAGATGGGTCGGCTCGTCGACGGCACCGAGCCGGAGCACAAAGAGGTCAAGGCCCCGCGTACGCACTGGGACATGCTGCTCGAGCGGCGTTCGATCCCGGAGCTCGAGGAGATCCTGACCGAGCGGCTCGAGCTGCTGCGGGCCGGCGAGATCGGCCCCGCCCACCTGCACCGGCCGTCGAAGACCAAGACCAAGGCCAAGCCGAAGGCGCGCAAGCGCTCCGCCTGATCTCGAACGCCACCCTTCTCGGGAACCCGTTCGACATCCCCTGAACGCCTGGGTCGCACCGTCCCCCCGTGGTGCGGCCCAGGCTCTTTCCTGCCCCGGGTCAGTCGTCGACGACTTCGCCGCGTACGACGGGGCCGGAGCCAGCAGGCCCGCTCCCCCGCCGTTGGAACTGCTCGGCGACGACCCAGGTGCCCTGCTTCTCGGCCCAGCGGCGGCTGCGCGCGCGTACGGCCTTCTTCACGGGCGGGAGGAGCAGCAGCGCCCCGAGCACGGCGGTGAGGAAGCCGGGAACGGCGAGGAGCACGCCGGACAGCATGGTCAGCCCGCGGCCGTGGTGGCCCGCAGGCGTGACGCCCTCACGTGCGGCCAGGCGCAGGTCCTGCCAGCCGCGTCGTCCGGTCTCGCGGATGATGAGAACGCCGATGAGCGACAGCGCCAGGAGCGCCACGATCACGGGGCCCACACCGATCCAGCTCGCGAGCGCGACGACGATGGCGATCTCGATGACGGGGAGCAGCAGGAAAGCTGCGGTGAATGCTCGGCGCACCCTCATCTCGTCACCCCCTCACTGTCCTGCCTTCGAGCGTACGCGGCGCAACCAATCCGCACGGTCGTGCACGCCCCAGACCGTGATCCGCCACAACGCCTCGCGGACGATCGCGCCGTCCATCTTGGACTCGCCGGCGACCCGCTCGACGAAGGTGATCGGGACCTCCCGGACGTCGAACCCGCGGCGTACCGCCCGCCGGGCCAGGTCCACCTGGAAGCAGTAGCCCTGCGACGCCACGTGCCCGTCGAGGATCGCGCGCAGCGCGTCGGCCCGGAACGCCCGGTAGCCGCCGGTCGCGTCCTTCAGCGGCAGCCCGAGCGCCATGCGCGTGTACAGGTTGCCGCCACGCGAGAGCACCTCGCGGCTGCGCGGCCAGTTGACGACCTCGCCTTCGGGCACCCAGCGCGACCCCAGGACCAGGTCGGCTCCGGCGTCGATCTCCTCGAGGAGCCGGGAGAGCTGCTCGGGTTGGTGAGAACCGTCCGCGTCCATCTCGACCAGGACCTCGTAGCCCCGCTCCAGGCCCCAGGCGAAGCCGGCGAGGTAGGCGGCGCCGAGGCCGTTCTTGGCGGTCCGGTGCAGGACGTGGACCTGGGGGTCCGTGGCCGCGAGGCCGCCCGCGAGGCGTCCCGTGCCGTCCGGTGACCCGTCGTCGACGACGAGCACGTCCACGTCGGGCGTGGCCTTGCGGACCCGACCGACGAGCGGGACGACGTTGTCCGCCTCGTTGTAGGTCGGGACGATCACGAGGGTCTTCACCGGCGACGCACCTTCCGCCGCACCATCCCCGCGACCAGCACCACACCGACCACGACGAGCGCGGCACGCTCGATCCACACGCCGAACCGCGTCCCGGTCGTGACCGAGGTCGCGGCCCGGACCTCCTCGGAGAGGTACGCCGGCTCTTGCACCGGTGCCGTCGCCTGCACGCTACCGTCCGGGGCGATCACCCCGCTGATCCCGTTCGTGGAGGGCACCGCCACGTACCGGCCCGACTCGATCGCACGAAGCCGGGAGATCTGCCACTGCTGCTCCGGCTGGGGCGTGCCCGTGAACGTGGCGTTGTTGGTCTGGACGACGAGCATCTCGGCACCGTCCATCACGGCGTCGCGGACGAGCCCGTCGAAGACGACGTCGAAGCAGGTCATCGTGCCCACGACACCGTCACCGATCCGCACCGCGCCCGACTCGTCTCCCGAGAGCATGTCGCGCGGCACCTCCTCGGCGAGCAGCGGGACGAGCCACTCGGAGAAGTCGCGCATGGGGACGTACTCACCCCACGGCACCAGGTGCTGCTTCACGTACTGGTCACCGGCGCCCGTCTCGGGGTCCCAGACGACAGAGGCGTTGTACGCGGTGTCGTCGGTCGGTCCGTCGAGGATCGCGCCGACGAGGATCGGGGCGCCGACGTCACGCGCCGCTCCGGCGATCATCGCGCCGGCGTCGGGGTCGGTGATCGGGTCGAGGTCGGAGGCGTTCTCCGGCCACAGGACCATGTCGGGCTGCGGCAGCTCTCCGGCTCGCACCCGCGCGGCGTACTCCGAGGTGACCCGCACGTGGTTCTCGAGGACCTCGCGCTGCTCGCCGTACCACTGCGCGCCGGTCCCGGGCACGTCTCCCTGCACCACCGCGATCTGGAGGCTGCGGCCCTCCCCCGCCAGGCCGACCGGGAGCACAGCGCCGACGGCGAACACGGCCCCGATGGCGGCACCGCCTGCGACAAGGCGACGAGCACGCCCGGCCTCGGGCGCCGGCCGTGTGAACGCCCAGACCGCGAGCGCGGCGGTGAGGAACACCGCGCCGGACAGCGCGGAGACCCCCAGCCAGCGTGCGATCGAGGCCAGCGGCGTGTCGACGGCGGCGAACGCCAGGCGTCCCCACGGGAACCCACCGAACGGCAGGAGGCTGCGCAGCATCTCCGTGGCCATCCACGCGAGCGCACCGAGGAACGGCCAGGCACGCCACCGGACGAGGACGGCGAACACCGCGCCGAACCCCGCGTAGAAGAGTCCCTCGAACGCCGCCAGCGCCACGTACGCGCCGGGGACCTCGAAGACCAGCACCCAGTTGAGGAGGACCAGCAGGAACGACGTCCCGAAGACCCATCCGACCCAGGCGCCCACGGCGGGTGACGCGCCGCGCAGCGCGACGACCAAGAGGACGAGGCCGGGCCAGACCAGCCACGGCAGACCGACGGGCGCGAAGCCGCAGGAGACCACGAGCCCCGCGACCACGGCCGAACCGGTCCGACGAAGCCAGGTCCGGTCGAGTGAGGAGAGGACGGGTGGCACGTCACTACGCTACCGAACGGCCACAGCGGACCTCGCGGAGAGGCCGGAACGAGATCCGCCAGAGGCCTGGCACCCTTCGGACCAGCGTGCGCTGTTGTCTAGTGGGCGCCAGAGCCCCTGGCGTGAGGCCTCTCCCCGTGATACTCGCCGGCATCCGAGAGGCGATCTCGTACGACAGTGCCGAACCTCGGCGCTGCTGTCAACTGTGAAGCGTAGTGGAGTCTGTCGTGTCGTGCGCGACGCGCCCGGCGACCACCGTACGGACGCATCGTGCATCGCCGGCGAGCGCCGCCTCGAGCGGGTCGGCGTCGGTCGGTACCTCCCAGAACGCCAGGTGTGCAGGCGCCCCGGCCTCGAGGGTCCCGGCCCCGTCGACCCGCGCCGCGTGCCACCCGCCGACGGTGTGGGCGTGGAGCGCCGCGGCGACGGACAGCCCGCGGTCGCCCGACCGGGGCTGGGTCGCCGCACGGATCGCGCTCCACGGCGCGAACGGCGTCACCGGCGCGTCCGAGCCGAACGCCATCGGCACGCCGATGGCGGCCATCGCCGCGAACGGGTTCATCCGCCGAGCGCGGTCACGCCCGACCCGCGCCGCGTACATTCCGTCGTCTCCGCCCCACGCCGCGTCGAACGCGGGCTGGACGCTCGCAGTGACCCCCAGCTGCGCCAGGAGCTCCAGGTGGGCACCTGAGGGCATCTCGAGGTGCTCCGCGCGGTGGCGCGCCGAGCGGACGCTGTCGGTGCCGAGGAGGTCGCGGGCCTGCCGCAGCCCAGCCACGAGGGCCTCGCTCCCCCGGTCGCCGATGACGTGGAAGCCCGCCTGCAGACCGGCACGGGTGCACGCGACGACGTGCGCGCAGACGGCGTCGGCGTCGAGGTACAGGTGACCCGACGTGGTCGGGTCGTCGTCGTACGGGGCGTGCAGCGCGGCCGTACGCGAGCCCAGGGAGCCGTCGATGTTGAGGTCGCCGGCGAGGCCGGCGACGCCGTGCTCGCGTGCTGCCTCGAACGCGTCGAGCCCGCCCCAGTACGTGACGACGTGCGGCACGACGCGCGAGGCGGACAGCTCCCGCACGCGCATCAGGTCGTCGAGCGGGGCGATGTGCGGGGCCGCCTGCTCGTGGACCGAGACGATGCCGGCCGCCGCGGCGGCGTCCAGCGCGGTGGCGATCGACGCCTTGCGGTCGGCGGCGTCGGGGACCGTCTCGAGGTAGACGCGTACGAGGTGGTGGGCGTCGCGCTCGATCCGGCCGTCGCCGAGCCACCCGTCCGTCTCGCGCAGCGACGGCACACGCCCCTCCAGCGCCGCGGAGACGACCGCGGAGTGGGCGTCGACACGCGCGAGGTAGACGGGTCGCCCCTCGGCTGCCCGGTCGAGGTCGGGTCCGGTCAGGGTGCCGTCGTGCCACTCGCTGTCGTCCCACCCGTGCCCGTGGACGACCTGGTCGTCGACCCGGGAGACGTGCGTGGCCAGCCGCTGCAGCGCCTCCACGCGCGAGCGCGAGCCGGCGAGGTCGAGCCCTCGCATCGCGTGCCCGGTCATCTCCAGGTGGACGTGCGCGTCGACGAAGCCGGGAGTCACCAGGACGTCCGGCAGCGCGACGACCGCCTCCGCGCCGTCGGCCCACGCCGCCGACTCGGCGTCCGGGCCGAGCCACGCGATCGCGCCGTCCTCGACGGCGAGCGCGACGCGCTGCGGCGCGTCGATGGCCCTCAGGCCGCGGTAGAGGACCCTGCCGGACGTCGGCACCATCACCGCACCTCGGAGGCCCCGGGCCCGGTCGGAGTGTCGCCGTGCAGGGTGAGGTCGTGCTCGTCCGGGCGGAGGTCGAGCCAGAAGTACACGTTGTCCCAACGCTGGTCGCCGATCGCGACGAAGTCGGGGATGCGGCCGTACTCGCGGAAGCCGAGCCGCTCGTACAGCGCCATCGCGGCGTGGTTGTTGCCGCGGACGTCCAGCGTGAGGATCTCGATGCCCGCCTTGCGCGCGTAGTCGATCAGCTCGGACACCAGCCTCTGGCCGAGCCCGCCCCCACGAGCATCCGGCGAGACGGCGACGCGGCCGATGTCGGCGTGCGGCTGCTCGGTCTCGCCGATCCTGCGCGACCAGTACGCGAAGCCGACGACCTCGCCCTCCGCGTCCTCGGCGACCGCCAGGCATGCGTCGTCGAGGTCGCTCTCGTGGACGAGGTCGCCCAGGAGGTCACCGACGTCGGAGCGGCTCGGTGGCTCGAGCCAGCCGAGAGCGGCACCCTCCTCCACCAGTCTCGTGATGAGTGCGTGCAGCGAGTCGAGCAGCGCAGGCTCCGGCTCGACGACACGACGGACGGTGTAGGTGGCCACATCGGCCATGCAGGGTCAGCCTCCGATCGGGCGGTTCTCGTACGGGGTCGAGAGGACGATGGTCGTCCGGGTCGAGACGTTCGCGGCCGCCCGGATCTCCGCGAGCAACGTCTCCAGGTCTCTGGTGGTGGCGACGCGCACCTTCAGCACGTAGCTCTCCTCGCCGGCGACCGAGTAGCAGGACTCGATCGCGTCCAGGTGACGAAGCCGCTCGGGCGAGTCGTCCGGCTGGCTCGGGTCGATCGGTCGGATCGAGATGAACGCCGTCAGGGCGAGACCGACGGCCTCCGGGTCGAGACGGGCCTGGTAGCCGGTGATGACCCCCCGAGCCTCGAGCCGCTTCACCCGCTGGTGGACGGCGCTCGTCGAGAGTCCCGTGGCACGTCCGAGATCGGTGAAAGACATCCGGCCGTCGACGGACAACAGCCGGACGATCTGCGCATCGGTCTCCTCCACGCTGGACAGGATATACGCGCCGTCCCGCGAGTCACCGACCCGCTCATCAGGAGAGACGGAGCACGCGCAGGCGGTCAGTCCAGCACGACCAGGTCGCGAGGCCTCAGGTTGAGCCGCTCGAGCCCGTCGTCGGTGGTGACGACGATGTCCTCGATGCGCGCGCCCTGGACGCCGTCGAAGTAGATGCCCGGCTCGATCGAGAACGCCATGCCCGGCTCGAGGACGAGGTCGTTGCCGGAGACGATGTACGGCTCCTCGTGGGTCTCCAGACCGATGCCGTGCCCCGTACGGTGCAGGAAGTGCTTGCCGTAGCCAGCAGCGGCGATGATGTCACGCCCGACGGCGTCGACGGACTCCGCGGTCACGCCCGGACGGGCGTACGCGCACTGCTCCTCCTGGGCGCGCTGGAGCACCTCGTAGAACGCGACGAGCTCGCTCGACGGCGTCCCGGCCGCGACGTACGTCCGGGTCGAGTCGGAGCAGTAGCCCGACGGCATGACCCCGCCGATGTCGACGACGACCGCGTCACCGGGCTCGATCACCCGGTCGCTCACCTCCGCATGCGGGGAGGCGCTGTTGGGACCCGACCCGACGATCACGAACTCGACGGACTCGTGGCCCTCGGCGAGGATCGCCTCCGCGATGTCACGGCCGACCTCGCGCTCCGTACGGCCGGGGCGCAGCCACTCCCCTACGCGGGCGTGCACGCGGTCGATGGCAGCTCCTGCCTCGCGCAGCGCCTCGACCTCGCCCGGCGTCTTGCGCAGCCGCAGCCGGCGCAGCACCGGGCCCGCCAGGACCTGCTCGGCGTCGGGGACCGCCCTCCGGAACGCGAAGACGCGCTCGGCCCACATGTGGTCGTCCACCGCGACACGCCGCGCACCGGCGAGAGGCGCAGCCGCGGCGGCGAACGGGTCCTCGGTCTCGCCCCAGCCGTGGAGGACGATGCCGTGGTCGTCGACGCCCGCCTCGAGAGCCATCGCCAGCTCGAGACGCGGCAGCACCAGCGTCGGGTCGCCTTCGACGGGCAGCACGAGGCAGGTCAGCCGCTCGAGCGGCATGGCCACGAACCCGGTCAGGTAGCGCAGGTCCGCGCCCGGGGTCACGAGGAGGGCGTCCACGCCCGCCTCGGCGGCGGCCGTACGAGCGGCGTCGAGGCGCCGGGTGATGTCGGTGCTCATGGCGTCGACCCTACTCGCGCGCCGATGGCACCGATCAGGGTGCTGTGAGGGCGGCGACGGCGCGTTCGGCAGGGCGTCCGAGACCCCACGCCTCGGCCAGCTCTGCCATCTCCCGGACCTGCTCGGTGGAGACCGGTCGGAGGGTCAGGTCGGTGTCGAGCGGGAGGTCACGTACGACCTCGACGACCCGTGGGGCGACCGCGAGGTAGTCGGCGGCGGCCAGCAGGTTCGTACGGGCGCGCGGCGCGACCTTCGCATGACGGTCAGCGGCGGCGGCAAGGATGCCGTCCAGGTCGCCGTACGACGTGAGGAGGGAGGCCGCGGTCTTCTCCCCGATCCCCGCGACACCCGGCAGGCCGTCGGACGGGTCGCCGCGCAGCACCGCGAAGTCGGCGTACTGCGACGGCGTGATGCCGTACCGGTCCCGGATCCAGGTGGCGTCGACGTACTCCAGCTTGCTCATACCCTTCGCGGGGTAGAGCACCCGGACGCCCCGGTCGTCGTCCACGAGCTGGAAGAGGTCACGGTCGCCGGTCACGACGTCCACCGGACCGTCCCACGTGGTCGCGAGCGTCCCGATGACGTCGTCGGCCTCGTAGCCGTCCGCGCCGACGATCGGGATCCCGAGGATCTGGAGGGCGCGCGCGATCACGGGGACCTGGACGTCCAGCAGGTCGGGAGTCTCCTCGACGTCCTGGCCCGAGGCCGTGGCCTGCTCGACGCGGTGCTCCTTGTACGACGGGATCAGGTCGACGCGCCACTGCGGACGCCAGTCGTTGTCCCAGCACGCGGCCATCGCTGCCGGTCGGGTGGTCTCGACGAGCGTCGCGACGAAGTCGAGCATCCCCCGGACCGCGTTCACCGGCGTCCCGTCAGGCGACTTCAGGCTGTCGGGCATGCCGAAGAACGCGCGGAAGTAGAGCGAGGCGGAGTCGAGAAGGAGGAGCTTCTGTCCGGGCATACCCCGCACCGTACCGCTCGCCGCCGACACCGCCACGGCCCGCGAGTCACTCCCGGCGCACCCGCGAGTCACTCTGGGCGCACCCGCGAGTCACCGCCGTACGCTGGGGCGATGATCGCAGCGTTCAGCATCAGCCCAGCCACCGCCGACGAGACCGGTGGCGTCGCCGAAGCCGTCGCCCGGGCCGTCGAGGTCGTACGTGCGAGCGGCCTCCCCCACGAGACCAACGCGATGTTCACCAACGTCGAGGGCGAGTGGGACGAGGTCATGGACGTGGTCAAGCGCGCCGTCGACGCCGTCGCCGAGGTGTCGCCTCGGGTCTCGCTCGTGCTCAAGGCCGACATCCGCCCCGGCCGTACGGGACAGCTCGTCGAGAAGGTCGAACGGATCGAGCAGATCCTCGGCGAGTGACTCGCGAGCACGCGCAGGGTGACTCGCGGGCGCGCAGCGCGTGACTCGCGGGCTATTCGGAGACGGAGGTGTACGAGACGACGCCGCGGCGCAGCAGGTCCGCTGCGGCACGGGCCTTCGCACGCAGGTCCTTGTCCGTCGCCGCGGCAGCGACCTGCTCGATCACGTCGAGCAGCTGCTTCACCGAGCGGACGAAGTCACCGGCGGCGATGTCGTTCGACTCCAGCACCACGTCCAGGTCGAACCCCGACGCCCACTGCCACGCCGTCCACGCGAACCCGAAGTCGGGCCGCCGCAGGAACGACAACCGGTGTGCACGCTCGACCTGCTCCAGCTCGGCCCACGTGCGACCCATCTCGTCGGCCACGATCGCGGCACGGCCCCGCGGGAAGCGCGGCGGCCCGTCGCCCTCGGGGTTGCGCGACTCGTACGTGAGCCCGCTGAGCACCGCCGCGAGCTCGGCCGGCTCCAGGTCGTCCCAGGTCCCGCGCCGCAGGCACTCGCCGGCGAGGAGGTCCAGCTCGGAGTAGAGCCGCTGGAGACGTTGACCGTCGGGGGTGACCTTGTCTCCGTCGAGGTAGCCGAGCTCGTCGAGGACCTCGCACACCCGGTCGAACTGACGCGCGACGGTGTTGGTGCGCTGCTCGATCCGGCGACGCTGGTTGCTGGTGTCGCGCTCGAGCCTGAACCAGCGCTCGGCCCACCGGGCGTGGTCCTCGCGGTCGGGGCACTGGTGGCACGGGTGGTCCTTCAGGGCGCGGCGCAGCTCGTCGATCTGCGGGTCGTGGACGGGCGCGCCCTTCGACCTCCCCACCTTCGGGAGGTCGAGGTCGCGGGTCTTCTGCCGCAGCGTCGAGGCGAGGTCGCGCCGCTGCTGAGGGTTGCGGGCGTTGAACGTCCTCGGCACCCGCATCCGGGTGGTGGCCTCGATCGGCGTCGGGAAGTCCACCAGCCCGAGACGCCGCGCGTGGCGGTCCGCGGTGAGCACGAACGGACGCGGGGCGCTGCGGTCCTGGCTGGCGCCGGGGTCGAGCACGACGGCCCAGCCTGCCCAGCGACCGGCCGGGACAGCGATGACGTCGCCCGGGCGCAGGCGCGCGAGCGAGGCCGCGACGTCGTCGGCGTGGGCGGAGCGGCGCTTGCGCGAGGCCGACTGCTCGAGGTCCTTCAGGCGGCGCCGCAGGTTCGCGTACTCCATGAAGTCACCCTGCGAGCACGTCGCCGCCTCTGCGTACCCGGCCAGCGCCTCGTCCGCCTTGTGGACCTGGCGGGCCAGCCCGACGACCTGCCGGTCGGCCTGGAACTGCGCGAACGACTGCTCCAGCATCTGCCGGGCAGTCGCGCGGCCGACCTGGTGGACGAGGTTGACGGCCATGTTGTACGAGGGGTGGAACGAGGAGCGCAGAGGGTACGTGCGGGTCGAGGCGAGGCCCGCGACGTGCTTCGGGTCGAGCCCGGGCTGCCACAGGACGACGCCGTGCCCCTCCACGTCGATGCCGCGGCGGCCGGCGCGACCGGTCAGCTGGGTGTACTCCCCCGCGGTGATCTCGGCGTGGGTCTCACCGTTCCACTTGGTCAGCTTCTCGATGACCACCGAGCGGGCCGGCATGTTGATGCCGAGGGCCAGCGTCTCGGTCGCGAACACGGCCTTGACCAGGCCCTCGCTGAACAGGTGCTCGACGATCTCCTTGAACGTCGGCAGCATCCCCGCGTGGTGGGCGGCGACGCCGCGGGCAAGTCCTTCGGCGAAGTCGGCGTACCCGAGCGCGTGCAGGTCGGCGCTCGGGAGGGACGCGGTCGCCTCTTCGACGTACGCCCGGATCTCGCGCTCCTCCGCGGGCGTGGTGAGCCGCAGGTGGGACGCCAGGCACTGCTCGACGGCGGCCTGACATCCCGCCCGGCTGAAGATGAAGGTGATCGCGGGCAGGAGGCCCGCCGCGTCCAGCCTGTCGAGGACCTCGACCCGGTTGGGCGTGAAGTGGCGGGAGCGGTGGCGGTGCGCACCGTACGACTGCCCCCGCTTGCCGCGCTTGCCCGGTCCGCCACCGGCGCGCCCGACCTGCCGCATGCGCCACTCGTCGCGGGCGATGCGCTCGAGCTCGCTGTTGACCCTCGTGTCCGACCCCGAGTCACCGCCCTCGAAGAGGTCGTACAGGCGCCTGCCGACGAGCACGTGCTGGTAGAGCGGGACGGGCCGGCGCTCGGAGACGACCGTGACGGTGTCCCCCCGGACCTCGGACAGCCAGTCGCCGAACTCCTCGGCGTTGGAGACGGTCGCGGACAGCGACACCACCTGGACCGACTCGGGGAGGTGGATGATGACCTCTTCCCAGACGGCACCGCGGAACCGGTCGGCGAGGTAGTGCACCTCGTCCATCACCACGAAGCCCAGGCCCTCGAGCGTACGGGAGCCCGCGTACAGCATGTTGCGGAGCACCTCGGTCGTCATGACGACGACAGGCGCCTCCCCGTTGATCGTGTTGTCGCCGGTGAGCAGCCCGACACGGTCGGCACCGTACCGCTCGACGAGGTCGTGGAACTTCTGGTTCGACAGCGCCTTGATCGGCGTCGTGTAGAAGCACTTGCGCCCGGTGGCCAGCGCCAGGTGCACGGCGAACTCGCCGACGAGGGTCTTGCCGGAGCCGGTGGGCGCGGCGACGAGCACGCCGTGCCCTGCCTCGAGGGCCTCGCACGACTCGATCTGGAACGGGTCCAGCGAGAAGTCGTACAGTCCTTCGAACTCGGCGAGGAGAGGGTTGGCCTGCGCGGCCCGGAACTGGGCGTAGCGCTCCGCCGGTGAGGTCATGCCTCCAGCCTACGGGGCCGGTCGCGACCCACCCGGCTCCTCGCCCTCGTCGTGGAGGTCGCTCGGCCTGTCGTCGTCGGGATCCTGCGTCAGCAGGATCTCGGAGCGCTCGTCGTCGGCGACTCCGGCGAGACCGAGGGCCTCGTCGCGCTTGGCACGTCGGCGGTCCACGATCATCGCGACGACCTCCGCGATGAGGAAGAGCACCGTCATCGGCAGCGCGAGGAACAGCATCGTGATCGGGTCGGTCGACGGCGTCGCCAGCGCGGCGAAGACGAAGGTGCCCACGATGATCCAGGCACGGGCCGCCGCGAGCTGCTTCGCACTGACCGCACCCATCCCGTTGAGCAGGATCACGAACAGCGGGATCTCGAACGCCACAGCGAACACCAGCAGGATCCGCAGCACGAACCCGAGGTAGTCCGACAGCGAGTTGAGGTTGGAGACACCCTCCGGCGTGAACGAGATCAGGAGCTCGATGCCCTTGGGCAGCACGTAGTAGCCGGTGACGAAGCCGATGATGAACAGCGGCCCCGCGATCGCGCAGAAGAGCAGCGTCCACCGACGCTCGTTGCGGTGCATCGCGGGGACGATGAACGTCCAGATCTGGTAGAGCCAGACCGGGCTCGAGAGCACGAGCCCGGCGACCAGCGAGATCTTCAGCGCGAAGGTGAACGGCTCGGCGATGCCCGGGAAGGTCAGCTCGGCCTGGACGGGGTGGCCGCTGTCGCGCAGGTTGTCGATCGCGCGCTCCCACGGACCCGTGAGCAGGTCGAGCAGCTGGTCGTAGAAGAACGCCGCGAAGATGGTGGCGGCGACGATCGCCAGCACCGCCTTGAGAAGGCGGTCACGAAGCTCCCGCAGGTGCTCGGCCAGCGGCATCGTGCCATCTGGGGAGCCGGCCGGCCTCGGCCGCTTCCCCCGGGAGATGAGCGCCACGGATCAGATCAGGGCGTGTCGGACTGCTTGTCGTACGACGTCGGTCGCGCCGGCTGGACGACGTCCGACGGCAGCGCGGCGGGCTTCTCCTCGACAGCCTTGACCGTGGTCGTCTTGTCGTCCTCGTCGTCGTCGATCAGTCCCTTGGTCTCCGACTTGAAGATCCGCAGCGCACGACCCGAGCCACGGGCGAGCTCCGGCAGCTTCTTGGCGCCGAACAGGAGGACGAGGACGGCCAGGATGAGGATGATCTCCATCGGGCCGATTTGCCTGAACATAGGGTGACCTCAGTTTCTCAGGGCGGGCTGCTTACGCCTTCACTCGGCATCGTACGCCGCAAGTGAAGCACGAGTCTCGCTGACTATCTGCTCCGCGAGACGTGTGGGCTCCACCACACGGATGTTTCCGCCTGCGCGCAGGACGAAGCGCTTGAGCCACGCCTCGTCCCCGGTCACGACCTTGATGCGGACCCAGCCGTCCTCGTCGGTACCGAGCTCGGTGTGGTCGACGTACTCGCGGACCCACAACGCGTTGGGGTGGAGCGCGACGACCGCCTCGTACGCGTCGTCATGGGGGTGGAAGAGCCGGGTGGCGTAGTCACGGCGCTCGACGCCCTCGTGCTCGGCCACGGCGTCCTCCAGGATCGTGATGTGCTCGACACGGTCCAGCCTGAAGAGCCGCACGTCCTGCGCGCGGTAGCACCAGCCTTCGAGATAGAGGCGCCCCTCGGCCGTGATGAGCCGCAACGGGTCGACGTCGCGGTCCGTCAGCTCGTCGCGGGACTCGACGCGGTACTGGAGGTGCACGCGCCGCCCCTGGCGGAGCGCCTCGGCGGCGCGCTCGTGCACCTGCGACTCGGCGTCCTCGACGAGCACCTCGGCGGCGGCACCGAGATCGGTCTCCCCCGTCGCCGCGGTGAGCTTGGCGAGCGCGGACTCGAGCGCCTCGAGCTCTCGGCCCGCAACGGTCTCCTTCAGGGCGCGCAGCGCCGTGATCAGCGAGGCGGCCTCGTACCCGTTGAGCCGCAGCGGGCGCTCGAGGAAGTCGGCGTTGTCGATGTAGACGACCCCGTCGGCGTTGAGCGCGTCCATGTCGACGTCGATCATCTCGCCCGTCACCGCCTCGGGGAGCCCGCAGAACCACAAGACGTTGAGGTCCTTGACGATCTGCGCCTTCGGGACGCCGAACAGGTCGGCGACCTCGGCGACGGGCACGCCGTCGTTGCTGCGCAGGTACGGGACGAGCGCAAGCATGCGCTCGATCTGCTTCGCGGACGGGCTCATCGGCTCGACACCTCCAGGACCCGCGCCAGCCGGTCACGGACCTCGTCACGCAGGTCGGGCGGAGAGACCGCCACCGCGTCCGGGCCGTACGAGGCGATGTCGGAGGCGAGCTCGCCCACGGACCCGTACGGCACGCGGATGACGTCCCACCCCTCGTCGCCGGGCTCCTGCGTGGTGGCGCGCCGCCGCAGACCGAGGCCGCGGCCCTTGCGGACGTGGACGACGGCGTCGGAGACCGGCGGCGCAGGGAACAGCGACGCCGCGATCTCGCGGACGTCCGCGTCGTCGGGCACGTCGAACTCCATCGGGGCCCCGGCGGCCTCGACGTCGCCCACGACGCGGCTCAGGCGGAACAGCCGGTGGTCGGCGCGGTCGCGGTCGTAGCCGACCAGGTACCAGCGGCCGTGCCACGACACGACCCGCCACGGCTCGACGATGCGCTGCGCACGGGCGCCGTCGGCGCGCTCGTACAGGAACGTGACCGGCGTACGGGTGACGACGGCGTCCCACACGGCCTCGAACGCCGGCTCGCTCGCCGCGAGGCGGGGCTCGACGCCCGACAACGCCTCGGGGTCCACAGGGACGCCGGCGGCCACGAGCTTGCGGAGAGCGACCGCGGTCGCGTCCCCGAGCCGGGCGCTCTGCCACACCCGCGCGGCGACACCGATCACCGCTGCCTCGGCGGGCTCGAGGTCGATGGGCGGGAGCTCGAAGTCTTCGCGCCGGATCCGGTAGCCGGGCTCGACGCCGTGGTACGACTCCGTCTCCCCCACCTCGATGCGGATGCCGATGGTGCGCAGGGCGTCCTTGTCACGCTCGAACATCCGGTCGAACGCCGCGTCCGACTGGCCCCGGTAGGGCTCGATGATCTCCCGGATCCGGGACTTCGGGAGGTAGGTCGGTGTCACCAGGAGCGCGATGAGCAGGTTCATCAGCCGCTCGGTCGTGCGTGGTGCCACCAGGTGCTCCTCGTCGGGTCGGACCAGCAGGTCAGCCAACAAACTACATCGTCGCAGACCTACGGGCCGGACCCGACGAGGAGGACGGGCTCGCGCCGTTACGGCGTGGGCTGGGCCGCCGGATCGGCCTTCTTCACGAGATCGACCACGAACACGAGGGTGTCGCCGCCGTTGATCCCGCCGTCCGGACGCCCGGCAGCGCCGTACGCGTCGTTGTAGGGGATCGTGATGAGGACGCGGTCGCCGATCTTCTTGCCGACCAGGCCGGTGATGAAGCCCGGGATCATCTGGCCCTCGGTCAGCTGGAAGTCGACGGTGCCGCCGCCGTTCTTGTACGAGCTGTCGAAGGTCTTGCCGTCGCGGCCGTTCACGCCCACGTAGCGCACGGAGACGGAGTCGTTGACCTTGACGGTCTCGGCCTTCTTGGCCTTGGTCGGCGTGACGACCTTCGACTCTGTCTTGGCGACGACCAGCGGCTTCTTCTTGAGCGTGATCTTCGGCTCGGCGTCACCCTTGCCGGAGACGCTGACGTCCGCGATGGTGCCGGTCGGCTTGGGAGCCTGCCACTTCTCGAGGACGTCGGCCACGATCAGGAGCGTGTCGTCGGCGGCCTCGCCCTCGGTCTGGCCGAGGTCCTTGCCCGTGAGACCGATGAGGACGCGCGTGCCGTACGGCTTGCCCACCAGCGCCGGCGCGAGGATCGTGTCCTGCTCGGAGCTCAGGGTGGTCGCGCTCGTGCCCTCGGTCTCGAAGGTGCCGCCCATCTCCTTGCCGTCCTTGGCCTGGATGATGACGTACTTCATCGTCGCGTTGTCGCCCTCGGCGACCTTGGGGCCGTCGCCCTCGGTGATCACGCGGCTGGTCATCTTGTCGACCTCGACGCCCTTGGCGTCCTTGACCTCCGGAGCCTCGCCGACCTTCCCGGTCACGGTCACGTCGTCGAAGGTGCCCGCGTCCGACTCGTCGTCACCGTTGCCGCAGGCGGCGGTGAAGACGAGGAGCGGGGCAATCATCAGTGCTGCTAGGCGGCGCACGCGGTGGAACCAATCACTCGGAGTCAGGGCAAACAACGTGTGCAACCGTAGCCGACGAACCTCAGAAAACCATGAGGAGTCTGAGAGGCCGTCTCACATTCCGTCGATGAGCTTCTGCACACGGTCGTCGTGGGATCGGAAGGGGTCTTTGCAGAGGACCGTGCGCTGCGCCTGGTCGTTGAGCTTGAGGTGCACCCAGTCGACGGTGAAGTCGCGGCGGCGCTCCTGCGCACGCTTGATGAACTCGCCCCGCAGCCGGGCCCTCGTGGTCTGAGGTGGCTTGGACTTGGCCTCGAAGATCGCGAGGTCGTCGGTCACCCGGGCGACCGCACCCTGGCGCTCCAGCAGGTAGTAGAGGCCGCGGTCGCGCAGGATGTCGTGGTACGCGAGGTCCATCTGGGCGATCCGCGGATGGCCCCACGTGAGGCCGTTCTTCTCGCGGTAGCGGTCCAGCAGCCGATACTTGATGACCCAGTCGATCTCGCGCTCCACGAGCGAGAGGTCCTCGGACTCGACGGCCTTCAGCGTCCGCTCCCACAGCTCCAGCGCCCGTACGGAGACCGGGTCGTCGGGGGTGTAGCGGTCGACGAAGCCACGCGCCTTCGCGAGGTACTCGGACTGGATCTCCAGCGCCGAGAGCTCGCGCCCGTTGGCGAGCGCGACCTTCCGCCGCCCCGTCATGTCGTGCGAGATCTCGCGGATGGCCCGGATGGGGTTGTCGAGCGTCATGTCGCGCATGGGGATGCCGGACTCGATCATCTGCAGCACGAGGTGCGTCGTGGCGACCTTGAGCAGCATCGTCGTCTCGCTCATGTTGGAGTCGCCGACGATGACGTGGAGGCGGCGGTAGCGCTCCGCGTCGGCGTGCGGCTCGTCGCGCGTGTTGATGATCGGGCGCGAGCGCGTCGTCGCCGACGAGACGCCCTCCCAGATGTGCTCGGCCCGCTGCGAGACCGAGAACATCGCCCCGCGCGGGGTCTGCTGGACCTTGCCGGCGCCGCAGATGATCTGCCGCGAGACGAGGAACGGGATCAGGATGTCGGCGATCCGGCTGAACTCGCCGTCGCGCGAGACGAGGTAGTTCTCGTGGCACCCGTAGGAGTTGCCGGCGGAGTCGGTGTTGTTCTTGAAGAGGTAGATGTCGCCGAGGATCCCGTCCTCCCGCAGCCGCGTCTGCGCGTCGAGGAGGAGCCCTTCGAGCACCCGCTCCCCCGCCTTGTCGTGGGTGACGAGCTCGACGACGTCGTCGCACTCGGGCGTGGCGTATTCCGGGTGGCTCCCTACGTCGAGGTAGAGCCGCGCGCCGTTGCGGAGGAAAACGTTGCTGCTGCGCCCCCACGAGACGACGCGGCGGAAGAGATAGCGCGCGACCTCGTCCGGCGACAGGCGTCGCTGCCCCCGGAACGTGCACGTGACGCCGTACTCGTTCTCAATGCCGAAGATCCGTCGCTCCACGTCTCTACCCTATGCCGGAAGCGGCCGAGGCACCCGGACGTTCGCCCGCTGGGCGACGAGTTATTCGATCGAGAACTGTCATACCCCTGTGCGAAGGTGATGATGTTCCTAATAGGAACAGTTTGCGCAGGGCAACCATCGGGTGAGGAGACATGGAAACCGGCATCGCGATCGAGACGAACGAGCTCGTCAAGACATTCGGGGAGAAGCGCGCCGTGGACGGCATCGACCTCCGCGTCCCACAGGGCGGGGTGTACGGGTTCCTCGGCCCCAACGGCGCGGGCAAGACCACGACGATCCAGATCCTGGCGACGCTGCTGCGGCCGGACGGCGGCATCGCGAAGGTCTTCGGCCACGACGTGGCGCGCGACCCTGAGGCGGTCCGCAGCCTGGTGAGCCTGACCGGCCAGTACTCGTCGGTCGACGAGGACCTCACCGGTCGCGAGAACCTCCTCCTGCTCGGGCGGGTCCTGGGGTTCTCGCGCGAGCAGGCGCGCAACCGCTGCGACGACCTGCTGGAGGCGTTCGGACTGACCGACGCCGCGACCAAGCAGGTCAAGCGCTACTCCGGGGGCATGCGTCGTCGTCTCGACATCGCCGCCAGCATCGTCGTCACCCCCCAGCTGCTCTTCCTCGACGAGCCCACGACGGGCCTGGACCCGCGTAGCCGCAACCAGGTCTGGGACATCGTGCGCGCGCTGACCGCCCGCGGTACGACCGTGCTCCTGACCACGCAGTACCTCGACGAGGCCGACCAGCTCGCCGACCGCATCGCCGTCATCGACACCGGTCGCATCATCGCCGAGGGCACCAGCAGCCAGCTGAAGGCGTCGGTCGGGTCCGGCGCCCTCCACGTCCACCTGAACGACGCGGCCGACCGGCCCCGTGCGATCGACATCCTCAGCCGGGCGTTCGGCGACGAGGTGTTCCCGGGCAGCGACCCGGCAGACGTCACCGGCAGGGTCGACGACCGGTCCAAGGTGCCCGCGGCACTCGCGACCCTGGCCGCTGACGGGATCGCGCTCGCCGGGTTCAGCTACGGCCAGCCGACGCTCGACGAGGTTTTCCTCGCCCTCACCGGCCACACCGCCGACGACGCCGAGGCGGCGGCTCAGACCAACGACACCGAAGGAGCGGTGGCATGACCGCCACGACCACCGACAACCAGATCGTCAGCGAGAAGCTCGACGCCGTCCTCGCCTCCGGACCGCGGCCTCCGCGCGCGAACGCCCTCACGACGACCCTCGCGTTCGGCTGGCGGGCGATCCTGCGGATCAAGCACGTCCCGGAGCAGCTCTTCGACGTGACGCTGTTCCCGATCATCTCGGTGCTGATGTTCACGTACCTGTTCGGCGGGGCTATCGCCGGTTCGACGAGCGCCTACCTGCAGTTCCTGCTGCCGGGGATCCTCGTCCAGACGGTCGTGATGATCACGATGTACACCGGGGTCGCGCTCAACACCGACATCGAGAAGGGCGTCTTCGACCGCATCCGCACCCTTCCGGTGTGGCGGCCGTCGGCGCTCGTGGGAGCGCTCCTCGGCGACGCGGTGCGCTACACGCTCGCGTCGATCTTCGTCGTCGCCCTCGGCCTGATCCTCGGCTACCGCCCGGACGGGGGCGCCGCGGGTGTCGTCGCCGGTGTCGCGGTGCTCATGGTGTTCTGCTTCGCGTTCAGCTGGATCTGGACCTGGGTCGGTCTGCTCGCGCGCAGCGCTCAGTCGGTGATGGGCATCAGCATGATGGTGCTGTTCCCGCTGGCCTTCCTCAGCCCCGTCTTCGTGGACCCGAAGACGATGCCCGAGTGGCTGCAGACCTTCGTCGAGATCAACCCGATCTCCCACGCGGTCTACGCCGTCCGCGGGTTGATGTCGGGTGACTCCGTCGGTGACGAGGTCCTGTGGACCTTCATCGCCGCCGCGGTGCTCATCGCGATCTTCGCCCCGCTCACCATGCGGGCCTACACTCGCCGCCGCTGACCGGAGCTCGCCGCCGGCCGACCTGGGATCAGCCGGCGGCGAGCGCCGCCTCGATCTGCGCCGTCGAGATCCGCTTGAACTTGCGGGGCTGGGTGCGCGTACGGTCGAGCACCGCGACCTCGAGCTGCGACGCGGTGAGCGTCCGTGGGGCCGCGTCGTCGTGCCCGAGGGCCTTGGCGGCGAGCAAGATGGCGTCGTCGAGCCCGAGCCCGTCGGTGTAGTGGTCCTTGAGGTAGCCCTCCACCGACTCCGCCTGTCCGCCCATCACGGCGTGCGCCTGGACGTCGGCGACGGAGCCGTCGTACGTGAGGCGGTAGATCTGGTCCTGCTCCGGTGTCACCCCCACCTCGGCCACGAACAGCTCCACCTCGTACGGCTTCTCGCCGCCGGAGGAGAAGATCGTCCCGAGCGTCTGGGCGTACGCGTTGGCGAGGCCGCGGCCGGTCACGTCGCTGCGGTCGTACGAGTAGCCGCGCAGGTCGGCGAGACGGACGCCCGCGATGCGCAGGTTCTCGAACTCGTTGTAGCGCCCCACGGCCGCGAACCCGATGCGGTCGTAGATCTCGCTGATCTTGTGCAACGCGTTGGACTGGTTCTCGGCGACGAAGAGCACGCCGTCGGCGTACTGGACGACCACGACGCTGCGGCCGCGGGCGATCCCCTTGCGCGCGAAGTCCGCGCGGTCCTTCATCAGCTGCTCGGGCGAGACGTAGAACCCTGCGCTCACGGGATTCCTCTCTGGTTCTGGGACGACGGTCAGGACGGTCGGGCGGGACTACTCCAGCGGAGCCGACGGGCCGTCGGGTCGGGTCATCCGACCACCGATGACCCGGTCGGCGATCGCCGCCGTCGTGTCGTCGTCGTACGCGCGGTAGCCGGCAGCCGTGATCACGGCGACCATCGGGAAGATCCGGCGGGTCAGGTCGGGCCCGCCCGTCGCCGAGTCGTCGTCGGCCGCGTCGTACAGCGCCTGGATGCAGGCCGTGACCGTCTCGG
This sequence comes from Mumia quercus, assembly GCF_025506335.1. Lineage (GTDB taxonomy): Bacteria > Actinomycetota > Actinomycetes > Propionibacteriales > Nocardioidaceae > Mumia > Mumia quercus. The sequence continues at coordinate 152,450 of NZ_JANZYO010000007.1, forward strand.
TCTCGTCGAGGTCGGGCCGGTAGAGCTTCTTGAGGGCGCCACGCGCGAACATCGAGCCGGAGCCGACGGAGTGGAACGACCGCTCCTCGTTGCGGTTGCCGGTGACGTCGAAGACGAAGATGCGGCCGACCTCGGCCTCGAGGTCGTACGCGGCGAAGAGGGGGACGACGGCCAGCCCCTGCATGGCCATCGCGAGGTTGTTGCGGATGAGGGTCGCGAGGCGGTTGGCCTTGCCGTCAGTCGACAGCGGCGTGCCCTCGATCTTCTCGTAGTGCTCGAGCTCGAGCTGGAACAACCGCGTCATCTCGACCGCGATGCCCGCGGTGCCGGCGATGCCGACGGCGGAGAACTCGTCGGCCGGGAAGACCTTCTGGATGTCGCGCTGGGCGATCACGTTGCCCATGGTCGCGCGGCGGTCGCCCGCCATCACGACACCGCCGGGGAAGGTCGCCGCCACGATCGTCGTCGCGTGCGTGACCTGCTGCGTCACCGTCGCCTCGCCCAGCCGAGCAGACGGGAGGAGCTCAGGCTGGTGCCGGGCGAGGAACTCGCTGAAGGAGGAAGAACCGGAGGTCAGGAAGGCCTCTGGCAGCATCACTGCCCACCCTTCTGCACGAAGCTGCGGACGAACTCCTCGGCGTTCTCCTCGAGGACGTCGTCGATCTCGTCGAGGATGGAGTCGATGTCGTCGTCGAGCTTCTCCTTGCGCTCCGCGACATCCTCCGCGGGCGTGACCTCGACGTCCTCCTCGGAATCGGTGCTCTTGCGTGTGGTCTTGTGCTGCTGTCCGCCGTCGCGTGCCATCACAACCTCCTCGAGTCGGCTGTCCGTGCCGTGGTCTCGACCCTATACCGCGCGGGTGACGGAGCGTGGTCGACTTCGCCCGCCGCGAACGCCCCCGCTCCCCCGCTCGCGAGAGACCCCCAGCCCTGCGGCGAGAGACTTCGGCGGTGAAGACTGCCCGGATGGGAGGTCGGGGCAGAACACGACCCACGACTGGCGCGCAGCGGTCGACGTCGCGCACCTCGCAGCAGTACGCGCGTCGTCGGCGACGGGACCCGCGGGACGCCCGTGCGCTCCTGGACGGCCCCGACCTTCTCACCTCTCACCCCGGAAGCGCTCGACGTCCTCGCAGGTGCGAGCACACGCCATCTTGAGGTGGAGCTGCGCATCGCGTGATCCTCTCGCGACAGTGCGGGGAGTCTCTCGCGAGCGGGAACCGAGGATGGGTCAGCGGCCGGTGATGGCGTCGAACAGGCTCTGGGCGCTGTCGTTCTCCTCGAACAGACGGCCGACGTGCTCGCGGGTGCCGCGCAAGGGCTCCATGGTCGGGATCCGCTGCAGAGTGTCGCGGCCCGGGAGGTCGAAGATCACCGAGTCCCAGGACGCGGCCGCGACCGCCTCGGGATAGCGGGACAGGCACTGACCACGGAAGTACGCGCGGGTGTCCTCCGGCGGCTCCGTGACGGCACGCTCGATCTCGGCGTCGGAGAGAAGACGCTTCATCCGGCCCGTCCGTACGAGGCGGTGGTAGAGGCCCTTCTCCGGGCGGAGGTCGGCGTACTGGAGGTCGACGAGGTGGAGCTTGGCGTGGTCCCAGTCGAGCCCGTCGCGCTCGCGGTACGACTCCAGCAACGACAGCTTGGCGACCCAGTCGAGCTCGTCGCGCAGCGTCATCGGGTCGTTGCCGAGCCGGGTGAGGACCGACTCCCACCTGTCGAGCACGTCCTTGGTCTGGCCCGCGCCGAGGTCGACGTCGTCATCGGCCTGCTCCACGAACGCGACCGCCTTCTCGAGGTAGATCCACTGCAGGTCGAGAGCGGTGACGCTCCTGCCGTCCGCGAGGTCGACCGTGGTCTGCAGCGAGGGGTCGTGCGAGATCGCGTGGAGGGCGTTGACCGGCTGCGCCAGCTCGAGACCGCTGTCGAGGAACCTCGCCTCGATCATCGCCAGCACCAAGGAGGTCGTCCCGAGCTTGAGGTACGCCGAGATCTCGGCGAGGTTGGCGTCGCCGATGATCACGTGGAGACGCCGGTACTTGGACGGGTCGGCGTGCGGCTCGTCTCGCGTGTTGATGATCGGGCGCTTGAGCGTCGTCTCCAGGCCCACGCCGACCTCGAAGTAGTCGGCACGCTGGCTGATCTGGAACCCGCTCTCCGACCCGTCCTGCTGGCGCCCGACGCGGCCGGCCCCGCATACCACCTGCCGCGAGACGAAGAACGGCGTCAGGTGCTCGACGATCGCTCCGAAGGGCACGTCGCGCCGCATCATGTAGTTCTCGTGGGAGCCGTACGAGGCGCCCTTGTTGTCGACGTTGTTCTTGTAGAGCAGCAGCCCAGGCGATCCGGGCATCTGGGAAGCCAGGTCGGCCCCGCGCTGCATCACGAGCTCGCCGGCCTTCTCCCAGAGCACGACGTCGCGCGGCGTCGTGCACTCGGGCGTCGCGTACTCCGGGTGAGCGTGGTCGACGTACAGACGCGCACCGTTGGTGAGGATGACGTTGGCGAGACCGAGGTCCTCGTCGGTGAGCTGGGTCGGATCGGCGCGGTCGCGGCTCAGGTCGAACCCGCGGGCGTCGCGGAGCGGGTTCTCCTCCTCGAAGTCCCAGCGCGCGCGACGGGTGAGCCCGTGAGCGCTGGCGTACGCGTTCACGACCTGGGTCGACGCCACCATCTGGTTGGCTGTGGGCTGCCCCTTCACCGAGATGCCGTACTCGACCTCGGACCCCATCACCCGTCGCACCGTCATGTCGCCAGCCTAGCCACCGCGCGCCCGCTTTCCTTGGCGCTGCGCTGGGAGGATGGCGTACGTGGACGAGATCGTGGCCCTTTACGACCGTGACGGCAACCCCTGCGGGAGTGCACCCCGCTCGCGCGTGCGGCGCGACAACCTGCACCACGCGGCGACGGCCGTGGTGGTGCTCGACCCTGCGGGACAGGTGTACGTGCACCGTCGGACCGAGAGCAAGGACGTCTATCCCGGCCTGTACGACGTCTGTGCTGGCGGCGTCCTCCTGGCGGGTGAAGATCCCTACGACGGTGCCGTCCGCGAGGTCGAGGAAGAGCTCGGGGTGTCGGGCGTGCCGGTGGTGCCGATCTTCAGAGGCGCGTACGAGGACTCCCACACGTCGTACGAGGCCTTCGGCTACCTCGTGGAGGGCTGGGCCGGACTGGTGCGCTGGCAGCCGGAGGAGGTCGCGTGGGGCGGCTGGATGCCGCTCCAGGAGGTCGTGGCACGGCTCGACGACCCCGGCTGGCCCCTCGTGCCCGACTCGCACGCCCTGGTGGGACCCTGGCTCCGCGACCGCGCCGCAAGCCCCCGGTGATCGAGGAGGGCGGAGCGCCAGCCCCTTCCGATGGTCGAGGAGGGGAGCGCCAGCGGAGCCCGTATCGAGACCCCCAGGGGCTCGGCTACTCGACCAACCTTTCCGCGCGGCACTCCGATGGTCGAGTAGGGCGGAGCGCCAGCGGAGCCCGTATCGAGACCCAGGTCTCGATACGCCTCGCCCAGGGGCTCGGCTACTCGACCAACGGGGTACGCGTCAGTCGTCGTCGGTGCGGTAGCCGAGGTTAGGCGAGAGCCACTTCTCGGCCTCGGGGACCGTCCAGCCCTTGCGCTTGGCGTAGTCCTCGACCTGGTCGCGCCCGATCCGGCCCAGGACGAAGTATTGCGACTCCGGGTGCGAGAAGTAGAGGCCGCTCACCGCCGCTCCCGGCCACATCGCCATGCTCTCGGTCAGCTCGATGCCGGTGTTGCGCTCGACGTCGAGGAGCTCCCAGATCGTCTGCTTCTCGGTGTGCTCCGGGCACGCGGGATAGCCCGGCGCGGGACGGATACCGGTGTACGACTCCTTGATCAGCGCCTCGTTGTCGAGGGCCTCGTCAGGGGCGTAGCCCCAGAACTCCTTGCGCACACGCTCGTGGAGACGCTCGGCGAACGCCTCGGCGAGCCGGTCGGCCAGCGACTCGAGCAGGATCGCGCTGTAGTCGTCCAGGTCTGCCTTGAACTCGGCGATCTTCTCGGCCACACCGAGACCCGCGGTGACCGCGAACGCACCGACGTAGTCGCGCGCTCCCGAGTCCCGCGGCGCGACGAAGTCCGCGAGCGACTTGCGCGCCGAGCCCTGGCGCCCCTCCCCCTGCTGGCGCAGCTGGTGCAGCGTCGTCAGGACGTCGGTGCGGGACTCGTCGGTGTAGACCTCGATGTCGTCGCCGGGGATCTGACTGGCCGGGAAGAGACCGAACACGCCGTTGGCCTGGATCCACCGCTCGGCGATGAGGCGGTCGAGCATCGCCTGCGCGTCGTCGTACAGCCGGCGCGCGGCCTCGCCCGTCGACGGGTTGTGCAGGATGTCGGGGAACCGTCCGCGCATCTCCCAGGCGTTGAAGAAGGGCTGCCAGTCGATGTACGGACGCAGCTCCTCCAGGGAGTAGTCCGTGAGCGTGCGGACGAACTGCACGCGCCCGTCGTGGCGGTGGTCGCAACCGGCGCCGGAGCAGAGATCGCGCGCCTGCTGGACGATCATGTGCGGCCGCGGCGGGCGGTAGCCGGTCCAGTCGATCGGCGTCGCCTGCGCACGCGCCTCCTCGAGGCGCAGCAGCGGCCGGGCGTTCTGGCGGGCGGCGTGGCGCTCGCGCAGCGCGGCGTACTCGGTGTCCGTCTCCGCAAGGAGCCCGGGTCGCTGGTCGTCCGACAGCAGCGCCGCGACGACCGGTACGGAGCGCGAGGCGTCCTTCACCCAGAGCACCGGGCCGTGGTACTTCTGGTCGACCTTGACGGCCGTGTGGGCGCGCGAGGTCGTGGCGCCGCCGATGAGCAGCGGGATGTCGAAGCCCTGTCGCTCCATCTCGCCGGCGAGGTTCACCATCTCGTCGAGCGACGGGGTGATGAGCCCGGACAGCCCGATCACGTCGGCGTTCTCGGCCTTCGCGGTGTCGAGGATCTTCTGCGCAGGCACCATCACGCCGAGGTCGACGACGTCGTAGTTGTTGCACTGGAGCACGACACCCACGATGTTCTTGCCGATGTCGTGGACGTCGCCCTTGACCGTCGCCATGACGACCTTGCCGTTGCTGCGCTCGGCGTCGGAGGGCTGCTTCTCGGCCTCGATGTACGGGATCAGGTACGCGACCGACTTCTTCATCACGCGTGCCGACTTCACGACCTGCGGGAGGAACATCTTGCCCTCGCCGAAGAGGTCGCCGACGACGTTCATGCCGTCCATCAGCGGGCCCTCGATGACCTCGATCGGGCGTCCGCCGCGGGCCGCGATCTCCTGGCGCAGCTCCTCGGTGTCGGCCTCGGCGTGCTCGTCGATGCCCTTGACCAGGGCGTGGGTGATCCGCTCGGCCACCGGGAGCGACCGCCACTCCTCGTCGGCGACCTCCTTCGCGGCGCCATCTCTGGCGAAGTCGGCGGCGATCTCGAGCAGGCGCTCCGTGGCGTCCGGCCGACGGTTGAGGACGACGTCCTCGATGCGGTCGCGAAGGAGCTCGGGCACCTCCTCGTAGACCTCCAGGGCACCGGCGTTCACGATGCCCATGTCCATCCCGGCAGCGATCGCGTGGTACAGGAACACCGCGTGGATCGCCTCGCGCACCGCGTTGTTGCCCCGGAAGGAGAACGAGACGTTCGAGACGCCACCCGAGACGAGCGCGTACGGGAGGTTCTGCTTGATCCAGCGCGTCGCCTCGATGAAGTCGAGACCGTACGCGGCGTGCTCCTCGATGCCGGTGGCGACCGCGAAGACGTTGGGATCGAAGATGATGTCCTCGGCGGGGAAGCCGACCTCGTCGACGAGGACGCGGTAGGCCCGCTCGCAGATCTCCTTGCGACGCTCGAGCGAGTCGGCCTGGCCCTCCTCGTCGAAGGCCATCACCACGACCGCCGCTCCGTACCGGCGGCACAGACGCGCGTGCTCGATGAACGCCTCCTCGCCCTCCTTCATGGAGATGGAGTTGACGATCGGCTTGCCCTGCACGCACTTGAGGCCGGCCTCGATGACCTCCCACTTCGACGAGTCGACCATCACCGGGACGCGGCTGATGTCGGGCTCGGAGGCGATGAGGTTGAGGAACCGGACCATGGCCTCGACGCCGTCGATCATGCCCTCGTCCATGTTGACGTCGATGACCTGCGCGCCGTTCTCGACCTGCTGGCGGGCGACGCTGAGGGCGGTCGCGTAGTCGCCGTCCTTGATGAGGTTGCGGAACCGGGCGGAGCCGGTGATGTTCGTACGCTCGCCGACGTTGACGAAGAGGGTGTCCTCGACGACGGTGACGGGCTCCAGGCCCGCGAGTCTCAGCGCCGGGACGCTCTGCGGCGGGACGCGAGGGGCGAGCCCGTCGACGCCGCGAGCGATCGCGGCGATGTGCGCCGGCGTCGTCCCGCAGCAGCCGCCGACGACGTTGACGAAGCCCGCCTCGGCGAACTCGGTGAGGATCGCCGCGGTCTCCTCGGGCGCCTCGTCGTACTCACCGAACGCGTTGGGCAGTCCAGCGTTGGGGTAGCAGCTCACGAAGGTGTCGGCGATGCGGGAGATCTCCGCGATGTACGGGCGCATCTCCTTCGCACCCAGGGCGCAGTTGAGCCCCACGAGCAGCGGACGGGCGTGGCGTACGGAGTACCAGAAGGCCTCCGTGACCTGGCCCGAGAGCGTACGGCCGGAGGCGTCGGTGATCGTCCCCGACACGACGACCGGCCAGCGGCGGCCGTGCTCGGCGAACACCGACTCCACCGCGAAGATGGCCGCCTTCGCGTTGAGCGTGTCGAAGATCGTCTCGATGACCACGAGGTCGGCACCGCCGTCGAGCAGACCACGGGTCGCGGTCGCGTAGGCCTCGACCAGCTCGTCGTACGTCACGTTGCGCGCGCCGGGATCGTTGACGTCGGGCGAGATCGACGCCGTGCGCGACGTGGGCCCGAGCGCGCCGGCGACGTAACGGGCACGGCCCGTGGCGGCGGCGACCTCGTCGGCGACCTCACGGGCCAGCTGCGCGGACGCGAGGTTCATCTCGTACGCGAGGTCCTGCATGCCGTAGTCGCTCAGCGAGATCGCGTTGGCGTTGAAGGTGTTGGTCTCGATGATGTCCGCGCCGGCGTCGAGGTACTCGCGGTGGATGCCGGCGATGAGGGCGGGCTGAGTCAGCGAGAGCAGGTCGTTGTTGCCCTGGACGTCGCTGGGCCAGTCCGCGAACCGCTCGCCCCGGTAGCCCGCCTCGTCCGGACGGTCGCGCTGGATCGCCGTCCCCATCGCGCCGTCGAGCACGAGGATGCGCGACCGGAGGGCCTCGGTCAGCTCTGCGGTCGCGTCAGGGCGATGGTTCGGGGTGGCAGGCACTTCCCCGAGGATAGTCCAGGTCCGGTCTACGGACATAGCGTCCACCATGCGGACGGATGGGCGGGCCCCTGCCTAGGTGAGCGGCTTGCCCAGGAAGACCGACTTCGGGTCTTCGGCGTAGTAGCCGAACGGCGAGACGTCGGTGTAGCCCGAGGCCCGGTAGAGCGCGATCGCCTCCGGCTGCGGCCGTCCGGTCTCGAGCACCATGGTCGTCGCTCCCGCAGCACGGGCGGACTCCTCAAGCCACGCGAGGACGGTACGGGCGAGGCCGCGCCGCCGGACGCTCTCGCGCACGTACATCCGCCGGACCTCGGCACGCCCCTCCCCCAGCATCCGCCACCCGCCGGTGGCGACGGGCGCCCCGGCGGCATCGTAGGCGACCGCGAAGAGCCCGTCGGGCGCCTCGAACTCCGCAGGATCGGTCGGGCTGACGTCGTGGATGCCGTAGCGCTGCGCGTAGAGCGCCTGGACCTCCTCGATGAGGAGCGCGGCGTCCGGGTGGTCGTACGGGACGACCCGGATGGCGAGCGCGGGGCTGGTGGGCGTCGTCACGCGTCCCATTGTGCGACGGCCACGGGCCGCGGTGAGCCTGGTCCCACCGGACGGACCGGGGTGGGACCAGGCTCACCGGGCGGCGGTCAGAGGTACTGGCCGGTGTTGGCGACCGTGTCGATCGAGCGCCCGGGCTCGCTGCCCTGCTTGCCGGAGATGAGCGTACGGATGAAGACGATCCGCTCGCCCTTCTTGCCGGAGATGCGGGCCCAGTCGTCGGGGTTGGTCGTGTTGGGGAGGTCCTCGTTCTCCTTGAACTCGTCGAGGCACGCCTGCAGGAGGTGCTGGACGCGCAAACCCTTCTGGCGCAGCTCGAGGAAGTCCTTGATCGCCATCTTCTTGGCGCGGTCGACGATGTTCTGGATCATCGCGCCGGAGTTGAAGTCCTTGAAGTAGAGGACCTCCTTGTCACCGTTGGCGTAGGTGACCTCGAGGAAGCGGTTCTCCTCGGACTCGGTGTACATCCGCTCGACCGTGCGCTGGATCATGCCGTTGACGCACGCGACGCGGTCGCCGCCGAACTCGGCGAGGTCGTCCTCGTGGAGCGGCAGGCTGGGCGTCAGGTACTTCGAGAAGATGTCGCGCGCCGACTCCGCGTCCGGACGCTCGATCTTGATCTTCACGTCGAGCCGGCCCGGACGCAGGATCGCGGGGTCGATCATGTCCTCGCGGTTGGACGCGCCGATCACGAGGACGTTCTCGAGACCCTCGACGCCGTCGATCTCGCTCAGCAGCTGCGGGACGATCGTGTTCTCGACGTCGGAGGACACGCCCGACCCGCGGGTGCGGAAGAGCGAGTCCATCTCGTCGAAGAACACGATGACCGGCGTGCCCTCGGACGCCTTCTCCCGCGCCCGCTGGAACACGAGACGGATGTGGCGCTCGGTCTCGCCGACGTACTTGTTGAGCAGCTCGGGACCCTTGATGTTGAGGAAGTACGAGCGGCCCTCCTCCCCCGTCTTTGCCGACACCTTCTTGGCGAGCGAGCTCGCCACCGCCTTCGCGATCAGCGTCTTGCCGCAGCCGGGCGGGCCGTACAGGAGGACGCCCTTCGGCGGCTTGAGCTCGTGCTCGACGAAGATCTCCGGGTAGAGGTACGGCAGCTCGACCGCGTCGCGGATCGACTCGATCTGCCCGTGGAGGCCGCCGATGCTCGAGTAGTCGATGTCCGGGACCTCCTCCAGCACGAGCTCCTCGACCTCGGACTTGGGGACGCGCTCGTACACGTAGCCGGCTCGGGAGTCGAGCAGCAGCGAGTCGCCCGCTCGGAGCTTCTCGTCGTGCAAGGAGTCGGCGATGCGGGCGATCCGCTCCTCGTCGGCGTTGCCGATGACGAGGACACGCTCACCGTCGGCGAGCAGCTCCTTGAGCATGACGACCTCACCGACCTGCTCGTACTCGAGAGCCGCAACGACGTTGAGCGCCTCGTTGAGGATGACCTCCTGGCCACGGCGCAGGTCCTCGACCTCGACCGACGGGCTCACGTTGACCCGCAGCTTGCGGCCCCCGGTGAAGACGTCGACGGTGTCGTCGTCGTTGTGCTGGATGAACGTCCCGAAGCCGGTCGGCGGCTGCGCGAGCCGGTCGACCTCCTCCTTGAGCGAGAGGATCTGGTCGCGGGCCTCCCGCAGCGTGTCACCGAGGCGGGCGTTCTGCGCCGTCACGGCCGCGAGCCGCGCCTCGGTCTCGGCCAGCCGCGCGTCCACCGACGAGTCCGGACGCCCGCTCGCGAGTCGCTGGCGGAGGTGCTCCACCTCCGCGCGCAGGTAGTCGATCTCGGCCTGCTGCTGGAGCAGGGTCTGCTCGGTCTCGTGCGGACGCCGGTCGCTGTGGTCGAACTCGGTCATGTCGTACCCTCCCGCGAAGGCCACCCCACCGTCGACCCCGACACCGCCGGGGTCGTCCCGTGGCGCGGCGTGCTGCTCCTCGTGTGTCGACACTACCCGCAGGAAGTGACGATTCGCTCGGGTCGGCGCGCGGTTGCTCGCAAAGAGATACGACCGGTGTGATTCAGGTCACTCCGGGAGGTCGACGGGACGCGGGCCGGTGTAGTCGGGCCCGTACGCTCCGGGGGCGGGGCGGCGCTTCTTCGCGAGCGTGCGGTGGCCGTGGGCCATCCGGCGCGCCGTGACCAAGAAGGCCGTGTGGCCGTTCATCGAGTGCTCCGGACGCACCGCAAGGCCCTCGAGGTGCCAGCCACGCTGCATGGTCTCCCACGCGGCGGGCTCGGCGAACTCGCCGTGAGCACGGATCGTCTCCACGACGCGCGACATCTGGGTCGTCGTCGCGACGTAGCAGCAGAGGATCCCGCCGGGGGCGAGGACGCGGCCGGCGAGCGCGACGTACTCCCAGGGATCGACCATGTCGAGGATCATGCGGTCGACCTCGGTGTCGGTGACGGCCTCACCGAGCTCGCCGACGGTCAGGCGCCACGCCGGGTGCGGTCCGCCGAAGAACTGCTCGACGTTGCGGGTGGCGATCTCGGCGAAGTCCTCGCGCTGCTCGTACGACGAGACGAGGCCCGTCTCCCCGACAGCGCGCAGGAGGAAGGTGGTGAGGGCGCCGGAGCCGGCACCGGCCTCCAGGACGCGTGCGCCGGGGAAGATGTCCGCGAAGGTGACGATCTGGGTGGCGTCCTTCGGGTAGATCACCGCCGCCCCGCGCGGCATCGAGGTCGTGTACTCGTGCATCAGCGGGCGGAAGACGAGGTACTGGCCGCCCAGCGAGGACTCGACGACGATCCCCTCAGGCTGTCCGATGAGGTCGTCGTGGGCGATCTCTCCGAACTTCGTGAAGAACTTCTTGCCCTCCTCGAGCTGGATGTTGTGGCGACGGCCCTTGGCGTCGGTGAGGCGGACCCACTCCCCTGCCGACATCGGACCGCGGTGCACCCCCGAGAGGCGCTCATCCATGCGTGTGCCTTCCTGCGTCGCGTTGCTTGCCACCCTCGCGGACCCGCGCCGCGAAGGCGTGGTCGACGTCGCTGGTGACGAGGACCCCGTACAGGCTCTCGCCGTCCACGACGAGGTACTCGCTGGACGGCGTCTGCTGCAGCGCGCGGATCAACGGCTCACCGGCCAGGTCCACGGGCAGCGTGAGGCCCGGGGAGAGCGTACGCGCCAGCGCTCCGACCTCGATCCACGGGCGCCGCGCCTCGGGGGTGGCGAGGACGGCGCGCTCGTCGACGACGCCGTCGACCGTCCCGGTCTGGCCATGGACGACGATCGCACCGGCACCGGCCTGACGCGCCTCCTCGATGGCCTGCGCGACCGGCATGCTGCGCGGGACGTCCACCGCGCGCCGGGCGAGCCCGCGGGCGGTGAGGGACGGCAGGCCGCGGCGGAGGCGCGCCGCCAGCATCGCCTGCGTCGCGCCCGTCCAGAGGAAGAGCGCGATCACGAAGCCGATGACGTAGTCGAGGATCGACATGTTCCAGCCGAGCACCTCGCGAGCGACGAACGGGAACGCGAGCGCGAGCAGCGCCACGACGCGCCCTCCGTACCCTGCGGCGACCGTCCCCGCGTACGGGTTGCCGGAGACCTTCCAGACGATCGCGCGGAAGACGCGTCCGCCGTCGAGCGGAAGACCCGGGAGGAGGTTGAGGACGCCGACCACGAGGTTGGCCAGGGCCAGCGCCCGGAACGCGAACAGCACCAGGCCCGAGTCCGGCACCACCAGGGACGCGCCCCATGCGGCGGCGCCCACGGCGAGGGAGGTCAGCGGGCCGACGACGGCGATCCAGAACTCGCGACCCGGGGTGTCGGGCTCACCGTCGATCTCGGTGACGCCGCCGAGGAAGTTCAGGGTCACCGACCGTACGTCGTAGCCGAAGCGCTTGGCCATCAGGGCGTGCGAGATCTCGTGCAGGAGCACCGAGAGGTAGAGCAGGACCGCGAAGGCGAGCCCGGCGACGTACGTGAGCGCACCGAGGCCCGGGGCGATCGTCTCGATGGTGGGGGCGAGGACGAAGGCGATGAGGACGGCCACGAGCAGCCAGGAGGACCGCACGAGAACGTCGATCCCCCCGATCTCGCCGATGCGAAGGGTCCCGGGCGGGCGGTTCGGCGTGGGGGGTGTGGACGACGCGGTCACGCCTTCCACCGTATCGGGTCACGGCACAACGGACTGTCGGTCGGCTCGCCTACGCTGACGGGCATGAGGGCACAGACGGTCGAGCACACGCTGGTGGACGGGGTCGACGTGGTCGGCTCCCTGTCGCCGAGCCGGGCTTCGGACTTCATGACCTGTCCGCTGCTCTACCGCTTCCGCGTGGTCGACCGGCTCCCCCAGGAGTCGACGCCCGACGCCGTCCGCGGGACGTTGGTGCACGCGGTGCTCGAGGACCTGTTCGACGCGCCCGCGGCGCAACGGACGCTCGAGCACGCCCGGTCGCTGGTCGGCCCCGCCTGGGACCGCCTGCGCGAGGCCGACCCTGAGCTGACCGCGCTCTTCACCGACGGCACGGCGCTGGCCGAGTGGCTCGAGAGCGCCGGCGCCCTCCTCGGCTCGTACTTCGCCCTTGAGGACCCGCGCCGGCTGGAGCCTGCCGATCGGGAGAAGTACGTGGAGACGGTGGTCGACGGCGGTCTGCTGCTGCGGGGGTACGTCGACCGGGTGGACGTGGCTCCCACCGGCGAGGTCCGCGTCGTCGACTACAAGACCGGGCGGGCGCCGCGCGAGGTGTTCGAGGCCAAAGCGATGTTCCAGATGAAGTTCTACGCCTTGGTCATGTGGCGGACGACGGGGACGGTCCCGACGCTCCTCCAGCTGATGTACCTCGGCAACGAGGAGATCCTCCGCTACTCCCCCGACGAGCACGACCTGGTCGCGACCGAGCGCAAGCTGCGCGCGCTGTGGGCGGCGATCGAGCGGGCGGCGACGACCGGCGAGTGGCGGGCCCGCAAGAGCGCACTCTGCGGCTGGTGCGACCACAAGGAGCTCTGCCCGGAGTGGGGCGGCACCCCGCCTCCGCTCCCGGAGCGTGACGCGCTGCCGGTCGAGCCCGCCGTCCACTCGCCGGCGGAGAGCCCCGCAGACGCCGACTGATTCGCCCACATTTTCTGCAAAGAGTCCTTTGCAAAGGTTTCTTTGCAGTCTTAGGCTGGCCGCATGAGCAGCCAGCCCGACCGGATCGTCCTCGACACCGCCGCCCTCAAGGCCCTCGCGCACCCGCTGCGGGTGCAGCTCCTGGGCGCCCTGCGCCGCCACGGGCCGTCGACCGCCACGATCCTCGGTCAGCGGCTCGGCGTGACCTCGGGCGCGGCGAGCTACCACCTCCGACAGCTCGCCGGCGCTGGGCTGGTCGCCGAGGAGTCCGGCCGCGGGAACGCCCGTGACCGCTGGTGGCGCGCGCAGCACCGCGTGAGCGTCCTCGACGAGGCGGACCTGGACGCCGCCGAGCCCGAAGCCGTCGACGCGTATCTCCACTCGATCGCCGCCAGCTACTCCTTGGTGCTGCAGCAGGCGGTGAACGAGCGGGCGACGATGCCCGACCAGTGGCGCCAGGTGATGGATCTGAGCGACTACCTGCTGCGCCTGACGCCGGACGAGGCGCGCACGCTCGACGCACGCATCCACGCCCTTCTCCGGGAGTACCGCTTCGACACCCCCGACGCTCGGCACCCCGACGGTGCCCAGCGGGTCACCGTCGTCGTCCAGGTCCTCCCCCAGCTCGACCCCGGAGATCCCGACTCCGAGGACGGCGTGTCGTGACCGGCCTGGCGAGCAGTCGTACGAGACCCCTCGTCGGCCTCCTGGTCGCGATGGCGGTCGCCCACACCGGGACGCGCGTCTCCGCGATCGCGTTCCCGTGGTTCGTGCTCGCCACCACCGGCAGCGCGACGGCGACAGGGCTCGTCGCGTTCTTCGAGCTCGCGCCGTACGTGGCGGTGAAGGCCCTGGCGGGGCCGTGGGTCGACCGGGTCGGCGGACGTGTCGTCTCGTGGTCGACGGATCTCGTCAGCGCAGCCGCCGCGGGAGCGATCCCGTTGCTGTACGTCCTGGACGCGCTGCCCCTGGGCGTCTTCCTCGCCCTGGTCGCGGTGGTGGGAGCCGCCCGCGGGCCCGGCGACCTGGCGAAGGAGGTGATGGTCCCCGAGGCGGCCGAACGCGGCGGCGTGCGGCTCGTGCGGGCGACCGGGCTGTCGGGGACGGTCGAGCGCCTGGCGTCCACGCTCGGGCCCGCGGTGGGCGCGGCGCTGATCGCCCTCTCCGGTCCGCTCACCGGCGTCGCGGTCAACGCGGTCTGCTTCGTGCTGGGCTCTCTCGTCGTGGCGTTCGCGCTGCCTCGCGGGATGGGGCGCGCGGTCCGCACGGACGACGCGGAGACCGAGGACGAGGCAGACGCCGCCCCCTACCTGCGCAGGCTCGCCGAAGGCGTCGCGTTCCTCCGACGCGACCGGCTGCTCATGTCGCTCGTCCTCATGGTCGCGATCACGAACCTCCTCGACATCGCCTTCGCCGCCGTGCTCCTCCCCATCTGGGCCCACGAGTCGGGCCACGGCGCGCCGGTGATGGGGCTCGCACTGACGGTGATGAGTGCGGGCGCCGTCGTCGGAAGCCTGCTCGCGGCGGCTCTCGCCCACCGGATGAAGCGCCGCGTCGTCTTCTTCTGGGGGTTCCTCGTCGCCGGGGCACCGCGCTTCCTCGTCCTTCTCCTCGACGTACCGGTCCCCGCCGTCGTCGCGGTGTACGCCGTCGCCGGCCTCGGTTCCGGCTTCCTCAACCCGATCATCAGCGCGGTGTTCTTCGAGCGCGTGCCGTCACGTCTGTACGGCCGGGTCGGCTCGCTCACGGACGCCGCCGCCTGGGCCGGCATGCCGCTCGGCGGCGTGCTGGCAGGGCTCGCCGTCACGGCGGTCGGGCTCGGACCCGTCCTGCTCGTCTGCGCCCTCGTCTACGCGTCGACGACGACCTTGACCGGCCTGCGACCCGAGTGGCGCGAGATGGACGAGCGGCCTTCCGTGGGCGCAGGTCAACCGACGCGCAGCGCGACCGCGTAGGCGACCACGGAGGCGACGCACATCAGCGCGCGCAGGTGGTTGGCCTGAGTCCACGGACGCGCGTACGACGCCCACGCGTTGCCCGCGGCCGGCACCGTCGAGGCGTCGACGCGGTCGAGGGCGTTGTTGCGCGGGACGTGGAACGTGCCGGTCAGGACCACGGAGGCGAGGTACGCCAGTGCCGCGGCGACCGTCCACCACCGTCCGTCTCCTCCCTCGAGGACGGCGAGGAGCGCGGCCACGAGCGAGACGACCGCCGTGCCGGAGAAGGCCAGCTGGAACCCTGGGCGCACGGCGAACCGGTTCGTCTCCTGCATGAACCCGACCGCCTCAGTGGGAGGGCGCCGATCGAGGGACGGCATGACCATCACCGAGAACGCGACGTACACGCCCGACATGACGCCCGCACCGACCAGCGCGACGTACGTGAGCACCACCGCAAGCGTCGACACGGGTCGACGCTATCGGCTCTGAGGGTCGCTCTCCGCCTCCAGGAGCAGACCGAGGTCCACGGGGGCGAGCCCGGCCAGCGTCGACGCGTGCGTACGGCGTTCGCCCTCGTCGACCGGCACCAGGTTCGGGACCACGAGCACGTGACACCCCGCGGCGGCCGCCGAGCGGGTGCCCGTGTTGGAGTCCTCGATGGCGACGCACCGCGACGGGTCGACTCCGAGTGCGGCTGCCGCGGCGAGGTACGGCTCCGGGTGGGGCTTGCCGTTCGTGACGGTGTCACCGGTGACGACGGCGCCGAACGGGCTGCCGCCCAGCCGCGCGATCATGGGCTCGGCGACGACCGCGTACGACATCGTCACCAGCGCCTGCGGCACGCCTGCCTCGGACAGGGCGGCGATCATCTCCCGCGCGCCGGGTCGCCACGCGATCTCGCCGTGGCGCATGTAGTGGGCGACCTCGCCCACGAGGGCGTCGACGATGTCCTCGGCGGACAGGTCGAGGCCCATCCGGCGCTTGATCTCGCGGCCGGCCTCCATGAGGTCGCTCCCCACGAGCGCGAGGCCGTCCTCCTCCGACCACGAGGCTCCGTAGCGTGCGGCGAGCGCGTGCTCGGCCCCCAGCCACACCGGCTCGGTGTCGACGATCGTGCCGTCGAGATCCCAGAGGACGGCGTCGGGCAGGGTCGTGCGGTGGACGTCGGTCGTCATGTGCTCACTCTGTGTCGAAGGCGGGCGCTGCGTGAGCAACCCTAGGAGTCGGTGTCGCGGGAACGTCGCTTGAGGTAGCGCTCGAACTCGCGGGCGATCGCGTCGCCCGACGCCTCCGGCAGCTCGGACGTGTCCCGCGCCTCCTCCAGCGACTCCACGTACGCGGCGATGTCGGCGTCAGAGCTCGCGAGCTCCTCGACGCCGCGCTCCCACGCCCGGGCCATCTCGCGCAGGTCACCGATCGGCAGGCTGATCTCGAGCACGTCCTCCAGGTAGCCCAGCAGCGCGAGCGTCGCCTTCGGGCTCGGCGGCTGGGCGACGTAGTGCGGCACCGCGGCCCACAACGAGACCGTCGGGAAGCCCGACTCGATGCATGCGAGGGTGAAGACCCCGTTGATGCCCGTGGGTCCCTCGTACGTCGAGTCGTCGAGGTGGAGCCGCGCCTCGAGGTCGGTGTCGTTCGTGGTCCCCGTGACCGGGACCGGCCGCGTGTGCGGCGTATCGGCGAGCAGCGCGCCCAGGGTGACGACCGCGTGGCTCGCCACCCGGTCGGCGATGGCGACCAGCTCGTCACAGAACGCGGTCCAGCGCATGTTGGGCTCGATGCCCCGGACGAGCACCACGTCACGGTCCGAGCCGACCGGCCGGGCGACGTAGATACGTGTCGTGGGCCAGGTGATCTCTCGGTGGCCGGCCTCGTCGGTCCCGATGTAGGGACGGTTGACCTGGAAGTCGTAGTAGTCGTCAGGGTCGATCTCTGCGACGAGCTCGGCGTCCCACCACTCCACGAGGTGGTCGATCACCGAGCTGGCGGCGTCGGCCGCGTCGTTCCATCCCTCGAACGCGACGACGAACCACGGGTCGACAACGGTCGGGAACTCGGTCTGCTCGCTCACGGCTTCACTCTATGCCGAGCGGTGAACCCGCCGCGGAGGGTGCGCGCTCAGATGACGCCGAGCAGCGCGTCGACCGCGGAGGCGACCGTACGACCGGAGCCGGGGACGCCGTCACCGGCCGCCGCCATCGCCGCATCGACCCACGAGTCGACGGCCGCGATCGCACGCGGGGCGTCGAGGTCGTCGGCGAGCGCCTCGCGGACCGCGGCCACGACCGGCTCCGCAGCGGGCCCGCCGGACGCGAAGGCCTCGCGCCAGCGGCCGAGGCGCTTTGCGGCGTCGACGATGTCGCTGTCCGCCCACTCCCAGCCTGTGCGGTAGTGGTGGTCGAGCACTGCAAGCCGGATCGCCATCGGGTCGTGGCCGTCGGCGCGCAGCCGCGAGACCAGGACCAGGTTGCCCAACGACTTGGACATCTTCTCGCCCGCGTAGGCCACCATCGCCTGGTGCACGTACGCCTTGGCGAAACGGTCGTCGGTCGCGACCTGCGCCTCTGAGGCGGACATCTCGTGGTGCGGGAAGATCAGGTCGGTCCCGCCGCCCTGGACGTCGAAGTCGTGCCCGAGCGTCTCCAGCGCGATCGACGAGCACTCGACGTGCCAGCCGGGTCGTCCCCGCCCGAACGGGCTGTCCCACGACGGCTCCCCCGGGCGCTCGGCCTGCCAGAGGAGACAGTCGAGCGGGTCGCGCTTGCCCTCGCGCCCAGGGTCTCCCCCGCGCTCCCCGAACAGCCGCAGCATCGTCGCCTGGTCGTAGCCGGAGACCTCTCCGAAGGCAGGGTCGGCGTGGACGGAGAAGTACACGTCCCCGTCGAGCTCGTACGTGACCCCACGCTCACGAAGACGCTCGATCAGCGCGACCGCGAGCGGGATCGACTCCACCGCCCCGATGTAGTGGTCGGGGGCGATCACGCGCAGCGCGGACATGTCCTCACGGAAGAGAGCGATCTCGCGCTCGGCGAGGTCGGTCCACTCGATCCCGGTGGCCGCCGCGCGCTCCAGCAGCGGGTCGTCGACGTCGGTGATGTTCTGCGTGTACACGACCTCGAGGCCCCGGTCGCGCCACACGCGCTGGAGGAGGTCGAACGTCAGGTACGTGGCGGCGTGCCCGAGATGGGTGGCGTCGTACGGGGTGATGCCGCAGACGTACATGCGTGCGCGGCCCTCCGGGTCGAGGACCACTGCCTTGCCGCGCGCCGTGTCGTGGACGTGGGCCGCCGGGCCAGGACCGAGGCCCAGCGCGGTGAGGTCGGGCACTTCGGGAGACGTCCAAGCACGCATGCGACGAGGGTATAAGGCTGCCCCTACAGCGGCGGCCACGGGATCGTCGGCCACCGATCGCCGTCGGTCGGCATCGTGCCCGTCCTCAGGAGGGCGTCCAGACGTGCCGCCAGCGCCGCGATCTCGTCCTCGCTGATCAGCGTGCAGAGGGTCTCGCGCAGCGGGCCGGACTCCACCTGCTCGGAGAGGTCCGTGAGCTGCTCGCGCTCGGCCGGAAGCAGCTCCTCTCCCGCCCAGCCCCACAGCACCGTGCGGAGCTTGTCCTCCACGTGGAAGGTGAGCCCGTGGTCGCACCCGAACACCGCGCCGTCGACGGGGAGCAGGTGCCCGCCCTTGCGGTCGGCGTTGTTGACGACCGCGTCGAAGAGCGCGACGGCACGCAGCGGCGCCCAGTCGCGGTGGATCAGCGTCACCTCGCGGTCGCCGGGGCCGATCGCGTCGACGACCGCGAACCAGCCCTCGGGCTCGCTGCCGGCCGGGACCACGGCGATGGTGGCGATCGAGGGGTCGGACTCCACCCACAGCTGCACCATGCCCGGTCCGAACGGCCCGTCGGTGAGCACCGTCGGGGGGACGACGTGCCAGCCGCCGGCCTCGGAGACGAGGTAGGCAGCGCGCTCGCGGGCCGCCAGCGTGCCGTCGGGGAAGTCCCACAGCGGGCGCTCCCCGCGGACGGGCTTGTACACGGACGCGACCGAACGTGAGCCCTCGGACATCTGGGCGAAGAACGTGCCGTTGGACGCCTCGACCAGACGCCCGGTGACGTCGAGCGTCCCGCGCTCCAGGAGGTCGACGGCTCCGGGGTCTGCCGCGAAGCCGCGCGGCGAGGCGAACTCAGTCACGGGCCACCCGACGGAAGCCGTTGGCGCGGGGGCAGAGGTGCCCGTCCGGCTCGACCACTCCCCCGCAGAACGGGCAGGTGGGACGACCGGCGGCGACGACGCTGCGCGCGCGCTCCGCGAACTCGAGCGCGACCTCGGGAGGCATCGTCACGACGAGCACGTCGCTGGCCTCGGTCTCGTCGTCCTCGGTCATCGCGAACGCCTCGACCACCACTTCGCCGGTGTCGGGCTCCCACGCGAGGGTCATCGCGCCCACACGGAACTCCTCCTCGATCGGTTGCTCGAGCGGGTCCAGGTCGACCGCCCATCCGAGTCCTCCCCCGGGCGAGGCCGGCGCCTCTACCTCGAGCAGGAGCGCTTCCAGACGCTCGGCGAGCACCTCGACCTGCTGCTTCTCCAGTCCGACCGAGGTGACGCGAGACCCGTCGCTGGCCTGCAGGAAGAACGCCCGCTCTCCCGGGACTCCGACCGTACCGGCAACGAAGCGGCGCGGACGCTCGTACCTGTGGATCAGCATGGGACCGAGCCTAGACAGGGCCCCGGAGCGCTGCGACTCCTGTCCATCCTCACGCCCCACCGCCGACCGGAGCGTCACCCGTGGCCTCCTCCGGGTCGCCCGGAGCGGGCGCGAGGGCGCTCAGGTCGGAGCCGAGGTCGTTGACGTGATGGACGGTCGGGCGGTGCGAGCCGTAGGTGATCACGCTGAGCGATCCGGGACTGATGGCGATCCTCTGGAAGAGATCCAGATGAGTCCCGAGCGCGTCCGCGACGACGGCCTTGATGACGTCACCATGGCTCACCGCGGCCCACACGGCACGGGCGCCGTACCGCCTCGCCACCCGTCGGTCGATGCGCCGTGCCGCCTCGACTGCACGCGCCGCCATCGCGTCCATCGCCTCGCCACCGGGGAAGACGACGCTGCTCGGCTGCTGCTGGACGGCCGCCCACAACGGTTCCTTGGCGAGCTCCGCGATCGACCGGCCCGTCCACCGTCCGTACTCGCACTCGATGAACCCGGGGTCGCGGCGGACGGAGACGGTGTCTCGTTGGGCCTCGGCGATCGCGCGTGCGGTCTGCATCGTCCGCAGCAGCGGGCTGCTCACGACCAACGACAGCGGGAGCGCCGCGAGACGCTCGGCCGCGCGCGCCGCCTGCGCACGTCCCGTCTCGTCCAGGCCCACGCCCCGCGCGCGCCCCGCGAGCACACCGTCCGCGTTCGCAGCGGTCCGCCCGTGGCGGACGAGGATCAAGGTCGGCACGCTCCGAGCGTAGTCGGCCGACTATGCCAAAGGGCGCGACAATGAGACGGTGATCTTGGACTGTGCCGTCTACCACGGGGGCAAGCCGCTCAAGTCGGGCCTGCGGATCGACGAGCTCGCCGACACGGTCGCCACCTGCAAAGAGCCGGCCGACTTCATCTGGATGTTCATGCAGGACCCCACGTACGAGGAGTTCCGCGAGCTCCAGACCGTCTTCGCGCTGCACCCGCTCGCCGTCGAGGACGCTGTCACCGCCCACCAGCGCCCCAAGGTCGATGTCTACGGCGACGCCGGGTTCGTGGTGCTGCGCGCCCTCCGCTACGACGAGCAGACCAAGCGGCTGGACACGGGCGAGATCTCGATCTTCGTCGGCGAGCGGCACCTCATCGTCGTCCGGCACGGCGACTGGCCGACGCTCGACGGTCTGCGCGAGCGTGCGGAGCACGACAAGCCGCTCGTGCAGTACGGCGCCATCGCGGCGGCCTACCACGTCATCGACGCCGTCGTCGACCAGTACGAGGTGATCGCCGACGCGCTCTCCGACGACGTGGAGGACCTCGAGGCGGCAGTGTTCTCCGACGACCCGTCCCGTACGGACAGCAACCGGATCTACCTCCTCAAGCGGGAGGTGCTGGAGTTCCGCCGTGCCGTGGTGCCGATCCACCTCCCCTTGCAGGACGTGCTGAGGCGACGGTCGACGATCGCGGTCCCGAAAGGGATGCTGCCCTACTTCCGCGACGTCGCCGACCACCTCGCCCACACGCACGGCACCATCGACTCTCTCGACGGGCTGCTCGACAACGTCATGCAGGCACGCGCGACGCAGATCTCGGTGCAGCAGAACGACGACATGCGCAAGCTCGCCGCGTACGCCGCGATGATCGCCGCGCCCACGCTCATCGCCGGGATCTACGGGATGAACTTTCGCTACATGCCCGAGCTGAGCTGGCGGTTCGGCTACCCGCTCGCCCTGATCGCGATGGTTGTGCTCTCGGCCCTGCTGTGGCGTGCCTTCAAGCGCTCCGGGTGGCTGTAGACGCTCACCAGGGGACGAAGCCGTCACGCCCGAAGAACGCCCCGGTCGGCCCGTCCGGCGCCACGGTCGCCGCCCGCACGGTCGCTGTCGCTCCCTCCTCGACGGTCTGTGTGCCGTGGTGGCCGTTGAGGTCGGTCGCGGTGTAGCCCGGGTCTGCGGCGTTGATACGGAGCTCGGGCAGCTCCTTGGCGTACATCGTCGTGACCATGTTCAGGGCAGCCTTCGACGAGGGGTACACCAGCCCGACGAGACCGTGCTCGAGCCGGCTCGGGTCGGTGGTCACCCCGAAGGAGCCCATCCCGCTCGACACGTTGACGATGCGGCCGTGCGGCGACCGACGCAGAAGCGGCAGGAGCGCGTGCGTCACCCGGACAGGTCCGAGGAGGTTGACCCCGTACACGGCGAGGAAGTCCGGCGGCACCGTCTCGGAAGGTGCCGTGGCGGGCCCGCCGATCCCCGCGTTGTTCACGAGGACGTCCAGTCCGGTGTCCGCGCCCTCGATCGTGCCTACGGCGGCGGCGACCGACGCGTCGTCCGTGACGTCCAGCACCACCGGCCGGACGTCACCACCCTCGCGCCGCACCGTCTCGGCGGCCTTGCGTCCCAGCTCGGGGTCGCGCGCCCCGAGCCACACCGTCCATCCGAGCCCTGCGAGCTGCCGTACCGTCTCGAGCCCGATTCCCTTGTTCGCCCCGGTGACCAGGGCCGTCGTCGTCGTCATGGTTCGACCCTCGTCGCCCGACGACCGACGTACCAGGACCGCTTCCTCCTGGTACGGGCGGTACCAGGCTGGCACGTGGTGAGGAGCGGCCCCGCGTGCCAGGCTGAGGGCGTGGATCGTCGTGAGCTCGGTCGCCTCCTGGTGCGTGCACGCACGCGGGTGTCCCCCGACCAGGTCGGCATCCCTGCAGGGTCGCGGCGCCGGGTGGCGGGTCTGAGACGCGAGGAGGTCGCGGTCCTCGCCGGCATCAGCGTCGACTACGTGACGCGGCTCGAGCAGGGCCGTGGCGCGCACCCCTCGGCCTCGGTGCTGAACGCCCTGGCCCGCGCGCTGCAGATGAGCGACGACGAACGGCGCGAGATGTTCGACCTGGCGGAGGTCGCGTCTCCGCGTGCCGGTCACGTCCCGATGCTCGTACGCGCCAGCATCCTCCGTCTGCTCGACCGGCTCGAAGACCAGCCCGCGATCGTGCTGAGCGCGAAAGGCGACGTGCTCGCGTGGAACCCGCTGGCGGTCGCGCTCCTCGGGGACTTCTCGGCGATCCCGCCGGCGCAGCGCAACCTCGCGTGGCAGCGCTTCCTCGGTGACCCGGGTCGCGTGGCGGTCTCCTCCTCCGAGGAGGCCGCGCTCGCCGCCGCGCAGACCGTGAGCTCGCTGCGCGCGGCCGCGGCGAAGTACCCGGCCGACACCGACCTGCGCCGGCTGGTCGAGGAGCTGCGCACCCGCAGCCCCGAGTTCGCTCGGCTGTGGGCCGACGCGCCGTCGCAGGTCTGGCGCAGCCACCGCAAGACCGTCGCGCACCCGGTCGTCGGGACCCTGACGCTCGACTGCGACGCGCTCGAGATCGCCGACACGGACCAGAAGGTCGTCGTCTACTCGGCGGAACCGGGCTCGCGCGCTGCCGAGCTGCTCGCGCTGGTGAAGGTCGTCGGCACCCAGAGCCTGGGCGCCGACGCCCCTTCCTAGCCGACGGTCGTGGTCGCGGCGATGGTGCCCGTCGCGAGCAGGACCAGCACGAGCGTGCCGAGCCCGATCCGGTAGATCACGAACGGCGTGTACGAGTGCTTGCTCACGTACTGCAGCAGCCAGTGGATGACCGAGATGCCGACGACGAACGACACGATCGTCGCGAGGATCGTCGGGCCGACCCCGTACGCGTTGTCGCCGCCGGGGATCTCCGGGAGCTGGAACAGGCCCGCTCCGACGACGGCCGGGATCGCCAGCAGGAACGCGTAGCGCGTCGCCGCCGCACGGTCGTACCCGAGGGCGCGCCCCATGCTGATCGTCGCTCCCGAACGCGAGACGCCCGGGATGAGCGCCATCGCCTGGGCGAAGCCGAAGAGCACGGCGTGCTTGCCGTTGAGGTCCTCGATCGTCCGGTCCTGGCGGCCGAGCTTGTCGCAGATCCCGAGCACGATGCCCATCACGATCAGCATCGTGGCGATGACCCACAGGTTGCGGAAGTCGCTCTCGATGACGTCCTTGAGCGCGATGCCGAGGACGACGATCGGCAGCGAGCCGACGATGACGAACCACCCCATCCGCCACTCGAGGGTGTCGCGCGCGTCGCGCTTGACCAGGCCGCGCAGCCAGCCGCCGGCGATGGTCCAGATGTCACGCCAGAAGTACAGGACGACGGCGAGCTCTGTCCCGATCTGGACGACGGCCGTGAACGCAGCGCCAGGGTCCTCCCAGCCGAAGAACTTCGGGTAGATCGCGAGGTGTCCCGACGAGGAGATCGGGAGGAACTCGGTGAGGCCCTGGATGAGGCCGAGGACGAGTGCTTGGAGGAGGTCGTTCACTCGCCGAGGCCCGAGGTCTCGAGAGCGTCGGCGACGGTGCGCAGGACGTGGGCGCGCTCGTCGTGGGTGCTGCCGAAGGTCGACACCGCGAGCGTGGTCACGCCGGCCTCGGCGTACGCGTGCAGCCGCTCGGCGATGCGTTCCTTGGGGCCGATGAGCGCGGTCTGGTCGACGAGCTCGAACGGGACCGCCGCAGCCGCCTCACCCTGCTTCTTGTCCAGGTAGAGGTCCTGGATCTTCTGCGCGGCGTCCTCGAAGCCCATCCGGCGGGCCAGGGCGTTGTAGAAGTTCTGCTTGCGACTGCCCATGCCGCCGACGTACAGGGCGGTGTAGGCGCGCACCATCTGGGCGCACTCCTCCAGGTCGTCGCCGATCACGACCGGCACGGTCGGGACGATGTCGAAGCCCTCCATCGTCTTGCCGGCCTTCTCGCGCCCCACGCGGAGGTGGTCGGTGGAGGCAGCGGCCTGCTCGGGGTTGAAGAAGATGGCGAGCCAGCCGTCGGCGATCTCGCCCGCGAGCTCGAGGTTCTTCGGGCCCACCGCGGCGAGGTAGATCGGGAGGTCGGCACGGTACGGGTGGAGCATGATCTTGAGCGGCTTGCCGGGGCCGTCGGGCAGCGGGAGCGTGAAGTGCTCGCCTGCGTAGTTGAGCGGCTCCTCGCGGGCGAGGATCGTGCGGACGATCTCGACGTACTCGCGGGTCCGCGCCAGCGGCTTGTCGAACTTCACGCCGTGCCAGCCCTCGGAGACCTGCGGGCCCGAGACGCCCAGCCCGAGACGCACACGTCCCTCGGAGAGACGGTCGAGGGTCGCCGCGGTCATCGCCGTCATCGCAGGGGTGCGGCCCGGGATCTGGAGGATCGCGGTGCCGAGCTCGAGGGTCGTCGTCTTGGCCCCGATCCACGAGAGAAGCGTCGGGACGTCAGAGCCGTACGCCTCCGCCGCCCATGCCGACGAGTAGCCCAACGACTCCGCGTACACGGCCGTCTCGACCCTCTCCGCGACGTCCGGGCCGGCGACGTACCCGACGTTGACTCCCAGCTTCATGACCTGCTCCTGATCGATGGGGACCGCGATGCGCAGGGCGAGCCTAGCGTGGGCGCGGGGCCCGTCTCGACTAGCCTTCCGACAAGGCCGACAGGGGCCTCAGCCGAGGAGTGACATGCAGGAACGGTTCGTCGGACGCAGCGGGCTCTCCGTCTCCCGAGTCGGGCTCGGGACGGCGTCCTGGGGGCGTGAGACCGACGAGCACGAGGCCGCCGACATCCTCCGCACGTTCCTCGACGCGGGCGGCACGCTCATCGACACCGCCGCCTCGTACGGGGCGGGCGCCAGCGAGTCGCTGCTCGGCACGCTGCTCGCCGACGTCCCCCGTCACGACGTCGTCCTGGTCTCGAAAGCAGGCTCTTCTGTCCCGCACGGACGAGCGGGCACGTCGCGCGGCGCGATGCTCGCCACGCTCGACCAGACCCTGGGCCGACTCGGGACGGACCACCTCGACCTGTGGCTCGTCCAGGGGTGGGACCCACGCGTCCCGGTCGACGAGACGCTCGGCGCGCTGGAGCACGCGGTGACCACCGGCCGTACGCGCTACGTCGGCGTCTCCAACTACACCGGCTGGCAGACGGCGTACGCGGTCGCCCGGCAGGCGTCGCGCGACCTCGCAGCGCCGGTCGTGGCGACCGAGGTGGAGTACTCACTGCTCGCCCGCCAGCCCGAGCGTGAGGTCGTCCCCGCCGCGGAGGCCCTCGGCTTCGGCGTCCTCGCGTGGTCCGCGCTCGGTCGGGGCGTGCTGACCGGCAAGTACCGGTACGGCATCCCGGCGGACTCGCGGGCGGCCTCCGACCACCTCACCGGCTTCGTCGACCCGTACCTCGACGAGGACGCCCGCCTCGTCGTCGAGGCCGTCTGCCGTGCCGCGGAGGGTCTCCAGCTCACGCCTCTCGAGGTCGCGCTCGCCTGGGTCCGAGACAGGCCATCTGTCGCGAGTGCCCTCATCGGACCCCGGACAGCGGCACAATTGAAGGCAGCGCTCTCGGCCGAGGAGGTCACCCTCCCCGGCGAGATCGCCGACGCACTGGACGACGTGTCAGCAGAGGCGGTGTGACGGAGGCGGTGTTGACCGAGTACGAGTTCCAGCGGTTCTGGCTCCCGCGGACGGAGTCGCGCCAATCGGTGCGACGCCTGCTGACCGATGCGGCCGAGCACCAAGGCTGGGAGCTCGACCGGCTCCGCCTCTTCCCCGACGGCAGTCGTCGTGTCACGCTGCGCCGACGCATCATCCGCGTCCGCAGCACCCTGTAGCCCGCCGGTCGAGCAGCCCACTGGCTGGTCGAGTAGGGCGGAGCGCCAGCGGAGCCCGTATCGAGACCACCGGGTCTCGATACGCCCTCGCCTAGCGGCTCGGACTACTCGACCACCAAACCCTGGCTGGTCGAGTAGGGCGGAGCACCAGCGGAGCCCGTATCGAGACCACCCGGTCTCGATACGCCCTCGCCCAGCGGCTCGGACTACTCGACCCACCCACACGCCGGATCGGATCTAAGAGGCGGCTACGCCAGGTCCAGCAAGCGGTGAAACACACGCGCTCCGAACTCCAGCGCGTCGGTCGGCACGCGCTCGTCCACACCGTGGAAGAGGGCCGTGAAGTCGAGGTCGGCCGGCAGCCGCAGCGGCGTGAACCCGTACGAACGGATGCCGAGCCGGTCCCACGCCTTCGCGTCAGTGCCGCCGGACATGAGGTACGGAGCCACGTGGGCGTCCGGGTCCTCCCCGTGGAGCGCGACGGTCATGGCGTCCACGAGGTCGCCGCTGAACGGGTACTCCAGCGCCGGTTGCAAGGTCAGCGGATCGACGGTCACCGCCCCGCCGGCGAGCCCCCGCACCTCGGCCATGAAGGCCTCCTCCTGGCCAGGCAGGAAACGGCCGTCCACGTGCGCGTGCGCCTCCCCCGGGATGACGTTCACCTTGTAGCCCGCGTCGAGCATCGTCGGGTTGCTGATGTTGCGCATGCCGGCCCGGATCATCCGCGCCGCCGGGCCGAACTCGGCGACGAGCTCCTCGGTCGAGGCGTCCGACGACCCGGTGAGCTCACGGACCTTGTCCAGGAGGATCTGCATGGACGGCCCCGGCTCGTAGGGCCAGTCGTGCTCGCCGATGGCGGTGATGGCGCGCGCGATCGCGGTGACCGCGTTGTTGTCGCGCACCATCGACCCGTGCCCTGCGGTCCCCTGGGCCGACAGGCGCATCCAGGCCAGCCCCTTCTCGCCGGACTCGAGCAGGTAGAGACGCTTGCCGCCGATCTCCGTGGAGAACCCGCCGACCTCGCCGATCGCCTCCGTGCAGTCCGCCACCAGGTCGCGGTGGTGGTCGACGATCTTGTGGGCGCCGTGGATCGATCCGGCCTCCTCGTCCGCGGTGAACGCGAGGACGATCGTGCGTCGCGGACGCAGGCCCGAACGCTGCCGGGCCCGGACCACCGACAGGACCATCGCGTCGAAGTCCTTCATGTCGACCGCGCCACGGCCGTACAGGTACCCGTCGACGATCTCGCCCGCGAAAGGGTCGTACGACCAGTCAGCCGCCTGCGCGGGCACCACGTCGAGGTGTCCGTGCACCAGCAGCGGAGGGAGCGACGGATCGGTGCCCTCCCAGCGTGCGACCACGTTCGTACGCCCCGGCGTCGCTTCGACGATCGTCGACTCGATCCCCACCTCGGACAGCAGCGCGGCGACGTACTCGGCCGCCTTCCGCTCCCCGGGCCCCGAGTCGTCTCCCGTGTTGGTGGTGTCGTTCCGGATGAGGTTCCGGCAGATCTCGACGACCTCTTCGGCAGGATCGACGCGGACGGTCTGGGTGCTCTCCTCGGTGGTCATTGCCCCATCTTGCCTGGCCAGGGGCGGTGGCCGTGAACGGGTGGACCCCGGTTTGGGGTCCACGGGCGGGTGTTTGCTAGAGTTCTGACGCACGGTGAACGACGCAAGACGACGGTCACCGACCCAAGTCCGGGTGGCGGAATAGGTAGACGCGCTAGCTTGAGGTGCTAGTGCCCGTATTAGGGCATGGGGGTTCAAGTCCCCCCTCGGACACACAGGTCAGAGCCCCTTTCTGGATTCTCAACTCACACTGAGGCCCAGGGAGGGGCTTCTTGTTTTTCCACCGCGGGTGCAACTGCGAGTGCAACTGAACGCCGGACCCCCTATCCTCCTCATAGGATATATTCCGCGACGACCCTTGGGGAGGCGCCGTGCGCCGAGTCTTCCGTCCCACCATTCTCCTCGCGACCATCCTCACCACCGGCGTCCTGTACGGTGCCGAGGCTGCGCCCGGAGAGACCAACGACTCCACCGATCCCGCCGACATCGACGCCGCCGCCTCACTTGCGGCAGCGACCTCAGCCGCCGCCACGATCACCGCCGCTGAAGCGGCAGCAGCTGCCGACCCGAAGGACGACCTCGGGCCCGACCCGGCCGCGCTCGACGGCCGCCCGGCCACTCCCCTCCAACGCCAGGTGGCGCGCCGGGTCACCGCACTCGTGTCACCACCTGACACCAAGCCGACCAAGCCCGAGGAAAGCGTTCCCGCCAGCCTCGACCACGGGATCATCGGCGTCCTCGGCAGCCCGGCCGCCGGCTACACGCTCGTGCTCACGAAGGGCACGGACGGGAAGGCGCTGATCTCCACGATCGTGAAGGGTCTGCCGACCGAGGCTGCCGCCGGGCTCAGCTTCCGCGTCTCGGAGCGGACCGCCGACGAGCTCCGGGATGCCTGGGTCGCCGTGTTCGCGGGCGACTGGCAGTCGTCGGTGGACGTGACCGGCCGCTCCATGGCGGTCGACCTCAGCCCCGAACGCGAAGCCGTCGAGGTCGTCCTCGGTGGAGAGGCCCCGCCGGTCGGCAGGGCCGACACGATGAGGCAGCCGTTGGAGGGCGTGCCCGCGGAAGCAGTGGTCGTCGAGTACGGCGGTGAGTCCGGGCGCGCGTCGCGCGTCAATGACAGCGCACCGCACTGGGGTGCCGCGAAGATCACCAGCGGCGGCACGACGTGCACCTCCGGCTTCACGGTCCGGGGCAAGACGACCGGCACGTTGTACTCGCTGACCGCCGGCCACTGCGGGGCGAACGGTTCCAGCTGGAACTCTGGGACGTACTACTACGGGGAGATGGCAGGCAAGGCGAACTACCCCGACTACGACCAGGCGCGGCTGAAGGGATCGACCTACGCGCCGACGATCTACACCGACGGACTGGACAACTTCAGCACGCGGAAGGTCACCGGCGCCAACAACGGCGAGGTCGGCGACTCGATCTGCGCCTCGGGTACGGTGACGCGATCGATCTGCGGGATCAAGATCAAGGCCCTCAATGCCACGTTCTGCGACAACCCTGCGGTCGAGTCGACGTGCACGTACTACCTGCTGCGAGGCCGTCGCGACGACGACAGGGTCATCACCCGCAGGGGTGACAGTGGCGGCCCGGTCTACCAGCGCAACAGCACGCAGGCGCGGGCCTCCGTGCGCGGCATCATCGTGGCGTTCGACATGTCAGGGGTCCGACTGTTCGCCGAGCGCTACACGTCGATCTCGAACCACCTCAACGTCACGGCCGTGACGACCGACTGACGGCACCCTGCCGGGCGTTACCGTCACCGTCTCGACTCCCCCGCGTGTCGAACGTGCGAGAACGCGAAGCACGCCAGGATCACCGCGAGGGCTCCACACGCCGCTGCCGCCGGAAGCGACGGCGTGGCCCGGAACCCCGTGGTGATCCCGGCTGCGGCGCCCGGCAGTCCGACCCAGCCGACGGCCGTCCACGTGCGCGGGGTACGCGAGGCCTCGACGGCGATGCTCAGCAGACCGATCCCGAGCGGGACGAGGACCAGTCCCACGAGGGGAAGGAGGAAGGTGGCTTCGCGCCGGGAGACGGCTGCGTAGAGGCCGGCCAGACCGGCCGACGATCCCGCCCAGAGACAGACGAGCCCCGCCAACCACCAGCCGAGTTTCAGACCAGGCGAGGCCGTGCTGTCGCCGCCCTCGGCGTACCCGTCCCCCAGGTCGTCGGTCGTCGGCGCGCTGCCGCGTCCCATGACCTCCACCGCCAGCCCGTTCACGGGGTGGACCGCTCCGGTGATGTCGTAGGTGAATAGGGCGACATGGTTCGCGTCGGCGTAGCGGATGGCATGCGCGGTGAACGAGGACCCGCAGAAGAAGAACAGGTCGGCGTTCGACGCTCGGCCGACCGCGCCGACGAGCCGCTGGATCTCCGGCCGGCCCGCCTGTGAGGCCTGGAACTTCACCTGGGCAGCCGCGTGCGAGGCGACGACATCGATCCCGCCGTCCGCGCCACCGGGCGATGCCCGTGCGTCGTGGTACCCCCAGTGCCGGAGCCACCGTGCGGCGTTCTCCTCGGCGTCCTCCCACCGAGCCACGTGAAACAGGTCCGACTCCGACACGCTTCCCCTCCCTAAGGTCGCATCAGGGTAGCGGGTCGCGAGGACACCTTCGGAAGAGGAGGTCGGGGCCTCGTGGCGGGGTCGAGGAGTCAGCCGACCAGCCGTTTGACGGCCCTGTATGCCAGCCAGCCGCCGAGCACCCACGGGCCCGCGACGATCACCGGATCCAGCGCCTGATGGACGAGGTCCGTACGGTTTCGGCCGACCCGTGAACTCAGCCCCTTCCGCGAGAACTCGGCCGTGATGCCGGTCTGTGTGAGCGGGTTGTCCGGACGTCGTGACACGAAGGAGCGCAACGCCGCCTCCTTCGTGTCGATGCGGTCGGCGGCGAT
The DNA here is from genome assembly GCF_025506335.1 of Mumia quercus. Classification (GTDB taxonomy): domain Bacteria; phylum Actinomycetota; class Actinomycetes; order Propionibacteriales; family Nocardioidaceae; genus Mumia; species Mumia quercus. The sequence goes on from NZ_JANZYO010000007.1 coordinate 183,122, forward strand.
GAGGAGCAGCCAGTGGGCGGCACGGCCCTCGCTGTACCGGGCGTACGCGTACCGGCGCACCTTGCCGGACAGTCCCCGGGGTGGGCAGGACGTGCCGAACACCGGGGTCAGGAAGGCGTGCTCGATCGAACGTTCGCGCGGGTAGGTCTCCGGCTGGCGTTCCGGGAACGCCCAGTGCGCACCGGAGTGGTCGGGCTGCGGCTGCTCGCGCGGGAAGGCCGGGCGGTCGTGCGGGTCGAGATCAGCGCCCCAACCCGGGATGGTCGCGCGAACCTCCTCCAGGGATCGCGGGAGCGGCGGCTTGGTCTGCGTGTAGGTGTACAGCTCCGCGTTGTCCGTGGCGCTCATGTCATGGCCTCCTCAGGCGGCGTCGGGAATGATGAGCGGCTTGATGCAGCCGTCCAGCTTGGCGGAGAACATGTGGTACGCCTCGTTGATGTGCTCCAGCGGCACCCGGTGGGTGACGATGTCGCTCGGCTTGAGGTGGCCGTTGCGGATGTGCTCGAGCAGGCGCGGCCACTGCCGCTTGACGTGCGCCTGGTTCATCCGCAGGGTCAGGCCCTTGTTCATCGCGTCACCGAACTTCACGGCGCTGAAGATCGGACCGTACGCCCCCATGACCGACACCGTGCCGCCCTTGCGGACACCGTCGATCGCCCAGTTGAGCGCGACGGGCGACCCGCCCTGCAGCTTCAGCTTCGCCGCGGTCACGTGCTGGATCAGGTTGCCGTCGGCCTCCGCACCGACGGCGTCGATGGCCACGTCTGCGCCGAGGTGGTCGGTGATCTTCTTGAGGTGGACGACGATGTCGTCGTACTCCACGAAGTTGTACGTCTCGGCGAAGGCGAAGGTCCGCGCCTTCTCCAGCCGGTTCTCCAGGTGGTCGATCACGATCACCCGGCCCGCTCCCATCAACCACGCCGACCGCGCCGCGATGAGCCCGATCGGCCCCGCGCCGAAGACGACCACCACGTCGCCCTCGTGGATGTCGCCCAGCTGCGCCCCGAAGTAGCCGGTCGCCGCCGCGTCCGTGAGCAGGACGGCGTCCTCGTCGTCGAGCCACTCAGGGATGCGCGCCGGCCCAACGTCGGCGAACGGCACGCGGACGTACTCCGCCTGGCCGCCGTCGTACCCGCCCGTGGTGTGCGAGTAGCCGTAGATGCCGCCGACAGCCGTGGCGTTCGGGTTGACGTTGTGGCAGTTCGCGAAGAGACCGCGGGCACAGAAGAAACAGGTGCCGCAGAAGATGTTGAAGGGCACCATCACCCGGTCCCCGACCTGCAGGTTCTCGACGGACGGCCCAACCTCGTCCACGACGCCGATGAACTCGTGGCCGAACGTGTGGCCGACCCGGGTGTCCGGCATCATCCCGTGGTACAGGTGCAGGTCGGAGCCGCAGATCGCCGCCATCGATACCTTGACGATCGCGTCGTTAGGGTGCTCGATCGTCGGGCGGTCCTTCTCTTCGACACGGATCCGGTAAGGACCGCGGTAGACCATCGCGCGCATCAGGGTTCCTTTCGGTGGTCGTGGCTGACAGGGTGCCCTCGGCTGCCGACCTCATGCCTCTTCGGTCGAAGACGGCTCGGTCTGCGTGAATCGGTAGAGGTACGCCAGCGGGGGCACGACCAGCACGACCGCCAGCACGACGGCGACCAGCAGGGCGGTGAGCGTCGCGCGGGCTCCGGCCGCCTCGTCGATGGTGACCTGGTCCACGAGGATCCACGGGTACTGAGCGACTCCCCACCCGAGCAGGACTGCAGCGACCGCGACGACCGCGGTGACACGCGCGACCGCGTACCGCCGGCGGAGGAGCAGCACGAGCGTCGCCGTCTCGGCGGCCGCCGAGACGGCGACGAGGGGCGCCGCACGTCCGCTCAGCCCGTCGCTCAGCGTGGGCGCGTCCTCCCGTATCGGCACGAGCGCGAGAAGGACCACCGCCCCGGTCACGAGGCCGACGATCAGGGTGCGTACGCGAAGGGTCTGTGCCAGTGCGGCCTCACCCGCGCGCTGCGCATCCGCGGTGAGGAAGACCCCCGCGAGGAAGGCGCACGTGCCCACCGCGATCGCACCTCCGATCAGGGAGACAGGGCCCGTCCACGAGGTGAGCCGGTCGCCGACGCCGTCGCCGGGCACCCGCCCCGAGGCCACGGCACCCGCCACCGTCCCGAGGAAGAACGGCGTGATGACCGACGAGGTGGCGAACAGGGCGCCGAACAGCTGCGCCTGCGACAGGGTCTCCGCGTACTTGCGGAACGCGAAGCTGGCCCCACGGAGCACGATCCCGGCCAGGGCGAGGAGGAAGGGGATGAACAGGGTCTGCATCGCTGCGGCGAAGGTGCCGGGGAACGCCGTCCACCACATGACGAGCACGAAGATCAGCCACACGTGGTTCGCCTCCCAGACGGGGCCGATGCTCCGGTCGATCAAGGTCCGGATGGCCGCGCCCTTCCGGGCGTCTCCTGCGGTGAGGTCGTAGAACCCCGACCCGAAGTCGGCACCGCCGAACAGTCCGTACGCGACCACACCCGCGAAGAGTGCCGCTGCGACGAGGTCGGCCGTGTTCACTCCGCCACCCTCTCCGCCGGCGCTGGCGCGTCAGGCGAGTACGGGCTCGGGAGGTCCTCCTGCCCCGCCCGCCATCGACGGGCCATCGAGCGCAGGACGAGCACCGCGCCGACGGTCATCCCGGCGTAGACGACCACCACACCTCCGAAGACCCACCACAGGTCCGGGTTGTTGCCCGCCGCGTCTTCGGTGCGCAGCACCTCCCATACGGTCCACGGCTGTCGGCCGACCTCCGTCGCGATCCACCCCGACTCCATGCAAACGACGGCGAGCGGGCCGGCGAGCACGGCGAACCAGAGGAACGCCTTGCGTCGCAGGAGGTCCGTGCGACGCGCACGCAGCAGCCAGAAGACGATCACGGCGAAGGCGAGCAGCATGCCGATCCCCACCATCGACTGGAACGCCACGTGCGTGATGTTCACGGGCGGACGATCCACCGGTGGGAGGGTGTCGAGGCCTTGGACGGGCTTGTCGAACGATCCCCTCGCGATGAACGAGCCCCACGCGGGGATCTCCAGGAACCACCGCGGCTCGCCGTCGACGAGCAGACCGCCGATCCGCAGCGGCGCGGGCTTCTCGGTGCTGGTGGCGAGCTCGAACGCCGCCAGCTTCCCGGGCTGCGTCTCGCCGAGCCGCATGCCGAGGAGGTGGCCGACCACGGGCTGGGCGAGCGCGGCGACCGACGCGAAGACGAAGGGGACCGTGAAGCCGACACGGTGGTGACGGTTGCGCCGTCCCCGCAGCATGCCGGCGGCGTAGACCGCGGCCACGACGAAACCGACAACCATGAAGGCGGCGACCCACATGTGGAGGAACTGCAGGAAGGCGCCGCTGTTGAAGAGCACCCGCCACGGTTGGACGTCCGTCACTTCACCGTCGACGATCCGGAACCCGGTCGGCATGTTCATCCACGCGTTGACCGACACCACGCAGTACGTGCCGACGACGCCGGCCGCCGCCATCGGCACCAGCATCGCGAGGTGCAGGCGGGGAGGCAGCCGGCCCCATCCGTACAGATACAGCCCGAGGAAGATCGCCTCGATGAAGAAGGACAGCCCCTCGAGCGCGAACGGGAACCCGAGGACGTCGCCGAACCTGCCCATCAGGCCAGGCCACAGCAGACCCATCTCGAAGCTCAGGACGGTCCCGGAGACCGCCCCGATCGCGAACAGCACCGCCGAGACCTTCGCCCAGCGCTTGGCCAGTGCCAGGGCGTCGGCGTCGCTCTTCACGACGCCGCGGAGGTGGACGACGAAGATCATCGCCGGGAACGCCACCCCGAAACAGGCGAGGACGATGTGCCAGCCGAGCGAGAACGCCATCTGCTGACGCGCCGGCAGCAGGCCCGCGGGCGGCTCCGACGCCAGCGAGACGAGCATGTCTGCCACGGCGACCGACATGGGTCCGAGGTACCCGAGGCACGCTCCCCCATGCTCAGGAGTCGGTGTCGGCTCCGATCGGGTCCGCCCACGACGGCCGCGATATCAGGCAGAACGGGTGCCCCGCAGGGTCTGCGTACACGTCACCGCCGAGCGACCGGGCACCGAGTCGGACGACCTGCGCCCGGGCGGCGTCGACGTCGTCGACCATGATGTCGAGATGCATCTGCTGCGGGATGCGGGGGTCGGGCCACGTGGGTGCGGCGAGGCCGGGCGCGCGCTGGAAGGCCATCCCCGACGTCTCCTCGTCGACCGAGACGACCACGAAGTCGCCGTCGTCGTAGGTGATCGGCTCCCCCAGGACCGCTGACCAGAACGCACCGCTCGCCCCCGGGTCTGGGGCGTCGATCACGAGGTGGTGCCGGCGCCCGATCACGGCGACGCCGTCGGGTGCTCGCTCACGGCCGCCGCGGGACGGGTCGGCAGCAGACGCGTGAAGTAGAGCGCCGCCACGATGAAGAACGCGAGCACGAGAAGGCTCGCGCGCAGACCGGCGATGCGGGCGTCGGTGTTCTCCGCGACGATCGCCTCCGCTTGAGGCGCCGGGATGCCGGCCTCGGCCAGCCCGTCCTCGAGCTCGCGGTCGGACACGAACGGCACACCACTGGCGAGGGTGACCTCGGCGCGGTCGGAGAGGTCGCGAGGGACGACGCTGTTCGCCTCGATCCCCGAGAGGAACGAGGCGCTGAGGGCACCGATGAGCACCGAGCCGGCGAGCGCCGTGCCGAGCGACGCTCCCAGGTTCGTCGCCGTGTTCTGAAGGCCGCCGACCTCGCCGCTGCGGCTGTCGGGCAGCGACGACACCGTCACCGCGCCGAGCTGCGAGGAGAGGGCGCCGATCCCGAGCCCGGCGAGCAGCAGCGGAACGGTGACGATCTCCGGCCCGGCCCCCGCCTCCAAGGCGAGCACCAGCGAGGCCACGCCCGCGAGGAGTGCACCCAGGCCCCACGCGACGACACGCCGAGGGGACGCCTCCGGCCACAACCGCGGGACCGCGATCGCGGCGAGGAGCAGCGTCACGGACAGCGGGAGGATCCGGACCCCGGTCTCGATGGCGCTCAGGCCGAGAGCGACCGAGAGGAACAGCGGAATCGTGAAGAACAACCCGGCCTGCACGAGGAACTGGAAGAAGAACATGGTCAGCCCGCCGGTGAGCTGCCGGTTGCTCAGCATCGTCACGTCGACCAGCGGCTCACGACCGGCAGCAGTGGTGCGCGCCTCCCACCAGAAGAAGACCCGCAGGACGAGCAGGCCGGCGAGGACGAACCACAGCGTCGGGGAGAGCCCGAGGAACGACGCGCCGCCAGGAGTGGGCCGCACCCATCCCCACTCCCCGGCACGCAGGACCCCGTACACGGCGAGCGCGAGACCGACGGCCGAGAGCAGCGAGCCGACGCCGTCGAGCGACCCCCTCGTGGCAGGACGGCTGTCATGGATGCGTCGTGTGAGCAGCAGGATCGCCACGACCAGCACGACCTCGCCGGCGAAGACGAGGCGCCATGTGAGGTAGGTCGTGACCGCGCCTCCGATCAGCGGGCCGGCCGCGACGGCGATCGCGCCCGCCGAGGCGACGAGCCCGTATGCCCGCGGGCGCTCCTCCGAGGGGAAGTTCGCCGCCACGAGAGCGACGATGGCGGGCATGATCAGGGCCGCCCCCAGCCCTTCGAGAAGGGACCAGCCGAGGAGCAGGACGGCAAGGTTCGGCGCGAGCGAGGTGGTCAGCGATCCCAGGCCGTAGACGACGCACCCGAGGGCGAAGGCGCGACGCCGCCCGATCATCGTGCCGATCTTGCCGCCCGTCACCATCAGCGCGGCCATCACAAGCGTGTACAACGTGATGGCGGTCTGGATGCCTGTCACGGTCGTGTTGAGATCGGCCGCGACCTGCGCGATCGAGACGTTCATCACCGAGCTGTCGAGAGTCATGAGGAACTGGCCCGACGCCAGCGTCAACAGCACGACTCCGCGTCCCTCGCCCACGTTCGACAGTCTCACGCCGAAGGGGAGAAAGCTGGGAGGAATTGCACGCGCGCCGCAGCCCGGAGGCTGCGGCGCGCGGAGAACGGCATCAGGGTGCCGGAGGCGTCACCGGGCTGCCGAGGCTGCCACCACCGGGGATCTCGTCGAGGTCGGGCATCTCGATGTCCGGAACCTCAATGTCCGGAACCTCGACGTCAGGGATGTCCATGTCGGGGATCTTCATCTGCGAGACGTCGGCGGTGCCGAAGGCGTCGACCTTCCACTCGCCGTCTTCCTTGACGAGCTCGAGCTTCTGGTCGTACTCGCTGCCCATCATCTTCATGGTGACGGTCGAGGTCGCCTTGTCCCCGTCGACCTTGGTGTCCTTGAGCGTGTACTCGGCGTCCTTCAACGCCTTCGCCATGCCCTCGGAGGACTGCTCGTCCTTGAGCGACTCCTTGCACTTGTCGGCGCCCTCGCCGCTGCGGAAGTTGTCCGTCGTGACCGCGACGAGCGCGTCGCAGTCCATGTCCTTCATCGCGGACAAGAACTTCTCGGACGCGTCCTCTGCGGTCGATCCACCGCCACCGCCGTCGCCGAGGAGGAAGACGGCACCGGCCACCACGGCGACCAGGAGAACGGCCGCCCCGCCGATCAGGCCGAGGAGCAGGCCCTTGTTCTTGCCCTGGGGCTCCGGGCCCTGCGGACCCTGGCCGTAGTACGCCTGCTGGGGCTGCCCGTACGGCTGCTGGCCGTACGGGGCCTGGCCCTGCGGCTGACCGTACGGCGGCTGACCCTGCGGGGGCTGGCCGTACGGCTGCTGGGGCTGCTGGCCGTACGGCTGCTGGCCCTGGTGGGGCTGGCCGTAGGGCTGCTGGGGCTGCTGGCCGTAGCCGGGCGGAGGGCCTTGCGGGGGACCTTGGGGCGGCTGCTGTCCGTAGGGGGGCTGAGGGCCGTTCGAGGGTCGGCCTGACCACTGATCGCTCACGCCGATACGTTACGCGACTCGGGTGTCTCTCAGGAGCCCCCTGCGAGCACGTTCTGGCCGGTCACAGGCGCAGGAACGCCCCCAGCTCGAGGACGCCGCCCGGGGTGCGCGGCATGAACGAGGTGAGGGCGCCCGAGCGCACGATCTCGGCGCGCCACTGGGCGCGGGAGATGGCCACGTTCACCCGGTGCCGGTCGAGGAGGAACCCCATGCCGCGCGGCACGTCGTCAGGCGACGACGCCGCCAGCGTGACGAGCACGACCGGCGCCTCCTGGCCCTGGAACTTGTCGACCGTGCCGACCCGTACGCCCTCGATGCCGGCCTCGTCGAGCACGCGCCGGACCAGGTGGACCTGGGCGTTGAACGGCGCGACGACGAGGATGTCGGAGGTCGTCAGCGGACGCGCCTCCCTCCCAGGGCTAGGCGTCCACGGCGTCGCGAGGAGCTCGCGGACACGGACGACGACCTCGGCAGCCTCCTCGACCGAGGACGTGCGGTTGCCGTGGTGGTCCAGCAGGACCGACACGACTCCGGGCGAGACTCCGGCAAGGTCGCGCTCGGTCGTGCACGGGTGTGCCTCGAGCGCGCCGGCGTACGACAGGTGGGAGACGGCCCCGCAGAGCGACGGGTGCATCCGATAGCTGGTGCCGAGGAAGTAGCCGAGCTCCGGCGGCATGGCGGCTGCCCCCTGCATCACCCACCCGAGGGCGGAGGCGTCGACGGGCTCGCCGTGGGTCCCCTGGCTCACCTGCGGGAGCTGCTGCGGGTCGCCGAGCAGCAGCAGCCGCTGCGCGGCGACCGACACTCCCACGGTGGGGGCGAGCGCGAACTGTCCTGCCTCGTCGATGACCAGGAGGTCGAGCGCGCCGCGGGCGACGCGGTCGGCGTTCGTGAAGTCCCAGGCGGTCCCGCCGAGGACGTACCCCCGTCCGGCGGCCTCGGCCAGGAAGTCGGCGACGCCGTGGTCGGGCAGCCGCCGCCACGCCGGATCGGTCGTCCTCGCCTTGGGCTTGCCGACGACCTCGGCGTCGAGCCCTGCCTCGACGACCTTGTCGAGGACGTGCTCGACGACCGCGTGCGACTGCGCCACGACCCCGACCCGCCAGCCGTACTCGGCGACGAGTCGGCGGATGACGCGCGCGGCCGTGTAGGTCTTGCCGGTCCCCGGTGGACCCTGCACCGGGACGTACGAGGCCTCGAGGTCGCGCAGCGCGGTCACGAGGTCGTCGACGATGTCACCGGTGTGCGGGAGCGCGGAGCCCGCACGCAGCCGTGGTCGGCGTCGCGCGATCACGTCGTAGGCCGGCCCGTACGGGAGGGTCGGGCCTTCGGCCGCGGCGGCCGCGCACTCCGCGATCGCCACCCGGATCGACTCCGCGGACGGCGGCGGACCGGGCGTGATCGCCGTGGGGAGCCGGTCGTGCGGGCCGACGGCGCGGGTCGCCTTCTCACGGACCAGCACCGCCTCGGGCGCGCCGTCGTCGCCCTGGCCCACGGGAGTCAGGCCGTCGACCGTCGGGGTGTACGCCCGGACGCCGTCGACGGACGTCCTGCCGCCGTCGGGCCCGGGGAGGTCGTACAGGAGGAAGGCACCGTCACCGTCGCCGACCGTCGTGCCGGGCCCCCACTCCCCCTCAAGCCGCAGGGTGCGCCGAGCGAGCTTGCGCCCCTCGACCCGCCAGTCGTCGACGACCTCGGCGGACTCCACCACAAACACGTCGCGCGACGCGGCCCACTCGTCGACCGGGGCCCGCAGCCGGTCGAAGTGCGCCCACCAGTACGGGAGCGACTCGCGGCGGTAGTAGCCCAGCGCCGCGGCCAGCATCGCGTACGCCTGCTCGGACGCCGTGCGCTCGCCGCGGTCGACCGGGCCGGAGCGCGCGAGCAGCTCGGAGGCGAGCGCCGCGTCGTCACGCGGCTCCTCGCCCTCCTCGTCCCCGGGCTCGGGGACCTGGGCGGGCGGTCGCCCTGGTGTGACGCCCGCCGCGGCTCCCACGCCGAGCAGCCAGTCGCGCAGCCGCAGCGTCGACAGGCAGTCGTAGGCGTTGTAGTCGGCGAGCTCCTTGAGCCGCCCCTCCGCCTCGTCGGCCCGGCCGTCCTCGACGAGCGCGCGGTACGCGTGGTACTCGACGATCGAGGCGTCCCCCGCCTGGACCTCGCCGGCACGCAGCTCGTCGGCGCCCATGTAGAGCGGCTCGAGCTTCTTGATGCTGTACGACGGCTGCGAGACGCGGACCGCTCCGCGCACCACCGCGTACAGGTCGACGAAGACGCCCGCCCGCAGCAGCGCGTCCAGCTCACGCTCGTGGGTCGCGTAGCGGGCGACGAGGCGCTTGAGGGCCGCGGTCTCGTACGGCGCGTAGTGGTAGACGTGCAGGTCGGGGTAGCGCTCGCGCCGCGCGAGGACGTAGTCGAGGAACGCCACCAGCGCGTCGCGCTCACCCGCGCGGTCGTGCGCCCACCACGGCAGGAACGCGCCGCGCGACTGCCCGGGCGCCGGCGCCTCCATGACGCCCCAGAGATATTCGAGGCCCCACTCGGAGAGGTCGCCCTCGTGGTAGAGCGGGTCGCCCTCGAAGTCGAAGAACACGTCACCCGGGGACGGCGGCGGCATCATCGCCAGGTGGGTGGGCGAGACGAGCTCGTAGCTGACCTCCGGCCGGCCGTCGGGGCCCGGCCCGGCGTCGCGCTGTCGTTGCTGAAGCCTCGCCTGGGCGTGCAGACGCTCGAACACCGCCTGCGGCATGCCGGGCGGAGGCTCGGTCGCAGCGACGAGCTCGTCGAGCGTCCGCACGCCGGCGGCGCGCAGCTTTTTGCGGTGGTCGACACGTAGCCCGGCGACGACCAGCACGTCACCGGTCGCCGCGATCGACTCCGTGCACGCGGCGCAGCGCCCGCACGCGACGTAGCGCTCGTCGCCCCACACCACCGCGCCCTGCTCCGCATGGTGCTCGGCGACGAGGTGGCGCAGCCGTGCACGACGCGCCTCGAAGACCGGCAGCACCTCGGCGAGCGGGAACAGCTCTCGCCGCCCGTCGCCGAGCAGGAGGACCACCGAGGGCGCCACGGGCTCGCCGAGCCGCGCCAGCTGGTCGGCGTACGCGGCGAGCTGCAGGAGCGCCTTCGCCCGCGCCTCGCGGGCGAGCTTGGCGTCGCAGACGACCCAGCCGGCCTCGGAACGCTCCACGAAGTCGGCGTAGCCGTGGAACTCGCCGTCGAAGAACCCGGCCTGGGAGACGACGCGCGCCCCCGAGTGCAGGGCCCGAAGGGTCGCCGCCTGCAGGTCGCCGAGCACCTCGACGCTCGGCCGCCCGACGCGCGCGATCTCGGCGACCTGGGCATCCCCGTACGCGGCGCGCAGCCGTCGCAGCTCGCGCGCCTCGTGGGCGTCGCCGAGCCGGGCGATGTGCTCGAGCATCGCGTCGTCGCCGGAGGGCACCGCCTGTGCACGGCCGAGCCGGGCGTCGAGGCTGCGCAGGAACGCGAACTCGCACTCCGACGCGAGCGTCAGGTCGGACGCGCTCCAGACCACGTGACCCTCGAGCACGAACACGGGTCGGCTCCTCTCCGCTGACGTGCCAGTGAGCGTACGGGACGGGACCGACAGGTCGCGGGAGGCGTCAGCGCCGGCGCAGCGTGGACGGCAGCCCCGCCACGGCGGCGACACCCAGCGCGGAACGGGGCTCGTACCCCACGCGCCACAGGCCGCCGTGGGCCGCCGCGTCGGCGAACAGCTCCTCGGGGTGCTCGCGTCGTGGGACGGGCCGGTTCAGGTCGCGCACGAGCAGCGCGGCCATGAGCGTGCGGGTCGTCTCGGGCGGGAAGATCTCCACGCCGAAGTGGTGCGCTCCCGCGTACGCAGCGGCCAGGAGACGGTTCTTGGTCACCGACCGCGTCCAGGTCGCCGGCGCCACGTTGAACGACACCCGCTGCCCGGCGTCCTCCGCGACGATCCCGCGCCAGCGCTGGATCCGCTTGGCCATCGCGTAGTTCGGGCCCTGCTGCGGCACGAGGATGTCGGCGACCCCCGAGCCGTCCGGGAGCACCGTGGCGTAGTTCGGCAGGAACAGGCGACCCCGGCTGGCTGCACGCAGCGGGGCCTGGAGCCACCGGACCGGCCCGCGCTCGTCGAACGCCCGCGTGCCGGCCTCGACCACGTCAGCCGGCACGACGAAGGCGTCCGTGGGGGTCGCGAGGTAGGCGAGCGCCGTCCGCGGGTCCTCCTCGGTGAGGCGCGCGAGGATCGCGTCGACCGCGGCGGTGACCCGTACGTGGGCGCCGCCATCGGCATAGGCGTACATGCCGACGGCGAGGCTGCCTTCCCCGCGCACGTCCCGGGCCTGCCGCAGCCAGGCGAGCACCTCGGCGGTGCGGCCCACCAGGTCGGCGCCGGGCACGTCCCCGACGACCGGGTACGCGAGCGTGCCCGCGCCGCTCTCGGCGATCCCGAGGATCCGGTCCCAGACGCGCTCGACCGGCACGTCGACGGCGAGCACGTCGGCACCCCACGCGCACAACGGTCCGAGCGGGCTCATCTCCGCTCCGGCGCCGAGCAGCACGAGCGTGCGGCCGCCGAGCGCGAGCCACTCGGGATGGTCGACGACCTCGCTCACGGCCTCGACGAACGACGGCTCGACGACGCCGTCGGCCTGCCACCGTGCGAGCTGGTCGCGCAGCGCTCCGCCGCTCAGCGAGCGGCCCTTGTACGGCACGCGCAGCTCGGGGACGCGTGGGGCGCTGCCGGAGACCGTGCGCGTGGCGAGCGGCAGACCGTCCGCGTCCCAGTCCTTCAGGCGGACTTCGGACGAGCCGTGGGTGACGACCATCCGCTCGTGGACCGCGCGCAGCCCGGCCTGGGCCATCGCCAGCGCTGCCTTGGGTGTCTGCGCCGACGCCGCCGTGGCACGGCCGACGAGCGAGACGTAGTCGGACCGCCAGGACGACGAGCGGTCGATCTCGTCGGCGAGGGTCAGGTCGACGTCGCGGACGGCGTCGGCGAGCACCCCGCGTACGGTCGGCGTCGAGGGGCGCTGGTCGTCGAGGGTCGGGAAGGCGATCTCAGGACTCGTGGGTGACTGCACACCCCCAGTATCTGAGGTAACCCTCACGTTTTGTCCAGCACCCCTCGTACGACGTCCGCGACGACGCGAATACCGGCATCGGCCGACCCGGCGGAGTTCGCGGCATAGCCGAGCACCAGACCGGGCGTCCCCGGCAGGACGCGGTGGAGCGACAGCGGGTGCGTCTTGACGCCTCTGGCCAGCGCCTCCTCGGCGATCGCACGGTCGTCGAGACCTGCGGGCAGGGTCACCACGAGGTGCAGGCCGGCCGCAGCGCCCTGGACCTCGGCCTCGGGAAGCCGCGCCGCCAGCGCGGACACCATCGCGTCTCGGCGTCGCCGGTGACGCGCACGCAGGGTCCGCAGGTGCGTCTCCATCGCTCCCGACTCCATGAGGGAGGCGAGCACGAGCTGCCCGAGCGCGGGGTTGCCGAGGTCGACGTCGCGCTTGAGGGCGAGGACCTTCTGCCTCAGTCGCGCCGGAGCCACGAGCCACCCCGTACGGAGCGCCGGCGCCAGCAGCTTCGACACGCTCCCGGCATAGGCGACGTCGTCTCCGAGCGTCCCGCGGAGCGCGGGGACGGGCGCGCGGTCGTAGCGGTGCTCGGCGTCGTAGTCGTCCTCGAGGACGAGCCCGCCGTCGGCGACCCAGCGGGCCAGCGACCGGCGCCGCGCTCCGCTGAGGACGACGCCGGTCGGGAACTGGTGCGCAGGGGTCAGCACGGCCGCGCCGACTCCGCTCGCGCGCAGCGCGTCCACCCGCACGCCCTCGGCGTCCACCGGGACCGGCACCACCTCGACGCCCTGGCGCCGCAGCTGCTGCCGCGCACCGAACGAGCCCGGGTCCTCGACACCGATCTGCTGGAGGCCCTCGCCGCGGAGCACGTGCGCCAGGAGGAAGAACGCCTGCGCGACCCCGGCGACCACCACGACGTCGTCAGGAGTCACGCGGATGCCGCGGTTGCGGGCCAGCCAGCGCGACACGGCGACGCGCAGCGCCGGGGTGCCACGCGGGTCGCCGTAGCCGAGGTCAGCGGCGCTTCGGCCCGTGAGGATCTCGCGCTCCGCACGCAGCCACGCCGCGCGCGGGAACGCGCTGAGGTCGGGAACGCCGGGCGACAGGTCGATGCGCGCCGGCGCCGCGCGCAGCCGGTCGACGAAGTCGGCGTCCTCAAGGTCGGAGAAGACCGGTCCGGACGTCGTACGCGGACGCGCCGGCTCCGCCGCGGCCGGTCGTACGGGACTGGACACGACGATCGTCCCCGCGCGTCCGCGGCCCTCCACGTGCCCCTCGTCGGCCAGCCGCTGGTAGGCCTCGGTGACGACGCCGCGGGACACGCCGAGGTCGTCGCTGAGCGTGCGCGAAGCCGGCAGCCGGGTGCCGACCGGCAGCGACCCGTCGAGGACCGCGTCGCGGATCCCCTCCGCCAGGCGCGCCGCGAGAGATCCCACGGGCGCTCCCGAGAGGTTCAGGCCGAGGAAGTCCGCGCCGGAACCGGCCTTGTCGGAATTGGCCTTGTCGGTCGACGTCGCTTTGGACCTGTCCACGAGACCAATCGTGCCGGAGCGTGGAGTCATGCACCAGACCAAGACCCCGCACCCGACTTCCTACCTCCCCGGCGCGCTCGGCATGGCCCTCGTCGGCGGCAGCGTCGCCGTCTCCCACGTCCTCGTCGACGCGCCGCTCATGACGGCGCAGGCCGTCCGGTACGCCGCGGCCGCCCTCGTCCTCGTCCTCGTGGCGCGCGGTCTGGGCCGCGCCCTGCCTCTCCCCCGCGGTCGCGAGTGGCCGCTCCTCCTGCTGCTCGCCGGGTCGGGTCTCGTGCTCTTCAACGTCGCGCTCGTCAGAGGTGCGGAGCACGCCGAGCCAGCCGCGATCGCCGTCGCCGTCGCGTCGGTGCCCGTGGTGCTCGGCGTCGTCGGCCCTCTCCTCGAAGGACGCACCCCCACCGCACGCATCCTCGTCGCGGCCGGGGTCGTCACCGCGGGCAGCATCCTCGTCCAGGGCACCGGACAGACCGACGCGACGGGGGTCGCGTACGCCGGGCTGGCGCTGGCGTGCGAGGCGGCGTTCACCCTGCTCGCCGTCCCGCTGCTGCCCCGCCTCGGCGCCTGGGGCGTCTCCACGTACGCGGTGGTGATCGGCGCGGTGATGTTCGCCGCGCTGGCGGTGCCGCTCGAGGGCGTCGGCGCCGTACGTCGGCTGGACGCCACCCACCTCGCCGCCGTCGCCTACCTCGCGGTGATGGTGACGGCCGTCGCCTTCGTGCTCTGGTACGCGACGGTGGCGCGCGTCGGGAGCGCGTCCGCGGGTCTGCTCACCGGGGTGGCACCGGTCGCCGCCGCCCTGCTCGGCGTGGCGGTCACCGGTCACCTGCCCGGCCCGTTGGTCTGGACCGGCGTCGCTGTCGTGGTGGCCGGGCTCGCGAGCGGCTTGAGGGTGCGCAGGCGGCCGGTGCGCTTCGCCCGACGGTGACCACACCTCTGGCAGGCTGGAGGCGTGCCCGAGACACCGACCGAGAGCTGGTTCGCCGACGCCTTCCGCGGCGCCTGGGAGAACGAGCAGCGCAAGCTGGGACGCTTCAACCTCGCGATCTTCGGCAAGACCGGCGTCGGCAAGAGCACGCTGGTCAACGCCATCTTCGGCGACGAGATCGCCGCCACCGGCATCGGTGAGCCGGTCACCCGCGAGGAGCACCTCTACCTCCACACCAGCGGCACGCTCGGGGTGCTCGACACCCGCGGGCTCGAGGTCGGCGTCGACAACGACGCGATCCTCGCCGAGGTCACCGACCACGTGACCCGCATGCGACGTCGTCCGCTCGAGGACCAGGTGCACGTCGCGTGGTTCTGCGTACGGGCGGGTGACCGCCGCTTCGAGGACACCGAAGCCGACTTCGTCCGCGAGCTTGCGCGGCTGGGCGTCCCGGTCATGCTCGTGATGACGCAGGTGCCGCAGGTCGGTGGCCGGATCCACCCCGACGCCCTGGCGCTCGCGGCGGAGATCGAAGCACGCGAGCTGCCCGTGCACCGCGGCAAGGTCTTCCTCACGATGGCGGTCGCCGACACCTTCTCCGGCTACGAGGCGCACGGCCTCATGGAGCTGCTCGATGCCACCTTTCGCTGCGCCCCGGACGGCGTAGCGGCGGCGATCACCGCCGCCCAGCGCATCGACCTCGCCCGCAAGCGCAAGCGTGCCGGTGACGCGATCAAGGTCGCGACGAGCGCGGCCGGCACCGCGGGCGCGAGCCCGATCCCGTTCTCCGACGCCGCGGTCCTCGTGCCTCTCCAGATCACGATGATGGCCTCGATCGCCCACACGTACGGCCTGTCGCTGGAGCGCTCGACGGCGGCGTCGCTGGCCGCCACCGCCGCGGCGACGGTCGCGGGGCGGACGGCGGTCACGAGCCTCATCAAGTTCGTGCCGGGTGCCGGCACGCTGGTGGGCGGCACGATCAACGCGGCCGTCGCCGGGACGCTCACGTACGCGGTCGGCCACGCGTGGACCCGCGTCTGCGAACGCCTCACCCAGGGTGAGCTGCAGAGCGTCGGCGGCGTGCTCGACAGCGCGCTGATCCGCAAGGTGTTCATGGAGGAGTTCCGCAAGCAGGCCAAGCGCCGGCGTACGGACGCGATCGACGGCTGACCGCACGGCTCAAGCCGGTGGGCGGCGGCGCCGTCGCGGGGGCCAGGCAGGTGAGGCGAGCGGGGGGATCCCGCCGAGGTCGGTCGCACCCTCCTCCACCGGGATCGCGCCGAGGATGCGGCGCAGGCTGACGAGGACCGCGGCGCCCGGGTACGACTCCTCGCCCCGGTCGACGGAGGCGGCGACCACGCCGGCGAGCCGCTCCACGGCCGCGGACAGCACCTCCGCCTCGGCGGCGCGGACCTCTTCGTGGCGTGCGAACCGGCGCACGACCACGGCCAGGTCGCGCAGCGTCTCCGCGACGATCGAGGCAGCCTCGCCACCGGGGCGCAGCCACCGTCCCTCCGAGGTCTGCACCTCGCCGAGCGTGTAGGCGAGGTTCTCGCTGAGCGCGGCCACGCGTTCGACCACGTCCGCGATCGCACGGCGCCGGGCGACGACGTCGCGCCACCGTCCGGCACGGACGTTCCCGCGCAGTGCGTCGTCCAGCGCGTCGTGGCTCTCGCGCAGGCGCAGCGCCTCCGGGAGGAGCTCGCGCGTGACGTTCTGCCACGCCACGCTGTCGTCGGTCGCGACCAGCGCCGCGGCGATGTCGTCGAGCTGGGCGGCCGCCTGGTCGGCCACCGCCTCCAGGTGGCGCTGCGCGACGCGGACCGGCACCGGCGGCAGCACGAACGTGACCGCGAACCCGATGGCCGCCCCCAAGGAGACCTGGCCGACCAGACCCGACACGAAGGCGGAGGTGTCGAGGTTGCCGAGGATGTACGTGAAGAGTGCCGCCGAGATGACCCAGTTCCTTTGGCCCCCGAGCAGGTCCCACCCGGCGGCCACCACCGCCACCCCCACCAGCAGACCGACGCCGACCGACCCGGGCATCGGCATCGCGTGGAACGCGGCCCCGATGGCGGCGCCCAGCAGCAGGGAGCCGAACAGCTGCCCGGCGTCACGCAGCGAGCCCACCACGTTCGGGTGGACGACCAGGACCGCCCCGAGCGGCGCGTAGTAGGCGTAGTCGCCGAGCGGCGACGGCATGAGGTTGCCGAGCTGCCACGCGACCGCGGCCGCGACGGCCGCCTTGACGGCGATGTGGAGACGTGACCCGAGCAGGGGGTCGCTGCTGCTGGTCGACCTCATCCCGCCACGGTAGTGCCGCGGCGCCGCGCTCAGCGTGCCCGGTGCTCGGCCGCGCCCGCGAAGGTCGCTGCCTCCCGCTCGACGAGCGCGCGGTAGTGCGCGCCGCCTATCGCCCACAGCGGGCGCGAGAGGAAGCCGGTCTGCTCCAGCACCAGCTCGAGGCGCGAGGCCGTCCCCCGCGGGACCACCCGGTGGGCCCCGGTCGTGGTGGTGCCGGGGACCGCCATCCGCCAGGTGAACGCTGTCCCCGGCTCCAACGCCGTCACCGTCCAGCGCATCGCGCGGATGCTCGGCTGGCGCACCTTGTAGGCGGCTCCCCGCTCCAGGCCGCTGCCGCGCACCTGCTCGACCTTGAGGAAGCTGTCGCTGAGCATCGGCCACTCCGTGGGATCAGCGAGCACCGACCACAGCACCACGGGAGGGGCGTCGACGTCGACCTGCACCTCGTACCTCACAGGAACGACCACCAGAGCGTCGCGACGCAGAGGACGAGCATGCCGGTGGCGTTCACGAGCATGTTGCGACCGAAGTCGCGGGCGCGGGCGTGCATGGTGAGAGCGACGAGGAAGTAGGCGATGAGCGCCACCGTCGTCACCGCCCCCAGGTAGGGGATCCAGATGCCGGCGACGAGCCCGGCTGCGGCGGCCAGCTTGACCGGGGTGAGGACCCACCAGTACCGAGCCGGGAATCGGACGTCGGTCAGGCATGCACGGACGAAGGCCACCGGGCCGATGCACAGCACGGCATCGACCGCGCTGATCACGGCCAGCACCACGACCGGCCACACCGGGTCGGGAAGTGCGTTCACGCTC
This sequence comes from Mumia quercus, assembly GCF_025506335.1. Lineage (GTDB taxonomy): Bacteria > Actinomycetota > Actinomycetes > Propionibacteriales > Nocardioidaceae > Mumia > Mumia quercus. The sequence continues at coordinate 200,727 of NZ_JANZYO010000007.1, forward strand.
TCTCCTCCGTGCGCTGTCGACGGCGGTGCGCCGCGACGCGGACGCGTCCGCCGCACTGAGAGGAACAGTAGCGCCGGGGGCGGCCACGCGGCGCATCGATCCAGACGTCGACACACTCCTCGCCTCCGCACACCCCGATCGCGGCCGGCCCCCGGGTCAGCACGACCTCGGTCAGCGTCCGCAGGGTGGCGACGAGGAGGGCGTCCACGGCCCGCGCCGGCTCCCACTCCTCGTACGCCTGGCCCGTGGGCGCCTCGCGCAGACGGACCGTCAGCCCGGTATCGACAAGGAGCGCGTCGAGGCGGCGTACGCGTTCGCCCACGGACGCGGCGGCGAAGACCGGGTGCAGGAGGTCGGCGACGCGCACGAGGTCGTCGGGATCCGCTCCGGCGTCCAGGCCGACGACACCTGGGTCCGGAAAGGGCTGTCCCTGCTCGCCGGCCTCGACGCGGGGACGGGTCCCCCACTCGTTCACCAGCGTGACCAGGGCGTAGGGCCGTAGGTGGGTCATGCCAGCTACTGTAACGCTAAACACCGCTTTTTGCGTTACTGTTACTCGATGGTCGATGTGTCCGCCCTTCCCGCATTCGTCCTGGCCGTCACGGCCGTCACGCTGGCGCCAGGGCCCGACAACACCTACATCGCCGCGGTCGCCCTGAGGCACGGGCCGAAGGCGGGGGTCCTCTCCGCGTTCGGCATGGCGTGCGGCATGGTCGTCCACGTCACCGCGGCCGCCCTCGGCCTCGCAGCCCTCCTCCGTCTCAACCCGGAGATCATCGTCGTGATCCAGGTGGGCGGAGCGGCCTACCTGGCCTGGCTCGCGTTCGACGCGGTCCGCGGGCTCGGCAGCCGGACGGCGATGGACGGCGTCCCCGCGACGCGCGACGTGCTCGTCCGCGCGACCCTCACCAACCTCACGAACCCGAAGGTGATCCTCTTCTTCGCGGCCTTCCTCCCCGGATTCGTGAAAGACGGTCACGGAAGTCCCGCTGTCCAGATGCTCACGCTCGGGACGCTCTTCCTCCTCGTGGGCCTCGTCTGCGACGTCGCCATCGGCGTCCTCGCCGGGCGGCTCGGGCGCGCGCTCGACGCGCACGGACGGGCCGGCACGACCCTGACCGTGGTCGCCGCCTGCGTGTACGCGGGGCTCGCGGTGCTCCTGCTCGTCGAGGCCGCCCGTACGCTCGCGGAGTGAGCACGCACCCCCTCTGGCGCCCGTACGAGATCCCCGACCAGGCGACGACCGATGCCGCGTTCGTCGCCGGCACCGAGCCGCGCAACACGACCGGCCGCATCACGGTCGTCCCGTACGACCCGTCGTGGCCGGTGACGTACGCGGAGCTGGCGGCTGCGATCCGCCACGCCCTCGGGGACCAGGTGGTGGCGCTCGAGCACGTCGGGTCCACCTCCGTGCCCGGGCTCGCCGCGAAGCCGATCCTCGACATCGACCTCGTCGTGCCCGACCCCGCCGACGAGGCATCGTACGTGCCGGCGCTGGAGCGCCTCGGCTACACGCTGCGGATCCGTGAGCCGTGGTGGGAGCAGCACCGCATGCTGCGGCTCGAGGCGCCGCTGGTGAACCTGCACGTCTTCGGGCCGGACGCCGCGGAGCCGCGACGCCACCTCATGTTCCGCGAGCGGTTGCGCAGCGACGCTGCGGACCGCGCGGCGTACGCGACGCTCAAGACCGACCTCGCGGCGCAGCGGTTCGATCGGGTGATGGAGTACAACGCAGCGAAGGCGGCGTTGATCTACGCGATCTACGAGCGTGCGTTCGCGGCGGACCCGCAGCACCCGCACGACCCCCAGCCGCTCGAGAACACCTCAGACCGGCAGGAGCCGTGAGACCACGCCCGAGAGCTGGTCGACGGTGCGGCACTCGTGCATGTCGACCACCTGGGCGTACGCCGGGGCGACGGAGTCGCCGAGCCCCCACCGGCTCTCGTGCTCGGGGTTGAGCCAGAACGTCCGGCGCGCGCGGCCGACGATGTCGCGCAGCGCGTCGAGGTCGGGGTCGAGGTGGTTGGAGCGCGCGTCACCGAGGATCAGCACGCTCGTCCGCGGGCCGATTGCGGCGCCGTACCGGCTGACGAACGAGCGCAGCGAGCGGCCGTAGTCGCTCGACGGGTGCCACGGGGCGACGTTCGCGTTCGCCATGATCCGCTCCGCCAGCGCGGCAGGGTCCGCCTCGCCCGACGTGATCAGCTCGGTCACCTCGTCGGTGTGGTTCACGAACGCGAACACGCGCACCTTGCTGAACTGGTCGCGCAGCGCCTGCACGAGGAGCATCGTGAAGCCGGCGAACCCCGCGACCGACCCCGAGACGTCGCACAGCAGCACGAGCTCAGGACGGGCCTTGCGCCGGTGCTCGTACGCCGGGCTCAGCGGCACTCCCCCGTACGACATCGAACGCCGCAGCGTCCGCCGGATGTCGACCTGGCCGCGGTTGCGTCGTCGACGGCGTGCCGAGAGCCGGGTCGCGAGTCGTCGCGCCAACGGCTGGACGGTCCGGCGCAGCTCGAGGACCTGGTCACGGCTCGCCGAGAGGAACTCGACCTGCTCGGCGTCGGGCCGCACGGCGTACCTGGCCACGCGGTCGCGGTCGCGCACCTCGGCGGTGCGCCGCGTCGCCTCGGTCTGGACGAGCGCGCGGAACCGCTCGACATCGCGGCGGACCTCGTCGCGGTCGAGGCGCTCGACGAACCCCTCGCTGCTTCCGCGCGCGGCCAGGGCGCGCACGATTGTCGTCTGCGGGCGCAACTGCTCCAAGGTCTGGCGCGCCGACCAGCCCGACCCTGACGCGCCGGGGCCCTCGCCGCCGTGGACCTGCCCGAGCGCCTCGACGGCCGACGCGGCGACGTCTTCGAGCGCCTGGCTGCTGCCCCGCGCGAGGGCGTCGACGAGCGCGTCGCGCAGAGACCCGACCGAGTCCTGCGGCTCGGAGGCAGCGTCCGCCTCGCGGTCGTTCTCGCGCGCGCCGACACCCAGAGGGAAGTACACGTCGAAGACGGCGTCGAAGACTCTGCGCTGCCCGGTCCGCCGGACCAGGGACGCCGCCAGCCCTTCACGCAGGAGCGTGCGGTCGGCGAGCGAGAGCACCTCCATCGCGCGCGCGGCGTCGACCGTCTCGCTCGTGCCGACGACGAGTCCGTGGCCGCGCAGCGCCTCGACCATCGCGACCAGTCTCGCCGGCAGCGCCTCGCTCATCGTCGTACGTCCGCCTCGTCGAGCTGCAGGTGCTGGCGCGCACGCGCGATGTCGTCGGTGTGCTTGAGCAGGACCCCGAGCGTCTCGCGGACGACGGCCTCGTCGAGGGTGTCGGCACCGAGCGCCAGGAGCGTACGGGCCCAGTCGATGCTCTCCGAGACCGACGGCGCCTTGCGGAGGTCGATGCGGCGCAGCGCGTTGACGACCCGTACGAGGGAGGCGGCGAGCACCTCGTCGACGCCCGGGACGCGGGTCCGGACGATGCGCTCCTCCAGCTCGGGGTCCGGGAAGTCGATGTGCAGGAAGAGGCAGCGACGACGCAGGGCCTCGCTCAGCTCACGGGTGGCGTTGGAGGTGAGCACGGTGAACGGCGCGTGCCGCGCGGTCAGCGTGCCGAGCTCGGGGACGGTGATCGCGTAGTCGCTGAGGACCTCCAGCAGGAGGCCCTCGATCTCCATGTCGGCCTTGTCGACCTCGTCGATGAGGAGCGTGCGCGGCGTCTCGGAGCGGATCGCCTGGAGCAGCGGCCGGGCGAGCAGGAACCCGTCGGTGAAGATGTCGTCGCGCGTCTCGTCCCACGTCTCGCCCCGACCGGCGGTGATGCGCAGGAGCTGCTTGGCGTGGTTCCACTCGTAGAGCGCCCGCGCCTCGTCGACCCCCTCGTAGCACTGGAGCCGTACGAGGTCGGCTCCCGTGGCCTGCGCGACGGCGCGCGCCAGCTCGGTCTTGCCGACACCGGCCGGCCCTTCGACCAGCAGCGGCTTGTCGAGCCGGTCGGCCAGGAACACGGTGGTCGCGACGGACGGCGACGCGAGGTAGCCGAGCTCGGCCAGACGGTCGGTCACGTCCTCGACGGAGGCGAATCGCTCACTCACGGGCCCAGCCTAAGGCCCGGTCCCGTCACAGCAGGTGCGACAAGGCGTGGATCGTGACCCCGGCCAGCGCGCCGACGACCGTGCCGTTGATCCGGATGAACTGCAGGTCGCGTCCGACGTGGAGCTCGATCTTGCGCGACGCCTCCTTGCCGTCCCACCGGTTGACCGTCTCGGAGATCACGGTCGCGATCTCGTCACCGTAGTTCGTGACGACGAAGGCGGCGGTGTCGCTGAGCGTCCGGTCGAGGCGCGCCTGGAGCTCGGTGTCGGAGGCGACCCGCTCGCCGGCTTCGCGCAGGATCGTCTCCGTACGGCTGCGCAGCATGCCCGCAGCGTCGTCGAGGGAGTCGAGCAGCGCCTGCCGCAGCCCGCTCCACAGCGCGACCGCGACGTCGACGACACGCGGCTGCGACAGCACCCGCTCCTTCAACGCCTCCGCACGCGCGATGGTGTCCGGGTCGTGCTGCAGGTCCTCGGACAGCGTCACGAGGAACGCGTCGAGCGACTGGCGTACGCGGTGCTCCGGATCGGACCGGACGTCGTCGACCCACGCGAGCGCCTCGCGGTAGAGACGGGTCGAGATCTTGTCGTCGACCCACTGCGGTGTCCACCACGGCGCACGGTCGGCGACCATGCCCTCGACGGTCTCCTGGTTCTCGAGGAGCCAGCGGTGCATCTCCTCGACCCCGATGTCGACCAGCCCGTGGTGCGCCCCGTCGCGGACGATCTCGCCCAGCGCCTGGCCGGCTGCTGGGCTGAGCTCCTCGGACTTCAGCCGCGGCACCACGACCTCGCGAACGATCGCGGCCACGTCGTCGTCGTCGATGCGCGACAGCCCGTCGCGCAGGACGCGCGAGCCGATGTCGACGATGCGGCGCGCGTGCTCGGGGCGCGAGACCCACTGCCCGATCCGCAGGCTGATGCGGGCCGCCTCGACCCGCTCGCGGACGACCGCCTCGTTGAGGAAGTTGTCGGACACGAACTCCTGCAGGCTGGCGCCGAGGGCGTCCTTCCGCTTGGGGATGAGCGCGGTGTGCGGGATCGGGAGGCCGAGCGGGTGCTTGAAGAGCGCGGTCACGGCGAACCAGTCCGCGAGCGCACCGACCATCGCCGCCTCTGCGCCGGCGTTGACGTACCCGAGCCCGCCCTCCTCCCCGTACGTGAAGGCGTACACGATCGCGGCGAGGACGAGCAGGCTCGTCGCGAGAGTGCGCATGCGGCGCAGGCCACGTCGGCGGACCTCGTCGGATCCCCCGAGCGACGCCGGCACGGTGAACCCGAGAGCGCGCGTGTCAGTCACGGGTGAAGGCTATCGGGCCGCTCCGCGCGTCACCGCTGCTCCGTCACGACGACCGCCGTGGTCGCGGGCTGGAGCGCCTCGAACACGTGCGGCACATCGCCCGGATAGACCATGTAGTCGCCGGGGTCGAGCACGACTGGGTCGTCTGCCGGACCCACGCGCGCGCGCCCCGCGCTGACGACGACGTGCTCGACGGTGCCCCGCGGGTGCGGCTCGGACCGCCGCGCAGAGCCAGGCTCGGCGGTCACCAGGTAGAGGTCGCGCCGTGCGTGCGGAGGGCAGGCCGACAAGAGCGTCGCCGCGTACGCCGCCTCGCCTGCCGCGACCTGCGGTCCCGTCCCCGCCCTGACCACCGCGACATGGGGCGTCTCGGCGTCGACCAGGCGCGAGAACGGGATGCCGAGCGCCGTGCTCAGCGCCCACAGCGTCTCGACGCTGGGGTTCGCGCTCCCTGCCTCCAGCTGGGACAGCGTCGACTTCGCGACGCCGGCCTGCTGGGCGAGCTTCGAGAGGCTCAGGCCTGCCGCCGTGCGCTCATGGCGCAGTGCACGCGCCACGACGGGACGGAGGTCGGTCGGCCGTTCGGTAGACAAGTCTGCGTGTTCGGCTTGACGATCGGTGCTCACCCTCTCATGCTAGAACGATGCGTTCGGTTTGGCGAACACTTGATCGGTCCTTCGCAAGGACCGTGCTCCCGCTCTGCCTCACCGTCGCGCTGATCGGCGTCTCGTACGGGGTGAGCGCGACGAGTGCCGACTTCGCGCTGTGGCAGGTGGTCCTGCTCGCGGTCGGCGTGCTCGGCGCCTCCTCGGAGCTGCTCTTCGTCGCGCTCGCGGCAGCCGGAGCCCATCCTGTCGTCGCTGCGGCCGCGGGGCTCCTCGTCAACGTGCGGACCACCGCGTACGGGATGGCGCTCGCGCCGTTGCTGCGTCCGGGCCGGGAGCGGGCGGTCGGTGCGCACCTGGTCAACGACGAAACGACGGCGCTCGCCACCGCCGCACCCACGAGGGCCGCCGGCCGTCGGGCGTTCTGGGTCTGCGGTCTCGGGATCGCGGTCGCGTGGCCGCTCGGGGCGGTGCTCGGCGCGGGGCTGGGCCGGGTCGTGCCGGACCCGGGCGTGTGGGGCCTCGACGCCGTGTTCCCAGCCGTCATCGCCGCCCTGGCGCTGTCGGCGCTGCGCCAGAGGGAGACCCTCGCGGCCGCCGCGGTCGGCGGTGCGGTCGCCGTCGTCGCGCTCCCCCACCTCGCACCCGGGCTCGCGCCCGTGGCCGCGCTGCTGGGTCTCCTCGTCGTCCCGCTGGCCGGCCTCGTACGACGGCCCCAGCACCGCCGACCGGGGTCAGGCAGGCGACCGTGAGCGCCGCGGGTTTCGTCGTCGGCCTCACCGTCCTGGCCCTGGGGACGTACGCACTGCGGTTCGGCGGGGTCGCGGCAGGAGGCCGGATGCCGATGACCGACGACGTCCGAGGACTGGTGGACCGCGCGGTCGCGGTGCTCCTGGTCGCAGTCGCACTCACCGGAGCGCTCTTCGACGGTTCCTCCCCCGCCGACGCCGCCCGTCCAGCCGGGGTCGCGGCCGGCGTCGCCGCCGCGGTCCTTCGCGCGCCGCTGGTCGTCGTCGTGGTCGTCGCCGCGGTGACGACAGCCGCCCTGCGTGCCGCGTGAACGCTCGCGCCGCCGGGCGCACGCGCGCGTCCTAGACTCCGACCATGACGTTCAACGAAGGCGCCGATCTCGACACGAGCCAGGTGCGCAGCGGGGGCTCCAGCCGAGGCGGAGTTCTCATCGGCGGTGGTGCCGGCTCGATCATCCTGCTCGTCATCGGCCTCCTGCTCGGCGTGAACCCGTTCGACCAGGGCGGCGGCGCCGCATTCGACACCTCGCAGGTCCAGCAGGCGGGCGCGTCCGAGGCGGACTTCTCGCAGTGCCAGACCGGTGCCGACGCCAACCGCGACGTGACCTGCCGGATCGTCGGCACGGTCAACAGCGTCCAGGACTACTGGCGTGACGCCCTGCCGGCCGACGCGAACCGGCAGTACCGCGACGCCTACACCGTCCTCTACTCGGGGCAGACCCAGTCGCCGTGCGGCACCGCGAGCAACGCGGTCGGTCCCTTCTACTGCCCGACCGACGAGCAGATCTACATCGACGCGGCGTTCTTCGACGAGCTGACGTCACGCTTCGGAGCCGACGACGGCGCTCTCGCGCAGATGTACGTGGTCGCGCACGAGTACGGTCACCACGTCCAGAACATCCTCGGCGTCCTTCAGTACGCGCAGCAGGACCGTCAGGGCCCGACCTCCGGCGCCGTACGGGTCGAGCTGATGGCCGACTGCCTCGCCGGCGTGTGGGCCCACCACGCAGCCAACACCCAGGACGAGGACGGCACCACGCTGATCAAGCCGCTGACCAAGTCCGACATCTCTTCGGCCCTCTCGGCCGCCGCCGCCGTCGGTGACGACCGCATCCAGGAGTCGGCCACCGGGCGGGTCAACCCGGAGAGCTGGACCCACGGCTCGGCCGAGCAGCGCCAGCGCTGGTTCCTGGCCGGGTACGAGGCCGGCACCCTCAACGCCTGCGACACCCTGTCCGCCAAGAAGCTCTGAGTCCGGTGGCCCCTGCCTTCCCGGGCACGCTCGTCCCCGATCCCGCCCGCGTCGCCGCCCCCGAGCGGCGGCTGCTGAGCACCGAGGTCTGGATCGTCCTCCTGCTCTCGCTGCTGCAGTCGGGCGTGTACGCGACGGTGTCGCTGATCGCGAAGCTGACCCGGGGGCCGCTGGCCGAGCAGACGGCGACGCTCAACGCCTCGCGCAGCGACCGTCCGTGGCTCGACCTGACGTACCAGGTGCTCGGCATCGGCTTCGCGCTGATGCCGGTCGCGCTCGTGCTGTACCTGCTGGTCCGGTCGGGCGACCGTCCGCGCCGCGTGCTCGGCATCGGCCGCGGCTCGGCGGCCGGCGACGCGGGCTGGGGGGTCGGCCTCGCGGCGCTCATCGGCATCCCGGGGCTCGGCCTCTACTTCGTCGGGCGCGCGCTCGGGATCACCGCGACGATCGTCCCCAGCGCGCTCGACGACCACTGGTGGCGCATCCCCGTCCTCCTCGCGTCGGCGCTGATGAACTCGGTGCTCGAGGAGGTCATCGTCGTCGGGTACCTGATGTGGCGGCTGACCCAGCTGGGCTGGAACCGTTGGACGGTGCTCGCGACCAGCGCGGTGATCCGCGCCTCGTACCACCTCTACCAAGGCATCGGGCCGGCTCTCGGCAACGCGGTGATGGGTATCGTGTTCGGGTACTGGTACCAGCGGACCGGGCGCGTCGTCCCGTTGGTCGTGGCGCACGCGGTCCTCGACATCGTCGCGTTCGTCGGGTACGCGCTGTTCAAGGACGCGCTGAACCTTCCCTGATCACTACAGCCCTAGGGGTTCTCGGATGACCGTCGGCGAGCTGCGCACGCGGCTGCGCGAGGTGTCGCTGCGCGACGAGCGACGCCTGCGCCGCCGCCTGGACCGCGCCGCGTCCCAGCGCGACGCGGGCCGCCGTACGCACGAGATCGCCGAGCTCGAGAAGCAGGTCGAGGCGGCCGAACGTCGGGTCGCCCGCCGGGCGGCCTCCGTGCCGGCGCTGGAGTACCCCGCCGAGCTGCCCGTCACCGACCGTCGCGACGACATCGCCGACGCGATCGAGGCGCACCAGGTCGTGGTCGTCGCCGGCGAGACCGGCTCGGGCAAGACCACGCAGCTGCCGAAGATCGCCCTCGCTCTCGGCCGCGGGGTGCGCGGCACGATCGCCCACACGCAGCCGCGGCGGATCGCCGCCCGCAGCGTCGCCGCCCGCATCGCCGAGGAGACCAAGTCAAGCCTCGGGGAGCAGGTCGGCTACGCGGTGCGCTTCGACGACCGCTCGAGCCGCGACACGCTCGTCCGCGTCATGACCGACGGCGTGCTGCTGGCCGAGATCCACGACGACCCGCTGCTGCTGCGCTACGACACCGTGATCGTCGACGAGGCGCACGAGCGGTCGCTGACGATCGACTTCCTGCTCGGCTACCTCAAGCGGCTCCTCCCCCGGCGGCCCGACCTCAAGGTCGTCATCACCTCCGCGACGATCGACCCCCAGCGGTTCGCCGAGCACTTCGCCGACGCCGACGGCAACCCGGCGCCGATCATCGAGGTCAGCGGGCGGACGTACCCCGTCGAGGTCCGCTACCGTCCGCTCGCCGAGCGCGAGGACGGCGACGTGCTCGCTGCGATCAGCGACGCCGTCGACGAGCTGGGACGCGAGTCCGACGGCGACGTCCTCGTGTTCCTGTCGGGCGAGCGCGAGATCCGCGACGCCGCGGACATGCTGCGCGACCGCAAGCTGCGGCGTACGGAGGTGCTCCCGCTGTACGGCCGGCTGTCGGCGGCCGAGCAGCACAAGGTCTTCGAACCCCACACCGGGCGCCGGATCGTGCTCGCGACGAACGTCGCCGAGACGTCGTTGACCGTGCCCGGCATCCGGTACGTCATCGACCCCGGCACGGCCCGCATCTCCCGCTACAGCCAGCGGCTCAAGGTCCAGCGGCTGCCGATCGAACCCGTCTCGCAGGCCAGCGCGAACCAGCGCGCCGGCCGCTGCGGGCGTACCTCGGACGGCATCTGCATCCGCCTCTACTCCGAGGAGGACTACGAGGGCCGCCCGGAGTTCACCGACCCGGAGATCCTCCGCACGAACCTCGCCGCCGTTTTGCTGCAGATGGCCTCGCTCGACCTCGGCCCGGTCGAGGACTTCCCGTTCCTCGACCCGCCCGACCAGCGTGCCGTGCGCGACGGCGTCAGCCTCCTCGAGGAGCTCGGCGCTCTCACCGAGGGCGCCAGGGGGATGCGCTCGTCGCTCACCGAGACGGGGCGGCAGGTCGCCGCCTTCCCGCTCGACCCGCGCCTGGCGCGCATGCTGGTCGCGGCGTCCTCGTACGGGGTGCTGCGCGAGATGCTCGTGATCGTCTCGGCGCTGTCGATCCAGGACCCTCGCGAGCGGCCGCTCGAGGCGCAGCAGCAGGCCGACGCGAAGCACGCGCGGTTCAGCGACTCGACCTCGGACTTCCTCGCTTACCTCAACCTGTGGAACTACCTCCGCGAGCAGCGTCGCGCGCTCTCGGGCAACGCGTTCCGCCGGATGGTGCGCGACGAGTACCTCCACTTCCTGCGCATCCGCGAGTGGCAGGACGTCCACGCGATGCTGCGCGACCAGTGCCGCGGCATGGGCCTCGACCTCAACAGCACACCCGGCGACCCCGACCGGGTCCACCAGGCCGCGCTCGCCGGCCTGCTCTCCCACATCGGGCTCCGCGAGGGCGACACGCGCGACTTCCTCGGCGCCCGCAACGCCCGCTTCGCGCTCTTCCCCGGCTCCGGCCTCGCCAAGAAGCCGCCGCAGTGGGTGGTCGCCGCCGAGCTCGTCGAGACTTCACGTCTCTTCGCCCGTACGGTCGCCAAGGTCGAGCCCGCGTGGATCGAGGAGGAAGGCGCGCACCTCCTCAAGCGCACGTACTCCGAGCCCCACTGGTCGCGCCGCCGCGGCGCCGTCATGGCGCACGAACGCGTGACCCTGTACGGGGTGCCCGTGGTCGCGGACCGGCTCGTCTCGTACGGCAAGGTCGACCGCGAGGTCGCGCGCGAGCTGTTCATCCGCCACGCGCTCGTGCAGGGCGAGTGGAGCACCCACCACCCGTTCTGGACTCACAACGCCGAGGTCCTCGCCGAGATCGAAGGCATCGAGGACCGGGTCCGCCGACGCGACATCCGCGTCGACGACGAGGCACTGTTCGCGTTCTACGACGAGCGTGTCGGACCCGAGGTCGTCTCGGTCCGCCATTTCGACTCCTGGTGGAAGAAGGCACGCCGACGCCAGCCCGACCTCCTCGACCTGACTCCGGAGGACCTGGTCCGCGACGAGGCCGACACCGTGTCGCTCGACGCCTACCCGACGACCTGGGAGTCAGCCGGCCTCGCCCTGCCGCTGTCGTACGCGTTCGAGCCCGACAGCGACGTCGACGGCGTCACCGTGGACGTGCCGTTGGAGCGGTTGGCCGACCTGGACGAGACCGCGTTCCTGTGGGGCGTCCCTGGATACCGCCAGGAGCTGGTGACGGCGCTGCTGCGCGGCCTCCCCAAGCAGGTCCGGCGGCAGTTCGTCCCTGCACCTGACGTCGCCCGACGCCTGATGGCGCTGCCGCTCGACACCTCGCTGCCGGTCGCGGAGGCGATGTCGGCCGGGCTGCGCGCGCTGACCGGTGACGTGGTGAAGCCGGAGACGTTCGACCTGTCCTCCCTCCCCCGGCACCTGCGGGTGACGTTCCGCGTCCTCGACGGGGAGACCGAGGTGGCACGCGGGAAGGACCTCGACAGCCTCCGCCTCGCGCTGCGTCCGAAGGTCGGTGCCACGATCGCCGCCGCGTCGAGCAGCATCGAGCGCGACGGGATCCTCGCCTGGGACCTCGGGACGATCCCCTCGGAGGTGACGTCGACCAGCCGCGGCCACGAGGTGACCGCGTACCCGGCGCTCGTCGACCGCGTCACGCACGTCGACCTCAAGGTGTTCGCGTCGGCGCAGCACGCCGAGATCGCGATGCGCGAGGGTGTGCGCAGGCTCCTCGCGCTCAACACCAGCTCGCCTGCCGCCCAGGTCTCGAAGGACCTCGGCACGCGGTCGCTGCTCGTCCTCGCCGGCGCGCCGTACCGGTCGACGTCCTTGCTCATGGCCGACTGCGTCCTGGCCGGCATCGACGCCGTCACCGGGCGGGCGGTCGTCCGCGACGGTGAGGCGTTCGCGCTGCTGCGCGAGCAGGTGCGTTCGGAGGGGTACGCCCAGACGCTCGCCGTCGCACGAGAGGTCGAACGCACGATCTCCGACCTCGGCGCGCTGCGCGGCGATCTCGACCGCTACCGCACCGCGAAGCCGCAGATCGTGCGTGACGTCGAGGTGCAGGTCTCCTGGCTCGTGTACGACGGTTTCGTCGCCGAGACCGGGCTGGAGCACCTGCGGCACCTGCCGCGCTACCTCCGTGCCGCCGCGCACCGGCTGCAGCACGCCGACGACCGCAGCGAGGCGCACAAGCGCGACACCGTCCAGGACCTGGAGGCCCGCTTCTACGACGTCGTCGAGAACCTCCCCGACGTCGAGCGCCGCTCCGACGCCGTGCTCGAGGCGCGGTGGGCGCTCGAGGAGCTGCGGGTGAGCCTCTTCGCCCAGCGCCTGCGCACCGCGACGACGGTGTCTGCCAAGCGGGTGACGAAGCTCATCGACGCGATCGGCTGAGCGCAGACCGGCTCATCCGATCGCGATCGACTCCTTGGAGAACGGGGAGGCGACCGGCGTCACCGTGCCGAGAGGCTCCTTGAGCGGGATCGACGTGGTGGTGGGGACCGGTGCGCCCGGCTCGCAGCCGTCCTCCCGCCCGATCACGATCGTCACCTGGAGCTCGTCGTCGGTCCGGTCCTCGGCGAAGCCCGCGAAGCGCTCGCACGTGGCGTCGCTCGCCTCGTACGTGACGTCCACGGCACGCGAGTCCGGGCGCCCCGTGACCGCGGTCACCTTCGCCGTACGGAAGCTCTCCCACGACGTGTCGATCATCGTGAGGCCCGACAGCTCGCCCAGGCTGGACAGCGTCGGCTCGGCCGGCTCCTTCGGGCCGGGATCGGCCGGCTCGTCTGCGGAGCAGGCCGAGACGGCGAGGAGCACGGCGAGCGCGCCACCCGCCGTGAGGGCCGCGCGTCGCGGAGGACGTCCCGAGAAGTTGCTCATCGTCTCTACCGTACCGGCGGGGTGCGCATGCTCCGCGCGCCCGGCACCCCGTACGCGCACACTGAGAGGATGACCACGTGGATGCGTGACACGCTCGGGGCCGCGCGCGAGGACCTGAGGGCGCACCCGGTGCCTCAGCGGGTCCGGGCGCTCGTCGGCACGACGACCGTCGTGGACAGCACCGCGGCGCTGCTCGTCTGGGAACCGCGCCGGATCGTGCCCTCGTACGCCGTCCCGGTCGCGCACGTCGCTGCCGAGACCGTGGACGCCGCCGCCGGGCGCGGTGAGGAGCACGCCGTGCAGATCGACGAGGGTGGATCGCCCGTGCTCGACCCGAGCACCGGCTTCGGTGCCCACACCACCGACGGCACCGCGCTCGACCTCCGTACGCCCGAGGCGGTGCTCGACGGCGCCGCGTTCGCTCCCGACGACCCCGCGCTGCGCGGGTACGTGGTGCTGGACTGGGCGGCGTTCGACCACTGGCTGGAGGAGGACGAGGAGATGGTGGGCCATCCGCACGACCCGTTCTCGCGCATCGACTGTCTCGCGAGCGACCGTCACGTCGAGGTCGCGGTCGACGGGCAGGTGCTCGCTGACAGCCGCCGGCCCGTGATGCTCCTGGAGACGTGGCTCCCGCCGCGGTACTACCTGCCGTGGGACGACGTCAGGGACGACCTCCTCGACGCGTCGGACACCACCTCGGTGTGCGCGTACAAGGGAACGGCGCGGTCCTGGTCGTACGCGTCACCGGGCGAGGTCGGTCAGGACGTCGCGTGGTCCTACCCCTCGCCCCGTCACGACGCGACCCCGGTCGCGGGGATGGTGGCCTTCTTCGACGAGCGGGTCGACCGCCGCGTCGACGGCGTGGCGCAGGAGCGTCCGGTCACGCCGTGGTCCTGACCGGGTGCCGCGGCCGGTCCGACCGCGGCCCCCGCCCAGGCTCGTCGGTGTCGCTCAGCCGACGCCCAGCAGGTCGATCACGAAGATCAGCGGCTCGCCCGAAAGCGGGTGACCGCCGCCGGCCGGGCCGTACGCCTTGTGCGGCGGGATGGTCAGCTGACGGCGCCCTCCGACCTTCATGCCGGGGATGCCCTCCTGCCACCCCTGGATGAGGCCCTGGAGCGGGAACCGGATCGACTCTCCGCGGTTCCAGGACGCGTCGAACTCGGCACCGTCACGGAACTTGACTCCCACGTAGTGCACCGTCACGTAGTCGCCGGGCTTCGCCTCGGCTCCGGTGCCCTCGACGATGTCGAGGATGTCGAGGTCCTCGGGCTCGTCGCCCTCGGGGAACTCGATGACTGGCTTCTCGAGATTGCTCATGCTCCTACCCTCCCAGAGATCCCTGCGGACCTCACTCCACGGGCCTCTCCAGCCCGGCGTTCAGACGGCCGAGGAGCTGGGCGAGGACGTCCAGGTCCTGCTCGTCCCAGTCGGCGATGGCGCGGGCGAGGGTGGCGCGGCGTGCTGCCTGGACGGCGGCGATCCGCTCGGCCGCGACGGGGGTGAGGGAGATCAGGCGGGCGCGGCCGTCGGTCGGGTCGGGCACCCGCTCGACGAGGCCGAGCCGCTCCAGCTGCGCGATGCCGCGGCTGACCGTCGACTTGTGCACGCTGACGGCGTCGGCGAGGTCGGACCCGCGGATGCCGCCACCTCCCGGCTTGGCGTCGGAGATCGCGACGAGCAGCAGGTACGAGGCGAAGTCGAGCTCGGGATGGATCTGGGCGATCGTCCCCAGACCACGCAGCCGAGCGCGGCGGAGCAGCCGTGTCACCTCGTACTCGACGTCGTGCGTGAGGTCGAACGGCACCTGCGCAGGCGTGGTCATAGCGGCAAGGGTAACCAGCCCGCAGCCGTCGGCATCGGTGATGTCACGAAGCGTCGGCACGCGCACCCCAGCCCCGGCGCGGGGGCAGCAGCCGGGGCTGGGAGCGCCACGTCGCCGTGACGGGTCCAGGACGGTCGGTGAGGCGGCCGACCTGGGGCACGAGGGTGTCTCTACCTGAGCTCAGCCGAGCTCAGGCCCAGGACGCGTCGGGCGACGATGAGCTGCTGGATCTGCTGCGTGCCTTCGAAGATGTCGAGGATCTTCGAGTCGCGGGCCCACTTCTCGAGGAGCTCGTCCTCGCCGTAGCCGAGCGTCCCCGCCAGCTCGACGCACGTGAGCGTGATCTGGTTGCCGACGCGGCCGGCCTTCGCCTTGGCCATCGACGCCTCGAGCGAGTTCGGCTTGCGGTTGTCAGCCATCCACGCCGCCTCGAGCATCATCAGGTAGGCCGCCTCCCAGTCGGCCTCCATCCGCAGGAAGGTCGCGGCCGCCGCGGACTGCGCCATCGCGGGACGGTCGTAGTCCACGACGACGCCCGCCTCCTCGAGGATCTCGCGCGTACGGTCCAGCGAGGCGCGCGCACACCCGACCGCCATCGCCGCGACGAGAGGGCGGGTGTTGTCGAAGGTCTGCATGACGCCGGCGAAGCCCTTGTCGACGTGCACCTCCGGATCGCCGAGGAGGTTCTCCGCGGGCACGCGGCAGTTGTCGAGGACGATCGTCGCGGTGTCGGAGGCCTTGATGCCGAGCTTGTGCTCGAGCCGCTCGACGGTGATGCCGGGCAGCGACTTCGGGACCACGAACGACTTGATCGCGGCCCGGCCGAGGGACTTGTCGAGGGTTGCCCACACGACGACCGCGTCGCTGCGCTCCCCCGAGGTGACGAAGATCTTCTCGCCGTTGAGCACGTACGCGTCGCCGTCCTTCACGGCGGTCGTCGTGATCGCGGCCGAGTCCGACCCGCAGGCGGGTTCGGTGATCGCCATCGACGCCCACATGCCCTTGAAGCGCTCGAGCTGCTCATCGGTCGCGACCGACGCGATGGCCGAGTTGCCGAGGCCTTGCCGCGGCATCGACAGCGTCAGGCCCACGTCACCCCAGCACGTCTCGGCCACGGACAGGACGGACGCCATGTTGGAGGCGTTGCGCACACCGTCACCGCTGTCGCCGGAGGCCCGCCGCACTCCGGTGGCGCCCGCGCCCTGCCCCTCCCCAGAGTCGCCCATGCCGTCCACGAGGGCGGCGAGGATGTCGAGCTCCTTGGGGTACGTGTGCTCGGCGAGGTCGTACTTGCGCGAGTTGGCGCGAAGGAACTCCGTCGCGACCCGATGGGCCTGCTCGACGAACGTACGGAACTTCTTCGGCGTCTCGAGATTGATCATCTGCTGCTCTTCCTCTTCTGCGGCCCCCTCAGACGAGGAGCCCGCCCTCCATCACGCCGACGGCACGCAGGTCGCGGTACCACCGCTCGACCGGGTGCTCCTTGGTGAACCCGTGCCCGCCCAGCAGCTGGACGCCGTCCGTCCCGATCTTCATGCCGTAGTCCGTGCAGAGCCGGCGTGCGAGCGCAGCCTCGCGCGCGAACGGCATCCCGAGGTCGGCGCGCGAGGCGGCGCGCAGCGTCGCCAGCCGGGCGCCCTCGAGCTCGATCGCGATGTCGGCGACCATGAACGCGACGCTCTGGCGGTGCGCGACCGGCTCGCCGAACGCCTTGCGCTCCTTCACGTACGGGCCGACGTAGTCCAGGACCGCGCGCATCGCGCCCAGGGCGAGGCTGCTCCACGCGATGCGCGCCAGGCGCACCGAGTCGGCGTAGCCGTCGACGCTCTCGGCGAGCAGCGCGTCGTCGCTGACCGTGACGCCGTCCAGCACGAGGCGAGAGAGCGCGGCCGCACGCAGACCCATCGACGGGTCGGTCTCGATCAGGAGCCCTGGGGTGGTCGACTCGAGGACGAACAGCCCGTGGCGATCGTCGTCGAGCCGTGCGGCGACGACGAACAGCTCGGCGGCAGCGCCGCGGATCACGCCGGACTTCACGCCTTCGAGGACGTACCCGCCCGGCACCTTGCGGGCGGTCGTGCGCAGCGCCATCGGGTCGAACAGCGCGTACGGCTCGGCGACCGCCAGCGCGGCGGCGGGGACGTCCGCACCGGTGAACGCCGGCAGATAAGTCGCCTGCTGCGCCGCGTCACCCCACAGGCCGATCGCGGTGGCGACCGAGCCGGGGGCCAGCAGCGCCGCGCCGATGCCCATGTCGCCCTTGCCCAGCGCCTCGGCGACCAGCGCACCGGTGGTCGCCGAACGCTCCGCGGCAAGACCGCCGAGGTCCTCGGGCAGGCCCAGGAGCGGGAGACCGAGCTCGGCGGCGGCGGCGACGAGGTCGCTCGGCGTGTCGGTGGCCGCCTCGGCCTTCTCCACGGCGGGGCGCACCACCTCGGCGGCGAACTCGTCGACGAGACCGACGAGCATCTGCTGGTCCTCGGTCGGCGTCAGGTCGAAGATCCCGCTCTCGCGCGCGGCCACCGGGCGTACCGGGGCGCCCTTGCCGGGGACCCGGGTGAAGCCCCGGCTGACCGCCGCGGCCGTACGGAACCCGACGCGCGCGCCGTGGTAGACCGCCTGCTCGGACGGGCCGCGCAGGTTGAGCCGGTCGAGGACGGGGAGTGAGGCGATCCGGTTGAGGACGGCGAGCCCCTTGCTCATCGGGTCTCGGCGCGTCGAGTGCGCGGTCACAGCGTCTCCTGGTGAGTCATACGAGTAGGACTGGGGCCTACTGTAACTCTGAGTTGCACAAATGTGCACAGCAACCCGTGATTCTTGTCGAGATACCCTTCCCCCGTCAGTCCCCGCAGGCCTCGTACGCCCTTGAAGGAGCCCCCGTTGTCCGTGACCCTGCCCTCCGGAGGCACCGTACGTCCGATCACCCGGTGGGGTGAGCCCGTGATGCACCACAAGCTGCAGCCGGTCACGGAGTACGACGAGGAGCTGGAGAGGCTCGTCGCGGACATGTTCGCCACGATGTACGCCGCGGAGGGCGCCGGGCTCGCCGCCAACCAGATCGGTGTCGACCTCCAGGTCTTCGTGTTCGACTGCACCGACGGCGCCGGCAAGCGTGTCGCGGGCGTCGTGTGCAACCCGGTGCTCACGCTCCCCGACGCCGGCGACCGCAACCTCGACGACAGCGAGGAGGGCTGCCTCTCGCTGCCCGGCGCGTACACGTTCTGCGCGCGGCCCGACTGGTCGCAGGTCGACGGCACCGACCACACCGGCACGCCCGTCACGTACGTCGGCGAGGGCGGCACGCTCGCGCGCTGCCTGCAGCACGAGACCGACCACCTGATGGGCACCGTCTTCGGCGACCGCGTCTCCTCGCGGGCGCGCAAGAAGCTCTACAAGCAGGCCGAGGCGATCGCCGAGGACTACCCGCCGGAGTGGCCCGCCGTCGCCCGCGTCAGCGGCGCCCACGACCTCTGACCTCCCGCTCCCTCGGGCGCTAGGCGCTGGGGTGGGGGGTGCCGCCGAGGGCCCAGCAGGCGACCGCGGTGGCGGCAGCGACGTTGAGCGAGTCGATCCCGGCGGCCATCGGTACGGTCACCCGGACGTCGGCGCTACGCGTCCAGTGCGGGGAGAGGCCGTCGCCTTCGGAGCCGACCATCACGGCGATCCGCTCCCCCACCTCGGTCCCGGCGAGCTCGCGCAGGTCGCGAGCGTCCTCGGCGAGGGTCATCGCGAGGCTCGTCCAGCCGAGCTCGCGCAGCAGCGCCGGGAACCCGTACCAGTCCTCGACCCGGGCGTACGGGAGCCAGAACACCGAGCCCATCGAGACCTTGATCGCGCGTCGGTAGAGCGGGTCGGCGCAGCGCGGCGACAGGATCACGGCGTCGAAGCCGAGCGCGGCGGCGCTGCGGAAGACCGCACCGATGTTCGTGTGGTCGACCAGGTCCTCGGCCACGACGACGCGCCGGGCACCTGCAAGCACCTCCTCGACCGGGGCGACAGGACGCCGGTCGAGGCTCGCGAGCGCGCCGCGGTGGACGTGGAAGCCCGTCACCCCCTCGATCGCCTTCTCGCTCATCACGTACACCGGCGCGTCAGCGGTCTCCAGCACGTCCGACAGCGTCTCCAGCCAGCGCGGCGCCATGAGGAACGAACGGGCCTGGTGCCCCGACTCCAAGGCGCGGCGGACGACCTTCTCGCCCTCCGCGATGAACACGCCGCGCTCGGACTCCAGCAGCTTGCGGAGCTGAACGTCGCGCAGGTCGACGTAGTCGCGCAACCTCGGGTCGGACGGGTCGGCGACCTCGATGACCTCAGCCATCCTGGGGGCTGCGCAGCGCGGCGATGAGCCGGTCACGGGTTCGTGCCGAGCGGGCGGGGTCGCGGTTGGAGAGCACGGCGACGGTCGTCTCGTCGACGTGACCGACGGCAGGCGTCCACGCCGTCCCGAGCGGGGCGTCGTCGGCACGGACGCAGAACACCCGCGCCGCGTTGGCCTCCTCGAGGACGGCGGCGTTGACGGCAGGGCGGTCGGTCGACGCCATCGCGTACCACGCTCCGTCCAGGTCTCCGGACTCGTACTCCCGAGGGACGAGGCTGACCTCGCCGCGGTCGACGGCCTCGCGGACCACCGGATCGACCTCGGGCGACACCACGGTCACCGCGGCTCCCGCCTCGAGGAACGCCGGCAGCCGGCGCGCCGCGACGTGCCCTCCCCCGACGATGACGACACGCCGGCCCGCCAGGACGAGGCCTGAGGGGTAGGGCGGATGGGTGAGTCCGGGTCCGTGCTTCACGCCCTGATGCTACCGAGGGCGCTCACGCGATAGCGTCCGTGGAGAAGCGAACCGACCTCCAGGAGATGCGATGACGCTCGACCGCGCGGTGACCCCGAACCCCTACGACTTCCTCCCTCCGGTGCCGTCCTTCTCCGTGACGAGCACCGAGCTGAGCGACGGCGACGCCCTGAACGAGGCGCAGGTGTACTCCGCAGGCAACCGGTCGCCGCAGCTGGCGTGGGAGGGGTTCCCGGACACCACGAAGAGCTTCGTCGTCACGTGCTTCGACCCGGACGCTCCGACGCCGTCGGGGTTCTGGCACTGGGTGCTGGTCGACATCCCGCGGGACGTGCGCGCGCTGGAGTCGGGAGCCGGCTCGGGCGGCATCGTGCCCGCCGGCGCGTTCCACGTCCGCAACGACTTCGGCACGTCGGACTACGCCGGCGCGGCGCCGCCGGAGGGCGACCGCCCGCACCGCTACTACTTCGTCGTCCACGCCGTCGGCGAAGAGCGCCTGGGCGTGGACGATCAGGCGACGCCGGCGGTCGTGTCGTTCAACCTCGCGTTCAAGACGCTCGCGCGGGCGACGCTTCTCGGGACGTACCAGCACTGATCAGACGCTCGCAGTCGCCGATGGCCTCGGCGAGCATCCGGCGCAGCACGACGTCGGAGTCGGTGCTCACCGACCGTACGACGCCGTCGACGCTGTTGAGGACGATGCGCGGGGCGGCGCGTCGTGCGAAGTGCTTCGGGTGCGTCGTGAGCCCTCGACGGAACCCACGCGCCCACTGCTCGGCGCTCGGCGCCTGAGCGAACGCCTCGCCGATCAAGGGCGTGAACTCCTCGGGCAACGTCGTCTCCGTCTCCTCGAGGTAGCGCTCGCAGGCGAGGAGCCCGACAGCCAGCGCCCGCTGGTGCGCGCGCGGCGACAGCGGGAGCGCGATCGTGGCCGCACGGATGCAGATCGCCGCGTGCAGGCGCGGATCTGGGCTGTTGAGCCCGACCACGCGTGGCACCAGCTCCACCATCGTGACGCGCGTGTCGTCGGTGACGTTGTCGTTGACCAGGCGCGCGAGCCCGGCCAGCAGAGGGTGGGTGCACGCCGGCTGGTCGCTCCACTTCTCGCCGGCGAGATACGACGCGAACTCCATGAAGCATGCCCCCTTGCGGGGGTTCCGGTGCTTGCCCGGCGAGAGCACCGGGACGAGCTCGGGGACGCTGCTAGACCGCATGGCGACCTCCTGAGGAGGGGCTGACTTGACCTTTTCCTCAGTGTGCGCCCGATCTGTGGTCAGCGCCACCCGCTGACGACGGATCGCGCGCGGTCAGCCCTCGGTGCGGGGAGGGTCTTCCCAGAGCTGGGTGGTGTCGTCCTCCCACCCTTCGGCCGGCTCCTCGCCCGTGGCCGCCGCCTGGAGGGCCGAACGACCGTGGGGTGTCTCCGGCGTCGCTGCGGCCTTCGCGGCCTCGAGCGCCTCGTCCACCGCCCGGTGCGCCTCGGTGAGATCGGGCTCCATCACCTCGTCCACGGGCGCCTCGTCGTACGAGACGCGCTTGCGGGGACCGTCGACCGCCGCGGGGATCTGACCGACCGCAGCCCCGAGCCCCTTGAGGGCGTCGCCGACCTCGCTCGGGATGATCCAGAGCTTGTTGGCGTCGCCCTGAGCGATCTCGGGGAGCATCTGGAGGTACTGGTAGGCGAGCAGCGACTGGTCGGGCTGACCGTCGTGGATCGCCTGGAAGACGGTCGAGATGGCCTGCGCCTCGCCCTGGGCGGTCAGGATCTGCGACTCGCGCTTGGCCTGGGCGCTGAGGATCTGAGCCTCGCGGTCACCCTCGGCGCGCAGGATCTGCGACTGCTTCTCGCCCTCGGCCTCGAGGATCGCCGCCTGGCGGCTGCCCTCGGCCTGCAGGATCGCGGCGCGCTTGTCGCGGTCGGCGCGCATCTGCTTCTCCATCGAGTCCTTGATGGAGGGCGGCGGGTCGACGCCCTTGAGCTCGACACGGTTGACCCGGATGCCCCACTTGCCGGTCGCCTCGTCCAGGACGCCCCGCAGCTTGGTGTTGATCTCGTCGCGGCTGGTGAGCGTCTGCTCGAGGGTCATGCCGCCGATGATGTTGCGCAGCGTGGTCATCGTCAGCTGCTCGATCGCCTGGATGTAGTTCGAGATCTCGTACGTGGCGGCGATCGGGTTGGTCACCTGGAAGTAGATGACCGTGTCGATCGAGACGACGAGGTTGTCCTCGGTGATCACCGGCTGCGGCGGGAACGACACGACCTGCTCGCGGAGGTCGATCTTGAACGAGACCTTGTCGACGAACGGCGTGATGACGTTGAGGCCGGCGTTGAGGGTCGTCCGGTACTTGCCGAACCGCTCGACGATCCCCGCACGCGCCTGCGGAACGATCTGGATCGACTTCGCAAGAACGACGACGACCGCGACCGCGAGCAGTGTCAGGATGATGAGCGCTGTCATGTGGGACACCTCGAGCCTCGGGATGCTGTGCCCCGGAGACTAGCGCACGGCACCTGAGGGTCTGCGCGGGTCCCTCACTCCGCGGGATAGACCACAGCGGTGGCTCCGTCGATCTCGAAGACGGCGACCTTCGTGCCCGGCCCGATCGTCACCGAGGGGTCGAACGACCGCGCCGTCCACGTCTCGCCGCCGAGCTTGATCTGGCCCTGCGTGGCGTCGACCTCGCTGAGCGTGACGCCGGATGCCCCGACCAGCGCCTTGGTGCCCGTCTTGAGCTCCGGACCCCTGTGCAGCTTCTTGACCATCGACGGGCGGGCCAGGAACAGCATCGCGAGCGACACGACGATCGCAACCACCGCGCTCACGGCGATCGACGCGCCGAGCGCAGCGCTGCCCGCCCCGGCGAACGCGCCGACGGCGAGCATGAGCAGGACCAGATCGAGACTCACGAGCTCCGCGGTCGCGAGCACCAGGCCGAGCCCGAGCCAGGCCGCCCAGGCGTTGTCGCCGAGCCACTCCCAGAAGCCGTCCATGACGGTGACTCTAGGGGACGTGCGAAACCGGTGGTGCGCCCCGCGCGGAGGAGTCGGCTCAGCGCGGCGCGCGGCGGGCCGCGTAACGGCCGTCGCGCTCCTCGAGGATCAGCGGCATGTGGAACGTGATCGCGAGGTTCTGCGCGGTCAGCGTCTCGGCGATCGGGCCCTGGGCGGTGATCTTGCCGTCACGCACCATCAGCACGTGGGTGAAGCCCGGCGGGACCTCCTCCACGTGGTGCGAGACCAGCACCAGGACCGGGGCCTCGGGATCGCGCGCGAGCTTGCCCAGGTTGGAGACCAGGTCCTCACGGCCCCCGAGGTCGAGGCCCGCCGCCGGCTCGTCGAGGAGCAGCAGCTCAGGATCGGTCATCAGCGCCCGGGCGATGAGGACGCGCTTGCGCTCCCCCTCGCTGAGCGTCCCGAAGGTGCGGTCGACGAGGTGCTCGACGTTCATCAGACGCAGGATGAGCATCGCCTGGGCCTCGTCGAACTCCTCGTACTCCTCGCGCCAGCGACCCGTCACGCCGTACGAGGCGGTGAGGACGACGTCGAGCACGCGCTCGGACCGCGGGATGCGCTCGGCGACGGCCGCGCTCGTGTACCCGATGCGAGGGCGCAGCTCGAAGACGTCGACCGCGCCCAGGATCTCCCCGAGGACGGTCGCGGTCCCCTCGCTCGGATGCATCTGCGTCGACGCGATCTGGAGCATCGTGGTCTTGCCTGCACCGTTGGGACCGAGGACGACCCAGCGTTCTCCCTCGCGGACGGTCCAGCTGACGTCGTCGAGCAAGGTGTTGTTGCCACGTCGTACGGTGACGTCGGCGAGCTCGAGCACGGGCGCCATGCACTACTCCTGCACGTTGGGGTGGGCGCCCCCAACCTACGGCACCGCGTCGTCCACCGCCTGACGCGGGTTCTCCCTTGACGTCCTAGGCTCGTCGTCGTGTCCTCGTTGTCCCGCTCCGCGCGCCTGGTGTGCTGGTTCAACGCCTGGCTCACCGGCGCTGCTCCTCTCGAGACCGCCGTCGACGCCGTGCGTGGCGACGACGCTGCCCACCACGTCCTCGGCACCACCGCAGGGCGTACCTCGGAGGTCGCTCCGCCCGAGCCGCTGCTGCTCGCCTGGGGCGCGTGGCGCCGCGCCGGCGCGACGGGCGCGAGCCTCGCGCTGCCCGAGCCCGGCGACCCGTACGGGCTCGCGGGTCCTGCTGCCTTCACGGCGGCGGCCACCGACGTGGGCGAGGCGCTCGTCGTCGACGGGCTGGGCGTCGGGCTCGTCCCGGAGGTGATCGGCGGCGGGGTCTTCTGGCACCGGTACGAGGCCAACCCGGCGCCGCACACCGCGGGCCTCGGCGAGGCGTCGCGCGAGCTGCGCACGGAGCTCGCGCGCACGGCCGACGAGCTCCTGGACCTCGACGTCGCCCGCTGGCAGCCGGAGGTCCGCGAGGCCCTGTCGGGGATCCGTGACAGCGCGGACCCGCTCCTCGCGCCGGGCTACGCGCCGCGGGCCGAGGAGCTCGCCGCGACCGCGCAGCGCTGCCTCGCGATCGCTGAGCTGGCCACAGCGACGGAGTCCGGCGCCGTCACCGCGTGGGAGGCCGACGCGCGAGGGACCCACCTGCGCCACCTCGCCCGTACGGCCCGGCACGCGCTGGTCGCCGCCTGCAACGCTGGTCGACCCAGATAACCTCGGAGCCGTGAACGAGCCCGTCCCCACACCGACCGCGCCGCTCGACGCACCCACCGTCTCCGTGACGTTGCTGGGGCGTGACCACGCCGGCGTCACGGCACGGCTGTTCGAGGCGTTCGCCGCGCACGACGTCGAGGTGATCGACGTCGAGCAGATCGTGCTGCGCGGCCGCCTCGTCCTCGCCGTGCTGCTCACCGTCCCGGCAGACCGCGTCGGGTTCGAGCAGTCGCTCGGCCGGGTGGCCGAGGAGCTCGGGATGGAGCTCGACCTCGCGTACGGGCAGGGCGACAACCGCGGCCGTCGCCGGGGGCGCAGCCACGTCACCGTGCTGGGCGCTCCCCTGCTGCCGTCGGCGTTCGCCGGGGTGACCGCGCAGATCGCCGCCGCCGGCGGGAACATCGACCGGATCGTCCGGATGGCGCGCTACCCGGTGACCGCGATCGACCTCGACGTCTCCGGCGCCGATCCGGAGGAGCTGCGCCGCGCCCTCGCGCAGGAGGCCGCACGCCAGGGCGTCGACGTCGCCGTCCAGCCGCTCGGCATCCACCAGCACGCCCAGCGCCTCGTCGTGATGGACGTCGACTCCACTCTCATCCAGGGCGAGGTGATCGAGATGATCGCCGCGCACGCCGGCTGCGAGGCGGAGGTCGCCCGCGTCACCGCGGCCGCCATGCGTGGCGAGCTCGACTTCGCGGCCTCGCTCGAGCAGCGCGTCGCGCTCCTCGAAGGTGTCGACGCGTCGGCGCTCGACCAGGTATACGAGTCCATCCAGCTCGCGCCCGGCGCCCGTACGATGATCCGGACGCTCAAGCGCCTGGGCTACCGGTTCGCGCTGGTGTCCGGCGGTTTCAGCCAGGTCATCGACAAGCTCGCCGCCGACCTCGGCATCGACTACTGGGCCGCCAACACCCTCGAGGTCGTCGACGGCAGACTGACCGGCCGCGTCACCGGCCCCGTGGTCGACCGCGCGGGCAAGGCGGCGGCGCTGCGCCGCTTCGCCGAGGCGGCCGGGATCTCGCTGGCCAACACCGTCGCGATCGGCGACGGCGCCAACGACCTCGACATGCTCGCCGCCGCAGGCCTCGGCATCGCGTTCAACGCCAAGCCCGCCGTACGGGACGCCGCCGACACGTCCCTCTCGGTGCCCTACCTGGACGCCATCGTCTTCCTCCTCGGCATCACCCGCGAAGAGGTCGAGGCGGCCGACGCCGCGTTCGCCTGAGCCCGCGCCGTCACCGGGCGGGCGGGGCGAGGTAGTCCTCCAGCCGCATCGTCCGGGGGTCGATGTCGAACCAGTCGCCGTCGTACGTGAGCACGGCCGCCGCAGACGTTGGGAAGCCGCGGTCTCCGTAGGCTTTCCACGCCCCGTTGTGCGTCCCGTCGTGGAGCATCCAGACGAGGTCGCCCATCGACGGGTTGTGGCCGACGACGACGACCGTGCTCGGCTCGCCCTCGACGGCGCGGACCTCCTCCAGGACGCGGTGCGCGCTGGCCTCGTACAGGCCCGGTGGGTACGTCACGTGCTCCGGCCCGATGCCCAGCGACGCGTTGAGCTCGTCGAAGGTCTCGCGGGTCCGCACCGCCGGCGACACCAGCGCGAGGGTGGCGCCGGTCACGAAGTCGGTGAGCTGCTCACCGCGCCGTCGGGCGTCGTCGTGTCCGCGCCGCGTCAGCGCCCGCCCCAGGTCGGTGCCCGCCGAGGCCTCGGCCTTGGCGTGGCGCACCACGACCAGCTGCTTCACGGGTTACTCGTCGTCCTCGAGGCGGAACCCGATCTTGAGCGTCACCTGGTAGTGCTCCACCTGGTCCCCCTCGATGTGCCCGCGGATGCCCTCGACCTCGAACCAGTCCAGGTGGCGCAGCGTCTTGGCGGCCCGGCCGATGCCGTTGGTGATCGCGTCGGTGACGCCCTCGGTCGAGGTGCCGACGATCTCGGTGATGCGGTACGTGCGGTTCGTCATGCTGCTTATCATGCCGCTGATCGACTGGCGTACCGTGGAGGGATGGAGGATCGCCACACCGACCCGGTCAGCATCACGACCGCTCAGGTCGGCCGCAGCGAGGAGCTGCGGCACCGTCAGAACCGCTACCTGGCCTCGATGCTGATCCGTACGGTCTGCTTCCTCCTGGCCGTGGTCATCGACGGATGGGCGCGCTGGTTCTTCGTCCTGGGCGCCATCTTCCTGCCGTACGTCGCGGTGGTCTTCGCGAACACGGCGCGCCGCAAGCCCGTGGACCAGGCCGACGTGCTCCATCCCGAGCCGATCGGTGAGCTGAGCAGCGGTCCGGTGACCAAGCCCGACGAGGACGAGGACGACAGGCCGCGATGAGCGAAACCCCCGACGATGCCCCGCTGACCTGCTCGGCGAAGGGGTGCGAGAACGCCGCCCAGCACGCCCTCCTGTGGAACAACCCGAAGATCCACACGCCCGACCGCCGCAAGACCTGGCTCGCGTGCGACAACCACGAGGAGTCGCTCCGCCAGTTCCTCTCGGCCCGCGGCTTCTGGAAAGAGACCCGCCCCGTCTCGGAGGTCACGCCCGAGCGGTGAGCCCGGTCCCACCGGCGCGAACGGCGTGGGACCACGTTCACCGCGATGCGGGGCGTCGCGGCCTGCTAGCCGCCGATCGCCGACATCGGGCGGCTCGGCTGCAGGAAGTCGACGTCGTCGATGCCGTGCCCGGGGAGCTTGGTCCACATCGCGGCCCGCCACCGGTCGGCGATCTCGTCGTCCGTCGCTCCCCCGCGCAGCGCCGTCCGAAGGTCGGACTCCTCCCGCGCGAAGAGGCAGTTGCGGACCTGCCCGTCGGCCGTGAGCCGGACGCGGTCGCAGTCGCCGCAGAAGGGACGGGTGACCGAGGCGATGATGCCCACCGTCGCGGGGCCGCCGTCGACCAGGAACTCCTCCGCCGGCGCCGAGCCACGCTCGCGGTCCGCAGGCGTCAGCGTCACGTACGGGGCGAGCTTCTCGAAGATCTCGTCGGCCGTGACCATCGCCCCGCGGTCCCACCCGTGCTGGGCGTCGAGCGGCATCTGCTCGATGAACCGCAGCCGGTAGCCCCGCTCGAGGCACCAGGCCAGCAGCTCGGGCGCCTGGTCGTCGTTGAGCCCGCGCAGGAGCACCGCGTTGACCTTCACCGGAGCGATCCCGGCCGCCTGGGCAGCCTCGAGCCCCGCGACGACGTCGGCGTGTCGGTCGCGACGGGTGATCTGCTCGAAGGTCTCGGGCCTGATGGTGTCCAGGCTGATGTTGACGCGGTCGAGCCCGGCGTCGGCGAGGGCCTGCGCCGTGTGCTTCAGACCCAACCCGTTGGAGGTAAGGGACACCGTCGGCGAGGGCGACAGCGCCTTCGTGGCCGCGACGATGCCCGTCAGCCCGCGGCGCAGCAACGGCTCGCCGCCGGTGAACCGGACGTCGGTGACGCCCAGACGCTCGACTGCGATCGTCACCAGGCGTACGACCTCGTCGTCGGTGAGCGTCTGCTCGGTCGGCATCCAGTCGAGGCCCTCGGCGGGCATGCAGTACTGGCAGCGCAGGTTGCACCGGTCGGTCAGGGAAACCCGGAGATCGGTGGCCACTCGACCGTGGCGATCAGCGAGCAGGGCCGCGGGCTGCGCGACGGTCTCGGCAGTCATGACGTCAGTCTAGGCACGGAAGACCTCCCTCCGCGCCCCTGTGGAGCGGTTAGGTAACGTCGATACGTGTACCGGTTCCTCGTGACTCGCCGCTGGCTGGCCTTCGCGCTCTTCGTGGTGCTGCTGGCCGGTGTCTGCACGTGGCTGGGTTTCTGGCAGTTCGGACGGCTCGACGACAAGCAGGCGCGCAACGACGTCACGCGCCACAACGTCGAGTCGCCGCCGGTCGACGTCTCCGAGGTCGCCACCTCCGACGTCGACGACTCCGAGAACAACGAGTGGCGTCAGGTCGAGGTGACCGGCACGTACGACGCGGCCAGCTCGCTGATCGTCAAGTACCAGACCCGGGACGAGGGCAGCGGGGTCGACATCGTCACGCCGCTGCGTACGGCCGACGGCAAGGCCGTCCTCGTCGAGCGCGGCTGGCTGCCGTCGGCGAACCACACCGGTGCCGCCGTCGACATCCCTGAGCCGCCGGCGGGCGAGGTGACGGTCATCGGCTGGTGGAAGGCGAACGACAACGTCCCGCTCAGCGCGACGAAGCCCGACGAGACGGGGCAGGTGCGGGCGGTCTCCACGCTCGGCGCGGCCGGTGCCCTCGACTACCCCCTGTACGAGGGCGGCTACCTGTTGCTCGAGAAGCAGAACCCCCCGACGGAAGGCTTCCTGCTACCTGATGGGCCCGAGTACGGTCAGGGGCCGCACTTCTTCTACGGGCTCCAGTGGTGGTTCTTCGGCGGTCTGGCCCTCGTCGGCTTCGTGTGGTTCGCCTGGGCGGAGGCGCACCCCCGCGGGCCGCGCAAGCCGGGCCACCAGCGCCCGGGGCAGCGCAGCGTCCCCGCCGCCCAGGCCGCGGCAGCACGTGCCGCCGCGGCGCGTGCGGGAGCGACCGGCTCACAAGGCGCGGAGGGCTCCGCCGTCGACCGGGAGCATGACGCCACTGACGTACGAAGCCGAGGGTGAGAGCAGGAACGCTGCCGCCGCACCGAACTCCTCTGGCCGACCGTAACGGCGCAGAGGGATGTTGCCCTCGGCGGTGACCCGCGCAGCCTGCGGGTCGTCCGCGAGCGAGTCCAGGTGGCGCACGCGGTCCGTCTCGATGCGGCCCGGCAGCAGCGCGTTGACCCGTACGCCACGAGGGCCGAGCTCGTCGGCGAGCTCCTTCGTGAGCATCGCGAGGCCCGGCCGGAGACCGTTGCTGATCGACAGCCCGGCGATCGGTGCGCGCACGGAGGACGAGAGCACGAAGGCGACCGCTCCCCCGTCGTCCAGCGCCGGCGCCAGCTCGCGTACCAGCCTCACGGCGCCCAGGAAGACCGACTCGAAAGCACCGCGCCACTGCTCGTCGGTCACGTCGGCGAGGCGTCCGCCCGGAGGACCGCCGACGCTGACGAGCAGGCCGTCGAACCGCCCGAACCGCTCGTTCACCGCGCCCAGGACGGCCGCGGGCGTGCCCGGGTCGGCGTTGTCCGCGACCACGCCGGCCGCCCGCTCCGGCCCGAGCTGGGCGACGGCCGCGTCCACAGCCTCGGCATCACGGCCGGTGACCACCACGGACGCGCCCGCGTCGACGAGCGCCTCAGCGCTGGCGAGACCCAGGCCCTTGCTCGCGCCGGTCAGGACGTACGCCCGGCCCTCCAGCCCGAGGCTCATCTCGCCCCACCCATCGCCGCGAGGACCGCACGGAACCGTCCGTGCTGGGCGCGCCTCTCGGCACGCGACTGGGCCGCGAGGTCAAGGTCTCCGGCGGACTGCAGGAGCGCCTTGGTCGCGCTGACGGCGCCGTGCGGGGCGGCCGTCAGGGCGGCGACGAGCTCGGCGAGCCGCGCGTCCAGCCCGTCGAGCGCGACGGTCTCGAGCGCGAGACCGAGACGTGTCGCCTCCTCCGCAGGCACCCAGCGCGCGGTCGCGCAGATCTCCAGCGCGCGGGCGTACCCGACCGCCTCCACGAGGGGCTTGGTGCCCGTGAGGTCCGGGACGAGCCCGAGGGCGGGCTCCTTCATGCAGAACTGCGCGTCCTCGGCGACGATCCGCAGGTCGCAGGCGAGCGCGAGCTGGAAGCCCGCGCCGACCGCGTGGCCCTGCACGAGCGCGATCGACACGAACCGCGGGTCACGCAACCACGTGAAGCCCTCCTGGTACGCGGCGACCGTGGCGTCGAAGTCCTCCACGGTGCCCGAGGCCATCTCGGGGAACGACGTCTCCCCCTCGATGCCGGCAGGGCTCAGCATCGCCCGGTCGAGCCCGGCGGAGAACGACGCGCCGGCCCCGCGTACGACGACGACGCGGACGTCGTCCTCGACGGCGGCTCCGACGGCGGCGAGCGCACGCCACATCGCCGGCGTCTGGGCGTTGCGCACGTCGGGCCGGCTCAGCGTGACGGTGAGGACGGGACCGTCGACGGCGAGGTCGAGCCCGGCGGCGCCGAGCGTCTCAGCGGTGGGATAGCTCATACGGAGGAGGCTATCGACGGACGCACCGAAGAGACGACCCGGCTCAGGCGAGGCTGATGAGCTCCTGGTACTCCGCGGTCCAGAGGTCCTCGACGCCGTCGGGCAGGATGAGGACCCGGTCGGGCTGCAGGGCCTCCACCGCACCCTCGTCGTGGGTCACGAGCACGATGGCCCCCTGGTACGAGCGGATCGCCCCCAGAACCTCCTCGCGCGACGCAGGGTCCAGGTTGTTGGTGGGCTCGTCGAGGAGCAGGACGTTCGCCTGCGACACGATCAAGGTCGCGAGCGCGAGTCGGGTCTTCTCCCCGCCGGAGAGCACGCGCGCCGGCTTGTGAGCATCGTCGCCGCTGAAGAGGAAGGCGCCGAGGACGCTGCGCGCCTGCGTGTCGGTCAGCGACGGGGCGGCCGACTGCATGTTCTCGAGGACCGAGCGCTCCAGGTCGAGCGTCTCGTGCTCCTGGGCGTAGTAGCCGAGCTTGAGGCCGTGTCCCGGCCGGATCTCGCCGGTGTCGGAGGCGTCGAGACCCCCGAGGATCCGCAGCAGGGTCGTCTTGCCCGCACCGTTGAGGCCGAGGATGACGACGCGGCTGCCGCGGTCGATCGCCAGGTCGACGTCGGTGAAGATCTCCAGCGACCCGTACGACTTCGAGAGGCCCTCGGCCATCAGCGGGGTCTTGCCCACCGGCGCCGGCGTCGGGAAGTCGATCTTCGCGACCCGGTCGGCGGCCCGCTCGCTCTCCAGGCCCGCGAGCATCTTCTCGGCCCGGCGGGCCATGTTCTGGGCAGCGGTCGCCTTCGTGGCCTTGGCGCGCATCTTGTCGGCCTGCGCCATGAGCGTCGACGCCTTGCGCTCGGCGTTGGACCGCTCGCGCTTGCGGCGACGCTCGTCGGTCTCGCGCTGCTCGAGGTACTTGCGCCAGCCCATGTTGTAGACGTCGATCTCGGCGCGGTTGGCGTCGAGATGGAGGACCTTGTTGACGACGTCCTCGAGGAGCACGACATCGTGGCTGATCACCACGACACCGCCCTTGTACGACATGAGGAAGTTGCGCAGCCACACGATCGAGTCGGCATCGAGGTGGTTGGTCGGCTCGTCGAGGAGGAGCGTGTCCGCACCGAGGAAGAGGATGCGGGCGAGCTCGATACGGCGGCGCTGCCCGCCCGAGAGCGTGCCCAGCGGCTGGTCGAGCACACGGTCGGGCAGCCCGAGGCTCGCCGCGATCGTCGCCGCCTCGGACGCGGCCGCGTACCCGCCTCCGGCGTGCAGCTCGGCGTCGGCGCGCGAGTAGCGCTTCATCGCGCGGTCACGGACGGCGTCGTCGTCGGAACCCATCTCGATCTCGGAGCGTCGCAGCGCGCGGTAGACCTCGTCGAGGCCGCGCGCCGACAGGATCCGGTCGCGGGCGCTCTGCTCGGGGTCGCCGCTGCGCGGGTCCTGCGGGAGGTAGCCGATCGTCCCCCGGCGCGTGATCGTCCCTGCGGACGGGTCGCCGCCCTCGCCGGCCAGGAGCTTCGTGAGGGTCGTCTTGCCCGCACCGTTGCGCCCGACGAGACCGACCTTATCACCGTCGGCGACCTGGAACGTCGCCCCCGACATGAGGACACGTGCGCCCACGCGCAGCTCGAGGTCGTGGACGCTGATCATGGCGAAGCCGCTCCTGGGAGGTGGGAGAACGTGAGAGGGAGGCGTCGACGCCTCGAGAGGCCGAGATCCCGGCCACCAGTCAGTGTACGGAGTCGGGTCAGCCGTTCACGACGACGGACTCGATCACCACGGGCTCGACGGGGGCGTCCCTCTCGCCGGTCTGGACCGCGGAGATCTTGTCCACGACCGCCTTGCTCGCGTCGTCGGCGACCTCGCCGAAGATCGTGTGGAGACCGTCGAGGTGCGGGGTCGGCACCGAGGTGATGAAGAACTGCGAGCCGTTGGTGTCGGGGCCGCCGTTGGCCATCGCGAGCAGATACGGCCGGTCGAACGTGAGACCGTCGACGATCTCGTCCTCGAACTGGTAGCCGGGACCACCCATGCCTGTGCCGAGCGGGTCACCGCCCTGGATCATGAAGCCGGGGATGACGCGGTGGAAGATCGTGCCGTCGTACAGGGGCTTGCCGGACATCTCCTTGCCCGACTCCGGGTCGGTCCACGTCTTCGCCCCGGTGGCGAGCCCGACGAAGTTCGCGACGGTCTTCGGAGCCTCGTCAGGGAACAGCGTCACCGTGATGTCGCCGTGGTTCGTCGCGATCGTCGCCGTCGCGGCCGAGACCGAGGTGTCGGCCTCGGTCTCCGCGTCTGCCTTCGACGAGGACTCGGACGCCGACCCGCAGCCGGTGGCGAGGACCAAGGTGAGGGCGACGGCAGCCCACAGACGAAGACGCACGATGAAGACTCCTGGTGTGACGGACGGCGAAGACGGAGGTCAGGCTACGCCACGGCGGTACCCGGGCAGGATCTCCTCCACCAGCGCCTCCGTACGAGGCGTGACCCCGAGAGGCGACCCGTGGGCCGCGACCGCTGCATACATCTGGTCGGCGACCACCATCGCGTCGTTGCGTCCGCTGTAGCGCAGCGCGAGCCGCATCGCCGCGCACCAGAGCGTCTCGCTCGCCGGGAGCGCCGCGAGTCCTGCGAGCAGCGCGTCACGTGCACCCGCGGGGTCGTCGGCGTCGCTGCACGCCGTCGCGAGCGCGGCCGAGGTCATCTCGACGGCGAGCGCGATGTCGTCCTCGATGTTCAGGTGCGCCAGCCACGCGTATCTGCCCTGTGCGACGTCCTCGAAGGCCGGCCCGCGTACGAGCGACATCGCGGTCCGCAACGCGGGGACGCGCGACCTGCTGGACACCGCGCGGTTGAGCGCCGCGCGGAACCGGTCCCAGTCGCACGCGAGCGCGGCGCGTCGCAGCGACCACACGCCTGCGTCCTCGCAGAGCACCGGCTCACCGGTCGCGGTGGAGCCGAGCCACTCGGCCACCCCCGCGAGCGTCGCGTCGCGGGTGGCCGGGTCGACTCCGCGCGGCCAGAGCGCGCCGGTCAGGACGTTGACGTGCACGCCCTCGGGGTGGAGGGCCAGGAAGGTGACGATCTCGGAGAACAGCTCACGCCGCTCCTCCTCGATCGGGCCGGAGGCCCGCACGAGCACGGGGCCGAGCACATGGACGGAGACCACGACCGGCTCGTCGTCGCCGGTGGCGAGGACGGCCTCCTCGACGACGAGCGCCTCGGCAAGCTCCTCGAGGCGCACCGCCGCCGGCTCGGCCGGCAGCTCGAAGAGGGTCGCCAGCCCGCGGCAGGTCTCCGGAGCGAGCTCCTGCGCGGCGACGTCCACGGCGAGCGGGCCGCTGACGAGTCGTCCCTCCGGCGTCGCGGTCAGACGCGCGGCACCGTCGGGGCAGTCCCCCACGACGACGACCGCGATCGCGACCATCGGGTCGGCCGCCCACGCGCGCAGCCGCGCGAGCGACGCGGCGTCCGGTACGCCGGAGCAGACGACCAGCTGCAAGCGGACCTCGTCGGCGCGCCCGGCAGCGCGACGTGCCTCGTGCACGGACTCGACTCCGTACGACCGGCACGTCGCCCGCTGGTCGTGGGCGACGTTGTCGAGGGCGTCCAGCGCCCGCGCGATGTCGGCGACCGCGTGGACGTTGCCGACGGCCGACACGTCGTCGGCGAACCCGACGAGCGTGACCACCGGGGCGTCCGCCCACGGGTGGGTGGCCGTCTCCACCGCCAGGCTCATGGCGACGCCGCGTGCGACGTCGAGGTCACCGCCGAGCGACACGACGCCGTCGTACGACTCGAGGTCGAGGAGCAGCACCGCCCCGTCGTCGCGTACACCCGCACACACCAGGCCGGGAAGCGGAGACGGTGCGGGGGACGAGACCGCCACCTCCCGGGAGAGCGTCCACGTCCGTGCGTCTCCGGCGACGGCCCAGCCCTCGGGGAGCGGCTGCGCGGGCTCGGAGCGGAACGACAGGACGAGACCGTCTGCCGCGAGCGCGGCCTTCGCGAGCGGCGGGAGCGGCGTCGTGTGGAGGCTGCGCACGGCGCCGGCGAGCCACTGGGCGTCCTTGGGGGCGGTCTCCTCGCGAAGGCCGGCCTCCAGCCGCGTCGCGAGGTCGACCTCCGCCCCTGCCGTGACAGGCTTCGATCCGCGCGGCCGGTCGCCGCCTCCCGTCGGACCCGAGGCGCGGCGGCGCCGCAGCGCCAGCAGGGCCCCCGCGAGAGCGAGGCCACCCGCGGCCCCGAAGACGGGAGCCCACTCCCCCAGGTCCACTCGCGCCGAGGAAGCCTCTGCGCCACCGCCGGCACC
Source organism: Mumia quercus (assembly GCF_025506335.1). Classification (GTDB taxonomy): domain Bacteria; phylum Actinomycetota; class Actinomycetes; order Propionibacteriales; family Nocardioidaceae; genus Mumia; species Mumia quercus. Next base: position 235,595 of record NZ_JANZYO010000007.1, read on the forward strand.
TCCGTCGGCTCCGCCCGCGCCTCCCGACTCGGCCGCGTCCGCGCCTGCGCTCGAGGCACCCGCTTCCGCCGAGGTGTCGCTCGGCGCCGACACCGGAGGTGTCACGTCGTCACGCGCCGCCTCGACGACCTTCAGGCCGGGGCCGCGTGCGTCGTTGGGCATCTTCATGACCCAGCCGGGGTGGATGAGGTCGGGGTTGGTGAGCGTGCGACCGTCGGGCTGGACGGCGTCGCGGTTCATCTCGTAGATCTCTTTGTAGCGCAGCCCGTCACCCAGGTAGCGCTCCGCGATGTCCCAGAGGGTGTCGTAGTTGCGATTGTTGGGCGGCTTGACGTCGTAGTACGTGGTCAGCTCTCCGGCACGCTGCTCAGCCTTGGTCGCCCGCGAGAGGTCGTCGGCGGCCGGCCGCTCGGCGTCGACCGCACGCTCGACGGCCGGCGTCTGGGTCACGACCCGCTCGACGCCCGCCGGCCTGTGCTCCGGCGCGAGCGCCTGCCCGGCGTTCGCGGCGGGGGCCACGATCGTCGCGGTGCCGATGAGGAGCACGACGGAGGCGACCAGCTTCCGGGCGAGCGCCTGCGTCCCGAGCCCGCCGCCGGGGACCCGCGGCGCGAGACCGCGATGCCGGATCTCGGAGACGGCCTCGACCGCGAGGCAGATCACGAAGTGCAGCCAGGCGAGCCAGACGATCGCCGCGAGGACGTGCATGAGCACGTCGGTGGTCAGCGGCTGCTTGACCCAGGCGAGGTCGGGCATCGAGGACGGCCACGGCGCGCCGAAGGCCGTCCACAGTGCCCACGGCAGTCCGACGACCAAGGCGAGGGTCGCCACGAGCGCGACGAGCCCGCGAACGACGTCGCCGCCGCGGCCGCCCCGCTGGGGGTCCACGGGGAGACGGTTGTTGGTCCGCAAGGTCACGGTCATCGCGTTCAGTCCTTCGGTCGCGGTGCGGTCAGTACAGGACGATCGGAGGCTCGTTGGGTGCCTGGACCTCCTGGACGGGCAGAGCCTGGGTGGCGGTCATCTCGAACCCGTTGCCGAGCTCGCGCGTCGGGCTGCCGATCCCGTACGTGATCCGCCACCGCACCGTCACGGTGAGCGGGTACGCGGAGAGATAGACCTGCGGCAGCGCAGGGGCGTCCTCGTCCGCGAAGGTGCGTGCGGTCGCCGACGAGCGCGTGAAGGTGATCTGGCAGTCCGACGGCTGGTCGGCGACCGAGGCGCCCTCTTCGTAGACGAGCTCGTCAGGCGTGCAGGTGATCGGCTCCATGTCGGTCTGGTGCGGGTCGATCACGATCTCGGTGGCCTCGGCGACCATGTGCAGGTCACCGCCGGGGCGCTCGAGCCGGACCTCCCGGTACGGGGCGCCCAGAGGGGTCCCTGCGAAGTCGCCCTCGGAGACGGGCTGGCCGCTCTCCGGATCGACCCACGCGAACGTGAAGAACGTCGGATAGCCGACGACGGGGACGGTCGACGGCTCGGGTCGCATCATCGGCACGGGCAGTGCCGTGTCGTCGCCCGTCACACGCCGCCACAGGAAGGTCATGAGCGGGTTGTCAGGCGGCGTGATGTCGGCGTCGTTCGGGACCCATTCCAGGGAGATCGTCAGGTGCATGTCCCTGCCGCCCGCGTACGTGTCCCAGTTGATGTCCTCGATGCACTGCTTCAGGAGGTAGCGGCCCTCCCCCGGGTTCGGGTTCTCGGGGACCTCGATCCACGGCGGCGGATCGGAGTACTGGCAGGGGACGAACTCGTCACCGGCGAACCGTTCACGCAGGGTCTGGTTGTTGCCTCCGCCACGCGCACAGGACGACCCCATTCCCGTGCCGCTTGCGTAGACGGTGCAGTCCGCGATCTGCGCCTGCTGCGGTGGCGACGACGCCTGCGGGGTGGTGCCCCCGCCACCGGGTGGACCTGTCGGGGTGCCTCCGCCCAGCCCGCCGTCGGCATGCACCGCACCGGGCACCGCGAGGAGCGGGATCACCGCCAAAGCGACGAGCAGCCGCCTCACGGTGCTGCCCTCCGGCACGTGCCCACCCAGGTGTAGGAGTGAACCCTCCCTGCGCGGACGGTGAAGTCGTAGTCGAGCCATCGCTTGCGTACCGCCTCGACGTGCTTGCCGGTCTTCTTGTCGACCCATGACACCGACGGACTCCACAGACACACCCGAACCTTGCCGGAGCGCTTCCGCCCGTTGACGCGCGTGACGACTCCCACCGGACGCTCGGGAAGGACCCACCCCTTCCGCGCGGCCAGGATGACCTCCTTGGCGAGGTTCCGTTGGGCCGCGCGGGTGCTGACGCCACGCACCTCGGGGACCACGCTGCCCTTCCTGGCGCTCGCTGTCGCCCCGGTCCAGAACGACTTGACCGTGACCACCTTGGCGTTGTTGAGCGCGCGACCCGTGAGCGAGAAGACCACACCTGGTGGCGCCGTCGTGGTGGGAGCGGCAGTCGTCGGCGACGGAGACGGCGTCGGCGACGCGGTGGTCTCGCTCGGGCTCGGCGTGGGGTCGGCCTCGGCGGAGTCGTCCTCTGAGCTGCACGCGGACAACAGGAGGACCGCGGCGACGGCGGTCACGATCCCTCGCATGTGCACGCCCGAGACCTTTCTGCGTCTGTTCCGGAGAATCCACACCGCACCGCACGATATCGGCTGAAAGGCTCAGCCGTGAACCCCGCGCGTCATCGGTCGTCCTGCGCCGGAGGGCAGCTCGTCGGCGGGTCGGCCGGTGTTGTGGTCTCCCCACCGTCCGGCGGGTCGTCCCCGTCCGGCGGATCCTCACCGTCGGGTGGGTCTTCGTCCTCCCCCGGAGGATCCTCCCCGCCGGGCGGCTCCTCCTCCTCGTCCGGCTCGACGGTGGGGCACGGCTCGACCGTCGAGCCGGGCGAGGGCGGCGACCACTCCGAGATGGGCAGCCCGCCCTCGTCGTCGTCACCACCGCCGGGTGGCACGACGGTCGGCGGGGCGAGCGTGCTCACCTTGGCGTCGTCAGGGGCGTCGATCCCCGAGACCGGGCGGGCCTGGGCGACACCCGAGGCGGTGAGCGTCCCCCGGCCGATCATGCCGATGATGATCGCCGGGCGGGAGACCTCGGTCTCGACCTCCACCGCGCTCAGCCGCCGGCCGTTGACCATCACGTCGCGCACCGCTGCGCTGCACCGGACGAGCGAGGCGTCGCCGGCCTGCGCCTGCTCGCAGTACCCACGCGCGGCGGAGAGAGCGTCCGACGTCAGGAGGTCTAGCGACGGGTCGGCGACGTTGACCGCCTGGGCCCCGGCGCGAGCGGCCTCCTGGGCGTACGCGATGGCGATGCCCTTGGCGTTGAGCTGGCGACCGCCATCGATCACCAGCCCGCCCAGCAGGAGCAGGCCGACGCTCACGATCACGACGAACGGCGCGACGGAACCAGCCTCGTCGCGCGCGGCGGAGCGCCTGCGCCGCCACACCTCGAGGCCCTTCATCGGTAGCCCCGGTAGCGGTCGAGCGGGCTGGTGAAGGTGCGCTTCACCTCGATCTCCCAGAACGGGAAGAAGCTCAGGTCGGCCGTGCTCAAGGTGCACGTCACCGTCACGGTCACCGACGCGACCTCGTCGGCGTCGTCGGGGTCGGGCACGGTGAAGGCCTTGCCGTTCAGGACGGGCGCCCCCGGGCTCGCGCTGTCGCGGCAGCTGCGCGGAGCATCGTCCATCGTCGAGGTCACGGTCTGGGCGATGATGCCGGCGACTGCGGTACGACTGTTCTGCGCCGTGGCCGCGCGTGCGGCGTCGCGCGCCGCCTGGTCGACCAGGTTCTCGGCCTGGGCGTAGCGCGCGAACGCGACGATGAGCATCAGCAGCATCATCAGGAACGGCGCCAGGATGACGAGCTCGAGGCTCGAGGCTCCGCTCTCCTCGCCGTCCCGGACGCGCCGGCGCCCGTGCCGCGAGGTCACGGCGCCACGCTCCGAGGATCGACGCGGAACTGCTCCAGCGTCGCGTCCGCCGACTGCACGACGGTGACACGGCCACCCAGCGGGAGCACCGCCTCGCCCTGGACGACCATCGTCACGCGACCCGACGTCTCGTCGATCGACCCGTCGGCCTGGACCGCGTCGAGACGCCCGAGCTTGCCTGCGTACCCGACGCTCAGCTCCTCGGCACGGGTGAGGTACGACGCCGCGTTGGGGTTGTCGCCGGCAAGACGGAGGTACGAGACGCCTTCGCGTGCCGCGGTCTGAGCGACGTTGCGGGCGTACATGTACAGCCCCATCTGGATGGTCGCGAAGACGAGGAGCAGGAGCACCGGGGCGACGATCGCGAACTCGACCGCGCTCGCGCCCCCCTCACCTCTGCGTCGGCGGCGGCCGCCGCGTGGCAGGGGCTGGCTCAGCCGCCCTCGTTGATCTTGTCGATGTTGCTGTCGACGACGTTGTTGATCGCCACGCCGATGAGCAGGGCAGCCGCGACGACGATCGCCGAGATGATCGCCCACTCGATCGCGGAGGCGCCGACCTCCGAGCGTCCCTCGCGTCGCAGCTGCGCCGCACGCGCACGGACCCTGGCGATCATCACCTGAGCGGCCAGTACCTGTGAGTACATGTGATTCCTTTCCTTGCAGCACGACGTCACCCGAGCTTCGACACCGCGGGATAAGCCAGGAAGACCAAGAAGGCGACGCACATCAGCAGCTGCGCCACCAGCATCGACTGCGAGCTCTCACCGGCAGCGCCCTCGATGTCGGCCAGCTCGCGTCGCCGCATGCTGTTCGCCCGTGCGAGAAGACTCTCACGGATGCGTGCACCCTCGTCACCGGCCAGGCCCAACGTGGAGGCGAGGTCGCGCAGCTCGTCCACGCCGAGCTCCTGCCCGAGGTGGGCGATGCCTTCCCACGGGGTACGGCCGGACAGCCGCGCAGTGGTGATCGCCTCGCGGATCCGGACCATGGCCCAGTGGTCACCGACCGTCGACGCCGCGAGGAGCGCCTCCGGGAGACCGCGCCCACCAGCGAGGTTCATCGCCACCAGGTCCAGGAACGAGCCCGTCACGTGGCGGAAGTCGCGCCGCCGCTTCTCGGCGTCCTGGTGCAGCTCCACGTCGGGCAGGAAGAACGCGCCTGCGGCCAGGAGGAGGGACACCACGGCGGGCACGCCGAAGGGGTCGTACCCCAGCAGCGTGAAGACCATGGGGAACCACACGAGCGCGGCCAGGGCGAGCAGGACCTTCGTGCCGAGGTGCTGGGCGAACGGCCGGTCCACGACGGCGAGGTCGGCACGGGTGCGCGTGAACGACCACCCGCGGGCAGACGCCTCGTCCTCGAACCGCTCTCCCACAGAGAGCCGCCACCGGTCGATCAGGTCGGGCTTCTTGGTCTCCTCGTCGGTGCGCCGCGGACGCGTGCGGCGCTTCGCACCGTCGACCCGCGCCAGCGTCGCCGCCACGCCCGGCACCGGGCGTACGGCCATGCGGACCAGGATCAGGACACCGGCGCCGACGGCGGCGCCGGCAAGCATCGCGAGCGTCATCGTCCGACCACCTGCTCCCCCCGGCTGCGAGCGGGCTCGGCCGAGATGAGGAAGCGCTCCGGCTGGTCGACCCCGGACAGCTTGCGCATCCACAGGACCGCCGCACCGAACATCGCCAGCACGACCGCGAGCACGATCTGGCCGACGAAGGTGCCGTACGGCTCGACGTACGGACGGTTGAAGACGACCAGCGCCCCGGCGACGACCACGATCACGCCGACCACGATCTGCACGCTGCGGCGTGTGCTGCGGCGGCTCGACTCCACGCGCCGGCGTACGTCGAGCTCGGCGCGTGCGGACTCGGCCAAGGCCGACAGCACCTCACGCAGACCCGGCCCGCGCAGCCGCGCGTTGAGCACCAGCGCGGCGACCGCGACGTCGGCCGAGGGGTCATCGAGGTCGTCGGCGAAGCGCATGAGGGCGTCGGGCAACGGCTCGCGGACCCGCAGTCGGTCGACCAGGAGGTTGAGCGCCGGACGGATGGAGGGCGCCGCGTTCTTCGCCGTCGCCGGGATCGCCTGCTCGAGGCCGATGGCGCCCGCGATGGTGTCGCGCAGCGCCTCGATCCAGGCGGCGAGCCCTTCGGCTCGTACGATCGCCTGCCGCTCGGCCCGACCGCCGCCCAGCAACCGGTCCCAGAGCGCCACCACTCCCCCGACCACCACGGCGAGCACCAGCCACCGGGTCAGGAGCAGGGTCAGCGCGAACGCGACGACACCCCCGACCGCGAGCCGTACCTGGCGCTCGGTGTGGCGCGCCGAGCGCTTGCGGCGCAACATCGGCGGTCGCGGCGGACGACGGCGCAGCGCGAGCACCAGCATGAGCCCGCCGACGCCCACGAGGGCACCCGCGGTCAGCGCCAGGGGGACGCGCAGCTCTTCCATCACCAGCCTCCGTGCACCAAGGGCTGGTAGCCGTGCGCGGCGAGCTCGTCGGCGCACGAGATCGGGGCGTGCGCGACGGCGCGCCCGTCCGCGTCGGGGGCGAAGACCTCCGACGAGAGCACCTGGTTGTCGAACCCCACCACCTCGCGGATGCTCTCGACCACGCGCGCCTGCCCGCCGCCGAGGTGGGCGTCGTTGTGCTTGCGCATGAAGACGACGAAGTCGAGCGCCCCGGCGACCAGCAGGTGCGTGGCCTCGATGGGGAGCCGTTCGCGCGCCTGCAGCGCGTACGTGGCGATGCGGTTGAAGACCTCGACCGACGAGTTGGCGTGGATCGTCGACAGCGAGCCGTCGTTGCCCTGGCTCATCGCGTTGAGCATCGTGACGATCTCGTCGCCGAGCACCTCGCCGACGATCACGCGCGACGGGTTCATGCGCAGCGACCGGCGCACGAGCTCGGCCATGGAGACGCTGCCCAACCCCTCGGAGTTGGGGAGTCGCTCCTCGAAGGCGACGACGTTCGGGTGGAGGTCCGGTGTCTCACCGAGCCCCAGCTCCAGCGCCCGCTCCACGGTGATGATGCGCTCGTGCGGCGGGATCTCGTTGGCCAGCGCCCGCAGCATCGTCGTCTTACCGGCGTTGGTGGCCCCGGCGATCATGATGTTCTTGCGGGCGGCGACGGCGGCACGGAGGAAGTCGGCAATGTCGGGCGACATCGTCGCGTTGGTCACCAGGTCGTCGAGGAACACCTTCGACATGCGCGCCTTGCGGATCGACACCGCGGGCCGCGAGCACACGTTCATGACCGCGGACAGACGGGAGCCGTCGGGCAGCCGCAGGTCGAGCTGCGGGTTGGCGGAGTCGAAGGGCCGGCTGGACAGGCCCGAGTGCGCGCCGAGCACCTGGATGAGCTCGACGAGCTCCTCGTCGGTCTCGGCGACCGGCGGGTAGCGCTCCTCGCGACCGTCGCCGTACTGGACGAAGACGGTGTCGCACCCGTTGATGTCGATGTTCTCGACCTGGGGGTCGTCGAGGAGCGGCTGGAGCCGGCCGACGCCGAACAACGCCGAGTGGATGGCGCTGGCGACCTCCGCCTCCGCGTCGGGCGGCAGCGGGGTACGTCCCTCGGCGATCTCGTACCGGGCGTGGTCCTCCAGGACCTGGACGATCAACGACCGGGCGTACTCGCGCTCGTCGTCGGTCGACATCGTCGCGAGACCTGCGGCCTGGTCACGGCGACGCTGCTCGTTGAGCCTGTCGGCGACCTGGCCGCGCAGGGTACGGACGAGAGAGTGATCGATCACCGGTGTGCTCCCGTCCACGGCCCGTGCTCGTCGTGGGCGTCCTGCGCCACGTCGCCCGGCTCGTACGCCTCGACCGGAGCCTGTGGGAGCGGGGACCCGTGCGCCACGGCCACCGCGAGCTCGGCGACGAGGGGGCCGGCCGACCGTACGAGGGCCAGCTTGTCCGGGCGCGACAGGGTCTGGCCCTGGAACAGGTGGGCCCCCTGCTCGTCGTACGCGAGGTGGTGCACGCCGGCGAGCTCCACGCCCGTGGCGGTGAGCGCGTCGCGGACCTCCCGCACCGTCTGCGTCCGCTTCGGCGGCGCGACGACGGCGACGTGCAGCGGCGAGCCGTACGCACCGCCGACGGCGTCGGCGACCGAGCGCAGGCGGTGGCGCAGGTGGACCACGCTGCTCGGCGTCGTGTCGACGAGGAGCAGAGCGGCGTCCGCGCTGGCGAGGAGGGCGTTCTGAGGGGTCAGCACCCCGATGCGGCCGAGGTCGGCGACCACGTCGTGCCGCGGAAGCCGCGACAGCAGCGGCCCGAGCTGAGGCCACGTCGACTGCAGCCCGCCGGCCTGCTCAGGGAACGGCGGGCCCAGCAGCACCTCGAGCCCCCCGACGAGCTCCTGGGTGTGCGCGTCGACGAGCTCGGGGTAGAGCGCCTTGCGCCCGGCCGCGGCGAGGCTCATGAGCCCGGTCTGGGGGTCCAGCGTGCTGCCGTCGGCAGCGGGCATCCGGGTGGCGACGTCGCTCCCGGACGGGTCGCACTCGGCGACGAGGACAGGGCGCGGCCAGAGCGCACCGAGCAGCAGCGACGTCGTCGTCACCCCGGGTGCGCCCTTGGCGGAGGCGAGGGCGATCAGCGCCACCTCAGCCCCCGCACCGCTCGTCGAGGTCCGCGCCCTCACCGACGGTGGCGAGGTAGACGGAGTCGTCGGCCAGCGCGCTGGCGAGGCGTGGGCCGCAGCTCGCGTGGACGCTGACGAGCACGGTGATGTCCTGGCTGGACGACAGCGCGCCGTCGTCGACCTCGCCGACCTGGACGACCTCGGCAGCGATGCCCGGGGACTCTCCGTCGGAGCCCGAGAGGTAGAGCCCGACCGGCGCGCCGCCGCGCAGCTCGGTGAGCGAACGCGTCGCCGGGGTCTGGATGGGGAACTGCGCCTTGCCCTTGCCGACGCCGGTCGACTCCGCGACCATCGCGGGGGTGAGCACCGTGCCGTCGAGGAGGCGCGCGGTCGCGTACTGGCCGACCACGGCGTCGCGGTCCTCGGCGGGCACGCCGCCGTCGTAACCCTCGGGAAGCGAGACCGTGCCGAGGTCACCGTCGGAGAGGCGCTGGCCCTGCGCGACCTCGCCCTCGATCCGGAGGAAGTCCGCACGGTCGCCGGCGCTCAAGGCGATCCAGCCTGAGAGAAGCGCGCCGCCCACGATCAGGATCACCGCCAGCGCGGCGAGCGCCGGCCGGCGCTCCCTGGTGGAAGGGAGTCGCACGGCGGTGCGCGACTCACCCGCGGTCGGCAACTTGGACATGGAGAGCCTCCAGCTGATGTCCGAGCGTCAACGTCAAGGGACGAACCTACACGTGGCAGGGTTCGTCACTCGTCCGCGGAGACGCTCTCAGGGGTGGTCGGGGTCTGGGGTGTCTTCTTGGTCCGCTCGCCCTTCGCCGGGGACGGCGTCGGTGCCGATGCGGACGGGGTGGCAGCGCCGCTGCGTTCGCGCTCTTGGCGCTCCTGGATGTCCTGCTGGCGCTGGTACGCGCTGGTGACCGCCATCGCGGCGACGATCACGGCGACCACGATCACGCCGGCGATCACCGCGGGCCAGGTGGACCGGTGCTCGCGCCACGTCCGACGTGTCCCGTGCAGGAGCGCGGAGCGCAGCTGGCGGCGTCGGAGCGCGTCGGCCTCGAGGACGTACTTCTCCGCGTTCGGGGTGCGCGCGAGCGTGGTCCCCGGGGGCGGCGGGACCGCGCGCATCGGGGGCGGACGGCCCTGGTCGGCGTCGCTCATCGGACGTCCGCGAGGCGGGCGGCGACGTGGAGCAGCGCGAGCCGCGTCTGGGCGGTGACCTGGTCGGCGCGGAACGGGCGGCCGTGGCGCAGCGCGTCGTCGCGACCCAGCACCACCACCTGGCCGTCGGTGGCTCCGAGGACCTCCGACGCCCGCCGTGCCTCGTCGGCCGGATCGCCCTCCTCGCGGCACACGACGACCACGACCACGGATCGTGCTGCTGCCGGGTTGACCCGGTCGAGCCGGGCGAGGGCGACGCGGAGTGCACCGAGCCCGATCTCCCCGGGCCCGGTGACGACGACCGCACGGTCGCACCGGGCGACCGCGGCGTACGCGCCGTCCGTGGGGTCGTCGCCGGCGTCGACCAGCAGGAAGGTGTGCTGCGCGGTGAGCCGGTCGACGAGGCCACCCAGGTCGCTGCGCTCGAGCGGCTGGTCCCACGACGGCCCGTCGACGACGGCGAGGCCGCCGGCGGTGGTCGGGGGCGTGGCCGCGTCCGGCGCGGCCAGGAGGCGCCGCACGGAGTGGGGGTCCTGCACGCCGTGGAGCGCGCTCAAGGGCGGCGTGCCTGCCTGGACGTCGACGAGCACCGTACGGTCGTCGCGGAGGGCGGCGAGGACCGCGCCGACACCGGTCGCGACGGTCGTCGTGCCCACGCCGCCCTGCGCGGACACGAACGCCACCAGACGTCGTCCGGACTGTCGGCGCCGGACCGCCGCGACGAGGGCACGCTCGGCGTCAGCGGCCGACGCGCCGTCGAGCGTCACGAGGCCGCGCGCCGCCGCACGTACCCGCGACGGCCCGCCGGTGGCGGTCGGCGCCGGCACGACCGTACGGGCGACGACCTCCTCGGCGGCGGTCGGCGGGTACTGGACGACGCCGGGGACCGGCGGTGCGTCCGCGGCGGGAGAGGCGGGCGGCGCCTGCCCTCGACGCGCCTGCGCGGCCCACTCCGGCCGCAGCGCGACGACGTTCGCGTCCTCCGGGCGGCTCGACGAGGGCGCTTCCCACGCCTGCGCGGGCGGACGGGAGGCGGGCCGGTCGTGCTCCGGCGCCCAGCGGCGCTCGGGCGACTGGGTCTGCGGCGTGTCGAGACCGAGGCTGCGCGGGTCGATGCCCATGCGCGCCAGGTCGGCGGCAGCACCTTGGGCCTCCGCGCGGCGGCCGCGATCGGTACGGCGCGGGTCCGCGCCCTCGGGGGGCTGACGGTCGTCGGTCATCGCACGTCCTCGTTCAGATCGTCGTCATCGGGTCGCCGTCATCACGTCGTCGTCCTCAGACCATGTCAGAGAGCCGGTCGAACAGGCCGACCGCACCGCAGGCGAGGACGATCGCCTGGATCACCAGGAGAAGCTCGACCAGGTTGAGGAGTCGCTTCACGCGAGCCCGGCTGATGCCCGAGATCTGCACGGAAGCGACCGCGACGGCCAGCGCCCCGAGGCCGAGGACGACGACGACCAGCCACTGCGTCGCGTCGATCTCGGCGACCTCGCGGACCAGCTGCGCCCCGAGCACGACGAGCCCGGCCACGCGCAGGGGCAGCATGTGGGTCACGCGCGAGAAGATCCGCGACCGCGACAGGGCCAGGAGGCCGACGACCAGCGCGAGCCACCGGTCCCAGCGTGCGTCGGAGAACGTGAGGACGACGCCGCCGACGCCCGTGACCACGGCGATCGCGGCGAGGGAGCCGACCAGCAGGCCGTTGCTCTCGCGGTAGCGCGCCGCGATGGCCTCCCGCGACATGGTGCCGGCGTTGCGCACGCGGTAGTCGGCGCTCGCGAGGCCGCCGACCGACAGCGACACCCGCGGCGCGACCCCGACCGCGAGGAGCACCAGGACGACCACCACGCGGAGCGTCTGCCTCGCCTCGACACCGAGGGCGTCGGTGACCGCGAACGCACCGGCGACGGCGAGCAGCACCACCGCGAAGGCGACGTACGGGGTCGCGAGCGGCGTCGCCGCGCGAGCCACCCCCGCGACGACGGCGACCAGCGCGAACGCCGCCACCGCTGCGAGCGACGCCGTCCAGCCGGACCAGGCGCCGAGCGCGGTTCCGCCGACGTACGCCCACACGAGGGCGACGACGAGCACCGGGCGCACCGACCACGGGGCAGCCGCACGCGCCGCCCAGCCCGCGAGCCCCGCCAGGGCGACCGCGCTGGCGATCCCTCCACCGGCGACCGCGCCCGCGGCCGGCGGCTCCCACGCGGCGGCGAGACCGCTGAGCAGACCGAGGCACCTCAGGGCGAGCACCCCCAGCGCGACGGCGGTCGTGACCACCCAGAACGTGAGGGTCGTCGTCGGGGTCCATGCACCGCCCGCGGACTCCGTGGCGTCCTCGACCGCGTCGCGTACGTCCTCGACCGAGGCAGGCTCGACACTGACCGACCGGGGGCGGAGCTCCAAGACGTCACCGTCGAGGACGCCCGCCTCCTCGAGCGTCTGCCCGAGGCCGAGCGTCGCGCCGCCGACACGGGCCAGCGACAGGCCGGCCTGAGGAGCCTCGCTCGCGCCGCAGTAGCGGATCACCTGCGCGACGACGTCGGCGAGCGGCAGCGCGCTCGGCAGCGCGAGGTCGACACGCCGCTCCTCAGTGACGACCGTGACCCTGCTGTAGGCGGTGAGCACCGGCACACCCCTCTCCCCTGCACGCGTGGCTCCGTCCGCGGTGCTCGCGGCGCGCGCGGCCACCGCGAGGCGTGGACGCCGTGGAGCATATCGTTTGCGAGGACAACGCCTCTGCCCCCACCACGAGGACGGCGATGAGTACGACGCTCGTCAAACGGCCCCCGCGCACCGCCCCTCCGCGCGTGGACGACGCTCCCCTGAGCATCCACGAACCGCCGCACCGTACGCAGGCGCCGACGCCGGCGGCCGGGATGACGATGCTCATGATGCCGATCATGAGCGGCACCGGGTCGCTGACGATGGCGCTGACCCAGAAGGACCGCCCGATCCTCGTGGTCGCGGGCTTCCTCGTGCTCATCGGGTCGATCGCCATCGGCGTCGTGATGATCGTCAGCCAGCGCGGTGGTGCGCGCCGGCAGATGCGCGAGTCGCGCGAGCGCTACCTCGACTACCTCGAGGAGATGCGGCTCGCCGTACGTGAGCGCGTGACCGCCCAGCGTACGGAGCAGGCCTGGCGGTTCCCGCGTCCTGACGAGCTGATCGGCCTGGCCGCCGACGGCACCCGGCGGTGGGAGCGGCGTCCGTCCCACGACGACTTCCTCGCCGTACGTCTCGGGACCGGCGAGGTGCCGCTGTCGAGCGGGCTGGCGCTCGACGTCGACACCGGCCCGCTCAACGAGTTCGACCCGCTGTGCCTCAACGCCGCGGAGGAGCTCCAGCAGCACTACGCCACGTTGTCGGAGCAGCCGCTCACGCTCCCCCTCCGCCAGTGCGGCCAGGTCGCGGTCGTCGGGCACCCGGGCGCGACCCGTGCCGTCGCGCGCACCCTGCTGGCCCAGCTGGTCACCCTGCACGCGCCGGGTGACCTCGACGTCGCCGTCGTACGCCCGGAGGAGGCCGCTGCCGACTGGGACTGGGTGAAGTGGCTCCCGCACACGCAGAGCGGCCGGACCTTCGACGGCGAGGTCCCTGCGCGCCGGGTGGCGACCTCCGTCGCCGCCCTCACCGAGCTGCTCGGCGCCGAGCTCGACGAGCGCCTCGACCGCTACCAGCGCAGCCGCGGCGCGGGCGTGGTCGGGTCTCACCTCGTGGTCGTCGTCGACCACGCCGGTGGCAGCGGCGGGCATCTCGAGTCGCCGGACCCTGCGATCCCGCTCCAGGCGCTGGGCATCCACGTGATCACGCTCCTGCCCTCGCCGCGTCACGAGCCGCGCCCGCTGGACGTCCGCGTGGAGATCGGCTCCGACGGCTCCCTGTTCACGAACGTGCACCCGGTCCCGTTCCGCGCCGACCTCCTCGCCGAGGGTACGGAGACCACCCTCGCCCGCACCCTCTCAGGGCTGCGGCTGAGCGCGGAGGAGGGCGGCGAGAACGGGCTCGAGGGCTCGGTCGGCCTCGCCGAGATCCTCGGTGTCCGTGATCCGGCCCGGCTCGACACGCGGCAGACCTGGCAGCCGCGGGCGCTGCGCGACCTCCTGCGGGTCCCCATCGGCGTCTCCGAGCAGGGCTCGCCGGTCCTGCTGGATCTCAAGGAGTCCGCGCACGGCGGCATGGGCCCTCACGGTCTGGTCGTGGGTGCGACCGGCTCAGGCAAGTCGGAGATGCTCCGTACGCTCGTGAGCTCGCTGCTGGTGGGGCACGGACCGGACCGGCTCGCGCTGATGCTGGTCGACTTCAAGGGCGGCGCCACGTTCGCCGCGATGGAGCACATCCCGCACCTCGCCGGCATGATCACCAACCTCCAGGACGACCTCACGCTCGTCGACCGCATGCGCGACGCCCTCTACGGCGAGATGCAGCGCCGCCAGGAGGTGCTCAAGTCCGCCGGCAACCTCCCGAACGTCACGGCGTACCAAGAGAAGATCGACGCCGGCGAGCCGCTCGAGCCTCTCCCCCACCTGCTCGTCATCGTCGACGAGTTCTCCGAGCTGCTGACGGCCAAGCCCGACTTCGCCGAGCTGTTCGTGGCGATCGGCCGGATCGGCCGCTCGATCGGCGTCCACCTGCTGCTCGCGACCCAGAAGCTCGAGATGGGCAAGATCCGCGGGCTCGAGTCGCACCTGTCGTACCGGATCAGCCTGCGGACGTTCTCCGAGTCGGAGAGCCGCGACGCGATCGGGGTGCCCGACGCCTACCACCTGCCGCCGGAGCCGGGCTCGGGCTACCTCAAGGTCGACACGACGGTCTTCGAACGCTTCAAGGCCGCCCTCGTCTCGAGCGCGTACGTCCCCCCGACCGAAGGGCCGAAGACGTCGGTCCCCGTCGTCCCGTACGTGGCGGTGAACGGGATCGGCGCCTGGATCGCCGAGCAGGCCGCCGCCGAGCGTCAGGCGTCCCTCGACGAAGCGGCTGCCGAGGCGGCTTCGCGCAAGGGCGGCCCCACGGTGCTCGACGTGCTGTGCGAGCAGATGACGGCCTCAGGCGCGCCGCGGGTCAGGCCGGTCTGGCTCGACCCGCTGCCCCCCGTCCTCACGCTCGACGCCGTCCAGGTGGTCGACGAGCCGGGAGAGCCAGCGACCGTACGCGCCGCGCTGGGGCTGGTCGACGAGCCTGCCAAACAGGCGCAGTACGCGCTGGAGTGGGACTTCACCGGTGCGGGCAGCAACCTCGTGCTCGCCGGCGCGCCGCAGACCGGCAAGAGCACGCTGCTGCGCACGATGGTCGCCTCCCTCGCGCTCCGCTACGCGCCGGGGACCGTCGCGTTCTACTGCATCGACTACGGCGGCGGCACGCTGCAGGCGCTCCGCACGCTCCCCCACGTCGCCGCGGTCGCCACCCGCAACGACCCCGAGCGCATCAACCGCACCGTGCAGGAGGTCATGGCCGTCCTCGACGAGCGCGAGGAGCTGTTCCGCCGCTACGACCTCGAGAGCATGCAGGACTACCGGCGCGCACGCGAGGAGGGACGCATCCCGCGTGACGTCCCCGGTGACGTCTTCCTGGTCATCGACGGCTGGGCGACGTTCCGCGAGGAGTACGACGCACTCGACTACGCGGTGGACGAGATCGCGGCGCGCGGCGGCGCGTACGGCGTCCACGTCGTCCTGACCGTCACCCAGAGCATGCAGATCCGGATGCGGATGCAGCCGTCGTTCGGCGGGCGCCTCGAGCTGCGCCTCAACGACGTGTACGACTCGCAGTTCGGACGCAAGGTCATGGAGCA
This sequence comes from Mumia quercus, assembly GCF_025506335.1. Lineage (GTDB taxonomy): Bacteria > Actinomycetota > Actinomycetes > Propionibacteriales > Nocardioidaceae > Mumia > Mumia quercus. Next base: position 251,074 of record NZ_JANZYO010000007.1, read on the forward strand.
GATCCCGAAGGAGATCTCCGGCCGCGGCGCGATGGAGGGCGAGCGCCTCTTCCAGGCGGCGGTGCCCCGCATCGACGGCGTCCGCGACGTCGAGGACGTCTTCGAGGCCCAGAAGGAGCTGTTCGCGACCATCGCGAAGCGCTGGGAGGGCATCGCCGTGGAGCGCGTCCAGACGCTCGCCCCGGTGGTCCACCTCGAGGAGCTGCCGCCGGTCGACCCGGCGTACCCGGGCGTCCCGGTCGGGGTGCTCGACCGTAACCTGCGCGCCGTCTCGGTCAACCTCGTCGGCTCCAACCCGCACCTCCTGGTCTACGGCGACCCGGAGACGGGCAAGACCAACTTCCTCAAGATGCTGCTGCGCGGCTACACGCAGCTGATGCCTCCGGAGAAGCTCGGCATCGTCCTCGTCGACTTCCGCCGCTCGCTCCTCGACGTCGTCCCCGAGGAGTACCTCGTCGCCTACTGCACCAACCGCGAGCAGACGGGTCAGGTCGCCGCCGAGCTCGCCGGGTCCCTCCACCAGCGGCTTCCCGGCCCGGAGGTGACGTCCGAGCAGCTGCGCGAGCGCTCCTGGTGGAACGGTCTGGAGCTGCTCGTCGTCGTCGACGACTACGACCTGGTAGCCACGTCGTCGGGCAATCCGCTGGACCCGCTGGTCGAGTACATCCCCCAGGGCAACGACCTCGGGTTCCACCTCGTCGTGTCACGGCGGGTCAACGGTCTCGCGCGGGCGCAGTTCGAGCCGATGCTCCAACGCCTCACCGACGTCTCGACCGCGGGCTTCATGTTCTCCGGCGACCGCCTCGAAGGGCGGCTCGTCGGCGGCGTCGCACCGGCACGCCTTCCCACCGGGCGTGCGCTCTACGTCAACCGCAACGGCTTGATCGGCCAGGTCCAGACCGGGCTCGTGCCGGGTGAGTCCTCCTGACTCACCTCCACCCACCCCGTACGACGAGGGCCCTCCCGCAGACGCGGGACGGCCCTCGTGGGTCGTACAGGTGGGTCAGACAGCCAGCCGGCGTCCCGACGTCGAGTTGACGTCGCGGTTGAGCACCGACTGCTGGTTCTGGAGGGCAGTGGTCTCGTTGCTCGTCTGAGCCACTGTCTTCGCCCCCTTCGACGTGTTGTTGCCGAGGTTGCTGACACCGTTGGCGAGCGCGTTGGCAGTCTGGACGGCCCAGGTCTGGAAGGCGTCGACACCGACGGTCACGTCACCGACACCGTGGCGGGTGCCGGGCGTCACCGCCTCGAGCGCCGTCACCAGCGTGCTCTTCGCCGTCTGGACGTCGCCAGAGAGCGCGGCGAGACGCTGACCGGCCGCGTGGGTCACGGTCGTGTCGTCGACCTCGTAGAACGGGGCCATCGAGTCTCCTGGTGGGTCAGGCGCGGTTGCCGAAGAAGGACTGCATCCGCGGGATCGCGGAGTCGTTGATGTCCTGCGTCTTCTGGTCGGTCTGGTTGGACTTGACGGCGGCCTGGTGCAGCTCGTCTGCGCGCTCGTACGCCGTGCGGTGGACCGCGTGGGCCTCCTCGCTGCCGGCGCCCGACAGGTTGGCCGCGATCTGCCGTGCCGCGGTCTCGACCGTGTCCTGGTCGGTCTGAGCGCCGCCGGCGAACTCCTTGCCGGAGGAGTTGATGTCCTCGCTGGCGGACTTGTCGTAACGGATCTTCACGTCGTGCTCCTCTTCCTACGGGCTCTCGGGCCGTCAGGCCTGGATGTCGCGGCGCAGCGACGTCGCCGTCGACTCGCCGTCCGTGGCGGACACCTTCTGCAGCGAGCTCGACTCCTCGGTCGTCTGCGCCTGCGCCTGCTCACCGCGGTTGATGTTGGTGCCGACCGTGGCGACGTTGTTGGCGTTGGCCTGCTTCGCCGAGGCGAGGGCCGTGTGCGCGGCACGCTGCGCGTTGCCGGCCGGGCCGACGTTCAGGCCCTCCGTGGCCTGCGTGCGGCCGAGGTGGCGTGTGGCGGACGAGGACGCGTCCTCGCTCGCCGTGCCGTGACCGCTCTTGGCGGACTTGGTCAGTGAACCGAGCTCTTCGTTACCCCAGTAGTTGGCACCCATGGTGCAGCAAACCTCTCCTCAGACGACGAGTCACTACAGACCTTACGACGATCAGGGTCCACCGCCGCAAGACCACGAGCGTCGCGCGGCGGCGCTTCCTCTCTGACACCGCATGTCGTTAGAGTCTGTGCGTCCGCAACTCCACTGCAGGAAGGTTGGCTCGGGATGCGCCCTGAGGACGGTGGCGGCGGCTCCACACTGCTCATCGCGGGTTTCGAGCGGCACGACGTCTCTCCCGGCACGCTCTCCTCTCAGGCCGAGGCCGTCGCTGCGCCTGCGGGCGACGTCGAGAGCTTCAACGCCGACCTGAGCAAGAAGCACAACACCGCGCGCGAGGGCGTCGCCGGCGTCATCGCCACCGCGATGGAGGGCGCCGACACGCCCACGAAGAACCAGGCCCGCGACCTGATCCAGGGCATCACGATCGGCGCCGGCGCGATCCGTCTCTTCGGCACGGCCGTCGAGACGTTCAACGGCACGGTCGACCGGCTCAACAGCCAGATCCGGGCCGAGCTGACCCGCGACAAGCAGCTTGAGAAGAAGGCCGCACTGTCCGGCCAGCACGCCGGTGCGGTCGAGACGCTCCAGTCGGCCGCGCGCACCGCCAAGGGCCAGCTGAGCGACCCGCTCGATCCCAAGAACGTCAAGGCCCTGTACGCCGCAGGCGCGCTGCCGGCCTTCGCGCCCGCGACCTTCTCCAACGTCGTCGACCTGACTAAGGTCAAGCTGAAGGCGCTCCCGTACGACGTCGCCAACCTGTCAGCCCAGGAGCAGGCGCAGTACGTCGTCGACCACGCGAAGAACCTCGACGCGCAGTTCATCGCGATGCTCAGCCCTGCGGTGAGGGGCCTGGTCGCCAACCTCGTCGCCGAGGACATCCGCACCAAGGCGATCGACGCCGACACCGTCGCGACCCTCACGCTGATGCAGGACGACGCGGCGTTCGCCCACCGGCTCTACTCGACGGTCACCCCGAACGAGATGGCCGACGCCATCCAGCACCTCTCGAGCGACGCCTACGGCACGCCGTCGGGCGGTGTGCAGTCCCACGCCAGCGCGCCTCCGCCGCCTGACAAAGAGGCGATCGACCTCTACCGCAACTTCCTCGCCGCCGCGGGCGGCACCATGGCGACGTACTCCCTGGGCACCGGCCAGTACGCACCTCCCGCCGATGCCGGCACCACCTGGGGCAAGGCGATCTGCGACGAGGACAACCCGGAGAACGCCGCGGCGATCAGCCTCCTGCTCCGCTCCGGCGGCCACACGAACGAGTTCGAGGCGAAGTTCCTCTCCAGCCTCGCCAACGAGGTCTACGAGTACGAGCGCGAGCACGCCGGCGACCGTCCGTGGGGCAGCAGGGGCGACGACTCGCACCCTCCGGTCTACGACCCCTACCCCTGGGGCATGGACAAGGACCCGCTCTACTCGACGTACGGGCGCGCGATGCCCGACGCCTTCGCGAACGTCCTCGCCTCGATGGAGAAGAGCCCCGACGCAGCGCAGAAGTTCTTCACGACCGATGCCGGCGAGGTCGACAAGGACAAGCTCGACTACCTCATCGGCAAGAAGGACGGCAACGACGTCGACGCGCGGACGTTCTCGGCCCGCTACGGCAGCGACGAGGGCAACGGCCTCGGCCTGGCGCTGGAGGCGGCCACCGTGGGCGGCGGCGACCGCGAGGTCGGCGCAGCGATCACGACCGACGTCTTCAAGAAGATCGCCGACCTGTCGGGGCACGGTGCCGGCGGTGTGGGCCCCGACGCGATGTACGACTCCTGGCACGTCTGGCCGAAGATGACCGACAGTCTGGGAGCGATGGCCTCCGGCTACACCGACGACATCTACGACCTGCTCTCGAACACCCCTCCGGACAAGGGTCCGACGCATCTCGACATCCTGCCGAGCGAGCTTGAGAAGGTGCTGGGCGAGATCGGCAACGGCGACGACAAGACCGGGCTGCAGACGCTCACCGCCGCGATGCTGCTGGAGTGCAACGAGGCGACGGCGGAGCACCTCAAGGGCCTCAACGGTCCGAAGACGCTCGACGCCCTCGAGGGCACCGGCCTGGAGGGGGTGCAGGCCACCAACGGCGACGTCATGGGCAACCTGCTCAACAAGGGACTCGCGATCAGCACGAGCGAGGAAGAGCTCGCGAAGGCGCGCGAGGAGCTGCTGTCGAAGGCCTTCGACGTCACGACCGGGTTCCTTCCCGGCGGGGGCAGGGTGCTCGGCGAGACTGCGAGCGAGTTCGCCAAGACCTCGTACGACACCCTGCAGGGCGAGGCACTCGATCAGCTCAAGAGCACGATCGCCTCGTCGCCGAGCACGGACGGCTACCTGGACGGCGCCACCGGCGACGTCGACGAGAAGCTCAAGTACGGCGCGATCAACGAGCTCTACCGTCATGGCTACCTCGGCCCGCAGGACGTCACGGGCATCGAGGAGCCGTTCAAGGGTGTCCCGAAGGAGATCCTCATCGGTGACCCGCCGCAGATCCGACCCGACCTGTACGACAAGGACGGCTGGGAGAAGATCGGGGGCGACGACATGAGCGACGCCGAGCGCACCAAGATCCAGCAGGCCTGGCAGGAGTGGCGCAACTCCGACGCACGGTCCAAGATCGACAACCTGAGCCACCAGACGACCTTCATGCAGCACTTCATCGACCCGACGGTGCGCTGAGTGATGGCTCGACGAACGTGGAGTCACCGCGTCGCGGTGGTCGCGTCGGTGGTCTTCGCCACCGGGCTGCTCGCCGCCTGCGACGACACCTCCGAGGACGACACGTCCTCTCTCCTCTGCAACGTCCTCGACCCCGAGGTCGCGCAGCCGATCGTGGGCGACGTGACGGTCTCGGCGTTCGGCGGCGACAACCTCGACGCGACGCGCCGCCAGGGCAACGGTCTCGACTGCCAGGTGACCACGGGCAAGGGCAGCGAGACCCTGATCTCGATCGCCCTGCGGGACACCACCGACCAAGCCGACTGGGAGGCGACCAAGGCTCGGTTCGCCAAGACAGCGGCCGGTGAGCCCGCGTGCACGCCGCGGACGAACGAGCCGTTCGGCTACACGTGCGAGGGCATCGACGGCACCGACGAGACGACGGTCGCCCTGCTCTTCGACAACCGGTGGGTGCGGGTGGTGGCCCGGACCCGCGACGGCGACGCACCGCCGGACCCTGACTCGGTCGTCGCCATCGCCGAAGACGTCGACGCCAACCTCGACGCGTACGACGAGAAGCAGTGAGCGCTGAGCCGCGAGGCCATTAGGGTCGAGGCGTCGGAGGTTCCGCGAGAGGGGTGGGGTGCCGGATGCGTCCAGACGAGGGTGGCAGCAGTCCGACGCTCCAGATCGACGGCTTCCCGAGGCACGACGTCTCGCCGGCCACGCTGACCGCGCAGGCCGAGGCGGTTGCTAAGCCGGCCGGCGACGTCGAGAACTTCAACGCGGACCTGTCGCGCCAGCACAACACGGCCAAGGACGGGGTCGCGGGTGTCCTCGCCGACGCGATGAAGGACGCCGACACCCCCACCAAGAACAAGGCCCGCGCGCTCATCCAGGGCATCATCGTCGCCTCTGGGGCGATCCGGGACTTCGCCGGTGCGGTGGAGACGTTCAACCAGGCGATCGACCGGCTCAACAGCCAGATCCGCGCAGAGCCCACCAAGGAGAAGCAGCAGGCCAAGAAGGCGGAGCTGGGCTTCCAGTACCCGTACGTCGTCCAGGCGCTGGAGCTCGCCGCCCGCACCGCGAAGCAGCGGCTCTCCGACCCTCTGGACCCCGACCACGTCAAGGCGTTGTACGCCGCCGGCGCGCTGCCGTCGTTCGCTGCGGCGATCTACTCCAACATCGTCGACCTCACGAAGGTCTCGCTGCGGACGATGCCGTTCGACCTCGCCGCGATGACGCCGGCCGAGCGTGCGGCGTTCCTCAAGGCCCACCCGGACGTCGCGGTCGCCGTCATGGAGCTCACCCTGCGCAACGAGGGCCTGCTGACCGGCCCCCCTCCTGACGGCTACTACCGCGAGTGGCTCGCCAACGCCGCACGACGAGGAGTCAGCGTCGACACGATCGTCGACATCGCGCGCACCCACGACATCCGCCCGGACGACTTCGCCGTCTTCGACGGCATGGAGCGCCTGACCGACCCCGACGGCAAGTCGTTCTTCCTCCTGCCGCCGGGGATCAGCGGAGACGACGCACGCCGCGCCGTCCTCATGACCTACGTCCTCAACGCGGGCACCGACTACGGCACGGCGAGCCCGCAGAACAACTTCCCCGAGACTCCGTACTCCGCCCAGGAGATCCAGCGGATCATCGACCGCCAGGGCAAGAACGACTGGAGCTACGACCAGGACGTCGGGTTCGTCCACGGCAACGGCGGACGCATGATGACGACGCCGAACGGCATGCTCATGGGCCTGGGCGGCAACTGGGTCCAGGACCTCTTCAGTCAGCGAGGCGGCACGGCGTGGGGTGACATCTTCATGGCCAACGTGGATGACGTGAAGGGCGAGTCCGCGGCCCAGACGCTACGAGAGACGGTGGCGGGAGGTGTCGCGGTCTACGAGCACGACGACGGCACGATCGGCCCCGGCCAGTCGCGCCTCGATCTGGACCGCCTCCTCCACCATGAGGAGCGCCACTCCCAGCAGTGGGCCGAGAAGGGCTACGGCGGCATGATCTGGGACATGGCGACCGGCGGCGCGGACGACATCGAGAAGGACGCAGGGCTCGAGGACGGCGGCTACTGATGCCTCGGCTCGCGCTGCGACGGTCGACGGCCGTCGCAGCCCTCGTCGTGGTGGCGGCTGGGCTCACGGCGTGCGACGGAGACGCGCCGTACGCGCCCTCGCTCCCTCTCGTCTCGGGATTCCGCTCGGACGGCACTGCTCTGCAGATGTGGGCCGGGGCACCGTGCGAGCAGGTGACCGAGGTGCGTTATGTCTTCCGAGCCGATGACGGGACCCTCGTCCGCGCCGTCTTCACGTCCGCGAAGCCGCAGACCCTGGAGCGCCTCGTCATCGGCCGTGATCTGCCCGGGTTCGCCGTGGAAGAGGCGCTCCCGGAGGATTTCGCGTGGGACGCCTACCAGGCGCTCACGGTGACGTTCGAGACCCGCGAAGGCCCGCGCCCCGTCACGACGAACCTCGGACCCCTCGCGTCCCAGACGTCCCCGCACGGCGAGGACGAGTACTACGTCCGTGGCGAAGGCTGGCTCGACGAGGACCAGATCCGAGCAGGTGACACCAAGGACTTCCTCACCGTGTGCACCCCTGACCCTGCCGACAGCTGAGACCTCAGGCGAGCGCGTTGAGCCGCACCACGTACGAGCGGGCGTCGACCACAGCCTTCTGCAACGTCACGAATCTCGGCTCGCCGACGTCCAGCCAGCGCGACGCGAGCTGCAGCGGTGGACGCGACGCCGCCTGCTCGAGAACCGCCGCGACGAGCGACTGGTCTCCCCCACCGAACACCACCTGTCCTCCCGGCACGATCCGGCCGACGACCTCGGCGCAGGCGCCGACCAGGGCGTCGGCCTGGTTCGCCCGCCGGCGCGCGTACCTCTGCTGGCTCCACCCGCCGGCCTTGGTCTGACCCTGGACGTACCGGGTGCCGGTCTTGTGCCCGACCAGCTCCGCCTGCTCGACCCACCCGACGGCGTAGCCGCCTCGCCGGACTAGCACGATCCCGAAGTCGTTCGGCGGCTCCACCTCGTCGTACGCCGCCTCGGCGCCGTCGGGCGCGCGCAGGGTCACGGCGGTGCCGTCACGTACGACGAGCGGCTCCCCGTGCCGGGCGGAGAACCGCTCCACCCAACCAGGGAACCGCTCGTACGGGACGAGGACGGTCCGGGTCACCTCAGACGTTGAAGCCGAGGGCGCGCAGCATCTCGCGGCCGTCCTCGGTGATCTTGTCCGGGCCCCACGGCGGCATCCAGACCCAGTTGATGCGGAAGTCGTTGACGATGCCCTCGAGCGCCTGACGCGTCTGGTCCTCGATGACGTCGGTCAGCGGGCACGCCGCCGACGTGAGCGTCATGTCGATGGTCGCGTTGTTGGCGGGGTCGACCTCGACGTCGTAGACGAGTCCGAGGTCGACGACGTTGATACCGAGCTCGGGGTCGACGACGTCCTTCATCGCCTCGTTGATGTCCTCGACGGTCGTGACGCTGGTGCCTGCCGGCCTCAGGTCGACCTCGGGCAGGTCGTCGGTCGTCGGGTTCGGTGCGTCGCTCATCGGCCGTCCTCGCTCTCGTTGGCGACGGCCTGGGCCGTCGCGTCCTTCCACGCCATCCACGACAGCAGCGCGCACTTCACCCGGGCGGGGAACTGCGCCACCCCGGCGAACGCGATGCCGTCCTCGAGCACGTCCTCGTCGGGCTCGACCTGCCCGCGTCCCTGCATCAGGGTCTGGAACGTGTCCAGCAGGCCCATGCCCTCGGCCACGGTCTTGCCGACGACGAGGTCGTTCAGCACCGACGCCGACGCCTGGCTGATCGAGCAGCCCTCGGCGTCGTACGAGACGTCGGCGACCGTGTCACCGTCCAGGTGCACCCGCAGCGTGATCTCGTCGCCGCACGTCGGGTTGACGTGGTGCACCTCGGCCTCGTACGGGTCGCGGAGGCCCGCACCGTGCGGCTTCTTGTAGTGGTCCAGGATGATCTCTTGGTAGAGCGCGTCGATATTCATCGTCACACCACCTTGAAGTACTTCTGGGTGCGTTCGATTCCCTCGACGAGCGCGTCGATCTCGGCCGGCGTCGTGTAGAGGTAGAACGACGCTCGCGTCGTCGACTGGACACCGAAGCGCTGGTGCGCCGGCTTCGCGCAGTGATGGCCCGCGCGCACGGCGATCCCGTACGAGTCGAGCAGCTGCGACACGTCGTGCGGGTGGACCCCGTCGAGCGTGAAGCTCACCGCTCCCCCGCGCTCGACGGCCTCCCCCGGACCGACGATCGTGAGCCCGTCGATCTCTCCGAGCCGCTTCAGCGCGTACGCGGTGATCTCCCGCTCGTGGGCGGCGACGTTGTCCATGCCGAGGCCCGTGAGGTAGTCCACGGCCGCCCCGAGCCCGACGGCCTGGACGATCGGCGGGGTCCCGGCCTCGAACTTGGCCGGCGGCGGCGCGTACGTCGAGCGCTCCATCGTCACGGTCTCGATCATCTCGCCGCCACCGAGGAACGGCGGCAGCTCCTCGAGGAGCGCCTTGCGTCCCCACAGGACACCGATGCCGGTTGGACCGACCATCTTGTGGCCCGTGAAGACGACGAAGTCGGCGCCCAGGGCGGCGAAGTCGACCGGCATCTGCGGCACGGCCTGCGACGCGTCGACCACGACGACGGCCCCGACGGCGTGCGCCCGCGCGATGATCGCGTCGAGCGGGCTCACCGAGCCGAGCATGTTGGAGACCCACGCGACCGTGACGATGCGCGTGCGCTCGTTGACGAGCTCGTCGAGGTTCGAGAGGTCGAGGCGACCCTCGTCGGTCAGCCCGAACCACCGCAGCGTCGCACCCGTACGCTGCGCGAGCAGCTGCCACGGGACGATGTTGGAGTGGTGCTCGAGCTCCGTCGTGACGATCTCGTCACCGGGACGGATCTCGAGGTCCCCGATGGCGTTGCGGTAGGCGTTGGCGACCAGGTTGAGCGCCTCGGACGCGTTCTTGGTGAACACGATCTCGTCGCGCGACGGGGCGTTGACGAACGTCGCGATCTTGTCGCGCGCCCCCTCGAACGCCTCGGTCGCCTCGGCACCGAGCTGGTGCATCGCCCGCGCAACGTTCGCGTTGTGCCGGCGGTAGTGCTCGGCCATCGCGTCGATCACCGCAGTCGGCTTCTGCGACGTGTTGGCGCTGTCGAGGTAGACCAGCGACTGCCCTCCGGCCAGGGCGCGGCTCAGGATCGGGAAGTCCTCCCGAACCTTCTCCACGTCGTAGCCGCCGGCGGCACTCATCAGACTGCGGCCTTGGTGTACTTGTCGTAGCCGTTGGCCTCGAGCTCCTCGGCCAGCTCGGCACCGCCGCTGTCGGCGACCTTGCCGGCCACGAAGACGTGCACGAAGTCCGGCTTGATGTAGCGGAGGATGCGCGTGTAGTGCGTGATCAGCAGGACGCCGCGGTCACCCTGCGCCGAGAAGCGGTTGACACCCTCGGACACGATGCGCAGGGCGTCGATGTCGAGGCCGGAGTCGGTCTCGTCGAGGATGGCGAACTTCGGGTTGAGCAGCTCGAGCTGGGCGATCTCGTGGCGCTTCTTCTCACCGCCGGAGAAGCCCTCGTTGACCGAGCGCTGGCTGAAGGTCTTGTCGAGCGTCATGCGCTCGAGCGCCCCGTTGACGTCCTTGACCCACGTGCGCAGCGACGGCGCCTCGCCGTCGAGCGCGGTCTTGGCGGCGCGGAGGAAGTTCGCGACGGAGACGCCCGGGATCTCGACCGGGTACTGCATGGCGAGGAACAGGCCGGCGCGCGCACGCTCGTCGACCGTCATGTCGAGGACGTCGACGCCGTCGAGGGTGACCGAGCCGGAGGTGATCTCGTACTTCGGGTGACCGGCGATCGAGTAGGCGAGCGTGGACTTGCCCGAGCCGTTGGGGCCCATGATGGCGTGGGTCTCGCCCGACTTCACGGTCAGGTCGACGCCCTTGAGGATCTCCTTGGCGCCGTCCTCGGTGGCCACCGAGACGTGCAGGTCGCGGATCTCGAGAGTGGACATGTGTGGTGACTCCGTACGTTTCTGGGGTGGATCAGATGCTGGGGCTGGTCACGTCGACGAGGACGGTCGCGTCCTCGGTGACCTTGCAGGGATAGACCGGCACAGGCTCGGTCGCGGGGAGGTTGAGCACCTCGCCGGTGCGGGCGTCGAAGCGCGAGCCGTGGAGCCAGCACTCGAGCGTGCAGTCCTCGACGTCACCCTCCGACAGCGGCACCGCGGCGTGCGAGCACTCGTCACGGACGGCGAAGACCTCCTCGCCGCAGCGGACGAGCGCGACGTCGAGGCCCTCGACCTCGACCGCCAGCACTCCCCCGTCCGGGACGTCGGCGAGCTCCGCCGCGTACGCGAACCCGCTCATGCTCACGCCTCCCGGCTCGCGACCGCGTCGCTCACACCGACGTGCTTGGCGAGCTCGGCCTCGACGGTCTGCAGCAGGCGGTCCTGGATCTCCGGGACGCCGGTGCGGCGGATCACGTCGTTGAAGAACCCGTGCACGACGAGGCGGCGCGCCTCGACCTCCGGGATGCCGCGGCTCTGCAGGTAGAAGAGGTGCAGGTCGTCGAAGCGGCCGGTCGTCGACGCGTGCCCCGCGCCCTCGATCTCGCCGGTCTCGATCTCCAGGTTGGGCACCGAGTCGGCACGCGCCCCGTCGGTGAGGACGAGGTTGTCGTTGCTCTCGTACGTCTCGATGCCGACGCCCTCCTTGCGGATCAGCACGTCGCCGATCCACACGGTGTGGGCGTCCTTGCCCTGCAGCGCGCCCTTGTACTCGACCTTGCTGCGCCCCTTGGGGTTGTTGTGGTCGACGAACAGGCGGTGCTCGAGGTGCTGGCCGGCGTCGGCGAAGTAGAGGCCCAGCATGTCGACGTCGCCGCCGGTGCCGGCGTACTCGACAGACGCGTTGATGCGGACGAGGTCGCCGCCGAAGCTGACGAGCACGTGCTTGAGGCTGGCGTCACGGCCGACGTGCGCGTGGTGGTGCGACACGTGGACGGTGTCGTCGTCCCAGTCCTGGACGGCGACCACCGTCAGCTGCGCGCCGTCGCCGAGGACGATCTCGATGTTCTCTGCCCAGGTCGCCGAGCCGACGTAGTCGATGACGACCGTGGCCTTCGAGAACGCCTCCGCGGTGATGACGACGTGACCGGCGCCCGCCTTCTGCGCACCCGTGCCGCGGAACGTCACCCAGGTCGGCTTCGAGGCGACGGTCTCGGTCGGGACGGTCACCTTGAACAGGCGGTCGGCCGCCTCCCACGCACGCGCGGAGATCCGGTCCACCGGCTTGTACGTCGACGAGCCGCGTACGGGATCGTCCACGCCCACGGACTCGGCGCGCACCTCCGGCGCAGCGTCGATCGACACCTCGTAGTCGTGCCCGTCGAGCGGCGCGTCCTTGTGCAGGTCACGCAGCCGCTTCAGCGGGGTGAAGCGCCAGATCTCCTCGAGCCCCTTCGGCACCTCGTGGTCGGCGGGGTCGAACGAGCCCTCCGGGTGGAGGTGGCTGACGACGCGGGTCTCGACCGGGCCGGCGTACGAGGCAGAAGACGTGGGGTTGGCGGTAGTGGTGGGGGCGGTCACCCGACGGCACCTTCCATTTGCAGTTCGATGAGACGGTTGAGCTCGAGCGCGTACTCCATCGGGAGCTCGCGCGCGATGGGCTCGACGAAGCCGCGGACGATCATCGCCATCGCCTCGTCCTCCTCCATCCCGCGGCTCATCAGGTAGAAGAGCTGGTCGTCGCTGACCTTGGAGACGGTCGCCTCGTGGCCGAGGGCGACGTCGTCCTCACGGACGTCGACGTACGGGTAGGTGTCGGACCGGCTGATGTCGTCCACCAGCAGCGCGTCGCACTTGACCGTGGACGCGGAGTGCTCGGCGCCTTCCTGGACCTGGAGCAGGCCTCGGTACGACGCGCGGCCACCGCCACGCGCGACCGACTTGGAGATGATCGAGCTCGAGGTGTGCGGCGCGGCGTGGACCATCTTGGCACCGGAGTCCTGGTGCTGGCCCTCGCCGGCGAACGCCAGCGACAGCGTCTCGCCGCGGGCGTGCTCGCCCATCAGGTAGATCGCCGGGTACTTCATGGTCACCTTGGAGCCGATGTTGCCGTCGACCCACTCCATGGTCGCGCCCTCCTCGCAGGTGGCGCGCTTGGTGACCAGGTTGTAGACGTTGTTCGACCAGTTCTGGATGGTCGTGTAGCGGCAGCGGCCGCCCTTCTTCACGATGATCTCGACGACCGCGGAGTGCAGCGAGTCGGTCTTGTAGATCGGTGCCGTGCAGCCCTCGACGTAGTGGACGTACGCGTCCTCGTCGACGATGATCAGCGTCCGCTCGAACTGGCCCATGTTCTCGGTGTTGATCCGGAAGTAGGCCTGCAGCGGGATGTCGACGTGGACGCCCTTGGGCACGTAGATGAACGAGCCGCCCGACCACACGGCCGTGTTGAGCGCGGAGAACTTGTTGTCGCCGACCGGGATGACGGTCGCGAAGTACTCCTGGAACAGCTCCGGGTGCTCCTTGAGCGCCGTGTCGGTGTCGAGGAAGATGACGCCCTGCTCCTCCAGGTCCTCGCGGATCTGGTGGTAGACGACCTCGGACTCGTACTGCGCGGCGACACCGGCCACGAGGCGCTGCTTCTCCGCCTCCGGGATGCCCAGCTTGTCGTACGTGTTCTTGATGTCCTCCGGGAGCTCCTCCCAGGAGGTCGCCTGCTTCTCGGTGGAGCGGACGAAGTACTTGATGTTGTCGAAGTCGATACCGCCCAGGTCGGCACCCCACGTCGGCATCGGCTTGCGACCGAAGAGCTTGAGCCCCTTCATCCGCAGGTCGAGCATCCAGTCGGGCTCGTCCTTGCGGGAGGAGATGTCACGGACGACGTCCTCGTTGAGGCCGCGCTTGGCGCTCGCCCCCGCGACATCTGGGTCGGCCCAGCCGAAGTCGTACCGCCCGAGGCCTTCGAGCTCGGGGTTGGCCTGCTCGATGGCGTTCGGGGCGGCGCCAGTGACGCCGGTGTCCGGAGTGGTGGTCATCGGGTGGTCCTCTCATCGGTCGTGAGGGCAGTGCTCGTGGTGAGCGACGCAGGGGCGTCGGGCACGTACGTGGTGCACACGCCGTCGCCGTGGGCGATGGTGGCGAGACGCTGCACGTGATGTCCCAACATCCGGGCGAACGCTTCTGTTTCCGCTTCGCAGAGCTCGGGGAAGGCGGCCGCGACGTGAGCGACCGGGCAGTGGTGCTGGCAGACCTGCGTGCCGCCGGGGGCCTGCCGCACGGTGGCGGCGAACCCGTCCTGGGCCAGCGCGTCGGCCAGCACCTCCGGACGCTGGTCCGGAGCGGCGTCCTCCAGGAGCGGCAGCAGGCGCCGCTCGAGCTCCTGGCTGCGCCGCCGCGCGAACTCCTTGACGGCATCCTCGCCGAGCGTGTCCGCGACGAACCTCAAGGCGCTGACGGCCAGGTCGTCGTAGTCCTGCTCGAACGCCTCCCGACCTGCGTCGGTGAGGACGAACGCCTTGGCCGGGCGGCCCCTGCCACGCCGCTGAGCGCGCCGACGGTCGGCGGCGACCTCGATCATCCCCTCGTCGAGGAGGGCGTCGAGATGGCGGCGTACGGCGGCTGGGGTCAGCTCGAGCCGCTCGGCCAGCTGGGCGGCCGTGGACGGGCCCTCGTGCATGATGCTGCGCACCACGCGCTGACGAGTCGGCGACTCGTCAGAAAGGTCCCGAACGGATTTCACAACACCAGTGTGCCCTTATTGCTCAAGACCGTTCAACGAAGGATGACCTTAGTAGTCCCGGGCAGCCCTGATCACGAGAAGTACGTCGCGCCGTCGGGCGGGCCGGGTGACCGCTCGGCGTCGGCATCGGTGAACGGCGCTCCCCCGCCCAGGACGCTGTCGAGCGCTCGGCCGGCGAGCACCCGGTAGGGGAACACCGAGGACGCCGCCCGACGCGCCATCGCCTCCAACGGCAGCGGCGCTGCGCTCGCGACCAGGAGCACGTTGCCGAAGCGGCGTGACTTCAGCGTCGGCGGCTCCGCACCGGCGACGACGTGGGGGAACGCCGCCCGTGCCGCGGCCAGGACGCGTCGCGTGTACGCGAAGGGTCCGCGGTCCGCGACGTTCGCGAGCAGGACCCCGTCCGGGCGCAGGACCCGCGCCATCTCGCCGAACGCCTCGGTCGTCGTGAGGTCGGCCGGGACCCGCGGGCCCTCGAAGGCGTCCAGGACGACGACGTCGGCGTACGCGTCGCGCAGCGTCGCGAGGCCCTCACGACCGCTGGTCGCGCGGACCTTGATCCCGCTGCGGCTCGGGAGCGGGAGGTGGTCGCGGACGTACGCCGTGAGGTCGGCGTCGGGCTCGAGCACGATCTGGGCCGACTGGGGTCGGGTCGCCGCGACGTACCTCGGGAGGGTCAAGCCCGCCCCTCCGATGTGGACGATCCCGATGCGCTCGGGTGGAGGACTGACGAGGTCTAGGGAGTCGGCGATGCGCTGGACGTACTCGAAGACGAGCCGGGTCGGATGGGCCAGGTCCACGTGCGACTGGTCGGCGCCGTTCACGCGCAGCGTGAAGGCGTGGCTCCTCCCCGGCTCCGGGACGAGGGAGATGGCTTCTCGATCACCGTCTCTGCTCACCTGCCCAGTATCGGGCCTCCGCCACCGTTCACCTCGCGGGCCAGGCCCGCCGAGGTGTTCTGCGCGGCGGTCGTCTCGTTCGTGGTCGAGACGACCGTGGAGGCACCCTTGCTGGTGTTCGCGCCCAGCTTCTCGACGTCGTGGCTCATCCGGTTGACCGGCGTGACGAGGTCGGTGCGCAGCTCCCTGATCGCCGCGTCGACGACCGCGACGCCGGTCTGGGCCACATCGAGCGCGTTCAGGAGCGACTGCCCGGCCGCGCGGGCGTCGGCCGCCGTGCCGCTGATCTGACGGCCTGCGTGGTACGTGGCGTCCGTGGAGTCGAGTCCGTACGTGATCATGCGCGTTCGTCAGTCCTTGCTGTCATCGGGTCCCCTCGAGCAGGAGCTTCGCGCTCAGGAGCTCCTGGGCGTAGTACTTCTCAGCTTCCATCGACCGGGTTGACATCTGCGCGCCCCAGGGGCTGTCGGCCTTCCACTCCTTGTACGCGGCCAGCTCGTCACCGGACAGCGAGTCGATGTCCTTCCCGACAAGACCGGGAGGCAGCTCGGCCTCGGGGACGCTCCTCCAGATCGCATCGCGCACCATCTTCTCGTGGGCGTCAGCGCTCTCACTCACCAAAGGTTGGATCCGCAGGTTTGCTTCACCCTTGCTGTCCTCGTGCAGACTCTTCGCCAGCTCTGCGACCGCCAGCTTGACGGCCTCGCCGACGACCGGCACCCGCTTCGTTGCCTCACCCACGACCGCGCCGCCAATCGAGGCTCCTGTGTCGAGCTCCTTGTTCTTGGCCTCGTCCCCTGAATGGGACTCCTCGATGATCGCAAGCACGGCCCCTGCATCGATCGAGCCCAGAACCTTTGCCGACGTCATCGAGACGGAGCCGATCTCGGCCTCCACCTCGCTCGGGCTGACGCCGTCCAGCTGCCTCATCATCTCCGTTCGCGCATACGAGGTGGCAGCCGAGGCGAGGCTCTCGCGGGCGCCGTCGTCCTTGCCCAGCTCAGCGAGGAAGAGCCGCAAGGACGCCTCGCCGTCAGGCCCGAAACGCGCGTCGGAGAAGACATGGCTGTCGGAGGTGTCGACGGACTTCGCGTCGTCGGGCGGGCCCATGCCCGTGAAGACGGACGACATGTACCGGACCGAGATCTCGGTCAGATCCGTCCGGAGCGCGGGGTCGATGATGTCCTTCTCTGAGAACCGCTTCTTGTCACCGTCCCCCTCGGTGTGCTCGCGGTAGGTCTCGTTGATGATCGACTCGACGATCTGCGCAGAGCGCTGGTCGGGGTCGTGGAGCGTCGCCGCCTTGAGCGCGTCCCCGAGGTAGCCGATGCCGGACGGATCAGGAACCTCCCTGAGCGGCGGGTTCCAACCGCGTGCATCGTGGACGCCGTCACCCTTCCACTCTCGATCGGTGAGCAGGTAGTCGACCATCGGGAGGCGCGTCTCGCCGTCAGAGGACTCCGCGGAGCTCGTGAAGAAGTCTCGCGCCGCGTCAGCGTTGGTAGAGAGCGCCCGCATGAGCCCGCCGACGGGGTCCGTGCCAGCCGGGACGTCGTCGGTCGATCCTTCACGCCAGTCGAGACGCCCCGCCGTGGCCGTGACCGATGTGGCGTCCCACGGCAGCGTGCCCTTGTGCGCGGCCGCGTACTCGCGCTCGAACCCGATCATGTCGAGACCGACGCGGTTCAGGAAGTCTGCGTTGCTGTTCTCGTGCTCCAGCAACGGCGCGAGCACCTGGTAGCCATAAACCTCGTCGCTGCCGTCGGTGGCGACCTCACCGAGCCTGATCAGCTGACGCCCCTGGGCCAAGAGGTCGGTGACCCACTGCTCGGAGACGTAGCTGTCGCTGTCCGGCACCGGCCCCGCCGCGGGGTGACCCGGTGTCGGGCGATGCGTCCCGGCCGCCAGGGTCCCGGCCAGCGCATCTTGCATTCGCGCCAGGACCTTGGCCTCGTGCGCGGAGAAGAGGTCGCTGTTCCGGTCGCCGACGGCCGCGAGCGCTACCCGCCCGCTGAGCTCGAGAAAGCCCTTCGGACCGAGATCGTTGAGGAACGCGGTGGAGACGATGGCGTCGGAGCCGTAGGCCTCGAGCACCGTGGCGAATTCCTCGAACCCGTCGAAGCTCCGCTTCTGCGTCTGCGGATCGACCGTGCTGAGGTTGCGGGCGCGCTCGGCGAGCTCCTTGCCGATGATCTTCTTCGTCTCTACCGGCACGACCGGCATGAGATAGGCGAGCTCGGGGTTCTTGAGGAGGTGGTCGGCCAGCTGCTCGTCGCTCATCCCGGCGAGGTCGCAAGGCAGGGCGGTGAGCTTGACCTTGCTGAAGTCGATCGCGGGGAAGACGTTGCCGACGAACGACGGCAGCGCGCCCGCGGCGTACAGGTCGGTGATGGTGCGCTGGTCCAGAGGCTTCTCGAGCCGCGTCCGCGCCGTCCGCCCGTCCCGCTCGAGGTCCTCGAGCGCGGAGGCGTAGCGCGGCTGCAGCTTCTCCCGCAGGGCAGCCTGCGTCTCGCGCGGTTCGCGGGCGAGCTGCGTGTTGAGGGAGGTGACGACGGCGTTGAAGTCCGCGATGCGTCCGCCGAACCATGCGATCGTCCCGCCCCCGGACAGCGCGGTCCGCGCCACGTCGCCGGCGTTGCGGACGACCTCCTTCGGTGCGCCTTCCATGGCGGTCGCGATCACACCGACCACCCCGGCGCGAGCCTGCGCGTGCTTCTTCTGTGCGGTCGTCGAGAAGTTCTCCACGTCCCCCGCGGTCGCCTGCACCGAGCGGCCACGGCTCACCACCGTGTCGCCGCTCGGCTCGTGGATCGGAAAGTGCGTGACCGGCGCCCCGCCGTCGGTCCCCTCGAGTCGCATGACCACCCTTCCTGCGTCTTGCCCGGCACAGTAACGAAGGCAGGGGTCAGCGCCCGGCTGGTTCTCTGGCCCTGCGCAGCACCGATGAGTTGGTCCCGCTCAGACAGTCGTGACTCGGCGGACTGTCCCCGAGACCCCCTAGGTTGACTTCATGGCCAAGACACCCGCCGCGCAGGTTGCCGTCGGAGGACGCGACGTCCGCGTCACGAGCCCTGACCGCGTCGTGTACGAGCCGACCGAGCGGACGCCGGCGATCACGAAGCTTCAGGTCTGCGAGTACTTCGCCGCCGTGGGCGACACGATCATGCACAGCGTCGGAGACCGGCCGACGGCGATGGAACGCTGGCCGGACGGCTGGCGCGAGGGGATGCGGCTGGCGACCGGCCCCCAAGACCGTGGCGCCGACGGCTTCTACCAGAAGCGGCTGCCCAAGGGGGCTCCCGACTTCGTCGAGACGACGCAGATCACCTTTCCGAGCGGGCGTACGGCCGACGAGTTGTGCCCGACCGAGCCGGCGTCGCTCGTCTGGGCGGCTCAGATGGGGGCGCTCACCTTCCACCCGTGGCCGGTACGACGCCCGGACGTCGACCATCCCGACGAGCTGCGCATCGACCTCGATCCGCAAGAGGGCACGTCGTTCGCCGACGCCCAGCGGGTCGCCGAGGTGACGCGCGAGCTGCTCGAGGAGCTCGGGCTGCGGGGCTACGCCAAGACCAGCGGCAACCGAGGCATCCACATCTACGTCCGGATCCAGCCGCGGTGGACGTTCGACGACGTCCGTCACGCAGCGATCGGGCTCGGACGCGAGCTCGAGCAACGCGACGACGGCGTGACCACAGCATGGTGGAAGGAGGAGCGAGGCACCCGCCTCTTCCTGGACTACAACCAGAACCTCCGTGACCGTACGATCGCGAGCGCCTGGAGCCTGCGTGCTCGGCCCGGAGCGCCCGTGAGCACCCCCATGTCATGGGCTCGCCTCGCCGAGGTCACCGATCCGCGCGACTTCAACCTGACGACCGTCCTGGACTACCTCTCCGACGGTGATCCGTGGGCCGACATGGACGCCGAGGCCTACCCGCTCGATCCACTGCTCGAGCTGTGGGAGTCGCTGCCCGGTGGCGAGCTGAACTGGCCGCCCGACTATCCCAAGCAGCCGGGCGAGCCACCGCGTGTGCAGCCCAGCAAGAAGGTCGCCGAGAACTGGGACGAGGCCGGCAACCGCGTCGAGACCTGACGGCGATGGGGTGGGTGCTGCACGTCGACCTCGACCAGTTCATCGCTGCCGTCGAGGTGCTGCGCCGCCCCGAGCTTGCGGGGTTGCCGGTCGTCGTCGGTGGACGCGGTGATCCGACCGAGCGCGGAGTGGTGTCGACGGCCTCGTACGAGGCCCGCGAGTTCGGCGTGCGTTCCGGCATGCCGCTGCGCACGGCGGCCAAGAAGTGCCCGGACGCGGTGTTCCTCCCCGTCGACAAGCCCGCGTACGACGAGGCGTCCGAGGAGGTGATGGCGACGCTGCGCGGCTTCGGCACGGCGGTCGAGGTCCTCGGGTGGGACGAGGCGTTCGTCGCCGTGCCCGACGACGTGAGTGACGTCGAGGGCGCGCTGGCGTTCGCGCGGGCGATCCAGGCCCGGGTGCTCGAGCGGACGGCGCTGCACTGCTCGGTCGGCATCGGGGACAACAAGATCCGCGCAAAGAACGCGACGGACCTCGGCAAGCCGCGGGGGACGTTCGTGCTGACCCGCGACAACTGGTGGTCGGTCGTCGGCGACCGCCCCGTCGACGGGGTGTGGGGTATCGGACGCAAGATGGCGGCGCGGTTCGCCGCGATGGGCATCGCGACCGTACGCGAGCTGGGCGCGACCGATGAAGAGCGGCTGGCCGCGGAGATCGGGCCGACGATGGGACCGTGGTACCGCCGCCTCGCCCGGGGCGTCGACACCTCGCCCGTCGACCCGACGCCGTGGGTGCCGCGCTCGCACGGGCACGAGGTGACGTTCCAGCGCGACCTCGAGGATCCGGCCGAGGTCGAGGCGGAGGTACGCCGTCTCGCCGTCGACGCGGCGCGCGACGTGGTCGAGGACGGACGGCCGGCGGTCCGCGTACGGCTCAAGATCCGTTACGTCCCGTTCGAGACGCGCACGCGGAGCATGACGCTGCCCGAGCCGACGTCCGACGCGGCGACCATCGCCGATGCCGCCGCGGCCCTGCTCGAACGGACCGACCGTACCCGCGCCGTACGGCTGGTGGGCGTCGCTGCGGAGATGGCGCCACCGACCTGACCGCACTGCTCTGCGGGCCCCACCGAAGAATCGCCGCCCCACCGCATCGTTGCGGTGGGGCCCGGACTCTCCGTGGGGCCGACCGAAAAGGTGGTTGCGTCCGAAGCAACTTCTGTGGTTCATTAGTCAAGTAATGAACCAGAGGAGGTGACCGGATCGTGTTCGACGGACCAGAGCCGATCTACATCCAGATCGCCGAGCAGATCCGCGCCCAGATCCTCAGCGGCGACCTGCCTGAGGAGGCACAGGTGATGTCCACGACCCAGTACGCCACGACGTTCCGGATCAACCCCGCGACCGCAGCCAAGGCGTTCGCGATCCTCGTCGACGAGGGGGTGCTCGAGAAGCGGCGCGGGCTCGGCATGTTCGTCGCAGCCGGCGCGCACGAGCGACTCCTGGAGGAGCACCGCGCCGCGTACCTCGAGAAGGTCTTCCGCCCCGCCGTCGAGCAGGCCGACCTCCTCGGGATCCCGCGCTCCGAGCTCGTCTCGTACCTGACCTCCTCCCCCGCCACCACGGAAGGCACCCCACGATGACCACCCCGTACGGCGCCCAGCTCACCGACGTCACCGTCCGGTACGGGAAGGGAGACCCGGCCCTCGACGGCGCGACGTTCGCGATCCGGCCGGGCACCGTCACCGGCCTCCTCGGGCGCAACGGCGCAGGCAAGTCCACCGCGCTCGCGCTGCTCGCCTCCTTGCGTCGCCCGACCTCGGGCACCGTCCTGGTCGACGGGCAGGACCCGTTCGAGAACGCCGTCGTGATGGCGGGCGTCCAGCTCGTCCGCGAGTCCGGCGACGTCCTGCGCGACACCTCGGTCAAGGAGACGCTCGGCTACTACTCAGAGCTGCGGCCGACGTGGGACACCGACCTCGCAGAGTCTCTCCTCGACCAGTTCGAGGTCTCTCGCGAGCAGAGGCCGGATCGGCTGTCGCGCGGCAAGCAGTCCGCGCTGGGGTGCGTGATCGGCCTCGCGAGCCGTGCGCCACTGACGATCTTCGACGAGACGTACCTCGGCATGGACGCGCCGAGCCGGTACGCCTTTTACGACGCGCTGCTCGAGGACTACACAGCACACCCTCGCACCGTCGTCGTCTCCAGCCACCTCATCGACGAGGTCGAGAGGCTCTTCGAGGACGTCGTCGTGCTCCACCACGGCAAGACGCTGCTCGCCGAGACCGCCGACACCGTCCGCGACAGGGCCGTGAGCCTCGTCGGCCCGACCAGCGCAGTCACCAAGCTCGCCGACGGACGGCGCACCCTGTCCACCCGGAGTCTCGGCGGCACCACGCAGATCACGCTCGAGGGCGTCCTCGAGCCGGCGGAGCTGTCGCTCGCGCGCGACGCAGGAGTCGAAGTCGCCCGCGTGTCCTTGCAGGACCTCTTCATCCATCTCACCCAGGAGACAGTCCGATGACCGACACTCTCGATGCGGCTGCCCCTACGCAGGAGCGGCGCGGCATGTGGACCAGCGCGTACGCGACGTTCGTCGGGACGTGGCAGATCGGGACGTACTTCTGGATCGCCGTCGTCCTGATCTCCGTCGGCCTCACGTTCGTCCTCGACCGCTGGAGCGAGGTGGACAGCAGCGTCGCCGACGGCATCCTCGGCTCGGCCCCGATCTTCCTTGGTGTCATGGGCATCGTCGTCCCGCTGGCCATGCTTCCGTTGCACCTCGCGGGAGGCGCGACCCGCCGGTCCTTCGTCCGAGGAATCGTCGTCGCCGGCGTCGGGCTGGGCCTCACCTTCGGGCTCGCCGGCGCCCTCGGCATGCTGGTCGAGTCGGTCGTCCTCGACGCCCTCGGCTGGTCGGCGACTGCGGAAAGCTCCGCCCTGTACGACTCGTCGGGCGACTTCCTCGGGATCTGGCTCTCGTGGGGCCTGAGCAGCACCGCGTTCTTCCTCGGCGGAACGGCGATCGCCGTCGGCTACTACCGCTGGGGCGGCGTGCGGGGAACGGCGTTCCTTGTCCCGGTCGTCGCCCTCGTCGTCGGAGGCGAGACCGTCCTCGGCGGCGGGGTCTACTCCGTGGCAATCGATGCCGCCGTCGGCGACGACGTCGTGCCCGCCGTCGCCGCGGTGCTGATCGCGCTCGCGGCGGTCGCCACCCTCGCGGCCCTCGTGCACCGCGCGCTGCGCGACATCCCGCTCAACCCGTCGGCCACCGCCACCTGCTGACACCGCCGCCGCAACGTCATACGTCCTGCGGGCTACTGCCCGCAGGACGTATGACGTCCGGGCTCAGCCGAGGACGTCGGCGAGGTCGTACGAGACGACCTCCTCGAGCTGGGCGTACGTGCACGACTCGGGGTCGCGGTCGGGCCGCCACCGCTTGAAGCGGGCGGTGTGCCGGAACCGCGTGCCCTCCATGTGCTCGTACGCCACCTCGGCGACCAGCCGCGGCTCGATCGGCACGAACGAGAGGTCCTTCCCGGCGCTCCAGCGGCTCTGCGCACCTGGCAGCCGATCTCCGGCAGCGTGAGCCTCGGCCTCGGCCCACCGACCCCACGGATGGTCGGCAAAGTCGACCCGGAGCTTGTCCAGCTCCGCCGCGAGCTCCGCGCGGCGGGTCTCCGTGAATGCGGCGCACACGCCGACGTGCTGCAGCACCCCGTCGTCGTTGAACAGACCGAGGAGCATCGAGCCCAGCAGCGGTCGCTCCGGCGTGGACGTCTTGTGGAACCGGTAGCCGGCCACGACCACGTCGGCCGTCCGCTCGTGCTTCACCTTGAGCATCGTGCGGGCGTTCTGCTCGTACGGGGCGCGCAGCGGCTTGGCGACGACACCGTCGAGGCCCGCCCCTTCGAACTGCCCGAACCACTCCTGCGCGACCTCGGGGTCGAGCGTCGTCCGCGTCGTGTGGACGGGGTGAGCAGCGTCCTGCAGCGCCTCGACGAGCCGGGCGCGCCGCAGCTCGAACGGCTCGCCGGTCAGGTCGTCGTCGCCGAGCGCCAGGAGGTCGAACGCCACGTACGAGGCAGGTGTCTCCTCGGCGAGCAGCCCGATGCGCGACGCGGCCGGATGGATGCGTTCCTGCAGCACCTCGAACTCGAGGCGCCCGTCCCTCGCGACCACGATCTCGCCGTCGAGGACGCAGCGCGGCGGCAGCTGCGCCTTGAAGGCGGCGACCAGCTCCGGGAAGTAGCGGGTGAGGTCACGCGTGTTGCGGCTGGTCATCTCGACCGTGTCGCCGTCCTTGAAGACGATGCAGCGGAACCCGTCCCACTTCGGCTCGTACGACAGGCCGCCCTCGACCTTCGCGGGGTCAGGGATGCCCTTCACCGACTTCGCCAGCATCGGACGGACCGGCGGCATCACCGGCAGCTGCATCGCGTCATCCCCTCTCCGAGGCACGGACCGGTTCCTCGAGCTCGTCCGCGTCGCGCGCGCGGTCGGCATGGCCGGGCCACCAGGCGGCGTGACCCAGCAGCGCGGTCAACGACGGCGTGAAGAACATCGACATCACGAACGCCGCCACCAAGATGCCGAACGAGATCGCGAAGCCCATCGACACCAGCAGCGGGTTGCCGCCGAGCATCAGCGCGGCGAACGAACCGGCGAGGATGATCCCGGCAGCCGCGATCGTCGGGCCTGCATGTCGTACGGCCCAGGCGGCCGCCGCCCGTGGGTCCTTGCCGTGCCGTGACTCCTCGCGAAGCCTGGCGATCATCAAGATGTTGTAGTCGGTGCCGAGCGCCGTCACGAACAGGTAGATGTAGATCGGCAGCATGAAGATGAGGCCGTCCTGGCCCTGCCCCACCTGGAACACCAGCACCGTCGCGCCGAGGGTCGCGGCGAACCCCAAGCCCACCGACGCCATCAGGTAGAGCGGCGCGACCAGGCTCCGCAGCAGGAGCGCGAGGATGATCATGATCATCAGCGCCGCCGCAGGGAAGACCACCGAGTAGTCGCGGATCATCGCGTCCTGCAGGTCGACGAAGATCGAGGTCGTCCCGCCGACCAGGGCCTCCGCCCCGTCCGGTGCGGCGGAGTGCGCCGCGTCCCGGATCGGACCCTCGACCTTCTCCATCGCCGCGTCCGACATCGGGTCGTCGTCGAGGGTGGTGACGAAGATCGCCGCCGTGCCGTCGCTGCTGGGGATCGGGGGCGCCACCTGCGCGACGCCGTCGGCCGCACCGAGCGCCTCGGCGTACTGCGCGAAGTCGGCCTGGTCGAGAGGCGCGCCGTCGGTGCTTCGCAAGACGACGGTCTGCGGGGCGGTCGCGCCGGCCGGGTAGCCCTCCAGCATGCGGTCGCTCGCCACCATCGACTCGGCGTCGTCGGGAAGGCTCAGCTGGGAGAAGTCGAACGACGGCTTGAAGCCGAACGCGAAGACGGCCAGCGAGGCCAGGAGCAGGCCAGAGGCGAGCGCGAACCGGCCCGGGTGCCGCCCGAGTGCCTCGCCCATCGCGCCGAACCTCGCGCCCTCGGGCTCCTTCTTCCACGCCTTCGACGGCCAGAACACCTTCGTGCCGAGCAGGGAGACGACCGCGGGGATCAGCGTGAGCGCCGCCACGACGGTGACGGCGACCGCGATCGCCAGAGCAGGGCCGATCGCGCGGAAGACGCTCAAGGTCGACAGCACGAGGGCGAGGAAGGCCACGATCACGGCGCCGCCGGCTGAGGCGATCGCCTCACCGGCCCGCTCGATCGCGTGGATCATCGCCTGCTTGGGCTCCTCGCCCTCACGCAGCCGCTCTCGGTAGCGGAACATCAGGAAGAGGATGTAGTCGGTGCCGATGCCGAACAGCACCACGATGAGGATGACCGTGATCGACGAGTCGGTCTGCAGGCCGAACAGGTCGTTGGCGTACGCGATGAGGCCGGTCGCGACCTGGGAGATGATCGTGATCACGACGATCGGGAGCAGCGCGATGATCGGGCTGCGGAAGATCACCAGCAGCAGCACGACGATCAACCCGATGGTCGCGACGCCGACTGCTGCCTCCGCGCCGCTCGCCGCCTCGGTCGCGTCGAGGTTCTGGGCGATGGACCCGGTGACGGCGACCCGCAGGTCCGTGCCGTCGGCCGCGTCGCCGACCTGCTCACGAAGGTCTTCGGCGCTGTCGTTGAGCGCGACGTCGAACGGATCGGTCCCCTCGGCGAGCCCGACGCTGATCGTCTGGACGAGGCCGTTCTCCGACGGAGGATTGGCACGAATGTCGTCGAGGAGGTCGATGTCGGCGGCGCCGAGCTCCTTCGCCATCTCTTCGACCGCCGCGACGTCCTCCGCGCTCAGCCGCGCCCCGTCGGCGCGGTCGACGACCACGATCGCCGCCGGCTCGGTGTCGGCCAGCTCCGGGAACGCCTCCTGCTGCGCCTCCATGGCCTTGATCGACTCGTAGTGGCCGGGCAGGAAGTCGGCCTCGTCGGAGGTCGAGTCGAGCGCGGGCGCTGTGGCGACCACCACGACGGCCAGCAGGATCCAGGCGAGGATCACCTGCCAGGGATGACGGACGACATAGCGACCCAGCGTGCCGAACAAGGGACCCCCTTTGACGCGGCGCTGCCCCCGCGGCAGCCCCAGACGATCCCATCCAACACTGGATCCATAGAATGTCCCAGTGGATTTCCCCGCCGTAGAGGTCGCCGGCCTCGTCATGCGCTACGGCGACGCGACGGCGGTCGACGGGCTCAGCCTCACCGTCGACCCAGGCACCGTCACGGCGGTGCTCGGCCCCAACGGCGCCGGGAAGACCACGACGATCGAGACCTGCGAGGGCTACCGCACACCCCAGGAGGGCAAGGTCCGGGTCCTCGGTCTCGACCCGGTACGCGACGCGGCGCGCCTGCGTCCCCGTGTCGGCGTCATGCTGCAGAGCGGCGGCGCCTGGTCGGCCTCGTACCCGCACGAGATGCTCCGCTACGTCTCCCGCCTCTACGCCAACCCGCTGGACGTCGACGCGCTCGTCGAACGCCTGGGCCTCGGCGGCGTCGGCCGGACCCCGTACCGGCGCCTGTCCGGCGGCCAGCAGCAGAGGCTCGCCCTGGCGACCGCGCTGGTCGGACGCCCCGAGCTGGTCTTCCTCGACGAGCCGACCGCAGGACTCGACCCGCAGGCCCGCCGGGCGACCTGGGAGCTGGTCGACGAGCTGCGCGCCAGCGGCGTCACCGTGGTGCTCACCACCCACTTCATGGACGAGGCCGAGCGGCTCGCCGACTGGGTCCACGTCCTCGACCACGGCCGGCTGATCGCGTCCGGCACGCCGAAGGGTCTGACGAGCGAGGGCGCCGAGAACACGCTCCGTCTCACCGGGCCCCCCGGGATCGACGTCTCCGGGCTCCTCACGGCGCTCCCAGAGGGTACGCAGGTCGTGGAGCAGGCGCCCGGCACGTACCTCGTCTCCGGCACGATCGACCCGCCGCTGCTCCAGAGCGTGACCACATGGTGCGTCGACCAGGGGATCCTGCTCGACGGCATCGCCGTACGCCGGCGCACGCTCGAGGACGTCTTCCTCGACCTCACCGGACGGGAGCTGCGCTCGTGAGCCTCGACTTCGCACCCCGCCCGGGCGCTGCACCGATGCCCCGCATGGTGGCCGCACAGACGCTGATGGAGACGCGGCTGCTGCTGCGCAACGGCGAGCAGCTCCTCCTCGCCCTCGTGATCCCGCTCCTTCTCCTGGTGGCCGGCACGGAGGCGACGCGCATCGTCGACCTCGGGCCCGGGCGCCCGATCGACATCATCACTCCGGGCGTGCTCGCCCTCGCGATCCTCTCGTCGTCCTTCACGTCGCTGGCGATCGCCACCGGATTCGAGCGCCGGTACGGCGTGATCAAGCGGCTCGGCACGACGCCCCTCCCCCGCTGGGGCCTGCTCGTCGGCAAGATCGGGTCGGTGCTGCTGGTCCAGGCGGTGCAGCTCACCGTCCTGTGCCTGGTGGCGCTGTGGCTCGGCTGGGAGCCTGCTGGCGGCGCGGCCTCATACGGATGGATGGTCGTCCTCGCGCTGCTCGGCACTGCCGCATTCGCCGGACTCGCTCTCCTCCTGGCAGGTACCCTTCGAGCAGAGGCGACGCTGGCGATAGCCAACCTCGTCTACGTGCTGCTGCTCGTGGGAGGAGCGGTGCTCGTTCCGCTCGACCGCTACCCCGAAGCGGCGCAGACGTTCTTGCAGCTGCTGCCATCGGGTGCCCTCTCGGAGGGCATGCGCACCGTGTTCGAGGGGGGTGCACTGCCGACCTCGAGCGTGGTGGTGCTCGTCGTGTGGGCCGCAGTCGCGTCGATCGCGACAGCGCGAACGTTCAAGTGGGAGTAGACATGCTGGAGAGGTTCCGTACGGCGACGACCGGGTTCGTCCGCGGGTGGGCGTGGGCGTCGCTCGTCGCGAACATCGGCATCATCGTCACCGGTGCTGCTGTGCGACTCACCGACTCGGGCCTCGGGTGCCCGACCTGGCCCCGGTGCACCGACGCCTCCTACGTGCCGCACGGTGAGCTCGGCATGCACGGCGTGATCGAGTTCGGCAACCGGCTGCTGACCTTCGTCCTGGTCGCGATCGCTATCGCCACGTGGTTCGCGGTGCGCACCTGGCGCCCGCGTCGACCGCGCGCGATGGTCGTCGCCACGCTGATGGCGCTGGGTGTGCCGCTGCAGGCGGTGATCGGTGGCATCACGGTGCTCGTCGATCTCAACTCGTGGGCCGTCGCCGTCCACCTCGCGGTCTCGATCGGTCTCGTCAGCCTGTCCACGGTACTGCTGCGGCAGACCTACCACCCGGCCGAGTGGTACCCGCCCACCGTGCCGACGCCCGCCCGGACGCTCGGCTGGATCGTCTACGGCGCGATGTGGGTCACCGTCATGATCGGGACGGTCGTGACGGGTGCGGGGCCGCACGCCGGTGATCCGGACACGCCCCGCAACGGCTTCGACCCGGTGTCGGTCACGCAGCTCCACGCCGACGCCGTCTTCCTGCTCCTCGGCCTCTCGGTCGGGCTCCTGCTCGCATACAAGGCCGTCGGTGCGGCAGCCGTCGCGGTACGCGCAGCGACCGTGCTGCTCGCCGTCGAGCTCGGGCAGGGCGTCATCGGGTTCGTCCAGTACTTCACAGACCTGCCGATCCTCCTCGTCGGCCTCCACATGCTCGGCGCCGGCATGCTCGCCGCCGCTGCCACGTGGGCCGCGCTCGAGTCGCGCACCCCGGCGTCGTACCCGAAGGTCGTCCAGCCCGCCGCCACCGTCTGACCGCCCGATACGCCTAGCTGGTCGAGTAGGGGGCGAGGCGCTAGCCGAGCCCACGTATCGAGACCTCTTGGGACTACTCGGCGCCACTTCGCACCACTCAGCGACGCTTCGAGGCGTCGCTGAGTGTGTCGAAGCGGCGCTGACCGGTCTCGATACGCCCTCGCCTAGCGGCTCGGACTACTCGACCACCCAACCCTCCGCTGGTCGAGTACGGCGGAGCGCCAGCGGAGCCCGCATCGAGACCACGGGTCTCGATACGCCCTCGCCTAGCGGCTCGGCCTACTCGACCACCCAACCCTCCGCTGGGTCGAGTACGGCGGAGCGCCAGCGGAGCCCGCATCGAGACCACGGGTCTCGATACGTCCTCGCCTAGCTGTAGTTCCTCGGGACGTTGTGAACGGTTGAGTTAGCGAAGACCTCCGCGACGATGTGGGTTACCACACTCACGTCATCCACGGAGGTCTTCGTGACTCACGCTAACGCTCCTTTGACGCCGGAGGG
>NZ_JANZYO010000008.1:0-27824 GCF_025506335.1 Mumia quercus
CACTCAAACGATGCTCGCGCGGCGACCTACGACACCTGGCTCCATCACTACAATCACCACCGACCCCACACCGGCATCGGAGGCCAAGTCCCCGCCGACCGCGTTCACAACCTCACGGGGAACTACACCTAGCGGCTCGGCCTACTCGACCACCGAACCTGGCGGCGCTCAGCGGAGGAAGGGGTCTACCGCGGCAGCGACGAAGAGGAGCGCGAGGTAGGCGTTCGACCAGTGGAACAGCCGCATCGGCTTCAGCGCGACGAGCTCGTTGGACTTGCGCGCACGCGCCAGGAAGAGGTGCGCCTCGACGAGGAACGCGACACCGAGCACGACGGCGACCACCGGGTAGAACCAGCCGGTCGGCGCCACGGGCCACAGCAGCAGCGACGTCGCGACCATCGCGTACGAGTAGGCGAGCATCTTGCGGCCCACGACGGTCGCCGGCGCGATGACCGGGAGCATGGGGACGTCGGCCTGCGCGTAGTCCTCGCGGTAGCGGGTCGCCAGCGCCCAGGTGTGCGGCGGCGTCCAGAAGAAGACCACCGCGTACATGACGACCGGCGCCCACGACAGCTCGTTGGTCACCGCCGTCCAGCCGATGAGCGCCGGGAAGCAGCCCGCGAGGCCGCCCCAGACGACGTTCTGGGCCGTACGACGCTTCAGCAGCATCGTGTAGCCGACGACGTAGAAGACGTTCGCGGCGAGAGCCAGGCCGGACGACAGCCAGTTGACGAAGAACCCGAGCCACAGCGTCGAGACGACACCGAGCGCGAGCCCGAAGACGAGGGCGTTGCGCGTCGTGACCGCGTGGCGCGGCAGTGGGCGTCGTCGCGTCCGGCGCATCTGCTGGTCGATGTCGGCGTCGAAGACGCAGTTGAGCGCGTTGGCCGAACCCGCCGAGAGCGTGCCGCCCACCAGCGTCGCCACCACGACCCACAGGCCGGGCACGCCCTGCGCCGCGAGGAACATCATCGGCACGGTCGTCAGGAGGAGCAGCTCGATGATGCGGGGCTTCATCAGGCCGACGTAGGCGCTGACGACGTCTGACACACGGGGACGACCGCTCGACGGGTCCGAGGGGTGCTGGTGCGCAGCACTCAGCTCCGGGTCGATTGCGGTCACGCCGCGAGTCTAGTCCGCTCGGTTCACGACGCACCCCCGGGTTGCCCGGGCCCGGGCCCGACGTGACGGGCACCACGCAGTCTCGCAGCCTTCGTCCACCGCAGGGAGCCGATCCCCATGCCGTCGTGGGCGCGAGTAGGCTCGACACCGAGAACCGAACGTGGTCCGGCGTTCGAGCGCGCCGCGTGCCGGCGACAACCCGCGCAACCGTACGAGGAGCATCCCGACGTGAGCACCCAGCTGGAGTGGACCGACCTCGATCGCAAGGCGGTCGACACCGTCCGCGTCTTGGCGATGGACGCTGTCCAGAAGGTCGGCAACGGCCACCCCGGTACGGCGATGAGCCTCGCGCCCGCCGCGTACCTCCTCTACAACAAGGTGATGAAGCACAACCCCGCCGATCCGCACTGGATCGCGCGTGACCGCTTCGTCCTGTCGTGCGGCCACTCGAGCCTCACCCAGTACATCCAGCTCTACCTCACCGGCTACGGCCTCGAGCTCGCCGACATCGAGGCCCTCCGTACGTGGGGCAGCAAGACCCCCGGCCACCCGGAGTTCCGCCACACCGCCGGCGTCGAGGTGACGACCGGCCCGCTCGGCCAGGGCGTCGGCAACGCGGTCGGCATGGCGATGGCGGCGCGCCGGCGCCACGGCCTCCTCGAGCCCGAGGTCCCGCTGGGCGAGGGCCTGTTCGACCACGACGTCTACGCCATCGCCTCCGACGGCGACATGCAGGAGGGCGTGGCCTCCGAGGCCAGCTCGATCGCCGGCACGCAGCAGCTCGGCAACCTGACCGTGATCTGGGACGACAACCGCATCTCCATCGAGGACAACACCTCGGTGGCGTTCAACGAGGACGTGCTGCGCCGGTACGAGGGCTACGGCTGGCACGTCCAGCTCGTCGACTGGACGCACGGTGGTGAGAACTACGAGGAGGACGTCCAGGCGCTGAACGACGCCCTCGAGGCGGCCAAGCAGGTCCAGGACAAGCCGAGCCTCATCGCGCTCCGCACGATCATCGCGTGGCCGGCACCCACCAAGCAGAACACCGGCGCCTCCCACGGCTCGGCGCTCGGCGTCGACGAGGTCGCCGCCACCAAGAAGGTGCTCGGCTTCGACCCCGACAAGACGTTCGAGGTCGCGCCCGAGGTCATCGAGCACACCCGCGCGACCCGCACCCGGGGCGAGAAGCTCCAGGCCGAGTGGGACGAGCGGTACGCGCAGTGGCGCGCCGAGCACCCCGACGCTGCCGCGCTCATCGACCGCCTCGAGGCGCGCGAGCTCCCCGACGGCTGGGACGAGGGTCTGCCGACCTACGAGCCCGACGAGAAGGGTGTCGCCACCCGCGTCGCCTCCGGCGCGTTCCTCACCGCCGCCGCTCCGCAGCTGCCCGAGCTGTGGGGTGGCTCGGCCGACCTCGCCGGCTCGAACAACACCACGCCGAAGGGCGAGCCGTCCTTCCTCCCGCCCGAGCACGCGTCGAAGATGTTCTCCGGCGACTGGTACGGCCGCGTCCTGCACTTCGGCATCCGCGAGCACGGCATGGGCGCGATCCTCAACGGCATGGCGCTCCACTCCCCCACGCGCCCGTACGGCGGCACGTTCCTGGTGTTCTCCGACTACATGCGGCCGTCGGTCCGCCTCGCGGCGCTCATGCAGCTGCCAGTCACCTACGTCTGGACGCACGACTCGATCGGCCTCGGTGAGGACGGCCCGACGCACCAGCCGGTCGAGCACCTCGCCGCGCTGCGCGCCATCCCCGGCCTCGACGTGATCCGTCCGGCCGACGCCAACGAGACGATCGCCGTCTGGAAGAAGGTGCTCGCCTCGGCGACACACCCCGCGGCGCTGGCGCTGAGCCGCCAGAACCTGCCCGTCTTCCCGCGCGGGACCGACGGCTACGCCCCGGCCGAGGACGCAGCCAAGGGCGGCTACGTCCTCCTCGACACCGACGGCGACCCCGACGTCGTGCTGATCGGCACCGGCTCGGAGGTCCAGCTGGCCGTCGCCGCCCGCGAGCAGCTCGCCGCCGAGGGGATCAAGGCGCGCGTCGTCTCGATGCCGTGCCGTGAGTGGTTCGACGGGCAGTCCGAGGCGTACCGCGACTCGGTCGTCCCGCCGCACGTGCGCGCACGCGTGAGCGTCGAGGCCGGCATCGCCCAGGGCTGGCGCGAGGTCGTCGGCGACGCCGGGCGCACGGTGAGCCTGGAGCACTACGGCGCGTCGGCGGCGTACCAGACGCTCTACGACCAGTTCGGCATCACCGCCGACGCGGTCGTGAGCGCCGCCAAGGAGAGCATCGCCGCTGCCGGACACACCGGAGGGGTCGGCGTCTTCGCGAAGCCGATGGACACGATCCTCCCGCAGACCGACCACTGAAGGACGCCGCGCGACGGCGTCACCCGATGACGGAGGAGACAGTGATGACCGACCGACTGCAGGCACTCAGCGAGGCAGGGGTGTCCATCTGGCTGGACGACCTCTCCCGGGAGCTCACCGAGACGGGCGCCCTCGCGTCTCTCGTCGTCGACGACCACGTCGTCGGCGTGACCAGCAACCCCACCATCTTCGCCTCGGCGATGAAGGAGGGCGAGCGCTACGAGGGGCAGCTCGACGAGCTCGTCGGCTCGGACGAGCAGACCACGGTCGCCGACGCGATCTTCGAGCTGACCACGACCGACGTCCGCGAGGCGGCACACATCCTGCGCGGGGTCTGGGGCGAGACCCTCGGCACCGACGGCCGGGTCTCGCTCGAGGTCGACCCGACGCTCGCGTACGACACCGACATGACCATCGCCACCGCCAAGAAGCTGTGGGACAAGGTCGGCGAGCCGAACGTGTTCATCAAGATCCCGGCCACCCGTGAGGGGCTGCCCGCGATCGCCGCGACCATCGCCGAGGGGATCAGCGTCAACGTCACCCTGCTGTTCTCGGTGGACCGCTACCGCGAGGTGATGGACGCCTACGCGTACGGCCTGGAGCAGGCCGACGCCAACGGCATCGACCTGTCGTCGATCTACTCGGTCGCGTCGGTGTTCGTCAGCCGCATCGACTCCGAGGTCGACAAGCGTCTCGACGACATCGGGACGTCCGAGGCGGTCGCGCTCAAGGGCAAGACCGGCATCGCCAACTCGCGCCTGGCCTACGCCGCGTACGAGGAGTTCTTCGGCTCGGAGCGCTGGGCCGCGCTGGAGGCGAAGGGCGCCAACCGCCAGCGCCCGCTGTGGGCCTCGACCGGCGTGAAGAACCCGGACTACCCCGACACGATGTACGTCTCGGAGCTCGTGGCCCCGGGAGTCGTCAACACGATGCCGGGCGCGACGCTCAAGGCGTTCAAGGACCACGGCGAGGTCCACGGCGACACGCTGACGGGCACCGCCGAAGAGGCCCAGCAGGTGCTCACCTCGCTCGCCGAGGTCGGTGTCGACTACGACGACGTCATGCTCACCCTCGAGTCCGAGGGCGTCGAGAAGTTCGAGTCCTCGTGGGCGGACCTCGTCCGTACCGTGCAGGACCAGCTCACGGCCGCGCGCACCCGCCGCGGCTGACCGCGACACGAGGGGGATCCGTGGAGGACGAGAGCGCGCCCGCAGGTTTCGAGCTCGGGCTTGCCTATCCGGACGAGCAGGAGCTGCAGAAGGCGGTCGACCAGCTCGTCGCCGACCAGATCGCCAGCCGCATCGCAGGGCACGACGCGACGCTGTGGGGCACGGAGGCCGAGGAGGAGGCGGGCAAGCGGCTCGGCTGGGTCGACCTGCACGTGACCTCGGTGCCGCTCGTCGCCCAGGTCGAGGCCCTGCGCGACGAGCTGCGCGGGAAGGGCCTCGACCGCGTCGTCCTGTGCGGCATGGGCGGGTCGTCGCTGGCACCGGAGGTGATCTGCGCAAGCGCCGGCGTCGCGCTGACCGTGCTCGACTCCTCCCAGCCGGACATGGTCCGCGAGGCGATCGACCAGGACCTCGCCCGTACGGTCGTGGTGGTCTCCAGCAAGTCCGGCGGGACCGTCGAGACCGACAGCCAGCGCCGGGCGTACGAGCACGCCTTCACCGTCGCCGGGATCGACCCGGCGGAGCGCATCGTCGTCGTCACCGACCCGGGCTCGCCGCTCGACGCGGAGGCGACCGAGAAGGGCTACCGGGTCTTCCACGCCGACCCGCAGGTCGGCGGCCGCTACTCGGCGCTGACCGCGTTCGGCCTGGTGCCGAGCGGTCTGGCCGGCGCCGACGTCGGCGCGCTCCTCGAGCAGGCCGACGAGATCGCCGAGGACGTCGCCGCCGACGACGAGACCAACCCCGCCCTCGTGCTGGCCGCCCTGATCGGCGTAGCCAACGCGCACGGCGTCGACAAGCTCGTGCTCGCCGACGCGGGCTCACGCAACGTCGGGTTCGGCGACTGGGCCGAGCAGCTCGTCGCCGAGTCCACGGGCAAGCAGGGCAAGGGAGTCCTGCCGGTCGTCGTCTCGGGACCCCACTCCCCCGACGCCGACCCGAACACCCCCGACGAGGTCGTCGGCATGATCGGGCCGATGCGCGACGACCACCCGGTCGCGACCTCCGGCTACGGCTTCGCGGTCGACGCCCCGCTCGGCGCGCTCTTCCTGCTCTGGGAGTACACGACGGCGATCGTCGGCCAGATGATCGGCATCAACCCGTTCGACCAGCCGGACGTCGAGAGCGCCAAGCAGGCAGCGCGCGACATGCTCGGCGGCGGTGGCGAGGCACCGGTCGCCGCGTTCACCGATCGCGGCGTGACCGTGTACGACACGGGCGACTGGTTGCCCGAGGACGTCACGACCGTGGGCGAGGCCGTCGCGGCTCTGCTCGACGAGCTGGACCCCGAGCGCGGGTACGTGGCCGTCCAGGCCTACCTCGACCGGCTCGGCGACCCGCGCCTCGCGGAGACGCGTGACGCGCTGGCCACGCGTACGGGGCGGCCGACGACGTTCGGGTGGGGCCCTCGGTTCCTCCACTCCACCGGCCAGTACCACAAGGGCGGGCCCGCCACCGGCGTCTACCTGCAGATCACCACCGAGCCGGACCAGGACCTCGAGGTCCCCGATCGGCCGTTCACCTTCGGCGAGTTCGTGCTCGCCCAGGCCGTCGGCGACGCACAGGTCCTCGCCTCCCGGGGTCGACCGGTGCTGCGGCTGCACCTCGACGGCTCGGAGGCAGCGCGGGCCGCCGTCCGGGAGGCGCTCGAGTGAGCCGGGCCGCGCAGGGCGGGCCGAGTCCGTACGTCAACCCGCTGCGTCAGCCGGAGGACCGACGGCTCCCCCGGATCGCGGGGCCCAGCTGTCTGGTGATCTTCGGCGTGACGGGCGACCTGTCCCGCAAGAAGCTGATGCCTGCGGTCTACGACCTCGCCAACCGCGGGCTGCTGCCGCCGGGGTTCTCGCTCGTCGGCTTCGCACGGCGTGAGTGGGAGGACCAGGACTTCGCCCAGGTCGTCTACGACTCGGTGAAGCAGTACGCCCGGACGGAGTTCCGCGAGGAGGTCTGGAAGCAGCTGTCCGAGGGCTTCCGCTTCGTCCCCGGCGCTTTCGACGACGACGAGGCGTTCGAGCAGCTGGCCAACACCGTCACCGAGCTCGACCTCGAGCGCGGCACGGGTGGCAACTACGCCTTCTACCTCTCCATCCCGCCCGGGTTCTTCTCGACCGTGGTCGGGCAGATCAAGAAGCACGGTCTCGCCACCCCTCGCGCCGACTCGTGGCGCCGTGTCGTCATCGAGAAGCCGTTCGGCCACGACCTGGAGAGCGCGATCGAGCTCGACGACGTCGTGTCGGAGGTCTTCCCTCCGGAGTCGGTGTTCCGGATCGACCACTACCTGGGCAAGGAGACGGTCCAGAACATCCTCGCCTTCCGGTTCGCGAACGAGCTGTTCGAGCCGGTCTGGAACGCTCACTACGTCGACCACGTGCAGATCACGATGGCCGAGGACGTCGGCATCGGCGGCCGTGCCGGCTACTACGACGGCATCGGCGCCGCCCGCGACGTCATCCAGAACCACCTCCTCCAGCTGATGGCGCTCGTCGCCATGGAGCCGCCGGTCTCGTTCAGCGCGAGGAGCCTGCGCCTGGAGAAGCAGAAGGTCCTCGCGCAGGCCCGCCCGCCGGAGCGGATGGACCTGCACACGGCGCGCGGCCAGTACACCGCCGGCTGGGCCGGAGGGCTCAAGGTCAGGGGCTACCTGGACGAGGAGGACATCCCGGCGACGTCGGCTACCGAGACGTACGCCGCGATCCGCCTCGACATCGAGACGCGGCGCTGGGCGGGCGTGCCGTTCTACCTGCGTACGGGCAAGCGCCTCGCCCGTCGCGTCACCGAGATCGCCGTCGTGTTCAAGCGGGCGCCGCACCAGCCGTTCGCGAAGTACGACACCGCCGAGCTCACCCAGAACGCGATCGTCATCCGGATCCAGCCCGACGAGGGCGTGACCGTCCGGTTCGGCTCCAAGGTGCCTGGCACCGCGATGGAGCTGCGAGACGTCAACATGGACTTCGCCTACGGCGGCACGTTCGTCGAGTCGAGCCCGGAGGCGTACGAGCGCCTCATCTTGGACGTGCTCCTCGGAGACCCGCCGCTCTTCCCGCAGCAGGAGGAGGTCGAGCTCTCCTGGAAGATTCTCGACCCGATCATCAACTACTGGGCCGAGCAGTCGAAGAAGGGCGCGAGCATGCCGGACCCGTACGTCTCCGGCGGCTGGGGACCGGCGTCGGCCGACACGATGCTCGAACGCGACGGGCGCGCCTGGCGGCGACCGTGACCACCGACGAGCGAGGACTGCGATGAAGGTCGACCTGAACGACACCAGCTCCAGCGCCGTCGCGGCCGCGCTCGTCCGCGCGCGCATCGCAGCTGGCAGCCCGGCGATGGGGATGGTGCTCACGCTGATCGTGGTGACCGACGAGGCCCGCTACTACGACGCGATGCGTGCCGCCCGGGTCATCTCGCGCGAGCACCCCGCCCGCGTCCTCGGGGTCATCCTGCGGTCCAAGCGCGGCCCTGCAGCCCTCGACGCGCAGGTGCGCATCGGCAACGACAGCGCCGGCGAGTCGGTCATCTTGCGGATGAGCGGTGAGCTGACGCAGCACGCCGAGTCGGTCGTCCTGCCGCTGCTCCTTCCGGACTCCCCTGTCGTGGCCTGGTGGCCCGGCTCCGCGCCGAAGGTCCCCGCGCTCGACCCGCTGGGTTCGCTGGCGACCCGCCGGATCACCGACGCCGCTGCGGCACGGACGCGCCACGCGGCCCTGCTGCGGGTCGCGCGGTCGTACCACCCGGGCGACACCGACCTCGCGTGGACGCGTCTCACGCCCTGGCGAGCCCTCCTCGCGGCCGCACTCGACCAGGTCGAGCTCAAGGTGACTGGGGCGACCGTCGTGGCCGAGCGCGGCAACCCCAGCGCGGAGCTGCTCGTCGCGTGGCTCGAGGCGCGGCTCAAGGTGCCGGTGCAGCACTCGGTCTCTCGCGGCCCCGGCATCACCGAGGCCCGCCTGCACTCTACGGTCGGCGACGTCGCTGTCCTGCGCCACGACGGTCGCAACGGGCGGTTCTTCGTGCCGGGTGAGGCGGAGCGAGCGGTGGCGCTCAAGCGACGCTCGACCGCCGAGCTGCTGGCCGAGGACCTGCGACGGCTCGACGAGGACGACGTGTACGCCGAGACCGTCCAGCGGCTGCTGCGCCGCGAGGACCGCAGCTCGTCCGGACGGTCGAAGACCTCGGGACGCAGCAAGCCGAGCGTCGACGGAGGCTCCGACAAGGACGCGAAGAAGTCCGCGAAGAAGACGCCCGCGAAGCGTGCGGCGAAGAAGACGGAGGCGTGACGTGGACCAGCAGACCGACGTGATGGTCGACGGCGGCCACGACCAGCTCGCCCGCAGCGTCGCCGACCAGCTGGTCTCCACCCTCGCTGCGCTCCAGGCACAGGGACGCGTCCCCAGCGTGGTGCTCACCGGCGGCACGATCGCCGACACGGTGCACCGCGAGGTCGCGGCGCGCGCGGAGGACGGACGCGTCGACTGGTCGCGGGTCGAGTTCTTCTGGGGCGACGAGCGCTTCGTCGCGCACGACAGCGACGACCGCAACGAGCGGCAGGCGCGCCGGGCGCTCCTCGACCACCTCGACGTGGACGAGTCGCTCGTCCACGCGATGCCGTCGGACGACGGGTCCCTCAGCCTCGACGAGGCCGCCGCGCGCTACGCCGAGGTCGTCCGCGACCGTGCCTTCGACGTCGTGATGCTGGGCGTCGGCCCCGACGGACACGTCGCCTCGCTGTTCCCCGGCAAGCCGACGCTCGACGTCGACGACCGTGACACCGTCGCCGAACCCGACTCTCCGAAGCCGCCGCCCGCGCGGCTCAGCCTCACCTTCGCCGCGCTCAACCGCGGGCGCGAGGTGTGGTTCCTCGTGTCGGGGTCGAGCAAGTCGGACGCCGTCGCGCGCGCCCTGTCGGGTGACGCCGTCACGACCACGCCCGCCGCCGGCGTACGCGGCTCCGAGCAGACGATGTGGATGCTGGACGAGGCCGCGGCGTCAGCGCTGCCGGCCGACCTGAGGTGACACCGCGGGCGAACGTCAGTAGATGACTTCGCCGCGGGCGCGACGCTCGCGCAGCGTCTCGAGCGCCTCGGAGAGGATCTGCTCCGCCTCGTCGTCGCTGCGACGCTCCTTCACGTACGCGAGGTGCGTCTTGTACGGCTCGATCTTGGGAGCCGTCGGAGGGTTCTCGTGGTCCTGGCTCGCCGGGAGCCCGCAGCGCGGGCAGTCCCACGACTCGGGCACCTCGGCCTCGAGCGCGAAGCTCAGGACAGTCGTGTGTGAGTTCGAGCAGAAGAAGGAGATGGCTCGCCGTGGAGCGGCGTCCCCCCGCTCGGCCTCACCCATCGGGCCCGAGCCGACCCGGCTTCCTCGAATGGCACCGCCTGACACCTGTGGACTCCTCGCCCCTCGTCACAAGTCATCGCCCCCGGCTGACGCCGGGTCGATAGTGAGTGTAAACGGCGCTGCACCTCGGGTCGAGGTGCAGCGCGAAACAATATGGTCCGGTCAGTTGAACCGGTAGAGCAGGCCGAGCGCGACGACGCAGACGGCCCAGACGACAGCCGTCCCGACCGTGATCCGGTCGAGGTTGCGCTCAGCCACGGACGAGCCACCGAGGCTGCTCGAGACCCCGCCGCCGAACATGTCGGAGAGGCCGCCACCGCGTCCCTTGTGCATGAGCACGAGGACGATGAGCAGCACGCTGGACAGGATGAGCAGGATCGAGAAGGTGAGGATCACGACGGATCGTCCTTACGGGTTGTACGGGTCCGGCTGCGGCTCACGCCACGCCCGACAGGTCGGGGAGATCGGAGAATCGGCAGATGGCGGCGAACTCCTCCGCCTGGAGGCTCGCGCCTCCCACCAGGGCGCCGTCGACGTCCGGCTGCGCCATGATCGCGGGAGCATTCGCTGCCTTGACCGATCCTCCGTACAGGATACGCACCCGATCGGCCGCTTGCGAGGACCACGTCTTGGCGACCTGCTCGCGCAGCGCCTGGCACACCTCCTGGGCGTCCTCGGGCGTCGCCACCTCGCCGGTGCCGATCGCCCACACGGGCT
Source organism: Mumia quercus (assembly GCF_025506335.1). Taxonomy (GTDB): domain Bacteria; phylum Actinomycetota; class Actinomycetes; order Propionibacteriales; family Nocardioidaceae; genus Mumia; species Mumia quercus. Next base: position 10,722 of record NZ_JANZYO010000008.1, read on the forward strand.
CGTACGCGATGACCGACTCGGCGACCTGGTCGGGCGTCAGGCCCGCCAGCGAGCCCTCGACCTGCTGCGTGCAGTGGCCGACGTGCGTCCCGGCCTTGCGGACCTCGAGGCCCTCGCCGACGCACACGATCGGGGTCATGCCGGCATCGAGCGCCTTGAGCGCCTTCGCGGCGACGAGCGCGTCGTCCTCACCGTGGTACTCGCGGCGCTCGGAGTGACCGACGACGACGTACGAGCAGCCGAGCTTGGCCAGCATCGACGCGGCGATCTCGCCGGTGTACGCGCCGGCGTCGTGGACCGAGACGTCCTGCGCGCCGTAACGGATCTTCATCCGGTCGCCGTCGACGATCGTCTGCACGCTCCGCAGGTCGGTGAACGGCGGGAAGACCGCCACCTCGGCCTTGTCGAAGTCGTGCTTCTTGTCCTGGAGGACCCAGGCGAGCTTCTGCACCAGGACCACGGCCTCCTGGTGGTTGAGGTTCATCTTCCAGTTGCCCGCGATCAGCGGGGTGCGCGTCTGCGCCATCGTCGTCAGCCCTCCAGGACCTGCAGGCCGGGGAGCGTCGCGCCCTCGAGGAACTCGAGGGAGGCGCCTCCACCGGTCGAGATGTGACCGAACTGTGCGTCGTCGAAACCGAGCCGCCGCACCGCCGCCGCGGAGTCTCCGCCACCGACGACGGACAGTCCCTCCACCTCGGTGAGCGCCTGAGCGACGGCCTTGGTGCCGGCCGCGTACGCGGGGAACTCGAACACGCCCATCGGGCCGTTCCAGAAGACGGTGCGCGAGCCCGAGATGAGGCGTGCGAACGCCTCTGCGGACTCGGGGCCGATGTCCAGGCCCATCTGGTCGGTGGGGATCGCGTCGACAGGGACCGTCGTCGGCGGCGCGTCGGCGGAGAACTCCGGCGCCACGACCACGTCGGTCGGCAGCAGGATCTCCACCCCCTTCTCTGCCGCTCGCGCGAGGTAGCCCTTGACGGTGTCGATCTGGTCGGCCTCGAGCAGCGAGGTACCGACGCCGTGCCCCTTCGCGGCGAGGAACGTGAACACCATGCCGCCGCCGATGAGCAGGGCGTCGGCCTTCTCGAGAAGGTTGTCGATGACCCCGAGCTTGTCGGAGACCTTCGAGCCGCCCAGGACCACCGCGTACGGGCGGGCCGGGTCCTCGGTGAGCTGACGCAGCACCTCGACCTCCGCCAGCACGAGCCCGCCGGCCGCTGCCGGGAGGCGCTCGGCGATGTCGTAGACGCTCGCCTGCTTGCGGTGGACGACTCCGAAGCCGTCGGAGACGAACGCGTCGCCGAGCTCCGCGAGCTGGTCGGCGAACGCGCCGCGCTCGGCGTCGTCCTTGCTGGTCTCGCCTGCGTTGAAGCGGACGTTCTCCAGGACCGCCACCTGTCCGTCCTCGAGACCCGCAACGACCTCGTGGGCGGACTCGCCCACGGTGTCGCTCGCGAACGTCACGTCCTGGCCGAGCAGCTCGGCGAGCCGGACCGCCACCGGCTCCAGCGAGTACGCCGGGTCCGGGGCGCCCTTGGGACGGCCGAGGTGAGCCATGACGACGACCTTGGCGCCGGCGTCGGCGAGCCGCAGGATCGTCGGGACGCTCGCGCGGACGCGCCCGTCGTCGGTGATGGTCGTGCCGTCGAGGGGCACATTGAGGTCACTGCGGACGAGCACGCGCTTGCCGCGCAGGTCGCCCAGGTCGTCGATGGTCTTCACGAGGCTCCCAGGCGCGTCAGAGCGACGAGCCGACGAACGAGGTGAGGTCGACGAGGCGGTTGGAGTAGCCCCACTCGTTGTCGTACCAGCCGACGACCTTGACCTGGTCGCCGATGACCTTGGTGAGGCCCGAGTCGAAGATGCACGAGGCCGGGTCGGTCACGATGTCGGTGGAGACGATCGGGTCCTCGGTGTAGACGAGGTAGCCCTTGAGCGGACCCTCGGCCGCCGCCTTGACGATCGCGTTGACCTCCTCGACCGACGTCTCGCGCGGCGCGGTGAACGTCAGGTCGGTCGCGGAGCCGGTGGGCACCGGCACGCGCAGCGCGTAGCCGTCGAGCTTGCCCTTGAGCTCGGGGAGCACGAGGCTCACGGCCTTGGCGGCACCCGTCGAGGTCGGGACGATGTTGAGGGCGGCGGCGCGGGCCCGACGAAGGTCCTTGTGCGGACCGTCCTGGAGGTTCTGGTCCTGGGTGTAGGCGTGGATCGTGGTCATCAGACCACGCTCGATGCCGAGCCCGTCGTTGAGCGCCTTCGCCATCGGCGCGAGGCAGTTGGTGGTGCACGACGCGTTGGAGACGATGTTGTGCTTCGCCGGGTCGTACAGGTTCTCGTTGACGCCCATGACGACCGTCAGGTCCTCGTTCTTCGCCGGGGCGGAGATCAGGACCTTCTTGGCGCCGGCGTCGAGGTGGGCCTTGGCCTTCGTCGCATCGGTGAAGAACCCGGTCGACTCGATGACGATGTCGACGCCGAGGTCGCCCCACGGGAGGGCCGACGGGTCGCGCTCCTCGAACGCCTTGATGCTGCGCCCGCCGACGGTGATCGTGGACTCGTCGTAGGAGACGTCCTCGGGGAGGCGACCCAGGATCGAGTCGTACTTGAGGAGGGTCGCAAGGGTCTTGTTGTCGGTGAGGTCGTTCACCGCGACGACCTCGAAATCGGCTCCCGAGGCCAATGCCGCCCGGTAGAAGTTGCGGCCGATCCGGCCGAATCCATTGATACCAACGCGCACGGTCACGACGCTCTCCTTCGAGGATCACTCATCGGGCTTGACGATCACCACGAGCCTATCGCGGGGCCTTGACGCCACCTCACACGGACTCCGGGCCTGAGATCAGGCCTCCTCGGCCAGCATCTCCTCGGTCAGGCTGGCCTCCGTGTCAGGGATCCCGAGGTCGCTCGCGCGCTTGTCGGCCATGGCCAGCAGGCGGCGGATGCGCCCCGCGATCGCGTCCTTCGTCAAGGCTGGGTCATGGAGCTGGCCCAGCTCCTCCAGGCTCGCCTGCTTGTGCTCGACGCGCAACCTGCCGGCGGTCTGCAGGTGCTCGGGCACGTCGTCGCCGAGGATCTCCAACGCCCGCTGGACGCGCGCGCCAGCGGCCACCGCGGCACGGGCCGACCGGCGGAGGTTGGCGTCGTCGAAGTTGGCGAGACGGTTGGCCGTCGCGCGCACCTCGCGACGCATGCGCCGCTCCTCCCAGGCGAGCAGCGACTCGTGAGCACCCAACCGGGTGAGCAGAGCGCCGATGGCCTCGCCGTCGCGGATGACCACGCGGTCGACCCCGCGCACCTCGCGCGCCTTGCCCTGGATGCCGAGCCGCCGCGCCGCGCCCACGAGGGCGAGCGCCGCCTCCGGCCCCGGGCAGGTCACCTCGAGCGCCGACGAGCGCCCCGGCTCGGTCAGCGAGCCCCGCGCCAGGAACGCCCCGCGCCACGCCGCGACGGCGTCGCACGTCGCCCCGGACACGACCTGAGGCGGCAGGCCGCGGATCGGTCGGTTGGCGCCATCGAGCAGCCCGGTCTGGCGAGCCAGCGCGGCGCCCTCCCGGACGACGCGCACCACCCAGCGGGTGCCCTTGCGGATGCCGTTGCCCTGCAGGACCTGGACCTCGCTGGCGTGACCGTAGACGTCGGCGATGTCGTTGCGCAGCCTGCGCGCTGCGGCACCCGTGTCCACCTCGGCCTCGACCACGATCGCGCCGGCGACGAGGTGCAGTCCCCCGCCGAACCTCAGCAGCGACGACACCTCCGCCTTGCGGCAGCATGCCTTGGTGACCGACGTGCTCGACAGCTCCGACTTGACCTGCGCGGTCATGGCCATAGGCCCACTCCTTCGTTCTTCTCGCCGGCCCCCCGGCGAGGTAGCTACCCCAGCGACACTGTACGCGCGCAGTCGCCGCTGCGTGGCCCGTGGCGGGCGAGACCGGTCGTCAGGGACAGGCGCGCATGATGCGCTCGTACGCGGCCGCGAGCCGTAGAGGGTCGTGGCGCGCAGTGCCGTCGCCGAGGGCGAGCGACTCGAGCACGAGCTCGGCCCCGAGCTCGGCCGACGCGGCACGGAGGCGGTCCTCGTCGGCGACGGCGGCCCGGTCGGCCAGCACGATGTCGACCGAGAGGTTGGGGGCGTGCTCGCCGAGCACCTCGAGGTGCCGTTCGGGTGAGAACCCTTCGGTCTCCCCCGGCTGCGCGGCCAGGTTGAGCACGACCATCCGTCGCGCCGGCGTCTCGTGGAGGGCGAGCGAGAGGTCGGGCACGAGGAGGTTCGGGATGACGCTCGTGAACCAGGAGCCCGGGCCGACGACGACCCACTCCGCCTCGCGTACGGCGGTCAGGGCGGCGGGCGAGGCCGGCGGGTCGGCGGGGTCGAGGCGGACCCCGAGGACCTCACCGGGGGCCGTGGCGACCTCGGCCTGTCCACGGACCTCCTCCACCGAGCCGTCGGGCTGCCGGACGGAGGCCGCGATGTCCAGGGGCAGCGAGCTCATCGGGAGGACGCGGCCGCGAGCACCCAGGAGCTGACCGATGAGGTCGAGCCCGTGGACGTGGTCGCCGAGCAGCTCCCAGAGCCCGACGATGAGCAGGTTGCCGAGCGCGTGGCCGTCGAGCTCGCCGGGAGACGTGAACCGGTGCTGGAGCACCTGGGCCCACGTCCGCCCCCACTCGTCCTCGCCGCACAGCGCCGCGAGCGCTTTGCGCAGGTCGCCCGGAGGGAGCACCCCGAGCTCGTCGCGCAGACGCCCGGACGAACCGCCGTTGTCGGCGACGGTCACGATCGCGGTGATCGCGGCAGGCAGGTAGCGCAGCGCCGAGAGGCTCGCCGCAAGGCCGTGCCCGCCGCCCATCGCGACGATCCGGCGCTGCGCCACCGGCGAGTAGGCCGGACCACGACGTCGGCTGGAGGCGGTCACTCTCGCCCCAGGTCGCGGTGGACCACGAGGGTACGGACGTCGTGGGCACGCAGGCGCTCGCCCAGCGCCTCGGCCATCGCCACGCTGCGGTGGCGACCACCCGTGCAGCCGATCGCCAAGGAGAGGAAGCGCTTGTTCTGACGGACGAATCCGTCCGTCAGCGTCTTGAGGAGCTCCTCGTACTGGTCGAGGAACGGCAGCGCGTCCGGCTGGCCAAGGACGTACTCGATCACCTCGGGGTCGAGGCCGCTGAGCGGTCGCAGGGCGTCGTCCCAGTACGGGTTGGGGAGGAAGCGCATGTCGGCGACCATGTCGGAGTCGACCGGGATGCCGTACTTGAAGCCGAACGAGACCACCGTTGCGCGCAGCGGGTGCTCGTCGGGGCTCTCGAAGGCGGCAGAGACCCGCGCCGAGAGCTGGTGGACGTTGAGGCGCGTCGTGTCGACGACGAGGTCGGCCTCCGCGCGCAGCTCGCGCAGCATCTCGCGCTCGACCCGGAATCCGTCGAGGAGCCGGCCTTCCGTACGCAAGGGGTGCGGCCTGCGGGCGGCCTCCTGGCGGCGCACGAGGACCTCGTCGGACGCCTCGACGAAGATCACCGTCGAGCGCAGACCCTCCTTGCGGAGGCGCTCGAGGGCACCGGACAGCGCGGAGAAGAACTGACGAGACCGTGCGTCGACCACGACGCCGAGCTTGGTGGCGACGTGGTTCTGGCCGAAGAGCTCGACCGTGTCGCCGAGCAGCTGAGGCGGCAGGTTGTCGACCACGAAGAACCCGATGTCCTCCAGGACCTTCGCGACCGTGCTTCGTCCGGCACCGGTCATGCCCGTCACCAAGACGAGCTCTTCTACACCCGAGCTGCTCACGACCCCTCCTCGAGGATCTCGCCGGTCGTCATGTTGATCGAAGGGGCCGACGGCGTCGACCGGTCCCCCGCGAGAGCCTCGGCGACCGCGGCCGCCGTCCGAGGTCCGAAGCCCGGCACCGCGGCGATCTCCTCCACCGTGGCGGCTCGCAGCTTCTTGAGCGAGCCGAACCGGCGGAGCAACGCCTTGCGGCGCACCTCGCCGAGCCCGGGCACGTCGTCCAGAGCGCTCTCGACCATGGTGCGGGATCGGCGCCCGCGGTGGTGGGAGATCGCAAAACGGTGCGCCTCGTCACGGACACGCTGGAGGAGGTAGAGACCCTCGCTCGTCCGCGGCAGGATGACGGGATCCTCCTCGTCGGGGACCCACACCTCCTCGAGACGCTTGGCCAGACCGCACAGCGGGATGTCGTCGACGCCGAGCGCACGCATCGCGTCGTGCGCCGCCGCCACCTGCGGCGGCCCGCCGTCGACGACCACGAGGCCGGGGGCGTACGCGAACTTGCGCGGCTTGCCGGTGTCGGGGTCGACCAGCTGGGGGCCTTCGGCGTCGGCCGGGTCCTCGACGCCGATCTCGGGGGCGGCCAGGGCCGCCCGCTCGTCGAGGTAGCGCCGGAAGCGCCGGGTGATGGTCTCGTGCATGGACGCGACGTCGTTCTGGCCGTCGACCCCGCGGATGACGAAGCGGCGGTACTCCGACTTGCGGGGCAGCCCGTCCTCGAAGACGACCATCGAGGCCACCACCTCGGTGCCCTGGAGGTTGGAGACGTCGTAGCACTCGATCCGCAGCGGCGCCTCGGGCAGGCCGAGCGCCGTCTGCAGCTCCTCGAGCGCGCGGGTGCGTGTCGTGAGGTCGCTGGCGCGCTTGGTCTTGTGCAGGACCAGCGCCTGCTTGGCGTTGCGCTCGACGGTCTCCATCAACGCCCGCTTGTCGCCGCGCTGCGGGATGCGGATCGCGACCTTGCTCCCCCGCTGCTGGGTCAGCCAGTCGGAGACCGCGTCGACGTCGTCGGGGAGCGCGGGCACGAGCACCTCGCGCGGGATGGCGTCGGCGTGCTCGCCGTCGTACAGCTTCATCATGGCCCGCTCGACCATCGCGCCCGTGCCGGCGTCGTCGGTCTTGTCGGCGACCCAGCCGCGCTGACCTCGGACGCGCCCGCCGCGGACCGAGAAGATCTGGACGCCGACCTCGAGCGGGTCGTCGGCGAGCGCGATCACGTCGGCGTCGGTGCCGTCGCCCAGGACGACCGCGTTCTTGTCGAGCGCCTTGCGCAGCGCGTCGATGTCGTCGCGCAGACGTGCTGCCCGCTCGTACTCCTGCTCCCCGGCGGCGGCCTTCATGTCACGCTCGAGACGCTTGATGTAGGTGCTGGTGTTGCCGGCGAGGAACGCGCAGAAGTCGTCGACGATCTCGCGGTGCTCCTCAGGGCTGACCCGGCCGACGCACGGTGCCGAGCACTTGCCGATGTAGCCCAGCAGGCACGGCCGCCCGATCTGCGCCGAACGCTTGAAGACGCCGTTGCTGCACGAGCGCATCGGGAACACGCGCAGGAGGAGGTCGACGGTCTCGCGGATCGCCCAGGCGTGGCTGTACGGGCCGAAGTAGCGGATGCCCTTGCGCTTGGCGCCGCGCCCGACCATCACCCGAGGGAACTCCTCGTTGAGCGTCACCGCCAGCCACGGGTAGGACTTGTCGTCGCGGTACTTGACGTTGAACCGCGGGTCGTACTCCTTGATCCAGGTGTACTCCAGCTGGAGGGCCTCGACCTCGTTGGACACCACGGTCCACTCGACGCTCGCAGCGGTCGTCACCATCTGCTGCGTACGGGGGTGGAGACCCGCGATGTCCTGGAAGTACGAGGAGAGGCGGGCCCGCAGCGACTTGGCCTTGCCGACGTAGATCACCTGGCGCTGCGCATCCCGGAAGCGGTAGACGCCAGGCGCGTCGGGGATGGAGCCCGGCGCCGGCCGGTACGTCGCTGGATCTGCCACGTCACCCAGCCTACGAGGGCGCGCCGACACCGGGCGGCACGTCCCTGCGAGAAAGGCTCAGGCGAGGAAGATCGTGTCGCCCTCGACGCGGATCTTGCGCTCGGGCAGGGCCTTCGTGGCGGGCCCCTGGAGGACCTTGCCGCCGTCGGTCGAGAACTCGCTGCCGTGGCACGGACACGTCAAGGTCGTGCCCTCGATCTTGCTCACGGCACAGCCTTGGTGCGTGCAGACCGACGAGAACGCCTTGAACTCGCCCTCGCTGGGCTGGGCGACGAGCACCTTCTCGCTCTCGTAGACACGGCCCCCGCCGACGGGGACGTCCGAGGTCGGACCGAGCTCGGTGCCTGCCGGAGCGCCGCCGGTCGCCATCGCGTCGTCCTGCGCGGTCGAGCTGCCGTCATCGCTGCCGCAGGCGGCGAGCAGCCCGCCGGCCACCACGGTGCCACCCACGAGTCCGGCGCCCTGAAGGACGGTACGGCGCTTCACGTCGGTCATTGCTGGCCCTCTCGTAGTCGTGCAGTCAGTGGAAGGTTCAACGATCCGCACAGCTCGAGGGTGCCCGCAACCGCGCGTGACGTGCCTCGCGTCAGGCCTTCTTGGCCGCGCTCTTCTTGGCAGGCGCCTTCTTGGCCGCCGGCTTCTTCGCCGTCGTCTTCTTCGCCGCCTCGCGCGCGGAGGCCTTCGCGGCCTTCGCCGACGCCGTACGGCCAGAGCCCTTGCGGGTACGGCCGGTCGGCGTGAGGTCGAGCGCAGGCTGGAGCGTCGGCTGCTTCGCCTCGCGCCCCTTGAGCAGCGGCGCGAGGAACTCGCCGGTGTAGCTGTCGGGGTGCGCGGCGATCTCCTCGGGCGTGCCGGCGGCGACCAGCGTCCCGCCTCGGTTGCCGCCCTCGGGGCCCATGTCGATGAGCCAGTCGGCGGTCTTGATGACGTCGAGGTTGTGCTCGATGACGATCACCGAGTTGCCCTGGTCGACGAGTCGTCCGAGGACGCCGAGCAGCTTGCGGATGTCCTCGAAGTGCAGACCGGTCGTCGGCTCGTCGAGGACGTACAGCGTCCGGCCGGTCTGACGCTTCTGGAGCTCGGCCGCGAGCTTGACGCGCTGTGCCTCGCCACCGGACAGCGTCGGTGCCGGCTGACCCAGGCGCACGTACCCGAGCCCGACGTCGACGAGGGTGCTGAGGTGACGGCTGATCGCCGGGATCGCCTCGAAGAACTCCAGCGCCTCCTCGATCGGCATGTCGAGGACGTCGGCGACGGTCTTGCCCTTGTAGTGCACCTCGAGCGTCTCGCGGTTGTAGCGCGCCCCGTGGCACACCTCGCACGGCACGTACACGTCGGGGAGGAAGTTCATCTCGATCTTGATCGTCCCGTCGCCGGAGCACGCCTCGCAGCGCCCGCCCTTGACGTTGAACGAGAAGCGTCCCTGCTGGTAGCCGCGGACCTTCGCCTCCGGGGTCGCCGCGAACAGCTTGCGGACGTGGTCCCAGACACCCGTGTACGTCGCCGGGTTGGAGCGGGGCGTCCGACCGATGGGCGACTGGTCGACGTGGATGATCTTGTCGACCAGGTCGACGCCGGTGATGTCCTTGTGGCGCCCCGGCAGCGCACGCGCGTTGTGGATCGTCCGCGCGAGCGACGTGTAGAGGATGTCGTTGACCAGCGTCGACTTGCCCGAGCCGGACACCCCGGTCACCGCGACCAGCTGACCGAGCGGGAACGCGACGTCGATGCCCTTGAGGTTGTGCTCGCGGGCGCCGCGGACGACGAGCTCGTGGCCCTCGCGGCGCGGACGCCGCTCGGCCGGCACCGCGATCTCGCGGCGCCCCGACAGGTACGCCCCGGTGATCGAGTCCTCGGAGTCGTACAGGTCCCTGACCGGACCCGAGACGATGACCTGGCCTCCGTGCTCGCCGGCACCGGGACCGATGTCGACGGCCCAGTCGGACGCGCGGATCGTGTCCTCGTCGTGCTCGACGACGATCAGCGTGTTGCCGAGGTCGCGGAGGCGGACGAGCGTCTCGATGAGGCGGTGGTTGTCGCGCTGGTGGAGACCGATCGACGGCTCGTCCAGGACGTACAGGACGCCGACCAGGCCGGCACCGATCTGGGTCGCGAGGCGGATGCGTTGAGCCTCACCGCCGGACAGAGACCCCGCGGCCCGGTCGAGGCTGAGGTAGTCGAGGCCGACGTCGAGCAGGAAGCGCAGCCGCTCGTGGATCTCCTTGAGGACGTGCTGACCGATCTGCGCCTCGCGCTCGGACATCTCGAGGTCGCTCAGGTAGCGGGCGGCCTCCTCGATCGACAGAGCGGAGACCTCGGCGATGTTCTTCTCGCCCTGGGTGGCCGACGTGACGGTGACCCCCAGGATCACCGGCTTGAGGCGGGTGCCGCCGCAGGTCGGGCACGGCACCTCCCGCATGTAGTCCTCGAAGCGCTCGCGCGTGGTGTCGGACTCCGCCTCGGCGTGCCGGCGGACCACGTACGGGATCACGCCCTCGAACGAGCTCCAGTAGGAGCGCACGCGCCCGTACCGGTTGCGGTAGTGGACGTGCACCTGCGTCGGGTGGCCCTCGAGCAGCGCCTTGCGGGCGGCCGCGGGGAGGTCCTCGAACGGCGTCGAGGTGGCGAAGTCCAGCTCCTCCGCGAGCGCGTCGATCAGCCGCCCGAAGTAGTCGGCGACGTGAGCCGACGACCACGGCGCGATGGCGCCGTCGTCGAGGGACAGCGACGGGTCGGGGACGACCAGCTCGGGATCGACCTCCATGCGCGTCCCGAGACCGGAGCACTCGGGGCAGGCGCCGAAGGGGGCGTTGAACGAGAACGACCGCGGCTCGAGCTCGTCGACGGCCAGCGGGTGGTCGTTGGGGCACGCGAGCTTCTCGGAGAACCGGCGTACGCGGCGCGGGTCGTCCTCCGGGAGGTCGACGAAGTCGAGCAGGACGAGGCCGTCCGCGAGGTTGAGCGCCGTCTCGATCGAGTCGGTGATGCGCTGCTGCGCCGTCGGCTTGACGGCCAGGCGGTCGACCACGACCTCGATGTGGTGCTTCTTCTGCTTGGCGAGCTTGGGCGGCTCGTCGGCGAGGTTGTGGACCTCGCCGTCGACGCGCACGCGGCTGTAGCCCTGGGACTGCAGCTGCCGGAAGAGGTCGAGGTACTCGCCCTTGCGGCCGCGGATCACCGGCGCGAGGACCTGGAAGCGCGTCCCCTCGTCGAGCTCCATGATGCGGTCGACGATCTGCTGGGGCGTCTGGCGCGTGATCGCCTCGCCGCACACCGGGCAGTGCGGGTGGCCGATGCGGGCGTACAGCAGGCGGAGGTAGTCGTAGACCTCGGTGATCGTGCCCACCGTCGAGCGCGGGTTGCGCGAGGTGGACTTCTGGTCGATCGAGACGGCCGGCGACAGGCCCTCGATGAAGTCGACGTCGGGCTTGTCCATCTGCCCGAGGAACTGGCGCGCGTACGCGGAGAGGCTCTCGACGTAGCGTCGCTGGCCCTCCGCGAAGATCGTGTCGAACGCGAGCGAGGACTTGCCGGACCCCGACAGACCCGTGAACACGATCATCGCGTCCCGCGGGAGCTCGAGGGAGACGTCCTTCAGGTTGTGCTCGCGAGCGCCGCGGATGAGCAGTTGATCTGCCACGTGTTCAGCCTTCCTGGGGGTCGCGCCGGTTGGGACGTCAGGGCGCGGATCGCCACCCGAGCAGGGCTCGACCCACCTTCTCCATCGTAGCGAGGGGGCCTGACAGGAACGTGCCTCGCGACCTGGCAGGGTGGGGTCATGGCGACCCCGAACGACGTCATCGACCTCGTCGACTCCCGTACGCGCGAGCTGCTCGTCGCCCTCGACGGCCTCGACGACGCCGACATGCGCGCACCGAGCCTGCTGCCGGGCTGGACCCGCGGCCACGTGGTCACGCACCTGGCCCGCAACGCCGACGCCCTAGTACGGCTGCTGACCTGGGCGCGCACCGGCGAGGAGCAGGCGATGTACGCCTCGCCGGAGCAGCGCGCCGCCGACATCGAGGACGGGGCGGGCCGCAGTGCCGACGCCCTCCTCGACGACCTGACCGAGGCGTCCGTCCGCTGGATCGTCACCGCCCGGGGCCTGCCCGAGGAGGCGTGGGCGGCGACCGTGACCGCCCGGGCCGGCCGCAAGGTCGTGGGCTCCTGGCTGCCGATGATGCGGGCGACCGAGGTGATCCTCCACCACTACGACCTCGACCTCTGCTACACGCCGGACCGGTGGCCGCCGGGCTGGGTCTCGCTCGCCATGCACGACGCCGCCCGCGACCTCTCCGAGCGCGCCGGCGAGCCGCTCGCCCTGCGGGCCGTGGACTCGGGCCTGGGCGTCGGCGACGGCGGAGGCCGTACGGTGTCCGGTACGCAGGCCGACCTCCTCGCGTGGGTCACACGCGGCCTCGTCGGCCCGTCGCTCAGCACCACCGGCACGCTGCCCGAGCTCGCCGCGTGGCGCTGACCGCGGCGCGACCGCACGAAGAGGAGACGCGATGACGTACACCGGCAAGGTCACGGTCGGAGGGACGCCCGCCGTCCACGAGCTCACCGACCTGATCGTCACCAAGGTGGCGGTCGGCCCGATGAGCAACAACGCCTACGTCCTGCGGTGCCGCCACACGGACGAGCAGGTCATGATCGATGCCGCGAACGACGCCGCGACCCTCGTGGAGGTCGTCGGCGAGGCCGGGCTCGCGGCCGTCGTCACCACCCACCGCCACGGCGACCACTGGCAGGCGCTCGGCGAGGTCGTCGCCGCGACGGGCGCGCGTACGCTCGCCGGTGCCGAGGACGCCGAGGCGATCGGGGTGCCGATCGACGCGGTGGTGACCGAGGGCGACGAGATCCCCGTGGGGCGCTCCCGGCTGCGGGTCATCCACCTCGTGGGTCACACGCCCGGGTCGATCGCCCTGCTGTACGACGACCCGGAGGGCATGCCCCACCTGTTCACCGGTGACTCGCTGTTCCCCGGAGGCGTCGGCAAGACGTGGTCGCACGACGACTTCGTGTCGCTGATCGACGACGTCGAGCGCAAGGTCTTCGACGTGCTGCCCGACGAGACCTGGTTCTACCCCGGCCACGGCGACGACTCCACGCTCGGCGCCGAGCGGCCGCACCTCGCCGAGTGGCGGCAGCGCGGCTGGTAGGCACCCGGCCGTCAGGCTGCGGCGGCGACCCCGCGGCCGGTGATCGCGGTCAGCTCCTCGACGCTCATCTGCAGGGTCGGGTCGCGCTCCTCGAGGATCTGCTCGTACGACCGCAGCTCCGGCGCGGCGGACACGGTCGCCACGGGCAGGGTGGCGACCGCGGTCTCGGCGTCCGCCCGAGCGGCCTCGGCCCGGTCGGCCCGCTTCTTGCTCACGATCATCCACAGCGCCTGCCCGCCGATGACGACCCAGACGAGGTTCGCCGCGGCCGAGGGCCACACCTGGTTGAACGCCGCGACGCCGCCCATCAGGCCGGCGCCCATGAGGTTCGCCGTCTGGTAGCGCGCCGAGGAGGCGCTCCACCGGCCACGGCTGACGAGAAGGTACGCGGCAGCGCCCGCGACGGCGCCGAACCACCCGAGGGCGGTGACGAAGTCGGCGAACGTGATCATGTGCGGCTCCGAGAAGGTCGTACTGGGTGAGGGGCTCGTTCAGTGTGCGCCGCGATCGCGTTTAGCACAATGGACGTCTTCTTGATCCAGCGTTTAGCATTGCTAAATGGCTGCGATCGATCCCCGTCGTCTCGCGTACCTGCTTGCCGTCTACCGGACGGGCGGCATCCTCGCGGCCGCGGACGAGTTGCACGTCACACCCTCGGCGGTCTCCCAGCAGATCGCGAGACTCGAGGCCGAGGAGGGTCTCGACGTCCTCGTACGGGGTCCGCGCGGCGTCACGCTGACGCCCGCCGGCCGCGTCCTGGCCGAGACGGCCGAGCGGATCGAGTCCGAGCTCGTCGAGGCGCGCAAGACCCTCGCGACCATGGGCGAGGAGGTCTCCGGTCGCGTCGTCGTCGGCGCGTTCCAGACGTCGATCCAGGCGATCGTCGGCCCCGCGCTGAGCCGGGTCCGCGACGAGTACCCCGGCATCGAGGTCGTCGTCACCGAGCACGAGCCCACGGACGCCCTGCGCCTGCTGCGCGCCGGCGAGCTCGACCTCGCGCTCGTCGAGCAGGACGAGGACTCCCCCGTCAGCGCACCGCGCGGCATGGGCGACGTCATCCTCCTCGACGAGCCGTGGCGGGTCGTGATCCCGGCCGCCTTCCCGACCCCGACACAGCTGGCCGACCTCGCCGACGCCACGTGGCTCGGCGCCGAGAAGGAGGTCGCGGCCGCGCGGGCGCTCGTACGCCTGGCGGGTGCGCTCGGCCGCCAGCTCCGTACCGTGCACGCGTTCTCCAGCTTCGAGGCGGCGTTCGCGCTCGTCGCGGCGGGCGAAGGCGTCGCGATGGTCCCCGCGCTCGCGCTCCAGCAGGACCTCCCCCACGGTGTCGAGGTCGTCGCCGTGCCCGGCCTCGGCTCGCGACGCGTCGTCGCGCGCCACCGGCAGACCCGCCGCGAGCCCGGTCCGGCCGTGTCGGCCGTGATCGACACGCTGCTGAGCACCGCGGCCGGCGTCGAGCTGGGTTAGGACTACTCGACCAGCGGGGGCGGCGGAGGGCCTGCCGGACGTAGGCGCTTCGCCTCGATCCACTGCTCGACCAGCGTCCCCTCCCCCTGCTTGCCGGGGACGAAGGCGACGCGCGCGACCCATCCCTGCGACTCGCGCCGCCACTCGATGACGAGTCCGGGGTAGGCGTCGGCCTCGTACCGGCTCAGCGACACCCACACGTGGCGCACCATGCCGCCGTCGCGCGGCTCCACGTGGCGCCCGTCGGTGCCGTACCGCCTGTTCGTTCCCACCGGCACAGAATACGTCGTCTCTCGAACACGTGTTCGAAGGCCTCCTGCGCCGGGCGAGCCGGATTGCACCGTTTCGTCCCGCGCACCAGAGTGGTCTCGAATCGGACCACGAGGAGCGCCCATGAGCGACAGCAAGCCTGAGGCCACCACCGACGAGCAGAAGGCCACGGAGCTCCGCCGGTTCCTCACCCCCAAGCTGCTCCTGCTCTTCATCGTCGGCGACATCCTCGGCACCGGCGTCTACGCCCTCACCGGCGACGTCGCAGCAGAGGTCGGCGGCGCGGCCTGGCTGCCGTTCATCATCGCGTTCGTGATCGCGACACTGACCGCCTTCTCGTACCTCGAGCTCGTCACGAAGTACCCGCAGGCCGCCGGCGCCGCGCTCTACACGCACAAGGCCTTCGGTATCCACTTCCTGACGTTCCTCGTCGCCTTCACCGTGATGTCCTCGGGTATCACGTCCGCGTCGACGGCCTCCCGACTGGTGGCCCGCAGCGTCGACCAGGGATTCGACCTGTCCCTGAACAACACCGGCATCCTGTTCGTCGCCCTGGCGTTCATCGTCGTGCTGGCGCTGATCAACCTGCGCGGCGTCGCCCACGGCGTGCTCACCAACGTGGTCCTCACGACGATCGAGCTCACCGGGCTCCTGCTCGTCATCCTCGTCGGGATCTGGGCGATGACGCAGGGCGACGCCGACTTCTCCCGAGTGGTGGCCTTCGACACGCCTGAGGACAAGAACGTCTTCCTCGCGGTGACGACGGCGACCTCGCTGGCCTTCTTCGCGATGGTCGGCTTCGAGGACGCGGTCAACATGGCGGAGGAGACGAAGGACCCGCTCCGGTCCTTCCCGCGGATGATGCTGACCGGCCTGTCGATCACGGGTCTCATCTACGTCCTCGTGTCGATCACCGCCGTCGCTCTCGTCCCCATCGGCGAGCTCGGCGCCTCCGAGACCCCCCTCCTGACCGTGGTCGAGCGCGGCGCTCCCGACGTCCCGATCGACGAGATCTATCCGTTCATCACGATGTTCGCCGTCGCGAACACCGCCCTGATCAACATGCTCATGGCCAGCCGGCTCATCTACGGCATGGCCAAGCAGCGGGTGCTGCCCCCGGCGCTCGCGCACGTGGGCGCGCATCGCCAGACGCCGTGGGTCGCCATCCTCTTCACGACGGTGATCGCGTGCGGCCTCATCACGTACGTCTTCAGCGCCAGCGACGACGCCATCGTGACGCTGGGAGGAACGACGGCACTGCTCCTGCTCGGCGTCTTCACGATCGTGAACATCGCGGTACTGGTCCTGCGCCGCGACCACGTGGACACGAACCACTTCGTGACGCCGACGGCCCTCCCGATCATCGGCGGGCTGGCGTCGCTCTACCTCGTGACGCCGCTGTCGGGGCGGCCGGGCGAGCAGTACGAGGTCGCGGGCCTCCTCCTCGGGATCGGCGTCGTGCTCTGGGCGATCACCTGGTTCGTCAACCGCGCGGCGTACGGGGCCAAGACGTACGTGAAGGACCCCGGCGAGCTCGAATGAGCCCCACCGGGGTCCTGTGTCACGTCAGGCGACGGCGAGCCGTCACCGTCACCAGAACTTCTTGCGCCACCACCGCGGGTAGTAGCCGACGGCACCCTTCTTGGCGTACCGGTCGCTGCGGGCGAATCCCTGCCACTTCTCCCGCTTGTGCTTGGTGGTCAGCCCGAGCTTGCGGGAGCAGGACGGCCAGGCGCCCCACCCCTGCCCACGGAGGACCTTCTCGGCGATCGCGATCTGCTGGCGGCGCTTCGCCTTGTGCGCGTAGCGGGCGTACTTCCTGCCGCCGTACGCACGCCAGGTGCCTGGGCTGAACTGCAGACCACCGTGGTAGCCGTTCCCGGTGTTGATGTGCCAGCGCTTGCCGGACTCGCACTTGGCGAGCCGCTGCCAGGTCCTGTCCTTGGCGGCGTTGGCGGGCGTGCTGGTGAAGACCAGCATCCCCAGAACCATGCCGGCGAGCGCCAGCGTGAGAGCGACGCCACGACGGGCGGCGCGGAGGGCGTTGAACATGTTGTCCCTTCACAACGCCTGTGGGGTTAGCTGTCGGGTTCGGGCCGAAGGTGCCCGGCCTGCCGCGGTCGTGCTCGTACGGCATGGCTTCACCCCAAGGAGCCGAGGCTCCGGAGATGGGTTCCCCACTCCCGCCCGTTGGTTGTCGAGGGTTCGCCGGCCCCCGTGACCGGCCATCCGGGGTAGACCTCGCTCGTGGGCGGGACTCGGCGTGCGAGCGAGACCTTCGACAGACTAACCCACACAAACAAGACATCAAGCCCAACCCGCCCAGGGTGCGTGCGGTGGCGGGGGGGGCGCGGCCCCCCCCCCCCCCCCGGGGGGGGGGGGGGGGCCCCCCCCCCGGGGGGGGGGGGGGCCCCCCCCCCGGGGGGGGGGCGCC
>NZ_JANZYO010000008.1:27834-203663 GCF_025506335.1 Mumia quercus
AAACACCCCCCCCCCACCCCCGCCCCCCCCCCCCCCCCCGGGGGGGGGGGGGGGGGGGGGGCCCGGCGCGCCCCCCGGGGGGGGGGGGGGGGGGCCCCCCCCCCCCCCCGCCGCAGGGGGCAGGCGGGCGTCCACAGGCGGCGGGGAGTGCCGAGCGGTCCACAGGCGCCCGTACGGGGCCTGCGCGACGTACGTACGGCCGCGTCAGATGGCGGGATGCCCGCTCCGACACCCCTTCCCCCTCAGCTGACCAACCGCCCGTTCTCGCGCGAGGAGCTGGTCGGTCTCGGCCTCTCGCCGAAGCTCCTTCTCGGCCGGCGCTTCCGGCGCCTGCACCCGGAGGTCTGGGTGCATGCCGAGCACGCCTTGTCCGACCGCGACCGGATCGCAGCGGCCGCCCTGGCGGTGCCCTCGTACGCACGTGTCACCGACGGCGCGCGTCTGCAGCTCCTCGGCTACGACGACCTTCCCCTCACGCCGATCTGCTTCGTGGTGCCGGACGACCACCACGTCGCGCTCGACGGCGTGATGGTGCACCGGACCAAGGTGATGCCGCCGCTGGACGACGTCGGCGTCACCCCCGCCGCGGCATTCGTGGGCGCGTGCGCGGAGGAGCGCGGGATCGACCTCGTGGCTGCCGGCGACTGGCTCCTTCGACACGAGCACGCCGCCCGCGAGGAGATCGCCGAGCTCGTGACCCGTGACCCGTGGAGACCCGGCGCGGACCGTGCACGCGCGATCCTCCCGACACTGAGCCCGCGCTCCCGCTCGCCGCGCGAGTCGAAGGTCCGCGCCATGCTCGTCGCCGCCGGGCTGCCCGCCCCCGAGGTCAACGTCGACCTGCTCGTGGACGGGAGGTTCCTCGGCTGTGCCGACCTGCTCTACCGCCGGTGGCTCCTCGTCCTCGAGTACGAGGGACGGCAGCACGCGGAGAGCGCTCACCAGTTCAACGTCGACATCGGCCGGTACGAGGGGTTCCGCGACCACGGCGTCACCTACGTCCAGATCACTCAGGCGCGGTTCGCCCGGCCGCGTGCTCTGGTGCTGCTCGTCCACCGCAAGCTCGTCGCGCTCGGGTACGAAGGGCCGGCGCCGTCGTTCGGACCACGCTGGCGCGCGCTCCTGGCGCCGGTCCCGGGCTCGCACGCACGACGGCGGTGAGTCAGGTCCCACCCCAGGCTGCGGGGTGGGACCTGGCTCACCGCCGAGGCGGGCGTACGACGCCGCGTCAGGTCAGCGGGATGTCCTCGCGCTCGTCAGGACGCTGCGGCGGCGGCTGGTTGCGCGTCTTCCACAGGCTCGCCACGGCCGTGATCGAGAGAACCACGATGATGACGCCGAGGCTGGCCAGCGTCGGGATCTCCGGCACGTTGATGTGCTCACCGTTGTTGATGAACGGCAGCTCGTTGGTGTGCAGGGCGTGCAGGACCAGCTTGACGCCGATGAACGCGAGGATCACCGATAGGCCCAGCGACAGGTAGACCAGGCGCTGCAGCAGGCCGCCGAGCAGGAAGTAGAGCTGACGCAGACCCATGAGGGCGAAGATGTTCGCCGTCAGGACCAGGTAGGGCTCCTTGGTGATGCCGTAGATCGCGGGGATCGAGTCCAGCGCGAACAGCAGGTCGGTGGTGCCCAGCGCCAGGATCACGAGGAACATCGGCGTCAGGAAGCGCTTGCCGTCGATCCGGATGGCCATCTTCATGCCGTGGAACTCGTCGGTGACGCTGAAGTGGCGCTCGGCGAAGCGGACGACGGCGTTGTCGCCGGCCTCCTCGTTGTCATGGTTGCGGTAGCTCTTGACCAGCCCGTACGCCGTCCAGACCAGGAACAGACCGAAGATGTAGAAGACCCAGCTGAAGTTGTTGATCGCGGCGGCGCCCAGCGCGATGAAGATCCCGCGGAAGACCAGGGCCAAGATGATGCCGATCATCAGCGCCTCTTGCTGATAGACCCGCGGCACCTTGAAGCTCGCCATGATGATGATGAAGATGAACAGGTTGTCCACCGACAGGCTGTACTCGGTGAGCCAGCCCGTGAAGAACTCCAGGCCGTACTGGCCGCCGTGGAAGCTCGACACCCAGATGCCGAAGGCGATGGCGAGCCCGACGTAGATCGAGAGCGCGAAACCCGCCTCCTTCATCGAAGGCTCGTGGGGCCTGCGGGCGATCACGATGACGTCGAAGAGGAGCACGGCGACGGTGACGCCGATCGTGATCCACCATTCGAGCGGTGTGACGTTCATGCGGTTGGGTTCCTCCGGTCGGATCGGGTGTCAGGCCGGAGGTCTCTTCCGCCGTGCCGGCGCTGAGAGCACCCCACACGACTCGACCCGCCGGGCTGCGCACGAGGCGGCCGTGATGACGACGGGTCGACGAAAGGAATACTCCCCTCCCTCCGCCATTGTGCCAGAGGGTGCATCGGAGCCCACAACGCGAGATGCTCACGTCCGTGACGGTGAGACACGTAGGGCTTCGCGGTGCGGTGACCCGCCCGGCGGCACGGGATTCCCTTCTGCGAACAGGCGAACGGGTGGGCCTGCCGGCCTTCATGGACGGCGCCGTCCTGAGGGTGCAGGACACCGACGTCCCGGGGCGGGCGGTGACGCGCGGACTCGGCTGGGAGCCCGCGGACGCGTCGACGGAGCACTGGTACCCGCAGGGCGTGACCACCTCTGCCGACGCCGCCGACGGCGCGACCGACCGCGACCTCCTGGTCGTCAGCTGGTACGCCCGGCACCGCCCCCGCCGTACCGGGTCTCGGCTGACGTTCGTGGACCTCGCGGCGGGCCGCTACCGGCACGTCCTCCTCGTCCGCGCCGTCAGGACGCCGTGGGGCGTACGCGCCCGGCCGGTGCCGATCCATGCCGGCGGGATCGCCTGGTACGGCCCGTACCTGTACGTGGCGGCGACCCGGGCGGGGATCTTGCTGTTCCGGGTCGCCGACCTGCTCCGGTCCGACCAGGCCGAGCGCGGGCACCGCGTCGCGTCGCGGCTCGGCTACGAGGCCGTGCTTCCCGAGTACGCGCGGCTGTCGGCGTGGAGCCGCGACGAAGGCAGCCGCCTGCGCTACTCGTTCCTCTCCCTCGCGTACGGCGGTGACGGCGAGCCGCCCGCGCTGGTGGCCGGCGAGTACGGCGGCGTGGGGAGGACGCAGAGGCTCTGGCGGTTCGCGCTCGACCCCGCCACGCACCTCCCCGTACGGGAGCCGACCGGCCGCGCCGTCCCCACCGAGCTGCACGCCGCGCAGTCGGCACGGATGCAAGGTGCCGCCGTCCTCGACGGTCGGTGGTTCGTGACGACGAGCCAGGGACGCGGCAACGCCGGCGACCTCCTCGTCGGCGCGCCCGGCGGCTTCCGGCGGCACAAGGGCGTGCTGCCGACGGGGTGCGAGGACATCACCGCCTGGCCGCAGCGCCGCGAGCTGTGGTCGGTGACCGAGTGGCCGCAGATGCGCTGGGTCTACGCCGTCGACCCGGATGCGTGGGGAGGGCCGGAGACGGACGCGGGTCTCGATACGCCCGGTCTCGATACGCCCGGTCTCGATACACCCCTCGCCTAGCGGCTCGGGGCTACTCGACCAGCGATCAGCCGGCGCCGGCGGCCTGCATCTGGCGGAGCTCCTTCTTGAGGTCGCCGATCTCGTCACGCAGCCGTGCCGCGACCTCGAACTGGAGCTCCTCGGCCGCCTGGTGCATCTGGGTGTTGAGCTCCTGGATCAGCTCGGCCAGCTCCGAGGCCGCCATGGTCGAGGTGTCCACGTGGCTGCCGTCGCCAGACGCCCCCACCAGCGGCACCGGCGACTTGCCCCGCGACTGCGCGCGGCCGGAGCCGACGAGCTGCTCGATGTCGGCGTCCTCGCGAGCGAGCATGTCGGTGATGTCGGCGATCTTCTTGCGCAGCGGGGTCGGGTTGATGCCGTGCTCGGTGTTGTAGGCGATCTGGATCGCCCGGCGGCGGTTGGTCTCATCGATCGCCTGCTCCATCGACGGGGTGATCGTGTCGGCGTACATGAGGACCTGACCCGACACGTTGCGCGCCGCACGACCGATGGTCTGGATGAGCGAGCGGCCGGAGCGCAGGAAGCCCTCCTTGTCGGCGTCGAGGATCGCGACGAGGCTCACCTCGGGCAGGTCGAGGCCCTCCCGGAGCAGGTTGATGCCGACGAGGACGTCGTACTCCCCCATCCGCAGCTCGCTCAGCAGCTCGACGCGCCGCAGCGTGTCGACCTCGCTGTGCAGGTAGCGGGTGCGGATGCCTGCCTCGAGGAGGTAGTCGGTGAGGTCCTCGGCCATCTTCTTGGTCAGCGTCGTCACGAGCACCCGCTCGTTGCGCTCGACGCGACCGCGGATCTGGTCGATGAGATCGTCGATCTGGCCCTTGGTCGGCTTGACGATGACCTCGGGGTCGACCAGGCCGGTCGGGCGGATGATCTGCTCGACGACGTCGTCCTCACCCTTGACCTTGGACATCTCGTAAGGTCCGGGGGTCGCCGAGAGGTAGACCGTCTGACCGATCCGCTCGAGGAACTCCTCCCACTTCAGCGGCCGGTTGTCCATCGCGCTCGGCAGCCGGAACCCGTGCTCGACGAGCGTGCGCTTGCGGGACATGTCGCCCTCGTACATGCCGCCGATCTGCGGGATCGTCACGTGCGACTCGTCGACCACGAGCACGAAGTCCTCGGGGAAGTAGTCGAGGAGGCAGTTCGGGGCCGAGCCCGGAAGGCGGCCGTCCATGTGGAGGGAGTAGTTCTCGATGCCCGAGCAGGTGCCGACCTGACGGATCATCTCGACGTCGTACGTCGTGCGCATCCGCAGCCGCTGCGCCTCGAGCAGCTTGCCCTGGCTCTCGAGCTCGGCGAGCCGGTGCTCGAGCTCGTTCTCGATGCCGCGGACCGCGGTCTCGAGCCGCTCGGGCCCCACGGTGTAGTGGGTCGCGGCGCCGACGTACAGTTCTTCCTCGTCGCTGAGCACCTCGCCGGTGAGCGGGTGCAGGGTCATCAGCCGCTCGATCTCGTCTCCGAAGAACTCCACCCGGACGGCGAGCTCCTGGTAGACGGGGAAGATCTCGAGCGTGTCGCCGCGCACCCGGAACGTGCCGCGGGTCGCCGCGAGGTCGTTGCGGGAGTACTGAGCGGTCACCAGGGTCCGCAGGAGCAGGTCGCGGTCCATCTCGGAGCCGACCTTGAGGTGGATCATCCGGTTCATGTACTCCTCGGCCGAGCCGAGGCCGTAGATGCACGAGACGGTCGCCACGACGATCACGTCGCGGCGGGTGAGGAGGTTCCAGGTGGCCGAGTGCCGCAGCCGCTCGACCTCCTCGTTGATCGAGGAGTCCTTCTCGATGTAGGTGTCGGTCTGCGGGACGTACGCCTCGGGCTGGTAGTAGTCGTAGTACGAGACGAAGTACTCGATGGCGTTGTCGGGGAACAGCTGGCGCAGCTCGTTGGCGAACTGGGCCGCCAGCGTCTTGTTGGGCTGCATCACGAGCATCGGACGCTGGAGCTGCTCGGCGAGCCAGGCGACGGTCGCCGTCTTGCCCGTGCCGGTCGCGCCGAGCAGCACCGTGTCGGTGTCGCCGCGCTGGACCCGCTCGGTGAGCTCGGCGATCGCCCGCGGCTGGTCGCCGCTCGGCTCGAAGTCGGAGACCACGTGCAGGGGCGCGACCTGACGCTTCAGGTCCTTGACGGAACGCATGCGTCGAGCCTACGTCGTCTCACCGACAGCTTCGCCTGGTCGCAGCACGCACGAAGCGTACGGTCGGCGGGCCGTCGTCTCGTGTCGCGGCCCCCGGGCAGCATCCGTGCCCTCTAGACTTCGGATGTGGGAGAAGCCAAGACCGACGCGAGCGAGCCCCGGGCGCTGCGCGGAGCGCGAGCGACCGCCGCGCGCCGCCGAGCCCGTGAGGACGACATCATCCGCGCCACGCGGAACCTCTTCGACACCGTCGGGGTGCGCGACGCCCAGATCGAGGACATCGCGCAGGCGGTGGGCATCAACCGCGCGATCATCTACCGGCACTTCTCCGGCAAAGAGGAGCTTTTCGCGTTGACGCTGATCGGCTACCTCGATGAGATCGCCGAGGTGATGCGCGAGGCCGACGACCCGGAGGCCTCGCCCGCCCAGCGGCTCGAGAACGTCGCGAACGCGTTCCTCGACCGTGGCCACGAGTACCCCGCGTTCGTCGACTGCGCGCTCGACCTCCTCAGCAAGCCCGGCAACGAGCTGCTCGACAGCGTCTCCGAGGGCGCCATGATGCGCCTCGGTCGCGGCATGCTCGGCCCGCTCGGCGTCCTCGCGCACGTCCTGGAGGCGGGCAACGACTCCGGCGACTTCCACGCCGAGGACCCCTACATGCTCGCGAACATGCTCTACACCCAGGCCCTCGGCGCGCTGCGCTTCGCCCGCAACCAGCTGCTGGTCAGCGAGGCCTCCCCCGGCGTCCCGACCGTACGGCGGGTGCCGTGGGAGTCCGTCAAGCGGCAGACGGTGCGCGCCGCCCAGGCGATGGCCGTCGCCGACGACCCTCAGGAGTGACCGCGGCGAGGGCCGCCGGCACCCGGCGACCCTCCCCCAGCTGCCGCTCAGCGCTCCAGGATCGCGGTGACGCCCTGGCCGCCTGCGGCGCAGATCGAGATGACGCCACGGCCCGAGCCCTTCTCGGCGAGGAGCTTGGCCAGCGTCGCGACGATACGGCCACCGGTCGCGGCGAACGGGTGCCCGGCGGCCAGCGACGAGCCGACGACGTTGAGCTTGCTGCGGTCGATCGCACCGAGCGGGGCGTCGAGTCCCAGGCGCTCCTTGCAGAAGATCGGGTCCTCCCACGCCTTGAGCGTGGACAGCACCTGCGACGCGAACGCCTCGTGGATCTCGCAGAAGTCGAAGTCCTGGAGCGTCAGACCCGCACGAGCCAGCATGCGCGGCATCGCGTACGCCGGCGCCATCAGGAGACCCTCGCTGCCGTTCACGTAGTCGACGGCGGCCGTCTCGTACTCGGTGAGGTAGGCCAGCGGCTCCCAGCCCTTCGCCGCGGCGTACTCCTCCGAGGCCAGCAGGACGGTCGACGCGCCGTCGGTCAGCGGGGTCGAGTTCGCCGCCGTCATCGTCGCCGACTCGCCCTTGCCGAAGACCGGCTTGAGCTTCGCGAGCTTCTCGACCGACGAGTCGGGGCGCAGGTTCTGGTCGCGCTCGAGCCCGAGGTACGGCGTGAGCATGTCGTCGAGGAAGCCCCGCTCGTACGCGGCGGCGAGCTTGTGGTGCGACTCGACGGCGAACTGGTCCTGGTCCTCGCGGCTGATGCCCCACTCGAGCGTGGTGAGCGCCTGGCTCTCGCCCATCGAGAGGCCGGTCCGCGGCTCGGAGTTCTGCGGGATGGAAGGGGCGAGGTCGCCGGGGCGGATCCGCGCGAGCGCGGCGAGGCGGCCCTTGAGGTCCTTGGCGCGGTTGGCGTCGAGGAGGATCTTGCGCAGCCGCTCCCCCACCGCGATCGGGGCGTCCGAGGTCGTGTCGGAGCCGCCGGCGACGCCGACGTCGATCTTGCCGAGGGCGATCTTGTTGGCCACCTGGATCGTCGCCTGGATGCCGGTGTCGCAGGCCTGCTGGACGTCGTACGCGGGGGTCTGCGGGTCGAGGGTCGAGCCCAGCACGGTCTCGCGCGCGAGGTTGAAGTCGCGGCTGTGCTTGAGCACCGCTCCTGCGGCGAACTCGCCCAGGCGCTCCCCCTCGAGGCCGTACCGCGCGACCAGCCCGTCGAGCGCCGCGGTCAGCATGTCCTGGTTGGACGCGTGCGAGTAGACGGTGTTGGAGCGGGCGAAGGGGATCCGGTTGCCCCCGATCACCGCGACCCGGCGAGGTGCCGAGGCTGAGCGCTTGGCGGAGGTGGATGCCATGAGGACTCCTCGATGAAGGCGTTGCGTTGACCACACTCGTGACGGGCGAGGCTCCCTGTCCTGTACCCGCCTGTAACTCTAGGTTACGGTAGGACGCACGTTCTAGATACCACGGGTATTCGAGAGGCAGGACACACCGCATGAGCGACCGCTACCAAGACCTCGTCCACACGCCGGTCGGGAAGTTCTTGGTGAAGAACCTCGGCCTCCCCGACCCGCCACGGCTCGAACGCTACCGCGCGGGCGCTCCCCTCGTGGACGGCACCGTCCTGGTCGGCGCCGCGCCCGGCTCGACGCTCGGGACGGCCCTTGCAGACGCCCTCTCGAGCCTGTCGGTCACGACCACCGACGCGGTCGCCGAGGGCGCGCGCGTGAAGGGGATCGTCTTCGACGCCACGGGCATCGACACCGCTGCCGGCCTCGACCAGATCCAGGAGTTCCTCACGCCGGTCCTCCGCAGCCTGTCCGGCTGCGGCCGCGTCGTGCTCCTCGGCACGCCGCCCGAGCACGCCGACACCCCGGGACGCGCGATCGCGCAGCGCGCCCTCGAGGGCATCACCCGCTCGCTCGGCAAGGAGCTCGGCAAGGGGTCGACCGCCCAGACCGTTTACGTCGCGGCCGGCGCGGAGGGCGCGATCTCGTCGACGCTGGCCTTCCTGCTCTCGCCGAAGTCGGCGTACGTCTGTGGGCAGGTCGTCCGTATCGGCACCGCCGGCCTGACGAGCGCGCCCTCGTACGACCTCGCCGCGCCGCTGTCCGGCAAGGTCGCCCTGGTCACCGGCGCCTCGCGCGGCCTCGGGCTCGCGATGGCGCAGACGCTGCACCGCGACGGCGCCACGGTCGTCGGGCTCGACGTCGCCCCGCTGGCAGAGGACCTCCAGCGCGAGATGGCGGCGATCGACGGCGAGTCGATCATCCTCGACATCACCGCGCCCGACGCTCCGCAGCGGATCGCCGCGTACCTCGCCGAGCACCACCAGGGCGTCGACGTCGTCGTCCACAACGCCGGCATCACCCGCGACAAGCGGCTGCGCAACATGAAGACCGAGAACTGGCACAAGGTCGTCGAGATCAACGTGGACGCTCCGCAGCGGATCACCGCCGAGCTGCTCGACCAGAAGCTGATCCGCTCCGGCGGCACCATCCTCGGCGTCTCCTCGATCGCCGGCATCGCGGGCAACAACGGGCAGACCAACTACGCGGCCTCGAAGGCGGGCGTCATCGGCTGGGTCCAGGAGCTCGCTCCGCGCATCGCCGCCGACGGCCTCACCATCAACGCCGTCGCGCCGGGCTTCATCGAGACGGACATGGTGAAGACGATCCCGCTGACGATCCGCGAGGCCGGCCGCCGCATGAACTCCATGTCGCAGGGCGGCCAGCCGATCGACGTCGCCGAGGCGATCGCCTGGTACGCCAACCCTGGCTCGGCCGCTGTCTCCGGCAACGTCGTCCGGGTGTGCGGCCAGAGCCTGCTCGGGGCCTGACATGACCGTCCGCGAGTACGCCGGGGCTCCGGCGATCCTTCCGCTCTACCTGCGGGCGGCACTCCCTGCCGTGCCGGTCGTCGGTGGGCTCCCCGGCGTACGGCACGCCTCGGGCTCGGTGCCCGACCTCACGCTCGAGCGGCGCGGCGTCACGACCGACCTCGACGACCTGGCGGCGTACGCCGACGTGTGCGGCTTCAGCCTGCGCGACACGCTCCCGGTCACGTACCCGCACCTGGCGGCGTTCGGGCTGCAGATGGCCCTCATGGTCGACACCTCGTTCCCGTTCGCGCCGATGGGGCTGGTGCACCTGCGCAACCGCATCACCCAGCACCGCCCGCTGACGGTCACCGAGACGTACGACGTGACCGTCCGCGCCGCGGACCTGCGTCCGCACCCGAAGGGCCGGACCGTCGACGTCCACAGCACCGCCCGGGTCGGCGACGAGGTGGTCTGGGAAGAGACGATGACGCTGCTGAGCCGTGGCCGTGGGGACGGTGCGGAGGCAGCTCCAGCGCCGCTCGACGGCGTCGAGGCACCCGCTGGGACGGCGACGTGGCGGCTCGACGCAGGGCTCGGTCGCCGGTACGCGGCGGTGTCGGGCGACCGCAACCCGATCCACCTCACCAAGGTCTCGGCCAAGGCGTTCGGCTTCCCCCGCCAGATCGCGCACGGCATGTGGAGCAAGGCGCGGGCCCTCGCGGCCGTCGAGAACCAGCTGCCCCACGCGTACGCGGTCGACGCCGAGTTCCGCCGGCCGATCCTCCTGCCGGCGACCGTGGCTTTCGGGTCGCAGGCCGACGGCGACCGGCTGGTCCTCGGGATCACCGGCCGTGCGCGTGGCGACAAGCCCGCGCCGACGCACCTCGTCGCCCGGGTCACGCCCGTCTGACGCGCCCCACGCCGCATCGCCCCGCCGCCGGCGGTGAGTCCGGTCCCACCCGTGGGTGACGGGTGGGACCGGACTCACCGCGCGGGCGGTCTCAGGCCCTCGGCTCGGGGTTGACGGGCCGAATGAGCCCTTCCTGGGCGACGGAGGCGAGGAGCGCCCCGTCCTCGGCGAAGATGTTCGCGGTGGCGAACCCGCGGGCCCCGATCGCCGACGGCGACCGCTGGTCGTACAGCATCCACTGGTCCGCCCGGATCGGCCGGTGGAACCAGACCGCGTGATCCAGCGACGCGGGCTGGATGCGTGGCGAGCCGACCGTGAGCCCGTGCGGCACGAGCGACGAGCCCAGCAGGCTCAGGTCGCTGATGTAGGTCAGCACGCAGGCGTTCAGCACGGGGTCGTCCCCGAGCTCCCCCAGCGCGCGCAGCCACAGCCGCTGGACCGCCGGGACCATCTGCCGGGACGGGTCCTCGGCGGCGCGGTTGTCGCCGATGTAGCGGACGTCGAGCGCCGACCACTCCCGGCGCCAGTGCTCGGCGGCCTGGGTGTCGACGTACTCCAGCACCTCCGGCAGCTCCGGAGACGCAGCGACGGCAGGCACCTCGGGCATCGCGTCCTGGTGCTCGTAGCCGTCCTCGTGGCGGTGGAACGACGCCGTCATGTAGAAGATGACCTTGCCGTGCTGGCGAGCAGAGACCCGACGCGTCGAGAACGAGCCGCCGTCACGGATCCGCTCGACGTCGTAGATGATCGGCACGCTGGGGTCGCCACCGAGCAGGAAGTAGACGTGCAGCGAGTGGACCAACCGGTCGGGCTCGACGCTGTGCGAGGCCGCCATCAGGGCCTGTGCCGCGACCTGCCCTCCGAAGACCCGGGTGAGCTCGCTCCCCTGCGGGTGACCTCCACGGAAGAGGTCCTCCTCGAGACGCTCGAGGTCAAGAAGGTCGACAAGTTCTTCGATCGTTGCTGGCACGCGGCACATCGTCTCACGTGCGTACGGGCGCGTGGCTCGATCTCCGGGGTGACGCCGCCCGCTGTGAGCAGCGCCTCACGGGACGACGCGGTCAGTCGGACGTGCCGGGCTCGCGCTCGTCGAGCTGGGCGAGGAACTGCTCGAACTGCTGCCCGATCTCGTCGGGAGTCGGCAGCTCCGACTCGTCGGCGACGAGCGGCTCGGTCGCGGAGCGGTTCATCTGGTCGTACTGGCGCTCGAGCCCGGCCAGGACCTCGCCGCCGTCCTGCTCCTCGACCTGCTTGTGGATGTCGGCGACCGTCTCGGCCTGCTGCAGGCGCAGCTCCTCCAGGTCGAACTGGAGCCCCGTACGGGACGCCACCGCCTCCAGGAGCGCGACGGACGCGCTCGGGTACTCCATCTGGGCGACATACTGCGGCACGTGGGCCACGTAGCCGAGGGCGTCGTGCCCCCACTCGCCCAGCCGCAGCTCGAGGACCGACTGGATGCTGGCCGGCAGCACCACCTGGGCCCGGAAGACGTTCTTGCGGTCGAGCAGGTCACGGCGGACGGCGTGGTTGGTCACGACCGACGGCCGCGTGTGCGGGACGCCCATCGGGACTGCCCCGAGACCGACGACGAGCTCGACGCCGTACTCCTCCACCAGGTCGTGGACCTCCTCGGCGAACTGCTCCCATCGGAAGTCAGGCTCCGGGCCGGTCAGCACCAGGAAGGGGGCGCCGTGGTCGTCACGGTGCAGGCGCAGCTCCAACGACGGCCGCTCGTAGTCGGCGTAGCGATCGCGGTCGAAGACGATGGGGGGTCGGCGCGCGCGGTAGTCGTAGAAGTCGTCGAGGTCGAACTCGTGCACGACCTCACCCTCGTCGCGTGACTCCAGGTGCTCGATGGCCAGCCGCGGCGCCGAGCCCGCGTTGAGGAAGCCGTCGAACGCGTAGATCATCGTCGGCCTCACACCGTCGGGCAGGTCGTCGAAGATCTCGTTGCCACCGTGTCCCGGCCTGAGCCGAGCGAACCAGTTCCGCACCACGACACCTCCCAACACCGGACGACTGCGCGGGATTCCCGCTCGTACGGAGGGGGCGGGGGCCGCGCCCTTCCAGCCTACGCGGCCGGTGGCGAGGGCTGATCGGCGGCTCGGGTGACCTCCCCCACCCGCCCCAACCTGCTGTGCCGGCGGCCGTACGTGAAGTACACGACGAACCCCAATGCCATCCAGACGAGGAAGCGCACCCAGGTCTCGCCCACCAGGTTGAGCATGAGGTAGACGCAGGCGATCACGGCCAGGACCGCGACGAGGGTCGCGCCCGGGACGGTGAACCCGCGCGGGAGGTCGGGCCGGGTCCGGCGGAGGATCACGACACCGACGCTGACCAGGACGAACGCGAACAGCGTCCCGATGTTGACGAGGTCCGCGAGGGTCGAGAGGTCGACGAAGCCCGAGATCGCCGCCACCGCGAAGCCGGTCACGTACGTGATCCGGTGGGGCGTGCGGTGCTTCTGGTGCGTCTCCGCGAGCCAGCGCGGCAGGAGCCCGTCCCGCGCCATCGCGAAGGCCACCCGGGTCTGCCCCAGCATGAGGATCATCACGACCACGACGAGCCCGATGCACGCGCCGACCGAGATCACGTCACCCATCCACCGCACGCCGACGGCGTCGAAGGCGGTCGCGAGCGGGGCGCCGTCCATCGGATCGATGTCCCGGAAGTCCTGCATGCCGGTGATCACCAGGCTCACCGCCATGTAGAGCACCGTGACGATGGCGAGCGACCCGAAGATGCCGATGGGGACGTTGCGCTGCGGGTCCTTCGTCTCCTCCGCGGTGGTGGCGACGACGTCGAAGCCGATGAAGGCGAAGAACACGATGGCGGCACCGGCGAACACCCCCGCAACGCCGTAGACGGCGGGCTCCAGGCCGAGGAGCGTCTGGATCAACGGAACCTTCAGCCACCCGCCCTCCCCGCTCTCCGGCGAGGCCGACGGCGGGACGAAGGGCGACCAGTTCTGGCTGTCGATGTACTTCACGCCCGCGATGATCACCAGCAGCACGACCGCGATCTTGATGGCGACCACGACCTGGTTGATGCGGCTGGAGAACTTGATGCCGTTGATGAGGATCCACATCACGATGAGGGAGATCGCGATGGCAGGGATGTCCACGACCCCGCTGCCGGCCGCGGTTCTCAGATGCTCGGGCAGCTCGAGGAACGTGCCGTCGACCAGGTTGTTCCAGTACGAGGAGAAGCCCGACGCCAGCGCGGCGGCGCCCACAGTGAACTCGAGGACGAGGTCCCACCCGATGGTCCACGCGACGAGCTCGCCGAAGGTGGCGTACGAGAACGTGTACGCGCTGCCCGCGACGGGCACGGTCGACGCGAACTCGGCGTAGCAGAGCGCAGCGAGACCGCAGGCCAGCGCGGCGATGAGGAACGAGATCGCGATCGCGGGACCGGCGTTGGTCGCGGCGGCGCGTCCGGTCAGGACGAAGATGCCCGCGCCGATGATGACGCCCACGCCGAAGACGACGAGGTCGACCGCCCCGAGGTTGCGGTTGAGCTGGGTCTCAGGGTCGTCGGTGTCGCGGATCGACTGCTCGACGGACTTCGTACGGAAGAGCTCGCTCTTGGCCATCGTGATCCCCCCTCTGGGGTCACTATGCCCGGTACGACCCTCGCAGGCGCGTCAGAGCGTGCGGCGCGTCACAGCCTCGCGAGCGCGTCGGCCGCGATCGCCGCGCCGGTCAGCCCCATCCGCTCGAGCAGCACGTCGCGCTTGGCGTGGTCGAAGAACTCCTGCGTGACGCCGTGCACCCGCACGGGCGTGCGTACGTCGGCGTCGGCGAGCATCTGGGTCAGCACCGAGCCCATGCCCCCGACGCGGCCGCTGTCCTCGACGGTCACGAGGAGCCGGAAGCGCGCGGCGAGCTCGACGAGCGCGGGGTCGAGAGGCTTGACCCAGCGCGGGTCGACGACGGTCACGCCGACCCCTTCGGCACGCAGCACCGCTGCGGCGTCGAGGGCCTGCCGGGCCATCGGTCCCGCCGCCACGACGAGGACGTCCTCGTCGCCCTCACGGAACAGGACGTCGCTGCGTCCGACGGTGTCGACCGCCTCGATGTCGCTGGAGACCCCGCCCTTGGGGAAGCGGACGACGGTCGGCGCGTCGTCGACGGCCACCGCCTCGCGCAGCAGCTCGCGCAGCCGCGCACCGTCGCGCGGGGCGGCAAGGCTCAGGGTCGGCACGACCTGGAGGATCGACATGTCCCACATGCCGTTGTGGCTCGGACCGTCGTCTCCGGTGACCCCGGCACGGTCGAGCACGAACGTCACGCCGCACCGGTGGAGAGCGACGTCGAGGAGCACCTGGTCGAAGGCGCGGTTGAGGAACGTCGAGTACACCGCGACGACCGGGTGCAGACCGCCCATCGCGAGGCCGGCCGCGCTGGTCACCGCGTGCTGCTCGGCGATGCCGACGTCGTACGTGCGGTCGGGGAACTTGTCGGCGAACGCGTCCAGACCGGTCGGCGAGAGCATCGCCGCGGTGATGGCGACGACGTCCGGGCGCTCGTCGCCGATGCGGACCAGCTCGTCGCGGAAGACCGACGTCCACGACGTCGGCTCCACGGCCAGGGCCTCACCGGTCGTCCGGTCGAACGCCTTCGCCTGGTGCATCTGGTCTTCTTCGTTGGCGACCGCGATCTGGTAGCCCTGGCCCTTGGTCGTGATGACGTGCACGATGGCCGGACCGCCGTACGTCCGGGCCTGGGCCAGGGCCTGCTCGACGGCCGGACGGTCGTGACCGTCGATCGGGCCGACGTACTTCAGGCCGAGGTCCTCGAACATGCCCTGCGGGTAGAGCGCGTCCTTGAGGCCCTTCTTGATGGCGTGCAGCGCCTCGTACGCGGCCTGGCCGACGACGTTGGTGTTGGAGAGGCGCTCGCGCACAGCCTTGAGCGCCGGCTCGTAGCGCGGGTTGGTGCGCAGGCGCGCGAGGTGGTTGGCGAGACCACCCACGGTCGGGCGGTAGGAGCGGCCGTTGTCGTTGACGACGACCACCAGCCGGCGGTCGGCGTCGGCGGCGA
The DNA here is from genome assembly GCF_025506335.1 of Mumia quercus. Classification (GTDB taxonomy): domain Bacteria; phylum Actinomycetota; class Actinomycetes; order Propionibacteriales; family Nocardioidaceae; genus Mumia; species Mumia quercus. Next base: position 43,143 of record NZ_JANZYO010000008.1, read on the forward strand.
TGTTGTTGAGCGCCTCCCAGGCCATGCCGCCGGTGAGCGCACCGTCGCCGATCACGGCGACCACGTGGTCGGGCCGTCCCTGGACGGTGTTGGCCTTCGCGAGGCCGTCGGCGTACGACAGGCTGGTCGAGGCGTGGGAGTTCTCGACGACGTCGTGCGGCGACTCGGCCTGGCTCGGGTAGCCCGAGAGGCCGCCCTCGATGCGCAGCCGCTCGAACTCACGGGCCCGGCCGGTGAGCATCTTGTGCACGTACGCCTGGTGGCCGGTGTCGAAGATCACCCGGTCGCGCGGGGAGTCGAACACCCGGTGGATCGCCATCGTCAGCTCGACGACGCCGAGGTTCGGGCCGAGGTGGCCTCCGTGGGTGGCGACGGCGACGATCAGGCGCTCGCGGATCTCCTCCGCGAGCGCGTCCAGCTCAGCGTCGGTCAGATCCCTCAGATCGCTCGGCTGGCTGATCCGATCGAGCGTGCTCATGGTCCTCCGCGGGTGTGGGTGGGCGTCATTCGATCTTAGGCCATGGCCCCTACCCTCCCACGGACCCTCAGCCGTCGAGGGTGACCCGCGCGACAGTCCGCAGGTCAGCCACCTCGGTGGCGAGCACGGCCTCCACCGCGGGTAGCGCGGCGGCGACGGCGTCCTCGGCGGGCGCCTTCTCCCCCGGCAGCGGGATCACCTCGACGTCGACCCGGGTGCCGCGCGGCACGATCCGCCACTGGGCGACCAGCCGGGTGCCGTCGAGGACGACGGGGGCGGTCGTGCCGTTGACCTTGTTGAAGAGGTGCTGCTGGTTCTCGAGGGCGGTGAACCGCGCGCGCTCGGGGCCGGTGCCCTCGTAGCCGAGCATCACCCCGTCGAACTCCGGGAGGAGACGCAGACCTGCGGCGAAGCCGCTGCCGTCCGGAGCATCGGCGAGGTCGAGGTACGTCTGGCCGTCGGGCCCCTCGTACTGCACGACCTCGTCCCCGAGCGCGGCGATCGCCGCGTCCACGGGGCGCAGCTTGTCGCCGAGCCACCACGCGACGTCGCGCCGCGTCGCGGGGCCGTACGCCCCCAGATGGACGCGGACGAGCTCGCGCCGCGCGACCTCGGGTGGCACGCTCGCGTCGATGCCGGTCAGCGCCGCGGACGACCGGTAGAGGGTGTCGGTGCGCGTGTGCCACCGGCGGTCCGGCGGGCGCCGGACGAGCCACGGCGCCCCGCGGAGCAGGTTGCGGGCGTAGGAGTCGGCGACCGTGCCGTGCCCCGGCTTCTCTGCGTCCGCCAGCCACGCCGCGACGTGCGCGACCAGGTCGTCGCGCTCGCGCCACTCGTCGGTCGCGTACGCCGCGGTGCGGGCCCGCACCTCCTCCGGCGCGACGGCGTCGAGGGACAGGCCGCGGGCCAGCGCCTTGTCGAGCCACACCGAGGTCACCGCCGACGCCCACGCGTGGTGCTGGGGGACGGACGAGTGCACAGTGCCCCGCAAAGTGGTGCCCTTGACCAGCGCGTAGGTGTCGAACGCCTCGACGACAGTCTCGTGGGTGATGCCGGGAAGCCGTGAGGCGGCGAAGAGGAACGCGGCGCGTGGCACCTGGGTCTGGACCGGCCCGAGCGCCTCGTACAGGGCCACGAGATCGGCCACCGCGGTGCCGGTCGGGCTCGGGAACTGCCGGTCGAGCGTCCGCAGCGCGACGTCGTCCGGTGTCAGGCGCTTGCTCATGGTGTGATGCCTCCATGTCTGGGACGTACGACGCCTCGTGCACGTTCTGCCGCGTCGTCGCGGGTGAGATCGACGCCCCCCTCGTGTACGAGGACGCTGACACGATCGGGTTCCTGGACCATCGTCCCGTCTTCAAGGGCCACGTCCTGGTCGTCCCGCGCGCGCACGTCGTGACCCTCCCGGACCTCGCGAGCCAGCTCGTCGGGCCGTACTTCGAGGTCGTCCAGCACGTCGCGCGCGTCCTCCCTGACGTCGTCGGGGCGCAGGGGACGTGGGTCGCCGAGAACAACGTCGTGTCGCAGTCCGTGCCCCACCTGCACGTCCACGTGGTGCCGCGGACCAAGGGCGACGGGCTGCGAGGGTTCTTCTGGCCTCGGACGAGGTACGCCGAGGGCGAGGCCGACGCGTACGCGGCGCGGCTGCGCGCGGCCCTGGCTCGCTGACGCCCGCGGCCGCTGGCCAGGGTTTCTCCCGAAACCTTCGGTAACGTGACCAGATGGGCAAAGACTGGCCGGCCGTCGGGTGGGAGGAGCACCCCTGGACGCGCCTGCCCCCGTACGGGGTGTCGCGGGCGCGGCTGCGCCGGCACTCGGCCCCGTACCGCGCGGCCGTGCTGCCGCCCATCGCCGACCTCCCCGTACGCCTCGACGCATCCGTCCTCGCCGACGCCGAGGAGGCGACGGCCGCGATCGCGCGGTTCGACGCCGGCCTCTCGCACGCCTTCGGCGACACCGAGGCGCTGGGCGAGCTCGGACCGCTCTCCACGCTGCTCCTGCGGACGGAGTCGGCCTCCTCCTCGCGGATCGAGCACGTCGACACCGACGCCGGGCAGCTCGCGCTCGCCGAGATCGGCGCCGCCACCACCGACGACGCCCGCCTCGTCGCCCGCAACGTGGAGGCGGTGCGCGCGGCGGTCGCGCTCGCCGACTCCCTCGACGCCGACGGGCTGCTGACCCTGCACCGCACGCTGCTCGCCGACACCGACCCCCAGGGGGCGGGACGCTGGCGTACGGAGCAGGTCTGGGTCGGCGGCTCCTCCTACGGGCCGCACGACGCGGAGTTCGTCCCGCCCCACCACAGCCGCGTGCCGGCCGCGGTCGAGGACCTGGTGCGGTTCGTCCGGCGCGACGACCTACCGGTGATGGTCCAGGTGGCGATCGCGCACGCGCAGTTCGAGACGATCCACCCCTTCGCCGACGGCAACGGGCGCACCGGGCGCGCTCTCGTCCACGCCATGCTGCGGGGGAAGGGGGTGACCGAGCGCGTCTCGGTCCCGATCTCGAGCGGCCTCGTCGGCGACACGCGCCGCTACTTCGCTGCCCTCGGCGCCTACCGGGACGGCGATCCCGCGCCCGTGGTCACCGAGCTCGCCGCCGCCACCCTGCGCGCCGTCGAGAACGGCCGGCAGCTCGTCGCCGACCTCGTGGCGCTGCGCGCGTCCTGGGCCGAGCGGGTCGTCGCCCGTCGCCACGCCGCGGTGCACCGGATGCCGGCGGTGCTCGTCCGCCACCCTGCCCTCGACAACGCGCTGGTCGCGCGCGAGCTCGGCGTGAGCGACGTGGCGGCGCAGGCGGCCATCGACCGCCTCGTCGAGGCGGGCGTGCTCGTGCAGGTCGGCACGCGGGCCCGCAACCGGGTCTGGCAGTGCCCAGACGTCATCGACGCCCTCGACGCCTTCGCGCGGCGGGCCGCGCATCCACCTCGTCACGGCTGAACGCGCCGACCGCGGGGTGCGTGAAAGCGACGGCGGCCACGCCGAGGGCGCCGAGCAGGCCGCCGGAGACCAGCGCGACCTCCGGGGAGCTGAACCCGGCGACCGCTCCCCCGCGTGCGTTGCCGAGGTCCGGTCCGGCGACGCCGACCACGTGCTCCACCGAGGACACCCGCCCGCGCTGGTCGTCGGTGGTCGCGAGCTGGGTGAGGACGCCTCGCGCGATCACGGCGAACGTGTCGGCGGCCCCGGCCACCGCAAGCGCCAGCAGTGCCGGCACGAGCCACGGCGAGGCACCGAACGCGGCGACGCCCAGGCACCAGACGAGTGCCGCCGCGACCATCGTGCGTCCGGGGCGGCGCCCTCTGCTGACCACGCCCGAGGCGAGGCCGGCCAGGATGCCGCCCGCGCCGACGGCGGAGAGCATCAGGCCGGTGACAGCGGGGTCGTCGTCGAACCGCGCGGCGACGACGACCGGGAACAGCGCGACCGGCATGACCAGCACGGTCGCGAGCACGTCGGAGAGCATCGCGCCGCGCAGGACCGCCGACCGCGCGACGGCCCGCAGCCCGTCGAGCACGGAGACGTCTGCCCTTCGCCCGGACCGCGCGGGCACGGCCGACGGCGTCGGAGGCGTCGGCGGCAACCCGTGGGTGACGAGCCACGCCACGCCCACGAGCGCGGCCTGCACGCCGAACGCGACCGCCGCCCCGGCGTACGCCACGAGCAGCCCGCCGACGGCGGGACCGACGAGCATCGACACCTGGAAGCCGACATGGCTGAGCGCCACGCCTGCGGGCACGTCGGAGGGCGCCAGCACGCGCGCGATGAGCGCCCGCCTGGCCGGGGCACCGAGCGCGCCGAGGCCGGCCTGGCACGCGACGAGCACGAGGACGAGGGCGAGCGACCGCAGGCCGTACGCGGCCTGGGTGGCGAGCAGCGCGGCGACGACGGCACTGCCGGCCGTGGTGGCGAGCGCCACGCGACGACGGTCGTACGCGTCGGCGAGCGCCCCGCCGTACAGCCCGAGGACCACCATCGGGACCGCGTGGGCGAGTCCGAGAGTGCCCATGAGCGCGGCGCTGCCGGTGAGGTCCCAGACGAGCTGGAGCAGTGCGACCAGGCTCACCTGACCCGCGAGCGCACTGAGAAGGCCTCCGGCCCACAGCCGCCGGAACCCGCTCCCGCGCCGGAGCGGGCCGAGGTCGAGCAGGCCCGACCTCACGCCGACGGAGCGGGATCGTCGGGCAGGTGGGCGCTCACCCGCTCGCGGAAGGAGCGTCGTCGCAGCGCCGCGCCGAGGTCGGCCACGACGGCGTGGAACGAGTACGGCACCTCCGCGTCGAGCTCGAGGAGCGCGCGCTCGGTCGCGCGCCACTCCGCCTCCAGCAGCGGGACGAGGTCACGTCCCTGCGCGGTGAGGCTGACGAGCTTCGTCCGGGCGTCGGGGCCAGGGCCGGTCTCCACGAGGCCGTCGGCCCGGAGCACGGTGACCGTCTGGCTGGCGGCCGAGTGCGTCACACCGATGGCCTCGGCGAGCGCGCGGATCGTCATCGGGCCGTGGTGGGCGAGCTTGATGACCGGCTTGGTCAGCCGCGGGCGTACGCGCAGGCCGCGCTCGCGGTAGAGCGCGGCGAGCTCCGCGTCCATCTCGTCCTGGAGCCCGCGCAAGGGCTCCCAGAAGTTCTCGTCGGTAGGGTCCACCGCAGCACTGTAACAGCACTTATATAAGCGCTGTTACAGCTACTCCAGAGACACGTAACGTCCGCGTACGTGCGTGAGGGCCGGACCGTCCTCACCGATCTCGACGTGCTCGACCACTCCCTCGACGAGCAGGGGCCACCCGACCTGGCGCGGCGGCGCCGCGACCCGGGCACCGAGCCAGGCCACGGCCGTCTCCAGCACCGGGCCGTACGGCGTCTGCCTCCAGCTCCCCCGCGTGAACAGGCCACCGGGTGCCGGCGCGGTCCCCGCGAACGGGTCGGCCAGTCCACGGTCACGCGCACCGAGGACGTTCACCACCCACGACTCCCCCACGTCCAGGGCATCGGCCAGGTCGCTGTCCTCGTCGACCAGCATCAAAGCCCGCGCAGGCTCGCCGCCGGCCACGAGCAGGGACGAGACGGTCAGGCCCGCCCGACCGCGCCCCTCCCCCGCGGTGCAGATCGTGACGGCCTGCGCGAGCCGGCCGCGCAGACGGCGCAGCGGGTCGCGCTCGCCCTCGGGCGGGACGAACGGGTGCTCGGAGTGGATCGTCACGCCGTCAGCGTACGGTCGGTCGCGCCGTCCGCGTGATCTGTCACCGCGCTGCGCCAGGATGGGCGGGTGCACCTCACAGACGAGCAACGCCGCCGTCGACTCGTCGTCCAGCACCGGGTCGGCCTCGGCGAGCACGGCGGCGCGCCCCGCGTCGAGGACGTGGTCGACGACCTCCTCGTCCTGCACGCCACCGACCCGGCCAGCGTCTACCTCTCCGTCCTGGCCCGCGCACCTGGCCTGACCCGCGACGACGTGCGGGCGGCGATGTACGAGCGACGCGACGTCGTCCGGGTCCTCGCCATGCGGCGCACGCTCTTCGTCGCCGGCCGCGCCGACGTCCCGATGATCCACGCCGGTGCGAGCCGCGGCGTCGCGCGCGTGCTGCGCACGCGTCTCCTCAAGGAGCTCGCCAAGATCCCGACAGACCCACCCGTCCCGGACCCGCAGGCCTGGCTCGCCGAAGTCGAGCAGGACGTCGACGCCGTGCTGGCCGCGGCGGCGCGCGACGGCGGCACGCTCAGCGGCGCCGAGATCAGTGCGGCCGTCCCGGCGCTGCGGACGGCGCTGCTGCCGACGACCGACAAGGCGTGGGACGTCCGTCGTACGGTCACGTCGCAGACGCTCGCGCTGCTGTCGGCCGAGGGGCGCATCGTCCGGACCGAGCCGAGAGGCTCCTGGACCTCGCGCCACCACGCGTGGGCCCCGATCACCTCGTGGTTCCCGGACGGCATCCCGGAGGTGCCCGAGCCCGAGGCCCGTGTCGGGCTCGCCCGCCGCTGGCTCGAGGTCTTCGGGCCGGCGACGCCCGACGACCTGCAGTGGTGGACGGGCTGGAACAAGACCCACACCCGTGCCGCCCTCGGCGCGCTCGACCTCGTCGAGGTCACGCTCGAGGAAGGACCGGGAGTCATGCTCCCCGGCACCGAGGTGCCCGACCCCGTCTCACCGGGCGTGGCGCTCCTGCCCGCGCTCGACCCGACACCGATGGGCTGGAAGCACCGCACCTGGTACCTCGGCGTGCACCGCGAGCGCCTCTTCGACCGGATGGGCAACATCGGCCCGACCATCTGGTGGGACGGCCGCGTCGTCGGCGGATGGGCGGTGCGCCCTGGGGGCGAGGTCGTGCACCGCCTCCTGGAGGATCTCGGCACCGACGTCCGCGACGCCGTCGAGGCCGAGGCGGGGCGCCTCGAAGGGCTGCTCGACGGGGCGACGTTCACGCCGAGCTTCCCGACGCCGCTCGACAAGGAGCTGCGGGCGTGACTCAGGCGGCCGCGACGCGGACCCGTCGGACCGCCTCCTCCGCCGCGGCGACGACGAGCAGCGGATCGCTCAGCATCGCTCCGAAGGCGAGCTCGCCCGCCCCCACGAGGACGGAGTCGCGCCCGAGGCCGGGCAGCACGACCTCCGTACGCCGGTCCTCGGAGTCGAGGGTGCCGCGCACGACCTCGGCGTCGACCTCGGCGCTCACCGCCGGGTACAGGGCGCTCAGCAGGCCGCCGAGGATCACGACCTGCGGGTCGAAGATGTTGATGAGGTTCGTCAGCCCGACGCCCAGCATCCGGCCGACCTCGCGCAGCGCGACGGACGGCGTACCGACCTGGTCGAGGAGACCGACGAGGTGGGCGATGTCGTGCGAGGGGGTGCCGAGCGCCTCTGCCACGGCGACGGCGCCGATCTCCGTCTCCCAGCACCCGCGGTTGCCGCAGCGGCACAGGCGCCCGCCGACGGAGACGCGCATGTGCCCGACCTCCCCGGCGTACCCGACGGTGCCGAGCAGACTGCGCCCGCGCGTGATGAGCCCGCCGCCGACGCCGACGTCGCCGCTGAGGTAGACGACGTCCGACATCCCGCGCGCGACGCCGCGCGCGTGCTCGGCCAGGACACCGAGGTTGGCGTCGTTGCCGATCACCACCGGCACCTCACCCCCGAGGCGGTCCTGGACCAGCTCGGTGAACGCGACGTCCGACCAGGCGAGGTTGGGCGCGTAGTGGATGCGGCCGTCGTCGGCCGACACGACGCCCGGGATGCCGACCCCGACCCCGACCAGCAGCGTGTCGGGCGGGACGTCGTCGAGCAGGTCGGCGGCCGTACGGGCGATCTGGTCGGCCACCTGCTCGGGCGAGGCACCGACCTCGACCGGGACGGAGAGGCGACCGTGGACCGTGCCGCCGAGACTGATGCGCGCGACCTCGATCGACTCGACCCGCAGCTCGACGGCGATCACGCACACGTGGCGCTCGCCGGGGCGTACGTGCAGCGACGGGCGGCCGGCGCCCTGGCGGTCGCCGCGCGGTGAAGCCTGGGCGACGACGCCGAGCCTCTCGAGCTCGACGACGAGCGCGGCGATCGTGGAGCGGTTCAGCCCCATGCGGGTCGTCAGGTCGGCACGAGACACGTCCGTGTCGCGGTGCACATGACCGAGCAGGGTGCCCAGGTTGTGGCGGCGGACCGCCTCCTGGTTGGCCCCCTTGCCGGTCGGTCGCTGCTGCTGCAGTGGCACCGCGTCGTTCCCCTCGCTGTCAGTGGTACGGCGAGGCGAAACTAGCACGACACCCCCCGATTTTGTCACCGGCGCAACAAAATCGAGACCAACGCGACCCTCGCGCCCCGGAGACGCCGACGGCGGTGGGCCCGGGGCGCCCCCCGCGCCCCGGGGGGGGCCCCCCCCCCCCCACCGCCGTGGCGGGGACGGACTCAGCCGATCAGGGAGCGAAGCACGTACGGCATGATGCCGCCGTTGCGGTAGTAGCTCGCCTCACCGGGGGTGTCGATGCGGACGACAGCGTCGAACTCGATGTCGCCGGCCTTGACCTTGACGGTCTTCGGCGTACGGCCCTCGTTGAGCTCGGTGATGCCGGTGAACGAGAAGGTCTCCTCGCCGGTCAGGCCGAGGCTCTCGGCGTTCTGGCCCTCGGGGAACTGCAGCGGCAGCACGCCCATGCCGATGAGGTTCGAGCGGTGGATGCGCTCGTACGACTCGGCGATGACGGCCTTGACGCCCAGGAGCGCGGTGCCCTTGGCCGCCCAGTCGCGCGAGCTGCCCGAGCCGTACTCCTTGCCGGCCAGCACGACCAGCGGGATGCCCGCGGCCTGGTACTTCTCCGAGGCCTCGAAGACCGTGGTGACCTCGCCGTCCTCGTTCAGCTGACGGGTGAAGCCGCCCTCGGTGCCCGGCGCGAGCTGGTTGCGCAGACGGATGTTGGCGAACGTCCCGCGGATCATCACCTCGTGGTTGCCGCGACGCGACCCGTACGAGTTGAAGTTGCGCGGCTCGACGCCGTGCTCGGCGAGGTACTTGCCGGCCGGGCTGTCCTTCTTGATCGCGCCGGCGGGCGAGATGTGGTCGGTCGTGACCGAGTCGCCGAGCTTGAGGAGCACGCGCGCGCCCTCGATGTCGGTGACCGGCGACGGCTCGTGCTGCATCCCGTCGAAGTACGGCGCCTTGCGGACGTAGGTCGAGTCGGCGTCCCACTCGAAGACGTCGCCCTCCGGCGTCGGCAGCGACTGCCAGCGCTCGTCACCGGCGAAGACGTCGGCGTACTCGCTCTTGAACGTGTCGGCCGACATGGCGCCGGCGACGACCTCCTCGACCTCCGACGGCGACGGCCAGATGTCCTTCAGGAAGACGTCGTTGCCGTCGTTGTCAGTGCCCAGCGGGTCGTTGAACAGGTCGGTGTCCATCGTGCCGGCCAGCGCGTACGCGACGACCAGCGGCGGGGACGCCAGGTAGTTCATCTTGACGTCGGGGTTGATCCGGCCCTCGAAGTTGCGGTTGCCCGACAGCACCGAGGTGACGGCGAGGTCAGCGTCGTTGACCGCCTGCGAGACCTCGGGGATGAGCGGGCCCGAGTTGCCGATGCAGGTGGTGCAGCCGTAGCCGACTAGGTTGAAGCCGAGCTTGTCGAGGTACGGCGTGAGGCCGGCGCGCTCGTAGTAGTCGGAGACGACCTTCGATCCCGGGGCCAGCGTGGTCTTGACCCACGGCTTGCGCGCCAGGCCTTTCTCGACGGCGTTCTTCGCCAGCAGCGCGGCGCCGATCATGACCGACGGGTTGGACGTGTTCGTGCACGAGGTGATCGCCGCGATCGTGACCGCGCCGTGGTCGAGCTCGTACGTCGTCCCGTCCTCGGTGGTGACGAGCTGCGGGTTGCTCGGGCGTCCGCCGTCCTTCGGCGCGCACGACAGGTAGTCCGTCGCGGGCGTCTGGCCGTGCGCGTCCTCGTGCGCCGCCGGCGGGTCGGAGGCGGGGAAGGACTCCTCGACGGCCTCGTCGTACGCGCCGATCGGCGGCGCCTCGGCGTGCTCGACGTAGTTGACGAGCGCTCCGCGGAACGCCTGCTTGGCGTCGGAGACGACGATGCGGTCCTGCGGACGCTTCGGGCCGGCGATCGACGGGACGATCGTGCCGAGGTCGAGCTCGAGGTACTCCGAGTAGCGCGGCTCGTGGTCCGGGTCGTGCCAGAGGCCCTGAGCCTTCGCGTACGCCTCGACGAGCGCGATCTGCTCCTCGGAACGGCCGGTGAGGCGCAGGTACTTCGTGGTCTCCTCGTCGATCGGGAAGACCGCGATGGTCGAGCCGTACTCGGGGCTCATGTTGCCGATCGTGGCGCGGTTGGCCAGCGGGACCGCGCCGACGCCCGAGCCGTAGAACTCGACGAACTTGCCGACGACGCCGTGCTCGCGCAGCATCTCGGTGATCGTGAGCACGAGGTCGGTCGCGGTCGAGCCCTCGGGGAGCTCGCCGGACAGCTTGAAGCCGACGACACGCGGGATGAGCATCGAGACCGGCTGGCCGAGCATCGCCGCCTCGGCCTCGATGCCGCCGACGCCCCAGCCCACGACGCCGAGGCCGTTGACCATGGTGGTGTGCGAGTCGGTGCCGACGCAGGTGTCGGGGTAGGCCTGCAGCACCTTCTCGCCGGTCGAGCCCGTCGAGACCTCACGCGTGAACACGGTCCGGGCGAGGTGCTCGATGTTGACCTGGTGGACGATGCCGGTGCCCGGCGGGACGACCTTGAAGTCGTCGAACGCGGTCTGGCCCCAGCGCAGGAACTGGTAGCGCTCGCGGTTGCGCTCGTACTCGATCTCGACGTTGCGCTCGAACGCGTCGGGCGTGCCGAAGACGTCGGCGATGACCGAGTGGTCGATGACCATCTCGGCGGGCGCGAGCGGGTTGATCTTGCTCGGGTCGCCACCGAGGTCGGCCATCGCCTCGCGCATCGTGGCGAGGTCGACGACGCACGGGACGCCGGTGAAGTCCTGCATGATCACGCGGGCGGGCGTGAACTGGATCTCCTTGCTCGGGTCCGCGTCGGCGTCCCACCCGGCGAGCGCCTTGACGTCGTCCGCGGTGATGTTGGCGCCGTCTTCGGTGCGCAGGAGGTTCTCCAGCAGCACCTTGAGGCTGAAGGGCAGCGAGGCGACGTCCAGGCCCTCGCCGGTCACCGCCTCGAGGCGGTAGATCTCGTACGCGTTGTCCCCGACATTCAGGGTGTCCTTCGCGTTGAAGCTGTTGACGCTGGCCATGCCTCTCCTCGTTCCGTCCTGCCGGAGCCCTCGATCGCCGTACGCGCTCTGCGCGGCATCCGCCTTCTATCGTCGCGCGCCCTCAGGGGACCCGCGCGATCAGGCTCGCCTTACTCGGCCGCTCCTGCGGCATGTATCTCGATGTCAAGATAAACGTTATCAAACTTCCGGCCCCGTTCCGAGCCCGTCCCCGGCGGCGGTCAGGCGCGGCGGCGGAGGACCACGTACGTACGGTCGTCGGCCGACGACTCGAACTTGTCCACGGCGGCGAAGCCGAGGCTGTCGACGACCTTGAGCGCCCTGACGTTGAACTCGGCGACGGTGACCCGGAACGTCGTCGGAGCGAAGTGCTCGACACCGAACGCGAGACCGGTCGCGATCGCCGAGTGCCCCAGGCCCTGCCCGGTCAGCTCGGGCCGCAGCCCGCCGGCGATGTCGAGCGCGTCGTCGTCGTAGTCGTAGCCATGCACCCGCGCGGTCGGGCCGTAGCACCGGTAGCCGATGAGACGCTCGCCGTCGACCAGCGCCCAGAACCCGTGCGACAGGTCGGTGAAGTGGCGCGGGTCCATGCCCGTGAGGTCGTAGCAGCCGTTGGGCTCGGGATAGCTCCAGGTGACGATGTCACCCGCATGCTCGGGAGTGAGCTCGACGATCTGCATTCCGGCACCTCCCCCTGGCGGTGGCGATATCCAAGCACGCGCGTTCGCGCTTCGGCAATGGTGCGTCCAGACGTTGGCACAAACGGCAGGCGTCAGCGCAGCGTGCGGACGTACGCGACGACGGCGCGCGCGTCACGCACCCGCGCTTCCCAGGTCGCACCGGCCAGCACCAGAGCGAGCCCCACGAGCCCGAGCGGAAGCCAGCGCGGCATGTCACCGACGAGCGGCCCCGCCCACCGCACCGCGAGCACGGTCGTCAGCACGGCACCGACCACGAACGGTGCCTTGGTGCGCACCAGCGCGCCCGCACCGAGCAGAGCGACCCCGGCCGCGGCGAGCAGCAGGCCGCGCACGGAGACGGGGTCGGTGAGCGCCCCGGGCAGGCTCGGGAGCACGGCGAGACCGAGGCCCGGCAGGAGCACGGTGGAGGTGGCGCCCCGCTCGCGGCGCATCCGGACGATCCCGGCGCCGAGCAGCGCCAGGCCGAACGGCAGCGTGTACGCCTCGACGACAGCGACGTCGGAGGCGGCGAGGCGGGTGACGTAGGCCGCCGCGAGCAGGACGGAACCCACGACCGCGTACGGCCTGCGGTCGCGCCGCAGGAGTCCGACCGCGCTCGCCCCGACCCCGAGCACCGTGAGGCACAGGCTGAACCATCCGAGGCTCGTCTCGCCCGACTCCGCCAGCGAGACGCACGCGGTCACGGCAGCGACGATCTCCCACGGCACCCGCAGCGCACGAGGCAGACGAGGCACGGAGGCGGCGGCGAGCAGCGCGACCGCGAGCACCGCTGCAACGAGGGCGCCGGTCCGCAGCCCCGCGGCTGCGACGTCGACCCAGGCGAGGACGGCGAGCACGCCGAGACCCGCGGCCGCTCCCCCCGCGAGGGCGACGGCCTCCCTGCGAGCGGCTGACCCGGCGCCGACGGCGACCAGTGCGGCGACCACCGCCGACACCGACCAGGTGGTCGCGGATGCGGGAGCCGAGCCGAGCGGCAGGAGCGCACCCGCGAGCGCTGCCGGCGGTGCGGCAGACGCCGCCGCGACCGCGAGGTCACCGCCGCCTCGTACCAGCCAGAGCGCCGACGCCGCGCCCGCGTACAGCACGGCCGCGAGGCCGACGACCAGGACGGGTCCGTCGAGCAGGACGCCGACCACCAGCGCCCCGGCGGTGCCGAGCAGCACCGCCGTGACCACCGAGCTCCGGCGGAGCGCCGCCACCGTCTCCGCCGGTGCCGCGACCCGCCACCACCTCACCACGAGCGCGATCGCAGCGGCACCGCACCACGAGAGCGCGACCAGCCACACGGGGTCGTTCCAGTCGGCAGAGAAGCGGAGCGCGACGTCGTCGGCCCACCCGGGAAGCCACGACTCGGCCGTCGCGAGGACGGTGGCCCCGGCCGTCGCGAACAGTGCGCCCACGAGCGGGAGGGCGGCCACAGCGAGCGCGGCGCGGACGCCGACCCTCCACCCCGACGACGGGAGCACTGCACCGACCACGGCCGCGACGAAAGGGACGGCGACCCACGTGAGGGTCACGAGCTCGAGGTTGCCGTCGGGTCCGAGCAGCCCGACCACGGCGAAGGAGACGGCGACGACGAAGCCGGCCGCAGCCCGTACGGCGGTGGCGGCGGTGGCGTTCCCACGTCCCTCCAGCACCCGTGCGACGACCACGGCGAGCGCGGCGACGACCACGGCGAAGAGCAGCAGGGCGGGCGCGTCACCGTGCGTCCAGCGCGTCGCTGCTCCGTCGGTCAGGGCGACCCCGGTCATGAGGACGAGCGCGGTGCCGGGGACGGCTGCCGCAGCACTCAGCCCGACCGCCCAGGCCGCGACGGGGAGCCTGAGCCGAGCAAGGCCGAGGGTGGCGAGGACGAGGCCGGCGACGGCCGCCGTCAGGGTCCACCGCAGGTCGATCGGGAGCACCACGAGCAGCGCGACCGTGCCGCAGAGCAGCCCGACGACCAAGCCGACCTCGGCGGCCACCAGGCGGGTGATCCAGCGCCGGACCCCGAGGGCGACCGCGAGGCTGGCCACCGCCAGGACCGCCGAGAAGACGAGGATGAGGACGTCGCCGTCGACCATGCCGAGCCCGAGCACTCCCGCGCTGCGGCCGGCGCCGACGTCGACGGCGGCGAGCAGCCCGCAGACCGTCCACAGCGCTTCGGCGGACGCCCGCAGACGGCGGGTCGTGACCCACGCGGCGCAGGCACCGACGGCGACCGTGAGGCCGACGAGCACGAGCGTACGACCGGTGAGCCCGAGGCTCCCCCACCCGACCGCGACGAAGACGAACCCGGCGATCACCAGGCACAGCGCCCCGAGCGCCAGGAGCGTGCCACCCACCGACCACCCGGTCCGCGCACGCACGGCCGGCGGAGCAACCGCCGGCGGCGCCCAGGTCCCGTACGCGGGGCGCGGCTGAGGCATCGGCGGCGCCGCAGGGCGCGCCCGTACGGCGGCCGCCTCCGCCCGCAGCTGCGCGAGCACGCGGTCTGCTTCGGAGAGAAGCGAGAGCAGCTTCAGCGCACGGTCACCGCGCAGCTGGATGCCGCATCTCGGGCAGTGCTGCGTACCGGTGGCGGGCGCACCGCAGCCCGGGCAGTGCAGAGGATCGGCGTACGTCACGGCTGAAGTCTCTCGCGACCACGATTCAGGTCTCTCGCGGCGGTCCGCCAGGTCTCTCGCGACGGTCAGTCGGTGAGGTCGAGCGTCGCCACGCACTCGACGTGGTGGGTCATCGGGAACAACGCGTACGCCTCGACCTCGCCGAGCGCGTAGCCGAGCTCGGCGAAGGTCCGGACGTCGCGCGCCAGCGCTGCCGGGTCGCACGCGACGTACACGACCCGGCGAGGGCGCAAGGCTGCGACCGCACGGACGACCTTCGCCCGCGCGCCCGTACGAGGCGGGTCGAGGACCACCACGTCGACCTGCTCCCCCGCCTCGCCGCGCGCGAGCACCCGCGCCACGTCACCGTTGACGACGCTCACCTGTGGGAGGTCGCCGAGGTTGCGTCGCGCGTCGCGCGAAGCGCGGGCGTCGCCCTCGACGCTGACCACCGACCCGTCCGGGCCGACGGCCTCGCCGAGGAACGCCGAGAAGAGCCCGACGCCGGCGTACAGGTCCACGACCCGCTCTCCCGGCTTCGGCTCGGCCGCGCGCATCACCGCGTCGACCAGCGTCGTCGCGGCGTCAGGGTGCACCTGCCAGAAGCCGGCTCCGCTCACCCTGAAGCCGCGGTCGCGCACGACCTCCCTCACCCAGTCCCGCCCGCGGACGGTGGCGCCGTCGGCGAGGAGCCCGGTCGCCTCCACGACCGGCAGCTGGCCGGTCACGTCGTACGCGGCGGCGAGCGCGTCGCCGTCGGAGCCCGCGACAGCCGTGACCCGCGACGCCGGCCAGCGGCTCGCCAGCACCGGCGGCAGGTCGTCGGACGCGATGGGGCAGTCGTCGAGCGGGACGATCTCGTGGGAGCGGTGACGACGCAGGCCGAGCGTGCCGTCGGCCTGCGCGGCGAACGTCACGCGGGTGCGCCACCCGAGACCGTCGAGGGCCGCCTCCCCGAGCGGCGGACGTACGACGACGTCGCGCTCGATGCCCGCGAGCCGTGACAGCTGCTCCCGCACCACAGCGCCGAGGAGCGCGCGCTGCGTCTCGAGCGAGGCGTGCTGGAAGTCGCAGCCGCCGCACCCGCCGGGGCGCGCGACGGGGCACCGCGGCTCGACCCGGCCCGGGGCCGCCTCCAGCACCTCGACCGCGTCGGCGCGCAGGAAGCGGTCACCCTCACGGCCCTCGGTGATCTCGGCGACCACCCGCTCGCCGGGGAGCGTGTGCCGGACGAAGACCACCTGGCCGTCCCACCGGGCGACGCAGTGGCCGCCGTGGGCGACCGGACCGACCTCCAGCTCCATCCGGGTGCCGGTGAGGTCGCGTCGTTCGTCCGTGGGTGCCTGCATCCCTCCAGGGTGCCGTACGGCCCCTGGTCAGGAGTCGCGGCGGTCGCTGAACATGCGTCCCTGGCGGATCTCGCCCGGCACCGGCCGCACCCGCTCCGGCCCGCGGCGCTTGGCCGACTGCAGCTGGTACGGGACGCTGGTGACGAGCACGCCGGGCGTGAACAGCAGCCGCCCCTTCAGCCGCAGCGCCGTCTGGTTGTGGAGGATCTGCTCGTACCAGCGCCCGACGACGTACTCGGGGACGTAGACCATCACGATGTCGCGCGGGCTCTGCCGCCGCAGCTCGCGGACGTACTTGATGACCGGCCGGACCAGCTCCCGGTAGGGCGACCCGACGACCACGAGCGGGACGGGGATGCCCAGGTCGTCCCACTGCTGCGTCAGCTTTGCGGTGGACGCCCGGTCGAGGTCGACGGTGAGCGCCTCGAGCGTGTCCGGCCTCGACACCCTCGCGTACGCCAGCGCGCGCATCACCGGCTTGTGGAGCCGCCCGACCAGCACGATCGCGTGCACCCGCGAGGGCAGCGTCGTGTCGGAGTCGTCGACGGCGAGCTCCTCGGCGACCAGGTCGTAGTGCCGCCGGATCGCACGCATGAGGAGGTAGAGCGCCACCATCGCGGTGATCGCGATCCAGGCGCCGGCGAGGAACTTCGTGATCAGCACGATGACCAGGACGCTCGCGGTCATCGCGAGGCCAAACATGTTGACGGCCCGCGAGCGCATCATCCGGCCGCGCTCGACCGGGTCGGCCTCCGTGCGCAGCAGCCGCGTCCAGTGCCGGGTCATCCCGAGCTGGCTGAGCGTGAAGGAGACGAAGACCCCGACGATGTAGAGCTGGATCAGTCGTGTGACCTCGGCGTCGAAGGCGAGGATCAGCACGATCGCCGCGAGACCCAGCAAGACGATGCCGTTGCTGAAGGCCAGGCGGTCGCCTCGGGTGTCGAGCTGACGCGGGAGGTGCCCGTCGCGCGCCAGCACGGAGCCCAGCACCGGGAAGCCGTTGAACGCGGTGTTGGCGGCCAGCACGAGGATGACGCCGGTCGTGGCGATCGTCAGGTAGAACAGCGGCGCCGCGCCATCGAAGACAGCGGCAGCCAGCTGACCGATGACCGTGTCCTGGACGTAGTCGTCCCCGACCGGGACGCCGTCGCGGCTCAGCTGCGTGGCGGGATCCTCCGCGAACCGGAGATGGGTCAGGTCGGCCAGGATGATGATGCTCATCAGCATCGTCACCGAGATGAGGCCGAGGAGCGCGAGCGTGGTCGCGGCGTTCCTGCTCTTGGGGCGCCGGAACGCGGGGACGCCGTTGCTGATCGCCTCGACGCCGGTGAGGGCCGCGCAGCCCGAGGAGAACGCCCGGGCGACCAGGAAGGTCATCGCGATCGCCGAGATCGCGCCGGTGTACGGCTCCTCGGCGACGAGCTCCAGGTCACCGCTGGCGACCTTGGGCAGGTCGCCCCACGCGTACCGGACGAACCCCCACACCGCCATCCCCAGGATGCAGAACATGAAGAGGTACGACGGGATCGCGAAGGCGACCCCCGACTCCCGCAGACCGCGCAGGTTGACCGCGATCAGCAGCAGCACGAGGACGGAGGCCGCGAGCGCCTCGTGCCCGTTCAGCCAGGGCAGGGCCGCGGTGGCGTTCTGGACGCCCGAGGAGATCGAGACCGCGACGGTGAGCACGTAGTCGACCATCAGCGCGGACGCGACCGTCACCCCGGCACGGGGGCCGAGGTTGACCGTGGCCACCTCGTAGTCGCCGCCGCCGCTGGGGTAGGCACGGACGTTCTGCCGGTACGACGCGACCACCGTCAGCATCACGACGGCGACCGCGATGCCGATCTTCCAGTTGAAGGCGTACGCCGACAGACCTCCCATCGAGAGCACGAGGAAGATCTCGTCCGGCGCGTACGCCACCGACGAGAGTGCGTCGCTCGCGAAGACGGGCAACGCGATGCGCTTCGGCAGCAAGGTCTCGTCGAGCTGCGTGCTGCGCAGCTTCCGCCCGAGGAACACGCGCTTGCCCAGCTCGGCCATTCCCACCCGAGGATGGTAGACCCGTGCGGTCCGCTCCGCGCTCGCCGTGCCTGCTCGCGGTGTAGCGTCGTCGCGTGCATGTGGTGATCATGGGCTGCGGACGGGTCGGGTCGACCCTCGCGCACCGCCTCGAGTCGCGGGGCCACTCGGTGGCCGTCATCGACAGCGACCCCGACGCGTTCCGCCGTCTGGGCCCGTCGTTCGCCGGGATGACGGTGACCGGGCTCGGCTTCGACCGTGACGTCCAGCGCCGCGCGGGCATCGAGCGCGCCGGCGCCTTCGCCGCCGTCTCCTCCGGCGACAACTCCAACATCATCTCGGCCCGGGTCGCCCGCGAGCAGTTCGGCATCGACACGGTCGTCGCCCGGATCTACGACCCCGGGCGCGCCGAGGTGTACGAGCGGCTGGGCGTCCCCACGGTGGCGACCGTGACGTGGGCCGCCGACCAGGTCCTGCGCAAGCTGCTCCCTGCCGGGCACAGCTCGGTCGTGTTCACCGACCCGTCCGGCAAGGTCCGCGCCGACCAGGTCTTCGTGCCGGAGGTGTGGGTCGGGCACACGGTCGGAGCGCTCGAGGCCGCGACCGGCGGCCGGGTGGCGAGCGTCACCCGTTACGGAGGCGCCGAGCTTCCGGACGCCGAGATGGTCCTCCAGGACGGTGACGTCCTCCACCTCTACTCGCGGATCAACGACTCCGAGACCGTCTTCAGCACGCTCGTCGAGGGCCCCCGTCAGGAGGACGCATGAAGGTCGCCATCGCCGGGGCCGGCGCCGTCGGCCGGTCCATCGCCGCGGAGCTGCTGGAGAACGGCCACGACGTGCTCCTCATCGACCGCAACCCGCGGGCGATCCGCTCCGACGTCGTCCCCGGGGCCGACTGGCTCCTCGCCGACGGGTGCGAGCTCTCGGCCCTCGAGGTCGCACGGCTCGAGCTCTTCGACGTCGTCATCGCCGCGACCGGCGACGACAAGGCCAACCTCGTCGTGTCGCTGCTGGCCAAGACCGAGTTCGGGGTGGGCCGTACGGTCGCCCGGGTGAACCACCCCGACAACGAGTGGCTCTTCAGCGACGCGTGGGGCGTCGACGTCTCGGTGTCGACGCCGCGGATCATGTCGGCGCTGGTCGAGGAGGCGGTGACGGTCGGCGACCTCGTACGCCTGTTCTCGCTGCGGGGCTCGCACGCCAACCTGGTCGAGCTCACGCTGCCCGCAGACTCGCCCCTCGTCGGCGTCCGGGTCGGCGACGTCCGCTGGCCCCGGGACGTGGTGCTCGTGGCCATCCTGCGCAGCAACGGCATCCAGGTGCCGGAGGCCGACCGGTCGCTCGAGGCGGGCGACGAGCTGCTGTTCGTGGCTCCTGAGGACGCCGAGCAGGCGCTCCAGCACCTCCTCGCCCCGATCGAGCACCACGCCGTCGGCATGGAGAGGTCCGAGCCTCCCCAGTGACGGCGCACGGGCCGCTCAGTCGCGGGGCTGGACCTTCGGCTGGATCTCCAGCGCCTCCCGCGACAGCAGCTTGCCCGCCGCCTCGGGGTCAGCCACCGGCGTGTGGTTGCGGCTGAGCAGGTAGACGATGCCGGCGAGCGTGAGGATCTGCAGCGGCCACCCCATCAGGACCTTCGCCGTGCCCAGGAGCGCGACCTGGTCAGCCGCCCACAGCGGGTACTGGACGACGACACGCAGCACGCAGGGCAGCGCGAGGATCAGGGTGAGCCGCGAGCACAGCCGTACGAGCGCCTTGTCGCGGTGCCAGGCGGTCGGGTCACCGGTGACGCTCCCGACGATGAAGCCGACCAGCGGCCACCCGATGAGGACGGTGAAGACGAGCACCACCGCATACCCGCCGTTGTAGAGCAGGCCGGGCAGGAACGCGTCGCGTGCCTCACCCGAGCGCAGCGCGAAGACCGCGGCGATGGCGATCCCGAAGAGCGAGTTGAGGACGAACTGCGTCGTGCTGCGCTGAACCACCCGCACGACGAGGAGGACGACCGCGAGCCCTCCGCTGAGCCACAGCGCGAGGGGAAGGTCGCGCGTCACGACCCAGCTCACGGTGAAGCCGACCGTCGGCACCGCGGCCTCGAGCATGCCGCGCACGCCACCGAGCGCCTTGGAGAGCTGGGCCCGGACGACCTGCTCCACGGTGACGACGGTCGCCGCACCGGGCGTGGCGGGATCCTGCGGGGGCGGGGCGCTCGCGCTCATCGGCTCAGCTCGTATCGGGGGTTGTAGATCACACGGTCGCCGTCGCGCAGCCCGAGGCGACCCGTGGCGGTGAGGGCACGACCGGCCTCGATGCCGGGGATGCGGCTGCGGCCGAGCCAGATCAGGGTCAGGACGCCGGTGCCGTCGTACAGGCGCGCCTCGAGGGTGCGCGCCCCGGCACGGGGACGCAGCGTCACCGCGCGCAGCTCGCCGTGCACCGTGACGACGTCGCCCACGCGCTGGTCGCAGACCGGCAGGCACCCGGCGGTCTCGGCGCCACGTCGCAGCGCCCGGTCGTCGGCGCGCTCGGTCAGCCCGGTCATGTGGTCGCGGGCGCGACTCCACATGCGGGTCACCGCTCCAGTGCTCGTCATTCCTCCAGCCTAGGTCGCGGAGGCGTCACTCGCGGGGGCTCAGGCCTCGGTCGTCGGCTGCTCGGCGCGCACCGCACCGGCCGGCACGACGACGGGGATCTGCTCGCGCGGCGGCATCGGGGTGGTGCCACGGACGACGACGAGGTCGCGCACGGTCTGCTCGAGGAGGCTGTCGGGGTCGGACGACGAGCCCAGCTTGCCCATGAACGTCGCGCGCAGCAGCCAGCGTGGACCATCGACGCCGACGATGCGGCTGGCCTGCACCCCCTGGCGCCCGTCGGACGCCTGGACGGGGACCTCGACGCGTAGCTCGCGGCCGAAGGTCGAGTCGACCTCCTCGACCTTGCCGCCGACGCGCTCGACCTCCGCGATGATCTCCGGACGGATCTCGGCCCACAGGCCACCGCCGCGAGGCGCGGCGAACGCCCGCAGCTCGACCGCGCTCTCCTCGGCCAGCGCAACCACCGACGTGGCCGCCCCGGTCTCGGGGTCGGTCGGGATCTGGATGTCGAGGCCGACCCGCCCCTGGACGATGAGCGCACCGACGTCGACGAAGGTGGGGTCGTCCTCGGCGATCTCGCGCTCGGAGGCGTCCCACGGGCCCTGGGACCTGTCGTACGGCACCTCGGCGTCGCTCTGCTCCTCCGCAGCCTCAGGTGCGTCGACGACCTCGGTCTCCGTGGCCTCCGCAGCCGTCTCGTCGTGGTCCTTCTTGCGACGACCGAACATCACCGCGCTCCTCTCGTCCTCGTGTCCCGTGGCTCGACAGCGCCGTGCCTTCGCTCAGGTGGTCCTCGTCACTGCGAAGCCACCCGTCGAACCGTACCCCCCGTCACCACGCTCGGACGGCGGGAGGGCGTCGACCAGCCGGAACTCGGCACGCTCGACGCGCTGGAGCACCAGCTGGGCGATCCGGTCACCCCGCGAGAGCACGATGGGCTCCGTCCGATCGAGGTTGACCAGGCACACCTTGATCTCGCCACGGTACCCCGCGTCGACGGTGCCGGGAGCGTTGACGATCGAGAGGCCGCAGCGGGCCGCGAGGCCGGAGCGGGGGTGCACGAGCGCGACGTAGCCCGACGGCAGCGCCACGGCGATCCCGGTCGGCACGAGCGCGCGCTCGCCCGGCGCCAACGTCACGTCGACGGTGGTGCAGAGGTCGGCCCCGGCGTCGTCGGGGTGGGCGTACGAGGGGAGGGGGACGCTGTCGTCCAGACGCGTGAGCATGACCTCGACCATGACGCCCGACCCTACCGGCCGACCCTCCCGCTCAGGGCACCCTTACCGCCATGGCAACCTTGTCGCATGAGCCGTGACGCCGACGTGCCGTCCTACCGGGAGCACCTGAGCGTCCCCGCTACGTGGTGGCTCACCGCCGCCGGCCTCGCCGTCGTGGTGTGGTGGATCTTCGCGCTGGCCACTCCCCCGTGGCTGGCGCTCACGGCGGCCGCCCTCACCGCCGTCGCCGTCGGGATCGGCCTCCTGCAGTACGGCAGCGCCGTCGTCGAGGTCTCCAACGTGCACCTGCGGGCGGGCGCGGCCCGCATCCCGCTCGTCCACTGTGGCGAGGTGACCGTGCTGGACGCCGCCGAGACGCGAGCGCTGCACGGCCCGCAGGCCGACGCACGCGCCTTCTTCCTCGTCCGTCCCTACATCGCCACCTCGGTGCGGGTCGAGGTCCTCGACCCCCGCGACCCCACCCCGTACTGGCTCGTCGGCACCCGTCATCCCCACCAGCTCGCCGACGCACTCATCGCGCGGCGTACGCACGGCTGAGGAGGCGCTACCGTTTCGGCAGTGCGGACCTCCGCACGCCGACGAAGAAGGGAAGGGTGAGCGTGGCGCGCAGCGCGAAGAAGGCGAAGAAGCAGGCCGTGGACAAGGCCCTGCCGAAGCCGAAGCAGAAGCGGCCCAGCAAGACGGCGTGGCGACTGATCGACCGGACCTCGACGATCGCGGCCGGGGTGATCGCGACGCAGGCGGCCGCCATCGTCTGGCGCGCCGCCACCGGCAACAAGCCGCCCACCGACGACGCCTCGCGCGATCCTGCGATGCAGACCCGCGAGGCCGTGGCCTGGGCGGTGCTCGCGGGCGCCAGCGCCGGCCTGATCAAGGTCGTCCTCAACCGGCAGGCGGTGGCCTACTGGGTCAAGTCCACCGGTGACCTGCCGCCGGGTCTGAAGCGCCCCAAGGCCTGAGCAGCCTCTCGGACGACCTGTACAGACGACGACGCCCCCGACCGGTCAACGGTGCGGGGGCGTCGTCGTAAAGCCTGATCAGGCGCAGTCCACGCAGATCAGCTGGTTGCCCTTCTCGCGGGCGAGCTGGCTGCGGTGGTGCACCAGGAAGCACGACGTGCACGTGAACTCGTCAGACTGCCTAGGGAGCACCTGGACGGAGAGCTCTTCGTGCGACAGGTCTGCTCCGGGCAGCTCGAACGACTCAGCTGCCTCGACCTCGTCCTCGTCGACCTTGCCGGAGTTCTTCTCGTGCCGACGAGCCTTGAGCTCCTCGATGCTGTCTTCCGACTGCTCTTCTTCGGTCTTCCGAGGAGCGTCGTAGTCGGTCGCCATGAACCCTCCTCTTGACGTCTCGTACCCGACCCCCGAGGGGCGGGTTCATCCCATTTCCATAACCTTCAGGCGCGCAGATTGTGCCACACAGATCGGCGCCACCCAACTTCAGAAGCCACAAGCACGGACCAGCCGCAAAAATTCCTCCGCGAACGCCTCCGGCGCCGCGACCGCGAGCCGCTCGTCCGCCGGTCCGTCGAGTCCCGTCACCACAACCCCGGCTTCCCGGGCGATCAGGCCACCGGCGGCCAGGTCCCACGGCGCGAGACCTTGCTCAACATACGCGTCGAGGCGTCCGGCGGCGACCGCACACAGGTCCAGGGCGGCCGATCCGGTGCGACGGATATCACGGACGTCGAGAAGGAGCCGTGCCACGGCCTGCGCCTGGCGGGCACGCACCTCCGGCACGTAGTTGAACCCCGTCGCGACGAGCGCCTGCGAGGCAGAGACCGGGGCGACGGCCGACAGCCGGACCGCCTCGCGCGACGGGCTCGCACGCCAGTACGACCCGCCGCCGCGCACCGCGGTGTACTCGTGCCCCGCAGCCACGTCGATGACGCACCCGGCCTCGACGACGCCGTCGACCTCGGCGGCGATCGCGACCGCGTACTGCGGGAGGCCGTACACGAAGTTGACCGTGCCGTCGATGGGGTCGACGACCCACCGCACGGGGGATCCGGCGGTCTCGCTCTCCCGACGCTCCTCTCCGAGGATGGCGCCGCCCTCCTCGCCCAGGATGGTGTCTCCCGGGCGCTCGGCGAGGATCGTCGAGCGGATCAGCTGCTCGGTCGCCCGGTCGATCTCGGTGACCGGGTCCGTGGGGCTCGACTTCGTGGCGGCGACGTCGACCCTCCCGTCGGGACGCCGCTCGCGGACGAACGCCGCGGCGGCGCGTGCGGTGACCAGGCCCAGGGTGAGGAGCGCCTCAGGATCGGGCCGAGCGGTCACGGCGCCTCGCCCAGCAGCGCGGGCCGCTCGGGATCGCGCAGGTTCGCGCAGCAGCCCGCCGGGCACACGTCCCAGCTGGGAGGCAGCTCACCGACGACCGCCTGCGTCGGCTCCTCGCCGCGCGCGGCCGCGGCACGCTCGAGGATCAGGTCACGGATCGCGGCGACGAAGCGCGGGTCGACGCCGGGGGTCGGGACCCGCGCGAAGCCGAGCCCGAGCCGCTCGGCGGTGGCCTTCGCCTCGGTGTCGAGGTCGTAGATGACCTCCATGTGGTCCGACACGAACCCGATCGGGATCAGCACGACGGAGGCGACGCCGTCGCCGGCGATCTCCTCGAGGTGGTCGTTCACGTCCGGCTCGAGCCACGGGACGTGCGGTGAGCCGGAGCGCGAGCAGTAGACCAGGTCGTGCGCCCGCTCGACGCCCGTGCGCTCGGCGACCGCGGCCGCGACCTGGGCGGCGACGTCACGGTGCTCGCGGACGTAGGCGGCACCACCGACGAGAGACTCGCCCGTCGTGAACCGGCCGCTCGCCTCGTTCATCGCGTCCGGGATCGAGTGGGTGACGAACACCAGGCGCGTCGCCGCGGTGTCGTGGCCCTCCACCCCCAGCCGCTCGAGCGCGCCCACGGTGCCGTCGACGAACGGGGCGACGAAGCCCGGGTGGTTGAAGTAGTGGCGGACCCGGTCGAGGCGCGGGGCGCCGTCACCCACGGCCACCGTCGCGTCGTACAGGTTCTCGCGGTACTGGCGGCACCCCGAGTACGAGGTGTAGGCGCTGGTGAACAGGCACACCGCGCGCTCGACACCGTCCTCGCGCATCTGAGCGAGCGTGTCCGCGAGGTAGGGGTCCCAGTTGCGGTTGCCCCAGTAGATCGGGAGGTCGATCCCGTGCGAGCGCAGGTCCAGGCGCAGCACCGCGAGAAGGTCGCGGTTCTGGTCGTTGATCGGCGAGCGGCCACCGAAGGAGAAGTAGTGCTCGCCGACCTCGACGAGACGCTCGCGCGGGATGCCGCGGCCGCGCGTGACGTTCTCGAGGAACGGGACGACGTCGTCGGGCTTCTCCGGCCCCCCGAAGGAGACCAGCAGGAACGCGTCGTACGGACGGGTGTCAGGGTCGGGACGATCCATGCCGTCCATCCTTCCAACCCGGAAGATACGCTGCAGGGGTGACCCCGTCGGGGCGCCCGGAGGGGTCTCCTCCGCCACACCGTCTCCAGGACCATCGTTGCTCGACACGTACCGCCGGATCCTCGCGGTCCCAGGTGCCCCGGCGTTCAGCGCGGCTGCGCTCGTCGCCCGGCTGCCCATCTCCATGCTCACCCTCGGCCTCGTGCTCCTCGTGTCCGAGCAGACCGGGTCGTACGCCAAGGCGGGCGTGATCTCGGCCGTGGCGGTGATCGCCAACGCGGTCGGTGCCCCGCTCCAGGGCAGGCTGACCGACCGCTTCGGGCAGCACCGGGTGCTCCCGGCGACGGCGGCGCTGTTCGGGCTCGGGCTCGCACTCGCGCTGCTGGCGATCTCGCAGGACGCCCCGGCTCCCCTCCCGCACCTGTGCGCCGCGCTGGCCGGGGTCGCGCTCCCCCAGGCGGGCTCGATGGTGCGGGCACGCTGGACGCACAACGCCGAGCCCTCCATGATCCCGACCGCCTTCGCGCTGGAGGCAGTGCTCGACGAGGTCGTCTTCATCGTCGGTCCGGTCGTCGTCACGTTCCTCGCGACGCTGGTGAGCCCGTACGTGGGGCTGGTCGTGGCCGGCGTCGCCGGTGTTGCGGGATCCCTCGCGCTGGCCGCGCAGCGTCGTACGGAGCCGCCGTCGGGGCGCCGGGAGCGCCACGAGGACCGCAGCAAGTCGATGCCCTTGGGGCTGCTGCTGCCGCTCATCGGGGCCGGTGTCGGGTTCGGCGTGCTCTTCGGCGCCGCGGAGGTCGTGACGGTGGCGGTCGCCGACGACGCGGGCTACAAGCAGCTGTCGGGCGCGCTGCTCGCCGTCTGGGCCGCCGGCAGCCTCATCGCCGGCTTCCTCGTCGGCGCTCGTCCCCCGGGCGTCACGCCGCTGCGCCAGCTGCGGATCACGACCGCGGTCCTCACGCTCAGCATCGTGCCCCTCCTGCTGACATCGTCACTGCCCCTCGTCGCCCTCGCGCTGTTCGTCTCAGGTTTCGCGATCGCGCCGAGCATGGTCGCCGCGACCCAGCTCGTCGAGCAGGGAGTGCCCAAGGAACGGCTGACCGAGGGCATCGCCTGGTTCACCACCGGTCTCGCGACCGGGGTGGCACCGGGTGCCGCGATCTCCGGGTGGGTGGTCGACTCCGCCGCGCCGTCCTGGGGCTACGCCGTGTGCCTCGGTGCCGGCGTGGTGGCCATGGCCGGCTCCTGGGTGATCCGCGGCAGGCGCTCGGCTCAGTAGCCGTCCATCCCCGGCGGCAGCGGCGCGTGCCACCCCCGACGCAGCGCGATCATGCGGTAGCCGAACGCCAGCAGGGCGCCGGGGACGATGACCCACACCTCGTCCAGGTCCCACCCGACCGCCACGACGGCGAGGGTGGACCCCAGCAGCGCCGGGAACGCGTACAGCTCCTCTCGGAGCACCACGGGGACGCGGCCGGCGAGCAGGTCGCGGAACACGCCGCCGCCTATCGCCGTGACCATGCCCATGAGCGCGGCCGCGACCGGTTCGAGACCGAACTCGAGCGCCTTGACGGCGCCGGTCACGCAGAAGAGCCCCATACCCGCTGCGTCGAAGACCGCGATCTTGCGCTCGACCCGTCCCAGCGCGGGGTGGAAGCGGAAGGCGACCAGCCCGGCGAGCACCGGGACCAGGAGGTAGCGCCAGTCCTGCAGCGCGGCCGGCGGGGTCGCCCCGATGAGGACGTCGCGCAGGAACCCTCCTCCGAGCCCGGTCGCGCCGGCGAGCACGAGGACGCCGAAGATGTCGAGCGGCTTGCGCACCGCGACCAGCGCCCCGGAGAGGGCGAACGCGGCGATGCCGACGAGGTCGGCGGCGACGAGCGCATCGGTGGGCACGGGACGAAACTAACGCCCTGCGGGGGGTCCGAACGATCACCCTCTCGGCGCGCTTGCTTGGATTGAGTCCGGCGGCACCCGAGACTGGGGCAGGTACGAGGCACGAGACGAGAGGAACGACGATGCGAGACCTCACCGTGGTGGGGCTGAGCGAGGACCAGAGGTACGTGGTCCTTCGAGGCCCGGTCGGTGAGCTGTTCCGCATCCCGGCCGACGATCGTCTGCGCGCCACCCTCAGGAACGACCGGGCCCGACTCGGCCAGTTGGAGATTGCGATGGACAGTGCACTGCGTCCGCGAGACATCCAGGCTCGGATCCGCCGGGGCGAGTCGCCGGAGGAGGTGGCCGAGGCGGCGAGGCTTCCCGTCGAGCGCATCATGGGCTACGCGCACCCGGTGCTCGCCGAGCGCGAGCACATGGCCGAGCGCGCCCGAGGCGCCACCGTGCGCCGCAAGCACGCGCAGTCGAACGCGCTGACGCTGGGCGAGTCGGTCGACGCCACGCTCCGCGACCGCGGCGTCGAACCGGAGACCGCCACGTGGGACTCCTGGCGTCGCGACGACGCCCGCTGGACGGTCAGCGTCACGGCCGGTGCGGTGACCGCCGACTACGTCTTCGACCCCGCCGGCCGCTACACCTTCGCCGCCGACGACGCCGCCCGCGAGCTCGTCGGCGACGTGCCGGAGGCGCCGGACGCGAACGAGATGGCGATCGCCGACGCCGTCTCGCGCCCTGTGGACGTCGTCGAGCTCGACTCCGACCCCCGCGTCACCTCGCTGCGGCAGGCGCGGGCCCGCCGAGCCGCCCAGGCGAGCGAGCGCGACACCGACGACCAGCCGGCCCTCAGCGACCTCCCGGAGGTCTCGGAGGTCTCGGAGACCGAGCCGACGCTCGAGCTGGACGAGCACCCGGCGCCGCCGCGTGCGTCCGCTCCCCCGGCCGCGCCCCCGCCGCCCGCTCCGGCGCGCGAGGCCGACCCCTCCAGCGTGCCCGCTGGGTCTGCTGGATCTGCTGAGCCCGAGGGCGCGAGCAGCGCGGAGGACGAGTCGGGTGCCGACGGCCAGCCGCGCAAGCGCACGCCTCGCCGTCGCGAGCGCCGGAGGGTGCCGTCCTGGGACGAGATCATGTTCGGCGACAAGGGCTGATCTGCCCCCACCTCACGCGACGAAGCCCCCGTCCCGCAGCCGCGAGACGGGGGCTTCGTCGTCGCTGGCGACTCAGCGTGCCGTGTCGATCGTGACCGACCCACGGCAGATCTGGACCACGGAGAGCTCCTGAGCGCCCGCCGGCACCGTCGTACCGACCGTGACGGGGATCGAGCGGACCGCGTTCGGGTCCGTCCCTTGCGTCACCGTCAGGATCGCGGACGCGTCGTCGAGGTTGACGTCGATCGACCCCACGCCGGCGCTCACGTTCTCCGCGATCACCGTGCTGGCGCCCTGGACGACGACCGTCCCGCCGTCGGCGTCACCGATGCAGCCGGTCTGCCGCTCACCGTCCGACCCCCCACAGCTGGTGACGAGTCCTCCTGCGAACACCACGGCGACCGCTCCTGCCGTTCGGCGTGCCCTTGCGCGCGTCACCTGATCACTCCTTCAGCGGGCGGCCCTTTGCGTCCGCCTTCCAACCGTTCGCCCCGACGAGATAGAGGATGCCCTCGACGAACCCCCACAGCGAGCCGATCCCGCACGTGAGGATCGTCACCACGATCTGGACCACGCCGATCGTGGTGAAGCCGAGGTAGAAGCGGTGGATGCCGAACCCACCCAGGAAGATGCCGAGGAGCCCGGCGATGAGCTTGCTCTTGGCCTCGGGATCGGCGTAGCCGTAGCCGTAGCCCGCCGGGCCGTGCGCGCCGTAGGGCTGCTGCCCGTATGCCTGCTGGCCGTACGGCGGCTGCTGGCCGTACGGGGCCTGACCGTACGGCGGCTGCTGGCCGTAGTCCGGCTGTCCGTACGAGGGCTGCTGGCCGTAGTCCGGCTGTCCGTACGAGGGCTGCTGGCCGTAGGGAGCCTGGCCGTAGGGCGGCTGCTGCGCGTACGGGTTCTCACCGGCCGTCGGAGGCGCGGCGGGGGCCTCGGATCCCTGGTCGGTGCCGGGGTAGCCCCAGCTCGCGTCTGCGGGGCGCTCCGGCTCCGGCTGGTCCTGCGGGCCGTTGGTCTCCGGCTCACCCACGGGGTTGTCGTCGTCCGGCGCACCCGTGGCGGATGAGTCGCTCACTCGTCACTCCTTCGTCATGGCTCCCCACACCTTAGCGGTCGCCTTCGAGGCTTCGATCGGTCTACCGTGGACGAGCAACCGACGACCAGGAGCTCGCTATGACGACCGACAAGGACATCCTCACGACGATCTCGTCGCTGGTGGCCGAGGAGAAGTCCCTGCGTGAGCGGAGGGAGCGCGGCGAGACCGACGCGGACACCGAGCTCGCCCGCCTGCGCGAGCTCGAGACGAGCCTCGACCAGTGCTGGGACCTGCTGCGGCAGCGGCGGGCGAAGGAGGAGTTCGGCGAGGACCCGAGCACGGCGTCCGTACGGCCCGCCGGTGAGGTCGAGGGCTACCTCAGCTGAGCTGATCCTGCGCGAGCCCGAAGACGCGGATCGCGTTGTCGCGGCTCACGGCTCGGGTGAGACGCTCGGACGTCGCCCGGTCGATCTCGTCACGGACGGCGAGGTCGTGCAGCACCGCCCCGAGCGCGCGCCGGAAGAGCACGGCCGCGAGGTAGTGGTGCTCGGCGACTCCGTACCCGTCCGAGCTGTAGAGGAGCCTCTCGAACGGCGCCGACAGCAGCACCTCGGCGACGACGCGCGCGGACAGGTCTCCCCCGGTCCGCGTGACGCGGCCGAGACCCAAGTGGACGTGCGTGTACGCACGCGCGAGGACGGCGGCCACCTCGTGGTACGGGTAGGCGTTGACCAGCAGGACCGGCACGCCGATCTTCTCGGTCGCCTCGAGGAACGGCCTCACCGCCGCCGGGTCATGGACGACGGCCCGCCCGGTGGCGAGGGCGTGACCGAGGGGGAGGTGGAGAGGCAGCCCGGCCTCGAGCGCGGCGAACGCGAGCCACGTGTGCCACCGCGGGTCACCGTCGCGCTCCGTCGGGTCGGCCGCCACCAGGTCGACCAGGGAGGAGTCGCGCGGTGGCCGCGCGTCCAGCGCCGGCCGGCCCGGCCCCCACCCGTCCGGCACCCGCAGCGCCGCGAGCGTCACGCCGGCGACCGCGTCGGTGTCGGCGAGCTCCGCGCGTACGGCGTCGGCGAGGTCCGGCGGGTCGACACGGCTCCCTACGTCCTCGGCGAGCTCTTCCAGCCGGACGACGCGGTGCCCCCGTGCGTCGGCGGCTGCGACGGTGGCCCCGAGGTCGGTGCCCGCCGGCTCGTCGAGGACGAGGTCGCCGACTCCGGCGCGTGACAGGAGCCGGCGCTCGACCTCGGCCGCGCCGAGCTCGCGACGGCGGGCGAGGTAGGCGTCGAGCGCGGCGTGCGCGTCGAGGTCGAGGACCGGCGCGCACCAGCGGCGCAGCGCCACCGTCGACATCGACGCTCCTCCGTCGCCCGCACCGAGCAGCCGCTCCAGCTGGTCGTCGGACGGCGTGCCGGCCAGCACCGGATGGCAGTGCGCGTCGACGAGACGCGGCCAGTCGTCGGGCACCGGGCTTCGCCAGCGGTCAGGCATCGGACCCCTCCCCTCGAGCAGCGGGTGCTGCCGAGCGTACGCGCGCCGGCGCGTCTGTGTCCGCTCGACGGTGGCGTCGGGGGCGCCGTACTAGCCTGGCCGGATGAGCCGGCTCGCACGGTCCGATCGTCACGCCATCCTCGTGGACGCGGGCTACCTCCTTGCCTCGTCCGCGCAGATCATCGTGGGGACGTCCTTGCGGCGGGCCGTCGCGGTGAGCTGGGAACGCCTCGTCTCGGGGATCAAGGAGTCGGCCGCCGCGCACACCGACACCCGCCTGCTTCGAGTCTTCTGGTACGACGCCGCCAACACGCTGGGAGGTCGTGCGCTCTCGGAGGAGCACAACCTCGTGTCGCTGCTCCCCGACGTCAAGCTGCGCCTGGGCCGGGTCAACAACGAGGGCGCCCAGAAGGGCGTCGACACCCGTATCGCCCTCGACCTCGTCAACCTCGCGCTGCAGGGCGCGGTCTCGGAGATCTTTCTCGTCTCCGGCGACGACGACCTGACCGAGGCCGTCGACATGGCGCAGGACTACGGAGTCCGCGTCAGCCTCTTCAACGTCCCGAACGACGACGCGCGCATCGGCGTCCACGCGACCGCGATGAACCTCGCGCGGGTCGCCGACGACCGTCTGCGCATCCCGACCGAGACCATCCGCTCGGCGATCACGCCGTCGCCGCGCCAGCGCACCGAGCCCGTTCCGGTCGCCGTGCCGGTGCCCGTGCCCGACCCGGTCGCCGAGGTCGCTCCCCAGGACGACGCGCCCGTCGCGCCTCGGCTGCGGATCCCGACGCCCTCCGACGTGGCACGACTCCACCCTGCGCCCGCTCCCCCGGCACCCCCGTCACCCGCGGCGCCTCCCGCGGTCTCGTTGGCCTGGAGCAGCTCGAGCGGCAACGCCGGGGGCGGCCCGGGACACGACCCCGACGCCGACCTCCGCGCGGTGATCCCCGACGTCGTACGCACGGTGGTGCGCAACTGGCTCGACTCCGCCACGCAGGCCGACGTCGAGGCGCTCGTCGCCACCCGCCCGACGATCCCCGGCGACATCGACTCGACCCTCCTCAACGACCTCGTGGCCCACAGCGACGACCGCTACCGGGTGCTGCAGACCGAGACGCGCTGGCAGCTTCGTGAGGCGTTCTGGGCCGAGGTCGACCGGCACGTCTGAGCGGGCTCAGGGGCGCAGGAAGTCCTGGAGCAGCTCGGTGAGGAGGGCGTCGAGCGTCGTGATGCGGTCCGGGCCGACGAACGCCGGCCCGGTCAGCGCGAACGAGTAGGCGTTGAGCAGGACCGCCGACGCCAGCAGGCTGGGGTCTCCTTCGCGGATCGACCCGTCGCGCTGCCCGTCCCTGACGAAGTCCTCGAGCAGGGCGAGCTGCTCGTCGGTGCTGCGCCCACGACGGTTGACCAGGTAGGGCAGCAAGAAGTCCGGGTCCAGCTCGACCACGCGCTTCAGCAGGGGCAGCCGGCGGACCTGCCCGACCATGCTGACCGTGCCCGAGACGAGGACGTCGCGGGCCGACCGTCCGCCGATCAGTCGCATCGCCCGCTGCATGACCATGCGGAACTCGCGGGTGAAGAGGTCACCGACGACGCCCTCGACGTTCGGCCACGTCCGGTAGAGGGTCGCCCGCGAGACCTCCGCCCGCCGAGCGAGGTCGGCCATCGTGAGTCCGCGCACACCGCGCTCGACGACGATGGCGTGCGCCGCGTCGAGCACCCGGTCTCTCGAGACCGTGGGGTTCCCCCGAGGTGCGTCCTGCGATCCCCCTCGCCGATGCGCCCGCATGCGTCGCAGGGTATCGACCTCGCCGCACGGCGCCTCGCACCCCCTCCGCTCGGCGACCGGTCGGGGACCCCGACCTCGCATAAGGTCGAGCGGTGGCCGTACGACGACTTCTGCTCGCCTCCGCGACGCTCCTGCTGACCGCCGGGCTGGTGACGACCGGACTGTCCGCGCCTGCCCAGGCGGCATCGGGCCAGGTGTCCTCGCCGAGCGCGACGCTCTACAAGAACTGCTTCAGCCATCCGTTCCGCTACGCGCTGAGCGGTGTCGGCGTCGGCTGGACGCTGACCGTCGACCTCGTGTCCTCAGGGGGGCGACGTGTGGACCGCGCCGTGGTGCCGCAGAGCGCGGGTGCCTCGGGCACCGGTGCGTTCCGGCTGTGCGCGGGCTCGGTGCGGCCCGGCGGCTACACCGTGCAGTCCCGCGTGACCTGGCCCGCGGAGACCGGGCGCGCGCCGCTCGCGCTGCCGACCACCCGGCTGACGCTGGTGCGGCCACGCTCGAAGACCGCGCTCAGCCTCTCGACGCGTCGACCCAAGCTGCGCAAGCACCTGAGGGTGCGCGCGACCAGCAGGGTCGCCCGGCCGTACGGCTTCTTCCCGACCTCAGGTGTCCGCGTCAAAGCGCAGGTGAGGCACAAGGGCCGCTGGCGCACGCTCGGGAAGGCCCGTGCGACGAACGCCGACGGCACCGCGACCTGGCGGGTCCGGTGGCGCTACGCCACCCCCAAGAAGGTGCGGGTCGTCACGCTGCGCAGCGTCTACCAGAGCTCCTCGACCTCACGGGTCGTGATCGTGCGCAGCAAGCGTCCGAAGGCGAAGGGCTGACCTCAGCCCTCCGCCGCGACCTTGGTCAGCACCTGCGCGAACGTCGACGCCGCCTGCGCTCCTGAGATGCCGTAGCGACCCTCGACGACGAAGAAGGGCACGCCGCTGATCCCGTACGCGTCTGCCTGAGCGAGGTCGGCGTCCACGTCGGAGGAGTACGTCCCGGCGTCCAGCGCGGCGAGCACCTCCTCGCGGTCGAGACCGACCTCGGCGGCGAGGTCGGCCAGCGTCTCGTCCTTCCCCAGGTGCGCTCCCTCGACGAAGTACGCCGCGAACAGCCGCTCGACGAGCTCGTGCTGCAGCCCTCGGGCCTTCGCGAGGTGGAGCACCTCGTGCGCCTTGCGGGTCGCGGCGTGCCGAAGGGCGTCGAAGTCGTAGGCCAGACCTTCCTCCGCACCCAGCTGGGTCATCTGCTCGAGCATGCGGCGGACCTGGACCTCGTCCATGCCCTTGTGCTTCGCGAGGAAGTCGACCTCGGAGCCCTCGAAGTCGGCGGGGGTGTCGGGCGAGAGCTCGAACGAGTGGAACTCGACCTCCACCTCACGGTCCCCTCCGGCGGCGCGATACTGCGCCAACCCCGCCTCCCACCGGCGCTTGCCGAGGTAGCACCACGGGCACGCGATGTCGGACCACACGTCGATCTTCAGGGGACGGCTCATGGCGGACGCAACGACGTGTGCGGTGCGAACATTCCTCGTCGCCGGTTCTGCCGAGACCGGCGTGTCGCGGCTCGGCAGGTGCACCCACGGACCTGCTAGTGTTCTGGAAGTAGTTGTTCGGTTCAGCGCAGGTGAGATCCCTGGCGCCAACGGTACGACCGTTGGCGCTTTTGTCTTATCTGCGTCGGGCACATCACCACAACCATGTGGCGGTGGGACAACCTGCACGGGGGTCGGCAACGGCCGGCTCCACAGTTCGACGAAAGAGCAAGAAATGTCGCAAGGCACCGTGAAGTGGTTCAACGACGAAAAGGGCTTCGGCTTCATCGCCCAGGACGGTGGCGGTGACGACGTGTTCGTTCACTACACCGCGATCGCCGGGAACGGCTTCCGTACGCTGGCCGAGAACCAGCGCGTCGAGTTCGACGTCACCCAGGGCCAGAAGGGCCCGCAGGCGGAGAACGTTCGCGCCATCTGAGAGGTCGTCTCTCCACGAGACTTCTGACGAGGGCCCCGACACCGAGAGGTGTCGGGGCCCTCGTTCGTCTCACGACGCGCGAGACGTTCCGGCTTCCGCGCCCTGCGCGCTCCGTACCCCCGCAGCGGAGCGTGCAAGACGCGGATCTGCCCACCCGACGCACCAGGCTCGGGCGACGCTCCTGCCTCCCGGCAGCGAAGCGTCCTCTCATCCCAACTCGCGGCTTCGGTGGTGGCAAGGGTTGCAGCGGGGTTGCAACTCTTGCGCCGATGGCCCGAAAACACACGAATTCTCCGCGCCAAAGGCTGGGCTGACAGCGTTCCAGGCCGTACGGTGGGGTCTGCGAGGAGGCCAGCAACCGGGGGGTGAGCATGACCGCTCCGCGCACGGAGGCGTCGTCGATCGACCTTCGCAGCCTCTATCGCATCCGTTCTGACGTCCTCGCCGGCCGCTCACCCGAGCACGAGCCGCGCGCGGTGGTGCGCGCGTCGTGGGACCGCACGCGGACGCTGGGACTCACCCCAGACGGGGTGCCGCCCGAGCCGCCCGTCGCACCGGACGTCGTGGAGGCCGAGCGGGCCGCGAGCGCCCTGCGCCCGATGGTGGACCAGCTCAGTGACCTGCTGCGTGCGGCCGTGAACTCTGCCGGCATGCTCCTGGCCATCACCTCCGCCGACGCGCGCATCCTCTGGCGGGCAGGCTCGGGTGTGCTGAGACGGTACGCCGACGACCTCGGGATGGTCCCGGGTGCGACCTGGGCCGAGGGCAACGTCGGTACCAACGCGATCGGCACCGCGCTGGTCGAGGGCACGCCGGTGGGGATCCACGCCGCCGAGCACTACGCCGAGGACCACCTCCCCTGGTCCTGCGCCGCCGCACCCGTGCGCGACCCGCTCAGCGGCGACCAGATCGGGGTCGTCGACCTGAGCTACCGCAGTCCGAACGTGAACCCGCTCGCACTCCCCCACGTGGTGATGGCCGCGCAGCTCGCCGAGGCGCAGCTGCGCCAGCGCTACCACGACAACGCCGACCGCCTGCGCACGTACGCGGCTCCCATGCTGGCCCGTCTCGGCGGCCCCGCGCTCGCCGTCACCCGCGACGGGATCTGTGCGGCCGCCGTCGGCACCGAGCCGCCTGCCCGCATCGAGCTCCCCCGTGACGTCGAGCCCGGTGCTCTGTGGCTGCCGTCCCTCGGCAACGTCGTCGCGGAGCCTGTCCCCGACGGGTGGCTGCTGCGGCTCGCCGACGACGGCTCCGACCACGAGCCGACCACCCGGGTCCGCCTCGACCTCACGCGGTCGCCCTCGGTCGTCGAGGTCACGGGCCCGAGCGGCTCGTGGAACCACACCCTCTCGCCGCGGCACTCCGAGATCTTGCTCTCCTTGGTCCGCAACCCCAACGGGCGTTCGGCCTCCGAGCTCGCCGAGGACCTCTTCGGTGGTCCTGGCCGTACGGTCACGGTGCGCGCGGAGATGTCGAGGCTCAGGCGCACGCTCGGCGGCGTCCTCAGCGCGATGCCCTACCGCGTCAGCGAGATGGTCGACGTCGAGGTCGAGCTGCCCGACGACCCCGAGGCGCTCATCCCCGGATCGGCCGCACCGATCGTCGTGAGCACGCGCGCCGACCTCGCGGCGGAGCTGAGCGAGCCCGACGGTCGGCCGCGGGTCGGCCGTCACCGCGCGTACTGACGATCTCGTCAGCGCGTCAGCGCGTCAGCCGGTCGAGGAACGCGACGAGCAGGGCTTCGCGCAGCGCCGGCGGGGCCGCGTCCAGGAGGGCGTTGACCGGCGCCATCCGGGACGGGACGGCGACGCTGCCGCCGTCGCCTGCAAGACCGGCGAGCCCGAGCAGGCCGTCGAAGGCGGCGTCGTCGAGCGTCGTCGGGTCGAGGGCCTGCGCAGCCGCGCGGAGCTGCGGGTCGACGACGACGGGCCCGGCGGCGACCGCCTCCGCGACAGCGGCACGCAGCGACTCGAGGAACTCCGGGACGAGCGGGGCGGTCGCCGCCGAGACGGTCAGGTGCAGCGACGGCGGGAGCGCGTCGTAGGCCATCTGCGGCTGCACGAACCACCCGCGGTCGAGCATCGCGTCGCTGAGGGTGAAGACGTCGCACGCGTCGTCGGTGGTGACGGCGACGAGCGTGGTGTCGGGCTCTGCGGCGACCGTCAGGTGGTCGATGTCGGCTGCTCCCGCCGCGAGGGCGCGCGCGCCGTCGTGCGCGGTGCGCGCGAGCCGGTGGTAGCCCTCGTCGCCGAGGTAGGTGACGACGGCCCACGCGGCGGCGAGCGGACCGCCAGACTTCGTCGACTGCATGGTCGCGTTGAGCATCGTGTACCCCGGCCAGTCGGCGCTGGCGAAGAACTGCGCGCGCCGCAGCGCCGGGGTCCGGTGGAGCAGCAGGGAGACCCCCTTGGGGGTGTAGGCGTACTTGTGGAGGTCGGCGGAGATGCTCGTGACACCGTCCACCGCGAAGTCCCACGGCGTCGGGGCGAGACCGTCGCGCTCCAGCCAGGGAAGCACCCACCCGCCGATGCAGGCGTCGACGTGGAAGCGCACGCCGTGCGCCCCGGCCGCGGCGGCGATCTCTGGGATCGGGTCGACGACGCCGTGCGCGTACGACGGGGCGCTCGCCGCGACCAGCACCACCCGGTCGGCGTGATCCGCGAGGGCGGCGGCCATCGCCGCCGGATCGGCGCGGAAGGTGACGGGGTCGACCGGGACGCTGATCCGCTCGACACCGAAGTAGTGCGCCGCCTTGTGGAACGCCGCATGGATCGTCGTCGGGACGACCATCGCCGGACGCGCGACCTGGGGGTTGGCGTCACGCGCCGTCTGGACGGCGAGCAGGATCGACTCCGTCCCTCCGGAGGTCACCGTCCCGACCGCCGTCTCCGGCGCGTGGAGGAGCGGGCGCGCGAAGGCGACGAGGTCGCGCTCCATCGTGAGCAGGCTCGGGAAGGCGGTGGGGTCGAGGCCGTTCGTAGCCCCGTACGCCGCGAGCGCCTCGCGCCCGAGCGCGTCCGCCTCCGCGATGCCGGAGTCGTACACGTAGGCGAGGGTCCGGCCGCCGTGGGTGGGGAGGTCGCCTGCCCGCATCGCCAGGAGGCGGCTCGCGATGTCGTCGACGGTGTGCTCGGTGGTCACGCGGTGGGCTCCTCGGGCTGCGTCGCGGCGACGGCGTCGGTCGTCGCGACGGGGTGGACACGGTCGTCGAGGGTGTAGCGGCGCAGCCACAGGAGGCTGAGCGCGACGAGGACGGCAGGGACGAGGGAGAAGCCGATCGCGATGGCGGTGACGGCGGAGTCGGGTTGAGCGACCTCCTCGCCTCCGCGGGAGGAGACGTACCCGCCGAGGGCGAGCACGAGCGCGTACAGCCCCGGGCCGAGCGCGAGACCCAGCGTCTCCCCCGCGGTCCAGACACCGGTGAAGACGCCGATCCGGTTCTCACCGGTCCGCGCCGCGTGCTCGGCGGCGACGTCGGGGACCATGGCCATGGGAAAGACCTGGGCACCTGCGTAGCCCACCCCCACGAACGCGGCCGCGAGGTAGGCGGCCCACGCCGCGCCGGTCACCGCGACCAGGAGACCCACCGACCCCACGATCAGGAAGCCGGTGGCGACGACGTAGCCGCGGCGCTTGCCGCGGCGTGCGGCGTAGCGCTCCCACAGCGGGGTCACCACGAGCGCGGGTCCGACGAACGCGACGAAGAGGAAGGTGGAGGCCCCACCACCGTCGAGCAGGTGGGTGGCGACGTAGGCGACGCCCGCGAGCATGGCCCCGATCCCGAGCGCCTGGAGGACGAACGTGAGGAGCAGGTTGCGGAAGTCCGCGGACTGGCCGACCAGCCGTAGCTGCTCGCCGAGCGTGCCGGTCGGCGAGGCGACGCCGTGGTCGGGCGCCCGACGGGTGCCGAAGTACGCACCGAGGACGCCGAGGACGAGGATCACCCCGACGTACACCCCCATCACGCGGTAGCCGGTGCCCTCCGAGGTCGCCTCGCCGACCGCGTCGACCACCATCGGAGCCGTGGCTCCCGACAGGAGGATCGCCAGCGCCAGGACGGCGACGCGCCACGTCATCAGGCGCGTGCGCTCGTCGTAGTCGAGGGTCATCTCCGCCGGCATCGCGACGTACGGCACCTGGAAGAACGCGTACGCGCTGGCGCACGCGAGGAACATCAGGACGACCCATCCCCCGGCCAGCCACGTGGGCTCCGACGGGCCGGCGAAGATCAGGGCGAAGGTGACCGCGAGCAGGAGGCCCGCCCGCAGCAGGAAGGGCCTGCGGCGTCCCCGTAGGTGGGTCGAGCGGTCGCTGATGCGTCCGGCGACGGGGTTGAGAAGGACGTCCCACGCCTTCGGCAGGAACACCATGACGCCAGCGACACCGGCGGCGATGCCGAGCGTGTCGGTCAGGTAGGGAAGAAGGAGCAACCCGGGAACGGTGCCGAAGGTGCCGGTCGCCACCGACCCGAGCGCGTAGCCGCGCCGGACCGCGGGAGGCAGAGGCGCAGCGACGGCACCCGGCCCAGGTGAGGAGGACATGCGACGTTTCTATCGCAAGATCCAGGGCACGTGTCCAGGATCACGCAACCGTTACCGCGCGAGGTCGATCCCCCAGGCACGCAGGTCCTCCGTTCGGACGACCGCCCACCCGTTGCGCTCGACGCGCAGGCCGTCGGGACGAGGGGCCCCCAGCCACGTGAGCGGTGTCGGCCTCCAGCCGAGCACGACACCGGACTCGACGGCGCTCCCTCGGAGGTAGTCGGACGACTCGACGGCGTCAGGCGCCTGGCCCGACCACCCGGCGACCGCCGCGACGACCTCGCGGCGGCTCGCGACCGTGGCGTGCAGCACGTCACGCGCCTGCGCCAGCCACGTGAGACGCGATCCGCTCGACCACGACTCGAGCAGGAGCACGGACGCTCCCTCCTCGAGCAGCGCCCACGGGAAGTGGCGCTGAGCCCAGAGGCTCCAGAAGCGGGCGTCGCTCACGGCGTGCGCGCTCTCGGGGCCCTCGGGGACGTCGGCGCGGCGACGGTGACGGCGGTGCTGGACGAGGACGGCAGACATGCGGAGGTCTCCTTCGGTCGAGTACGAGACCTCGACGTTAGGGCCGCGGACGACGGGCTCCGCGCTCCATCCACAGGCCCTGCGAGCGCCTCCGCCTGTCCCCAGGCAGGCACCCCGCAGGGGTGCGGCACGCCTGTGCCGTGCACGACATATTGTCCGTTCCCGCCCTCGCGATTCCGCTCACGGACTACGATCCAGATGCACCCCCCACCCTTCAGGAGCGAACGATGAGCAACGAGCCGACCGCGCGTCCGCAGCGGCGATCCTCGGCCCTGCTCAAGCGCCGGCTCATCGAGGACCAGCGCAGGCAGCTCGACGCCATGCTCGACTGGGCGTTGAACGACAGCGGTGTCGAGGAGATGGCCGCGCAGATCGTCGGCGCGCGGCGTCGCTTCATCATCGGCGCCACGAAGTCCTTCGCGTACGCGTCGCTCCTCGCGCTCGACCTCAGTGCGAGCCTGGCCAACGTGCACCTCGTCGACGGCACAATCATCCGGCCGATCGACGTGCTGAGCGACGTGCGCAGCTCCGACGTGATGGTGGCGTTCTCGATCCAGCGCTACCGCAAGTACACGATCGACATCGCGACCACCTTCCAGGACGCCGGCGGCCGGCTCCTCGTGATCACCGACTCGCCGGACGCGCCGCTCGCCCATGTCGGGGCAGAGGTCGTCCTGGTCCCGCCGACCGGGGTCGAGTACGACAGCTCTCCCCCGAGCCTGAGCCTCCTGATCGGCGTGATCGCGTCGCTCACCGCCGCCAGCGCGAAGGGCGCGGGCCGGCGCAGCGCCCAGCGCGACCATCTCGGCGAAGTCCTGGATCTCTACGTCGACTGAGCTATTCTTGGACAGGTGACCTAGATCACCGGGGCATTGACGTCATATCGGACATTCGCCCCCGTCTCATGGATGTCGCGGGGTCGGGAAAGCACGGCCCCGGCCGTGCCTCCCCCGGCCCGACCCCGCGACCTCCAAGCGTCACGGGCCTGGGCTCCCCCTCCCGGGCCCGTGACTTCACCGGGGCCGCTCGCGCGTCATCCCTCGGGCGCGAGCGGCTCGCCGGACGAGTGGGGCGCCCTTCTCGCGCAGAGTAAAGTTGACCTCATCCCCCGCCCGTTCGGGGAGGTGTGCGCATGCCGTGGTTCGTGTGGCTGGTCGTGGCCGTCGGGCTGGGTGTCGCCGAGTTCTTCACGCTGACCTTCGCGCTCGGGCTTCTCGCCGTGGCCGCACTCGTCGCTGCCGTCGTCGCGGGCGTCGGCGCGCCGCTCGCGGTCCAGCTGCTCGCCTTCACCGCCACCGCGGCCGCGACGCTCCTGGTCGTACGGCCGG
Source organism: Mumia quercus (assembly GCF_025506335.1). Lineage (GTDB taxonomy): Bacteria > Actinomycetota > Actinomycetes > Propionibacteriales > Nocardioidaceae > Mumia > Mumia quercus. Next base: position 83,945 of record NZ_JANZYO010000008.1, read on the forward strand.
TCGCGCGCCGCCACCTGACCCAGCCCCCGCTGCTGCGCGACGGCAGCGAGGCCCTCGTCGGCCGCACGGGCATCGTCACGCAGGAGGTCACCGCGATGCACGGACTGGTCCGGCTGTCCGGTGAGGAGTGGTCGGCACGGGCGTACGACGCGAGCGCCGTGATCCCTCCAGGTGCGAGCGTCGACGTGATCGAGATCGACGGGGCGACCGCGATCGTCCACAGATGGGAGTCCTGATGGAGCTGGCGGTACCGATCATCGTGGCGGCGCTCGTCGTCGCCTTCGCCGTGCTGTCGACCGTGCGGGTCGTGCCGCAGGCCCGGCGCTACAACGTCGAGCGGTTCGGGCGTTACCGGACGACGCTGCAGCCCGGCCTCAACTTCATCGTCCCCGTCGCCGACAGGGTGAACAACAAGCTCGACGTGCGCGAGCAGGTCATGTCCTCGCGCCCGCAGCCCGTGATCACCGAGGACAACCTCGTGGTCAACATCGACACCGTCCTCTACTACCAGATCACCGACCCGCGGGCGGCGGCGTACGAGGTCGCGAACTACCTCCAGGCGATCGACCAGCTGACGGTGACCACGCTGCGCAACGTCATCGGGTCGATGGACCTCGAGCGCACGCTGACCTCCCGCGAGGAGATCAACACGCAGCTGCGCAACGTCCTCGACGACGCGACCGGCAAGTGGGGCATCCGCGTCAACCGCGTCGAGATCAAGGCGATCGACCCTCCCTCCACCATCAAGGAGGCGATGGAGAAGCAGATGCGTGCCGAGCGCGACAAGCGCGCCGTGATCCTGCACGCCGAGGGTGAGCGACAGGCGAAGATCCTCACCGCGGAGGGCACGCGGCAGCAGGAGATCCTCGTCGCCCAGGGCGACCGGCAGGCGGCGATCCTGCGCGCCGACGGCGAGGCGACGGCACTCGAGCGGGTCTTCCAGGCAGTGCACCGCAACGACGCCGACCCGAAGGTGCTCGCGTACAAGTACCTGGAGATGCTGCCGCAGCTCGCCGGCGGCGAGCACAGCACGTTCTGGGTGATCCCGGGCGAGCTCACCCAGGCGGTACGCGCGGTGACCGAGGCCTTCGGCGGTCCGTCTCACCCTGCTACCGCGACGACGGACGAGCACGCCGCGCCGGACGGTCTCCCGTCCGCGGGCACCGACTCGGCGGCGGCCGTCGAGCAGGCGGCCCAGCAGGCGCAGGACGCCGTGGCCCACGCGCGGGCCGAGGTCGCTGCGGCCGAGCGCATCAACGAGTAGTCCGGGTTTTCTCGTCCCACCACTTGCTCTCGGCGCGCAGCGGGAGTGTGATCGACCCAAGAGAAACGACGACGAGGTCGATCGGGGTGGGCGTCGATGGGCGCGAAAGGGACCGACGAAGGCCGCAGACGTGGCACGGGTGCACCACCACTCGCGGTGAGCGCCCCGGACAAGATCCGCAACATCGCCGTCGTCGGACCGTCGGGGTCGGGCAAGACGACGCTCGTCGAGACTCTGCTCGCTGCCTCCGGCACGATCTCGCGCGCAGGCTCGGTGGAGGCCGGTACCACCGTCGGCGACCACGACCCTGCCGCCGTGCGCCAGCACCGTACCGTCGGCCTGTCGGTCGCACCGCTCGTCCACGACGGCACGAAGGTCAACCTCCTCGACACCCCCGGCTACGCCGACTTCGTCGGGGAGCTCCGCGCGGGCCTGCGCGCCGCGGACTCCGCGCTCTTCGTGGTGTCCGCGACCGAGGAGGTCGACGTGGCGACCCGCGCGGTGTGGGAGGAGTGCGCGACGCTCGGCATCCCCCGCGCCCTCGTCGTCGCCCGCATCGACCACCAGCGAGCGAACGTCGCCGCCGCGGTGGCAGGGCTGCGCGACGCGCTCGGCGAGGGCGTGCACCCCGTGTACGAGCACGCCGGTGACGCGCTGATCGGACTCATCAGCCTCCGGCGCTCCGAGTACGCCGACGGAGAACGCAGGCTCGTCGACCCCGACGACACCGAGCTCGAACGCGTGCGCCCCGACCGGGACGCGCTCATCGAGGCCGTGATCGCCGAGAGCGAGGACGAGGCGCTCATGGACCGCTACCTCGCCGGCGAGCCGGTCGAGCCCGGCGTCCTCATCCGCGACCTCGAGACCGCCGTCACGCGGGGGACGCTCTACCCGGTCTTCCTCGTCTCCTCCCTCACCGGCGTCGGTGTCCTCGAGCTCCTGGACGCGCTCCCGGGCGCCTTTCCGTCGCCGAAGGAGCGCCCGCTCCCGCCGGCGACCGACCCGCGCGGTCGGGACCACGCCGTGCTCGCCGCCGATCCGGACGGGCCGCTCGCGGCCGAGGTCGTCCACACCGAGGTCGACGCGTACGTCGGCCGCGTCTCGTTGCTGCGCATGTTCTCCGGGACGCTACGACCGGACGACACCGTGCACGTGTCCGGTCACGGCATGGCCGACCGCGGGCACGAGGACCACGACGTCGACGAACGCGTGGCGCACGTGTACGCGCCGCTCGGCGCCGCGCTGACCGAGATGCCGTACGCGGTCGCCGGTGACATCTGCGCGGTCACGAAGGTGGGCTCGGCCGAGACCGGCGACACGCTCTCCTCCCCCGACGACCCGTTGCTCATCCATCCGTGGCCGATGCCCGAGCCGATGCTGCCGCTCGCGGTGGTGGCCAAGACCCGACGCGACGAGGACACGTTGTCGCGCAATCTTGCACGGCTGGCCGCGGCGGACCCGACGCTGCGCCTCGAGCGCAACGCCGAGACCGGTCAGCTCGTGCTGTGGTGCATGGGCGAGTCTCACGCCGACGTCGTGCTCTCGCGGCTGCGCGAAGGCGGGGCCGACGTCGAGACCGAGCCCGTACGGGTGGCGCTGCGCGAGACGTTCGCCGGACCTGCGAAGGGGCTGGGCCGGCACGTCAAGCAGTCGGGTGGGCACGGCCAGTACGCCGTCTGCGAGATCGAGGTCGAGCCGCTCCCGCGCGGGACCGGGTTCGAGTTCGTCGACAAGGTCGTCGGGGGTGCGGTTCCTCGCCAGTTCATCCCGAGCGTCGAGAAGGGCGTGCGTACCCAGCTGTCCCGCGGTCTCGCCGAGGGGTGCCCCGTGGTGGACGTGCGCGTGACGCTCACCGGCGGGAAGGCGCACAGCGTCGACTCCTCCGACGCCGCGTTCCAGACGGCGGGCGCGATGGCGCTCAACGATGCCGCCTCGCACACGCAGGTGATCCTGCTCGAGCCGGTCGACCAGGTCGCCGTCGACGTCCCCGACGAGCACCTCGGTGCCATCCTCGAGGACCTGTCCTCACGACGCGGCCGGGTCCAGGCGACCGAGGTGGGGGCGGAGCCGGGGCACAGCGTCGTCCTCGCGACCGTCCCGGCGACGGAGCTCGTGAGCTACTCGGCGGACCTCCGGTCGCTGACGTCGGGAGCGGCCTCGTTCACCCGCAGGTTCGCGCAGTACGAGGTGCTGCCGAACGGCGCTCGGGCGGGATCGCGCCTAACCTGACGGTTCCCGAGGTCTCCAGGAGGAACCGTGGCGAAGAACGCGAAACCCAGCAAGGTCGAGGTCCAGGTCCGCAAGCGGGTCGGTGACCTGGAGAAGGCGCTCGACGACGCCACCGGCCGGCTCAAGAAGGCACGCAAGGATGCCGACCGGGCGCGCACCGATGCGGAGAAGGCGATCCGCAAGGCGACGAAGTCCGCCCAGCGTCAGATCGCCGAGAGCGCGGAGGCAGCGCGCGCCGAGATCGACCGCCTGCGCGGCTCGCTGCGTGACGGCGGCGGAGGCGATTCGAGCACGACCACCGCGGCGGCGAAGAAGACGGCAACGAGGAAGACGACCGCACGCAAGTCGCCGGCCAGGAAGACGACGGGCAGCCGGGCGACCGCCACGAAGACGACGGGCAGCCGGGCGACCGCCACGAAGACGACGGCCGCGAGCGGCGGCTCGTACGCCTCCATGACGGTCGCCGAGCTGCGCAAGGCGGCCCAGACGAAGGGCGTGAAGGGCTACTCCCGCATGTCCAAGTCCGAGCTGGTCTCGCGACTGGGCGGGTAGACCTCGAGCTCGGCCAGCTGAAGGCGGTGGAAACCGGCTCCCGCCTCGTCCGGCGACGGGCGTCCGAGGGTGTGGGTATGCAGCCGTACGTACCGGCCGTTGCCCTCGACGTCGTAGCCGAGCGGGCGGCTGCCGTCGGTGGCCTGCCCGACGAGCGAGCGGACCGTACGCCACGTCGTGCCGTCGTCGGAGACCTGGAGGTCGAAGTCCAGCGGGAAGTTCGCGCCGCTCGTGCCTCGTCCGTCGCCGGGGACCTCCGTGCGCGGGTAGACCCACACGGACCCGAGGTCGCGCGCCGCGCCGAGGTCGACGACCACCCACTCCTCTGACGCGGGCACCGTGCTCCACGGGTCGCTCGTGTAGCCCTTCGACGACGGCGTGCTCTCGCGCACCCCGTCGGTCAGCGCGGCCGCAGACCAGCCGCAGCAGCTGAGCGTACGGCGCGCCGTGACCGGCTTGCCCGCCGCCAGATTGCCCGCCTGGGCGGGGACCTGCGGCGCGCGGTCCAGCACGACCTGGTCGACCTGGAAGCGACCGGCCCAGCCTCCGGCGTTGCTCCCCCGGAAGGCGATCTCGATGCCAGTGAGGGTGGTCGCCGACCACGAGCGCAGGTCCACCTCGACCTTGTTCCAGCGGTCCGGGGTGATCTGCACGGTCGACTCGTACGGGTCGGCTCCCTCGCCGGTCAGCCGCACCCGGACCTCGGACGTCGTCCCTCCCCCGCCGTAGGCGTTCACGTAGGCCAGCAGGCTCGTCGCGTCGCCGACGGCGATCGGCGACGACGGCGACACCTCGACCGCACGCCACGCGTTCGCGGGCCGCCCCGCGACGGGGCTCGCCTCGAGGGCGCCTGTCCCGAGGCGCGGTCCGCCAGGGCCGTTCGCGAACGAGCGGACCGACTCGACGGTCGCGGTGCCCTCCCCCGCCGTCCAGCCGTCGAGCCCGTCCTCGAAGTTGAAGAGGAGGCCCATCCCTGCCGGGAGGCATGCCTCGCCCGACGGGTCGGCGGAGCATCCCGGCCCTCGCAGGAACGCCTCACCCCGCACCCGCCCGACGAACGCGTCGTCGGCGTACACGTCGAGCACGACGCGACCCGTCGCGCTCGCACCGTCGGAGGCGGTGAGCGCGAGCTGAGCGGTCGCACTCCCGTCAGCAGGCACCGTGACGACCCTGTCGTCGGAGAGCGTCCAGCCCTCCGGCACCGTGACCGGCCGCAGCTCGACACTGCTCGCACGGGTCGGGCTCAGGTTGCGCAGCGGCAGGCTCAGCGTCGCTGCCTCTCGCTGGCTCACGACGCGCGGCGCCACCGTCAGGGCGCCGACCTCGACCGGCGCCTCCACCACGGCCTCGACGGTGAACGGGTGGTCGACATCGATCTGCTTGACCGTGTACGACGCCGTCCCGGGCAGCACGACGGGACCCAGCTCCTGCTGCTTAGCGACCGTCACCTCGACCCGCGCCGTGGCGCTCGATCCGGCACCGATGCGGGCCGGCAGCGGGGACGCGGTGGTCACGGTCCACCCGGCGGGCGGCTCGAAGGAGAGACCGTCGGTGCTCAAGGCCGTGCGTCCGGCGTTCTCGACACGGACCTCGACCGTGGTCTTCTCCCCCGGCAGCAGCCGACCGGCAGGGGTCGCCGTGACCGTGACGCCGTTCGCACGCGACACCTCGGGAGCGAGGAGGCGCGCCACGCGGTCGACCAGCGGCCGGAGCTCGGCGTACCCTTCCTCGCTGAGGGCGCCACGCCGGTTTTCCTGCGCGACGGCGGCCGCAAACAGGTTCGTGAGGCGCAGCGCCACCGCGGTCGCCTCGTCGGCGGCGGTGGTCTGGCCCTTCATCCGCAGCGCAGACGCGACCCGCACCGACGCGTCGGCCGCCGTCGCCGCCGCGCGCAGGCGTGCGCGTCCAGCAGCCGACAGCTCGCCTTCTCGGGCGAGCCGGTCGACCTCCTCGCGGACCGCCTGGAGCCCGTCCTCGGCGCGGCGCAGCGCACCGGCCGTCCGATCGACGCTCAGCTCGTAGGCGCCCGAACCGATCGTGACCACGGCGTCCTTGCCGGACGCCTTCACCGCGCGGACCCCGGGACGGTCGGCGGCGTACCCGCGCTCGCGCCCGGTCCCCTCGACCACGTCCTCGACGCCCGCACCCGGGACGCGGACCTCGGCGGTCGCGCCGACGGGCACGGTGACGCGCTGCACCAGCGCACCGTCGCGGTGGAACCAGTGGGTCGACGCCTCGCCCCGGGGAGTGCGGATCGTCGCGCGCGCCTCGTCGAGCGCGTCGTGCAGCTCGGGGTCCACCCGGAGCGTCTCGTACCCAGTCGAGTCCGCGGTCTGACCGATGCCCGCCACCCGGTCGTACAGCCAGGCGTCGATCGAGGTGAACATCGGGTGGTTCAGCGAGGAAGCGCCTCGCCAGTCCTCCCAGATCGTTCCCGGACCGTTGGCGAGCATGTAGCCCCAGCCGGGGTACTCCTCGTTGCGGACGACGTCGAGCACGAGGTCGGACCGGCCGTACGCGGCGAGGGCCTCCGGGATGTACTTGATACCCGGGAGGCCACCGGTGAAGTGGCCGTCCTTCGCCTCGACCTGCGACACGAGCGTGGCGAGCACGTCCTTCTCGCGGCCGTCGGGGACTACCCCGAGCAGGAGCGGGAAGGCGTTCGAGAACTGGCTCGGGCCGTACGTCGCGTCGACCTCGTCGAAGTAGCGGGCGTTGACGGCGTCGCGCACCTGTGCCGCCCGCGCACGGAAGCGCGCGGCGTCCTCGTCGTGGCCGGTCTGCGTCGCCATCGTCGTCATCTCACGCAGCACCCAGAAGTAGAAGACGCTGCGGAAGAGCGTTCCCTCGGTGCTCTCGACCCCGAGCCAGTCCTGCCCCCACTGCTGGGTCGGACGAGTGACCAGGCCGCCGGACGTCGTCGTCTCCACGTACGCGATCCAGCGCGCCATCGAGTCGTAGTGCCTGGCGACGACGCTCCCGTCGCCGTACATCCGCTGCAGGTAGCCGGGGATCAGCACCGTGGCCGCTGCCCAGGCCGGGTCCGACCGGTTCTGCCACCCCGCCGTCGGCTCGACCGGCACGATGTCGGGCACCTGGCCGTCCGCTCGCTGCGCGTCCGCCATGTCGGTCACGAACTTCTCGTAGAACGCCTGCATGTCGAGGTTGTTCACCAGCGCCTCGGCGGCGATGTGCGCGTCGGCCATCCAGCCACGCTTCTCGCGGGTCGGTGTGTCCTCGGGAACGCCGTGCAGACCGTTGACCTGGGTCTGGACGTTGGCCTCGTGGAGCCGGTCGAGCAGGTCGTCGGAGCTGTCGAACGTCCCGGTCCGCGCCACGTCGTTGTGGACCTCCTGGGCGACGAGCGTCGTCGCGGACGGCGCCTCGGCGAGTCCGGTGACCTCGACCCATCGGAAGCCGGCGTAGACGAACCGCGGCTCCCAGTCGACGTCGCCGTCACGTGCAGCGGTGTAGCGGTTGGTCTGCGCGGCGCCGATCACGGCGTTGTCGACACGACCGTTGGTGAGGCGCTCACCGTGCTTCACCGACACCGTGGCACCGGCAGGCAACGAGGCGCGCAGCCGCGTCCAGCCGGACATGTTGGTGCCGAAGTCGAAGACGTGCACGCCGTCCGCGGGGCTCGTGACCTTGACCGCCTCGTGGCTGCGCGTCACCCGCATCGGCTCGTGCGGTGCGGAGGTGAGCGTCCCGAGGCCACCCGAGGCGACCATCGCCGGGGTCCACGCCGACGCGTCGTACTCCGGGGTGTCCCAGCCCGCGACCTCCCGGCGGGCGTCGTAGGTCTCGCCGTTGAACCGGTTCGCACGGACGACCGGGCCCGCATGGGAGACCCAGGTCCCGTCGGTGCGCAGCGTGGTCGTCTCGCCGTCAGCCGTGGTGAGACGCAGGAGCGCGAGCACGTCGGAGTCCTCCCCGATCTGGAGTCCGAGCACATTGCGGCCGTCGTCGACGAGATCGGTCACGTCGTACGTCCGGTAGTGCGCCCGGACACGCGTGTCGGTCGGCTCCGCCTGGAGGCGGTCGTCGCCGACGCGCTCACCGTTCAGCGTCGCCTCGTAGATGCCGCGGGCGAGCCCGAAGTTCTGCTCGCAGCAGATGCCCTGACCGTCGGGTCCCCGCTCGAAGTTCCCGCGGCCGGCGACGTACAGACGGGCGCGGGTGACGGCGCCGCGTACGTCGGTCGTCCCGCGCAGGTAGCTCCCGCCAGCGGCCTTCGACGCTGGGGAGATCCAACGGGTGTCCCCCCAGTCGCCGGCGTCGAGGAGACCCGTCTCGAAGCGCGCGGGTGCGCTCCAGGCGGCCACGCGGTCACGCCCGTCCCAGACCCGTACGCGCCAGTGGTAGGTCGTCTCGCTCGCCAGGTCGGGCCCGCCGTACGCGATCGCGAAGCTCCTGCGCGAGGCCACACGTCCGGTGTCCCAGACGTCGGCCTCCCCCGCCGCGAGCCGTGCGGCGGAGCTCGCGATCTCGACCTCGTAGGCGGACTGCGTCTGGTCGCGCGCGTCGGACTCGAGGATCCACGAGAGCCTCGGCTGTGCGGCGTCGACGCCGAGCGGAGAGGTGTGGTTCTCGACCTCCAGACCGCCGACGGTCACCGGCGACCTGGTGTCGTTCGTGGCCGGCACCGCGGTGGAAGGGGCAGGGAGCCCGACGCCGGTGAGGGCGAGGACGAATGCGCCGGCGACGACGACCGCCTGCCTGGCTCTCGAGGGGAAAGCAGATCTGGTCGCGCTCACGGCGGCTCCCGGTTCCTCGGCGTTGAATCGATTCAACTCTGGTCGCCGAACCTATGAGCCACGTCACACTGTGGTCAAGGTGCCTGGCCGGTTCCGGCCAGGCACCGACCCCGATGTGGGCACTTTCCCACCGAATCCAGAAGGGATTGCGTGGAGAAGCGACCACATCGGGGATGGGGCGGGACCGTCAGGGCGTCAGGACGCGCGTCTCACGTGCGACCGTGCCCGGGACGAGCTCGTTGCGCTTCGGCAGCCAGTCCCAGCCCTTCGCCCAGGTCGGCTGCGGCAGCGCGAGGCCCGGCAGCGCGAAGCTCGACTTCGCCAGGTCGAGCGTGTACGTCGACGCGCTCGTGTCGACGTTGCGCACGCGGCCGTTGGCCGCACCCACCACGACGACGCCGAGGCGGTGACCCTTCTTGACGATCGCGTCGTCCGGGTCGAGCGTGACCGTGACGTCGTGCGTTCCCGCACCGTCGAGGCGTGCCCAGCCGCGGCCGAGGATCTGCAGCGGCGTCGTCCCCACGTTGCGCGCCATCGTGAAGTAGCACGCGTCGTCGGCCGGGGTGGACTCGCCGACGCACGTCTCGGTCGTCGTCGTGGACGCGCCGTCACCGGTGGTGAGCACGCGGTCCGCCTCGCCGTAGTCGACGAGCATGACGCCGACCTGGCCGGTCGGGACCTCCGTCGTCACGCGCAGCCTCGCGACCATCGAGCCGCTCATCCGTGCGTCGGCGAGCAGCGGGCTGGTCGCGTACAGGAGCCGGTTGGCGTTGGTGCCCTCGGCGACCGCCGCGTTCTCACGCTGGCTCGGCGAGTTGACCCAGCTCTGCGTGGCCTTGGCCGGCATGAGACGCAGGCTGCCGTCCGCCTGCGGACGAAGCGTCGTCGCCGCGGGACGGACCGGCCACGTGCGGGACTCGACCCAGTGGTTGGGCGTGGTCTCGACGCGCACGGCAGGCTCGCGCAGGATCCCGTTCTTGATGTCCATCAGCTCGTGGTCGAACCAGCGGTGCAGCGTACGTACCCAGTCGTCGCGGTCGATGTCGAACGGGTCGATGTGCCCGACGCGGCTGAGCCACATCTTGCGGGTGACACCGGCCTTGCCGAGCGCCTCCCACCAGGTCGAGAAGTGCCGCGTCTTGACGTTGGTGTCCTGCAGGCCGTGGAAGATGAAGACGCTCGCCTTGACCTTCTTGGCGTTGAGCTCGACCGAGTCACGGTAGTTGCGCTCGTCCCAGAAGGCGTTGTGCTCGCCAGTCTCGTCGGCGTCCTCGTCGTTCATCCGCTGCAGCGTCGCCGAGCAGTCCTGCGGCATGGTGCGGTTCGCGGCGACGCGGCTGGCCAGACCGCTGGAGTAGTTCCAGCTGTACGGCAGGCCCTGCGAGCGGCTGTAGTCGTACCAGGAGCTGATCGAGCCGATCGGTACGATCGTCTCGAGGCCCTTCACGCCGGTGGCAGCGACGCCGTTGGCGATCGTGCCGTCGTAGCTCTTGCCGATCATGCCTGTCTTGCCGTTGCTCCAGTCGGCCTTCACCGGGTTGCCGTCGGCGTCGACGGCCTCGGCGTTGCCGTTGAGCCACTCGACCACGGCCTTGATCGAGCCGACGTCGGACTTGCCGCCGGTGTCGACGCAGCCGGCCGAGCGCGAGGTCCCCGCGACGTCAGCCGCGATGTACGCGTATCCGCGGGGGACGAAGTAGTTGTCGTAGAAGAGCGGGAACTTCTCCAGGTTGCCGTCGGCGTCGAACCTCTTGCACTCCGCCTCGTTCCCGCGGCACAGGCTCGTGTAGTACGGGCTGGCGTCCATGACGACCGGGACGTCGACGCCGCGCGCGTCGAGCTCGCGCGGGCGCACGATGTCCGCCGCGATCTTGTCCTTCTCGCCGTCGCCGTCGAAGTCGGGTGCGAGCACCCAGACGGTCTCGCGGATGGCGTCCGCGTAGCTGTAGACGGGGGCGGAGACACCGCCCTGGAGGACGTACGGCTTGGCCGCCGGCGCCGCGGACGCAGTGGTCACGGTGCCGGCGGCCAGGGCCGTGCCGGTGAGGGTCAGAGTGAGGAGCAGGGCAACCCCGCCACGGGGTCTGCGCGCGCGCCGCGCCACGTTCGTGAGGTGCATGGGACGCAGTGTGGCGTGCAGGGTCCCCCTCCGCACTCTGCTTGCGATGAAATGTCCGTCATGTGGTCAGGCGTCGACCGTCGCCTCGCCGTACGGGAGCACGCGTACCGGGCCCACCAGCCCCGTGCGCACGCGGGCAGCCCCGCCGAACACCTCGGGCTGCGCCGTGCGCATGCGGTTGAACAGCGTGGTCGCGACCTCGACCTCCACGTGGTTCACGCCCGCGCGCAGCAGGTGCCCGACGTCGACGCGGGTGTCGGTCGGCGACGCGACGACCGCGCGCCCGTTCACCTTGACGGCGTAGGTCCCGAGGACCGCGCCGAGGTCGAGGTACGCCCCTACCGTCCGGTCCCACGTACGCGGCAGGGTGACCGTCGTCGTGTAGCGCCCGATGCCGGAGGCGTCCTCCAGACCCGGCACCTCGGTCCACGGCACGAGGGTCTCGAGGCGGTGGACCGAGCGCACGGTGTCGGTGGTCGTCGGCGTACGCCCGGGCCGCCAGTCCTCGACGACCAGCGTCCACGACGTCAGCTCCACCGGGTCCGGCACGGCGGCGACTCGCGCGGTCCTCGTCCGGCCGTTGCTCAGCGCGACGCTGTACGCACCGGCCGCCGACGCCCGTACGACCAGGGAGCGTGCCTCGAGGCGTGCGTCGGCGGCGTCGGTCGAGACGACGTGCGCGGTCTTGGCGCTGCGCTTGTCGGCCCAGCCACGTGACGCCAGCGCGACCACCGTGGTCGAGCCCGGCGTGAGGCGGACACGGACGGTGAAGGTGCGCCCCTCCTGGCGGTACACCGCGACGCGGCGCACCTCGCCCGTCCACGCGTCGAGCACGTACGGCACGAGGTCGCCACCGCGCGTCGCGGTGAGCGACACCTCCTGCTCGACGAGGCTGAGCGGCCGGTTCTCCGCGTGCCGTGCGTTGGCGAGCAGGAACAGGTCGGCGTCGCCCGTACGACGGTGCTGGTGCACGACCGTCGAGCGCTCGTGGCTCACCTGGCGCTCGACCCCGAGGTCGGCCAGCGCCGTCGGGATGTCGGCGGCCACCGCCGCGTTGCGGACGTTGGGCTGGGCGAAGGCGGTGCGGACGGCCTCGGCGACGACGGCGTCGTCGGCTGCCGTCCCCCTGCCGTCCGCGGTCGGCGTGCTCCAGTCGCCGAGGAAGACGATCGGGAAGCCCCGCTTCGCGAGGTCGGCGATCTTCTTCGCCGCCTCGACGGTCAGCGTCGTACGGCGCCCGCGGAAGGCGTCGCCCTCGACCACCATCGCCTTGTACGCCGGGCCGTCGGGTGCCAGGCGCCCGTCGCGCAGCGTCACGGAGTCGTCGGCGAGGACGGCCGAGGAGATGAAGGTGTGGCTCCACCCGAGCGGGATGCCGTCGTTCGTGGCCCACTGTGCACCGATGCCGGTTGCCGCCCACCCCTTCTGACGGAAGTAGACGAGGTCGGTCCGGTTGCGGCCCTGCTGCAGCACCCACTGCGTACGGCGGAGGTAGTCGGCGATCGCGGGGACGTGCTTCCAGCTCGGCTGGCGCGGTCCCCACGCCTCGGAGTAGCCCGGCGCTCCCCCGTACGGGGAGAACGCCGCGAAGCCGGGCCACGCCGCGCCGGGCGCCTCGGCGTACGGGTAGCCGTGCAGGACCGCCTGGTTGACGCCGGCGGCGTAGATGCTGTTGAGCGTGGTGAGCACGCGGTCCCACGTCACGTTGTACGCCGCGCCGTTGTACGCCGCCGCCTCGCACGACAGGATCGTCCGTCCCGCGAGGTCGCGACCGCCGGCCATGACGCGGTAGTCGTCGAGGTTCTTGAACCCCAGCGACTCCGTCTCGGGCTGGTCGAGGAGCCCCGAGTGCGCGAGCGTGTCGGTCTCGAGCCCGTACGCCTGGATGCGCAGCTCGAGCCCGAGGTCGTGCGCCCAGTCGCGCAGCGGGATCAGGTGGTGGTCGCGGTAGAGGTCGCTGAACGTCATCGCGAGGTCGTCGCGCACCCGCGTCGTCAGGTCGGGGTCGTAGGTGTAGAGGTACTTCTCCTTCACCTCGACGATCACGGGCAGGAACGGTGCGAGGTCGTAGCCGTTGCGGGCGCGGAACGCCTCCAGCATCCCCGGCGTCCAGATCGTGGCACCGGTCTCGATCTCGAGGGAGTCCTCGAAGAACGTGGCGCCGGCGCGCTTGATGAGACGCCGCAGCTCCCGGTCGAGGATGTTCTCCTCCCAGAAGTCGGTCACCGCCTTGGTGCCCTTCGCACTGAAGTGGTCGACGACGAACGCCTCAGGGCTGGTGTGCGGGCCGGCCTCGGGGAGCTGTCCCGATCCGCGCTCCCAGTACGAGAAGAGGAGCCACGTGCCCTCGGCCGGCGCCGTCCAGCGGATGCGGCCGTCGCGCACCTCGGCAGTGAGGTCGACCAGCGACGAGGCGTCGAGCGTGCTCTCCCGGGTCGAGGGGGTGACGAGACGGACGGCCTGGACCGCGAGGAGCGTCGTCTTCTGCACGTGCTCCTCGGCGGCGACGACCGGTGCCGGCACCTCGCCGTCGTACGTCTGGCCGGCCTCGACGGTGGCCAGGCCGTGGGCGAGCTCCTTGATCGCCGCGTCGTCGTCGGGCGTGACGCCGGGGACGGCGGCCGGCCACGACGGGCCCGCCGTCAGGTCGAGCGTGACGCCGTCGCGGTCGGCCTGGCGGAACGCGGCCTTGACGGCGGTGGTCCAGGCCGGGGTGCCCCAGCCGTGCCCCTCCGGGTCGAGCGCCCCACCGTCGCGGATGCTGTGGTGGACGTCGGCGATCTCCATGCCGCCGAAACCGGCACGGGCGATCTCGCGCACCTCGCGCTGGACCTGGCCCGGATCGACCAGGCCGTGCGGCCACCACCACCGGAAGCGCGCCCCGTACCGGCTCGCGGGGTCGGCGAAGGTCTGCTCGACGCCCCGCCATCCCGCGCCCGCGGCCGCCGCGGGGGTCAGTGCTCCGGGCCCCCACGCCAAGCCGGCGCCGGCCACGGCCGAGGCCGCGATGAAGGTCCGGCGGCTGAGGGAGGACTCGCTAGGTCGATCTGGCACATCTGCTCCTCGATCGGGAATGAAACGTTTCACCTGCTGGTGTCCGCAGCGTATGACGCACGCCACACCGGCAGCCACCTCGTGGCCGGAACCGGCCAAACCCTCTGGGCCTGCGACCCGGCACACTGAGGCGATGAGCGGACTCACCGACACCGACCTCCACCACCTGCGCCGCTGCGTCGAGCTTGCGGGTCTCGCCCTCGCCGAGGGCGACGAACCCTTCGGGTCGGTCCTCGTCGGCGGCGACGGACAGGTCCTCTTCGAGGACCACAACCGCGTGAAGGGCGGCGACGCGACGCGTCACCCGGAGCTCGCGATCGCGCAGTGGGCCGCCGCACAGCTCTCCCCCGGCGCACGTGCGGCCGCCACCGTCTACACGTCGGGCGAGCACTGCGCGATGTGCGCCGCCGCCCACGGCTGGGCCGAGCTCGGCCGCATCGTGTACGTCGTGGCGGGCGCCCGGCTCGCGGAGCTCCGCGAGCAGTGGGGCCTCGCGCCGTCGCCCGTGGCTGCGCTGCCGATCACCGCCGTCGCCCCGCGCGTACCGGTCGAAGGGCCGGTCCCGCAGCTCGCGGGCGAGGTCGAGGCGATGTACGAGCGGTGCTTCGGCCCGCAGTGAGGGCGATTTACGCGTCGAAGCGCGCCGGCGACACGAGGAGGCCGGAGAGGTCGGCGCCCTCCGCCAGCTCGGCCGAGGGCTCACCGCGGCGCAGCAGGCGCGCACCCGCGCTGCCGCCCAGCTCGGCCGCACCGTTGCTCACCCGCAGCCACGCACCCTCGCGCATGGCGAGGACGGGCACGTCGTTCTCCTCGAGGAACTGACGCAGCCGCTCCTCGCGCGTCTCCCCCATGTGCGTGCTGGCCGGGTCGGCGTCGAGGAAGTGCGCGTTGATCTGGAACGGGACGAGGCCGAGCGCGGCGAAGCCGTCCGGCTCGACGATCGGCATGTCGTTGGTCGTACGGATGGTCGGGCACGCGAGGTTCGTGCCGGCGCTCGAGCCCACGTACGGCAGCCGGTCGCGGACGCGCTCGCGGATCACCGGCAGGAGGCCGGTCCGCTGCAGCGTCGCCAGCAGACGGAACGTGTTGCCGCCACCGACGAACACCGCGTCCGCAGCATCGAGCACACCCCTCGGGTCGCGGGCGGTGTGGACGCCCACGACCGACATGCCGAGCGGGTTGAGGGCCTCGGCGACCTTCGCCGCGTACGCATCGTGGTCGGCGAGTGCGTACGGGACGAAGGCGACCGTCGCACCCTCCGGCACGTGGGCGACGATCGCCTGCCGCGCGTACGCCAGGTAGGGCTGACCGTGCAGGGTCGAGCTCGACAGCAGCAACAGGTGCACGCCCCGATTATCCGTGGCGGCCGCGCCCGTCGACCGGCCAGGCGTCGATTACCGACTGATGAATTCTTGTTGCCGCGCAGTTATTTCGGCTTCAACGACCTGGTGGCACGCTCTGCCAGCGTGACAGCGTCACGCTGTCTCTCGGATCGGAGCACTCGTTTGTCGATCACCGCACCACCCTCACCGTCCTCGTCGGACTCGGCGGACCCGGCGGGCCTCAGCCGTCGCTCGCTCCTCGGCCGCTCGGCCGTCGTCGCCGGCGGTGTCGCCGTGGCGACCGTCGCCGGCACCGCCGCATCCGCGCAGGCGGCGCCGGCAGCCTCGCCTCGCGACCGCGTCCTCGACGGTCTCCCGCGTCTTTCGGACATCCCCCGCCGCAAGCGGGTCGTCGACTACGAGATCGCGGAGATGATCGTGCTGCTGCGGGCAGGACGCCTCACGTCGACGGAGATCACGAAGGCGTACCTCGCCCGCATCGACGCCCTCAACGGCCCCTTCGAGACCTACGGCGACAACGGCGGCTACAACGCCTTCGTGCGTGTCGACCGCAAGGGCGCGCTGGCGCAGGCCGCGGCGGCCGACAAGCGTCTCCGCACGGCTCGTCGGTCCGAGGAGCTGCCCCTGCTGCTCGGCATCCCGTTCGGCATCAAGGACTCGGTCGGCGTCGCCGGGCTCGAGGCGAAGAACGGCACGCACGCCTACACGGGCAACGTCGCGCACCGGGACTCCACCGTCGTCGCCAAGCTGCGCGCGGCGGGCGCGGTGATCCTCGGGCACACGATCGCCTCGGCGTTCTCGGGCTCCATCTCTGGCACGTTCGCCGGCAACGCCTGGAACAAGGACTACATCCCCGGCGGCTCGAGCCAGGGATCGGGAGTCGCTCCGGTGGCACGCCTGGCGGCCGCCGCGATCGGCGAGGAGACCGGCGGGTCGATCATCATGCCGGCGGCGGCCAACGGCGCCAGCGGCATCAAGCCGTCGCTCGGCGCCAGCTCGACCGCCGGCGTGATGCCGCTCTCCCCCGGGTACGACGTGCTCGGACCGATCGCGCGCAGCGTCCGCGACGCCGCGCTCATCTTCTCGGTGATGGTCGGCCCGGACGGCGAGAACGACCCGCTGACCCTCGCGGCTCCGATCCCGTTCCCCGACATCCCGACGGCACCGCGGCGCGGTCGGCGGCCGCTCGCGGGGACGACGATCGGCATCCCCCAGACCGACTGGATGTCGGGTGGCGGGACCGGGGCGGCTCCTGCGAGCACCTACGATCCCGACTACCTGGCCGCGTTCGAGCGGTTCACTTCCCAGCTCCGCTCGCTGGGCGCCAAGGTGGTCGAGTTCGAGGGTCTCGACGTGACGAAGCCCGAGAACGATCCGTACTTCCGCACCAGCGAGCGCCTCCCGCTGCCCGACGGCACGGTCGTGTCGCCGGCGTCGGCGGTGCTCAGCCCGAACCGGTACGAGATCCGTTACTGGGAGGCCGTCAAGCAGTTCGCGGCGGCGTACCCCGACAACGAGGCGGCGCTGCGCCGTCAGTTCGGCGACTTCGACACGGCGACGGCGAACGCGGGCAAGATCCCGGCGTCGGTGCGCGACGAGGGCGAGCGCCGTCGGCGGATCCTGCAGGCGAACTACCAGCGCGCGCTCGACGAGGCGGGGGTCGACTTCATGCTCGTGCTCCCCATCGGCGCACAGGTCGGACCGCGGTTCGGTGGGACGCAGCTGCGCAACTACCGGACGTTCTACCAGCTGCCGAACGCGCTCGCGTGGCCGATGGTCACCTTCCCGATCGGCTACGACAGCACGCTCGGTCTGCCCGTGAACGCGGCGTTCTGGGGTCCGCGGTTCAGCGAGCCGGAGATCATCCAGGCCGCGCTCGACTTCCAGAGCGTGTTCCCGGAGTACCACGGCAAGGCGCCGGCCGACCCGGACGTCTCCGCCCCCATGGCTCGGCGCAGCGTCCCGCAGGTCGAGGCCGTCCCGCCGGAGCTGTCGAACGACCCGCTGGTCGCTGAGGAGGCCTGGTCGTGAGCGAACCGTTCCTGACTGTCGCGTGGGGGCCCCTCGTCAACGCCGGGTTCCCGCTGGGTGAGGCCGCGTCGCCGCCGCAGCCCTTCCTGACCGTCGGCTGGGAGCCGAAGCTGGGCACCAGCCACTACGCGTACGAGATCGCGGAGTAGCTCCCGCACGCTCCGCCCGTCGGCCGATTCCCTCCCGGCCGACGGGCGGACCTCGACGCCACGACAAGCGAGAGCACCGCGACCCTCCGCCGGCGCCACACTGGCTCCGACCGTCAGGAGGAGTCACCATGCGTACGAGAACTGCTGTCGTCATCACCGCCACCACCGTCGTCCTCGGGGTCGTCGGTACGAGCGCCGCCGTGGCCACCGACACCGTCAGGGTGAGCGCCGGCGCGAGCGGCGTGAAGGTGTGCCTGACCAAGAAGAACGTGGTTGTCGGCGCCTCCAAGAAGAGCCGTTGCCCGAAGGGTTCGAAGAAGAAGGCCGTCGCCGTCCGGGGTCCGCGCGGCCTCCGCGGGGCGACCGGCGCCCAGGGTCCGGCCGGGTCCGCCACCGCGTACGGCGTCGTCTCCGCCGACGGCACGCTCGTCACCGGCTCACCCAACGTCGTGTCGGCACGGCGCACGGGTACCGGCGCGGCGTACTGCGTGACGTTCCGCCGCCCGCTCCCCGAGGACCGGCTGGCGTCCGCGCTCGCGACGAGCAACGACGTCGCAGCCGTCGCGATCAACCCTGACCGCCGGACCGCCCGCGTCGCGTGCAGTCCCGGCGAGCTGGTGGTGTGGACCTTCAAGAACGGGGAACCGGGGGTCGCGAGGGATGCGGGCTTCCAGTTTCTTGTCCCGTGACGCACCGGCTGACCCGTATGACCGGATTCACATCGGCGACCCGCGTCATGCCGAGTGCGCGCGAACGTTGTAGAAGTGGAGATGCGGTGCTCGGTCCGACGAGCCCGCTGGCGGACGACGAAGGAGCACCACCGTGTACGGCATCGACCTCAGCGTGGCTGGATCGGCAGTGCGGCGGACGCTCGACGGGCGGCGTCCCAGCCCGAACCACGTCTTCGTCGTCGCTGACGTCGAGGTGAGCAACCGCGGAGACAGCGCCGTTGCCCTCTCGTCGGTGCCGGCCGTCTTCGTCGCCGCCGACGGCACCCCGCACGAGCCCACCGTCCCTGCGCTGTGGCCGGAGGACGAGGTCGTCGTGGGACCGCGCGCGACCAAGGTGGTCCAGGTCCTCTTCGACGTCGCGCGGACGAAGGCCGCCGGCGGAGCGGTGCGGATCGTGCGCGGTGACGGCCCGACCGGCCGCCGCCTGCACCTCGCCTCCTGACCGGGGCCCGGAATACCTCGTCCTGCCCGCCGGTTGGCTGGACTCATGACCACCATCGGATTCATCGGTTCAGGCCACATCGGAGGCCAGCTGGCCCGCGTGGCGATCGCCCAGGGCTACGACGTCGTCCTCAGCAACTCGCGGGGACCCGAGACGCTCACCGCGCTCGTCGAGGAGCTGGGCCCGCGCGCTCGCGCGGCCACCGCGGAGGAAGCGGCCGAGGCCGCGGACCTCGCCGTGGTGTCGACGCCTCTCGCGGCGATCCCGACCGTCCCCGTCGAGCCGCTCGCGGGCAAGGTCGTGATCGACACCAACAACTACTACCCGCAGCGCGACGGGCAGATCGCCGCGCTGGACGACGAGTCGACGACGGTCTCCGAGCTTCTCCAGCAGCACCTGCCGAGCTCGAAGGTCGTCAAGGCGTTCAACCACATCATGTGGTCGGACATCCTCGACCACGCCAAGCCGCAGGGGTCCGACGGCCGTCGCGCGCTGGCGATCGCCGGTGACGACGCGGAGGCGAAGGCGACCGTGGCGGAGTTCATCGATCGCGCCGGCTTCGACGTCGTCGACCTCGGTCCGCTCTCCGAGGGATGGCGCACGCAGCGTGACACGCCCGCGTACGTCGCGTCGTTCGACGCCGAGGAGCTCAAGCAGAAGGCCGCGGAGGCCAAGCGCTACCGCGACATGTGACGCTGACCGTCACGCCAGCGCCTGGAACACCTCGTACACCATGACGGCGGGCCACACGAGGCCCTGAAGGATCGCGAGGACGTACTCCCAGAAGCCGTCCGCCTGCTGCCAGAACCACACCCAGGCACCGAAGATCCCGAGCGGGTAGATGACGCTGCTCGCGCCGGTCGCCGTCTTGGCCATGCCTCATTGTGCCCGTGGCCCGACCCGGATGCAGCCCGCGTGCCTCAGGGATTGACGAGGACGCGGCTCAGCTCGGGAAGGGCCGCGAGCTCGCGGTCGAGGATCGCGCGCGCGTGCGTCACGGAGTCCACCAGCGGGTGCAGCGCGAGCGCCTTGACGGCTGCCGAGCGTGACCCGGAGACCGCGGCCTCGATCGTCGTACGCTCGACGTCCTTCACCGTGGTGACGAGACCGCGCTCGTGCGGGAGCAGCTGCGACACGGCGAGCGGCCGTGGGCCGTCGGCGCCGACCCGGCACGGGACCTCGACGATCGCGTCCGCGTCGACGGCGTCGAGGGTGCCCTCGTTGGGGACGTTGAGGACGAGCTCCGCACCCTGGTCCCCCGAGATCGCCGCCATCAGCGCGAGCGCCACGCGGTCGTAGCCTCCGCCGTCGAGGTCTTCGTCGTCGCGCTCGCCGGCGTCGGCGCTCGCACGCCCCTCGGCCATGTACGTCTCCTCGCGGTCGAGCCGCGTGCGCTCCCACTGCGCGAACGCGTCGGCGTCGCCGGCGTAGAAGCGCTCCTGCTGCGCGAGCAGGTACTCGCCCCGCGTCTGCCCGGCCTGCTCGATCGAGGCGACGGCGTCGGCGGTGTAGTACCAGTACCAGAGGTACTCGTTGGGGACGGTGCCGAGCGACCGGAGCCACTGCGGTCCGAAGAGCCGCCCCTCCTCGATCTGACGAAGGCGGTCGGGGTCGGCAAGCAGGCCCGGCAGCACGTCCTCGCCGTCGACCGTCGCGCGGTGGAGCCACCCGAGATGGTTGAGCCCGGCGTAGTCGAAGGCGATCCGCTCGCGTGCGATCCCCAAGGCGCGCGCGACGCGCTTGAAGAGACCGACCGGGGAGTCGCAGATGCCGATCACCCGGCGGCCCAGCACCGTCGCCATCGCCTCGGTGACCATGCCGGCCGGGTTGGTGAAGTTGATGACGTACGCCTCCGGCGCCGCACGGCGGACCGTCTCCGCGAGCGCGAGCGCCACCGGGATCGTGCGCAGGCCGTAGCAGACGCCGCCGGCCCCGGTGGTCTCTTGGCCGAGCACGCCGAGGTCGAGGGCGGAGCGCTCGTCGCAGACCCGGCCTGCGAGCCCGCCGACGCGCATCGCCGAGAAGACGAAGTCCGCACCCGCGACCGCGTCGGTGAGGTCGGTCGTCAACCGCACGCGCGGCGGCCTCGGCAGCGCGGGCGCGATCTCCTCGAGGACGGTGGCGATGCGCTGGAGCCGCACGGCGCTGGTGTCGTGGAGGACGAGCTCCTCGACCCTGGTGCCGCCCTCGCCCGACGCGAGCGCACGGAAGACGAGCGGGACCCGGAAACCTCCGCCGCCGACGATGGTGAGTCTCACGTGACCTCCTGGGTGTCGTAGGCGGCAGGGACGATCGGGGCGAGCTGGACCTCGACGGCGGACGCCGCCAGCGTCCGCGCGGTCTCGTCGTCGACGCCCTGGTCGGTGACGAGCACGTCGTACTGGTCGGGTCCGCACACGCGGGCGTAGCCGCCGCCGGGGAGCTTGGTGTGGTCGGCGAGGAGCACGACCCGGTCGGCGACCTGCAGCATCGCCTTCTTGACCGGCACCTCGACGGCGGTCGTGTCGAACACCGACCCGTCGCGCCGGACCCCGCTGGTGCCGAGGAAGAGCAGGTCGGCCTGCACCTGGGCGATCGCCTGCTCGGTCAGGAACCCGACCATCGAGTGGTAGTTCGTGCGCACCAGACCGCCGAGGAGCATCAGGTCGACGACGGGATCGTCACGCAGCTCGTCGTAGACGGCGAGGCTGGAGGTGATGACGGTGACGCGGCGCCCGCGCAGGGCGCGCGCGAGGAGGCTGGTGGTCGTCCCGATGTCGAGCACCACGACCGCGTCGTCGGGGACGAGGGTCGCGGCCTGCTCGGCGATCGCCCGCTTCTCGAGCGGGTTCTGCGTGGCGACGCGCTCGAAGGGCGCCTCGCGGTCGAGCGCCGGCGCGGCGCCTCCTCGCAACCGCCGCAGCCGACCGGCGCTCTCCAGGGCGGAGAGGTCTCTCCGGATCGTCGCGTCGCTCACGTCGAGCACGCGGGCGAGCGTGGCGACGTCGACCGGACCGCTCGTGTCGAGCAGGTCGAGCAGTCGCTCGTGACGAAGGTTGGCGCGCACAGGGCGACCATAACAGTCAGTTCTGCGCATGAACACGCATCGGAGCGCACCTCTTGCGCGTTCCTGCGCAGTTGAGCGAGACTCACGGAATGGTTCCCGAAGCCGCAGCCGACGAGGACGTGACGTACGACTTCTTCGTGACCGGGCCCGTGTTCCTCGACATCATCTTCACCGGGCTCCAGGAGGCGCCGGTCGGCGGCCGCGAGGTCATGACGTCCGGTATGGGCTCCAGCCCGGGAGGCGTTGCGACCCTTGCGGTCGCCGCCTCCCGTCTCGGCCTCAAGACGTCGCTGGCGGCGGCGTTCGGCGACGACATGTACGGCGACTACCTGTGGGCGACGCTGGAGGACGACGAGTCGATCGACCTGTCGCGCTCCCACCGCTGGGAGCACTGGCACTCCCCCGTCACCGTGTCGCTCGCGTACGACATGGACCGCGCGATGATCACGCACGCGCACAAGGCTCCTCGAGCCGAGATCACCGCCCCCGACATCACGCCGGCGGCCCGCGCCGCGTTCGCCGACGTGGCCGACGAGCGGCCGGCCTGGGTCGACACCGCCGCCGAGCGGGGCACGCTGGTCTTCGCCGACGTCGGCTGGGACCCGACCGGACGATGGGACTCCACGCAGCTGCGCGAGCGGCTCGACGGTTGCTACGCGTTCGTGCCCAACGCCCTGGAGGCGATGACCTACACCGGCACCGACTCGCCGGGGGCCGCGCTCGAGCGCATCCGCGACTGGGTCCCTCTCGCCGTCGTCACCGCCGGCAGCTCCGGGTCGTACGCCGCCGACGCGCAGACCGGCGAGACCGCCTGGGTGCCGGCGCTCAACGTGCCGGCGCTGGACCCGACCGGGGCCGGCGACGTGTTCCTCGCGGGACTGGTCGCGGCGACGCTGCGCGAGTGGCCGCTGATCCAGCGGCTACGCTTCGCCAACCTGTGCGCCGCGCTCTCCGTCCGCGACTTCGGCGGCGCGCTGGCCGCGCCCGGCTGGGGCGCGATCTGCGAGTGGTGGGAGGGCGTCGAGCCGGACACGTGGTTGTCGCGCGACTACGCCTTCCTCGAGGACGTCCTCGCGACCGTCGAGCACCGCACGTACGGGCGCGCGGTCGCCACCATCGGCTTCGTGGGCGACACCCACGACCACCCGAGCCACAACCCTCCCCCGCCTCCCACCCGAGATTTCCGCATCGCCCCGCGGGGCGAGTGACCACAGGAGCCGTCCATGACCGTTCGTGCCGTCAAGAAGCCGGTGCTCGCCGTCGCCGTCGCAGCGGTGAGCGCGGTGCTCGCGCTGTCCGCCTGTACGCCCGGGGGCGGAGGGGGTGACGACGGCGAGGACGCCAAGCCGGAGGACATCTCCACCGACGTCGCCTCGATGGGCGACATCACGCTCGACGTCTGGGACCAGGAGGTCCGCGGCGGCCAGGCCAAGCAGATCGAGGCGCTCAACGCGGCCTTCGAGGCCAAGTACCCGAACGTGACGATCAAGCGCACGTCGAAGTCGTTCGACGACCTCCAGAAGACGGTCCGCCTCGCGATCACCAACGACGACCCGCCGGACGTCGTCCAGGTCAACAACGGCCGTGCGGACATGGGGCAGTTCGTCGCCGCCGGGCTGCTGCGGTCGCTCGACGGGTACGCGGAGGTCTACGGCTGGGACGAGCGCTTCCCCGAGTCCGTGCGCAGCACCGCCTCGTACAGCGACGACGGCAAGACGTTCGGCGAGGGCACCTTGTACGGGATGGCGCAGGTCGGCGAGATGGTCGGGCTCTGGTACGACAAGCAGAAGCTCGGCTCGCTCGGGATCGAGCCTCCTCAGACGCTCGAGGAGATGGAGTCGGCGATGAAGGCCGCCAAGGCGGCCGGTGAGCTGCCGGTGCAGCTCGGCAACGCCGAGGCCTGGCCCGCGATCCACGACTTCGGCGTCGCGATGAACCAGTACGTGCCGCGTGACGACACCCGCGCTCTCGGCTACGGCCGCAAGGGCGCCTCCTGGACGTCCGACGAGAACGTGCAGGGCGCCGACCTCTTCAAGTCCTGGGTCGACGAGGGCTACCTCACGCCCGACTTCAACGCCGTCCCGAACGACACCGCGTGGCGCGACTTCGCGAAGGGGCAAGGCGTGTTCATGATCGGCGGCACGTGGTACCAGGCCGACCTGGAGGCGGCGATGGGCGACGACCTCGGCTTCGCCCTCCCGCCTGTGGGGCCGGTGGGCGAGCCGGCGGTGACCGGCGGGACGGGCCTCCCGTTCGCGATCACGGAGGCGAGCGAGCACGCCGACGCCGCCGCCGCGTACCTCGACTTCCTCACCAACGCCGACGCGATGAAGGTGATCCAGGAGAACGGCGGGCTGCCGGTCATCGACGGTGACGCGGCGAGCGCCACAGGGGTCGGCAAGGAGGTCATCACCGCCTGGAACAAGGTCACCGAGGAGGACGCCCTCGTGCCGTACCTCGACTGGGCGACCCCAGACATGAGCGACCTGCTCGGTCAGCAGCTGCAGAAGCTCAGCGCCGGCACGATCGACACGGCCGCGTTCCTCGACACGCTCGAGAAGAGCTACACGGACTTCACGGACCAGAACGAGTGACGAGCGAGGAGACGGTCGCCGTCCCGACCGGAGACCGGGTGCGCGACACCCGCTCCGGCCGGGGCGCGCGTCGCCGCCCCGGGCCGCCCGGCGAGCCGCGGCGCGTCGCGTACCTCTATCTCCTGCCGGGGTTCGTCGTCCTGACGCTCTTCCTCCTCGCCCCGCTGGTGTACGCGGCGTGGTTGTCGCTGTTCGCCTGGGACGGGCTGTCCCCGGGCACGTGGGTGGGCCTGCAGAACTACGTCGACGTGCTCACGGACCCCACCCTGCGCGCACCGTTCGGGCACGCGCTCGTGCTGGTGGTGTTCTTCTCCTTCATCCCGGTCGTGCTGGGGCTGTTCGCGGCCTCTCTCCTCACCCGCTCGACGGTCCGCGGGAGGGGGATCTTCCAGGCGGTGGTGTTCGTCCCCCAGGTGATCGCGCTGACCGTCGTCGCCGTGGCGTGGAAGCGCATCCTCGCCCCCGACGGTCCGCTCAACGACGCCCTGCGCGCGATCGGGCTCGACGGGATCGCGCGCGGCTGGCTGGGCGACCCGAGCACGGCGCTGGTCGCGATCGGGCTCGTCGGCACATGGCTCGGCACCGGCCTGTGCACCGTGCTCTTCCTCGCCGGCCTGTCCCGGGTCGACCGCGCGATCTACGACGCCGCCCGGCTCGACGGCGCCGGGTTCTTCCGGGAGACCCTCGCGGTGAGCCTGCCGTCGTTGCGCAACGAGCTCGCCGTCGCCCTGACCTTGACGATGGTGGCGGCCCTGCGGACGTTCGACCTCGTCTACCTGATGACCTCGGGCGGCCCGGGCGGCGCCACGGCCGTCCCGGCGTACGAGGTCTACATGAAGTCGATGCGCCAGGGTGACGTCGGCACCGGCGTCACGATCGCGCTGCTGCTGGCGGCGTTCATCATGGTGCTGACGGTCCTCGTGAACCGGATCCCGGAGCGGGAGGACCGATGAGGACCTCACCGCTCGAGCGCAGCGTCACGATCGTCGTCCTCGCCGTCGGCTCGCTGGTCGCCCTCTTCCCGATCGCCATGATCGTGGCATCGGCGTTCGTCTCCGACAACCCCAACGAGACCGGCATCGTGTGGAGCAATCTCTCCACGGCCTGGGACGAGGGGCACTTCTCGACGTACATGCGCTCCAGCGTCGTCGTGACGCTGTGCGTGGTCGTGCTCGCGACGGCGTTGTCGTGCCTGCTCGGCTACGCGTTCGGGACCATGCGCTTCCGCGGCTCGTCCGTGCTGTTCTACGTCCTGCTGCTCGGGCTGATGATCCCGAACGAGGCGATCGTCGTCCCGCTCTACTACCAGCTGCGCGAGCTCGACCAGATCAACACCTACCAGGCGCTGATCTTCCCGCAGGTCGCCCAGTCGCTGGCGTTCGGCACGTTCTGGATGCGCGCCTACTTCCGCGGGACGTCGCGCGAGCTCGTCGAGGCGGCGCGGCTCGACGGCGCCGGGCACTTCCGCACCTTCTGGTCCGTGCTGCTGCCGATGGGTCGCCCGGCGGTCGTGACGATGGTCGTCCTCTTCTCGATGTGGACCTGGAACGAGTTCCTGCTGCCACTGGTGATGATCCCCAGCAACGAGGAGCTCCGCACGGCACCCCTCGGCCTGACGTTCTTCAGCGGCCAGTACACCGGCTCGCCCTCGTTGCTCGCGGCCGCCGCGCTCATCGTGGCGCTGCCGATGCTGCTGCTCTTCCTCGTGGCCCAGCGCCACTTCATCCGTGGCATGACCGAAGGGGCGGTGAAGGGCTGACCCACGCGGTGGACCGTCGATCGACATGAGACAGAAGGGGGACCCAATGACGCAACACACGACACGCTCCTCGACCTTCGGCGGCTCCGCGCCGCCCTCACGACGGCGCTGGATGGCCGCACCCGCGATGGCCGCAGGCGCCCTGCTGGTCGCCGGACTCGTCGCCGCCCCCGCCGCCCCCGCCGCCACGGCGGCTTCGGCGAAGCCCGGGAAGGCCAAGACCACGAAGGCGGTCGACCTCGACGTCCTCTTCGTCGGTGCGCACCCCGACGACGAGTCCGGGCGCCTCTCGACGTTCGGGCAGTGGGGCGAGCAGTACGGCAGCCGCGTGGGCGTCGTCACGATCACCCGCGGCGAAGGCGGTGGCAACGCCGTCGGCCCCGAGGAGGGACCGGCGCTCGGGCTGATCCGCGAGCGCGAGGAGCGCGCCGCCGTCGGGGTCGCGGGAGTCCGCGACGTGTTCAACCTCGACAAAGTCGACTTCTACTACTCGGTGAGCGCTCCCCTGCACCAGCTGGCATGGGACTCCGAGGACACGCTCGAGCGGCTGGTCCGTGTCGTGCGCCAGACGCGTCCCGACGTGGTGGTGACCATGACGCCGGCGCCGACGCCCGGCAACCACGGGGGCCACCAGGAGGCGGCGCGGCTCGCCGCGGAGGCGTACGCGGTCGCCGGCGACCCCTCGCGTTTCCGGTCACAGATCACCCGCGAAGGGCTGCGCCCGTACGCGCCGGACAAGCTCTTCCTGAACTCCGCCCGCGGGAGCGGGCAGCCCGGGTCCGCCTGCCCGCGCACCTTCACCCCGACCGACCCCACCGATGACGTGTACGGAGTCTGGGCGGGAGCGCGCTCCGCCAGCGGCAAGACCTGGGCGCTCGTCGAGCGGGAAGCGCAGCGCCGGTACGCCTCGCAGGGCTGGGCGGGCTTCCCCGATCCCAGCACCGATCCCGAGGCGATCGCGTGCGACTCCTTCACCCAGGTCGCCTCGCGAGTGCCGTTCACCCGCGGGGACCAGTCGGCTGCGGCCGCGTCACCGGCGACGATGCTCCAGGGCGCGACGCTGCGGTCGCGCGGAGGACTCCCGCTCGGGACCGGTCTCGAGCTGACCGGTCGTACGGTCGACCTCGTCCCCGGCCAGTCGGTCACGCTGCAGGCCCGTCTCACGGCGCCCCGGCACACCCGGCTGACGCGGGCGACCGGAGCCGTCGCGCTCCCCGAGGGCTGGCGAGGCACGCGCACGGTGTCGTTCGGCACGGTCCCGCGCGGCACCACCGTCACCCGGAAGGTGACCGTGACCGCGCCGGACGACGCGACCGCCAACACCCGTGCGCTCGTCGGCCTCGACGTCCGCGCGGCCGGCCGGCGCGGCTACACCAACCAGAAGCTGTCGGTGACGCCCGCCGTGTCCGGCACGCAGGAGCTGCTCCCGCAGGTCGCGGAGTTCGAGGAGTGGGCCCCGACGGTCGGCCTTCCCCAGCTGCGCGGCCTCGTCGCACCGGTGCTGACCCTGCCCAGCGGCGGCACGCGTGCGGTCGGGATCGACGTCACGAACCACAGCGACACGGCACAGTCCGGCGAGGTCACCGTCGACCTGCCCGACGGGTTCACGGCAACGGACGCCACGCTGGCGTACGAGGATCTCGCACCGGATGCCACGCAGCGCCTGGCCTTCGAGGTGACGAACACCGACGACACGCTGCCGACCTCGAACGAAGGCGGTGTCGGAGGCGACTACGCGTACACGATCACGACGACGAGCACGGCGGGCTCGGCGACCTCGACGGCGGCGCTCGAGCTGGTGCCGACCACGCAGGTCGGCGAGACGGCAGCGCCGACCCTCGACGGGACGGTCGGTGAGGGCGAGTACGCAGCCACGCTCGACCTGTCGCGGCGCTGGGAGGGCGAGGCCTGCACGTCGCCGGCCGACTGCAGCGCCACGGGGTACGTCACGCGTGCCGGCGACGCGCTCTACGTCGCCGCGAAGGTGACCGACGACGTCAAGAGCGCGGTGCTCGAGCCGTCGGACTGCAAGCGGCACTGGCGCGTCGACTCGCTCGAGGTCGCCCTCGACCCCGCGGGCACGTCGGAGAACACCTCCACCACCTTCAAGGTCGGGGCGCTGCCCTTCACCACGTCCGGGCAGTCGTGCGCCGCACGCGACGCCGACAACACCCAGGGGCCGATCGGCGCGTTCCCGATGTCCGGCGAGGGCGGCTCGGACGAGACGACACTCGACCCGGACAACGTCGCGCCAGGGTTCGAGATGGCCTCGTCCGTGTCGTCGCCGTACACCGGCTACGTCATCGAGATGAAGGTCCCGCTCGCCGCGCTGCCGGCGACGGTCGACCCCGACCGGCTGGGCTTCAACATGTTCGTCTACGACTCCGACACCCAGGACAAGGCGGGCCAGACGCGGCTCGGCTGGTCTACGTGGGGTGGGGTCCAGGGCGATCCGTACCGTTGGGGACGCCTCGAGCTCGGGGGCGGTGCGCCCCCCGAGGTCGACACCGTGGCGCCGCGGCTGGACTTCCCCGCGCTGGACAGCCTCGACTCGCCGCAGTCGATCGCGCAGGCCGTACGGTCCGGGGTCGGGCTGTCGGGACTCCCCACGCTCGCGCCACGCACGACCGCGCGGGTGATCCGGGCGACCGTGCGCGGGGACACGGTGATCGCGACCGTCGACGTCAACCAGCGTGGCACGGCCCACCTGTTCGCGGTCACGGGCGCTGACGGACGGACCCTCGGGTCGGCCGAGGCCTCGCTCCGACCGGGTCGGCAGCAGGTACGGATCCCGGTGACGTCGAGGCCGTCGACGGTCCTCCTCGGGTTCGACCCCGACCGCGTGAGCGGCACGGCGAGCTCGTCCGGGCGGGTGCGGTGACGCCTCCGCACCCGCCCGCCGCCCGCCACCTGGTCCGCGACTCCGCGGACCAGGTGGCGGCCACGGCCGCAGACCTGATCCTCGAGGTGCTCGACGGCGTGAGCGCCCTCGGCCTCGCCACCGGCTCCTCCCCCCTCGGGGCGTACGACGAGATCGTCCGCCGGGTGCGCAGCGGCGAGGTGAGGCTCCCCGTCGCCCAGCGCGGCTACCTGCTCGACGAGTACCTCGGACTCGCCGCAGGCGACCCGAACTCGTACGCGTCGGTCATCCGGCGGGAGGTCGCCGACGCCCTCCGCCTGGACGTCCGCGGTCCGGACGGGCAGGCGGCCGACCCGCACGCGGAGGCCGAGCGGTACGGGCGCGAGGTGGTCGAGGCGTCCGTGGCCGTGCAGGTGCTCGGCATCGGACGCAACGGTCACCTCGGGTTCAACGAGCCGGGCTCCGACCTCGACTCCCGCACCCGCGTCGTCCGCCTCGCCGAGACCACCCGCCGCGACAACGCCCGGTTCTTCGGCTCCCCCACCGACGTCCCGACGCACGCCATCACTCAAGGTCTGGCGACGATCATGCGCGCGCGACGACTCGTCGTCATCGCCCTCGGCGCCCGCAAGGCCGACGCCGTCGCGGCGGCGCTGAGGGGGCCCGTCGACCCGGCGTGCCCAGCGTCGATCGTCCAACGCCACCCCGACGCGTACGTGGTGACCGACCGGGAGGCGGCCGGCGCCGTACGCTGAACGCGTGCCGGAGCGGTCCACGATCCTCTCGCGGCGGCGGCTGCTCGGTGTCGACGCCGCTCGGGCGGTCGCGCTGATCGGCATGATCGCGACCCACGTCGAGCCTCGTGTGGGGCCGGGGGGCGAGGCGTCCGTCGCGCACGTACTCGCGGCGGGTCGGGCCTCTGCGCTGTTCGCGCTCCTCGCCGGCGTCGGCATCGCCCTCGCCAGCGGCGCGACCACACCCCCGCGCGGACGCGGATGGGCGGGAGCCGCGGCAGCGACGGCGGCCCGCGCGGCGGTGATCTTCGCGGTCGGCCTGATCCTGGGCGTCTTCGACTCCGGGCTGGCCGTGATCCTCTGCTACTACGGCGTCCTCTTCGTCGTCGCGCTGCCGTTCCTCCCGCTGCGTGCGGGCCCGCTCATCGGGCTCGGCCTGGGATGGGCGGTGGTCGGTCCGGTCCTCAGCCAGTGGCTCCGTCAGGGGGGCGACGTCTCTCTCGACGCCGGCGTCCCGAACGCGGCGATCCTCCTCACCGATCCCGGCGGCACCGCGTCGAGCCTGCTGCTCACCGGCTACTACCCGGTCCTCACCTGGACGGCGTACCTGCTTGTCGGCATGGGCGTCGGACGCCTCCCTCTCCGGCGCGCCGCCGTGGCCGCATGGATGACCGCCGGGGGGATCGCGCTCGCCGTGGTCGCGTACGCGGGCTCGGCGTGGTGGCTCGCGGCCGGCGGCCTCGCCGAGCTCCAGGGGGCCGGTACCGGCGGACACCTCACCTCGGGTCCGGTCGGCGACGACGTCCTGCACGTCGGGTTCTTCGGGACGACCCCCACGACGTCGTGGGGATGGCTCGGCATCGCCTCGCCGCACTCCGGTGCGCCGCCCGACCTCCTGCACACCCTCGGCTGCGCGCTCGCGGTGCTGGGCCTGATGCTTCTGCTCGAGCACGCCGTCGGTCAGGCGCTGTGGCCGGTCGCCGCGATCGGCAGCATGACGTTCACGCTCTACTCCCTGCACGTGGTCCTGGTCGCGACGGTGCTCCCGGTGACGATCGACCACCCCTTCCTCGTGCACGCGGCTCTCGCGGCGGCGATCGCGCTCCCGTGGCGGCGCTACGTCGGCCGAGGACCGCTCGAAGCCGTGGCCACGGTCGTCGCCCAGGGCGCCCGACGAAGGGTCGTCCGACTGCCGCGTACGATCGCCGGGTGAGTGCCAGCACCTTCAGGATCGGCGACGGACAACCGGTCGCGTACGAGACCGCCAAGCACCTCTGGGCCAAGAGCGCCCGCGAGGTCCTGATCGAGAAGGCGCGCGAGTACGGCGGCGACCTCACCGACGAGGAGCTCGCCGCCGAGGTGCAGCGCAGGACGGCCGTGAAGACCCGCGTGCGCACCGCCACCTGGATCGACGAGGTCCTGGCGGAGGTCGTGGCGGCGGCCCACGCGCAGGGCGAGCCGCTCCTCGCGGCGCTGTGCGTGCGCGAGGACGGGCGGGTGCTCGACGGCTACCCGCAGACGGTCGCGCGCGTCACGGGTACGCCGGTCGACGACGCCGAGCGTCACGCGGCCGAGCAGCGCCTGGCCTGCTACCAGCGGTTCGGCGCGGTCCTCCCGGCCGGCGGCGGGCGGCCGGCGCCCTCGCCGCGGGTCCGGGCGCGTGCGTCGGCCCCGACCCGCCGCGAGCCCGCCGTGAAGAAGGTCGAGCGGCCCGTCGTCGTCTGTCCGCAGTGCTTCATGGCGGTGCCGGCGACGGGCGTCTGCGACTCCTGCGGCTGACCGGGCGCGCGCTACACCAGCGACGTGTTCGCCCGCACCTCGTACAGGCGGAGGAACGCCTCCAGAAGCTGGACGGCCGCGAGGTAGGGGTACTGGATGCCGCTCGGCGCGCTCGGCGTACCCGCCTCGAGCGCGGGCGCGCCACCCTCGACCCACGGCTGGCCGTGGGCGAAGCCCGAGCTGAGCTGCCAGGGACGGCGCACCCCGAGCGCAGGGTGCGGGAGGCACAGCTCCGCGTACGCGACGGCGTCGGTGATCGTGTAGCCGCGGCGCACCCGTTCGGTCGCGAGCTGGCGTCGGTGCGCGACGTTGTCGAGCTCGGCCAGGCGGGCGTCCGCCGACGCGGTGCTCGCGACGTCGAGGTGCCCGGTGGCCGTCGCCGCGTCCATGATGTCCTGCGCGTGCCAGCGCAGCGTGTGCTCGATGCGGTCGTCACGTCGGTCCGGCCCGAGGACCCAATACGCCGTCGCCAGGTTCTCCAGGGCGCCGCGGGCGAGGGACCAGGTCGCGGCGTTGTGCGGCACCTGCTGGTCGATGACGAGCACCTTCGCGGCATGAAGATGGTCGATCCCGGCGGTCAACGTCATCCGGAGGACGTTGCTCGTCGAGAACGGACGGCTCGCGATGTCGTCAGCGGCCAGCGACGAACCGCTTGCGACCGGGAAGTGGTCAGGGGTGCTGCACCGCTTCACCAGACGTTCGATCAGGGCGGGGCCGGACGGGGTGGCGGCGGCTTTGCGCTTGGGCATGCAGAAGTTCCTTGGTCGGGGGATTGTCGCATAGTGCCAGGCCTTGTTCCTGGTATGCCAACCGCCCCGTGCAGCGCCTCCCGAAGTGCCGTGCCCTTCCGGCTCACCGCCCGCGTGGCTTGCCCTGATCGCCCTTCCGGTAGTCGCAGACGCCGCCGGGGAAGATCTGCTTCAGGCGTGCCCGCTCCGCGGCCGACGGACGCCAGGAGCCGTACAGACCCTTGGCGATCGCCGCGTCGACCGGCTGCAGCGCGCACTTCCAGATGCCGCCCTCGTAAGGCCCACCGGCGACGCGCCGCGAGGTGGAGTAGATGGGGAACCGCTGCGTGCACGCGCCCGCCGCGCGCGAGTCGAGGACGCCGTCCCACACCCTCCGGCCCGACGCGATCAGCGATCCGTCGGTCGCGAAGCACGAGTCGACCGCCGCTGCGGGCTTGTTGCCGGCGACACCGCGCCTCGGGTTGGCGGCGATGTTGCGCATCCACTCGTCCATCACGGCGAACGCCATCGGCGTCTGGTCGAACTGCTGGCTCGGCCGCGCGTCGGTGAACCAGACGACCTGGTTGGAAGCGTCGCCGTCCGCGTTCAGCATCCGCTGCCGTGCAGCGAACGACTGGTGGACGTTGTGCATGTCGAGCTCGTCCTCGAGGTACGGACGCCAGTCGATCACGGGGATGTCGATGTCGCCCTGGAACTGCATGCCGGACGTGTACGCCGCGCGCATCGCGGCGCGGTCGCCCTCGCGCCGTGGCGCCGGGGTGGTCCCGCCGTCCGGGCTGAGCTGCATGTTGCGGGAGCTCCACGGGTCGAAGTTCTGCGGGGAGAACGACCCGGCGAACGGGAAGCCCTCCTCGACCATCTCCGCCGAGTCCTTCCAGCTGCCGACCTTCGCGTTGAGGTCGAGGAACTCCGCGGGCGTGACCACGCCGTCGGTCAGCGCCTCGAGCCCGTACTGCACACCCACGTTGTCCCACGGCACGCGCGCGTAACCGCTCTCGTCGGTGCCGTAGACGTTGACGAGGTCCGCCCAGTGGGTCCACTCCACGCCGTCGACGCCCTGGGCGAGCTTGTCGAGGTCCTCGACGTCGGTGAAGGTCGGGTTCATCGCGAGCGGAGTCAGCCCGAACCAGCCCGGCTTGCACTCCATGAGAGCGGGGGCGGGCGAAGCGGGGTCACGCGTCATCACCTGGTAGCCGAGCGCCTGGTAGGCGGCGTACAGCTGGTTCCACTGGGCCGTCTCGCCCGCGGAGAGGTTCTTCGGGAAGCTCGTCCCGTTGAGACCGATGACGGCCTGACGGACCTCGGGGTCCTTCCACTTGGGGTTCGCCCGGTCGGTCGCGTCGAAGTAGTGCTCGAGCAGCTCGCAGTCACCGACGTGGATCACCTGCGTGACCATGTCCGGGTAGGAGTACTGCGCGATCGCGGCGTCGATGAGGCCCGGGTGGTTCTGCGCATACACGTACTGCTGGATCGCGCCTCCCGACCCGCCGACCGCGACTGTGTAGTCGGGCACGCCGTGCGTCTCGACCGTGTGCTCCTTGAGCATCAGCGCGGTCTCGCCGCCGACCTGGAGGTTGTAGTGCGTGCTCGTACGGGTGCCGCTGGACCACATCACCCCGTACCCGAGCTTGAGCAGGTCGGCGGGCAGCATCGCGCTCTCGCTCGTCGTGCCCTGGGTGTGCCCGATGGCGACGCCGCCCTGGAAGCTGAAGACGAGACGCCTGTTCCAGAGGGAGTCGTCAGGGCGGGTCGGGTCGGCCTCCCCCACCGGCGCGAGCATCGCGACGCTGTAGATGAAGCGGTTGATGGTCCCGCGCTCCCACCGGACGATGAACGGCACCGTCTTGCCGTCCATCGTGGTGGTCGTCGCGGTGTCGGCCGGCGGGTTCGAGGGGTCGTCGAGCCAGTGGAAGCGGTTGTCGGTGGTCGAGCGGTAGACGTAGCCGAAGCGCGTCTCGGCGGCGCAGTTGCCGCTCCAGCCGACGATGTCGGCGTCGGCCGTCGGATAGCCGCGACCGTCCTGCGGGTAGTCACCGTCGGCGTCCTCCGCGGCGACCGGGATGCCGAACCGGTCCTGGTTGTCGACGAGTGGCTGACCGAGGATCGGACGGCCGTCGAAGCGACCGCGCGCGGTGGTGCACACGAACGGCTGCTGCTGCGGGCCGGAGAAGATCGGACCGCTGACCGGGTGGTTGACGAGCGTGACGCTCTTGCTCGCGGCGCGTCCCTTTCGGGGGGAGACGCGGAGCCGGTTCTTGCCCTCGTCCAGCCCTTCGACCAGGCCGACGAGCGTACGGTCGGTGGACGCGTCGAACGCCGCCGTCACGTCGTCGCCGTCGAGCGTGATGCGGATGTCGCGCGTACGGACCGTCCGCGGCACCGACACCTCGACGAGCGCGTCACCGCCCGTCACCTGGTCCGGCGCACCGGAGAGCACCGTGATCTGGAACTGGTTGCCGCCGTGCGCGCTCGCGCTCTCCGCGGCGACCAGGCCTACGGCGGCCACGGCCACACTGGCGGCGACCGCGACCACGCGGCGTACGACGAA
Organism: Mumia quercus; assembly: GCF_025506335.1. GTDB lineage: Bacteria > Actinomycetota > Actinomycetes > Propionibacteriales > Nocardioidaceae > Mumia > Mumia quercus. The sequence continues at coordinate 118,685 of NZ_JANZYO010000008.1, forward strand.
GCCCGACATCTCTGCCCCTCCTCCGGCGACGTCGTCGTCGCCCGCTGGCGGTCACAGTAGTGTGACTCACGTCACCCGTCGAGACGCTTGTACGCCACCCGAGGAACTTGGCCGGTCGAGCAGGAGACCCCGCTGGCCGAGCCCACGTATCGAGAGCCCTCGGGCCACTCGGCGCCACTTCGCACCACTCAGCGACGCTTCGAGGCGTCGCTGAGTGTGTCGAAGCGGCGCTGATCGGTCTCGATACGCCCTCGCCTAGCGGCTCGGACTACTCGACCAACCACTCCCCCCGGCTGGTCGAGTAGGGCGGAGCGCCAGCGGAGCCCGTATCGAGACCCAACCAACCCTCCGCTGGTCGAGTAGGGCGGAGCGCCAGCGGAGCCCGTATCGAGACCCCGGGTCTCGATACGTCCTCACCTAGCGGCTCGGACTGCTCGACCAACCAAGGGCGGCGGCTCGGGCTGCTCGACCGGCCGTGCTCAGCGCAGGTCGGCGAAGAAGGCGCGGACGTCCTCGACGAGCTCGTTCGGCGTCTCCCACGCAGCGAAGTGGCCGCCGTGGTCCTCGACGTCGACCCACCGGGTGATCGCGTGGTCGCGCTCCGCGAAGCGGCGGATGCCGACGTCACCGGCGAAGACGATCACCCCGGTCGGCACGCCGGTCACCGGCAGCGGCTCTCCCCAGCTCTGAGCGCTCGCGTAGCCGACGTACGCCGACGACGCGGCGGTGTCGGTGAGCCAGTAGAGCATCACGTTCGTGAGCATCCGGTCCGTCCCGAGGATCTCGTGCGGGAGCTGCTCGCGCGGGAAGGTCCACTCGCGGAGCTTGTCGGCGATCCACGCGAGCTGCCCCACGGGAGAGTCGGCGAGACCCGCCCCGAGCGCCGCCGGGCGAGTCGACTGGATCGCGATGTAGCCGAACTGCTCCTGCATGAACTCAGCCGTACGGCGCACGCGGTCGCGTTCCAGATCGGTCAGGCTGGCGAGCTCCTCCTCGCCGAGCTCGCGCACCGCGACGCCGACGTTGCCGTTGAGGTGCACCCCGACGACGGTGCTGCCGGCCGTGCCGTCGCTGCCCGTCGCGCGCGCCACCGCAGGCGCTACCGCCGCGCCGATGTCACCGCCCTGGACCCCGTACCGGTCGTAGCCGAGCCGACGCATCAGCTCGGCCCACGCACGCGCGATCCGCGGAACGTCCCAGCCGGCCTCGTGGACCGGACCCGAGAACCCGAACCCCGGGAGCGTCGGGATCACGACGTGGAACGCCTCCGTCGCCCTGCCCCCGTACGACCTGGGGTCGGTCAGCGGTCCGATCACGTCGAGGAACTCCACGAAGGAGCCCGGCCACCCATGCGTGAGCACCAGCGGCAGCGCGTCCTCGTGAGCGGAACGGACGTGCAGGAAGTGGATCTGCTGGCCGTCGATCTCGGTGAGGAACTGCGGGTACGCGTTGAGCGCGGCCTCCTGGGCACGCCAGTCGTAGGAGTCGCGCCAGTAGTCGACGACCTCGCGCAGGTACGCGGTCGGGACGCCGGTGTCCCAGCCGTCTCCCGGCAGCGGCGTGGAGAACCGCGTCCGTGCGAGACGTTGTGCGAGGTCGTCGAGCCGATCCTGCGGGATGTCGATGCGGAACGGTGCCAGAGTCGTCTGCTCAGTTGTCGTCTCCATCGGTCGACCGTACGAAGGCTTCCGGTCAGGGCGTGTCCGGATGCATCGGCCCCGGTGCAGGGGTCGAACGGTGGAAGCCCCTAAGGGGCTGGAGACCGAGGAACCAGGCTCTCCCCCGATGCAGACCGCGACGCTGACGGAAGAAGGTGAAACCATGCCCAGAGCCTCCACGCTTCGTCTCGCGGCGATCGCCGCACCTGTCCTCCTCTTCCTGTACGGCGTCCTGCGCCTGATCGACGGCGCCGACGGCGACCACGGCCCCGGCCTCGCCTGGGACGTCGGCCACGTCCTCTTCCTCGCCAGCTTCGCGTTCTTCGCGATCCTCGTCGTGGCCCTGCGCGGCGAGATCGTTCACCTCGGTGGTTCACGTGCGGTAGCGAACGCAGCCGCGACCGCGGGCATCCTCGGCGTGGCGTGCTTCGCGTGGGTGATCCTCGGCGACCTCCTCCCCTCCTTCAAGGAGGCCGCGCCACTTCCGGACCCGCTTCAAGCGGCCGGCCCTCTCCTCTTCCAGCTCGGACTGGTCACGCTGCTGGTGATGGCCGTACGCCCTCTGCGCAGGTTGCCGATCGTCTCGCCGGTGCTGGCGCTCGGCGGGTTCCTGCTCCTCGGGTTCGACCTCGACCTCCTCCCCGTGGGTGCGGCGCTCGTCCTCGCAGGCATCGCCCCGCTCGCGCTCAGATCCCGCAGGTAGGTGCCGACCAGAAGCGCGTTCCCGGGTTCGCGACGTGGATGTGGTCGTCGTGGTCGGGGTAGCCCGGACCGAGGATCTGGTTGAAGCCGTGGTTGCGCGCCTGCTTCGCGATCGTGCAGAACCCCTGCGTCCCGGCGCCGAGGTCGGCCGCGTCGCCGTAGAGGTGCCTGCTGTTCGACGCGCCACCGACGGCGCTGTTGCACGAGGTGCTGCGGAACCCGCTGTTGACGACGAGCGGGCGGTCGCCCAAGGCGTGGCGCAGCGCCTGCAGCTTCCACATCGTGACGAGGGCGTTGGCCTTCGCGGTGGCAGCCGAGACCGCGCCTCCGGACCAGGTGCTGTTGCAGCGGTTGAGCTCGGCATAGCTGAAGTTGACCGGGGTGCAGTCGTCGTCCTGGAGGGCGTAGATCTTCGAGAACGTGGCTGGCCCGGCGTTGCCGTCGGCGGTGAGCCCGTAGGCCTGCTGGAAGCGGGTCACGGCTGCCTTGGTGGCGGGGCCGTAGCTCCCGTCGAGCGCCAGCACGCCTCCGTACCCGGGGTAGCCGGACACGCGGATCTGGAGCTGACGGACGTCTTCGCCCGTCGCCCCCTGGGACAGCGCGCGCGACCAGGTGTAGCAGGCGTCGGCCGACGCGGGGGACGCCGTGCCCACCACCCCGACGACGCTGGTGGCGATGAGCAGGGAGAGTGCCGCGATGACGCGACGGATCCTTCGGTCCACGGGATGCCTCCGGGGGTCGCTCGACAAGTGATGCCGGAGATCATCCCGAGACTCGCGAGAGCCGGCAACCCGAGATCCGCGCCGTATCTCGGGTTGCCGGGGCGTCACGCCGGTCGGAAGGAGTCGTGCGCCTCCACCACCGCGTGCTTGACCATCACGTGCTGGGTCACGGTGTACTCGAGGACGGCCTCGTGGCTCATGTCCTTGCCGAACCCGCTCCCCTTCACCCCGCCGTGCGGTGCCTCCGAGGCGATCGGCAGGTGGTCGTTGACCCACGTCACGCCGGCCTCGAGGGAGTGCGTGACGCGCAGGGCACGGGACACGTCGGAGGTCCACACCGAGGACGCGAGCCCGTACGCGCTGTGGTTGGCGAGCGCGACCGCCTGCTCCTCGGTGTCGAACGGGAGCGCGACGAGGACCGGTCCGAAGACCTCGTCCTGGACGAGCTCGGAGTCCTGCGCGGCGCCGGTCACCAGCGTCGGCGGGTAGTACGCCCCCGGACCCTCCGGCACCTCTCCCCCGCACACGACCTTGGCGCCCGCGGCGACGGCACGCTCGACGAACCCGTGCACGCGGTCGCGGTGCTCGCGCGAGACGAGCGGGCCGATGTCGGTGGAGGGGTCCCGCGGGTCGCCGACCCGGATCGCCGCCATCCGCTCGGCCACCGCCTCGACCACGGCGTCGTACGCCGAGCGCTCGACATAGAGACGCGTGGCGGCCGTGCAGTCCTGCCCCGAGTTGTACGTCGCGGCCATCGCGAGTCCCTGCGCCACGGCGGCGACGTCCGCATCGGCGAAGACCAGCGCGGGCGCCTTGCCGCCCAGCTCGAGGTGGACGCGCTTCGTCTGCGCGGCGGCCGCACCCATGACGGCCCGGCCCGCCCGGCTTGACCCGGTGATCGAGACCATCGCGACGTCCGGGTGCGCGACGAGCGCCTCGCCGATGTCGGCGCCGCCGGTGACGACGTTGAGCACTCCCGCCGGCAGGCCGGCCTCCGCTGCGAGCTTGCCGAGCAGCAGCGTGCTGCGCGGTGTCGTGGGCGCCGGCTTGAGCACCATCGTGTTGCCGGCCGCGAGCGCCGGGCCGAGCTTCCAGATCGCCATCACGAGCGGGAAGTTCCACGGCGCGACGGCGCCGACGACGCCGACCGGGCGCCGGATCAGCATCGAGGTGTAGCCGTCGCTCAGGACGCCGGCGCCGCTGCCCTCGAGGGAGCGCCCGGCCCCCGCGAAGAAGCGCAGGTTGTCGGCCGCGAAGGGCAGCTCGCCGTCGGCGAAGACCGCGGTGGGCTTGCCGGAGTCGCCGACCTCGCACGCGGTGAGCGCCTCCGCGTTCGCCTCCAGGAGGTCCGCGAGGCGCAGCAGCACGCGTGCCCGCTCACCGGCTGTCTTGCGCGACCAGGTGCTGAACGCCGCGCGCGCGGCGGCGACGGCCACGCCGACGTCGGCGGCCGAGGCCTGGGCGAAGCGGGCGGTCGTCTCGCCCGTCGCAGGGTCCACGAGCGTCACCTCGGCACCGGTCCCCTCGAGGGCGCTCCCGTCGATGAACGTTCCGGTCACGTGCTCCATGTTCTCCTCCATCAGCTGTTGAACCCCACACCGAACCGGTCGAGCACCCGCAGCATCGCCGGACGCCTGCCGGTCGCGTCCTCGCGTGCGAGCTGGTGCCGCATCACCTGGACGATCGGGTAGCGCAGCGGCTCGGGCGGGAACGGGATCGGCCGGTCGGTGACCGCGGCGAGTCGCGTGCGCTCCGTACGACGCCGGGCCAGCAGGTCGAGGGCGACCTGCGCTCCGAAGCGCGACGAGGCGACGCCCAGCCCGGTGTAGCCCACGGCGTAGGCCACCCGACCCGCGTACGCCGTGCCGAAGACCGGCGTGAAGCGCGTCGACGTGTCGATGATGCCGGCCCAGCGGTGGGTGATGCCGAGGCCGTCGAGCGCCGGGAACGTCTCGTACAGGTGGTCGACGAGCAGCGCGTGCGACGCGTCGCGCTGCGCGAGCCCGGCGTCGGTGCGCGCCCCGTAGTAGTAGATCGCGTCGTAGCCCCCGAAGAGGATCCGGTCGTCGGGCGTACGACGGTAGTAGTGGAACTGGTTGCCGGCGTCGGTCAGGCCCTGGTTCTCCGTCCACCCGATCGCGGACAGCTGGGCGGCCGACAGCGGCTCGGTGACGATCACGTGGTCCCAGACCGGGATCGTGTACGCGCGGATCCGGCGCAGCAGCGGCGGGAACGCGTTCGTCGCGACCACCACCTGCCGCGCGTGGACGGCGCCGCCCTCGACGGTCACCGCGACCCCCTCGCCCCGGCGGCTCATGCCGGTGACGACGGAGCGCTCGTGGATGCGGACACCACGACGGCGTGCGGCCCCGGTCAGGCCGTGCAGCAGGAGGACGGGGTCGACGAGACCGCCGCCGCTGCGTACACGCATCCCGGCCAGGTACGTGGGCGAGTCGACGTCGCGACGGACTTCCTCGGCCGACAGGAGCGTCACGTCCTCGCCGTGCGCGCGGTGGGTCTCGTACGACGCGGCGAGCGCCTCGACCTCGTGCGGACGGGTCGCGACGACCGTCTTGCCGCACAGCCGTAGGTCGGCGTCGATGCCCTCCCGGGCGACGAAGTCCGCGATCTCCGCGACGTTGTCCCTGCCCAGCCGCACCAGGTCGTCGAGCTCGTCGGGCCACATGGCCGTGCCGTGGGCGAGGCCGTGGGTGAGCGAGTCGGACACGAACCCGCCGTTGCGTCCGGACGCGCCGGCGCCGATCCGTCCGGCCTCGAGGACGACCACGTCGCGCGACGGATCCTCGTCCTTCGCGAGGATCGCCGTCCAGAGGCCGGTCAGGCCACCGCCGACGACGACGAGGTCGGCGCGCGCGGCGCCGACGAGGGGCTCGGCGTCGCCCACCGGGGGCGTGCGGTCGGTCCAGTACGGGCGGGGGCGCGCGTCGGCGAGGATCCGGGCGTAGCGCGTCACAGACTCCCTCCGACCACGACGGCCGACTCGGCGTTCCACGTGAGCGAGACCGCGGCCCCGCGCTCGACGGTCGAGACGCCGCTGACCGCGCACAGCACGGGCTCGGCGTGGTCGGGCACCTCCACCGCCACGGTCGACACGCCTCCGTAGAACTGCGTCTCGACGACGCGTCCGTCGAGGAGGCCGTGCCCGGCTTCGACGAGGCGGGTCTCCTCGGGGCGGACGACGAGGTGGGCCTCGCCGCTCACGTCACCGACGACCTGTCCGGGGAGCAGCCCGACGGCGTCCACGTGGAGCCCTCCGTCGACGACGCGGCCGGCGAACCGGTTGCTGTCCCCGATGAAGTCGGCGACGAAGAGGTTCGCCGGGCGGCGGTAGGTCTCGACCGGCGTCGCCACCTGCTGCACGCGGCCGTGCGCGAGGACCGCGAGCCGGTCGGCCATCGACATGGCTTCCTCCTGGTCGTGGGTCACGACGACGAAGGTGATGCCGACCTCCTGCTGGAGGCGCTTGAGCTCCAGCTGCATCTGCGTGCGGACCTTGCGGTCGAGCGCGGACAGCGGCTCGTCGAGCAGCAGCAGCTTGGGGCGCTTCACCACGGCGCGCGCGAGCGCCACCCGCTGGCGCTGGCCGCCGGAGAGCTGGTGGGGCTTGCGCTTGGCGGTCGCCGTCAGCCCGACGGTCTCGAGGACCTCGCCGACCCGACGGCGGATCTCGTCCTTGCCGAGCTTCTCCTGCTCCAGCCCGTACGCGACGTTCGCCTCGACCGTCATGTGCGGGAAGAGCGCGTACGACTGGAACATCAGGTTCAGCGGTCGCTTGTGCGGCGGGAGGCCGACGAGGTCCTGGCCACCGAGGAGCATCGTCCCGCTGTCGGGGCGCTCGAAGCCGGCGATCGCCCGCAGCAGCGTCGTCTTGCCGCACCCGGACGGGCCGAGCAGCGCGAAGAACTCGTTCTCGGCGATCGTGAGGCTGACGTCGTCGAGCGCCGTGACGTCACCGAAGCGACGCGACAGGTTGCGGATCTCGACCAGAGGCTTCCTCGTGTCCGGCGGCTGGTGCGCACCGGGTCCCTCCGCGCGCGGCGCGGTCACGTGGGTGTCACTCATCGGGGGTCTCCGTACGTCGGCTCAGGCGGGCGGACGCGATCACGACCGTGAGGCTCACGAGGAGCAGCACGGTGGCGAGCGCGTTGATCTCAGGGGTCACGCCGAACTTGACCATCGAGTAGATCGAGATCGGCAGCGTCGGCGTGGTGGGGCCGTTGGTGAAGAACGCGATGACGAACTCGTCGAGCGAGAGCGTGAACGTGAGCAGCGCACCGGCGACGACGGCGGGCGCGATCGTCGGCAGCGTCACGCGGCGGAACGTCGTGAACGCGCCCGCACCGAGGTCGCGCGAGGCCTCCTCGAGCGCCGGGTCGGCCTGGACCAGCCGGGCACGCACCACGGCGACGACGAAGGCCATCCCGAACACCGCGTGCGCGAGCATCACCGAGAACAGGCCGAGGGTCATCGAGATCAGCGAGTAGAACGCGAGCAGGCCGATCGCGAGGACGAGGTCGGGCATGATCGCCGACGACATCGCGTACGCGTCGAGGGCCGACGAGCGGGTGTAGCGGGCGAGACCGACGGCCAGGGTGGTGCCCAGGACGACGGCGATGAGGGTCGCCCCGGTCGCGACGACGAGGCTGTTGCCCAGCGCCGAGAGCAGGGCGGAGTTGCCGGCCAGCTCGCCGTACCAGCGGAGGCTGAAGCCGTCCATCGTGAAGGCCGAGCGTCCGCCGTTGAACGACATGACGACCAGCACCGCGATCGGCAGGTAGAGGAAGAGCATGCACAGCGCCAGCGGCAGGCGCAGCCATCCCAGGGACCTCATGCGGGCCCTCCCGTCGAGAAGCGTCGGCTCACGCGCGACTGCACGAAGAACAGCACGACCAGCACAACGATGAGGACGAGCGCGAGCGTCGCGCCGAACGGCCAGTCGCGGGCCTTGAGGAACTGGTCGCGTACGACGTTGCCGACCATCACCGACTTGCCTCCGCCGAGAAGCTCGGGGATGACGAAGTTGCCGAGGCTCGGGACGAACACGAAGATGCAGCCGGTCAGCGCACCGGGGAGCGTCAGCTTCCACGTGATGTCGCGGAAGACCCGCCAGCGGCTCGCGCCCAGGTTGGTGGCCGCCTCGCGGAGCTCGGGGTCGAGCTTCGAGATCGACGCGTACAGCGGCAGGATCATCAGCGGGAGGTAGGCGTAGACGAGGCCGACGACCACGGCTCCGCGGGTGTAGAGCAGCGTGATCGGGTCCTCGATGACGCCGAGCCGCTCCAGGCCGCGGTTGACGATGCCCTCGGAGCTCAGCAGCACGATCCAGGCGTACGTACGCACCAGGAAGTTGGTCCAGAACGGGATGACGACCAGCACGAGCGCGACGTTGCGCCAGCGCGTCGGCAGCTGGGCGATCGCGTACGCGACCGGGTAGCCGATGAGCAGCGCCAGCAGCGTCGCCGTACCCGCGATGAGGAGCGAGTCGACGAGCACGGTGCGGTAGGTCGGGCCCAGCGCGCGACTGAAGTTCTCCCACGTGAACTCGTAGACGACCCCGCCGAAGCGGCCGCGCTGGAAGAAGACGTAGCTGAGCACGAGCAGGACCGGCACGGCCATGAAGGCCGTGACGTAACCGAGCCCGGGAACGAGAAGGGCGACACGCTCCCACCGGGAGGAGCGCTCGACGACGCTCCTCCCGGTGGGCGTGCTGCTGATCAGGTCGGTCACTTGCTCGACGTGATCTCGGTGACGAGCTGGGTGTACATCGTCGCGGCCTCGCCGAGGTCGGTCAGGCCCTCACCCTCGAGGAGCTCCTCCGCGGTGACCTGCAGCGGCGGGTACTGCTCCTTGAGCTCGGCCGGCAGCATGTCCATCGCCTTCTGGTTCGGGACGTTGTAGAGGATGTTCTCCGCCGCCCACGCGCCGTTCTCCGGCTCCAGCAGGTAGTTGATGAAGGCGTGCGCGGCCTCCTTGTTCTTCGAGCTCTTGAGGACCACCATCGTGTCGACCCAGAGGTCGCTGCCCTCCTCGGGCACGGTGAAGGTGATGTCCTTGTTCTCGGCGGTGCCGTAGTTGCACCAGCCGTCCCAGGCCTCGACCATCACGGCCTCGCCGGAGATCAGCCGCTCGTAGAAGGTCGTGTCGTCGTAGGCGAGCAGGTTCATCTTCGCCGCGACGAGCTTGTCCTTGACCTTCGCCATCTCGTCCTCGTCGGTCGTGTTCGCCGAGAAGCCGAGGGCCTTCTGCGCCGGCAGCATGAGCCAGCGGTCGGTGGCCATCATCGTGACCTTGCCCTTGTGCTCGGGGGCCGGCTCCAGCAGGTCGTTCCAGCTGGTCGGAGCCTCCTTCACGAGGTCGGAGCGGTAGCAGATGCCGGTCGTGCCCCAGGTGTAGGGGACGGAGTACTCGTTGCCCTCGTCGTACGCGAGCTTGGTCGCAGGCTCGGCGAGGTTCTCGAGGTTCGGGATCAGGTCGGCGTGGATGGGCTCGACGAGGCCCTGCTCGGCCAGCGCCTGCGCGAAGGGGCCGGAGACGAACGCGACGTCGATGCCTGAGTCGGACCCGGCGGTCAGCTTCGCCATGACCTCTTCGTTCGTGGCGTGGTTGGTCACCTTCATGGAGGCGCCGGTCGCCTCCTCGAACTTCGCCGCGACGTCCTCGGGCATGTAGTCCGCCCAGTTGGACACGACGATCGACTGCTTGCTGAGGTCGGCGTCCGGATCGAGTTCAGCGGCCGCGGAGTCGTCTCCGTCCGACCCGCCGCACGCGGCGAGTGCAGCGACGAGAGCGACGCCTGCTGCGGCTGCCAGCGCGCGACGGCTGTGGTGCGCGATTGCCTTCATGATGGCTCCAGGTTCTCAGTGGCCCCGCCTGGTGCGGGTGGGGACACATTTGCATCTCTATTGAGGGCCTGACAAGGGTTGCAATGCAATAGAAACAGACGAAACAGATTCTTCACTGAAGAAGTCTTCAAATTTCTGCCGGGTAGTGGCAGGCTGTCACAATCACTCGCACCACGAGACGCAAGAGGGAGCCCGATGGCGAAGACCCAGGGCCAGAAGGACCGCCGCGCCGCACTGATCCGTGCGACGCAGCAGGCGGTCATCGAGCACGGCGCGGACGTCAAGCTGACCGAGATCGCGAAGCAGGCCGGGCTCACGTCCGGTGCGGTGCTCTACCACTATCCGGACGTGCAGTCGCTCATCCTCGAGGCGAACCGCGCCGGCACCGAGCGGTTCTACGACGAGCGCATGCGGATGCTCGCGGCGGTCGAGGACCCCGCCGAGAAGCTGGTCCGTACGATCCGCTCCGGCCTGCCCAGCGACGCCGACGACGACGCCGTCCGCCTCTTCTGCGAGCTCGGCGGCGCCGCACGACGCCACCCGGTCTACGGCGCCCTGCTGACCTCCCTCTACGACCGCCAGGTCGCGATGTACCAGGTGATCCTCGAGACCGGCGCTGCCCGTGGCGCCTTCGACCTGCGTACGGACTCCCTGACGATCGGGCGCAACCTCGTCGCCCTCGAGGACGCGTACGGCTACCGCATGATGGCCGGTCACCCGACGATCGACCACGAGGTCGCCTGCGAGCTCCTCCTCGACTACGCCCGCCTCTGCACCGGCAACCCGCTCCTCATCAAGACGTCTCGTGACGACGAAGGGACCCCCACCGATGACTGACCGCCCCTTGACCATCCTGTTCATGCCCGAGTCGGCGTACGGCCCGACGAACCAGTGCGTCGGCCTCGGCGACATCCTCCTGAAGCGTGGCCACAAGGTCGTCTTTGCTGCGGAGGCGTCGTGGAAGGGCAAGCTCGAGCCGCTCGGCTTCGTCGAGGCGCTGGTGGACCTGGCCGAGCCGGCGGCACCGGCCGAGGGAGCGGAGGCAGAGGAGGAGGACGCCGGCAAGTTCTGGACGGACTTCATCGCCGAGACCGCGCCGGAGTTCCGCAAGCCCACCATCGACCAGCTCGAGTCGTTCGTCGCCCCGACGTACCAGGCGCTCATCGACGGCGCGATGTACTGCGAGCCGCAGCTGCGCGCGATCATCGCCGAGCACCAGCCGGACGTGATCGTCGAGGACAACGTCGTCACGTTCCCCGCCCTGATGACCTCGGGCGCCCCGTTCGTCCGCATCGTCTCCTGCAACCCCCTCGAGGTGCGCGGCAGCGACGATCTGCCGCCGCTGTTCGCGGGCTACCCGATCGCCGACCGCGAGGGCTGGGACGAGTACGGCAAGCGCTTCGAGGAGACCCACCGCGAGATGTGGGAGTCCTTCAACGCGTGGGTCCAGGAGCAAGGCGCACCGGCGCTCCCCGACCTCGAGTTCCTCCACACCTCGGAGGCGCTGAACCTGTACGTCTTCCCCGAGGAGGCCGACTACACCGACGTCCGCCCGCTCGACGAGACGTGGGCCCGCATCGACTCCAGCGTGCGGGAGACCGACGAGGAGTACGTCGTGCCGGCGCAGGTCGCCGACCGCCCCGAGGACTCCGCGCTCATCTACCTGTCGCTGGGCTCGCTCGGCGGCGCGGACCTCGAACTCATGCAGCGTCTCGTCGACGTCCTCGGGACGACCCGGCACCGCTTCATCGTGAGCAAGGGCCCGCGGGCCGACGAGCTGACCCTGCCCGACACGATGGTCGGCGCGCAGATGGTGCCGCAGACCAAGGTGATCCCGCAGGTCGACCTCGTGATCACGCACGGCGGCAACAACACGACCACCGAGACGCTCCACTTCGGCAAGCCGATGATCGTGCTCCCGCTGTTCTGGGACCAGTACGACAACGCGCAGCGCGTGCACGAGCTGGGCTTCGGCATCCGGCTCGACACGTACGGGTTCGCCGACGCCGAGCTGGTCGAGGCCGTCGACACGCTCCTGGCCGACACCGAGCTGCGTGCACGCCTGGACGCGATGGGCGCCCGGATCCGCGCACGCGACGGACTCCGCAAGGGTGCGGACCTGATCGAGAAGGTCGGACTCGCCCACGTCCGCGGCGCCGAGAGCCCGGCGCTGGCCGACGCGCTCGAGTCCTCGACGCTGGAGTCCTGACATCGACGCGATCGACGTAGGAGTCCTCACCGCGGACCCGCTCGACATCCTCCCCGCGCGCCACGCGGAGGAGGCGAGCCGGGTCCGCGGACCCCTCGCGCTCGTCGCGGCGGCGCCGCTGTCCGCGACGATCACCCTCGCCGTCGTCGAGGACGCTGCCGGCCACCGGTACGCGGCGCCGCTCGTCGTGGACGGAGCCCGCGTCCGGCGCGCGCGTCCGGGCGACGGAGCGGCGCTCGCGCTGGTGAAGGCGCTCGGACGCGGGTCCGACGCGTCGTTCGGCTTCTCGCGCTGGGACGGTCACGCGGTCACCGAGGAGCGGGCGATCGACGTCGACCAGAGCAACGAGTCGGTGATCGTCAGCGGACCCGACGGCGGCGCGGTCGTGAAGTGGGTCGTGCGGGTGAGCCGGGACGGCGACCCCGCGCCCGAGCGCGTCGCGCGGCTGGTCAAGCACGGCTTCGACGCCATGCCGAGGCCGTGGGGCATGGCGCAGTGGTGCGCGGAGCCCGGTCGCCCGCCGGCTCTTCTCGCCATGGTCACGGCACTCGTGCCCGAAGCGCGCGACGGATGGGAGTGGGCGGTCGAGGACGCCCGGGCGTACGCGTCCGGCGCGGCGACGCTCGACGACTCGGCCACGACACCCGGAGCCACGCTCGGCAGGATCGTGGCGACCATGCACCTCGGTCTCGCGGACGAGGACACCCCGCTGGCCGACAGCGAGCGCGCGGCCGCCTGGAAGGCCGACGCGCTCGAGACCTTGGACGACGCGCTCACGCTGATGGACGGCGACGAGCTGGCCCGCCTCACGCGCCACGCCGACGCGCTCCGGGCCGAGCTCAGCGCCCTCGGCGACGCGGCCGGGACACCTCTCGTGCCGGTGCACGGCGACCTCCACGTAGGCCAGGTCCTGCGCGGGGCCGACGGCTCCTACCGCGTCACCGACTTCGATGGGAACCCCGTCGCCTCCCCCGCCGAGCGCCTCGCGCCGCAACCGGCCGCCGTCGACGTCGCCGGCATGGCCCAGAGCCTCGACCACGTCGCGTACGTGGTGCTGCACCGCACCCCCGGCGTCGACGCCGAGGCGGTCGAGCGCTGGCGTACGACGGTGGTCGACGCCTTCCTCTCCGCCTACCGTGAGACGCTGGCGGACGCCGGACGCGCCGAGCTGCTCGACGAGCGGCTGATGACGCCGTTCCGGACGCGGCAGGTGTGCCGCGAGTACGTGTACGCAGGGCGGCACCTCCCGCACTGGCGCTACGTGCCCGACCGCGCCGTACGGGCACGCTTCGAAGACCCTGCTGATCCCGTTGTGACGAAGGATGGTCCTGCCTGATGAACCCCGACGCGTTCGCCGCCGACCTCGCGGAGAAGCCCGCGCGCCTGGCCGAGCTCGCCGACGCCCTCGAGAGCGACGACCCGTGGTCGCCGCTCGGTCTCGAGGCGGCCACCGCCGACCTCGTCTTCCTGGGGATGGGCTCGTCGCACTACGCGTCCAGCGTGGCGGCCGCCCGGTTGCGCGCGCAGGGCGTGCGCGCGGTGGCAGAGCTCGCCAGCAGCGACCTGCTCCCCCGCACCGGTCCCGGCACGACCGTCGTCGCGGTGTCGGCCTCCGGTGGGTCGCGCGAGACCCTCGACGCGCTCGACCGGCTCGGTGACTCCGGGGCGCGGGTCGTGGGGATGACGAACACCGACGCGTCCGCGCTGGCCGAGCGGGCCGACGTCGTCGTGCCCATGCTCGCCGGCAAGGAGCAGGGCGGCGTCGCGTGCCGCTCGTTCCAGCACACGCTCGCGCTGCTCCTCACGCTCGAGGCCGGCCTGACGGGTCGACCGCGGCCGAGCGCCCTGGTGCGCGCGGCGGCCGACGCCTCTGCCGACCTGCTCGAGCGCGAGTCGGCGTGGCTTCCCGCGGTGACGGAGGCGGCGCTCGGCCCGGACGGCACCCACCTGGCCGCGCCGGCCAGGCGGTTCAGCTCGGCCCAGCAGTCGGCACTCATGCTCCGCGAAGGTCCGCGCCTGGCCGCGATCGGCTGCGAGACCGGGGACTGGGCGCACGTCGACGTCTACCTCACCAAGAACACCGACTATCGTCTCGTCCTCTTCGGCGGCTCGCGCTGGACCGACGGCGTCCGGGAGTGGACAGACCCACGGGGCACCACGATCGTGTCGGTCGGCGAGGAGCTGCCGACGGCTGCGGTGACCGTGCGCTACCGCGGTGACGAGGACGACGACGTCCGGCTGCTGAGCGAGACCCTCGTGATGGAGCTCGCCGCCGCGCGACGGTGGCAGGCGCAGGCCTGACTCGCCGCCGAGCGCGTCCCGGCACGACGAGGCGCCCCGACCGGTACGCCGGCAGGGCGCCTCGTCGCCTCCCTGGGATCTAGTGCGGCTGGTCCGCGATCGCGAACTGGACGTTGCCCTCCGGCGTCACCTGCGCGTCGAGGATCTTGTCGGCCAGCACCTGCGAGGCGGCGTCCTCGAGGTAGACCTTCGCGTCGCCGGACTCGACGAGCGTGTCTCCCGGCTCTCCGGCCAGGACCGCGGTGATGGCGAAGCCCTCCGGGTTCGGTCCGCTGATGCGCAGACCCCCGTTCTCGGACGGGACCTGGCTGTTGACCAGAGTCGTGACGATGTCGCTGGCGTTCTCGGTGAGGGTGAGCACGAGCTCTCCTTCCGTGGCGGTCAGATCTCTCCACCCTCCGTCGCGAGGCGCGCCCGTTCAAGGCTGCCCGAGGACACCGACCGATCCCCCGGTTTTGCCACGAGCGGCGTCGGGCGCAGGCTAACGTGTCAAAACTGGCGCAAATCGGACGCTCGGAGGTTCCCATGAGCACCCTGCGGACGCGCGTAGGCGCCGCCACCGCGGTGGGCGGACTGGTCCTGACCGGACTCGCCGCCGCCACGACGACGACCGCCTCGGCCGACACGACCCGTACGACCGCCGACGCCCAGCAGACGGCGTCGGCGACGGCGAAGCGGGTGCCGACCCGCTTCACGAACTGCACCAAGCTCCGGAAGAAGTGGCCCCATGGTGTCGGCCGCAGGAACGCCCGCGACAAGACCACGGGCGAGCCGGTGACCACCTTCAAGCGCTCGAACCGCATCTACAAGCGGGCCATGAGGTACAACCGCGACCTGGACCGCGACAGGGACAAGATCGCCTGCGAGAAGCGCTGACGGGCCTGTGGGGTCGGGTCCGGGGCGCTACTCCGGGTGCGCCAGCCTCGTGCGCGACAGGAACGCGTCGGGGCTACGCGACTCGAGGAGCTCGACGAGGACGCCGTCACGGCTCGTGCCGTAGCAGACGGCCGCGATGCCACCGCTGGACTCGGTGACGTCGTGGTGCCACCGCGTCCCCTCGAGCGTGGCCCGCACACCGTCGATGCCGTCGACGTCCAGACAGAGGTGGTTGACGCCGAGGTCGACAGGCCGCGCGGGCGAGCCGGACGCACCGCCGAGCACCTCGACGGCGACCGGGCCCGGCACCGGCGGCAGCGCGTGCGCGTCGGCGTCACCCACCCGTACGAGAACTCCGACGAGCCCGCTCGGGCCGTCGGTCGCGACCAGCGTCACGGGCGTCCCGTCCGGACAGGTCACGCACCGCTCCCCCGCCGCCGTGCCTCCGACGGCGAGGGCACGCGCGCGCGTGGCGTCGGGGTCCGGCGAGGCCCAGACGAGCCCTTTCACGCCCGGTGCCTGTGGCTCGCGCACCGCCGGTGTCGGCGACGCGAACGCGAAGAGCTCCATGAACGCCGCGTCGGTGCGCAGCAGAACGACCTCGGCCGCCGTGCCCTCGGTCGCCAGCGACTCGTCGGCGGGCGCCGTCCCGACCGGCCACCCGAAGGCGCCGTGCTCGGCCGCTCCGAGGCCGTCGACCCAGAACCGGCGCGCGGCCTCGAGATCGGCGACGCTGACGCCCACATGGTTGAGGGCGACCACGCGCCCGGCATTGTCCATGGGCGGGAATCTATCGCCCCGCGCGACCGGCTCCGTCGACCAAGGCATCGAGCGCGAAGGCGAAGCGAGCCTCGGGGTCTGCCGCTCCCCCGGTGACGGCTGCGCTCAGCAGGGGGAAGCGGTCGGGATCGATCGTCAGGTCACCGACCGAGGCCGACGGGTCCTCCTGCGTCGCCACCTGCCCGATGACCAGAGCAGTCGTCGCGTGGAGGAGCCGCAGACCGGTGACGGGATCGAGCCCGGCGCGCCCGAGCGCCTCGAGAACGCCTTCCATCGCCTCCGACGTCGCCTCCGTCAACGCCGGACGCGTCGCGAGGAGCGGGGTGACCGACGGGTGAGCGAGGAGCGCCTCCCGCAGGTCGTACGCGTAGGTCTTGACCATGGTCTGCCATCGATCGGCGTCCGGCGGCACCCGCACCGCCTCCAGGACGACCCGCTCGACGATGCCGTCGAGCAGCGCCTGCTTGCTGGGCACGTAGTGGTAGAGCGTCATCGCCTCGACACCCAGCTCCGCCGCGAGCCGTCGCATCGTCAGTGCACCGGCGCCGTCGCGCGCCACCATGGCCATCGCCGTGTCGAGCACACGTCCGGCGTCGAGCCCGGCCCGCTCTCCCCGCCGCCGTCGCGCGCCCACGTTTCCTCCGTTGATTCTTCTTACGGTGTATGAATAGGATGCCACAGTCTTACAGCGTATGAATGACAACGAATGGGGGAAGCTCATGTCCACCTCTCTCCGCGACGCCCGACGAGCACCGGCGAGACGCCACCGGCAGGTCCGCGACGCTGCGTTCCTCGGGCTCGCGCTCCAGGTCCTCGTGACGGCCCTCCCGGTGCTCGACCTCGCGTTCTTCGGCACCCTCGACGCCCACGTCCGGGAGGCCTACCCGGCGTGGCCGGACTCAGAGGTCGCCGCCGACCGGAACGCGATCGCGTGGGGACTCGTGATCATCGGCGTGCTCGGGACGGCCGGGTGGCTCCTGACCGCACTGGTCGCGTCACGCGGTCGCGCCGTACGGGCCGTGGTGACGACCCTGTTCGTCACGGGCACGTGCGTCACGCTCTACGCAGCAACGCTGAGCGGCGACGCGTACGACCTGGTCGTGCCGCTGTGGCTGGGCATCCCCACGGTCGCGCTCCCGCTGCTCGCCGGCGTCACGGCCACCCTCGCCGCGTGGTGGCCCGCCGACTGACGCGGCCGCGGGGGGGGGGGGGGGGGGGGGGGGGGGGGGGGGGGGGGGGGGGGGGGGGGGGGGGGGGGGGGGGGGGGGCGGGGCGGGGGGGGGGGGGGGGGGGCGCGGGGGGCGCCCCGCCCGCGCCGGGGCCCCGCGCCCCCCCCCCCCCCCCGCCCCCCCCCCCCCCGCCGCTCGTCAGTGCGGGTGGAGCGAGTCGTACGCGTCGCAGGCGTGGGCGTACGCCTCGGCGACGACCCGCGGGTCGTGCCACCAGTACGGACGCGTCACGGCACGGTCGGCACGCTCGCTCACCCTCGTCGCCGGCCGCGGTGCGCCCGGCGCCTTGGGAGCCTTCGCGCGGGTGGTGAACGGGCGCATCAGCTCGTCGCGGGTGTGGGCCCTGCCTCCGACCATCGTCAGCTCCACGCGAGCCGCTGCATCGATGTCGCGCAGCGGGTTGCCGCGGACGCCGATCAGGTCGGCGACCTTGCCCGGCTCCAACGTGCCGACGTCGTCGGCGACACCGAGGTAGCGCGCGGGGTTGACGATCGCGGCCCGCAGCGCGTCGTACGGGGACCACCCGTAGCCGACCATCTCCTGGAGGTTGGCGTGGACGCCGAGACCAGGACTGTCGAGCGGCGCGTCGGTGCCGACGAGCACGAGGCCACCGGCGTCGGCGATCCGCTTCATCGTCTGCACCTCGCGGCACGGAGCCGTCGCGCACCCCGGGTCGCTGGGGTCGGTGACGTTGTCGGCGACCGAGTCGAGGATCGCCGACCGCTTCCACGACGGCCAGAGCGGCAGCCGCGGGTCGGAGGCGATCTCGTCCCTGGAGAGGAAGTCCGAGGTGAACAGCGTCGTGGTGACGTTGCGCCGCCCCTTGCCGTACATCGTCGGGACGTCCTCGTAGCTCCGGCCCGTCGCGGTGATGGTCCGGGCGAACCCGAGCCGCTGGGTCGCGGCCAGGTGCGTCGTCCCGTCCTGCCCGATCAGGGCGCCTGGAGACAGGTAGTGCGACTCCGAGCGCAGGCCCAGGCGGTGGGCGAAGTCGACCACCGTCTTCATCCGGTCCGCCGGCAGCCGGACGTACGTCTTCAGGAAGTCGTAGTCGAGCGCCTTGACGCGGGTGAGCTCGCGGGCGACGTCCTCGTCGCTCTTCGTCGGCCGCATGAAGTTGTAGTACACGCGCGAGCCGTCGATCGGCTCTCCCGTCGCGTAGAACCGCGGACCGACCCGTGCACCGGAGTCGAGCGCCTCGCGGTCCTCGATCGCGCGGTACACCTGGTCCCCGACCGACAGCGTCGACGTGATGCCGTACGCGAGGTTGATCCTGCCCTGCCGGTCACCGAAGAAGCGGGACTCGTACTCCTGGTGGACGTGGGAGTCCATGAGGCCGGGCATGATCGTCAGGTCTGAGGCGTCGACCACCTGCGCGCCGCGGTGCTGCCGGCGGTCGTGCCGGGCGATGCTGCGGATCCGGTTGTCGACGACGGTGATGTCGACGTCGCGTCGGAGCTGCTTCTGCTCACCGTCCCAGAAGGCACCCGCGTGGACGATCGTTCGGCCGCGGGCGACCTCGGGGCGGAACGACAGCGGGACGGACAGCGTACGGGCGCGGCCGGTACGGGCGTCGGCGAGCCGCAGCTTGCCGTTGCTCAGGTAGAGCAGCCGGCGCGAGTCGCCGCTCCACGACGGCGCGTCCGCGACCTCCCCGTTGACCTGACGCGGAGGGCCGGTGGGCGTCCCGTCGGCCGCGACGGGCATCACACGCAGCGTCGACTGGACCACGAAGGCCATGCGCGTGCCGTCCGGCGACCAGACGGGACCGTCGTCGCCGCGGGTCGAGAGCGAGTCGTGCGCGTCGCCCGGCGGGTGGAACGTCTGCTCACCGGTCGCGACGTCGACGGTGAGGATCTGGCTGGTCCCCTCGCGGAAGCGCTGCGAGTACTGCTTCACCGCGGCGAACGCGAGCGTCTTGCCGTCCGCCGACCACGACGGCCGCCCGGGCCCGAACAGCGACGGAACCAGCTCGCGTACGGAGCCGGACGCCACGTCCAGCACGTACGTCGCGCCGCGCTGGTCCTGGAAGGCGACCTGCGTGCCGTCCGGCGAGAAGACGCCGGAGACCTCGGCGGAGTCCAGCGCGGTGAGCCTGCGCTCGCTGCCGGAGCGGAGGTCACGCAGGTAGAGGTCCTCGGTCCCCGCCTTGTCGGAGGAGTAGAGGAGCTTGCGCCCGTCGGGCGAGAACGTCGGGTTGACCTCGTGGAAGGCGTCGTCGGTCAGCTGCCGCGGTCGTCCGCCGATCGGCATCAGCCACAGGTCGTTGAGCGCGACGAACACGACCGACCGGCCGTCCGGCGAGAGCTGGGGGGTGAGCACGCCCTTGACCTGGCTCCTGGCGCGGGAGTCGAAGTCGTGCTCCTTGAGGCGGTAGTCGGCACCCCGGAGGCGCACCGTCGCCGAGAACGGGATCTCCTCGGCCTCTCCCCCGTCGGTCGAGACCTGGCGGATCTTGCCGTCGGCGGAGTAGAGCAGCGTGTCGTCGTCCACCCACTCGGGGGTGAAGAGGAAGACGTCCGACCCCTCGGTGACCGGTTCGCCGTCCACCATCAGGTCCGACCGGGTGCCCTGCTGCTCGACGTACGCGACCCGTTCGCCGTCGGGCGCCATCGCGGGCGCCTGCAACGTCACCCCGGCGGCCGGAGCCGGCACGAGGACCTCCGTCGTGCCGTCGCGACCGGCAGCCGCGATCGTCGCGTCGGCCACGTGGACGACACGCTCGCCGTCCGGTGACCACGAGGGCGTGTGCTCCTGGCCCGGCCCGGAGGTCCAGCGCGTGAGCTCCCCGGTCGCGATCTCGAGCGACCAGATGTCGTACGTGCCGCCGCGGTCGGACGAGAACGCGACGTGCTCACCGTCGGGCGACCACCGCGGCTCGCGGTCGTCGTACCCACCGGTCGTCAGCTGTGTCGGGTTGCTGCCGTCGGCGTCGGCGGACCAGACGTGGAACCGGCCGTCACGGTAGGACTGGAAGACGAGCCGCCCGTCCGGGCCCACGTCGGGCCGTGCGGTCTCGAGGAGCGGGTCGGTGAGCCGCTCGGCCTTTCCGCCTCCCTCCGGGACGCGGTAGAGCATCCCGTGGAGATCCATCACCAGGCTGCCGTCCGGCGCGGCGGCGACGGCGAGGTTGGTCCCCTCGTCGAGGGTGACGTTGGTCGTCTGGGGCAAGGGTGGTCTGGTCGGGTCGGCTTGGGCACTCAGAGCAGGTGCCGCGCCCAGCGCCAGTACGGCGCCTGCGACGGCCAGCGTGCGTCGCGCCGTTGCTCGATTGCCCCCTCCCCTCGCTCGCTGGTGCATCCGTAACTCCCCCTTGGGCTGGTTGAGTGAGACAACGGCATGCTCTCCAGCGCGCTAGCAGACCGCTCTGCGCTGCGAGGGTGAATGAGACGGGCGGTGCACTCCCTGAGGCGAGCGGTCGCTCTGACGTGACGAGCGGTACCGCCTATCGAGGCTCCTTGCCGGCGCCGCGAAGGAGCCGGTGCGCGGCCTCAGCGAGGTAAGCCGCGAACTCCTGAGGCTCCTCGACCGTGAACTCCAGGTCGGCGAGCACGAGGACCGTCGCCAGCCACTCGTACGAGTCGACGTGCGCCTCGTACCGGCACGTGTCCGCGTCGACGGGTTCGAGAGACCCGTCGACGCGGTAGAGACGCGCGGCCGCCTCACGGGCCGACGCGTGCAAGGTCAGGACCACACGACGCGTGGGTGCCGGGCGGACGCGATCCTGCAGGTAGCCTGCGAGATCCTCTGCGGGCGGCGTACGGGGTCGGAACGTCGACTCCAGCGGGCGCGGGTCGACCAGGCGGTCGAGCCTGAAGCTGCGCCAGTCGCCACGACCGAGGTCCCACGCGAACAGGTACCAGCGTCCTCGTACGTGGAGGAGCCGTGCGGGCTCGACCTCCCTGCGTGAGGTGGCCTGGCGCGCCGTGTAGTCGAACGCGAGACGCCGCTGCGCCCTGATCACCGACGCGAGAGTCTGGAAGACCGCCGGGTCGGCGCGCTGCTGCTCGGTACGTCCGACCTCGACGGCGGCCAGGATCTCGTCGGCGCGGCGCCGCAGCGGGGCAGGCAGGATGCGCCGGAGCTTCGCGACCGCGCGCTCGGCGGCCTCCGCGTGCGCGTCGTCGCGCGTGCTTCCGGTGGCGGCGAGCCGCAGCCCGAGAACGGTGACGACCGCCTCGTCGTCCTCGAGCATGAGCGGCGGCAGTGCGCCCCCGGCGCGGAGGCGGTAGTGGCCTCCGGGGCCGCGGGTGCTCTCCACCGGGTAGCCCATCTGACGCAGGTGGTCGATGTCCCGACGGAGGGTTCGCCCGTGGGTCTCCATCGCGGCGGCGAGCTCGTCGGCCGGCCAGCGGCGACCGGACTGCAGGAGGGAGAGGAGCCGCAGCATGCGCTCGCGGGGAGCCGCCATCGTCCCTCCTCAGTTGTGGACACGATCTGTCCACAACTGAGCCTAGCGTGGAGACATGGCGAACCACCGCGGTCACTGGATCACCGTCGAAGGCGCACGGACGCACAATCTTCGTGACGTGTCGCTGCGCGTCCCCAAGCACCGCCTCACGGTGTTCACGGGTGTCTCGGGATCGGGCAAGTCCTCGCTGGCGTTCGACACGATCGCCGCCGAGGCGCAGCGACTCGTGACCGAGACCTACCCCGTGTTCGTCCGCAACCGGCTCCCTCAGCACTCCCCTGCCGACGTGGACCGGATCGACGGGCTCGTCTTCACGACGGTCGTCGACCAGCGTCGGTTCACCCCGAACGCCCGCTCGACGGTGGGCACGGCCAGCGACATCGCCCCCTTGCTGCGCATGCTGTTCTCGCGGATCGGGAGCCCGTCGGCGGGCTACTCCCCCGCGTACTCGTTCAACGACCCGAGCGGGATGTGCCCCCGTTGCGAGGGCCTGGGGGTCGTGGACGACATCGACCTCGACGAGCTGGTGGACCGTACGCGGAGCCTGCGCGAGGGCGCGATCCGGTTCCCCACGTTCGCGCCCGGCACCTACCGGTGGAAGCGCCTCGTCCATTCCGGTCTCGTCGATCCCGACACGCCCTTGTCGAGGGTCTCGCCGGCTCAGTGGGACGCGCTGATCCACGGCGAGGGCCTGCGCCTGAGCGACCCCGACCCGGAGTATCCCGACTCCGGCATCTTCGACGGAGTCGTGCCGCGCCTGCGCAAGACCTACCTGCGCAAGGCAACGTCACGGGTCACCGACGACGAGCAGGCGGCGCTCGACCGTGTGGTGACGCGTGCGCGCTGCGCGGCGTGCGACGGCACGCGGCTCAACGACGCGGCGCGGGCGAGCCTGGTCGACGGGCGTTCGATCGCCGACTGGTCGCGCCTGCCGGTCGCCGAGCTGCGGGCCGTCGTCCGCAAGGTCACCGATCTGTCCGTCGCCCCGCTCACCCGCGCGATCAACGAACGCCTCGACGCGCTCGACGCCGTCGGCCTCGGCTACCTCAGCCTGTCGCGCGACTCAGGGTCCCTCTCCGGGGGCGAGGCGCAGCGCGTCAAGATCGTGCGTCATCTCGGCAGCGCGCTCAGCGACGTCTGCTACGTGTTCGACGAGCCGAGCACCGGGCTGCACCCGCACGACGTCCACCGGCTGCTGCACCTGCTCAAGAGCCTGCGCGACCGGCACAACACCGTGCTCGTGGTCGAGCACCACTCCGCCGTCATCGCCGCGGCGGACCACGTCGTCGAACTGGGCCCGTCCGGCGGCGCGGAGGGAGGGCGGATCGAGCTCGAGGGAGACCCCGCCGCGCTCGCCGCCTCCGACACCGCCACGGGCAGGGCGATGCGCACGCCGGCGACCCTGCGGACCGCTCCACGCTGTCCCCGAGGCTGGGTCACGATCGCCCGCGCGTCCCGCCACAACCTCCGTGATGTCACCGTGGACGTGCCGCTGGGGGTGCTGACGGTCGTCTCCGGCGTGGCGGGATCCGGGAAGAGCACGCTGTTCGCGGGCGAGCTGCCGCGGCAGCACCCGGAGTTCGTCACCGTCGACCAGACGCCGCTGCGCGGAGGCGTACGTTCGACGCCGCTCACGGTCCTCCGGGTCGCGGAGGCGGTCCGCCAGGCATACGGCGCCGCCACCGGACTGTCGCCGTCCTGGTTCAGCGCCAACGCCCGCGGCGCGTGCCCGGTGTGCCGTGGCAAGGGGTTCCTCGTCACCGACCTGGCCTTCCTCGACGACGTCCGTACCCCGTGCGACGCATGTGCGGGGACGCGCTTCAACACCACCGCCCGGCAGGCGACGCTGCGGGGTCGTAGCATCGCCGACCTCCTGGCGATGAGCCCCGCGGAGGCGGCCGACGTGCTCGACGACCACGAGGACGTCGTACGTCGGCTGAGGTGGCTCGACAAAGTCGGGTTGGGCTACGTGGCCGTCGGGCAGAGCGTCGACACGCTCTCCGGCGGTGAACGGCAGCGACTCCTCCTCGCCCGGCACCTCGGCGAGACCACCTCCCCCGCCGAGACACGACTCGTCCTCGACGAGCCGACCGTGGGCCTGCACAGCGAGGACGTCGACCGGCTCCTCGCGCTCTTCGACGAGCTCGTCGACGCCGGTGCCACGCTGGTCGTCATCGAGCACGACCAGCGGGTCGTCGCGCACGCCGACCATGTCGTCGACGTCGGACCCGGTGCAGGGCAGGACGGCGGGACGATCGTCTTCGAGGGGGCGCCGCGCGACGTGCTCGACCACCCGCGCTCGGTCACCGGTCGCTACCTCCGCACGGCTGTGCAGAGGTAGCGACCGCCACGCGGGTCACATCCGGCCGCGCGGCGGAACGGCCCGCTCGTCGAGCCGGCGGACAGATTCCCGCACCGCCCCGTGCAGCATGATCTCGAGGTCGCCGACCAAGCGGTACGGGTGCTCGACCATGCCCTCCGACACCCACCGCAGCACGACCGCGAGCACCGCTGAGGTGTAGAAGTCGACGACCAGGACGCGGTCGTGCGGGTCCACGGGGCCGCCGCCCTCCTCGTCCACCACGGCCTCGGTGATGGGCCGCATCTGCCCGAAGAGGAAGCGCTCGAGGCCGGACCGGCCCAGACCGTCGAGCACGGCGAGCGTCGACGTACGGTTTTCGCGCATGTACAGCAGCAGCCGCACCAGACCGTCCGCCCAGCCGTGCTCGGAGGCGAAGGCCCGGACCTGGGCGGCGACGTCGGTCTCGAAGACCCAGACGGCGAGGTGGCGCACGTCCGGGAAGTGGTAGTAGAAGGCCTGTCGCGTCAGGCCGCAGTCCCGCGTCAGCTCGGTGACCGTCACCTTGTCGAGCGGCTCGGTACGCAGCCGGACCTTCAGCGCGGCGGCGAGCGCGTCACGCGCGCCTGCCCGCCGCGGTCGCTCGGCACCCTCGTCGGCCATGCCTCACCGTACGGCCGGGCGTCCCTAGACACATCGCGGCAGATGTCTAATGACTCCCCCGAACCCCCGACTTACCTTGGATGACGGGCGGAACGCAGCCTGCGGGCCGCGACGGAGGGAGGTCTCATGTTCTTGTTCGAATCCATCCCCTGGTATTCGTGGGCGATGTGGGTCGTCGTTCTCGTCGCCCTCATCGCGCTCAACGAGGTGACGCGCCGCTGGAGGTGGGCCGGGCTGGCCTTCTTCGTGGCGCTGCCGCTCGTGCTCACCGTGTTCGTGTGGCCGCACACGGCGGGCGCGGACTCATCCACCGGCACCTGGTTCCACTGGGTGAAGGTGTACTCCGCACTGGCGGGCTGCTTGGGCTTCATGCTCATCCGGTACGTCCCGCGTCTGGCGAAGAACAAGTGGATGCTGACGTTCCCTGCGCTGATCCTGGCGATCAACATCGCCGAGGCGGTCATCCGCGACTTCCAGGTGGCAGGCCTGCAGGGCATGCACGACGGCGTCTTCATGGTGGGCGGCTCGTGGAACTACATGAACGGCATCGCCGGGATCCTCAACCTGCTCACCATCTGCGGTTGGGCCGGCATCATCGTCTCGCGCGACAAGTCCAAGGACATGATCTGGCCCGACATGATGTGG
This sequence comes from Mumia quercus, assembly GCF_025506335.1. Lineage (GTDB taxonomy): Bacteria > Actinomycetota > Actinomycetes > Propionibacteriales > Nocardioidaceae > Mumia > Mumia quercus. Next base: position 144,043 of record NZ_JANZYO010000008.1, read on the forward strand.
TTCTGGATCATCGCGTACGACCTGTGGAACTTCGCCTACGTCTACAACTGCGTCGGTGACCACGCCTTCTACGCCGGTGCGGCACTGCTCATCTCCTGCACCATCCCGGCCTTCTTCATCAAGAAGGGCGCCTGGCTGCAGCACCGTGCCCACACGCTGGCGCTGTGGATGATGTTCACGATGGCCGTCCCCACGTTCGTGACCTCGTCGCCGTTCGCCGTGGACTCGTCGCACAACCCGACCGCGCTGTTCCTCGTGTCGGCGCTGTCGCTGGCCGCTAACGTCGCGGTCGCGGTCTACCAGGTGTTCACCATCGTCAAGCTGCGCCGCAACCCGCTGCGCGACGAGCTGTACACCGACCTTCGGTCGTACCGCGAGGTGCGTGCGGCGAACCTTCCCGCCGCGTCGCCGGCGGTGGCGCCGCAGTCCCGTGCGGCGGAGCACGCGGTCACGACCTGAGCACCACGCCCGGTCGTGATCAGCGACCGGCGTGCGCTCATCGGCCGCTACCTCCGTCACGGCCGTACGGAGGTAGCGGCCGCCCCCCGATCTCAGCGCGGCCGAGCGGGCAGAGCCAGCCCGGTGACGAGCGCCGAGACGACGGCAGCGATCGCCACCACGGCAAAGGCCGACGTGTAGCCCGAGACGCTCTGGCTCGCCAGGCTCGCAGCAGCGACGCTGGAGACCACCGCCGCTCCGAGCGACGCACCGAACTCGTGGAACGTCGAGACGATCCCCGACGCGATGCCCGCCTCGTGCGGGGCCACCATGCCGAGCGCGGTCGCGGACGCGACGACGAAGAGCACGCCGAGCCCGGCGGCCGCGACGCAGATGCCGACCACGACACCGGCCGTCGTGGTCCAGACGGCAGCGACGCCCAGGCCTGCCGCGGCGACGAGCATGCCCGCGACCCCCAGGACGCGCCCGCCGGTACGGCCGATGACGCGGCCGCCGACCTGGGCACCCGCCATGGTCGCCAGGGCGACCGGGAGGAACAGCAGCCCCGTCCTCAGCGCGCCGAGGTCGGCGCGCCCCTGCAGGAAGAACGAGCCGAGGAAGAACACCGCGACCATCAGCGCGGTGGCCACCGCGATGACGAAGATGCCGGAGGCGACCGGCCTCCGTACGAGCAGGCCCAGGTCCATGAGCGGGGCCGCCGCGACCCGCTGCCAGAGACCGAAGGCGACGTACAGGACGGCGGCGACGGCGAACAGGGTCAGGGTTCGCGGCTCCAGCCAGCCGTCGTCCCCGGCGTCGATCATCGCGTAGATCAGCGTGCCGGTCGCGGCGGTGACGAGCAGCGCGCCGAGGACGTCGGGTCGCCGGGACCGCGTGGCCTGCTCCGCGGCCGGCAGCGGTGGCAGCACCCGCAGCAGCACGACGAGCACGACGGCGCCCACCGGGACGTTGACGAAGAACACCCACGGCCACCCTGGCCCGGCGACGAGGACGCCGCCGACCAGCACACCCACCGCTGCCCCGCCGCCGCCGAGCGCCGACCAGATACCCAGTGCACGGTTACGTTCGTCGCCTTCAAAGAGGCGCACGACCACCGAGAGCGCCGCGGGTGACAGCATCGCCGCTCCCAGACCCTGCCCCACCCGGCCGGCGAGGACGACCACGCTCTCCTGCGCGGCGCCGGTGACGAGGGAGGCGATCGTAAAGACCGCGAGGCCCACGAAGACCAGGCCGCGCGGCCCGACGAGGTCGGCGAGACGGCCACCGAGGAGCATCAGGCCGCCGAAGGTGACGGTGTAGGCGCTGACGACCCAGGTCAGCTCTTCGCGTCCCAGCCCGAGGTCGACCCCCATGCTCGGGAGCGCGATCGCGACGACGGTGACGTCGAGGATGAGCATGAACTGCGCGACGCCGAGGAGGGCGAGTGCCAGCCAGCGGCGAGGGTACGGAGCGGGACCGGTGTCGGCCGCGCTGTCGGATCGAGGGGTGGAGGTCGCCATGACGCTCCTCCTTAAGTTGGACAGGCCTGTACGAGTAATTCCCTTGCTATCACAACTCGTACAGACGCGTCCAAGTTATTGCGACGCGCTCACCCCGACGGCGTCGCCTGCCCGAAGAGGACGCACCCGTCGCCGCGCTTGAGGTACACGAAGTGGAGGGCTTCGGTGCGCCCCGTCTTCAGATCGACGACCAGCCCGTCGTACGTGATGCGGCTGCCGGCGACACGCGAGATGTTGCCGACGCCGTCGTAGGAGTTCCACGGGACGAGCACTCCGGCGTCGTCGATCGAGGACGTCCCGGAGGTGGCGAAACCTCCGGCGAAGACGGGCCCCGCCTGAATCGAGCCGCCGGCGCAGTAGGTGCTGATGCTGCCCACCGGCGTCTTCACCGTGCGCCACTGCGCGTCGGTGGGATGGACCGCGGACAGCGCGACCGCACCGGGTCCACGCGGCCCGGTAGCCCCGCGCGTGCCCGTCGCACCGCGGGGACCTGCCGGCCCACGGACGGCGACCGCCTTTTTCGACGTCTTCCTCGGACACTTCCCCTTCGCGTCAGCGGAGCGGACGACGCCCTTGCTCGTCGTGCAGACCTTCACGGTCTTTGCGGAGGAGACGGCGACTGCGGTCGCCGTCCCCCCGAGGAGCAGACCCCCCACCGCGGCGGCTACCACCACGGCGGTCGTACGTGACTTCGTCATGGACGAAGCGTGGTCCGCCCGGCGGTCCCCTCCACTCGCGATTGCAGCCGCGCTGCAGGGACGTCGGGGCCGACTCAGATGTCGGTAGGCATCACCGCGGTGCCGTTCTTCATCCGCTCACGGAAGCTGCCCGTGGGGAACTCGCGATCCTTGAGCTTCTCCATGAACTCGCGCAGCGTGCGCGTCCCGTACGCGGGGGCGACGTGGTCGACGACCGACCAGTACTTCGCCGCCTCGAGGTAGTACGCGACCGGCGCGACCTTCTTGCTGTACCTGCCGATGCGGGTCAGACGCGCGATCTTCTTGTCCCACGTCGCCATGGGCACGACGTCCCACTGCTCGTCACGGCCGGTGATCTCGAACATCATCGCGCCGGCGTCCTTGAGCGTCACCACGTTCTCAGGGACCCACGGGCCACCGACCGGGAGGACGCGGCCCAGCGCCTCCGGCGAGAGCACCTGGTTGGTGAGGAACTCGGCGAGGTCCTCGCGCGCGATCGGGTTGACGACGTTGTACTCGCCGTGGTCGAAGATGCGGTAGGGCAGACCGTTCTTGACGTCACCGAAGGTCATCGACAGGTACGGGTAGTACGCGGTCGGTCGCACGATCGTCCAGGGAAGCGCGCCATGGTGCTGCCCCATGAGCTCGCCCTCGACCTGGAGCTTGTAGACCTGCGGGATCAGCTCGGGGCGGTACGCACCGTAGTCGCTCACCTGGATGAACTGCTGCACCTCGTGGGCGACGGACGAGCGGATGCCGTTCATGACGGCGTCGTAGTCGACCAGCTTGCACTCCGCCGCGTCGTTCGGGCGACGTCCGCTCAGCAGCGAGATCACCACGGACGTCGTGCCGGACGCGACCGCGTTCTCCACGTCCTCGGCACGCGTGGCGTCACCGACGATGATCTCGGCGTCGGCGAAGGCGGCGTCGTCCTTCACCGCAGCGTCGCGCGCCAGCACGGCCGGCTTGTACCCGCGGCGGGCGAGCTCGGGGACGAGCGCGCGACCGATGTAGCCGGTGCCGCCGAGGACGAGCACATGCTCACCGCTGCCCGAGCCCGTCGGGCCGGTCACGTACGTGTCGGAGGTGCTGGAGAGGAGACGCGTCCGCAGCTCACGGCTGCGCTGCTGCGCTGCATCGGCGTCGAGTGAAGTGATCGTGCTGTAGGCCATGCGCAGATCGTATATCCTATTGCGCTTCCTGTGACCCCCTCGCCCCTGGCCGGTCGAGTAGCCCGACCACAGGTCTCGATACGGGCTCCGCTGGCGCTCCGCCCTACTCGACCAGCCAGCCAACCGCGCGCTCTGCCCTACTCGACCAGCCACATCCCGCTGGTCGAGTAGCCCGAGCCCCTAGGCGAGGGCATATCGAGACCACGGGTCTCGATACGGGCTCCGCTGGCGCTCCGCCCTACTCGACCAGCCAGCCAACCGCGCGCTCCGCCCTACTCGGGGTCCAGCCAAGTTCCGCCGGCGAGGCGTTCGCGCTCGGCGGCGACGACCTCGCGGGCGAGCTCGGTCTCGGAGATGTCGAACGCCTCGGGCGCACTGCCCGCGGTGTCGCTGACGCGGGCGAACTCGTCGAACAGCCGCCGCTTCTCGGCGAGGATCTCGGTGATCCGACGGTCGACGCCGTCCTCGGAGAGGAGCCGGTGCACCTGGACCGAGCGCACCTGCCCCATCCGGTGCGCACGCGCGACCGCCTGGGCTTCGGTCGTCGGCTTGAGCTGCGGCTCGCAGAGGACGACGACCGACGCGGCCTGGATGTTGAGGCCGACGCCGCCCGCGACGACCTGGGCGACGAGGACCGCGCCGTCGCCTGCCGCGGCAAACTTGTCGACGATGTCCTGCCGGGCGGCGGCAGGCACCGACCCGGTGAGCGGCCCGAACACGGGCCCGGGCAGCTCACGCGCCACACGGTCGAGCACCTGCCGGAAGTGCGAGAACACGATCACGCGGCGCCCGTTCGCCTCGGCCTCCTCGACGACCTCGACGAGGCGCTCCATCTTCTGGCTGTGGTGGCCGAGCATCGCCGCCTGCCGCATCGCCATGAAGTTGCCCTCCCCCACCGCGTCGCGGTACGCCTGCTCGTCGTCGTACGTCATCGGCAGCCACTCGTCGACCTCGACGAGGTCGGGGAGCTCGGTGAGCACGTCCTCCTGGTTGCGCCGCAGGTACGCCGGCGCGACCTGCCGTCGGAACCGGTGCGGCGTGAGGTCGTCGGCGGAGACGACGAGATCGGGCCGGACGTACCCGACGAGGTTGCGGAACTCCTCGACGCGGTTCTCCAACGGCGTGCCGGTGAGCAGCACGGCACGCTCGGCGCGGGTGAGGACCGCGGCGGTGCGCCGGGACCGCTGCGCCTCCGGGTTCTTGATGTAGTGCGCCTCGTCGACCACGACGCAGGCCAGGACCTCGACCTCCGCCACGTACGGGGCGAGGCGGGCGAGCGTCTCATACGTCGTGACCGCAACACCGCCGTCGCGCACCCAGAGCCGCGCCGCCTCCTCGCGCTCGGCTCCGTGGACGCGGTAGGCCTGCAGCGTCGACTTGCTCACGACCTCGCGGGTCCAGTTGGTCACGACCGCCGCGGGGCAGACCACGAGGAAGTGCGTCTCTCCGGTCGCGCGGAGGTGGGCGAGCACGGCCAACGCCTCGACCGTCTTGCCGAGCCCCATCTCGTCCCCGATGATCACCTTGCGCTGGACGAGGGCAAACCGCGCGGCGAAGCTCTGGTAGCCGCGCAGCGACGCACGCAGGTCGTCGCCCCGCAGCTCGAGGTCGCGGACGGCCTCGACGATCTCGTCGGGGAGGTCGCCGTGGGTCTTGGTGTCGTCCTCGACGAGGAAGCCGAGCTCGGCGAGGAGGGCGAAGTAGTCGGCCGGTCGCTCGAGGAAGTCGGCCCACGGGTCGCTCGCCACCGACGGCTGGGCCGCACGGCGGTGAGCGGACGCGATGAGCGCCGCCCGGCGTACGACCTGCTCGACGCCGGCGACGAGGTCGTCCGCGTGCCGATCGCCGGTCTCGACGACCAGCACGTGCGTCGCGTCCGTGCCCAGCACCCGCCCGAGCGGGGCGAGGTCCTCGGCGCGGACGACGTCCGTGGCCGTTCCGCGCGCGGAACGTGCGGCGTCCCAGGCGGCGAGCCGCTCCAGGAGGTGCGTCGTGTCGCGGTCGCGCGCGACCACGTCGATGCGCACCGGCGTCTCGTCGTACGTGATCTGCCACAGCGTGCGCGCGGCTCCGAGCATGCGGGCGGCGGTTGTCGGACCGACGCCCGGCAGCGTCTCGAGCATCCGGCCCGCCGCGAGGACCTGCTGAACCGTCCGGATCTGGGCGTCGCGCAACGGCCCGAGGCGCAGCCGGTCACGGGTCGCCTCCTTGAGCGCCTCGACGGACATGTCGGTGACGACCCGCTCGACGTACGCCCGCCGTACGGCCTCGCCGGCCTCGCGGGCGGCATCGCGGTACGCGGCCTCGGAGTGGACGGCTCGCCTGATCGTGCTGACGGCGCTCGCCAGACCGTGCACGGCGTCTCCGGGGAGCACGACGGGCGACCGGCCGAGCTCCGCGAGCTCCTCCTCGAGGCCGAACTCCGGGAGGACGAGGTCGCGCGCCTTCAGTCGCGCCGGGTCGTACGCGCCCCGGGGACGGGCGAGGTGCTCCAGCCGCTCGGTGACACCGGTGCCGTTTGCCCACGCGTGAACGTCGCGGAGCCGTTGTGCAGCGGCCTCCGCCTCGGCCCGTCGCTCGCTGCCCGCGAAGAACCGTCGCGCCGACACAAGGCTCGTGGCCGCCGCCGCGTCGGGCAATGCCTCACGCACCCTTGCGAGGACCGCGTCGTCGGCCGGCGTGAGCGCGGGAAGGTTCGCGCGGCGGGTCAGCAGGGCGAGGAGCTGCGCGTCCTCACGGGTCAGCGGCACCGCGCGCCACGCGGCCGCGCCGTCGTACGAGACGGCGACCGCGCGCTCGCGCAGGACACCGGCGTACGACCGGATCTCGGCGTCAGCCGACTCGCGCTGAGCGGTGACCTCGAGCGCGGCGGCGCCCCACCGCTCGACGTCGCTGACGATGGCGCGCAGCTGCTTGCGTTCGTCTCGCTTCATGGCCTCTCACGGGCTCGGGGTCGGCGGTTTCCCGACGCAAGGCTAGTGGCGAACGCGGACGGTCCGACGCCCCCGATCCTGTCAGAAGGCGTCGCTAGAGTCGGGCCGCTATCCATCTCGGGAGGACTCCGCACGTGACCCTAGAAGAGGTCACCGCCGGCGCGCGCGTCGCCGGTCTGGTGCCGGGTGAGGCTGTGCTCGTCCTCGCGGCTCAGTGGCACGGACGCGACGCTCTCGAGGTCACCTACAAGGACGCCTCGGGCGGCCTGGCGCAGCGGGTGCTCTTCCGCGCCGACGAGGCCGCGCTCGGCTCCGCCGACGCCGGAGGGCGCCCGTTCGACGCCCCCGCGTCCGACTTCACGGTGGTCGCCGAGGCGCAGCGGATCATGCTGGCCGGGCTCTTCGACCCGATGCTCGCGGTCGCGACGAGCGAGGTGCAGCCGCTCCCCCACCAGATCCGCGCGGTGTACGGGGAGATGCTCCCGCGCACCCCGCTGCGCTTCCTGCTGGCCGACGACCCGGGTGCAGGCAAGACGGTCATGGCCGGGCTCTACATCAAGGAGCTGCTGCTGCGCGACGACGTCCGGCGCTGCCTGGTCGTGGCCCCGGGCGGTCTCGTCGAGCAGTGGCAGGACGAGCTCTTCGTGAAGTTCGGTCTGCGCTTCGACCTGCTCACTCCCGACGCGGTCGCGGCCGTCGGCGCGGGCAACGTGTTCGCGCGGCACCCGCTGCTGATCGCACGCATGGACCACCTGACGCGCAACGAGGTGCTGCAGGCGCAGCTCGCGGACGCGGAGTGGGACCTGGTCGTCGTCGACGAGGCCCACCGCATGGCGGCCCACTTCTTCGGCGGCAAAGTCCGCAAGACCAAGCGGTTCCTCCTCGGTGAGCGCCTCGCGAGCGCGACGCGTCACCTCCTCCTGATGACGGCGACGCCGCACTCGGGCAAGGAGGAGGACTTCCAGCTCTTCCTCTCGCTCCTGGACCGCGACCGTTTCGAGGGCAGGTTCCAGCGCGACGTCCACTCCTCCGACACCACCGGGGTGATGCGCCGGATGGTCAAGGAGGACCTCCTCACCTTCGACGGCCGGCGTCTCTTCCCCGAGCGCATCGCGCGCACGGTCCCGTACGCCCTCACCGCGCACGAGCTCACCCTGTACGAGGCGGTCACGGCGTACGTGCGTGACGGCATGAACCGCGCCGACCGGCTCGACGGCAAGCGCCGCAGCACGGTCGGCTTCGCCCTGACGGTCCTGCAGCGACGGCTCGCGTCGAGCCCGGAGGCGATCTACGGCTCCCTCGTACGCCGCATCGCGCGCCTTGAGCTGCGCAAGGAGGAGCTGCTCGCGGGCGTCGACGCGTGGGAGGCCGACCTCGCGGACCCGCCGGACCTCAGCGACGACGAGGAGTACGCGGCGGCCGAGCGGGAGCAGCTCGAGGACGAGCTGGTCGATGCCGCGACGGCGTCGCGCACGGTGCGCGAGCTCGACGCCGAGCTGGCCGAGCTCAACGCGCTCACCCGAGCCGCGCGGCAGGTGCGTGACGCGGGCACCGACCGCAAGTGGAGCGAGCTGCGCACGATCCTCGAGGCGGAGGCGCTCACCTCCGGCCCCGGCGGGCGCCCGCGCAAGCTCATCATCTTCTCCGAGCACCGCGACACGCTCGACTACCTGAGCCGTCGCATCACCGCGCTCCTCGCCAGACCCGACGCGGTGCTCGCGATCCACGGCGGCGTGCCCCGCGCCGAGCGCTCCCGCCTCACCGAGGAGTTCACCACCAACCCGCACGCCCAGATCCTGCTCGCGACCGACGCGGCCGGCGAGGGGCTGAACCTCCACGCCGCGCACCTGATGGTCAACTACGACCTCCCGTGGAACCCGAACCGCCTCGAGCAGCGTTTCGGGCGCATCCACCGCATCGGCCAGACCGAGGTCTGCCACCTCTGGAACCTCGTCGCCAGCAACACCCGGGAGGGCCAGGTCTACCAGCGGCTGCTCGAGAAGATCGACGAGCAGCGGGCCGCGTACGGCGGCAAGGTGTACGACATCCTCGGCGGAGCGTTCGACGAGACACCGCTGCGCGACCTGCTGATGGAGGCGGTGCGCTACGGCGAGGACCCCGACGTCCGCGCGAGCATGGACGAGGTCATCGACCACCGTGTCGCGGACGGGATCCGGGAGCTGCTGGCCGAGCACGCGCTCGCCCACGACTCCCTCTCCGAGGCCGACCTCGCGGCGATGCGAAGGGAGATGGACGAGGCACGTGCGCGTCGGCTCCAGCCGCACTACCTCGCGCTGGCGTTCAGGGCCGCGTTCGCCCGGCTCGGTGGCCGCATGGCGCGTCGAGAGACGGGGCGCTACGAGGTCACGTACGTTCCCGCGCAGGTCCGCAGCACCCGGCGCGGGCCTGTCTCCTCGCGGTACCACAGGGTCACGTTCGACCTCGCGCGTGTGGACCCGGAGGGCCTCGCCCGTGCCGAGCTGCTCGCGCCCGGACATCCGCTCCACGACGCCGTGATGGACGAGACGATCGCGCTGCTCGGTGGCTGCCTGGAGCGCGGGACGGTGCTCGTCTCTCCGACCCTCGACCGCCCGCGCCTGCTGGTGGGCGTGGTCGAGGAGGTCGTCGACGCGACGGGCGGCTCGGTGGCGCGACGCTTCGGCTACGCGTACGTCGACGAGGACGGCGAGGTGACTCCGGCAGGACCCGCGCCGTACCTCGACTGCGCCGCCGCGCCTCCCTCGGTCGACCTGTCGGCCGCTCGCGCCTGGACGTGGCTCGCGCAGGCGGAGGACCAGGCGACGAGCTGGGTGATCACGCGGCAGCTCCCCGCGTACCTCGCGGAGGTCCAGTCCGCGCGCTCGCGCGACCTCGAGCGCGCACGCACGCTGGTCACCAGCCGGCTGCGCAGTGAGCGGTCGCGCCTCCTCACCGAGGCGGCGCACGCACGAGGGTCGGAGGCCGCGGAGAGCCTGCGCCGCAAGGCCCACGAGCTGGAGGTACGGCTCGAGCGCCGGCTCGCGATGCTCGACAAGCAGTCGACGATGTCGACCAAGCCGCCGCGGCTCGTCACCGCCGCCCTGGTCCTCCCCCTCGCCGACCTCGACGACGCGTTCCCCGGCGACGCACCGATGCACGCCGTCGCCACGAAGGAGGTCGAGCGCCGAGGGGTCGACCTCGTGCTCGCCACCGAGCGCCGTCTGGGCCGTACGCCGGAGGAGCAGGCGTTCAACAACCCCGGCTACGACGTGCTGAGCACCGAGCCCGACGGCCGCACCCTCCGCATCGAGGTCAAGGCCCGGATCGCCGGCGCCGAGGACTTCTTCGTGACGCACAACGAGGTCGTGACCGGCAAGAACGCCGCGCCCGCCTACCGGCTCGCCATGGTCAGGGTCGATCCGCGCGGACCCGAGCACGACGACGTCCGCTATCTCGACGACCCGTTCGCGGGCGTCGACCTCGGCGGCTTCGAGACGACCGGTCACCGGGCGAGCTGGGACCGGATGTGGACGAAGGGCCGCGAACCCCACTGACCGACGCTTGATCCGACAATGTGCGACTTGCACGTAGTGTGTGACACACACTATCGTGTCGGTCATGGACGACGACCTGATCCGACAGCACCTGCAGGAGCTGCGCCGCGGCACTGTCGTGCTCGCCTGCCTGCTCTCGCTGCGGCAGCCCGGGTACGGCTACGGCCTGCTCGAGTCGCTCGACACGGCCGGCATCGCGGTCGACGCAAACACGCTCTATCCCCTGCTGCGACGCCTCGAGAAGCAGGGCCTGCTCACCAGCGAGTGGAACACCGACGAGGCCCGGCCGCGCAAGTTCTACCGCACCAGCGCCGAGGGCGAGCGTCTCGCCGAGGCGCTCGTCACCGAATGGCATGACATCGACACCGCGCTCGCGCGATTCACCCACGGAGGAACCCGATGACCACCGCCCTCACCGACCGTTACGTCCACGCGGCCACCCGCTGGCTGCCGGGGACCACGCGGCGCGACGTCGAGGCCGAGCTGCGCGAGCGGATCGCCGACACCGTCGCCGCCCGCGGGGACTCCCCCGCCGCCGAGCGCGAGGTTCTCGAGGAGATGGGCGACCCGCTCCTCGTCGCCGTGGACTACACCGGTCGCGAGCCGCGACTGATCGGCCCGCGCTACTTCCTCCCGTGGCTGCGGCTCCTCGTCCTCGTGGTCACGATCGTCCTGCCCATCGTCGGCGCCGTGCACATCATCAGCGGCGTCGCGTCCGAGGACGCCATCGTCTCGACGTTGATCGGCGCGGTCGGCGTCATGATCAACGCCGCGATCCAGATCGCGTTCTGGGTCACTGCGGTGTTCGCCGTCCTCGACTGGTCGGGAGCCGGCGAGGGCGAGACGACCGAGCGATGGACCGTCGACAAGCTCCCCGCCACGGCCAAGCCCGGGCGGCCGTACGGGGAGACGATCGCGAGCCTGGTCTTCCTGGCCGTGATGGCGGTCCTCCTGATCGGGCAGCAGACGAGCTCACCGATCCGCTTCGACGGCGAGAGCATCCCGGCACTCGATCCCGGCCTGTGGGCGTGGTGGATCCCGATCGTGCTCGTCCTGATCGCGCTCGAGGTCGTGTTCACCCTCTGGGTGCACGTCAAGGGATGGACCTGGCTGGCGGCCGCCGTCAACGCGGCGCTCGGGGCGGCCTTCGTGGCGGCGACGCTGCCGGCGCTGAGGAGCGGTGACTTCCTCAACCCTGAGCTGGTCGAGCGCCTCGGATGGAGTGCCTCGACGTTGGACAACGTGCTCCAGGGGATCATCGTCGGCGTGCTCCTCGTCACCGCGTGGGACATCGTCGACGGCTTCCTCAAGGCCCGACGCGCCCGCGCCTGAGGCTCGGCTAGGGTCACCGCGTGACGAACTGGCGACGCAGCGGCCTCGTCCGCGCCCTCCCCCTCGCGCTCCTCCCCGCCCTGCTCGCCGGATGCGGTGACGACGCCTCCGGATCGGCGTCCACCCTCTCGGGGACGCAGCTGGGGTCGGTGCTGCTCACGGTCGACGACCTCGCCCCGGGCTTCGAGCCGGTGTCGGGCTCCGGCGCCTCGGGTGCCGAGAGCGGTACGCGTGTCAGCCTCAACGACATCGAGTGCCTCGCCGGTCTCGACGTCTCCGGCGCGGACGGGGCGGCGACGGCGAGCGTGGCCTTCACCCGGTTCAACCTGCTCACGATCACCAGCTCGGCGACGTCGTTCCCCGACGACGACGTCGCCGACGTGTTCGACGAGACGAGCGAGGCGGTCAGCTCGTGCTCCGACTTCGAGGCGACCGCCGAGAACGGCAGCGGCATCCGCGGACGGCTCGACGCCGACAGCACGCCCGCCTCGGACGACGTCGACGCGCAGGTCAACGTCCGCCTCACCGGGACGCAGCAACCCAGCGGTGCACCGGTCGAGATCACGTTCGGATGGGCAAGGATCGGCAACGACGTCGTCTTCGTCAGCTCCGAAGGCGTCGGCGGCCCGTCGGAGGAGTCGTTCCAGGAGCTGATGCGCACGACCACCGACCGCCTCGCCGAGGTTCGCACGAGCTGAGCGGCGCCGCTCTCAGCCCCGCAGGTCGCGCCGGACGAGCACGCGCGGGAACCCGTTGAGCACCGAGTCGGTGTCCACGACCTTCTCGAAACCGGCACGCTCGAACCACGCCAGCGTGCCCACGTACGCCATCGTGAGGTCGACCTTCGCGCCACGGTTGTCGACCGGGTAGGCCTCGACCACCGGTGCGCCGTTCGCGCGGGCGAAGTCGACCGCGCCCTCGATCAGCGGCTGCACGATGCCCTGACCGCGGTGCCCCGGTCGTACGCGCAGGCACCACAGCGACCACACGTCGAGGTCGTCGACGTGAGGGATCTTGCGGTTCCGGGCGAAGCTCGTGTCGGCACGAGGATGCACGGCCGCCCATCCGACGACCTCGTCCCCGTCGTACGCCAGCACGCCCGGCGGCGGATCCTCTCGTACGAGCGCGCGCACCCGCTCGCCGCGCGCGGGTCCGACGAGGTCGCGGTTCTCCTTGGAGGTTGTCAGGCGATAGCTGAGGCACCAGCACACGTTCGCGTCCGGGCGCTTGGGCCCGACCATCGTCGCGACGTCCTCGTACGACGTCGCCGGCCGTACGTCGATGCTCACGACAGGCTGGCCGCGTGGTCGGGGACGTACGTCGCGCGCTCGCGCGGCGGGCGCTCGTACGACCCGCTCGCCGGTGGGCGGTCGGGGATCTCGATGTGCGGCGGCTCGATGTCGGTGTACGGGACGGTCGACAGGAAGTGGGCGATCATGTTGAGTCGCGCCCGCTTCTTGCTGTCCGACTCGACGACGAACCACGGGCTCGCGGCGGTGTCGGTGAACGCCATCATCGTGTCCTTCGCCCGCGAGTAGTCTTCCCAGCGGTTTACCGACTCGATGTCGGTGGGGCTGAGCTTCCATCGGCGGATCGGGTCGTCGGCGCGGGAGCGGAAGCGCTTGAGCTGCTCGGCGTCGGAGACCGAGAACCAGTACTTGCGGAGCAGGATCCCGTCCTCGATCAGCATCTGCTCGAACACCGGCGCCTGGCGCATGAACCGCTCGTACTCCTCGGGCGTGCAGTAGCCCATCACGCGCTCGACGCCGGCGCGGTTGTACCAAGAGCGGTCGAAGAGCACGATCTCTCCCGCGGCCGGCAGGTGCGGGACGTAGCGCTGGAAGTACCACTGCGTCTTCTCGCGCTCGGTCGGTGCCGGCAGTGCGGCGATCCGCGCGATGCGGGGGTTGAGGTTCTCGGCGACGCGCTTGATCGTCCCGCCCTTGCCCGCGGCGTCGCGACCTTCGAACAGCACCACGATCCGGGCGCCGGAGTGGCGCACCCACTCCTGCAGCTTGACCAGCTCGACCTGCAGGCGCTCGAGCTCGTCCTGGTACGCCTTCTTGCTCAGCTTCGGCTGCTCCTCTGCGTCGCCCATGACGGGACCTTAACGCCGCGACGGGCCGGACAGCGGAGTGACGCAGATCACTCTACGGTGTGCAGATCCACTCTTCCGCACCTCGAGCATTGGATGAGGCCCCCTCATGATGAGATCGTCTCCCCTCCGCCGGAAGGTCGCGGCCGTCGCCCTCGGGTTGACCGTGCCCGGCCTCGTCCTCACCGCCACGACCGGACCGGCCGCCTTCGCCGACCCGCCCGAGACCGAACCCGCCCCCACCAGCAGCGTCACGCAGCGCCTCGCGGGCGAGGTCCCGTCGGTCGTCGAGATCACCGTCCCGGGCACCGCCGAGCTCGACCGCCTGGTCGCCACCGGCGTCGACCTCGACCACGGCGTCGAGCAGCGCCCCGACGGCCTCGAGGTGCGCGCGATCGTCACGCCGAACGAGGTCGAGGCGCTCGAGAAGGCCGGCTTCGAGCCCGGCGGCGTGCTCTACACGCAGGAGGACACCGAGACCGCGCTGGCCGAGCGCGACGCGACGATCGCGGCGGCGAAGGCCGAGAACGAGGCCTTCGCAGACGAGGCGACGCACCCCGACGTCTCCGACATCAAGATCACGCGCGCGCAGTACTTCACGTCGTTCGGCGTTCCCGTGCTGTCGGTCGAGGCGAAGTGGGCCAACGGCCAGGACGCGACCGAAGCGCTCACGGTGGAGCGCGACAGCGGCCCGGGCACCGCCTTCGGCAGCGGAGGCACGCAGACGATCACCCGCTTCGTCGACGCCGGCGTCTACCTCTACCACCGCGGCGCGAGCCCGACGACGGGCGAGCAGGCGCTGACCTCGCGGCCGGACCGCATCAAGATCACCAGCCCGACCGGTGACACCGCGATCGCCACGGTGCAGGACTGGCTGCCCACCGGAGACGAGGAGGACCCGTTCAAGGGTGAGGGCTACCAGCAGGACTTCGTGTCCTCCTACCTCGACCCGACCCAGCTGTACGACCGCATCAAGCAGCTGGCGACGGACTACCCAGAGCTCGCCGAGATCGTCGAGCTCCCGAACAAGACGAACGGCTACCGGCGCCTCGCCCAGGCGGTCGTCCCGGCGGGGACCGCCGCTGCGGACGACCCGCGTCGGATCGGCCTCGACTCCAAGGCGTACGGGTCCGAGGGCGGCAACGGGATCACCGTCACGGTCGTGCATCCGACTGCGGCCGACCAGCCGCTGACGGTCAGCGTCTCGGGCAAGGCGATCACCGTCTCCTCGGCGACCGACGCGAGCGGAGCCGCCACGAGCACGGCTGCGCAGGTCGTCGCCGCGCTCAACGCCGACCCCACCGCGGGCGCGCTCGTGTCGGCGTACACCTATCGCGGCAACGCCGGCGACGGCGTCGTGCCGGCGACCGCCACCACCACGCTCACCGACGGGCTCGACGCACCCGAGGGTGTCTCGCGCGACCCGCAGTCGGTGTACGCGATCAAGATCGGCAAGGTCCGTGACGGGTCGAAGCCGGGCGTGTTCTTCTACGCCCAGGAGCACGCGCGCGAGTGGGTGCCGCCGCTGGTCACGATCGAGACGGCCGAGCGGCTGCTGCGCAACTACGCGTCGCACGCCCCCACGAAGGACCTCGTCGACAACCTGGAGATCTGGGTCCTGCCGTCGGTCAACCCCGACGGTGGTCACTACTCGTTCTACGACTTCAACTCGCAGCGCAAGAACATGGTCAACCACTGCGCGCCCGGGAGCACGGTCGACGTCAATGCGCGCGACTCGTGGGGCGTCGACGTCAACCGCAACTACGACGAGTACAGCCTCTTCGACGGCTACTCCGGGGCGTCGACGAGCTGCACCAGCGGCACGTTCGCGGGCCCGGCGGAGCTGAGCGAGCCCGAGGCCCGCAACGTCGACTGGGTCGCCGCGCGCCCCAACATGACGTGGTCGATGAACGTGCACAGCTCGGGCAACTACTTCATGTGGTCGCCCGCGGCGTACAAGGTGCCGGGGCGGGTCACCGCGCCGGAGCCGACGCTCGAGGAGGAGTCCCTGTTCCAGGGCGCGTCGTCACGAATCCTCACCGCGATCAAGCGGCACCGTGGCTTGTCGGTCACGCCGGCGCGCACGGGCCGCGTGGTCGACACGCTCTACTCGGCGGCCGGCAACTCCGGCGACATGCTCTGGTACAAGTACGGCATCTACGCCTGGGACTTCGAGGTCGGCTCGACGTTCCAGCCACCGTTCGAGGCCGAGACGCCGACGGGCCCGGGGGCTCACCAGGAGGCCATGGAGTTCGCCAACGGCCTCGTCGAGATGCTGCGGATCGCGCGCGACCACGACACCGACACGGTGACGCCGGTCAGCGAGGTGAAGGTGACCTCGAGCACCGTGGAGGGCAAGGTCAACGTCGAGTTCGCCACGAACGAGCCGGCCAGCGTCTTCTACACGACCGACGGCACGGTGCCGACGATGCACTCGACCCGCTACGCCGCGGCGGGCCTGCGCGAGGGCGGTGAGCGGATCAAGGTCGACCAGGGCGCCGAGATCCGCTGGATCACCATCGACAGCCGTGGCAACGTCGAGCGCAACTTCGTCCCTGGCAGGGAGGGCAACTACCGCACCTGGATCGCCGAGGTCGGGTACGAGGAGCCGCTGCCCGCCTCGGCGACGTCGCTGACGCTCGACCGCGGCACCATCGGTGCGGGCGAGACCGGTGTGACGGCCTCGGTGCAGGTCACGACGCCGGGCGCGGGCGACCAGCCGAAGCCGACGGGCGTCGTCACGGTGTACGTCGACGGCGAGGCGTCCGGGTCGGCCGAGATCGACGACGACGGCCGTGCGGACATCCCGCTCGCGGCGATCGCGTCGGCCGGGAACCACCTGGTCACCGCCACGTACGGGGGCAGCGTCGAGCTCGCGGCGAGCACGTCGCCGCCCGTCGCCCTCAAGGTGACGGCTGCGCCGGGTGTCCCGACCGCGGCGGTGTCGCTGTCCGTGAGGCCGACGAGCATCACCGTCGGCCGCTCCGGCGCGGTGGCGTCGGTGGGCGTCACCGTCGCGCAGGACGGCACGACGACTCCCGGGTCCGGGAAGGTCGACGTCCTCGTCGACGGCCGCAAGGTCGGGACGGGGACGCTCGACAAGCAGGGCCGTACGACGGTGCGGCTCGGGCCGTTCGCCACGACCGGCGCGCGGGTGGTCACGGCACGCTACGCGGGCTCGGGCCCGGTGGGCGGCGCCAGCTCGCCGCCGGTCGTCCTGCGGGTCACCAAGGCGAAGCCGTCGCTCGCGGTCAAGGTGACGCCGAAGAGGGTCACGACCACGACCCGTCCGAAGGTCGCGATCACCGTGAAGGCCAGGGGCGTGAACGCCCGGGGCACGGCGCTGGTCAAGGTCGGCAAGCGGTCGTACGTGGTGAAGGTCAACGCGAAGGGCAAGGCGACGGTGAGGATCGCGCGTCTTGCCCGGGGGCCGAAGAAGGTGACGGTGACCTACCTCGGCAACGACGACCTGACCCGGGCCAAGAAGGTGGTGACGATCAGGGTCCGCCGATGACGTCGGCGCACCCGTGACGCGAGGGGCCGGCTGCCGCGAGGCGGTCGGCCCCTCGCCGCTTCATCTGAGAGGTCACGCGGTCGTGTCGCGAACGGCCAGACCTTCTGCTCGCCACGCCCGCAGAAGTCGGGCATCCCCGGACACGGCAACGAGAGCGGTGTCGTCGACAGCGATCGCCGCCGCGCAGTGGGTCGCGTCATAGCCACGAAGCCCGTGGGTGACCGCGAGGCTCGCTGCGTGGGACATGAGCGCCCGGTCGAGCTCGAGGACGCTCGATGCCGTCCACAGCTCATCGAGCAACGCTCTGGCCTGAGCGACCGCCGACCGCCCTATGCGTCCCAGTCGATGCGCCTGCGCGAGCGCCGCGACCGCTTCGATGTACGCCAGTCGTGTCGTGACGATGTCGTCAGCGGCGTCCCACATCTCCCCGCAGGCGACCGACGTCGCCTCTTCGATGAGGAGTGGAACGAGGGCGGACGTATCGAAGTAGACGATCACCGACGCTGCTCGTCGACGAGATCGCTGACCGTCCCGCCCGCGCGGATCGGTGCTCGTCGTTCTGCCTTCCGGCGGGCCGCCGGAGTGATCTTGCCCTCGGTGACGAGCTGCTCGAACGTGGTCGGTTTCTCGACAGGGACGATCCGCGCGACTGGTCGACCGTGGTCGGTGACGGTGAGGGTGTGGCCGTCGCGCACGGTGGCGAGGTGTCGGCTCAGTCCGTCCCGCAGCTCACGAATCCCGACCTCCATCGAGCCCTCCTTGGTGGCGTTATTCTGTCCAAAGAATAGCGCCACTTCACGGGGTGAGCCAGAGGTACGTGCCGGTGAACACCGCGAGGAAGAGCACCAGGCACACCACGAGCACGGCGACCGTGGGCACCTCGCGGTGCGTACGCGGCGACGGCTCCTCGCTCAGCAGACGCTCGAGCTCCGCCGCGAGATCCGCAGCCGTGGCCGGCCGCTTGTCGGGGTTCCAGCTCAGCGCGCGCCCCAGGAGGTGGTCCATCGAGGCGGGCTGCCCGAGGCTCGCCGCGAGCGGCGCCGGGCGCGAGTCGGGGCGGCGGACGAGCACCGCCGCCGCCGTCGCGTCGCTGAACGCCGGGCGGCCGGCGAGCAGGTGGTACGTCACCGCGGCGACCGCGTACACGTCGGCGCGTGCGTCGAACCCGTCGGTCTGGTGCGCCTGCTCGGGCGCCATGTAGAGAGGAGTCCCCGTGGTCACCGTGAGCCCGGAGGCCTCGGCGAGCACCTTCGCGCTCCCCAGGTCCGAGACGACCAGCCGCGGCGGGTCCGTACGGTCGTCGACGAGCAGGTTGCTCGGCTTCACGTCGCGGTGCACGACGCCCGCCTCGTGCAGGACGTGCAGCGCCCGTGCGGCCTGCGCCCCGTACGCAAGGGCCTCGCGCGTGGTCAGCGCGTCCATCCGGTCCGCAAGCGTGCCGCCGGGGACGTACTCCATGACGAAGTACGGGCGGTCGTCCTCGCTCACGCCGACGTCGAAGACGCGCACCACCCGCGGGTCGTCCACGCGGCGCAGCAGCCGAGCCTCGGCGAGGAACCGCTCCCGGACGTCGGCGTTGGTCGACCAGTTGTCGGCGAGGACCTTGAGCGCGACACCGGCCTCGAGGTCGGGATCCTCGGCGAGCCACACGGTCGCGAACGCGCCGGAGCCGAGGACGCGGACGAGACGGTAGCGCCCGAGCACCTTCATGGCGACAAGATAGTGGCCCATGAGCTCCTACTCCCCCGGTCTGGTGCCGGACGACCTCGTCGTACGGGCGCGTGCCGGCGAGGCCGACGCGCTGGACGAGCTGCTCACGCTGCTCCGGCCGAAGGTCGTACGACGCTGCTCGCGCTTCCTGCCGCACACGGAGGACGCAGAGGACGCCGCGCAGGAGGCGCTGGTCGCGATCACGCAGAACATCACGCGCTACTCCGGTACGGGGTCGTTCGAGGGCTGGGTCACCGTGATCGCGTCGAACAGCGCGCGGATGACATACCGGCGCCTGCGCCAGCGCGCCGCCGACAGCGGCGTCCCCGAGCTCCCCGAGAGCGCCGACCCACGGACGACGAGCGTGATCGCGGGGACGCGGCTGGACCTCATGGAGGCGCTCGACCAGCTGGAGCAGGCGAAGCCGCAGGTCGTGGAGCCGTTCGTGCTCCGCGACCTCGGCTCGCTCCCGTACGCGGAGATCGCCACGCTCACCGGGACGTCGGTGGGGACGGTCCGCGACCGCATCCACGCAGCGCGGACCTTCATGCGCCAAGCACTGCGGACGATTCCGTGACGAGATTTTTCTCGATCACCGCCAACAAACCTGGCGGCGCGTGCATCAGAGGGAGTGAACGGGTGCACCAGGCGCCCCGCCCGCAGGAGGAACGCTCATGAGGCTCGACCACGCGGTCATCGCGATCGCGACCACCGTCATCACCGGGATCGGCGGAGCGGCCGCTGTCGTCCAGGTCAGCCAGGACACCGGACCGACCGCGACTCCGCCGACCACCCAGCAGCCGGCCTCCCCGACGCCGAGCGCCACGACCTCCACCGCGGCTGCTCCTGCGACGGCGCAGGTGCCGGAGCCCGCGCAGACACCAGAGGCGAGCGACGCCACGTCCTCCGCGTCGGACGGGCTCAGCGAGGAGAACCTCGTCCGCGAACGCCTCTACTACGACGTCACAGGCCACTCGTTCACCGCCGCCGCGCAGCCCTCGTTCCTGCCGCTGGGCCCGTGCACGGGCGACCTCGAGATGGGCGACGTCACCGGTGACGACGTGACGCGCCTCGACACGCAGCTCGACGGGCGGGGTGGCCGGCAGGTCATCGAGCAGCTCGCCGAGACGGACACCCCGAACCTCGCCGCGACCGCGGCGGAGACGATCGTGACGCTGGTCGAGGAGTGCGAGGCGATCCAGGGTGGCGACTTCGGGTACGGCGACCCGGTGCTCGTGTCGTCGGAGCCGCACCACATGGTCTGGTACTTCCCCGCGTACGACTCCGACCGGGTCGCCGGCGGCTACGCGGTGTTCAACGTGGGCACGCGCGTCGGCGTCCTCGACGTCAACGACGCCGTCGGCGAGAAGAAGGTCGGCCTGCTCGCGAAGGAGGCCGCGCGGCTCGCTGGCGACTGAACCGCGCGACCTCCTGTCCCGCTCGGCCTCACGCTGTGCGCAGCAGCACCGACTCCCCCGCCGCCAGTGTCAGTTCGCCGTCGCGCTCGCGCACCCAGCGGTCACGCCGCGGGTCGTACGCCTGCGCCGCCGCAGGCAGCGTGAGGCGTACGCGGGCCCGGTCGTGGCGCGAGTAGTTCGCCACCAGCGTGTGCAGCCGTCCGTCGGCGTCGACGAAGCGGCCGAGCACGACCGGGTCGCCGCCGACCGCGGAGACCAGGCCGTCGGCCGCGAACGGGTCGAGCCCCGCAGGTGGGCTCGCCACTCCCGCCGCCTGAACGGCGGTCGAGGTGAGGTCGAGCATCTGCTTGCCGAGCGGCGCGAGGAAGTCCTCGTTGATGTCCTTCGAGTAGCGGTAGAGCGGCGTGCGCTTGCCCTCGACGGTGATGAGGGCCGTCGTGAACGCCTCACCACGGGCGGGGTCGGGGGTCCAGTAGGTGAAGTACTGGATGCCCTTGCACCCGTACGCGAGGCTGATCGAGATCTGCCACAAGATGTCGGCCTTCGTCGGGATCGCGTGGTTCGCGTAGCCGACGCTCTGGATGTAGACCCACGAGTCGCGCCCGTGCTTCAACGCAGCCGCGCGGACCTGCGCCCAGTTCTGGAAGTAGCCGAGGTCCTCGCCGCTGGCCAGGATCGGGTAGCGGTCGAACGACAGCACCGGCGAGTCGAGGTCGCGCGCCGCCTGCTCGTACCCGGCACCGAAGCCCGGCAGCAGGTTCACGTACGACAGCGCGTCCGGGTAGGCGTCGTTCGCCATCGCGACGGCCTTGGCCATCAACGGCAGCTGGCCGACGCTCGGCTCGTCGTAGAGGTGCAGACCCGCGAACGCCGGATAGCCCGAGCCGGCCGGGAGTCGCCACGCGCCGAGCCCGTTGTCGAAGGCGTCGGTGAACAGCGTCGCTCCGCCCGGTCCGGTGACGACGACGTTGTCGAAGTACGCCGACTCGGGTCCGGCCTCGCGGAATCCCGCCGACCCCGACGCGTACCGGGTGTCGGTCGTCGTGTCGACCACAACGCCGTCGACGCGGGTGGTGAAGGTGGAGCCGCTGACCGTCGTCTCGACGTGGTACGAGCGTCCTTCCTCGAGCTGGTACGGCAGCGGGACCGAGGTGACCGTCGGGGCGCCGTTGACGAACACCGCCTTCTTGAGCACCGCCTTGCCGTCGCTGCCCTGGGTCGAGAGCAGCCACACGTACGCGTTGCGCTCGTCCTGGATCCGGAACGCCCAGCCGGCCTGGGCGTACCCGCCGGCGCCGGTGCGCAACGGCTGGGTGTCGAAGGCGAAGGTGTAGTCGGTCCACCCGGAGCCGTCCGCGACCCAGCCGATCGAACCGTCACCGCTGCCGCGGAGGATGTGGAGGCGGCCGCCGACCGCACGCCACGACGGCGCGTAACGGTTGACCGCGTTCGCGATGAACTGGCGCAGCTCCTCCTCGCTGATCGTGAACGGCTGGGACGAGTCGCCGACGCGCATGTTCTTGAGGACCCACTTGATGTCGGGGTCCTCGACCAGCACCTGCAGGCCCGCCTCGTCGGCGACGCGGAGCATGTGGGTGGTGATCTGCACGTCGCCGTTGGAGTAGTTGCCGCCGTGGACGAACGTGAAACCCGCGTCGGCGATCTCGCGGTAGCGCGCAACGGTGGTCTCGGTGGGCGGCGGCGGCCAGAAGAGACCGATCGGGAAGCGCGGGTCGTTCATGATCGGTCCGCCCGTGGTGGCGCTCGCGGCTGCTGCGGCGGTGGTGGTGGTGGCCGCGGCGGTACCGGTCGCCGGGGCAGCGGCGGCGGCGTTCGCTGCGCCGGCCACCAGCGGAGGCGTGAACCCCGCGGCGACGACGGCGCCTCCGAGCTGGAGGACGGATCGGCGGCTGAGACCGGGGCGGGACTGGTCGTCGTCGTTCGGGGGCATGGCTCCTCCTGGGGTCAACGCGGGTGCGGGCGGGCGGTGCGGGTACGGCGTTCGGGGCGCCTCGGGCGTACGGCGCGTGCGGTCTCGGCGAGCATCTGGACCGTGCGGTCGTAGTCGTGCTGCCCCACGGCGAGGTAGAGCATCTCGACGACGGCGAGCTCGGAGTGGCGCGAGGCGAGCGGGCCGTCGCGGAACGTGGTCGCCTCGGCGACGGTGACGAGCACGTGGTCGGCGAGGTCGGCCAGGCGTGATCGGTGGCCCGCCGTGATCGCCACGGTGAGCGCGCCGTGATCGCGGGCGCACGCCAGCATGTCGAGGGTCTCGTCGGTCTCGCCCGAGTACGAGAGGGCGATCGCGACGTCCCCCTCGCGCAGCTGCGCGGCGGCGACGAGGCCGTCGTGGACGTCGGCGTACGTCCAGCACGGGATGCCGATCCGGCTCAGCCGCAGCTCGAGCTCGCGCGCCATCACCGCGCTGCCGCTGACGGCGTAGACGTTGACCCGGCGTGCCCCGCCGATCGCCGCGGCGGCCGTCGCGACCGCGTCCAGGTCGAGGCCGGCCAGGGTGGTGTGGACGGCCCGGGCCTGGACGGCCTGGAGGGTACGAGCGACGTCCGCGAGCGAGTCGTCTGCGCCGATCTCGCGGGAGATGTCGGCGTTCCAGCTGCCGTACGGTGTCGAGCCGGCCTCCGTGAGGACGCTGACGCGCAGGCTCGGGTAGCCGTCGAGCCCGAGCGCACGGCAGAGGCGGGACACCGCACCGGTGGAGGTGCCGGCGCCTTCGGCCAGGTCGTTGATCGTGCCGGCGACCGCGGAGTGCGGGTCGTCGAGGATCCGCTGGGCCGTGAGGCGCGTCGACTCCGGTAGGTCGGGGAGCAGCAGACGCAGGCGGCCGAGGATCCCCTCACCGGCGAACCCGGGTGTGGCCTGCGTCACACTCATGACAGGAACTATCACGTATGACACGAAGCCACGCAAGGCCGATACGACATATCAGGCCGCCGCGCCGCTCGGCGTCCCTCTCCGCTCCTCAGCCTCGTCGCCCCTCCCGCCCCCGCGGTTTGCCACGCCAGCGTGGGGACCTCCACTTGGCGCGGCAAGCACGCCGCGCCAACCGGGGTTTGCCACGCCAGCGTGGCAAACCCCGGGCTGAGACGGGAGTGGGCGCGGGGCGTACGCCTACGACCGTCGAGGGGCGCGCCGGCTGCTCAGCCCACGAGCTCCTTGCGGATGAGCTCGGCCACCGCGTCGGCCCCGCGCTCCGAGAGCACCAGGGTGTAGTGGTTCAGCCCGTCGACCTGCTCGTGCCGTACGGTCGGCGCGGCCGCGAGCAGCGACGGGACGCGCTCGGCCGCGTACAGGCCCGGCGTCTCGTCCAGGAGACCCCGCGGCACCGTCACGAGCAGCGCCGGGTGACGCAGGTTCGCAATCGCACGCATCGGGGCCTCTCCGCCGTTGAGGTCGACCGTGTCCTCGGCCATCGTCGCGTACTGCGTGGCCGCACGGAGCGACGGCGGCTCCCCCACCAGGTCGTACGCGAGGTACCCCTCCAGCGCGGGCGACCAGTCGTGGGCGAACGCCGGGTGCCGACGCCAGAAGCCGAGGTACGCGTCGAGGTCGGGGAACGTCATCGCCAGCCGCTCGGCGGTCGGGCCGAGCACCGTCGCGATGACCTCCTCGGGAGCCAGCCCGGCAGGAACGTCCAGCGGCAGCCCGCCGTCGAGGAGCACCAGGGAGCGCACGCGGTCCGGGTGCTGGTCGGCGAGGACGACGGCGACGAACCCGCCCATCGAGTGGCCGACGACGGTGAGCGAGTCGACGCCCACGTGGTCCAGCACGGCGACCAGGTCGCGCGCGTGAGCGGTCATCCCCGCCGGGCCGGCGACCTCGTTACTGCGGCCGCGGCCACGCAGGTCGGGCGCCACCAGACGTACGTCGGGGAGGCGCTCGGCGAGCAGGTCCCATGAGCGGTGCGAGGCGGTCACGCCGTGGACGAGAAGGACGGTCGGCGCCTCGACATCGGGCCCCGCCGACGGCTCCCAGACCCCGACCCGCAGCGAGCCGCCGTCGACGGGCACGTCGACGGTGCGATAACGCGTGCTCATCGAGCCGTCCACCCGCCGTCCATCGTGTAGGAGGCGCCGGTCACCATCGCGGCGGCGTCCGAGCAGAGCCACGCGACGAGCGAGGCCACCTGCTCGGGCTCCACGAGACGCTTCACCGCGGTGCCGGTGAGCATGATCTTCTCGACGACCTCGTCCTCGGAGACCCCGTGCGCGGCGGCCTGGTCGGCGATCTGCTTCTCGACCAGCGGCGTACGGACGTAACCGGGGTTGACGCAGTTGCTCGTCACGCCGTGCGCGGCGCCCTCGAGCGCGGTCACCTTCGACAGGCCCTCCAGGCCGTGCTTCGCGGAGACGTACGCCGACTTGTACGCGCTGGCGCGCAGCCCGTGCACGCTGGAGACGTTGACGATCCTCCCCCAGCCCCGCTCGTACATGCGCGGCAGCACCGCCCTCGCGAGGAGGAAGGGCGCCTCGAGCATCAGCCGGTGGATGAGCCGGAAGTCCTCCGGCGCGAACGTGGTCAGCGGGTTGACCCGCTGGATGCCTGCGTTGTTGACGAGGATGTCGGCGTCGAGCTCGACGGTCTCCAGCGCGGCGGTGTCCGCCAGGTCCACGACCCACGCGTCGACGCCGTGGTCGGTGGCGACCTGCTTGGTCGTCTCTGGGTCGATGTCGGCGATCGTCACGTCGGCGCCGAGGGCGACCAGCTCGCGGACGCAGGCGAGACCGATGCCGCTGGCCCCACCGGTGACGACGGCCTGGCGGCCCTCGAGCGGACGGTCGGGACGGTCGGTCATGGCTTC
Organism: Mumia quercus; assembly: GCF_025506335.1. Taxonomy (GTDB): domain Bacteria; phylum Actinomycetota; class Actinomycetes; order Propionibacteriales; family Nocardioidaceae; genus Mumia; species Mumia quercus. Next base: position 169,225 of record NZ_JANZYO010000008.1, read on the forward strand.
TCCTTGGGGGCGAGGCCATCGTTGACGAGCCTCATCATCTCGGTCAGGACGTGGTCGGGGACGGCGGCGGGAGGTCGGCCGTCGGCGTCGCGCTCCCACAGCAGGTAGCGCATGCCGAGCAGCTCGCCCATGCCCATCAGCGCCCACGCGGCGACCTCGGGGTCGATGTCGCTGACCTCCCCCGCCGCCTGCGCCTTGGCGAGGCCGGCGCGGTAGCCCTCGACGATCCGCGTGTAGTGCAGGCGCAGCATCTCGGGTGAGACGAACTCGGCCTCACGGACCACGCGGTAGAGCGCGGGGTGCTCGGCGGTGAAGCGGAAGAATCCTGCGAACCCCGCCCGCTCGGCCTCGAGCCGGTTGGTGGCCCCCTCCATCGCCTCGGCCATGGAGCGCCGGACCCGCCGGTTGAGGTCCACGACGAGCGCCTCGAAGAGCGACTGCTTGGAGTCGAAGTACAGGTAGAACGTGCCCAGCCCGATGCCGGCGCGCTCGGTGATCTTCACGATCGACGCCTCGTGGTAGCCGAGCTCGGCGAACACGTCCTCGGCGGCTGCCAGCAGCTTGGCGCGCGTCGCCTCCCCGCGCTTGGTCAGCGGCCTGCCCTGCGCGGACGAGACCGTCTCCTCTTCCTCCAGCCCGAAGTCCTCTGCGGCACTCATCGGTCTCCCCCAGTCTTGGTGGCGTCCGCGTGGAGCGCGGGACGCACGATCTTGCCGAGTGCGTTGCGCGGGAGCTCCGCGCGCACATGGACGTACTTCGGAATCTTGAAGCTCGCGACCGTCCCCCGGAGGAACGACCGGATCTCGTCGGCGGTCAGGGCCGCGCCCGAGGCGGGCACGACGAACGCCGCCCCGACTTCGCCCCACACGTCGTCGGGGACGCCGACGACCGCCACCTCGGCGACCAGCGGGTGCGCGGCGATCGCCGTCTCGATCTCGGCGGGCGCGATGTTCTCCCCGCCGCTGATGTAGAGGTCCTTGAGGCGATCGACGATCCGGTAGCGACCCGCCGCGTCGCGCGTGGCGAGGTCTCCGGTGAGCAGCCGTCCCCCGGCCAGCGCGGCCGACGTGGCCTCGGGGTCGAAGAGGTAGCCGGCGCACAGGCTCGGCCCCCGCACCCAGAGCTCACCGGTGCCCGGGCCGACGAGGTCGACGCCCGTGTCGGGGTCGCGGAGCCCGACCTCGACGTACGGGTACGGCCGCCCGACCGAGCCCGGGTTGTCGGCCGCCTCGTCGGGACGCAGCAGGAGGACGTTGGGTCCGGCCTCGGTCAGGCCGTACCCCTGCGTGATGCCGACACCGCGGTCGGCCCAGCGGCGCCACAGCGCGTACGGCATCGCGGACCCGCCGGACATCGCGGTCCGCAGGCTCGACAGGTCGGCGGTCGCGAACGCGGGGTCCTCGGCGAGCAGGTGGTACTGGGTCGGCACGCCCATCATGGCGGTGACGCGACGCTCGGCGATCAGGCTGAGGACGCGTGAGGGCTGGAACGACCGCTCCAGGACGACGGTCGCGCCGGTACGCCACGCGAGCAGCGGCTGCACGTTCCAGGCGGCGACATGGAACTGCGGCAGCGTCGCGAGCACCACGTCCGAGGACGTGATCTCGACCGCCTGCCCGAGCGCGAGGTTGTTCCAGAAGCACGACGCGTGCGTGAGCACGACCGGCTTGGGACGCCCGCCGCTGCCCGAGGTGACGATCACCAGCAGCGCGTCGTCGTCCCGGACAGGGCGAAGCACCCGCACCTCGGACTGCTCCCCGGTCCGGGCGACGCACGACGGCACGCCCGCCTCGACCCCGGTCGTCCCGAGCTCGGCCACCGGCGGCGCGTCGGTCGTACGGGCGAGCGCGTCACGGCCGAGCGCGGAGTACTCGTCCTCGACGAGCAGCAGCGCCGGGGCGACACGGTCCAGGAGGTCGGCGAGCTCCCCTGCGGTCAGCCGCCACGACAGCGGGACGAGCGCGAGCCCTGCCTGTGCGCAGGCGAAGAACGCCACCACGTGGTCGATCGAGTTGCCGGTCAGGGTGGCGACGCGGTCCCCTGGGACGTAGCCCGCGTGGCGCAGCCGCTCCGCGAGCGCGTCCGCACGGCCGGCCAGCGCCCCGTACGAGATGGTGACGCCACGATCGTCGATCGCGGTCGCGTACGGGTCCTGGAGAGCACGGTCGGTCAGCCAGCGTCCGACGGTGTGCGAGCCGTCGTCGGCGCTCCCCCATGTCGCGAACGTCATGCGGCCGACTCTGCCAGGCGGGCCTGGTCACGCTGCCGCTCCTCACGGGCCGACGACCGCGACGCGACGCTGCGGGCGGCGCCGGCGATCCCGCCGGGGAAGAACATCACCACGAGGATGAAGAGCGTGCCGAGGAGGAACATCGGCTCCGACAACGGCACCCGCAGCACGGCCGGCAACGACTCCACCGTGTCCGAGTGCGCGAGCGTCGCGAGGCGCTGGTTGAGCAGCGTGTAGAGCACGCCTCCGACCACGACACCCCACCGGGATCCGACACCGCCGAGCACCACCATCACGAGGACCGTGATCGTGAAGTCGGCCGAGACGACACGCGGGACCGCGCCGCTCTGGAGCAGCAGGTAGACCGCCCCGCACAGCGAGGCCAGGACGCCGGCGACGGTGAAGACGATCAGCTTGGCCGCGTACGGCTGGAGGCCGAGCACGCGGACGCGCAGCTCGTTCTCCCGGGTCGCGGCCGCGACGTGCCCGACGCGCGAGCGGTCGATCCAGACCACGACGAGGAACACGAGGATCAGCATCGCGAGCGCGATCCAGTAGAGGTTGCGGGTGTTGCTGACACCGATCATCCAGTCGGGCACCTGATCGGTCGCCAGGCCCAGGCCCTCCTCGCCGCCGGTGGTCTCGCCCGGGTTGCGACGGACGAGCACCGAGCCCGCCTGCGCGAACGCGAGCGTGACCATGGCGAACGGGATGCCGTTGACGCGCAGGCTGATCGCGCCGGTGACCTGGGCGAGGACGAACGCCCCGACCAGCGTCACGAGCAGCGCCGACCACAACGACAGGCCCGTGTGCTCGAGCACGATCCCCAGGCCGTACGCTCCGGCGCCGAAGGCGAGCGCGTGCCCGAACGACAGCAGGCCGGCGGTGCCGAGCAGGAGGTTGTACGACAGGGCGAGCGCCGCGAACACCATGCAGAGCGCGAGCAGGCTGAGGGCGCCCGGCTGGTACGTCGGGCTGGGCAGCACGCCGGGGACCTGCAGGTTGAGGAACGGCAGGACCGCCATCACGACGACGAGGACGACGACGCCGGCGGCGCGGATCGCGGTGCGGGTCATGCGCGGGCTCCCATCAGACCGGTGGGCCGTACGAGGAGCACGGCGGCGAGGGCCAGCACGATGACGAAGTCGCCGGTGCCGGAGAGGTAGTAGTTGGCGAACTGCTGCAGCAGCGCGACCAGGACCGAGGCCACGGCTGCTCCCGTGAGCGAGCCGAGACCGCCGATGACGGTGACGATGAACGCGAAGATCAGCAGCGAGCCGCCGAGGCTCGGCGACACGTACCCGAAGTAGTGCGAGGCGAGCACTCCGCCGAGTCCGGCCGCCGCTCCGCCGAGGGTGAAGACGAGCGTGAAGGACTTGCGGACGTCGATGCCGAGCGCGGTGACCATGGCGCGGTTCTCCACGCCGGCGCGGATGATCATGCCGTAGCGGGTGTGCCGCAGGAAGAGCAGGATCGCGATCAGCGCGGCCGCGGCGACGGCGATCACCACGAAGCGGTCGTTGGGGATGCGGGCGCCGGCGATCCCGGTGGTCTCGTCGAGCCACGCAGGTCCGCGGATGAAGCGCGGGTCCGATCCCCAGATGCCCTCGAACAGCGCGACCGTGGCCAGCGAGAGGCCGACGGTCACGAGCACCTGCTCGATGTGCCGCTCGTACAGCGGCCGGATCAGCAGCAGCTCGGTCAGCGCCGCGACCAGGGCACCGATCGCCGCACCGACGAGCATCGACACGGCGAAGCCGAGCCAGCTCGTCGCGTCGATCCGGTCGGCGACCATCCAGCCGAGGAACGCACCGAGCGTGAGGAAGCTGCCGTGAGCGAAGTTCAGCACGTGCATGAGGCCGTAGATCAGCGAGAGCCCGGACGCCACGAGGAAGTAGAGCGCGCCCAGGCCGAGACCGGTGATGGCGAGGAGGACGACGGTGCTCATCGGGCGACCTCCGTGGTCGTGTCGGTGTCGGAGTCGGTGTCCGCGTGGACGCCGAGCAGGCGGGTGGTCAGGTCGTCGTCGTCGAGCAGCGCGACCGCGTCGCCGGTGTGGACCACGCGACCGCTCTCGATCACGACCACGTCACCGGCGAGGCGCCGTACGACCTCGAGGTTCTGCTCGACGAGCAGGATCGGGACGGTCTTCGCCGCCTCGATGAGGGCGTCGGCGACCTCGTTGACGATCCGCGGCGCGAGACCCTTCGTCGGTTCGTCGACCACGAGCAGCACGTTCTCGTTGATCAGGGCACGCCCCAGGGACAGCATCTGCTGCTGGCCGCCGGAGAGCGTGCCCGCCATCTGGTCGCGCCGCGCGACGAGGTCGGGGAACAACGCGTCGACGAGCTCGCGGCGCGGCGCCGACGTACGCTCCGCCAGGCGGAGGTTCTCGGCGACGGTCAGCTTGGCGAACACCTCGCGGTCCTCCGGCACGTAGCCGACACCGCGCTGCACGATCTTGTACGTCGGCAGCTTCTCGATCCGTTCACCGGCGAGGGTGACCGACCCCGTACGGCGGATCAGTCCGAGGATTCCGCGCAACGTGCTCGTCTTGCCGACGCCGTTGCGCCCCAGGACGGCGGTGATTCCGCGCGAAGGCACGGTGAGGCTGACGTCCTCGACGACCTGCTGGCCGTCGATCTCGGCCGCCAGGTGCTCGACGACGAGCACCGGCTCCGAGCCGTTCGTAGGTGTGGTGCTCATGCGTTGGTCCCGAGGTAGGCGTTCTGGACGGTGGGGTCGGCCATCACGGTCGCGGGCGTGTCGAAGGCGAGGAGCGTGCCGAAGTGCAGCACCGCCACCTTGTCGACGAGACCGAGGAGGACGTCCATGTGGTGCTCGACCATGAGGACGGTGCGCCCCTGGTCGCGGTGGAGACTGCCGATGATGGCGCTCAGCCCGGCCACGTCGCCGGAGCCGACGCCCGCCATCGGCTCGTCGAGGAGGATCACGTCCGGCTGCGACGCGAGCAGCACCGCGATCTCGAGCTTGCGCTTGTCGCCGTGCGAGAGCCCGCCCGCGGTGACGTCGGCACGGTCGGCGAGGCCGACCTCGGCGAGGTGCTCGTACGCCGCGCGGGTGGCGGCGTCACCGCGACGCGGGAACTTGACGATCGACAGGCTGCCGCCCCGCGAGACCTGCGCGGCGAGCCGCACGTTCTCCAGCAGCGACAGCTCGGGGAAGAGGCTCGACGTCTGGAACGTACGCCCCAGCCCCGCTCGCGCCCGGTGCGGCACCGAGAGGCCGGTGACGTCCTCGCCCTTGAGGTGCACCGTCCCTTCGGTGGGGGTGACCAGACCGGAGATCACGTTGAACAGCGTGGACTTGCCGGCGCCGTTCGGTCCGATGATGCCGATCATCGATCCGCGTTCGACCGCGAGGTCGATGCCGTCGAGGATGGTCGCCCCGCCGATCCGTAGGCCGATGCCTCGGACCTCGAGCGCGAGCGTGGCTGGTGGTGTCATGACGTCGTCGTTCTCTTCTGTCGTGGGGAGGGGCAGTGCGGGGTCAGGACGCCTCGGGCGGCGCGACCTCGTCGGCAGGCACCACCTTGAGGAGCTCCGGCACGAACGTGTCGCCCTCCGCGACGAGCTTGGCCTGGAACATGTCCTGGACGAGCGCGTGGTCGCTGGCGCGGACCGTCGTCTTGCCCTTCGGGCCGTCGAAGGACCAGCCCTCGAGCGCCTTCACCATGGCGTCGACGTCGCCGTCGCCCTCCTCGATCGCGCGCACGATCATCTGGCCCGCGACGAAGCCGTCGGGGGTGAAGAGGTCGGGCTGGCTGCCCTGCTCCTCCAGCGACTTGACCAGGGCCTGGTTGACCTCGTTGTCGGCGGCTGCGCCGAAGTAGTGGCTGAGGAAGCTGATCTTGCCGGCGGCCGGACCGTACGCACCGTACGTCGCGATGTCGCCCAGGCCCGTGACGACCGGGGCGGCGTCGAAGACGCCCTGCTGCTCCAGCGACTGCCACATGCTGCCGGAGGTGGCGCCGGCCCAGGCGACGAAGACCAGGTCGGGCTTGGTGTTGAGCACCTGGCGCGCGAACGACGTGAACTCGGTGACGTCCTCGGCGACGAGTACCGGCTTCACGGTCCCGCCCTTGCCGTCCGGTCCGAGGACCGCCTGGACGGCGGCGACGTTGCCCTGGCCGAAGGCGTTGTCCTGGGCGAGGACGGTGATCGTCTTGCCCTGGACCTCGTCGAGGAACGTCGCGGCGGTCGCGACATCCTGGAAGCTCTGGCGGCCGGAGCGGAACGTGTAGTCGTTGATGCCGGTGACCGCGTCGGCGGCCGCGGGGCCGGAGATGTAGAGCACCTTGTTCTGGGCAGCCTGCTCGGCGAGCGCGAGCGCGACACCGGAGGACGCGGTGCCAGCGAGGATCTTCACGCCGTCGCCGATGAACTCCTTCGACAGCTGCACCGCCTTGTCGACGTCGGCGCCGTCGTCACCCTCTCGGATCTCGATCTTCGTGCCGTCGACCTCGCCGGTGCCGTCGGTGGCGTAGTCCAGCCCGGCCTCCAGGCCCTCGAGGTACGCCTTGCCGTACGTCGCGAGCGGGCCCGACTTCGAGGTGATGACGCCGACCTCGATCGTGTCGCCGCCCTCGGCTGCGGCGTCGTCCGACGACGGCGCGCATCCCGCGAGGGCGAGTGCCGTCACCGCCGCAGCCGCGACCAGCCGCATGTTCTTCCGTGTGCTCATCTCCGTGCCTTTCCGACCTCAGAAGCGCCAGAACCTGAAACCTGATTCGGGTCACGGGAAATGTAGAGGCGGCCCACTTGTGATGTCAACCACAGGGGGCCACGGCGCAGACGGGATCGTGCGGGTTTGGTGCCATATGTGAGCACCAAACCCGCACGATGATCGCGCCAGCGGGTCAGGTCTCGCAGACGAGGCCGTCGTTGTCGCGATCGTCGTAGTACGGGTACTCGGGCTCGTCGCTGGAGTACGGGCCGTACCCGTTGTCGTTCGCCTCGCCGCACGTGTCGAAGATCGGGTCCATGCCGCTGTCCGGCTCGGCCGACTCCTGGTCGTCCTCGGCGCTCTCGACCGCCTCTTCGCGCGCCTTCACCTTGGCCAGGCGAGTCTTCAGCTTCGCGGCGCGCTGCTCGAGCTTCGACGCCTGCGAGTCGAGGGCGGTCTCCCGCTTGTCGAGCTCCTTCTCCTGCGCCGCCAGCGACGACTTCAGGCGAGCGATCTGAGGAGGTTCGGTCGGAGTCGAGGTCGTGGCGACCGTCGGCGAAGGCGTCGGCGAAGGCGTGGGAGGCGTGGGACGTGCGGCGGTCTCACCTTCTGCGTCGCCGACGGTCCCCACGGCCACACCGACGAAGAACGCGAGCGCCGCTACACCGACGAACGCGAGCACCCGGCGCCCGGGGCCCTGGCTCCCCGCCTCCGGCGCAGCCGGCGCAGCCGGCGCAGCCGGCGCAGCCGGCAACGCATGCAGCCCGGGCTAGCGCACGCCCCGCAACCTGCTGCGATGGAACACCAGCGGCTCCACCGTGGGATCAGCCTCGAGCCCGTCGATGCGCAGGACGACGATCCAGTGGTCGCCCGCGAGCGTCTCGGACTCGATCGACGCCTCGATGCGCGCGGCCGCGTCGTGCAGGAGCACCGCGCCCCGCAGGGTCGAGAACGTCTCGACGCCGGCGAAGCGGTCGCCGGTCTTCGACGACAGCGTCCGTACGTGCGCGTGGTGCGACTCCGACAGGACGCTGACCCCGAGCGACTGCGCGCGACGCAGCACCGGCCACGTCGCCGAGGTCACCTGGATCGACACCGCCGCGAGCGCCGGCACCAGCGACACCGAGAAGAAGCTCGACACCGCCATCCCCACGCGCTCGCCGTCGACCTGTGCGCAGAGCGCCACCACGCCGCTCGGGAAGGCGCCCAGGGTCTCGCGCAGCACGGCTTGGTCGATCGGCGCGGAGACCGCCAGCTCGGTCGGGGGCATGCGCAGCTCCGTCATACCGCCGCCTGCTCGCGCGCACCCGACGCGAGCGCCCGGATCGCGGCACCCCACCGCTGCGCGTACGCGTCGTACGGCGCCGCCTCGGCGTGCTCGGACTCCCGTACGTACAGGCCGGGCGCGGGCGCGTACGCTCCGAGCTCGACGAGCACCGGCTTGAGCAGCAGCTCAGGCGCGAGTGCGTGAGCAGGCCCGGCGCCGACCATCAGCGGGACCGCGACGACGTCCTGGAGACCGGTGCCGGTCGCGAACTGGTCGAGGAAGAGCTTGAGCACCCCCGTGTACGTCGCCTTGAACGTCGGGCTCGCCACGACGACGAGGTCGCTCGACGCGACGTCCTCGACGGCGGCGGAGACCGCCTCGTCGCCCCAGCCGAGCAGTCCGGCGCCCAGCGTCACGACATCGACGACGACGTCGGGCTCCGCGTCCGCGAGCCGCGCCGCCAGTCGGACGCCAGCGGCGAGCGTACGAGACTCGGCCTTCGGATTACCTGCCACCACTGCGACCTTCACCGCACCACCTCCGAGACCTGGGACCGAACGACGTCGTACTAAGTTAACCAACTTTATCGACAACTACCCTATAGTCACGAGGTCGTGACGATCCAGCCCTCTCGCATCGCGAGACTCCGAGCCGAGGTGATCCCATGCCGGTGAGCAGGACCGAGCGCCGTCCCACCATGACGTCCGAGGCGCGCTTCAGCAGCCCCGGCTTCTTGCTCCCCCACATCGGCCGCATGGCGCAGATCTGGATCACCGAGGCGCTCGAGCCCCTCGACCTCCTCCCCCGCGAGGCCGCCACCCTGCTCGTCCTGCGCCAGCACGGCACGCTCGCCCAGCAGCGGCTGGGTGAGCTGCTCGACATGGACCCGAACTACCTCGTCTTCGTGGTCAAGAAGCTCGAGTCCCTCAGGCTCGTAGCCCGCACCCGCGACCCCGAAGACGGGCGCCGACGCCTCGTCTCGATCACCGAGGCCGGCCTCGCGCGCCGCGCGGCCGTCGACGCTGCCGTCAACGCGGTCGAGGAGCGCCTGACCGCAGGGATCAGCGCCGACGACCTCCGTACGCTGCGCCGCTTGCTGCTCCAGCTCGACGCCAACACCGGCGCCCACCACCCCCGGATCGACTCCGGCGCGTAGCCGCCCGACCGCGCAACGTTCTACTCACCCGGACGAGAACCCTCGCACATCCGTCTCACCCGATGATCATGAGTAAATGACTATCTACTTGATGGACATACTCAAATCAGCCGGATCACTCGACCGGTGACAGCACACCCAGGAGCTGCCATGACATCCCGCCTGCCGCGCCCTCGCCTCCGCCGACTCGCCGCCGCGGTCGCCCTCGCCGCCACCGCCGCCACGCTGAGCGCCTGCGGGAGCGAGGACGCCAGCGCCGGCTCGGAGGGCGCCACCGTCATCAAGCTCGTCGATCCCGGCAACGCCGGACTCCTCGCGTACGCCAAGAAGACCGGGGTCCTCGAGGAGAAGCTCGAGGCGGCCGACGCCCGCGTGGAGTGGGGTGGCTCGTACGGGTCGTTCACCGCGACGATCGATGCGGTCCGGTCGGGAGACGTGACCGTCCTCGAGGGCGCCATCTCCCCCGCGATCGGCTACCTGTCGACGAGCGACGACCTCAAGATCTTCGCCGTCGCCGACCGTACGAAAAACCCGAAGGCTCCGGTCAACGACGGCCTGGTCGTCCCCAAAGACAGCAAGGTCACCTCGATCGACCAGCTCGTCGGCAAGAAGATCGCGGTCAACAAGGGCGGCCGCGGCGAGTACCTCCTCGAGCTCGCGCTCGACCAGGCCGGCATCGACCCGAGCGAGGTCGAGAAGGTCTACCTCAATCCCGTCCAGGCCGCGGGTGCGTTCCAGTCCGGCAAGGTCGACGCCTGGTGGGCGATCGTGCGCGGCTACCCGACCGCGGTCGCCGCCGGCGCCAAGACGATCGTCGCCAGCACCGAGGTCGACGACAACGACCTCACGATCCTGGCCGCGCGCAAGGAGCTCGTCGACGAGAACCCCGAGGCGCTGAAGATCATCGTCGACACGCTCGCGGAGCTGCGCAAGGAAGGCAACGCCGAGCCGGAGAAGTTCCAGAACGTCTTCACCGACTCGGGCCCCACCGCGACGGAGGGCGCCGCGCTCGCGCGTGACACCGAGGTGGACCGCTACGCCAACCCGTTCCGCCCCGTCGAGGACGCCGACCTCCAGACGATCCAGACGGTCGCCGACTACTTCAGCACCCACGGCTTCATCAGCAAGCCGGTCCAGGCGTCCGACGCGGCCGTGCAGCTCGGCTCATGACGGCCACCCAGCACGAGCCGCGCGCGGGCACGGCGCCCGCCGCGCGTACGGGAGCAAACACGGGCGACGGCGACTCCGTCACCCTGGCCAGGCCGCGCTTCCTCGGCCGCCGCGACCGCAGTCGTACGCTGTCGCTGTCCGTACGGTTCGCCGTGCCGCTCGCGCTTCTCGCCACATGGCAGGTCGCGAGCAGCGTCGGATGGCTCGACCCGGAGATCCTCGCGTCGCCGGGCTCGGTCGTCGCCGCCGCCGAGGAGCTGTGGGAGAGCGGGCAGCTCACTGACTTCCTCGCCGCCTCCGGCCGCCGCGCCGCGATCGGTGTGACGCTCGGTGTAGCCGTCGGCCTGGTGCTCGGTGTCCTCTCCGGCATCTCCGCCCTCGGCGAGGAGCTCATCGACCCGACGATGCAGATGTATCGCGCGGTCCCATTCCTCGCGCTGGTCCCGCTGCTGCTCTCGTGGTTCGGCGTCGGCGAGGGCTTCAAGATCATCCTCATCGCGGTCTCCGCCGTCGCCCCGATGTACGCCTACACCTACCTCGGCGTGCGGGGCGTCGACCGCTTGGTCATCGAGGCGGCCCGCGGCTACGGGCTGTCGGGCGTACGGCTGGTTGCGCAGGTGATCATGCCGTCCGCGCTCCCGAACATCCTCATGGCGCTGCGGATCTGCCTCTCCGTGAGCCTCACCGGCCTCATCGCGGCGGAGCAGATCGGGACGACGACGGGCATCGGCTACCTCGTGTCGCTGTCGCAGCAGTACTTCCGCAATGACTACATGGTGCTCTGCATCGTGCTGTACGCGGCGATCGGCGTGCTCATCGATCTCGCGATCCGCATCGTCGAGCGACTCGCGATGCCGTGGCGGTCGGGGGTGGCCGCACGATGAGCGTGCCCACCACCGTGCACGCGGCCGCGCGGCTCGACCACGTCACCAAGGCGTACGGCGACAACCGGGTGCTCGACAGCATCGACCTCACGATCGCGCCCGGCGAGTTCGTCGCCGTCCTCGGACCCAGCGGCACGGGCAAGACGACGCTGCTGCGCCTGCTCAACGGCTTCGAGCAGCCCGACGCGGGCGACATCCTCGTCCCGCCGCGTGTGACCACCGTCTACCAGGAGCCTCGTCTCGTCCCGGCGCACCGCGTGGCGCGCAACGTGATCCTCGGCCAACGGCGTACGAAGGCCCACCGCGAAGCGGCACTCGCCGCACTGTCCGAGGTCGGTCTCGAGCGGCACGCACGTTCGTGGCCCGCCACTCTGTCAGGCGGAGAGGCGCAACGCGTCGCCCTCGCCCGCGCCCTCGTACGGGATCCGCAGCTGCTGCTCCTCGACGAGCCGTTCGCCGCCCTCGACGCGCTCACGCGACTCAAGATGCACGACCTCCTCGACCGGCTCCGCGCGCGTCACCGTCCTGCGGTGCTGCTCGTGACCCACGACATCGACGAGGCGATCCGTCTCGCCGACCGGATCGTGATGCTGCGTTCCGGCTCGGTCGCGATCGACGTCCGGGTCGACGTCGAGCATCCCCGCACGATCACCGACCCGCGGGTCGTCGAGCTGCGCGAGCGCCTGCTCGCCGAGCTCGGCATCGTCCCCGCGTCGACCCCGCCCGTCCCCACGAAGGAGAACCCATGACCAGCGTCTCCGAACCGACCGCCCTCGACCAGCTCTGGTACACCCGCTGCCCTGTCCCCACCGCCTCCGGCCTCGCCTACAACCTGGGATGGCTCGACGAGGCCTTCGCGCCCGCCGGGCTGTCGGTCGGCGTGCTGCAGGACGCCCCGCCGGAGATCGCCCGGCACCACTTCGACCACCAGCTCCTCGGGCTCTTCCGCGAGGGCGGCAACGTGCCCGCGCTCGTCGCCCGCTCCGAAGGCGCGCCCACGCGACTGATCGGTCTCACCTGGATCGACGAGTGGCAGTCGATCCTCACCCGGCCCGACACCGGCATCGCGTCCGCAGCGGATCTCGCCGGCCGGCGCATCGCCCTGCCGGGCTGGGCCGGATCCCGGGGTACGAGCTTCCCGCGGGCGATGGCGTTGCACGGCTTCGCGCAGGCCTTGGCGCTCGCGGGCCTGACGTTGGCCGACGTCGAGGTCGTCGAGGTCGAGTCGCGCGTCGAGCGTGCACCGGGCAACGATCCGTCCGCGGCCGCTCCGTGGCCGGGCCTCGCCCAGCTCGCCGAAGGCGTCGTCGACGCCGTGTACGTGAAGGGGGCGCGCTCGGCCGAGCAGGCTCGCGAGATCGGCGCCGTCGTCGCGCTCGACCTCGACGCGACCCCTGACCTCTGGTCGCGGGTCAACAACGGCACGCCGCGGCCGATCACGGTGCACGAGGAGCTGCTCGCCGAGAGGCCCGAGCTCGTCGTCCGGTTCCTGGTCGAGACGCTGCGCGCCTCACGCTGGGCGGCCACGCACGTCGACGAGCTGCGCGCGATCCTCGGCCGCGAGGTCGGCTCGGGTGCCGCAGGCGTCCTCGACGCGTACGGGGACGACGTCCACCTCTCCCTCACCCCGACCCTCGACGAGGAGCGGCTCGCGCTGCTCGGGCAGCAGGAGCGGTTCCTGCACGAGCACGGGTTCCTCGCCTCGCGCGTCGATGTCGCGGCGTGGGCCGCGCACGAGCCGCTGGCGGAGGCGCTGCGTGATCTCGATACGTCCTCCGCTAGCGCTCCGGACTACTCGATCAGCCAACCCGGGGCTAGCGCTCCGGACTACTCGATCAGCCAAGGCGAGGAGGTGGCGCGATGACGCGGATCTGGGTCACGCTCGCGACGCGTGACGAGCGCGACTGGGGACACCTCCCGCCGGCCGAGGAACGTGCCCAGGCCGTACGGGCGGCCGAGGTCGCCGGACTCGAAGGCGTCGTCGCCCCGTACGACCTCGGCGGCGAGGAGTCGACGGTCCTCGTCGGCGACGCGCTGCGCCACACGCGGTGGGCGCAGGCGCTGCACGAGTTCCACGTGGCGGCGTTCAACCCCGTCTACGCGGCGAAGATCGCCGCGTCGTTCCAGCGGTTCTCCGCCGGGCGGCTCGCGTGGGCACCGCTGGTCACCGCGCCGACCACCTCGCAGCGCCGCCCGACGAGCACCAGCGCCGACGACTGGTACGCCCGCGCGGACGAGTTCCTCACGGTCGCGCGGGGCGTGTGGACGCAGGAGACGTTCGACTTCGACGGCACGTACTACCAGGTGAAGGGCGGCGGGTTCCGCGAGGCGCTCGCCGGGCTGCCGTTCCCGCGCGTCCACCTCACCGGCAGCGACGACGACGCCCTCGCGCTCTCGGCGAAGCATGCCGACGTGCACGTCTTCGCCAGCGCGCAGGAGGTGGCCAAGCGAGGCCCGCTCGTCGTCGAGCAGGCGCGCGCGCTCGGCCGCGAGGTGCAGCTGGGCATCCGCCTGTCGGTCCTCGTCCGCGAGAGCGCCGACGAGGCGCAGGCCGCCGCCGACCGCGACCGCAATCTCGACCTCGTCGGGTCGTACGCGCAGGTCGCCGACGAGCTCGGGCGCCTCGCCGCCCAAGGCGTCGGCACGGTGATCCTCGACGTACGACCACGCATCGAGGAGACGTACCGCATCGGCGAGCACCTCCTCCCCCTCGTCCGCACCACCACCCCCGACCTCGAGACGACAGGAGTCCGCTGATGGTCGACGTCTACTGGCGGATCGGCACGCACGGCGACCAGCCGACGCTGCGCCGCCCCCTCACCCCGACGCGCGGCGACTGGGGAACGTACGAGCCGGGGACGATCACCCCGGGACGCCGTGCCGGTCGCGACGACGGCTACACGTACGTCGACCACATGGCCGACGTCGCGAAGGCCGCGGAGGCCGCCGGGTTCGTCGGCGGGCTGCTGCCGAGCTTCCCGTTCACCGACGACCCGTTCGCAACGGCGGCGCTGCTCGCACGCGAGACGCGGACGTTCCGGTTCATGGTCGCCTACCAGCCGGGCTTCCTCGATCCGGTGCACGCGGCGCGCCTGTCGGCGAGCCTGCAGCGCGCCACCGGCGGACGCCTCACGTACAACGTGATCACCGGCGGCGGCGGGCCGCAGCAGACGTGGTGGGGCGACACGGTCGCGCACGACGACCGGTACGCCCGGACCGCCGAGTTCCTCGACGCGCTGAAGGGCGCCTGGGGCACCGAGCCGTACGACCTCGACGGCAGGTTCTTCGACGTACGCGGCGCGTCGCTGCCGCCGGAGCTGGCCGCGCAGCCGGTGCCGGAGGTGTACTTCTCGGGCTCGTCGCCGGCCGCGATCGAGACCGCGGGACGGCACGCCGACTACTACCTGTCGTGGCTCGAGCCGTTCTCGGCGCTGCCGGAGAAGTTCGACGCCGTGCGCGCCGAGAGCGCCTCGTACGGTCGTACGCCGCGGTTCGCGCTGCGCGTCGAGATCCTCGCGCGCCCCACGGAGGAGGAGGCGTGGGCCGAGATCGAGCGCGCGTGGCCGAACGTCGACAAGGCCAAGCTGTCCTTCGACGGCAAGGGTGACTCGGTGGGCGCCGCGCGGGCACGCAGCTTCATCAAGCAGCCGGTCACCGGGCCTCGTGACCTTGAGGTCGAGCCGAACGTGTGGGCCGGCTTCCACCTGCTGCGCGGCGGACCGGTGTTCGGTCTCGTCGGCAGCTACGACCAGGTCGCCGAGCGGCTCGACCAGCTCGTCGAGCTCGGCACCGACGCGTTCATCCTCGCCGCCGTCCCGCACCTCGAAGAGGCGTACCGGATAGGCGGCGAGGTCCTCCCTCGCGTCAGCTTCACCCGGACCAACTCACTCACCACCACCCTCAGGAGCGCTTCATGACCACCCGCGTCGGATTCTTCCCCCACAACAACTCGCTGTTCGTGCTGCGGCACCGCGGCCTCCTCGAGCAGAAGCTCGACGACGTCACGTGGGTCGACCTGCGGGAGCTGCCCGCCGGGCCCAAGCCGGCCGTACGCGAGGGTCTGCCGACCGTGCACGCCGACCACCTGTTCACGGAGGAGGGCTACGACGTCATCGGGACCGGGTTCACTCCCCCGATCACGGGCCTCGGGCAGGGGCACGACCTGGTCTACATCGGGATCTCGGAGCCGCGCGTCGAGAACGGGCGCCTCGTCGCGAAGGCAGGCTCGGGCATCGAGACAATCGCGGACCTGCGCGGCAAGAAGGTCGGCATCGGGCACGGCTCGTGGCAGACGACGCTCCTGCTGTTCGCGCTCGAGAAGGAGGGTCTCGGCTGGGACGACGTCGAGCCCGTGGACGTCGGCGCGGACGCCGCCGACCTGTTCCTCGCCGGCGAGATCGACGCCTGGACCGGCTCGTACCCGGAGCTGACGCGCGTCGAGCAGGAGACCGAGGTGACGACGCTGATCGAGACCGACGGGCTGTTCAGCCACCCGTCGCTGTGGTTCACGCGACGCGACTTCGCCGTCGAGCGGACCGACGAGCTGGTCGCGGTGATCGAGTCGCTTCAGGAGTCGGACGCTCGTACGGTCGCGAACCCGCGCGAGGCCGCCGAGTTCTTCGTCGCCGACGCGCAGGCGCACGGGCAGCCGGCGAGCGTCGAGGCGTGGGAGCACGCGCTGGCGCACCGGCCCTTCGGGATCCATCCGGTCGACGAGGCGTTCCTGGACGAGCAGCAGCACGCGGCCGACCTGCTCTTCGCGAACGGGCTGCTACCGAAGGCGGTCAACGTCCGTGACGCCGTCCTGCCGGCGGTCTCGGAGATCGTGGAGAAGTCGCGCCGCGCGGCGGTGTGACGCCTAGCCTGAGCACGTGGGGTCGTCGCCGCCGGGTAGGTGACGGCCCCACGTTCTTTACATCGCGTCGTCGGGCATCAGCTCCCACACCTCTTGGTCGCAGCGGCACCCGGCGGCGATCTTGGCTGCCCACGTGCACGCTTCCTCGTACGAGCTGGCTTCGATGACGCAGAACCCGCCGATCGGCGGCCTGCGGCCAGGGTCGGTGAGCGGGAGGGTCCGACCGTCTGTGGTGACTGTCGCGCCGGAGACCACGCCGCTGTCGATCCCGCCGCCGAAGATCCACGCGCCGGCCTTCTTCGCCTCGTCGACCACGGCGTGCGAGTCGACGGCGGCCTGGGCGAGCTCGTCCGGGGAGAGGTTCATCGAGCCGTCGGGGAACGAGATCAGATAGCGCGGCATCACAGGGCTCCACTTCGTCGGACTTCAGGTGAGGGAGGGACTGCATCGGCCCGCGGAACTCATCGTGACCGGACGCCGACCTCGCGACTCGCCGCGACCGGGGGCGCGTCGGGGTGACGCAGCAGGTCGACCCGTCGTACGCCGCACTCGGAGCACCGTACGTAGTGGATCGTCCCTTCGGAGGTCACGTGGCGGGACTCCGTACGCCAGCCGTGCTCGTGGGTGGTGACCGTCTCGTGCCGCGTGGGTTCTGTGCGCTCGCAGGTGCTCATGGCTCCATGGTGGTGTAATGGCCTTATGCATCTCAACCCTTACGGCGAGTACGCGGTGCTGCTGGCCGCGTCGCTCGCCAACGACTGGCCCGAGGACCGTGACGGCATCGCGGCACGCGCCCGCGAGCTGGGGATGACGATGACCTTCCCGGTGGGGCGTGATGATTACGCGGGGACGCGTCGCGTCATCGACGACTGGTTGAAAATCGTCGACGCTGCCGACCCGAACGAACGCGCACGGCTACTGAACGCGGAGATGGCGACGGTCACCGCGTACCCGCGACTCACCGACCACGACGGCGAGGGCTGGCACCTGCACTACCGCGACGACAACGACGCCCTCCCCCACGTGCTCCGGGCCGTCATCAGCGTCGGTACCGCGCTGCACCTGACCACGCGCGGCATGCACCGACTCGCGCGGTGCGAAGCCGGCGCCGCCCCCGGCGACCCATGCACGAACGTCGTCGTCGACGTCACCCGCAACGGTCGCCAGCGCTACTGCTCGATCCGCTGCGCCAACCGCGCCGCCGTACGCCGCCACCGGGCGCGCGCAGTGGCGGCCAGGGAGTAGCGCTGCGGGCGTACGGTCACGCATCAAGCGCTCGTCCGTCCCTGCAGGGCGGCGATGTCGTCCAACGCTCGGCGCGCCCGCTCCGCCTCGACCTTCCGTGAGCGGTTGCGCCAGCGATCCTCCTCTTCCTCATACGGGAGGGGTCCCCACACGAACTTCTCCGGTACGCCGGGCACCATGACCACCTTCTCGATGGCGTTGTCGACCACGACGATGGCGGACATCTCGCGCGTGTCGCGGCGGTTCATGACGACGAGACCATTGATCTGATGATCGAAGGTGAAGTCGCGGAAGGCGGGTAGACCAGACGCGCCGGCCTTGGCTCCCGGCGCAAGGAAGTGGTCACGCAGATAGACCAACCACGCGACAGGGTCGTAGAACTTCTCGCGTCCGGTGAACGAGATGCAGCATCCGTCCCAGCACGGCACCCAATCACACCAGTAGCCGGGTTGTCCGGTCGCGACGCGGTTGGACACGTCGGTCGGCAACTCCTCAGCTCGAGGGTTGCCGGGCACCTCGTACGGCCCGCCGGGTCGCCAGCAGCGACGCGAGGCGGCGAACGCCGTCAGATACTCGGCCTCGGCATCGTTGAAAGACGGCGTCACCTCGAGGTGGCCGAGGAAGTCGGTGGTGTATCCCACGGGGTCTCCTCCTTCTGTCGGGTTCACCAGGTTCGCGGCCAGCAGCTGCCGTCCGCCACCACGCTCACCGAGCCCTGTGGACAACCGTTCGCGAGCCGCTCGCCGATCGGTGCATCGTCGGCGCATGGACCTTGATGTGTATGACCTTCGCGACCCTTCCCGCTTCATCAACGACGTCGCTTCCCGCATCGACCTCTCCGACAACACGGCGACGTTGTGTCTCGTGAGGCACCCGTCCACGACCCAGGAGCTGGTCCGGGTCACTCGTCTGAGTCAGCCAGCGGTGCTGGAGTCCTGGGAGGAAGCCAGTGACGAGCTGCGCGAGGTCATCTGGTCATGGGAGGTTCCCGATGTCGTGCCGCCCGAGTACCTGGCCATCACCGTCCTCGTCCGGCGCGGACGATGCGTCTTTACGGGAAAGGACTCGGCGTGGTTCATGGCCAGCCGATACTGCAACCACGTAGCCCGACTCTTCGGCCCTCAAGAGCTTCTCGTCACGGAGCACGGATGGCTCGACTACATGACCCATCGCGCTGGGACATCCCCGGCGCTGATGGCGTAGGTTGCCGAGCGCCCTCGCGATCAATCAGGGCCTCAGCGGCAGAGCCGTGCGCGCGCGGGCCGCGATGCGGACTCCGAGGTCCTCGAGCTCGTCGGCTAGCGACGACGCCACCCAGACCTGGTTGCGCGTACGCCGGGTGACCGGCCGAATGACCTCCGCTTCGTGGAGCCGTGCGATCGCCGCGTAGACGCTCGATGTCGCGCCCCCGATGCGATCCTCGGCGTCCTCTGCTGAGAACACCGGGTTGTCGAGGAGGCCGTCGACGAGACGGGCGACAGCGCTTCCCGCGCGGGGCCGCCCGGTCGTGTCGCGCCACTGCTCCGGCATGGCCGCCAGGCGAACGGCGGAGACCCGCGACTCCTCCGCGGCGATCCTTGACGCGCGCGCAAAGGCCGAGACGATCGGCTCGGCATCGCCGCCCCGATAGGCACCGAGGACGTCGAAGTACGCCTCGCGCTTGGCAACGAGCGCCGATGCCAAGGGAACAACGACACGTCGCGTCGTCCCGCGTCGCCTGAGGACCGTGTTGATGAGAGCGCGGCCGATCCGGCCATTGCCGTCGGTGAACGGGTGAATCGACTCGAACTGCGCGTGAGCGACGGCCGCCTGCACGAGTACGTTGAGGTCGTCGCGGTTGGCGAAGGCGACGAGGTCCCGGACGTACGCCGTGACGGTATCCGGTGGTGGTGGTACGTAAAGCGCCCCCCGCGGCGAGTGGTCAGAACCGCCGATCCAGTTCTGCATATCGCGCAGGCGTCCTGCGAATGCGTGCTCATACGGATCGTCGACCATCAACGTGTGATGGGCGCGAAGGATGTCGTCGATCGATAAGGCAGCGCCGCCGCCCACCGAGCGGATGAGATCGTTCAGAGCCCGCGTCGAGGCGACCATCGACGTCGCTGACGGATTCGACCGAACGCCATGAAGTGCGCGCGCGCGTAATCGTCGAGTGAGGCCTCGACGTGCTCGATTTTGGATGACGCGACTGACTCGGCACGGAGCAGCATCGCCGCCAGCGAGCCGAGGTGCTCGCCGTGAGTCTCGTCGAGGGCAGCGATCTCACGTAGCGCGTCGTCCATCTCGGCACCGAGTGCGGACGAGATCCGCGGGGCGTACGACTCGATCGTCGGCGGCAATGACACCTCGACTTCGCGGAGCCGACGGTCCGCGATGGATCCACCGCGAACCGTCTGCTGCCACGCGTCGACGCGACGACGGTGCGGGTCGATCGTGAGGGTCACGGGCTCCTCCTCGCCGGAATACCGACTGCGTTATTCCGAGTTATTGACACTACTACGGAATACCTCCGCGTTGATCCATGGTGATCCTTCACCCGGTAGCCGAGGTCGGCGCCGGCCTTGCACCGACCCGGGCGGCGCGTGCCGCGCGTAGTGAGGTGACCGTCCGGAGGACGTGGAGCGAGACCGTCGGCGTTCCGGACATTCCGGATTCCTGCCCCACGCTCCCCCGCTGCCCGATACGTTCCCGCCACAACCTCACAGCGTCTGAGCGGGAGATCACCACGATGTACGCCGTCATCGACACCGAGACGACCGGACTGTCCCCGAAGTACCACCACCGCGTCGCCGAGGTGGGCGTCGTCCTCGTCGACGACACCGGCCGCATCGAGCACGAGTGGTCGACGCTGGTGAACCCCGATCGCGACCTCGGCCCGCAGCGCATCCACGGCATCCGCGCCGCCGACGCGCGCCGGGCCCCGCGCTTCGAGGACATCGCGGCGCACCTCGTTGAGCTCATGCGCGGCCGGACGCTCGTGGCGCACAACCTGCCATTCGACCTGACCTTTCTCGAGGCCGAGTACGCCCGCCTGGGCGCGGCCTTCCCGGCCGACCGTTCGCACGGGCTGTGCACGATGACGCTCGCCACGTCGTACCTCCCCGGCGCCGGCCGTTCGCTCGCTCAGTGCTGCGCCGCCGCCGGGATCCCGCTCGGCGGCTGGCATTCGGCCGGCGCGGACGCGCGCGCTGCCGCTGACCTCCTCAGCCACTTCGTCGAGCGCAGTGAGCAGCCGTACCCGTGGACTTCCGTCGCCGAACGCGCCGTCACCGTGCCGTGGCCGGACCTCGCGCCGCGCGCGTTCTCGACCGCTTCGCGTGCGACGCGGTCGATGACCGTCCCCGGCGGTGGCGCTGGCGCGGGTCTGGTGGCCGGGATCGTCGAGTACCTCCCGCGCGTCACCGGCTCGGACGTGGCCGATCCGTACCTGGCGGTGCTCGACGCCGCGCTCGCCGACCGCTACCTCAGCGCCGACGAGATCGCCGCGCTCAGCGCCCTCGCGGACGCGCTGGGGCTGACCGCCGTGGACACCGATCGGCTGCACCGCGACTACGTCGACGCCCTTGCCCGTGTCGCGCTCGCGGACCACATCCTGACCGACGACGAGCGCGCTGACCTCGCGCACATCGTGGAGCTCCTCGAGCTGCCGGCGGGTACGGACACCGAGGCGCTGGCGCGCGCGGCCGGTGACGGGACGAGCGCGGAGCTCCGTCTGACGGTCGATGATCTCGTCGTGTTCACCGGCGAGTTCGACGAACCACGCAGCGTCTGGATGGAGAGAGCGACCGCCGTCGGCTTACGCGTCCACAACGCGGTGACGAAGAAGGTCTCGCTGGTCATCGCCGCAGACGTCGACAGCCTGTCGGGCAAAGCGAAGAAGGCACGGGGGTACGGGATCACTGTCGTGTCGCTCGAGGAGTTCGAGAAGGCGCTCGCGCTGGGGGTTGCGGACTGCTCGGAGGATTGAGCTCAGGCCAAATACACGTCCTCGGCGGTCTCTCGCACGGCAGCCGCAAAGAAGGGGTTCTCGAGAGAGCGCCGGGCGACGAGATCGACTGGCCTTCCAAAGAGCTCTTCGAGATCAGCCTTCAATGCAAAGTAGTCGTCGAGTCGCGCCTCGCTCGTGAACTCCGCCAAGAAGTCGATGTCGCTGTGCCTCGGGTCGAAGTCGTCCGTTGCCGCAGAACCGAACAGGGTCAATCGCGTGACGCGGTGTCGTTGACAGAGCGCAGCGATCTCGTCGCGATCGATCGTCACCGCCATCGGAATCCTTTACGCGCGGCTGCTCACCTGCACCGTGTCAACGGGAGGGCCCTGAGTACGAGGTTACGCGAGCGGCATTTCGCCGGTGTCTAGCTGTCGAGTCACCACCGTCTACTGAGGTTCTGGCAAGCTGCTGCCGTGGACAGCGTCGGCGAGCTGCGGTTACGCGAGTTGATCATGCACGCGCTCGCGGAAGCGACGGCTGAGAGCGGCTTCGTGACCCGCGCGCAGCTGTCCGCACTCGAGGTCGCCGGCATGCCTCGCCGTGTCATCGATCAAGGGCGTGGCATCTGGAACCCGACGACGATGTCAGCCACGCTTTCGATCATCTCGGACCCCCTCAGCGAGTACGACGACATCCAGGAGTCAGACTCTCTCTTCCGGTACGCGTACCAGCGCGGCACCGATGCGGGTGTTCACAAAAAGCTCCGGAAAGCGCAGGAGTTGGAACTGCCGATCATCATGTTGCGGACCATCGCACCGGGCAGGTACGTTCCTGTATTTCCCGTTTACGTCGTCGGCGACGATCAGGCCAAACGCCAGTTCGTACTCGCGCTGGACGAGAGCCTCAGGTTCCTCAGGGATCCGCTGCACCTGTCGGCGGACGAGCGCCGATACGCCGAGCGGGTCGTCCAGCAGCGTCTCCATCAGCCCGAGTTCCGCGGCCGCATCATGCGCGCGTACGACACGCAGTGCGCGGTTTGTCGCCTCAAGCACGGCCGCCTCCTCGATGCAGCCCACATCACCGAGGACGGAGACGACGCAGGATTGCCGATCGTCACCAACGGGCTGAGCCTCTGTAAGATCCACCACGCCGCGTACGACGCGAACCTGCTCGGCATCTCGCCCGACTACGTCGTCCACATCGACCGCGACCTCCTCGAAGAACGAGACGGGCCAATGCTCAAGCATGGGCTGCAGGAGATGGACAAGGCGCGGCTGCAGCTACCCACACGGCGACGCGAGCGGCCGGATCGTGATCGGCTGGCGCAGCGCTTCGCGGGATTCGGTGCGGCAGGCTGAGATTCAGGGACCGATCGCAGTCCTGCACATGCGGGCCGCCCCGATCTCGTACCGATGGGTCTCCCGCCGCATCTGGCAGGCCGAGGAACTTGCCCGAGCAGACCCCTCGAAGCACCACCGATCTGTCGATTCGGCCGTTATTGTGTGAGTTCGCAGCGAGGAGATCCATGAGCGACGAAGACCGCACAACCGTGCCGGTTTGGACCTTGTCCACGACCGCAAACTCGACTGTTCCCGCCTTCGCCAACGAGGCCAGCCTGACACCGGAACGACTGGCGGAGGGGACTGCTGCACGGATAGGTGACAGCCGAGCGGCCTAACCAGAGGGGTTGGGCTGGAAGGATGTCCCCGTGACGAAGCCTTACCCCAAGGAGTTCCGTGACGATGTGGTCCGCGTCGCGAGGAACCGTGAGCCCGGTGTCGAGCTCCCCCAGATCGCGAAGGACTTCGGGATCCACTTCACCACGTTGTACTCGTGGATGAAGAAGGCCGACATCGAAGACGGTGCACGCCCCGGCACCACCGAAGCCCAGTCGGCTGAGCTGCGGGAAGCGAAGAAGCGGATCAAGACCCTCGAACAAGAAGTCGAGGTCCTCCGCCGGGCCGCGGCCTACT
Organism: Mumia quercus; assembly: GCF_025506335.1. Lineage (GTDB taxonomy): Bacteria > Actinomycetota > Actinomycetes > Propionibacteriales > Nocardioidaceae > Mumia > Mumia quercus. The sequence continues at coordinate 192,619 of NZ_JANZYO010000008.1, forward strand.
TCTCCCAGGCCCACCTGCCGGGAAAATGAGCTACCCGCTCGTCCGCGACCTGGCCGCTGACGGGATCCCTGTCGCGGTGACGTGTCGGGTGCTCAAGATCGCCCGCCAGCCCTACTACCGCTGGCTCAAGGACCCGATCACCACTGCGGAGCTCGATGAGGCCTACCGCGCTAACGCGCTGTTCGACGCCCACCGCGACGACCCCGAGTTCGGCTACCGGTTCCTGGCCGACGAGGCCCGCGACGCCGGCGTAGCGATGACGCCCCGTACGGCGTGGAAGATCTGCTCGAGCAACGGCTGGTGGTCAGCGTTCGGCAAGCGTAAGAGCGGTGTGAAGAAGGCCGGGCCACCGGTCCACGACGACCTCTGCGCCGTGACAGACGCCAACGGTCGGACCCGGCACGAGTTCACCGCTGCCGCGCCCAACCGGCTCTGGATCGGCGACATCACCGAGCACCGGACCAGCGAGGGAAAGCTGTACGTCTGCGCGTTCAAGGACGTCTACTCCAACCGGATCGTCGGGTATTCCATCGACTCCCGGATGAAGTCCCGATTGGCCGTCACAGCCCTGAACAACGCCGTCGCACGACGCGGTGACGTCGCCGGATGCGTGGTCCACACCGACCGCGGCTCCCAATTCAGGAGCAGGAAATTCGTGCACACCCTCAACCGCCACGACATAGTCGGATCCATGGGCCGAGTCGGCGCCTGCGGCGACAACGCAGCCATGGAATCGTTCTTCGCCCTGCTGCAGAAGAACGTCCTCGACCGCCGTGCCTGGACCACCCGCGAAGACCTTCGGATCGCGATCGTGACCTGGATCGAGCGGACCTACCACCGCCGACGCCGCCAAGACCGGCTCGGCCGCTTGACCCCCATCGAGTACGAGACAATCATGACCACGCCAGCCACTCAGGCTGCGTGACTAACCACTGTCACCTGATCGTGCAGCAGTCCCCAGATCGTCGCGTCGGCACGACGACTCGCCGCCTCGATCCAGTCCCAGTCGGCGGCCGGCGCATCGGCTTCGCGATAGATCCCGCGAGCGATCTTGTCGTAACGACCGCGGCGGGCAGCACGGTAGAGGCCACTCGTGGACATGCCGAGGTCGGCTGCTTGTCGCGGCTTCAGGATCTCCATCGCAACCTCCGCATGAATGATTACGTATACAGGTAACGACATCTGTATACGGTTTCATCCACAAGGCATCCGGTTGGGGAACGGCAGAAGGGCCGGAACCCATGGGGTTCCGGCCCTTCTAAAACTTCATCCGTCAGCTGCAGCCGCTCGTCGCTCCGCAGCCCTCGCACACGTGGCACGAGCCAGCCGGGCGCATCTTCGTGCCGCAGGTGAAGCACAGCGGTGCGTCGACCTCGGTCCCGGAGATCACCTGCAGCAGTTCCGCGCTGGTGTGCGCCTGCTTCGGTGCGGGGCGGGCAGACTCGGCGACCATGTCGCCGTCGACCTGCGTCTCGCGCTTGATCTCGGCGGCGGCGGCCTTGGTTTCGACACGGCCTCGTTCCTCGGCCTGCTCAACCAGCGGCGTGGCACCGTCCTCAACCAGCGGCGCCGACTCGTCGAGGTTCGGGGTCGTGGTCTTGAGCGACTCTGACTCCGACAGCTCGTCCTCGGCGGGCAGGTACGAACCTGTGTCGAGCTGGCGCTGACGCTCCTCGGCCGAGTAGATCCCCAGCTGCGAGCGGGTCTCGAACGGCAGGTAGTCCAGCGCGAGCCTGCGGAAGATGTAGTCCATGATCGACTGCGACATCCGCACGTCCGGGTCGTCGGTCAGACCGGCCGGCTCGAACTTGAGGTTCGTGAACTTCTGGACGTACGTCTCGAGCGGCACGCCGTACTGGAGACCGATCGACACCGCGATCGAGAACGCGTCCATCACGCCGGCCAGGGTCGAGCCCTGCTTGCCGAGCTTCAGGAACACCTCGCCGAGGCCGTCGTCCGGGTACGAACCGGAGGTCATGTAGCCCTCGGCACCACCGACGCTGAACGACTGCGTGATCGACGGACGCTTCTTCGGGAGCCGCTTGCGGACCGGCTTCTCGACGATGACCTCGCGGATGGTTTCGACAGGCTCAACCGACGAGGAGCCGGTTTCGACACGGGCTCCTTCGTCGCCCTGCTCAACCACCCCACCCTTGTTCTCGCCCTTGCCGGACGAGAGCGGCTGGCCGACCTTGCAGTTGTCGCGGTAGACCGCGAGCGCCTTGAGGCCGAGCTTCCAGCCCTGGAAGTAGATGTCCTCGATCTCCTCGACCGTCGCTGCCTCCGGCATGTTGACCGTCTTGGAGATGGCGCCCGACAGGAACGGCTGCGCCGCCGCCATCATCCGGACGTGACCCATCGGCTTGATGGACCGCTCGCCCATCGCGCAGTCGAAGACCTCGTAGTGCTCAGGCTTCAGGCCCGGCGCGTCGATGACGTGACCGTGCTCGGCGATGTACTCGACGATCGCCTCGATCGTCTCGTTGGTGTAGCCGAGCTTCTTGAGCGCGACCGGGATCGTCTGGTTGACGATCTGCATCGAGCCGCCGCCGACGAGCTTCTTGAACTTGACCAGCGAGAAGTCCGGCTCGATGCCGGTCGTGTCGCAGTCCATCATGAAGCCGATCGTGCCGGTCGGAGCCAGCACCGACGCCTGAGCGTTACGCCAGCCCTGCTTCGTGCCGATCTCGATGCCCTTGGCCCACTGCTTCGTGGCCTCACGGTGCACGGCGATGTCCATCGCGTGCATCGTGCGGACCGCGTCGTTGGCGGCCTGGTGCTTGCGCATGACACGAGCGTGCGCGTCCGCGTTCTGCTTGAAGCCCTCGTACGGGCCGACGACACCGGCGAGCTCCGCCGAGCGACGGTACGAGGTGCCGGTCATCAGCGACGTGATCGCGGCAGCGAGCGCGCGGCCACCATCGGAGTCGTACGCGAGACCCGACGCCATGAGCAGCGCGCCGAGGTTGGCGTAGCCGATGCCGAGCTGACGGAACTTGCGCGTCGTGTCACCGATCGCCTCGGTCGGGAAGTCGGCGAACGTGATCGAGATGTCCATCGCGGTGATGATCAGCTCGACGGACTTCACGAACTTCTCGACGTCGAACGAGCCGTCGTCCTGGAGGAACTTCAGCAGGTTGAGCGAGGCCAGGTTGCACGACGAGTTGTCGAGGTGCATGTACTCGGAGCACGGGTTCGACGCCGTGATGCGACCGGTCTCCGGGGTGGTGTGCCAGTCGTTGATCGTCGAGTCGTACTGGATGCCCGGGTCCGCACATTCCCATGCGGCCTGCGCGATGTCCTTGAAGAGCTTCTTGGCGTCGATGGTCTCGATGACCTCGCCGGTCGTACGAGCGCGGAGCCCGAACGCAGCCCCGTCCTCGACCGCCTGCATGAACTCGTCGGTCACGCGGACCGAGTTGTTGGCGTTCTGGTACTGGACGGACGAGATGTCGTGCCCGCCGAGGTCCATGTCGAATCCGGCGTCACGGAGGACGCGGATCTTGTCCTCCTCGCGTGCCTTCGTCTGCACGAACTCCTCGATGTCGGGGTGGTCGACGTCGAGGACGACCATCTTCGCCGCACGACGCGTCGCGCCGCCCGACTTGATGGTGCCCGCGGACGCGTCAGCGCCGCGCATGAACGACACCGGACCCGACGCCGTACCGCCCGAGGACTGCAGCAGCTCCTTGCTGGAGCGGATGCGGGAGAGGTTGAGGCCGGCGCCCGAGCCGCCCTTGAAGATCAGACCCTCTTCCTTGTACCAGTTGAGGATCGAGTCCATCGAGTCGTCGACGGCGAGGATGAAGCAGGCGCTGACCTGCTGCGGGCTCGACGTGCCGACGTTGAACCAGACCGGGCTGTTGAAGCTGAAGATCTGGTGCAGAAGCATGTAGGTGAGCTCGTGCTCGAACAGCTCGGCGTCGGCCTCGGTCGCGAAGTAGCCGTTGTCCTTGCCGGCCTTCACGTACGTCAGCACGACGCGGTCGAGGAGCTGCTTCAGCGACTGCTCACGCTCGGGGGAGCCGACGGCGCCACGGAAGTACTTCGTGGTGACGATCGTGGAGGCGTTCACGCTCCAGAAGTCGGGGAACTCCACCCCACGCTGCTCGAAGACCGTCGCTCCGGTCTTCCAGTTGGTCTGCACGACATCGCGACGCTCCCACGTCACCTCGTCGTACGGGTGCACACCCTCCGTGGTGTAGACCCGGTCGATCGTCAGGCCCTTGCTGGCGCGCCTGGTGGCCTTGCGCCCCCGCGCAGCCCCGCTCGGTCCACTGACCGTCTCCGTCATGTGATGCCCCTTCTCCCCCATGTTGCCCCGTGAATGTGTGGTGGTGCTGTGGTGCTGTGGTCTCGATACGCGGCTCGTTCCTCGCCGCTACTCGACCAACGGTTGATCGCCGCTACTCGACCAACGGTTAGGCCTTGCTCAGCTCGGTGTCGGCTTCGGCGGCCATCAGGGTCGCGATCTCGTCGGCGAAGTCCGACACGTCGGTGAAGTTCTTGTAGACGCTCGCGAACCGCAGGTAGGCGACCTTGTCGAGCGCCTTCAGCGGCTCGAGGACCGCGAGGCCGACCTCGTGCGAGGTCACCTCCGCTCCCCCGGCCGCCCGCAGCGCGTGCTCGACCTGCTGGCCGAGTCGCGCGAGGTCGTCCTCGTCCACCGGGCGCCCCTTGCACGCCTTGCGGACTCCGCTCACGGCCTTGTCGCGCGAGAACGGCTCGGTGGCACCCGAGCGCTTGCACACGGTGAGCTGGATCTGCTCGACCGTCGTGAAGCGCTTGTTGCACTCCGTGCAGCTCCGGCGCCGGCGGATCACTCCGCCGTCGTCGGCGACGCGGCTGTCGAGGACCCGGGTGTCGGTGTGCCGGCAGTACGGGCAGTGCATCTCGGCTCCTCTCGTTGTGGACGGAGTGTGGAGAACCTCGTGTTTCCTGTGGGGTTCACCACGGTTCCGTGTGGACTAGATGTGGATAACTACATCGGTGTAAGCACTAGATGTAGTGGCAACCGTACGCGTCCACCCCGGCGCATGCAACTTATGTTCGCGTGTCGGACCGACATTTCTGTCGTCGCAGGTCAGAGGCGGTTTGGGACGCACGGCGCGGCGTGTCGGATCGTCAGCCGCGGTGCCGAGGCGCGAAGCGCCGCATGCCACGGACGACCACCACGACGTCGCCGAAAGCGATGACCGCGATCACGGCCGAGACGATGCCGAGGACGGTCATCGTGGTGGTGGCCTCAGGCGCCAGCAAACCCCACAGGGCAAGGGCGGCGAAGACGACGAGACCACCGAGGGAGAGGGCGAGACGCATCCCGTACGCGCTGAGCGCCTTCTTGGGCTCAGAGCCGGTGCGTGCCAGGTGCGGTCCGGAGTGGGAGCTCATGGCGGACCTCCTTCAGGTGTTATCCGTACAACACCGCGGAGGGTCCGATCCATCCCCTTTCGGGGCCTGTTGGCCGCTTAGTCCGCCTCCATCGCGAGGCGCTCGATCCGCTCGACACCCCAGTCGCCGAGGGCGTCCAGCGCCGCGTTCAACGACACACCGTGCTCGGTCAGCGAGTACTCGACGCGCGGCGGCACCTCGGGGAACACCTCGCGGCGGACGAGCCCGTCGGTCTCCATCTCCCGCAGCTGCTGGGTGAGCACCTTGTGGCTGACCCCGGGCAAGCCGCGACGGATCTCGGCGTACCGGCGGGTCCCGTGCGCGTGCAGCTCCCACAGGATGAGCGCTTTCCACTTCCCGCTGACGACGTCCATCGCGGCGTCGAGCCCGCACACGTACGGGCCCCGACGCCGCGTGCTAGGCGTCGCGGTCGCTGTCGTGCTGCCAGTCATCGCTCCCCCGTACGGTCGGTGTGTCAGGCGTGCGGTTGCTCACCTGGAGGTAAGAACCCCACTTCGAAGTGCGTTCTTCCGCGATCCCCGACGCGCCACGATCGTGGAAGGCATGACACCAGACACTCCGCCTCCCGTGACCAGGGGTCTCGGCGCCATGGGCCGCGCCCTCGCGACCACCGTCGCCGCCGCCGGCCACCCCACCACGGTGTGGAACCGTACGCCGGGCCGCGCCGGCGACCTCGACACCGCCCGTACCTCCGAGACCCGCTCCGTACGCGACGCGGTCCGCGCTTCCACGCTCGTCGTGGTGTGCCTGCTCGACGCCGCGTCCGTCCGCGAGGTCCTCGACCCGGTCACCGACGCCCTCGACGGCCGCACGCTCGTCAACGTCACGACCACCACGCCCGAGCAGTCGCGCGCCCTCGGCACCTGGGCCGACGCCCACGGCGCGGCGTACCTCGACGGCGGCATCATGGCCGTCCCCCCGATGATCGGCGGCGACGGCTCGCTCGTCCTCTACAGCGGCGACCCCGCCGCGTACGAGCGGTGGCGGAGCGTCCTCGAGCGCTGGGGCGAGAGCCCGTACCTCGGCGACGACGCCGGCCTCGCGGCGCTGTACGACCTGGCGATGCTCGCCGGCATGTACGCGATGTTCGCCGGCTTCTTCCACGGCGCGGCGATGGTCGCGACGGCCGGGATCTCGGCGCGGGCGTTCGCGGAGAGCGCCGTGCCGTTCGTGTCGGCGATGGTGCCGGCGTTCCTCGAGTACGCGGCGGTGATCGACGGCGGCGACTACGGCGTTCCCGGCCAGCAGAGCCTCGAATTCTCCGTCCTGTCGGACATGGTGCAGGCGAGCGTCGACGCCGGGGTCGCGCCGGACGTGGTCGCGGCTGTGCAGGGGCTAATCCGCGCCCAGATCGACGCGGGGCACGGCAAGGACGGATTCGCGCGGGCGTACGAGAGCATCGCCCGCCCGACGACGGGAGCAGCACGATGAAGGTGACGGTCATCGGCCTCGGCCCGATGGGGCAGGCGATGGTGAGGGTGTTCCTCGAGGCGGGGATCGACGTGACGGTCTGGAACCGTACGCCGTCGCGCGCCGACGCCCTCGTCGACGCCGGGGCGAAACGGGCCGCGACCCCAGGCGATGCGCTCGCCGCGAGCGAGCTGGTGGTGCTGAGCCTGACGGACTATGCGGCGATGTACGAGATCCTCGGGGGCGAGACTGCGGCGCTCGCCGGCCGTACCCTCGTCAACCTCAGCTCGGACACGCCGGACGTCACCCGCGACGCGGCGCGGTGGGCGCGCTCGCACGGAGCCGAGCTCGTCGTCGGTGGCGTCATGGTGCCGGCGCCGATGGTGGGCGGCGACGGTGCGTACGCGTACTACAGCGGGCCGACAGACGTCTTCACCTCGTACGAGAAGACGCTCGGGTTGCTCGGCGCGACCCGTTACGTCGGGGAGGACCCGGCGGCGGCGCAGCTGCTGTACCAGGCGAACCTCGACGTCTTCCTCACCGCGCTGTCGGGGATCGCCCACGCGGTGGCGCTCGTCAAGACGGCGGGGGTGAGTGCGGCCGACTTCCTGCCCGATGCCCTCGCGATGCTCGCCGACACCGACGCCATGACCGGCCTCAGCGACGACGGCGCGGCCGCGTTCGACGACGGCGTCCACCCGGGGCACCTCAGCACGGCCACGATGATGGGCGCCACTGCCGCGCACATCCTCGGGGCGAGCGAGTCCGCCAGGGTCGACACCGCGCTGCCGCGCGCGGTCCTCTCGCACTACGAGCGGGCGATCGCGGCCGGCCACGGCCAGGACAACTGGACGAGCATCTACGAGGTGATCAAGGCGGGGTGAGGCCGCTCGGCTGGGCTATTCGACGACGCGCGCCACGGTCGTCGCCAGCATCCAGACCACTCCGCCGACGCACGCCGCCGTAGCGAGCCAGAAGGACGCGAGCCACACCGCCGCCGGGATCCGGGTGAGGGTCTCCAGCGCCACCGCGTCGGACTCGCCGCGGCTGCGGTGCCACTGGCGGCTGCGCCACGAGTCCACGACGGACCGGAGTCCGCCGAGCACGAGGAACGCGCCGACCCCGACGGCGGCACCGCTCTGAACGACCGGGCTGGCGTACCACCACAGCGCCGCCGACGCCGCCGCACACCCGACGAGGACGAGGACGGTGAACACGCTGCGCGCCCACAGCAGGCACACGGCGAACAGCAGCGCGAGGACGAACAGGCCGGGCGCCGCCCACCCCTTCACCGCGACCAGCACCGCGAGCAGGCCGGCGATCGCGGGAGCCGGATAGCCGGCCCACGCGCAGACGACCATCCCGAACCCGCTCGCCTTGCCCCGCGTGTGGGTGACGCCGGACGCGTCGAGCCGTACGCGCAGGGCGGTGAGCTTGCGGCCCGCGAACACGCCGCCGAGGGCGTGCCCGAGCTCGTGCGCGACGGTCACGACGACGCTCGTACTCCGCCATGCCGGGCTGGTCAGCGCGGCGGCGGCGAGCACGAGGGCGATCGCCCAGACCGTGAGGTCCGCCGTCGTGTACGTCGCGGGGTCCACGGTCGCGAGCCGGGCCTCGAGGTCGTCGAAGGTCACCCCATGAACACTAGGCGTCGCGTGCGTCGAGCTCGGCGATGCGTCGCTTGGGGGCGATGAGCCGGTACGACGCGTCGACCAGCTCCGCGACCTCGTCCCAGTCGGTGTCGGGGTCCTCGAGGTCGAGCGCCCGCCACCCGAAGGGCCCGTAGTACGCCGGGACGAAGAACCGCTCGTCGTCGTCGAGCGCCTGGATCTCCGACTCGTCCACCTTCACGATGAGCGCGCTGCGTACCCGCCGGTGCTCGCCGGGACGCAGCTTCTCCGAGCCCCCGAACGCGGCGAAGATCTTGCCGCACTTGAACGTCGGTCGCCCGTGCGACACGTGCTCCTCCGCGCCGGGGAACCCGAGGCAGATCGTGCGCAGCTCCGCGAGGCCGGGATCGTCGTCGCTGAACATCACCGGGTGTGCCATGGGCAGAGTCAACCATCCCGTTCGTCCACAGGAGCTGCAACGGAGCCTTCCGGAGGACCGGGGTTGCCGCTACGTTTTCCGGCATGTCTCGCCTGGGTACGGCGCTGGTCGCTGCCGTCGCTCTGCTGTCCGTCGGCGCCTGTACGGGCGAGGAGCCGGCCGACGGTGACCCGTCCGCGACGCCGCGCGTGAGCGCCACGCCGTCGGCAACCTCGACCCCTACTCCCCCACCGCTCCCAGCCGAAGCTCGCGAGCATTCCGCCGACGGCGCCGCCGCGTTCGTGGAGTACTACATCGCCGTTTTCAACTACGCGGCGACGACCGGGGACACGACTGCCCTTGCCGCGGCTTCAATGTCGACGTGCAGCGCTTGCAATGGTTTGGTCAAGCGCTACGAGCAGATCTATCTCGACGGAGGGACCTCTCAAGATCCGGGGTGGCGTCCAACCGTCACCAGCAGTCAGCTGGTGGCAGGTCAGTTTCACGTGACGATCGATCTTCGGACGGCGACGCATGATTTTCGCCCGCGTAAAGGCGCACCAGCTCACACAGTCGAGGCGAAGACGTACCACGATCTCTATCGATTGAAATGGGTGGACGACGGCTGGCGCATCGATTCGCTTGTGCCACAAGAGGTGCCCGAGTGATCCGGCTCGCCATCACCGGACTGGTTCTCTCGATCGGCCCCATGTCACCGACGGACGTGCTGCCTAATGACCCCCATGACCATGTCCAGGTTCGCGACGAGGTTAATACGGCCCCAGACGCCCCGTCTTCCCCCGGCCGACCGGGCAATCCGAGCGGGCCGCGGGTGGAGTACCGCTACGAGCCGACGTGCACACCAGGCGGGGGGAACGACACCACGTGCAGCACGGCGTACTCGTGCCCGGACCCCGAGCAGACGCGCTACAACGTGTGGCGCCGCGTGGATGGGGGCGAGTGGGTGATGACGGGAACCGCATGTCGAGGTGGTGGCTCGTCCGACATCGCGCCGCTGCCGGAAGTCACGCCGGGGCACGTGCTCCGCGAGGTGCGGCGCCTGCCGCTGCCGCGGGCGACGGTGGCGATCCAGCCTTCCGGGCGGACTCTGGTGAACCTCGACACGGTGTTCTCGACGACGGCACCGCAGTTCGACGAGACGGTGACGATCCTCGGCCAGCAGGTCCGCATCGTGGCGAAGCCGACGCGCTACACGTGGGACTTCGCCGACGGCACCACCAAGACGACGGCGACGCCCGGCCGCCCGTACCCGGCGATGGACGTCACCCACCGCTACACCAAGGCCGACCGCACGCACCGTCCACGCGTCGACGTCACGTTCACGATCTCGTACAGCGTCGACGGCGGTCCGACCCAGTCGCTCGAGCAGACCATCACCACCCGTGGCCCCGCAGCCACGCTCGTCACCCGCGAGGCGACAGCCGTCCTCGTGGAGTGACCTCAGGCATCGACACCTAACGTGGGCGCCATGACGGAGCCCACGATGCGCGAACGCATGCTCGCCGGTGACCTGTACCTCGCCGACGACCCCGACCTGATCCGCGAGAACGCGCACGCGCAGCGGCTCACGCACGCGTTCAACACCGGCGACCCGACCGATCGCGAGCGCGCCCGCGAGCTCCTGTGCGAGCTTCTCGGCGGGTTCGGCGAGAACAGCGCGATCCGGCCGCCGCTGCACGTCGACTACGGCTACCAGACGACGATCGGCGCCCGCAGCTTCGCGAACTTCGGGCTCGTCATCCTCGACGTCGCCACCGTGACGATCGGCGACGACGTCCAGATCGGCCCGTACGTCCAGCTGCTCACCGCCACCCACCCGCTCGAGCCCGGCCCGCGCCGTGACAAGTGGGAGTCAGCCGAGCCGATCGTCGTCAGTGACAACGTCTGGCTCGGCGGCGGCGTCATCGTCTGCCCCGGCGTCACCATCGGCGAGAACACCGCGGTCGCCGCCGGATCGGTCGTCACCCGCGACCTGCCCGCCGGCGTCCTCGCGGCCGGTACGCCTGCCCGCGTCGTCCGCGAGCTCTGACCGACGCCACGCCGTCAGCGCACCCGGAACTTCTTGGTGGCCTTCGGGCTCCAGCCCTTCGCCGTCTTCGCCCGCACCGTCACCGTGAGCTTCCCCCGCCGCAACGACGACCGCTTCACCGTGTACGACCGCCGACCCGGCTTCA
>NZ_JANZYO010000009.1 GCF_025506335.1 Mumia quercus
GACCCTTCGAGTACTGCGACGACCTCACACCCGTCGAAGCCGAGGCCGCTCACTACGCTCACCACCAGACCCCGACAACGGTCGGAGTCTCAAACTAGAAAGTCTCCGGACACGCCGGGGTGGTTCAATGCGTTACCAGCATCCCGCTGCCGATCGCGACGCCGAGATCGCGCGGCGGCTGTCGGACCTGGTAAACGGCTAACTCGGCTGATCGTCGGCATCCTGGGTGACTTCAGCGTCTGGCGATTCGTTCTCGGCATTCATTTCGTCCCAGTACTCCGCGTCGCGCTTGTCGATCTCCGCCTGGGTAACGGAACTCACCCCGAGGCGACCACGCTGTGTCCACTGCTTCATCGCCTGCTCAATGCCCTTCACGCGTTGGGCGATCTGGTGGAGATCGTCGCGATCGACTGAGGTGTGCTTGAACGGTGCGAGGTCGAGGATGTTCGGCGGATCGTTGTACTTGCGGGTTCCAGCAAGATCCGAGTAGCTGACCGTTACCTCGTAGCGCAGTGGCACGCCGCCATCTGTCGGAAAGAAGTCGGGACCCATCCCGAAGTACACACTGATACGTCGGCCAGGGGCCATCATCGCGATCGGCTCGGAGAACACTGCGAAGCGCTGCGGGTTCAGCCCCTTGGTTGGGCTCTCGAGCGGCCTGTCGAACGCGATGCGCACGTTCGCAGCTGGGGTAGCGCCGATGTTTCGGACACTTACGAGCACGAGCATGCCTCGGAACTCGAAGTCGACGATGACGTATGGCCGGGTCTGATCCTCGCGCACTTGGCGTCCCTGGTGGACCTGAAGCCAGACCAGAAGCCCCGCCACGATCGCGACGACAAGGGCGCCGACTTGGCCGAATGCGCCCCACTCTGCCGCATGCCAGTCCGTTGGGTTCACGCTTTGAAGGTAGCGATCGCCTCCGACACGATGCGCCGTGAGAGGCGACGCCGTGGCGGTCTAGTGGTGTTCTGTACATTATTTCGGCCCTAATGCTATGTTAAGTACAAAGTAAGGAGCATCCATGGCACGGATACGCGTATCACCTCGTCGCGGCGCAGCCGACGCTGCGGTCGTGCTCGGCCAGCAGATCAAGGCTGGACGAATTGCGCGCAAGTGGACGGCGGCTGAGCTGGCCGAGCGCATCGGTGTCGACCGCCGTACTGTCGCCGCGATCGAAGCGGGTGACCCGGGTGTGTCACTCGGCAACGCGTTCAACGCTGCCGACATCCTGGGCGTCCCGCTGTTCGGCGCTGAGGACGGCGCGGAGCTTGCACGTCTACGTCGAGAAGGACGAGACCGCCTGGCGCTGCTGCCCACTCGAGTGGGCAAGCCGAGGAAGAGGACAGAGCCCGACGATGACTTCTGACCCGTACCGGGCACGGCGAGTCTTCGTCTGGACCTGGCTGCCCGATGAATCGGCCCCCGTGGTCGCCGGAGCAGTTGACCGTGTGGGCGCCGACCGTCTGGACTTCACCTACGCGCGGTCCTACCTCGAGAACGAAAAGGCGATCAGCCTCTACGCGCCTGAACTCCCGCTGCACCGGGGTGCCCAGGAACCTTTGGACGGCCTGACGATCGCCGCCTGTCTGAAGGACTCAACGCCCGACTCCTGGGGCGAGCGAGTCATCGGCAACCGCCTAGGCTCGGGCGACACCGAGCTCAGCATCGAGACCTACATGCTGGAGTCTGGCTCCAACCGGCTCGGCGCTATCGACTTCCAGGAAGGGCCTGAGGACTACAGCCCACGAGTGGACACGGCCAGCCTCGAGGAACTGTACGACGCGGCCGAAAAGGTCCTAGCGGGCGAGCCATTGAACCCGGCCATCGGCGACGCCCTGATGAACGGGACCGCGATCGGTGGCGCACACCCGAAGGTTCTGATCAGCGACGACGCAGGCATCGAGCACATCGCGAAACTGTCGGTCTCCACCGACGTGCACCCTTGGATCCGGGCTGAGGCCGTCGGGATCGAACTTGCGAGACTGTGCGGCATCGAGGTGCCCAACTCCCGCGTCATCAAGTCGATGGGCCGGGATGTGTTGCTCGTCGAGCGGTTCGACCGCGTCTCAGGTGGTCTGCGTCGACACGTCGTCTCGGGTCTGACGATGCTTGGTTTCGACGCGCTCCTCGGCGCGCGCTACGGGTCGTACCCCGAGATGCTCGATGTCCTGCGCGAGTTGGGGCGCTCCCCACAGGACATCGGTCGCCGGCTCTTCGAGCGAATCGTTTTCAACATCGCGATCGGCAACAACGACGATCATGCACGCAACCACGCAGCGTTCTGGGATGGCACGGGTCTCGAGCTGACTCCGGCGTTCGACCTGACCCCGCAGCCTCGGTCCACCGACACATCGGCGCAGGCGATGGCGATCGGCCGTGACGGAAGTCGAGCCAGCCAGTTCTCGGTCTGCGTGGCCGCTGCAGCTGACTATGGGCTCTCCCGGCCCGAAGCCAGGCAGATTGTCGAGCGCATTGTCTCGACAATCAAGGACCGCTGGTCGGAAGCTGCCGATGCCGCAGGGCTGAGTGAAGTGGACCGCAACTTGCTGTGGGAGCGGTCGATCCTGAACCGTTCGACCTTCTACAACTGAGCCAGCGACCGGGACTGCTGCACGATCGGGTGACAGGTTGGGTCACGCAGCCTGAGTGGCTAGCGTGGTCATGATGGTCTCGTACTCGACCGGAGTCAGACGGCCCAGGGTGTCCTGTCTTCGGCGGCGGTGGTAGGTCCGCTCGGTCCAGGTCACGATCGCGATCCGGAGCTGTTCGCGTGTGGCCCAGGTTCGGCGGTCGAGGACGTTCTTCTGCAGCAGCGCGAAGAAGGACTCCATGGCGGCGTTGTCGCCGGCCGCGCCGACCCGGCCCATCGAGCCGACCAGCTCGTGGCGGTTGAGGGCGTGGACGAACTTCCTCGACCGGAACTGGCTGCCACGGTCGCTGTGGACGACGCAGCCGGCCACCTGGGCTCCCTCGGCCTGACGTCGTGCGACCGCCGAGGCGAGCGCAGCGACAGCGAGTCGGGACTTCATCCGGTCACTGATCGAGTAGCCCACTATCCGGTTGGAGTAGGCATCCTTGATCGCGCACAGGTAGAGCTTGCCCTCACCGGTGCGGTGCTCGGTGATGTCGGTCAGCCACAGTTCGTTCGCGGCGTTGGCGGTGAACTCGTGCCGGACCCTGCCGTTGTCGTCGACCACGGCACACAGGTCGTCGTGCACCGGCGGGCCGGGGCGTTTGCCGTTCTTGCCGCGCTTGGGTTTGCCGAACGCCGACCACCAGCCGTTGCTCGAGCAGATCCGCCACGCGGTCCGAGCGGCCATCGGCTGGCCGGCCTCGGCTGCTTCGTCGAGGAGGAACCGGTAGTCGAACTCCGGGTCGTCGCGGTGGGCGTCGAACAACGCGTCGGCGCGGTAGGCCTCCTCGACGTCGACGTCGACGTCGGCGTCGGTGACCGGTTCCTTTAGCCAGCGGTAGTACGGCTGGCGAGCGATTTTGAGCACCCGGCACGTCACCGTGACGGGAACACCGTCGGCGGCCAGCTCGCGGACGATCGGGTACATCATTTTCCCGGCAGGTTCGCCTGCGACAGGTAGGCCGCCGCTCGGCGCAGCACCTCGTTCTCCTGCTCCAGCAGCCGGATCCGCTTGCGCGCCTCCCGCAGCTCGGCGTTCTCGCTCGCGGTCGTCCCGGGCTTCACACCGTCCTCGACGTCGGCCGCCTTCAGCCAGTTCGTCAGGCACGACTCGCTGATCCCGAAGTCGGCCTCGATCTGTTTCATGTGGACACCCGGCTCACGGTTGCGGGCGACCCGGACGACGTCGTCGCGGAACTCCTTGGGATACGGCTTCGGCGCAGTGCACATCCTTCCAGCAGCACCTCTCGGCACCATCGATCAGATGTCACCTACCCGTGCAGCAGTCCCTCTTCGTGCGTGGTCGCCGTGCGGAACGCCTTGCCCAGTTGCCCGAGCGCATAACCGTTCGTCATCGTCCACCTGTCAGGTTGTGATTGCCGACGTGGCAGGTTCTGCCCCAGCGCCCTCCGGGGTCCAGAGCCCGGTGCTCTGCTGGTGAGCTACACGTCGATTGCCGTCACCCTAATGGCGAGCCGCCGGAACTCGCTCACGAATTGTGGCTACCGGCGACCACTCACCGGAGAAGTTCGGCCTTGAGGGACAGACGCGGACGAACGGCGTCCGCCGCGACCTCGGAGCCCGCCATGCCTGCCACCCTCACCCGACGCCTCGTCTCGCTCAACGACGCTGCCGACACGCTCGCTGTCTCGACCCGCACGGTGCGGCGCTACATCGCAGACGGCCAGCTCGAAGCGGTCCGCCTCGGTAGCAAGACCTTGCGCATCAAGGCCGACTCGATCGAGCGCTTCATCGACGCGAAGCCGGTCGGCAATTGGCGCTGAGATGGCAATACCCGCTGTCGCCACTCCGCTCGATCGTTGTGCGTCAAGATGTCCGCATGACCGGACGGGCTGGACCAGACGCGGCGGACCCGGTGCGCGCGCAACTACTCCGCGCCTTCCCGTCGACCGCGCGGTCCGATGCCCAGCCGGCCGTCGACCTCGTGCCGTCGGCTGACTACTCACCTGTGGGCCGGATCCACGAGAGCAACAACGCCGAATGGCCCGCCGTCACTTTCAACGGCGAGATGCTCGAGATCCCGGACCGGATCTACAACGACTTTCCGGCGGACGCGATCACGACGCTTGCACCGGCGAGCAGGTCGGCCGCGGGGTGCATCTACACCCGTCACCACGACGGCCACACGCGTCAAGAGGCGCTCCGTCTGGCATTGAGCCACGACGTTGGATGGTGTGCGCCCTTCGTCGTTCAACTCCTCGGCGAGTATGTCGTTGAGATCTGCCTGGACATCGAGCGGTTCCTTACCGACAGTCCCTCGACGCATCCCAACGCGGCCCAGGGACTTCAGCACTTCGCCGAGGCCAACCCAGACTTCATGGCGCTCACCCGAGATCGAGCGGCCAGCTATTGGTCGGAGTACTACCGAGCTGACTTCGCATCCGCGGAGGACTACCCGGCCATCCGTGCACTCCAACGCCTCGAGGGCGGACCGCGATGAGCGCACACGGGATCGTGGGGGTGTCCGAGTCGCTGCTGACCGACAGCTGGGACTGGCCGGTCCACGGACTCCGGCATCCACCTCGGAACGGCACGAGCGGGTGGTACCTGTGGACGGGTGACTACGCAGACGCCGACGACTTCTTCGAGCCGTTGCACGCTGCGCACCTCGGCGAGCGTTGTCCGGAGGTCCTGCAGTACCTCGACCTGGCGCCCGGCTCGCGATTCCTCATCGCGCCGGACTACGAGGACATCTGGACTGACGATTCGCTCCTCGATATCTGACCAGGACATCCTCTCGACCGTCCATCCGTCACACCAGTTCCACGTCGACGATGCTCCAGTGCTTGGCGTTCGAGGCCACCAGGGCCTCGGCGAGCTCGCGCCGGAACAGCGAATTCCTCATCGAGCTCCAGCCGGAGCCGAACCACTCGGGCGACGCGGCGACGTCAGACTCGACGTCATCGAGGGCCGCGGAGAAGATGTGCGCATCCCCCTCCGAAACAGGCAACCACCGCCACGTGCTGCACGTGGGACACCGCGAGCCGACCGAATCGTCGAGCGGATGCTTCACCGGGATGATCGACTTGAGGACCGCCTCGTCGTACCAACGTTTCTGGCTCACTTCAGGCATCAGCTGCTTGAAGCCGGTCGGGCCGGACTTCGGCTTGCACACGTCGCGCATTTCGACCCGGAACTTGTCGGCGACCACCTCAGCGACCGCCGCGCTCACGCACACGACGTCGTACGACCAGTTGGGCATCCACACGTCCGACGTCGGGAACTTGCTGCCTTGGATCACGAGCGATCCGGTCTGCTCGTGGAGCGGCGTTCCGCATCCGCGGCACCAACCGTCTGCGCCGAAGCGTGGCTCGAGCCCCCACGAAGACTCGGGCCAGGGCCACCCGGGCGTGAACTTGGTTGCCAGCGCGACCCACTCAGACACAGGGGCAACCTACTGGAGCTCTCGGTACGACTACGGCCCGAAAACAAGGACAGGAGCGGCCAGATCTGGCCGCTCCTTGTTCCCCGTATGTTCCCGATTTCAGATCCGGATCCGAAAACCCTGCTCTGACCTGCGGAAACGTGGTGGGCGATACTGGGTTTGAACCAGTGACCTCTTCCGTGTCAGGGAAGCGCGCTACCGCTGCGCCAATCGCCCGTGAGTCCGAGGGACTCGTCAGGAGCGTGAAGCCCCATCGAGGTGGAGACGGGATTTGAACCCGTGTAAACGGATTTGCAGTCCGTTGCCTCGCCTCTCGGCCACTCCACCGGACATCTACGATGTCTGAGAAGGGGCCCTGGGACCCACTCCGAGCGGACGACGGGATTCGAACCCGCGACCCTCACCTTGGCAAGGTGATGCTCTACCACTGAGCCACGTCCGCGCTTTCCGGGCTTCCCCGGTGCGAGAGAAACATTAGCGGATGGGGTGAGGGCGTCCAAACGGGGGGTACCCCTCGGCGCGTTAACGTGGCCGCATGCGCGCCTGGATCAACGGAAGAACCCTGCAATCACCGGACGAACCCGCCCTCGGCGTCCTCGATCACGGACTCGTCGTCGGCGACGGGGTCTTCGAGACGGTGAAGGTGGTCGACGGCCAGCCGTTCGCCCTCACGCGGCACCTCGAGCGGCTCGCGCGCTCGGCCGCAGGCCTCGGGATCGGCGAGCCCGACCTCGACCTCGTACGTGAGGGGGTGGCCGCGACGGTCGAGGGCCAGGAGCTGCCCTTCGGGCGCATCCGCATCACGGTGACGTCGGGGCCGGGCCCGCTCGGGTCGCCGCGTGGCGACGAGGGTCAGACGCTCGTCGTCGTCACCGAGCCCGCCGTCCGCCCCGAGCCGACGACGGCGATCGCGACCGTGCCGTGGGTGCGCAACGAGCGCGGTGCGCTGAGCGGCCTCAAGACCACCTCGTACGCGGAGAACGCGCTCATGGTCGAGCACGCGCGACGGCAGGGCGCGTCGGAGGCCGTCATGGCGAACACCGCGGGGATGCTGTGCGAGGGGACCGGCTCGTGCGTGTTCTACGTCCTCGACGGTCAGCTCGTGACGCCGACGCTGGAGTCGGGCTGTCTCGCCGGGGTCACCCGTGCCCTCGTGCTCGAGTGGTGCCGCGATGAGATCGACGTCGTGGAGCGTGACGAGCCAATCGAGGTGCTGCAGCGTGCCGAGGAGGTCTTCCTCGCCGGCACCACCCGCGACGTCCAGGGTGTCCACCGGGTCGACGACCGCGAGCTGCCCGCACCCGGCCCGGTCACGGCGCTGGCAGCGGAGCTGTTCGCGAAGCGGGCGAAGGAGCAGGTCGACCCGTGACGGGTTCCTCGCGCAGGCGGCCGCTCCGTGCGGCGGCGTGCACGAGGAGCGCACCGACGACGGCGCCGAGCGAGCCGAGTGCGAGGTCGCCCAGGGTGTCCGTGTAGGCGGTCTCGAGCTCGGGGGAGTGCCGCACGAACGCCACGTACTCGCCCAGCTCCCAGCCGATCGCCGTCACCGGCCCGAAGGCGAGGGCACGCTCGACGACCGCGCCGAGCGGCGCCTCGCGCCCGAGGGTGAGCACGGCGAAGCCGGCGGTCAGCAGCCCCCAATTCATGAAGTGCATCCAGTCGTCGAACCACCACACGGTGTCGAACAGGTCCAGCCGGTTGCCGAGCGTGTCCGTGAGCCAGGGCAGCGTCACGAGCAGGTCGCCGAGCCACGGGTACGCCCGTCCGCGCGGGCGCCACAGCCACCACCACAGGAGCGGGACGATCGCGGCACCGAGCGGGTACGCGACCGCCCGGAAGCCGACGGCCTTGCCGCGGAGGTTCCCCAGATCGGGGTAGACGACGGCGACCGCGAGGAGCACGACGAGGAGGATCTTCGCCGCGATGTCGAGCGCGGCGACGACACGACGCGACGGTGCGGACCCGGTTTGCGGAGCGGTCATGCGCGTACGCTAGTCTCTGTGACGTCCCGCTGAGACGGGATGCAGCGGGCGATTGGCGCAGTGGTAGCGCGCTTCGTTCACACCGAAGAGGTCACTGGTTCGAACCCAGTATCGCCCACCAGCAAGCACCGCAGGTCAGAGGCCGGTTTCGCGAAAGCGCGACCGGCCTCGTGCCATTTCCGTGCCACCATCGTGCCAGGCCATCCGGAGCTGCCGCGGGCCCTCCTGTCTCTCGGTGAAATCTGGTGCGTTCTGCATCGGACACACCTAGCGTTCGATGGATGGGGTTCCTGCAGCGTCGCGCGTTCAAGGTCGGCCGTCGGTCGGCGTTGTTCACCTGGAGATGGATCGGATTGCCGCGCCCATTCGAGACCGGCCTTACTTTCGAGCACCTGCAGCGCTACGACCCGAGCGGACTTCATGTGGTCGGCGCGCTGCTTCTCACGGATCGGCGTGTCGCGTGGCGGGCAGGTCCGAACGGACAGACCGGGTTTGACCTTGAGCACGGGGAGTACTCGATCGAGCGATTCGCGGGCGAACTTGCTGCCTTCGTGCTCACTTCTGATGCGGATGGCGCATGCGCGATCTTCCAGCCAGCTCATCGCGTTCTTGCGGTCGGCCTCGAAGTCGAATACCTGGCTTCGCTCATCGCGAAGGCCACGGGTTCGCCGTGGGAGTTGCACGACACGTTCGTGGACGTCGGCGGCCAGTCACTTGTCGCCGATCCCTCCCCGCGGTGTGTGGGTGTCCTAATGGACGTGCTCTGAACCGCCCCGGCGTGAGCGGAACTCGGGACACACCAAGCTCTCTGGACACGCCGGGGAGGTTCACTTCAACACTCACCACCGCGCCCACTACGCCACCGGCAGGCAAACCACCGATCACCCGACTGACCAACCTCCCCGGACGTCACAACTAGTCGCATGCGTTGATACTGGTTCGAACCCAGTATCGCCCACCGCAAGCAAGTGCCCCTGACCTGCGAGTCCGCGAGGCTGTCAGCGGCCCACGCCTCGTACCGGCCGCAGCCGTCCACCGACGAGGCGCGCGGCCCACCAGAGGAGTGCGAGCAGCGCCGCCATCGCCACGACGCCCGCGACGCCACCCTTGGTCGCGTCGGTGAGGACGCCCTCGAGCACCTGGCCGGTGCCGAGCTCGTCGGACGCCGCGAGCCACGAGCGGCTGGCGAACCCAGCACCGGCGAGCGCGGCGACAACGCAGGCGACAGCGACTGCGAGCAGCCGTCGCCGTACGAGCGGCTCGCCCCAGGCGACAGCGCGACGCCGACGCCACGCGATCACGAGCAGCACCGCGAGACCCAGCGCCGTGCTCGCGTGCTGCAGCACCCGCGACGCCACCCCGCCGCCCTCGGTCAGCGCGTCCCACGCCAGGTGGGTGAGGATCCCGAGGACGAGCGAGACGGCCACCCAGGCCCCGCGGCGCACGAGCGCCCACGGTGCCCGCTCCACCGCCGTACGCGACCCAGCGCCCGCAACCCAGCGCAGCGGCGGGATCACGAGCAGCCCGCCCACGTAGACGACAAGCGCCAGGGGCAGCGTCACCGAGACGAGCTCCGCGAAGGCGTGCGAGGCGGTCGCGTTGACGTACGGCTCGTACCAGGACTCGGCGGTGACGGGGACCGACGCCGCTCGGAGGAAGTACGGCAGGTCCGGTGCGAGCGACCCCGCGACGAGCGCCAACAGGCTCAGCGGACCCCGCGCCAAGGGAAGGACGGCAACCGGGTGGACGAGGGTGAACGGCACCCGCGAAGCCTAAGGAGTCGATGCGAGAGCTCACGCTAGCGCCTCGCCGAGACGCGTGCGGCGAGCAGCGCGAGGGCAGCGCAGACCCCGGCAGTGGTGACGAGCGGCAACCACGGGACGGTCATCGTCAGGAGTTGGTCGCCCACATCGCGCGTGATCGCCGTCCAGACCAGCCAGCCGACGAGCAGCGTGGTGGCACCGCCGAGGACGAGTCCGGTAGCCGTCGTCAGCCCGGCCTGCCACAGCGCGGTGCTGCGTACCTGCCTCGGAGTCGCCCCGAGCAGCGCGAGCAGGCGCCGCTGGCGGGACCGCTGCGCCGCTCCGATGAGGGTGGCGTTGACGATCGCGATGCCCGCGTAGATCCCGGCTGGGCCGAGGAGGACCAGCAGCGCCACGGTGTTCATCCGTCGCGTCGAGGAGGCGATGTCGTCCATCCACTGGTCCGCCGGAACGGCTGCGTCTGCGGCGACGGCACGCGTCGCCGTCAGTAGCTCGCGATCGCTGACACCAGGCGCCGGGCTCACGAAGAGCACGGACGGTTCGCTCGCGCGGCGGCCTGCGAGATCCGCAGGCACCATCAGGTCACCGTAGAGGTCTGCGGCGTCCGGGACGACGGCGACGACCTTCAACCGGAGCGTCCGTCCTTCGTCGAGCCTGGCGTTCACGTGACCACCGAGGCGGACTCCGGAGTCGAACATCCACGACTCCGACGCCGCGAGCGTACGGCCGCGCAGGTCGTCGAGATCTCCCCGGACGGCACGCAGGCGACGCGACTGTGCGGCGCGCTCCACGTCCACCACGTCGACGTCCTGGGGTCCGGTCTCGTCGAACGAGACCGGGACGGTACGCCGCGCGTCGACCGCCCCGACGGCGGGATCGGCCGCGAGGCGTCGAGCCGCACCCGGATCCGTCACGACCACGGGCGCCGCCAGCTGGGTCGCGTTCAGCGCGTGACTCCAGTCGACGGTGAAGCCCATCGTGACGACCAGCGAGCCGGCGATCGCGGCGATCGCCGTCACCGGGGCGGCCACCGCCGAGGTCGTACGGACAGAGGTGCGCAGCTCGTCCGCGGCCAGCCGGGCGGCCACCGAGCGGCGGGCGAACGGGCGGGCGACCACCCCGGCCAGCCAAGGCACCACCACCGGGCCGAGCGCGGTGAGCGCGACCACCACCAGGAGCGGGAGCAGGATTCCGACGAGCATCGCGGCGACGGGCGGCATACGACCGGACAGAAGGACGACCGCCACTACGGCGGCAACAGCGACCGCTCCGGTGAGGACGGCACCCACACCCGGGCGTCGTCGCTCGAGCGCGGCTTCGCGCAGCGCCGCGACGGGCGCGACTTTCGAGGCACGCTTCGCCGCGCGGCGAGAGCCGAGCAGGGCGACGACGAGCCCCGTCGGAGCAGCGACCGCCCACGGCACCCACACGGGCGGCGCGTCGAGGTGCAGGCTCGTCGCGCCGACCATGCGTACGGCCGTGAGCGTGACCGGACCGAGCGCGGTCGCGAGGAGGCCGCCGACCACCGTCGCGCCGATCGCGACCACGACCGCCTCCCCGAGGAGCAGGCGACGGACCTGTTTCGGGGTGGCGCCGACCAGGCGCAGCAGGCCCAGCTCGCGCTGACGGGTGGCGACCACGAAGCCGAACGTGCTGGCGACGACGAACAGGGCCATGAACAGCGAGATCGCCGACATGAACCCGAACATCGCTGAGAGGTCCTCGAGCTGAGCGCGGGCGGCGTCGTCCGCGCCGGCGCGTCGCGCCGTGGTCTCGACCGAGCCGATCATCGTGACCGTGAGGGCGATCAGCACGATGCCGAACGCCAGGGCGGTGAACGCTCCGGCGTACGCCCTCCACGAGCTGCGTACAGTCTTGCGGCTGAGGGTCAGCATCACCGCTCCAGCTCGCTCATCGTGGCGGCGATGACGCCGGCGTCGGCCTCGTACAGGCGTCCGACCACCAGCCCGTCGGCGAGGAACAGCACCTCGTCGGCGTACGAGGCGGCGAGCGGGTCGTGCGTCACCATCACGACGGTCTGGCCGCTGGCGGCGGCATCGCGCAGCAGGTCGAGCACCGTGCGTCCCGTCGCCCGGTCCAGGGCGCCGGTCGGCTCGTCGGCGAAGAGCACACGGGGCCGGCTGTGCAGGGCGCGCGCGACGGCGACCCGTTGCTGCTGTCCGCCGGAGAGCTCGGCGGGACGTCTGCCGGCGAGGTCGCGGAGACCGACGCGGTCGAGCGCGTCGAGGACCTTCGCACGCTCGATGCGCGCGCCGGCGAGCCGTGCGGGGAGAGCGACGTTGTCGTACGCGGTCAGCGCGTCGAGGAGGTTGTACGACTGGAAGACGAATCCCATCGTCGCGCGGCGCAGCTCGGTGAGGGCCGTCTGGTCGAGCCCGGTCAGTGCGACGCCACCCACGCGGACGTGGCCGGAGCTCGGCGAGTCGAGGCCCGCGGCGAGCTGCAGGAGGGTCGACTTGCCGGACCCGCTCGGCCCCATGATCGCGGTGAAGGTGCCGGTGGGGAACGCGTGGGTGACGCCGCGCAGGGCGCGAACGTCCCCCGACGAGGACCGGTAGCTGCGGGTGACGCCGGCGAGCGCCACGGCAGGCCCGGTCGTCGTCTGGTCGTGGAGGGTGGTCATGGCTCCACCTCATCTGTTCAGGCGCGCGGGCACACGGGCCTGCGCGCCCGTACGAGGTAGCGCGTGCGCTACCTCGTACGGGTCCGGGGCCCTCTAGGGTCGAGTGCGTGAGCCGTCCCGACGCCTGGTCCGCCGTCCGAGGTCGGCCGTCGCGCTTCCTGCGCTCGGCCTGGCCCTGGCGTTCGGTGCTGTACGTGGCCACCACCGTCCCGGTCGGGATCGCCGTCCTCGTCGTGCTGTTCCTCGTCGTGGGGATCGGCCTGCTGACCGTGGTGCTCGTCGTCGGGGTCTTGATCCTCGCGAGGGTCCCCGTGATCGCCCGGGTGGTCGCGGGAGGCGAGCGGCGTCGGCTCGGACTGGTCCGGCGACCGACGCGCGGCGACCGTGTGCCCTGGACGGAGCAGCTCCGGGCGGCCCGCGACCTGCCGGTGGCGTGGAGCGAGGTCGGATACGCGGTGCTCCTGGCCACGGTGCTGCCGGTCGTCGACTTCGTCGCTCTCGTCCTCCTCGTCGTGCCGGCGGTCTTCCTGGTCACCCCGCTGCTCCGAGAGCTGACCGGATCCACGGTGGAGTCGGTCGGCTGGTCCATCGACACTGCGGCGGAGGCGTGGGCGGCGGTGCCGCTCGGTCTGGTCCTGCTCGTGGTCGCCCTCTACCTGCTCACCTGGCTGGCGTGCGGGCAGGCGGCGCTGACGCGGATGCTCCTCGACCCGCCTGAGGAGCGTCTCGCCGAGGCGGTCGCCAGGCTGCGCCGCTCGCGGTCGGGCCTCGTCGACGCCTTCGAGGCGGAGCGGCACCGCATCGAGCGCGACCTGCACGACGGGGTCCAGCAGCGGCTGGTGGCGCTGACCATGACCCTCGGCAGCGCAGAGATGGAGCTCGAAGACCGTGCCGCCAACGGTGGTGGTCCCACGCTCGAGCTGGTGCGGACCGCGCACCGTCAGGCCGAGGACGCGCTGGCCGACCTGCGGGCGACGGTCCGGGGGATCCACCCCCGCGTGCTGACCGAGCGCGGACTCCCCGCGGCGATCAACGAGATCGCGGACCGGTCGCCGGTCCCGGTGTCGGTGAACCTTCGGATCACCGAGCGGCTGCCGCCACCGATCGAGAACGCCGCGTACTTCGTGGTGAGCGAGGCGCTGACCAACATCGCCCGGCACGCCCACGCGAGCCGTGCTCAAGTCGCGGCCTGGGTGGAGGAGGGGGAGCGCAGGCACCTGGTGCTGTCGGTGACCGACGACGGGGTCGGTGGCGCCGACCCGGCCAGGGGGAGCGGCCTGGCAGGCTTGGCCGCGCGGATCGACGCGCTCGACGGCGTGCTCGACGTGACCAGCCCCGTGGGCGGGCCGACCGAGGTGAGGGTGAGGTGCGCGCTGCCATGACGCCGTTGCGGGTGGTGCTCGCCGAGGACGCGGTCCTGCTGCGCGAAGGGCTCGTCGGCATCCTCGAGCGAGCAGGCCACGAGATCGTCGCCGCGGTCGGCGATGCCGACGCCCTCCAGGCCTATGTACGGCGCGAACGCCCCGACGTCGTGATCACCGACGTCCGGATGCCGCCGACCTTCACCGACGAGGGCCTGCGTGCCGCGGTCGCGATCCGCGACGAGCAGCCGGGGGTCGCCGTCATGGTCCTCTCCGCCTACGTCGCCGAGGCGTACGTCGCCGAGCTCCTCGACGGCGACGGCGCCGGCGTGGGGTATCTGCTCAAGGACAGGGTCAGCCACGTCCGCGAGTTCCTCGACAGCCTCTCGCGGGTCGCCGACGGCGGCACGGTCGTCGACCCGGAGGTTGTGCGCCTGCTGCTGCGCCGCCGCCGCGAGGACGGCCCGCTGGCGGCCCTGACCGACCGCGAGCGCGAGGTGCTCGCCCTGATGGCCGAGGGCCGCACGAACGGGTCGATCGCGGAGCGGCTCTTCGTCAGCGAGGCGGCGGTGCGCAAGCACGTCGGTGCGATCTTCGCCAAGCTCCCGCTCGACCCCGCGAGCGACCGGCGGGTCAGCGCCGTCCTCGCCTACCTGCGCGGCTGAGCCGCCGGCGTCACACCGTCCGCGGGTCGAACCCGTACGGCAGCTCGAGCCGGTGCGCCCGCATGAAGTCCTCGTCGGAGAGCAGCTTGCGGGTGTCGCTGTCCGCGGCGACGACGCCGTCGCTGAGCACGACCGCGCGCGGGCACAGCTCGAGGGCGTACGGGAGGTCGTGGGTCACCATCAGGACGGTGACATCGAGCGCCCTCACGATGTCGGCGAGCTCACGGCGTGCCATCGGGTCGAGGTTGGACGAGGGCTCGTCCAGGACCAGGATCTGGGGTTCCATCGCCAGCACGGTCGCGACGGCGACCCGGCGTCGCTGGCCGAACGACAGGTGGTGCGGAGGGCGGTCGGCGTACTCGGCCATGCCGACCTGGTCGAGCGCGTGCAGGACGCGGCGCTCGAGGGCGTCGCCGCGCAGCCCGAGGTTCGCCGGGCCGAACGCCACGTCGTCGCGGACGGTCGCGGAGAAGAGCTGGTCGTCGGGGTCCTGGAAGACGATGCCGACCCGTCGGCGGATCTCGGGGAAGTTCTTCTTCACGACCGGCATCCCGGACACCTCCACCGTCCCGGCGCCGGGGAGCAGGATCCCGTTGAGGTGGAGCACGAGCGTCGTCTTGCCCGCGCCGTTCGGGCCGAGGAGGGCGACCCGTTCGCCGGGGTGGATGTGGAGGTCGACCCCGTACAGGACCTGCCGGCCGTCGGGATAGGCGTAGGCGAGGCCTCGGACGTCGATGACGGGGACGCTCACGACCGCCCCCCGCGTGGGTCGTGGCCCCGCGACAGCATCGCGAGGTGCACGCGTTCACCACGCTCGTACGAGCGGATGAAGAGCGCAGACCCGGTACGGGCGAGCGCGCCCCACTGGCGGAACGAGGTGGCGCGGAACCCTCGCGACTCCCGCGCGACCCGCATCCGGTGCATCTCGTCGGTCACGACGTCGAGGTAGCGGATCATGAACGCCATGATCTGGACCATTTCGTACGGCAGGCGCAGGCGGCGCAGGCCGTCGATGAGGGCGTGGGGCTCGGTGGTCGCCGCGAGGGTCAGGCTCGCGGCGACACCAATCGTGGCCTTGATCAGCAGCGACCCCGCCGCTTCCAGCCCGTGCTGGCTGACCGTCATGCCGAGGAACGTGGTCTGCGGCCCGGTCGCGAGGAACGGCAGGAGCAGGGCGAACACCACGAAGGGGATCTCCACCAGCATCCGCGGCAGCAGGTAGCCGAACGGGACCCGTGACACGACCACCACCCCGAGGAGAATCACCGCGTACACCGCGAACACGGGGTACGCCGTCCCGGGCGTGGCGACGACGACGAGCATGAAGCCCAGCAGCGCGAGCAGCTTGAGGTGGGCAGGTGCGCGGTGGACGGGGGAGTCGGCCGCGAAGTACAGCTTGTGCCCGTGAGGCCGTTGCTCCATCCGAGGGTCTCAGTCGGGCGCGTGGGTGCGGCGTCGTACGACGAGCGCGACGCCTCCGGCGATCACGAGGACCAGGACGGTGCCGGTGATCCCGGCGAGCGCGCCGGAGAGGCGTGGGTTGTCGACACCCTTCGTCGTGTAGTCGGCCATCGGGCTGTCGGCCGACGACTTGTGGTCGTCGGCGGTGTCCAGGAACCCCTTGTCACCGGCGACGTACTCCAGGCCGTCGGGGTGGCTCGAGGCGTAGAAGCTGACGAACCCCGCCAGCACGAGTGCGACCACCAGGCCGACGAGCAGCACCGCGCGCCTCGACGGCGACTTCCGGCGCGCGCTCATGCTGGCTCCTCCTGGGTGGTGTGCAGCTCCAGGGTGCGCGCCCGCATCACCGGTCGCGCCCCGTACACGAGGTCCGGACGCACCGCCAGGACCGCGCTCACGACCAGGCCGGTGATGATCGCCTCGCCGATCCCGATGACGGTGTGCCAGCCGACCATCGCCGTTGCGAGCGAGCCCAGCGGGATCGGCGCCTCGCCGCCCAGCGCGTACAGGCCGGTGAAGGCGAGGGCCGCCGCGGGGACGGACACGAGTGCCGCGACCGCCGCTGCGGGAGCGACGGAGCTCAGCCGTGGAGGAAGCACGGCGCGGACCAGACGGAAGACGAGCCAGCCGACGGCGACCGCGACGATGCCCATGAGCGTGATGTTGGTGCCGAGGGCGGTGATGCCGCCGTCGGCGAACAGTAGGCACTGGACCAGCAGCACGGTGCTGAGGCACAGCACCGCCGTCCACGGACCGACCAGCACCGCCGCGAGGACCCCGCCGAGGAGATGGCCGCTGGTGCCCGCTCCGACGGGGAAGTTGATCATCTGCGTGGCGAAGACGAACGCTGCCACGAGCCCCGCCATCGGGGCGGTCCGCTCGTCCAGCTCGCGGCGCGCGCCGCGCAACGCGATCCCGACGCCTGCGACGGCCACGACGCCGGTCGCGACCGAGGTCGGCGCGTCGAGGAAACCGTCAGGAACGTGCATCTGCCGACAGTAAGTCGGGGGTTGCAGGCCCGCCATTCGGCGCCGCGTCGCAGCGCCCAGCACGTACCCGGCGGTCGGGAGCGTTTTGTGCCACGCTCGTACCGATCCGGCGCCGCGGCGGCGCCGACCGTCTCGGGGGAGTACCCACATGGCACGAATCGAAGACCTCTTTGCACAGATCCCGGTCGATCAGATCGCGGGCATGCTCGGGGTCGACGCGGAGCAGGTTCAGCAGGCAGCAGGAAAGGCCGTGCCGGCCCTCGTCGAGGGGATGCAGGCCAACGCGCAGGACCCGGCGGGCGCCGCCTCGCTCGAGAAGGCCCTGAGCCAGCACGGCGGGGAGCTCGACGGCGACCTCGACGCTGCGAAGATCGACACCGACGACGGCGCCAAGATCGTCAAGAACGTCTTCGGCGACAACGTCGACGGGGTTGCTCAGGCGCTGTCCGGGGGAGCGGGGGCAGGTCTGATCCAGAAGATCCTGCCGATGGTTGCCCCCCTCGTCATGGGCTTCCTGAGCAAGCAGGCGTCCGGCAGCGTCGCCAACAGCGCCGCCCCTCAGGCCGGCGGCCAGGTCGACCTGGGCGGTCTGCTCGGTGGCCTGCTCGGCGGCGGAGGTTCGAGCAACGCCGGCGGCGGTCTCGGAGACCTCCTCGGTGGCCTGCTCGGCGCGGGCAAGCGCTAGCCCACGACGCCGGCGACGGGACCGGCGACGGGCCGTGTCGCACCCTCAGGTGAGGTCGACGCGCTCGTTGTCGGCCCCGTCGTAGGGCTTCCCGGTGATCTTCGCCTTCGCGAAGCTCAGCAGCGAGGCGACCCGACCGCCGGGCGTGTCCCAGTACTCGCCGCCCTCGAGATCCACACGGATCAGGACGACGTTCGGGTCCTCGGGGCCCTCGGGCATCCAGGCCTCCGCGAAGGTGTTCCACAGCTCCTCCAGCTTCGCGCGGTCGTCCACGACCGTGGCGGTGCCCTGGAGCGACACCCAGGTGCTGGGCGAGGAGAACGTGATGCCGACGTGCGGCTGGGCGGTGATGTGGGCGACCTGACGCGAGTCGCGGGCCGTGATGAACCACATCTCGGCGGTCGGCTCTACCTCCTGCCGCGCCATCGGCCGGCTCGTGAGCGTCCCGTCGGCGTCCACGGTCGTGAACATCGCGATCGTGAGGTCGTCCAGCAGGTCGAGGAGCTGCTTCTCGTGACCGTCCGTCATGGCTGTCCTTCCGTCGGTGTCACCTCGCGGTACCCCGGGACCCGGACGGTATGCCGCCGCTGAGGCGAATACGGTGCGCGGCGTGACGGCCGGGGCGGATAGCATCGAGCCGACCTGTCTGGAACGTCCTGAAGGAGCACCGTGTCCGAGCTCAACGTCACCGTCGTCGGTCCCGCACATCGACAGGACCGCACCGTGACGCCCGGCACGAAGGCGTGGGAGCTCTTCGCCGAGGACCCCGACGTCATCGCGGTCAAGGTCGACGGCGCCCTGAAGGATCTCGCGTACGAGCTCGCGCCCGGCGACACCGTCGAGCCGGTCGCGATCTCCTCCAAGGACGGTCGCGACATCCTGCGCCACTCGACGGCGCACGTGATGGCGCAGGCCGTCCAGGAGCTGTTCCCCGAGGCCAAGCTGGGCATCGGCCCGCCGGTCCAGGACGGCTTCTACTACGACTTCGACGTCGCCAAGCCGTTCACCCCCGAGGACCTCGACAAGATCGAGTCCCGCATGCGCAAGATCATCAAGGAGAACCAGCGCTTCTCGCGCCGGCCGATCGACGACGACGAGGCGCGTGTCGAGCTCGCCGACGAGCCGTACAAGCTCGAGCTGATCGGGCTCAAGAGCTCGGCGGGAGCGGGCGACCTCGAGGGCGCAGCGGAGGGTGCGAGCGTCGAGGTCGGCGCGGGCGGCCTCACGATGTACGACAACCTCAACCGCAAGGGCGAGGTCGCCTGGACCGACCTGTGCCGCGGCCCCCACCTGCCGACGACCAAGCGCATCCCGGCGTTCAAGCTGATGCGCAGCGCGGCGGCGTACTGGCGGGGCAGCGAGAAGAACAAGCAGCTCCAGCGCATCTACGGCACCGCCTGGGAGAGCAAGGAGGCGCTCGCCGACTACCTCCACCGTCTGGAGGAGGCGCAGCGTCGCGACCACCGCAAGCTCGGCAACGAGCTGGACCTGTTCTCGTTCCCCGACCTCATCGGCCCGGGCCTGCCCGTGTTCCACCCCAAGGGCGGGGTGATCAAGCGGGAGATGGAGGACTACGTCCGCCAGCGGCACATCGAGGAGGGCTTCTCCTACGTCGGCACCCCGCACATCGCCAAGGAGGACCTGTACTTCACCTCCGGGCACCTGCCGTACTACGGCGAGGGCATGTTCCCCCCGATGGACGTCGACGGCCAGAACTACCGCCTCAAGGCGATGAACTGCCCGATGCACAACCTGATCTACTCCTCGCGCGGGCGCTCGTACCGTGAGCTCCCGCTGCGGCTGTTCGAGTTCGGCACGGTCTATCGCGACGAGAAGTCCGGCGTGCTGCAGGGCCTGACCCGCGTACGGATGATCAGCCAGGACGACTCGCACTCCTACGTCACCGAGGAGGGCGCTGCCGACGAGGTCCGGCATCTGCTCGACTTCATCCTGGGGCTGCTGCGCGACTTCGGGCTCGACGACTACTACATCGAGCTCTCGACGCGCGACGACCAGAACCTCGACAAGTTCATCGGGTCCGACGAGGAGTGGGAGGCCGCG
The DNA here is from genome assembly GCF_025506335.1 of Mumia quercus. GTDB lineage: Bacteria > Actinomycetota > Actinomycetes > Propionibacteriales > Nocardioidaceae > Mumia > Mumia quercus. Next base: position 19,653 of record NZ_JANZYO010000009.1, read on the forward strand.
ACCAAGGTCCTCCACGACGTCGCGGTCGCCAGCGGTCTCGAGCTCGTGCCCGACCCGGGCGGCGCGGCCTTCTACGGCCCGAAGATCTCGGTCCAGACCCGCGACGCCATCGGCCGTACGTGGCAGATGTCGACCATCCAGTACGACTTCAACCAGCCGAAGCGCTTCGGCCTCGAGTACACCGCCGCCGACGGCTCCCGCAAGCAGCCGGTGATGATCCACTCCGCGAAGTTCGGGTCGATCGAGCGCTTCCTCGGCGTGCTGGTCGAGCACTACGCGGGCGCCTTCCCTCCGTGGCTCGCACCTGTGCAGGTCGTCGCGATCCCGGTCGCCGAGCGGCACGTCGACTACCTGCACGAGGTCGCGGCCAAGCTGCGCTCCCACGGGATCCGCGTCGAGGTCGACGAGGCCGACGAGCGCATGCAGAAGAAGATCCGCACCGCGCAGACGCAGAAGGTGCCCTTCATGCTGATCGCAGGCGACGACGACGTCGAGGCGGGCGCCGTGTCCTTCCGCTACCGCAGCGGCAGCCAGGACAACGGCGTGGACGTGGACGAGGCGATCGCGCGGATCGTCAAGGCCGTCGCCGACCGGGTCCAGGTATGACGGAGGACGGCGGCGCGTCCGGTCCCGATCCCCGAGAGGCGTGGGGTCGCACCGGTGACGGGTTCGAAGGGTTCGACCGCCTCTGGACCCCGCACCGGATGGCCTACATCACCGACGAGAGCCCGCGCGAGGACGGCTGCCCGTTCTGCCGCATGCTCGAGCGGCCGGACGAGGAGACGTTGATCGTCGCCCGCGGCGCGCTCGTCTACGCCGTCCTCAACCTGCACCCGTACAACCCCGGCCACCTCATGGTCGTCACCAACCGGCACGTCGGCGAGCTCGAGGACCTCACCGACGACGAGGCCCACGAGCTGACGGCGATGACGCAAGAGGCGGTGCGGGTCCTCAAACGGGTCAGCGGGCCGGCAGCGTTCAACGTCGGGCTCAACCTCGGTTCGGTCGCCGGCGGCTCGCTGTCGGCGCACCTCCATCAGCACGTCGTCCCACGGTGGAGGGGCGACTCCAACTACATCACCGTCACCGGAGGCACCAAGGTGCTGCCACAGCTGCTGGCCGACACCCGCGACCTCCTCTCGAAGGCATGGGGCGGCTGATGCTCGAACGCTTCCGCGCGACGTGGGCCAAGATCATGAGCCCGATCGCCGACCTGTTCCTCAAGCTCGGGATCAGCCCCGACGTCATCACGTTCGTCGGCACGCTGGGAGTCACCGCCGGTGCGCTCTGGTTCTATCCCCGGGGGGAGTTCTTCCTCGGCACCGTCGTGATCACCCTCTTCGTTTTCTCGGACATGGTCGACGGCCTCATGGCGCGCAAGTCCGGTCGCTCGAGCGCGTGGGGCGCGTTCCTCGACTCCACGCTCGACCGCATCGGCGACGCGGCGGTCTTCGGCGGGCTGGTCCTCTGGTACGCGGGCACCGGGGACGATCTCCTGATGACCGGCGTCGCGCTGTGGTGCCTCGTCGGCGGACAGCTCACCTCGTACGCACGGGCGCGCGCCGAGTCGCTCGGCATGGAGGCCAAGGGCGGGATCGCCGAGCGCTCCGACCGGCTCGTCGCCGTCCTGGCGATGACCGGGCTCTCGGGCATCTTCGACCTGCCGGTGCTGCGGACGATCGTGCTGTGGACGCTCGCGGTGGCCAGCACGATCACCGTCGTGCAGCGGATCCTCATGGTCCGCCGCCAGGCCCTGGCGCAGGCATGACCCGACCGGCCCGTGCTGCACGCTCGGCGCTCGGGACCGCCCGTACGTACGTGGAGGCCGCGGCCTACCGCGCGGGCTGGAACCTCGCCGTCCACGTCCCGCAGCCGGTGGTCGACCGCGCGCTGCGGATGACCGCCGACCAGCTGTACGGCCGTGGCGGCAGCGGCATCGCGCGCCTGCGTTCGAACCTCTCGCGCGCGGTCCCGGACGCCGACGACGCGGCGCTCGATGCCCTGACGCGCGACGCGATGCGCTCGTACCTGCGCTACTGGGGCGAGGTGTTCCGCCTGCCGCGGTTCACGACCGACGCCGCCGCCGTGGACGAGGCGATCGTCGTCGACCACGCCGAGCGCGCGTACGCGATGCGCGACGCCGGGCGCGGGATGATCGCGGCGCTGCCGCACATGGGCAACTGGGACCTCATGGGGGCGTGGGCGTGCGCCCACGGTCTTCCTCTGATGACGGTGATGGAGCGGCTGAAGCCCGAGCGCCTGTACGACGAGTTCGTCGCGTTCCGTGAGCGCATCGGGATGACCGTGCTCCCGCTGACCGGCGGCCCGCCGACCCTGCCGCTGCTCGCGGAGCACCTGCGAGGCGGCGGCTTCGTCTGCCTGCTCGCCGACCGGGACATGTCCCGCAGCGGGATCGCGGTGGACCTCCTCGGCGAGAAGGCGCGGATGCCGGTCGGACCGGCGCTGCTGGCCCAGCAGACGGGGGCCACGCTGTTCGTGGCAACCTCGCGCTACGACGACGAGGTGGGCAAGCTCAGGATGACGGTGCACGAGCCGGTCGCGACGCGTCCGGGCGAGGACGGTCTCGTGGCGATGATGCAGGACGTCGCCGACCTGTTCACCGCCGACATCCGCCGCAGCCCTGCCGACTGGCACATGCTGCAACGCGTCTTCGAGGTGGACCGTCGCCCAGGAGAAGGGGGAGCGCGATGAGGATCGGGATGGTGTGCCCGTACTCGTTCGACGTCCCCGGCGGTGTCCAGAACCACGTCCTGGACCTCACGCGCACGATGAGCGAGCTGGGAGTCGAGGTCTCCGTCCTCGCCCCGGCCGCCGACGACGACGACCTTCCCTCGTACGTGACGCCGGCCGGCCGCGCCGTGCCGGTGCGCTACAACGGCGCCGTCGCGCGCGTCTCCTTCGGGCCGATCGCGATGGCGCGGACACGTCGGTGGCTGCGCGACGGCAACTTCGACGTCCTCCACGTGCACGACCCCGCGACACCGAGCGTGTCGCTGATCGCGCTGAGCCTGGCCAGCGGTGTCTCGATCGCCACGATCCACACGTCGATCGGCCGCTCGCGCGCCCTGGCCGCCACCGAGCCGCTGCTGCGTCCGGCGATGGAGAAGCTGAGCGCCCGCATCACCGTCTCCCGCGAGGCGCAGCGGGTCGTCGCGCAGTACCAGGGCGGTGACTCGGTGATCATCCCCAACGGACTGTTCGTCGACGACTTCGCCAGCACCGAGCGCCGGGCCGCGCAGGACCCGAGCACGGCTCCCTCGCTCCTGTTCCTCGGACGTTTCGAGGAGACCCGCAAGGGCCTTCCCGTCCTGCTGGACGCGCTCCCTACGGTCATCGAGCGGTTCCCCGACCTGCGGCTCGTGGTCGCCGGAGCGGGCGATCCGCGCGCCGGCACCGCGATGGTGCCCGAGCGGCTGCGTCGCAACGTCGAGGTGGTCGGCCGGGTCTCCGACGACGAGCGTGCGCGGCTGCTGTCCGAGGCCGACCTCTACGTCGCCCCCAACACCGGCGGCGAGAGCTTCGGGATCGTCCTGATCGAGGCGATGGCAGCGGGAGCCCCGGTGGTCGCCAGCGACATCAGGGCCTTCGCCGACGTGCTCGAGGACGGGCGTCTCGGCGCGCTGTTCGCCAACGAGGACCCGGTCTCGCTCGCCAAGACCCTCGTCGACGCGCTCGACGACCCCGGTCGCGAGGAGCGCGCGGGGGTGGCACGCGAGGCGGTGCGGCGGTACGACTGGAGTGTGGTGGCCCCGCAGGTCATCAGCGTCTACGAGACGGTGCTCGGAGGAGGCGGCGCATGAGCACGCTGGAGTGGGTCCTCGTCATCGGTGCGGTCGTCGCGGCGATCACCGTCGCCCTGTCGACGACGGCAGGCCGGCTCGACCGGCTGCACATCCGCCTGGCCACCGCTCAGGCGTCGCTCGACCGGCAGCTCCTCGACCGCTCGACGTGCCTGCGCAACGTCGCCACGAGCGGCGTGCTGGACCCCGCGAGCGCCCTGGTCGCGGTCGAGGCCGCCGACGCCGCGCGCGCCGCGATCGGCAAGGTCGACCAAGAGGACCGAGAGACCGCGCTGAGCGAGGTCATGCGGACCGTCTTCGGCGACGCCGATGACGTCGACGCCCTGTGGGCGGCAGCCGACGAGCCGCAGCGGGAGATGCTCGCCGACCTCGGTGACGCCTGCGAGCGGGTCCAGCTCGCCCACCGGTTCCACGACGACCTCGTGGCCCGCACCGAACGGATGCGGCGCAAGCGGATCGTCCGCTGGGCGCGCCTCGCAGGACGCGCCCCCTGGCCGTACCGGATGGACTTCGACGACACCCCGCCCCCGCACCTGGTGGTCAAGGAGCGACCGATCGCCGGATCGGGGTCGGACGCGGCCGCGGCGGACGTACGATGAGGCCCGACCGAGCCGTACGACCGAGGTGAGAACGATGAGCGACAGCCCGCAGACCGTAGGCGAGACCGCCGCGGCGACCGGCACCGCGCGCGTCAAGCGCGGGATGGCCGAGATGCTGAAGGGCGGCGTCATCATGGACGTCGTCGACGCCGCGCAGGCCAAGATCGCCGAGGACGCCGGGGCGGTCGCCGTCATGGCGCTCGAACGGGTCCCGGCCGACATCCGGGCGCAGGGCGGTGTGGCGCGGATGAGCGACCCCGACCTCATCGACGGGATCATCGAGGCCGTCTCGATCCCGGTGATGGCCAAGGCGCGGATCGGGCACTTCGTCGAGGCGCAGGTGCTGCAGTCGCTCGGGGTGGACTACATCGACGAGTCGGAGGTGCTGACGCCCGCCGACTACGCCCACCACATCGACAAGTGGGCGTTCACCGTCCCGTTCGTCTGTGGTGCGACGAACCTCGGTGAGGCCCTGCGCCGCATCACCGAGGGGGCGGCGATGATCCGCTCGAAGGGTGAGGCAGGCACGGGGGACGTCTCGAACGCGACGACCCACATGCGGGCGATGCGCGACGAGATCCGCCGCCTCCAGAACCTTCCGCCCGACGAGCTGTACGTGGCGGCCAAGGAGCTCCAGGCCCCGTACGAGCTGGTGCGCGAGGTCGCCGAGAACGGCAGGCTGCCCGTGGTGCTGTTCACCGCCGGCGGCATCGCGACACCCGCGGACGCGGCGATGATGAGGCAGCTCGGCGCCGAGGGCGTGTTCGTGGGTTCGGGCATCTTCAAATCCGGCAACCCAGCCGAGCGCGCCTCGGCGATCGTGAAGGCGACGACCTTCTACGACGACCCCGACGTCATCGCGAAGGTCTCGCGCGGGCTGGGGGAGGCGATGGTCGGCATCAACGTCGCCGACGTCCCGGAGCCGCACCGCCTCGCTGAGCGCGGTTGGTGAGCACGTGCCCTTCTTCTCCGCTCCGAAGCTGACCGACGCCGAGGCGCTGCGCGGCTACGCCCGCGTCCTCGTACGCGCGGGACTGTCCGGACCGGACGCGTGGGTCCGTGAGGTCGCCGTCGCGGCGCGCGACGACGCCGGGCTCGACGACCCCGAGGGCGAGGCGCGCCGGCTGGTCACCGAGGCTCGCGCGGCACTGCTCGCCGAGGAGTCGACGTGGCCGGAGCGCACGGACTACGACGCTCTCCAGGACGCGCTCGCCGGGCTCGAGGCCGAAGGCGTCGTCGTGCTCCAGGGCGTCGACGACCACTGGGCTGCTGCGGCTGCCCTGCGGGAGGCTGCCGCGCGCGGTGAGGCCGTACGCGGGGTGGTGTGGTTCACGCCCTCCGACGTCTGGCACGCCGTCGACCACGGGATGCTGGAGCTGAACGCGTGGCACCCGGACTCGGCGAACATCGCCGACGGCGACGCGCTCTGCACGCTGGTGCTCGAGGCGCTCGACGCGCAGGGTCTGGCCGCGCACTTCGACGAGGGTCGTGTCGAGGTGCGGGCGTTCTGGCACCGGCGTTCCGGCGGCGTCGAGGCGTGAGCGCCGTGCGTGTCGGCGTCCTCGCCCTGCAGGGGGACGTCCGGGAGCACCTGCGCATGCTGGCCGACAGCGGCGCCGAGCCCTCGACCGTACGACGCGCCGACGAGCTGGAGACGGTCGAGGCGCTCGTCGTCCCCGGCGGCGAGTCGACGACGATCGACAAGCTGTCGCGGGCGTTCGACCTGCGCGAGCCGATCCGCGGACGGATCGCGGCCGGGATGCCGGTGCTCGGTACGTGCGCCGGGATGATCATGCTCGCCGACCGCATCGAGGGCGGCATCGCCGGCCAGCAGACGTTCGGTGGCCTCGACGTGACGGTGCGCCGCAACGCGTTCGGGCGGCAGGTGGACTCGTTCGAGGCCGACCTGCGCGTGGAGGGCCTCGACGCACCGATGCGGGCGGCCTTCATCCGCGCTCCCTGGGTCGAGCGGTACGGGCCGGACGTCGAGGTGCTCGCGAGCGTCGACAGGGGAGAGGCCGGTGTGCACCCGGTGGTCGTACGCCAGGGGCCGCTGCTCGCCGCGTCGTTCCACCCCGAGGTCGGACGGGACGACCGGCTGCACCGCCGGTTCGTCGGGATGTGCCGCGAAGCCTTGCGCTGAGGCAACGATAGGATCGAGGGCGGTCGTCTCCGCGGCCGATTCGCAGTCGTAGACCCGAGAGCAGGTGGATGCCGTGTCAGGCCACTCCAAGTGGGCGACCACCAAGCACAAGAAGGCTGTCATCGACGCCAAGCGCGGCAAGATGTTCGCCAAGCTGATCAAGAACATCGAGGTCGCCGCGCGCACCGGCGGCCCCGACCCCGCCGGCAACCCGACGCTCTACGACGCCATCCAGAAGGCCAAGAAGTCGTCGGTCCCCAACGACAACATCGACCGTGCCGTCAAGCGCGGCGGCGGGCTCGACGGAGCGGGCGTCGACTACACGACGATCATGTACGAGGGCTACGCCCCCGGCGGCGTCGCGCTGCTCATCGAGTGCCTCACGGACAACAAGAACCGCGCGGCCATGGAGGTCCGCACGGCGATGACCCGCAACGGCGGCAACATGGCCGACCCGGGGTCGGTGTCGTACATGTTCTCCCGCAAGGGCGTCGTCATCGTCCCCGCCGAGCAGGAGGGCAAGACGCTCACCGAGGACGACGTCCTCGAGGTGGTCCTCGATGCCGGTGCGGAGGACGTCAACGACCTCGACGGCTCGTTCGAGGTCATCAGCGAGGCCGGCGACGTGGTCGCCGTCCGTACGGCGCTGCAGGACGGCGGGATCGACTACGACTCGGCAGAGTCCTCGTTCGTGCCGTCGATGACCGTCGAGGTCGACGCGGACGTCGCCGGCAAGGTGCTGCGTCTCATCGACGCCCTCGAGGACTGCGACGACGTCCAGAACGTCTTCGCCAACTTCGACGCGTCCGACGAGGTCATGGCGCAGGTCGGCTGACCCGGCTGCGTACGGAGACCCCCGGATGAAGCTCCGCGACGCCGACGGCGTCCGCTGGACCGTCCGCCGGCGTTGGCTGCCGTGGCGCGTCCGCTCGAATGGCCTGCTCGACTACCTCCCGACCGGCGGCGGCTCGTCGTACGCCCCGGACGACCCGATCCTGCTGGTGCTCTGGTTGATCCTGGTCGTCCCGGTCGTGGTGGTGGGGACGATCGTCCTCCTGGTGCTCGGTCTCGAGCTGGCGCTCGTGCTGGTGGTTCTGCCCGCCGTGGTGCTCGCCCGGGCGCTGTTCGTCGGCTGGACCGTCGTGGTGCGGCGCAACGGCACGGTGGTCGGCACGGAGCGGGTGAAGGGCTGGCGGGCCTCGCGCGCCCGGATCCGTGCCGTCGCTGAGGAGCTCCGTCGCCGGCCGCCCACGCGGCTCGTCGACACGACGGGAGATCCGTACCAGCTCGGTTGAGCTCTTCCCGGTTCCTCGTCGCGGTGTCACGATGAGTCGATGGACATCCTGCGCGCAGGAGGCACGTTCTGGCGGATCGCCCGCCGACGGCAGCGCGCGGACCCCGGCGAGCCGTTGCCGTGGATGCCGGAGTTCGCCGGTGGTGCCGCCGGGCCGCCGTCGCCGTCGGAGCTGGGCTGGCGCCCGATCGTCGTGACGTGCGACGGGGTCGTGATGCACGTGGAGCCCGCTCCGGGTCGTCGTGACACGCCCCGGCGGATCCAGGAGATCGCCACGGCGCTGTACGGCCTGCCGTGGGCGGCCAGCACCGCCGACGACCCGCCGCACGCGCCGTACCGGCCCCGGCCGGAGGCGCCCGGGCACACGTTCAACGGCTTCGGCCCGCCCTGACACCCTCAGGTGCAACTCCGTTCTCGGTGGCGGTCGTCTGTGCCAGGATCGGCCATGGACATCCTGCGGCCTGGGGGCACGTTCTGGCGGATCGCTCGTCGGCGTCTTCGTGTGGATCGCGGTGAGCCGGTGCCGTGGATGCCGGAGCTCGGCGGTGGTGTCGCTGCGCCGGCGGCGGCGGGGTCGGAGCTGGGGTGGCGGCCGATCGTGGTGTCGCGGAACGGTGCGGTCGTGCACGTGGAGCGTGCCCCGGCCCGTCGGGAGGTGCCTCGTCGGATCAAGGAGATCGCCACGGCGGTGTACGCGCTGCCGTCGACGGCGAGCACCGCGGACGATCCGTCGCACGCGCCGTACAAGCCTGCTCCCGGCCCCGCGACGACGGGCGGGTGGGGCGTCCCGGGGCAGGCGAACAGCGGAGACCTGCCCGGTGGCGGCGGCGGCAGCGCGTGATCTGCGTCGCGCTCGGTGTAGAACGCCCGGCGGCGGGTACCCGTGGGGTCAAGACGAACCCGAATCTCGAGGAGATGACTGCGATGGGTCTCGACGACAAGCTCAGCAACACGGGCGAAGACCTCAAGGGCAAGGCCAAGGAGGCCACCGGCAAGGCTCGCGGCGATGAGTCGCAGGAGGCCGAGGGCAAGACCGACCAGTCGAAGTCGGATCTGAAGCAGGCCGGCGAGAAGGTCAAGGACGCCTTCAAGAAGTAGTCGTCCGCCCACACCGGCTCGGCCCCTCCGCACGTGTGCGGAGGGGCCGTTCCACGTCTCGGCGCGTCGCCGCCGGAGCCGCTCCGGTCACCGTTAGGGTGTCGAACATGTGTTCGCTGGAGTCTGCCCTGCGGGGTCGCCCGTGACAGCGGCGATGAGAGTGCTCGGCGTCGACCCCGGCCTGACCCGCTGTGGCGTCGGTGTCGTCGAGGGCCGCGTGGGCCGTACGCTGCGGGCGGTCGCGGTCGACGTGATCCGCACCCCGGCCGACGACGACGTGGCGCACCGCCTCCTCGCCATCGAGCGGGGTCTCTCTGCCGCGATCGAGGCCTATCAGCCGGACGTCGTCGCCGTCGAGCGGGTCTTCAGCCAGAACAACGTCTCCACCGTCATGGGCACCGCCCAGGCCAGCGGCATCGCCATGGTCGCCGCCGCCCGCCGGGGCCTGCCGGTGGCGCTCCACACGCCGAGCGAGGTCAAGGCCGCCGTGACCGGCAACGGCCGCGCCGACAAGGCCCAGGTGACCGCAATGGTCACGCGGCTGCTCGGCCTCGAGATCGCGCCGAGGCCCGCCGACGCCGCCGACGCCCTCGCGCTCGCGATCTGCCACGTCTGGCGCGGCACCTCGGTCAACCGGCTCGACGCCGCGCTGGCCGCGGCCCGCAAGTCCCAGGCACCTCAGCGCACCGCCGCAGAGCCGATCCGCTCGCGGATCCCCGGCAGCGTCCCGTCCCCCGACAGAAGGAAGGCCCGATGATCGCCTTCGTCCGTGGCACCGTCGCCTCCACCGCGCTGGACTCCGCTGTCCTCGACGTCGGCGGCGTCGGCATGCTCGTCCAGTGCACGCCGGGCACGCTCGCCGGTCTCCGGCACGGGGAGCAGGCGCAGGTCGCCACGAGCCTGGTCGTCCGCGAGGACTCGATGACGCTGTACGGGTTCAGCGATGACGACGAGCGCGACACCTTCGAGCTCGCCCAGACCGCCAGCGGCGTCGGCCCGAAGGTCGCCCAGGCGATCATCGCCGTCCTCGGCCCGGAGGGGCTGCGTCGCGCCGTCGCCGAGGAAGACCTCAAGTCTCTGACCAAGGTCCCCGGGATCGGCACGAAGGGCGCGCAGCGGATCGTCCTCGAGCTGAAGGACCGCATCGGCGCCGTCCGTACCGTGGCCGCTCCGGCGTCTGCCTCGAGCGCGAGTCCGGCCGAGTCCGACTGGCGGCCCCAGGTGCATGCCGCGCTCGTCGGCCTGGGATGGAGCGCCCGCGAGGCCGAGAACGCCGTCGTCGCCGTCGTCCCGGTCGCCGCCGAACAGCTCGAGAGCGCCGGCGCCGTCGACGTGTCGGCGCTGCTGCGCGCGGCCCTCCGTACGCTCTCGAAGGCATGAGGGAGGAGCACGGGTCCATGGACGACCACGATCTCGACACACGTCACCTGGCGGCCGCCGAGGAGGCCGAGCTCGAGTCACGTCTCGTACGCCCCGACGCCGTGTCCGACGAGCAGGCGTACGAGGCGGCGCTGCGCCCTCGTACCCTCGACGAGCTGATCGGGCAGGAGCGCGTCCGCGAGCAGCTCTCGCTCGTGCTGACCGCGGCCCGCGGACGCGGCCGTACGCCCGACCACGTCCTGCTGTCGGGGCCGCCCGGCCTCGGCAAGACGACCCTCGCGATGATCATCGCCGCCGAGCTCGGGACGTCGCTGCGCCTGACCAGCGGGCCCGCGATCCAGCACGCGGGCGACCTCGCTGCGATCCTCTCCGGCATCAACGAGGGCGACGTCCTGTTCGTCGACGAGATCCACCGCATGTCGCGGCCCGCCGAGGAGCTGCTCTACATGGCGATGGAGGACTTCCGCGTCGACGTCGTGATCGGTAAGGGGCCGGGGGCCACGGCCATCCCGCTCCAGATCCCGCAGTTCACGCTCGTGGGCGCGACCACCCGTGCCGGCCTGCTGCCGGGGCCGTTGCGCGACCGGTTCGGGTTCACCGCCCAGCTGGAGTACTACGAGGCGCACGAGCTCCACCGCATCGTCGAGCGGTCCGCGGCGCTCCTCGGGGTGCAGACCACGCCCAACGGCGGGCTCGAGATCGCGTCACGCTCCCGCGGCACCCCACGGATCGCGAACCGGCTCCTGCGCCGCGTCCGTGACTACGCCGAGGTCCGGGGGAGCGGCGTGGTCGACCTCGAGATCGCCCACCGGGCGCTCGACCTGTACGAGGTGGACCGCATCGGCCTCGACCGGCTCGACCGGGCCGTCCTCGACGCGCTCTGCCGCAGCTTCGCCGGGGGACCGGTCGGTGTCTCGACGCTCGCCGTCGCCGTGGGGGAGGAGCGCGAGACGGTCGAGGAGGTCGCCGAGCCCTTCCTCGTGCGCCAGGGATTCTTGGCTCGTACGCCGCGTGGCCGCGTCGCGACCCCTGCGGCGTGGGAGCACCTCGGGCTCAAGGCGCCGAGCCCGTCGTCAGATCCCACGCTGCCGCTGGACTGAGGACTGCCCGCTAGACTCGCCTCGCACGACGTAGCCCCCATCCACCACGCCTGGAGCCACCGTGAACGACGTTGCAGCCCTGCTGCCGATCATCCTGCTCGTCCTCGTCTTCTACTTCTTCATCATGCGTCCGCAGAGCAAGCGGCGCCGCGAGTTCCTCGACATGCAGCAGAAGGTGCAGGTCGGCTCGCGCGTGATGATCACGAGCGGCATCTTCGGCACCGTCGTGGGGCTCGGTGACGACTCGATGACGCTGTCGATCGCACCCGGCGTCGAGATCGAGGTCCACCGCAACGTCGTCGCCAAGATCATCGACGACTCCTCCACGCCCGCCGTCGAGGAGAGCATCGAGCGCCCCCGCGACGACGAGAACGGCACCGCCTGATGCCTTCGAGCCTCACTGAGGCGCTCGACACCCTGGTCCGTGACATCGCGGACTGGCCCGAGCCGGGCGTCGTGTTCCGCGACGTGACTCCGCTGCTGGCGGATCCGGACGGGCTTCGGCTCACGGTCGAGGGCCTGGCCGGCCTCGGCCATGAGATCGCCGGCGGCCCGATCGACAAGGTCGTCGGCATCGAGGCGCGTGGGTTCATCTTCGGGACCCCCGTCGCCGTCGCCCTCGGGGCGGGTTTCGTCCCCGCACGCAAGGCGGGCAAGCTCCCCTCGGCCACTCACGGCGTCGAGTACGACCTCGAGTACGGCGCCGCGACGGTCGAGATCCACCAGGACGGCCTCGCGCCAGGCGACCGGGTCCTCGTCGTCGACGACGTCCTCGCCACGGGCGGGACGATGGCAGCCGTCGACGAGCTGATCGCCCGTACGGGCGCGAACCCGGTCGCCAACGTGGTCGTCCTCGAGATCGGCGCACTCGGTGGCCGCGCCCGGATGGCCGCCGACCGCTTCGGCGCCCTGCGTACGTACTGACCGTCCTGACCGGTCCGTCTCGGGCCTCCCGGTACCATGCATCGCGTGAGCCCTGAGAGCACGAAGCTGGTCGCGATCGTCGTCGTCATCGCCATGGTCCTCGCCGGCGGGGCGACCGTCTTCTCGATGCTGGTCGGCTAGTCCACCGCTCCTGCGGGACCGCTCCCCGATCCTGGCGGTCGCCCCCTAGGATGGCGGCCTACGATGGAGGCGGAGGTGCCTGTGGCCGAGCGTGCGCGGACCGAGTCAGAGCCTCGCAAGGAGTCCGTCCCGACTCCGGCGAGGGTGCGATCGCGCCTGGCCAGGCTCGGGAGCGGGCGGTCGTCGTCCGACGGCCCCGTGGTGCTGGACCCGCTCTTGCGGATCGTCCGCACCAACCACCCGAAGGCTGACACCGCGGTCATCGTCCGCGCGTACAAGATCGCGGCCAAGATGCACCGCGGCCAGAAGCGCAAGAGCGGCGACCCGTACATCACGCACCCGTTGGCGGTCGCGACCATCCTCGCCGAGCTCGGCATGACGCCGCCCACGATCGTCGCCGCCCTCCTCCACGACACCGTCGAGGACACGCCCTACACGCTCGAGCAGCTCACCAAGGACTTCGGCGCCGAGGTCGCACGCCTGGTCGACGGCGTCACCAAGCTCGACAAGGTCCGCTACGGCGAGAACGCCGAGGCCGAGACGATCCGCAAGATGATCGTCGCGATGAGCCGTGACATCCGGGTCCTCATCATCAAGCTGGCCGACCGGCTCCACAACATGCGCACGCTGCGCTACCTGCGCCAGGACAAGCAGCAGCGCAAGGCCCGCGAGACGATCGAGATCTATGCGCCGCTGGCGCACCGCCTCGGCATGAACACCATCAAGTGGGAGCTCGAGGACCTGTCGTTCGCGACGCTCCACCCGAAGGTCTACGACGAGATCGTGCGCCTGGTCGCCGATCGTGCGCCGTCGCGCGAGGACTTCATGTCCCAGGTGATCACCCAGGTCACCGACGACCTCAAGAACGCCAAGATCAAGGCCAAGGTGACCGGCCGGCCCAAGCACTACTACTCGATCTACCAGAAGATGATCGTCCGCGGCCGCGACTTCGCCGACATCTACGACCTGGTCGGCATCCGTGTGCTCGTCGAGACGGTGTCGGAGTGCTACGGCGTCCTCGGTGTCGTCCACGCCCGCTGGAACCCTGTGCCCGGGCGGTTCAAGGACTACATCGCCATGCCGAAGTTCAACATGTACCAGTCGCTTCACACGACGGTCGTGGGCCCGCAAGGCAAGGCGGTAGAGCTGCAGATCCGCACGCAGCAGATGCACCGTCGCGCCGAGTACGGCGTCGCCGCCCACTGGAAGTACAAGGAGGACGGCGGCAAGGACGGCGGGAAGGGTGCCGCCAAGGGTGGAGCGTCGTTGGGTGCCTCCGGCACGGACGACCTCGCCTGGATCCGCCAGCTCCTGGAGTGGCAGCAGGAGAACGAGGAGTCGCAGGACTTCCTCGAGAGCCTGCGGTTCGACCTGTCCGACCAGGTGTACGTCTACACGCCGCGCGGCGACGTCATCGGGCTCCCGGCCGGGTCGACGCCGATCGACTTCGCGTACGCGGTCCACACCGAGGTCGGGCACACGACGATCGGCGCGCGGGTCAACGGCCGCCTCGTGTCGCTGGAGTCCAAGCTCGAGAACGGCGACTCGGTCGAGGTCTTCACCTCGAAGGCGCCCGGCGCCGGGCCGAGCCGCGACTGGCTCGACTTCGTCAAGAGCCCGCGCGCCCGCAACAAGATCAAGCAGTGGTTCACCAAGGAGCGGCGCGACGAGGCGATCGAGCGCGGCAAGGACGCGCTCACCCGCCAGATGCGCAAGGAGGGGCTGCCGCTGCAGCGCCTCCTCAAGCACGAGACGCTGGCGACGGTCGCGAAGGACCTCCACCTCGCCGACGTGTCCTCGCTGTACGCGGCCGTCGGCGAGGGGCGGGTCAGCCCGCAGAACGTCGTCGAGCGCGTGCTCGCCCTCATGGGCGGCGAGGAGGGTGCGAGCGAAGACCTCGCTGAGGCCGTCGTCGTGCCGGACGAGACGTCGCGCCGCCGCCGGGTCCGCCGCGGCGACGCCGGCGTCCTCGTGAAGGGCATGGACGGGTCCGTGGCGATCAAGCTGGCGCGCTGCTGCACCCCGGTGCCCGGCGACGAGATCATCGGATTCGTCACGCGGGCGCAGGGCGTCTCGGTGCACCGGCGCTCGTGCACCAACGCTGCGAGCCTCCTCAAGGAGGAGGAGCGCCTCGTCGACGTCGAGTGGGCGCCGAGCTCGTCGAGCATGTTCCTGGTCGCGATCCAGGTGGAGGCGCTCGACCGGGCGCGGCTGCTGTCGGATCTCACGCGCGTCCTCTCGGACCAGCACGTCAACATCCTGTCGGCGTCGCTGTCGACCGGCCGCGACCGCGTCGCGAAGTCGACCTTCACCTTCGAGATGGGCGACCCGGCGCACCTCGGCCATGTGCTCAAGGCCGTCCGGACCGTCGAGGGCGTCTTCGACGTCTACCGCGTCAACCAGTAACGCTCGCGAGAGACTTCCGGGACCCTCGCGAGAGACCTCCCGCACCCTCGCGAGAGACTTCCGGGACCCTCGCGAGCGATCACCAGAAGCGCGGCTCGGGCTCGATCCCGATGAGCTCGCCTATGCGCAGCTCGAACGCGGGATCGGTACCGAAGATGGTCTCGCGGTCGCCGTTCGCCCACCTCCATCCCCACAGCCGGGAGAGGAGTGCGCGACGCAGCTCGTCGTGCTCGGCATCGGCCGCCATCGTGTGGAACTCTCGCCCGTCGTACTCCGACGCGACCAGCAGGTGGGGGTACGCGAGGTCGAGGTAGCGGAACGACCCATCAGGCATCCGTACGGGGTGCTGCGCCGTCGGGCGTGGGAAGCCCGCGTCGAGGAGCCGAAGCCGCTGCCAGCTCTCGCCCGCCGACTGTGCCAAGGGTTCGATCAGGTGCGCCAGCGACCGTGCCTGGACGATCCCGGGAAAGCCCTTGAGCCTGCCGACTGCCTCGACGACCTCGGGAACCTCGACGAGGCCGGCATGCGCCATCCCGTCGGCGGCTGCCAGAGCGTACGGACGCCACAGCTTGCGGAGCAGGTCGGTGGTCGTACGCAGAGGAGTCGTGACGGCGATGCCGTCGACCTCCATGACGTCGCCGGGCGGGAGGATCGCCTGTCGGCAGTCGACTCCCTCGATCTCGGATCGGGTGGTGCCGTGCGGGACGACGAAGGTGGGCGAGAGGCGGTGTCGTTCGCTCGGCTTGAAGGTGTCGACGTGGAACAGCCATGCGGCGAGGCTGTCGCACACGACCGCCTCGCGTGGTGCGACGAGCTGTGCTGCTTCCAGGCGGAAGGCACGCGTGTCGGCGACGTTGACGTCGGCGTACACATACGTGAGGACCTCGCGCACTCGCTTCTCGTCGAGCGCGCGAGCCAGCTCTCGAGGCGTCAGACCTACGTCGTGGGCGTCGCGGCGGAGGAAAGGGCGTCCGTCGTTGATGAGCTCGGCCATGCGTCCATGGAAGCGACATCGACGGGTCGCGCGCTGATGTTGTCCACAGGCCCGGGGGCCCAAACCTCTCGCGAGGGGGCCCGGGGTCTCTCGCGAGCGGTCAGGTGAGGTCTTGGGCGGACTTGCGGGCCTGGTCGAGCCAGGCCTGTCGCGCCTCCAACGACTCCTGCAGCTCCTTGACCTTGCGGTCGTTGCCGACGTCGCGGGCCGCGGCGACCTGCGCCTCGAGGTCGGCGACCGCCTTCTCGAGCTTGCTCACCGTGTCGTCGACCCGGGCGCGGGTCTCCGGGTTGGAGCGTCGCCACTCGTCGTCGGCGGCCGCGGAGATCGCCTTCTCGACGGCGCGCAGCCTCCCCTCGAGCTCCTTGATCTGGTTGCGCGGGACCTTGCCGGCCGCCTCCCAGCGGTCGGTGATGTCGCGCCACGCCGCGCGCGCGGCGTCGAGATCCTTGATCGGGACCAGCGCCTCGGCCTCCGCGAGGATCTGCAGCTTGACCTCGGCGTTGGCGGCGTACTCGGCGTCGAGCGCGGCGTTCGCCTCGTCACGGGCACCGAAGAACCTGTCCTGCGCTCCCCGGAACTTCTTCCAGAGGCGGTCGTCGATGCCGCGCGGTGCAGGCCCGGCTGCCTTCCACTGCGCCATCAGGTCGCGGAACCTGCCCGCGGTCGGCCCCCAGTCGGTCGAGTCGGCGAGCGCCTCGGCCTCGACGACCAGCCTCTCCTTGACCTTCTGGGCCTGGCCGCGCTTCTCGTTCTGCTCGGCGAAGTGCGCCTTGCGTCGGCGCGTGTACGCGGTGCGGGCGGTGGAGAAGCGGTGCCAGAGCTCGTCGTCGACCGTCTTGTCGAGCCGCGGGAGCGACTTCCACTGCTCGAGCATCTCGCGCAGCCGGTCGGCACCGTTGCGCCAGTCGTCCGACGCGGCGATCTGCTCGGCGGTACGAGCGATCTCCTCCTTGCGGACGGCGGCCTCGGCGGCGCGCTCGGCGCGCTGTGCCTTGCGGCGCTCGCGCTGGGTCTCGATGATCGGCCCGAGCGCATCGAGCCGGTCGATCAGCGCGTCGAGGTCGCCGACAGCGGCGGCGTTCTCGACGGCGTCGCGGACCTGCGTCACCGCTCGGCGGGCGTCGTCGGGGGAGAGGCTGTCGGAGGCGATGCGCTTCTCGAGGAGCTCGACCTCGACCGCCAGACCGTCGTAGCGGCGGGTGAAGAGTGCCATGGCCTCAGCCGGGTCACCGTCAGGCCACTGACCGACGACGCGCTCGCCTTCGCGCGTGCGGACGTAGACCGTCCCCTGGTCGTCGATGCGGCCCCAGGCCTCAGCAGGGTTCGAGGGAATCTCGCTCACGTCTCCACCTTGTCGGTTGTGTCGGGCACAGTCTAGAAGCACATCGGGCCGAGGGCGTCGAAGTCCGGACGATGGTCGCGTACGGGTACGGGGTCGGGCGGCCGCAGGCCTGAGCGATTCGCAGCCGCTTCGGCCGCTCGCGTACGCTGTCCCGTGTGCTGATCGCCGCTTTTCCCGCTGGCCCGCTGGCGGCCAACTGCTACTTCGTGGGGCGCGGACCCGGTGCCGAGTGCGTGATCGTCGATCCCGGCATGGACTCGCTCACGGGCATCCGCAACGTCGTCACCGAGCAGAACCTCACCCCGGTCGCTGTGCTGGTCACCCACGGCCACTTCGACCACATGTGGCAGGCGGCCGACGTCGCCGCGGAGTACGACGTGCCCGTGTGGATCCACCCTGCCGACCGGCATCTCCTCGCCGACCCGATGGCCGCGATCTCGAACGAGTCGGCGTCGATGCTGCGCGCCCAGTTCGGGCTGCAGGACGTGCCCGAGTTCCGTGAGCCGGCCGACGTCCGCGACGCCACCGACGGCACCGTGATCGAGGCCGCCGGACTGCGCTTCACCGTCGACCACGTCCCGGGACACACACCGGGGACGGTGGTGTACCGCGTCGACTACACCGGAGAGGAGCCGATCTCGCAGGTGGCGTTCACCGGTGACTTCCTGTTCGCCGGCTCCATCGGTCGTACGGACCTGGTCGGGGGAGACATGGACGAGATGGCCGCGAGCCTGCGGGCGTTCATGCAGCTGCCGGACGACGTCGCGGTGCTCCCCGGGCACGGCGGCCAGTCGTCGGTCGGACGCGAGCGTGCGACCAACCCCTTCGTCGCGCAGTACGCGGCCGCCGGCGGAGAGGACGCCTGACGTGGCACGTCCGACTCCGCTGTCCGGGTTCCCGGAGTTCCTGCCCGCCGACCGCTTCGCCGAGCAGCACGTGCTCGACCACCTGCGGCGCATCTTCGAGCTGCACGGCTTCGCTCCGGTCGAGACCCGCGCGGTCGAGACGATGGACCAGCTCCTGCGCAAGGGCGAGATCGACAAGGAGGTCTACGTCCTGCGGCGCCTCCAGGCCGCCGAGGGCGAGGGCGACGCCGGGATGGGTCTGCACTACGACCTCACGGTGCCGTTCGCCCGCTACGTCCTGGAGAACGCCGGCAAGCTCGACTTCCCGTTCCGGCGCTACCAGATCCAGAAGGTCTGGCGCGGCGAGCGCCCCCAGGAGGGTCGGTTCCGCGAGTTCACGCAGGCCGACATCGACGTCGTCGCCAAGGACGCGCTGCCGTTCCACTTCGACGTCGAGATCGCGACGGTGATGGCCGAGGCGCTCTCGGGCCTGCCGGTGCCGCCGCTGCGGATCCAGGTCAACAACCGCAAGCTGCTCGAGGGGTTCTACCGCGGACTCGGGGTCGCCGACACCGCGGCGGTCATGCGGGCCATGGACAAGATCGACAAGCTGTCCGAGGAGGCGCTGCGCGAGCTGCTGGCCAAGGAAGGCCTCGACGCCGACCAGGCCTCGAAGTGCCTCGCGCTCGCAGCGATCCGTACGAGCGACTCGTCGTTCGCCGGCGAGGTCCGCGCGATCGGGGTGAGCGACCCGCTGCTCGATGAGGGAATCGAGGAGCTCGCGGCGCTCGTCGACGCGCTCGGGGAGGTCAGGCTGGACGGCGTGAGCGTCACCGCCGACCTGCGGATCGCGCGCGGGCTCGACTACTACACCGGCACGGTCTTCGAGACCGAGCTCGAGGGCTTCGAGCACCTCGGGTCGATCTGCTCCGGCGGCCGGTACGAGAAGCTCGCCGACGACGGCCGCAACGTCTATCCCGGCGTGGGCATCTCGCTCGGCGTGACCCGCCTGCTGGTCCCGCTGGTCTCGCGCGGACACCTCACGACGTCGCGCTCGGTGCCGTCGGCCGTCCTCGTGGCACTCGTCGACGAGGAGTCGCGCCCGCAGAGCAACGCGATCGCCGGGCGCCTGCGTGCGCGTGGCATCCCCGCCGAGGTCGCCGCGGCGCCGCAGAAGTTCGGTAAGCAGATCCGCTACGCCGAGCGGCGCGGCATCCCGTACGTCTGGTTCCCCGCCGTCGGCGACACCGGTGAGCAGGTCAAGGACATCCGCAGCGGCGAGCAGGCCGACGCCGACGCCGACACCTGGACCCCGCCGGCCGAGGACCTCCGTCCCGCCGTCGTCACCACCTTCGACACCCCATTCGAGACCCGAGGAGCAACATCGTGATCCGCACCCACGACGCAGGCAGCCTGCGCGCCACCGACGCCGGGACCCGCGTCACGCTGGCCGGCTGGGTGGCGCGACGCCGCGACCACGGCGGGGTGGCGTTCCTCGACCTGCGCGACGCCTCGGGTGTCGCCCAGGTGGTCATCCGCGACGAGGAGGTCGCCCGCCCGCTGCGCAGCGAGTTCTGCCTCAAGGTCGTCGGCACCGTCGAGCGCCGACCCGAGGGCAACGAGAACCCGAACCTGCCGTCGGGCGAGATCGAGGTGATCGCCGACACCGTGGAGGTGCTCAGCGAGTCGGCCCCGCTGCCGTTCCCGGTCGAGGAGTTCCACGCCAGCCCGGTCAGCGAGGAGGTGCGTCTGAAGTACCGCTACCTCGATCTGCGCCGCGCCGAGATGGCCAAGAACCTGCGTACGCGTGCCGCGGTCACCCGGATCATCCGCGAGGTGATGGCCGAGCGCGGCTTCCTGGAGTTCGAGACGCCGAACCTGACGGCGTCGACGCCGGAGGGCGCACGTGACTTCCTCGTGCCCGCGCGCACGCGCCCCGGCACCTGGTACGCGCTCCCGCAGTCGCCGCAGCTGTTCAAGCAGCTGCTGATGGTCGCCGGGATGGAGCGCTACTACCAGATCGCGCGCTGCTTCCGCGACGAGGACAGCCGCGCCGACCGCCAGCCGGAGTTCACCCAGCTCGACATCGAGATGAGCTTCCTGGACGAGGAGGACGTCTACGCCCTCACCGAGGAGATCCTCGTCCGGATCTGGCGCGAGATCCTCGGGTACGAGATCCCCGTCCCGATCCCGCGGATGTCGTTCCGCGAGGCCGTAGAGCGCTTCGGCATCGACCGCCCGGACATGCGCTTCGGGTGCGAGCTGGTGGACTTCACCGACTACTTCAAGGACACGCCCTTCCGCGTCTTCGCGCCGAAGGGCCGCCACTGGCACGTCGGTGCGGTCGTGATGCCCGGTGGCGCCGACCAGCCCCGTCGCACGCTCGACGCCTGGCAGGAGTTCGCGAGGGCGCGCGGTGCGAAGGGGCTCGCGTACGTGCTGGTGCAGGAGGACGGGACGCTCGGCGGCCCGGTCGCGAAGAACCTGTCCGACGCCGAGCGCGAGGGCCTCGTCGCCCACGCCGGCGCGAAGCCGGGCGACTGCATCTTCTTCGCCGCCGACCAGTACAACGACGCGAAGGCGCTGCTCGCGGCGGTCCGCGTGGAGATCGGGGAGCGCTGCGGCCTGATCGACCACGACCGGTGGGAGTTCCTCTGGGTCAACGACGCGCCGATGTTCGAGTTCGTCGGTGACGACACGCACGACGCGTGGACGTCGATCCACCACCCGTTCACCGCGCCGGCGCCCGAGTACGCCGACACGTTCGACTCCGACCCCGGCGCCGCGCTCAGCCAGGCGTACGACATCACGCTCAACGGCAACGAGCTGGGCGGCGGGTCGATCCGTATCCACCGCTCGGAGATGCAGGAGCGCGTCTTCGAGGTCCTCGGGCTGACCGAGGAGCAGGCGCAGGGCCAGTTCGGGTGGCTGCTCGAGGCGTTCCAGTACGGCCCGCCGCCGCACGGCGGCATCGCCCTCGGCATCGACCGGGTGGTGGCGCTGCTGACCGGCGCGGACACGATCCGCGACGTGATCGCCTTCCCGAAGACGGCGTCGGGCGCCGACCCGCTGACCGGTGCGCCGACGCCGATCACGGCGGCCCAGCGCAAGGAGGCGGGGATCGACGCCCCGCCGCCGGGGAGCGCCGAGTAGCGGCAACCCTCTTGGTGGCGACCATGCGGCGGATCGTTATCGTCGCGTGGTCGCGACCTGTCAGCCCCCTCGCCTAGGCTCCTGTGAGCGCCCCGCGGTCCTCGTCCGGGGGGTGAGCGACGAGGAGGTCAGGGTGGGACGCCGGCTCGGGCGCGTGCTCGCGCTGTGCGGTGTGGCGGCGCTCGTCGTCAGCTGCACCGTCGGTGACGACGCTGGGTCGTCACCGACGACGGCGACCAGGCTTGACCACGTCGCGGCCGGGCGCGAGGGCAGCGCACGCAACCCCGACGCGCAGGCCCCGGCACCGGAGGTCGACGGAGCCACACGCGGCGGCACGCTCACGGTCCTCAGCGCGCAGGTCCCGGAGACGTTGGACCCGGCGCGCTCGTCGTTCACCGACACCCGGGCGATCCTGTCGGGCCTCGTCACACGCTCGCTGACGCAGTTCGCCCGCGACCCCGACACGGGGCGGATGGTGCTCGTCCCCGACCTCGCCACGGACCTCGGCACACCCAACGACGACAACACCGCGTGGACCTTCACCCTGAGGGCCGGCGTGACGTTCGAGGACGGGGTGCCGGTGACCGCGGGCGACGTGGCGTACGGCGTCAAGCGCGCCTTCGCCACCACCGAGCTGCCGGGGGCGCCCGCGTACCTCCGGACGTTCTTCCTCGACGGAGACCGCTACCGCGGCCCGTACGCGACGAAGGCCGAGCTGCGCGGTCGCGAGGGCTACGAGCCGCAGTGGTACGCCGGCGACGACTTCCGCGCGATCGAGGTGCGGGGCCGCACGATCACGTTCCGCATGCGCCGCCCGTTCGCCGACATGCCCTACCTCGCGTCGTTCCCGCAGTTCGCCCCGGTGCCGCGCCGCGCCGACACGGACCCGGGAGCGTACGGCTCCCGCCCGGTCGCCACCGGCCCCTACAAGGTGTCGAGGCTGCGCGACCGTACGACGCTCACGCTGGTCCGCAACCCCCGCTGGGACCCGGCGACCGATCCGGCGCGCCACCAGTACGCCGACGGGTGGACGTTCCTGTGGGGCCAGGACCCCGACCGCATCGACGGTCTGCTGGTCGACGACGCCGGCGACGCGCAGCACGCCCTCTCGTACGACTCCGTCTCGGCGCAGACGCTGCAGCGGATGCGCGACGACGCGCCGGAGCGGCTCGTCGCGTCCGGGACCCCGTGCACCTACCTCTGGTACCTCGACACGCGCAGGATCTCCGACCGGCGGGTCCGTCAGGCGATCGGCTGGGCCTATCCGTACGACGCCGCCTGGAAGGCGGGGCGCGAGGCGGTGGGGACGACACGGCTCCCCGGCACCACGCTGCTGCCACCGGGGACCGCCGGGCGCCGTGCGTACGACGCGCTCGGCAACCGAGGCCGGCGCACCGACCCGCAACGCGCCCGTGCGCTGCTCAGAGAAGCGGGTGAGGTGGGGTTCGCGGTGCGCTGGTACTACGCGAGCGACCTCCCGGAGAAGGTGGCGATCAAGGACGCCGTCGTGACGGCGCTGCGGCGGGCGGGATTCGAGCCGCAGCCGATCGCGACCACCGCGAAGCAGATCCGGGCGATGCAGCTCGACCCCGACGGCCCGCACAACGTCGTCGACTCGGGGTGGTGCTCCGACTGGCCCACCGGGTCGTCGTGGTTCCCTGCCCAGTGGTCGGGCGACATCGTCGACGACCCAGCCCGGCCCAACCCCGCGATGCTGGTCGCGCGCGACGTCGACGTCGCCATCGACAAGATCCTCGACACGCTCAGCGGCGCCGAGGCGGCGCGTGCGTGGGGCGCTCTCGACGAGCGGATCGGACGCAAGCACTACCCGGCGGTCGTTCTTGGCCATGGGGGAGTCGTGCTCGCGCACGGCAGCCGCGTCGGAGGCATGGCGGTCAACCAGCTGCTCGGCATGCCCGTCTTCGCCGACATGTACGTCGACCAGAGCGGGTGACCCGGCCGCGTAGGCTGGGCAGGTGGATTCCGACGGGCTCTTCGACGTCCCCGACGTCGCCCCTGCGCCTTCGGGAGGCGGCAGCCTGACCGATGCGGCACACCGGGCGGCACCCCTGGCCGTCCGGATGCGCCCGCGTACCCTCGACGAGCTGGTGGGTCAGGAGGCGCTGCTGCGCGCCGGCTCGCCCCTGCGGCGGATGGTCCACGGCGACCAGTCGATGTCGCTGATCCTCTGGGGGCCGCCCGGGACCGGCAAGACGACCCTCGCCTCGCTGGTCAGCCAGCAGACCAACCGGCGGTTCGTCGAGGTGTCGGCGGTCTCGGCCGGTGTGAAGGAGGTGCGCGAGACGCTGGCCTCCGCGCGCCGGATGCTCGCGCAGGGCGGTCGGGAGACGGTCCTGTTCGTCGACGAGGTGCACCGCTTCTCCAAGGCGCAGCAGGACGCCCTGCTGCCGGGCGTGGAGAACCGCTGGGTCTCGCTGATCGCCGCCACCACCGAGAACCCCCACTTCTCCGTGATCTCGCCGCTGCTGTCACGGTCGCTGCTGCTCACGCTGGAGCCCCTCAGCGACGACGACGTCGCCACCCTCGTCGAGCGCGCGGTGACCGACGAGCGCGGTCTGGCGGGTGCGGTCGTCCTCGAGGACGAGGCCCGCGACCACCTCGTACGCCTGGCCGGTGGCGACGCGCGGCGTGCCCTGACCTACCTGGAGGCCGCGGCGGGCGCCGCGCAGGCGCAGGACCGCGAGCGCATCACCGTGGACGACGCGGCCAACGCCGTCGACAGGGCGGCGGTCCGTTACGACCGCCAGGGCGACCAGCACTACGACGTCACCAGCGCGCTCATCAAGTCGATCCGAGGCTCTGACGTGGACGCCGCGCTCCACTACCTGGCGCGGATGGTCGAGGCAGGGGAGGACCCCAAGTTCCTCGCGCGTCGCCTGATGATCTCCGCGAGCGAGGACATCGGCCTCGCCGACCCGACGGCCCTGCAGACGGCGGTCGCCGGAGCGCAGGCCGTCCAGATGATCGGGTTCCCCGAGGCGGCGCTCACGCTCTCTCAGGTCGTGATCACGCTCGCGCTGGCGCCGAAGTCGAACGCCGCGTACAAGGCGATCGCGGCGGCCACCGCCGACGTCCGCGCGGGGAAGGCCGGCGCGGTGCCGCCCGCGCTGCGCGACGCCCACTACGCCGGTGCCAAGAAGCTCGGGCACGGCCACGACTACAAGTACGCCCACGACGACCCGCGCGGTGTCGTCGGACAGCAGTACGCGCCGGACGAGATCGACGGCGCGGAGTACTACCGGCCGACGGGCCGCGGCGCCGAGGCGGCGTACGCCGAGCGGGTCGCGCGGCTGCGCGAGATCCTCCGCGACCACGGGGAGCGCTCGGGTGACTGACCCGGACCCGGTCGGTAGGGTCGGCCCCATGCCGATCGAGACCTGGGTGACCGTCGTGGCCTGCGTCGCGGCTGCCGTCGCCACGGTGACCGCGCTGATCGCCTTACGGACGCTGCGCCAGCTGCGCGCCGAGGTGCGGGGGGCGAGGGGTCTCGATACGCCCCCGCCCAGCGGCTCGGGCTACTCGACCAGCGGAGAGGGCGGCTCGGGCTCCTCGACCAGCGATGAGCGGGCGGAGGAGCCGGAGGTGGTCTCGGCGGAGGTCGTCTACGCCCCGACGCCGCTCCCGCAGGCCCGCCAGGTCCTGCCGCACGAGCGTGCGGTGGTCACGCAGGAGGGCACGGTGATCGTCCTTCCTTCGGAGCAGCAGGTGGTGGCGGCTACCATGGGACGTCCGCTGGTCCGTGGCGCAGTGCTGAGTCACGGGCTGATGCACGCGCTACGACCAGAGAGCCGGGACCGGATTCGAGGGATCGTCCGCCGCGAGTTCCGCCGTCGTCGCAAGATCCGCCGGCGTGCTGCGCGTCAGGCGGCCCGTGCGGCGTCGATGTCTCCGGAGGTCACGTCGTGGCCCGGCACCCCGACGACACCCGAGCAGGAGGGCACACGATGAAGGGCCGCGTTCTGTGGTTCGTCGCGGGCACCACCGCCGGGGTGTACGGGACCTTCAAGGCGAAGCGCCTGGCCGACCGGTTCACGCCCACGGGGATCGTCGACCAGGTCGCCGCCTGGCAGGTCGGCCTCCAGGCCTTCACCGAAGAGGTTCGCGCCGGCATGAGCGTGCGCGAGGCCGAGGTCGCCGAGCATCTCGGCCTGCCACCCGAGGCGCTCGCCCGCGCTCTTCCCGCATCGCGTCATCCTGACGCCTCGCGTCAGCTTCCCCCGCACCACGAGTAAGGACTGCTTCTCTCCATGGACACAGCGGAGATCCGCCGCCGGTTTCTCGAGCACTTCGAGTCGAACGGCCACACGGTGGTGCCGTCGGCATCGCTGCTCCTGGACGACCCCAACCTGCTCTTCGTGAACGCGGGCATGGTGCCGTTCAAGCCCTACTTCCTCGGGCAGGAGACGCCGCCGTACAAGCGGGCCACCAGCGTCCAGAAGTGTGTGCGCACCCAGGACATCGAAGAGGTCGGCAAGACGACCCGCCACGGCACGTTCTTCCAGATGAACGGCAACTTCTCGTTCGGCGACTACTTCAAGGAAGGCGCCATCGAGCTGGCATGGAAGCTGGTGACGGGCTCCGTCGCCGACGGTGGACTGGGCTTCGACCCCGACAAGGTGTGGGTCACGGTGCTGCCGACCGACATCGAGGCGCGCAACGCGTGGAAGTCGATCGCGGGGCTGCCCGACGAGCGGATCCAGGACCGCGGGCTCGAGGACAACTACTGGCACATGGGTGTCCCGGGCCCCGGCGGCCCGTGCTCGGAGATCTACATCGACCGCGGCCCGCAGTACGGGCCCGACGGTGGCCCGGTGGTCGACGAGGACCGCTTCCTCGAGATCTGGAACCTCGTGTTCATGCAGGAGGAGCTCAGCCAGGTCCGCAGCAAGGCCGACTTCGACGTTCTCGCGCCGCTGCCGAGCAAGAACATCGACACCGGCATGGGCCTCGAGCGCGTCGCGTACCTGCTGCAGGGCAAGCAGAACATGTACGAGATCGACCAGGTCTTCCCGGTCATCGAGAAGGCGTCCGCCCTCTCGGGCAAGCGCTACGGCGCCGTGCACGAGGACGACGTCCGCTTCCGCGTCATCGCCGACCACGTGCGCAGCGGCCTGATGCTCATCGGCGACGGCGTCACGCCCGGCAACGAGGGCCGCGGGTACGTGCTGCGTCGGCTCCTGCGCCGCGCCGTGCGGTCGATGCGTCTGCTGGGCTACGAGGACCCGGCCCTGCCGGAGCTGCTGCCGGTGAGCCGTGACGAGATGTCGCGCTCGTACCCGGAGATCGCCTCGGACTTCGCCCGCATCTCGCAGGTCGCGTACGCCGAGGAGGAGACGTTCCGCCAGACCCTCGCCAAGGGCACCCAGATCTTCGACCTGGCGGCCGACTCCGCCAAGTCGCAGGGCGCCACGGTCCTCACGGGCGACAAAGCCTTCCAGCTCCACGACACGTACGGCTTCCCGATCGACCTCACGCTCGAGATGGCCGCTGAGCAGGGCCTGGCCGTCGACGAGCAGGGCTTCCGTGCGCTGATGGCCGAGCAGCGTGCCCGCGCGAAGGCGGACGCGAAGTCCAAGAAGGGACGCCACGCCGACACCTCGATCTACCGCGACGCGCTCGACACGTACGGGCCGACCGAGTGGCTGGCCTACGAGCGGCTCAGCACGGAGTCGCAGGTGCGGTCGCTGATCCAGGAGTCCGGGCGGACGCCGGCGGTGGGGGAGTCCCAGATCGCCGAGGTCGTCCTCGACCGCACCCCGTTCTACGCCGAGTCCGGCGGGCAGAACGCCGATGCCGGTGTCCTCGTGTGGGACGGCGGCCGGGCCGAGGTGCTCGACGTCCAGCGTCCGGTGCGTGGCCTCGTCGTGCACCAGGTCCGCGTCCTCGAGGGCGAGCTGACCGAGGGGGCGGCGCTGCAGGCCGACGTCGACCCGCAGTGGCGTGTCGGTGCGTGCCAGGCGCACTCGGGCACCCACGTCGTGCACGCGGCGCTGCGCGAGGTGCTCGGCCCGACTGCGCTGCAGAGCGGCTCGTACAACCGTCCCGGCTACCTGCGTCTGGACTTCGGCTGGTCGAGCGCGTTGACGCCTGAGCAGCTGCGCGACGTCGAGCACGCCGCGAACGTCGCCCTGCGGGAGGACCTCCAGGTCACCGCCGCGGTGATGCCGCTGGAGCGGGCCAAAGAGCTCGGCGCTCTCGCGCTGTTCGGGGAGACCTACGGCGAGGACGTCCGCGTGGTGGAGATCGGCGGTCCCTGGTCGCGCGAGCTCTGCGGCGGCACGCACGTGTCGCGCTCCTCGCAGATCGGGACGGTCGTGCTCACGTCCGACAGCTCGGTCGGCGCCGGCAACCGGCGTGTCGAGGCCGTGGTCGGCCTCGAGGGCTTCGCCTACCTCGCCCGCGAGCGCGACCTCGTCGCTCAGGTCTCCGACCTGCTCAAGGTGACGCGCGACGACGTGCCGGGTCGGGTCGCCGACCTGGTCGGCCGTCTGCGCACCGCCGAGAAGGAGATGGAGAAGCTGCGCGCCGAGGCGCTGCTGTCATCGGCGGGCGACCTCGCTGCAGGAGCGGACGACGTGGACGGTGTCGCCTACGTCGGGCACGTCGCGGAGGGGCTCGGCGCCAAGGAGGTCCGTACGCTCGCCCTCGACGTGCGCGGACGGCTCGACGGGTCGCGCCCGGCCGTCGTGACGGTCGTCGGCACCGCCGACGGCAAGGCGGCCTGCGTGGTCGCCGTCAACGAGGCAGGCCGGTCCGCAGGCCTGGCGGCAGGCGAGCTGATCAGGCCGGCGATGGAGTCGCTGGGTGGTCGCGGCGGCGGCAAGGCCGACGTCGCGCAGGGCGGTGGCTCGGAGGTCGCGGCCGCTCCGCAGGCGGTCGAGGCGGTCCGTCGCGCGCTCCACGGTGCGGCCTGACATGCGGCACGGGGTCCGCATCGGCGTCGATGTCGGCGACGTGCGGATCGGCGTCAGCGCCAGCGACCCCTCGGGGATCCTGGCGACGCCGGTGGAGACCGTGACGGCGGGCCCGGACTCGATCCGCGACATTCTGGTCATCGCGAATGATCGTCAAGCCGTCGAAATTGTGGTTGGCTTGCCACGGTCGCTCTCGGGGGGCATGGGGCCGGCCGCTCGCAAGGTGCGGGCGTACGCCGAGCAGCTGGCTGCAGCCTCCGCTCCGACGCCCGTCAGGCTCGTGGACGAGAGGATGTCGACCGTGACCGCACAGCAGAGCCTGCGTCAGGCCGGGCGCAAGGCCAAGCAGCAGCGCGCCGTCGTCGACCAGGCGGCCGCCGTCGTGATCCTCCAGTCGGCCCTCGACGTGGAGCGGACCAGCGGACGCGTCCCTGGCGAGCTCGTCGAGGCGGCTCGATGAGCGACATCGGACTCATGCCGGAGCGTGATCGTCGACCCGCGGGCCACCGGGCGGCGCGACGCGCGAAGAAGGAGCGTCGCGGTCCCGGCTGCTTCTTCCTCTTGCTGATCGTCGCGGCCGTCTGCGTCGCGGGCTACCTCGGCGCGTCGAAGCTTGTCGGACTCGCGGGGGACTTCTTCGGCGGTCCCGAGGACTACCCGGGGCCCGGCACCGGCAGCGTCGTCATCGAGGTGCGCCAGGGCGACACGGTGGCGGCGATGGGCCGCGAGCTCAAGGCGAAGGACGTGGTCGCGAGCGTCGACGCGTTCCTCGACGCGGCCGCCGGCGCGCCGGAGATGAACCAGGTGCAGCCCGGCTTCTACCAGCTCCGCAAGCAGATGCAGGCCTCGCAGGCGGTCCAGGCGCTGGTCGACCCCGCCAGCCGCGTGGACGCCTCGATCGGCGTCCCCGAAGGCGCGCGCGTAGACCAGGTCGTGGGCCAGATCGCGAAGAAGACCGAGTTCACCAAGAAGGAGATCAACGCCGCGCTGAAGGACCCCGAGCTGGGGCTCCCCGCCGCGGCCGAAGGGAACCCGGAAGGCTACCTGTACCCGGCGACGTACATGGTCGGTCCTGACGCCACGCCGCTGTCGCTCCTCCAGGAGATGGTCAGCAAGGCGGTCGCCCTCGAGAACGATCTGAACCTCGAGGCCCGCGCGAAGGCCCTCGGCATCTCCGCGCACGACGCGATCGTGGTCGCGAGCATCGTGCAGGCGGAGGCGGGCACGGCCGACTACGACAAGGTCGCGCGGGTGATCTACAACCGGCTCGACGACGGCATGGCGCTCCAGATGGACTCCACCATCCACTACGTGAGCGGCAAGGACGGCAGCGTCTGGACGAGTGCGGA
Source organism: Mumia quercus (assembly GCF_025506335.1). GTDB lineage: Bacteria > Actinomycetota > Actinomycetes > Propionibacteriales > Nocardioidaceae > Mumia > Mumia quercus. The sequence goes on from NZ_JANZYO010000009.1 coordinate 49,180, forward strand.
GTCGCGCGAGATCGACTCGCCGTACAACACGTACAAGTACCCCGGACTGCCGCCGAGCCCGATCGGCAACCCTGGTGAGGAGGCGCTCGAGGCTGCGCTCAATCCTGCGGACGGCGCGTGGCTGTACTTCACGCTCGTCGACGCAGAGTCGGGCGAGACGAAGTTCGCCGAGAGCTACAGCGAGCACCAGCAGAACGTGGAGGAGCTGCGTCAGAACTGCCGTGAGCAAGGGGGGTGCTGATGCCGCGCTGCGCGGTCCTCGGCAGTCCCATCGCTCACTCGCTGTCACCGGTCATGCACCGGACGGCGTACGAGGTGCTCGGGCTGCACGACTGGACCTACGACGCGTTCGACGTGGACGAGGACGGGATCGGCACCTTCCTCGCCGGGCTGGACGAGCAGTGGCGTGGCCTCTCGCTCACGATGCCGCTCAAGCGTGCGGTCCTCCCGTACCTCGACACGGTCGAGCCCGCCGCGCGTGAGGTCGGCGGCGTCAACACGGTGATCGTCGACGTCGAGGGCCGGCACGGCTTCAACACCGACGTGCCGGGCGGCATCGCCGCGCTGCGCGAACGCGGGGTCGACGAGGTCGAGGACGCGGTGGTGATCGGCGCCGGGGCGACCGCCGAGGCGATGATCGCCGCGTTGCGTCACCTGGGCCTCCGCCGGGTGACCCTGGCGGTACGCGCGCTGGACCGTGCCGCCGAGCTTGCCTCACGCCTGGAGGCCCCCGGCGGTGACGTCGCCCCGCTCGCCGTGGAGGTCACCGGGATCGGGCCCGACCTGCCGCGGTCGACCGAGGTCGTCGTCTCGACCGTGCCGGCCGCCGCGGTCGCGCCGTACGCACAAGGCCTCGCAACTCGGTGCGACGCGGTGTTCGACGTGATCTACGACCCGTGGCCGACGCCGCTGGCGCGCGCTGCGCAGGCCGAGGCCGTGCCCGTCGCGTCCGGTCTCGACCTGCTCGCGCACCAGGCCGCCGCGCAGGTCCGGCTGATGACCGGACGCGAGGTCGCCGCCTCGGTGCTGCGCGACGCGGCACTCGGCGCACTCACGAGACACTGACGCACGCCACAGATCGGGCGCATGCCGAGGGCGCCGAGCAAGGTCGTCGGTCGTCAGGCAGCGCGGAGCAGCTCGGCAAGGCTCCGCTCGATGGCCGACCCCGTGTCCTCCTGCGGTGCCTCCACCCTGCGTGACGAGGTCGGTGGTCGCTGCTCTTGGTCACGAGTCGGAACGCCGAGCGGCTCGCGGCGGCGCGTCGCGTACGTGTGACCCGTCGGCGTCCGCCACCGCACAGCTCGTGCGAGCGCCTCGTCCGCGGGTCCCTCGCCGTCGACCGGAGTGACGCGCCACCCGGGCCCTTCTTTGGCGAGGTTGTCCGCCTGGCACACGCCTTGCGCGTTCTGCGGGGTGCTCGGGCCGCCGCGCGCGTAGGGCACCGCGTGGTCGACGTCGCGGATGCGGCAGTCGCACCAGGGTCGTTGGCACTGCCCGTCGACAGTGCGGACGAGCCGCCGTACGGCAGCGTTGAAACGGCGCGCTCGCGGGTCCGAGCCGGTGAGGCGCTCGCCGTCCGGTGCGGTGAAGAAGCGACGGACCCAGGCAGCGTCGGAGGCGGCGAGCCGGCGGGCCAGCTCGGCGGGGATCGGCCCGTAACCGGCCAACGTCGCGGGCGCGGTATCGGCAGACAAGAGCGACTCGGGCCGCATCACGACGCCGATCTCTGCCCGCACCGCGCTCGTCCCGTCCGCGCTGACGCGTTCACCGGTCAGTGCCTCGATCGCGAGATCGGCTACGAGCTGACGGATCGTACGAGGGTCGCCGTCGGCGCGACGTGCGCTCGCCTGGTCGTCGAGGCGCCGGAACGCCGAGGCGACCTGCTCGGCCGGACCGTAGACCGTCAGCGACGCCATCGCGTCGAGCTCGGGGGAGAAGGTGACCGAGCGGTCCTCGCGTGCTCGTACCGTGCGCTCGTACGCGGCGTGCGGGTCGGCCGCCATGACGAGCCGACGTGCTTCTTTGGCCGCTTGACGCGGGGACAGCTCGGTGAGCGAGGCGGCGATCTCGGCGTCGACGCGCCCGCGGTCGTCGACGGACGCGTAGGTCGTCTCCCGACAGACGGCGCCGGCAACCGCCTGCGAGATCGTGCCGGCACGGAGCAGGGCGTGCGTCTGCGGGTGCAGCTCGAGTGCCTGGGCGAGCGCGTACGTCCGCTCCCCGGCAGGTGTGGACACCTGACGAGCGAGGGCGATCTCGGTGAACAACGAGCGGGTGATTGTCGTCTCGTCGGCGGTCGCCATCGCGCGGCGACGACGGGAGTCGAGCGCGAGCACCGCGTCGGCCTGAATCCCCTGGGCGATGCGCACCGTCTCCTCACACACCGCGACGACGTCGATCTCGGCAGCGCCCAGCGCGGCGTCGTACGCGTGGTGTCGTGCGTTACGAGAGCGTGCAGACTCGACCGCACCGAGCACTCTCTCCACGAGCGCGTCGAGCAGGCGTCCGGAGGCTTCTCCAGCGGGGGTGGCGTCGAACATGTGTACGACGCTATCGCCTCGTGCCGACACCCTGCGGCGATCAGGACGCGCCCTCCACAGGCGCGCCGACCGCGTCCGCCTGGGGACAACTCCTCCTGCCTGGAGCCCGCCCGGCTATCGTTCCAGCGTGCCCGAGCCCGCCGTCGCCGCTCTCCTGGCCGCTGCCGTCGCAGCGCTCGGAGCGCTGCTCGCGCCCCGGGTCGTCGCGCGTCTCCCCGAGCCTGAGCCGGTGGCGCCGGACGAGACGGCCGCGGACGAGAAAGGCGAGAGCGCAGTGCCGGAGCATCCGGTCACCACGCGTCCGGTCAAGATCCCGTACGCCGAGCTCGCGGACCGCCCGCACTTGGCTCTCTGGCTCGCGGGGGCGTCGGCCGTCCTGGCAGGTGCCCTCGGCTGGCAGCTCGGCCTCGACCCGGCCCTCCCGCTCTGGGTCGCGTTCGTCGTGCTCGGCGTGACCCTCTCGTACGTCGACTGGCACACGCGGCTGCTGCCGAAGCGCCTCGTGCTCCCCGCCTATCCCGCTGCGGTCGTCCTCGCGCTCCTTGCCGCGGCCCTGGCCGCGGACACGGCGGTCCTCGCACGCGCAGGGGTCGGCTGGGTGGCCGTCGGGGGCCTGTACCTCCTGCTGTGGCTGATCGCCCCCCGGGGGATCGGGTACGGCGACGTCCGCCTCTCCGGCCTGCTCGGCCTCTGCCTCGGTGCGCTCGGCTGGGCCGAGCTGGTCGTCGGCGGGTACGCAGGCTTCGTCCTGGGTGCTGTCGGGGGGCTCGCGCTCGGCGCGCTCGGGGTGGTCGACCGCAAGGCGTTCCCGTTCGGTCCGTTCATGATGCTCGGCGCCTGGGCGGGTGCGGTGTGGGGCAGCACACTCCTGCGTGCGTGGGGCTGATCCGCGCTGCGAGACCGTGACGGGACGCCGAGGCACGCATGACAGACTTGGCCCCATGCTTCGTTGGTTGACGGCCGGTGAGTCCCACGGTCCTGCACTGGTCGCTGTGGTCGAGGGGATGCCTGCGGGTGTCGCCGTGACGAGCGCGACGATCTCCGACGCGCTGGCGCGACGCCGGCTCGGGTACGGACGTGGGGCCCGGATGAACTTCGAGGCCGACGAGCTCGAGATCGTCGGCGGCATCCGCCACGGCCTCACCCTCGGGAGCCCGATCGCCCTGCGGATCGCCAACAGCGAGTGGCCGAAGTGGGACAAGGTCATGTCGGCCGACCCCGTCGACCCCGACGAGCTCCAGGGGATCGCCCGCAACGCGCCGCTGACCCGGCCGCGGCCCGGGCACGCCGACTTGGTCGGCATGCAGAAGTACGGCTTCGACGAGGCGCGGCCGATCCTCGAGCGTGCGAGCGCCCGCGAGACCGCCGCGCGGGTGGCGCTCGGCGCGGTCGCCGCCGCGTTCCTCGAGCAGGCCTGCGGGGCGAGCATCGTCAGTCACGTCGTGGAGTTCGGCTCCGTGAAGGCACCGGCGGGTCTCGTCCCGACCGCCGCCGACGTCGAGCGGCTGGACGCCGACCCGGTCCGCACGCTCGACCCCGCGACCTCGGCGGCGATGGTCGCCGAGGTCGACGCCGCCCGCAAGGACGGGGACACCCTCGGCGGCGTCGTCGAGGTCGTCGTCCACGGGCTCCCGCCGGGTCTGGGCAGCCACGTCCACTGGGACCGTCGGCTCGACGCCCGCCTCGCGGCCGCGCTCATGGGCATCCAGGCGATCAAGGGAGTCGAGCTCGGTGACGGGTTCGAGCTCGCCCGTACGCGTGGCTCGCTCGCCCACGACGAGATCGTCGGCACCGACGACGGCATCCGCCGTGCCACCGGTCGCTCGGGAGGCACCGAGGGCGGCATGTCGACCGGCGAGGTGCTGCGGGTGCGCGCCGCGATGAAGCCGATCGCGACCGTCCCCCGCGCCTTGCGCACCGTCGACGTCCGGACCGGAGCGCCGGCGCAGGCGCACCACCAGCGCTCCGACGTGGCCGCGGTCCCGGCCGCCGGCATCGTCGCCGAGGCGATGGTCGCCCTCACCCTCGCCGACGTGCTGCTCGAGAAGTTCGGCGGCGACTCGGTCACCGAGACCGCCCGCAACGTGGCCTCGTACCTCGCGGCCCTGGCGCCCGCGTGAGCACGGAGGTGCGCCCGGTCGTCGTCCTCGTCGGTCCGCCCGGCGCCGGCAAGTCCACGGTGGCCGCGCTGCTCGCCGAGGCGCTCGGCGTCGCCGCGCGCGACACCGACAGCGACATCGAGGCCGCGGCCGGGACGACGATCGCCGACCTCTTCGTGACCGAGGGGGAGGAGCGGTTCCGCGAGATCGAGGTGGAGGCCGTGCGCGACGCGCTCGCCGAGCACCGTGGCGTGCTGGCGCTCGGGGGTGGCGCCGTCATGCGCGAGGAGACGCAGCGCGCGCTCGAGGACCAGGTCGTCGTCTTCCTGGATGTCGGTCTCGCCGACGCCGCGGCACGCGTCGGTCTCGGTTCGTCCCGTCCGCTGCTCCTGGGGAACGTACGCTCGCAGATGAAGACCCTGCTCGACGCGCGCCGTCCCGTGTACGAGTCCGTCGCGACGCACGTCGTCCGCACGGACGGACGCACTCCCGAGGACGTCGCAGAGGAGATCTTGCGACTGCTCGCCTGAGCAGCACCGACCGTCCGCACGATCGAGGAGACCGCCCGTGGCCGAACACACCCGCATCCACGTCGCCACCGACGCCCCGTACGACGTGGTGGTCGGCACCGGACTCAGCGCCGAGCTCCCGGGTCTGCTGCCCGAGTCCGCGGAGCGGGTCGCGGTGATCCACCCGGCGTCGATGCGCGCGCTCGGCGAGGCCATCCGTGCGTCGTTGGCGGCCTCCGGCGTCGAGGGGCACGCCATCGAGATCCCCGACGGCGAGGCGGCCAAGACCAGCGACGTCGCGGCGTTCTGCTGGTCGGTGCTGGGACGCGCGGGCTTCACGCGCTCCGACGCGATCATCGGGGTCGGCGGGGGAGCGGCGACCGACCTGGCCGGCTTCGTCGCGGCGACGTGGCTGCGCGGCGTCGAGCACGTCCTCATCCCGACCACGGTGCTCGGCATGGTCGACGCTGCGGTCGGCGGCAAGACCGCCATCGACACGGTCGAGGGCAAGAACCTCGTGGGGGCCTTCCACGAGCCGGCTGGCGTGCTCTGCGACCTCGCCCTCCTCACGACGCTGCCGCTGAACGAGGTCCGCTCGGGCCTCGCGGAGGTCGTCAAGTGCGGGTTCATCGCGGACCCGGTCATCCTCGAGCGAGTCGAGGCAGAGCCCGCGGCCGTGCTCGACGTCCGCAGCGACGTGCTGCGCGAGGTCATCGAGCGCGGCATCCAGGTCAAGGCGGGCGTCGTCGCGACGGACCTCAACGAGACCGGTGCCGACGGCACGATCGGGCGCGAGGCGCTCAACTACGGGCACACGCTGGGCCACGCGATCGAGCGGTACGAGGCGTACACGCTGCGGCACGGCGCCGCGGTCGCGATCGGCATGGTCTATGCCGCCGAGCTCGCCCGCCTCGACGGGCGGATCGACGCGGCTCTCGTGCAGCGCCACCGCGACGTGCTCGGCATGGTCGGGCTGCCGACCGGCTACCGCCCGGGAGTCTGGGACGAGCTGCTGGCCGGCATGCGCGTGGACAAGAAGGCGCGCGGGTCCCAGCTGCGGTTCGTGGTGCTCGACGCGCTCGCCGAGCCGACGATCTACGCAGGTCCGGATCCCGCGCTGCTGACGGCCGCGTACGCGGAGATCTCGGGCTAGTCCGCTCCCACGTAGGGTGGCCGCATGCCTACCGAGCACGTCGCACGCCGTGGACGGCTGGCCGCGATCCTGCGCGAGCGTGGTCTCGCGGCGGCCGTCGTCACCGATCTGGTCAACGTCCGCTACCTGACCGGCTTCACCGGCTCGAACGGGGCGGTGCGGGTGAGCGAGGACGGCTCGGCGGTCCTGGCGACCGACGGGCGCTACCGCGACCAGGCTGCCGAGGAGGCGCCGGACGTGGAGGTGGTCGTCGACCGCGACCTGCTCGGCGCGCTCAGCAAGGAGACCGGGGGAGCGCAGCGTGTCGGGGTGGAGACCCACGCGCTCACCGTCGACGACTACGACGAGGCGCGTGAGCGCTTCGGCGAGGTCGAGCTCGTCTCGTTGGGGCGCGCCGTCGAGCAGCTGCGCGTGGTGAAGGACGAGGAGGAGCTCGACGCGCTGCGGCGCGCCTGCGACATCTCGGTCCAGGCGCTCGACGAGGTTCTCGCCGGGCCGCTCCTCGGGCGTACCGAGCGCGAGATCGCCCGCGACCTCGAGTGGACGATGTATGCGAAGGGGGCGGAGGCGATCGGGTTCGAGACGATCGTCGCCTCCGGCCCGAACACCGCGATCCCGCACCACGACCCGACGAACCGCCCGGTGGGCCGCGACGAGCTGTTGAAGATCGACTTCGGCGCCCGTGTCGACGGCTACCACGCCGACTGCACGCGCACCGTCGTCGTCGGCCGGGCCGACGCCTGGCAGCGCGAGATCTACGAGGCGGTGCGGGTGGCCCAGCAGGCCGGTGTCGACGCGTGCCGCGAGGGAGCGCCCGTCGCTGACGTGGACGCCCTCGTCCGTCAGGTCCTCGCCGACGCGGGGTGGCTGGAGGCGTTCACGACCGGTCTCGGTCACGGGGTCGGTCTGCGCATCCACGAGGACCCGTTCCTGAGCGCGAAGGCGCCCGCTAGACTGGAACGTCGCACAGCCCTGACGATGGAGCCTGGCATCTACGTGGCCGGTCGCGGTGGCGTGCGCATCGAAGACACCCTCGTCGTGACCGACGGCGCTCCCGAGCTGCTCACGGTCGCGACCAAAGACCTCCTGGAGCTCGCCTGATGGCAACGACGAACGACCTGAAGAACGGCATGGTGCTCAACCTCGACGGGCAGCTGTGGTCCGTCGTGTGGTTCCAGCACCACAAGCCCGGCAAGGGCGGGGCCGTCGTCCGCACCAAGCTCAAGAGCGTGCTCTCGGGCAAGGTCGTCGACCGGACCTTCAACGCCGACGTCAAGGTCGACGTGGCCTCGGTCGACAAGCGCACGATGCAGTTCCTCTACCACGACGGCACCTCGTACGTGTTCATGGACACCGCGACGTACGACCAGTACGAGCTCCCGGAGAGCGTCGTCGGTGACGCGTCGGGCTTCCTCCTCGACAACCAGGAGGCCGTCGTCGCGATGCACGAGGGCAACCCGCTCTACATCGAGCTCCCGGCGTCGGTCGAGCTGACCATCGAGTACACCGAGCCCGGCCTGCAGGGTGACCGTTCCTCGGGCGGCACCAAGCCCGCCAAGCTCGAGACCGGTCGCGAGATCCAGGTCCCGCTGTTCATCACGACCGGCGAGAAGGTCAAGGTCGACACCCGCGACGGCTCCTACCTGGGCCGCGTCAGCTCCTGATGGCCGGTTCACGCACGAAGGCCCGCAAGCGCGCGCTCGACGTCCTGTTCGAGAGCGAGCTGCAGAGCCGTGCGGTCGGGGCGACCCTCGACCGGAGGGTCGCTGCCGCCGACCCCCCGGTCAACCCGTACACGATCGAGCTCGTCGAGGGCGTGCGCGAGCACGGGGCCCGCATCGACGCACTGATCGCGGAGTACGCCGAGGGCTGGACCCTCGAGCGGATGCCCGCGGTGGACCGCAACCTGCTGCGGATCGGCGCGTACGAGGTGCTCTACCGCGACGACGTCCCCGACCCGGTCGCGGTCTCGGAGGCCGCGAACCTCGCCGCCGAGCTGTCGACCGACGACTCGCCGACGTTCGTCCGCGGGCTCCTCACCCGCCTGGTCGAGGTCAAGCCGACGCTGTCGGTCTGAGCCCGGCGACGACGGTCAGCCGAGCGGCGGCACGTAGAACGCGGTCGTCGCCGTGACCTTGGCGGTGACGTCCTCGGGCGTCGCGCCGGTCGCGGCGAGGGCCTCGCCCCACGCGTCGCTGCTCGCGGTCATGCACGCGCGGACGTCGGGGTCCTTGTCCATCTGCTCGGGCGAGCCGATCGGGATGCCGTTGAGGTTCGCCCAGAGGCCCAGCAGGGCGAGGTCCCAGCCGACCCCGGTGGCGCCAGGCCCGAACTGGTCCCACATCTCGGGCGGGACCACGGCCGTGTGCTCGAGGTCGAGGCGGGTGGTCTTCTCGTCGACGGGCTCGAGCCGTACCTCGACCAGCGAGGTGTCCTCGGGTGTCGGCTCGCCCATCACCCAGGTGACGACCAGACGGCGAGGGGAGTCGCACACGCGGATCTCGCCGCCGGCGTTGCCCTCGAGCTGGTACGTGCCGCCGAGGCGGAGGTCTCCGCTGATCGGCAGGAACCACCGCGGGATGCGCTCGGGGTTCGTCACCGCATCCCATACGTCCTCGACGGGGGCGTCGTACGTCCGCGACAGCGCGACCACCTTCGCCTCGCCCGCAGGCAGGGTGCCGTCGGCGACCTTGCGGCGCACCGCGGTGATCTCGTCGAGCATGTCCTTCATGAGCTTCTCCTCGTGTCGTCGGTGCTGCCGTTGTTGTGCGTACGGTCGCGGGCGGCGCGGGCGCCCCTGGCGAGCTCGGTGCCGAGCGCGTCGAGGCGGTTCTCCCAGAACCGCCGCAGCTGTGCGGACCAGTCGTCGATCTCGTCGAGCGGGCCGGGGTCGAGCGCGTACAGGCGACGCGTGCCGTCTGGACGTACCGTCGCGAACCCGCTCTCGCGGAGCACGCGCAGGTGCTGCGAGACAGCCGGCTGGCTGATCGCGAACTCCTCGCCGACCAGCGCCGCGATCTCGCCCGAGGACTTCTCACCGCGCGCGAGATGCTCCAGGATGCGTCGCCGGACGGGGTCTCCCAGGATGTCGAAAGCGCCCACACCTCAGTATTGAAGCGCTCGCTTATATAAGTCAAGGCTGAAGGTCGAGCGGTCGCGCGGCGCGCCGAGGAGGCCGGTGCGACGTACGTTAGTGTCACGGGCGGCGCCACCGTCGAAGCGGCGCTACCGGGTGAATTCTTCTGTGTGGGTGAGTGCGCGAGGAGTGCGGTGTGAGTCTGTGGGAGTACGTCCAGGACCGCTGGTCCCTCCTCTCCTTCCAGAGCTACCAGCACCTCAGCCTGGTCGTGCAGTCGCTCCTGATCGCGACTGTCGTCGCCCTCGCGCTGGCGTGCCTGGCGTACCGCTCGCAGCGTGTGAGCGAGCTCGCGCTGTCGGTCAGCTCCGTGGGGCTGACGCTGCCGTCGTTCGCCCTCTTCGGGATCCTCATCGCCTTCATCCCCAACGGCATCGTGATCTCGGTGGCCGCGCTCGCGTTCTACGGGACGCTGCCGATCCTGCGCAACGCGGTGGTCGGGCTCTCGCGCGTCGACCCCGGCCTCGTCGAGTCGGCGCGCGGCATGGGCATGAGCCGGACGGCCACGCTGGTGCGGCTGGAGATCCCGCTCGCGTGGCCGGTGATCGTCACCGGTGTACGCATCTCGGCCCAGATGCTCATGGGCATCGCCGCCATCGCCGCGTACGCCTCCGGACCGGGCCTCGGCTCCTTCATCTTCTCCGGGCTGTCGCGCATCGGAGGCGCGAACGCCACCAACTCCGCCTGGGCCGGGACGCTCGCCATCGTCGTCCTGGCGATCGGGCTCGACCTCGTCCTGAACCTGCTGGGGCGCCTGACCACCTCGAGGGGTATCCGTGTCTGACACCCGACCGACCACGTCCGACGTGACCGCGGCGCCCGACGCCCACGAGGTGCGCGGTCAGCGCATCGTGCTCGAAGGCGTCACCAAGCGCTACCCGGGTCAGGAGACGCCCGCCGTCGACGACGTGTCGCTGGAGATCCCGGCCGGCGAGATCGTCATGTTCGTCGGCCCGTCCGGCTGCGGCAAGACGACCATGCTCAAGATGATCAACCGTCTCATCGAGCCCACCTCGGGGCGCATCCTGATCGGCGACGACGAGGTCACCCACCGCGACCCCGACGAGCTGCGCCGCCACGTCGGGTACGTCATCCAGGGCGCGGGTCTGTTCCCGCACCTCACGGTCGCCAAGAACATCGCCCTCGTGCCGGGCCTGCTCGGCTGGGACAAGGAGCGCACCGCCGAACGGGTGCGCGAGATGCTCGACATCGTCAACCTCGACCCCGACGAGTACGCCGACCGCTATCCCCGCGAGCTCTCGGGCGGCCAGCAGCAGCGGGTCGGGGTCGCGCGCGCCCTCGCCGCGGACCCGCCGGTCCTCCTCATGGACGAGCCGTTCGGTGCGGTCGACCCGCTCACCCGCCAGCGTCTCCAGGACGAGCTGCTCCGGCTCCAGGAAGAGCTGCGCAAGACCATCGTCTTCGTCACCCACGACTTCGACGAGGCGGTCAAGCTCGGCGACCGGATCGCGATCCTCGAGGTCGGGTCACGGGTCGCCCAGTACGACACGCCGGAGGCGATCCTGGCCGAGCCGGCGAACGACTTCGTCGCAGGCTTCATCGGTCACGGCGCCGCCCTCAAGCAGCTCACCCTCACGCGCGTGCGCGACGTCGACCTGCACGAGGCGGCCGTGGCCCACGTCGGCGACGACCCGGCGACGGCGATCGCGGCGGCCGAGGCGCTGGGCCGCGAGCACGTGATCGTCCTCGACCGCGCCGACCGCCCGCTGCGCTGGCTGTCGCTGCGTGAGCTGAACCGTCCAGGGGCGCTGTCGACGGTGTCGCGCGACGACGACCTGGAGGCGGTCACGCTCGGCTCGACCCTCAACGACGCGCTCGACTCGATGCTCACCTCCTCGCACGGCGTGGTCGTCGTGACCGGGCGTCGTGGCCGGTACGAGGGCGTGGTGCGGATCGAGACCGTGATGGGCGCGATGCAGGCGCTGCACACCGGCGCCCATGCCAGCGGGAGGGCCGTCCGATGAGCGCGAGCACCGCCGCGACCCCGACCGTCCGCGAGGGCCTCGAGGAGGTCGCCGAGGAACGCGCTCTCCTCGACGCCGACGACCAGCGCGGCCGGGCACGGCTCATCACCCAGTTCGCCGCCTGCCTCGGTGCGTTCCTCGTCCTCATCGTCTACATCTTGGTCGCCGACCTCACCTCGGTCGAGTCTCGTCTGCTCAGCGTCGAGACGCTGCTGCGGCTGTCGTGGGAGCACCTTCTGCTGTCGGTCGCGGCGGCGGTCGTCGTCGTGCTCGTCGCGGTCCCGCTGGGCGTCCTCCTCACCCGTGGTCCGCTGCGGCGGTTCGCGACCCCGATCATCGCCGTCGCCGGTTTCGGCCAGGCGGCGCCGGCGATCGGCCTGATCGTGCTGGCGGCCCTCTACCTCGGCACCGGCAAGGGCCCGTTCCTCCTCGCGCTCGCGATCTACGGCATCCTGCCCGTCCTGGCCAACGTCGTGACCGGCATCCACGGCGTGGACCCGAAGGTCGTCGAGGCCGCGCGCGGGATGGGCATGTCGGCCTTCGGCACCCTCGTGCGCGTCGAGATGCCTCTCGCGACGCCGGTGATCATGACCGGGGTCCGGACCGCGCTCGTCCTCATGACCGGCACCGCGGCGCTCGGCGGGTTCGTCGATGCCGGGGGACTGGGGCCGCTGATCAACACCGGCATCAAGCTCGGCCTCGACTCCGTGCTCGTCGTCGGTGCGGTCGCGATCGCCGCGCTGGCGCTGTTCATCGACGGGGGAGCGCGTCTGATCGAGCGGGCCGCCACTCCGAAGGGACTCTGATGCCACGCCTCGGCCGCCGTACCCGCGCCCTCGTCGTCCTCGCCGCGTCCGCGCTCTGTGCCGGGCTGGCTGGCTGCGGGCTGCAGAGCAGCAACGCCTACATCGCCCCGGCCGAGCCGGGAGCGGTCGAGAAGTACGACTCGCTCGAGGGCGTGGAGATCACCGTCGGGTCGAAGGACTTCACCGAGCAGCTCGTCCTGGGCAACATGTACGCCACGCTGCTGCAGACGGCCGGCGCCACCGTCACCAACCGCTCCAACATCGCCGGCAGCGTGGGCGTCCGCAACGCCCTGCTCAACCGCACGGTCGACGTCTCGCCGGAGTACACCGGCACCGGGTGGATCAGCTACCTCGGCAACACCACGCCGATCGAGGGCGAGGAGGAGCAGTGGCAGGCCGTCCACGACGCCGACCTCGCCAACGGGCTGACGTGGCTGCCGCCGACGGCGGTCAACAACACCTACGGCTTCGCGATGGGCCCGAAGGCGACGGCCCGGCTCGGCATCACCAAGCTGTCGCAGATCAAGGACCTCCCGGTGAAGGACCGGACCTTCTGCGTCGAGGACGAGTTCTTCAGCCGCGACGACGGCTTCCAGCCGATGCTCGAGACGTACGGGCTGAAGTACGGCACGAGCGTCCCGGCCGGCAACGTCAAGAAGATGGACACCGGCGTCATCTACGACGCGACCGCCCGCGGGACCTGCAACTTCGGCGAGGTCTTCACGACCGACGGGCGCATCCTCGCCCTCGACCTCACGGTGCTCGAGGACAACAAGCACTTCTTCCCGCTCTACAACCTCGCGCCGGTGGTCCAGACCGAGCTGCTCGAGGCGCACCCCGAGGTCGGCGAGGTCCTCGACCAGCTGCGCCCGCTGCTCACCAACGAGGTGATGCTCGAGCTGAACGCGCAGGTGGACGTCGAGGGCGGCGAGCCCGCCCTGGTCGCCCGCGACTGGCTGCGCGAGGTCGGTCTCGTCAGCTAGGTCGACCCAGGGAGACCACCGTCACACGTGTAGGCTGATCCGGACAAAGACATCCTTTAACCACCGTCCCGTGAGGCGGAGAAGGAGGTCAGCCGGTGTCTGCGCACACCTCTGATTCGACCGTCGTCCTCGATTCTGGCGACATCTCCCGCGCGTTGACGCGCATCACCCACGAGATCATCGAGAAGAACCGCGGCGCCGCCCAGGTCGTCGTGCTCGGGATCCCGACCCGCGGTGTCGAGCTCGGCCGCAGGGTCGCCGAACGGATGGGCGAGGTCGCCGGCCACCCTGTCCCGTACGGGTCGCTCGACATCACGATGTACCGCGACGACCTGCGGATGAAGCCCGCCCGCGCCCTGGAGAAGACCGACATCCCGGTCGACCTCGACGACCGCGTCGTCGTCCTCGTGGACGACGTGCTGTTCTCCGGCCGGACCATCCGGGCCGCCCTCGACGCGCTCAACGACCTCGGCCGCCCGCGCGCCGTGCAGCTGGCCGTCCTCGTCGACCGCGGCCACCGCGAGCTCCCGATCCGGGCGGATTTCGTCGGCAAGAACCTCCCCACCTCGCTCGCCGAGCAGGTCAAGGTCGCCGTCACCGGGCTCGACGACCGCGACGAGGTGCGGATCGTCTCCGCACCGAAGGGGGCCGGCGCGTGAGGCACCTTCTCTCCACCGGCGACCTGACCCGCGACGAGGCCGTCCTGCTCCTCGACACCGCCGAGGAGATGCGCTCGGTCGCCGAGCGCCCGATCAAGAAGCTCCCCACGCTGCGGGGCCGCACGGTCGTCAACCTCTTCTTCGAGGACTCGACCCGCACCCGCATCTCGTTCGAGGCCGCGGCCAAGCGGCTGTCGGCCGACGTCATCAACTTCGCCGCCAAGGGGTCGAGCGTCTCCAAGGGCGAGAGCCTCAAGGACACCGCGCTGACGCTGCAGGCGATGGGCGCCGACGCGGTCGTCATCCGGCACGGCGCCTCCGGTGCCCCCGCGCGCCTGGCCGCCGCGGGCTGGATCGACTCCGCGATCCTCAACGCGGGCGACGGCTCCCACGAGCACCCGACGCAGGCGCTGCTGGACGCGTTCACGATGCGCCGGCACCTCGCGCCCGGCCAGCACGGGCTGGACGGTCGCCGCGTCGCGATCGTCGGTGACGTCCTCCACAGCCGGGTCGCCCGTTCCAACGCCCTGCTGCTCAGCACGCTCGGCGCCGAGGTCACGCTGGTCGCACCACCGACGCTCATGCCGTACGGCGTCGACTCGTGGCCGGTCGAGACCTCCTACGACCTCGACCCGGTGCTGCCCAAGGCCGACGCCGTGATGATGCTGCGGGTGCAGCGCGAGCGGATGAACGCCGCGTACTTCCCGAGCGCCCGCGAGTACAGCCGCCGCTACGGCCTCGACGGCAAGCGCATGGCCAAGCTGCCCGAGCACGCGATCGTCATGCACCCCGGCCCGATGAACCGCGGCATGGAGATCACCGCCGACGTCGCCGACTCGACCCGCTCGGTGATCGTCGAGCAGGTCACCAACGGCGTGGCGGTCCGGATGGCCGCGCTCTACCTCCTGCTGAGCGGCGCACGCGACGCCGCATCCGAGAACACCTCCGACACGACAGAAGGGCAGGCATGACCGCCTACGTCATCCGCAACGCGCACGTCCTCGGCACGCAGGTGGCCGACCTGCGGATCGTCGACGGGGTGATCACCGACATCGGCGCCGACCTCGACACCACCGACGCCGAGGTCGTCGACGCGACCGACCTGGTCGCGCTGCCCGGCCTCGTCGACCTCCACACGCACCTGCGTGAGCCCGGCCGCGAGGATGCCGAGACGGTCGAGACCGGCACGCGCTCCGCGGCGGCCGGCGGCTTCACGCTCGTCCACGCGATGGCCAACACCGACCCCGTCGCCGACACCGCCGGCGTCGTCGAGCAGGTGTGGCGCCTCGGCCGCGAGCACGGCTACTGCGACGTCGCCCCGGTCGGCGCCGTCACCGTCGGCCTCGGCGGCGAGCAGCTCGCCGAGCTCGGCGCGATGGCCGACTCCGCCGCCCGCGTGCGCGTCTTCTCCGACGACGGCAAGTGCGTCTCCGACGCGGTGCTCATGCGCCGCGCCCTCGAGTACGTGAAGGCGTTCGACGGCGTCATCGCCCAGCACGCCCAGGAGCCCCGCCTCACCGAGGGCGCCCAGATGAACGAGGGCGAGCTCTCCGGCGTCCTCGGACTCACCGGCTGGCCCGCGGTCGCCGAGGAGGCGATCATCGCCCGCGACGTCCTCCTCGCCGAGCACGTCGGGTCGCGCCTGCACGTGTGCCACCTGTCCACCCGCGGCTCGGTCGAGATCGTGCGCTGGGCGAAGTCGCGCGGCATCGACGTCACCGCCGAGGTCACGCCGCACCACCTGTTGCTGACCGACGAGCTCGCCGCGTCGTACGACCCGATCTACAAGGTCAACCCGCCGCTGCGCACCGCCGACGACGTCGCGGCGCTGCGCGAGGCGCTCGCCGAGGGAGTCATCGACATCGTCGCCACCGACCACGCCCCGCACCCCAGCGAGGACAAGGACTGCGAGTGGGCCGCGGCCGCCTTCGGGATGACCGGCCTGGAGACCGCGCTGTCGGTCGTGCAGCAGACCATGGTCGACACCGGCCTGCTGGACTGGGCCGGCGTCGCCGAGCGGATGTCGGCCAAGCCGGCCGAGATCGGGCGGGTCGCCGGGCACGGTCGTCCACTGGCCGTCGGCGAGCCCGCGAACATCGTTCTCTACGACCCGCGGTCCACGCGCGTCGTCCGACCCGAGGAGGCCGTCTCGCGCTCCCGCAACACCCCGTACGCCGGCCGCGAGCTCCCCGGACGGGTCGTCGCGACGTTCCTGCGCGGCAGGCCGACCGTCCTCGACGGCGTCGTCGTCGAGGAGGTGGCCGCATGAGCCGCACCCCCGCGATCCTCGTGCTCGAGGACGGACGCACCTTCCACGGCGAGTCGTACGGCGCGCTCGGCGAGACGGTCGGAGAGGCCGTGTTCTCCACCGGCATGACCGGCTACCAGGAGACGCTCACCGACCCGTCGTACCGGCGCCAGGTCGTCGTCATGACCGCCCCGCACGTCGGCAACACAGGCATCAACACCGAGGACCCGGAGTCGAGCCGCATCTGGGTCGCCGGGTACGTCGTGCGCGACCCCGCCCGCGTCGCCAGCAGCTGGCGGGCGACCCGCACGCTCGAGGAGGACCTCGCCGAGCAGGGGATCGTCGGCATCAGCGGCGTCGACACGCGCGCGCTGACCCGTCACCTGCGCGAGCGCGGCGCCATGCGTGTCGGGATCAGCTCGGTGTCGACCGACGCCGAGGCGCTCCTGGCGACGGTCAAGTCCGCGCCGTCGATGTCCGGCGCCGATCTCGCGGGCGAGGTCACGACCGCTGAGCCGTACGTGGTGCCGGCGCAGGGCGACAAGCGCCTCACCGTCGCCGCCGTCGACCTCGGCATCAAGGCCATGACGCCGCAGCGGATGGCCGAGCGCGGCATCGAGGTGCACGTGCTGCCCGCCGACGCGACGCTCGAGCAGGTCCGGGCGACCGGGGCCGACGGCGTGTTCTTCTCCAACGGCCCCGGAGACCCGGCGGCCACGACGGACGCGGTCGCGCTGCTCCAGGACGTGCTGCGCGACGGCACGCCGTTCTTCGGGATCTGCTTCGGCAACCAGATGCTGGGCCGCGCGCTCGGCCTGGAGACGTACAAGCTCAAGTACGGCCACCGGGGCATCAACCAGCCCGTCATGGACCGGACGACGAGCAAGGTCGAGATCACTGCGCACAACCACGGGTTCGCCGTGGCGTGGCCGGGTGACCTCGACGCGCCGCACGAGACCCCGTACGGGCAGGCGAGCGTGAGCCACGTCTGCCTCAACGACGACGTCGTCGAGGGCCTGGAGGTCCACGACGCCGACGGCGAGCTGCTGGCCTTCAGCGTGCAGTACCACCCGGAGGCCGCGGCGGGACCGCACGACGCCGAGTACCTGTTCGACCGGTTCGCCGACCTCATGCGGGCCCGACGCGGCGAGACCACCGAAGCCACGACCGAAGGGACGGTGCGCTGATGCCCCGCCGCGACGACATCTCCTCCGTCCTGGTCATCGGGTCCGGCCCGATCGTCATCGGACAGGCCTGCGAGTTCGACTACTCCGGCACCCAGGCGTGCCGCGTGCTGCGCTCCGAGGGCCTGCGCGTCGTCCTCGTCAACTCCAACCCGGCGACGATCATGACCGACCCGGAGTTCGCCGACGCCACGTACGTCGAGCCGATCACGCCCGAGTTCGTCGAGCGCGTGATCGCGCAGGAGCGCCCGGACGCGCTTCTGGCGACCCTCGGCGGCCAGACCGCGCTCAACACCGCCATGGCGCTCGACGCCAACGGCGTGCTCGAGAAGTACGGCGTCGAGCTGATCGGCGCATCGGTCGAGGCCATCGAGAAGGGCGAGAACCGCGAGTCCTTCAAGGCCATCGTCGAGGGCCTTCCGGAGGCCTGGGGGGCCGAGGTCGCCCGCTCGTCGATCTGCCACTCGATGGACGACTGCCTGGCCGCGGTCGAGGATCTCGGCTACCCGGTGGTGGTGCGTCCCTCGTACACGATGGGCGGCGTCGGCTCCGGCATCGCGCGCGACGAGGAGGAGCTGCACCGCATCGCCGGTGCGGGTCTGGCCGCCAGCCCGACCACCGAGGTGCTCCTGGAGGAGTCGATCCTCGGCTGGAAGGAGTACGAGCTGGAGGTGATGCGCGACAAGGCCGACAACGTCGTCATCGTCTGCTCGATCGAGAACCTCGACCCGATGGGCGTCCACACGGGTGACTCCATCACCGTCGCGCCCGCGATGACGCTCACCGACCGCGAGTACCAGCGGCTGCGCGACATCGCGATCGGCGTCATCCGCGAGGTCGGCGTCGACACCGGTGGCTGCAACATCCAGTTCGCGGTGAACCCCGAGAACGGGCGCATCGTCGTGATCGAGATGAACCCGCGCGTCTCCCGCTCCAGCGCGCTGGCCTCGAAGGCGACCGGCTTCCCGATCGCCAAGATCGCCGCCAAGCTCGCGATCGGCTACACCCTCGACGAGATCCCCAACGACATCACGCGCGAGACGCCGGCGAGCTTCGAGCCGACGCTCGACTACGTCGTCGTCAAGGTGCCGCGGTTCGCGTTCGAGAAGTTCCCGTCCGCCGACGAGCGGCTCACGACCCACATGAAGTCGGTGGGCGAGGCGATGGCGATCGGGCGCAACTTCACGGAGGCGCTCCAGAAGGCCCTGCGGTCGCTCGAGCGCCCGCAGGCGGCCTTCGACTGGCACCGCGAGTGGGTCGACCTCGACAAGGACGCGCTGCTGGCCGAGATCGCCGTGCCTCACGACGGCCGCCTCAAGAAGGTCATGGACGCGATGCGCGCCGGTGCGACCCTCGACGAGCTCTTCGAGGCCACCAAGATCGACCCGTGGTTCCTCGACCAGCTCGCGCTGATCAACGAGATCGCCGCGGAGGTCACCGCTGCCGACGAGCTGACGCCGGCGCTGCTGCGCAAGGCCAAGCGGCACGGCTTCTCCGACGAGCAGCTCGGCAAGATCCGCGGCATGAGCGCCGACGTCGTACGCGGGGTCCGGCACGCGCTGGGGATCCGCCCGGTCTACAAGACGGTCGACACCTGTGCGGCCGAGTTCGCCGCGCGGACCCCGTACCACTACTCCTCGTACGACGAGGAGACCGAGGTCGAGCCGCGCGAGAAGCCGGCGGTGCTGATCCTCGGCTCGGGCCCGAACCGGATCGGCCAGGGCATCGAGTTCGACTACTCGTGCGTGCACGCCTCCCTGGCGCTCTCAGAGGCGGGCTACGAGACCGTCATGGTCAACTGCAACCCGGAGACCGTCTCGACGGACTACGACACCTCGGACCGCCTCTACTTCGAGCCGCTGACGCTCGAGGACGTGCTCGAGGTCATCCACGCCGAGCGGCAGGCCGGCCCGGTCGTCGGCGTCGTCGTGCAGCTCGGTGGTCAGACGCCGCTCGGCCTGGCCGCCGCGCTGGAGCGCGAGGGCGTCCCGATCGTCGGCACGTCGCCGGCCGCGATCGACCTCGCCGAGCACCGCGGCGCCTTCGGGCAGGTGCTCGCCGACGCGGGTCTGCCCGCGCCCAAGCACGGCACCGCGATCTCGTTCCCCGGCGCGAAGAAGGTCGCCGACGAGATCGGCTACCCGGTCCTGGTCCGCCCGTCGTACGTGCTGGGCGGCCGCGGCATGGAGATCGTGTACGACGAGGCATCGCTGGCCGACTACATCGAGCGGGCCACCGAGATCTCGCCGGAGCACCCGGTGCTCGTCGACCGCTTCCTCGACGACGCGGTCGAGATCGACGTCGACGCGCTGTACGACGGCACCGACCTCTACCTCGGCGGCGTGATGGAGCACATCGAGGAGGCCGGCATCCACTCCGGCGACTCGTCGTGCGCGCTGCCCCCGATCACGCTCGGCGCGGAGGACCTGGACAAGATCCGCGCGTCGACCCGCGCGATCGCCGACGGCGTCGGAGTGCGCGGCCTGATCAACATCCAGTTCGCGCTGAGCTCCGACGTCCTCTACGTGCTCGAGGCCAACCCGCGCGCCTCGCGGACGGTGCCGTTCGTCTCGAAGGCGACCGGCGTCCCGCTCGCGAAGGCGGCGGCCCGTCTCATGCTCGGCGAGTCGATCGCCGACCTGCGCGCCGCGGGCGTCCTCCCGGCGACCGGTGACGGCGGCGACCTCGGACCGCACGCGCCGATCGCGGTCAAGGAGGCCGTGATGCCCTTCAACCGGTTCCGCACCCTCGAGGGCAAGACGGTCGACACCCTCCTCGGTCCCGAGATGCGTTCGACCGGTGAGGTCATGGGCATCGACGCGCAGTTCGGCACGGCGTTCGCCAAGGCGCAGGCCGGCGCGCAGGAAGGGCTGCCGACGTCGGGCAAGGTCTTCGTGTCGGTCGCCAACCGCGACAAGCGGCACATGATCTTCCCGGTCAAGCGGCTCGCCGACCTCGGCTTCGAGATCGTCGCCACCGCCGGCACGGCGGAGGTGCTGCGCCGCAACGGCGTCGAGGCGACGGTCGTGCGCAAGCTCAGCGAGGTGCCGGACGCCGGGGCGTCGCGGCTCAACGAGCTGATCTCGTCCGGCGAGGTCGGCCTCGTGATCAACACGCCGCACGGCTCGACCTCGGGAGGCAGCCCGCGCGTCGACGGGTACGAGATCCGGACCGCCGCGATCAGCGCCGGCGTCCCGTGCATCACCACCGTCCAAGGACTGGCCGCGGCGGTGCAGGGCATCGAGGCGGCCCGCGAGGGCGGCGTCGGGGTCCGGTCGCTGCAGTCCTGGGCAGAGGCCGTACGGACGGGGGCGGGCGCCGAGTGAGCGCGACACAGGTCCGCGGGGCCGTCGTCTCCCGTACACCGGTCGGTGACTACCACCACCTGGTGATCGCGGCCGAGGGCATCGCCGAGAGCGCCCGGCCCGGGCACTTCGTGGCCCTGGCCGTCGGCGGAGCCGACAGCGGCATGCTGCTGCGACGCGCCTTCTCGATCTACCGCACGTCCACGACCGGCCGTCACGGCGAGACCGTCGAGATCGTCTTCGCGGCGCACGGCAAGGGCACGCGCTGGATGGCCGACCTCGCGCCCGGCGACCCGATCGACGTCGTCGGCCCGGTGGGCCGCCCGTTCGCCCTGCCCAAGGAGCCCGTGTCCTGCGTGCTCGTCGGCGGCGGCTACGGCTCGGCGCCGATGTTCGCGCTCGCGAGCGCGCTTCGCGACCGCGGGTGCGCGGCCCACCTGGTCCTCGGCGCCGCGACGACGCCGCGGCTCTTCGGCGTGCTGGAGGCCAACAAGGTCGCCACGAGCGTCCACGTGACCACAGAGGACGGGTCGACCGGCACCCGCGGACGCGTCACCGACGTCCTGCCGGCGCTCGTCGACGACACCGACGCCGCCGTGGTGTACGCCTGCGGTCCGATGGGGATGCTCCGTGCGGTGTCCGACGTCGCGGAGGAGAACGGTGCCTGGAGCCAGTGCGCCGTCGAGGAGTCGATGGCCTGCGGGATCGGCGTCTGCATGACGTGCGTCCTGCCCGTGGAGGGGGAGGACGGCATCGTCAGGATGGTGCGCAGCTGCGTCGAGGGCCCGGTCTTCCGCGGCGACCGGGTGCGCTGGGACGCGGTCGGGACGATCCCGCCGGGGACGTTGGGAGGACCGCGATGACCGCCGTACGTGGGGCCGCGATCGCGGCCGCCGAGGTCGACCTCGGCGTCGACCTGTGCGGCCTCGCGCTGCCCAACCCGGTGATGACCGCGTCGGGGTGCGCGGCTGCCGGTCGTGAGCTCGACCAGTTCTTCGACGTCGCCGCCCTCGGCGCGATCGTCACGAAGTCGATCATGCTCAACCCCCGCTCGGGCCGCCCGACCCCGCGGATGGTCGAGACGCCGTCCGGGATGCTCAACTCGATCGGCCTCCAGGGCCCCGGGATCGACGCGTTCCTCGCGCGCGACCTCCCGTGGCTGGTCCAGCGCGGGGCCCGTGCGGTCGTGTCGATCGCGGGGGAGAAGCCCGCCGACTACGTCGAGCTGGCCCGCCGCGTGGGGCAGGCCCCCGGCGTCGCCGCCATCGAGGTCAACATCTCCTGCCCGAACGTCGAGAACCGCGGCATGGTCTTCGCGTGCGACCCCGAGTCGTCGTACCGGGTGATGGAGGAGGTCCGTCCTCACATCCCGCGCGACATCCCGGTGTTCGCCAAGCTCACGCCCGACGTCACCGACATCGCCTCGATCGCCGGTGCTGTGGCCGAGGCGGGGGCCGACGGCGTCACGGTGATCAACACGCTCCTCGGCCTCGCGATGGACCCCGACACGCTCAAGCCGCGTCTGGGCGGCGTGACCGGGGGGCTGAGCGGACCCGCCGTACGCCCGGTGGCCGTGCGCGCGGTCTGGCAGATCCGCAAGGCGCTGCCGGACCTCCCGATCATCGGGGTCGGCGGCATCCGTACCGGGTTCGACGCGCTCGAGTTCGTGCTCGCGGGCGCCGATGCGGTGCAGGTCGGCACCGTCATCTTCCACGACCCCTCGGCGCCGATGCGGATCGTCGGCGAGCTGCGCGACGAGCTCGCGCAGCGGGGGATCAAGACGCTCGACGAGGTGAGAGGGACAGCGCATGACTGAGGCCTTCGGAACGCGGCTGAGTGCCGCTGTCGCACGGTACGGGCCGCTGTGCGTCGGGATCGACCCGCACGCCTCGCTCCTGGCCTCGTGGGGCCTGCCCGACGACGTGTCGGGGCTGGAGCGCTTCGCCGCGACGAGCGTCGAGGCGCTGGCGGGACAGGTCGCGGTCGTCAAGCCGCAGTCGGCGTTCTTCGAGCGGCACGGAGCCGCCGGCGTCGCCGTCCTGGAGCGCACGATCCGCGACGCCCGCGACGCGGGTCTGCTCGTGCTCCTCGACGTCAAGCGCGGTGACATCGGCTCGACCGCGCAGGCGTACGCCGACGCGTACCTGGACGCCGCCTCGCCGATGCAGGCCGACGCCGTCACGGTCAGCCCGTACCTCGGGTTCGGCTCGCTCGAGCCGTTCCTCACCAGCGCCGAGCGCAACGGTGGAGGCGTGTTCGTGCTCGCCCTCACCTCCAACCCGGAGGGGCCGGAGGTGCAGCACGCACGCGTGGGGGAGAGGTCGGTGGCGGGCGTGATGCTCGACCACCTGCGGGCGCGCAACGCCGACGCCTCCCCGCAGGGCTCGTACGGTGCCGTGGTCGGAGCGACCGTCGGGGAGCTCGAGGAGGACGTGGCGATCAACGGACCACTGCTGGTGCCGGGGTTCGGCGCCCAGGGCGGCACGGTGGAGGACCTGCGGCGCCTCTTCGGGCACGTGTGGGACCACGTCGTCCCCGCGAGCTCTCGGGGGGTCCTGGCGGCCGGTCCCGACGTGCGTGCGCTGCGCGCGGCGGCCGCCGCGACAGCTGACCAGCTGCGCTGAGGTGTCGAGGGGTCGAGACTGAGCCGGACTGCCGCTAAGGTGGCAGACGCCCTGCGGCGACGTCCCGGTCCCGGTCGCCGCTCCGGTCCGTCACCTGGACCCACGACACCCCGGGCCGCGTCTGGTGGCCCGATGACAAGGAGCAACTCATGCGCCGACTCACGTTCGCCTTCGCGAGCGCCACGCTCGCCCTGGCCGCGCTGACCGGGTGCGGCGGCGACGGTGGCGACGACACCGCCGCCTACTGCGACGAGGTCGAGACCGCCGGCAAGAAGCTCAGCGACACCACGTCCCCGGCCGACCTCGACAAGGTCATGGGCAACCTCAAGAAGGTGCGCGACTCGGCGCCCGAGTCCGTCAAGGACGACTGGGGGACGCTGGTCGACGCCTACGAGTCGGCGCAGAAGGGCGACGTCGCGAAGCTCGACCAGGACGCCCTCCAGAAGGCGGGCGAAGCCATCGACAAGCAGGTCAAGAAGGACTGCGACCTCGACCTCGACAACATCTCGTGACCCGAACGGCCCCGTCTCTCACCGGTCGGGGCCGTGACGCGATTCTCATCGACGGGCCCGCGCGGGCGGGGTGCGGGCTAGCCGTTTAGGCTGTCCCGCGGCTCGGCGCAGCACGGTGCGACTTCCTGTTGCCGCTGCGCAGACGCCCTCGCTAAGTTCACTCCCATCGACCAACCCGTACGAGGTGACCCACGTTGGCTCTTCCTCCGCTCACCCCTGAGCAGCGCCAGGCGGCGCTGGAGAAGGCGGCGGCCGCGCGCCGTGAGCGCGCCGAGATCAAGAACCGTCTCAAGCACTCCGGTGCGTCGCTTTCCGAGGTCCTGGAGGAGGGCCAGACCAACGAGGTGGTCGGCAAGATGAAGGTCTACGACCTCCTTCAGTCCATGCCGGGACTCGGCAAGGTCCGGGCGCGCCAGCTCATGGAGCGGATCGGGATCGCCGACTCGCGCCGCGTGCGGGGCCTGGGCGTCAAGCAGATCGCGGCGCTGGAGCAAGAGTTCGCCAACCGTGGCTGACGAGACGACGTCACGAGCCGCCGGGCACGCCCGGCGGCTCGTCGTCCTCGCCGGACCCACCGCCGTCGGCAAGGGCACCGTCGCGGCCCGTGTACGCGCGGAGCACCCGGAGATCTGGATCTCCGTGTCCGCCACGACCCGCGCTCCGCGCCCCGGAGAGGTCGACGGCGTCCACTACCACTTCGTGTCTGCGGAGGAGTTCGACCGGCTGGTCGACGACGGGCAGATGCTCGAGTGGGCCGTCGTCCACGGGAGCAACCGGTACGGCACGCCCCGCGGTCCGGTCGAGGAGCACCTCGCCGCCGGCGTCCCCGCCCTGCTCGAGATCGACCTGCAGGGTGCGCGCCAGGTACGCGAGGCGATGCCCGAGGCGCTGTTCGTCTTCCTCAAGCCGCCCTCGTGGGACGAGCTCGTCAGCCGGCTCGTCGGCCGCGGCACCGAGGACGAGGCGGAGCGCGAGCGTCGTCTGGCCACCGCCCGCGTCGAGCTCGCCGCGGAGGACGAGTTCGACGTCACGATCGTGAACGCCGACGTGGGCCACGCGTGCGACGAGTTGGTAGCATTGATCGAGAATCCGCCCGACTCCGTTCGGGCATCATCCACGACTTCTCTGTGAGGCCACGACGTGTCCGGCACCCAGGCTGCCCCCGAGGGCATCACCTTCCCGCCCATCGACGACCTGCTGACCAAGGTCGACTCCAAGTACGAGCTGGTGCTCGTCAGCGCCAAGCGTGCCCGCCAGATCAACGCCTACTACTCCCAGCTGGGCGAGGGTCTGCTCGAGTACGTCGGCCCGCTCCTCGACACCCACGTCCAGGAGAAGCCGCTCTCGATCTCGCTGCGTGAGATCAACGAGGGTCTGCTCCAGACCGAGACCGTGGAGCCCGACGCCGAGCAGGAGTGAACCTCCTCCACCCGGACACCGACGACAGTGAGCGCCCTCCTATGAGCAGTGTCGTGCTGGGTGTCGGCGGCGGGATCGCGGCGTACAAGGCCGCCGAGATCCTCCGCCGTCTCAGCGAGTCCGGCCACCGCGTGACGGTGGTCCCGACCGCGGCAGCGCTCAAGTTCGTCGGCGCGCCGACCTGGGAGGCGCTGTCCGGCCGCCCCGTGAGCACGGACGTCTTCACCTCCGTGCCCGAGGTCCCGCACGTCTCCATCGGTCAGGCGGCCGATCTCGTCGTCGTCGCCCCGGCCACCGCCGACCTCCTCGCGAAGGCCGCGCACGGCCTCGCCGACGACCTCCTCACCAACACCCTGCTCACGGCGCGCTGCCCCGTGGTGATGGCGCCCGCGATGCACACCGAGATGTGGGAGCACCCCGCGACGCAGGCCAACGTCGCGACGCTGCGGTCGCGCGGCGTCGTCGTGATCGAGCCCGCCGTCGGCCGGCTGACCGGCAAGGACTCCGGCAAGGGCCGTCTGCCGGACCCCGCCGACATCGTCGACGCCGCGATGGCGGTCCTCGAGCGCGGCGCGCACGGGGGCGCCGACCTCGCCGACGTACGACTCCTGGTCAGCGCCGGCGGCACCCGCGAGTACCTCGATCCCGTCCGCTACCTCGGCAACCGCTCGTCGGGCCGGCAAGGTGTCGCGGTGGCGCAGGCGGCGGCCAGCAGGGGAGCGAAGGTGACGCTCGTGGCGGCCAACGTCGCGATCCCGGTCCCCGCCGGCATCGACGTGGTCCGTGTCGAGACGACTGTCGAGCTGCACGACGCGATGCTGGAGCGCTCGGCGGCGGCCGACGTCGTCGTGATGGCCGCGGCGCCGGCCGACTTCCGTCCGGCGAGCACCGCTCGGACGAAGATCAAGAAGAACGACGCAGGCGCGGTCCCGGACGTCACGCTCGTCCAGAACCCCGACATCCTGCGCGACCTCGTGCAGCGGCGCGGCGACGCGGCGGCGCCGCTGATCGTCGGGTTCGCGGCCGAGACCGGCGACGACGAGGGCGGCGTGCTCGACCACGCGCGCGCCAAGCTGGCCCGCAAGGGCACCGACTACCTCGTGGTCAACGACGTCAGCGAGGGCAAGGCCTTCGACCGCGCCGAGAACGAGGTCGTGATCCTCGGCAGCGACGGCAGCGCGGTCGAGATCCCGTACGGCCCGAAGATCGCCGTCGCCCACGCCATCTGTGACACCATCGCCCGCCGGATGGACAAAGGCTGACCCGGGCCCTCGTGCGGTATAGGCTGGATCGACTGTCCCACCGGCCGCTGAAAGGACACCCTGTGAGCCGTCTGTTCACTTCCGAGTCCGTGACCGAGGGTCACCCGGACAAGATCGCCGACCAGATCAGCGACAGCGTGCTCGACGCCCTCCTCGCGCAGGATCCCGAGGCGCGCGTCGCCTGCGAGACCTTCGTGACCACCGGTCTGGTGCTCGTCGGCGGTGAGGTGACCACCAAGGCGTACGCCGACATCGCACGGATCGCGCGCGACCGGATCCTCTCCATCGGCTACGACTCCTCCACCAAGGGGTTCGACGGCGCGTCCTGCGGAGTGCAGGTCACCATCGGTCAGCAGTCGCCCGACATCGCTCAGGGTGTCGACCAGGCCTACGAGGAGCGTGCCGAGGGCTCGGCCGACCCGCTCGACAACCAGGGCGCCGGCGACCAGGGCCTGATGTTCGGCTTCGCGAGCGACGAGACGCCCGAGCTCATGCCGCTGCCCATCACGATCGCCCACCGCCTCGCCGAGCGGCTGACGGAGGTCCGCAAGGACGGCACGGTCCCGTACCTGCGCCCGGACGGCAAGACGCAGGTCACCATCGAGTATGACGACGACAACAACCCGGTGCGGGTCGACACCGTGGTCCTCTCCACCCAGCACGCCGCCGACATCGACCTCGAGGCGATGCTCGCGCCCGACATCAAGAAGCACGTCGTCGACGCCGTCCTCGACGGCTTCACGATCGACCACTCCGACTACCGGCTCCTGGTGAACCCGACGGGCCGGTTCGAGATCGGCGGCCCGATGGGTGACGCGGGTCTGACCGGACGCAAGATCATCGTCGACACCTACGGCGGGTACGCCCGGCACGGCGGCGGCGCCTTCTCCGGCAAGGACCCGAGCAAGGTCGACCGCTCGGCGGCGTACGCGATGCGCTGGGTCGCCAAGAACATCGTGGCCGCAGGGCTCGCCCGCAAGGTCGAGGTGCAGGTCGCGTACGCCATCGGCAAGGCGCACCCGGTCGGGTTCTACCTCGACACGTTCGGTACGGAGACGGTGCCGATCAACAAGATCCGCACCGCGGTCCTCGAGGTCTTCGACCTTCGTCCGGCGGCCATCGTGCGCGACCTCGACCTCAAGCGTCCGATCTACGCCAAGACCGCCGCGTACGGCCACTTCGGTCGCGAGCTCCCCGAGTTCACCTGGGAGGCGACCGACCGTGCCGACGCCCTCCGGGCCGCGATCGGAGCCTGACCTGGGGACGACCACGGGCAGGCCGTCCGCCCGGCTTGGTAGAACAGCCTGGTGACCGACGCACCCGATGACGCACAGCCGGCGCTGGTGGGGGAGCCTCCCCGACCAGCGCCTGCTGCGTCTGGGGGCAGGTTCGCCGGTGCCGCCGACGAGCTCCCCGTCGCCCGCGTCGCGGCCGACGTGAGCCTCGCCCACCTCGACCGCCCCTTCGACTACCTCGTCCCCGCCGCGATGGACGACGAGGTCGTGTCGGGATGCCGCGTGTCCGTGAGGTTCGCCGGCGCGGCCGTCACCGGCTACGTCCTCGAGCGCACGGCCACGACCGAGCACCAGGGCCGGCTGGCCAGGATCTCGCGCGTCATGTCGTCCGAGGTCGTGCTGCGTCCCGACGTCGCGCGGCTGTGCCGCGCGGTCGCCGACCGCTACGCGGGCGTCTTCGCCGACGTCGTCCGGCTCGCGGTCCCGCCACGGCACGCCCGTACGGAGAAGCGCGCGTCGGCGGCGCCCGTCTCCGACCCGCTGGGTGCTCCGCCCGACGACGCGTGGGAGGCCTACGACGGCGGACGCGAGCTCGTCGCGACGCTGGGCGAGGGCGGCTCGCCGCGCGCCGTCTGGAACGCCGTGCCCGGCGGCTCGCCCGCCCGGGCGCTGGCCCAGGCGGCCGACGCGACGCTGAGGTCGGGCCGTGGCGTCGTCGTCTGCCTTCCCGACGTGTCCGACGTCGAGCGCGCCGATGCGGTCTTCACCGAGGTGCTCGGCAAGGGCCGCCACGTCGTCCTCACCGCCGACCTCGGTCCGTCCGCCCGCTACGCGGCGTTCCTTGCGCTGGCCCGCGGCCACGTCCGCGCGGTCGTCGGCACGCGCGCGGCTGCCTTCGCCCCCGTGCACGACCTGGGTCTGGTGGCGATCTGGGACGACGGGGACGATCTCTTCGCCGAGCCTCGCGCGCCGTACCCGCACGCGCGCGAGGTGCTCCTCATGCGCGCGTGGGACACCGGGTGCGGCGTGCTCGTCGGTGGGTACGCCCGCACGGCGGAGGCGGAGCAGCTCGTCACGTCCGGCTGGTGCACCCCTGTCACCGCCTCGGTCGCGCGCCGACGCGAGGCATGGGCGCGCATCGTCGTCGACGAGGGCGTCGGGGCCGACGCGGGGTCCCGGCTGCCGGCCTCGGCCTTCCGCGCCGTCCGCGCCGCCCTCGGGGAAGGGCCGGTGCTCGTGCAGGTGCCCCGCACCGGCTACCGCGCTGCGCTCGCCTGCCAGGACTGCCGCACCCCGGCCCGGTGCCCGCACTGCTCCGGGCCGCTCGCGCAGGAGCGGGCAGACGCCGACCCTCAGTGCCGGTGGTGCGGCCGGACCGTCGAGGGCTGGGCCTGCCCGTCGTGCGGGAGTCCGCGCCTGCGGGCCCCGGTCATGGGGGAGCGGCGGACCGCCGAGGAGCTGGGACGCGCGTTCCCCGGCACGCTCGTCCGTACCTCGGCGTCCGGGTCCGTCGTGCGGACCGTGCCGGAGACGCCCGCGCTCGTCGTCGCGACGCCCGGCGCGGAGCCCCACGCCGAGGGAGGCTACGCGGCTGCCGTCCTGCTCGACACGTGGGTATCCCTGTCACGACCCGACCTGCGGACCGACGAGGAGTCGCTGCGCCGCTGGCTCAACGCCGCCGCGCTCGTCCGGGGGAGCCGCGACGGCGGCCGTGTCGTCGCCGTCGGCGACCCCGGCGTGGCGGTCCTCCAGGCGCTGGTGCGCGCCGACCCGGCCGGCCATGCCGCGCGCGAGCTGGAGGCACGGCTCGACGCACGGCTGCCACCCGCCATACGGCTCGCGACAGTCGAGGGAGAGCTCTCCGCCCTGCGTGCCCTCGCCGAGGGGCCGTGGCCGCAGCCCGCCCAGGTCCTCGGCCCGGTCGAGCGGCGTCCGGCCGGCGACGGCGAGGAAGAACCATGGGGTCGCCTCATCGTCGCGGTGCCCCGGACGCAGGGCGCGGTGCTGGCGCGTGCCCTCCAGCTGGCGCAGGCCGCCCGTTCGGTGCACAAGCTCCGTCCGTACCGGATCGCCGTCGACCCGCAGTCGCTGAGCTAGTCGTACGACGCGAGCACGCGGCGCTGCTCGCCGTCGACGGTGACCTCGCCGCCGTACGGGACGATCCACTGCGGGCGCGTGTGGCCGAACGGGACGCCGACGACGACCACCGCGTCGGGGTTGTACGCGGCGACCGTCGCCACGACCGCCTCCCGCTGCTCCTCGCGCCGGCGTCGACGCTCGTCGGCCGACGCCCGGTGCTCGAGGTCGGACGTGGGTGGGCGAGCGGCGACGACCGCGTCGACCGCGGACAGCAGCCCGCGCTCACCCATCGAGCGCAGGATGCGGCCGACCTCCTGCGCCGAGGGCAGCTCCTCCGAGGTCTCGACCAGCAGGACGCCGCCCGCGAGCGACTCGGGAGCAAGAGGGAAGCGGTCCGCGGTCAGGATCCACTGCAGCACCTCCAGGCAGCCACCCCACGTACGGCCGCGCACGCGGCGCGGGGGCCCGTGCCACGTCCACGGCTCGGTGACCTCCCGCTCGCCGTACGACGTGAGCGCGGCGGGATCGTCCCACGGACGGCCGGTGTCCTCGGACTCTCCGGGCTCGGTGAGCTCGAGCGTCCCGCCGACGAAGAGTGCGGCGCGCAGGGACGCGGCGTGGAGGGCGTCGACACCGGGCCCGGGGCCGAGGTGGACCTGCGTCGAGCCGCCGTAGAACCCGGCGACGCCGTGGACCCACAGCCAGTTGAGCAGATTCGTGTTGTCGCTGTAGCCCAGGAACGGCTTCGGGTCGGCGCGGACGAGCGCAGGGTCGAGGTGGCGGACCACCGTGATCTGGTCGTCACCGCCGATGGTCGCGAGCACGGCCCGGATCTCGGGGTCAGCGAAAGCGGCGTTGAGGTCGGCCGCCCGCGCCTCGGGGGAGGCGTCGGCCCGCGTCGTCGGGTACTCGACGGGCTCGAGACCCGTCAGCGTCCGCAGGCGTGCCAGGGCCTGCTCGTGGATCGCCGGGAAGTGCGCAGGTGCCGCCCAGGACGGCGAGACCACCGCCACCTTGTCGCCGGGACGGGCTTTCGGCGGGTGGACGATCCGGTGCGTCGGCTCCATCTGCGTACCTCACCACCGCCGTCGCGCAGACGCGAGCGGATTTCGCCGTGGAGCGGCCCCTAGGCTGGGTGCGTGAGACTCGTCTTCGCCGGAACCCCCGAGGTCGCCCTGCCCTCCCTCGACGCGCTCGTCGCCAGCGACCACGAGGTCGTGGCGGTCGTGACCCGTCCGGACGCTCGCGCCGGGCGTGGCCGTACCCTCCGCCCGTCCCCGGTCGCCGAGAGGGCGCTCGAGCTCGGCATCGAGGTCCTGCGCCCGCCGAGGCCGAGCGACCCGGACTTCGTCGCACGCCTGAAGGAGATCGCTCCGGACTGCGCCCCGGTCGTCGCGTATGGCGGGCTCGTCCCCGCCGATGTCCTGGCGATCCCGCGACTCGGATGGATCAACCTCCACTTCTCGGTGCTCCCCGCGTGGCGTGGCGCCGCACCCGTCCAGCACGCCCTCATCGCCGGCGACGAGGTCACCGGCGCGTCGGTCTTCTCGCTGGTGCCCGAGCTCGACGCCGGTCCCGTGTACGGGCTGCTCACCGAGCGGATCCGCCCCGAGGACACCGCCGGCACGCTCCTGGCACGGCTCGCCGACGTCGGCTCCGGACTGCTGGTTGACGTGGTCGACCATCTCGCGCTCGGTGACATCGACGCGCGTCCGCAGCCCGAAGAGGGCCTGTCGTACGCGCCGAAGCTCACCACCGAGGACGCGCAGATCGACTGGCAGGCACCGGCGTTCGCCGTCGACCGACGGATCCGCGGCTGCACTCCGGCCCCCGGCGCATGGACGACGTACGAGGGAGAGCGCCTCAAGGTGGGCCCCGTCACCGTCCTCGACGGCGGCCCGGCGGACGCGGCGCTCGCGCCGGGTGAGCTCGCGGTCACCAAGTCCGAGGTGCGGGTCGGGACGGGCACCTCAGACGTGCTCCTCGGTGAGGTGCAGGCGCACGGCAAGAAGCCGATGGCCGCCGCCGACTGGGCCCGCGGCGTCCGTCCTGAGGCAGGGACGCGCCTTGGCTGAGCGACGCAACCGACCCCAGACGCGCCAGCGCGTCGACGTGACGCGCCGCGTGGCGTGGGAGGTGCTGCGGGCGGTCGAGGAGCAGGACGCCTACGTCAACCTGCTCCTGCCCGGGCTGCTGCGCGAGAACGGCATCACGGGTCGAGACGCTGCCTTCACCACCGAGCTCACGCACGGCACGATCCGGCGCTCGCGCACGTACGACGCCATCCTCGACAGCCTCGCGCCCAAGGGCATCGACGCTGCGGTCCGCGACGTGCTGCGGCTCGGTGCCCACCAGCTCCTCGCGATGCGCGTCCCGAGCCACGCCGCGGTCTCGACGAGCGTCGACCTGACGCGCGCCGTGATCGGGCACCGCCCGGCGTCGTTCGTCAACGCCGTCCTGCGCAAGGTGGACGGACGTGACCTCGACGCGTGGCTGCAGGTGCTCGCTCCGGGCGCGTCGGTCGATCCCGTGGGGCACCTGGCGCTGGTGCACGCGCACCCGCGCTGGGTCGTGGAGGCGATGAGGGACGCGCTGGGAGACGACGCCGAGGCCGGCGAGCTCGGCGCGCTGCTCGAGGCCGACAACGCCGCGCCGCAGGTCACGCTCGTCGCGCGCCCCGGCCTGGCCGCACCGGACGACCTCGACGGGCTGGCGGGGGAGCCCGGGCAGTGGTCCCCGTACGCGTTCCGCCTCGACGGTGGCGACCCCGGCGCGGTGCCCGCCGTGCGTGCGGGACGGGTCGGTGTCCAGGACGAGGGCTCGCAGCTCGTCGCGATCGCCGCGGCCGCGGTGCCCGTGGACGGGCCGGACGCGCGTTGGCTCGACCTGTGCGCCGGTCCCGGTGGCAAGGCGGCGCTGCTCGGTGCCCTCGGCGCGGAGCGGGGGGCGAGGCTGCTCGCGAACGAGGTCGCGCCGCACCGTGCCGAGCTCGTCCGCTCGTCCGTGCGGCTGCTGGACAACACCGAGGTCTGCGTCCACGACGGGCGCACGCTGGAGACCGGCGAGGCGTACGACCGGGTCCTGGTCGACGCGCCGTGCACCGGGCTGGGAGCCCTGCGGCGCCGCCCGGAGGCGCGGTGGCGTCGGCAGCCCGGCGACGTCGACGGCTTGGTGGCCCTGCAGCGCGAGCTGCTCGAGCACGCCCTCGACCTGACGCGTGCCGGGGGAGTGGTCACGTACGCGACCTGCTCGCCGCACCTGGCCGAGACCCGTGGCGTGGTCGAGGCGGTGGTCGCGGGCCGCGACGACGTGGAGGTGCTCGACGCGACGACCGCGCTGCCGGGCGTCCCGCACCTCGAGCGCTCCGCCCCATACGTGCAGCTGTGGCCGCACCTGCACGGCACGGACGCGATGTTCGTCGCCACCCTGCGCCGCACCTGACCGCGAGTCGCCCCGCGCCCGCCCGTGAGTCGTGAGCCTCTCGCGGCAGGGCGGGGAGTCTCTCGCGAGCGGAGCACCTGAACGGGTGGGCGGGGGAGCCGACTAGCCTGGCGGCATGGGCCTGCGCATCTCCCCGAGCATCCTGTCCGCCGACTTCGCCAACCTCGAGCGCGAGGTGGGCCGCATCGACAACGCCGACTGGCTCCACGTCGACGTCATGGACAACCACTTCGTCCCGAACCTCACGCTCGGCCTTCCGGTCCTCGAGGCCATCGGCAAGGTCACCGACACGCCGATCGACGCGCACCTCATGATCGAGGACCCGGACCGCTGGGCACCGTCGTACGCGGAGGCGGGGGCACGCAGCGTCACGTTCCACGTCGAGGCGGCAGCCGCACCCGTACGGCTCGCCCGCGAGCTGCGGACGCTCGGCGCGCGGGCGTCGATGGCGCTCAAGCCCGCGACGGCCATCGAGCCGTACGAGGACCTTCTCCCCGAGCTCGACATGGTGCTGCTGATGACGGTCGAGCCCGGGTTCGGCGGGCAGGCGTTCCTCGACATCATGCTCCCGAAGATCCGGCGGACGCGGGCGTTGATCGACAAGCACGGCGGCGACATCTGGCTCCAGGTGGACGGGGGCGTCTCCGCCGCCACGATCGAGCGGTGCGCCGAGGCTGGCGCCGACACCTTCGTCGCCGGGTCCGCGGTCTTCGGGGCGGACGACCCCGCCGCGATGGTCGACCAGCTCCGCGAGCAGGCCGCGAGCGCGACCCACCGTCACGCCTGACCCACCCTCGTGGCTTCCGTCACACCGTGCACGAAAGGGCTGTGCGGGCGGGAGCCTTGCTCGTAGACTCCTACGGAGAGCATTGCGTGCTCCGGGGTCGGTGCAATTCCGAGCCGGCGGTGACAGTCCGCGACCCAGAAGCCCTCGGGTGACTGGTTGACCTGGTGGAACTCCAGGACCGACGGTGAAAGTCCGGATGGGAGGATCACGCAGCCCCTCGTGTCGTCGGGCCCGTACGGGTCCGGGCGGGACGAGGTGTCTTCTCGTTGCCCCGGAGCCCGCGTCGTGAACGACGAGAGGGCAGACGGTGGCCGATCACCACGAGCAGGCGGCGATGCGCCGCGCTCTCGACGCCGCCCGCGAGGCGACCGAGAACGCGCTGCCCAACCCGCGCGTCGGCTGCGTCCTCCTCGCCCCGGACGGCTCCGAGATCGCCGTCGGCGCCCACCGCGGCGCCGGGACCCCGCACGCGGAGGTCGACGCCCTGACCCGGGCCGGTGAGCGCGCCCGCGGCGCGACTGCGGTCGTCACGCTCGAGCCGTGCAACCACACCGGTCGGACCGGTCCGTGCTCGGAGGCGCTGGTCGCCGCCGGCGTGGCGCGCGTCGTCTACGCGCAGGACGACCCGAACCCTGTCGCGGCCGGGGGCGCCGACCGTCTGCGTGCCGCCGGTGTCGACGTCGTGAACGGGATGCTGGCCGCCGAGGCCGAGGCGCTCAACGTCGCGTGGACGCACGCCGTCCGCACCGGCCGCCCGTACGTGACGTGGAAGCTCGCCGCCACGCTCGACGGCCGCAGCGCCGCCGCCGACGGGACCAGCCAGTGGATCACCGGCCCCGACGCCCGACTCGACGTGCAGCGCCTCCGGGCACGCTGCGACGCGATCCTCGTCGGGACCGGCACCGTCGTCGCGGACGACCCGCGGCTGACGCTGCGCGACGACGAGGACGCCCCGCTCCCGTACGCGCGGCAGCCGTTGAGGGCCGTGATGGGGGAGCGCACGATCCCGGCCGACGCGCGCGTCCGCGACGCCGACGCGCCGTTCCTCCACCTGCCGACGCGTGACGTGGACGCCGCTCTTGCCACGTTGGCCCAGCGCGAGGTCCGCCACGTCTGGCTCGAGGGAGGGCCGCGCCTGGCGGGCGCCTTCCTCGGCGCCGGCCGCGTCGACGAGGTCGTCGCGTACGTGGCCCCGACCCTGCTGGGCGCCGGCACGGCGGCCCTCAGCGGCTCCGGCATCGGCACCCTCGCCGACGCCGTCCGGCTCGACCTCACCGACGTGACGCGGATCGGCCCCGACCTCCGCCTCACCGCCCATCCACGAAAGGACGTCCTCTGATGTTCACCGGAATCGTCGAGGAGCTCGGCGAGGTCGCCGCGATCGAGGAGCAGGACGACGCGATCCGCCTGACCGTGCGCGGTCCGCTGGTGGTCTCCGACGCCTCGCACGGCGACTCGATCGCCGTCAACGGCTGCTGCCTCACCGTGACCGAGCACGACGCGCAGACGTTCACCGTCGACGTGATGCGGGAGTCGCTGGACAAGACCTCGCTCGGTGCGCTGGCGGTCGGCGACCCGGTCAACCTCGAGCGCGCCATGCCCGCCGACGGGCGATTCGGCGGGCACATCGTCCAGGGGCACGTGGACGGGACCGGCACGATCGCGTCGCGGACAGCGAGCGAGAACTGGGAGGTCGTCGAGATCGGCTTCCCCGCCGAGCTCGGGCGCTACCTCGTCCCGAAGGGCTCGATCACGGTCGACGGGACGTCGCTGACCGTCGTGGACGTCGGCGACGAGACGTTCACCGTCTCGCTGATCCCGACCACGCTGGCCGCGACGACGCTGGGGACCAAGCAGCCCGGCGACGCCGTCAACCTGGAGGTGGACGTGCTGGCGAAGTACGTCGAGAAGATGGTGCGCCGATGAGCCTCCTGACCTCGCTCTACGACGCGCACCTCACGATCGGCGGGCACCCGATCGCGTGGCGCGAGATCGTCGGCAACCTCTTCGGGCTCGCCTCGGCGGTCGGGGGGATGCGGCGCCGCGTGTGGGCGTGGCCGGTCGGCATCGTGGGCAACGTCCTGCTCTTCACGGTCTTCCTGGGCACCGCGCTCGGCGGGCACGGGGCGCCGCTGTTCGGGCAGGCCGCGCGCCAGGTGTTCTTCGTGGCGGTCGCCGTCTACGGCTGGTACCGGTGGCGCCAAGCCCGTACGGGCGCGGACGCGCCTGCGATCGTCCCCCGGTGGGCGACCGGCCGCGAGCGGATGGTCCTCCTGGCCGGCGCCGCGATCGGCGTCGTCTTCTGCGCCTGGCTGTTCACGCAGATCGGGGCCGGTTGGCCGGCCCCGGGCTGGTACTACGTGGCCGACGCATGGATCTTCGTCGGCTCGATCCTCGCGACGTTCGCGATGGCGCGAGGGTGGGTCGACTTCTGGCTCGTGTGGATCGCCGTCGACCTCGTCGGCATCCCCGAGCTCCTCTACTTCCAGTACTACCCGTCGGCGGTGCTCTACGCGGTCTACGCGGGCTTCGTCGTCTGGGGACTCGTGGTGTGGCTGCGCGCCGCGCGTGACGAGGCTCCACGGGTCGACGAACCTCGAGCGAAGGCGGTGGGCGTGTGAACACGACGACAGAGGCGTACGCAGAGCTCGACGCGATCAGGCTCGACCCGGTCGAGCGCGCGATCGAGGACATCCGTGCCGGCAAGGCGGTCGTCGTCGTCGACGACCCGGGCCGTGAGAACGAGGGCGACCTCATCTTCGCCGCGAGCAAGGCGACGCCGGAGCTGATGGGCCTGATGGTCCGCTACTCCAGCGGCTACGTCTGCGCGCCGGTGACAGGGGAGATCCTCGACAGGCTCGGCATCGCCCTGATGACGCCGCACAACCGTGACCGCCTCAAGACGGCGTACACGATCTCGGTCGACGCCCGCGACGGCGTGACCACCGGGATCTCCGCCGCCGACCGCGCGAGGACGGTGCGCGTGCTCGCCGACTCGGCGACCGAGCCGTTCGAGCTGGTCCAGCCTGGCCACATCCTGCCGCTGCGGGCCAAGCCGGGCGGTGTCCTCGCCCGTCCGGGGCACACCGAGGCGGCGGTCGACCTGACCCGGCTGGCCGGGCTCACGCCCGCGGGTGTGATCGGCGAGCTGATCAACGACGACGGCAGCCTGATGCGCGCGCCTCGGCTGCGCGAGTTCGCCGACGAGCACGGCCTCGCGATGATCTCGATCGAGGACCTCATCACGTACCGGCGCCGCCACGAGACCCAGATGGCGCGCGAGGTCGAGACCAGGCTGCCGACGGAGTTCGGCACGTTCACCGCGTACGGCTACCGCAACGTGGTCGACGGCAACGAGCAGGTCGCGCTGGTGCTCGGCGACCTGGGTGACGGCTCGGACGTCCTGGTCCGCGTGCACTCCGAGTGCCTGACCGGCGACGTCCTGGGGTCCCAGCGCTGCGACTGCGGCCCGCAGCTCCAGGCGTCGATGGCCGCCGTCACCGAGCACGGCTCCGGAGTGATCGTCTACCTCCGCGGCCACGAGGGGCGCGGGATCGGGCTGCTCGCCAAGCTGCAGGCGTACGCGCTGCAGGACGGCGGGCAGGACACCGTCGACGCGAACCTCGCCCTCGGGCTGCCGATCGACGCACGCCACTACGCCGACGGCGCCCAGATCCTGCGCGACCTCGGGGTGACGTCGGTCCGGATGCTGACGAACAACCCCGACAAGGTCGCCGCGATGGAGCAGTACGGCATCGCCGTCACCGAACGCGTCCCGTTGGCGATCGCGCCGACCGACGACAACCTGCGGTACCTGCAGACCAAGGCGGAGCGGATGGGCCACCACCTCCCCGACCTGGTCGCGATCGAGAACGAGAAGGAGAGCACACGATGAGCGGAGCCGGATCCCCCGACCTGGCGGGCACCGACGCGAGCGGCCTGCGGGTCGCGATCGTCGCGTCGTCCTGGCACACCGTCGTCATGGACGGGCTCGTCGCCGGTGCGACCGAGGCACTCGCCGAGATGGGAGCATCCGAGCCCACCCTCGTACGTGTGCCCGGCTCGTTCGAGCTGCCGCCGGTCGTCGCGGCGTACGCACGCGCGGGGTACGACGCCGTGGTGGCGCTCGGCGTCGTGATCCGCGGCGGCACCCCGCACTTCGAGTACGTCTGCCACGCCGCGACCGACGGGCTGTCGCGCGTCGCGCTCGAGACCGGCGTCCCAGTCGGGTTCGGCCTCCTGACGTGCGACGACGAGGCGCAGGCGCTCGACCGGGCGGGGCTTCCCGACAGCCGCGAGGACAAGGGCCGGGAGGCGGCGCAGGCAGCCGTCGCGACGGCGCGCGTGCTGGCCTCGGTACGCTAGGTCGCGATGAAGACCTTCGATTCGCTCTTCGCCGAGCTCAGCTCCAAGGCGGCCGACCGTCCCGAGGGCTCGCGCACGGTCGCCGAGCTCGACGGCGGCGTGCACACGATCGGCAAGAAGCTGGTCGAGGAGGCCGCCGAGTCGTGGATGGCCGCCGAGCACGAGTCCGCCGAGCGGGCGGCCGAGGAGCTCAGCCAGCTGCTCTACCACGTGCAGGTGATGATGCTGGCCAAGGGACTGACGCTGGACGACGTGTACGCGCATCTGTGACGGTCAGGCGTACGCCTTCCGTCCCGCCTGCCCGTGCCTCCGCCTCCAGCCGACGACCGGGCCGCCGAGCCCGGCGCGTACCCAGACCGACCGGGAAGACCGTCATGCTGAAAGTCGCCGTACCCAACAAGGGCTCTCTCGCGGAGTCCGCTGCGCAGCTGCTCGCCGAGGCCGGATACCGCCAGCGCCGCAGCAGCCGTGACCTCGTCACCGTCGACGCCGACAACGACGTCGAGTTCTTCTACCTCCGCCCGCGCGACATCGCGATCTACGTGGGGGAGGGCACCCTCGACGTCGGGATCACCGGTCGCGACCTGCTGCTCGACTCGCGGGCCGCTGCCGACGAGCTGATGTCGCTGGGCTTCGGCGCCTCGAGCTTCCACTTCGCCGCCCCGGTCGGCGCCCTCGGCGATGTCGCCGAGATCGCCGGGCGCACGGTCGCCACCTCGTACCCCGGTGTGGTCCGTTCCTGGCTGGCCGAGCGCGGGATCGACGCGAAGGTCGTCCGCCTCGACGGTGCGGTCGAGTCGTCGGTCCGCCTCGGTGTCGCCGACGTGATCGCCGACGTCGTCGAGACCGGGTCCACGCTGCGGCAGGCGGGCCTGGAGGTCGTGGGAGAGCCGATCCTCTCCTCGGAGGCCGTCGTCATCGTCCCCGAGGCACGACCGGCGCCCGCGGGACTCGACGTCTTCGAGCGCAGGCTGCGTGGGGTCCTGGTCGCGCGCAGCTACGTGATGATGGACTACGACATCCGCGTCGAGCAGGTGGAGGCCGCCGTCGCGCTCACCCCGGGGATCGAGTCGCCGACGGTGTCGCCCCTTCATCGCGAAGGGTGGGTCGCGGTCCGGTCGATGGTGCCGCGCGACGCCGCCCAGAAGGTCATGGACGAGCTCTGGGCGCTCGGTGCCCGCGGCACCCTGGTCACCGACATCCTGGCGTGCCGGCTGTGAGCGGCGACGAGAGACCGGCGCCCACAGGCGGCCGTCGCGTCTTCCGCCCCGTCGGGCCGAAGATCGTCGGCATCGTCGCCGGCGTGTGCCTGTGGGTGCTGTTCTTCGCGATCGCGCTGACGCTGCCGCCGGAGGTGCGCGCCGGGTTCACCGGGCTCCAGACCGGCACGCTCGTCCTCTTCCTGCTGTTCGCCGACGCCGTCTTCTGGGGCATCGGACGCAGCCGAGTGGTCGCCGACGACGACGGCCTGCACGTCCGCAACGGCTTCCGGACGCACCATCTCGCGTGGACCGAGATCCTCGATGTCGCGTACGCCCAGGGAGCGCCGTGGCCGTCGGTGGCCACGCGCGACGACCGGCGCATCATGATGCTGGGCATCCCGTCGTCGGACGGGCCGAAGGCACGCGACGCGGTCTGGTACCTCCGCGAGCGCATCCTCGAGGCGGGCGGCCCCCGGCGACCGAAGGGTGACGACGAGGCCTGACCCGGGGGTCTACTCGATCCCGTGACGGCGCAGGATGTCCTCGATCTCAGCGAGGTCGTCGTCCTTGGCCGGCTTCGCGCCGCGGCTGCCGACCGCGGGCTTGCGGGCGGAGGGCTCGGCAGCGCGGGGCGCGGCCCGGTCGCGCATGCGCGACCCGACGACGATCAGGACGACGGCCACGACCGCGACGCCGAGGCCGAGCCACACGCTCGGGCGGAAGACGAAC
The DNA here is from genome assembly GCF_025506335.1 of Mumia quercus. GTDB lineage: Bacteria > Actinomycetota > Actinomycetes > Propionibacteriales > Nocardioidaceae > Mumia > Mumia quercus. Next base: position 89,442 of record NZ_JANZYO010000009.1, read on the forward strand.
CCGGCGGCCCAGTCCGCGATCGCCGAGCCGATCCGTACGACCAGCCGCAACCCGCCGGCCAGCCAGAGCGCCCACGGCACCAGCGCCCAGCCGGTCCGGCGCACGGCCGCCGCGCGGTCCCCGGCCCTCCAGGCCCGCCACGCGAAGAAGCCGGCGAGGGCGGACAGGACCGCGGCCCAGGGAAGCAGCGTGATGGCGTCGGTGCTCATCCCCCCAGTCTGCCTCATTCCCACCCCCAGCCCACCCGTGGCGAGAGACTCCGAGACCTCCCGCGAGAGACTCCGAGACCTCCCGCGAGAGACTGCGCACCCGCGGGTTAGCGTGGAGCAGTGGCATCCCTCGCAGAACCCGCGTTCCCGGGCGACGACGGCTCGGTCGATCCGCAGCTGTCAGCCGCGCTGAGCGCCTACGACGCAGACGGAGCGCTGGCGCCCGTCCTGGTCGCCCTCGGCCGCGCACGCGTCCTCGTCCCCGTCGTGGCCGTACGCGGTGAGACCGCGGTCGGCTCCGACAAGGAGGCGGACATGGCGACCGTCATGATGACCGGTGCCGACGGTCGCCAGGGGCTCCTGGCGTTCAGCTCGCTGGAGACCCTGCAGCGGTGGCGTCCCGACGCGCGGCCCGTCCCGGTCTGGGCGCGCGAGGCGGCGAGCGCCGCGCTCGGTGAGGGGGCGACCGCCCTGCTGCTCGACCTCGCCGGACCGGTACGCGCGGTGGTCGAGACCGAGGACCTCCAGCACCTCGCCGCGGGGGACGAGCTCGTCGCGGTCGGCGCCAGCTGGGCCTGGACGAGCCCGGCGTAGTCGAGCGATCGCTCGCGGGTCAGTCGTCGGCGGGTTCGCGGAGCGCCCGCGTCACCTTCCACTCGATCTTCTCGTCCTCGCGGACGGCGATGTCGACCGTCCCGGAGACCCCGGTGGACAGGGTGAGCCGGCACGTCGCGGTCACCCCCGGCTCGCGCTTGAGGTTGTCCGGACACGTCACGGACTCGACGGACGAGCCCTCGACCTGCCGCTCGTAGCCGGTCTTGATCCGCTCCTCGACCTCTACGGTGTCGATCGGATCGCTGCCGCAGGCGGACACGAGGGCGGCTGCCGCGCAGCACGCCGCCGCCGCTCGTACGGAGATGCTCAACGCTGCTCCTCGGTTCGGTCCCGGACGGGTCGAGACGCCGGGCAGCCTAACAAAGCGTCACGTCGACCGTGACCCGGACCGTCGCGTCGACACGCGTGATGCGGGCGAGGAATCCCGCGCGTCCCACCGTCTTGAGGAGCGCGTCGTTGCCGGGCTGGGTGACGAGGACGACCTCCTCGGCGCCGCACGCGCGGGCGAGGCGCGCCCCCCTCCGTACGAGGGCGGTCCCGATGCCCTTGCGCTGCCAGGCGTCCTCGACGATCACGCCGAGCTCCCACGTCCCGGGCGTCTCCTCGTCGGTGGGGACGACCATCGCGTGACCGACGAGCCTCGCGCCGACCTCCGCGACCAGGGCGCTCCCGCCGACCGGGGCGACGAGCCGACGCGCCATCCGGCGGTGGATCACCCCGGTCATCGGGGCGTGGTAGCGGCGGTAGAGCGTCTCCTCGCCGCACCGCGTGTGCATGTCGGCGACTGCGCTGGTGTCGTCGGCCGTGGTGGCGCGGATCTGCGGGGTCACCGCCGGAGCGCGGACCGTACCGCGGCCCTGACGCGAGGCTGGGGCGCGGTCGGGGAGGGGAAGCCGGGTGCGCGCGGGCTGCGGGGAGACGACCGCGGTCACGAGCTCGTGGAGAGCGTGGGCGCGGGCGCGCTCCACCGGCGTGAACGCCACCGCGCGGGCGACCGTGTGGTCGTCGAGCACGATCGTGTCGTGACCGGCGTAGTCGGCGACGTCCGGGGGATCGGTCTCGAGCAGCCCCACGAGCTCCTCGGCGATCGAGGTCGTCCCGCGCACGACGCGGGCAGCCGCCTGGAGGTAGCCGGTGGGGGCGTCGCGCAGCGAGCGGGCGGTGCACCGGGTCACGGCCACGTGCTCGCCGCCCGCCTCGGCGACCAGGTCGCGGACGGCGACCTCGGTCCATCCTCCGGCGACGCTCACGACGAGCTCGTCGGTGACCCCGTCGTGCGACGGAAAGACCTGCAGGCTCAAGATGTTGATGCCGCCCTCCCCGCACGAGCGGGCCAGGCTGGCGAGGACGCCGGGCCTGTCCTTGATCGTGGTGCGGACGCGGAAGAGCATGGGACCAGCCTCGCGACCGCGCGTTAAGGCGCCGCATCGGGAACGTTGCCAGGCGATTTCGGTCCGGTGCGGTCGTCTGCTACGGTTGACCGTCGAAGTGGAGTCCACTCCCACCTGGGCGGTCCTGGATCGTCGGGTCACTCGCCGCGAGGCGCCCCTCAGGGGTCGTCCCGTGGGGAGCAAGTGTCGTACGGCACGGGATCCTGGTGGCCTTCGCTTCGAAGCGAAGGCCATTCTTGTTTGACGAGACTCGTTTCCAGGTGGTCGTCGCGCGACGACGCACCGGTACGAACCCAGGAGGACCCATCACCACAGAGCTTCGCGTCAACGACCGCATCCGCGCCAACGAGGTCCGGCTCGTCGGTCCCAACGGCGAGCAGGTCGGCATCGTCCGACTCGAGGATGCGCTGCGGCTCGCTCAAGAGTCCGATCTCGACCTGGTCGAGGTCGCTCCGACGGCCCGTCCGCCTGTCTGCCGCCTCATGGACTACGGCAAGTTCAAGTACGAGGCTGCGCAGAAGGCCCGTGAGTCCCGACGCAACCAGACGAACACGATCATCAAAGAGATGAAGCTGCGTCCGAAGATCGACCAGCACGACTACGACACCAAGAAGGGTCACGTCGAGCGGTTCCTCCGGCAGGGCGACAAGGTCAAGATCACGATCATGTTCCGTGGTCGTGAGCAGAGCCGCCCTGAGCTCGGCTTCCGCCTCCTCCAGCGTCTCGCGGGCGACATCGAGGAGCTCGGCTTCATCGAGGCGGCGCCCCGCCAGGACGGCCGCAACATGACGATGGTCGTGGCCCCGCACAAGAAGAAGTCAGAAGCACGCGTGGAGGCCAAGGAGGCCAAGGACCGCAAGGCTGCCGAGCGGGCAGCCGAGCGCGACGCCGACGCCGCCTACGAGAAGGCCCAGCGCGATGCAGTCGAGCAGGTCGCGGCCAAGAAGCCGCGCAAGCGCTCGGAGAACATCGACCCAGACATGGAGGCATGAGATGCCGAAGATGAAGCGCAACTCGGGCATGAAGAAGCGCGTCAAGGTGACCGGCACCGGCAAGCTCGTGCACAAGCACGGCCGTCGTCGTACGCACATGATGCAGAAGCAGAACACCGCGCGTACGCGCCTCGAGAGCGGCGACCAGCCGATCGCCAAGGCTGACGTCCCCCGCGTGAAGCGGATGCTCGGGCTCTGAGCCCTCATCCCCACGCCGTACGCCGCACCCGAGACACACCGAACGAGGAGTAACCCATGGCACGCGTGAAGCGTTCCGTCAACGCAGCGAAGAAGCGTCGCGAGACGCTGGAGCGCGCATCCGGCTACCGCGGACAGCGCTCGCGTCTCTACCGCAAGGCCAAGGAGCAGGTCACCCACTCGCTGGTCTACAGCTACCGTGACCGCCGGGCGAAGAAGGGCGACTTCCGTCGTCTCTGGATCACCCGCATCAACGCGGCGGTGCGTCAGCACGACCTGACGTACAACCGCTTCATCCAGGGCCTGCGTCTGGCCGGTGTCGAGGTCGACCGCAAGATCCTCGCCGACCTCGCGATCACCGACCCGACCGCGTTCGCTGCGCTGGTCGAGACCGCCAAGGCGAGCCTGCCGGACGACGTCAACAAGCCGAAGTCGGACGCCGCGGCCTGACGGGCCGCGTCTCCGCGCTTCGCACCACGCACGTGGCGAGTCCCGAGCACGTCCTCACCCCCCGTACGGGGCGGGTGCGGGCTGCCCGGAGGCTCGCCACGCGGCGTTTCCGGGAGAAGGAACGGGCCTTCCTCGCCGAGGGGCCCCAAGCGGTACGCGAGGCTCTTCGCGCGGCCGGTGAGGGCACCGGCTCGGTCCATGACGTCTACGCCACGGAGGCGGTGACGGCGCGCTATCGCGACCTCGCCGAGGCGGGCGGCGCCCGCTGGCACGTCGTGGACGACGAGGTCGTCGCCGCGATCAGCGAGACCGTCTCCCCACAGGGCGTCGTCGCCGTGTGCGACTACCTGGACGTGCCGCTGGAGGCGGCGCTGGCACGCCGGCCACAGCTGGTCGCGGTGTGCGCCGACGTCCGCGACCCCGGCAACGCCGGGACGGTGATCCGGTGCGCGGACGCCGCGGGCGCCGACGCCGTGGTCCTGGTCGGCGACTCCGTCGACCCGTACAACCCCAAGGCCGTCCGCGCGAGCGTCGGCAGCCTCTTCCACCTCGACGTGGTGGTCGCGCGCGACACCGCCGCCGCCCTCGGCGCGCTCCGCGAGGGCGGGCTGCGCGTCCTCGCCGCCGACGGCGAGGCCGACCTCGACCTGCCGGAGGCCGAGCGCACCGGTCTGCTCGACGGCCCGACCGCCTGGCTCTTCGGCAACGAGGCCTGGGGGCTGCCCGCCGAGACCCGGGCCCTCGCCGACACGGTCGTGGCCGTCCCGATCTACGGGCGGGCCGAGAGCCTCAACCTCGCGACCGCCGCGGCCGTGTGCTTGTACGCCTCCGCCCGCGTGACCCACGACCGGCGAGCCTGAGGAGTCCGACGTGATCGACGTGGACCTCCTGCCCGACGGGATCGTCATCGCCGATGCCGAAGGGCTCGTCACCCGGGTGAACCGCGCCGCGTCGCGGATCCTGCGCCGTCGGCCCGACGAGCTGATCGGCTCGCACGTCGCGACCGCCCTCCCGCTCGACGACCTCGCGGGCAACTCGTGGTTCGCGTGCCTGCGCCCGTACGACGGGCTGGCGACTCGTACGCGGCTGTCCGAGGGCAGCTGGCACACCCCTGACGGTGTCGAGCTGCTGGTGACGGCGACCCTGGTGCGCGAGGCGCCGCTCGAGCCGGTCAAGCAGCTTGTCGTGTCGCTGCGGACGGCCAAGGCGCGCGCCCACCGCGACCGCGTCCGGTCCGACCTGGTGGCGACCGTCGCGCACGAGCTGCGCTCCCCGCTCACCGGCGTCAAGGGGTTCACCGCGACCCTGCTCAACAACTGGGACCGCTTCTCCGACGAGCAGCGCCAGCTCATGCTCGAGACGGTCGACTCCGACGCCGACCGGCTGTCGCGGCTCATCACCGACCTCCTCGACGCCGCGCGCATCGACTCCGGCCGGCTCACGCTGCGCCCGCAGCCGCTCGACCTCGTCGAGGCGACGCAGCGGGTCCTCGAGAACATCTCCGCCGGCAGCGGGCTCTCTCTCGACGTCACCGCCGAAGAGGACCTGCCCCGGGTCTGGGTCGACGCCGACCGGTACGCGCAGGTCGTCACCAACCTGGTCGAGAACGCCCAGCGGCACGGCATGGGGGTGCGCGAGATCGTGCTGCGGCGCCCGACGCGCTTCCCCGACGGGGTCGCGCTCGAGGTGTTCGACTTCGGCCCGGGTATCCCCGAGGAGATCCGCACGCGCGTCTTCACCAGGTTCTGGCGCTCCGGGGACAGGGGCGGGACCGGCCTCGGCCTGTACGTCGTCAAGGGCGTCGTGGACGCGCACGGCGGCGAGATCGAGGTGTGCGACGGCGACCGTGGCGGCGCCTGCGTCGGGGTGTGGTTTCCGGAGAACCTCCCCGAGGTGCTGCGCGAGATACCGCGCCCGTAACCCGTTCGACAACCTCCCTAGACTGGACTGTGCTCGGCGTTGCGGCCGCGCCCGAAGAAAGGTGACCATGTCCGGACCCAACAGCGACTACGACCCGGTCGAGGTCTCGCCGCTGCACGCCGAAGAGGTCGAGGCGATGCGCGATGCGGCACTGGCCGCGATCGGCGCCGCAGACTCCCTCGAGTCGCTCAAGCAGGTGAGGATCGAGCACGCGGGCGACCGCTCGCCGCTGGCCCTGGCCAACCGCGAGATCGGCGCGCTCCCGCCGCAGGCGCGCAAGGACGCCGGCATGCGTGTCGGCCAGGCCCGCAAGGCCGTCGCCGAGGCGATCGCCGAGCGCACCGCGGTGCTCGAGGTCGAGGCCGAGGCCCGCATGCTCGCCGACGAGACCGTCGACGTGACGCTGCCGACCGACCGTGAGCCCGTCGGCGCCCGGCACCCCCTGACGACCATCCAGGAGCGGGTCGCCGACATCTTCGTGGCGATGGGCTGGGAGGTCGCCGAGGGTCCCGAGGCCGAGGCCGAGTGGCTCAACTTCGACGCGCTCAACCTGGGTCCGGACCACCCGGCGCGCACGATGCAGGACACCTTCTGGGTCGCTCCCGAGAAGGCCGCGATGGTGCTGCGCACCCACACCTCCCCGGTGCAGGCGCGCACGATGCTCACCCGCAAGCCGCCGATCTACGTGATCGCTCCCGGCCGCGTCTTCCGTACCGACGAGCTCGACGCCACCCACTCGCCGGTCTTCCACCAGGTGGAGGGCCTCGCGATCGACGAGGGCCTGTCGATGGCCCACCTCAAGGGCACGCTCGACCACTTCGCGCAGGCGATCTACGGCGAGGGCATGACGACGCGCTTCCGCCCGTCGTACTTCCCCTTCACCGAGCCGAGCGCTGAGATGGACCTGCTCTGCTACGTCTGCCACAACGATCCCGCGAAGGTCGCGGAGTGCCGCACCTGCCGCGGCGAGGGATGGGTCGAGTGGGGCGGCTGCGGTGTGGTGAACCCGCGCGTCCTCGTCGCCAACGGCGTCGACCCCGAGCGCTACTCGGGCTTCGCCTTCGGCATCGGGCTCGACCGTACGATCACCGGCCGGTACGACATCGCCGACCTGCGTGACCTGTTCGACGGTGACATCCGTTTCACCGAGCCGTTCGGAGTGGAGATCTGATGCGCGTCCCCGTGTCGTGGCTGCGCGACTACGTCGACCTGCCCGCCGACCTGACCACCGCCGAGCTGGCGGACCGTCTCACCATGCTCGACCTCAAGCTCGAGGAGATCGACACCGTCGGTGCCGAGCTCAGCGGCCCGATCGTCGTCGGCCGCGTGCTGTCGGCCGAGCCGGAGCCGCAGAAGAACGGCAAGACCATCAACTGGTGCTCGGTGGACGTGGGGCCCGCTCACAACGCCGAGGGCAACGAGCCGCGCGGCATCGTCTGCGGCGCCCACAACTTCGGGCCCGGCGACCTCGTCGTCGTCGCGCTGCCCGGCTCGGTCCTGCCCGGTCCCTTCCCGATCAGCTCGCGCAAGACGTACGGGCACGTCTCCGACGGCATGATCTGTTCGGGCGCCGAGCTCGGGACCGCTGGCGACCGGGACGGCATCATCGTGCTCCCCGCGGGCTCGGCCGAGGTCGGGGACGACGCGATCGCGCTGCTCGGCCTGCGCGACGACGTCCTGGACCTCGAGGTCAACCCCGACCGTGCGTACGCACTGTCGCTGCGCGGCGTGGCCCGCGACGCGGCCATCGGCTACGACGTCGCCTACCGCGACCCGGCCGACCTCACCCTGACCTCCGACGGCTCCGGGGACTACCCGGTCGTCGTCGAGGATCCCGTGGCGTGCCCGGTCTTCGTCACCCGGACCGTCACCGGCTTCGACCCCACGGCTCCCACGCCGCGCTGGATGTCGCGCCGTCTCGAGCTCATGGGGATGCGCCCGATCTCGCTGGCCGTCGACGTCACGAACTACGTGATGCTCGAGCTGGGCCAGCCGATCCACGGGTACGACCGCAACGCGCTGCGCGGCCCGATCACCGTGCGCCGAGGGCGTCCTGGCGAGAAGATCACGACCCTCGACGACGTCGTCCGGGACGTCACGCCCGAGGACCTCCTCATCACCGACGAGTCCGGGCCGATCGGCCTGGCCGGCGTGATGGGTGGCCAGACGACCGAGCTCGGTCCGAACACCACCGACATCGTCATCGAGGCCGCGCACTTCGACGCGCCGACGATCGCGCGGACGGCGCGGATCCAGAAGCTCTCGAGCGAGGCGTCGCGGCGCTTCGAGCGCGGCGTCGACACGGCGCTCCCGCCGTACGCGGCCCAGCGCGTCGCCGACCTTCTCGTCGCCCTCGGCGGCGGCGAGATCGCGCCCGGCGCCACGGTGGTGGGCGGACCGCCCGCCCAGCCGCAGGTCACGCTCGCCGACGACCTGCCGGCGCGCATCTCCGGTGTCGACATCGCGCCCGCCACGGCGGTCGTCGCCCTGACTGCGAACGGCTGCGGCGTCGAGCACGACGGCGGCACGCTCGTCGTGACGCCGCCGACGTGGCGTCCCGACCTCACCGACCCGTACGACATGGTCGAGGAGGTGCTGCGCTACGTCGGGTACGACAAGGTGCCCTCGCTGCTGCCGCATGCGCCCGTGGGGCGTGGTCTCACCCCGGAGCAGCGGCTGCGCCGTCGCATCGGGCAGGTGATGGCCGGCGCGGGCTATGTGGAGGTCAAGACCTTCCCGTTCGCCGGGCCCGCCGACTTCGACAAGCTCGGGCTGGACGACAGCGACCCGCGTCGCGACCAGGTGCTCCTCGAGAACCCGCTGTCCGCAGAGGAGCCCGGGCTCACCACGACCCTCATGACCGGGGCGATGAAGGCGCTCGCGCTCAACGTCGGGCGCGGCCACGACGACGTCGCACTCTTCGAGACCGGTCGGGTGTTCCTGCCCAAGCCCGAGGTGACCGAGGCGCCGATCTACGGCGTCGACAGCGCGCCCAGCAACGAGGAGTACGCCGCGTTCGACGCCGCGCTGCCCGAGCAGCCGCAGCACCTGGTGCTGGTGGCGACCGGACGTCGCGAGCGCGCCGGCTGGTGGGGTGAGGGGCGCCGCGTCCAGTGGGGCGACGCCATCGAGGCCGTACGCCGCGTCGGCAAGGCCGTCCACGTCCCGATCCACGTGGCCGCCGGCGAGATCCCGGCACCCTGGCACCCCGGCCGTACGGCGGTGCTCTCCATCGGGGGAGTGGTGGTCGGCTACGCCGGCGAGCTGCATCCTCGAGTCTGTCGGACGTACGGCGTCCCCGCCCGTACGGTCGCGGCCGAGATCGACCTCGATGCCGTGATCGCCGCAGCGCCCGTGCTCGGGCCGCGTCCCTCGTTCTCGGCCTACCCCGTCGCCAAGGAGGACGTCGCGCTCGTCGTCGCGTCCGACGTCGCCAGCGCCGACGTGGCCGCGGCGCTCGTGGAGGGCGGCGGTGAGCTCGTCGAGTCGGTGCGCCTGTTCGACGTCTACACCGGCGAGCAGGTGCCCGAAGGACACAAGTCGCTGGCGTTCGCGCTGCGGATGCGGGCAAGCGACCGCACGCTGACCGAGGCCGAGACGGCCGAGGTCCGCGAGGCCGCCGTCGCCCGCGCCGCGGCCCTCACGGGCGCCGTCCAGCGCACCTGACCCCTCCCCGTCCGCGTGGTGAAAGCAACCTGACCGACTGGCGCGCCAGATTCGGTCAGGTTGCTTTCGTCTCGGGGGAACCCCCTTTGCAAGGTCTTGCAGGTGTCTGCAAGACTGTGCACATGACATCGATCTCGGTCGCCATCGCCGGTGCGAGCGGCTACGTCGGCGGGGAGCTCCTGCGGACGCTGCTGGCGCACCCCGACGTCGGTCTCGGGGCGCTCACGGCCGCGTCGAGCGCCGGGAGCACGTTGGGGGAGCACCACCCGCACCTCACGCCGCTGGCCGAGCGCGTCCTCGAGCCGACCGACGCCGAGCACCTCGCCGGTCACGACGTGGTCTTCCTGGCGCTCCCGCACGGGGCGTCGGCCGAGGTCGCCGCCTCGCTCGGCCCGGACGTCCTCGTCATCGACTGCGGAGCGGACTTCCGGCTCAGCAGCGCCGACGACTGGACGGCGTTCTACGGGGGAGAGCACGCCGGCACCTGGCCGTACGGGCTGCCGGAGCTCCCCGGTCAGCGTGAGCGGCTGGCGGGCAGCAAGCGCGTCGCCGTCCCAGGGTGCTTCCCCACGGTCTCCACCCTGACGATCATGCCGGCGGTCCGCGACGGTCTCGTCGGGGCCGACGTCAACGTCGTCGCCCCGACCGGTACGTCGGGTGCGGGCAAGAGCCTCAAGCCGTCGTTCCTCGCGTCGGAGGTGATGGGCCAGGCCAGCGCGTACGGCGTGGGCGGCGTGCACCGTCACACCCCGGAGATCGAGCAGAATCTGCGCGCCTGCGGGGCCGACGCGCCGCGCGTGTCGTTCACGCCCGTCCTGGCTCCGATGGCCCGGGGCATCCTCGCGGTCGTGTCGGCCCCCGTCACCGAAGGCGTCACGGTCGCCGACGTCCGCGCCTCGTACGAGAAAGCGTACGCGGACGAGCCGTTCGTGCACGTCCTGCCCGAGGGCCGGTGGCCGCAGACGCAGTCGGTGCTCGGCGCGACCATGGTCCACCTGCAGGCGACCGTGGACGAGCGGGCGGAGCGGCTCGTCGCGATCGGCGCCATGGACAACCTCGCCAAGGGCACGGCGGGCGGCGCCGTCCAGTCGATGAACCTCGCCCTCGGACTTCCCGAGACCACCGGACTGAGCACGATCGGAGTTGCCCCGTGAGCGTGACCGCACCCCAGGGCTTCCGGGCAGCAGGCGTGCCCGCGGGCCTCAAGTCGAGCGGTGACCCCGACGTCGCCGTCGTCGTCAACGACGGGCCGGTTGACAGCGCCGCCGCCGTCTTCACCTCGAACCGTTGCAAGGCGAACCCCGTGCTGTGGAGCGAGCAGGCGATCCAGACCGGCAAGGCGCGCGCGGTGGTCGTCAACTCCGGCGGTGCGAACTGCTACACGGGTCCTGAAGGGTTCGCGACGACGCACCACACCGCCGAGCTCGCTGCCGAGCTGCTCGGCCTGGCGCCGATCGAGGTCCAGGTGGCCTCGACCGGGCTGATCGGGCTCCTCAACGACCGTGAGACCCTCCTCGCCGGAGTCCGCGCGGCGGTCTCCGGCCTGGACGCCGACGGGGGACCGGACGCGGCGCGGGCGATCATGACCACCGACTCCCGACCCAAGCAGGGCGTCGTGGAGGGCGCCGGGTACGTGATCGGGGCGATGGCCAAGGGCGCCGGCATGCTCGCGCCGTCGCTCGCGACGATGATCGTCGTCCTCACGACCGACGCGCTGCTGACGCCGGAGCAGTGCGACGAGGTCCTGCGGCGCGCGACCTCGCGCAGCTTCGACCGGCTCGACTCCGACGGCTGCCAGTCGACCAACGACACCGTCCTGCTCATGGCCAGCGGGGCGTCTGGCGTCGAGCCCGACGTCGAGGAGTTCGCGGGGCAGCTCGAGGAGCTGTGCCGCGACCTGGCGCTGCAGCTGCTCTCCGACGCCGAGGGTGCCGACCACGACATCGCGATCGAGGTGCGCGGCGCCGCCGAGGAGGCCGACGCGCTCGAGGTCGGCCGTGCGGTGTCGCGCAGCGCGCTCTTCAAGACCGCGATCTACGGCCGCGACCCCAACTGGGGACGCATCCTCGCCTCGGTGGGCACCACCCAGGCGGCGTTCGACCCCGCGGACCTCGACGTCGCGATCAACGGCGTGTGGGTCTGCAAGCAGTCGGGCCCCGGGGAGCCTCGTGACCTCGTCGACCTCGAGCCGCGCGCGGTCACGGTGACCATCGACCTCAAGGCGGGGGACGCCTCCGCGACGATCTGGACGAACGACCTCACGCAGGCCTACGTCCACGAGAACTCGGCGTACAGCTCATGACCGACACCCGCACCGACCCCGACACCTCCACCGCAGTCGACGTCCCGGCGCACTGGAAGCGCAAGACGGAGAAGGCCGCGATCCTCGCCGACGCCCTGCCGTGGCTGATGAAGTACCACGGCAAGGTCATCGTCGTGAAGTACGGCGGCAACGCCATGGTCGACGACGAGCTCAAGAAGGCGTTCGCCGAGGACATCATGTTCCTCCGGTACGCCGGCTTCCGGCCGGTCGTCGTCCACGGCGGCGGTCCGCAGATCTCTTCCATGCTCGACCGGCTCGACATCGCCTCGGAGTTCCGCGGAGGCCTGCGGGTCACGACGCCGGAGGCGATGGACGTCGTCCGGATGGTGCTGGTCGGCCAGGTCGGACGCGAGCTCGTCGGCCTGCTCAACGCACACGGCCCTGTGGCGGTCGGGCTGTCGGGGGAGGACGCCGGCCTGTTCACCGCGGTGCCGACCCGCGCGGTCGTCGACGGTGAGGAGGTCGACCTCGGCCTCGTGGGCGAGGTCAGCGAGGTCCGCCCCGAGGCGGTGCTGGACCTCATCGAGGCCGGCCGCGTCCCGGTCGTCTCGTCGGTCGCCCCCGACGCCGACGGCCAGGTCCACAACGTCAACGCCGACACGGCCGCCGCTGCGCTCGCGGTCGCGCTGGGCGCCGAGAAGCTGCTCGTCCTCACCGACGTCGAGGGCCTCTACCGCGACTGGCCGGACAGCGACGACGTCATCGGCGAGATCGGCGTCGACGCGCTGGACGCGCTGATGCCGAGCCTCGCCTCCGGCATGGTCCCGAAGATGGGCGCCTGCCTGAAGGCCGTACGCGGTGGCGTGCCGCGTGCGACGGTCGTGGACGGCCGCGAGCCGCACGCGGTGCTGCTGGAGATCTTCACCGACGAGGGCGTCGGGACCCAGGTGCTGCCCGAGGCGGAGACGAAGATCCGGACGGCCCTGAGGAGGCTGGCATGAGCACGACGTCGCCCGAGACGACGACGCAGCAGGAGTGGCTCGGACGCTACTCGGCGTCGCTGATGAACACGTTCGGCACGCCGCAGCGCGTGCTCGTACGCGGTGAGGGCGCCTACGTATGGGACGCCGACGGCAACCGCTACCTGGACCTGCTGGCCGGCATCGCCGTCAACGCGCTCGGCCACGCTCACCCTGCCGTGCTCAAGGCCGTCAGCGAGCAGCTCGGCACGCTGGGACACGTCTCGAACCTCTTCACCACCGAGCAGCAGGTCACGCTCGCCGAGCGCCTGCTCGGGCTGCTCGGGGCGGAGGGCAAGGTCTTCTTCGCCAACTCCGGCACCGAGGCCAACGAGGCCGCGCTCAAGCTCACCCGGCGCACCGGCCGGACCCGCTTGGTGGCAGCTACCGGCAGCTTCCACGGGCGCACCATGGGCGCCCTCGCGCTGACGAGCAAGGAGGCGTACCGCGCCCCGTTCGAGCCGCTGCCGGGCGAGGTCACGTTCGTGCCGTACGGGGACCCCGACGCGCTGCGGGCCGCCGTCGACGAGACGGTGGCGGCCGTCGTGCTCGAGCCGATCCAGGGCGAGGCCGGTGCGGTCGAGCCTGGGCCCGGCTACCTCGTGGCGGCGCGCGAGGTCACTGCAGCGCACGGCGCGCTGCTGTGGCTGGACGAGATCCAGACCGGCATCGGCCGGACGGGCGCGTGGTTCGCCCACACCGCAGCCGGTGTCGTGCCCGACGTCGTCACCCTCGCCAAGGGCCTGGGCGGCGGACTCCCGATCGGCGCCTGCCTCGCCGTCGGCGCGGCGGCCGACCTGCTGCAGCCGGGCAACCACGGCACCACCTTCGGAGGCAACCCCGTCGCGGCCGCTGCCGCGCACGCGGTGCTGGACACCATCGAGGCCGAGGGCCTGCTCGAGCGCGCGACCGTCACAGGGGAGCGGTTGCGCGCCGGTCTGGCCGACCACCCGTTCGTCACCGACACCTCGGGGGCGGGGCTTCTCGTCGGTGTCGGGCTGGCCGAGGCGGTGGCACCGCAGGTCCAGCAGGAAGTCCTCGCGCGCGGCGTGGTCATCAACGCGGCGGCACCCGACCGGCTGCGGCTGGTCCCGCCGCTGATCCTCACCGAGGACCAGGCCGACGCCGCCGTGGCGGTCGTCCGGGCGGTGCTCGACACGTACGCGACCGGACAGGAGACCGACGCATGAGGCACTTCCTTCGTGACGACGACCTCTCGCCCGCCGAGCAGGCGGAGATCCTCGACCTCGCCGACGCGCTGAAGAAGAGCCCGTACGCCGAGCGTCCGCTGGAGGGCCCGCAGACCGTCGCGGTGATCTTCGACAAGGCGTCGACGCGCACCCGTGTGTCGTTCGCCGTGGGCGTCGCGGCGCTCGGCGGGAGCCCGCTGGTCCTCGATGCCGGGACGAGCCAGATGGGCCGCGGCGAGACCGTCGCCGACACGACGCGCGTCCTCGAGCGGATGGCCTCGGCGATCGTCTGGCGGACGTTCGCGCAGTCCGGGCTGGAGGAGATGGCCGCGGTGAGCACCGTGCCCGTCGTCAACGCGCTGAGCGACGACTTCCACCCGTGCCAGCTCCTCGCCGACCTGCAGACCGTCCGTGAGCACAAGGGCCGGCTCGCCGGCCTCACGCTGACCTACCTCGGCGACGGCGCCAACAACATGGCCCACTCGTACCTCCTCGCCGGCGCGACCGCGGGCATGCACGTCCGGGTCGCCGCGCCCGAGCAGTACGCGCCGCGGGCCGACGTGATGGCCGACGCGGCCCGGATCGCCGAGTCCACGGGCGGGTCGGTCGCGTTCCTCACCGACGCCGCCGACGCGGCCCGGGGAGCAGACGTCCTCGCGACCGACACCTGGGTCTCGATGGGGCAGGAGGAGGAGAAGGCCGAGCGGATCGCCACCTTCGGCGACTACGCCGTCACGACCGAGCTCCTCGGCCTGGCCGCCACCGATGCGATCGTGCTCCACTGCCTGCCGGCCTACCGCGAGCTGGAGATCGCCTCCGACGTGATCGACGGCCCGCAGAGCGTGGTCTGGGACGAGGCCGAGAACCGCCTCCACGCCCAGAAGGCGTTGCTCGTCTGGCTGCTGCGGCAGGCCGGGCACGAGGACGCACCGTGACCACGATCCCGGGGACCAAGGCAGCGCGGCAGCGGCGGATCATCGAGCTGCTCGGCACCGAGGTGGTGCGGTCGCAGACCGACCTCGCCGACCTGCTCGCCGCCGATGGGCTGCACGTCACACCGTCGACGCTGTCGCGCGACCTCGTCGAGCTCGACGCCGTGCGGGTGCGCCATCCTGGAGGTGGGCTCGTGTACGCAGTGCCGAGCGAGGGCGGCGACCGGACTCCGCGCCCGGCCGTGGAGGCCGTCTCCGCACAGGCGCGGCTCGCGCGGCTCTGCAACGAGCTGCTGGTGTCGGCAGAGGGGTCGGCCAACCTGGTCGTGCTCCGAACCCCGCCCGGTGCGGCGCAGTTCTTCGCCTCGGCGATCGACCACGCGGCACTGGGCACCCTTCTCGGCACGATCGCGGGGGACGACACCGTGCTGGTCATCTGCAAGGACCCCATCGGCGGGCCCGGCGTCGCGGACGAGTTCCGGGCCCTCGCCACCTCCGAGACCGCGAGGCTCTCGGAGACCAAGCACACGAACAAGGAGACATCATGACCGATCGGGTCGTACTCGCGTACTCAGGCGGCCTGGACACCTCGGTGGCCATCGGCTGGCTCGGCCAGGAGACCGGGGCGGAGGTCATCGCCGTGGCCGTCGACGTCGGCCAGGGCGGCGAGGACATGGACGTCGTCCGCAAGCGCGCGCTCGAGTGCGGGGCGGTGGAGTCGATCGTCGTCGACGCCAAGGACGAGTTCGCCGAGGACTACTGCCTGCCGGCGGTGAAGGCCAACGCGCTGTACCAGGACCGCTACCCGCTGGTGTCGGCGCTGTCGCGCCCGCTCATCGTCAAGCACCTCGTCGAGGCGGCGACCTACCACGGCGCCACCACGATCTCGCACGGCTGCACAGGCAAGGGCAACGACCAGGTCCGCTTCGAGGTCGGCGCGAAGGCGCTCGCCCCCGAGCTCAAGGTCATCGCGCCGGTCCGCGACTACGCCTGGACGCGCGAGAAGGCGATCGCGTACGCCGAGGAGCACAACCTCCCCATCGACGTCACGAAGAAGTCGCCGTACTCGATCGACCAGAACGTCTGGGGTCGCGCCGTCGAGACCGGCTTCCTCGAGGACATCTGGAACGGGCCGATCGAGGACCTCTACTCCTACACCTCCGACCCCGCGCAGCCGCGTGAGGCCGACGAGGTCGTCATCGCGTTCGAGGCGGGGGCGCCGGTCGCGATCGACGGCAAGCCCGTCACGATGCTGCAGGCGATCCAGCAGCTCAACCAGCGCGCGGGCGCGCAGGGGATCGGGCGCATCGACATGGTCGAGGACCGCCTCGTCGGCATCAAGAGCCGCGAGATCTACGAGGCGCCCGGGGCGATGGCGCTGATCGCCGCGCACATGGAGCTCGAGAACGTCACCGTCGAGCGCGAGCTGGCCCGCTTCAAGCGCGGGGTCGACCAGCGCTGGGGCGAGCTGGCGTACGACGGCCTGTGGTTCTCGCCGCTCAAGCGCACGCTCGACGCCTTCGTGAACACCTCGCAGGAGGCGGTGACCGGTGAGGTGCGGATGACGCTGCACGCCGGCAAGGCCACGGTCACCGGACGTCGCTCGGCGACGAGCCTGTACGACTTCAACCTCGCGACGTACGACGAGGGCGACACGTTCGACCAGAGCATGGCGAAGGGCTTCATCGAGATCTTCGGCATGTCGAGCACGCTCGCGAACAAGCGCGACCAGTCCCTGGCGGGGGAGTGAGCGTGGCCGGCGAGCAGCCTGAGGAGACGACCGCGGAGCGGACGGCGCTGTGGGGCGGACGATTCGCGTCCGGACCGTCGCCGGAGCTCGAGGCGCTGTCGCGCTCGACCCACTTCGACTGGCGTCTTGCGCCGTACGACCTCGCAGGGTCACGGGCGCACGCCCGCGTCCTGCACCGTGCGGGCCTCCTGACGGAGGACGATCTCACTGCGCTGCTCGTCGGCATCGACGCGCTGGAGGCCGACGTGGCCTCCGGTGCGTTCACCCCGGACCCCGGGGACGAGGACGTCCACACCGCGCTCGAGCGTGGCCTCGTGGAGCGTCTCGGGCCCGAGCTCGGGGGCCGGCTCCGTGCCGGGCGCTCGCGCAACGACCAGATCGCGACGCTGGGGCGCACCTACCTGCGTGACCACGCGGCCGAGATCGGTCGTCTGCTGCGTGGCCTGGTCGCCGCGCTGGCCGACCAGGCGGAGAAGCACCTGGGTGTCCCGATGCCAGGCCGCACGCACCTCCAGCACGCCCAGCCGGTCCTCCTCAGTCATCACCTGCTGGCTCATGCCTGGCCGCTCGTGCGCGACCTGGACCGGCTCGCCGACTGGGATGCCCGGGTGGCGGCGGAGTCCCCGTACGGTTCCGGCGCACTGGCAGGGTCCTCGCTGGGGCTCGACCCCGAGGCGGTCGCGTCCGACCTCGGGTTCACCGGCTCCGCCCCGAACTCGATCGACGGCACCGCCTCGCGCGACTACGTGGCCGAGTTCGCGTTCGTCACGGCGATGATCGGCGTGGACGTGTCGCGCCTCGCCGAGGAGATCATCGTCTGGAACACCAAGGAGTTCGGGTTCGTCACGCTCGACGACGGCTTCTCTACCGGCTCCAGCATCATGCCGCAGAAGAAGAACCCTGACATCGCCGAGCTCGCGCGCGGCAAGTCGGGGCGCCTGATCGGCAACCTCACCGGACTCATGGCCACGCTCAAGGCGCTCCCGCTGGCCTACAACCGCGACCTGCAGGAGGACAAGGAGCCGGTCTTCGACTCCGTCGACACGCTCGAGGTCCTCCTCCCGGCGTTCACCGGGATGATCGCCACCCTCACGTTCGACACCGAGCGGATGGCTGCGCTCGCACCGCAGGGCTTCGCGCTCGCGACCGACATCGCCGAGTGGCTCGTACGCCAGGGTGTCCCGTTCCGGGACGCGCACGAGATCTCCGGCGCCTGCGTCCGGGTCGCGGAAGGTCAGGACAAGGAGCTGTGGGACCTGACCGACGACGAGCTGGCCACGGTCTCGGCGCACCTCACCCCTGCCGTACGCGAGGTGCTGAGCGTCGAGGGCTCGATCGGGTCGCGCGACGCCCGGGGCGGTACCGCGCCGGCACGGGTCGCCGAGCAGCTCGCCGAGCTCCGCGCGCGTCTGGTGTGAGCTCGACGAGCCGGTCTCGCGGCGAGCCGGACCGTCAGGCACACTCGCGTGGTGACGGACGACATCGAGAGCCAGGCACGCCGCCTGCTCGGAGCCACGCTCACCCACGGCGACGTCACCGTACGGATCACCGAGGTGGAGGCGTACGGAGGGACGTCGGACCCGGCCTCGCACGCCTTCCGGGGTCCGACGCCGCGCAGCGCGATCATGTTCGGGCCGCCCGACGTGCTGTACGTCTACTTCTCGTACGGCATGCACTGCTGCGCCAACGTCGTCGTCGGCGAGGAGGGGGACGCGTCGGCGGTCCTGCTGCGGGCGGGGGAGGTGGTCGAGGGTGTCGAGGTCGCCCGAGCACGTCGGGGCGGCGTGCCGGACGTGCGCCTCGCCCGCGGCCCGGCCAACCTCGCGCAGGCGCTCGGTCTCACGCTCGCGCACAACGGCTCCTCTCTCGCCGGGCCGGAGCTCGTCCTGCGGCGTGCTGCACAGGCCCCCGAGGAGGTCAGCACCGGACCTCGGGTCGGGGTCTCGCAGGCAGCCGACGTCCCGTGGCGGTTCTGGCTGACCGGTGACCCGACGGTCTCGGCGTACCGCCGCAGTCCGCGCGCAGCGGCGCCGAGGCCTCTGGGATGATTCCGGGATGCGGCGTGACCCCCTCGTGCGAGTCCTGACGGTCGTCTTGTGCCTGTTCCTGGTCAGCGCGTGCGGTCGCGCGGCGGACCTCGCGACCGGCGGGACCTGGGGAGGCAGCGCCACGGACGTCCCCGGCCTGACCGCCGACGGGGGAGTGGTGGTGTCCGCCGACGACCTCGACCCTGACGGCTCGTCGGCTGCCGACGCCTCCGACGCTGCGGAGGTGGTCGTCTACGTCGAGCCGCTGTGCCCGCACTGCAAGGCCTTCGACGCCGCGCACGGGGTGATGCTGCAGGAGCTCCTGGAGGACGGCCGGATCACCGTCGAGTACCGCCTGGTCTCGTTCCTCGACAACGCGCGCACGCAGCGCTCGTCGGCGCGGGCGGTCAACGCCGCGCTGTGCGCGGCCACCGGAGGCGGCCCGTCGGGGTACGCCGCGTACGTCCGGGCGCTGCTCGAGAACCAGCCGGCCGACGGCGTCCTGAGCGACGAGACCCTGGTCGCCCTCGGCGAGGACGCGGGCGCAGGCGACTCGATCGCGTCCTGCGTCCGCGGCGAGGCCCACGCCGACCTCGTCGCCTCGCTCTCCGAAGCCGCATTGGGCAAGATCAGCGCGACCCCGACGGTGCTGGTGGACGGGCGCGCGCTCGAGGGCGTGCCGTCGGTGGCCGAGCTCAACGCCGCGCTCGGCCTCGGCGCCCACACCGTCTGAGCCCGAGGGGCCGGCGGCTCAGCGGGGGAGCGAGACGGCGTCGAGCGCGAGCAGCAGCGCGCCCTTGACCACGCCCTGGTCACCGAGCGTGGAGAGCGACACCTCGACCGCGCCGCGCAGACCGTCCACGGCGTGACGGCGCAGTCCGTCACGGATCCCGTCGACGACGATCTCGCAGGCCAGGTCGCCTCCGACGACGATCCTGCCGGGGCTCAGGAGGTTCGCGACGATCGCCGAGCCCTGCCCGAGCGCGCGCCCGGCGTCCTCGAGGAGCCGTCGCGCACCGGCGTCGCCGTTCTCCGCGAGCTCCACCAGGTCCGGGACCGTGAGTCCGGGGAGCCGGCCGGCGAGCTGCTCGACGAGTCCGGTCCCTCCCGCGTACGCCTCGAGGCAGCCGCGGCTCCCGCACCGGCACAGGGGACCCGACTCGTCGAGGGTGACGTGCCCGAGCTCGCCGGCCGTGCCGAGACCGCCGCGGTAGACCCGGCCGTCGAGGACGAGGCCGCAGCCGATCCCGGAGGACACCTTGAGGTAGGCGAGCGTCGTCACCTCGGGGCGCGTGCGGAGCTCGGCCAGCGCGCCGAGGTTGGCGTCATTGTCGACGACCGCGGGGACGCCGAACGCCTCCGCCGCCACCTCGCACGCCGTCACTCCTACCCAGCCGGGCAGGATCGAGCCGGCCGTGATGCGGCCGTCGCTGCTGATGGGAGCGGGCAGGCCGACCCCCGCGGCATGGACGCGCTTGGCCTCCTCGCCGATCTCGTCGAGGAGCTCGCCGAGCATCTGCGAGGCCAGCGCGAGCCCGTCGGCGTACGCGTGGTCGTTGTCGAGCGGGCACTGGCGGGAGGTGATGATCCGCCCCGCCAGGTCACCGAGCGCCACCTGGAGGTGGGAGTGGCCGAAGTCGAACCCGGCCACGAGTCCGGCGTCGCGTGAGATACGGACGGTCGAGCCGCGCCGCCCGACCGTGCCTGTCGTCTCGACGAGGCCGATGGCGACGAGGTGGCGGACGATGTTGGACACCGTGGCGGGCGCCAGTGCGGTCTCTCGTGCGATCTGTGCCTGGCTCAGCTCGTCGACCGCGCGCAGCGCCGCCACGACGCGCTCGAGGTTGGCAGAGCGCAGCGCAGAAGGCGAGCCGTACGCAGGGGGCATGGGCCTAAACCTAGTCGGCTGCCATGAATCGTCAAGGGATGAACATTTCAGTTGAAGGTTGCGGTTTTGCAACGCTCTTTCGTTCACGACTTGACGATTTAGGGCTGACGAACGAAGACTTGCCGCGACAGGCGCGGCCGTGTGTGCCACGTCACAAACTCCTGGGGAGGAACAGTGAACAAGTTTGCGCGCACCGCTGTAGGGGCGGCTGCGGCTGCGATTCTCGCGGCCGCACTGGGCGCTTGCGGCGGAGACGACGACGGCGACGGTGGCAGCAGCGACAGCAAGACCATCGCGCTCCTGCTTCCTGAGACCAAGACCACCCGGTACGAGGCGTTCGACAAGCCGCTCTTCGAGAAGAAGGTCGCCGAGCTCTGCGACGACTGCAAGGTCAACTACCTCAACGCCGACCAGGACGCCGCCAAGCAGCAGCAGCAGGCGGAGTCCGCCATCACCGACGGCGCCGCCGTGATGGTCCTCGACCCCGTCGACAGCGAGGCCGCCGTCGGCATCGTCCAGTCGGCGCAGTCCTCCGACGTCCCGGTCATCGCGTACGACCGGTTCATCAAGGGCGCGGACTACTACATGTCCTTCGACAACGAGCGGGTCGGCCAGCTCCAGGGCGAGGCTCTCGTGGAGGCCACCGGCGGCGAGGGGGACATCCTCATGCTCAACGGCGCTCCCACCGACCCCAACGCCGCGCAGTTCAAGAAGGGCGCGCACAGCGCCATCGACGCCAGCGGGCTCAACGTCGTGGCCGAGTTCGACAACCCGGACTGGAGCCCCGACAACGCGCAGAAGTTCGTCACGTCCCAGCTCAACAACGTCGACGCGGCCTCGCTCGCCGGCGTGTACGCCGCCAACGACGGCCAGGCCGGTGGCGTGATCGCGGCCCTGCGCGCGGACGGACTGACGAAGTTCCCGCCGGTGACCGGCCAGGACGCCGAGCTCGCCGCCATCCAGCGGATCGTCGCGGGCGACCAGTACATGACGATCTACAAGTCCATCAAGACCGAGGCGGAGAAGGCCGCCGAGGTGGCCGTCGCCCTGGTGAACGGTGACGACGTCGGCGACACCACGGACTTCCAGGGCGTCGACTCCTTCATCTTCGACCCGGTCGTGGTGACCAAGGACAACGTCAAGGACACCGTTGTCGCCGACGAGTTCTACACCGTCGACGACATCTGCACGCCGGAGTACGCCGACGCCTGTGCCGCAGCCGGCCTGAGCTGATCCGTCCAGAACCCCCGGGTCCGGGTGGCCACGGCACGCCGTGGTCACCCGGACCGCACACGTTCTCACCACAGCGAAGGACATCATGAACGACGGCAGCCAGCCGATCCTCTCGCTGCGCGGCATCGACAAGCGCTTCGGCGCCGTGCAAGCCCTCAGCGACGTCTCGATCGACGTCCGAGCCGGCGAAGTGGTCGCACTCGTCGGCGACAACGGCGCGGGCAAGTCGACCCTCGTCAAGATCATGTCCGGCGTCTACCAGCCCGACGGCGGCGAGATCGTCTTCGACGGCCGCCCCGTCAGCATCCCCGGCCCGAAGGCCTCGCAGGCGCTCGGCATCGCGACGGTCTTCCAGGACCTCGCGCTGTGCGACAACCTCGATGTCGTCGCCAACCTCTTCCTCGGCCACGAGCGCACCACGGCCGGCGTGCTGGACGAGGTCGAGATGGAGCGCCACTCGTGGGAGCTGCTGCAGCAGCTCTCCGCCAAGATCCCGTCCGTCCGCATCCCGATCGCCTCGTTGTCGGGAGGCCAGCGCCAGACCGTCGCGATCGCCCGCAGCCTGGTGGGCGAGCCGAAGGTCGTCATGCTCGACGAGCCGACCGCGGCCCTGGGCGTCGCGCAGACCGCCGAGGTGCTCAACCTCGTCGAGCGGCTGCGCGCCCGCGGACTCGGCGTGGTCCTCATCAGCCACAACATGGCGGACGTGCAGGCCGTCGCCGACCGCATCTACGTCCTGCGGCTCGGTCGCAACGGCGCGGAGTTCGCCATCGGCGAGGTCACCACGGAGCAGCTCGTGGCGGCGATCACCGGCGCCTCCGACAACGTCGTCGCCGAGCGCGCCGCCCGCGACCGTACGGGGGCGGCGATCAGCCCCGACGACATCGACCCCCTCGCCGGTCTGCCCGAGGAGCGTGACGCATGACCACGACGTTCGACAAGAGCGACGAACGCCTCGTCGGCACCGAGTCGCCGCGCGCGGTGCTCGGCGCCTTCGGCCGCCGGATCCGCTCGGGCGACCTCGGCATGGCGCCGGTCGTCATCGGGCTCCTCCTGATCTGGGTGGTGTTCTTCTTCCAGAACGAGCGGTTCCTCTCCTCACGGAACCTTGTCAACCTCAGCCTCGACTCGGCCACGATCGGCATGATCTCCCTCGGCATCGTCCTGGTGCTGCTGCTCGGGGAGATCGACCTCTCGGTGGGGTCGGTCAGCGGTGTCGGCGGCTCGATCCTGGCGGTCCTGCTGGTCTACCAGGGGTGGCCGCTGCTCCCCGCGATCCTGGTGGCGCTCGCCGCCGGCGTGGCGATCGGGGCGTTCTACGGCCTGCTCTTCACGCGGTTCGGCGTGCCGAGCTTCGTCATCACCCTGGCCGGGCTGCTCGCCTTCCTCGGCGTGCAGCTGTGGGTCCTGGGCAGCAGGGGGACGGTGAACCTGCCGATCGACTCGTGGCTGATCCAGTTCGCCAACTTCAAGTTCCTCCCCGAGCCGGTCTCGTACGGGCTCGCGGTCCTCATCGGACTCGTCTACCTCGGCACGCGCGTGCGGACGATCCAGCGTCGTCGCGCCGCGAACCTGTCCGCGCCGTCACTGCGCGGCGCCGTGGTGCGGACGGTCCTGATGGTGGCGGCGCTGCTGTTCGGCGCGTGGTACCTCAACCAGGACCGCGGCGTCGGCTACATGCCGCTCTTCTGGGTCGCGACCATCGTCGCTGTGGACCTGATCTTGCGCAGGACGCGCTTCGGGCGGTCGGTGTTCGCCGTCGGCGGCAACGAGGAGGCGGCGCGGAGGGCCGGTGTCCCGGTGAACCGGGTCTACCTCACGGTCTTCGCGGCCTGCTCGACGTTCGCCGTCCTCGGGGGCATCCTCGCGGCCGGGCGCCTGCAGTCGGTCGCACAGTCCAGCGGAGGCACGGACACCAACCTGATGGCGATCGCCGCCGCGGTCATCGGCGGGACGAGCCTGTTCGGCGGGCGCGGCTCGGCGTACGCGGCGTTGTTCGGGATGCTCGTCCTCCAGTCCATCACCAGCGGTCTCAACCTCATCGGGGTCGAGGCCGAGGTGCGCTACATCGTGACCGGCGCGGTGCTCCTGCTCGCCGTCACGATCGACTCGCTGTCTCGCCGCGCGCGGCGCAGCAGCGGCACGGCGTAGCGCCCAAGGCTCCACCGCCTCAGGGGCGTCGCCGGTTGTCCGGCGGCGCCCCAAGCCGTTCCCAAGCGATCCCCAAGCGGTGCGTACGAGGCTCCTGGACGTCCAGAGGATGACCAAGGAGCAACTGAGATGTCCAGCATGCTGTACCGCCTCGGTCGAACGACCGCGGCTCACCCGTGGCGCACGCTCGGCGCGTGGCTCGTCGTGCTCGTCGGGGTGCTCGCGTTCGCATCGAGCGCAGGGGGCACGTTCCAGGACGACTGGGACGTGCCAGGCGCCGAGGGCCAAGCAGGTCTCGACGCGCTGCGTGCCCACCTGCCGCAGGCGGGCGGGGCGAGCGCGCTCGTCACCGTCCACGACCCCGAAGGCGACCCGCTCGTCCGCGCCGACCTCACCCGGCTCGCCGACGA
Source organism: Mumia quercus (assembly GCF_025506335.1). GTDB lineage: Bacteria > Actinomycetota > Actinomycetes > Propionibacteriales > Nocardioidaceae > Mumia > Mumia quercus. The sequence goes on from NZ_JANZYO010000009.1 coordinate 113,746, forward strand.
GCTCGGCGACGTCGCGCACGTCGTGCAGGTGGCGCCCCCGCAGATGTCGGAGGACGCCGACACCGCGCTGCTGACGCTGCGCTACGACGTCCCCGTCACCGACAACGAGGTGATGGGTGCCCTCGAGCCCCTCGAGGAGGCGGTCGCCGCCGCAGGTGTCGACGGTGTCGACGTCGCGTACGGGGGAGAGGTGCCCGGCTCGGCGATGGAGATGTCCGGACGTGGCGAGCTCATCGGGGTGGGCGTCGCGCTCGTCATCCTCGTCCTGACCTTCGGCTCGGTCGTCGCAGCGGGTCTGCCGATCGTGGTCGCGCTGGTAGGCCTCGCGGTCGGCAGCGCCGGCGTGACGCTCCTCGCGGCGACGACCGACGTCAGCTCGACGGCGCCCACCGTGGCGACGATGGTCGGCCTCGGCGTCGGCATCGACTACGCCCTCCTGCTGGTCACCCGCTTCGTAGAGCAGCTGAGGGCAGGAACGTCGCGGGTCGACGCGGCCGCTCATGCCACCGCGACGGCGGGGCGGTCAGTGGTGTTCGCCGGTCTGACCGTCCTGGTCTCCCTGACCGGGCTCGGGCTGGCCGGGCTGCCGACGTACTCGGCGTTCGGCGCCGCCACCGCGATCGCGGTCGCCGCCGTGATGGCGGCCGCGCTCACCCTCGTCCCCGCGCTGTGCGGCCTCGCCGGGCACCGGTTGGTCCCGCGTCGGGACCGCCACCGCCCGTACGGGGAGGCGGCGGCGCGCGACGTGGCCTCGACCGTCACCGGGCGGTGGGCGCACCGGGTGGGATCGCGTCCGCTGCCGTGGGCGCTCGCCGCACTCGTGGTCCTGGTCGCGCTCGCGGCGCCGGCGCTCGGTATGCGGACCTTCCCGCAGGACGCGAGCGCCGACCCGACGTCGTTCACGACCCGCCAGGCGTACGACCTGGTCGCCGAGGAGTACGGTCCCGGCGCCAACGGCCCGCTGACCTTCGTCGCCGACACCACCATGGTGGACGCGGCCGGGACCGCGCAGCTGCAGGACACGCTCGCGGCGGACCCGCGGATCACCGCCGTGGGGCCGGCGACCACCTCGCCCGACGGCGCGATCACCGTCTTCGACGCGCAGCCGGCCTTCGGCCCGCAGGACGAGCGCACCGCCGACCTGATCACGTCGTTGCGTGCCGAGACCCTTCCTGAAGGCGTCCAGCTCACCGGGAGCACCGCGATCCTCACCGACATCTCGACGATGCTGTCCGAGCGGCTGTGGCTGGTGGTCGGCTTCGTGGTGCTGGTCTCCATGCTGCTGCTCGCCCTGATGTTCCGGTCGGTGGTCGTGCCCGTCAAGGCGGCGCTGATGAACCTGCTGTCCATCAGCGCGGCGTACGGGGTCGTGACGCTGGTGTTCCAGCACGGGTGGGGATCGTCCCTGCTCGGGATGGACCATGCGGTGCCGGTCTCCAGCTGGGTGCCGATCCTCATGTTCGCGATCCTGTTCGGGCTGTCCATGGACTACGAGGTCTTCCTGCTGTCGCGGATCCGTGAGGGCTGGCTCCGGACCGGGGACGCCCGCGGCTCGGTGGTCACCGGCCTGGCGTCGAGCGCACGCGTGATCTCCAGCGCGGCGGCGATCATGGTCGCGGTATTCCTCGGCTTCGCGACCGAGGGCGCCGTGGTCGTCAAGATGCTCGGTCTCGGCATGGCGGTCGCGGTCGCCCTCGACGCCACCCTGGTGCGGCTGGTGCTCGTCCCCGCGACGATGACGCTGCTGGGCCGCGCCAACTGGTGGCTCCCGGCCTCGATCGACCGCCGTCTCCCGCACGTCAGGGCCGAGCTCGACGCCGGTGCGGTGGCCGTGCCGCCAGAGGCCGACGACCGCGAGGGGGTGCCGGCATGACCGCGTCGACGTTCGCTCGTGCGTACCAGCAGGAGGTGGCCGCGGTGGTCGACGCCGCGGGCGGCATCGCGACCGGTGACAGGCGGGGATGGGCGCGGCTGCACCGCCGGTGGGACCGGCTGGTCGCCGAGCCGCCACCGGTGCCCGGCGCGGACCGCGAGACCCGCGAGGCCGCCGCGCTCGCCGAGACGATGACGGTCTGCGCCGACGGGCTCGCCTGGATGGCCCGCAGCGGCGACCGCGACGTCCGCTCGGCGCTGGTCGTCCGGCTCGTGCAGACCAAGCGGCAGCTCGACCGGATGGTCGGCACCGCGCCGCTCTAGGTGTGATGTCCAGGCAGGTTGGTCGAGGAACTGTGACGACACTGTCTGATGTCGTAGATGGGTGAAGGCCTCCCGGTGTGGAGTGGAGCTGTCTAAGGAACCGCTCCCCACCAAGGAGGCCTTCGTGT